>NZ_CP133720.1:0-2400000 GCF_031326225.1 Undibacterium cyanobacteriorum | reverse complement strand
AGAAGAAGTGAATATAATGAGGGGAATTTCAAAGAAAATTCTTGATCGCACCCCTTAGGCTTTGGTAGAAACTTAAAGGTTGCTAAGCGGCTATCGGTGTATATCGGTAAAAAGACTCATTTATTGTGAATTTACTTTCGTTTACCATTGCCGCCCCACATAAGGATATGTTTGCACCTAGTAAACCAGTAATATTGCGCCCCTATCGGATGAGAAAATAATTAAATAAACAATAGATGACTTCCGAAAATCGAATTGTTTCTTCAATCAAAAGGCATTCTAAATGGGTGTCGACCTGTAGTGCTGCAGTGTCAATTCTGTTGGCATCGAACGCGCTCGCCCTTGGTTTGGGAGAAATTCGGGTTCGCTCCGGACTGGGGCAAACCTTACTTGCTCACACTGATCTGATTGGAGTGGATGCTGAGACCCTCAATAGTTCCTGCCTGCGCGCGCGAATTAATTCGATAGATGGGCAGTTTTTGTCCAATGCAACCGTCACGATTTATGCACATCAAAACAAGCGCGCTTTGAGCTTTACAACTCGTCAAACGATCAACGAACCGGCAGTAATCTTGGTTGTTGATGTGAATTGTGAGGTCCAGTTACATCGTGAATTTTCCATTCTCCTGGATCCTCCAGAAGCAACGCAGTCAGCGCAGATGCAGGTTCGCGACGAGTCGCCATTTGCTGGGCGTCCACTTGATCTAGCGAAGAGCTCAAAAAACGAGACCGAGCCTGCCTTACAAACCGCGCCTAAAAAGACCAAACGCCGTGAAAATTTAGATTTTTCGACTGCCGCGCCTTCAACTTCACCTTTGCCGGCTGTTGAAAAGAAGAGCTCGAAAAAAAGTCTGAAAATTGCGCAGAAGCCATCACGCGATGTCCTTAAATTATCCGATGAGGTGATCTTGCCGGAGTTGGCAACTTTGCCACAAGGGCTGCGCATGAGTGATGTCTTGAGCACGGAGGCAGGCAGAGAGTTATTGCAAAACACCGAGGAGCTGCGAGCAGCTCAAGCGCGTATGGCAGCGATTTTGCGTGATGATCCACTTCCTGTGGCTTCGGCACCTGTCTCAAATCAAAATGATATTGCTGCGATTGCTGAATTGAAGCAAGAGACCGAGAAGTTGCGTCGCCAAAGTGCGATCGATAAAGCAGCGTTGGAGTCGCTGAAAGACAAATCCCAGTTTGACCTTTGGCTTACCTTGTTAGCAGGCGTCGCCGTGGTTGCCGTTGGTGTCATTGGTTTTCTGCTGTATTACATTCGCTCACACGTTAAACGTGGTGCCGCAAGTTGGTGGGAAAGTAATCCTGAACTGGCTCGGCTTGATGCTGAAAGTGATTCATTGATTCCCGATTTTCAAGTCGAGATCGTAGCTCCGAGTTCATCTAAAGCGAGTTTGAACAACTCAAACAGCTCTGCAGGTGGTGCAACAGACTCGACCGACTCCAAACTGGAAGCAAATTCTAATTTCGATGTGGATAGTGGATTCCACCGTACGCCGACGTTGGAAGAAACGAATAGCAGCATATTTAACTTCTTCTCGCCTCGCGGTACTTCGGTAAAGGTTGAAGAAATTTCGGACGTTACACAGGAAGCTGAATTTTGGATTTCGATGAATGACCCTCGTCGTGCAATCGAAATTTTAGAGCCGCAGGAACACGTTGAACATCCAGATTCTCCGGTGCCTTGGCTCTATTTACTGGATCTATATCGAACCGTTGAAGATGCGGAGAGGTACAATCAGCTGCGTGATCGCTTCATTGTGCATTTCAATGCGAATATTCCGGAATATGATGTCGATTTGGCGAGCTTGCCGCATCGCCAACTTGAGGATTTTCCTCATCTTATTTCTCGCATTAGCTCACTCTGGGAGACTCACGAAATCATTCCTTATTTGGAAAGCTTGTTGGTTGATGATCGTGAGGGGAAAAGGGCTGGCTTTGATTTGCCTGTCTACAGAGATATCTTGATGTTGCTCGGTATCGCCCATGAGTTGGAACGTGTTCGTGCAATCGAAGCAGAGATGCAAGGTGTGATGGATCAAAACCAGAAAGTCGCGCCCGAACCTGCAAAGGCCGACCCTGTGAGCGAAGCTGAATTCAACATGATTGAATTTGAAACGATTGACTTTCCGGCAATCGATCTTGAAGATATTCGAAAGAAAAAGTAAGTTTTTTGCTATTTTCTTTGCATTTTCTGGCGTGGTGCCCGCCAATTTACTCCTGAACTGAAGTCGATAACCTGAGTCCACGAGGGCAAATGCTTATACGAATTCGGTCCATCTGTTTTACAAGTTCTTGCTCTTAGCACGTTCAATATTGGAAATTCCTCTAGCCTGAAAGCTGGAGTCATCGCTCTTATCAAGGTATAATGGCGGTTTCCTTGCCAACCCGCGATATGTCTGTGACCACTCGTCATCGCGAGTATCTGTGATCAGCCAGATTGCTTCAATACTATTCACGCCATGTTGATATTGCCAGGCTCTAACGCCCTGTCTGCATTCCGCACTACCGGTTTACTTTCTCGTCTCCAAGCTGTTGATAGCACGATTGTCGGTGTCACAGCCCGCTTTGTTCACTTTGTTGATGCTTCGGCAGCACTTAGCGATGCTGAGATGCAGCGTTTGCAGGCATTGTTGGTGTACGGTGATGCCTTCAAAGGAAGTGAAGAGGGTGATCGTTTTGTCGTCATTCCCCGATTTGGAACGATTTCTCCTTGGGCTTCGAAAGCGACTGATATCACGCATAACTGCGGCATGAAACAAATTAAACGTCTCGAACGCGGCGTGCAATATTTTGTCCAAGTGAAGTCTGGTTTGCTGGGTGGTGCAAAGTCATTGAGCGAGAGCGCGAAACAAGCCGTTGCAGAGCTCTTGCATGATCGCATGACAGAAATGGTGTTGGCCGATGTGAGTGAAGCGAGTGCTTTATTTCGTGAACTCGAAGCCAAACCACTTGAGTTCGTCGATGTGATCGCAGGTGGCAAGCAAGCGTTGTTGGATGCGAATGCGAATCTTGGTTTGGCATTGTCCGATGATGAAATCGATTATTTAGTTGATGCATTCACGGCTGCAAAACGTAACCCAACCGATGTTGAGTTGATGATGTTCGCGCAAGCCAACAGCGAACACTGCCGCCATAAAATCTTTAATGCTGATTGGACGATCGATGGCGTGAAGCAAGACATGTCCTTGTTCGGCATGATCAAGAACACCCACTTGAAACAGCCGAAGGGCACCATCGTTGCTTACAGCGATAACTCTTCGATTATGGAAGGCGCAGAAATCACGCGCTTCTATCCACGTAACACAGCCGATGGCAGTGGCGGCGGAGTGTATCAAGGAAGTACAGAATTAACGCACACCTTGATGAAGGTCGAAACACATAACCATCCAACGGCCATTTCACCATTCCCCGGTGCGTCGACGGGCGCTGGTGGTGAGATTCGTGACGAAGGTGCGACTGGTCGCGGTGCGAAACCAAAAGCCGGCCTGACGGGCTTTACAGTATCGAATTTGAACTTGCCGGGGAATATTCAGCCTTGGGAAAATGACAGCGATGTCACGGCGAACGCGGCAACCACAACTCAGTATGGCAAACCAGATCGCATCGCTTCGCCATTGCAGATCATGATTGACGGTCCGATTGGCGGTGCCGCATTTAGTAATGAATTTGGTCGTCCAGTTCTGGGTGGCTATTTCCGTACCTATGAGCAGAACGTTGGTGGCACCGTACATGGTTACCACAAGCCAATTATGATCGCTGGCGGTATCGGTAACATTAACGACATGCACACCAAGAAATTCGATTTGCCGGTCGGTAGTTTGCTGATTCAACTTGGTGGCCCTGGCATGCGCATCGGTATGGGCGGAAGTGCGGCGTCTTCGATGGCGACTGGTAGCAATACTGCTGATTTGGATTTTGATTCGGTTCAACGTGGTAACCCGGAAATGGAGCGCCGTGCGCAAGAGGTGATTAACTCTTGCTGGCAATTGGGCGAGATGAATCCTATTTTGTCTATCCATGACGTAGGTGCGGGCGGTTTGTCGAATGCATTCCCAGAGATCACCAATGACGCAAAACGCGGTGCGATTTTTGATTTACGTAAAGTGCCTTTGGAAGAGAGTGGCATGGCGCCGAAAGAGATTTGGAGTAACGAATCTCAAGAACGTTATGTGTTGGCGATTGCACCTGAAAGTTTGCCTTTGTTCCAGTACTTCTGCGAACGCGAGCGTTGCTTGTTCGCGGTCGTTGGTACGGCAACAGAAGAGCGTCAATTGAAAGTAATCGATCCGCTCAATAACAATTCGCCAGTGGATATGCCGATGAATGTGTTGCTCGGCAAACCACCAAAAATGCATCGCCAAGTCGAGCATGTGAAACGCGTTTTCCCAGCGATTGATTTGACTGGTATTGAGTTGACGGTTGCAGCGGAACGCGTCTTGAGTTTGCCGACGGTGGCGGATAAATCATTCTTGATTACGATCGGCGACCGCAGCGTGGGTGCGATGTCGGTACGTGATCAAATGGTCGGTCCATGGCAAGTGCCGGTTGCAGATTGTGCCGTCACAGCGATGAGTTTGGAAGGTCATTTAGGTGAAGCAATGGCGATGGGCGAGCGTACTCCATTGGCGGTGATCGATGCAGCAGCATCAGGTCGCATGGCGGTTGGTGAAGCGATTACGAATATCGCAGCAGCACCGATCAGCAGCATTGAAAATATTAAACTCTCCGCTAACTGGATGGCGGCATGCGGCCAGCCTGGTCAAGATGCAGCGCTATTCGATACGGTCAAAGCTGTGGGTATGAAATTGTGCCCAGCATTGGGTATCAGTATCCCAGTGGGTAAAGATTCATTGTCCATGCGAACCACTTGGAAAGATGAAGGCGTTGATAAATCCGTTACGGCACCGGTGTCGTTAATCGTTTCCGCTTTCTCTCCTGTGTACGATATTCGTAAATGCGTCACGCCACAAATTAAGTTAGATGAAGGCGAAACGAGCTTGATCTTGATCGATTTGGGGCGTGGTAAAAATCGTCTCGGCGCTTCTGCGTTTGCTCAGGTAATGTTGAAAATCGGCGATCAAACGCCAGACGTTGATAGCGCAGAAGATCTGAAGTCATTCTTCGCTGCGATTCAACAGTTGATGCGTGAAGATAAATTGCTGGCCTACCATGACCGTTCTGATGGTGGTCTCTATGCTGCGCTATGTGAAATGGCATTTGCTGGTCGCAGTGGTTTGGCTTTGAATCTAGATATCTTGACGATGGACAGTGAACACGCCGCTGATCAAGGTGATGCGAAGAACTGGGCAACCCAAGTCGCAGAACGCCGTAATGAAATGACTTTGCGTGCACTCTTCAATGAAGAATTGGGCGCTGTGATTCAAGTACGCAGCTCACAACGTAGTGAAGTGATGGATATTTTGCGTGCCCATAATTTGGGTGCTTGCAGCCACGAAATTGGTAAGCCAAATTCTAGTGGTGTTATTTCCATCATGCGCGATGCGAAAGAGGTGTATCGTGAATCGCGTAGTACTTTGCATCAGATCTGGAGTAAAACCAGCTGGCAAATCGCGCGTATGCGTGATAACCCAGCCTGCGCCGATGCAGAATATGCGCGTTTAGCGGATGAAACCGATCCAGGCATGCAGCCAAAATTGAGTTTCGATCCACAACAAGATATCGCAGCTCCTTTCATCGCCACGGGTGCTCGTCCGAAGGTTGCGATTTTGCGTGAGCAGGGCGTGAACTCACATATCGAAACTGCCTATGTGATGCATAAAGCAGGCTTCACAGCAGTTGACGTGCATATGAGCGATTTGATTGCTGGGCGTGCGAAACTGGCCGACTTTAAAGGTTTGATCGCAGTCGGTGGCTTCTCCTACGGTGACGTTTTAGGTGCAGGTGAGGGTTGGGCTAAAACGATTTTGTTTAACGACATGATGGCGGAACAGTTCTCAGAATTCTTCCATCGTAGCGATAGTTTCGGTTTGGGTATTTGTAATGGTTGTCAGATGATGAGTAATCTCAAAGGGATTATTCCGGGCGCACAAGCATGGCCGAAATTTACGCGCAATAAATCGGAACAATTTGAAGCACGTTTTGCGATGGTCGAAGTGCTTGAGTCGAAATCGATTTTCTTCCAAGGCATGGCAGGTACGCAAACACCGATCGCCGTGGCGCACGGCGAAGGTTTTGCTGACTTCTCTACCACCGGCGACATCAATGCAGCCTTAGCGGCAATTCGCTTTGTCGATCATCAAGGTAAGGTAAGTGAAGTGTATCCGTACAATCCGAATGGTTCACCGAATGGTTTGACTTCGGTGACGAATGAAGATGGTCGATTCACAGTCATGATGCCGCATCCAGAGCGCGTATTCCGCACCGCGGTCCACTCTTGGGCTCCGAAAACATGGGGCGAAGACTCCCCATGGATGCGCATGTTCCGTAATGCCCGAGTTTGGGTCGGCTAAGACGGAAGTTTTGAGCTTCGCATTCTTTGCTATAGGGATCGGCAAGCGAAGGAAGCTTAAAAGAAATCTTAATCGGCATCTTAAGAAAGATGCTTTGAAGCGTAGTCTAGAAACGCAGGTGAGCGAAAGCTGACCTGCGTTTTTTTCATATCATCCGTTAGACGTCTTGCTCTGTTGAATGTGGGCTTCATGCCACTCACAATATTGATTTTCGCTGATGTTAATTAGTTGCTCTATAGCTTTTCTAAATGTCTTGCTAAGTCTTTACGACTGAGCTTGATGCTCGTGTACATTTTGTATAGGCAGCGTAAAAATAATGTCGCTGGCGACGACTCTTTCTCCTTCCTAGAATTCGTGCAGAACCAGATCTTTGGTGTTGATTTGGTTTAGACGGGATTTTCTGATTTTTCATAGTTCTTTAGTGTGCAATTGGAGATCTCGATCGTCCAAACGATAAGGGAGAGACAAAAGATGAAAATGAATAGACGAATGATGTTGGTGGGTGGCTTGCTTAGTTTGTTGGCTGCTTGCGGTGGGCAAGGTGGTGGCGAAACGAATACAAGCCCGATGGCGCCAGCGCCTTTGGCATTGTCATACAGTGCTAGCGTACCTCTTGGTGGAAATGCTTTCATTACAGCAGGCTCCGCCAATGCTAGCGAAGTGATCGGTGATGGAGGGCTTGGTAATTGGACTAATGCGAATACTGTCACCAGTGTATATTTCCGCGCCGCTCAGGCAGGATCATTAAACTTGGGGCTTGTGGCGCGTTTGGCAGGTGCAACGAGTAGTAAAGTCAAAGTCACCGTCAACGGTGCGGTTTTTAATGTCAATTTGAGTGGTAGCTCATCCAAGACCTATGATGTCGGTACCGTCAACATTCCAGCAGCAGGGTATGTGAAAGTCGATATCCAAGGTGTCAGTAAAGTAGGCTCCTATTTCGGTGATGTTTCGGCTGTCAAAATCGGTGGCGCTGCAAGTACGGGGGCGAAGTTTGCCAACGATGCAGCGAACTACTACTGGTCACGCCGCGGACCATCGGTGCATGCGGGCTACACCACACCAACCAATACCGAGTACTTCTACAATGAAATCACAGTGCCAGTCGGGCAAGACAGTATCGGTTCGTACTTTATGTCGAACGGTTTTAATGGCGGCTACGCTGGGATGCAAGTGAAGTCGACTACGGAACGTTGGATTTTATTCTCGGTGTGGGATGGTGATGCCGGCGGTAAAACGACACTGGTACGTAAAGGCCCTAACGTCGTTGACAATAGCTTTGGTGGTGAGGGGACTGGCGGCCAGACCTACTTGGTCTTCAACTGGCAAGCAGGATTGACCTACAAATTCTTGACGCGTGCCCAGCCTGATGGCGCTGGCAATACAAGTTATTCTGCTTGGTTCTATACGCCAGAAACAGCGGCGTGGAGATTTGTCGCTACTTGGAAACGTCCAGGCACCAATAATTCCTACTTAACCGGCAATCATTCCTTTCTTGAGAATTTCATTGATACCAATGGTTATCTGGGGCGTAAAGTTTTGTTGGGCAATCAGTGGGCACGCAGCAATACAGGCGTGTGGACAGAAGCAACGCAGATGTATTTCACAGGTGATGCGACGGTCACAAACCAACAGCGTTTGGATTATGCGGGTGGCGTAGAGAATGGTAAGTTTTATCTGCGCAATGGTGCGTTCTTCGCGAATTATGTGCCTGTTAACCAGAGCTTCAATCGCACTGCGACTGGTGTTGCACCGAATATCAATTTCGCTGCCTTACCATAATCAATGAATCGGTTTGAATTCAGAGAGATATTGTGATTTGCGTCTCTATTTGAATCGACCTTGCGCTAAGTCATAAGCCTGTCACAAAACAGGCTTATGATCTCAACATCTGCCATACATACAACCGATATGTATGATGGCAGGCAGGTGGGCAAGCGCAAGCTTGCCACCGTTTCCCCTGCTTAGTTCCCTTCCTCGGCTTCTCTTCCATCTCAACTATCTTTTGCTTCATCAACGGAGTGACTTCCTTGTGTGTTTGAGTGCTTGAATCCTCTTCATGCTGTCTTCAAGAAAAGTGTAAATGGCGCGCAAGGACTGTGCAGAATAATGCTAATGCAATCCTAATTGTTATCACCTGTCGTATCTCCATTGTTGTGCACCATTATTTCCTTGCAGAAGCGATCAGTCCTCATGATAATCAAGCTTCTCGATAGTGAAGTCGTCACCTCAAAAAAAAGGAATGGGTATGCGTGCTTGGAACGTTTTGTTATTGCTAGTGTCGCTGGTGTTCTCTGGATCGAGTTTAGCTCAAGGCATGAGTGAGACGGCAGGGAACAAAGATCAGATTTTTACCAGTAGTGGTGAACAGCTCAGTCTCGAGACTTTGGCAGCGCGAGTGCAGCAAGCTAACTACGTTTTTGTTGGTGAAAAACATGATAACCCGCGCCATCATGCGATTGAGCGTGAATTGATCAGGATGCGTTTCGCAGCGAAGAATATGTCAAGTGGTTCGCGTGTTGTGTTCGAGATGCTCGATGAATCACAGGATAATTTGATCGCCAAATTGCAGGCATCAATGAACCTCGAAGAAATGAAGACGGCACTCAACTGGCCGCAAAAAGGCTGGGATTGGGAAAGTTATGGCCCTCTGTTTTGGGAGTCCATGCAAAATCAAGCGTTGAGCTCGGGGAATATCAGTCGAGCTTTGATTTCGAGTATTTACAAAGACGGTAAGAATGTCTTGAGTGTGACACCGCGCTTGGCCAGTGCTTTGCAACAGAGTGAGGGAGTCCAAAAATACCTACTAGATCAGATTTACGCTTCGCATTGCGGCATGCAAAGTCGCGAGTCATTACAACCCATGTTGCATATTCAGTTGGCGAAAGACGCAAGTATGGCGAGTGCCATGGTCGCCACACCATCGGCGATGTTGATTGCTGGCGGCGAGCATACACGCGGTGCCACTGGTGTTCCTCAACATGTGCAACAACTCAAGCCTGATGCTTCACGTTTGATCATTCAACTGGTAGAAAAAAAGGCTGATAAAAATCAACCGATGGATTACTTTCGTGAGATTGGTGGAGCCGACATCATATGGTTGACAGAGGCGACCCAAGAAAAAGACTATTGCGCCGACGTGAAAGGGCGGGCAGCGCAATAGACGAAAACTGAGTGCTAGATAATTAATTCGTAAGCGACCAAAAAGAGATAAAGAAGGGCACTTGAAAAGATGGGCGATTAGATTGTCGATTTCGACAAGCTTTGCTATGCTGCGCGCAGCTCCTTTCTCGCCAAAATCATGAACCAAACCATTTCATTGTTGTGGGGTTGGACCACCAGCCCACTCGAACTATTTTCATTCCTTCTTTCAATTGTGACCGTGGCCTGCAATATCCGCCAAATTCATTGGGGCTGGCTATTTGCCATTCTCTCCTCGGCTTTGTACGCACTGGTGTTCTTTGACGCAAAACTCTATGGTGATATGAGCCTGCAGTTTGTTTTTATCGTCGTCTCCGTATGGGGTTGGTGGCAGTGGTTGCAGGGCAAAGATCAAACAACTCAGACGACGAACCACCGGCAATGCGATCAGGTCGCGTATTTACGACCACAAGTTTTAAGACAATCCCAATGGATTATGAGTTTGCTTTTTTTACTAATTGCCAGCGCAGTGTGTTTCGGCTTTTTGAAAATGTATACCGATAGTGATGTGCCTGCGACGGATGCCATTTTGACGGCAGGTAGCTTACTCGGACAGATACTCATCGCAAGAAAATTTATAGAGAATTGGCTTGTGTGGATCGTCGTCGATGTCGCGTATGTCGGTCTGTACGTCTATAAGAATCTGCATCTCACCGCCATCTTGTATGGAATCTTCGTCGTCCTGGCAGTGATGGGATATCGTAGTTGGGCGAATGATCTTAAAACACCAATCACTGAAAAAGAGCTGCGGGTATGACGGTACAAAAGATTGCGATTTTAGGCGCGGAATCCTCCGGTAAATCGAACCTTGCCGAGGCCCTTGCGCATCACTATCAGACCGTTTGGGTGCCTGAGTATTTACGTGAATTTGTCGATCAACATCAAAGAGTCCCGCGCTCTGAAGAGCAGTTGCATATCGCGCAAACACAAAGAGAGCGTGAACAGCAGGCATTGGCAGGCGCCAAGAATTTTTTGTTTTGTGATACCACGCCTTTGATGACGGCTCTGTACAGCCGCCACTATTTCACCGAGCTTGATCCCGAGCTGGTGCGCTTAGAGCATCAACATGATTACGCCTTTACCATCGTCACTGCACCTGATTTTCCGTGGGCGCCCGATGGCTTGCAGCGAGAGTCGCCAGCTGTGCGTGATCGGGTACATCGCGAGCTTCTTGAGCTACTCGAAGAACGCGGGATTCCTTTTATTTTGGTCGAAGGAAGCTTGCCTAGCCGCGTAGAGCAAGTTAGTTTTGCACTTGATTTCTTGACGTAGATGCGAAGGCCATCGACGAAATCGTGATGGCTGATTCTAAGTAATCAGGCCAAGGTAGACGGCAGATGAAGTTACCTAGTGAAGATTCGTGGTGAGGCGTCCTCACCACGATCGAGCTCTATTTAGCTATTTTCCAGCAAACTACGTAACTGATCCATGCGTGAAGGATGGCGCAACTTCTTCATTGCTTTTGCTTCGATTTGGCGAATACGTTCGCGCGTGACATCGAATTGGTTACCGACTTCTTCCAGCGTATGGTCGCTCGCCATTTCAAGACCGAAACGCATACGCAATACTTTCGCTTCGCGTGGGCTCAACGCATCGAGAACTTCTTTCAGCTTGTTTTGGACGGAAGCTTGCATTGCAGCTTGCATTGGCGAGATCGTGACGTTATCTTCGATGAAGTCGCCCAATTGTGAATCGCCATCATCGCCAATTGGTACATCGAGTGAGACAGGTTCTTTCGCGATCTTCAAAATTTCACGAACCTTGATTTCAGGCAGGTCCATTTTCTCTGCAATCAAGGCTGGATCAGGCTCGACGCCATTTTGCTGCAAGCATTGGCGCTTAATGCGGTTGAGCTTGTTGATGGTTTCGATCATATGCACTGGTACGCGAATTGTACGGGCTTGATCGGCGATGGCGCGCGAAATCGCTTGGCGAATCCACCAGGTCGCATAGGTTGAAAACTTATAGCCACGACGATATTCGAATTTATCGACCGCTTTTAACAAACCGATATTGCCTTCTTGGATGAGATCTAAGAATTGCATGCCACGATTGATGTATTTTTTCGCGATGGAAATCACCAAACGTAAGTTGGCTTCGGTCATTGCAGCCTTTGCTTCACGCGTGCGTTTCTCAGCGGAGATCATCTTCTTATGAATTGCGCGCAAATCAGTCAATGGAATCTTGACCGTTTGTTCCAGCACAATCAAGCGTCCTTGAAGTTCGCGCGCGGCGTGGATGTGACGCTTCAGCACTGCGCCATAGGCTTCTTTGGCTTCGCATTCTTTTTCGAGCCAGTCGCGATTAGTCGCATTTTGCGTGAAGTTGGCGATGAAATACGCGCGCGGCATGCCGCAACGATCGACCATTAACTCCAACATGCGTTTTTCAGTTTGGCGCAACTCTGTCATTTGCTTGCGCAAAATATCGCACCACTTCTCAGTGGTCTTCACACTGAAACGAATGCTTTCCATTTCTTTGGCAACAGCCTCTTGCGCTGTTTGATATTTCGGGGATTGATAAGCATTCTTTTCAATCTGCGCGAACATCTCATCAAAGCTTGTTTTAATGACGGCAAACTTCTCGAGCGCGGTTTGCTTCATTTGTGCCAGCTGTTCTGCACTTAAGGAATTACCTGTGTCAGCGCTGCCACCTTCGTCGTCGTCTTCCTCATCGAGATCTTCGGCGTCATTGCTGGACTCCAAACTCACATTGAGTTCACTCGCCTCTGCAACATGGAAGCCATCAATGACATCGTCGATAATGACGTCGTCGTTGCGTACCTTCTCTGCCGTGACGAGAACTTCTTTGATGACCGCAGGGCAGGCGGAAATGGCTTGCAACATGTCCTTCAAGCCAGACTCGATACGTTTGGCGATCTCGATTTCACCAGCGCGTGTCAGGAGTTCCGCGCTACCCATTTCACGCATATACATGCGGACTGGATCGGTCGTGCGGCCGAAGTCAGAATCAACCGTCGATAAGGCAACCGCGGCGGTCGCTTCGGCATCATCATCCGAAATATTGGAGACAACGTTATCCGACAACAGTAACATGGTCGCATCAGGTGCTTGGTCATATACAGCAATACCCAAATCATTCAGCATGCTGACGATACTTTGTATCGTTTCTGGATCGTCGACATTCTCTGGCAAATGATCGTTGATTTCAGCGTGCGTGAGATATGTGCGATCTTTACCAAGTTGAATTAGCTTCGTCAAACGTTGGCGATACTCTTCCATCTGCTCTTTGCTGGCTTGGCTATTTGTTACTTTGCCGGAACGGACACGTGCAGCACGTTTTAACTCTGAAGATTCAACAGCGTTAAATGCGTGAATTTCGTCACTATCAATTTGTGGAGTCGATGGCTTACGGCCTCGCTTAGCAGCTTCTTTTTGGCCAGGCAAGGTATAGTTGGAGACATCAATATCTGCCGCCTTCAGCACCGTCACTGGCGCAGGCTCATGAGCCTTACTTGTGCTGACCGTTTTCGGCGCAGGTGTTGCAGTGACTTCGCTGGTTTCTTTAACTTTTCTTCTCACAATTGGCTTTGCTACTTCCACCGAAGGGCTAGGACTATGTGCACTTGGGCTTGGAGTTTCTTGCAGCGATTCAGCCAATGTATTTGTGCCGATTTCTGTGCTTGCGATAGTTTCAGTACTCTCGACTTTTTTGATTGCAGAACGCTTTTTCTTAATGATGACAGCCGCCGTATTGGCCTGTGTGCGCATCTCTAGCTCACCGTTTTCATTCGTGATCGCGACTTGTGCACCAGCTTGCATGTCGGTCTCTGCACTTGTAGCTTCGGTATTTGTAATAACGTTTAACTCGACTGCTTCGACAAGCACAGCTTCGGATGCCGGCGTCGCCATTTCGTTGTTCGTCTCAACCGCAGAAGCTGTATCTTGAATTTCTACGGTCTTGTTTTCTGTACCAGTTGCAGGAGCAAGTCGCGAACGACGTTTGGTTACGACCGTGACAGATTGCACTTGGGTGCGAACGATGTCACCAGCGTCGAGTGTGGCTGCTTCGGTTAACACAGGGACCGCGAAAGTGCGTTGTTCCGCTTGTAGAGTTTTGTTTTTGGTGGAGCTAGTCGCCTTAGCAAGCTTGAGGGTTTTGCCTTTTTCTGAAGAGCTTGGGTCTGCAGAATTTGTCGTGGAAGTCGAGATTAAGCTGTTTTTCATGTAACTAATATGAGTACAACAAGTGCCTAAAACCAAATGTTGGAGCGGGCTCAACAACATTCAAGTAAAGATATACAAAATCACGCAAAAACACTCCCCATTCTGGCATTCACATGTCCAGAAAGTGAGTGATCATCAAGTTATGAAATAAAAAACCCGCGATTGCGGGCGTTCAGTTGAATTGTGTTTTTGCGTAATTTCGTGCGAGGTCGGGATTATCCACGGCTTCGCATTACTTGACAAGCAAAAACGTTGATTTCTCAGGGAATTTTACAGTTCTCAATAATTCGTAGGTGAGTACTTAAAAAAACTCTAACTAGTCAATAGCTCAATCGTGAATTAGTGCAATTGTTCGAATAGAAAACGGATGTATTTGCATGACAGATTTGGTGCTTGAGTTTCAATAGGTTTCATTCCTCTTGATCTGAGGTAGTAGGGGTTCTCTGGGGCAGCATTATTGGATCGTATTTAAGTGCATTGGGTTTTCTCGTTTTTTACGGAAAACCGAGGTAAACATAGAGTAATTGCATCGCCCTTGCTACAATACACGTTTTGACATTTTTTGTAGCGACTGATCATGATTGACATTCAACTTCTCCGAAAAGATATCGACACAGCGGCGGCCCGCTTAGCGAGTCGCAAATTTGTGCTCGACGTGGCAGGCTTTAATGGTCTCGAAACAGAGCGCAAACAGATTCAAAGTCGCACAGAAGAATTGCAAGGCAAGCGCAATTCCTTATCAAAACAAGTCGGGATGATGAAGGGCAAAGGCGAAGACGCTTCAGCCGTGATGGCGGAAGTTGCTTCGATTGCGGATGAATTGAAAGCGTCGGAAGTACGCTTGGGCGAAGTGCAGGCCGCCATCAGTCAATTTATGCTGACGATTCCTAATTTGCCCGATGAGTCCGTGCCAGTTGGTCAGGATGAAACGGGTAATGTTGTTGTTCGTTCCGTCGGCACACCGCGGCAGTTTGATTTTGAAATTAAAGATCACGTTGATGTCGGCGCTTCTTTGGGACTGGAATTTGATGTCGCAACTAAATTGACTGGTTCTCGTTTTGCGGTATTGAAAGGTGGCGTGGCGCGCTTGCATCGAGCATTGGCGCAGTTCATGTTGGATACCCAAACGATGCAAAACGGCTACACAGAACATTACACGCCATACATGGTCAATGCTGATTCCATGCGCGGTACAGGCCAGTTGCCAAAATTTGAAGAAGACTTGTTCGCGGTGAAAAAGGGTGGTCATGAGGGTGAGGGGGAAGCGTTCTACCTGATTCCAACAGCAGAGGTAACACTCACGAATACGGTGCGAGACGAAATCCTATCCGCCGATAGTTTGCCAATCAAGATGACCGCACACACACCTTGCTTCAGATCTGAGGCAGGTAGCTATGGTCGTGATACGCGCGGCATGATTCGTCAACATCAATTCGATAAAGTCGAATTGGTGCAAATCGTACATCCTGAAAAGTCGATGGAAGCACTCGATGAAATGGTGGGACACGCAGAAATGATTTTGCAGAAGCTAGGATTGCCATACCGCGTGATGGCTTTGTGTACTGGCGATATGGGCTTTGGCTCCTCCAAGACCTTCGACCTTGAAGTTTGGTTGCCGGCACAAAATACCTATCGTGAAATTTCTTCGATTTCGAACATGGGAGCTTTCCAAGCCCGTCGCATGCAAGCCCGTTTCCGTAATGCGCAAGGAAAGACGGAGTTCGTCCACACTTTGAATGGATCTGCGCTTGCGGTCGGTAGAACGTTGGTCGCAGTCTTAGAGAACTATCAGCAGGCAGATGGCAGCGTCACGGTACCTGAAGCTCTTCGTCCTTACATGGGCGGCGTCGAGCGTCTAGAAATGTGATAAAAAACTGTTTGAATTGTAAGTAGTAAAAATGCCCGGTCTTTATCGGGCATTTTTTTCGGGGGAGTGATCTCTCAGAGCTGAATTTATTTGTTGCCGCTTCTGCGGTCGATAAAAAGATGATTGCCGAAACACTTTTTTGCTTGTTTCTTTGCATCTGCCATAGCAACGGAGACTTGATGATGACTTTCGAAGTCACCCTGAATCGGCACCGCACCGATCGATAAGCTGATAAGTGAATGAAATACTTTCTTACCTTGCCGATTTTCCGCTATGTAGCCACCACGTTCGCGATCTTCATGGCTATAGAATTGAGCGATCTGCGACTGAAATGCGTTTAGTAGCTTGTGACACCGTGACTCCCAATCAGTGCTTTCAAAAACAATCACAAAATCATCGCCACCGATGTGTCCTACGAAATCTAGAGTGGGCTCAATATGTTGACGAAGTAGACGACCAGTCATTTCGATCACGACATCGCCACGCTGATAACCATAGACATCATTGAATGGCTTGAAGTGATCGAGATCGCAGTAGCAGGCTGTGAATGGTCGTGCGTCGGCGAGCAGTCGGTCAATATGTTGATTAATAGGGACGTTGCCAGGTAATTGTGTCAAAGGGTTCGCATGGCGTGCTGCGTCAATTTGCAGCTTTGTAATCGCGCGGAGAAGATCTGCTCCGCTGACCATTCCTATGTAGCGTTGTTCTCTTGTGATCAAAATCCCGTTCATGAGTTGATCAGACTCAGCGTTCACGATCGCATGGCTGAGCTTTTGAATGTCGGTTTTGTAATCGACGAGTAACAGATCTTTTTCCATGAATACGGTGCAGGGTTTTCTGCCGTAAAGCTCGCGTTGATAAGGTCGCGCGAAGCGATCGACCATGGTGTGTCGATTGATGATACCGACCGGTGTTCCGTCGTCAACGATAGGAATCACTTTGAGCTTCTCGTATTGCAGGAATAAAGCTTCCACATCACTGCTCATCGTCTTCGAGCTTACTGTGGTAGGAAGTTGCATGATTTCAGTGATGCAGCTTGAACCCACGAATTGGTGCTCGATTTTTTCGCGATGAATGCGGGTGCCAAGGATCTGAATGACTTCCGCCGAGATGGTCGTCGTCGGCGTCGCGTGGGGACGGGCGATAAAGTAGCCTTGGCCATACGAGATGCCAATTTCCGCGACCGACTCAAGTTCTGCTTGGGTTTCGATGCCTTCCGCGATCACTTTAGTGGAAGACTGTTTTGCAATTTCTTGTATGGAGCGGACAAATTGTCGTTTAACATGATCTTTGTCGATTCCTTGGACGAAATGCATATCAATTTTGACGTAGTCGGGTTTTATCTCGGACCATAAACGTAGACTTGAAAAACCTTCTCCGAGATCATCAATGGCGATTTGGAATCCCAAAGTACGATAGTGCACCACCGCATCAATTAAGGCATCGTAATCGTGGGTCGGTTGATATTCGGTCAATTCAATCACAATGTGGTCGGGACTTATTCCTAGTGACGCAGCGAGTTGCAGCGTTTCTCTAAATTCAGCATCTTTTAATATCAAGCACTCTGGACTGACGTTGATGAACAGCTTCCCAGGGAGCCCTAAAGAACAAAAAGTTTCTAATATGACTCGACGACAGAGGTGTTCAATCGGTGCGCTTAAATGATGTGTGGCAGCTGCTTGCAAAAGTTTTATTGGGGCGTGGAGCGGGCTACCTGAAGGGCCTCGGATCAGTGCTTCAAAGCCTAAGATGTGGTTAGTTTGTAGGTCGAGTATGGCCTGAAAGCGAGGCGTTACATCACCAGTATTTAGAATGCGAAGTAATTCTTGGAGGATCAAACTACTTGCCTGACTTTCGAGACTTATCTCGACGCGCTCAGTTGGTCGACTGTCATTTTTTCTTAGGTGCATCTGAGACCGATTGAAGTCGATCCCATGACTGATTGTGTGTGAGTTTGGCATGATCTATCCGGTTCAATTCTCCAAGGTGCTTGAAAGAGTAACCATGGAATGTGACTGTAGTGTGTCAATTCGATCAAGCAGTTTTGATTTGGTCTGCATCGTGTTCGCTTGCAAACCACTAAACAACTCAAATTGGAGTATGATGGCCTGATGTATCTCAAATATATTAAATTAGAGTTTTTCCTCTAAGATCTAGCTTTGGTGCGGCTTTACGCGCGGAAATACCCTTTAATCCTATATATATTCAACAAGTTAATTGAAAAATGTAAGTTTTAAGCGTCTTTCAGACGATTTCTTGTTAAAACGACAGGCTACCAAACCGATTTGATCTTTGCTACAATGCGCGGCTTGACTACGTTTGATAGTTTGGAAAGATGGCAGAGTGGTCGAATGCACCGGACTCGAAATCCGGCATACGTTTATGACGTATCCAGGGTTCAAATCCCTGTCTTTCCGCCAAACTCTCAGTCGGAGTTCAGAACCGCCAAAAGAGTGGTCGAACTCTTAATAGTCAACTAGACGGATTTTTGTGTTGTTTTAGTCGTTTGCTCAAGAAGCGGTATTACAGGACATCGCGCATGACTAATGACAGACTTGCTGTTTAACACAACTTCTGTTCAAAGTAGTAAGCAAGTGGGGAACACTAGTGACTCGTTTGCATAATAAGAAGCGGCCAGGGGGAGTAAAGCTCTGGCACGTACAGATAATTTGTGCTGTATTTTGTGAAGAGTGAGTAGAACAATGCCTAATCTATTAGATCTAAAAGCTGATGATTTTGATTATAATCCAAACAACTTGTTGGATACCTTAATCAAACAATTGAATTTGAAAAACGATGCAGCACTTTCGCGTGCATTGGAAGTTGCACCACCTGTGATCAGTAAAATTCGCCACCACCATTTACCAGTTGGTGCTTCTTTGTTGATTCGTATGCATGAGATTAGCGATCTCAGTATCAAGGATTTGCGCGCCTTAATGGGTGATCGTCGTGAGAAATTCCGTATCGGTGACCAAGTAATTCGCGTGGATTAATTCTTCATTCATTTGCGAATGCATCGAGTAAGAAAGCCTAGATTTTGCATCTAGGCTTTTTTTTGTCCTAAATTTGACCCAGAATAAGTATTTACTATCAAAGTTGCGGCATGGAAAATTCTCGCCTATGATGAAAGTGCTGAATGCTAGCTTTCGCGAATTATGTGAGGAGATTTTGCCATGACTATGCAGATTGCTGGTGTAGCACGCCATATTCAAGATAATAAGTTAAGGCTGTACCCCACTAAAATCATTAACATTATTGGCGGTCCTGGATGTGACAAGTCATTATTTTCGTCAGCGATTATTTTGAACCTTAACTTGCGCCACAAGTCTGTTGAACAAATTCCCGATTACGCAAAATCATTGGTTTGGCAGAAAGATTTTGAAGCCTTACGCAATCAGTATATGGTCGCGCAGCGTCAGTTCGAGATGCTCGATTTGTTGGATGGGCAGGTACAGTATTTGGTGACGGAATGCGCCTTAATGCAGGTTTTGTATTACAACGAAACTTACCGTGAAAATATTTGCGATGTTGGTAAAACGCGTGAGCACATTCTTGAGTGGTATCACCGACATGACAATATCAACATCTTGGTTGAACGCGGTGATAAAAAATATGTGCATACAGGGCGCTTCCAAAATGAGGATGAAGCGCGACAAATCGATCGTGAATTGAGAGCTACTTTAGAACGCGAGGAAATACCGTTTGTATCCATGCCTCCTGATATCGCGATTATCAATAATTTTGCGCGCTCTTTACCTTAGGGTGGGAGGGTCTCATACCTGATTAGATCGTAATAATTTTTGACATAAAAAAAGCCAATTCTTGCGAATTGGCTTTTTCATTTAGATCTTCTTGGTCGGGGCGAGAGGATTCGAACCTCCTACCCCATGCACCCCATGCACTTAGGTTAGCTTCCAATAGGTTCTAAAGAACTCCAATCTAACACCGAGAATCATTTTAAATCAATGATTTAGCATCGATTCTTGTCCGTAGTCGTCCATTGAGATACACTGACAGCCAAAGATTTTTTCTTACCAAGACTCTTACCGAGTTACTTTTGCTTGTCTTTTTATAAACTTCTGGGCTATCTCATGGCAAAGCTAAAACTTACCGATACAACCATTAAGAATCATGTCCCTACGCGTAAAGACGAACTGAAGAATGATGGTAATGGTCTTTCGATGCGGTTTCGTTTGATACCTTCAGAATCAACGGATAAAAAGAAGGTTTATTCAAAGAGTTGGGTGTATGCATACAAAGTCGGCTCGAAATCGTTTTACCTCACACTTGGGAATTACGATGCGCCCATCAGTGAATTTGATGCGAATTTATACGGCTTGCCCGTCAATTCACGTCTTACTTTGGAAAATGCTAGGGAAATAGTTAAAACGATTCGGAGGCAAAAGCAAAGAGGCATCGATCCGAAATTAAATATCCAGCAGGAAATCGAACGCATCGCGTTGAAGAAGCAAAAAGAGATTGATGATGAGGTAGCCCGATTAGCAGAGATCGCCAAGGCAGAGGAAGAAGAGCGGCAAAATAAGTTAAGGCTTGAAGCTGAGAATCTCTCGGTTCTGCAATTATTTGAAGCATGGACGAAGGATGGTGTTCAACGTAAAGACGGTAATGCGATGTTGCTTCGCACTTTCAAGGCAGATGTTCTACCTCTTATAGGAAGTAAGCCAATCAGAGAGGTTACAGAGTCCGATTTGCGCCAACTACTTTCTCGAATGGTGAATCGAGGGGTGAATCGAAGCGCCGTGATTATGCGCAATGATTTGATGCAAATGTTTGTTTGGGCTGAAAAGCGCCAGCCTTGGAGAAAGCTATTGATCGACGGCAACCCCATGAACCTGATCGAAATTGAAAAGATAGTAGATCGTGAATATGACTTGAACTATCAACGTGAGCGCAAGTTATCGGACGAAGAAATTTTCGAATTGAATGCCATTTTTAACCGGAAACAATTTGAATATGAGAGCGCCATTGATAAGCGCTATTGTTCGCGCCCCATCTCTGAAACCTTACAGTGTGGGGTGTGGATCATGCTTTCGACCATGTGCCGTGTGGGGGAAATGCAAATGGCTAAATGGGAAAACGTGGATTTAGATGCTGCGACTTGGTTTATTCCGAAATCGGATGTAAAGGGCAATCTAGCCGACTTGAAGATTTTCCTCTCCGATTTCACATTGAATCAATTTAGGCGGCTCCAAAAGGCTACAGGGCACTCCAAATGGTGTTTTCCAGCTCGAAATACGGATGAGCATGTGTGCATCAAGTCATTGAGTAAGCAGATTGGCGATCGGCAAGTGATGTTCAAAAAGAGTGTGGACGGTGGCGAGAGAAAACCGATGAGTGGACGAACTCATGATAATTCATTGGTTCTCGCAGGTGGTAAGAATGGCGCATGGACTCCGCACGATCTAAGGAGAACAGGGGCAACTCTGATGCAAAGTTTGGGTGTTCATTTGGATATTATCGATCGATGCCAAAATCACGTCCTTAAGGGAAGCAAAGTGAGACGGCATTATCTGCAGCATGACTACGCAGAGGAAAAGCGTGAAGCATGGAAGCGCCTAGGCGATAAACTGTCGCTTATTCTTGATCCGATTGAAAATGTTTTGCCGTTTGAGCGGAAAGCCTAGTGAGGAATTTGTTCTATCGGTGCTCAGTTCTCTGTTGCAGTATTGAGACGCACGGATTGTTGACCATTGTTGTCTATTGTTGACCATTATTGACGGTTGTTGACTATTTTTGACCGCCGCATTTTGTTTGCAAAAAAAATGATTTGCGAGTGTCGCTTCGAGGCTTGAGCCCGATATAATGAAAACATCTCGCAGGACATTCTGGTTTTTACTTGGTTTGTTCTGGAAGATAAAAAGCAAAACGCCCTGATGCTTGGAACCATCAAGGCGTTTTAAGTTACGAACTGTTTTCAACGCGAGGCTAAAAACAGATTGTCTGTGCAAAGGACGATCGTTAGGATACGGCTAAAATCAGAATCCGTAAATAGGTTTGTTTAAGATTTCTTAAACTTTCCGTTTATTTTGGTTTTTATTCTACGCCTTAGTCTATTTGGTTTTCAGTCTTGCGTGTTCTTCTATTTTGAAAGGTAGAAAACATGCAACAGCAAAGCATTAAACTTATCAAACTCCCTTGCGTCAAAGATGCGACGAAATTAAGTCGTTCATCAATTTATGACGGTATCAAGAAGGGCACTTTTCCTGCACCCATTTCAATTGGAATCAGAGCTGTCGCTTGGCTTGAGTCTGATATTGAGATGTGGCTCGACTCACGCATCAAAGCCTCTAAAGCTGCTTAGGAGGCTCCATGAAAAAGCAAACTGCAAAAGTTACCTTGCGAAAGGTAGCTTGTGAAGTCGCACGCCCAAATTTTAGTTCGCACCTAGTTCATCTATCGAATGGTGAGCCAGTTACCGATTCACTTGTGATCGCGCGAGAATTTCAGCGTAGGCACGATAACGTGATTCAATCTATCAAGAATCTCATTGGCGACGGCACGATCAACCGCCTTGATTTTAAGGTGGTTAAATACTGCGATGCGAAAGGTGAGGATCGCAAAAAGATAGAGCTGACCGAGCGCGGGGCATTAACTGCGATGCCGTTTATTGGTGGTCGAAAGTCTCGACAGGGGCAAAAGATTCTCGTCGCATCGTTTCTGGCGCTTCGGGAAAAAAATGCTGCAAACGATCAATGGATCGAGCCACGGCGATCGGCTGCCGTTGCTTATGTGTTGATGTCTGAAAAGCTTTATGAGGCAAGGCAGTGCAAGGGTAAGGCAACAGTCGCTTACCACTACTGCAACGAAGCCAAGATGATCAACGGCATATTGTTCGGTATCTATGGGGCAGTGGATAGGCAAACCCTTTCAAGCGAGCAATTGACTTGGCTCGTAAGGCTTGAAATGGAAAACGCCATACTGATTAAGATGGGCAAAGATTATTCCGAGAGGAAGGCTTTACTCACGCTTTATGCTGCCGCTTTGACTTCATGTTATCGAAAGAAGTTAAGGGGGCAATCATGAGGCATGAATTTTTACTCAGGATTAAGAAGCTAAAAGGTAAGAACATTATTGAGGTTTCGGCAAAACACAACCTGAGAGAGCTTCCTCGTGAGTCGCATATTTTCCCAGAGCGCACCAAGGATAATTTAATTCTTCTTGGTGGTTCTTGCGCGAGGGATGTCGCAAGGCAAGCAAAGATCATGATGACCGAGGCTAATATCAAAATGCGCTCCGACGGCGTTTATGGCGTCGAATTGCTTTTTAGCCTGCCTCCAGATAGCAAGGTCGATTTAAGATCGTATTTTGAACAATGTACTGAATGGGCGAAGCTTTATTACAAAGTGCCTATTCTTTCGTCCGTTGTTCATTTGGATGAATCGTCGCCACATTGTCATGTTGTGCTGCTTCCGTTGAAGGATAGCAGGATGTGCGGATCTGATTTGGTCGGCTACAAGCAATCTATTTGCGATGCTTTCAATGCTTTTTACGAGAGTGTGCCGAAAGTCTTTGGTTTGGCGCGGGTATCGTCAAAAAGTCGATTAAGTGCCGATATGAAGGCTCGATGTATCGACTTAGTTATCGCAAGATTGCTACCTGAAAGTTCATTTAATGAGTTTTTTTTGCGCTTGCTACTTGAGGGGGATTTGGAATCGCTGCTAAGGTATCTCAAAATTCCGATGCCATTCAAAAAGCTAAAGCATAAGACTTTTGCAGGTTTGATGACGAAAAAGGTAAAACCCAACAAAGAGCCGAAATTATTTTGGGCTAAACATATAGGGTTTGATGTGGATGATCTTGTGAGCAAGTCTGAGAAGATCGAAACCTTATCTTGTGTAGGGTTTCCAGATTCTCCCAAAACTCAAAACATTGAAGTTGAACCCATGCTTGTTAAGGAGTCGAGCGAAACAAGAGAGCGCGAGAGCGAGAGACTATCGCAGCATTGGAGTGAGGAATTGGGTGAGTTTGTAACCGCTCCAAAGCCTGTACCATTGAAGCCTAAAATCAGAATAGTCGAGCGGTCTGGAATGTTGTTTGTTTCAACTTAGTTTTTAGTAGCTTAGTCGATAGCCCATGATTCACGTCGTGGGCTATTTTGCTTTATGGGACTTCGAAAATTGGTTCTAAGTTAGTTCGATTTTCTTCTTGTTATTCAAGATGATGCCTTGCTGAAATCGCAACTGAATGAGTTCTGTGTGAAGTGCATGCAAAGCCGTTAAATACGGATTGATCCGACGTTGCAAAGTTCTTTTTGAGAGCAATACGCGCACGCGCGAGGGCTGGCGATTGTTTGAAAAAATATCAAAATTTAGGAGCAGTAAATTAGTGAAATTTACTAAATAACTTGCTAGATTTATCTTGGTATTTTTTTGTGGATCGAGAAAAAATCAGAATTTTTTCTTACCAAAACTCTTACCAAATAGCATTTATTGAGGATGATTTATTTGCAACTTTATTAAATTGCAATTGTTTATTCTGGTAATTCGTTGATTTATATATGTTTTTTGGTCGGGGCGAGAGGATTCGAACCTCCGACCCCATGCACCCCATGCATGTACGCTACCAGGCTGCGCTACGCCCCGACTCAGAGCGGGCGATTATAGGGTATTTACTGTTTTTTTTCCATCTAAATTAGAAAACGATCCGTGATGTGGTGAAGCTCATCAAACTTCGATGATTTCTCGATTGTGATTGAAGATGTTTTCACATTCAATGTGAACTTTTAATTGTCAGGCAAGGTCAATTCCTGTGACAATACGGGTCTTACAATATCAATAGTTTGACCGCAATTTGCGGTTTAACATCATCAAGAAGAGGGGTAGGCAGCTAAGTTTGATGAGTCCTTATCGGGCCTTGTCTCGCTTATAGGCCGAAAATGCTATGTCCATAAAGATCAGCCAAAATTTTGACGCCGGTGCCATCGAGGTTGTTGATAGCAGCAATGTCAATGACATTCAACTCAAATTGCGCAAAGATTCCCATGCGGATTTTGCACAATGGTTTTATTTCCGTTTGCAAGGTGCGCGCAATCAGGATGCGACGATTCGTATTTTGAATGCAAATGAAGCCGCGTACCCTGACGGATGGGAAGGTTACCGCGCGGTGGCTTCCTATGATCGCGAGAATTGGTTCCGTGTCGAGACTGAGTACGATGGCAAAGTCATGACCATCAAACACACACCAGATTTCGATAGTGTCTACTACGCTTATTTTGAGCCTTACAGCTGGGAACGTCATCTTGCCTTATTGGGTAGTGTTGGACAGTCTGACCAAGTGAGCGTGGTAGATCTTGGAAATACTGTAGATGGCCGAGATTTGAATATGGTTGTCGTCGGAGATCCAAAGGCAGAAAAGAAAGTTTGGATTATCGCGCGCCAACATCCTGGTGAGACCATGGCTGAGTGGTTGGTGGAAGGCACTTTGAACGCTTTGCTCGACCCAGCAAATCCAACAGCGCGTGCGATTCTTGATCGCGCGGTGTTGTATGTGGTTCCAAACATGAATCCTGATGGCTCTGTACGCGGAAATCTGCGTACCAATGCCGCTGGTGCCAATTTGAATCGTGAGTGGATGACGCCTTCGATTGAAACGAGCCCAGAAGTGTATTACGTCAAAAAGAAAATCGAAGAAGTTGGATGCGATTTGTTCTTAGACATTCATGGCGATGAAGGTTTGCCTTACGTGTTTGTTGCAGGCAGCGAGATGTTAGAGGGCTTCAGTGAAAAACAAATGCAAGAACAAAATGCGTTTGTCGAGAGCTTCTGCGCGGCCAGCCCAGACTTCCAAACCAAGTTTGGATACGAAGCGAGTAAGTACAACGAAGACTTGTTGAAGTTAGCTTCGAAGTATATCGGTCATACCTATAAGTGCGTTTCTTTGACTTTGGAATTGCCATTCAAGGACAACGCGAATATGCCTGATCTTGAAGTGGGTTGGGATGGAATGCGTAGCATGAAGTTAGGCGAGGCGATGTTGCAACCGATTTTGCACTCGTTGAAAGGCTAAGCGCTCTTCATGGGACTTGAAATTGAACGCAAGTTCTTGGTGAAAAATGACGCATGGCGGGGCTTGGTCACACCAGTCGTGATGTGCCAAGCCTATATCTCTGCGGACCCCGAGCGTATCGTCAGGGTTCGCATAGAAGATGAGCAAGCGAGGCTGACTGTGAAGGGTAAGGCCAGCGGAATCTCGCGAGCCGAGTGGGAATACTCCATTCCAGTGGAAGACGCGCGTCGCATGTTGGAGTCGGTGTGCACGCCACAGCAAATTATCAAACACCGCTATCGAATTCCTTATGCAGGATTTACCTGGGAAGTCGATGAGTTTTTCGGTGCCAATCAAGGCTTAGTGGTCGCTGAAATTGAATTGGCTAGCGAAGATCAAGTCTTCGAAAAACCTGATTGGATTGGCGAGGAAGTCAGTCACGATTTTCGCTATGTGAATGCGAATTTGCTGAAGCAACCGTATTCCTCTTGGTGATGGCGCCAAATAATAAAAAAGGAGCGAATAAATCGCTCCTTTTTTATTGAATCTCGAACTGTAATAGAACTTCTAGAAGGTATCTCAGTGTAGATGCACAGAACCTTCCGGCGGTGCATCTTCAGGCATTTCAGGATGGACTAATTCGCCTTCGGCATCGGCGTATAACGGTGCCTGACAATCGTCGCAATATTCCATGCCGAAGATGTCTTCCAAAATGCGGATATTCGTCACGCCACTCTCAGCGAGAAGCGCAGGAATTTCACCAGATCGATCAGTGGCATCTTGTAGTGAGGGACCGATCAACGCATTGATTTCGTCTTCTTGTTGATAGAGTGGCCAGATCACGCCGTAGATGATTTCTGGGTGCTGGCGTAGCGTGAAGCCGACTCTCAATTCATCGACTTGATCTGGATAGGTTTCTGGACCAAAGCGACCAATAATCGCGCCTAGTTCGGAAGCTTCGATGTTCAAGGTTTGCGTGAGATAGAACACTGCCGAGCGTATCGAAATAGGGCGTATCAAAATGTCGGCTTCGCGACAAGCTGAGTAATACGCCTCCGGTAATAAGAACTCGAAGCCACAGCCGGGTAGCATGTGTGCAATCTCAGCGTGGGCACGTTGCTTCCAAATCAGTAGGGTGGCTTCTTTGGCCTTGGTAACGTCAAAAGGTGAGGGTGTCATTTGCCATTGAAATACTGGCGAATTGATCGGTGCCAAGACAACGCCCAAGAGATAGCGACTATCGGCCAAAAATGGCACCGTCTTTGGTAAATCTTTTGGTAAGCTGGCGCTTTTATTTTTCAAGAAATCCTTTGCCGTATGCTGCATCAGATCGTTCACGTCGCAGTAGGTTTGTGGTAATTGATCGATCGAGAATAAGTTCGGTAGGAGACTCACTTGAACGCCTTTGCATAACAGTGATTCGCGCCAGCTGTTAGTCAGTGAACGTAAAATCTCCGCTGGGATTGCGCCTGAAAAAATCTCGAACCGACTCCACGCTAATATCGGCGCCGCAATCAGGATCACTTCATATTCTGTATCTCCGTCTTTCACACGCCCTGAGGTCGCGGTCGACTCAATCGACTCGATCAGAATTTCGTAGGCATCTGGGAAGTTGGAGAATACGTGCTCAGCTGCAGAGTCAAGGACACTTTGATGGCGCATTTCTAAATTTTTCTCAACTAAGCTGTCGAGTAAATTCTGCCAATCTTGATCTTCGAGTCGGCTACCGGCTTGGGAAATGGCTTGCGCTAAATTCGCGATACGAAGAGCGTCGCCAGCCAATTTCTGAATCTTCTTTTTGGGTGCGCGGCGCATACAATGTTTATCCTTTTGTTGGTGATGATTTTGCTACGTTGAGGCTAACAAGTTGAACTTGTCATCTGTTTTATCTGTCTTTATTTCGGTTACTCACTAATGCTTTGCATATTGGGTCTTGCCAAACAAAATATCTTTGGCTTTGTCGTCCGTCAAGGGCTTACGTTGTTTCGCTAAAACTTGTAAACCACGTTGTACGGCTGGGCGCTCATTAATCGTATCGAACCACTTTTTCGTATGGGGGAATTCTTCCCATTGTATTCCTTGATTTGCCGCCGAACGTGTCCAAGGAAAGCAAGCGACATCGGCGATACTGTATTCTTCACCGGCTAAGAAAGCCGATTGCGACAAACGTTTTTCAAGAACGTTGTATAAGCGATGTGCTTCGTTGGTGTAGCGATTGTAGGCGTACTCAATTTTTTCTGGGGCATAGATGCGGAAGTGATGTGCTTGTCCCAGCATCGGACCTAAGCCACCCATCTGAAACATCAGCCATTGTAGGGTCTCGAATTTTTCACGGTCGTTATTGCCAAGGAATCGGTTCACTTTGCTGGCCAAGTAGACCAAGATGGCGCCCGACTCGAACAGCGCAATCGGCTTACCGCTAGGTCCATCAGCGTCAACAATTGCGGGGATTTTGTTGTTCGGTGAAATGGCGAGAAACTCGGGTTTGAATTGATCGCCCGCACTGATGTCGACGGGGATGGCGCGGTAGGGCAGACCACATTCTTCGAGCATGATGTGAATTTTGTGACCATTCGGCGTAGGCCATGAATAAACGTCGATCATTGTGACTCCTTTTTAGGTTGGGGCATCGCAAGTGTGTTGCGACCTTTAACAAAAGATATCTTACCGACTCTCTTCTTGCTTGGGGAGAAAAACTCGACCGCAAGCATATTGTTGCTTGCTAATGAGTGGTGCTCGTCTGTGGGGCGACCAATCTGATTCAATTCTCTACGCTGATCCACATCGTATTGCATGGCAGCATAAAAACTTTTAAAAACTTCTAGACAAACAGATCTAGATCAAATAATCTAGATCTTGTGATCTAGTTTTATTTATTTTGTAATGCTATCTGTTTCGATGCAATCGATGTGAGGAGAAAGTCGTGGTTTTGACTAAGAAAACGAAGGCTAGCGTAAAGCCAACACCAGCAGAGATGCAAATGATGCGTGTGCTGTGGGAAATCGGTCCAGCGACCGCGAAGCAAGTGCATGAACATGCAATCAAAGAGCGTCCTGATCTTGCCTATGCGTCGGTGTTGCGTCTCTTACAGGTCATGCACGGCAAAGGACAATTGGCGCGCGACGAAAGCCAAAAGGCGCATGTCTACGAAGCGCTTGCGGAGCAAGACAGCGTACAAACGAATTTGATCAAAGATCTCGTGCAGAAAGCCTTCGCTGGCTCCGCCAAAGCGCTGGTGTTGGCTGCCTTGCGTAGTCACGTTTCCAAAGAAGAGCGAGCCGAAATTCAAAAATTATTGAGCGAAGATGAGGACGCCTCATGAACGCCTATTTTCACTTGCACGATCAAATTCATCCACAACTCACGCCATTGTTGCTGGCGCTGGCTTGGGCGCTAATCCATTTTTTATGGCAGGCCTGTGTTTTGGGAGTCGTCACTGCTTTTTGTCAATTCGCGTTGCGCAATGCAAGTCCGCAAACACGTTATCTCAGTTTGAACATTGCGATGCTATGCGCCGTGTTGTGGCCGCTCTCTACCTTTTCTCAATACCTGCAAATGGCGACCTTAGGCGTGAATTCGGAAGTCGTCATGCTGGGCGCCGCAACGACATCGGTGTCGATGTCGAAGATGGAGAACTTTCCGCAATTCCTGCCACTCCTCATGCCGTATGTACTTGCCGTGTGGATGTTGGGAGTAAGTTTGCTCGGGCTTCGATTTGTTCTGGGATTAGTGTGGCTGCAAGGCTATCACAGTGATACGCGTTCTTACCATGATCCGCAATTACAAGCTTGCGTTGATCGCTTGACGCGGGCCTTCGCGATGCAGGGAAGAGTGGTGATTCGTGTTGTTGATGAACTGAGTGGCCCGATCACGATAGGTTGTTTGCGCCCTTTGATTTTAGTGCCTGGGTCATTACTGACTGGGATGGCACCTGCACACCTCGAAGCACTGTTGGCACACGAACTGGCGCACATACGGCGTTACGACTTTGTTTTGAATCTATTGCAAAACGTGATCGAGATTGTCTTGTTCTTCCACCCTGTCATTTGGTGGATATCGAAACGGATTCGCGACGAACGAGAAAATATTGCCGATGATTTAGCAGTCCAAGTGATAGGCGAACCGCGGCGCCTAGCACTTGCCTTACAACAGTTGGAGCATCTCCAATTTGTTCAATCTCAACTTGCCCTAGCGGCACATGGAGGAAACCTTATGTTAAGAATCAAACGTCTGGTGCGCCCTGAAACGCATCGTATGCATTGGAAAACCGCGGTCATGACAATCGGCGTGGCTGGCGTTTGTGTGGCAATGGCCGCACATGCAACCGTTATTCTTGGAGCGCCCGAAGTAAAGATTCGCAAAGCCACAAGCGACAAAATAATTGTTAGTGAAAGCGATAGGGGAGACATCGACTCGAGTGACGTGTTGCCAGCGATGATTACTAACGAAGATCAAGTGCATGCTGAAAAGGTTGACGCTAAGTCGGTCTCAAATTCTAAGGAAGCATCAAAACCAAATTCGAAAGTAGTATCTGGAGTAGACCAAAAACAGAAAGATGCGAAGGCGTCAAATCAAAAATCAAATAGCTCAGATAAGACGCAGTCAATTGCCGCCCGCATTGATTTTGGTTCTTCAAAATGTAAGCCAGAATATCCGAGGAGCTCTCTTAGAAACGAAGAAACAGGGCGTTCGACTTATGACGTCATGGTGTCCGAATCAGGTCAAATCAAGGCGGTTAATGTGGTGAAAACCAGCGGCTTTGTGAACCTTGATAATGCTGTAGCGGAGAAACTCATGTCTGGCACTTGCACGGCAACGCCCGGACAGCTCGCAGGAAAGAAAATTGCAACGACTGCTCGAGTTGAGTACGTCTGGAAACTCGACTAATTGACCCTTGGTGCGAGAGTGAAGTGGTGGTCCATGTTCAAGATAATGGATACGACTCGAACGCAATAATTTTTGTTTGAAGAATCTGTAATAAACACGAAAGGGCTGCTATGCAGGCTTTGAGCACATTGATTGAAGCGATTGGTTGGGCTTTGCTCCATTCGTTGTGGCAGTTCAGTGCCATTGCCATCCTTTTGTATGTCGCAATACGCATCGCGACACCAAAGAGGACGCGCTTGGTGTATGCCCTTTCATGTTTTGGAATGATCTTGTGTTTGTCCATTCCATTCATTTCGATTTTGCTTCAAATGAATGTTGCAGGCGCCCCTGTCACTATCCCTCAACTTAGCTCTGCTCAACCTGTTTTTCAACTTAGCTCAATAGCCATAATCGCGTCTACAGGCTCATACTTGCAGGCGTTTGAAAAAATGATCGCTGAACACATCCATCAGATTGTCTTCGTTTGGCTTTCTATTGTCGGCTTGCTTAGCTTGCGTTTTGTAATGGGATTGAGCTGGATGCACTGGCAAAGTCGATATCCTTTAAACCAAAACCATTTTTATCTACAGCACATGGTTGATGAGCTCAGCAAAAAGCTTCAACTCAAGCTTAGTGTCAAGCTGAGGGTTGTCAATCATGTGGTCGGGCCTGTCACCATGGGTTGCTTTAAGCCGATGGTACTTTTGCCAGCGGCTTTGGTCTGTAAGTTAGATGTGCGCATGCTCGAAGCTCTTTTGGCCCATGAATTGGCGCACATCAAACGTTACGACTACGTATTTAATCTATTGCAGAACGTCGTTGAAATTCTTTTCTTCTACCACCCAGCGGTGTGGTGGATTTCAAAACAAATTTGTTATGAACGCGAGAATATAGCTGACGATATCGCAGCTGAAATTCTAGGTGAACCGCGGCGCCTAGCTCTTGCTCTACAAGAATTGGAATTGTTCCAATTCTCCACATCACAACTTGCTCTAGGAGCACATGGAGGAGATCTTATGTCTCGTATTACACGCTTAATTCGCCCGCAACAGCAATCGTTTGGGTGGCGCAGTATGGTAGTTTCCTTGGGAGTTGTCGCAATGAGCGCAGCCTTGGTCGCACAAGCCGATAATCTAGATTTTATCGATAGACAAACGCAGTTACCCAAGCCACACTTTTCTAATACGATAGCGTCCGAAGTTGGTGATCGCAATGAGGATATTGGCGCGAAATCAACCGCTCTAGAGTTGTCCTCCACTAGTATTCCTGCAGGAGCGCCTTCGAAAGTTGATGAGTCGCTCGATGCCCCGTCTTACTTGCCTTTGAACTCAACCGGTAGTTTGATGAGCGGCGTGAATGGCGGGTCGAGTTCGACGCCTGATGTGACGAAATTGGCGATGCACGCGACTCCTGTGGTTGAGCTCGAGGCCATGCCACTATTGAGGCCAGAATCCATACAGACCACCTCTGAACGGCCTACAACAAATCAAGCTGCTCCTAGCCATTTGATTGACGCTCCGGATGGAAAAGTACTGCAATTCAAATCTCCTCGGATCGATCTCAGTGACGCGAACTGCCGTCCAAACTTGCCCGCACTTTCATACAAAATCGTGCCATCTGGGGTAAGCATGGTGAAGGTGACGGTTGCTGAAAATGGAAGCATATTGAGTGTGTCAAATATCAAGTCGAGTGGTTTGGTGGAGCTTGATGAAGCCTTGAAGAACGCGGTCAGCAAGGCCTCGTGCAAGGCAGTGCCTGGCATAGTCAATGGTCAAGCGTACGCCTCTGAAACCACGCTTGCTTTAGACTGGTCGACATTCGTGAATCGTGTACAGCAAAGCAATGAGCGCGATATTCCTAGCCTCGATCAAAACACAACCCATGCCGCCATCGTGCATCTAGACGGCGCCGAATGCAAACCCGAGTATCCAAAAGCTTCTGTTCGAAACTTAGAAGAAGGGATCACTGAAGCGCAAATTGACGTATCGGTCGATGGTCGCATATCGAATGTGAAAGTGGTGCGTTCAAGTGGTTTTAGAGGGCTCGATAAATCCCTGGTAGCGACACTCATGTCTGGCAACTGCAAAGCAAGCCCGAGCAAAATGAACGGTGTGGCGGTGGCTTCAACAATTGAATTCGCCCACGTTTGGAAGCTGAGCACGGCTAAGTAAAATTAACTCGATCAGCGCATCGAATCATGCTCGTCGATTCAAATGATGATGGCGGTCCTTAGGTGGTTGGTGACACACAAATACAGGGACGACGCCTGCGCTTAGGTGCAAAGTGCGTCGTCCAAGGAGTAAGAATGATTTCATTTAAAAAATGTTTGCAGCTCGTCTTGTTGGGAGCCGCGATGATAGTGAAAATGGTGTACGCCGGTGATTTACCGAATCATCGTTTTATCCACGCCAGTGGTGAAGTAGTGCGGGCCTATTCTGCTGATATGGGAGAGATTAATTTCGAGTTAACTGAACTACATCCCGCCCCCGAAAAGTGTCTTGAATTGATGTTGAGGGATAGTGAGGATGTTTTCAAACTATTGCGTGAACTCGGTATCAGTGACGACGATATCCTCGCTGCGAATATCAAGCGCTTTATTAGTCCCGTCGAATATTTAGATACTCCCGAAAATCAAAAGAAATATCGCTTGATGCGATCATTTCATGTGGTTGTGCGAGATCTTCAACAGTGGGATCAGCTGATCAAGGGATTGACGCGTAATCCTTCGCTCGGTAATTTTACCGTCAATTTCGGTCGTAGCGATCTCAGTCAAGTTCAGGCGGAAATGTTGAACCTTGCATTGGAAGATGCCAAGATTCAAGCCAAGAATATGTCGAATATGTTGGGCGTGAAGCTCGACGTCGTGACCGGTGTTTCTCAGACATCATTGACTGCGGTGGCGAGCGCATTAGGTTTGGGTGGAACGCCACCCGTGCGAGATCGTAGCCCGAAAATGACACTCATTCCTCGAGATTTTTCGGTGCCTGCGCAATTACGTTTCTCGATGAGTGTGAACGTGATGTATCGCATCAAGTAAGGTGGTGATTGGCACATCGACCTTGCATTGGCGTGCGCAAATTGATGGAGTTTAAAAATGCAGAAGGGAACCGAAGTTCCCTTTTGTTCTTGTTCTGAAAGTGCTCCTGCTAAATCAGAGGTAATTGAGGGCGCCGTGCAAACCATTGAAGTTGAGGGCTAAAGAAGCTTGCTTGCGTACCACAGGTTTCGCTCGGAAGGCCACTGAGAGACCTGCGATAGACATCATTTTGAGATCGTTGGCCCCATCACCCATGACGATGGCTTGCGAGGGTGAAATGCCTAACTCTGAGCAGACGCGTTCTACGGTGCGTTTCTTTTCCTCCGCATCGACAATCGTGCCGATGACTTTCCCAGTGAGTTTGCCATCGATGATTTCCAGTTCGTTAGCATGGGTATAGTCGAGTTGTAAGGCTTGCTGTAAACGTTTGGTAAAGAAGGTGAAGCCACCAGAAACTAGCAGCGTTTTGAGACCGGCTCGTTGTACGTTTTGCAGCATGATTTCAGCCCCCGGTGATAAACGTAGGCGCTCTTCAAAGACACGGTCTAGAGCGTTGGCATCTAAGCCTTTCAGTAAAGCCACGCGTCGTTGTAAACTTTCTTGAAAGTCGAGCTCACCACGCATCGCTGCTTCGGTAATTTCAGAGACCTGTGGTTTTAGGCCTTGCATATCGGCGATCTCATCGATGCATTCAATGGTGATTAAGGTCGAATCCATATCCATCGCCACCAATTTGAAGTCACTCAATTGGCGTTGCTGTGATTCCCAGAAAAGGTCGATTTTCGCTTGGAAACAGCGATGCTCGATACTTTCACGCAAATCATCGCTTAAACTGATTTGATGCAAGCGGATACATCCATTCGCCATTTGCTCCGTGATTTTCGCATTTAAAGCGAGCGCGAATTCTTGTATGAGCCCCTGTTGCATGATCAAGGAGCCTGTAGCGCTTTGCAAAACGAGATTACTTGGTTTCATATAATTCCGGCGCTTCAGTGAAGCGCCTTCAAAGTTGATTTGATCTGAGCGACGCGCGCGGCGAGGTCGGGCATATTTGCCGTGATCCTGAGTTTGTCTTGACCATTGAGCTTGATATGCTTATTTTTCTGCACCAGTTCAATGATGCGCATCGCATCGATTGGAGGTTGAGGTTCGAATTGTAAGGTGGCGGCTTCGCTATGAGCATCGATCTTGACGATACCCAAAGGTTTGGCTGCAACGCGTAAGCGATGAGTTTCGAGAAGTGACTTGACCGGTTCGGGGAGTTTCCCGAAGCGATCGATCATCTCTTCTTGCAGATCATCGATGGCGTCTTGCTTGTTGCAATTGGCCAGACGTTTGTAGATAGACAAACGCTCGTGCACATCTCCACAGAATTCGCTCGGTAAAAGCGCCGGGATATGTAGATTAATTTCGGTGGTGGTAGCGAGGGGTGCAGCTAGATCAGGTTCTTTACCGGCCTTCAGCGCGCGCACCGCTTCGTTCAACATATCGGAATACATTTGGAAACCGATTTCGTGCATTTCGCCCGATTGATTATCACCAAGGACTTCGCCCGCGCCGCGAATTTCCAAATCATGCATCGCCAAATAGAAGCCACTACCCAATTCTTCCATCTGTTGAATCGCTTCGAGTCGACGGTTAGCTTGTTTGGTCAACCCTTGCACATCATGCACCAAGAGGTAAGCATAGGCTTGGTGATGTGAACGTCCAACGCGTCCGCGTAATTGATGTAACTGTGCAAGACCGAATTTATCGGCTCTATGCATGATGATGGTGTTCGCACTTGGAACGTCAATACCGGTCTCGATAATGGTAGTGCACAATAAGATGTTATAGCGCTGAGCGACGAAGTCACGCATCACTTTTTCCAAGTCGCGCTCATTCATTTGACCATGGCCGACACCGATGCGTGCTTCTGGTAATAAGGCTTCCAACATCGCTTTACGATTCTCAATCGTTTCGACTTCATTGTGTAAGAAGTAGACTTGACCGCCGCGCTTGAGTTCACGCAAACAGGCTTCGCGAATCACAGAATCACTTTCGCTGCGAACGAAAGTTTTGATCGCCAAACGTTTTTGCGGAGCGGTAGCAATCACAGAGAAATCACGTAGACCTTCGAGTGCCATGCCCAAGGTTCTTGGTATCGGTGTTGCCGTTAATGTGAGCACGTCGACTTCTGCACGAAGGGCCTTCAGTGTCTCTTTCTGTCGTACACCAAAGCGATGTTCCTCGTCGATGATAACGAGGCCGAGACGCGAAAATTTCACATCCTCAGAAAGTAATTTGTGAGTACCGATGACAATATCCACCGTCCCATCGCCCATGCCTTTGATGGCTTGACTGATTTCTTTGCCCGTTCTAAAACGGGAAAGTTCGGCGATACGCACAGGCCAATTGGCGAAACGATCACTGAAAGTCTGTGCGTGTTGTTCAGCGAGTAGGGTGGTCGGCGCCAAGATGGCAACCTGTTTGCCCCCCATTACCGCCACGAAGGCAGCACGCAAGGCAACCTCGGTTTTACCAAAGCCGACATCGCCGCAAATCAGACGATCCATCGGTTTGCCAGAAGTCATGTCGCTGATAACCGCATTAATCGCTGCTGCTTGATCCGGTGTTTCATCGAATCCGAAACTTTCAGCGAAGGCGACATAGTCGTGCGCTGAATATTCGAAAGCGTGCCCAGTACGTAAAGCACGGCGCGCATAGAGGTTCAGTAATTCTGCAGCCGTATCCCGAATTTGTTGGGCCGCTTTACGTTTCGCTTTCTCCCATTGACCAGAACCCAATGCGTGTAAAGGCGCATCATCTGGGTTGGCGCCGGAATAACGCGAAATCACGTGTAATTGCGAGACTGGAACGTAGAGCTTGGTGTCCTTCGCATATTCGAGATGCAAAAACTCCATCTCGCCTTCCCCGAGATCCATACTAACTAAGCCCATATAGCGACCGATACCGTGGTTGCTATGGACGACCGGATCACCAATCTTCAGTTCAGATAAGTCGCGCACCATGTGCTCGACTTGCGTCACCGCTTCTTGTTTCTTGCGTCCGATCCGTTTTCCTGATCCTGCGTATAGCTCGGTTTCGGTGATAAACGCGAATTGTTCAAGCTGGAAACCATTGTGCAGCGGTGCAATGCCGAGTGCGAGCTTGTGTGGTGCGCTCAGAAAATCTTCAAAGTTCTCGACTACAGGGAGGTCGAAATCGAAGTCACTGAAGTACTGTTGTAATGTCTCACGACGCCCGGCGGTTTCGGCGCAGATCAAGACACGCTTATCACTCTGTAGCAAGAAGCTACGTAAATTCGTGAGTGGATCATCTGCCCTGCGATTGACGGCGATCGCGGGTAGTGGGCTAGAAATTTCTGAACCCGCATCGGCTTTTGAGATGACCCAACGTGCTTGGTTTTTCAGTTCGCCAAAGAAATCCTCGTCACGCAAAAAGATCGCTTCAGGTGCCAAGACAGGGCGCTCGCGATCAGATTTGAGAAAGTTATAGCGTGACCGCGTTTCATTCCAAAAACTTTGGATCGAACTCTCAATATCGCCTTGAAGTGCGAAGTAGGTATCTTTGGGAAGGTAGTCGAAGAGGCTTGCAGTTTGCTCGAAAAACAGCGGCAGATAATATTCAATACCAGCTGAGGCGATGCCGTTACCGATGTCTTTATACACCGTAGACCGTGAGGGATCGCCCTCGAATTGTTCGCGCCAACGTTGACGGAAGGCGGCGCGTCCATTTTCGTCCATGGGGAATTCTCGACCCGGGAGCAATCGAACTTCTTTGACCGGATAAAGCGAACGCTGCGTATCTGCATCAAAAGTACGAATGCTCTCAATCGTGTCGCCAAATAAATCGATCCGGTATGGAAGCACCGAGCCCATAGGGAATAAATCGATCAAGCCACCACGTACCGAATATTCACCTGGCGACATCACTTGAGAAACATGACTATAGCCTGCCAGCGTTAATTGCGATTTGAGTTTGGCTTCATTCAGTATTTCACCTTGTTTAAAGAAGAAGGTGAAGGCAGCAAGAAAGGAGGGCGGTGCCATTCGCACCAGCGCGGTGCTCGCCGGTACGATGAGTACATCGCAGTTCCCTGTGCTTACCTCGTATAGGGTCGCCAAACGTTCCGAGACCAAATCTTGATGTGGTGAGAAAGCATCATAGGGCAAGGTTTCCCAATCGGGCAGTAAATGGCAGCGCAGATCGGTAGCAAACCACGGAATTTCTTGCAAGATTCGCTGTGCCTCGCTTGGGCTTGCGACGAACACAATCAGTAATCGGTTTTCTTGCTTTAGATGCTGCGCTGCTTGCGCTAGTACATACGCATCACTTGATCCATGAGTATTGGGTAAAACAAAACGGTTGCCGGCTTTTGCGAGAGCTTTGATATAGTCGTAAGACATGGGCGATGAAAATCTTTGTCGAAACTGATCAAGGTCGTCGTTTTAATTCTCAAGGAATTCGAATCAATCAGTTTGTCGGTAAGCGCTTTGATACACGCGTCGCGTGCTTTGGCGGTTAAAATGGCAATTATAAACGAAGCGCTGTGTGGTCGCTGATCGAAAACACGGTGCATTCAATGAGGTCAGGTGATCTTACTTTGTGGTTTCTCGCGCCTCAATCCTTACTAAATTTGCCATAAATGCACGAAAGTGGCTTCATGAATCTAAAGAGTTCGTATTTCGTATTAATTCCCGCTGCGGGCGTTGGGGCTCGCATGGGAAGCTCGCAACCAAAACAATATTTGCAGATTGATGGCGTCTCCGTATTGCAGTACGCGGTGAATGCATTTTTAGCCTGCGCTAAGGTCAGCAAGATCTTTGTGGTGGTTAGCGCTAATGACGCTTACATCAGACAACATTTAATTGCGAATGAACGAGTCGAAGTTTTGTATTGCGGTGGTGCGACTCGCGCTGAAACAGTCAGCAATGGACTTCAAACTTTGCTCGAGAATCGCAGTGTAGGTAAGAACGACTGGATGATGGTGCACGATGCTGCGCGTCCAGGATTGACTCCCGCCTTGGTTGAGAAATTGATCAAAAATATTCCAGATGAATCAGTCGGCGGCCTCTTAGCGCAACCGGTGATCGATACGGTGAAGCAGGTGTTAAATGGTCGTGTTCATACCATTCCGCGCGAAACGATTTGGCTTGCTCAAACACCGCAAATGTTTCGCTCGCAAAACCTGCTCGACGCATTGAAGCGCGCACCAGCAGTGACCGATGAAGCTAGTGCAATTGAATTTGCGGGCGGATCACCCATATTGGTGGAAAGCGAGTCGCGTAATCGTAAGTTGACGCGACCGGAAGATCTCGATTTTTTTAAAAACTTACTCAGCCGCGACGGTGGCGGCAGTGTTACTACAGAAAGTGAAAACGCATGAGCCAGCTCAATAAATCGACGCAATTTCCTCCGTTTCGAATTGGGCAAGGATATGATTGTCATGTGTTGGTGGAAGGACGGAAGTTGATTCTGGGCGGGGTCGAAATTCCCCACAAAACAGGACTGCTAGGTCACTCCGATGCGGACGCCTTATTACATGCGATCACCGATGCTTTATTAGGTGCTGCCGCCTTGGGGGATATTGGGAAGTTGTTTCCGGATACTGATGCAAGTTTTGCTGGTGCCGATTCGAGAGTATTGCTGCGAGAAGCAATGAAACGGGTAAGTCAAGCGGGCTATATGGTCGGCAATCTCGATGCAACCATCATTGCTCAGAAGCCGAAAATGGCGCCGCACATTCCTCTCATGGTCGAACGCATTGCTGAGGATCTTGGTGTCCGAATAGATCAGGTGAATGTGAAAGCGAAGACCAATGAAGGGCTTGGTTACCTCGGTCGAGAAGAAGGGATCGCAACTGAAGCGGTGGTGATGTTGTTTCGTTCTGAAGTGATGTAGATCGCTACCGTTTCTGATGGAAAAATTTTGGTTTCTTCATATTAAAGTTTTGTAGACTGTAATTGCATAAGGAGATAGCGCCATGAAACGAGAAATGCTCAAAGGTTTATTGAAGCAGTTACATGAAGGCTTGCAGCACACAGATGATCTAGATGCTGATGCACGCAAAATGCTGCAAAGTTTAAATCAAGACATTGAGAAAGCCCTCGTGGAGAAAGAGGCTCCGGACGATCCTTTGTTTGCAGCGCTTAGTGACAAGGTCAAAGAACTGTATGCTGGATTCGCCGTGAAACATCCACGCTTGGAGCCAATGCTGCGCGAACTAGGAAGCATGCTAGAGAAAATCGGTGTTTGATGGATCCATGTAGCTCCTGCCTGTGAGTCTTATTTGGCCCCATCATTTTGATCTAATCTAAATGCAAAAAAGGCGCCGAAGCGCCTTTTTTGTTTTCCATATCTTTGTAAAGATGGCTTACTTGATGTTAGCCTTCTTCATCAAAGCTTGTTGGTAGGCTTGTACCTTTTCTTGTACTAAGCTTTCACCAATTTGCTGTTTGACTTCGTCGAGGCTAGGCAATTTCAGTGGGCGAACATCATCCAACTTGATGACATGGAAGCCGACTTCGGTTTTTACAGGCGTTTCTGTGAATTGACCTTTTTTCAAAGTAGCCAAAGCTGCGCCAAATGCTGGAGGCACGTTACCTTGGGAAACCCATTCCAAATCACCACCTTTACCAGCAGAACCTGTGTCCTTGGATTGCTTTGCCAATTCTTCGAATTTCGCGCCAGACTTCAACTTAGAGATAATGGCTTTCGCTTCATCTTCTTTCTCAACCAAAATGTGATATGGATGATATTCGTTGTCGCCGTTTTGCGCTTTCCATTTGTCATAGGCTGTTTTGATGTCAGCTTCAGTCACTGGGTTCTTTTCAATATGTGCACGCATTAAAGATCGAATCAAGATTTGTTGACGCGCCATTTCGATTTGCAATTTGACTTCTTCACTCTTGCCAAAACCAGCTTTTTCAGCTTCTTGCAACAAAACTTCTGTACCAACCAATTGGTCTTTAATCATGGCACGCAGTTGTGGCGTGTCTTTTTGACCTTGGGCCAAGGCTTGTTTCAAGAATGGTTCAACTTTTGAAGCAGGGATAGCTTTGCCATTAACAGTTGCCAACGGTGTTTCTGCAGCCATGGCTGGAAATGCGGTTACCAAGAGTACAACCAGCAAATGAGCGGGTTTAAAAGTCATTATCTGTTCCTAAAATAACAAAGTAAAAAACAAATCTTGTTGTTGATAGTGATTCATCCACAACAAAAAACACTATTTTTGCGCTTCTTTCGGAGTCAATGCTTTGATCACAAGAGCGTGAATTTCTGTATGCATCAAATCGCCAACGGCATCATACACTAGTCGATGGCGAGAAATGCGATTTAGACCATCAAATTTTTCGCTAATAATTGTAACAGAGTAGTGTCCAGCGCCAGATGCAGCGCCAGCATGGCCTTTGTGCGCTGCGGAATCATCTTGTAGCTGGCACTTTGAAGGGGCAAATACCTCGTTGATACGTCGTTCGATCTCATGAAAACGTTGAATAAGGCGATCACTCATTGTCTTGCTCCGGAAGATACTTTGAGAGAGACGCGATCATGATGACGAAGAACACCGGTAAAGCTGCCAAGGAATACAGCTTGTAGCTAACCCACGTGCTTTGCGAATAGTTGAAAGCGACATACAAATTCATTAGCGCCATCACCATGGTGAAAATAGCAAAGGCGAAGTTACATTTTCTCCAAATATTGTCTGGTAGTACTAATGCTTCTTGCATGGTCATCTTCATTAAATTCTTGCCAAAGACTAGGTCGCTAACGAGAAATGCCACAGCATTTAAACCTAAAATAATTGTCGGTTTGAGTTTGATGAAAGTGTCGTTTTGGAAATAAATTGTGGCGCCGCCGAAGATCAAAATGATAAAGAAGGTCATCCAAACAAGGATGGAAATCTCCTGTTTTCTAAGTTTGAGATAGAGAACTTGGATAACCGACGATATGACTGACAGCCCTGTCGCCAACAAAATAGGCCCCATTGTCAAACTTATGGAGTGATTGCTGGTTACATTGCCCAACAAGTCAATGGCTAACTTTTGTGATTCGGTCGGAAATTTGCCGGCAATATTGTATGTAACAAAAAAAATGATGACAGGGAAAATGTCGAACAATAACTTCATTCTAGCTTTCTTCTAATGGTGTAAATCGTAACGATGCAGAATTAATGCAATAGCGCAATCCAGTTGGTTTGGGACCATCTGGGAAAACATGCCCCAAATGCGCGTCGCAGATATTACACACAATTTCGGTTCGCGTCATGCCAAATGAGTGATCGGGGATCTCTCTGACGTGCGCTGAATTCAAGGCTCTAAAATAACTTGGCCAACCGCAGCCCGATTCAAATTTGGTGTCCGAGGCGAACAGTGGCGTATTGCAACAGACGCAATGATAAATGCCATGTTCATGGTGATCCCAGTAACGCCCGGTAAAGGCTCGTTCGGTCGCCGCTTGCCGCGTGACTTTGTACTCCATTTCAGATAATTGTTCGCGCCACTCAGCATCACTTTTGATGACTTTCATCGTCTATCTCCCGTCTTTGAATTTTCGGTAGTGAAATAAAATTATTAGTCGAAATTAAGAAGAACAACTTACAGAAATGTGTGAGGCCCAATCAGGCGGAAGTGCCGCATATCGTTCGAAGTTTGTTTGTTCGTCAAAAGGATTTTTCAGTACCTCGTGTAATTGCTCTGCCACTGAAAAATCGCCTTTTTCGGCAGCTTCAATCGCTTCTTGCGCCAAGTAGTTGCGCAATACGTATTTGGGATTGTGCTGTTTCATCGATGTGAGTCGCTCAGTCTCAATACTATTTTCAAGCGACAGACGGTTTTGGTAGTGTCTCAACCAAGTATCAAATCCATCACGGTCTAAAATTTGGTTCCGCAATTTTTGGTAGGTTTGAGAATTGTGGAAATCGGGCTGATTTAATTCAAGATCAGAAAGTGCGCGGAAGCAGTAGGTATAGTCGCTAGCGCTACCCGCTAGTAATTCGAACCAAGTTTCAAAGAGCTGAGCATCTTCACTTTGACGTCTTTTAAGACCAAATTTTGCGCGCAAGAACTTTTCATGATGGGTGTCGAAGCTCGGTACATAGTGTGAAAGTGCATCTTGCGCCGCATCGATATCATCAATTAAGGGAAGCAATGCTTGTGCTAAGGCATGGCAATTCCATTGTCCGATGCGCGGCTGCATATGGAAGGCGTAGCGTCCTTGGGTATCGCTATGATTGCAAATTTTTTGTGTCTCGAAACCATCCATAAAGCCGAACGGGCCGTAGTCAAGAGTCAAACCGAGAATCGACATGTTGTCGGTATTCATGACCCCGTGCATAAAGCCGACCGCTTGCCAATGGGCGATTAATTCGGCGGTTTGTTGCACAACCCGTTTGAGAAATTCATAGTAAGGATTTGCTATCGAGAGCAAGTCAGGGAAGAAATGCTGAATACAATAGTCCGCTAGGCTTTGGAGTTTCTCGTGTTCTCCGTTGTAGTACCAATGTTCGAAAGATCCAAATCGAACGAAGCTTGGCGCTACCCGCGTGACAATGGCTGTTGTCTCAGGTTGTTCACGCATCGCATATTGTGGAGAACTGGCGAGACAGAGTGCGCGTGTAGTTGGAATGCCTAAGCCGCACATCGCTTCTGAGCACAGGTACTCGCGAATTGATGAACGTAAGACGGCGCGACCATCGCCCATGCGTGAGAATGGCGTCATGCCAGCCCCTTTGAGCTGCAGTTCTTGACGTGGGTAATTCGGGTTCGAATGCGCGAGATCACCCAAGAGGATGGCGCGACCGTCGCCTAATTGCCCAGCCCAAACGCCGAATTGGTGCCCCGAATAGACCGCTGCAAGTGGCCGACTTCCTGGTCCGATTGCTTGACCAGAAAATACTTCTAAAAATCTTTCGGATGCGCAAATCTCTGGCGTGAACCCTAGGTCTTGAGCAAGTGTGTGATTGACTAAGGCCATTCTGGACTTACTCAATGCTTGGGGCTTCACATGCGCAAAAAAGTCGTCACCAAGCTCCGCAAAGTGATTGCGAAATTCAGGAAAGGAATGGGAAGAGGGAGTTTCTGTACTCATGTTGCAGCAAACTTAGACACGATTTGCGGCATTGTGACAGAGTTTTGAAAACGATGTTGGTACCCTGCTGGGACAGAGTACCAACCCGAGAGTTTTACGCAGTCATACGCTCGACAACTTTGCAGCCATCGATGAGGAACGAAAGGCTGACCACCAGCACCAATTCACCTTCTGCGGAACGAGCAGTACCATTAATGCCAGGCGTAGAGATGCAAGTGAGCGGCTTGATGACAAGATCAGAAGTGCCATCGACCGAGTCGACTGAAATAATGTAAGGATTCGGTGCCGCGATGACAATCCCCACTTTTTCGGTGCTCTTTTCATAGCCCAAAACCTGACCTAAAGAGCGAATCGGAAGAGGGCGTCCCAAGTCGCGCAAGACCGGTTGACCACCGACACTCTCAAATGAGTCTGGCAATTCCACCACGCGCTGCACAGTTGCCATTGGTAATGCGAGCGAGGCGCCGGCACAGCGAACCAACATAGTGGGGACGATCGACAACTCGATCGGCAAACGAATGATGAAAGTAGTACCTTTGCCTAAGTGCGAATTGATGCGGATCGCGCCACGGTGACGCTCCACCGCCGTTTTAACGACGTCCATCCCGACACCGCGACCGGATACACTGGATGCTACTTCTTTGGTCGAGAAACCAGGCAAGAAGACGAGTTGGAACGCTTCGTCGTCAGTGCGCGCTTCATGCGAATTAATCAGGCCTTTAGAGATCGCTTTTTCGCGCAAACGATTGGCGTCCATGCCTTTTCCATCGTCGGTCACTTCAATCATGACGCTGCTGGACTCTTGCCATGCCTTAAGCAGGATCTTGGCACGTGGCGGTTTGCTCGTAAGCGCGCGCTCTTCGGGAGATTCAATCCCATGATCAAGCGAATTGCGTAGCATGTGTACCAATGGATCGTACAAACTATCGACAACCACACGATCAACTTCGGTCTCAGCACCAGAAATCTCGAGATCAACTTCTTTACCAAGGTCTTTCGCGAGTTCACGGATCAAACGTGGAAACTTCTGGAATAGTCGACCGACTGGTTGCATGCGAGTTGCGAGAGTCGCTCTCTGCAATTCGGTCGAATAGCGCGACGCGCGATTGAGTGTTTCTGTCAGTGCCGACATCAATGGAGCGGCATCGCCATCAAATGTGAATTGCGACAACTTTTCTAGAAGCACTGCCGCTTGATTGGCAGCTTGCACCGACTCGCCAGCAACCTCTAGCAGTACATCAAGTTTGACCGCATCAATACGAATACTCTCTTCTTTCAGCGGCGCGGCTTGTTTTACATCATTGCTCGCCAAAGATGTCTTGACGGCCTCTTGTTCTTGCTTGATAACGGGGGAAACTTGCTCTGGTTCTGGAAGAGTTCCAGCCGGCGTTACCGCACGGTAGTAGTCATCCCAAGGAACGTCGCCCGTTTCTGAAATGGCACCTGCAGCGCCAACACCAGCATTTGAAGCTTGGGACTGAGTTAGCTCCGGCACTTTGGCGGCAGGAGCTGACTCAGCTTTACTTGAGGAACCGGGATTCTTGCCCTCGATAGCATCATTTAGTGCCTTTTCCAAATGGGCAGGCATAGTTGAAAGTTGCTCTGGCTCGGTACCGTTTGATAAGGCGGTAAGTTGATCAGAGACGAAACCACTGGCCTCCAACGCGGTGTCGATGGCGAAGGGAGTTACTGGTGATTTCCCGGTTCGGAGTGCGTCAAATAGATTTTCGGTGAGGTGACAAGCAGACACCATTGCGCTGAGGTTCATAAAACCCGCGCCACCTTTGATTGTGTGAAACGACCTGAACACCGCATTTAAGGTATTCATGTCACCTGGATTGCGTTGAAGTGAAAGCAGGTGCTCTTCTACGTTGACCGCTAAATCTAATGCTTCAACGACAAATTCTTTGAGCATGTCATCCATTTAGAAGCCCAGACTATCAAGGAGGTTATCAACATCATCCTGTTCCAATGCAGCGTTTGGAACAGATGGTCCTTCCATTAATTCGATCGCTTTCTCTTTCAATTCTGTTGGCGCATTATCGAGCAGGATTTGTGCGAGCTCTCTCTCGACTGCTTGGGTAATGACCAGCACTTTCTTGATAAGCTGTCCAGTAAGATCCTGAAAGTCCTGTGCCATCATAATGTCGAGTAGGCGAGCTTTCTCTGCTTCTGTCGCATTGTTTACTCGATTAGCGAATACTTTCGAGTCTGCTGCTAGTAACTTAAACTCATCGATACTGATCTTGCCAGCAAACAGCGCATCCCATCGTTCTTCAATGTCCTTGGCTGTTTTTTGTAGACTGTCTTGTTCAGGAATGCCAACGTCAGTGGCGTTCAATACTTTGTTGGCGGCTTGTTCGGTCAGAGTCGCGACGTACTCAAGCCGGCCTTGGGCATCAGCAATTTGCGACGCAACATCCGATAGTGAGCGGTCATACCCCAATTCACGCATCGAATCGTGCATCATCCTTACTAAACCTCCAAGTCGATCAAAGATCGGTTTGGAAGCGTCAGGTTCTTTACTTGGATGAAGCTTGAGGCCGTTGTTCGGCTCCTCAGGCGCGGGCGGGCTTGCTGGGGGACTGGTTGGTGCTGCAGCGGAGGAGGCATGTTGACTTGCCATTTCCTCGAAAAGTGCATCTAGATCATCTGCTGAATCGGTCATAATCCTGGAATCTCCATGTTCACCGTTTTATTGATGCGACTAAATGGTCGATGCGTACCAAAGCTTCACCGAATTGATGTTCTTGTAGTCAGTTTTGACAGCCAAAAATTTACGTACGGTAACGCTTAATACATGGTGTAAGCATAACCCTGAGCAACAAAATTTGTCATCACTTTATTCTGTTTTTGGTGAAATTAATTACAAACCTTGCGGATTTGCAACTAAGCGTCTCAAAAATAGCTCTGGAGTTTCGATTGCAAACAATCCTAATGCTCTCGTTTTACGTCCTAGTTTCAGCAATGCCTTGTCTTTGCTCACCAAGACTTGCGCTTGGGAGTCGCGTGCGTGCTCGAGAAATTTTTGATCGTCTTTGTCTGTGCACACCGGCAAGCGCTCTGGTCGCGCCGGAAAATCCACCACAGGAATGAATTGATCAAAACGCGCTACAATCTCGCCGCGATTGGTTTCGTTCACTGGAAGGTGTGGGTAATCCAGTACGGCTAACCATTCTTCGCGGCAGTCGAAACGGGTGTTCGTGCGAATACTTCCATTACGCAATCCTTCCAAAATGAGATTCCAACGTGCATCGCGAAACGCGAAGAGATCTAAACAGACGTTCGTATCAATGACGATGTGTAAGGGCATGCGGGACTTCCTTAATGATTTAATTTGATCGGTTTAATTAGACTGGTCTTAGACTAGCACTTACTAGCTTTGAAAATATGTCACTTTTATTTTTATTATCACCAGCGAAAAGCTTGGATTTTGAATCTCCACTTCCAGTAAAGCAAGCAAGTGTTCCGCAATTTATAGAGCGCTCTGAAGAGCTTGTGGGGACTGCATCCAGAATGAGCCCCATGCAGTTACAAGAATTAATGAACATTTCCGCGGATTTAGCAAAACTCAATTATGCGCGGTTTCAAGAATGGAATATAGACCATAGCCTCGAGCAGGGGGCGCGTCCTGCTTTGTTTTCGTTTAACGGAGATGTCTACGATGGATTGCAAGCACGTCAAATGGGCAAGCGCGAATGGACTTATTTAGACAAACACCTTCGCATCCTCTCTGGGCTCTATGGTGTACTACGCCCACTCGATGCGATGCGGCCGTATCGCCTTGAAATGGGATGTAAGCTTAAGCATGGGAAATACAAGAACCTCTATGACTACTGGGGCCTAACAATTACCGATGCCATCAATGAATATATGGATGCCGCAAAACTGAAGTGCGTGGTCAACCTCGCTTCAGAGGAGTACTTCGGAGTTGTGCATGCAAAAGCTTTACAGCACAAGGTGATTACCCCAATTTTTGAGGATTTTTCTTCCGGTAAATTTAAGATTGTTTCTTTCTTTGCTAAGAAAGCACGTGGCGCTATGGTTCGTTATTGTGCGGAGAATAAGATTAAGAAAGTATCTGATCTGAAAGAGTTCGATCGGGATGGTTATGCATTTTCTGTCGATGCATCAACGGAAACGCGCTGGGTGTTCCGTAGATCAAATTGACTAGGATCGCAAAGGTCTAACGCCTTGCGAGTTGAAGGAAAAACAAAACGGCCCAAGATTGGGCCGTTTGTTTAATTGAGTTACGGGTCGTTTAATGTTTTTTTTGCTAGCGATTTACCAGAATTTCCACCAAGATTTCTTCTTGCCGCCATCTGCGAGTAAGGTGCTATTGGGGAAGTTCTTGTCGTAGACTCGTTTCGCATCATCGCGCAATTCTTTCATGCCCATGGCATCGTAAGATTTGATGAGCACCACAAGCGCTTCTTCGATCGCTGGCGCATCCGGATATTCTTTGATTGCCGATTGCGCGCGATTCGCCGCAGCCAAATAAGCACTGCGTCGATAGTAATATTTGGCAACGTGTAAATCATTCTGCGCCAGAGCGTTCACCAGATACTTCATGCGCAGTAGCGCATCAGGCGTGTATTTGCTATTGGGATATTGAGTGACAAGTTCCTTGAAAGCATCAAACGAATCGCGTGTCGCCTTGGGGTCACGCTCTGTAATGTCTTGATTTGCTACGAAACTTAAAAAACCCATGTCGTCATTGAAATTGACCAAGCCCCGTAGGTAATACATGTAGTCTACATTTGGGTGATTTGGGTGCAACTTGATAAACCGTTCAATTGCTGCGAGTGCTTGCGCTGCCTCTCCTTGTTTGTAATAAGCATAAGCAATTTCTAATTGAGCTTGCTGCGCGAACGTACCGAACGGAAAACGAGATTCGAGTTTTTCAAAAAGCTGAATTGAGCGTTCATAGCTTCCGGATGCTAATTCATCCTTCGCTTCAGCGTATAATTTCTCAGCTGGCCAATTTTTACTCTCTTCAACTTTATCACCAAACAAACCGCAGCCAGCGAGCGATAAAGTTAGGATGAGACTGAACAACTTTACAGATTTAATGTGCATAAACGTTTTACTGTGCATGAGAATAATTAACGGATTATAGCCGATGGCAAATAATGTGAAACCAGCAGACGAGCAGATTGTAACCGATAGTTTGCCAGAAGTTGATGATATTGAATTAGATGATGATTTGGAGAAAGAGTTTGCTTCTCCTGAGCTTGAACAGATTGAGTTGGTGCTGCCAGATTCTATCTGCGGTGAGCGACTTGATAAGGTCTTGTCAAAATTAGTACCTCAATATTCAAGGGCACGGATGCAGAAGTGGATTGAAGAGGGTAATGTCACTGTGGATGGTGCGCCATCAAAGATCAAAACCACGATGCTTGGTGGTGAAAAAATCCTCATTCAGCCCCAGGTCAGCCCAGAAGACTGCGCCTTTAGTGCTGAAGACATCCCTTTGAATATTGTTTTCGAAGATGACCATTTGATCGTATTGAATAAGCCCGCAGGCTTGGTAGTACATCCAGCAGCAGGCAATTGGTCCGGCACTTTATTGAACGGTTTGCTCTTTCATCGGCCTGGGCAAAGTTCAATCCCACGTGCGGGGATCGTGCACCGCCTCGATAAAGATACTTCCGGTTTGATGGTGGTGGCGAAGACTTTGACCGCGCAGACAGAGTTGGTGCGTCAATTACAAGCTCGCACGGTCTCTCGTGAATACTATGCCCTGGTGTGGGGCCAGCCGAATATCAGTGGAACGATTGATGCCGCAATTGCTCGTCATCATCGCGATCGCTTGAAGATGGCGGTTTCACAGAGCATGTTTGCTAAGCCTGCTGTGACCCATTACCAGCGTGTCGCGACGGGAAATCTGGAAAAGTTCCCTGTTAGCTTAGTCAGCTGCAAACTCGAAACGGGGCGTACCCATCAAATCCGTGCGCATATGTTGTCGTTGGGTTTTCCATTGGTAGGTGACACGCTCTACGGCAAACAGCATTTGGCGCGCTTCTTCCACCGTCAAGCTTTGCAGGCTTGGCGTCTTGGTCTCAATCATCCTGCAACGGGCGACTATCAAGAATGGCGCATTCCACTCGAAGCCGATTTCGCTGAATTGCTGCAGCAAGCGGCAATTGAACAACCTGAAGTATGAGTGTAGATCAGAATCAAGTACCGTTCTTACTGCTACCGAATTGGTTGGGCCTGCCCGTAGGTGTCAGAGCCTTGAGCACGACTCGTAATGGCGGCACCAGTTTGCCGCCATATGATGGTGGATCCTGTGGTGGCAAACGGAGCACGGGTAATGGATTCAATTTGGGCGAACATGTTGGTGATGACATAAATCATGTTCTGGCGAATCGTGCCGCTTTAGAATCGTACATTGAAGTTCCTGTCACATTCTTATCACAAATTCATGGCAATATAGCTATCGATGCAGATGATTGGCGTCCGGGAATTGAAGCTGATGCTGTCGTCAGTACACGATCTAAGCAAGTCTGTGCGATTCAAACGGCGGACTGCCTACCAGTGCTTTTCGCGGCAAAAAATGGAAGAGTGGTTGGGGCTGCCCATGCTGGATGGCGCGGCTTGGCAGCGGGTGTTCTTCAGAATACTGTGAAGGCCATGCGTCAGCGAGGCGCAGACGAGATCACCGCGTGGTTAGGGCCAGCGATAGGCCCTGCCAGCTTTGAAGTGGGTAAAGAAGTAAAGGATGAATTCGAAGCGGTGTTGAGTCAGGTGAATCATTGCTTCACTCCGCATGGTGAGGCGAAGTACTTGGCGAACTTGTATGCACTCGCAAGAGTTGCATTGCAGACTGTCGGGGTGGTCGAAGTTACAGGGGGAGAGTACTGCACCTACAGCGATCATCAGCGGTTTTATTCATACCGTAGAGATCGTGTGACAGGTCGAATGGCCAGCCTGATCTGGCGCGAGTAGGAGCCTCTTAAACCTCTCAGGCTTGATCGTTTTCTTTGACGCTGTTTGTACTTTCCGAAATCTGCTGATTTTGTGACTGCTGGTTTGATTGCTGGTTCGACTGCTGCCGTGCTTGTTCTTGCCGCTCTGCATATTCAGCACGAATTTTGCGTTTTCGTGCAGAGCTGCTGAGGATGTACAGCACTAGAGACAGAGGGATCACGCAGTAGCCAAGAAAGGTCATAATGCCAGCGATCAAAGAAGATTCGGTCAGCGCCATCATCATCACGACAAAAATCCACGCTATTGCGATAAGATACAAAAAAGGCATAAAAACACCAATGTAGGGAGTGAGGTAGTTTGATTTTCTTGCTGGGTAATGTCTCGTATTATGCGGAATTCAAACTGCCGTAAGTCTGAATGTTTGAATCTGCTTGACCGAAATCATGCCCTTATGCAAAGCTGTCTGATATTTTAACCTGTTGTCGGCAAACCCTAGAATCGGATTGAAAGAATGAGTGATAACCCGCAAAGTTTGATGATGGATTGGATGCAGCAATGGATGAAGCAAAATCCAATGCAAGATTGGCTCAAACAAGATTCGCAGAATATGTTTAGCGCAGATTCGGCGATGTTGAAAACGATCAAGGATTTTGGCGCAGAGATCGACCCCCTTGTATTGACCCGTTTGCAGTCAGAATATTTCGTTGAACTCGGCAATCTATGGAAAGACTTTCTCGGATCGAAGCTACCTGAATTTAACGATCGACGTTTCTCAGCAGCCGACTGGCATAAGCAAACCATGCACGCGTATAACGTGGCGATTTATTTGCTCAATGCACGTTTCCTTGGACTACTCACAGAAGCCGTTCAAGCTCCTGAAAAGAAAAAACAAAAAATTCGCTTCGCTGTTCAACAAATGGTCGATGCGATGTCTCCAGCCAATTTCTTGGCGACCAATCCTGAAGCACAAGCGAAGATTATTGAAACCGGCGGCGAGAGCCTGCGCCAAGGTATCACGCTGATGCTGGAAGACATGCAAAAGGGACGTATTTCATTGACGGATGAATCAGCCTTTGAAGTCGGACGCAACGTGGCGACCACTGAAGGCACTGTGATATTTGAAAATCGTTTGTTCCAGCTGATTCAATACAAACCCTTGACTAAGACAGTGCACCAAACGCCTCTATTGATGGTGCCTCCGTGTATCAACAAGTTCTATATTTTGGATTTGCAACCTGAGAATTCCTTGGTGCGTTATGCCATTGAGCAAGGGCACACTGTATTCCTCGTCTCTTGGGCTAATCCCGATCAGAGTTTGTCGGGTGTGACTTGGGACGACTATATCGAAGAAGGTGCAATCACTGCGATCGAGGCCGTTCAAGCGATTTCTAAACAAGAGAAGATCAACACCTTTGGCTTTTGCGTCGGTGGAACGATTCTGAGCACAGCGCTGGCTGTACTGGCAGACCGCGGCGAGCATCCAGCCGCGAGTGTGACACTTTTGACGACCTTGCTTGATTTTACTGATACCGGGGTGTTGGATGTCTTCGTCGATGAGTTGCAAGTCGCCATGCGCGAACAAACCATCGGCAATGGTGGCCTTTTGCCCGCACGTGATTTGGCAAGTACCTTCTCCGCATTGCGCCCTAATGATTTGGTTTGGAATTATGTGCAATCGAATTATCTGAAAGGCCAACGTCCACCGGCTTTTGATCTTTTGTATTGGAACTCTGATAGTACGAATTTACCGGGCCCTATGCTGTGCTGGTATTTGCGCAATACCTATCTTGAGAATAGTTTGAAAGTACCGGGCAAGCTGAAGGTTGCTGGTCATCCAGTTGACCTTGGAAAAATTGATGCGCCGGTATTTGTGTATGGTTCGCGCGAAGATCATATAGTCCCATGGCAATCGGCTTACGCGTCGATGGGCTTGTTGAATCCGAAAAAGAAGAGCCGCAATCGTTTCGTGTTGGGCGCTTCTGGCCATATTGCTGGTGTAATTAATCCGGCTTCGAAAAACAAACGTAGTTACTGGCTCAACGATAAAACATCGGCTGATGCCAAGTCATGGTTTGATGCTGCAACGGAGTGTCCGGGGAGTTGGTGGCCAGAGTGGGCGGAATTTTTATCTGAACATGGTGGCAAAATGGTCAAAGCACCTACCAAAGCTGGTGCAGTAGGGTATAGTGAGATAGAGCCTGCACCTGGACGTTACGTTAAGGTGAGGGCTGATTAATTCCGAGGTTTGTTGATTGCGTCTTCTTATGTTGAGATGAATCAGCATCCCGATAATGAGCACGTATGAGCACGTAATAATGCAGTGTGGAATGCATCGATGTAAGTAAATTGGTCGGTGCCTTAGATGTCCTGAGTTTGGTAATTCGTTGAAGAACCTCTTTATAAATTGGAGATAAAGTATGGCAAAGCGCATCGCTTATGTAACTGGTGGTATGGGTGGTATCGGGACCTCGATTTGCAAACGTCTGTGCAAGGATGGCTTCACAGTCGTTGCAGGTTGCGGACCAAACTCACCACGTAAGGACAAATGGTTGGCAGACATGCGCGCAGAAGGATATGACGTTCACGCTTCTGAAGGTAATGTGTCCGATTGGGAATCCACTCGTGCCGCGTTTGAGAAAGTGCGTGCTGAAATTGGTGAAGTTGACGTCCTCGTTAATAATGCGGGTATCACACGTGATGGTCAGTTCCGCAAAATGAGCAAAGCGGATTGGGATGCGGTTATCGATACCAACCTGAATTCCTTGTTCAACGTGACTAAACAAGTGATCGACGGCATGGTTGAGCGTGGTTGGGGACGTATCATTAACATCTCGTCCGTGAATGGTCAAAAAGGTCAGTTTGGTCAGACTAATTACTCGACTGCGAAAGCAGGTATTCATGGTTTCTCTATGGCATTGGCGCAAGAAGTTGCGACAAAAGGCGTTACCGTGAATACAGTCTCTCCTGGTTATGTCGGTACCGATATGGTGCGTGCGATCCGCCCGGACGTATTAGAGAAAATCGTCGCTGGCATTCCTGTCAAACGTTTGGCAGAACCTGAAGAGATCGCATCTATCGTGGCATGGATTGCCTCCGATGAAGGTGGTTACGCTACAGGATCAGACTTCTCGATCAACGGCGGTCTGCACATGGGTTAATCCTGAGTGGTGACGGGGCTTTCGTAAGAACCGTCACCATCCGATACAGGAAAATGGAACTTTATGGGCTATTCTTACCTGAGGATGGGACGGTTCGCATCGCCTGCGACCGTTTTTGGTGCTAATATTCCGTTACATTGTGTTGAATGTAAGTACCTTGCAAGTTGTTTCTGAGATAACCGTCGGATTTCTACGAGAATTCAATGAATAGCACAAAGAAAATTAGTAAGCATTTAATCAAGAAGTACCCGAATCGCCGTTTGTACGACACACAAACCAGCAGCTATATCACTTTGGCTGATGTGAAGCAATTTGTGATGGAGCACGATGACTTCGCGGTGGTGGATGCAAAGACTGGCGAAGATTTGACACGTAGTATCTTGCTGCAAATCATTTTGGAAGCAGAGGCTGGTGGTGCACCGATGTTTTCTAGTGTCGCTTTGGCCCAGATTATTCGTTACTACGGTCACGCCATGCAAGGCATGATGGGATCGTACTTGGAAAAGAATATCCAAGCGTTTATCGATATCCAAAATAAATTGACCGAGAGCACCAATGGCTTCGATGGTAAGGCCTTTAGCCCAGAAATGTGGACACAGTTCATGAATGTACAAGGTCCAATGATGCAAGGCATGATGGGCAATTACATCGATCAAAGCAAGAACTTGTTTGTTCAAATGCAAGAACAAATGCAAAATCAATCAAAGAATATGTTCGGCTTCCCATTTCCAACGGAAGAAAAGAAGAAGTAAGTTTAGCTTAACGAGCCTGTGGCATCTGACATTAGAGTGCCCTGACTTTAGTAAGGCAACGAGAAAGGGTACAATAGCAACTTGCTTTGTATCCTTTTTTTATTATGTCCTCAGAAAACTCCTCCAGCCCACAAGCATTGTCACAGCTCGCGCCTAAAGTGGGCTTCGTTTCGCTTGGATGTCCGAAAGCTCTCGTTGATTCCGAACAAATTTTGACGCAATTGCGCGCCGAGGGTTACGAAACTGCGAAGTCTTATGACGGTGCCGATCTTGTAGTCGTCAATACATGTGGCTTTATCGATGCAGCCGTCCAAGAATCCTTGGATGCGATTGCCGAAGCGCTCAATGAGAACGGAAAGGTTATTGTAACGGGCTGCTTGGGGGCGAAAAAAGATGCGCAAGGCAATGATCTGATTACCAGTATTCACCCTAAAGTCTTGGCAGTGACGGGCCCTCATGCCGTCACGGAAGTAATGAGTGCGGTCCACGAACATCTCCCAAAACCACACGAACCTTTCGTTGATTTGGTACCGCCACAAGGTGTGAAACTGACACCGAAACATTTCGCGTATCTCAAAATTTCTGAAGGATGTAATCATCGCTGCAGTTTCTGCATCATCCCATCGATGCGCGGAGATTTAGTGTCACGTCCAATCGGTGATGTTTTGCAGGAGGCTGAGAACTTATTTAAGGCCGGGGTCAAAGAGCTGCTCGTCATCTCTCAAGATACAAGTGCCTACGGCGTTGATATCAAATTCCGTACCGGATTCTGGGATGGCAAACCCATCAAAACCCATATGACGCAATTGGTGGGAGCCTTGGGCGAATTGGCCAAACGTTATGATGCATGGGTGCGTTTGCATTACGTTTATCCCTACCCGCATGTTGATCAAATCATTCCATTGATGAACAACGGCCACGTGTTACCGTATTTGGATGTGCCGCTGCAGCACGCCCATCCTGATGTGCTGAAACGCATGAAACGCCCTGCGAGTGGCGAGAAAAATATTGAACGTATCAAAGCATGGCGTGAAGCGTGTCCTGATATCACGATTCGTTCGACTTTCATCGCTGGCTTTCCAGGTGAAACGGAAGAAGAATTTGAGTATTTATTGGACTTCTTACGCGAGGCGAAAATCGACCGCTTAGGTTGTTTCGCTTATTCACCAGTCGAAGGAGCCACTGCGAATGAGATCGAAGGGCAATTGCCGGATGAGGTTCGTGAAGATCGCCGTCGTCGCGTAATGGAATTGCAGGAACAAATTTCACGTGAGCGTCTGCAAGCCAAGGTCGGTAAAACCTTACGCGTACTGATCGACAGCATCGATCGCAGCGGTGGCGTGGGTCGTGCCTCTGCAGACGCGCCTGAAATCGATGGCGTGGTCTACGTGAAGCCACCGTATGAGCCGCATCGCAAACTCAAAGTTGGTGAGTTTGTTGACGTAGAGATTACAGCTGCAGATTCGCACGATTTGTGGGGCGAAGCCATCTAATTTTCTGTAGTTAGAAAGAGGGGCCGCGGCCCCTTTTTTTCTGCGCCATTTTATTCGACAAGAAGCCTAAAACTTATTGAAGAGAATCCAAGTTCATGAGCAAGAAAAATTACTCGACCAGCACTTCATTGGTACATCCAAGTTATCAAGCACCTCAAGGCTTTGCAGCCTTCCCCACAGCGATTCATCATGCATCGACTGTCTTGTTTAAAGATGTGGACACCATGCGTGCTCGTAGTTGGCACAATAAGTCCGCCTACACTTACGGATTACACGGAACGCCGACTAGCTTCACTCTCGAAGGTCAGTTGGCGGCGATTGAGGGAGGAGAGCATTGTGTTCTCGCACCGAGCGGCTTGTCAGCGATCAGTCTCGTCAGCTTAACTTTCCTCAACACAGGTGATGATGTCCTCATTCCCGACAATGCCTATGGTCCGAATAAGGAGTTCGGTGAGTGGCTGAAATCGAGTTTTGGCATGAGCGTGCGCTATTACGATCCTATGATTGGTGCGGGAGTTGGCGATCTCATCCAAGCCAATACCAAGTTGCTATGGACTGAGGCACCCGGTTCAGTATCAATGGAAGTGCCAGATTTGCCAGCTTTGTGTGCTGTAGCAAAGAGTAAAGGCGTGGTCGTTGCACTTGATAACACATGGTCGGCGGGGCTTGCTCTGAAACCGTTCGAGCTCGGCGTCGATATCTCCATGCAGGCGCTGACCAAATATCAAAGCGGCGGCTCCGATGTGTTGATGGGCGCGGTGATCACCAGAGATGGTGAACTGAATAAACGCATCCTCACCACCCATATGCGACTGGGCTTAGGTGTTGGTATGGACGACGTGTATTTGGTGTTGCGCGGCCTTCAAACGATGAAGCTACGTTTCGACGCACACGATCAGGCCGCACGCAAAGTCGCAACATGGCTGAAAGCTCGCCCTGAAATTGCGAAAGTGTTGCACCCCGCTTGGGAAGATTGCCCGGGACATGAATTCTGGAAACGTGATTTTTCCGGAGCCGGCGGTTTGTTTTCAGTGATCTTTGATCCGCAGTTCAGCGAAGAGCAAACGGATCGTTTCGTGAATAATTTAGAGTTGTTTAAGATTGGTTTTAGTTGGGGTGGCACGCATAGTCTTTGTGTTCCTTATCGCATCGAAAAAATGCGCCAGCAATGGAACGATCAAGGCATTCTGGTGCGTTTCAATATTGGTTTGGAAGACACAGAAGATTTGATCGCCGACATTGAACAAGCCATGGCAAAAATGGTCTAAACCAGCGTTGTGCTAGTCTTTGTTGTAACCATCTAGTACCAATCGAATGAATTGAAGAGGAATAGCGTGACTCTCAGCGTAAGAAATGCCCATCCTAACGATGCAGCGACCATTCACCGCTTTGTGGTGGAGCTCGCAATTTATGAAAAAGCGGAACACGAAGTCAAAGCATCTATCGCCGACATTGAGCAAAGCATTTTTGCTGTCGATTCGCCGGTCAAAGCTTTTATCTGTGAGATGAATGGCGAAGCGATCGGATTTGCCGTGTATTTCTACAATTACTCGACTTGGCAGGGGCGCAAAGGAATGTATTTGGAAGACCTTTACATTTCGCCGAAATCGCGAGGTCTTGGAGCTGGTAAATTCTTGCTACAGCATTTGGCAAAGATTGCGGTCGCTGAAGGTTGCGGTCGTTTTGAGTGGAGCGTACTCGACTGGAACCAACCTGCCATCGATTTCTATCATGCGGTAGGCGCGAAACCTCAATCAGAGTGGGTTAAATATCGCTTGGCGGGCGATGATTTGCTTAAGTTTGCTGATGCTTAGTCGTTCAAAACAGCACCTAAATTAAATAGAAAACAAAGCCCACATCTTCCAACGTGGGCTTTGTTTTTATCTGCTCAGTGCCAGTACAGTGCCAGATAAATTATTTGCTTGCTGCTTCCGCTTGTGATGCAGCCGCCGGTGCGGCAGCTGGAGTAGATGCTGCGCTTGCTACGGCTTCTGGTGCTGGAACAGATGCTGCTGATGCTGGCGCGCTCGCAGATGCACTTGCAGATTCAGTGATGCCATGATTCGCACCAGCTTCGCCAGCCATGTCCATCTTATCGCCAGATTTAAAGATAAAGAACAAAGCGACTGCTGCAAAAACTAAAAAACCAACTAAAGCCTTCCACATAATTGACTCCTCTTTTAGGTTTGAAAAAACTTGTTTTGATATCGCCTATGAAAATTCACGGGTCATATCTATCGTGTGTTGAAATCTTGGTGTTTCCATTATCGCAGCTAGAAAAAAGGGATGATACCTTGCGATATCATCCCTTGATCTAGCTCATAGCATGGTTACTAAGCTGATTACGCCGCTAACAACTGACGCAACACGAATGGCAAGATGCCGCCGTGCTTGTAGTAGTCAACTTCGATTGGTGTATCGATGCGCAACAAGACTTTCACTTCTTGCTTGCTACCATCAGCGCGGTTAATCACCAGAGTTACTTGTTGTTGTGGTTTGATGTCGTTCTCGATACCTTTCAGGTCGAAAGACTCGTTACCAGTAATGCCCAAGGAATCAACGCTATCACCCGCCAAGAATTGCAATGGCAAGACACCCATACCAACCAAGTTGGAGCGGTGGATACGTTCAAAGGACTTTGCGATTACGGCTTTAACGCCCAACAATTGCGTACCTTTCGCAGCCCAGTCACGGGAAGAGCCTGTACCGTATTCTTCGCCGCCGAAGATCATGGTTGGAGTGCCTTCCGCAATGTATTTCATCGCTGCGTCGTAAATCGACATTTGTTCGCCACTTGGTTGGAACAATGTTTCACCGCCTTCAACGCGAGAACCGTCTGCTTTCGCAGGGATCATCAAGTTCTTGATACGAACGTTGGCAAAGGTGCCGCGCATCATGATTTCGTGATTACCACGACGTGAGCCGTAGGAATTGAAGTCTGCTTTCAACACGCCGTTTTCTTTCAACCACTTACCAGCTGGGCTCGATTCTTTGATGGATCCGGCAGGTGAGATGTGATCGGTTGTGATGGAGTCACCAAACACGCCCAAAGCGCGAGCGCCGCTGATACCTGTCGCCGCTGCTTTTGGTTCCATTGTGAAGTCAGCAAAGAATGGTGGCTCAGCAATGTAAGTGGAGCTTGGCCAGTTGTAGACTTCGCCTTCTGCCACACCTTTGATGTCTTGCCACAACTTGCCTGGAGCGCCTTTGACGTCAGCATAGTTGTCCTTGAAAGTCTTGGAGTTCATCGCGAACTTCATTAACTTATTGATCTCTGCGCTAGTTGGCCAGATATCGCCCAAATAAATATCTTTACCTTTGACGCGGCCGACTGGTTCAGTCATCAAGTCTTTAGTGACATTGCCAGCGATCGCATACGCTACGACCAATGGTGGCGAGGCCAAGAAGTTGGAGCGGATGTTTGGATGAATACGTGCTTCGAAGTTACGGTTACCAGACAAGACTGCAGCCGCAACGATATCGTTAGCAACGATGGCCTCGTTCATGGCCGGTGTCAAATCACCAGCATTACCGATACAGGTCGTGCAGCCGTAGGCGGTTACGCCGAAGCCCAATTTTTCCAAGTATGGCAAGAGGCCTGCTGCTTCGAGGTATTTGGTGACCACGCGGGAACCAGGAGCCAAGGATGTTTTAATGTGTGCAGGTACTTTCAAACCAGCTTCCACTGCTTTCTTCGCCAACAAACCAGCGGCCAACAAGACGCTAGGATTTGATGTGTTGGTGCAAGAAGTGATCGCTGCGATTAATACGTCACCGTTTTTGACTTTCACGCCATCCGCATTGGTGTAAGTTGCTTCCAAATCTTCAGCTTTTTTATTGAAGCCATTTTCTGCAACTGGTTTGCCGAACAATTCTGTGAATGTCGATTTGACGTTGCCGATTTCGATACGATCTTGTGGGCGTTTTGGACCAGCCAAAGATGGTGCTACTGTAGACAAATCCAAAGTCAATTCAGTGGTGTAATCGATCTCGCCTTTTTTCGGGATCCCGAACATTTTCTGGGCTTTGAAGTAGCCTTCAAATGCATCGATTTCTGCTTTCGTACGGCCGGTGCCTTTGAAGTAATCGATGGTAGCTTCGTCAACTGGGAAGAAGCCCATGGTCGCGCCGTATTCTGGTGCCATGTTGGCGATCGTTGCACGATCTGTCAAAGACAAAGAACGTGTGCCTTCGCCGAAGAACTCTACGAACTTACCAACGACTTTTGCTTTACGCAGCATTTCTGTGATGGTCAGGACCAAGTCGGTTGCTGTACAGCCTTCGCGCAAAGCACCCGTCAAGTTCACACCAACCACGTCAGGTGTCAAGAAATACACTGGCTGACCGAGCATACCCGCTTCAGCTTCGATACCACCGACACCCCAGCCAACAACACCGATACCATTGATCATGGTTGTGTGGGAGTCTGTACCGACCAATGTGTCTGGGTAGTACACATCGTTTTTCTTCTTGTCGCTGACTTTGTGTACGCCGCGTGCCAAGTATTCGAGGTTAACTTGGTGAACGATACCAAAACCTGGTGGCACCACACCGAAAGTGTCGAATGCTTGCATGCCCCATTTCATGAATTGGTAACGCTCGTTGTTGCGTTGGAATTCCAATTTCATGTTCAAATCCAATGCCTTCTTCTCGCGGAAGTGATCGATTTGTACGGAGTGATCAACCACCAAATCCACAGGTACCAATGGTTCGATATTTTTTGGATTCTTGCCTTGTTTTGCCGCAACGTTACGCATCGCAGCCAAGTCTGCCAACAATGGAACGCCAGTAAAGTCTTGCAAAACTACGCGTGATACAACGAATGGAATTTCATCAGTACGGGCTGCAGTTGCACCCCAGTTCGCCAATTGTTTGACGTGTTCTTCGGTCACTTTTTTGCCATCGCAGTTACGCAATACAGATTCCAACACGATACGAATGGAAACAGGCAAACGTGAAACTTTGACGCCGAGGTTTTTTTCTAAGGCTGGCAAAGAAAAAAATTTACCTTTCTTAGTGTCGGTGATTTTGAAATCCTTTAGCGTTTTAAAAGGGTCTTGATATGCTGCTTGGCTCATGGCTGTTCCTTATAGTGAAGATGAACAATACGAAATAATAAATCTAGAACATTGTTGAAAATGCGCTTTGCTTCAAATCAAGCGAGGCATCTTCATAAGAGGCTTGTTGCTTATTTGGTTTGTGTATTTGATTTGTTATCCAACTCAGCGGTCATCGTTGGGCGATTCGCTTTGCATTCGTTTGCAAGTTGCTGGCCGCGACGTGAGTCGAGTAACAAAGCTTTGGCTGGGATGTCGATCCACACCAAGCCTGCTTTCTCGTTTTCGAAACGATTAGCGCCAGTTGAGGTCTCAACTTTGGTTAATTTATACAAACGATTTTTCCAACGCATGGCGATCGTATTGTCGTCGCTTGGATGGGCGTAGGTCGTGATATTAGCGCCAAGTTCACATTTGTAGTCGGTGTTCTTGTCATGCTGAATTTCTGGTTCTGGCTCCTCTGCTTCCACCGCTTTACTTGGGGCCGCTTTTGCAGTTTTAGCTTTGCCTGATTTCTTCAATGCTTCCAGCGGAAGCGCTGAAGCGGAGGTACTGATGCCGAGTACGCCACTGAGAGCGAGCAAGGCGCAAATTGTTTTCAAACTATGTTTCATTCCTAACCTCCATTGTCAGACTAATCTGAGCGCTCACTGCAAGCGACTCAGATATTTCAAAATTTATTGCAATAAGTATTGTGCACCGTCAGGCAATTTCATGCCACTCATACTTGCACGTTTTAAGATGGACCAGTAATAGCGATAGCTAGCGCGATCATGCAAACGCCCATCTTTATTGATCGGTCCCCAACTATTTTCTTGTGCGGCTTGCAAGATGCTAATAGCTTCATTGATTTCCGAACTACGTGGCGCCATCGCTTTGACGATGGGGCGAATTTGATCGGGGTGAATGCTCCACATCCGGGTGTATCCAAACTCCAGATGGGCGCGCGTTGCATCGCTCGTGACAATCGCCATATCTTTGAATTCAGTGGTCACATTGTGCGAAGGAACTTTGCCGTGCAAGTGGCAAGCGGCAGCAATTTCGACTTTGGCACGCATGACTAAAGGATGAGAAAACTGTCCCGGTGAGCGCATTGCAGTGGCAGGAATCGCATTCCAATGGGAAGAGACAAAATCCATAATGCCAAAAGAGAGCGATTCTACTTGCGGGATTGCAGCGATTTCATGAACTTCGGCGAGGGCGCTTTGGGTTTCGATCAAGACGTGGATCGGGATCTTGCGTTGACTGGCAGTTGCAGCGTGTTGATTGACTTGCTCGATCGCGTCGATCACTTCTTTAACGCCAGACACTTTCGGTAACATCACGAAGGCGAGTTGTTCTGCGCAGGATTGCACGATGACGCTGAGGTCGGTCGCAAAACTCGGATGTTTACTATCATGAACACGAACACCAATGCGACGATATAAGTTGTGCTCGCTCAGGAGAAGATCGCGGATCAGGGTGGCATGGGCGCGGTCATCGCTGATTGACGCACCATCTTCGCAATCAAAGGTGATGTCGAAGACTGGCCCCAGTTCTTTTTGTAAAGCAAGTGACTTCATCATCAACTTTTCAGAACCAGCATAGTGATCGCACACCGGCAAGAGCACGGGCGATGCTTGGTCTTCAAAAAGCGCTTGTGATGGATGCATAGCCAAGGGCAGAGAAGGGCGCGTTGAATTCAAATCGTGGGATCAACAAAAACTACTCACATTACTAACTACTTACATTAATATCGTCAAACCGACACTGCTGTTTCATGAATTGGCACTCAAATTGGTGTTCGAAAAGGGACAAACTTGGAACCTTGAATGCAAATTCATAAAACTTATTTATGCTAGGCTAAGCCAAGCCAAGAGCCACCGTTGCGATTGATTTGCAACGGTGGTCTTATGATCGGTGATTAGCCTACCAAGTGTTTCACGCCGTCGCGCTCTTCTTGCAATTCTTTGAGCGTTACGTTGATGCGTTCACGGGAGAATTCATCGATTTCCAAACCTTGAACGATGGTGTATTCGCCGTTTTCGGTTGTGACAGGGAAGCCAAACATAGTGCCTTCTGGGATGCCGTAAGAGCCATCGGATGGGATACCCATCGTTGTCCATTTGCCGTTTGTGCCCAAGACCCAGTCACGTACGTGATCGATCGCAGCGTTCGCAGCAGAAGCTGCAGACGACAAGCCACGTGCTTCGATAATCGCTGCGCCACGCTTACCAACTGTTGGCAAGAATGTGTCGCGGTTCCATTCGTGATCGTTGATCATATCTTTAACAGATTGACCGTCGATGGTCGCGAAACGGTAGTCTGCATACATGGTTGGAGAGTGATTACCCCAAACACAGAGTTTTTCGATCGATGCCACTGGCTTACCAGTTTTTGCAGCGATTTGTGACAATGCGCGGTTGTGATCCAAGCGCAACATGGCTGTGAAGTTTTTCGCTGGCAAACTTGGTGCGGATTTCATCGCGATGTACGCGTTTGTGTTAGCTGGATTGCCGACTACCAAAACTTTAACGTTGCGTGACGCAACTGCATCCAATGCTTTACCTTGGACTGTGAAGATTTGCGCATTAGCTTCCAACAAATCTTTACGTTCCATGCCAGGACCGCGTGGACGTGCACCAACCAACAATGCCACGTCGACATCTTTGAAAGCAGTCATCGGATCGCTGTGTGCAGTCATGCCAGCCAACAATGGGAATGCGCAATCGTCGATTTCCATCATAACGCCCTTGAGCGCTTTTTGAGCTTTCTCATCAGGGATTTCCAATAATTGCAAAATGACTGGCTGATCTTTACCAAGCATATCGCCGTTTGCGATTCTGAACAGCAAGGAGTAACCGATTTGACCTGCAGCGCCAGTGACGGCAACGCGCATTGGGGACTTAGACATAATATTTCTCCGCGGTAGTGTAAAAACGATATTGTAATACGGCGAGCAGCTTGTAGATTGAGTCAAATCATCGAAATGAACTTGTTGATTTCACTCACTGGTTTGCCACTTGCTTAAAATTTTGTAGGATGCAAATCATAGCGCCGAAAGCGACGCAAGTCAGAAACAAACGTGTTCAAGCACTATGTATTGCTCGTGGGTAGTGCGTTAAAGCAACACTTTGACCGCGGCATTTTCTTTCTGTGCTTGAAGCTTTTGCAGGTCAGTCGAACAATTCATCTGCACAAAACCGCTCGAAATCCGTGACTTTGCATCTTTTTCCGCAAGTGTATTGCGGGCGCAGAACAGTGTCAATGAATATCTTATGTCTTATATAAGACATGATAAGTTTTTTAGTTTTTCCTAGACTTTACAGTTTGTTTTGTGGTGAAATTGCGGTCTATGATTCCTAATAACACATCATCAAGTGCAAATTATGATGCTGATTCATCTTCTGTGGGTGAGTCGGTCGCGCCGTCGTTGGCGCCGACCTTTAGCCCTTTGTATCAGCAAATTAAGGGTTTGATTACGCAGAGTTTGCAAAGTGGTGAGTGGAAGCCTGGTGAGTTAATTCCAAGTGAAATGGAGTTGGCGACGCGTTTTAAGGTCAGTCAAGGAACCGTGCGCAAAGCGATTGATGAGCTTTCTGCGGAAAATTTGGTAGTGCGCCGTCAAGGGAAGGGTACCTTTGTCGCAACCCACCACGAGGCGAAATCGCAATTTCGTTTTCTGCGTTTGGTGCCTGATAACGGTGAGCGCAATCATCCTGAAAACCGTATTCTTGAGGTCAAGCGAGTGCGTGCCCCAGCTGAAGTGGCACGGCGCTTGGAAATGAAATCGGGCGAAACGGTGGTCTTTATCAAGCGTGTGCAGTCTTTTGGTGGGGTGCCGACCATTCTCGAAGAGTTGTGGCTGCCAGGTGTGATCTTCAAAGGCTTAACCATGGAGCGTTTGAATGAGTACAAAGGTCCTATGTACGCCTTGTTTGAGTCGGAATTCGGCACACACATGATTCGTGCAGAAGAAGAATTGCGCGCCGTAAATGCCGATCAAGACATCGCGCAGAGCCTAGGAATTGAAGTGGGGCAGGCTTTACTCAGCGTTGAAAGAATTTCCTTTACCTATGGTGATAAAGCGGTCGAGCTGCGTCGTGGTCTTTATTTGACGAACGCGCATCACTATCGCAATGAGTTGAGCTAATTGCGCCAAAACGGTGCGATTGACGTGGTTTGAGCGTGAAGTTGATGGTTTGAACGGGATATTTTTCAAAAAAATGTTCAGAAAACCATCAAATATGTTGGTGCATTGCACCAAAATAGGCGAAAATTGCGAGCTTGCAGTAAATCAGTATTTTTGGGGGAGTTAAATTTATGTCCGAAGTTTCAAACAAAAAGCGGCGTTACGGGGTAATGCGCTTGGTCGATGCGACCGGTTATCGATTGCCGTTGGCCGGTGTGGTCTCGATTTTGCACCGTATCAGCGGCATTTTTATGTTCGCACTATTGCCATTCGTGTTGTATCTGCTTGATCGCAGTCTGCAATCTGAGATGACTTTTGCGATGTTGCACTTCTTTGTGGCGCAACCAATCGTGAAATTGATTTTGTTGGCACTGGTGTGGTCGTATCTGCACCATTTTTGCGCGGGTCTTCGCCATTTGATGATGGATTTTCACTATGGCTTGGATAAAGACAGCGCTCGTCAGTCTGCTGTGACTGTGTTGATCGTTAGCCTTGGCTTGACTGCTTTGGTTGGCTTGAAATTATTTGGAGTGTTTTAAGATGGCAAATAATAACATCGGTCCAAAACGCCTCGTGGTTGGCGCAGGTTATGGTCTGCGCGACTGGTTAGCGCAGCGCGCAACTGCGATTTTGATGGCACTCTACACAGTTGTTTTGTTGGTTCTGTTCTTGACCGCACAAAGCTTTTCTTATGATGCATGGGTAGGTATTTTCTCCATGCAATGGTTTAAATTATTCACCTTCACCGTCATCGTGGCACTGTTGTATCACGCATGGGTTGGTGTGCGTGATATTTGGATGGATTACGTGACCCATTCTGTGGTTTTGCGTTTGGTTTTACAGGTCGCCACGATCGCGTGGTTGATCGCTAGTGCTGGTTATGCCGCACAGATTTTGTGGAGAGTATAAAAGTGACTTCAACAAATTTCGCAATTAAATCTGCAATCCCTTCGCGTCGTTTTGATGCGGTGATTGTTGGTGCAGGTGGCTCCGGCATGCGCGCTTCCTTGCAGTTGGCAGAAGCAGGTTTGAACGTTGCTGTTCTCTCCAAAGTTTTTCCAACGCGTTCACACACGGTAGCGGCACAAGGTGGTATCGGTGCTTCTCTGGGTAACATGTCTGAAGATAATTGGTTCTGGCACATGTTTGACACCGTCAAAGGTGGCGACTATTTGGGTGACCAAGACGCGATTGAATTTATGTGCCGCGAAGCTCCAAAAGTTGTGTACGAGCTTGAGCACTTTGGTATGCCGTTTGATCGTAATGCTGATGGTACGATTTACCAACGTCCTTTCGGTGGTCACACAGCGAATTTCGGTGAAAAACCAGTGCAACGTGCTTGTGCTGCGGCTGACCGTACGGGTCACGCTTTGTTGCACACTCTGTATCAGCGCAATGTTCGCGCTCGCACCCATTTCTTCGTCGAATGGATGGCGATTGATTTGATTCGCGATGCGGACGGCGATGTTTTGGGTGTGGTCGCACTCGAAATGGAAACCGGTGAAGTGATGATGTTGGAAGCGAAGACAACCATCTTCGCAACTGGTGGTGCTGGTCGTATTTTTGCTGCATCAACCAATGCTTTCATCAACACAGGTGACGGCATGGGGATGGCTGCGCGTGCAGGCTTGCCTTTGCAAGATATGGAATTCTGGCAATTCCACCCAACCGGTGTGTCCGGTGCAGGTGTTTTGATCACCGAAGGTGTGCGTGGTGAGGGCGGTATCTTGATTAATAGCCAGGGTGAGCGCTTCATGGAGCGTTATGCGCCAACTTTGAAAGACTTGGCGCCACGTGATTTCGTATCACGCTCCATGGATCAAGAGATTAAGGAAGGTCGTGGTTGCGGTCCAAACAAAGACCACGTTCTACTCGATTTGCGTCATATAGGTGCGGATACGATTCAAAAACGTTTGCCATCGATTTTGGAAATTGGTCATAAGTTTGCAAACGTGGATGCGACGAAAGAACCAATCCCAGTCGTACCAACGATTCACTACCAAATGGGCGGTATTCCAACCAATATCCACGGCCAAGTTGTGACGACCAAAGATGGCGTGAACACCGTGGTCAACGGTTTGTATGCAATCGGTGAATGCGCTTGCGTTTCTGTGCATGGCGCGAATCGCTTGGGTACCAACTCTTTGCTCGACTTGATCGTATTCGGTCGCGCGGCTGGTAACCATGTTGTGGCGAGTAACTTGAAAGCGCGCAGCAATAAAGATTTGCCGAAAGATGCGGCAGATCTGGCTTTGTCTCGTTTGAATAAGCTCGAAACCAGCACTGGTTCCGAGCGTGTACAAGATGTGGCGAATGCGATTCGTAGCACGATGCAACAATATTGCGGCGTGTTCCGTACCGACGAATTGTTGGCGACTGGCGTACAAAAAATTATGGAATTGGATGAGCGTCGCAAGCACGTTTCGTTCAAAGACAAGTCCAAAGTATTTAACACTGCGCGTGTTGAAGCCTTAGAGTTGGATAACTTGATCGAAACGGCAAAAGCAACGATTACATCAGCGAATGCACGTAAAGAGTCTCGTGGTGCGCATGCTCACCGCGACTATGAAAAACGTGATGATCAAAACTGGATGAAACATACTTTGTGGTACTCCGAAGGCAATCGCCTTGACTACAAACCAGTTGTCACTAAACCGCTGACTGTTGAAACCTTCCAGCCTAAAGCTCGTACCTTCTAAAGAGATAGACCATGGCACGTACACTCAAATTTAAGATTTATCGCTACGATCCAGACAAGGATGCGAAGCCTTACATGCAAGACCTGACCGTTGAATTGCAAGACAACGACAAAATGTTGTTGGATGCTTTGCAGCGTATTAAAGCTGACGTTGATGACTCCTTGGCGTTGCGCCGCTCCTGCCGTGAAGGTGTGTGCGGTTCCGACGCGATGAACATCAACGGCAAAAATGGTTTGGCTTGTACCACCAACCTCAATGAATTGACTGAGCCTATCGTCTTGCGCCCATTGCCTGGCTTGCCAGTGATCCGCGATTTGATCGTCGATATGACGCAGTTCTTTAAGCAGTATCATTCGATCAAACCATACTTGATCAACGATAGCATTCCTCCCGAAAAAGAGCGTTTGCAATCACCGACAGAACGCGAAGAACTCGACGGCTTGTACGAATGTATTTTGTGCGCATGCTGCTCGACTTCCTGCCCATCATTCTGGTGGAATCCAGATAAGTTCGTTGGCCCAGCTGGTTTGTTGCAAGCGTATCGTTTCATCGCTGATTCCCGTGATCAAGCAACTGGCGAACGTTTGGATAACTTGGAAGATCCATACCGCTTGTTCCGCTGTCATACGATCATGAATTGCGTGGACGTTTGTCCAAAAGGATTGAACCCAACTCGTGCGATCGGCAAGATCAAAGAATTGATGGTTCGCCGCGCGGTTTAATGTGAAGGGTGGCGCAATCAATTTGCGCTATAAGTTTGCAAGAAGTGATGCAGTAAAACAGAAAAGAACGTCTCTTTGCCCTGAATCAAATTAGTAAAGAGACGTTCAAGCAAAATGGACGAAATGATGTCTGCAGAATTCTCGGGATTGCATCAAAGTGATCCTGCTAACCGAGCAAGATTACGCTGGCGCGCACGCCGCGGCTTGCTGGAAAATGATTTGATCTTGACGCGTTTTTTAGATGCGCACGAAGAGAGCTTATCGGATGCCGAGGTCGATGCGTTTAGTCGCTTGATGGATCTCTCTGATAACGCTTTGATGGATTTGCTGATGGCCAGAAAAGAGCCAGAAGCGGAACTCGATTTGCCGCATGTGCATGCTTTGGTGCAGCGCTTGCGACAGGCTTGAAATACTGTACTTTTTTGATTAACGACTCGCCTTAAAGAGGGAAGAGCCATGATAAATTCTGACACAAAAGCAACCCTATCGTTCTCTGATGGCTCACCATCATTGGATCTGCCAATTTACAAAGGCTCCATCGGTCCGGATGTCATTGATATTCGCAAACTCTATGGCGCGACGGGCAAGTTCACGTATGACCCAGGTTTCATGTCAACTGCTGCTTGTAACTCTTCCATTACCTACATTGATGGTGATAAAGGTGAGTTGTTGTACCGTGGTTACCCAATTGAACAGTTGGCGACAAACGGCGGTGATTTCTTGGAATCCTGCTACTTGTTGTTGAATGGCGAATTGCCAAACGCAACGCAAAAGAGTGAATTCGTCAACATGGTGACTAAGCACACCATGGTGCACGAACAGATGCAATTCTTCTTCCGCGGTTTCCGCCGTGACGCGCATCCGATGTCTGTTTTGGTCGGTACGGTTGGTGCTTTGGCATCCTTCTACCATGATTCTTTGGACATCAACGATCCTCACCACCGCGAAGTTTCTGCGATTCGTTTGATCGCGAAAATGCCAACTTTGGTAGCGATGGCATATAAATATTCGATCGGCCAACCATTCGTTTATCCACGTAATGATTTGTCGTACAGTGCGAACTTCATGTACATGATGTTCTCCAATCCATGTGAGCCATACAAAGTCAATGAAGTTTTGGTTCGTGCATTGGATCGTATCTTGATTTTACATGCTGATCACGAACAAAATGCATCGACGTCGACAGTGCGTTTGGCAGGTTCCTCTGGCGCGAATCCATTTGCATGTATCGCTGCTGGTATCGCTTGCTTGTGGGGCCCTGCGCACGGTGGTGCTAATGAAGCAGCCTTGAGCATGTTGGAGGAAATCGGCTCTGTTGACAATATTCCTAAGTTCATCGAACAAGTTAAAGACAAGAACTCTGGCGTGAAGTTGATGGGCTTTGGTCACCGCGTCTACAAGAACTACGATCCACGTGCGAAGTTGATGCGTGAAACTTGCTACGAAGTCTTGAATGAACTTGGTTTGCAAGACGATCCATTGTTCAAATTGGCGATGGCGCTCGAGAAAATTGCTTTGGAAGACGAGTACTTTGTTTCTCGTAAGCTGTATCCAAACGTCGACTTCTATTCTGGTATCGTGCAACGCGCTTTGGGTATTCCAACCGCCTTGTTCACCGGTATCTTCGCATTAGCGCGTACCGTCGGTTGGGTCGCTCAATGGAAAGAAATGATTTCTGATCCAGAGCAAAAAATTGGTCGTCCACGTCAATTGTTTATCGGTGCGCCAAAACGTGATGTGCCACCGATCGACAAGCGTTAATTGTATCGGCGACGATAGAAATACATAAAGATTAAAACAAATGAAATAGTTTTGATTGTTTTGATCAAATTTTAAAAAAGCGAGTAGAAATTACTCGCTTTTTTTTTACGGAAATATGTTATTCTCGCGATCTGGTTGAATTCCTGTTTCTTCTTGCTGTTTTCCCGCGGTTTCGTTCCCGAATAATCGTTGTAAAGCCAGGCTGAATTAGAATTTCAAATGAGTCCTTCCCCACAACTTGATGTGCAATCCGCTAACCGGTCAGGCCGTGTCGCGGAAGGTTAGATTAACCCGCTAATCTCGCGAAGCGCGAAGAAAGGTGAGCAATATGATGCAACAATATAACGCTAACTCGTATTTGTTCGGCGGTAATGCGCCCTATGTAGAAGAACTGTACGAAGCGTATCTGAATAATCCTGGATCCGTGCCGGATAATTGGCGTGCGTATTTCGACGCCATGCAACACGTCCCCGCCGTTGATGGAACAAGCAAACCCGATGTGGCCCATGCGCCTGTCATCGCCTCGTTCGCTGAACGTGCTAAGCAAGGCCCGATTCGCACAGTGAGTGCTTCCGCTGATGCTGAAATGGGTCGCAAACGTGTCGCAGCTCAGCAATTAATTGCAGCATATCGCTTCCTCGGTAGCCGTTGGGCTAACCTCGATCCTTTGCAACGTCAAGAACGTCCATCTTTGCCTGAATTGGAACCAAGTTTCTATGGTTTCACCGATGCAGATATGGACATTCAGTTCAATATCAGCAACACCTATTTCGGCACAGAGACAGCCTCTTTGCGCGATCTCTTGAATTCCTTACGTGATACTTACTGCCGTTCTATCGGTGCTGAGTTCATGTACATCAGCGATCCAGCGGAAAAACGCTGGATGCAAGAAAAGCTCGAGTCCATTCGTTCTACGCCAAGCTTCACAGCGGAAAAGAAAAAACACATTCTTGATCGCTTGACAGCAGCAGAAGGTTTGGAGCGTTATCTTCATACACGTTACGTTGGTCAAAAGCGTTTCTCGCTCGAGGGTGGTGAGAGTTTTATCGCGTCTATCGATGAAACGATTCAACGCGCTGGTGAGCGTGGTGTTGAGGAAATCGTTATCGGTATGGCACACCGAGGCCGCTTGAACGTTTTGGTGAACACTTTGGGCAAAATGCCACAAGACTTGTTTGCTGAGTTCGAAGGCAAGCATGGCGATGATTTGCCAGCAGGCGACGTCAAGTACCATCAAGGTTTCTCCTCTGACGTGTCGACCCCAGGTGGTCCAGTTCACTTGTCTTTGGCCTTCAATCCATCGCACTTGGAAATCGTTAATCCAGTAGTGGAAGGTTCCGTTAAAGCACGTATGGATCGTCGTGGCGACAAAGACGGCTCACAAGTATTGCCAATCTTGGTTCACGGTGACGCTGCGTTTGCAGGTCAAGGCGTGGTCATGGAAACTTTGAACTTAGCGCAAACACGTGGCTATGGCACAGGCGGTACAGTTCACATCGTCATTAATAACCAAATTGGTTTCACAACATCCGATCCACGTGACGCACGTTCGACAACCTATTGCTCCGACGTCGTGAAGATGATCGAGGCTCCTGTATTGCACGTGAATGCTGATGATCCAGAAGCAGTTGTCTTGGCAACGCAAATCGCTCTCGACTATCGTATGACGTTCAAAAAAGACGTTGTGGTCGATATCATCTGCTACCGTAAGCTAGGTCATAACGAGCAAGATACACCAGCTTTGACACAACCTTTGATGTACAAAAAGATTGGTCAACATCCTGGTACGCGTAAGATGTACGCAGATAAACTGGTTGCGCAAGGCACAATTCCAGCGGATGGCGGCGATCAAATGGTGGCTGCATTCCGCGAGGCGATGGACGCTGGCAAACATACGCATGATCCAGTTATCTCTAATTTTAAGAATAAGTACGCGGTTGATTGGATTCCATTCTTGAATCGTAAGTGGACCGATGCCGCTGATACAGCAGTACCAACCACTGAGTTGAAGCGCTTGGCTGAACGCATCACGACAGTTCCAGAAGGTTTCAAACCACACAGCTTGGTTGAAAAAGTCTTGGGCGATCGCGCTGCGATGGGGCGTGGTGACATGAATCTCGACTGGGGTATGGGCGAACACTTGGCGTTTGCGAGCTTGGTGTCTTCTGGCTACGCCGTTCGTTTGACAGGTCAAGATGCTGGTCGTGGTACCTTCGTACACCGTCATGCAGTATTGCACGATCAAAATCGTGAACGTTGGGATGCAGGTACTTATATTCCATTGCAAAACATCTCCGACAAACAAGCACCATTCACAGTCATCGATTCCGTGTTGTCGGAAGAAGCGGTGCTCGGTTTTGAATATGGTTACTCCACTGCAGAACCAAATACATTGACGATTTGGGAAGCGCAATTCGGTGACTTCGCCAACGGTGCACAAGTTGTGATCGACCAATTCATCAGTTCCGGTGAAGTGAAGTGGGGTCGTGCCTCTGGTTTGGTCATGATGCTGCCGCACGGTTACGAAGGCCAAGGTCCAGAACACTCTTCAGCACGTCCAGAGCGTTTCTTGCAATTGTGTGCTGACAACAATATGCAAGTGGTTCAACCGACGACTGCAGCGCAGATTTTCCATCTCTTGCGTCGTCAGATGATTCGTCAATTCCGTAAGCCTTTGGTGATCATGACACCGAAGTCCTTATTGCGTAACAAAGATGCAGGTTCTCCATTGTCCGAGTTGGCAAAAGGTAGCTTCCACACTGTTATCGGTGAAGTGGATGAAAGCATCGACGCGAAGAAAGTGAAACGCGTTGTTGCTTGTTCGGGCAAAGTGTATTACGACTTGGTCAATGCTCGTAAAGAACGCGCGCAGAACGACACAGCAATCATTCGTGTGGAGCAGTTATATCCGTTCCCACATAAGAGTTTTGCAGCGGAATTGAAGAAATTCCCGAATATGGTGGAACTGGTTTGGGCGCAAGACGAACCACAAAACCAAGGTCCTTGGTTCCAAATTCAACACAATATTTTTGAAAGCTTGGATGAAGGTCAGAAACTTGCTTACGCTGGTCGTCCAGCAAGTGCATCGCCTGCTGTCGGCTATTACGACAAGCACTATGCGCAGCAAAAAGCTTTGTTGGATGCAGCCTTTTCAAAACTCAAAGGTTACGTTCTGACCAAATAATCCTCGACGGCGCCGACAAAATCTAACAAGAGTTGGCGCCTTCTAGCTATCCAAATCGGAGAATAAACATGGCAATTATCGAAGTAAAAGTACCGCAATTATCTGAATCTGTTGCTGAAGCGACTTTGTTGACTTGGCATAAAAAAGTGGGCCAAGCAGTGAACCGTGATGAAAACTTGGTCGACGTTGAAACTGACAAGGTTGTGTTGGAATTGCCAGCGCCAGCAGCTGGCGTGATTACACAAGTGATCAAAGGCGACGGTAGCACAGTTGTTGCTGGCGAAGTGATCGCAATGCTCGATACAGAAGCAACAGCAGGTGCGTCTGCTCCTGCAGCAGCGGCACCAGCGGCTGCACCTTCTGCACCTGCAGCAGCACCTGCAGGTAATTCTGCTGCAGGTATTGCGATGCCAGCAGCAGCGAAAATTTTGGCGGAAAACGGTGTTTCCGCGAGCGCTGTAGATGGTACAGGCAAAGACGGTCGTGTAACTAAAGGTGATGCTTTGGCTGCAGTGGCAAACAAAGCGGCTCCTGCTGTCGCACCATTGGCTGCACCAGCGGCAAAACCAGCCTTGCAACAAGTCGCTGCACCAGTCGCAGTGAATCTTGGTGATCGCCCAGAAGAACGCGTACCGATGAGCCGTTTGCGTGCTCGTATCGCTGAGCGTTTGGTACAGTCCCAATCAACGAATGCGATTTTGACGACCTTCAACGAAGTCAACATGGCGCCAGTGATGGACTTGCGTAACAAGTACAAAGACAAGTTTGAAAAAGAACACGGTGTGAAATTGGGCTTCATGTCCTTCTTCGTCAAAGCTGCTGTTGCGGCACTGAAGAAATATCCGATTTTGAATGCGTCTGTTGATGGCAACGACATCGTTTATCACGGTTACTTTGATATCGGTATCGCAGTTGGCTCTCCACGTGGTTTGGTCGTGCCAATCTTGCGGAATGCTGATCAAATGACGATTGCCGAGATCGAAAAGAAAATCGGTGAGTTCGGTGCCAAAGCAAAAGACGGTAAATTGACTTTGGAAGATTTGACTGGCGGTACTTTCTCCATTTCCAATGGCGGTACTTTCGGTTCCATGTTGTCGACACCAATTATCAACCCACCACAATCTGCTATCTTGGGCGTTCACGCTACTAAAGATCGCGCTGTTGTTGAAAACGGTCAAATCGTGGTTCGTCCAATGAACTACTTGGCGATGTCTTACGATCACCGCATCATCGACGGCCGTGAAGCTGTTTTAGGTTTGGTTGCGATGAAAGAAGCGCTGGAAGATCCAGCTCGTTTATTGTTGGATCTGTAATCCTCAATCACGATGAATATCGCCGACGAAATCGCGCGTTTGCATGAGCTTCATCGTTCAGGTGCTCTGAGCGATGAAGAATTTGCAGCGGCCAAAGAAAAAGTTTTGGCATCCGCATCGACCAGCTCGCAAGCATCAGGTAACGAGAATCCATTTTCCAATCTGAACCAACTGCGTCGTTCCAAACACAATCAATGGGTAGGCGGGGTCTGCGCCGGTTTAGGCAAATACTCCAACTTAGAACCTTGGATTTGGCGTTTGATGTTCGTGCTGTTTGTGAGTGCATTCGGAACTGGCTTCATCGCTTATTTGTTAGCCTGGGTATTCATCCCCGAGGAAGAGTAAGAACTTTATTCAGGAGGCTTGAACCACTGGTTTAAGCCTTTTTTTGTATTGAATTTGGCAGGTAAATTATGAGCAAACAATTTGACGTAGTGGTTATTGGTGGTGGTCCTGGTGGATATATCGCAGCGATTCGTGCAGCGCAGTTGGGTTTTTCAACAGCGTGTATCGATGCATGGACAAATGAAAAAGGCGGTCCAGCACCAGGTGGTACATGTACTAACGTAGGGTGTATTCCTTCGAAAGCCTTGTTGCAATCGTCTGAACACTACGAACACGCTGGCCATGCATTTGCTGATCACGGCATTAGCGTCTCTGGCTTGGAACTCGATGTCAGCAAAATGTTGGCACGCAAAAACACAATCGTTAAACAAAACAACGATGGTATTTTGTATTTGTTCAAAAAGAATAAAGTGACTTTCTTCCACGGCCATGGTTCCTTTGTAAAAGCCGTTGATGGTGGCTATGAAATCAAGGTCGCGGGCAAGGCTGAAGAAACGATTGTTGGTAAGCACATCGTTGTCGCTACAGGCTCCAATGCACGCGCATTGCCAGGTGCTGCTTTCGATGAAGAAGTGATCTTGTCAAACGACGGTGCTTTGCGTATCGGTGCCGTACCTCAAAAACTCGGCGTGATTGGCGCCGGTGTGATCGGTTTGGAAATGGGCAGCGTGTGGCGTCGTTGTGGTGCCGAAGTGACGGTATTGGAAGCATTGCCAACATTCCTCGGTGCTGTTGATGAGCAAATCGCGAAAGAGGCCCATAAACTCTTCTCCAAGCAAGGTTTGAATATCAATCTCGGCGTGAAGATTGGCGAAATCGTCAAAGGCGATAATCAAGTGACAGTCAATTACGTCGACAATGCTGGCGCGGAACACAAAGCGGTATTCGATAAATTGATCATTTCTATCGGTCGCACACCGAACACCAATGGTTTGAATACTGAGGCAGTCGGCTTGGCTTTGGATGAGCGTGGTTTCGTCTCCGTCGATGGTGATTGCAAAACCAATTTGCCGAACGTATGGGCGGTTGGCGACGTGGTGCGCGGTCCGATGTTGGCGCACAAAGCGGAAGAAGAAGGTGTGGCAGTCGCTGAGCGCATCGCTGGTCAACATGGTCATGTCAATTTTGCGACGATTCCTTGGGTTATCTACACTTCACCAGAAATCGCTTGGGTCGGTCGTACAGAGCAGCAATTGAAGGCGGATGGCGTTGAGTACAAAGCAGGTACTTTCCCATTTATGGCGAACGGCCGTGCGCGTGCTTTGGGCGATACCTCAGGTATGGTGAAATTCTTGGCAGACGCGAAGACAGATGAGATCTTAGGTGTTCATATCGTGGGTCCAATGGCGTCCGAATTGATTTCTGAAGCAGTGGTCGCTATGGAGTTCCGTGCGTCCTCTGAAGACATCGCGCGTATTTGCCACGCCCATCCATCTTTGTCTGAAGCGACTAAAGAAGCTGCCTTGGCAGTCGACAAGCGTTCTTTGAATTTTTAAGAATTCTTGAAAATTTTTAAGAATTTTGTGTCAGATTGCCCACTCTCTTTGGGAGTGAGTAATCAGCGAATCATCATTTTGCGCGTTGTGTGAGAGAACTCTCGCTAACGCGCAAATTGTTTTGAACTTTCCTTTTGTCTTTTTGTTGATACGGCAGGTATGAACGTCCAAGAGTTCTATCAAGAAGCCATCGAGCAACGTGGTTTTCAAGCGGATGCGGCGCAAAAGCGTGCAGTCGATCGCTTACAGCAAGCTTACGATGATTGGGTGGAATTCAAATCACGCAGATCGAATCGCTTGATGCGCATGATTAGTCGTCCTGAGGTTCCACGTGGTGTGTATATGTGGGGTGGGGTAGGGCGCGGCAAATCATTTTTGATGGATAGTTTTTATTCTGTCGTGCCTGTCGTCAGAAAAACGCGTCTACATTTCCACGAGTTTATGCGTGCTGTCCACCGCGAACTCGATGAATTGAAAGGTTTGGCCGATCCCCTCAACGAAGTCGCGGCTCGTATCGCGAAGAAATATCGCTTAATTTGTTTCGATGAGTTTCACGTGTCAGACGTGGCGGATGCGATGCTCTTGTACAACTTGATGAAGGCCTTGTTTGATAATGGCGTCTCCTTCATCATGACCTCGAACTATCATCCAGATACTTTGTATCCCGATGGGTTACACCGTGACCGCATGCTGCCGACGATCGCGTTATTGAAAGAAAAGCTCGACGTTTTGAATGTCGATTCGGGCAATGATTATCGCAAGCGCGCACTCGAACAAGTAGAAGCCTACCTGACGCCGCTCAATGCGCATACGGATGAAGCCCTTCGGAAAGCATTTCAGAAAATCGCTGAAACCAAAGACGAAGATCCACATGTCGATATCGAAGGACGTCGTCTGAAATCATTACGTCGCGCTGGAACCATTATTTGGTTTGATTTTTCGACCCTGTGCGGTGGTCCTCGCTCGCAAAATGATTACCTTGAAATCGCAAGTCGCTTTCATACAGTGATTTTGTCATCGATTCCGCGCATGTCCGCGGGTATGTCTTCAGAGGCACGGCGTTTTACGTGGTTGATTGACGTGTTTTACGATAACAAAGTAAAACTCATCATGTCGGCCGAGGTAGCGCCGGAAGAACTTTATACGCAAGGGACTTTGTCTAACGAATTTCATCGTACCGTCTCTCGCATTATCGAAATGCAATCCGAAGACTATATGCGTGCAGACCAAAGAGAGATCGTCGCCTTGTTAGATCATTCTCATGATTGATTCTTCGAGAGTTGGACCTGTAAAGTTATGAAAAAAATATTGTCACACATCCTCTTGTGCGGTGGCTCCGTCTATCTGCTATTCATGCCTTTAGTTGTGTCAGCTGAGGAAAACAGTGCAAAGTCCATCATCAATGATTCAGTACAAGAATTGCTGAGAAATTATGCAACTCACAATATCACCTCCATTATGATGGCTGAGACTGCGCTCGAACGAGGTGACAAGCTGCAGAATCAAGTGCAGCAGTATTACCTTGAGTCAGAAAAGGCCTGCAATGAACGTTTCTTTGTTAATAAATGCATAGAAGAGTCTCGTTTGCAGCGCCGTACATGGCAAGATCAGATTCGCACCATCACCCAAACAGCGAAGGCTTACATACGGCAGGCCAAGAATGCATCTAAGCTCAAACAAACCGAAGGCCACTCAAATTAGTGTTTGATCTTTTGCGATTCTTTGAAAATCAGCAAAACGGCCATTTTCGATTTGAATCCAAGCCTAAGTCAAAGCACAAGGCCAAGCATGCGATCGTCCTTACCATGCCTTCGTCCCAGATGAACACAAATCACTATCCAATGATTATTTGAATTTTAGTTTTTGTAATTTCTCTATGGCCTGATCGAGCGTGGTGATTTTCTTAGCGAAACAAAATCGCACCAGCTTTTGGTCTTTTTTCTCATGATAAAAGGCTGAAATAGGGATCGCAGCAACGCCAATTTGTTGACATAGCCACGTTGCAAATTCCAGTTCTGATACATCGGAGAGTTCCGAATAATCCACGCACTGAAAATAACTACCTTCGGTCGGCAAAAGTTTAAACGCTGTGTTGCTTAGCCCGTCTCGGAAATAGTCGCGCTTTGCTTGATAGAAGCCGGGCAAATCAAGATAGGGCTGCGGATCTTCCATAAAATTCGCAATGCCGATTTGCATCGCTGAGTTGGCAGTAAAGACATTGAATTGGTGGACTTTACGAAATTCTTGCATCAAATTGTGCGGCCCGAGCACATAACCGATCTTCCATCCTGTGACATGATAGGTTTTTCCGAAGCTTGAAACGATAAGGGTGCGCTGACGCAATTCCTCGTGACTTGCGAGTGAATTGTGCTTTCGACGGTCGAATACCATGTGCTCATAAACTTCATCCGACAAAATGATGATATTGCTATCTCTCACGATTTCAGCGAGCGTGTCGAGGTCTTCCTGATCAAGGCATACCCCCGTAGGGTTATGAGGTGAATTGATGATGATCATCCGCGTTCGTGGACTCAGCGCATTTCTGACAAGATCCCAATCGTAACTGAAGCGCGCTTCGCTCTTGAGATAGTGCATGGGAACGCGAACCGGAATTCCTCCTGCCAGTTGTATGCTGGGGACATAACTGTCATATGCTGGTTCGATGACAATTACTTCGTCGCCCGCATGGACGGTCGCAAGAATACTGGTCAAGAGTCCCTGTGTCGCACCCGAAGTAATCGTAATCTCACCATTGACGTCATACCGTGCTCGATAGAGTTGTTCGACTTTTTGCACGACGGCTTGTCTGAGATTTAAGCTACCTATCATCGGTGGATATTGATTGTGGCCGGCCAGCATCGCGCCATGAACAGACTGAATCAATTCAGGAGCACAATCGAAATCTGGAGAACCTTGTCCAAGATTAATCGCCTTCGCCTCTTGAGCGATCGAAGACATGGTTTGAAAAATCGTTGTTGTTACACCAGGAAGTTTTGAGTTGAGTGTCAGGACGGATGGGGTCATAGCACGAATTAGGGTGGGTAAAATCAATTAGGTCTATTGTATCCTTACCAATCAAATCGAATCAGACGTTTTAGCAATATGATCATTCCTACCAGTTTAAAGCTCGAATTGCAGGCGATTTGACCTCTTTCTCGAAGCTTCATTTACAAGCATCTCGACCATAATCCAAGTTAGAAAATTCCCATTTGGTGTGAGCCAGGCTGATTCAAGTGAGTCTGTGCATTTACGAGGTGTACCATGAATGATAATCAACTGATACTCAATCGCTTAGCCATTGCTTCATCTGCAAAAGATGACATTACAGCATTGATCGGAAACGAAATCGTTCCTGATGATTTGCCTTCGAATGCCCGGATTGATGTGAAGGGGATTCGTGCTGCAATCGCACGAGTCGAGGCTGAGGCCAAAGCAACCGTGGCCGCCGAACAGCGTATGAAGGCTGACCTTGAGGCTAAAAATCTAGCCGAACAGCGCGCTGAAATGGACACGAGTGTCGCCGCTGCGACTGAAGAAAGAAATCGTGCTGAAAAAGAAGAATTGAATGCAGAGCAAGCGCGATTGGAATCAGAAAAAAAAGCAGCTCACGGAGCGCAGGAACGTGCCGTAGCGCTCGCTAAGGAATCCAAAGAGCTCCAAGCACAAAGCTTGTTAGACGAAGAGGCTCGCTTTAAATCTGAGGTGCGCGCTAAGACGATACTCGAATCGAAGGCGCAAACCCTAGAGCAAATTAAGCTAGATGCGCAACTGAGCGCCCAAGCAAAAATCGAAGCAGAGAAAGTGGCTGCTGAAAACGAAGCTGCGAAACAGTGGGCCGCCGAACGTACAGCTGCGGCATACGCAGCTCAGATTGAAGCTAAAGAACGTGCCCGTGTCGATGCAAAAGTGGCAGAATTGGCACGCGAACGCGAGCGCCAAGAGCGCGAAGCGCGTCTCACCAAGCAACGTCTGATGGCCGCCCGTAGTGAGGCGCAGCAAATAAACATGGAACGCGATCAGGCCGAAGCGATGGCTCTCGAAATTAGCTTGAGCCGAACACCGCTAGAGGTGCGTGCGTTAGAGGAAGCTCGCGGACGCGCCATGATGGAACAAGAATTCCAAGCGATTGCACAAGCGAGAGTTGATTCGGAAAAGCGCGCTGCCGACGCTATTCAATTGCGACTACAAGCAGAAGCTGAATTATTGGCTGCTGCCCAGCGCCGAGAACAAGCTGAGAAAGTCGCTGCTGCCGCAGCACTCGCTCGTAGTGAAGCCGAAGAGCAAATTCGGCGTGCCACTGAGTTGCGGATTGAGGCCGAAAAAGAATTGCAGACGAAAGCCTTGATGCGTGTTGAAAACGAGACTCATGCCGATGCGCATACTCGAAATCGTATTGAAGCAGAAGAGCGGGCGAATGAAGAGGCCAAACAGCGCCGTGAGGCAGAGCTTGCGGCTGCGCAGACCGCGAAACAACGTCGTGACGAAGAGGAACGTGCGAAACGCTACGCTGAAGAGAAAACGGCATTAGAACTGGAAGCGGTTCAGTTGGCGAAGGAAAAAGCCGAAGCTGAACGTAAAGCTTTAGAAGCGATCGCAAAACAGGCTGAATATTTGAAGCAAGCAAATGAAGCAGCAAATTCCAAAGCACAAACAGTGATTGCCTTAGCTCAAGCAGAGAAGTTGAGAGCGGAAGCTGAACAACGTGCAGCGAAAGCGATTCAGGCGAAACTTGAAGCCGAGCGTAAGGTGATCGCTGAGAAGGAAACTTTAGCGAAAGCATCTGCAACAGAGGCTGAAGTACTCGAGATGCAACGTCAAGCGCAGGAAGCCATGCGGATTGCTCAGGAAGTGAAATGCGTGGCGGAAAAAAATGCCTTGGAAAATACTGTCGAAAACGTCAAGTTAGGACAGCATTTAGCAATGCTCGCCATGCAAAAAAGTGAAGATAGTCAGGCACTCTTAGAAGCGCAGCAAGCGAGAGTCGATAGTGAGGCTGAAGCACTTCAATTGATCCAGGAGAAACTCGCAATTGAAAAGCGTCGTGCCGAATCAGCCGAAAAATTGTTGTTGGCCGCTCAAGAAAAACTTCAAGCTGAAAAAGAGGCAGAAACCGCAGCGGCTGAGCGAGTAAAGGCCGAAGAGGAGGCTAAGCAACTCGCTGCTCAAAAAGAGGAAATCGAAAGAGCACAAAAGCGAGCCATTGAAGCCACCACGGAGGCAGAGCGACAAGCCTTGGAACAGGCTCAACTTCATTCTGACCTTCAATGCAAAGCAGCGAGTTTGGCTTTGGTGAAAGCGCGTCAAGCAGTTGAACTGCGTAAGGCTGAGCAGTTACGTTTGGAAGCGGAGCGAGACGCAGCATTGGCTGAACAAGAAAAACTTGAGGCAGAACGCGAAGCTGCCGAGCAGGTACTTGAGCGTGCGAAAGCAGATCGCGAGCATGCCCAAATGCTTTATGCACGCCAAGAAAAAGAAAAGGAAGCTAAGCTCGCTCGTCAACAAATGCTCGCTGCCGAGCAATTGCGTCTGCAAAAAATGCAAGAACATGCCGAGCTACAAAAACAGAATGCAGAAACAGCGAAGTTGAAAGCGGAAGAAGCCAAAGCACTGGCTGAACTCATCAAGCAGCGGGAACAGGAAGAACGCCGCAAGCTTGAGCTTTTGTCCGAGAAAAAACAAGTTGAAGCGAAACTGGTCGAAGAACTAAAAGCGAAGGCCAACGCTGAACAAGAATATGTGCGAGTGAATCAAGAGCGTATCGCCTCAGAACAGAAAATGCAGGTGGCAATCGCTGAAAAAACAGCAGCGGAAGAAAAATTACTTGCACAAAATCAGGAAAAAATTCAGCTGGAACTTCAAATAAAGGATGCGGCTGAAAAGCGTGCTCAACGTGCTTGTGAATTGGCGCAGCTTGAAAAAGCAAAACTTCAATCTCAACAGCATGCACTCGCCAGTATGGCCGAAATCGAAAAGCTTGAACAACAGAAGGCTCAGGCAGCGTTGGAGGAAGAGCGGCTCCAAAAACAACGCCTAGAGCAAGAGTCTATGGCCGCGCAACAGGCCGAGGAACGATTACGCCTTGAACGTGAGGCAGAACAACTCAGCCAGGAACGAGTGCGTGCGGAAGCTGAGTCCAAACGCTTGGCTGAAGAGAAGTTGAAGGCAGAGCAAGAACTGCATGCAAAAGTTGATGCGTATGCTAATTTGCAAGATCAGGCACGCCAAGTCTTGGTGCAAAAACGCGCACGAATTCAGGAATTGGAAGCGGTGGCACAGCAACGCCACGATGCCGATGCCGAAGTTCTCCGTTTGACTAATCAAAAGCTTCAAGAGGAGCAGGCTGTTCTCGCAACTTTGCAGGCACAAAATGAAATTGAGTGTGCTGCTTTGAAACTGGCAGCGATTAACTTAGAGCAAGCAAATCTAGCAAAGTTAGAAGCGGAAGCTGCACTCGCTAAGGAACAAATCCTACACGATACAATTGCAGCGAATGTAGAGGCGCAACAATTGTTTAACCGTGTATTGCAAGAGCGTATTTCGGAAGAACAGGAATTACATGCTTTACATGAAACTCGTATTCATCAAGAAAAACAAGCTCTTGAAATCGCAAAAATAGCGCAGGCAGCAGAGAAGGCTTCCCACGAGGCCGCTTCAAAACTTGAACAAGCTGAGCGCGAAAAGATGAATTTGGCAGAAGAGAAAGAGCTTCTCTCACGCCAAACTCAACAGGAACTCGAAAAACTGAATGCCGAGGAACAGGCATATTTGCAACTGGCTGAGAAAGAGAAATTGGCTCGTCTTCAGGCGATTGAAGCATTGGAAGAAAAAAATCGGTTATTGCAAGAATCTTCTCAAGTGAGTTTGGAGAAATCAGAGCTGGAGACGGCTTTGGCCACAAGTATTGCCAATAAAATCGCCGATGAAAAAACTGCAATGGCAGCTTTGAGTGAACGCTTGCGCTATGAAGCAATGTTGGCCGAAACCGAGCGTCAGAGGGCCGAGCAAGAGCAACTCGCCCAGCGTTATATCGAAGAAAAGTTTGAGACCGAAAATGCTTTATTTATCACTTCTCGTGAACATGCAGAGGCACAACGAACTGCATTGATGTTGATTCAGGATCGTCAACAACAGGCCGAAGAACTCCGTGAAATAGAATTGCAACGTATCAGCAAGGAACAAGAAGAGTTGCAACTGCTTCAGCAAAAACGGGCCGCTGAGGCAACTTTGGTTCAAGAGTTAGAGCGCCGCAAGACAATCGAAACCAATTATCTGCAGGAATGCGAGGCAAGAATTTTGGCCGAGCAAGAAGCGAGAATTGCCTTGCAGGACCGCCTCACGATCGAGAATGAAGCTCGGGTTCTCGCCGAACAGCAATACGCCCTAGAAACAAGTTTGGCCTCGGCAGAGCAAACTAATGCAGAGCAATTACTCGCCTTACAGAAAGCAAACATGGCCCGCTTGGCGCTGGAGACGGAAGAGCTTGCGAAACGTCAGGAGCAGACAAATATTGAACAGGAACTTGCCGCGTTACATCAAGCGAGTTTGCGCGACATCGAATTGAAATTAGATGCGGAACGTATGGTGCTTGAAGAGGCTCGTAAGCGCGCAGACTTAGAGAATCAAGCAAGAGTACAAGCGGAGCTGAGACTGCAAGCAGAGCAAGAGTTGAATGCTCAAATGCAAGCGAAGATCGAGGAAGATTTGAAATTGACTTTAGCGGCGACGGCTCGCGCCGAGGCTGAGCAACGAGCACGTGATGAAGCGCAGGCTGCGCTCGATGAGCAGGAAAAGTTAGCGAGTTTGGAACAGGAAAATGAGCATTTGGAACGAAAAGTTGCAGGGCTCTTGGCGGAGCAAATTGTACAGGCACAAGAATTACGCCGTCAGCATGAACAACGTTTGTTGCGCGAGCAAGAGGCTCAAGCAGCCTTAGCTGCGAAGTTAAATGCAGAACACGCCGCACGTTCATTAGCGGAGCAAATGATTGCGGAGCAAGAAGAAGCAAAACAAGTGTATCAGCGCGCGATTGAGGAAACTAGGGCACAAGTTGAGCGCAAAAAAAATGAATTGACTCATCAAACAAGTCTTGCAGAAAAAGAGCTCGCCGATGAAAAAGAGGAGGCGATTAATTTGACGCAAGCTTTGATAGAGCGCCTCAAGACCGATCAAACACAGCATCTGGAATGGTGCTCGATGGCGAAAAACGTGTTGGAACAAGCACCAGTTCAAATCGCTTTAGATGAAACGATGTTCACGTCGAAAAAGAAATCGAAGAGCGCATTACGTTCCCCTGTGCTATTTAGTGTGCTTTTAAGTTTAGGTTTGGTTGGTGCGGTGAGTTGGAGTGCCTTGCAAGCAAAGCAGGCCTCAGTACAAGCACAAGCTCCGATCAAGCAGAAGTTGGCAGCAACAGCGCTTGATGAAAATTTACAAGCAGCAGACCGCTTTAAGATGAGCTATCAATTGGGAAATGATAAACACGATTCTGCTTCAACTAAAGACGCACAGATGTGATTCAGGTCGATATGGGAGCATCATAAAACCGAGTTTAAGCCGAGTTGTACTCGGCTTTTTTTATCGTGCAGGAGGAAAACTGAGAGTGATATCGAGCCCACCATCACGGTGATTTTCGATATTGATTTTCCCGCTGTGGCGTTTGACGATTCTATCGACAATCGCCAATCCTAAACCAGAACCATTAGCTTGACCGCGTGCGATGTCAAGACGAGTAAATGGTTGAAGCATGCGCATCAGTTCGGACGCTGGCACACCTGGGCCGAAATCTCTGATGGAAAGAATGATGCGGCTTTGCTCATCGAGGAATACCTTTTTCCCAGTGATGTGCAATCTTAATTTGTCATCATTTAGGCTACGACCATAGCGCCTTGCATTCTCAAAGAGATTAACAATGCATCTGCGTATTTCAATTTCTAAACCGTTCATTAGCAATTCCGATTCAAGGTCGAAACTGATTTCGGTATCCTCGTTGCGAGCATATTGAACAATCGCTTGTTTGCAGATCTCACTGATATCAAAAGCGACCACGGTATGGTCTTCAAAAGGCTTGGCGTAATCTAGAAATTGGTTAATGATGCTGTCCATCTGAGCCAGATCAGATTGCATTCCAGTTCGAGCCGCATCGTCGAGACTCGCCATCTCTACTTCTAACTGCATCCTCGTAATGGGTGTACGAAGATCGTGTGAGATCCCCGCCAAGATCAGCGCGCGATCTTGCTCGATTCTCGCTAAATCGGTCACCATTTGATTGAAGCTGAGGTTAGTCTCACGAATCTCTCTCGGGCCTTCTTCAGGTAAGGCCTGCGGCGTACGTCCATTAGCCAGCTCTCTGGCTGCCGCACTTAACTGTGACAGTGGATTGTTAACAAATTTAGAGATAAAGATGGCACCGATCAAAGTTAAGATCAGCGTGATGGAGGCCCAACCCAATATTTGAAGGCCCGTTTCATCCTGGATGCGATCAGAATCGAGTCTTAACCAATAGTGGTCCGCGTCGATCACAAAGCTCACCCAAAAGCCAGACTCGTCATTCACCTCACGTGCAAAGCGTGTTTCGACCCCGAGTTTTTGGCGCACCCTTACACTTAGCTCTTGAAAAAAAGCATTGGTATCCGGCTCAATGATGCGGTCGTCATCTTCGAGTAGATAGATTTGGATACCCTCATTGCTGGCGAGATCGACTAGCAGTTGACGGCGCTTATCAGCCGCTGCATGCGTGAGGGCTGCGCGCGTGAGCGTGACTATCGATACAATCTGTGCTGAAACTTGTTGTGCGCGTGGCTTACGTTCGACGACTTTAAAACTCGCGAACCAGACCGTCATGCTCGCGGTCATCAACAGGCTCAATAGAAAAAAGGTCCGCCAAAAGAGGCCGCTTCGATACCAAGGAAGGACCTGATAGGTGTATTGCATGAATCTATTTACCTTGACCTTCGGGGATGAATACGTAGCCAAGTCCCCATACAGTTTGTATGTACTGTGGATTGGTCGGGTCAAGTTCGATCAGCTTGCGCAAACGGGAAATTTGTACATCAAGGCTTCGATCGAAAACTTCGTACTCACGTCCTCGTGCTAACTCCATCAATTTCTCGCGTGAGAGTGGTTGTCTTGCATGTCGTGCGAACACTTTGAGGACTGAAAATTCTCCGGTGGTGAGATTGATGGGCTCCCCATTTTTCTTTAATGTACGTGTTGATAGGTCAAGTGTGAAGTTTCCAAACTCGACCACTTGTTGCGCCTCGGACGGAGCGCCGGGTACTTCATCCGGACCTTTGCGACGCAGCACTGCGTTAATACGAGCAACGAGTTCTCTTGGATTGAATGGCTTCGGTAAGTAGTCATCAGCACCCATTTCTAGACCGATAATGCGATCGACTTCATCTCCTTTAGCGGTCAACATGATAATCGGTGTGTTATCGCCCGCACCCCGAAGGCGTCGGCAAATGGCGAGGCCATCTTCACCAGGCAACATCAAATCGAGCACCAACAAATCGAAACGTTCGCGTATCCATAGCTTGTTCATAGCGACGGCGTTTTCTGCGACCACGACTTGAAAGCCTTGCTCAGTGAGGTAACGTCGTAGCAGATCACGTAAGCGAACGTCATCATCGACGACCAAGACCTTTGATTTATTCTCTGACATAAAAATTCTCCGCCTGAAATGTACCGTGACTGCTAGATCGCCCAAATTGTAACAAGCTTGATCTTACTGGGAAAAAGATGTGCGCTGAACAATTTTTGGCCGAAGATTACAAAGTGTTACACAGATTACATAAAAAGCTCTGTCAAACAAGGTTTTGAATGCGTAGACTATCAGTGTATGTGCATCATTTTGCCGTTCTGAAAACTCAGCTTAAAATGTCGCTCCAATTTGTGCATAGGCACTATTTTATTATTTAGCCCCTTTTCCGTTTTCAGCAGCTCAACACGTATGTCGATATAGGAAGTGTAGTGTTAATTTCAGGCACAAAAATCAAGTTTGTCGTTTTGTCGATTGCGCTGACCGTGTGTTCGCTCGCAAACGAGACTGCTTGGGCAGCGCCGCAACAAGGCCGCAAGCCTGGAGGGATGCAGCGGTTTGAAATGCGACAGCGACAAATGGAAGAAATACGAGCGAATCGTCAAGCCGAAAAGGCGGCTCGCCAGCAGGCTAAGGCGGAGCAGCAAGCGGCAAATCCACCACCACAACCACAGCCACAAACACCGCCACCTCAACAAGTGAGCCTTTCGAGTACGGTGCAACAAAGTCAGGGTAACATCGAACGTGACTTTAAACCGAATAAGTTAAATCGCCTTACTCCTGAGGAAAGAATGGCTTTGCGCAAGCAGATCCGAGAGGCAAGGCGAGAAATCTATTTGCAGCGAAATCAGTAATTGTTGAGACGTCCAGTGTAAGCTGGTACTGTCGTTGAATAATCCACTGATAATTTTGCGTTGACTTTTTGTTAGCGTCGATGCTGTTTCATAATCTTTTGTTGCTCGCGCTGCCAATCGCGCTCTTTTTCGGTCTCGCGCTTGTCGTGCTGCTTTTTACCCTTCGCTAAGCCAATTTGGCATTTAATTCGGCCATTTAAGTAATGGAGATTGAGCGGCACCATGGTATAACCAGCACGTTCAACTTTGCCAATCAACTTTTTGATTTCTTCAGCATGTAGTAGCAGTTTGCGTGTCCGCACCGAATCGGGGTGTATGTGCGTCGAAGCTGTTGGGAGTGCGCCAATATGCGCGCCGAAGAGATAAATCTCAGCATCCCGAATAATGACGTAGGCTTCTTTGAGTTGTACGCGACCGGCTCGAATCGCTTTCACTTCCCAACCTTGCAGCACAATGCCTGCTTCGAATTGTTCTTCTATGAAGTAATCATGGAAGGCTTTTTTATTGTCTGCGATGCTCATAATCTGGTTATTTGTCCTCAGTGTAGCTTGGTATGTGGATCGACTTTGGTGTGCAATCCTGTTCTCATTACCGTTCTACATGGGCTTGCGGTAAAATTAAGGGTGTGATCATACCAAATGAAGCCGAAGAATGGCAGTTGTACAGAAAAACGTTTTAGTGCCCTATAGTGCAGAGCAAATGTTTGCATTGGTTGAAAGGGTGGAGGACTATCCTCATTTCCTGCCTTGGTGCGGAGGGGTCAATGTCGCCGATCGGCAAGAAAATCGCCTGAAGGCGAGCCTTGCGATTAATTATCACGGCATTAAGCAAAGCTTTACAACCGAAAATATCAATATCCGTCCATCGAGTATGGAAATGCAACTGGTCGATGGACCTTTTCGCCATTTACATGGTTCTTGGAAATTTATCCCACTCCGTGAAGATGCGTGCAAGATTGAATTTAATCTTAAATACGAATTTTCAAGCAAATTGCTTGAGCATCTGATTGGCCCAGTGTTTTCAAAGATTAGTAACAGTTTCGTCGACGCATTTTGTGCTCGCGCCGATGCTGTTTATGGTCAACAGGGGAAGTAAGAGTGGAAATACAGATTTGCTTCGTTGTTGATCAAAAAACTCAACTCCTCGCCTTGCAATTAGAAGATAAGTCGATACTTGAAAATGCCTTGCAGCGCTTACCTGAACTTGGAATTCCAACGTGGGCGAGTCTGCAACAGCGCGGTTATGGAGTTTCAGTCTTTGGAAAAAAGAAATTGCCGCAAGATTATCTGTCAGAAGGTGATCGCGTCGAGATCTGTGCTCCACTCATTGCCACGCCAATGGACGCGCGGCGGCGACGCGCGAAACGGGAACACAAGGGCGGCAAGATGTAAAAATCTTGCCTCGCGTTTTATTTGCAATCTGTCAGAATTTTCTTCGCTTCGGCGAGCTCTTGGCTACGCTGCGTTTCGTCAAGAATGACGCGCTCTCCGCTTTGATTACGCGTCAGGATTGGCATCCCGCTCTCAATTGATTGTTGATAGGCTTTCGCTCGGCCACAGTTCTTTTGTTTTTCCTGGTTAGCTTGTTGTTCTTGAGCAGCCTTCTTTTCTGACTCTTCTCGTGCGATTTTTCGCTTGTTGTAGTCTTCATTTTTCGAGGCGAGCGTTTCTGGCTTTTGTAATTTTTCTATTTCATTCTTGCCCGCATCGGCGTTGCTGACGTTTGCATTTTTGTCCTCGGCAACCTGATTGCGGACACCTGGTGCCTTCAAGATTCGGTCTTTGGGCGTTCCTTTTGGGGGCGGTACATCCGAAAATTGTTTGATTCCTTTATCATTCACCCACACATATTGTGCGAAAGCGTTGCTGCTCGCGACAAGGCTCAGGGAGGTAACGAGCGCTACGAGGGCGATTGAAGATTTTGTTTGCATAATTTCACCAAAAAACGAAAGAGATGGCCTAAAACAGTGCTTTCTCTCTAGAGTTTTACACGGAACGAGACGGATCGGCAAGTTTTCTGTATAATTTGCTTTTGCGCCTATAGGAAATACTATGCGTCTTCTTCAAAAAGCACTGACTTTCGACGATGTGTTGCTGGTTCCAGCATTCTCCAATATCCTCCCGAAAGATACTTCTCTTGCGACGAATTTGACTCGCAATATCAAACTCAATATCCCTTTGGTTTCTGCTGCAATGGATACCGTGACTGAAGGTCGCTTGGCGATCGCGATGGCACAAGAGGGTGGCATTGGGATTATTCATAAAAATTTAACGCCGAAAGAACAAGCGCGTGAAGTGGCAATGGTCAAGCGTTTTGAGTCTGGTGTGGTGCGTGATCCGATTACGATCCCTCCATCAACCACGGTGCGTGAAGTAATCGCGCTGTCTCAACAGCATGGCATTAGTGGTTTCCCTGTAGTAGAAGGCAAAACAGTGGTGGGTATCATCACGAATCGTGATCTGCGTTTTGAACAAGAGCTGGACGCGGAAGTGCGTGCAAAGATGACGCCACGTGAGAAGCTTGTATTCGTCAAAGAAGGCGCTGATTTGGCTGAGGCGAAGCGCTTGATGAATAAGCATCGCTTGGAACGCGTATTGGTCGTCAATGATGCTTTTGAGCTGCGCGGCTTAATCACTGTTAAAGACATTCAGAAAGCCACTGAACATCCGAATGCATCGAAAGATGATCAAGGTAAATTGCGCGTCGGCGCGGCAGTTGGCGTTGGCCCAGATAATGATGAACGTATCGACTTGCTGGCGAAAGCTGGTGTTGATGTGATCGTGGTTGATACAGCCCACGGTCATTCGCAAGGTGTTCTGAGTCGCGTGAAATGGGTTAAGACACATTATCCCCACATTGAAGTTATCGGCGGTAATATTGCTACCGCCGCAGCTGCGTTGGCCTTGGTTGAGCATGGCGCAGACGCTGTGAAAGTCGGTATTGGTCCGGGCTCTATTTGCACAACACGTATCGTTGCTGGTGTTGGTGTACCGCAGATTACAGCGATTGCAAATGTGGCAGAAGCTTTGCGCGGAACGGGTGTTCCATGTATCGCTGACGGCGGCATTCGATTCTCTGGCGATGTCGCGAAAGCCTTGGCGGCAGGTGCATCGACGGTGATGATGGGAAGTATGTTTGCAGGAACAGAAGAAGCTCCTGGTGAAGTGATTCTGTTTCAAGGCCGTAGTTATAAGTCTTATCGTGGCATGGGCAGTTTGGGTGCGATGGCCGATGGATCTGCTGATCGCTATTTCCAAGACTCCGCCAATAACGCGGATAAGCTGGTACCTGAAGGTATTGAAGGTCGCGTTCCTTATAAGGGTAGTGTATTGGCGATTTTGTACCAGATGGTCGGTGGTGTTCGTTCGTCCATGGGTTACTGTGGATGCGCAAGCATTAAAGATTTGCACGAAAAAGCCGAATTTGTAGAAATCACCTCGGCCGGCATGCGTGAATCTCATGTACATGATGTGCAAATTACTAAGGAAGCACCAAATTACCGTGCTGATTAAGTAGTTCTTACGTGTTGAATGTGTAGCGAAGTGTCTTGAATACGGAGCAAAGCAATGGTGACACCGCTGGAACGAACCAGTCGTATTGACAACATCCTCGAAAATACGAGTACTGTAATAGCAGGCGGAGAGAGCTATGAGGCAAAGATAGCTCGCTTCGAACGATTAGGTGTTCGACTATTTTCAGTCGCAAATTGTTTGGTGAGTTTTGGTCAACTTGCTGCGCGCTTTAATCGCAGCGAATTGGCCATGGTGATGCAGGAAGCAAGTCTGTGCGACAGCATGGGATTCGCTACCGAATTAAGCGTCATTGAGGATTTATCAAAAAATCCAGACTTTGCTCAGCATCCATATGTTGCAAACGATCCTCATATCCGATTTTGTGCTCGTTATCCTATTTGCGATGCAGAGGATCAGGTCGTTGGATCGATTTTTTTGATTGATTATGTAGTCAGGGACTTGGATGACGAGTCGCGACTACTGTTGGCAGATCTGGCGTCATTAGTCGAGCGCGAAATAGATTTGGCGTTCCTACGCAATGAGCAGACGGAGTTGCGTCGCCAGATCAGAAATTTAAAACGCGATGCCTTGATGGATCCGGTTCTGGGTATGTGGAACCGTGGCGCGATTGTGCGTTCCTTGGGCTTGGAAATGGAGCGTTGTTCGAAGGCTGAGAAACCATTGTCCCTGCTTTTCATTGGGGTGGAGCAGTACGCGAATTTGAAAGAACAATTCGGTAGCGCAACAAGTGATGCGCTATTGTTGCGGGTGGCGAGTCGTATGCGCTCCTGTATTCGGCCATTTGATGCGCTCGGCAGATTCGAAACAGATGCCTTTATGGTGGTCTTGCCAGGCGCTTCAAATCTTGTGGCGGCAGCGGTTGCAGAGCGTATTCGTCTCTCAGTCATCACCCATCAGGAAAAATTAGGTGAGCATGCTGTTGATGTGCAAGTGTCGATCGGCATCGCTTCAAGCAGCCTGTTTCCTACCTTGGATCCATCTAGCTTCATTACGCACGCTGAACTCGCATTGAGAACAGCAAGGCGGTCCGGAAAATATATAGTGCAAGCAACCCCAGAAGACTCGGTGCTTGAAAGTGATTAAAAAAACCTTCTTATCTAACCATGCATTCTAAAATTCTCATCCTTGATTTCGGTTCTCAAGTGACGCAGTTGATCGCGCGTCGTGTTCGTGATTCTGGCGTCTTTTCTGAGGTGTACCCATACGATGTTAGCGATGAGTTTATTCGCAACTATGGCGCCTCCGGCATTATTTTGTCGGGTGGTCCAAGTAGCGTGACTGAAGGCGATACGCCACGTGCGCCTTTAGCTGTATTTGACGCGGGCGTTCCGGTTTTGGGTATTTGCTACGGTATGCAAACGATGGCTGCGCAATTAGGCGGTCAAGTAGAGAACGGTAAGGTACGCGAATTTGGCTATGCTGAAGTACGTGCTCGTAGCCATACGAAGTTGTTGGATGGTATCGTCGACTTCGTCACGCCTGAAGGTCATGGCATGTTGAAAGTGTGGATGAGTCATGGCGACAAGGTTAACGAAATGCCACCGGGTTTCAAATTGATGGCCTCAACCGATAATTGCCCCATCGCAGCAATGGCGGACGAAGAGCGTCGTTTTTATGCGGTTCAATTCCATCCAGAAGTCACACATACTGTGCAAGGTGAGGCGATCATCGGTCGTTTCGTGCACGAAATTTGTGGCTGTAAGTCTGACTGGAATATGCCTGACTACATCGCTGAAGCTGTTGCTTCGATTCGTGCGCAGGTCGGTAACGATGAGGTTATTTTAGGCTTGTCCGGCGGTGTTGATAGTAGTGTTGCTGCCGCTTTGATTCATCGCGCGATTGGTGATCAATTGACTTGTGTGTTTGTCGATCACGGTCTCTTGCGCTTAGATGAAGGCAAGATGGTAATGGAGATGTTCGCCAATAATCTCGGCGTCAAGGTCATCCACGTCGATGCCACTGATCAATTCATGGGTCACTTGGCCGGTGTGACTGACCCAGAGGCAAAACGTAAAATCATTGGACGTGAGTTTGTCGAAGTATTCCAAGCGGAATCGGGCAAACTCAAAAATGCTAAATGGCTGGCGCAGGGAACGATCTATCCTGACGTGATTGAGAGTGCGGGCAAAGGCAAAAAAGGATCACATACCATCAAGAGCCATCACAATGTTGGCGGCTTGCCAGACACTTTGAATTTGAAACTCTTAGAACCATTGCGTGAACTTTTCAAAGATGAGGTGCGCAAACTGGGTGTAGCTTTAGGTTTGCCACACAGCATGGTGTATCGTCATCCATTCCCAGGTCCTGGTTTGGGTGTGCGGATCCTCGGTGAAGTAAAGAAAGAATTTGCTGATTTGCTACGTCGTGCTGATGCGATTTTCATCGAAGAGTTGCGCAATACCTACGTTGACCCACAGGCTGAAAAGCCACAAACTTGGTATGACGCCACCAGCCAAGCCTTTGCCGTATTTTTGCCAGTCAAATCGGTCGGCGTTATGGGTGATGGCCGTACTTACGAATATGTCGTCGCTTTGCGTGCGGTACAAACACAAGATTTTATGACTGCACATTGGGCACATTTGCCGCACGAGTTGCTAGGTCGTGTGTCAAATCGTATCATCAACGAAGTGCGCGGCATTAACCGTGTTGTGTACGATATTTCCGGCAAACCACCAGCAACAATTGAATGGGAATAAGTTTCTTGCAAACTTAAACTATATCGACTCGAGCTTTAGCTTGTTCTAAAGCTCCCTGATTCCGGTACATAGCTAGGCCTCGCGCCTAGCTTTGCATTTTCTTGGAACGTTTTTTTCGGTACGCAATTTCTCTGATAGGAATACCAACTTGAGCTACAGCATTAAAGAGATCTTTTATACCTTGCAAGGTGAGGGAACTCACGCTGGTCGACCAGCAGTGTTTTGTCGCTTTGCAGGCTGCAATTTATGGACGGGTCGTGAAGAAGATCGTAGCTCTGCCGTTTGCCAATTTTGCGATACGGATTTTGTGGGGACGGACGGCGAAAACGGCGGTAAGTTCAAGACGCCACAAGCCGTCGCGGCACGCATTAATGCTTTGTGGCCTGAGGCTTATGAAGGCAGTAAATTTGTGGTATTCACTGGCGGCGAACCATTGTTGCAACTCGATGAACCGTTGATCGATGCGATGCATGATGCAGGTTTCGAGATTGCTATTGAAACTAATGGTACGATAGAGGTTCCTTCTGGCGTGGATTGGATCTGCGTCAGCCCTAAAATGGGTTCACAACTCGTTGTGAAGAAGGGCGACGAATTGAAAGTTGTAATTCCACAGCTTGGGCAAGATTTAAAGGCCTATGAAAGTTTGGAATTTACGCATCACTATTTGCAGGCGATGGATGGTCCTTTGTTGCAGGGTAATCTGCAAAAAGCCATTGAGTATTGCAAGGCTCATCCGAAATGGAAATTGAGTCTACAGACCCATAAATTGCTGCAAATTCCATAATAGATTTATCGCAGATTTCTTCATTTTATTTTTGCATTTGTTTTTTGTCTTTGTTTTTGACGTATAGGCGTTTCATGTTAACTATCACCAGAAAAGTTGAGTTCGATACAGGTCATCGAATTCCCGATCATAATAGCCAATGCCGTAATCTGCACGGGCATCGCTATACCTTGTTGATCACGCTCACTGGTGATGTGGTGGACAAAGACGGCGAATCAGACAACGGCATGATCATGGACTTTGGTGACATCAAGGCACTGGCGAATAAGCATTTGGTTGATTTGTGGGACCATGCCTTCATCGTCTATGAGAAAGACACCGCTGTTCGCCAGTTTTTGGAAAGCATGCCAGGTCACAAGACGGTGGTGATTGATCGCGTCCCGACCGTAGAAAATCTAGCCAAAATTGCGTTCGATATGCTGAAAGACGTGTATCACGATCGTTATGGTCGCCATTTATCTTTGACCAAAATCACGCTTTACGAAACTCCCAATTGCTGGGCTGAGATCGACGGCTAAGTTAGCAGCTAATCCCTCATGTCGCCTCAGTTACCCGCGCCCGACGTCGCCTTGATGAGTCAAGAACAACGCGATGCCTTCTTCATGCAAGAAGCGATTGCACAGGCCAAATTAGCTTGGGAAGCAGGTGAAGTTCCGGTTGGTGCTGTGATTGTCAAAGATCATCAAATCATTGCACGCGGCTTCAACCGTCCTATTCTTGGGCACGATCCCAGCGCCCATGCAGAAATCATGGCCATGCGTGCTGCTGGGGAGGCGCTTAACAATTATCGCTTACCCGGCTGTGAACTCTACGTCACTCTTGAACCCTGTGTCATGTGCTCCGGAGCCATGATGCATGCACGGCTTAGTCGCATTATTTTTGGTGCGCACGATCATAAGACCGGCGCCTGCGGCTCGGTACTGAATCTCTTTCAGGAAGAAAAGCTCAATCATCATGCAAGTGTGGTGTCTGGGGTGTTGGCCGATGAGTGCGTGCAAGTACTCAAAGATTTTTTTGCCGAGCGACGTCAAAAAGCAGCTGACGCTAAGCTCCGTGGCGAGCAATAGAGTTTGCATTTGGATGGTCGTCCTATATTGCTAGATTGAGGCACAGTTCGGTTTGCGTCAGCGTATTTAGCAGACAGCGACGAATTTGCCATGTAAACTAAGGCAATTCCGACTTTCATCGTGATTCGATCATGACACGTTTTCCCTCTCTCGCTTTTTCAACAAAACGCCCCTGTATCGCGATCGTTCCACTGAGTGGCGCAGCCTCAGCTGGTACCGACTTTAAGCTTGGTGAAGAACAATTGAGAAACGCTGGTTTTGAAGTCATAAACTACTACGATCCTGAACGCCGTTTTCAACGTTTCGGTGCCACTGACACACAAAGAATTGAGTTGTTTTATCAGGCGCTAGAAAACCCCGAGGTTGATCTCGTCATGTCCTTGCGCGGCAGCTATGGCGTGTCGCGCATCCTGCCGTATCTTGATTTCGAACGCATCGCTGCAGCGAACAAATTAGTGATTGGTTTTAGCGATATCAATGCGCTTCAACTGGCCATGCTCGCCAAAAGTAATCAAGGTAGTTTATGTGGCCCGATGTTTTGTAGTGATTTTGCCTTGACGGCTTTACGTGAATTCACTCAATCTCATTTTCAAGCGGCACTGCGCGAAGGTAAATCGGAGGTCGTGTTTGAATCGGATTTAGCGCAAGAAGTTGAGCTGTGCGGGCCATTGTGGGGCGGTAATCTGGCGATGTTGAATCATTTAGTTGGCACTGAATTTATGCCACGCATGCACGGCGGCATTTTGTTTTTGGAGGATGTCGCGGAGCATCCCTATCGCGTCGAACGCATGGTCTTGCAGCTGAAGATGGCGGGCGTTTTGGAAAGCCAAAAAGCCTTGATTTTCGGTGACTTCTCGGCTTACCAATTAGCCGAGCATGACAACGGCTACAACTTCAATGAGATGATTGGGTTCCTGCGCCAAGAATTGTCGATACCCATATTTACTGGCCTGCCGTTTGGCCATTGCGCAGATAAGCTCAGTCTATTTCAAGGGGCTCAGTATCAACTCCACAGCAATGGTAGCTCGGTAAGACTGAGTGCCCATATTACGTAGGTAGATCAACTCAATTTAAATCAAAAAATTAGTAATAAGAAATAAGAAATAAGAAATCAGGAGACCGTAATGTTCGAAGCAGTTATCGTGGGAAGTGCACGTACCGCGCTTGCTAAGTCTTGGAAGGGCGCTTTTAATAACACTCATAGCGCTACCATGGGTGGACACGCATTGATGGGCGCATTAGGCCGCGCAGGCATTGAGGCGCAAGAGTTGGAAGATGTGATTGTTGGTTGTGCATTTCCAGAAGGCGCAAATGGCCGCAATATCGCGCGTCAAATTGCTTTGCGTGCTGGCGCTCCTGTCACTGTGCCAGGAATGACGATCAATCGTTATTGCTCCTCCGGTCTACAAGCGATTGCACTTGCGGCACAAAGGATTATGACCGGCGAATTGGATCTATTGGCGGCTGGTGGTGTGGAGTCGATCTCCTGCGTGCAGAATGAGATGAACAAACACATGCTGAATGACCCGTGGTTATTACAGCACAAGCCAGAGGTTTATATGCCGATGTTGGAGACCGCAGAAATTGTGGCGAAGCGTTATGGCATTTCGCGTGAGCGCCAAGACGAATACGGTGTGCGTAGTCAAAACTTGGCGAGCGCAGCCCAAGCAGCTGGCAAGTTCGATGCCGAAATCATTCCGGTAACGACGATGATGAAAGTCACCGACAAAGAAACGGGACAGGTTTCTGAGCGCGAAGTGACCATCAGTGCTGATGAAGGTATACGCGCCGGCACAAACTATGAGGCGGTCGCGAAGATCAAGCCTGCGGTCGAAAATGGTGTAATTAGCGCAGGCAATGCCAGTCAGTTTTCCGATGGCGCTGCGATGTCGATTGTGATGAATGCGCGACACGCAGAAGCTCGCGGCCTCCCTGTATTAGGTTATTTCCGTGGCTTTGCTGTGGCCGGATGCGAGCCCGATGAAATGGGAATCGGTCCCGTTTTCGCAGTTCCAAAATTGTTGAAGCAAGCAGGACTCAAAGTCGAGGATATCGGTTTGTGGGAGCTCAACGAGGCTTTCGCGGTGCAAGTCCTGTATTGCGCTGATCGTTTGGGCATTCCTATGGAGAGACTGAATGTCAATGGCGGAGCGATTGCAGTTGGTCATCCTTATGGTGTTTCTGGTGCGCGCTTGACTGCTCACGCGCTACTAGAGGGGAAACGCCGTGGCGTGAAATATGTGGTCGTGACAATGTGCATAGGCGGCGGTCAAGGGGCTGCTGGTTTGTTTGAAGTAGTCTGATATTTTGTCTTTGCTTGACGATCAATAATTTAGGTTCCAGGTTCCAAGTTCCAAGTTTCGATTGAAGGAAGAGGCTGAGAAGCGTTTAAAAAAAGGGTTTCAAAAAGCGTCTCACAAAGTGTCTTAATGCAATGAGTGAAAACAAACAAAATATTTCGAGCATTCCCAATCCTTTTTTGGAACAACTGGGAATCATCAGTGAAGAAATGGCCGATGGTCGAGCCAAGATATCTTTAGATCTTCAAGATGCCCACATGAATAGTTGGCAGATTACGCATGGTGGCGTGCTGATGAGCATGCTCGATGTGGTGATGGCGATGGCAGGGCGCTCCTTGCATGATGACCAGAAAGGGGTTGTGACCGTCGAGATGAAAACCACCTTCCTGCAACCCGGTGGTGTCACAGGAGCTCGACTGGAAGCGCGAGGTCATGCCTATCATCAATCGGCGACCATGTGTTTTTGTGATGGCGAAATTTGGTGTGGCGATAAGTTGGTAGCGAAAGCCAATGCAACGTATAAGTATTTACGCAGCCTGCGTGCGAAAGCTGGTTTGCAGAGACTTGGTGGCTCTGACTAGACGCAACAAATGTTCAGATGTTCCCAGTTCCAAATCTTCGCTAGGCTTCATTTTGAAATAAACTGAGAGTCATCCACATTCTCGATATTGATCTTGATTCACAACTATGAACGACATTCCAAAACAGTATCGGCGCATCGTGCTTGCATCACGTCCTCAACAACATGCCAGTGTCGATAATTTCCGTTTAGAGACACTCGATATTCCCGAACTGACTGAGGGACAAGTGCTCATCAAGAATCACTTTCTCTCACTTGATCCCTATATGCGGGTACGGATGAATGCCGAACGTGGCTACGCGGATCCGCAAGCGCTCAACGAAACCATGATTGGTGGTACGGTCGGAACAATTGTCGCCACAAAAAATGCGCGCTTTACCGTAGGTGAAAAAGTGATAGGCATGATGGGATGGGCCGAGATGGGCGTATCCGACGGGGTGCTTCTACGCAAACTCGATACAAGTCACATCCCGCTCTCAGCCTATTTGGGAGCGGTGGGGATGCCAGGGATGACCGCATGGTATGGTTTAACCCAAATCATGCAGGTAAAGGCGGGGGAAACGGTCTTGGTGTCTGCAGCAAGTGGCGCTGTGGGTAGCGTCGTTGGGCAGCTGGCCAAGTTGCAAGGCTGTCGTGTAATCGGTATTGCTGGCGGTTCAGAGAAATGCGAGTATGTCGTCAATCAATTAGGTTTTGATGCTTGTGTCGATTACAAGAGCCAAGATTGGCAACAGCAATTGATCGCTGCAAGTCCTCAAGGAATCGATGCTATTTTTGAAAATGTTGGCGGTGAAGTGTTTGATGCTTGCCTTTTGCGCATGAATCCTTTTGGGCGGATCGCCTTATGCGGGATGATCGCTGGCTATGAATCAGAAGAACTTCCGATCAAGAATGCCCGAGTTTTACTGACACAAAGACTCACAGTTCGTGGTTTTATTATCTCGGAACACATGGATTTGTGGCCGCAGGGCCTGAAAGAATTGGGATCTTTGGTTGCTAGTGGTAAGATCAAGTTCAAAGAAAGCATTGCGCCGGACTTGGCGGCAGCACCGGAAGCCTTCCTTGGTTTATTAAAAGGCAAGAATTTCGGTAAGCAGTTGGTACGTTTGCTGCCCGAATAAAGCCAGGGAACAGTTGTCCTGCCGGACTGAAGCTTCGCACTTATTTTTCATGCTGGATGTTGAGTCGTCCCCGATGGGCGACGTTTGTGTGCACTCAAGAGGAGAGCGAACATGAAGACATTTGATGGCAGAGTGGCGGTCATTACCGGCGCCGGTAGTGGCTTTGGGCGTGAGTTTGCCTTAAAGGCAGCACGCCTCAAGATGAAAATTGTGCTGGCCGACATTCAAGAAAATTCTCTCTATTTCATTCGCGAAGACCTTGAAGATCAAGGTGCAGAAGTCCTCGCCATTCAATGTGATGTCAGCGATAAGAAGCAAGTTCAAGCACTTGCTGACGCTACCATGGAACGCTACGGTAACGTACATCTGGTGTTTAATAATGCCGGCGTCTCTAGCTCTGGTTTGATCTGGGAACACACTCACGAGGACTGGGAATGGGTCATGGGTGTCAATGTTTGGGGTGTTATTCATGGGGTGCGTATTTTTACCAATCTCATGCTGGAATGTGCCAAGCACGACCCGAATTACGAAGGACATATCGTGAATACGGCTTCGATGGCGGGCTTCTTATCGACACCTTTATCCAGTATTTATGACACCACTAAGCACGCGATCGTGGCATTGAGCGAATGTCTGTATCAAGACCTGAAACTGGTTGAGGCTCCTATCCATACCTCAGTGATTTGCCCCTATTTTGTGCCGACAGGCATTAGCCAATCAGCACGGAATCGCCCAGCCCACTTGCCGAGTAGCGAGCCGACCGCTAGCCAGAAAGCTGCACAATTTATGATTGAACGAGCGATTGTCTCCAGTAAAGTGTCGGCGCGTGATATTGCTAACCTAACGTTTGAAGCGATCGAGAAAGAGCAGTTCTACATTTACTCGCATCCTGGAGCGCTAGGCTTGGTGAAAGATCGTATGGATGATATCTTGAAACAACAAAATCCTAGCGATCCCTACAAAACTGCGCCGCATATCCGTACAATGTTACTCAATAAAATGGCCGAAAACGCCAAAGACTAAGTCGTTTTCTTTTTCTACTCCACATCAACCATGTCATCAAACCCTAGTCGAAGTAAACTTTCTGCAGCCCCGCGTTTTCGAATTGAACTTGGAGAATGGAGCGACTTACAAGAAGACGCTCAATCAATTCGCACTGAAGTTTTCGTCTTTGAACAAAAAATCCCCGCTGAACTCGAGTGGGACATCATGGATGTGCAATGCCTCCATGCGGTGGCCTATGATGAAGAAGATAGGCCAATCGGTACAGGACGGCTGCTACCAGATGGTCATATGGGGCGGATGGCGGTGTTAAATCGTGCGCGTAACTGTGGTGTGGGTGCAGCGATTTTGCGGACGCTGATGGATCAAGCCAAAATGCGTGGCCATACGCGCGTACAGCTCAACGCACAGACCACGGCCGAGAGTTTTTATCTGCGTGAAGGTTTCGAACGTGAAGGTGATATTTTCCTCGAAGCCGGTATTGATCATGTGCATATGAGCAAAGGCTTGTAAAAGGGGATCTTTATTCGAGCACGCTTTAGTTTGCTAGCAAAAATTTCGACTGCCACTTTCCAACTCACCGAGTAGATGCGTTAAATCGACTAAACGTTTGGCAATCAGATGATGCACCCGTCCATCAGTTTGCCAAATGCCATAGACACCCAACAACCGTGCATTCAAGACTTCTCGTCTTTGTTTTTCGACGAGATCTGGCCAAACGATGACATTGATAGGGCCAGTCTCATCTTCAATCGTCACAAATAAAACGCCTTTGGCCGTACCGGGGCGTTGGCGCACTGTGACAATGCCGCAGCCTCGAGCAAACTGTCGATTCTGAAATGTGTGTAAAACATCGGCAGGCAAAAAACGCTGTTTGAGTAAGCGCTGCCGCAACAAAGCGATGGGATGGCGACCTAGCGTCAATCCTTGGCTGTGATAATCCCCAACAATTTCTTGTGCCTCACTTGGTGCTGCTAAATGTGCGGGTGCTTCTTCCAAAGTCGTCGCATGTAATAGATCTTTATCAGGTACGGCGGCGATCGCTTGCCAAATAGCTTGGCGCCGATGTCCTGCCAAAGATCGTAAAGCATTGCCGGCAGCCAGGGCTTCAACATCGGCGCGGCGTAGTTGCGCGCGGCGTGCCAAATCATTGACATCGCTAAAGGCGCGCTCACGGCGTGCAAGACTAATGCGCTGTGCCGCCTCTTGAGACATATTGCGTAGCAAAGACATGCCTAAGCGTACTGCTGGCTGTCGTAAGCGCTCGGGAGAAATTTGTTCATGATGCTTACGTGATTCAGTAAGCATTGGCGCGCTCTGTTCGACATCTTCTAAACGCGCATCCCAATCACTGAAGGCAACATCAATCGGACGAATCTCAATGCCGTGACGACGTGCATCTTGTACTAACTGTGAGGGCGAATAAAATCCCATGGGTTGTGAGTTCAAGAGCGAGCATAGAAAGACGGCTGGCTCGTGGCATTTGATCCAGCAGCTGGCATAGGTTAGCAAAGCAAAACTGGCGGCATGGCTTTCTGGAAAACCGTACTCACCAAATCCCAGCATTTGGTTAAAAACGCCGCTCGCAAAGGATTCCTCGTAGCCATTTTTAACCATGGTATTGATGATGCGGTCTTTATAATGCATCAAACCACCTTTACGCTTCCATGCAGCCATGGCGCGTCGCAATTCATCGGCTTCGCCAGGACTAAAATCGGCTGCTGCCATCGCGATTTGCATGACTTGTTCTTGGAAAATCGGAACCCCTAAAGTGCGTGACAAAATCCGTTCGATGGCGGGCTTAGGGTAACTAACGGGTTCTAATCCTTGGCGTCGCCGCAGATAGGGATGCACCATGCCACCTTGTATTGGCCCCGGGCGTACAATTGCTACTTGAATCACCAAATCATAAAAAGTACGTGGCCGTAAGCGAGGCAGCATGCCCATTTGAGCGCGCGATTCAATTTGGAATACACCGACGGTATCGGCTTTGCAGATCATGTCATAAGTTGCTTTGTCCTCTTGTGGAATATCTTGAATTTGACTAGGTCGACCAGGCAGTGTCGCCATTAGATTGAGTGAGCGTTTGAGTGCGGAAAGCATGCCCAAGGCGAGCACATCGACCTTCAATAGACCGAGAGATTCCAAATCATCTTTGTCCCATTGAATCACGCTACGATCCTTCATGCTGGCATTCTCTATCGGCACCAAGCGTGATAGTTTGTCGCGTGCGATGACAAAGCCGCCGCTATGTTGTGAGAGATGCCGTGGAAAGCCAAGCAGCTGCGTGACTAAGCTAGCCCATTGTTCTGCAATCGGTGAATGTGGGTCTAAACCACTTTCAGTGAAGCGTTCTAAGAGCGCATGCTTACTATCAAACCAGCGATGAGACTTAGCAACGGCATCAATCAGACTCATATCAACGCCCAAAGCTTTACCCACTTCGCGCAGCGCTCCACGTGGACGATACGTATGCACGGCAGCGGCTAAAGCCGTGCGATGGCGGCCATATTTTCGATACAGATATTGGATAACCTCTTCTCGACGTTGATGTTCAAAATCGACATCGATGTCGGGTGGTTCGCCACGTTCTTTCGACAAAAAACGTTCGAATAACAAGATGCCATTTTCAGGACTCACTTCAGTAATGTGCAGGCAATAGCACACGACGGAATTGGCTGCCGAGCCGCGACCTTGACATAAGATGTCTTGCGATCGTGCATAGCGCACAATGTCATAAACCGTCAAAAAATAAGCTTCGTAAGCCAAATCATTAATCAGATGTAGCTCATGTTCGATCTTGTTACGCACTTCGTTTGGAACGCCATGCGGATAGCGTTTTTGCGCTCCCTTATACACTTCTTGTCGCAGATAAACGGCTGGCGTCATGCCTGCAGGCACCAGCTCGTCGGGATATTCATAGCGCAGTTCGTCGAGCGAAAAGTTACAACGATTTGCCAGACGTATGGTTTCTTGCAAACTCGCAGCAGGATAAATATTGCCTAGCCTTAAACGTGAACGTAAATGTTGCTCTGCGTTTGGCGCTAGCTCGTATCCACATTCCGCAATCGGCTTACTCACACGTATCGCCGTCAACGTATCTTGTAAAGGCTTACGTGAGCGCACGTGCATACAAACATGACCGAGCGCAACCACGGGCAATTGTGCCTGCTGAGCGATGCGCTGCACTTGATATTGCTGCCAATCGTCCATGGCTTGCATCAACAAATTCAGGCCGAGATACAGACGCTCACCAAATAGAGCTTTGGCCCATGTAACTTGCCGCTCAAAGCAGGTGTGATCGATGGGATAGTCGGGCAATAAAATCAATAGACAATGTGGCAGAGCACGTATGTGATGCAGAGATTCTATCGGGTGAGAAAAATCATGCGCTTGTAATCGATAACTACCTTTTGTGACATCTTGGCGTAGGCGTGCTTGCGTGATGAGCTCGCACAAATTGCCATAGCCTTCGCGGTTTTGCGCAATCACGATTAAACGCATTTGCCCCAATTCTGGATCATCGACATCTTCACTCAGTTGAAAATAACTGCCAATTAAGAGCGTTAAACCCTGTTTCTTAGCTTCGTCATGAGCACGTACCACTCCTGCCAACGAGCATTCATCGGTAATCGCTAAAGCGTGATAACCCAACTTGACTGCACGCGCAACGAGCTCTTCCGCATGCGAAGCGCCATGCAGAAAAGTGAAGTTGGAAAAGCAAAAAAGTTCAGCGTAATGCGGCAGCATAAAAAGAGCCATAAATAGTACGAAGGATTAGCCGAAAATGCCATGCAGATACCACACTTCATCGTCTTCGGCTTGTTGTGCATGTCCTATGCGTTCGCGATAAATCCAACATCGCACATGCTGCGCGTTTTCTGCGATGAAATAATCGCGTGTGACGAGTTGACCATTCCACCAACCGGCTTCAATGCGTTCAGCGGGAGACATTAGTTTCAGCACTGATTGATAATGTGGCCGATGTCTTCGAACCTCTAATAACTGTGGTTGTGGCAACAGCCAAGCGGGGCGGCATGAGCTTGGTCGAGGTGAGGGCGATGTTGTTTTTGTTTTTTCTAAAATGGAGACCCACTGATTCGCCACCTCGGGTCGATGATCGGCTTGTGGAGCTGGGTAGAGCACGTTTTCTGCGCCCAGACGAGCGACTAAGAGCTCCATTAATTTACTTTGCTCTTCTTGATTACCACCGGGCTCCGGAAATAAATCGGCATTCGGCGCATGCATTGCTGTTACTTGTAAGGCTTCTAAACGAATAGCAATCGCAGGAGCATCAAATTGTATTTGCGCTAGATGCTCCTTTAGAAGTTTTGATAGATGCTCTTCGCGCCAATGTGCTTGTGCCAAAGGGATACGCAATAGTGTGGGAACACGCGCTTGGCGTCCTCGCTCATGTTCAAAGGCAAACTCAAGGCAATTCACGGCTAATTGCTGTTGGCTAAGCCACCCGCACAATTGCACAATCAAAACGCGGGCGAAATGAAAAATCAGCTCAGCATGTTCGAATCGATCCGGCAACTCTAAACGTGCGTGAAATTGTTTCGGCATTTCCAGCCATTGATATACCTCATGCGCATCTCCAAAAGCGAGATCTAGTTGATGTAATAAGTCTTTACCACAGCGTCGCTGTAATCCTGGACGCGGCAGTTGGCGCAAGTCAGCTAAAGAACTGCAACCAATACCGGTGAACCACGCAAGCCACTTTTGTGCTGCTGGTAGCAAACTAATCGGTAAATGTCCTAAACGCTCAGACAAACGCTGATTATCCAAGGCAAAGCGGCATTGATGAGCGCTGGCACGTTGAGGTCGAGCCCGTGCCAACAAACAAGCACCGTGCGCACTGGTGGCGATCGCTAATTGCGCACCTAAGCCTAGCTGTTCCAATGTGGTTTGAACGAGGCGACGCAAACGTCGTATGCCGCCAAATAAACGCAAACTAGCGCCGACATTAAGTGCGATACATGCTGGTTCAAGAAGACACACTTGTGGCGTAAACCGTAGACACGCCATGGCTGCGCTCTGTAAAGCTGCACTTTCTTTTATTGGATCGCGTTGATGAATAATCGCTTCCGACAATAGCATCTGCACACTGCTTAAACGCATCCCTAAAGTGACACCGGCTTGCGCGGCGAGCGACGACACCGTATGTACACGGTTTTGCTCCATGACGACCACGGCCTTCTTAGCTAACCAAGGAGGGTGATAAACGTCGAGTGCCAAGTTCGGCAGATGTAGGGCGATCCACAACGGTGGTGGTGTCTTGAGTAGTGCTGACATCAGTCTCTATAACAAGGCGATTAAACATAGGCAGCGGTAAGTTCGCAGGTAAAAAGAGCGCATCATGTTTTTGCACTCCTCGTCGCTTAATAAACGCAAGATGCAAACCTTGTACTGCCGCTTGCACATGTATTCGTAAAATGGCTGGTGATGGATGGTCTTTAAATCGACTCGATCGCATCAAGAAAAACAAAGTGCGACCGTGTTGTGCGGCTAAATGCAAACGTCGTAAAGCATCTGTTCGCACTTGATTTTGCCAGAACAAAAGTGCTGCACAATTGCCACTGTGAAGCACTTGTTCTGCCGTCCATAAAGCATCGACCAGTTTCTGACTACGCAGCCATAACAAACGTTGGCGCGAAAAACCTGCCTGTAACAGAGCATCGCTATGTGGTTGATAGGGCGTCTGTAAAAATACGATTTGCCCATGCTTTTGAGCATGCAGAGCTGGCCGTACCAATTGCAGTTCAGCCGAGCCAGGATGATCAATCAGCAGTTCGATTAATGCACCAGCAGGCCAGCCACCGCCAGGTAATTCTTGAGATAGTTGTGGATAGCCACAGGCCACCACATCACTCAGACCACGCGCGAGTTGTGAAGCGCGCCAGAGTGAAGGATGTAGCGCCTCCAAAGAAGTGTGCGCGTTTATATGTTCTAAAGGCATAGTGAAATGAAAGCATGCACGCCATCATGAAGCGCATTAATTTAAATGCCATATTCATGGAATGTGGTTGCAATCGAGATGCAAACCAATGGCGAATCAATAAAATAATACTGAATGAATATACAGTATATTGCTTGCTTTTGAGAATTTCAAAGCCAAAACAACAAAACACAAAAAAAGAAAAATACTGATTGCGCGTACAGTATTTTTGATTTACATTATCAATCACTGGATGTGCATACAGTATTTTCCATCCAAGCTAATAACACGATGAAGCAAACAAGCGTTACAAGTCTTAGATTCAAATGCGTCATCGTTCATGTGTCAACTTAAAGAATAATCACTGTAAAACGAAGATATTGTTGAAGAATTGGAGATCGATATGACAAACTTAGAACACACACTTGAGCCACGTTTCAGCGTTCAATTTTCCCCAAGCACTTTTCTAATGCGCTTAGGTAGCCGTGAGATCTTTGTTTGCCGTGATTTCAGAAAGCGCCACTATCAGGTCAATCCTGTCATTGAATGCTCTACAGGCGTACAGGCTGGCCATCTCGAAATTTTGTTATTCCGTAAGTGGTTGGTGATTTTGTCTAAAGCGCGCTGGTGATTTTGAGTTGAGCGTCGGCATCATCAGACTTTGTAATTTAGACGCACTCAACATTCCCAGCCCACATTGATGATTGGTATTTGGGCAACAAAGGAAAATAAAAAAAGGACTTTCTGGCTTGGCCACGAAGTCCTTTTTTCTATATAGGATTAACTTACAAGATAGAGCGTTTAGAAGCCTAAATCTGACAACAGATCATCAACACCTTCTTGGCTCAGCTGAATACCACCAACTGCACCAGGGCCTGCCAATAAATCGTCCTTCTTACGCGCTGAAATGGCACCGTCAGGTGCTCCGCTAATCAGTAAACCTAGCAAATCTTTCTCTGTACGCTCAAGAAGAGTCACGACTTTCTTAATCAATTGCCCAGTGAGATCCTGAAAATCTTGTGCCATCATAATTTCGGATAAAGCCTTTTCAGTAGTAATACTGCACTCATGAACATTACTCATGAATTCACGTGTTGACGCCGCCAAATTCAAAAGTTCTTCCTTCGACATCGCCTCTATGGCTTTGTCATCCCATTGCATTAATAAAGTCGAGGACGTTTTACTAACACTTTGTTGTATTGGGAGAGTGTTTTCGACAGTGGTTAAGACAGTATTGGCAGCTTTTTCAGTCAACACTGCCACGTGATTAAGCCGCTCTCGCGCAGAAGGAAATTCGTTTGATGCTTCAGCCAAAATCTCATCCGCACCAACCCAAGTCAAAGCATCATGTAGGGCCCGTACTACATGACCTAACCCTTTGTACATCAATTCAGGATTATCGTCTTGCTTGCCAGTATCAGCTGGAGTTGCATCCATCATCTGTCCTTTCTTGCTTTTCTTAATTTATGGATACTAAATGAGAAAATTGAATCATTCAACCGAAAAACTTGCTTTTAGAAAAAACTTTTTGTGTAGCCTATATTTCCCCATGAAAATGCGTCAATAAGGAGACATATTCAAGTCCTAGATCCTTATCGAGATCCCATCGAAGAAGCAAAACTTTCTGGAAGTAAAAGCTGGGGGCGTTCAGCCTCAAAAAGCAAAGAAATAATCCACCAACGCGTACCGTCATACATGAGCTGCAGACTATTAATCCCGCGTCTTTTGACGTTATCTTTCTCTTCCACTGTTTCGTAACTGCTCATGACTTGCAACATTTCACCCCACTGCTCAGTCTTACGGGCCAATTCTTTTTCCCTAAAACCCACTTCCATCAAGCGAGGTCCAGAATTGGCGATGTAATCGCTGACACTTAAAATTCGCAGCCCATACTCTTTGTTGTCTTTTTTCGGAAAAATCGCCATGATTCGTGCTTCCGGAATAAATAAAGAGCGCATACGATTCCAATTGCGTTGTTCTCCAATCCCACCAGAAATAACCTCGTACAATGCGCCCATAATGCCATCAACGGTTTGGACATCACTCGCTCTGGCGGCTGGTTGAGCTACACTCACTGGTGAAACTTGGTTCAGCATTTGTGGCGCATCCGCCGCAAAACATGAAATGGAAGCACTTGCGCAAGCAAAAGCAAATAGTAAATGTTTCATATAGATCATATCCCTTTGATGATTTTAAATTGCGAACAATCGACAACTCAGAGCGGCAAAAAGCCGACAAAGTTCAATATGGCACGAGGACAATATACGCCCAACTTTGTTGCTGCACGATAGCTTCAATCGAAACGCAGCGAAAAGCAATTGGAAAGAGGGGGCTTTAAAGGAGTAGGGAGTGAGACGTGAGGGGTGAAAACAAGACGAATATACAAATCTGATGCTGAGACGTATTTTGTCGCCTTCTATGGATCAATAAATTTCCGGAATACAGAATTGCATTCCGGAAATTTATTCATAAAACAATGTGATGCTTATTTACAGCTGGCAGGACGATACGCAGCACCGATAGTGCCAGAGCAAGTCCAGTTCAAAATATCGCCTGATGCAGATGGTGTTAAAGTAATTGTACTGCCATTAATTTTTGATTCACCAGTGGCAGTCGCTGTAATTACAGAGCCATTCCAAGCAACACTAGAAACGTATTGAGTGGTTTGAGATCCAATAGTGACTTCCGTCGACGAAGGAAGCGTTCCTGTGTAATTAAAATGTTCTGCGACAGCATCTTTACCAGAAGATGCCGCCAAAACTACTTCAGTCACTTTGGCACGAACTGTGTAATCCTTGTATGCAGGCAAAGCGACAGCCGCCAAAATACCAATAATCGCAACAACGATCATCAATTCAATCAGGGTAAAACCCTGATGTAACTTCTTTGCAGTGATTTTCATAAATTTCCCAATTAGTTTTAAAAGACGGAAATGCCCGTCGGGCAGCGCCAACAGGACCAGTGTCAGCACATAAACATTATAACAACAATGCTCCTAAATAAACATCTACCGATAAGATCTGAAATCACTTAGAGATAGTAACGATCATCAAAATTACTACACATAAATCGATTTCTAGATAGACTAAAGCGAGCAACTTTGCATCGACAAAACTTGATTCGACCACCCTCTGCCTCACATCTATATTTCGCATAATTTATATTATGTAAAATGATGTATAAGGGTTTTAATGTTGAGAAACTGTTCTTCCAAGTAAATCCTTCTCACCTCTATCTGCATCAATCCACCGATCTAAAAATGTGAGCTGATCGAAATCACAAAAGCCGACAACGGTCGAATTTGCTAGACGCATGAGCAAAATCAATTCACATCAAATAAGTTCGCAAACCTATAAACTTTGCAAGTCGCGTGGCACAGCGCCTATTTTGACTCGAGTCTACTCTTCGCGATTAATTTTCGTTTCAAGAAATCGTACTTGATCGTACTTAGAATTTGATTCTCACCTTTATATTCAACGATATCTGCGACAATTTGATTGCCGTCTACCTCGACTTTGCCAAGAAAAAAATATTCGTTCGCGATACTTTTCCTTTGGTTAAGGTCCGGTGAGTATAAAATAATGCCTCTTGTTTTCTGCAACTCCATCATTCCATAGTTTGGAACTAACAATAGTTTGTTGTTCAGTTGCATCCATGTTGCAGACTGAAATTTGCCAACCAAGACTGTCCGCAAATTATCCAAGCGTAAAACCAACACAACGTGATCGTCTTCGCCTGCTTCGAACTCGACAGCTGCATATTTAGCGTCAAATGACAAAGAAACGGTCGGATTTGGCAAAATATCTTTAACCTCATCAATGTCCTTGATGAGAATACTACGGGCACCATTTCCATCGTAGACCGTCAAACATGTAGGGCTCTGATTGAGTGTGAGTTTTGTGAGTCCATCGTTGGAAGTTGCAACAACGATGGGAGTTCTTGCAGATAGATGGCAATCAGCAGCCGTGGCTGCATCAAGATTAATAAATAAACAAGCAAAAATCAGAAATCTAAGCATATCAAGAGTTAAACGAACCGGGCTTTTAAGTGCCAAGAAACGTCAGGTGCCATTCCTAAGCTGCACACCTGCTTACTAGTATTCTGGTGCGAATGGACCATCAGTATCAGCAAAACAAAAGTTGTACTTCAACTTAATTTTTCCGCCATGAAGGTCAAATTGACAAGCAAAGTATTTCTTCATCCATTGCTCTTCCAAAAAAGTCACGTCGCTATTTACTGACCTCCGATATTTTTCAGGAAAGAAAAGCACAAATATTGAGCCATCATCTTGCTTGATCAGCTTCACCTGCAACTTATCCATTTTTGCAATCTCAATAATCGACTTCCATTCACTCGGCGCTGGTTCAGACTTGTATAAAAAATCATAGATTTCAGAGTCTAACTTTCCCTTACTCGAAAATGTTCTCTCTCCTACTTCGTAAGCTGCCAATTTACCTTCGTTTTTCGTGAGTAAATACACCAGAAATTGATTGACCTGCGCATGAAGATTGCGCTCATTAGCTTTTGCTTCAGCCGAATTCGTGAACACTAATGTAAAGAATGAGATTGCAAAGACTATGATGGCCTTCATATTTTTAACTTTCTATCATGTATAAACTCGAATGAAAATTCGAAGCACCTTAACAACCAACTGCCAATATGCGAGTCACCTTAGATCGGCCGATTATCCGTAGCACCTTTTCATGAGTGAGATTTTCATACTCTTTTTCTTTGAACTCGTAGTCGGTCACATAACTCAATCCGCAAGGAGTACTGGGCACCAAAATTAGGCTTGGTCCAGGCCCAACTTCTGGCATCAGTGATGGATTTCTTTTGACCAAAGCGTATGCACTCGTTCCAACTTGCGCTCGATCCTTTGTCATCAGTCCTGGCTTCAAAATCGACACTCTCCAAACTAAATCATCAACCACTTCGGCTTCGACAAGACTTGAGGCAACTCGTGCACGAATGAGTATAAAACTGTCACCATTCTCATTTGTTTGAATCTGTCGTAATAGGATGCGATTAGTTGCCAGTTTCGGTGCGGGTTTATTAATTTCGAATTCGCCCACAGCGTTTCCATCAATGAGCTTTTGAGCGCGGACCTCTCCCCAAGTGAACAGGAAGATTGGCATACATAGACAACAGAAAATTCTTGAACTAAGTGCGCACAAAAAATGCATTTGATCGTTTCCCCAATCAAGCGTCCAAATCAATCAACTATAGCTAATTGACTTACCTTCATAAATTCAGCCATCTTGCGTATCAAAAAATATGACTGTCAAATACATCTGTCGATTTTTCATCTCGGCAGCCTGATCTTGCCTAGGTACCGATCATCAATTGATACATCGAAGTTAGAATCGATTCGCATCGTCATCACTTCGTTCATGCCGAATAAGAAATCAAAAAACAACGCTTCGGAATCAATTCTTGGTCTGGCCACGATTTCAAATTCACAGCCTTGTTTTGTCCAAATCCGAAAAGAGACCGGTGTTATCCCCAAATCCCCGGTGCCAACCATCACTAAGGCGCAAAGACGCATTCCCGATTTTGAATTGGGAGATTCGTGATCCAATTCGTGATCCATTAAGCGATAGCTAATCGACGCATCACTAGATGCCACCGTTTTTGTCCCCGTGCTATTCCAAAGCTCCTTGCTTGAAAAGGATCGCGTTTTTTCGATCTTAACGGTTCTCGACAAGCCTTCATTTTCCGCTAAGGCTGAACCATAGGTGACAAAAAAGATCAGAAACAAATAGATTTTCAGTTTCGTAATGAGCATGTTGACTGCACCGATTACCCGAGTGCTCAGTTAGTAAAATTAGCATTATGCTTTTAAATTTATTTAATTTTCAACAATTAATTTTGCCAAACAATTCTTTATCTTTAAGCGAGTACAAATGATCGTATATACTCGATCTGCTTTGGTAGTTCACTGTTCGAACTTCAATGCGCCCTTCTCGTTCAATCAGCTTGAATCGAAATACAACCCATAAAAAACTCAAGGACAAGCGCGACAATGTTGATTTTTCTGATGATCTTCGCAGCGGGAATCTGGGCAGGGCTTCAGAATTCTTTGGCAGGTGGAGGATCTTTCGTCACTTTGCCCGCACTCATTCTTGCTGGCCTCACTCCCCTAGCCGCCAATATCACCTCCACAGTCGCCCTTTTTCCGGGCCAAGTAACTTCCGGTCTTGCAGGACGCGACCTCGTTTCGGGCGTTGGAAAGCTCAGCTTCAAGATCCTTTTTGGGGTGAGCCTCCTTGGCGGTATCTTTGGCGCGGTTTTGCTTTTGAATACCCCGTCCAGCGTATTTGCACGAATTGTGCCTTGGCTGGTTTTGTTTGGGACAAGCGTATTTACTTGGGGCAGCTTCTTTCGCAAACCAGATCAAAATGCGTCTCATATTGGTCCCTGGACTGCTGCTTTCATCCAATTTTGCATTGCCATCTATGGTGGCTACTTCGGCGGAGGAATTGGATTCCTGATGATGGCAGCGCTAACGATGGCAGGCTTCGCCACACGAGCAGCAGGCGCAACCAAGAATGCACTCGCCAGTGTTATGAATGCCTCTGCGGTGGCAATTTTTATGTTCTCACAAGAAGTACATTGGTTGCATGCCATCGTGTTGGGAAGTGGTGCGATCATTGGCGGTTTAATGGGCTCATGGGCGCTTCATCGTATCAATGAAAAAATCCTGCGTATGATCATCGTCGCAATCGGGGTGCTGTTGACCATAGGATTGTTCGTTAAGCCAATTTGAGTTTTTTGGAATAGTTAGAGTTTCGGGTAAAGAGGGAGTGCAAAGTAAGATGGATCTGTCGTTGCAATATCAAGACATCGTAGATGCTCACGCGCGTATTCGCTCGTTCATACATAAAACGCCTGTCTTACAATCTCGCACTTTGAATCAATTGAGTTCAGCGACGGTTTATCTGAAAGCAGAAAATTTTCAACGAATGGGCGCCTTCAAGTTTCGCGGAGCCTGCAATGCGCTCCTGCAATTTAGCGATGAGCAAAAACAACGTGGTGTCGTCACCTTCTCCTCTGGAAATCATGCACAAGCGATTGCTCTAGCGGCGCGTGAGCTGGGAATGCGCGCGGTCATTGTTATGCCGCAGGATGCGCCAGCGATCAAAATTGAGGCGACCAAAGGCTATGGTGGCGAAGTGATTCTTTATGATCGTTACACCGAGGATCGAGAAGCTATTGGGCGCGCACTCGCTGAGCAACACGGCTTGTGTTTAATTCCACCCTATGATCATCCGCATGTCATGGCTGGACAAGGAAGCGCAGCCAAGGAATTGTTTGAAGATGTTGGAAGTTTGGATTTTTTGATTGTCCCCCTCGGCGGCGGTGGCCTACTATCAGGTTGCGCTATGGTCGCCAAAACTTTATATCCACAATGCACAGTGATCGGAGTTGAACCTGAAGCGGGCAATGATGGCCAGCGATCTTTTGCGAGTGGCAGCATCGTTCATATCGATACACCCAAAACGATTGCTGACGGCGCGCAAACGCAACACCTTGGGAAGCATACGTTTCCTGTTATTCAACAATACGTGGATCGCATCGAAACAGTCAGTGACGATGAACTTGTCGCAGCGATGCACTTCGCTGCGGGTCGCATGAAAGTCGTATTAGAACCCACTGCCTGTCTGGGTTTGGCACTTGTTCTGAGACAGGAGCAGACGTACGCAAATAAAAGAGTCGGGGTTTTACTCTCAGGCGGCAATATTGATTTGATTCGTTTTTGTGAATTGATCGAGCAGCAACAGAACAGATCGTTACCCACAAAAGTTGCTTAATCTATCCCATTCAGCTTGCCACGAGCCTTGCATAAGATTAAGGTTGTAGCTTCAACTTTGCTTCATCTACCCAGAGGATATCATGACAAAAGTGATTATTAATTCTCAAGAGACATCATTAAAAGTTGCTCCAGAGACGCCAGTTTTATGGGCATTGCGAGATGCGCTTGGTCTGACTGGAACCAAATATGGATGTGGCATCGCGCAATGTGGCGCGTGTACAGTCCATCTAAATGGTCAAGCAATTCGGTCCTGCGTGACCCCCATTAGTGCAGCAGATGGAAAAAAATTGACAACCATTGAAGGTCTTCAAACCGATCCGATAGGAAAGCTTGTACAGGAAACATGGATTGAACACGATGTTGCGCAATGCGGCTATTGCCAAAGCGGACAAGTCATGAGCGCGACAGCTTTGTTGAAATCGAAAAAGAACCCCAGCGACAAAGAAATTGCGGATGCTATGTCGGGCAATATTTGTCGCTGTGGGACCTATCAGCGTATTCGTGCTGCGATCAAAGCTGCAGCGAAGAAACTAGCTTAAGCCTAGCGTGCCGAAGACGAAAAGGATATCAAAATGAACCTGAACTCCCTCCGCGACACCGAGCAATTACCACGTGTCATTCGCCAATATTTGGCTTCGCAAAATAGTAAAGTAGACCATCAATTTGAGCGCAGACAGTTTCTCAAATTAAGTTTGGGAGCTGGACTTAGCTTAGGTTTCTTACCCTTATCTACAAGTGCCCAAGAAAATTCACTCAAAGCCTTTCAACAACCGCAAGCCTTCGTACAAATTCGGCCCGACAATAGTGTCAACGTCACCATTAACCGTTTAGAGTTCGGACAAGGCATTCAAACTGCACTGGCAATGATCCTCGCGGAAGAGCTCGATGCAGATTGGAACTTTGTGACCGCAAGTCATGGAAATGCGGATCCTGCTTACGTTGATCCACTTTTTGGGATGCACAGTACGGGTGGATCTGGCTCGGTGAAAAACTCTTTCACGCAATATCGAGAGCTTGGTGCTCGTGCTCGCGCCATGCTGATTGCAGCTGCAGCGAAACATTGGGGTGTTGCACCAAATTCCGTGTCTACTCAATCCGGTAAATTGATCAATGCTGATGGCAAGGAACTGACTTATGGTGCGATGGCAGAGGCTGCCATGCACGAAACTGTCCCAGAAAAAATTAAACTGAAGGACGCCAAGGATTTTCGGCTTATCGGTAAAAAAACAGGTCGTCTTGATGCGCGTTCGAAATCAACAGGAACACAAAATTTTGGCATCGATGTGCGTCGGCCAAATATGTTGACTGCCCTCATTGCGCACCCACTCGTGTTTGGTGCGCGTATCAAGTCTTTTGATGACGGCGCTACCAAGAAGATCACTGGTGTGAAAGCTGTGGTTCGAATTCCAGCAGATCGTGGCGGTGAAGCAATTGCGGTGATCGCAGAAGGTTTTTATGCTGCAAAGTTGGGCCGTGATGCTCTTAAAGTTGATTGGGATACCGCCGGCCTTGAATTGGTGGACTCCAGCAAACAACGGATGCATTACCGAGCATTGGCGAAAACCCCCGGTAAGAAAAAATATGATGCTGATGTATCTGTGTTGGGCTCTGCTGCTCATCAGATTGAAGCAGAGTACTACTTCCCTTACCTGGCTCATGCCGCGATGGAGCCACTTAATTGTTGCATCGAAATCCAAGGTGAAGGCGCACAAAGAAAAGTAGACATCTGGGTAGCCAGTCAAATGCCCGGCATGGACTCGATGGCCTTGGCTCAAGTGCTGGGTATAAAACCCGATCAAGTGCACATCCATGTCGAGATGTCTGGTGGTGGCTTTGGTCGCCGCGCTATTCCAACTTGTGATTACGTGGTTGAGAGTGCACATGTCGTGAAGGCTGCTCATGCTCAAGGGATTCGCAATCCAATTCAAGTAATTTGGACGCGTGAAGATGACATGCGAGCAGGCTATTACCGCCCTTCCCATCTTCATCATGCCAAACTGGGATTTGATGCCAAAGGCGATATTCTCGCTTGGGACCACGTTGTGGTTGGGCAGTCGATCGTGCAAGGGAGTCCGTTTGAGGGTTTCTTAATGAAAGATGGCATTGATGGTACGATCGTTGAAGGCATGCGTGATCCCTATCGCATTCCGATGCGGCTTTCTGTTCATCACCCAAAGCAAAATGTTCCAGTTTTATGGTGGCGTAGCGTTGGTTCAACGCACACCGCGTACGTCATGGAAACACTGATTGATGAAGTCGCGCGTAAGACCAAGCAAGACCCAGTGGCTTATCGTCTACGACTGTTTGGTGAGAACGCGAAACGACATCAATCCGCACTCCAATTGGCCGTTGAGAAATCTGGGTACGGCAAGAGAAAACTGGCAAAAGGTGAAGCTTGGGGCGTTGCCGTGCACGAATCATTTGATACTGTGGTCGCTTACGTAGTCACAGCGACGATCCGGAATGGGCAGGCACAACTGAAGACTGTGACTGCTGGGGTGCACTGCAACTTAGCAGTCAATCCGCGCACGATCGAGGCACAGATTCAAGGTGCAGCCGTCATGGCATTGAGTACTTGTCTACCTGGCTCATCCATTAGTTTGAAAAACGGTGAAGTGGAACAATCGAATTTCCACGAATACCGTGTCGCAAGAATGAATGAAGTGCCGGACATCGATGTGTATATCGTTCCAAGTGCCGATGCACCGACTGGCATAGGTGAACCAGGCTTGCCTCCACTCGCGCCAGCTTTCGCTAATGCGATCGCTAAACTCACAGGAAAAACACCGCGAGAGTTGCCCTTTAAGCTCTTATGAACCGGTAAGTGGTTCGCCGTGTCGATTTGATATCAGCGAAGGATGGCAATAATTCAAGGCCATTTTCGCTGAAATCAGCGTGGCCTACTTTGGCTAATCACGATCAGTACGTTTTAAGGTAAGCTTGCCGTGGTGGGCACGGAAAAATCTCATAAACAGTAGAATAAAAAGACCTGCTGTTGCAGACATCATCGTCAATAAGAAAATGGCTGTGGGCGTCCCATAACGACTTTCACGCTCCATCTTGATCTGGCCGGGCAAGACGGTAGCGTCATGTCCATTGTTCTTTGGTTTGTCGGTAATCACCATCGCGTTGATGACTTTAGGATTTGTCGGAGCCGCCTGTTTCGGGGCATTCTGCAAGCCTTTCTTGTCACAAGGCGTGCTCGAGAATGAACGCTGTCCTTGGGCGTCGCTACAAACAAAGGCCTGTGCCGAAACATCAGAAGAAACAATGATCGCAGCAAATAAAAACAAAAAACGAAAAAAATAAGTCATGTGTAACCTAATCAGCTATCTCATCGATATGTTACCAGAGTCGTCTATTTGATCCTAATGCTTCATACCCAGCTAAATAGAATAAATAATTCTGAAATTTCGGCATGACCAAGGATTGACCATTGACGAATCTAACAACTTTTATTTTGATTTGAACAGACATCATCAAATTTAGGCGTCAACTGAACGAAAAGCTCTTGGATTTTGCTATATTAATGCCAACCTCGACTTATCGCTGGATAAACATTGGTTTTCTTTAGAATCTGCTGTTTCATTAATCTAATCCATTATGGAAGTAAAGAATTTCGATAAAACTGAAAAAGGGCGTGAAGAAATCGCCACTCGAAAACATCAGCTTTCGACGCGTTTGCGCTCTTTGCTCGTACTAGTCGACGGTAAGCAGACTGACGAAGTTCTTTTGCAGAAGACGGAGGCACTTGGTTTGGGAACCTCCAGTCTTGAAAAATTAGCGCAAGAGGGATACATCGAAAGGCTAGCCGACGAAAAAGATTTATCGGCGAACGAAATGCAGATCAATGCAGACAGCAAAAATATAGATGAGACAAGGATGACAGACAGTACATTAGGGCAAATGGGCGACCTTGAAGAGTCGCAGACCATTTTTGAACCTTCAGAAAATGATGATAATTGGACCGCAGACTTAGATGTCATCATGGCGCAACACGACGACGAAGATCGAGAAAGTCGCGTCAGCATGATGAAGCGTTATCTTACCGATATCATCAAAACTCAACTTGGTATTCGTGGATTCTTCTTACATCGCAAACTGCAAAAGATCGAGACCTTGCAAGCATTGCACGCCTTCCGACAAGATTATGTTGCGGCACTTTTGCACAGTAAAGGGAAAGACATCGCCATCAAACTACGCGATCAATTCGATCAAAAGATGTATGTGAGGTTCTCACTCACTGATCCAGAATTTCTTGATGATCATGTCTAAATGAGAAGCGTCCTCTCGAGGAGGACGCTATATTTCGGACAAAGTTTACTCAATGCCTTGGCTGGTTAAGTATTCTTCATAGGTACCACGGAAGTCGATCACTTGACCGTCTTTTACTTCGAGGATGCGATTCGCAAGAGATGATACGAACTCACGATCGTGTGAGACGAAAATCAATGTGCCAGCATACTTTTCGAGCGCAATATTGAGCGACTCGATCGATTCCATATCCATGTGATTGGTCGGTTCGTCCATCAGCAAAACATTATGCCGACCGAGCATTAATTTGCCATACGTCATCCGTCCTTTCTCACCGCCGGACAGCACCTTGACTGACTTCTTAACATCATCACCACTAAACAAGAGACGTCCGAGGATCGAACGAACCGCTTGATCATCATCGCCCTCTTGCGTGAAATCTGTCATCCAATCAGTCAAACTCTTATCACTGGCGAAGTCTTCCGCTGGATCTTGCGGCATGTAACCAACATTCGCATTCTCAGCCCACTTCACGTTTCCACGATCAGCCGTCAATCCGCAGATCTCCTGTCCACCAATGCATCGCAAAAGGGTCGTCTTACCAGCACCGTTTGCACCAATAATCGCGATCTTCTCACCTGCTTCAACCATAATGTCAAAACTATCGAAGAGTTTGCGATCATAGGCCTTGGAAAGATGCTGAACTTCCACTGCCAAGCGGTGCAATTTCTTCTCACCATCAAAGCGGATAAATGGATTTTGGCGGCTAGAAGGTTTAACGTCTTCAACCTTGATTTTTTCAATTTGTTTCGCACGAGAAGTCGCTTGACGGGCTTTTGATTTATTGGCGGAGAAACGGCGAACGAAATCCTGCAATTCCTGAATCTTATCTTTCGCCTTAGCATTGTTTGCCAGTTGCTGTGCACGAGCCTGCGAAGATGCAAGCATGTAGTCGTCGTAGTTACCTGGGTATATCTTCAACGTACCATAATCCATATCTGCCATATGCGTACATACTTGGTTCAAGAAATGGCGATCATGGGAAATAATGATCATGGTGGAATTGCGCTGATTGAGAATATCCTCTAACCAACGGATGGTATTAATATCCAAGTTATTGGTCGGTTCGTCCAATAACAAGATATCGGGATTGGAGAACAAAGCTTGCGCCAAGAGCACACGCAGCTTCCAACCAGGAGCAACCGCACTCATCAAACCTTGATGTTGATCGATAGGAATCCCAACGCCGAGTAGTAACTCACCAGCACGTGACTCCGCGGTATAACCATCGTACTCTGCGAACTTCGCCTCCAAATCGGCGGCACGCATATAATCGTCATCGGTCGCCTCTGGATTCGCATAAATCGCATCGCGCTCAGACATCGCTGCCCACATTTCTGTGTGTCCCATCATCACCACATCGAGGACGCGCATATCCTCAAATGCGAACTGATCTTGGCGTAATTTACCCAAGCGCTCATTCTGATCCAGCATAACCGTACCAGAACTCGGCTCGAGGTCGCGCCCTAAAATTTTCATGAAGGTCGATTTACCACAACCATTGGCGCCAATCAAACCGTAGCGATTGCCTTCGCCAAACTTGACAGAGATGTTTTCAAACAGTGGCTTAGGGCCAAACTGCATGGTGATATTCGCGGTAGCTAACACGAGATGCCTTTAGACTAAATTAATGATAACCGAGCATTATAACACCTCGCTTTATGGTTCTCTAAGGTAGGCGCTTTTGATGGAGCTCTTATCTTTGTAAATTGTTATGCACGACGCGGATTAAAATTAGTCCCGCGAATCAATCTCGTTCGTTGCGGATCATATTTTGTGCACTTTTATGCTCGTATCCGAGAACATCCGATCACAAGCCCGAGGAATACAGGAGGAAGGCCAGCGCAAACATCAGACTACCAAAATTTGAAAGCAAAGCATCATGCCTAAATTAATTTTTTAAATATATTTTAAATCTACATTTATGCAATAAAAACAATCAGTTTTTATACAATTTGGTATCCACAAAACGAATACACTTCTCTCGCACATTACTTGTGCAAAACATAAAAATTTAGGAGAAAAAATGAAACAATCGAAAAAAGTATTGGCGGGTTTGCTCAGTGTTGCTGCTCTCGCGACAGGTTTCTTCACAGTGACGGTGACGGCAGCCCCACCTAAAATGATTGAAACAATCTACTACAATGACGCAAACCACACGACTGAAGTTGGTTATCGCGTGCGCCTGTGCAGCGGTCGCACCGTCACGAGTGGCACAGTGACACCTTACACGGAAGTTTCAAGCGAACCTTGCATGTAACCCCCGTTTCGCGGAATACGTGATGAGCTAGCTTCTCGCCAATCATTTCCGCAATGAGCCTCATCGGAGTACGTATCGTACGGATACTCCGATGAGGCTACTAAAGATTTAGATTTAGATTTAGAAAACCCAAGTTTCACCGCGATGTCCACTTGCAAATTCACGTAATTTTTGACTAACCGTTTCCCAGCCTAAAGTCTGCGCATAGAACATCGGGCCACCACGGTGCTTAGGAAAACCATAGCCTTTCAGATACACGACGTCGACATCGGATGCTCGAGCAGCAATGCCTTCCTCAACAATTTTTCTACCTTCATTCGCGAGGGCCAACACGAGGCGTTGAACGATTTCCTCGTCGCCGACTTCTCTCTGTGCGTATCCTTGCTCTAGTGCGTGTTGCCTGATGAGGACCAAAACAAATTCCGATGGATACGCAGTTCTGTCGTTGTCCTGATAATCATACCAACCAGCTTTCGTCTTCTGACCAAATCGACCAGCCTCGCACAGAAGGTCGCCTAAAGCAGAGTAGATTTCATCCGGTTTACTTAATTTGCGCGCTTTACGAACTGCCCAACTGATGTCGTTACCCGCTAAGTCACTCATGCGAAACGGTCCCATGGCAAAGCCAAAGCGCTCGATTGCTGTATCAACCTGTTGCGGAGTACAGCCTTCCTCAAGCAAAAACGCCGCTTGTTTGGTGTACTGTGCGAGCATGCGATTTCCAATAAAGCCATCGCATACACCGGCGACGACAGCGGTCTTTTTAATTCGCTTTGCCAATTTGAGCGCAGTATTCAAAACTTCAGCACTGGTCTCGCGTCCACGCACCACTTCCAATAACTCCATGACATTTGCGGGGCTAAAAAAATGCAAACCGATGACGTCTGAAGGTCGGCTCGTAAAAGATGCAATGAGATTCAAATCCAAGGTTGACGTGTTTGATGCGAGAATCGCGCCAGGCTTCATGACCTGATCCAGTTGACGGAAAACGGCTTCTTTCACAGACATCTGCTCAAAAACTGCTTCGATCACCAAATCCGCATCGGCGATCTCTTCATAGTTCTGCACACCTTGAATCAAACTGAGAGCATGTTCACAAGCCGCTTGATTTAACTTACCTTTGCTCACCGAAGATTGATAGCTTGTACGGATTCTATACAAGCCTTTGCTCAGAGATTCCTCTTGTAGATCGAGGATCTTCACTGGAATTCCCGCACTCGCAAAATTCATCGCGATTCCAGCCCCCATTGTTCCCGCACCGATGACTGCTACCTTTGCGATTGCACGCGTTGGCGTGGAAGCGTCAATTCCTGCGACCTTTCCAATGGCGCGCTCAGCAACGAAAATATGTCGTAAAGCTTTTGATTCTGGGCTGGAAAGCAACTCTTGAAATGCATTACGCTCCATTTGTAAGCCTTCAGCGAAACTGAGCTGGGTTCCCTCCTCCAAAACTTTTAGACACGCTTTAGGAGCTGGCAAGAATGGGGATTTCTTTTGTAGTTCGAGGCGCTTCTGCTCAAACAAGCTTGGATCTTCCGCGACGATCACTGCTCTTTCTGCGACACGTGGAATTGGGCGTACCGTGGCGACTTTCTCTGCGAACGCGATGGCTGAACCCAAGAGTGCCTTGGTATCGTCGACAAAAAAATCAAACAAAGGGGTTCCGCGAAGCGACGATGAATCAAGCACCTGACCACTCGTGATCATGTCGACGCATGTTTCCATCCTCAACAGACGCGGCAAGCGTTGAGTACCGCCTGCACCCGGCAAGATACCGAGTTTAACTTCCGGCAAGGCGAGCTGACATGCTGAAGTGCCGACCCGATAATGACAGGCCAATGCTAATTCCAGTCCTCCGCCCATGCACACGCCGTTCACGACAGCAATTACCGGCTTCGACGCTAATTCAATCTGATTGAGCAGCGCAGGTAAGGCGGGATCTGCAAAGGTTTTCTCGGTGCCAAATTCTTTGATGTCAGCGCCGCCAGAAAAAGCAATTCCGTGTCCAGTAATGATAATTGCGGTGATAAGTTGATCGCTCAATGCATTTTGCAAGTGCTGGGCAATGGCGGCTCGAGTCGCATGAGCAATCCCGTTCACAGGTGGATTGTCAATGCGGATGATGGCTACGGAGTTGTGATGTTCAAGATGGGCGGTCATAGTCTCAAATTCTTTTTTTTGATGATTGATTGATCGCGAGCCGCCACTTCATCAATGAATGAAATGGGACCAGCCGGAGCATTGTCGAAAGCTTTCGATGCTCAAAACACAATCATACACGAGAGACTAACGGACACGCCGACCTCGATCTAAGCGCGTCCCACACTAACAACAACCTATCAACAAGCTAAAAAACAACCTAGCAATCCCTTACAAATATCCTAGATCAATCTTTGAGTCGGGTGCGGGTTCTTGCTCTTGGAGTTCTGCTTGAAAACTTAGACGGTGCTTTTGCAGAAAATCGAGGGTCTGGAGAATCTGTCGAGCGATCACGCGAACTATCTCGACTTACAGTTCGTTTTCCTGATAGAGAGTCAGACCGTACACGTGGTGAATCCTGCGTTGCGCTCGGGCTACGCTCTCTCTTTTCAGACATGCCCTTCAGTGGTTCGCCACTTTCAAGCGTGAATCGAGCTTGTTTGTCTTTGCCCAAGACTTTCACCAAATACGGCATGACTTCTTTTAAGGTTGCTTCTAATGTCCACGGTGGATTAATGATGAACATGCCACTGCTATGCAAACCGAAGCCATCTGGACTCGGACCTGAAATGCTGAGTGTGACATTCAACCATGTGCTTCCCGGTAAGCGTTTGAGACGCTCCGGCAATTGCTGCGATTCTTGGCGTGCCAGAGCGGGATACCAGACCGCATAAGTACCCGTTGGGAAACGCTGTAAGGCATCTTCAAGACAGACTTTAACGCGACGATAATCGTCTTTAACTTCATAGGGCGGATCGATCAAAACTAAGGCGCGTCGAGATGGCGGTGGCAAAAGACCTTTTAGACCATCAAATCCATCGCCTGCGTTAATCATGACGCGCTTGCCGCGGCTGATTTGGCGCTCGCCTTGCTCCGCTTTGTGTTGCGCGAGTCGATGAAAATTCTCACCAAGGATTTTGATCTCGCTTGGATGCAACTCGAACAAACGCAAGCGGTCCTGATCCCGCATAACCTGCTCAGCGCAATACGGCGAACCAGGGTAATAGCGCAGCTTTCCGCTAGGATTAAGTTCGCGCACCAAATCCAGATACGTCTGTAACGCAGCCGGAAGATCGTCACAGTTCCACAATGGCGAAATACCCGTTTCGTATTCCGCATTTTTGGTGGCGTAGCCGGTATCCAGAGAATAAAGCCCTGCGCCAGCATGAGTATCGATATAGCTATAGGCGGTATCTTTATTATTGAGGTACTGCAACAACTCAATTAACACAAAGTGTTTGAGGACATCGGCATGATTGCCGGCATGAAATCCATGGCGATAACTGAGCATATTGGTATGATGAGAAGAAGTTGAGCAGCGCTTTGCGAAGCATTCTGCATCGTGGGCACTGAATGAAGAGGTCGATCATTCATAGATCGTCGCTACTGATTGCGACATTTTACTCTGTTTCAGTGCTAGCTCCTAGCACTCAAAGCCTAGTCGACACGCTTCCCAAAGATGATCAAGTCTCTTTCAATACCATCGAGATTGGCAACCCTTGGTAATGTGGCCCAGATTTCAAAATTGAAAGATGCAAATAAATTCATACTTGGCACGTTGTGTCCAAAGATAAATCCGAGTACGGTATGCACCCCAATTTTCGGGGCGAATGTGATCGCTTCACGTAACAGATATTTACCAAGTCCCTTACCACGCATTGAAGTATGCAAATAAATCGACAATTCTGCCGTTCCTGAATAGGCAGGACGTCCGTAGAAATTGGAATAGGACAACCATCCGAGTATCTCCCCCTTATCGCCTTCAACTACCCATAAAGGACGAGTTTCAGGTTTGTGTTCGTGAAACCAATTCAAACGCGACTCGACCGAAATCTCTTCGGTATCCGCCGTCACCATGCGTGAGGCAATGGTTGAGTTATAGATGGCAACGATCGCAGGTAAATCCTCGATTCGCGCCAATCGATGCGTGTAGTCTTGTTGCTGATCTATCATCATAAAAACCTAAAAGATTTCGGACAAAATTATAGGCGCACAAGGCGCCTAAGCATGGTTTATAAAGAATGTCGCCGAATCGCGACGACATCTTCTTCAAACTATAAGGTATGTGTCGCACGAGAAGACCGGATGGTTGCACCCAACACTTCTTCCACTCGAGTTTTTACACGAATTCCACTTTCATCGTTTGGAAAGTGAACCCCAATTCCCTGCGATTTATTGTTACCAGCACCTGCTGGTGTAACCCAAGCGACCTTCCCTGCAATCGGATACTTACTTGGATCGTCGAGTAAACTTAAAATCAAATAAATTTCCTCACCGAGCTTATACGACTTGTTGGTGGGCACAAAAATACCGCCATTCTTGAGGAAAGGCATATATGCAGAATACAACGCAGACTTCTCTTTGATCGCCAGCGACAAAACCGATGGTCGCGATGGTGCCGGCATATTCAATGGGACGCCGGGATCTTGTGGTAGATCAGCCATAAATTTCCCCGTATACCTAAAGCCTTGGCTTGAAGATGAGCCAGACTTTGGGCGCAAATTAACAAATCAAAATATTAACGGAACGCTGTCGAATATTCTAACAGCATATCCTCTAAAAACAGCTTCGCAGAAAGTGGATGGCTTGCGATTGCTTGGCGATCCTGCACATTTTTCATCAATTTCATTAATTTATCGTTGCTTGTACGAGACGCCAAGAGCTCGATTTCTTTTTTATACTTTGGATAATATCGTAAGCGACCCGCTTGCTTCATGCTGAACACATCGTATAACCAACGCTGCAACCACGACACCGTACGCGGCATTTCTAGCTTTTGCATTTTGTCGGCGAGCTTCAAACTCGCATCGACATCGGGTTGCGACAAGGCTCGCAAAAAGTCATCGAGTTCACGTGCATCTTCAGACTGCGCCATTTCTAAGGCTAACAAAGGAGCACCACCCTGCTGAGCTAACCAAACCTCTGCGTCTTTGACACCTTGTGCTGACAACCAAGCGCTTGCTTGTTCTTTACTTGGCATCGGCAGCGCCAATTTATGGCAGCGCGACAAAATTGTCGGAAGCAAACGATCGAGTCGATGAGACACCAAGATAAAAACGGTGTTCGGATTAGGTTCTTCTAAGGATTTGAGCAAAGCATTTGCGGCGGGCACATTGAGTGCCTCTGCTGGGTACATGAGAACAACTCTAGTACCTTGCCGGTGCGTCGAAATATTCATGAAATCGCCAAGAGCCCGCACTTGGTCAATCACGATTTCCTTGGACGGCGCTTTACTGGATTTAGCTGTTTTCTTTTCAGTCTCAATATCACTCTCGGTCGCATCCGTGGCGGCCTCTTCTTCATCCAATAGGCCGGGTCGCACGCGGCGATAATCCGGATGACTATATTGATCAAACCAATTGCATGAGGAACAAATACCACAGGCGTGGCCGTCGGTATTCGGTGACTCACACAATAGTGACTTGGCCAAATGTTCAGCGAAAGTTGCCTTGCCTATCCCTTCAGAACCGAACATCAAAATAGCATGTGGCATGCGTGCTCGCATCGCCATCACTTGACGCCAAGCTTCTTCGTGCCATTCATAAAGCGGTGAGCTCATTTTCTCGCTCTCATCTGATGGTGGTTATGTTCTGCCGAGCACTTTACTGCGCATTTTTAAATGCTAGCAATTGCTGTTGGACGATGACTTTCAACTGCTCTTGTATAACACTGATCGTCTGCGTGGAGTCGATAATTCGAAATCTTTGCGGAAATTCCTGAGCACGTCGCAAATATTCATTGCGGGTATCGATGAAAAAATCCGCATTTTCCTTTTCAAATTTATCAAGTGTGCGAGTTGCATCGAGACGCGCACGCGCGACCTCAATCGGCACATCAAAGAGTAAAGTTAAATCTGGCTGCAAGTGAGGATGCACCCATTGTTCCAATGCATTCAATTTACTAATGCTCAGGTGTCGTCCACCACCTTGATAGGCAAAACTGGCATCGGAAAACCGATCTGAAATCACACATCCACCAGCATTGAGCGCTGGCTCAATCACTAGGGCCAAATGTTCGCGACGGGATGCAAACATCAACAAGGCTTCGGTCTCAAGATGCATACTCTGTTGCAGTAACAAATTGCGTAAAGCTTCGCCTAAAGGCGTTCCTCCCGGCTCACGTGTATTCCGAACCGTGATGCCGCTATTCTCCACAAGCGCCCGCACGAAGTCGATGTGTGTCGACTTGCCCGCGCCGTCTATGCCTTCGAAGGTGATGAAGAGTCCTCGTTTGTTCATCTGTACTTATCTGTTTAGTGATCGTGTTTGCATTAAATTGGGGGCGATAAATTCGTACTTCGACATAAATTTTATGGTCCAGCCAATCGCATCAGTTAAAGATGTTTAACGCTGATATTTATTAACGGCCTTATTATGTTCGTTTAAGGTTTCCGAGAACTGACTTGTTCCATTTCCCCGCGCGACAAAATAGAATGCATTGCTTGGCTCTGGATTGACCGCTGCTTTCAGAGAATCCATTCCAGGCAATGCAATCGGTGTCGGTGGTAGCCCGACTCTCGTGTAGGTATTATAAGGCGTGTCTGTGGTCAGATCGCGTTTGCGGATATTCCCCTTAAATTGCTCCCCCATGCCGTAAATCACAGTGGGATCTGTTTGCAGGAGCATGCCTACTTTCAGTCGGTTCACAAACACCGAAGCAATCATGCCGCGCTCGCTTGCTTGACCTGTTTCTTTTTCGATGATGGAGGCCATAATAAGAACTTGATACGGCGTCTTATACGGTAAATTTTCAGCGCGTTTTTTCCACACCTCGTCAAGACGACTCAACATCGCTTGATGAGCAAGACGAAACACTTGTAGGTCGCTACTATTTTTTGCGAATCGATAGGTGTCCGGAAAAAAGAGACCTTCGGGATAATCAAACTCGCTACCGATCGCCTTCATCAACTCCCGATCTGACATAGCTAGACTATCGTGACTAATTTCGGGATGCGCGTTGATGGCGTTCCGCATTTGTCGGAAATTCCACCCTTCAATGATACTCAGGCTAGTTAAGCTAAATCGTCCTTCAACAAGTTTGCTGAGTAAGTCCCGTGGAGTTTCATTGGTGCTGAGTTCATAAGAGCCCGCTTTGAGTTTATGCGCACTTCCTTGGACACGTGCCAGTGCCTCAAATAACCAGCCTTGTACGGGAACTCCCGCTTGCTGCATCTGCTTTGCCGCACCGCGAATGGTGCTACCTGATTTGATGGAGAATTGAATCGGCGTGGGGCTTGCTATTAAGGCTGTGTCAGACCAACGTTGTAGGTACCAAGCGGCACCACCGATTGTAATCGTAGCCAATACCAACATCAGAATGAAGAGTTTTTTAAGAAAGCCCATGGCAACATCAAATTCAATTTACTGCGATAATTTCAAAAAATGCCTGCCATTGTAAATGGGATCAAAGGTCAAGTGATACAAAAATCAAAAAATGAGCGACTTATGGAAAACTTCGATTTACGTCTGTTTGAAACAGAAAATATGCCAACTCTGGAAGAATCAACACGGAATTCTTTTATATGCCAGCTTCAAGATCAAGCCCTACTCAAAGTGACTGGCGAAGACGCGGCGACTTTTCTTCATAGTCAATTGAGCAATGACGTCGAGCGTTTAAAAGAAGGCGAAGCACGATATGCGGCATATTGCAGCGCCAAAGGCCGAATGCTGGCAAGCTTCTACTACTGGAAATATCAGGATGCCATCTTCTTACAATGTGCCGCCGATCTTTTGCCTTCATTGCAAAAGAGGTTGCAAATGTTTGTGTTACGCTCCAAAGTCAAAATAGAGGATGTATCAAATCAGTTTAAAACGTTTGGTTTAGGCGTTAACAATGCTGAGTCAGCACAGCTTCTTAGCACGCCTCTTCCGCAAAAGGTGAATGAAGTTTCAGCTTCGGAAACTCATTTTCTAATACGGCGCGACGATTGTTTGGGATTGTCCCGCTATATGCTTTTAGTAGAAACTGCAGAACAAGCAGCCTCTAGCTTCACTCATTTACAAGGCTTTACTGCCCAACTGCCGATTGTGAATGCAAGAATGTGGCGAGTCGGACAGATTTATGCTGGTATCGCACAAGTCAACGATAAGATCAAAGAACAGTTTGTTCCTCAGATGTTGAATTTCGAACTCATCGGTGGCGTGAACTTCCGCAAAGGATGTTATCCGGGGCAAGAAATTGTCGCTCGCAGTCAATACTTAGGAAAACTGAAGCGACGTATGACAATCGCGAGTATCGATGGTGCCGATCTCGCGCTTGCTACAGCTGGGCAAGAGATCTTCGCAAAAAGCGATCCAGAACAACCTTGCGGCATGATTGTCACAGCCGAATTCGATCTCGATGGTACGGTCATCGTCTTGGTTGAAATAAAACTCGCGGCGCACGAAGAAGGCCAAGTATTTCTCGGTAACGTCAGTGGGCCTCAGCTCTCATTCAAGGCATTACCTTATGCCTATATCGATGTAACAGAGTAGGTCACCATGCATTGCTATGTTTATTTTAAGGCGCATCTCAACAACCAAACTGCGGTTCTGCAGTGTTTAACACGACTCCAGACATCCTTACGCCAGCTCGGTCTTAAACCAGAGGTTCAAAAGCGTCCCAACGCTCATGATGGTATCGAAACGTGGATGGAAATTTATCGAGATATTCCTGAAGATTTTGAAGAAACACTGGCCAAGACCGTCTCCCAATCAGGGCTCTATTCCCATATCATCGGCAAGCGCCATCTCGAGTATTTCGTCACTGTCACCGTTTAACCACCCAAGAAAAAATCCGGAGCTACATTTCCATGCAGGTCCGGATTTCATTCATTTCTTGAGTGCTATCTTTGTGTTCTTCAGTGGAATTGCAGCGTGCAAGCAATATCCGAGTTCAACGCAACTTAACTCAACTCCTCCAAGCGTAGCTTGGTGACCTTTCCGGAAACCGAGGCCAAGGCTTCGATTTGAGCAATTGCCGCATCGATGTTCTTCTCTTGAGTTTGATGAGTCAACATGATGATGTCCGTCTTTAGCTCACCCTCCCCTGGTTCTTTTTGTAGCATAGCGTCGATGGAGATCGAGAAGCCTGCAAGGATCTTGGTAACATCGGCCAAAACACCCGGCTTATCGTCCACGCGCATGCGAAGGTAATAACTTGTGTGCACTTCACTCATCGGCAGGACTGTCAAATCGCTCAGTGCGTTCGGTTGAAATGCCAAATAGGGAACGCGATGTTCTGGGTCGGCTGAAGCCAAGCGTGTAATGTCGACGATATCAGCGATCACAGAAGATGCTGTTGGCTCTGAACCTGCGCCCTTACCGTAATAGAGTGTCGCACCAACCGCATCACCTTGCACCAAGACCGCATTCATCGCGCCTTCCACGTTAGCGATCAAACGTTTTTCCGGAATCAAGGTCGGATGTACACGCAACTCAATCCCTGCTTCGCTGCGTTTGGTGATGCCTAGCAGTTTAATGCGGTAACCGAGTTGCTCTGCATACTCGATATCCGTCGCTTCCAGTTTGGTAATGCCTTCTACGTATGCTTTATCAAATTGAGTTGGAATGCCAAAGGCAATCGACGCCATGATGGTGAGTTTGTGTGCCGCATCGATCCCTTCAATATCAAAGGTTGGGTCGGCTTCTGCGTAACCGAGTGCTTGAGCTTGTTTGAGCACCGTCGCAAAATCAAGGCCTTTATCGCGCATTTCGGACAGGATAAAATTCGTTGTGCCGTTGATGATGCCAGCAATCCATTGAATACGATTCGCTGTCAAACCCTCACGCAAGGCTTTGATGATAGGAATGCCACCGGCCACGGCGGCTTCAAACGCGACCATAACACCTTTGTCTTGTGCGGCTTTAAAAACTTCATTGCCGTGCTTGGCGATCAAAGCCTTATTCGCGGTCACCACATGTTTGCCATTGGCAATCGCTTGCAATACCAAATCTTTGGCGACATCGGTGCCGCCGATTAATTCAACAACGATGTCGATCTCAGGATGATTCACAACCAAACTCGGATCTGTGACCAGCTCAACCGCGCCTTTGGTGACAGCTTGAGCACGTTCAAGATTGCGTACCGCTACCATCGAAATCTCAATCGAACGACCAGCGCGACGCATAATCTCTTCTTGATTACGCTGTAAAACATTGAACGTGCCAGAGCCGACTGTGCCTAAACCTAAGAGGCCGATTTTGATGGGTTTCATAAACGTTTTTACTCGATAAAAATTGAAAAATAATAGACTACTTCACTGCAAATTCGCCGGTACCGTGACGCCGACGATAATTCTCTAAGAAAGCCGCGATGCGACCAATTGCATCGGTCAAATCATCTGTATTCGGTAAGAACACCACGCGGAAGTGGTCTGGCGCGATCCAATTAAAACCCGAACCTTGCACCAACAAAACGCGCTGCTCTACCAGCAATTCTTGAATGAATTCCTGATCATCTTTGATCGGATAGATCTCAGGATCCAATTTGGGGAACATATACAAAGCCGCTTTCGGCTTCACGCAAGAAACACCTGGTAACGCCGTCAATAAACGATGAGCGAGATCGCGCTGCTTGCACAACCTGCCGCCAGGAGCGACTAAATCTTTAATGCTTTGGTAGCCGCCGAGTGCCGTTTGGATCGCAAATTGACCAGGGGCATTCGAGCACAAACGCATCGAAGCCAGCATGTTCAAGCCTTCGATATAGTCTTTCGCATAGCGTTTCTCGCCAGAGATCACCATCCACCCGGCTCGGTAGCCACAAGACCGATAATTCTTTGAGAGTCCATTCAGGGTCAAGAATAAAACGTCATCCGCGAGTGAAGCAATCGATACGTGCTCCGCATCGTCGTATAAAGTCTTATCGTAAATTTCATCGGCAAACACGATTAATTGATGCTCACGCGCGAGGTCAACAATTTGCTGCAATACTTCCACTGGATAAAGTGCACCCGTTGGATTATTAGGATTGATCACAACAATCGCCTTAGTTTTAGGCGTGATCTTGCGCTTGATATCTTCGATGTCGGGCATCCAATCCGCTGACTCGTCGCAGACGTAGTGCACAGGCTTACCACCTGAAAGGCTTACCGCAGCGGTCCACAAGGGGTAGTCTGGCGCAGGGACGAGAACCTCATCGCCCGTATTCAGTAAGGCATTCATACCCATCACGATCAACTCGGATGCGCCATTGCCAATATAGATGTCCTCGATCGTCACGCCGCGAATTTTTTTCTCTTGCGTGTAATGCATAATCGCTTTACGCGGAGCGAACATCCCTTTCGAGTCGGTATAGCCGGCAGCATTTTGCATATTCAAAATCATGTCTTGCACGATTTCATCGGGCGGACCGAAATTAAACACGGCTAAGTTGCCGATGTTTAATTTAATAATTTTCTGACCTTCCTCTTCCATCTGCTTGGCTTTTTCAAGCACAGGTCCACGGATGTCATAACAAACGTCTGCAAGTTTTTGTGATTTCTGAATCTGGCGCACGATGCTGCTTTCAAAAAAATAGATGTGTGATCAATTTGAATAGTTTAAATTCTCATCACTCGAAGATATCAACCGAGGAACTCTCAAAATGCTGCACTGCCGAACGAACCATTGTGCCCAAAGCCTGCTGTTTTATCAATGCGTTTCGCCAAATTTTTTTAGGAAATTTTAAGGCGATGATTCGTTTCGTGAGGATAGGCATCAATAAGTGCACAATTAATGTCAGTAAAAGTGAAAAATCACCGCAGCAAATCTCTTTGAAGTTAAATCGAACGATGTTTGGAGGAAAGAGTAGAAAAACGATACAATGCGCCGACTTTTCTTGCACATGTATGACTAATGAAACTTCATTCGACCAATACACAGCAGTATCAAACCGTAACCGCCTACGATGATTCAGGCGTCGAATTTAATCTGATTCGTTACGACCATAGCTTAATAGTCTTGCCTGAACAGGCACCCGTAGTGTGGCCAGTTAAATCCTTTGATAAGCTTGCTGCCGAGGATTTTGAAACGATCGCGGCTTTGGAACCTGATGTTGTGATTCTAGGAACGGGCAAGAAGCAACGATTTATTCATCCTAAACTCATCACGAGCTTGACGCATCAACACAAAGGCGTTGAATGCATGGACAATCAAGCCGCCTGCCGAACCTACAACATCCTGATGGCTGAAGGGCGCAAAGTCGCCCTCGCGTTGATATTGGAGCTGCAATGACATATCTGCACAGCAATTCTCCCTATGACTCTAAACGCTTGATGTGGGCTGTCCTCATAGTCTTTTTAGCGGTTTGGTTTTACATGCTCGGTATTCGCACCTTGGTCCCCACCGATGAAGGTCGCTATGCTGAAATGGCCCGTGAAATGGTGGCCACAGGTGATTGGATCACCTTGCGTTTAAATGGCATTAAGTACTTCGAAAAACCACCTTTGCAAAACTGGATGAATGCCATCACTTTCAGTTTGTTTGGTTTGGGAGATTGGCAAGCTCGCTTGTGGACCGGCCTGTGCGGCTTAATCGGCATCGCTTTCACCGCCCTCGCCGCCTTCAAGATTTACGGACGTCGGGTAGCGATTGTCACCAGCTTGATTCTAGGATCAAGCTTTTATTGGGCAGCCATGGGTCACATTAACACCCTCGATATGGGCCTCTCCGGCATGATGACAATTGCTTTGTGTGGTCTGTTGATTGCCCAACGCGATGGCGCTAGTGAACAAGAACGGCGAAATTATATGCTGTGGTGCTGGGCAGGTATGGCTTTGGCGACCATGTCAAAAGGCTTAATTGGTTTTGTTTTGCCTGGTGCGGTATTGGTTCTTTACACCCTATGGACGCGCGATTTCGGGTTGTGGCTACGCCTCCATATGGGCAAGGGTTTGCTCCTATTTTTTGCAATCACTGTCCCTTGGTTTATTTTGGTATGGCAGGCGAATCCTGAGCACCCCCATTTCTTCTTTATCCACGAGCACTTTCAACGTTTTACCAGCACAGTGCACAAGCGCGGCGGCGCTTGGTATTACTTCGTTCCTTTGCTTATTATTGGGATCGTGCCTTGGCTCGGCTTACTATTCCAAAGCGCGTTCAACGCCCTGAAAGCCGAAGATAGCAAATTTCAGCCGAAGAAAATGCTGATCTTATGGGCTGCTTTCATCTTCTTTTTCTTTAGTATTTCCGGCTCAAAACTGCCGTCCTACATCTTGCCGATCTTTCCAGCGCTGGCTTTGCTGATTGCGGTCGCTTTGGAAAAATTAAGCGTACTCCATTTGCGTTTGAATGCGGCATTAATGGTCTTGATTGGAGCTGCATCCCTTGCTTTTGCACCCAAGATCTCCAATTTAGCCAAGCACGCTTACGAGAATGATTTCTATGTAGCGATGGAACCTTGGGCAATCGCCGCAGCAGTTATTGCATTGATCGGTGGCATTGTGGCCTTCCTGTTAGTGACGAAGCGCCGTGACACGAGTACTTTGGTTCTTGCATTGTCAGCGTATCTAGCGGGACAAGTCGTGTTCATCGGTCATGATCAATGGGGCAAATATAGCGCTGGCGTCTATCATTTGCCGGCTATTAATGCTGAGTTGAAAAGTGATACGCCGATTTTTGCGGTTGGACGCTATGAACAATCACTCCCATTCTATTTGCGACGTACCACCATCTTGGTTGAGCACCCAGACGAAATGCAATTTGGATTGAGTATTCAACCTGAACTTTGGATCCCTAAACGCAGCGATTTCATTTTGAAGTGGCGCGCCATGGCAGAGCAAAACAAATCCGCAGTGGCTTTCCTCAGTCCAGCTGTGTACCAAGATCTGCAAGCACAAGCAGTACCCATGCGTGTTATTGGCGAAGATCCTAAGCGCGTGATTATTGCGCTCCCGGTCCATAGCAATAGCAACTTGAATGCTGTATCTACAAAATGATTCAACAATTTACTGTGAGCGAGAAATCACTATGAGCGCAACTCCGGCTTTTTTACCATTTACTAAGCCCACTGTCGACGAAGAAACCATCAGTGCGGTAGCAGATGTCTTGCGTTCAGGCTGGTTGACTAGCGGTCCACGTGTAAAGGAATTCGAAGCGCAGCTAAGCGAATATTTTGGTGGGCGTCCAGTACGCACCTTCAATTCGGGCACCTGCACCATGGAAATCGCCTTGCGTATCGCGGGCATTGGTGAAGGTGATGAGGTCATCACGACGCCAAACTCTTGGGTGGCCACCGCCAACGTCGTGATCGAGACTGGCGCAACCCCAGTCTTCGTTGATATTGATCCTAAAACACATAATATTGATCTCAATAAATTGGAAGCAGCTATCACACCAAGAACTAAAGCGATTATTCCAGTGCATATGTGCGGTCTACCATGCGATATGGATCAGCTCTATGCCCTGGCACAAAAACATCAACTCCGTGTGGTTGAAGATGCTGCGCAAGCAATTGGGTCGACATGGAAAGGTAAGCGTATCGGCGCCTTCGGCGATTTCGCCTCATTCAGCTTCCAAGTCAATAAAAACATCATGACAGGCGAAGGCGGTTGCTTGGTCCTGAATAACGAAGAGGAAGCCAAACTCGCGGAAAAATACCGCCTGCAAGGCGTGGTGCGGTCTGGGCTTGATGGTATTGATGTAGAAGTCCTCGGTGGCAAGTACAACATGACGGACATCGCGGCAGCAATTGGACTCGGCCAGATGAAGCGCCTCGAGGAATTCAACCAAAAACGCGCTGCACTCGCTCGCCACTACTTCACCTGTTTTGGCCAGCAATTCGACGCGGACACTGGAGCGGAGTTGCCGGTAGCTGATTTTGAAAACTCGAACTGGCATATGTTCCATGTGGTTCTACCAGAACGAGTTGAACGCGCGAGCTTCATGCAAAAAATGCTCGATCGCGGCATTGGTCTTGGCTATCACTATCGTGCGATTCACTTGTTTAGTTTGTATCGTCAACGCGGTTTCACCGAAGGCATGTTCCCAGTTGCTGAACGTATAGGCAAGCAAATTGTCACCCTACCATTGTTCCCGTCAATGACAGAAAACGATGTTGAACGTGTGGTGGCTGAGGTAAAATCCTGCCTTTCATCTTTTTAACGTAGACTCAAATGCAACCAGAACTTTCTGTCGTCATTCCCGTTTACAACGAAGAAGCCGGACTCAATAACCTCTTCACGCGACTTTACCCTGCGCTCGACGCATTAGCGGCGCGCTCGATTAGCTACGAAGTAGTGTTTGTCAATGATGGAAGCCGTGACCGTTCCGCTGAAATTTTGGCAGACCAATTTCGCGCCCGTCCAGACGTCACACGCGTCGTTCTTTTCAACGGCAATTACGGCCAGCATATGGCCATCTTGGCTGGTTTTAAAGCGAGTCGCGGCAATATCGTGGTGACCTTGGATGCTGATTTGCAAAACCCGCCAGAGGAAATTGGCGCATTAGTCGACAAGATGCATGAAGGTTATGACTACGTCGGTTCGATTCGTCGTAAGCGTCAAGATGCTGCGTGGCGTACCTACTTGTCTAAGGCCATGAACCGCATCCGTGAAAAAATTACGCGGATCAAAATTACCGATCAAGGCAATATGCTGCGTGCTTACGGTCGCAACGTTATTGACTTGATCAATCAATGCTCAGAAGTCAACACGTTTGTGCCAGCCCTTGCCTACACTTTTGCTCGCAAACCTACCGAAATCGTAGTCGAACACGAAGAACGCAGTGCTGGCGAATCGAAGTATTCGTTCTATAGCTTGATCCGTCTGAATTTTGATTTGATGACGGGCTTTTCCATCATGCCTTTGCAGATCTTTTCGATGCTAGGTATGGCGATCTCCGGACTCTCTGGCGCTCTCGTGGTGCTGTTGTTGATACGCCGCTTTTTCTTGGGCGCAGAAGCGGAAGGTTTGTTCACTTTGTTCGCGATTGCCTTCTTCATGATGGGCGTGATCTTGTTTGGTATTGGCTTACTTGGCGAGTACGTCGGACGGATTTATCAGCAAGTACAAGGTCGTCCACGTTTCGTGGTCCAGACCATACTCGAAGAGAAGCATGCGACTGCGAATGCAGCTTCGGAAATGACTGAACATGCATAAACGTAGCGCAGTCGTTTTCGCCTACCATAGCGTCGGTGTTCGCGGCATTAAATCCCTTTTGGCTCAGGGCGTCGACATTAAACTCGTCGTTAGCCACGAAGATAATCCCAACGAGAGCATTTGGTTTGAATCAGTTGCCGCTTTGTGCGAAGAGCATGGCATTCCTCGTGTCACCCCAGAGAACCCGAATACGCCAGAATTCGTTGAACAACTACGCGCCATCGACGCTGATTTCTTTTTTAGCTTTTATTATCGCAACATGCTGTCTGCAGAAATTTTAAGCGTGGCGAAGCACGGCGCGTACAACTTGCATGGCTCCTTGTTGCCAAAGTATCGTGGTCGCGTTCCAGTCAATTGGGCGGTCTTGCACGGAGAAACAGAGACAGGCGCAACACTGCATGAAATGACGGTCAAACCTGATGCGGGAGCGATCATCAGCCAAATTGCTGTCCCCATTTTGCCGGATGACACTGCCTTCGAAGTCTTTGGAAAGTTGACGGTCGCAGCTGAGCAGGTATTGTGGCAAGCATTGCCTGGCATACTTACTGGTTCTCCGACACGTACGCCAAACGACCTGAGTAAGGGAAGCTATTTTGGTGGTCGCAAACCAGAAGATGGTCGCATCGACTGGTCCAAGCCTGCCAACGAAGTGTACAACCTCCATCGCGCGGTCGCTCCACCCTACCCTGGTGCTTTTTTCGATCATGCCGGACAGCGATTTATTATCGAAAAAGCACGATTGTATGCGACAAATCCATCTAAATTGCCGTCAAATTTGCCCCAAGGCATATCTGTAGTGGATAATAGCGTTTTTGGAATCTGTGGGGATGGCAAGGCCATTCGTGTCCTAGCGCTACAGAACAATAACAAAACATTAAGCATCGAAGAAATTAAATCTTACTTCGCTTCGTAAGCGTCTCACTGAGAGTACTTCGACCAGAATCTCGAAAGTGGTCTGCCTTTATCAGCGGAGCGAATTATCTAGTGTGTTAGTCACTTAATTCTTAGATGCTGCTTTACAGTCTTCAGCTATCTACAAAGAGAAAATACTATGAAAAAAGTCCTTATCCTTGGCGTGAATGGTTTTATCGGTCATCACCTCTCTAAACGCATTCTCGAAACCACGGATTGGGAAGTCTACGGTATGGATATGCAAACCGAACGCTTGGGCGATTTGATCAACCATCCACGTATGCACTTCTTTGAAGGCGACATCACGATCAACAAAGAATGGGTTGAATACCATGTGAAAAAGTGCGATGTGATCTTGCCATTGGTAGCGATCGCTACACCTTCAACCTACGTGAAACAACCATTGCGCGTGTTTGAATTGGACTTCGAAGCAAACCTCCCTATCGTGCGTTCTGCTGCAAAATACGGCAAACATTTGGTGTTCCCATCGACATCTGAAGTGTATGGCATGTGCCACGACGAAGAATTCGATCCAGAAAATTCTGAATTGATCTGCGGCCCAATCAACAAACCACGCTGGATCTACTCTTGCGCTAAGCAATTGATGGATCGTGTGATCTGGGGCTATGGCATGGAAGGCTTGAACTTTACTTTGTTCCGGCCTTTTAACTGGATTGGCGCCGGCTTGGATTCTATCCACACACCGAAAGAAGGTAGTTCACGCGTGGTGACGCAGTTCTTTGGTCATATCGTTCGTGGTGAGAATATTTCCTTGGTCGACGGTGGTGCACAGAAACGTGCTTTCACCTATATCGACGACGGTATCGACGCATTGGTCCGCATTATCGATAACAAGAATGGCGTTGCTTCGGGCAAGATCTATAACATCGGCAATCCAAGCAACAATCATTCTATCCGTGAACTGGCACAAATGATGTTGAGTTTGGCTGCCGAGTATCCAGAGTATGCAGAATCTGCGAAAAAGGTTCAGTTGACTGAAACGACTTCTGCGGCTTATTACGGCGGTGGCTACCAAGACGTTAAAAATCGCGTTCCCAAAATCACAAATACTTGTGAGGAACTCGGTTGGAAGCCAACCACAACAATGAGCGATGCGATGCGTCACATTTTTGATGCGTATCGCGACCAAGTCAGTCAAGCACGTGCCTTGATGGACTAGGGTGATCCCTCTGCGACGAGATAGAGCACGCTCAAAACTCGTCGCAATTGTATTGCGCTATCGTAGCGGCCACGCTTGGCCGCTTTTGCTTTTTCAAAACCCATAAACATATAGCTGACAATGCCAACTATAGTTTTAAAAATTGATGTCGATACTTACCGTGGTACGCGCGAAGGCGTACCGAATTTGGTGCGTATCCTTAAACAACATCAGGCCAATGCGACTTTTCTATTTTCACTCGGCAAAGATCACACTGGCTGGGCCATGCGTCGCGTTTTTCGCCCAGGCTTTTTCAGTAAAGTGTCACGCACATCAGTGCTAGAACATTACGGATTTAAGACTTTGATGTATGGCGTTCTACTACCTGGCCCCGATATCGGTAAGCTATGTGTCGAAGAAATGCGCAGCACCAAACGTGCAGGTTTTGAATGTGGCATTCATACCTGGGATCACGTGGTTTGGCAGGACAATGTCCGCAAGCGTGGCGAACAATGGACGCGTAAACAGATGGGTTTGGCCTATGAACGTTTTCAGGAAATCTTTGGGGCACCTCCCAAGACCTATGGTGCCGCGGGATGGCAAATGAACCCTGAAGCCTTCGCACAATTAGATCGTTACCAGATCCAATACGCCTCTGACGGCCGTGCCATGCTTAAGCCTGACGGAAGTCTCGCCAACCCTCTAGCTGGTCCTTACCGCTTACGTCACCAGGGGCATGTGTACGACTGCATTCAGATGCCAACCACCTTGCCGACTTTGGATGAGTTGCTCGGCATTGAAATCGATGGGAAAGTCATCGATGAAAGCAATATTGCGCAACATTTGTTGCAATTGACAGCTGAACCAAGAAATCATGTGTTTACGATGCACGCTGAGCTTGAAGGACAGAAACTCGCCCCCATCTTGATCGAATTGCTGAACGGCTGGGCGGAACAAGGGTATCAGTGTGTTTCTATGGGGCAGTATTTCACACAATTGCGCGACCAAGAATTACCTATCCATGATCTTAACTGGGCTGAGTTGCCAGGCCGTTCCGGAGAATTAATCGCTTTAAACTGAAACAAGCATCCTCAAACCCCACAATCTGCAGGAGAAACGCGTGTCAGAAACATCTACTTCGGTACCAAGTGCTATCAATTGCCAGGTTCCTCACTTCCGTGCGGCGATGACTGGTGAGCGTGAATTCGACCTCGCGAACTACGCGGGTAGGAAAATTGTTCTTTACTTCTATCCAAAAGACAATACTCCAGGTTGCACAGCAGAAAGTATGGCATTTCGGGATCTGCACGATCAATTCGTCGCGAAAAACACTGTGATATTTGGAATTAGCCGCGATAGCCTCAAGTCCCACGAGGGTTTTAAGACGAAATTGGGGCTCCCATTCGAACTCATTACCGATCCTGACGAACAGCTCTGCAACCTCTTCAATGTGATAAAAATGAAGAATATGTATGGCAAAAAAGTACGTGGTATCGAACGCAGTACGTTTGTTATTGACGAATCTGGCATGTTAGTGAAAGAATGGCGTGGAGTGAAGGTTCCAGACCACGCTCAAGCAGTGTTAGATTCTGTCAGCTAAGACACATAATTGAATTCATCGACGAACAATAAAAGGCCGCTTACGAAGATCGAGTGATCTTCCTAAGCGGCTTTTACTTTTTTGTCCCTGAAGGTGTGAAGCTCTCTCGAGTGAACATTAGCCAATCTTTGCTAACACTTGCCAACCATGTAGCACCTATGTTTTTCATAAACATCTTTTTGATGAGGTTCTGATGCCACTGCCAAAAATGCCGACCAAACCCGCGGCCTTATTGTCTCCCAAAGACTATCCAAAAGCAGAAAAAGGAAAGGCTCTTCCACGCGCCACAACTGAACCCAAATCCACCACAGCAAAAGTTGTCGCTAGCGTTGCTGCCCCCGCTGTTTCCGCTAAAAAGAAACCTGCTCCAGTGAAGGAAACCATCGCAAAAACAACGAAAGCCAAAGTTAATCCAGCGAAGTCCGTCGCTAGCTTAGTCGCCGACAAAAAAGGCGTTAGCAAAGTATTTGTGCTGGATACCAATGTGTTGATGCATGACCCGACCTCACTCTTCCGTTTTGAAGAGCATGATGTCTACTTACCGATGATCACGCTCGAAGAACTCGATGATCACAAGAAAGGCATGTCGGAAGTCGCCCGCAATGCGCGGCAGATTTCGCGCTCGTTGGATGCACTCGTTGGCGACATCGATAGCGAAGAGATCGAAAAAGGCATTCCACTTTCCAAGCTCGGTAACAAGGACGCAAGAGGTCGTTTGTTCTTCCAAACGAAACTTCAAAATACCAGCCTTCCACAAGGTCTCCCTCAAGGCAAAGCCGATAATCAAATTTTGGCCGTGGTTCGGGCTTTAGAAAACGAATTCCCTAAGCGCCCTATCGTCTTGGTGTCGAAAGACATCAATATGCGTATCAAAGCCCGTGCTTTAGGCTTACCTGCTGAAGATTACTTCAACGATCACGTACTCGAAGATTCTGATTTGCTTTTCACTGGCATTTTGCAATTGCCGGCCGACTTCTGGAGTAAGCACGGCAAAGGCATCGAAACTTGGCAGGAAAATCGCAATGGTTTGAGTACCACGTTCTATCGCATCACTGGCCCCTTGATCCCAAGTTTGCTGGTGAATCAATTTGTGTATCTCGAACCGAACAACGGTGAAGCTTCGTTTTACGGTCAAGTAAAACAAATTAACGGTAAGACTGCCGTGCTGCAAACCTTGCGTGATTATGGCCATTCTAAGCACAGCGTATGGGGTGTGACTTCACGCAATCGTGAGCAGAATTTTGCTTTGAATTTATTGATGGATCCAGAGTGCGATTTCGTCACGCTGCTTGGACAAGCTGGTACCGGCAAAACACTGTTGGCGCTCGCGGCAGGACTCGCACAAGTTCTTGAAACTAAGAACTATAACGAGATCATTGTCACCCGGGTCACCGTTCCAGTGGGCGAAGACATCGGCTTCTTACCAGGGACCGAGGAAGAAAAAATGTCGCCTTGGATGGGCGCCTTCGACGACAATCTCGAAGTACTCAATAAGTCAGACAACGATGCTGGTGATTGGGGGCGCGCTGCCACACAAGACTTGATTCGCTCTAAGATCAAGATCAAGTCACTCAACTTCATGCGCGGTCGCACCTTCGTCAATAAATTCCTCATCATCGATGAAGCGCAAAATTTGACCCCAAAACAAATGAAGACTTTGGTCACCCGTGCAGGCCCCGGTACCAAGATTGTTTGCTTGGGTAATATCGCACAGATCGATACTCCCTACCTCACCGAGGGATCAAGCGGTCTAACGTATGTGGTCGACCGATTCAAGGGCTGGTCGCATAGTGGTCACGTGACTTTGGCTCGTGGCGAACGTTCGCGCTTGGCTGATCATGCAAGCGACATTCTGTAGCGATGCATCAAGGAGTTCATCGATAGAAATTCGATGACATTAAGCAACAAAAAAGGCGCTTTTTGCGCCTTTTTTTCGTCTAAACAGTTTATCGAAGGAAATACCCACTACAATAAGCTTCTCTATAGCAACTTTACCAAGCTCGCCGCTTGTCGAGCGAAATAGCCAACATGAACGAAATCGCGGATCCGCAAGAAGACGCTCTGTTTTTCGTCGAAGACGATAAACCAGTGCCTGAAGGCGAACTACTCGCAGTTTCTAACCCTTGGAATATCTTGATTATCGATGATGATCCTGATGTCCATTCCGCTACCATGTTTGCACTACAAGGTCTACGTATTCAAGGACGTAGTCTCAATTTCCTACACGCCTATTCAACCGCCGAAGCGCGCCAAGTACTGTTGCACAGTAAACGTATCGCAGTGATCTTGCTCGACGTTGTAATGGATGACGATAACGCGGGTTTGCAGTTGGTCAGCTATATCCGAAATACCTTAGAACTTAAAGATGTCCGTATCATCCTGCGTACTGGACAAGCTGGATATGCTCCTGAGATGGATGCAATTCGCGACTACGACATCAACGACTATAAGAATAAAACAGAACTAACCCAAGCCAAACTGTATACCACGGTCACCTCAGCGGTTCGTTCGTATGAACAAATTTGTGCGATCTCAGCTAGCCGTCGTGGACTTGAGCTGATCATCAAGGCGAGTGCTCAATTGATGGGGCTTAAAGATCTACGGCGATTCTCTGAAACCATCATCGAGTACGTGGTCGAACTGGCTGATAATGATGGAGAGTGCTTTGTTTGTACTCCACATCCAATTCAAGAAGAGTTCGCTCACGCTAATGAAATCATCACAGGTTTGCGTGTTGTTGCTGGGAGTCTTCAGTATCAAGATTGGCTGGAGCGGCCACTTGTATTAGTAGCGGACAAAGCAACCCAAAAAATCGTTCAGAAAGCCCTTTTCGAGCGACGTAATGTTTTTGAAGCGGACGCCACGGCACTTTACTTTAGCAACATTGGCGGCGCAAGCTTGGCAATGTATCTCGATTTCGCATTGCCACCAGATCTCGTCGATCGGCACTTACTGGATATGTTCTGCAGTAATGTATCGGTATGCTTAGATAATGTCGTTCTGACGTCGCGAATGCATAATCTCGCATTTTTTGATCCATTGACGGGACTCGCGAATCGTCTTCATCTGCTGCAGACTTTGCACGACACACTACACACAGAGAAGAAAGCCGACAGCGCCTTAGCCTTAGTTGATATCGATCACTTTGCGGAGACTAATGACGCTTTAGGGCATCAATTTGGTGATTTTCTATTGTGCTCTGTCGGAAAACGCCTGCGTAACTATTTCGGCGATAACTGCCAAATCGCTCGTATCGGTAATGATATTTTCGCGATTCTGGGGCATGAGGATTTAGTCTCCCCAAGCTTAATCCTTAGTTTATTCGAACAGCCTTTTGTGGCTGACCATCAAAATGTTCAGCTGTCTGCGACCCTTGGATTAATCAAGTTTTCCGAATACGAATTGAGTGGTTCAGAAGCCTTGAAAGACGCCAATATCGCACTAAAACGCGCGAAATCACATAACCGTTCAGGCTACTCCTACTTTACCAGGGATATGGGTGTCGAGATTCGCGAACGGGTTCGTATGATGCATGCTTTGCGAGCTGCATTTGAAGGAGAACGACTGTTTGTCGTGTATCAGCCGCAAGTCGACATGATGACAGGTCGAACCGTCGGTGCCGAGGCCTTGTTACGTTGGCGCACCGAAGATGGACAATTCATCCCACCAGATCAATTCATCCCTATTGCAGAATATTCCGGTCTGATTGTAAATATTGGAGAATGGGTGCTGCGCAGTGCCTGTTTTGAATTGATGCAATTGAGAGAAAATGGTTTTGAGGACTTCCAAATTGCGGTCAACGTCTCTCAAGCACAGTTTTCGCACCCGCAATTTATGCAGAGTCTAGAGCGCGCACTACGCGACTCACGCATTCCTCCTCATTGTTTAGAGCTAGAGATTACAGAATCCATGGCAATGACCGACCCCGAAATGCTATGCAGTATGCTGCAGAAAATCAAGAGCATGGGTGTGCGTATCTCCATTGATGATTTCGGCACTGGTTTTTCCTCACTCAGCCAGCTTCAAAAACTGAATGTCGATAAACTCAAAATTGATCGCGCCTTTGTGAGCGAAATCTTTTCTAATCACAGCGAAGCTAGCATCGCGAAAATGATCGTCCAACTCAGTCAAAGCCTCAACTTGGCGGTCATTGCGGAAGGTGTAGAAACGAAAGAACAAGCTGACGCTCTATTGAGTTTCGGATGCAAATATGCACAAGGCTTTTACTTTGCCAAACCTCAAACCAAGTCAGATTTGAGGAAGTACCTCAGGGCTTAGCAGGCATTATTTCCTGATCATCTGCTACTAATCGCCTGCCGCTGTTTTTTCTAGCCCTTGAAAACACACTCTCAGCATATTTTCGACAATGGTGTCGGCATCCATTTTGCTAAACTTTTGTAGATAATCTACCGCAGGATCACAACTTCGAGCGTAATAACTAAACAGGATTACGTCTGAATGAAGCTGTGGATCGAGATCTCCATCTTTTTGTGCCTTGATCACCAACTTTTCGAGTTGACCATTCAATTTAATCACCCGCCCTACATATTTCAAATTCCGCATCAACATCTCGCGCACGGCGTTGCTCGTTGACGGTAAAAATGGCAATCCACCGCCTAGTCTCACTCGCAAAGCCCATTCCAACAATGCGGAGAGCTTTTCCTTTGCAGAGTATGTCTCTGGAAATGAATCTAGTTGGGCGCTGGCGCCGTCAATCAAGCGGATCATGGCAGCGCCGACGAGGTCTTCCTTTGACTTGAAGTGCTTGTACAAACTTGGTTTGGAAATGCCGATTTGATTAGCGACATCATCCATTGTCATTAAATCAAAACCTTTTCCCGCCAAGATTGTTGTAGTTGCGTCAAGAATCGCGTCTTCTCTTAGCCGAAAAGCCTGATCTTTAAAATTTAGTTTACTAAAGATACTCATAAGTATTAATATCTACTAATCAGTAGCGTTTTTTTCTGAACGGTATTAATATTAACACCGAAGTAGAAATCAACCAATCATTTCCTCACTAAGAAGGCTAACAATGTCGTTACAAGCTCAAAAGATTGCTGTGATCGGGTCAGGTATTTCTGGACTTGCTAGCGCCTATTTTCTTCAGCGTGAACATCACGTCACCTTGTTTGAAGCAGGACCGTATTTCGGTGGGCATAGCAACACGGTCGATATCGTAGTGGGCGGAGTTAAGCTTAGTGTGGACACTGGTTTTCTGGTATTCAACCGCAAAACTTATCCTAACCTTATCGCACTATTCGATGAGTTAGGTGTTGAAAGCTATGACACTGATATGTCTTTCGGTGTATCCATTAATGGTGGCGAATTGGAGTGGGCAGGTACGAACCTCGACACCGTATTCGCGCAGCGCTTAAACCTATTGAAGCCAAGCTTTCTTTTGATGTTACGCGATATTCTTCGCTTCAACCGCGACGCCGAAACGAATTTAAGAGAATCATTGGTAAGCAAAATAAGTCTAGGAGATTTACTGAAAAAAGGCGGCTATGACCGGCGCTTTCAGGAACACTACCTAGTACCCATGGCTGCTGCTATTTGGTCTAGCTCTCCAAGCGATATTCTCGATTTCCCTGCCAGCACCTTCCTACGTTTTTGTTTGAATCATGCACTACTACAAGTCAACGACAGACCAACCTGGAAGACGGTCAAGAATGGATCTCGTAGCTACGTTAGAAAAATCATCGACACGCTCAAAGACGCCCGCCTCAACAGCGCAGTAACTGCGGTAAAACGTATCGAGAATCAAGTTGAAGTTCACACTGCTGGCGGCGTCGAAATGTTCGATCAAGTCGTATTCGCGACTCATGCACCGACAAGTAGAGCCATCATCCAAGATGCCAGCGAACAGGAACAGACGGTGTTGTCGCAGTTCCGCTATCAGGCGAACCGCGCTGTACTTCATACAGATACCAGTCTTCTACCACACAATAAGAAAGTTTGGTCCGCTTGGAATTACCTTGGCGAATCACAACCAGCCGATACTCAAGATCAAGCGGTGTGCGTCAGTTACCTTCTCAACCAACTACAAAGGCTCAATACCGAGCAAGCAGTGATCGTCACACTGAACCCAAGTCATGAACCCAAACCTGAGACCATTTTGCGGAGTTTTGAGTATGAACACCCGATCTTCGATCAAGCCGCGATCGATGGACAAGAAGCACTGCACACCATCCAAGGAAAGAATCGACTATGGTTTGCTGGCGCATGGTCTGGCTATGGATTCCATGAGGACGGTTTAAAGTCCGCCCTGCGTGTAGTTAAAGAATTTCAGCTTCATCCCACTTGGACGACATTGCCATGAAAAGCTCATCAACAAGTCCCATCCAACGATCTTGCATACTGCTTTCGAAAGTCATGCACGAGCGTTTTGCGCCCAAGGGCCATAAGTTTGTGTATCCCATATTTGCTCTGCGTCTCGATCTCAATGAGCTTGAAGAGTCTCCTGCCAGTTTCAACAGTTTTGTATTCGGAATCAACAAGAAGCGATTGCTATCACTCCGAATACAAGATTATGGTCCACGCGATGGGACAAGTCTTATCAATTGGGCGAATTCGGTCTTGCACAAGCATGGGTTAAATGCACCAAAACGCATCGAACTCCATACGATGCCGCGTCTTTTTGGCTATGCATTCAATCCAATTAGTATTTGGTATTGCTACGACGAAAGCGACCAATTAGTCAGCGTTATCGCTGAGGTGAATAACACATTTGGCGAGCACCATTTTTACGTTTTGCGTGACGAATTTCACTCGGCCATCAGTTCACAATCACAACTTTGCAGCGTGAAGGCAATGCATGTCTCGCCATTTTGTGAGGTGAAAGGTCACTACGAATTTCAATTCAAAGATTCAAACAAACACGCTGTCGTCCATATCGATTACTACCAAGAGAAGAAAATCGTTATCAAGACAGCGATGGCCTCCCGTAAGGTGAATTTCACTAGCATAGAGTTATTGAAAGCATTTACCAAACAACCCTTTTTGACGATGGGTGTATTTTGGCGCATCCATTGGCAAGCATTTTTGCTGTGGTTAAAAGGCGTCCCCTTCTATCGCCTGCCCGCAGCACCACAGAGCAATATCACACTTGGCACTTCCCTAAAAGAGGAGAGATAAATGACGACCATGCCTACGAACTCAAGCTACATTAAACTAGAGGAGAAAAATGCCTCCATAGTTCAAAATTTACCCACCAGTGCCAAGCTCTTCCTTAGTCTTTTGAAGCGCCTCAAGCGTGGTCATCTTCAGCTCATTACGCCTGACCAACAAGCTTTGCACTTTGGCGATTTAAACCAAGTGCCGAGCGTTGTATTACATATTCACGATTGGCGTGCCTGCAGCAAAATCTTACGCAGCGGTGATATAGGTTTCGCCGAGGCCTATGAAGCTGGCTGGGTAACCACACCAGATCTCACCGCAGTTTTGCGTTTAGCAGTGCAAAACGAAGAGGTCCTCGACAAGGCAATCTTCGGCAATCGTATCATGTCCATATGGTACAAAATCAAGCACGCGCTTCGTGCCAACACTAAAGAAGGAAGTCGTAAGAACATCCATGCGCATTACGACCTCGGCAATGCATTTTACAAACTATGGTTAGACCCTAGTTGGACATATTCAAGTGCCATCTTCTACAACGACTATCAAATTAGTCTACAGGAAGCACAGTATCGAAAGTACCAGCGCATCATCGACGTTCTCAATCTAAAAAGTGGCGACCGTGTCTTAGAGATTGGTTGCGGTTGGGGAGGCTTCGCAGAACACGCTGCGCTACAAGGAATACAAGTTTATGGCATCACGATTTCCAAAGCACAGCTAGAAGTTGCGCAAGCACGTATTCAAGAAAAAAATCTTGGCAATCTTGCGTATCTCGAGCTCTGTGACTACCGCGACCTCCAAGGTCAATACGATGCCATCGTCTCGATAGAAATGTTCGAAGCCGTTGGTGAAGAGTATTGGCCAAGTTACTTTGCTTGCCTTGAACGTTGTTTGAAGCCTCAAGGCAAAGCCTTGATACAAACTATTACGATTGATGAGAAACACTTCGAACGCTATCGCGCCGGCTCCGATTTTATTCAGCAATATATTTTCCCCGGCGGTATGCTGCCTAGCCCCGAACGTTTTATGTCACACGCGGCGAAGTATCAGCTCGACACCAAGAATAGTTTTAGCTTCGGCTTGGACTATGCAGAAACCTTACGTCGATGGAATCAGTCTTTCAACGAACAGATCGACCTTATCACACAACAAGGTTTCGACACGCGCTTCCAACGCATATGGCAAATGTATTACTCCTATTGCGAAGCCGGCTTCGAAGAAAAACGCACTGATGTCTATCAATTCCTATTGCAGAAAAAGGACTGAACATGCTTCGCAAGCTCAGCCTCGCATTATTGCTGTCGGTAAGCATTCCTAGCTTTGCTCAGGAATGGCGCAAGGACTTACCAGAGGCAAAAGTAGCTGGCAGTGGTGAGTTCACATGGTGGGGACTCTCGATTTATAGCGCTCGACTTTGGCATGCCGGTTCTAACTTCGACACGACCCAAGATTTCGCTCTTGAAATTACCTATAACAAGTCAATCAGCCGGACTCGCTTTGTTGACGCTAGCATTGATGAAATGAAGCGAATCATGGGTACGAAGTTGACTCCTGGCTTAGAACAACAATGGCGCGCTTACATGGAGAAGTCTTTCGTCGATGTTAAGCCTGGCGATCAGTTGATTGGTGTGAAATTACGCGGCAAAGGATGTCGCTTCTATAGTCGGGATCGCCTCATCAGCGAAATCGCCGATGAAGATTTCGCGCAAGCTTTCTTTGCGATCTGGCTTGATCCGCGTAGCCGAGATCAAGAGCTACGTTCGCGTATTTTAGGCATGAAGAAATGATGAAGAACTGGGGGTTATTTCACTACGGTTTGTTAGGTTTGCCATTGGCCATGGTGAGCTTACCGCTGTATGTGCAATTACCTGCTTTCTATTCTTCACAATTTGCCCTTAGCTTAAGCAGTATTGGTTACGTCTTATTTGCTGCACGCTTTCTCGATACCTTGCAAGATCCAGTCATCGGCGCGCTCATCAATCGTCGTGGTTTACAACGGCCGGTTTGGTATTTTTTACCCGCTGTTTTGATTAGCATCGCCTTCGCTGCTCTATGGTCACCACCGACATGGGCCTTAAGTTCGGCGACGATGAATTTAGTTTGGCTCGCGGTCATGCTCTACATCGCCTACAGTGCCCATAGTGTGTTAAATATCGCCTATCTTTCTTGGGGCGCTGCGTTAGATGATTCCAATCCAAATGGAATAGATGGAAGAGTCAAATCGTCAACGCTTTTGGGCGCTGCGACGTGGCGTGAAGGTTTCGCGTTAGTCGGTGTCATCATCGCCAGTATCGTTCCCAGCCTCATCATGAATGCGGACAAAACGAGTGGCGCAGACATCAAGCAACAATCTAGTCACTTTCTATACTATAGCCTTTGTTTTGCAGCCACTCTAACGATAGCGATTGTAGGTTTGCTGCGCTTTGCGCATCGTCCACCAACGACAGAAATTACTAGAAACCGGGCTGCACCCACACTATGGAAAGAGCTCAAATCAGTAAGCAAAGATGTACGCGCACGTCCATTGTTTGTCGCGTATTTCATGAATTCACTGGCGATCGCGCTCCCTGCGAGTCTGATGATTTTCTTCGTTGACCGCCAAATACAAGCGCCAGATAAACTACCGCATTTTTTGGTGAGTTACTTTATCTCCGGAGCACTCGGTCTAGCGCTATGGCTGAAGGCTGCTAAGAAATTTGGGAGTTTGCTTGTATGGCAGAGCAGCTTACTGATTTCAATCACCGCATTTATTGGTGCGGCTTTCTTAAGCTCGGGTGACGCTTTCGCCTACACACTGATTTGCATCACTTCCGGTTTGTGTTTGGGGGCAGATTTAGTATTGCCTCCCGTACTGCTTGCTGAACGCATCCAAGCCAAACAAAGCCAAGCTAGCTATTTTGGGATCTGGACCTTCCTAGGAAAGATTGCCTTAGCCTGTTCAGGGCTTGCGCTACCACTGATGGCGTACTTAGAAAATGAAGCTTGGTTGAAACAAGCAAGTGTTGGGCTAGTCGATAACATCGCCTTAGTCCTATGTTACGCCTTAATCCCTTGTGCTTTAAAGCTCCTCACGTTCATCAGTCTGATCGGCATAAAGTTTCTAGACCAAACACGCAGTGAAGTAGGATCTCAATTGAAGGAAACGACATGATTACTATGGCTTCGATAAACACGTTTAAAAAATTTATTAGAAGCTTTTGCTTTGTACTTAGCTTCAGTCTTTTGACTTCATGCGCCGTCACCGATGTGAACGTGTACAAAAATGAAAAGCCGGAATTCGACTTAGAGCAGTACTTCACTGGAAAGACCGAAGCTTGGGGCATTTTTCAAAAACGCTCAGGTGAAGTTGTGAAACGATTTTACGTCGAAATTGAAGGCAAACGTGTTGGCGACGAACTGGTGCTTGATGAACGTTTCAGTTACAGCGATGGCAGCAAACAAACTCGTATTTGGCGCTTAAAGAAAAATGGCGATAAGCAATGGTCCGGACGTGCTGATGATGTTAAAGGTACGGCAGAAGGAGAAATTGCAGGCAATGCTTTTAAGTGGCAATACGTCTTATTGCTGCCGGTGGATGGCACCACCTACGAAATGCATATGGATGACTGGATGTATATGGTCGATCAAAACACCTTAGTGAATCGCACCAAAATGAGTAAGTTTGGGATTGAGCTCGGCGAAGTTAGCATCTTCTTTAGAAGGAAATAATTATGCTCTCATTGACTAAGCCACTGAACCGCCCGATTCGCGATTGGAATGAACAGCGGGTTTGGATTATCGGTGCCTCGAGCGGTATTGGAGAAGCTCTGTCCAAAGCATTACTCGATCGAGGAGCGCAAGTCGTTCTATCGGCACGGCGTATCGAGCGCTTACAAAATTTAGCGAGTAGCTATCCGAAAGCGATCGCACTGGCGATGGATGTCGGCGATCAAGGTTCGTGGGAACACGCCCTTGCCGAATTAAAAAACCAAATCGACAGAATTGATTTAGTCATATTCTGTGCGGCCAAGTATCATCCCGAGCGTTCCTGGGAATTAGTTCCTGAAGAAACCGAACACACCCTAAGCGTCAATCTCTTGAGCGTCTATCAAGGCATACAAAGTGTTCTGCCCGGCATGCTCGAACGTGGTCATGGCGGGATTGGAGTTGTCGCGAGCGTGGCCGGTTATCTTGGTTTGCCTAATGCGACTGTGTATGGCCCCAGCAAAGCGGCACTTATTAATTTAACGGAGTTACTGTATTCGGATTTACATACTAAGAACATCAATGTTTATCTCATCAATCCAGGTTTTGTAAGCACCGAACTCACGGCGAAAAATAATTTTTTTATGCCGGCATTACAGACTCCGGCACAAGCGGCTGCAGCCATCATAGCCGGATTCGAAGCGGGAGATTTTGAGATACATTTTCCGAAGCGCTTTACACTTTTCCTGAAATTCATGCAGGTCTTACCTTATCGTCTGCGCTTTGCTTTGATTCGTAAATTTGTGACTGCTTAACCACCATGATACTACCATGACTTCCAGCGCCTTTCTCGCATGCGACATCCAAGAACGCGTCAATAAGCTACAAGTGTGGTATGCCACAATGAGCCCACAGACACTTCCTCGAATTGACGATTTTTACACCGAACAGGCGTATTTCAAAGATCCATTCAACGAGGTAAATGAGCGCAGCAAGATCAAACGTATTTTCGAGCACATGTTTGAAACGACTGAGAACCCATCTTTCATCTTTGATGATTGCATCATCTCCGGTGACCAGGCTTTCTTATCTTGGCGATTCGTCTTCGGTTTGCGTGGCAAGCAGTACAAGGTAATGGGTGCATCTCACCTACGTTTTGCCAGCGACGGTAAAGTTTGCATGCACAGAGATTATTGGGATCCAGCCGAAGAACTCTGGGAAAAACTGCCGATATTAGGCGCCTTTATTGGCTGGCTACGCAAAAAATTTGTCGCGGCTTAAGCCAGTAACTGCCCCAAACTTTGTGTTCATTCCTTAAGTTTTGATCAAAACTTCATCAACCTCGAGTAAGGTCTAAGCTCGAATCCATAGAGTTTCTCTTCTTTTTCGCCTCCACGCAGGCTACAATCGAACGAAATATATTCAAATGTGATCACTCCACTTGACTCTGGCAGGTGGAGGTAAGCGTTTTGATCTGCTAAAATTGCGATTTCGTTATTCCCAAAAGACATATGCTTATATGTTTTTTGATATATAGCGCAAGTTTGCATCTCCACCAACCTTGGCAGCCACTGATTTGACCATGTCCACATATTCTTCTCGCGTAATTTACCTCGACTCCAACGCAACCACACCAGTGATGCCACTCGCACTGGAAGCGGCTCGTGCCGTGATGGAAGATGACTACGGCAATCCAAGTAGTGTTCACAGCAGCGGACTCCAAGCGAAGGCAGTGATGGAAAATGCGCGCAAAACGGCGTGTGAATTACTGGGATGTTCTGACGGCAAATTGTTGTTTGTGAGTGGCGCAACCGAAGGAATCCAAACAGCAGTTTTCTCTGCCCTGTTGGCGCTGCGCGATAGAAAAGCTCGTGGCGAAGATATCGGCACCGATCTTCTTTATGGTGCCACTGAACATAAAGCAGTTCCCGAGTCTCTGCACCATTGGAATACCGTACTTAATCTCAATTTCCGTGTTATCGCGATTCCCGTTGATTCAGTCGGCCGCCACGATTTGACATTCCTCGAGCAACACATCAAAACAGCGGGCTTGGTGTGCACTATGGCAGCCAACAATGAGACTGGTGTCATCACTAAGCTCGATGAGATCGAAAAATTATTGAAAGATAGTGCCGCTTATTGGATGGTCGACGGGGTGCAAGCGCTCGGAAAATTACCGCTTAAGTTGAATCAACATCGGATTGATTATTCGCTGTTCTCTGGCCACAAACTGTACGCACCTAAAGGCATAGGTATGCTGTACGTTCATAAAGACGCCCCCTTCACTCCCCTTCTCGCAGGCGGTGGCCAAGAGGGAAGCTTACGTTCGGGCACTGAAAACGTTTCAGGAATTGCTGCTTTAGGCGCGGTGATGCAGGCTTTGAGTGATGGTGTGACTTTCCGTGATCATGCCAGTTTACATCGTTTCCGACTTCAACTTCTCGAAGCGATGAAAGAAGCCTTCCCGGGTTTGATCCTCAACGCGCCACTTGAAGACACGTTACCAACCACACTTAATTTCTCGGTGCCTGGACTAACTAGTAAAGAGATCTTAGACCTGTTCGATGCCGCCGATGTTCGTGTCAGCGCAGGTTCGGCTTGCAGTGCTGCCAAAGCACAACCTAGCTTTGTGTTGCAAGCCATGTCCCTTCCCGAATGGCAAGCTGCAAGTGCGGTTAGGGTATCGTTCGGTCCAGCGACCACCCAAGAATATATCGATGAAGCGTGTAAGCGGGTTCGCGTTTGCGGAGAGGCACTGCGAAAAACTTGCATGGTTACTGGAGATATTGAGCCACTACCAGCTGATGGTGTGATTCAGCTCAGCTTCGGCTCCGCTTGTACTTGGATCATCGCCGATGCAGAAAGCAAACAGTGCTGCGTGATTGATCCTTTGCCTGAACTCAACGAACGCATCGCCAAATACATGCGGTGCCAGCACTACAAAGTGAAGGCGATCCTATCTACGGCAAGCCACGACCACCAAGTCGGACATAGCGCCCAGTTAAGAAGTTTATTGGGCGAATACTTCGCTGCCGACGAAGCTAACATGCTTCGATCACAAGACGCATTTGGATTCTTTAGTGACCTCGAATTGACTCGCAATAATCAGGTCATCAAAGCATTGAGTTTAGGTCGACAATATGTACAACAATTGCACATTCGTACAGAAGGGAATCAGGCCAGCCAGACTTTCACTGTTTATTTAGTTGGGACTGGTGCAAGCAACTCCAATCCTGACTTTGCTTTCTGTGGCGACTTGGTTATTGCTTGCCAGGGAAATATCGAAGGCGTTAGAAATTTACGTGACTACATTTCTGATCAGACCTTGATTTGCTCTGCGCATGATCCCGAAAAATTACTGGTCTCGCGAATGCAACCAGCTGAACCATGTTGTTTAGAAGAAGTCACGATACCGTCGCATGAACTGGAGACTTTCTTACACGACCACCCCAACACCGTTATGATCGATGTACGTGAACCATATGAACAACAATTGAGTCATTTTGATGTACCACCTGGCACGCGTGTGGTCCACGTTCCACTGTCCCGCTTGGCGAATGGTGTGAAACAGTGGCTGCAAGGGAGCCAAAATGATGAGACATTGCTATTCTTTTGCCGTACCGGGGGGCGTAGTTCGCAAGCTGTGCAATGTTTAAGACGTTTAGGCTATCAAAATGCGTGGCATGTTGCTGGTGGTTTGGCACTATGGCAGCATTAAGATTGAAGGCATAAAAAAACCGCACAAAGTGCGGTTTTTTCTTATTTCTTACCCATCGGATCCATTGGGGTTGCTGCTCGCGGCATACTCACAAAATCGTCACTGTTGACAGTTTTTACGTCCGAATTACGTTTCGCTTTTTTCTGAGGCAGCATACTTCCTGTCGTATATTCACGTTCAACCGCAACGCCTGGTGTTTCTGGACCATCGGCATCGACACTCACACAAGCGGAAAGGCTAATCAATGCGAGTCCTGCTAAAACGATTTTGATCATAGTCTCTTCTCAATCCGTAATTAAGTCTTTATTGCGAAACACGTTAAAGTGATTCTTACCGTGCGTTTAAAGCGGTCCACGAGTGTTTGATCTACCGCAGAACCGACTCCTACAAATGTAGTACGACAACTGTAGTAAATACAGTCTACATTGTCAATAGATGCTAACAAAATTTACAAAAATTATTCAGAGGGCCACACTTTACTTCCACTCACCACGCAAGTTCTTCACAATTTCCTGTAAATTCTGTGGTGTGACCATATCAGGAGCCTGAGGTTCCCCAACGACCATTTCTAAACGAGAAAACGGTCCGCGACGGAACGAGCGCTGGAATGGATTACCCTTGTCGCGCGATAGAAAGCTTCCCCACAGGCCACGTAAAGCCATAGGAATGACAGGCACAGGCGTGCGCTCAATAATCTTCATCACGCCGCCTTTAAATTCGTTGATTTCACCATCACGCGTCAGCTTACCTTCTGGGAAGATACAGACGAGATCACCTTCGTGGAGTGCTTGCGCGACATCTATAAACGATTTTTCCATCAACCATGGGTCTTCCTTTGCTGGAGCGATCGGAATCGCTTTCGCAGTTCTAAAGACCCAAGATAAAAATGGAATCTTGAAAATATTGTGATCCATGACGAAGCGGATTGGACGTGGGCTATACGCCATAATGACAATCGCATCCATGTAACTCACGTGATTGCAGACCAAAACAGCAGGTCCCGTCTCAGGAATACGATCGATATCAATACCGCGAACACGGTGTACCGTATGGATCAAGAGCCATGCGACAAAACGCATCAAGAACTCGGGTACTACACTGAAAATATAAACCGCGACTATGCCGTTCAAAATCGCTGTGGCCATAAAAATCTGTGGAATCGTGAAGCCCTGCTTCAGCATCAACATCGCTGCAAGCGAAGCCACCACCATGAACAAAGCATTCATGATATTCATACCGGCTATCGTACGAGAGAGATGTTTAGGGTCACAGCGTGTTTGAATCAAGGCAAACAAAGGAACAATATAAAGCCCACCGAAGATACCGATCATGACGATATCAAACATGATTTTCCAACTACCGACTTGCCGCATAAAGGCCCAAGCATCGACCTCAACTTGATTGACGTAAGCGAGACTCGAAAAGTACAAATCCAAGCCAAATAAGGAGAGGCCAATCGCACCAAACGGTACCAAGCCGATCTCGACTTTATGTCCAGACAAACGTTCACACAGCAATGAACCTGCTCCAATCCCGAATGAAAAAACCGTCAACAGCAACACGAACACGCTATGATCGCCGTGCAGATAATCCTTCGCATACAGTGGGAACTGCGCCAACACAATCGCGCCGTAGAACCAAAACCATGAGTTTGCCAGTAAGGACAAAAACACCGGACGATTCTGACTACTGAAACGTATATTGCGTACAGTCTCTGTCGCTGAATTCCAATTGATTTTGAGCTCAGGCGCCGGCGCAGGCGATTCTGGAATACGCAAACTCGCCAACCAACCAATCACAGCAATTGCGATCGTACCAAAGGCAACCAATTCGATACCCCAAGGTTTATGTACCACCAACATGGCACCGAGAATTTCACCAAGCAAGATACCAACGAAGGTCCCCATCTCAATCACACCATTACCACCGACCAATTCATCGGAACGAAGATGCTGAGGTAAATAAGCGTATTTGACCGGCCCGAATAAAGTGGAATGGATGCCCATACCTGCCACTGCCGCAATCAATAACCATAGCTGATGCTGCATCCACCCTATCGCCGCGACCAACATGATGGCGATCTCAAGCAACTTCACATAGCGCGCAACTTTTCCTTTTTCGAATTTATCGGCAAGTTGCCCCGAGGTCGCCGAGAACAAAACAAAAGGCAAAATAAACAAACCAGGGATCAGGTTATTGAGTAGCCCGACATTCATATCTGTCCATGACAATGCGTCATACGTCAAGATCGTCAGCAATGCGGTCTTGAAAACATTATCGTTAAAGGCACCGAAAAATTGTGTCCAAAAGAATGGGGCGAAACGACGCTCTTTAAGGAGGGAAAACTGATTATGTTGGCTCATGGAAAGCAACCCATCATTGAAGAAAAATTGATTTTAAATTAAAACGCCCGCTAGGTGCAGACCTGCGGGCGTTTTACGACACTCGTCCTAAATTCTTATCTGACGAGTTCGACAAGCGTCCTGAAACTCGTATTGCCTTAAAACCTTACTTTTGCTCGACACGGCGCAACTCGAGGTCGTGAAAATCGAAACTAAAATCAGTCAATGGCGAAATAGCTTTCATCGTAATTTTCTGCGCATTGCCATCGGTATCCAACTGAAAATTCACGAACGCATCTGCGTTGAAACTACGATCGTGCCACTTCACCACGAATGAGCTGCCACGGTAGAAGCTCAAGTCGCCGATCAATGCTGGCGAGCGCTTGGATGCCCATTGTAGTTGACCGACCTTGTTCACACTAATGCTAACTTCACCAAACCAGTCGTCTTTATATACACCAACATAGGGTGTGACATCCAGCTTCACTTTGCCATTTGCCTTCATTTGCGCATCAATCGACTTCCAAACTTCAGCCGTGATCTTATTCGCCTCTTCATCACGCTTCTGTACTCGATCGGCGTTTTCTTTGATACGATCGACAACTGGCATGCCGAGATAACTATCTTTGATGGTATTGGTGATCGCGGTGAATGCGGCGCCTTGTTCTTGATTAGTCAGTACGACAATCCCCAACTTCAACTCAGGAATCATCGTAACTTGCGTCACCATACCAAGCAAACCACCCGTGTGCGAAACTTGCTTATAGCCCTTAACATCGCGAACATCCCAGCCGATGCCATATGTAGTGAAATGCGTGTTATAACTTCCGCCGACTGGTCCCATTGGGATGATTGTGTGTGGCGACCACATTTCGTGTTGCACCTTCTCGCTAAACAGGCGCTGCTGCAGTTCATGTCCATAACGACCGCGATTAAGTTGCATGCGCACCCAGTGACTCATTTCGTCGATGTTACTGTAAATGCCACCTGCAGCATTAATCACTTCATTCGGTTTAAACGGAACGATTTGTAAGGCGCCATTGACCGGAACGTGGGGTTCAACTTGATTGTCTTTCTTATTTAATCTTGAGATGGATGCAGCACTATGCTGCATTCCCAGCGGACGCATAATACGCTGCTCGATAAAGTCTTCCCAACTCAAACCAGAGACGCGCTTAATCACCTCACCAGCGACGATATAGAGGTTATTGTCGTAATCAAATTGAGACCGAAAGCTAGATGTTTGTTTTAAGTAGCGTAGATTGTGAATAACATCTTTGATCGTGAAGTCACTGCCATCTGGAAAAAACATCAAATCGCCAGCCCCTAAACCCATGCCGCTTCGATGCGTCATCAGATCGAGAACGGTGAACTCTTCGGTAACATAAGGATTGTAAAGTTTGAACTCGGGAATGATGTTATTGACCTTGTCACCCCATTGCAATTTACCTTCGTCCACCAAAATCGCTAAAGCGGCTGCGGTAAAGGCTTTTGAGTTCGATGCGATACCGACCATGGTATCCGTTTGCATCGGCAGTTTGGAACGAATGGAGCGCACGCCATAGCCTTTTGCGTGAACGACTTTGTCATCCTTAATCACCGCGACGGAAATCCCGGGAACGTTAAAAGTCTTCAGCGTACGTTCAACCAGTGAATCAATCTGTTCAGCGGTCAAAGGCGTGCTATAGGTAACCGGTGCCTGCTCCGCTGGCGTCAATGGTGTAGCGATAACGGTCGGGATTAACGCGATTTGTGCGCTAGCCAACAAAGTCGCGAATAGTACGGACTTCAAAACAACTACAGATTTCAATTTCACAGCGACTCCTCAAAAAGACTATGCGGCAAATCAAATTGTTCAATTTTCTAGAATGCTTTTAAACCGTCATCACTCAAACGCAAACGACGATCGCAACGCGATGCCAATTCAAGATCGTGCGTGACGATTACAAACGCAGTACCTAAGGTCTTAGACAATTCCAGCATCAGCGCAAACACTTGATCCGCGATCGAACGATCAAGATTTCCGGTTGGCTCATCAGCCAAGACGCAAGCAGGCTCAGTCACCAATGCACGCGCCAGTGCAACGCGCTGTCGCTCACCACCAGACAGCTCACTTGGCAAGTGAGTTACACGATGTGCTAAACCAACCTTCTCTAAAATCGCTTGTGCTTTTGCATGTGCCTCTGCACGCGACATACGGCGAATCAGCAAAGGCATTGCCACATTATCGAGTGCAGAAAATTCACCCAATAGATGATGGAATTGGTAGACAAAACCGAGCGAAGCATTTCTCACTTGACCGCGAGCACTTTCACTCAGAGTCGCGAAATCATTGCCTAACAAATTCACACCACCTGCACTTGGCGTATCGAGCCCACCAAGTAGATGCAACAAAGTCGACTTACCAGAACCGGATGCGCCAACAATGGCGACACGCTCACCGGCATACACCGAGAAATCAACCTTACGCAGTACATGCACTGCAGTGTCAGCTTCGCCGAAAGATTTCGACAACTGACGACATTCGAGCACCGCCTGTGTGCCTGTATTTTTACTGCCTGACTTTCCGTTCGACATGAGGGCTTCACTCTGTTCTTTTGAGAATGACTTATTCATAGCGCAAAGCCTCCGCTGGTTTGACTCGCGCCGCGCGCCAGCTTGGATAGATCGTCGCCACAAAAGCGAGTACAACTGCTATCAGTCCAATCGACCATACATCCGACCAATGAAGATCAGAAGGTAAAGTACTAATCACATAAATTTCTTTGTTCAAGAACTGAACCCCAAATAGACGCTCGATAAATGGAACGATGACATCGATATTGAGCGCAACAATCACGCCTGACAACACACCAAACGCTGTACCATACAAACCAGCGAGCCCACCTTGAATCATGAAAATTTTCATGATTGAGCTTGGTGAGGCGCCGATCGTGCGCAGAATCGCGATATCGGCTTGTTTCTCCGTCACCGTCATAACAAGCGTAGAAACCAAGTTAAAAGCCGCGACTGCAATGATCAAAGTCAAAATAATAAACATCATCGTTTTTTCGGTTTTTACTGCCGCGAAATAGTTGCTGTTTTGCTGAGACCAATCACGCGCAATCAAGGTGCTTCCGATGGTATTGCGCAGCTCGAACGCGACTTGCGGTGCCTTCAGCATATCCTTGATTTTCAGTCGAACACCACTCGGTGCTTCTTGACGGAAGAATTTTTGAGCATCGCTGATGTGAATAAATGCCATCGCCGAGTCAAACTCGTAATGGCCTGCCTCGAACACGCCCACCACGGTAAATGCTTTAAGGCGGGGAATTGTGCCTGCGGGTGTCAACTGCCCTTCTGGCGCAGCTAAAGTCACTTTGTCGCCGATCGATACGTGCATGGCACGCGCCAATTCAATACCAAGAATGATGTTAAAACTGCCGTCCTTTAAATCATCAAGCTTACCGGCTTTTAGCTTGGAAGCTACAACCGAAACTTTAGGCTCTTCGCTAGGTAAAATTCCACGCAACATGACTCCACGCATCACGCCATCGTTGATGATCATGCTTTGCGCATCGACATAAGGTGCCGCGGCAAGAACGTCTGGGTGTTGCGAAGCCTGCTTGGCCGTCTGATGCCAATCACTGACCATGCCACCGGCATCAAAGACCTCGATATGGGGAAGTACCGATAACATCCTGTCACGCACTTCTTTTTGGAACCCATTCATGACTGAGAGAACGATGATCAGGGCTGCCACGCCGAGGGCAATCCCTGACATCGAGATCAAAGAAATAAAGGAAATGAAATTATTGCGGCGGCTACGTTTTCCGGCGCGCGTATAGCGCAATCCGATTAGCCATTCAAAAGGAAGATTTTTCACAAATAATTGATCCGAGCCTAAATTAAAACATCGTATTTTCTTCTTGGAATCTAGTTCGTTTTTCACTCGAAAAGCGCTTCTTCACAAGAAAACGGCGCTAGTTTGCCATACAATAGCAGAATGAGCCATTTAGAAATCATATTGCCTTTCGGCATTCCACCAGCGTCCCTCGCGAAACAGCTACTTCAACAAGTCAATGCGCCGTCTTTACAGCGCCTTTTGAGCTTTGCGAAGGCGTCAACGCCACTACGATTAAACGAGTTCGCGAGACTCTTACCGCACGAATACTTTCTGTTTGAACGCGACAGCATTTCACAAAAACAGAAAGCCCTGGAAGCACAGAATGTGCAGAGAACACCCGATCAAGAACAGCGTTACACCAGCCCAAGGCTCAGCATTTCAAAAATGTTGATGCATGGTCTCGCAACGCCCGCCGCAAGTGGATACTGGTTCACACTCACCCCAGTGCATATTCATATAGCGCGAGATCATCTGGTAATGACCGATCCTCGACGCCTGCAGGTGTCTGAAGCCCATGCACGCCAGTTATTTTTGATTGCGCAGGAGATATGCCAAGAGCGCGGACACGAACTGATTTTCGCGTCACCATCGATGTGGTTCCTACGTGCTGATACTTGGCGTGAGCTTCAAACAGCAAGTCTTGATGCCGCAGCTGGGCACAACATGGATATTTGGATGCCTGAAGGAGAACAAGCACGGAACTGGCGTAAGCTTCAAAATGAAATTCAAATGGCATGGCATAACCATGCAGCGAATCTGGAACGAGAGAATGTCGGACTTGTGCCGATTAATTCTGTTTGGATCCATGGCGGTAGCGATCAAGCACATCACGTATCCCCACAGACAGGAATGGCATCGATAGAGACTTTCTTGCACCAGCTCAAGAACCCATCCAGCACGAAGCCGCTCACACCGATCATTATTATCGAAGACTTACTTGAACCAGCGCTCAATAGTGATTGGGGAAGTTGGCTGAATGCACTTCAGCAGCTCGAAGATCAATGTTTCTCGCCATTATGGCAAGCACTCCAAAACGGAGAACTTGATCGCTTGAATCTCGGTGTGAGCGATCATATTCAGTTCGTCCAGTTTGAATGTAAGAAACCATCATGGTTGCAAACCTTTCGCAAACCTCATTTTAACAAGCTGCTCGCACTGGCTGCTTCCAATCATCTATAGCTTGCCCTTATCATGACTCGCATCAGCATACGCCCCTACTCTTTTCGTGATTCCGAAATGCTGCGTCAAAACGGCATGCACCCCGTTTTGGCCCGTTTATTCGCAGCGCGCGGCATCGTGAGTAGCACTGAATTGCAAACCGACTTACCCGCTTTGTTACCTCCCACGACTTTAACAAATAGTGAGAAAGCTGCGACGTATTTAGCGGATGCCATTGCGCAAAAAAAGCGTCTTGTGATTGTTGCGGACTATGATTGCGATGGTGCCACCGCCTGCGCCGTAGGCTTACGCGGCTTACGTATGCTGGGCGCGACCGTTGATTACATTGTGCCCAATCGATTCGAGTACGGTTATGGACTCACACCAGAAATTGTCGAGCTCACAGCTCGAGAAAAAAATCCAGACGTCATCATCACCGTTGACAATGGCATTGCCAGCATAGATGGCGTCGCCGCCGCCAAGAAGCGTGGTATCGATGTCGTTGTGACTGATCACCATCTTCCGGCTGACACGCTTCCCGATGCAGCGGTCATCGTCAACCCGAATCAACTTGCTTGTAATTTTGCGAGTAAAAACTTAGCAGGCGTTGGTGTCATGTTCTACGTACTGCTTGCACTGCGCGCAGAGATGCGTAAACGCGGTGTGTTCGATCAACAATCGCAACCAAAACTCGACACACTTCTTGACTTAGTCGCTTTAGGAACAGTGGCTGACGTTGTTAAGCTCGATGCCAATAACCGAATCTTAGTAGCGCAGGGTTTAAAACGTATGCGAAGTGGTCGAATGCATGCGGGAATCGCGGCCTTGTTTCGTGTCGCTGGACGTGAACCTCGCCTTGCCAGCCCGTTTGACCTTGGCTTTGCAGTAGGTCCTAGGTTGAACGCTGCAGGCCGCTTAGCCGACATGTCACTCGGAATCGAATGTCTCACCACTGATGATGAGGGACGCGCATGGCAAATTGCACAAGAGCTCAATAGCATTAATGCAGATCGTAAAGATATCGAACGTGAAATGCAGGACATCGCACTTCTGCATTTGGATGACTTTCAAGCCGACAGTAGCCATACGATCACGGTATTCGATGAATCTTGGCATCAAGGTGTCATTGGCATTGTCGCATCGCGACTTAAGGACAAATTCTATCGTCCAACGATTACTTTCGCACCTGGTGACGAGGGTTTAATGAAAGGCTCCGGACGCTCGATTCCAGGATTCCACCTGCGTGATGCACTCGATCTTGTATCGAAACACTCGCCCACACTGATCCAAAAATTCGGTGGGCATGCGATGGCGGCTGGCTTGACCATCCGCACTGAAGATTTTTCGGCATTTCAGTTGGCCTTCGAAGCGGTCGGCAAGGCGTGGCTCAGACAAGATCAGTTGGAGCGTATCATCGAAACTGATGGCCCCCTTGAAGAGGCACATTATACGGTGGACTTCATCGAACTAATGGATAGCCACGTATGGGGGCAAGGCTTCCCACCCCCCATTTTTTGTGACGAATTCAAATTGGTCTCGCAACGCATATTAAAAGAACGCCATCTCAAAATGAGCCTCGAAAAAAATGGCGTGCGCTATGATGCGATTTGGTTTGGCCATACCGATAATCTGAGCGAAAAAGTAAGGGTGGCATTCAGACTCGATGCGAACGAATACAACGGCACAACCAAGGTTCAATTATTGGTCGAACACGCGGAAAACGCATAATCAGTTCCGCGCATCGATTGATGCGCCCTCATAGTCTAAGCGTCCTGGTTAAGCTTAGATTGTTCCCTTTGAGATTGCTCCCTTTGAGATTGTTCTCCTAATTGATCGATTAAACGACGGGCGATCAATTTCAAAATCATGCCGATCATGCCCACCGCTACCGGGCTAATATCAAAATTAATCTTAATACCGCGTCCGCCTAGATTAATCCATGATTCCAAAGTTGGTACGATCAACAAAGCTGCGATCCCCGCGTACATTAAATTCGACCCGAGTACACGTAAAGCAGCTAACACGGGCGCTTCAACTTTTTGAGTATCTTCAAAAGCCTTCAACAAGTTCGCGGCAGACCATAAAGCGACCAAATAAGTTACAGGCACTAAAATTCCCGTCCAAAAATGGGGCAAGCGAAAACTTAATTGCAGCATTGCCTGCCAATCAGTACTACCCGAAACGCCAATTGCCTGAGACAACTGGGCGATCTTCTCGACCACGAGATTAAGGGTGAAGACAACAACCAATGTCTTGGTCATGCCAGACATACTGAAAGATGTGGTTTGCTTGGACACTGTGCTCATGATGTTTTTTTGGGAAGGTAGAGACGCTAATGGTAAACCAAGTTCTTGTAAAATTAAACATGGGCGAGTCCCATGCAGAAATCGCACCAACTTAATTCGAAGGATCCATTCGTACCCTACGTGAAGCAAGATGCATTCAGCATCGTGTCGACCATAGACACATCATTGGACAACAAGAACTTTATGAAAACATCCTTTTTAATTCGCCTCTCAACTCTCGCGATTCTCATGTGCTCCACTTTCCAAGTTCATTCACTTGAGTTGCAAGCGAAAGCGCCTTCTGAATTCATCATCTATCAGGTGAAGAAATCCGTGGAGAATGAAGACATCATGAATCTCTATCGTTTTCATGACATTCAAGTCGCCAAGCTCAATTTTAGTGGTGTCGGGCTGATAGGCAAAAATTACCGTTTATTTGTACAAGAAATCAAAGCTGGAAAGCCATTGCCACGCGTCCAGTTGTTCGATTCCAGAGAAGACGAGTATTTCAAAATCAAAGACCAGGAATTGAACTTTAGTGTGCTTGCGAAACACATCGCAGGAAAGAAAGTCAGATTCGATTTTCGGTTTCTTGGTTTTGGTCTGACTCGCGAATTTCCTGTGAAGACACATTATGGCGAATTCGCCTTACAGATACCGGAAAACACGGGCGAGTTCAATTCACTACCGCTATCAAAACCAATTTATGTTTTGAATTTCACGCAACCACAAACTGAAACGGCATCCAAGAAGCGCTATGCAAATTTCGATCCCTCTCTCACAGATCCCTTAGAACTTGGAAAAATAAAACGCATTCCAACGTATTTTTTGATATCGATCGAGTTTAGCGAATAAGCGGCAAAGCTAAATCGGTATTAAAAAAGGCGGTCGCTATCCACGCCGCCTTCTTTTAGAAGAATGAGAGGAACTTACTTCTTATCCCAAACTGCCATCATGTCAGGAGAACCTTGCGAACGAATGCCGTTGTCTGATAAGACTCCTTCTGTCTCTTGAATCATGGCTTTTCTTGGCAACACCATGGTCTCACCCCAACGCTGATCATAGTGAATCACCAAGAGATCTTCTTTGGCATCGCGCAGCACCTCAACCAAGTGTTTCAAGCTACGAATGCGAATCCCATTAATCGAATAGATAACTGCGCCGAAGCGATTACTGTAACCCGTGACCAATTTATGTGGAAAGAATGGGGATGCGACCACCACTAATTCTTCCCTTTCCTTGCTAGGCATCTCGCCGCGCAAGGTCATTAAGGGACTGGCATTGTAGGCATAGCCATTCAACGCTGGGGCATTATTAGCAAGAAAACTCAGGTATTCGACCGTGGCACGAGAAAATACGATCGGTCCGAAAATGAAATAGGACGGATAGCCACCTTGCAAATCAGAAATCAAATGTGGGCGACCAGGATAAACAGGTGCCTGTACCTTCATTTGTTTGGATTCACGCATAATTGTGAGTGGAACGAATCCTTTTTGTGCGATCTGCTGCACTTTATACTTAAACATCACTCGCACATTAGGTTTCAGTTTGACCATGCACTGATTATCAATGGGCGTATCACCGATATGCGTCAACACATCCCATTCTTTGAGGACAGTGCCATTACCCATATCATGCGGAGCGTGAATGATGCAACCCTCAACATTTTTATCGAGCTTCAAGAAATCCCGCAAAATCGGATTTTCAAAAGTTTGGGTAACATCGAGCAGGACAGGTTTGCCGTTATAGCGACCATCGGCCACGTCCTTCAGAAATAATTCGATCTCTTCGTTGGGAATGATGTAGCCGATATTTTGCGCATGTAACAGACCAGAAAAAGCAAGACCAATCATCTTGTCACCTGCGATTACCGGACCGCCACTATTACCAGGATTGATTGCGGCATCGACTTGAATACGAAGGCCTCCGATACTCCCGTCATAGTCAACGAATTCAATGCGAGAAACGATACCTTTGGTGATCGATAATGAATTGCCACCGGTTGGATAACCATAAGCAAATACCGCGTCAGTGATTTCCGGAAGTTTGTTAGAACGGCTCACGGCTAAATGCGTATCGAAGAAACTAGTATCTTCCACTTCGAGTAGCGCCAAATCCATACCACGTGCAATAGCCACAACGCGCGCCGCTAGCTTATTGCCATCTTGCCCGTTTTGTATTTGTACTTGACTGGCATACTCCACCACGTGAGCGTTGGTCAAAATTCTTTTTCCTTCGATTACCACTCCAGAACCAGTGACCTCTTGTGGTGCCGCTTTGGACCAAGGCTTGAACGGATCTGGGCCACGCAGAGTCGAGAAGACTTTGACTACAGACTTCTCAAAATTCGGGTTATTCGATTCAACACCCTTCTTCGCTTGATTGTCGGCCAAGACGATCGAATGGCTGAATAATCCAAGAGTAATAAGCGTGAATGAGGCACACAAATTGAGCAATTGCTTCAAAGAGAAGCGAGAGAGAATCCAAAATTTCATAAACTAGTAAGATATTTTTTTGAAATAGAAAACGAGACAGAGAGCCTTTGAGACTAATTTCCCTTGTAGAAGTTCATGTCGTCGAAGGCGATATCATTAATCCTTGTCTCGTCGAAGGCAAATTGGCTTTGCGTTGCGGCGTTACCAGTCAACGACTACTTGCGCGCTCCATCGGTCTCAGTATTTTTCGGTGACTCGGTGCTTGACTCTGCTTGCACACGCATCGGTTGAATTTGGCAGTTGGAAGCCTGCGCCAACCCTTTCAAATAGGCGCGACGTACGATGCCAGCAACACCGGCAGCTCCAACTTCGCGTTCATGCCGATCCGCCCCTGACAAACGTCTAATCCAAGAGCGAAATGGAATAATGCCAGAGGTAAAGCTCTTCAGTGCGCCGACCGTGGCATTGCCTAACTCTTCCGCGCCTTTGTCGACCACATTTCCCTTGCCATCGACACGAACGCTATCGAGATCTGGCCCCAAAACCGCATCTAAATCATGGATCTCTTTACTTAGCTTTTCACAATCAAGCACTTCAGGTTTTGCGTAGGCAGAACGTCGTGCTTGCTGCAAAATCGGCGGCACTTCGGTACGAACCAAGTTCAAATCACTGAATGGTGTCGCGATCGCGTCACCGACACGATTATCGATACTCGATTGATTTCCGTTGATAGGAGTCGGTACTTTACCGTTAGGCTCGTTTTTAGAGCCACCATTAGTGGCGCAAGCAGTGAGTAAAAGAATAGTTGCTACCAACGAAGCAGGCAAAAGACGACGATTGATACGAGAGAGACTTTGCATGTAGTGGAGGCCTTAAAAGATGTTGAAATGATTCAAATATTTCAAATAGTCATTGGCGATCATCGATCTGCGAGGATCAAGGCGTACAAGTGTGGCGAGAATGTGCACTTATTGCAAGATCTTTTTTATCCTTCTTTCGTTTGACCTAGTTTTTTTGCTTCATACGAATAATCAATCGAAATCGCTGGGTTCAAAAAACTTCGCAAAATCACGCACTTGCGTGCTTTCCGGTACAATGACGGGATGAATCCTGCACCTAAAAATCTGTTCGCCTTTAAGCGCTATCGCCCTGATGTTGGCGGTGAGCATGCAGCCCCTTTTCTCCCCATGTCTCGTGCCGAGATGGATAAGCTCGGCTGGGATAGTTGTGACATTATTCTTGTTACTGGCGATGCCTACATCGACCACCCAAGTTTTGGCATGGCATTGATTGGTCGTCTCTTGGAACAACAAGGATTTCGAGTCGGCATCATCAGCCAACCAGATTGGCATTCTGCAGATGATTTTCGCGCGCTAGGTCGTCCAAATTTGTATTTTGGTATCACTGCGGGAAATATGGACTCGATGGTCAACCGTTACACCGCGGACCGTAAGATTCGTTCAGAAGACGCCTACACTCCGGACGGCGATCCAAACAAAAGGCCTGATCGTGCGGTGGTGGTTTATGCTCAACGTGCCCGCGAGGCCTATCCTGAAGTGAATGTCGTCATTGGCAGTATCGAAGCGAGCTTACGCCGTATCGCTCACTATGATTATTGGTCTGACAAAGTAAAACGGTCCGTCCTTCCAGATTCAAAAGCTGACATTCTCGTGTTCGGTAATGCTGAACGTGCAATTGTCGATTTAAGTCACCGCCTCGCCGCAGGAGAACCAATCAAGGCGATACGGGATCTGCGTGGCACGGCCTTTATGGTGCCGACCAATTGGCTACCTGATCAGGAATGGAGCGAAATTCAATCAGTAAAAATTGACACGCCAGGCAAAGTTGAAGCTCATACTAATCCGTATGAAATGATTCCAGAAACTGGTGCGAAATGTAGCACTAATGATTCTCAAAGCGGCGTCAATGAGGCGACACAAGACGTTGTCAAAGCGCAGGCTATTCGCATTATGAGCCGCGAAGAGCGACAAGCGATGCTGCGCAATAAGTATCAAAAGACCGTCATTCGCTTACCCTCTTATGACGCGGTCAAAGACGACCCAGTCATGTATGCCCATGCTTCACGGGTATTCCATCTGGAAGCCAACCCTGGCAATGCGCGAGCTCTCTCGCAAGCCCATGGCGAACGAGATGTGTGGATCAATCCACCACCGCTTCCGCTGGCAATGGATGAAATGGACGGCGTTTATGACCGCGCCTATGCTCGAGCACCGCACCCTAGTTACGGAAATGCCCGTATTCCAGCGTGGGAAATGATCCGTTTTTCGGTCAACATCATGCGAGGTTGTTTTGGCGGTTGCACGTTCTGCTCTATCACCGAACACGAAGGGCGCATTATTCAAAGTCGATCTGAGCCTTCCATCCTCAGAGAGATCGAAGAAATCCGCGACAAAACTAAGGGATTCACAGGTACTATTTCCGATCTTGGTGGACCTACCGCCAACATGTATCGACTCGCTTGCAAAGACAAAAAAATCGAGGAATCATGCCGACGCTTATCGTGCGTGTATCCAAGTATTTGCAGCAATCTCAATACAGATCACTCAAAGCTCATCTCTTTGTACCGCAAAGCGCGCGCCATTCCAGGTGTGAAAAAGATTTTGATCAGTTCCGGCCTTCGCTATGACCTGGCTGTACGTTCGCCCGAATATGTCAAAGAATTGGTCACACACCATGTCGGCGGCCTTCTCAAGATTGCCCCTGAGCATACCGAGACGAACACGCTGTCAAAGATGATGAAGCCGGGCATCGGCACCTACGATGCTTTCAAAACCATGTTTGAAAAGTTTTCGCGTGAGGCTGGCAAGGAACAATACCTGATTCCCTATTTCATCGCTGCTCATCCAGGAACTACAGATGAGGACATGGTGAATCTTGCACTTTGGCTCAAGAAAAACAACTTCAAACTGGATCAGGTTCAGACCTTTATGCCAACGCCAATGGCATTGGCAACCACCATGTATCACACGCGTAAGAATCCGCTGAAGAAAGTCACGCAGGACTCTGAAGTTGTGGAAACAGCACGAGCCGGAAAAATACGAAAATTCCATAAGGCTTTGCTGCGCTATCATGCGCCAGAAAATTATGAAATCGTCAAAGAAGGTCTACTACGAATGGGGCGCAGTGACTTGATTGGCGGCAGTGATCGTCATCTGATTCCATCACGCGCACCTTTAGTGACGAATTTAGTGAACACAGGCATCGTGCCAGTAAAGCGTGGTGCCGCGCCGAAACTCAACACCTTCGGCAAACATTCAGCAACGAGACTTGCATCCAAGGCTGCGCCAAATTCGTCCCCAAATTCAGCACAACGACTAACTCCAGTCGTAGCGAAATCAAACAAGCCAAACAAACCTGAGGCTCAAGCTCGAGTGAAAAGCCCTGGACTGTCCTACAACTCATCAAAAGCACGAAAGCCTCAAGGGCAAACCACAGCTACGTCTGGAAACGGAAGCAAATCTGGAAGGCGCTAGTACTCATTTGGCTTAGCTTCTTTCCTCACTCTTCGCTCAAGTTCCTAATTCAGCAGATCAACAAAAGCTCGTCGCAATTTTCTTGATTGCAGCGGGCTTTTGTCTTTATGCGCAACACGAAGTTAAAAAATTCCGATGGCATATGCTTTTTTAAGAAATTGCGGAGTACAATTTCCCTAGAGCAAGCTCTCATCGCTCCCTTCTTTCAGTCACAATTAGTCAAAATTCGTTTGTCGTCTCGAACCCCTGCTAGGAGAACGCAATGAAACACATGAAAACTGTACTTATCTTAGAGCACACGGAAGAAGTCTTTGATAAGCTAACCTGCGATGTCTGTGGTGCCGAATCAAAATGGGACCAGAACTGGTCAGCGGATGAGCACGAAAAAATGAACACAACCATTCAGCTCGACGAAGAAGAGTCTTTCGCACATGGCGGTCAGTCGACTCAAACGCAATTTCATATTTGTCCAACTTGCTTTAAAACTGAACTGGCAAAATGGTTCGAAAGCCACCGCGACGCAAAACCCACGGTTACAAAATCTGTCTGGTAAGACAAATCGAACAAATCAACAGACACGGGGCGATCTTTGCTTTTTAATATCGACGCCTCGTCTCAATGCTACTCTTCAATGTAAGCAGTCAGTCCTACTGCACTCCAATTGCCAAACACTCACTTCACGCACTTTGTCTAAGCGCCACCTGTAAGGTTCAATCGGAATTGCCGTCCTCACGACGAAAAGTCCTCTTACGCACCTGGAAAATCACTACTCTCGCTCTCTCAGTGACGGTTTTTACCCCTCTTGCTGGGTTATAATTGAAGGTTTGATTATATTGAACTTGAGAAACATCCATGGAAGCAGAACGCCTCAATAGTATCTCCAACCTCCTCGCTGACTTACGCAGTCGCGAAACTGAATTACGGAGGTATCTTTGACTTCGATATCAAGTCAGAGAAACTCGAACAAGTTAACGGCGAATTAGAAGATCCCAAAGTTTGGGATGATCCTAAACGCGCGCAAGAACTAGGCAAAGAGAAAAAGTCGCTGGAAAACATCGTCCATACTTTGGTCAAGATCGACAACGATATCAAGGACACCAGCGAAATCTTTGAAATGGCGCGTGAAGAGGAAGACGAAGACACCATCATCGCCGTCGAGGCCGACGTACAAGGCATCAAAGAGCTCGTCGAAGGCATGGAGTTCCGTCGGATGTTCAACAATCCTATGGATCCCAACAATTGCTTTATCGATATTCAAGCAGGTGCTGGTGGCACTGAAGCACAAGATTGGGCATCGATGCTGTTGCGTCAGTATCTGCGCTACTGCGAACGTAAGGGATTCAAAGTCGAAGTACTCGAACAATCCGATGGTGAGGTTGCCGGCATTAAGACCGCGACACTGAAAGTCGAAGGCGAATACGCCTATGGCTTCCTGCGCACTGAAACGGGCGTACACCGACTGGTGCGTAAGTCTCCGTTCGACTCCGCCAATGGACGCCATACATCATTCTCCAGTCTGTTCGTCTACCCTGAAGTCGATGAGTCTTTCGAAATCGATATCAACCCAGCCGATGTCCGCGTTGACACATATCGTGCATCCGGCGCTGGTGGTCAGCACATTAACAAAACGGACTCAGCAGTACGTCTAACGCATGCGCCGTCAGGGATCGTAGTGCAATGTCAGAACGATCGTAGTCAACACCGTAATCGTGCCGAAGCGTGGGAAATGTTGAAGGCGAAGTTGTTCGAACTCGAATTGCGCAAACGCATGAGTGAAAAACAAAACTTGGAAGATTCCAAAACGGATGTCGGCTGGGGTCATCAAATTCGCTCGTACGTGCTCGATCAATCTCGCATCAAGGATCTGCGCACGAATCACGAAACCGGCAACACCAAAGCGGTGCTCGACGGCGATCTTGACGATTTCATTGCTGCCTCACTCAAGCAAGGCGTATAAGCTCATAAGTAAGTAAGCATTTAAGCGCGAGCGCTAGACTTTAGAAACAAAACACCAACCATTTATTTACCTGAGAACCATCATGTCTGACCAACAAACACCAGCAGAGTTACCACAAGACGAGAATTCAATTATCGCTGAACGTCGCGCCAAGCTTGACGCGATTCGTAGCAAGGGTGTCGCATTCCCAAATGATTTCCGTCCTGCGCATAAAGCTGCTGATTTGCAAGCACAATATGCTTCCAGCACACGCGAAGAGTTAGAAGCACAAAACGTTGAAGTGTCCGTGGCAGGTCGTATGATGCTCAAGCGCGAAGCTGGTAAGAAAGCGGCCTTCGCAACCTTGCAAGATGCGTCTGGTGTAAAAGCCGATGGACGTATTCAGTTGTACGTCACCAGCGACAAAACTGGCGAAGCCGAGATGGAGGCGTTCCGTCATTATGACTTGGGTGACATCCTTGGCATTGAAGGTGTTTTGTTCAAAACGAAGACCGATGAATTGACCATCAAAGTCACCAAGCTGCGCCTGTTGACGAAGTCTTTGCGCCCTCTGCCGGACAAATTCCACGGCTTAGCGAATCAAGAAACCAAATATCGCCAACGTTATGTTGATTTGATCATGAGCGAAGAAACACGTCGCACATTCAAAGCACGTACAGCAGCGATGAGTTCAATTCGTAACTTCATGAATAATCACGGTTTCATGGAAGTGGAAACACCAATGTTGCACGTGATTCCTGGTGGTGCTGCTGCTAAACCATTCATCACACATCACAATGCGCTCGATATGGAAATGTATCTGCGTATCGCTCCAGAATTGTATTTGAAGCGTTTAGTGGTTGGTGGTTTTGAACGTGTGTTTGAAGTTAACCGCAACTTCCGTAACGAAGGCGTATCGCCACGACACAATCCAGAATTCACGATGATGGAATTCTATGCGGCGTATGTTGATTACAAATGGTTGATGGACTTCACCGAAGAAGTGATTCGCAAAGCAGCGATCGATGCGCATGGTACTGCCGTCTTGACTTATCAAGGTAAAGAATTGGATTTGTCTAAGCCATTCCAACGCTTGACCATCGTCGGTGCCATCAACAAATATGCACCGCACTATACCAATGAGCAGTTGAGTGACGCAGAGTTCTTGAAGACAGAGTTACTAAAGTTTGGCGTGAAGCCTTTCGCCACTGCCGGCCTCGGCGCTTTGCAATTAGCCTTGTTTGAAGAAACTGCTGAAGCGCAATTGTGGGAACCAACTTACATCATTGACTACCCAGCAGAAGTGTCACCGCTGGCGCGTGCTTCGGATACCGTTCCTGGTATCACGGAACGTTTCGAGTTGTTCATGACAGGTCGTGAAATCGCCAATGGTTTCTCTGAATTGAATGATGCGGAAGACCAAGCAGCACGCTTCATGGCGCAAGTTGCAGCGAAAGACGCTGGTGATGAAGAAGCCATGTATTTTGACGCCGATTACATCCGTGCTTTGGAATACGGTTTGCCACCAACCGGTGGTTGCGGTATCGGCATTGATCGTTTGATGATGTTGATCACAGATTCGCCTAACATCCGTGACGTGATCTTGTTCCCGCACTTACGTCGTGAAGAATAAGCGATCGCTAGCAAATTTAAGACAGCTTCAAGACAACAATGGGTGCTCCGGCACCCATTGTTTTTGTTACCTCAACATACCGTAATTAGGCTAGTTCACTACTTAGCGCTAAGCCACTGAGGAAAGCATTCTCAACCCGCCCTGCACCCTCCAATCCTGCTGCAAACCAATCACCACATACTCCAATCTTCGTCGCAGCATCCCAAAGATGGCTTTGCGGTAATGGTTGATGTGCCTGGGAAAAGCGCCAACGATGCGCTTCCGCGTAGATTGGCTGTATTGGGGAACCGGTCGCTTCGTGAAAGGCTTTCATTAGCTTCTCTTTGGCGCGCTCATGTTCATCTTCCAAATGCTCCGCACTCCATGCTGCAGATGCGTGACAGACCCAACGTTCACCTGCACGATGCTCTGGTTTAGAGGTGTCGCGTGCAATCCAAGCCAGACGCGAATCCTCAACCCAAGCGCCGTCATACGGTAAATTGAGTGGATTCTGAAAAGCCAGCATCAGCGCCCAGCAGGGTTGCATATGCACGGCAGCGACTTGAGGACCGAGTGCGGCATGATCTTTCAAGAGCACGGCCGCTTGTTCGGCGGGAATCGCCACAATCACAGCATCAAAAGGGCCGGCGCTCGCTGGAACGGGGATCTCATCGGACTTAACCGATAAGATCCATTGATCGCCATGCGCACTAATCGCTTGAACTTGTTGTTCGAGACGCACATCGAGACCGTGCGCCAATTGTTTGCCCAATGCGTTCATGCCCGGAATTGGCACGAATCGTTGCGGCGCTTTGCCCTTTGTTTTGTTTTCTTGGACTTTGCCGTGGGCGATCGTCGCTAGTTGACTATCCCAGGCTGTGACCCATTCCAACTTACGCCAATCATTCACTTCTTTTTTGAAACGCTCAGAGCTAGCGGTGAAATACTGAGCCCCAAAATCAAAGCCACCAAACTCGGTCTGACGAGTGCACATACGACCACTGACACCCCGACTCTTCTCATACACCGTTACATGATGCCCTTGTGCTTGGCATTGTCTAGCCGCTGTAAGTCCTGCTAATCCTGCACCGATGATGGCCACCTGCATATCTGATCTCCTTGTATTTTTAAATCGAGGCACTTACTACTTCTTATTACTTCTCACTGCTTGAATCTCGCTACTGCTTGCCGCTACCTACTTCGTACTTAGTTTGCCGGATCTTTTCTGTCCATGAGGAGACATTCAAAACGATTGCGATTTGAGATAAAAGAAAAAGTACGGACAAAAAAAAGCCCACGTGCTTGCGTGGGCTTGCTTTGCTTAGTCTGCTTTGTCGTCTTCAACTGGCCAATCGCGAATATAGGCTTTCAACATCTTGTTCTCAAAACTCTGCGCTTCCAAAACTGCACGCGCCACGTCATAGAAAGAAATAACGCCCATTAAAGTTTTCGCATCCATCACCGGTAAATAGCGAGAGTGTTTTTCCAACATCATGCGACGTACTTCGTTGACTTCCGTTTCAGGCGTGACCGTCATTGGATGGTCATCCATATACTTGCGCACTGTACCCTCGCCTAATTCTCCTCCGTTTTTCGCGACGGCACGGATCACTTCACGGAAAGTCAGCATACCGACCAAGTCACCAAACTCCATCACGATCAAAGAACCAATATCTTTCTCTTCCATGAAATTCACGGCTTCTTTCATGGGCGTATCAGGGGTAATCGTGAATAAGATATTCCCTTTAACCTGCAGAATCTCTGAAACTTTCATGCTGTCCTCCGTCGTCGGTGATGCGCTTTCGCTGTAGTGAAGAATCCAAGCTGGAATGCGGCGAAACTTCGTGCTTTGGCTTGCTCGTAGGACAATGTATCGCATGCACGCTTAAAAATCTAGTGATTCTCCTCAAGAATTTTGCAATCCACACAATTATTTTGAAGAATTGATGCTTTTTCAAAAGACCACTCCTGTCAAGACTTTTCAAAAACACGAGCAGTGCGTACGATGTCGCCATTCACATTCGGAGAATACCAATTTATGAGCGGTCCAAAATACCCAGGGTTCGACACCCTCTCATTACACGCTGGTGCCGTCGCTGATCCGGCGACAGGTGCGCGTGCAACGCCGATTTATTTCACGTCGTCGTTTAACTTTCGTGATTCTGATCATGCAGCCTCTTTGTTCAACATGGAACGCGCAGGCCACGTCTATAGCCGTATCACCAACCCGACCAACGCCGTGCTCGAAGAGCGCATGGCAGCGCTTGAAGGTGGTGTCGCGGGGATTGCCGTCGCGAGTGGTCAAGCAGCGCTGCATTTAGGTCTCAGCACCATCGCCGGCGCTGGCTCACATATTGTCGCTTCACGCGCTTTGTATGGCGGCTCTCACAATTTGTTGGCCTACACTTTGAAACGCTTCGGCATTGAAACCACCTTTGTTGATCCGCGCGATCTCGATGCTTGGCGTCAAGCGATTCGCCCCGAGACCAAAGTCTTATTCGCAGAAACCTTGGGCAATCCTGGCCTCGATGTCTTGAACATCCCAGCAGTCGCTGAAATCGCCCATCAGCATCATTTACCTTTGATGGTCGATTCCACATTCACGACTCCGTATTTGCTCAAACCATTCGAACATGGCGCCGATTTGGTATTTCATTCAGCCACCAAATTCCTTTGCGGACATGGTACGGCCATTGGTGGTATTTTGGTCGACGGCGGCACATTTGATTGGCAAGCCGCGTACGATAAGAGTGGACGTTTTGCGGAGTTGTGCGAGCCGTATGAAGGCTTTCATGGAATGGTGTTTGCGGAAGAGTCCACCGTCGGCGCCTTTTCATTGAGAGCCCGACGCGAAGGCTTGCGTGATTTTGGCGCATGTATGAGCCCGCACAATGCATTCGCCATCTTGCAGGGAATCGAAACCTTGGGTTTGCGTATGGAACGCCATGTTGCCAATGCACGCCGTGTGGTGGAGTTTTTGGCATCCCATGCTGCTGTGGAATCGATTTCCTACCCCGAACTCGAAAGCCATCCAGACTATGAATTGGCAAAGACCTTGTTACCCAAAGGCTGTGGCTCGGTGTTCTCTTTCAATATCAAAGGCGATCGCGCAGCGGGACAACGCTTTGTCGAATCGCTCAAAGTATTCTCGCATTTAGCGAATGTTGGTGATGCCAAATCCTTGGTTATCCACCCTGCGTCCACCACCCATTTCCGTGTGCCAGCCGAACAACTTTCCGCTTCAGGCATCAGCGAAGGCACCATACGGCTGTCCGTCGGTTTAGAAGACGTCGATGACCTCATCGAAGATCTCAATCGCGGTTTGAAGATGGCGCAGAAAGGAAAATAAGATGCAGTTACAGATTCAACATAAATCCGTGTATGCCTATACCGGAGGCAAAGCTTTCAACCCCAATCTCCCCACCGTGCTTTTGGTGCATGGGGCGCAGAATGACCATTCCGTGTGGGCAATGCAATCACGCTACTTGGCGCACCATGGCTTCAGTGTTCTCGCTCTTGATTTGCCAGGTCATGGACGTAGTCAAGGACCGGCCTTGCATAGCGTCGAAGTGATGGCGAAGTGGTTATTAGAAGTCATCGAGTTGAGCGGTGTGCAACAAGCCTTCGTCGCGGGGCACAGCATGGGATCTTTGATCGCTTTGGAAGCCGCTAGTCTTGCGCCAGAACGCATTCAAAAATTGGCTTTACTCGGCACTGCGTTTCCGATGAAAGTCTCCGACGCCTTGTTATTCGCCTCGCAGAATCACGAGCAAAGCGCGATTGATATGGTCAATATCTTTTCTCATAGCAGCAATGCGCATAAGCCATCTTGCCCTGGCCCGGGCTTTTCGGTAATGAATTCAAGCATGCGTCTGATGCAAAGAATCTCAGCAATCAATCCCGAGCAAGTTTTCTTTAACGATTTCACAGCCTGTAACGAGTATAAAAATGGCGAGAACGCAGCGCAAAAAGTGACCTGCCCAACTCTGTTTTTATTGGCAAAGCAAGATATGATGACGCCAGTGAAAGCCAGCGCCAGCTTATCGAATGCGATCACCAATAAGCAAATTCGTATCATCGAAAATTGTGGACATTCCATGATGACGGAACAAGCAGATGCAGTGCTTGACGCGCTTCATCAATTCTTCAAAACGTGAGCAGAATTCAGCGTTTGATCTTCCACTACAACTCAAGCTTGCTTGTTCCGCACGTGGATTGAAGATCGAGTGGATTTCAATAAAAAATCGGGGCGTCCTTTGGTCGCCCCCTTTTTTTTCGCTGGATACAAAGGTCTAGTGAAACTCAACCCACCTTTCAACCCAAACTTCAACCCAATCCTCAACCCACAACACCATTCAAATGAGTTTGCAATCGCTTCACTAAGTCTGCTTCTGCCACCGTACACAGATGGCGCAAGGTTTGCACTTGCTGACTATCCTGCTCCTCGTTCGCACGATGTGTCGCGCGCCGCTTCAAAACCTCCAGTGCTTCCCATTCGTGTAGAGCGGCCTCCAGCATTTGTACAGAGCGATGACAGTCACGTTGCATTGTGGCACATTCATCTTCCTTTTGCATTCGTTGCATCTCTTGTTCCTGCACTCTTTGACTGTGAATTTCAAGTGCGGGCCCATTCCAATAGGCGTGCTCTGCTTCGGTTTGGACCTGCTCACGCAGATGTTGAGTAGTCAATTGCATTTGCTTCGCTTTGAAGTCAGCTTCAATATTATTCACGAGGGCCTTTTCCGCTAGACTTAAGTAGAGATCCACATCGGTCTTGGTGCCAAATTTCACCAGAATCGCTACCATCTCAATCGCTAGAAACCACAGCATCCACCACATCATTTGAAAGCGTCGATAAGGATCCTCTTCCATTAATCGAGCAACTGCATAAAAATCTGCCGCGAAGCCTGAATGGGCACTCGCCTGCACACGCTTTTCTTGCTCGTCGAAGAGTTGATCGCGCTTACTTTGCGCCAGCTTAGTCTCTTCCAAGGTCAAGCGTTGTTGCTCGGCGACTTGCGCATGTTCTTTACTTTTAAGCTGACGCCAGTCCGCATTACGCTTAGCGATAGCGCTCTCCGCTTGACGGCACTGCTCTTTCGCCTGCTCGCGTTGATCCTCCAAAGCTTGAATTCGGGCATCAAGGACAAGATCAACTCCAGGACGCTCTCGTAACAAGCTGAGTCCACGTTGCTGCCGTGCGAGAGTAGCATCGGTCTTTTGCTGGCGTAACCAGCATTGCTTTGCGCGAATTTGAAAACTGGCGATGTCGGGTGCATCACTACTCATCGCTTTTTCTAGTCGCGTCAAATTGATTGCGTGAGCTTGGGACTCTTGTTCTAAGCGCGGCAAGTCCGCAATTGACGCCGTTACCTCTTTCGCGTCCTGTAGTCTGCGTTGTGTAATCTGTCCGATTTTGACATCAATCTCGGCTCGATTCGTTTCGACAAAAAACGGATAGACCATGACCGAAGCAGACATGAGCGCCAAGGCACTGCGCCAAGTTATCCCAAAGATCTTCTGCCACCACACTGCATCATGTTGAATACTAATCAGAATTTGTCGCTCAAGGCACCACTGAAAAACGGCCCACACCACGCCTGCGATTGATGCGCCAAGCCAGCTCATATTCGCCATCGTCGATAACATGTGACCCATGCCATATCCTGCGAATACGGCAAAAAATATCACCAGACTGCCGAGGCCATAATACTTAAACCGACCGCGCATAAAAACACGGTTTCCGCCTTGATTCCCGTGCTCACCAACCCGTTCGAGTACTTCAAAATCAATTGCAGCAGAGAGAGCAAGAAAACGTAAACTGGCTTGCCTTAGTCGCTCGATCAAGGGTTTCGAAGACTTCAAGCCATTTAAGTTTTCGCCATTCGGCATAGCGTGAGCGCGAAAATGTTTTTGATTCTGAGATTGCGTTTGACTGTCAGAATGAGCCGCTCTTTTTCCATCGAATCCTTGATCTGAATGCTGCGCAGAGACGAGCTCGCTTTGATCATCGTCCTGAGTGAACGATGATCTTTGAGAATCTGCCGATTGCATGATGACCTCACATGTTACGGAACAGAATCATGAAAGGCTGGCTCACGCTCAAGGTCTCAGGGCGATTCTTGAGCTTCACAATGCCCTTACCTCCTTCGTCACGTAGCACGGAGGCGATCGCTCGAAAATTGACGATGGTCGAGCGATGTATCTGCTTGAACATGGTCGGATCCAACACATCAAGCAATTCACGAATTGGCTTACGTAGTAGCGCCTCGCCCTCAGCTGTCATGACGACGGTGTATTTGTTGTCGGCTTTAAAGTAAGCCACATCATCAATCATGATTAACTTCGTCTCGGTACCCGAACTAGCAGTTAACCACACCAAAGGTTCTTTCTCACGCAAACCACCTGAAGCGATTGAAGAACTTCCGAGCTTCGCCAATAAATCCGACACTGCGCTCATGGCACTCTGTTTGGCATCAGTGTTTTGTGCCCGCATTTGCAATCGCTCTACAGTAGCAACCAAGCGATCATAGGCGACAGGTTTTAGAAGATAGTCAACCGCGCCTTTATCGAAAGCCTCAATCGCATATTGGTCGTAAGCCGTCACGAAAACGATTTGCGTAGCTGGGCTCACTTCTGCCATCGCCGCCGCGATTTCGATACCGTTCAAACCTGGCATACGGATATCAAGAAACACCACATCAGGTTGATGTGCAGTGATCTCTTCCAACGCGCTAGCACCATCATCACAAGCAGCAAGAATTTCCAAACCGGGCCAGGCTTTTTGCAGTTGCGTCAACAGGGCTTCACGTAACAAGCTCTCATCTTCAGCGATCACACAGCGAGTCATGATACTTCTCCCTTGATGAAGCTGGTCGGCACTGTAATCGTTGCTGCGACACCATTCGGGAAATTGGCCACAATTGAGAACTGTGCCGTATTGCCGTAGGCGAGGCGCAGTCGTTCTCTCACGTTGCGCAAGCCGATTCCTGTACCTGCGCTCTCCGCACTAAAGCCACGCCCATCATCTGCGACGGTGACAGCCACCATATTTTCATGAGCACGTGCCAACACCCAAATCGTGCCACCGCCACTCTTAGGCTCCAAACCATGTTTAATCGCATTTTCAACCAAGGTCTGCAACATCATGCTTGGGAAGAGCACCGGCTTCAAATAGTCGGGAATTTCATACTGCACATTTAAGCGTGAACCCATACGAATCTTCATAATATCGAGATAGGCGCGGGTCCGTTCAAGTTCTTCACCAATGGTCGACAAGGAATCCTCGGTGCGCGGCAAAGAATGACGTAAGTAGGTAATCAAATTGCCCAGCATCTCATCTGCTTTTGCAGGATCAGAACGCGTTAGCAGCTGTGCGCTCGCCAAACTGTTGTACAAGAAATGGGGCTCCACTTGTGCGTGCAAGAGATTCAACTTAGCAACTGAGAGTTCTTTCTCAGTCATGGTCTGCTTCACCTCTTCGCGCTCTTTGCTACGCATATCGCCGAGACGACGCATCAAAGCACGTGTGAAGGCCTGTACATTGTCGAGATTACTGCCTTGATCAAGAATAAAAAAGTCGGTCCATGTGGGACGCATCGGTTCACAAATCAAGGTCACTGCGCAGGAATCAACTCCGGGAGAAACCGTTGCGTAAATCTGATTATCACCACTCGATAACCAACGTAATGATGGATGTAAAGATTGCAGATCAGGATAATACAAAGGGCTACGTTTAATTTTCGCCCGTACTTGCAAACTATTCGCCGCGGCCTCTACATTTTGGGCACCCGGAAACTCTGTCACGGCTTTTTGCAAGAGCTCAAACGCTTCATCGGCACTGATAGGTAAATCGATCACACGGCGGTGACGATTCGCCAGCGTTGTTGAGTTGACGGTTTGATCAATCAAACGAACGCGACGCACGTGGGAAAAAGCTGCTACTGCTGCTGCACACACGAACATCAAGATCATCATCAGAAAGCCATCTGGTGGGCCGCGCCGCGCTAAGCCTTCAAAAATAAACAAGGCCAACAACATAAACACGGCACCCCACGCAATCGCCGTACGCAACATAAAGAAGAAACTGGCAAACATAATCACTCCTGGCTAATGAATTATGGGTGTAGCGTAGAGCAATCACTCCCCTTCATCAGCCGCAATCCGACAAAACCAAAAAAATAGAGACGAAAGCCTTGATCGTACTCATAAACGGTGCAGCCAAATTCAACGCAATTCGCAGACACATGGCGCAATTGCCGTTAATGCATGACTACTTTAAAATACTTTTCATGGGCGAGCGGCCGCACACACTGCCCACTCTGCGAGCATTTTACTTGCTCATCAGTGCGAAGCCATCCAATTTGATCGAGTTGACACACCATCATGTACAACATCCACCGCCGCCACTTTCTCGAAGCCATCATCGCCAGTAGCGCGGGATTGGGTCTCACATTGCAAACTTCCGCCGAACCACGAGCTCTGGCTGACAGTTCGCCTAAACAGGATAAACCAAGAGAAAACAGCAATATGCGTTTGATCTTATTGGGCACTGCAGGTGGTCCAACACCAAAGAAGAATCGAGCCGCGCCATCACAGGTGATTATGATCGATGGAGAAGCCTTTGTGATCGATTGCGGAAACGGCGTCGCACAACAATTTGTCAAAGCAGGCTTAAAGCTTGCAAGCCTTCGCCACATTTTCATCACACATCACCATTCTGATCACAATGCCGATTATGGCAATTTGATGCTGTTAGCGTGGGCTGCCGACTTAAATCATCGCATCGACACCTATGGGCCGAAACCGCTTAACCGCATGACGAAGTTATTTTTACAAATGAACGCCTTCGACATCCACACGCGCATAGAGGATGAAGGTCGAAGCAATTTAGTCAATCTCATATTCCCGCACGAGATCAACAAGAGTGGCGTCATCTTCGAAAATGGAAAAACCAAAGTGAGCGCGGTGCAAGTGGTACATCCGCCGATTACCTCAGCTTTGGCGTACCGCTTCGATCACCAGGGCCAATCGATCGTCATTTCGGGCGACACCAGTTACTCGCCTGAGCTTGTGAAACTCGCCCAAGGCGCCGATATTTTGGTGCACGAAGTAATGAATATCCATGCGCTCGATCGGCTTCTCGCTAGTGAAGCGCAAGCAACACGACTCAAGCAACATCTTCTCGACAGCCATAGCACCTTTGAGCAAGTCGGCCGCGTCGCCAGCGAGGCGAAAGTGAAGAAATTAGTCTTGTCTCATTTCGTCCCAGGCGGCGACCCTAGCATCACCGATCAAATGTGGATAGACGGCGTACGCCCTTTTTTTGATGGTGAAATCATCTGCGGACGTGATCTCATGGAAATCGCACTGTAATACACCAAGCAAGAGCTATTCACCTAGTTGCGGCAAGGCGATGGTGCGCAATTGAAAACGACCATCGGTATTGAATAGCCAGGTTTCGATCAGCTCTACCTTCCCTTGTAGCAGCAAGCTCGCCGGAGGCGCTGGAAAAGCTTGTGCCCTGCTGAGACTTTGCATCGCGGTGCCTTCCGTTTCTTTATCCTTATTACTTCGCAACATATCGCGGCTCAGTAACTTACCGCTGGCATCAATAGAAAACTTGATGACTACGACGGAGCGCAATAGGGCTTGAGGATTACTAACGTAGATTTTGTCAGGATTTTTTTGTGACAAGTGAATAGCAATTTCACGCTGGTAAGCCGTTAGATTAGCCGCCTTCGATGGCTTGACCACATCACTCTTAGTCTGTTCCAAAGGCTTAATCGTGCTTTTAGTCGGTTCGATTTTCTCTTTTTGAGGTGTTGGAGAAGCCAAGTCCGGCGTCGTACATGCGGATAGCAACAACAACAGTGATGCGATTAGTAGCGAATATAAAGAACACAGCACAAGATCAGAAGAGTACAGCGCACTAAGTATCTGGCGGTTCTTAGACTTCATTGTCCATCCTCCCAGTTAAAATATCACAAAGCACTGTAGGCAACGCTAGCATGCGGGAGCATACAATGTTACAGCGATGAGGCTACTTTTTCTCCGCGCGCTTTTGTTCTAGATATTGAGCGACTGCGCGCATTCCTGCATCGTTTGCGAAATCTAACGCCGTCATTCCTACCATGTTTTTTAATGATAGGTCGGCGCCCTCTTCGACCAATAGGCGCACCGCGGGCAAATCACCTTTGCGTGATGCCATCATCAACGGCGTCGTTTTATTGGGTGATTCGGCATCAATATAGGCGTGGTATTCGAGTAATACAGCGATGATTTGTTCATCACCAATTGCTGCAGCATAATGCAACGCAGTCCACCCCGTTTGATTCACCTGGGCACCCGCATTGATCAATTCAGCCACCCAGTCAACTTTACCGAGGTAGGCGGCCAACATCAGCGCAGTATCACCGTTCGACGCGCGTTGATCTAACTGGATTTGAGGATACGTAATCAAGTATTCAAAGACACGATAGGAATCTTCCCTGACCGCTAACATCAATGCAGTTTCGCCGCGGCCAGCTTCGGCTGTGTTTGCATCGACTCCTTGCCCTAATAATTCCCGAATGGTTTTGACATCATCAAATCGCGCCGCCTTCAGAAACCGGTCTTTTTGTTTTTGTTCTGGCGTAAGTACTTGCAGCGTTTGGGCTTCCGAAGCAACACTCATCATCAAATTGATTAGGATGACCGAGACCGCCACACACAAAATCATCGCCAGTTTCAAAAGCTGAGAGTTTGTGAAACACCAGCGATGCTGATGCTGAAATTGATCATTCGTGAGGGCAATCATGATCCACCTGAATTCAATTTGTGCTGGATGGCTTGGCAAACTGAAACAAATCGAAGAAATTCTGTGTCGTCACCTCTTGCACTTGCTTCAAAGGTAGTTGCTTCAAGTCCGCCAAGAACTCACCAACGTGTCGCACAAAGGCTGGTTCATTCATTTTGCCACGATGCGGTGCTGGCGCGAGGTAAGGCGAATCGGTTTCGATCAGAATGCGTTCGATCGGTAATGCTTTTGCCACCGCCTGCAAGTCCTTCGCGCTCTTGAAAGTCAAGATTCCAGAAAAGGAAATGTAAAAGCCCATGTCGACCGCCGCTTGCGCCACTTCCAAGGACTCCGTAAAGCAATGCATGACACCCGCAACACCACCTTGATCGGTACCTGCCCCCTCTTCACGCATGATACGAATCGTATCTTCAGCAGCGGCTCGGGTATGAATAATGAGAGGTTTGCGCGACAGACGCGAAGCACGGATATGTTGGCGGAAGCGTTCGCGCTGCCACTCCAAATCCCCCTTCAAACGGTAGTAATCGAGTCCAGTTTCACCAATCGCAATAATCTTTGGATGCTGCGCCAGTTCAACCAAACGTTCAGCGCTAGGGTCTTCGGTATTTTCGTAATCGGGATGGACTCCCACCGAGGCATAGATATGCGGATGTTGTTCAGCCAAAGCTAGTACTTGCGGAAAGTCTGGCAGATCTACCGAGACACATAAAGCGTGAGTGACGCCATTGTCTTGCATGCGCTGAAGCAAGGCTGGCATTTGCGCTGCGAGTTCTGGGAAGTTGATATGGCAATGTGAATCGATGTACATATAAAGACAAAAAATTGAAATCTGAATTGAAAAGCGTCTTGAATTGAGTCTTGTAATAGATCGCTTCGCTGCTAGTCCAGTACGAGTAATGCTTTAAGCAACGAGAGATCAACCATACTTCATTCGACGCAACAGACGAATCGGCACATCATGCTAGTCAAGGCGACGCACTTATTTGTTATCAATGACGCGCATCACAGCATCGGCAGCTAACTGCGCCGTGTCACGCAAAAGACTATGGTGCATGTCGGTAAAGCGCGTCTGCAAACGGGTGCGTAAACTGTCATCCGTCAACTGCTTCCATAAGGCATCTGCCATGGCCTCTGGGCTTGCTGCATGCTGCAAAAACTCAGGCACCACAAACTCTTCCGCCATAATATTCGGCAAGCCTACCCAAGGTTGATACCCCATGTGCTTCAAGACGTGCCAAGAGGCGGCCATCATCTTGTAGGCGATCACCATCGGTTTCTTGAACAAAGCGACTTCTAAAGAAGCGGTACCGGAAGCAACCAACACCGCATCCGCTGCGGCGATCGCGGTGTGTGACTTTCCATCCATCAGCAAGACCGGCACATCTTCTAATTCAGCGCGTAACACGAGCTCAATGTAATACGCTCTTTGCTTAGCACCCGCCATCGGCACCAGGATCTGCAGATGCGGATCGCGCTTGAGCAAGAGTTTTGCGGTTTGAATGAAGGCTTCCGTGTTGTACTTCAGTTCCGACATGCGGCTGCCCGGCATCACGGTCAAAACACGAGCATCAGGCTCAAGCCCTAGCTCTTCACGGGCCGCTGCCACATCCGGTTCCAGTGGAATGACTTGTGCTAAAGGGTGTCCCACATAGGTCGCAGGAATACCTGCTTGGCGGTAAATCTCTTCCTCAAATGGGAAGATCAACAGCATATGCGACACTGCTTCTGCGATCTTTTTGATGCGACCACCACGCCACGCCCAAATCGACGGGCTGATGTAATGCATGGTTGGAATGCCTGCCTGCTTTAATTGAATTTCGAGATCGAGATTAAAATCGGGCGCGTCGACACCGATAAACACCTCAGGTCGCTCAACGAGCAATTGCTGCATGAGCTTTTTGCGAATCCCCGAGATCTCACGATAATGCAGCAGAACTTCGAACAGGCCTCGCACCGATAATTTTTCCATCGGAAAATCGCTAACGAAGCCATGCTCCATCATGCGAGGACCACCAATGCCATGCATCAATGATTGCGGCAATTGGGGGCGCAGGCCTGAGAGGAGTCGCGCCGCCAGCATATCTCCCGAGGTTTCCCCCGCCACCATGGATACGATAGGTCGCGTCACCTTAGCCTCGGACATTCAATTACCGTACGATACCGCGTGTCGAAGTATCTAAGAAACTGCGCATCAATTGAATGTGCTGCGCAATATCTTCTGGTGCCTCAGCGATTTCTTGATCGAGCGCCTGCTTCGCCTCATCCAAAGTCAAGCCTGACTTGTAGAGCGTTTTGTAGGCTTGGCGAATCGCGGAGATTTGCTCACGTGAGAAGCCACGGCGTTTCAAACCTTCAATATTGATACCGTGCGCAGCCGCAGGATTACCATTCAAAATTACAAATGGCGGCACGTCTTGCGTCAAGCTGGTCGACATACCGACCATCGCGTGCGCGCCAATTTTGCAGAACTGATGGACGTTGGAGAAACCACCTAAAATCACCCAATCACCAATATGCACATGTCCCGCCAAGGCTGCGTTGTTCGCAAAAATAGTGCGGTTGCCGACGTGGCAATCGTGCGCGATGTGCACATAGGCCATGATCCAGTTATCGCTACCAATACGTGTAATGCCGCCATCTTGTACCGTTCCAAGATTGAAGGTACAGAACTCACGCACGACATTACGATCACCAATTTCCAGTAAGGTTGGTTCGCCTGCGTATTTCTTATCCTGCGGCGCCGCCCCAATCGATGAAAATTGGAAGAACTGATTATCTTTGCCAATCGTCGTATGACCTTCAATCACCACATGTGGACCAATCTTCGTGCCGGAGTCGATACGAACGTTTGGTCCAATAATCGAATAAGCACCGACTTCAACACTGGAATCGAGCTGGGCTTTTGGATCAACAATTGCGGTGGAATGAATGCTCATATTACGCTCCTGCAGGCGTTTCACTAGCAGCTACAGCTGACTTTGCTTCGTCGTTGGTGGTACGCAATGTGCACATCAATTCAGCTTCGACAGCGAGTTGTCCATCCACCGTTGCAATTGCTTTGTACTTCCAAATACCGCGAGCAATACGCAAGATTTCAACTTCCATTTTCAATTGATCGCCAGGACCTACTGGGCGCTTGAAACGAACGGCATCGATACCTGCGAAATACACGATAGTGTTTTCGTCGGGTTTCTGGCCCATGGTCAAGAAAGACAAAATCGCTGCGGTTTGTGCCATCGCCTCCACCATCAAAACACCTGGCATCACTGGCTTGTTTGGAAAGTGACCGTTGAAGAATTCTTCGTTTGCAGTCACGTTCTTAATTGCGGTAATGGTCTTACCACTTTCCCAAGTTAAGACGCGATCAACCAACAACATTGGATAACGATGTGGCAGGTATTGTTTAATTTGGTTGATATCCAAACTCTTGTTGATGGTTTCCATATGTTTCTCTACTTTTTATCGATGAATAAATAATTCTTTTTGAAGTTAATACTTTTTGAGGTCGCAGCCAGCCCAGCTTACTCTATCGAAGGCAATTCAGTACCGCCCTGCTCTTTAACCAATTTTTCAAGCTGCTTCAACTTGTCGCGCATCGAGCCAAGATTACGCACAATGACTGCTGTCTTTTCCCAATCGGCATTCTTTGCCAAAGGATAGAAACCCGTGTATTGACCCGGTTCCAAAATCGAGCGCGATACCATACTTCCCGAGGAGATATGCACGTTATCGGCGATCGTCAAATGTCCCAACACCATCGCTGCACCACCGAAGGTACAGTTCTTGCCGATCTTGGCACTACCAGCAACGCCAACACAGCCCGCCATCGCGGTGTTTTCGCCGATATGGCAGTTATGACCAATTTGAATTTGGTTATCGAGAATGACACCATTCTCAATGATGGTGTCGGCCAAAGCGCCGCGGTCAATCGTCGTATTCGCTCCAATTTCGACATCGTTGCCGATCACGACACGACCCGTTTGTGGAATCTTGAGCCACTTTCCTTTTTCATTGGCGAAACCGAAGCCATCAGCACCAATCACTGCTCCAGCGTGAATCACACAACGATCACCAATGACGCAATCATGATAAATACTGACATTCGCATGGATGCGTGTTTGATCGCCAATCGTGACACGCTTACCAACGGAAACACCTGCGCCAATCACAACATGTTCACCGATGATTGCTCCGGCTTCGATCGAAGCTTGTGCTCCGATCACGGCAGTCGCGGCGACGCTGGCATCTGGGCTCACCCAAGCACTGGGATGAATTCCAGGGAGATCTCGATCGGCATTCAGGGCGTAAAAATACTGGGCTAATTTAGCAAAATACACGTAAGGATTGGCGCTGATAATCCTGACGCCAGCATAGGTCTCACCAATCGCTTGATGATCAGCCTCAGACAAAATCAAAGCGACCGCTTTGCTGGCAGTCGCTTGAGAACGAAACTTCGGATTAGAAAGGAAAGTAATGTGGTTTTCGCTGGCATCACTGAGAGGTGCGATACCGATCACCTCTACATTGGAATCCCCCAACAATTGACCACCAAACCGCTCGACCACTTCCCCTAGTCGAATTGCTGTGGATGTCATTTTATTTGGTTTTATTTGGCTAATGCCTTTAAGACTTTATCTGTAATGTCGATGCGCGGGTTAAAAAACACAGCGTCTTGCACCACTAAATCGATTTTTTCAGCTTCGGCAATTTGACGCACAACTTTTTGTGCGCGCTCCGCCAGAATATTGATTTCTTCTTGCTTACGTTGTCCGAGATCTTCACTAAAAATGCGTTGCTTACGATTGAAATCTTGATCCATTTCGCTGATTTCACGTTGACGACGAGTTCTATCCAACTCATTCATCGTTGGTGCTTCTTTTTCAAACTTACGCACCGCCGCACGCAATTGCTCATTTAACTCGTCTAAATCTTTTTCACGTTTCGAGAACTCTTGCTTAATCTTCGCAGTTGCCACTTTTGCTGGCAAAGACTCGTTTAAGACCCTTTGCCCATCAAAGAACGCAACACGAATGTCTTGCGCTTGTGCCATTGAGGCGCACATCAAGCTCAAGACCAAAAAATAGAAATAATGCAGTCGTCGCGCTATGTAAAAAGTTTGGCTCAAATTAATCTCCAAATCACTGAATACCGATAACCCGTTGATTCGTATTGTAATCGTAAATTGCTGCAAATCGAAGCCCCAACGCGCTTAGAAACCCGTACCCATTGTAAACTGGAAGCCTTGGCGACGATCAGTCGGCTTAGCATTTAGAGGCTTACCAAAACTCAACTTCAATGGTCCCATTGGCGAAATCCAGCTAATACCCATACCAACGGAAGCGCGCATATCCTGAACACGCACTTTCTGGCCTTCATCAAAAACGTTACCAGCATCAAGGAAAGCAAACCAACGCAAAGACTTGTCCGCACCTGGGAATGGAACTTGCAACTCTAAGTTACCGAAGACACGTGTGGAACCACCCAAAGTATCTCCGTTAGGATCTTTCGTACCCAAGGAACCCGGTTCAAAACCACGTACAGAGCCAATACCACCGGCGTAGAAGTTCTTAAACAAAGGATAAGCCTTGCCACCCATACCGTGTCCGTAGTCAATTTCGCCGTTAGCCGCAACGATCATAGAACGATAGATTGGTTTGTAATACTCGTGTTTATAGATCGCACGATAGTATTTGAAGTTACCAATCGGTGAAATTTCCAAGTTAAAACGCTGGTACCGTCCAATCGATGGTGTTAAAACATTATCGCGACTATCTCGCTGCCACGCCATCGTGAGCGGATAGGAGTTGTTCGATGCTGTACCCACGCCCCAGAATGGATCCGCAGGATCTTTGACGACATCTTTGCCACCGTAATCGGCCACATATTTCAAATAGCGATACGGGCTTTGACCATAGTACGTATCAATCTTGGAACGTTCTAAGCCGACACCAAAAAAGACGGTGTCAAACTCAGAGAACGGAATACCGTAACGAATACTGCCGCCATCCGACTGAATACGATAGTAACCAATCGCCCCAATTGGAGGCAAAGAGGTACGCACATACAGATCAATACCGCGACTGATACCATCGTCGGTCACGTACGGATCAACGTGAGACAAGGCGATGGTACGGTTATAGTGACTGGTATTGATGTCGATACCGACAGTATCACCACTACCAAATGCATTAGTTTGTTGAATCGAGCCAGTGATCGTGACACGTTCCGCACTCGAATAGCCCGCACCAATCATAATGTTACCGGTTGGGCGTTCAGTCACTGTCAAGTTAACGTCGACCTGATCAGTGCTGGTTGGCACTTCAGGCGTATCGACCGTTACTTCCTTGAAGAAGCCTAGGAACTCAACGCGATCGCGTGATGTTTTAATTTTCTGACCGTCGTACCAAGAACTTTCAAACTGACGGAATTCACGACGGATGACTTCGTCACGAGTACGCGTATTACCAGCCAAATTGATGCGGCGAACATACACGCGCTTCCCTGGATCGACGAAGAAAGTAAATGCAACTTCTTTCTTTTCAGGATCAGACATAGGGTTCGCGTTCACATTCGCAAATGCGTATCCAAAGTTACCAAGACGCTCAGTAATGCGTTTGGTACTGTCCGTCATTTTCGCAGCGTTAAACAACTCGCCCTTCTTGAGCGTGATCAAAGAAGCTAACTCTTCTTCACGCCCGAAGGTATCGCCTTCAATGCGCACGTCAGAGACTGTATATTTTGGACCTTCATCAATATTGATTGTGATGTAGATCTGCTTCTTGTCCGGTGTAATAGAGATCTGAGTCGAGGCGATTTGCATTTCCAAATAGCCGCGATTTTGGTAGAAAGAACGGATCGATTCCAAATCGCCAGAGAGCTTTTGTTTCGAATATTGATCTGCTTTGCTATACCAACTGAACCAGGTGGTGGTACTGAGAGTCAAAACATCTTTCAACTCTGCGTCGGAAAAAGACTTATTGCCAATGATATTAATCGCACCAATGCGCGCGATATCACCCTCTTCAACATTGAACGTCACATTCACGCGATTGCGTTCAATCGGGGTGATCGTGGTGTTGATGGTCATCCCGTACAGACCTTTGGACAGGTATTGTTTCTTCAATTCCTGCTCCGCACGATCAACAGTAGCCTTGTCAAAAATACGTGTTTCACCAACACCAATATCTTTCAAAGCCTTGATCAATGCGTCTTTTTCAAATTCTTTAGTACCAACAAAATCGACTGTCGAAATAGTTGGGCGCTCATCCAACAAGACAATCAAAACGCCGTCTTCAACTTCAATTTGAACATCTTTGAAGAACCCTGTTGCGTACAAAGCTTTGATGGTGGCCGTACTCTTCGCATCATCAAAGGTTTCACCTACGCGCACTGGCAAATAGCTAAAGACCGTCCCAGCTTCAGTACGCTGTAAACCTTCCACGCGAATATCCTTCACTACGAACGGTTCGATCGCAGCGGCATGACTAGAACACAGGGCAAGAGCAGCAAGTGCAAAGAGGTGGCGAGGATAGGCTGGCAACGTCAAATTCTCAAATTTTAATTTCATTGGGGCTTAATCAATCTCAATATTTCAAAGCGATTACCGAAGCACAGTAAAAGCCATTGGCAAAATTCCATCAAATAACGAGCTATTATGACAGCTTTCCTAGTACATCATTAACTAAGGCTATCGCCATCAAAAACATCAACACGACGAATCCGCCACGCTGTGCAATCTCAAGGTATTTCGCTGGAATTGCCCTACCAGATAAAACTTCCAGCGAATAATACAACAAATGCCCTCCATCTAACATAGGAATTGGCAGTAAATTCATTACTCCAAGGCTAATACTGATGGCCGCGACAAAAGCAAGAAAATATTCCAAACCCTGTTTAGCAGCTTTATCGGCGTAGCTGGCAATGGTGATTGGCCCCGTAATATTCTTCAGCGAAGCCTCGCCAATCACGATTTTCCCCAGCATTTTCAGAGTGAGCGCACTATATTCCCATGTTCGCTGGTTCGCCATTTGCAGGGATTCAAAAAATCCATGGGATACTTTAACGCTCTCTAGAGTACCGTCAGGCAAGACTTGAATGCGGCTTATCGCCTTGCCATTGACCATTTCCACTTTTGGTCGGACCGTCGTTGCCATCATCTGGCCATTGCGTTCATAGCTGATTGAAACATCTTGCTCGGGCAATGCGACCACAGTCTCAATCAGATCCTGTGCGTCACGAATGGCTTTTGAGCCTACCGCTGTAATTACATCGCCAGCCTTGATGCCGGCCTGTGCGGCGCGCCCATCGGCTGGCACCTCCTTCAGTTTTGCGGGCGGCAAGAAAGGATCGATGCCCAACTTGCTCATAAAATTGGATTCGAAGTCTTCTTTCTTGGCCCCTTTAAAGGACAAGGTCACTTCTTGATGAGAGGTCGATGGCATCGAATAACCAGATATCATCGGATCTGGGCGTTCAACTTTGAGACGCAAAGCCTGACCATCCATTCCTGCCCTCAGAATCGCCCAACGCAATTCTGAGAAAGATTGAATTGGCTTGTCATCGGCAGCGACCACGCGATCTCCATGCCGCAGCCCCGTTTGATAGGCAAACGAATTGTGATCAGACACGCGAATCTTGCTGCTGGGCTCAGAAATGCCGTACATCAACAAGCAGGTGAATAAGAAAATCGCGAGGATGAAGTTAGCCATTGGCCCAGCGACGACAATCGCCATTCGCTTCCACACGTTTTGGCGGGTGAATTCGCCCGCCAAATCTTGCTCAGAAAGGCGCGTTGTATCTGCTTCTCTCGCATCCAACATTTTCACGTAGCCGCCAAGCGGAATACGACTGATCGACCACTCGGTTCCCGTCTTTGGCGAAGTGTAAGTCCACAAAGGCTTGCCAAGGCCAAAGGAGAATCGCAAGACCTTCACGCCACAAAGCCGAGCCACCCAAAAATGGCCAAGTTCATGAAAGATGACCAAGGGGCCAATCGACAGCAGAAAAAACAGCGGAATCGTAAGAAAATCTTGCATCTGTAGCTTAAGTCCTCAAACTGTACTTCTATCAATCAAACAATTCGACCAGCAAAAATTTGGGGTCGTAAGACCGTGCCGACCACAGACTTATTTATTGACTCCATTGCGACAAAATCGAGATGGCGATTTGTCGCGCTTTCCCATCGCTTGCTAATATAGCGTCGAGACTATCAACCGCCTCGTTACCAACAGCGTTCATGGTTTCTTCGATCAGATTTTCTATCCTTCTAAACCCTAATCTTCCACCTAAGAAAGCCTCCACCGCAATTTCATTCGCTGCATTCAAGATGGTTGGGGCCGAGCCGCCCGCTCGCAAAGCTTCGTAAGCCAAACGCAAACATGGAAAACGTGCGAAATCTGGCTTCTCAAAATGTAATTGAGCAAATTTAGTCAAATCTAAAGCTTCCACACCTGAATCAATACGTTCTGGAAAGGCCAATCCGTAGGCAATAGGCGTTCGCATATCAGGGTTACCTAATTGCGCCATGACCGAGCCATCGACATATGAGACCATCGAATGCACCACACTTTGGGGATGAATCAAAACATCGATCTTGTCTGCTGGTGCACCAAACAACCAATGCGCCTCAATGACTTCCAAACCTTTATTCATCATGGTCGCGGAATCCACCGATATCTTGCGTCCCATCACCCAATTCGGATGGGCAACAGCCTGCTCTGGCGTGACGGCATCGAGCGTATCGAGAGCACGCTTTAAAAATGGCCCACCTGACGCAGTCAAAATAATCTTGGCGATGCCACCATGTTCGAGCTTGCGTCCATAACCACCTGGCAAACATTGGAAGATGGCATTGTGTTCGCTATCGATCGGCAATAAAGCCGACCCACTGCGGGCAATCGCATCCATGAAGAGCCGGCCGGACATCACCAAGGATTCTTTGTTGGCGAGCAGCACGCGTTTACCAGCCTTTGCAGCCGCCAAAGAGGCTGGCAGGCCCGCCGCACCGACAATCGCCGCCATCACGGTGTCGCATTCATTCGCGCTCGCAACGTCGCACAAGGCTTGCGGTCCGTACAAGACCACCGTCGCCAAGCCCGCATCACGCAATCGCGTTTGCAACTGAGCAGCTAAGTCCGCGGTTGAAAGCACCGCATACTGAGGACAAAAACGCTGGCACTGCTCAAACAGCTTATCAATCTGTTGATGCGCTGTGAGTGCAAAAATCTGATACAGATCAGGATGGCGCGCTACCACATCTAGGGTGGATACCCCGATCGATCCAGTGGCGCCAAGGACAGTAATTCTTTGTGCGGGCATGTTGGTTTTATCAGATGAGTGGAATTGCGATCACAAGGCCCACATTGCGCTCAGCAAAGCTGCCACTGGCATCACAGGAATCAAAGCATCGATACGGTCTAGCACACCACCATGACCAGGAAGCAAATTACTGCTGTCTTTAAATCCCACGCGACGCTTGAGCAAAGACTCAAACAGATCGCCAACCACACTCGCTGCCGCGATTGCAGTAAGCACAATCGTCATCGTCAGCATGCCACGGTGACTGAAGATTTTCGCTGGCAGTGTCTCCGCTAAAACGGGCGTATAGGCACACACGAAACCGAATACATTGACCAAGATCGCACCACCAATGGCACCTTCCCATGATTTACCCGGAGAGATACTTGGCGCGAGCTTACGTTTACCAAAAGCCTTCCCACAGAAATAGGCTCCAATATCAGCAACCCACACCAATGCCATGGCAGAGAGCAAAAGAACGTTAGACTTGGCAAATAACACATTCATCGCGACGAAGCAGCCAAATATCGAGACTGCATAAACGCCACTAATCAGACTACTGCCAAAGCCGCCGACTGGTGGTAGCCCAAACCGCAGGGCTGGCATCAAGCCAAACAACCAAAAAATTGTGCACAGCGTGAACAAAGTTGGTACTGAAAACGGCGCGGAAAAAAGTGAGACGTAAGCAAATACAGCTGCCCATGCAACACCGATGATAATCGCACCGGGCTTATGAAACAGACGCTGCGTTTCCCACATGGCAGCCCCTAAAAAAAGACTCGCAGCGAGAGTAAATGCAATCGCATTGCCGGAGAAAAGTATAGGCAACAACACCGCAAGTAGAACAATTGCAGTGATCACGCGTGTTTTCAACATATACATCCTTATTCGAGGAAGCTGACAGGCTTAGTTGGGAAACTAAGCCGATTCGTTGGCTTGTTGACTGACTTGTTCGCTGGTCCGCCCAAAACGGCGTTCACGCGACTGGTAAGAGAGAATCGCCTTATCGAGAGCCGCGCCATCAAAGTCTGGCCAATAGGTCTCTGTGAAATAGAGCTCGGTGTAAGCCAATTGCCACAGCAAGAAATTTGAAATACGGGTCTCACCACCAGTACGTATAAACAAATCCGGTTCTGGTGCGTAAGCCATCGATAATTTGGAGGCTAGCTCTTGCTCGGTCAGTTCTGCTCCGGCGCGACCTTCTGCGATCAATTGATTGGCCGCCTGCACCACATCCCAGCGTCCACCATAATTCGCACAGACGGTGACTGTAAGACCTGTATTATTCTCAGTCTTGGCCATCGCCGCGCTGATAGCGTCTTGCAAAGCTGGCTCGAAGCGAGTCAAATCACCGACAATCTTCAAGCGAATATTATTGTCGTGCATCTTGCGCACTTCCTTCTCCAAGGCAGTGACAAATAAACGCATCAACAGTGAAACTTCGTCAGCAGGACGGCGCCAATTCTCAGAACTGAAGGCGAACAAAGTGAGGTACTTAATGCCACGCTTGATGCAGGCCTCGACGATGCCACGGACAGCATCGACACCTTTCACATGGCCTGCAACGCGCGGCAAAAAGCGTTTAGTGGCCCAACGTCCGTTGCCATCCATGATGATAGCAACGTGATTTGGCACAAGTCCGGTGTTAGGGACTTCTTGCGTTGAGCTAGTGTGCTTCATGAAACTCCAATCTCAAGAAAACGAATTCGCTTTAAACCGTCAGCACTTCTTTTTCTTTTTCAGCGAGGAGCTTATCGACTTCCGCCACAAATTTGTCAGTCAACTTTTGCACGTCATCCTGAGCGCGGCGATCATCATCTTCAGAAATTTCTTTGTCTTTCAAAAGCTTCTTCAAAGCTTCATTAGCGTCACGACGAATATTGCGTACGGCAATTTTCGCGTCTTCGCCTTCGTTTTTTACCAACTTCACCATTTCCTTGCGACGCTCTTCCGTCAATGGCGGCGTTGGCACACGAATCATATCGCCATGAGTAGCAGGGTTAAGACCAAGATCAGAATCGCGAATCGCTTTCTCGATCACTGCCAACATTTTCTTTTCCCAAGGCTGCACACCAATTGTACGAGCATCGATCAAAGTCAAATTAGCGACCTGTGAAATTTGCGTTGGAGAGCCGTAATAGTCCACCGTTACTTGATCCAAAATACCAACGTGTGCACGGCCAGTACGCACTTTTGCCAAATTAGATTTCAAAGTTTCAATCGACTTTTGCATACGCTGGTCGGCGCTGCTTTTGATACTCGCTACTGTCATCATAGACTCCTGAACAAAGAGAAGGAGGAGCATTCTAGGCTCCTCCTCAAATTCATTAAGATGCGACGCCGTGCCTCAATGGGAAACTTGCGTCGAAACCGCGCATTATACGTGGACTAAGGTACCTTCGTCTCCACCTAAAATGAGATTTTTCAAAGCACCCGGTTTTACTATCGAGAAAACCTTAATTGGTAACTTTTGATCACGACACAATGCGAATGCAGTCGCGTCCATCACTTGTAGGTGACGTGAAATGGCCTCATCAAAAGAAATCGTGGAATAGCGCGTTGCACTTGGGTCTTTCTTCGGATCGGCCGTGTAGACGCCATCAACTTTGGTCGCTTTCAAGACTAATTCAGCACCAATCTCCGAACCGCGCAAAGCGGCCGCAGTATCCGTTGTAAAGAAGGGATTGCCAGTACCCGCTGCGAAAATCACAACCTTACCCTCTTCCAAATACTGCAAGGCTTTCGGGCGCACATAAGGCTCGACCACTTGCTCAATACCGATCGCCGACATCACGCGCGCCGTGATACCCACCTGACGCATAGCATCACCCAAAGCGAGCGAATTCATCACCGTCGCTAACATACCCATGTAATCAGCGGTTGCACGATCCATACCCTGCGCACCAGGTGCCACGCCACGGAAAATATTACCACCACCAATAACAATTGCCAGCTCAACACCCATGCGTGAAACTTCAGCGACATCGGCCACCATACGTTCAATTGTGGCGCGATTAATGCCAAATGCATCATCGCCCATCAATGCTTCACCAGAGAGTTTTAGTAATACACGTTTATATGCTGGTTTAGTCACGATATGGCCTCCTCGGGTTGAAAAAGAAATTATTGCAAAAACTCTTGTTAATCGGCCACACAGGGCACATCAAAAGCTCTTACAACAATTACTTAGCTACTGTCTTTCATCTCACTACAATCACTTTGTAGCGCATCATCACGATTAGTTGTGCACGCGCTTAAAAAAACGGGCCTTGCGGCCCGTTTTCATCATATTGCTTACGCTTGCTTTGCAGCGGCAACTTGCGCTGCCACTTCTGCAGCGAAATCGTCTTGCTTCTTCTCAATGCCTTCACCAACAACATACATTGTGAATGCTTTTACGGAAGCGCCAACAGATTGCAACATTTGCTCAACTGTTTGTTTGTCGTTTTTCACGAATGGTTGGTTCAACAAAGTAACTTCTTTCAAGAACTTCTGTACCGCACCATCAACCATCTTAGCAACGATATCTGCTGGTTTGCCAGATTCAGCTGCTTTTTGGGATGCAACAGAGCGCTCTTTTTCGATCAATTCTGCTGGAACTTGCTCAGTAGACAAAGATACTGGTTTCATCGCGGCGATATGCATCGCAACATCTTTACCAACTTGGTGATCAGCTGCGTCGAATTCAACAACTACACCGATACGTGTGCCGTGCAAGTAAGAAGCAACTTTTGCAGTTGTTTCGAAACGTTGGAAACGACGGATAGACATGTTTTCACCGATCTTACCGATCAAAGCTGCACGTACTGTTTCAACAGTACCTTCACGCATTGGCAATGCGGACAAAGCGGCTACGTCTGCTGGATTTTTTTCAGCAACCAATTTTGCCAATTCATTTGTGAACGCCAAGAAATCGTCATTTTTAGAAACGAAGTCTGTTTCGCAGTTAACTTCTACCAATGCACCAACGCCACCGTCGATGAAAGAAGCAACAACGCCCTCTGCTGTTACGCGGGAAGCTGCTTTAGAAGCTTTGCTACCCAATTTAACGCGCAAGATTTCTTCAGCACGTTCCATGTTGCCTTCTGCTTCAGTCAAGGCTTTTTTGCATTCCATCATTGGTGCATCTGTCTTTGCACGTAATTCGCCTACCATCGCTGCTGTAATTGCCGCCATGCTACTCTCCTAATTCACTGCGCTTTCATCTGAAAGCACTCAATTCATTAAATTCGCCCAAAACACTACTACTTCAATAAGTACTTCATTTTGAGCATCACAATTCTTTAACTTAAAAAAAGGGGCTAACCTGTGTTTGCCCCTTTTATTTCGCTGCCCGTAAAATTTACGGGAGAGTTAATTAAGCTTGTTCAACTTCTACAAACTCGTCGCTTGGCTTAACAGCTTCAAGCACTTCATTAACTGCATTTGCACGACCTTCCAAGATCGCATCAGCAACGCCGCGAGCATACAAAGCAATCGCTTTAGAAGAGTCATCGTTACCAGGGATGATGTAAGTAACGCCTTCTGGAGAGTGGTTTGTATCAACCACGCCGATTACTGGAATACCCAATTTAGCTGCTTCAGTGATCGCACCTTTGTGGTAACCAACGTCAACCACGAAAATCGCGTCAGGAACGCCGCCCATATCTTTGATACCGCCGATGGATTTTTGCAACTTAACCATTTCGCGTTGGAACATCAAAGCTTCTTTTTTAGACAATTTTTCTACAGAACCGTCTTCGATTGCTGCTTCCATGTCTTTCAAACGCTTGATCGATGTTTTGACTGTTTTGAAGTTAGTCAACATACCACCCAACCAACGTTGATCAACGTAAGGCATACCAGCACGGTTTGCTTCTGCAGCGATCAAGTCACGTGCTTGACGCTTTGTACCTACCATCAAAATGGTGCCACGATTAGCGGACAATTGGCGAATGAATTTCATCGCTTCTTGATACATCGCCAATGTTTTTTCCAAGTTCATGATATGAATCTTGTTGCGATGACCGAAGATGTACGGTGCCATCTTTGGATTCCAAAAACGAGTTTGGTGACCAAAATGAACACCAGCTTCCAGCATTTCACGCATTGTTACAGACATAATAACTCCAGGGTTAGGTCTTGAATCTTGTCAGTGATCCCACTTTTTCGCTCTCAGGAGCCACTCTGCAGGACACCCTTTTCGACCAGATTCGATTTTAAAAACTACTCGATTATTTGTAGCAAGAAGTAAATTTACTCAAGCTAACCATCGATTCTACTACAGTTCATAGCCAGATGGCAAGCCGAACAAGCCTTACCAATCTCTCCCAAACTCAAACAACGTCCTCGTGAAACCCTTCTCAAATTTTAATCGAGCAAGGCCACGTAAAGAAGATTTTCAAGAAACATAGATTTATAATTAACTCAAACACACTTTCAAAATGAAAAATGCTGCATTGCCACCGAGCACCTAGTCAGTCGTCTATAATAGCGAAGATATAAACAAGCGTGATGCGTCAGTTTGACTCACGCCCGCCGCGCTTGGATGGCAAGCAATCCCAAGCTTCACATCTTCAAGAATTTTATTACATTCGACAAAAGAAACTCATATGGCTCATATTTCCATCAAGTCCCCAGAAGAAATCGAAGGTATGCGCGTTGCAGGACGCCTCGGATCTGAAGTACTCGATTACATCACACCGTTCGTTAAAGCTGGTGTGACCACTGGTGAACTTGATCGCCTCTGCCATGAGTACATGGTCAACGTACAAGGCTCCATTCCCGCACCATTAAATTATTGCCCACCGGGCTACACGCCGTTTCCGAAAGCTATTTGCACTTCCGTTAACGACGTGATTTGCCACGGCATTCCGGGAGATAAAGTATTAAAGGATGGTGATGTCGTCAATCTTGATATCACGGTGATTAAGGACGGCTATCACGGCGACAACAGTCGCATGTTTTTGATCGGCGACGTGAAGCCCTTCGTTAAACGCTTAAGCGACATCACTTATGAATGCATGTGGCTCGGCATCGCGCAAGTAAAACCTGGTAATCGCCTAGGTGATATCGGTCATGCGATTCAGCAGCACGCAGAAAAAGCGGGCTATAGCGTGGTGCGCGAATTCTGCGGCCACGGTATTGGCAAAGTGTTTCATGAAGAACCGCAAATTTTGCACTACGGTCGTCCAGGCACTTTAGATGAAATGAAGCCGGGCATGATTTTTACGATTGAGCCGATGATCAATGCGGGTCGTCGTGAAATCAAAGAAATGCCTGATGGTTGGACTATTAAGACCAAGGACCGCAGCCTCTCCGCGCAATGGGAACACACGGTATTGGTGACTGAAACCGGATACGAAGTTTTAACTTTGTCCGCAGGATCTCCACCGCCACCAGATTTCATCAAGAATTAAATATCGAACTTCATCAAGCTAAAAAAAAGGATGTTATGTAAAGACACAAGCAAGAGCTGATCGTTGGCTAATCGCGAATCGGTAAGATCGTTCTTGCTCGCTCTTACTCTTTCTTGCCCGTCTTACCCTGACCACCCTCCAATCTGCACGCCCATGGATATCGCGAATGCTATGGCCTTCAAGGCCAAACTAAAGGCAGAACAACAAGCCATCATTGAGGCCTTCAATACCAAGCCCAGAGCCGAAGTTCTATTGCGCGATCTGTGCCGCTGTGTCGATAATAATCTCGTCGCCATTTGGAAGAGTTTTCAATTTCCCAAAGATGTTTCATTGGTAGCCGTTGGCGGTTATGGGCGCGGTGAGTTATTCCCCTACTCCGATGTCGATGTATTGATTCTCTTGGCCGCACCGCCCGACAAAGCGCTACGCGAGAAGCTGGAAAGTTTGATTCAAGTCCTATGGGACATTGGTCTGGACATTGGTCATAGTATTCGTACGATTGATGAATGCATGACTGAGGCTGCTGCTGACATCACGGTCAAAACAGCGCTACTGGAAGCTCGCCTCATCGCTGGTAGTCGCAACAATTTCCGTGATCTGAAAACACGCTATGATGAAGCCATGCATCCTCAGCAGTTCTTTCAAGCGAAGCTTTTAGAACTGCAACAACGACACGTCAAATACGAAGACACACCATACAGTCTCGAACCTAATTGCAAAGAAAGTCCAGGTGGTCTGCGCGATCTTCAAGTCATTTTATGGGTCGCCAAAGCAGCACAACTCGGCAACTCTTGGGCGGAACTTGCTACACACGGCTTGATCACGGCTGCGGAAGCTCATCAATTGAAGCGCAATGAACGAGCCTTCAAAGATATACGCATTCGTCTGCATATCCAAGCCAAACGACGCGAAGATCGTTTGGTGTTTGACTTGCAAAATGCGATCGCCGCCACCTTTGGTTTCGAAACCACCGAAGCGCGACGTGCTAGTGAATATTTGATGCAGCGTTATTACTGGGCCGCCAAAGCGGTCACGCAGCTCAACACGATTTTGCTGCAAAACATTGAAGCCGTGTTATTCCCTTTACCGCATCAAGCCAAAGCCATCAATGAACGATTCAATGAAGTGAATGGCTTGATTGAAATCGCGCACGACGAAGTTTTCCAACAGACACCGTCAGCGATGCTAGAGGTGTTCCTGCTTTTATCTCAGCATGCGAATCTGAAAGGCATGACTGCGAAGACTTTGCGTGCATTGTGGCACTCGCGCAATCTGATCGACGCGGAATTCCGTCACGACATCTTTAATCGAGCGACTTTCCTACAAATTTTGCAGTCACCGCGCGGCATCACACATGTCTTGCGCAGCATGAATCAAACCAGCGTACTGGGCCGCTACCTGCCCAACTTCCGTCGCATTGTGGGACAGATGCAGCATGACTTGTTTCATGCATACACAGTCGATCAACACATACTGATGGTGGTTCGCAACTTGCGTCGCTTCACGATGACTGAGCATGCCCATGAATACCCCTTCTGCAGCCAACTCATGGCGAATTTTGGTCAGCCTTGGGTCTTATACATCGCCGCTCTATTTCATGATATCGCCAAGGGACGCCATGGCGATCATTCGACATTAGGCATGGCCGATGCGCGCAAATTTTGCTATGACCACGGTATTTCACGCAAGAATACCGAGCTCATCATCTTCTTGGTTCAGCAGCACTTGACGATGTCTCAGGTCGCACAAAAACAAGACTTATCCGATCCAGACGTCATACAAAATTTCGCCAAGATCGTCAAGGACGAACGGCATCTGACAGCACTCTACTTACTCACTGTCTGCGACATTCGTGGCACCAGCCCGAAAGTGTGGAATGCTTGGAAAGGCAAATTACTCGAAGACCTCTATAAAATGACGCTGCGCGTTTTGGGCGGCGAAGCGCCCTCGACCGATCGTGAACTCAAGAATCGACAAGAAGAAGCGCTCAAAGCCCTGCGCTTGGTTGGTATCGAAAATGATGCGCATACTCAATTTTGGGAACAACTCGATATCGTTTATTTCTTGCGCCATGACGCCTCCGATATCGCGTGGCAAACTCGGGTTCTGCACGACAAAATCAATAGCGAGACACCAGTTGTCAAATGCCGCGTCGCGCCAATTGGCGAAGGTTTGCAAGTCGCCGTTTATGTACGCGATCAAGCAGATTTATTTGCCCGCATCTGCAACTACTTCGACGGCAAGAATTTCGGCATCTTAGATGCCAAGATTCACACCGCAAAAAACGGTTATGCGCTCGACACTTTCTTGGTCACTGAGCCAGCCTTTGCCAGCAACTATCGTGACATCATCAACTTAATCGAACATGAATTAAGCGACGTGCTGAGCAAACAAGCGCCGCTAACCACACCGAATCAAGGACGTTTATCGCGTCTCTCGCGCAACTTCCCATTAGTGCCGACTGTCGAACTGCGCCCTGACGATAAAGGACAATACTTCCTGCTATCGATTTCGGCCAACGATAAAAACGGCCTGTTGTATTCGGTCGCCAGCTTATTAGCCAAATACAAAATCAATCTACACACCGCAAAAGTCATGACCTTGGGTGAGCGTGTGGAAGACGTATTTCTGATCGATGGCCCAGCGCTGCATAATCCCAAAAACCAAATTCAATTTGAATCCGAACTACTCGATGCTTTGCGTATTTGAGTGCTCTATTATCGCTAAATCACCAAATCAGCAAACAGGAAATGAACTATGACTGAATTAATTCGACTATCAAAACGCATGTCAGAACTGGGCTTATGCTCGCGCCGTGAGGCTGATGAGTGGATCGCTAAAGGCTGGGTGCGCGTTGATGGCAAAGTCATCGCCGAATTGGGGACCAAGATCCTACCGCACCAAAAGATCACGATCGAACGCCAAGCAGCCGCCGAGCAATCTAAACGCGTTACTATTCTCATCAACAAGCCTGTCGGTTATGTGAGCGGCCAAGCTGAGGATGGCTATTTGCCAGCGATTGCCTTGATCAAACCCGAAAATCGTTGGAGCGAATGTAAAGTCAACACAAGTTTTCATCCAACCCAATTGCGCAGTCTAGTGCCAGCGGGACGTCTCGATATCGACTCAGTTGGGCTCTTAATCCTGACCCAAGACGGTCGCATCGCTAAGAAATTGATCGGTGAAAATAGTGAGGTCGAAAAGGAATATCTGGTGCGGGTGGTGTACAACAAACCGGGCCGCTTACCCGACAGCGACTTGCGCTTACTCAATCACGGTCTCAGCCTCGATGGCAAGAAACTCTTACCGGCACAAGTACGTTGGCAAAACGACGACCAACTTCAATTCATCCTGAAAGAAGGCAAAAAGCGTCAGATTCGCCGCATGTGTGAAATGGTCGGCCTGAAAGTCGTCGGTTTGAAACGTGTGCGTATCGGCAAGGTACGACTCGGAAAACTACCAGAAGGCCAATGGCGCTATTTGCGCGACGACGAGCCGTTCAACTAATCTGAGTTGACACCCTAATTGTCGACGCTATCGTCGCAGCCTTAATCGTCGTCGTTAGGATCGAGTTCTGGAAATAGAACCTCAGTGAAGCCAAACTTACTGAGGTCTTTGATACGCATCGGATATAAAACACCATTCAAGTGATCGGTTTCATGCTGTACCACTCGTGCATGAAAACCATCGACTTCGCGACTGATCTTTTGACCAAATTGATCAAAGCCCTCGTAGCGCAAGCGGCTCCAGCGCGGCACCAAACCACGCATACCAGGGACCGAAAGACATCCCTCCCAAGCTTCATCAGTCTCTTCCGACAACGGCGTTAAGATAGGATTTATCAGCACAGTTTCAGGTACATTCGGTGCATCGGGATAACGAGGGTTTTGTTTAAAACCAAAAATCACCAATTGCAAATTGACGCCAATTTGTGGTGCAGCCAAACCTGCGCCATTCGCATGCTGCATGGTTTCAAACATATCCTTGATGAGCTGATGTAAGGCTGGCGTATCGAATTCCTTAATTAGCTCGGACACGCGTAGCAAACGCGGATCGCCCATTTTCAAAATTGGATAAATCATTGTCTTACCTCGTCACAAAAGCTGCTCATCACCACGTTCAGGCTCGCGATTATTGTTGCGCCATGAGTTCATGCAAATATTTTGAGAACTCGTCGCCGACGTCTGGATGTTTCAAACCTAAGGCCACAGAAGCCTTGAGGTAGCCGAGTTTGGAGCCACAATCATAGCGGAATGCATCGCAGCGATAAGCGAATACAGGATCTTCTTTCAACATCGCCGCAATACCGTCGGTCAACTGAATTTCGCCACCAGAACCTTTACCGAGTTTTTCAAGGTAATTAAAAATTTTCCCTGACAGGACATAGCGCCCTGCCACTGCCAAAGTCGATGGTGCTTCTTCTGGTTTCGGTTTTTCAACGATACCGTGCATACGCTCCAAATGATCTTTATAAGCGGTGCCACTGACAATCCCGTACTGATTGGTGAATTGGCGCTGCACCTCTTGCACCGCGACGATGCTACCGCCCTCCTGTTCATAGATCTCGGCCATCTGCGCCGTGACCCCTTTTTGACCAGGACGAACGTCCATCAAATCATCCGCCAATAACACAGCAAAAGGTTCATCACCCACCACAGGACGCGCACACAAAACTGCATGACCGAGTCCTAGCGCAGCAGGCTGGCGAATATAAATGCAGTTGATATTACTCGGAATCACATTGCGAACGATTTCCAGCAAAGCATGTTTACCCGCCGCTTCCAATTCGTTTTCGAGTTCATAAGCAGTGTCAAAGTGATCTTCAATCGCGCGCTTATTGCGACCAGTAATGAAAACCATCTCGGTGATGCCGGCCTCCACCGCTTCCTCAACCGCATATTGGATCAAAGGCTTATCGACCACCGAGAGCATTTCTTTCGGTTGTGCTTTTGTCGCAGGTAAAAAGCGGCTCCCAAAACCCGCTACTGGAAAAACAGCTTTTTTAATTTTTTTCATCGACGTTTCCCTCAAACGCTGTCATTAAATATTTCATTTGCCTTTGCGCGGCATTTCAAATTGAAGTTCAGACTCAGGCACTCAAACAGCAGTGCACACAGCCCACCGCATCAGGCCTGAAGCATGGCTAAAAACTCTTCTTCTGTCAGCACGCGAATTCCTAATTCTTGTGCCTTAACCAACTTGCTACCTGCCTCTTCGCCAGCTAATACAAAATGCGTCTTCTTCGAAACCGAGCCGGACACCTTGCCGCCATGCTGTTCAACCAAAGCACTCGCTTGCTCGCGACTCAGGGTAGGCAAAGTACCAGTCAAAACCAAGGTTTTACCGGCAAACACGGCGCTACTGAGATCGACCTTTTCAATAGCTGGCCAATGTATCCCGGCTGAGATCAACTGACGCACGAGTTCGACGTTCAAAGCATCATCAAAGAAGCTACGAATCGAGCGTGCAACGACAGGACCAACATCATTCACCGCTAACAGTTGTTCCTCCGTCGCTTGCATAAAACTTTCCATTTCGGTGAAATGCAAGGCGAGATCCTTGGCAGTCGACTCACCCACATGACGAATGCCTAATGCGTAAATAAACCGAGGCAAGCTGGTTGCCTTCGACGTTTCCAAAGCTTCGAGAATATTCTTCGCAGATTTTTCAGCCATACGATCAAGCTCAGACAATGCACTGAGACCGAGTCGATAGAAATCCGCAGGCGTGTTGACGACACTGCGATCGACTAGTTGATCGATCAACTGTTCCCCCATGCCTTCAATATTAAGCGCTTTACGCGAGGCAAAATGGAACAAGCCCCCCTTACGTTGCGCAGCACATTTCAACCATCCGCCCGAGCATCGCGCAATCGCCTCATCCTCAGGTTTGACGATAGGCGAACTACAGATAGGACATTCAGTTGGCAAGCGAAAGACTTCCGTATTTTCTGGACGGCGCTCAATCACGCTGGCAACCACTTCGGGGATCACATCCCCAGCGCGACGCACGATCACCGTGTCGCCCACTCGTATGTCCTTACGCTGAACTTCCTCTTCATTATGCAAGGTTGCGTTGGTCACCGTCACGCCGCCAACAAAAACCGGTTGTAGACGCGCCACCGGCGTAATCGCGCCGGTGCGTCCTACCTGAACCTCGATATCTTGCACAATCGTCAGCGCCTCTTCGGCGGGAAATTTATGCGCGATAGCAAAACGCGGAGCGCGTGAGACGAAGCCTAAGCGTTCCTGCAAATCGAAACGATTGACCTTGTAGACCACCCCATCAATTTCATAAGCCAGCTGTGGGCGTTTTTCTTGGGTTTGTCGATAAAACTCAAGTAAACCAGCAGCGCCACTAACAACCGCTTTTTCTTGGCAAACGGGAATTCCCATCTGCGCGTACCAATCCAGTAAAGCACGATGCGATGCCGGCAATTCGGCACCTTCTAACAAGCCGATGCCATAAGCGAAAAAGCGCAAGCTGCGTTGTGCTGTGATACGAGAATCAAGTTGACGCAAACTCCCTGCAGCAGCATTACGCGGATTGGCGAACTCTTTGCTACCGCTATCGCGTTGACGTTGATTGAGTTTTTCAAAGTCAGCCTTGAACATCAACACTTCACCGCGCACATCGAGAATGGCAGGTGGACTCTCCGTTTGCAGGCGCAATGGAATGCTGCGGATGGTGCGAATGTTTTCGGTGACATCTTCGCCTGTGTAACCATCGCCGCGCGTAGCAGCTTGTGTGAAGACACCGTTCACATAACGCAAATTAATCGCAAGACCATCGAATTTCAAATCAATTGCATATTCGATCTGGGTCTGTGTATCAACCACACCCAAGCCTAAACCTTCGCGCACCCGACGATCGAAGGCATCAACATCTTCGTCTTCAAAGCCATTATTCAAAGACAGCATCGGCACGCTGTGCTGTACCTGCGTAAATTCTGGTAGCGGCGCCGAGCCGACTCTCAGCGTTGGACTATCCGCCGCACGCAAAGCTGGATTGCTCGCCTCAAGTTCTTGCAACTCCTTGAACAGCTTATCGTATTCCGCATCGGGGATCGTCGGCGCATCCAGTGTGTAGTAGTTATAGGAATGGCGATTCAACTCATCGCGCAATTGCTGAGCACGCTGTTCAGGCTCAAGCTTTTTGGATTGGTTCGTGGGCGTTGCGTCAGGAGCGCCAAATAAATCATTTTGCATGGTTGAAGTCGACAAAAATAAGGAACTCAATCGAAAACAAGTTCATCGATCAAAAGACGCGGTCGCGTCATTCGTCATTGCGGAGAAAAGCGATCTCGAATCGGCGATCGCTTCTCATTCCTCACTTCAAATAAACTTACCAGCTGAATAAACGTTTGGCACGACGCGATCCGGCTGGAATTTCAGCGACAGCCATTGCGTTACAAAAATCACGCACTTGATCGGCGATTTCCGCTAAGGCCTGCTCGGAAATAGGATGATTGCCGTCATCGACGACCGTACCGCCCAAACGAGAAGCCAATGAACGCGCACATTTCGCCATTGTCCCGAAACCTTCTAAATCAGGCGCCACACATGGAACATCGAGCAACAAAGTCAACTTCGATGTCACCGTTTCGCTCGCGCTCACATTGGTCGACATCGTGAATAAATTGCCACCTGTATCGCCATCCGGCATCACCAAGCGACCATCGGCGCGGATATCAAATCCTTGTTTTTCCAATGCGCCTAACAGAGTCGTGATATCCCAAGGTGCGCCATTCGACAACACGTTGACACTCAATTGAGCGTCGTGCTCGGCGACGAATTGGTGCAACTCACGCGCGTTCGACATCACTCGATTCATGTCGGGGATATCAGAATGCGCATTCAAACGATCGGCAATTTCGCGCAACTTAGAAACAAATTCCGAATACTCCAATTCATTCAACGGGCCACTACGAGTCACCATTTGCACGCCAGCAAACATCGTCGTATACACGCCGCCGTGTGCAATTTCATCACGCTTGCCTTCGTGTGTTAAACCAATGAAATGCACAGGTTTTTTACCGACGTATTTCAATTCGGCGACTTCCTGCAAGAGCTTCTCACCACGAATCGGCGACTCAAATTCCAAAGGAATAACGCAATCGATCAGGTCATCAACGGACAATTCAGGTTCATCTTCGATTGCAGGTGAATCCACCGTCGATTCCACAGAGACTTCTGACGACACGTCTTGCGCGCCAGAGTCATCTGACAAGTCCAGATCGTCATCGCCAAACTTAGGCTCTTGTCGCACACTACTTGCATCTTCACGATCGACGGGCTTCATCAAGACATCGTCATGCGAATCAGCAAATGCACGGTCCACTGTTTTTCGTGCTCTATACTCTTGCCACTTATTGTAGATAACCAAGACAACGATAAAACCGACACCCGAACCCAACAAACTCAACTGTAAATCTGTCATTCTGTTTAACCCTCACCAACCAGACTTGCGGCCGATTCCATATCGACCGCAACGATTCGAGAAACCCCTTGTTCTTGCATGGTGACACCAATCAATTGTTGTGCCATTTCCATCGCAATCTTATTGTGGGAAATAAATAAAAACTGTGTATTACTCGACATACGTTTCACCATATTGCAGAAACGTTCCGTATTCGAGTCATCCAACGGCGCATCAACCTCATCGAGTAAGCAGAATGGTGCTGGATTGAGCTGGAACATGGAGAACACCAAGGCGGTCGCGGTCAATGCTTTTTCACCACCCGACAACAAATGAATCGTCGCATTTTTCTTACCAGGCGGTTGCGCCATAACCTGAACACCTGAATCGAGAATTTCGTCACCGGTCATAATCAACTTCGCTTGACCGCCACCGAATAAGACCGGGAACAATTCAGCGAAATGATGATTCACGCGATTGAATGTATCTTGCAATAGATCACGCGTTTCCATATCGATTTTGGTAATCGCGTCTTGCAAAGTTGTGATCGCTTCCGTCAAATCGGCAAACTGTGAATCAAGGAAGGTTTTACGTTCTTTCGCTTGCGCCAGCTCTTCTAAAGCCGCCAAGTTGACCGCACCCAACGCGGCAATTGCATTCGTCAAACGCGTCACCTCACCTTGCAGATAAGATGGTCTAAGATCGTCATGCAATTTCGGTTCGAGAGCTGCTTCATCAACCTCGAAGTTGCGCAATTGCTCTTCGTACTGTTCTTGATTGAGGCGTGCTGCCTGCTCTTTCAGTTGCAACTCAACGATGCGATCACGCTGCGGTTGCAGGCTACGCTCGACTTGCAATTTCGCCTCTTCAGCGTGACGCAATTTCTGTGTCAGCTGATCTAACTCGTGACGCGCATCGGCCAACACGCGTTCTTGTTCACTGCGTTTCTCCAACAAGCTCTGCAAACCAGCCTGCGCAGTTTGCTCATCCATACTTTCCAGCTCAAGTTGGCCTTGCTGCATGTTGGCGAATAGCTGCGAAGCTTGTTCGAGCGCGGTGGCGATACTCCGCTTTAATTCTTCAATCTTGACGCGATGCGTCTTCTCGGCAAAGCTCGCTTCCTGCGCTGCCAATTCAAGATCGCGCAATCGGGCCCTAGCATCGTTTAGATGTTGTTCTTTCTCGAGGAACTCGGTCTGACCCGATTCGTGTGTTTCCTGCATTTCGGCAAGCGCAATATCGAGCTTTTCAAACTTCGCTTCAGATTCAGCACGCGCTGTTTGTTGCTCATGCTCTTGCTCAGCAATTTCCGCCAAGTCCGTTTGAATTTGCTGGCTGCGTTGATTGAAACGCTCTTGCACCTCAGCCAACTTCATGTACTCGATTTGCAAACCGTGCACAGTCTGCGTCAAGTTGGAAACACGGGCACGCAATTCCTGCAAGCTTTGCGTTGCTTGACTCAAAGCAGCTTCAGCGCGAATGGCGCGCGTCTTGCCTTCGTCTGCTAACAAATGTTGTGCTCGCGCTTGCTTGCCGATGTTTTCGATTTCCTGTTGACGCGCTAAGACACCATCTTGTTCCGAATCGGTGGCGTAAAAACGCACACTCGAAGCACTGACGAGATGACCTTGTTTCGTGATAAAGCTGGCTCCAGCTGGTAGTTTCGCGCGATCCATGAAGGCGCTTGCTGTATCGGCCGCCACATAAACGTTATGCAACCAATCCTGCATCACACCACGAACACCCGCATCGTTCAACTGCAATAAATCGAACATCGGTTTCAGACCATCAATTGCTGGCGTCGGCGCAATCACCTGCGGCGCATACAAAGCCAATTTTGCTGGTGGTGCATCGCTGAAAAACGCTTTTGCCCATTCGAGATTGGACATCTCCAAGGCCGAGGTGCGTTCGCGCAAAACGGACTCCAAGGCGGTTTCCCAACCCGATTCGATCTGCACTTTTTGCCAAAGTTTAGGCAGTTTTTCAAGGCCATGTTTCGCCAGCCATGGTTGGACTTTACCTTGACTCTCCAAGCTTTCCTGCAGCGACTTCAACGCCGCCAGTCGCGCATCAAGCTGCGCCGATTGCGCGGTGTCTTTATTGACTTGTTCTTGGGCGGCCTTACGTTCTTCTTCAAGCTGTGGCAAACGTTCTTGGGCCTCTTCAAGCTGCATCGTCGCTTCTTCAAGCACTTGCTTTTTCTCTTCCAACTGCATGGCGAGGTTTTGCAAATGCGAAGTGTCGGGCACCACCAAGCCTTGCTTTTCTTGCGCCAGACGTTCACGACGTATCGCCAAACTGTTTAAGATATTCGAGGCATTACGTTGATGCGCCGACTCCAATTCAATTTGCTGTTGCATCTGCATGATCTTGGCGCGCGACTCAGTGCTTTTGAGTTGTGCTTCACGCCAAATCTGTTCGAGTGCAGGGATTTTTTCATTCTGCTGCGCGACCGTTTCTTGCGCTTGCTCGCTGCGCATAGCCAATTCTTCGACATGCATTTCGGCATCTGCCAAATCATCTTGGAATTGCTGACCTTGACGCTGCCATTGATCACGTTGTGCTGCCAGAGAATTCAATTGGGATTGCAAACGCGAGCGCGATTCAATCACAAATTTGATTTGCGCTTCTAGGCTACCGATCTCCGCATTGGTTTGATACAAATTGCCTTGCGCTTGATGCATCTTATCGCCGACCGCATAGTGGGCCTGACGCATTTGCTCTAACTCGAGCTCAACATGACGCAGCTTAGCCGTTTGCTCTTCGAGATCAATTTGACACTTTTCAATTTCAGCGAAATATTTTTTCTGTTCTGCCGCCGCTTCGCGTTTGCGCAGCATCCATAAGAGTTTTTGTTTCTCTTCTTGATCCGCTTGTAGGGCGTGATATTTGTTCGCGACTTCCGCCTGCGCCTCGAGCTTTTCAAGGTTCGCGTTCAACTCTCGCAAAATATCTTCGACACGCACCAGGTTCTCATGAGTGTCATGGATACGATTTTCGGTTTCGCGTCGACGTTCCTTGTAACGCGATACGCCAGCAGCCTCTTCCAAGAACACGCGCAATTCTTCCGGGCGCGATTCAATGATGCGGGAGATCATGCCTTGACCGATAATCGCGTAAGCGCGCGGCCCCAAACCGGTACCGAGGAAAATGTCCTGAATGTCACGACGGCGCACGGGTTGGCCGTTAATGTAATAGGTCGAGGTCCCGTCGCGCGTCAGCGTCCGTTTAACGGCGATCTCAGCATACTGACTCCATTGCCCAGCCGCCTTCCCCATACTATTGTCGAATACCAATTCGACCGAGGAACGCCCTGCTGGCTTGCGATGCGTTGAGCCATTAAAGATCACGTCTTGCATGGATTCACCACGCAATTCAGAAGCCTTCGATTCGCCCAAAACCCAGCGGACCGCATCGATGATGTTCGATTTACCACAACCGTTTGGCCCTACAACGCCAACGAGTTGCCCTGGAACTTGAAAATGGGTGGGGTCAACGAAAGATTTAAACCCCGATAATTTAATTGAAGTTAAGCGCACGTTATTTTTATTTACCGAATTTTATTAATTTTTATTGTTTTTTAATGGATTTTACAAACAAAACGAACAAATTACTTGCCTTCACTTACCGCCTTAAAAAACTGTTACTCCGCCCCCCAAATTCGAGGATTTGGAGCGCAAAACTTAGCCTTAAGCCAAGTCAGACCGCACATCATAACATTCTCGGCGCTGAAAATATGCGTTTTTGAATTTCATGCCACGATCATCGAACTGACATCGGGAATTTGAAAAAGACCAAAACAAGAACGCCATCCTACCTTTGCTTATTCATAGACGTATTTATATGCTTATTCCAAATGAAACTTCCAAGTCTGTCGCACGAGGCTATAATACGGGCTCGTTGACGCTGGCAGATTGACGATCGATTGAAGACTTATTTCTTTACCCTGAAAAGGGAAATAAAGCCAAGAAATGAAGCGCTCCAAGTCTGAGTTAATCCAGCAGCTTGGCAAGCACGCCCATCCCTTCGTTTATAACCGGTTATCAAAGTGAATCCCTACCTCGAACTGCTGCAAGCTTACCCATTCGAAAAGTTAAGAAAACTCTTTGCAGGCACCACCCCAAATCCCAACTACAGCCCAATCAGCTTAGGCTTGGGGGAACCCAAACATGCAACTCCGGACTTAATTAAGCAAGCACTAATCGACAATCTCGACGGCCTCGCCAATTATCCAGCAACCCTTGGTAGTGAAACATTGCGGCTCGCCATCAGCCAGTGGTTATCCCGTCGCTTCGATGTCCCTCAACTTGACATTGCGTCGCAAATTTTGCCAGTGAATGGTTCACGCGAAGCCTTGTTCTCACTGGTTCAGGCAGTCGTCGACCCGACTCGTACGCAAGGCGGCAAGCCTATCGTGATGTGCCCGAATCCGTTCTATCAAATCTACGAAGGGGCCGCCTATCTAGCTGGCGCAGAGCCCTATTTTGCCAATGCGAATCCTGCACGCAATTTCGCCCCTGACTACAGTAGTATTCCCGAAGAGATTTGGCTTCGTACGCAGTTGGTCTTTGTTTGTTCGCCAGGCAATCCCACCGGCGCGGTGTTGACACAAAAAGACTGGGAAGAGCTTTTCGCACTATCGGAAAAATATAACTTCGTGATTGCTGCCGATGAATGTTACTCAGAGATCTATTTCAAGGAAGAGACTCCTTTAGGCAGCCTGACCGCTGCGCATCGCTTCGGCTTAAAGGATTATCGCAACTTAATTACTTTATCGAGCCTATCGAAACGCTCTAACGTGCCCGGCATGCGCTCTGGCTTCGTTGCTGGCGATGCCAAGCTCATTAAAAATTTCCTGCTGTATCGCACTTATCACGGCGGCGCAATGGCACCACCTGTACAAGCAGCGTCAACTGCGGCATGGAATGATGAAGCTCATGTGATTGAAAATCGAGAGCTCTACAAACAAAAATTTGCTCAAATCACACCAATTCTGCAAGAAGTTCTCGACGTCGCATTACCCGATGCCGCCTTCTACCTCTGGGCCGACGTCACCAAGCATACTCCCATGAGCGATACAGAATTCGCCTTAGCTCTCTACCGAGACTATAATGTGACAGTTTTGCCGGGCAGTTATCTTGCGCGAGAAGCGCACGGCATCAATCCTGGAAAAAATCGCATTCGTATGGCCTTAGTCGCCGAAGTTGACGAATGTTTGGAGGCCGCACAACGGATCGCCAGCTTTGTTCGTCAGCACATGCAAGCACCCTCCGCATGATCGATCGTCAGAACTACTAGAAACATTCATAGAATTCATAGAAAAATTTAACATCTTTCATCCACTTCAATTTCTTTCGTCATGACACAACAACTTCAATCGATTATCGAACAAGCCTGGGAAGACCGCGCTAACTTTTCACCAAAAAACGCGCCAGCCGAATTGCGTGAGGCAGTTGCACACGTTCTCGAACAACTAGACTCTGGCGCATTGCGCGTCGCTCAAAAACTCGATGGAGCATGGCAGGTCAATCAATGGGTGAAAAAAGCGGTTCTGCTCTCGTTCCGCTTAGAAGATAACATCGTCATGCCCTCTGGCGATCACATGCAATTCTTCGACAAAGTGCCGACCAAATTCGCGAACTATACCGCCGAAGATTTTCAACGTGGTGGCTTCCGCGTCGTACCACCAGCCGTCGCGCGCCGTGGTAGCTTCATTGGCAAGAACGTGGTCTTGATGCCATCGTATGTGAACATCGGCGCCTATGTTGATGAAGGTGCGATGGTCGACACTTGGGCAACGGTTGGATCTTGTGCACAAATTGGTAAAAACGTGCACTTATCTGGCGGCGTCGGCATTGGTGGCGTTTTAGAACCTATGCAAGCCAACCCCACCATCATTGAAGACAACTGCTTCATCGGCGCTCGCTCCGAAATCGTTGAAGGCGTCATCGTAGAAGAAAACTCCGTGATCTCGATGGGTGTATATATTGGTCAGTCGACAAAAATCTATGACCGCGCAACTGGAGAAGTCAGCTATGGCCGCGTCCCTGCTGGCTCGGTTGTAGTGTCCGGCAACCTCCCGTCCGCATGCGGCAAATACAGCCTGTACTGCGCCGTCATCGTGAAACGTGTCGACGCACAAACACGCTCGAAAACCAGTATTAATGAATTGTTGCGTGGTGCATAATCGCACTACAAACCACCTCGAGTGGATCTCAAAATAGCAAAAACACAGCGACATAGATAAAGGGGGAATTAACATGGCAATGGATCGTCTGTTTCAACTCATGAAGGACAAAAACGCGTCAGATATGTTCTTCGCGATTAATTCTCCCATTCATCTCAAAATCAATGGCAACCTCCTGCCGATCAATCAGCAACGCATGGATGAAGATAACATCATGACTTTGTTAGCAGAGGTTGTCTCACCTGAACACCTCGCGCAATTTAAGCGCGACAATGAACTCAACATTGGTATTGGCGCGCCTGGTATAGGTCGCTTCCGTTTATCTGCCTTCAAACAACGTGGTTCGACTTCGGCTGTATTTCGTTTCGTTCCCGGCGTCATTCCAGCTTTGAACACGCTCAATCTGCCTCCCGTTTTGTCCGAATTAATCATGGAGAAGCGTGGTCTCATTCTCGTTGTCGGCGCAACCGGTTCAGGAAAGTCAACCTCCATTGCGTCAATGTTGGATTTTCGCAATGAGACTAAGACTGGTCACATTTTGACGATCGAAGATCCGATCGAATATCTATTCCGCAGCAAAAAATCGATTGTGAATCAACGCGAGGTTGGCACTGACGCTGATAGTCTCAAAACCGCTTTGCGAAATTCCTTGCGCCAAGCACCTGATTGCATTTTGATTGGTGAGATTCGCGATCTAGAGACCATGATGGCGGCGATCGCTTATGCGCAATCCGGTCACTTGGTTGTGGCAACCTTGCATGCTAACAACAGCTATCAGGCTTTAAATCGCATTATTAGTTTCTTCCCGATTGAAAATCGAAGCGCACTCCTGCTCGATTTGGCAGCTTCCGTCAAAGCAATTATCTCGCAACGCCTCATTAAGGCCGCTAATGGTGGACGATGCCCGGCAGTCGAAATCATGCTCAATACTCGTTACGTTGCCGAGCTGATCGAACAAGGTAACATCTTCCAAATTAAGGAAGCCATTGAGAAGAGCTTAGCGCCTGGTTCACAAACCTTTGAACGCGCGCTACTACAACTCATCAAAGACGGCTTAATCACTCAAGATGAAGGCTTGGCGAACGCGGATTCTGCCAATAACTTGTTATGGCTGATTAATAACGACGCACAGTTGGCACAGAAAAATCAACCTGTGCCTGAGCCGGAACCCGAACCAGAGCTGAAGGATCAAGCGACCTTCACTGAATTCACGTTGACCCTTTAAAACTAGCGATTTGCCCCCGCAAGACAAGAATCTATCATTGCATGACGACACCACGAACAATCACGATGTACGGCATCCCGAACTGCGATACCGTCAAAAAGGCTCGCACTTGGTTGGATGAGCATGGGATCAATTTCGTCTTCCATAACTTTAAAAAAGATGGATTAACAAAGAGCACCGTTGAAACTTGGCTCACCGATTCCGATCTAGCAACCCTGATCAATCGTAAGGGCACAACGTGGCGCGCTCTTTCCGATGCAGACAAGCTACGCGCAGACGACACACTAAGCGCAATTTCTTTGATGGTAGAACAATCATCCGTCATAAAACGCCCAGTGCTCGTGATCGATCATGGCAACGCACTAAAGGTCCACGTCGGCTTCTCCACCGAGCGCTACCAAGCCCTCTTTTCCTGACATTTTTATGAGCAAAACTCTCGCGCTCACCGAGCAATTGATCGGTTTAGATTCCGTTACCCCCGAAGACAAAGGCTGCCAGCAAACCTTGATTAGCCTCTTGCAACCATTAGGTTTTGCATGCGAAACCATTCAATCAGGTGACGTCACCAATTTGTGGGCCCGTCGTGGCACACAGCAACCTCTAGTGGTCTTCGCGGGACACACTGATGTCGTGCCGACAGGCCCAGTCAACCAATGGTCTTCCGCACCGTTCTCACCAACACATCGTGACGGCAAATTATTCGGGCGCGGCGCAGCTGATATGAAGACTTCGATTGCGGCCTTCGTTGTCGCGACCGAAGAATTCATTCAAGCACATCCAGAACACCAAGGCTCGATCGGTTTCTTGATTACGAGCGATGAGGAAGGTCCGGCAACTGATGGTACAGTGGTCGTCTGCAATCAACTCAAAGAGCGTGGCGAGCAACTCGATTACTGCATCGTTGGCGAACCGACCTCGAGCGAAGTTCTAGGTGACACCATCAAAAATGGACGGCGCGGAACCATGTCCGGCAAACTCACCGTAAAAGGTGTGCAGGGCCATATTGCGTACCCCCAGCTCGCAAAAAACCCGATTCATCTGCTTGCGCCTGCGCTGAATGATTTGGTCAATGAAGTGTGGGATCACGGTAATGAGTATTACCTTCCAACTTCGTGGCAAATGTCAAATATCCATGCGGGTACCGGCGCATCAAATGTGATCCCCGGCGAAATTGTGATTGACTTCAATTTCCGTTTTTGCACGGCGAGCACTGCAGAGGGTTTGCAGCAACGTGTCCACGCCATCCTCGACCGACACGCGCTCGACTATGATCTCAAATGGACCATCGGCGGCTATCCGTTCTTAACACCAAAAGGCGATTTGAGTGAGGCACTCGCCTCTGCCATTTTGGCCGAGACTGGCGTTGTGACAGAACTTTCCACCACAGGTGGCACCTCTGATGGTCGTTTTATCGCCAAAATCTGCCCACAAGTCGTCGAGTTCGGACCACCCAATGCCAGCATTCATAAAATCGATGAACATATCGAATTGAAATACATCGATCCGCTCAAGAATATTTATCGTCGAACACTCGAAAATCTTCTTCTGCCAAAATAAAGCAGAAAAACAAAAATCACTCGTTATTCAGACGAGGAAAGGTAAGCATCATGACTTCAAACAGTACACCATTTCAAACATTACGCGATCTCTTGCGTTATGCGGTCACGCGTTTCAACACCGAACAATTATTCTTTGGTCACGGCAGCGCCAATGCCTTAGATGAAGCTGCCTATTTATTGCTGCATACTTTGAAACTGCCGCTGGATAAGATAGAGCCCTTTCTCGACGCGCGCTTGCTGGCCTCTGAAATCGACACTGCTTTGGCAGTGATCGAACGCCGCGCCACTGAGCGTGTACCTGCATCTTACATCACCAAAGAAGCGTGGCTCGGCACTTACAACTTCTACGTCGATGAACGCGTCATCGTGCCGCGATCGTTTATCGCTGAACTGATTCCAGAGCGCTTCGCCCCATGGGTGCAAGATCCCGACGAAGTCACCGACATTCTTGAACTCTGCACTGGCTCTGGCTGTTTGCCGATTATGCTGGCCGATGCTTTCGATAACGCACAAGTCGACGCGGTCGATATTTCTGCCGACGCCCTCGCCGTGGCGCGCATTAATGTGGAACGTTATGAGCTTGAAGATCGCATTCAATTGATACAGTCCGATCTCTACGCCAATGTCCCGGACAAACAATACGATTTGATCATCACGAATCCACCTTACGTGAATTCGCAATCCATGAGTCGACTTCCTAAAGAGTACTTGCACGAGCCACAAATCGCTTTAGCGGGCGGTGACGATGGTATGGATTTAGTGCGAAAAATTGTTGCCGGTGCTGGTCAGCGCCTGAAGCCAAATGGCATTTTGATGGTTGAAATCGGCAATGAACGCATTTATGCAGAACAAGCTTTTGATGAGCTTGGCCTCACTTGGCTGACCACCAGTGCAGGTGACGACATGGTGTTCATGCTGACCGCTGAACAGATCCAAGATCTTTAAGACGTTTCAGCGGTTCACTTCTGCTTTGCCGACTCAATTGCTCAATCACTACCGAGCAAAAAATTCTTATTCAGATCGTTTCTCTTTCAGTGAAACGATCTCTCATTTTCTGCTTTAACTTAAGTTCCTATGATCCGCCTTCAACAAGTCAACCTCGCCCGCGGTACCAAATCATTGTTTGAGCAAGTTGACCTCAGCTTGAATCCGGGCGACAAGATCGGCCTCATTGGCTCAAATGGTGCGGGCAAATCCAGTTTGTTTGCCATGTTGCGGGGTGAGATTCATCCCGATCAAGGTAGTATCGATTTTCCCGCCAGCTGGCAAATGGCGCATGTCGCACAAGAGACGCCACCACTGCAACGTAGTGCGATCGACTATGCGATTGATGGCGACGAACGCTTGCGCAGATTCGAGGCGCAATTATCGGAGTTGGAACAGCGAGATGATCACGAAGAACATGGGATCGCGATCGCCGAACTACACTCCGCCTTGGCCGACGCCGATGCCTATACGGTGCGTTCGCGTGGCGAACAACTATTGACGGGACTCGGCTTCTCCCAAGAGCAGATGGATTTGCCTGTGGCCAGCTTCTCAGGTGGATGGCGTATGCGCTTAAACTTGGCACAAGCGCTGATGTGTCGCTCCGATTTGCTCTTACTCGATGAACCGACCAACCATCTCGACTTGGATGCCATTATTTGGCTAGAGGATTGGCTCAAACGCTATCAAGGGACGCTGATCATCATTTCCCATGATCGCGACTTCTTGGATGGTGTGGTGAATGTAGTCGTGCATATCGACGACAAAAAACTCAAACGTTACTCTGGCAATTATTCTGCGTTTGAACGCCAACGTGCGGCGCAAATGGTATTAGCACAAAGTGCGATCGAAAAACAAAATCGTAAACGCGCTCATTTGCAATCCTTCATCGATCGATTCTCTGCAAAAGCGACCAAAGCGAAACAAGCCCAAAGTCGCATCAAAGCGTTGGAGCGCATGGAAGAATTAGCGCCTTTGCGTGCCGCTGCTGAATTTTCATTTGAATTCCGCGAGCCACTGAGCGCACCGAATCCTATGCTGGTGATGGATGAAGTCGATTGCGGCTATCGTATCGACGCTGAAGACGACCAGAACAGTGAGATCAAGACCATCGTTCGCAAGGTCAAATTCTCACTGCAAATCGGGCAACGCATCGGCCTGCTTGGGATCAATGGCGCTGGTAAATCAACCTTAATTAAAACCATTGTTGGCGAAATTCCCGCTCTTGCTGGCACCATCACCACCGGTAAAGGATTGTCGATCGGTTACTTCGCCCAGCATCAAGTAGAAATGCTACGCCACGATGAATCGCCGCTGTGGCACTTGGCGCATATCGCACCAGAAGCACGTGAACAAGATTTACGGAATTTCCTCGGTTCGTTCAATTTTCCAGGAACCATGGTCACGAGTCCGATCGCGCCATTTTCCGGCGGTGAAAAAGCGCGCTTAGCTTTGGCGATGATCGTGTGGCAGCGCCCCAATCTTTTGCTACTCGACGAACCGACCAATCACTTGGATCTAGAAACGCGTGAGGCCTTGACTGAGGCATTGGCTCAATTTGAAGGCACCTTGGTGGTCGTTTCACATGATCGCCATCTGTTGCGTGCTACGACTGATCAATTCTTGATCGTCGCAGATGGCCGCTTGTTGCCATTTGATGGCGATCTTGACGATTACAAACAATGGTTATACGAAACTAAACTCGCCCAATCGTCTGGTACATCGACGTCAAAACCGCCATCGAACAATGAAAGTACATCGATTAGCGTAAGTGCTTCAAGCTCCAACAAATCGAGCGCTAATCCAATAGACGACAAAGAACGTAAACGTCGCGAGGCAGAAGAGCGACAACGTCTATCAGCGATTAGAAAACCGATTGAAGCACGCATTAAACGTCTTGAAGAGCAGATGGCTAAACTGAATGCGAAGAAAGAATCTTGTACACAGCAGCTCAGCGAGCCTAGCATCTACGACGAGGCGAACAAAGAAGTTTTGAAAAACTTGGTATTGGATCAAGCCTACGTCAGCAAAGAACTTGAACAACTTGAGATGGAATGGTTGGAACAACAGGAACTACTCGAGGCTGCTGTTTAAGGTCTGATCACTGCTAACATTAGATTCGGCATCACCACGTGGGTTGATGCGATTAATGCCGTTGCTTGCACGCTCCAGTTGTCGCATCAAACCTTGCCAGCACCCACATTCGGTCTTACCATTGGACGTTATGAAATGTAATTTCCATACGATGCTGCAGACCAATACGAGCCTCTCTAAGCTAGTCTCGCTCGTCTTGCTGTCGACAATCCTTCTGGCGAGCACCGCGCACGCAACTCAAGGTCAAGCTACGATCAAAATTTATACCGAACATCTTCCCCCGTATAACTATCTTGAAGATGGCGAATTCACTGGTTATTCGACCGAGATTCTGAAGGCAATGTTGAAAGAGGCTGGGCTCAATTCAAGCTTCACCATGCTTCCTTGGGGACGCGCCTATCTGAGCGCGAGCACTGAGCCCAGCAGTTTGCTGTACACAACGACTAGGACTCCCGAACGAGAAGCCTACTTTGAATGGATAGGTCCGATCGGGCCTCGGAAAATGCGACTGTTTAAGCTCAAAGAGAGGCGTGATATTCAAATCAAATCTGAAGCTGATCTACGGAAGTATCGGGTCGGCATTGTACGTGATACTTCCGCCATTAAACTCGTTGTTGAACGAGGCTTGTTCAGCAAACAACAAATCGACGAGGCGCCAACAACGACCTCAAACATGAAGAAGTTATTTTTCAGGCGAATTGATTTTATCCTCGCGACCAGCGGTGGTGCACGCTATGAGTTAGAGCATTTGCCATATCGATTAGAAGACATCGAACCCATCTATACTCTCGATGAAGATTTCCAATTTTATTTCGCTGTCAATAAGTCGACCGATGCTGTCACTGTCAACAAACTAAAAGCTGCATTTGAAAAGATAAAGGCAACCGGGCTCTTGGAAATACTCAGAAAAAAATACAGCGTGGATTGAACGAACTAATGAACGACTATGGAATCCGTTCCCTCTCATGTCTATCGACGACTCTCAAAATGAACGCAGTCAATCGGCATCGTATTCGCGCAGATAAGTTGCGAATCGAGGCACACCGCTCGGATTCAATTCGCGATAGCGATATGTGAGCCATGTTCCAACCGGCAAAGGTTTATCACGCATTTCGTCGCTAAAACCGGAGCCTATTTTAAAGCGCAGACCATCCCGATTTTCAACGAGATAGGCTCCCAGCTTTCCTTGGTATTTTCCGCTTCCCTCAAGATGCCTAACAACCTGAGCCTCGGCATCAAAAAACGGTTTATATTTGAACATCGCGGCATTTCGTGCGCCAATGAAGCTTGCCTGCTTCGCGTGTAACACTACGCCCTCAGCACCTGCTTTGGTTAGGTCATGAAAGTGATTATTAATGGCCGCCAGTGTGGCAAATTCCACTTGATCTACTATATGCAACCAAGGTACTCGTAGTCGTTTTACTAGACTTTGTAATTCCAAATATCGATTACTGAATTCGCCTTTACCATGGGGAAGCTCAAACAAGCAGAATTTAATTTGACGCCATTCATCGTGATCGAGCTGCGACCGACGAACTGCAGCTGAAAGCTCTTCAAACTTTCCTCGTGCCATCCAGAGCTCTCCATCAAGTTCTATGTCGACAGGGAAGTCTTGAACGAACCACGAAGGCGCAGGTATCACTCGCCCACTACGAAATAAAAGCTGTTTTCCATTCCAATAAGCACGCACACCATCGAGTTTCTCGCTCACATAGTAGTCAGATGGCTTCCCCTTTAAGCGATCCAATGAACTCAAGGTTTCAGGGAGAACTAACGGTAAAGCTGTGGACTCCAGCTTGCGAGCCTGCTTTTGTACCCTTCTTTTATCGTGCGACACCTCGGAAGCTAATGCTTCCGATATCACATTCAAATGAAATAGGCTAATTAGCCCAACGCTTGTGTGGCCGAGACCTTGGACGAAACGGCGCAAAACGTAACGGCGTGGTTGATTCATTTTTAACTCCCTCTTAGTCAGCCGGAAAAAATAGCCTCATAGAATTAGTATAAAAACAAATCTTTTTGACATCAACAGGAATAGCATTAAAAACAACAAAACCCAGACGTGTTACCGATTGGGCTTTGTTGCTGCTAGTGCCGACAAAGAGAAATTACCCCAATCCAATTGAGCTAAAGTGGGATATCGAACTTCACCCGCTCTACAACAATTTTAAGCAAATTATTTAGTGGATTTCACAACTTGCATCGCACTCGCAATGAGGCCGCTCATATCACTCATATTCGCAGGCACAATAATGGAATTATTGGTCTTCGCCAAATTACCAAAGGCTGCTACGTATTGCTCCGCCACCTTCAAATTCACAGCATCTTCACCGCCTGGTTCGCGAATCGCTGAGGCTGTTTTACGAATCGCTTCTGAACTTGCCTCTGCAATCGCCAAGATTGCCGCTGCTTGACCTTGTGCACGATTGATTGCAGCTTGTTTTTCACCTTCAGATTTCGCAATAGCTGCCTCACGTTCGCCCGAAGCGATATTGATTTGCTCTTGCTTGCGACCTTCCGATGCAGCGATCAAGGCGCGTTTCTCGCGTTCAGCCGTAATTTGCGCTTGCATCGCATGTAGGATTTCTTTTGGTGGTGTCAAGTCTTTGATCTCATAACGCAAAACTTTCACGCCCCAATTCGCTGCAGATTCATCGATCGCGTTCACAATCGTGGTGTTAATGTGTTCGCGCTCTTCGAAAGTTTTGTCGAGCTCCATCTTACCAATCACTGAACGCAAAGTTGTCTGCGCTAACTGCGTAATCGCCGCGATGTAGTTTGACGAGCCATACGAGGCTCGCATTGCGTCTGTAATTTGAAAGTACAAAATACCGTCCACTTGCAGCTGCGTATTATCCTTCGTGATACACACTTGCGGTGGCACGTCCAATGGGATTTCTTTCAATACGTGTTTATATGCAATGCGATCCACAAACGGAACCACGATATTGAGCCCTGGCGCTAGCGTTGCGTGGTATTTACCCAATCGCTCCACCACCCAAGCATCTTGTTGTGGTACGACCTTCACTGTTTTCATGATGAACACCAAGGCCACCATAAACAAAACAAATACGACAAATGTTGAATTTTCCATGTTTTATCCTTTTTCTCTTTATTTATTTAACGCTCAAATTCTTCTTAAACTGATCCACCAAGCTTCAACTACTTTTCGAAACCTATCTTAAAGCACAGGACGAACTACCAATCGACTTCCAACAACCTGCACGATCTCAAAGCGCCCATTGTTGGCATGCCCATGCTGCAATTCAATGTCCCACAGCGCGCCACGATATTTGCTACGCGCCACAAAGCGCCCATTTCCTGCATCGGTCCATTCGTTGATATCCAACTGCTGTCCAATATCGATATTGACGTTAGGATTGCTGCTGACCTCGGGCTTGTGCTGTAATCCAAAACGACTGAAGTGCAAACAGGTCGTCGCCACCGCACCAACCACTGCAGCCACCACCAATTGCAACGCGACCGAATCAAACAAACTCGCCATTGCCGCACCGGCTAGCAAACCGATTGAGACCATCAACAAATAGAAAGTCCCCGTCATCAACTCCAAAATCACAACGGCACCCGCTGCGATCAACCACCACATCCATGCTTCCATTTCTTTTTCTCCTTGTAAAAGCACATCTCGATAACAATTAATAAAGCAACATTATGTTCAATGATACTCCGAAAGACATCGGTAATTTCAAAACAAAAAAACCCTCGACACCTAAGGTGCGGAGGGTTTCGGGATCTTGAGCAGTAAAAGGTTTAATCTTGGTCTTTTTCTTGTTTTGATGCTCGGAGCTTACTCACCCACTATGACACGAAGATGACACACACAAAATAGAAACGTGCACCGTTGACTAAAGCACTTAAAAACAACACCAAACCAATCCCACAAATGAAAAACGCCAGTCGTCACCAACTAGCGTTTTCCTTTAGCATAAATCAACAAGCTTAGTTGACCATCTTAGTTGGCCAATTTTTTCCAAGTATCAACGACTGAATCAGGATTCAGGGAAATCGATTCGATGCCCTCTTGCATTAACCACTGCGCGAAGTCTGGATGATCCGACGGACCTTGGCCACAAATGCCAACGTACTTCCCTGCTTTGCGACATGCTGAGATGGCGCGTGATAGCAAGGCTTTCACTGCTGGGTCACGTTCATCAAAATCTGCAGCCAACAGCTCCATACCAGAATCGCGATCGAGACCTAAACTCAATTGCGTTAAGTCGTTAGAACCAATCGAGAAGCCATCAAAATGCTCTAGGAATTCATCTGCCAAAATCGCATTCGATGGTACTTCGCACATCATAATCAAACGCAAACCATTTTCGCCGCGCTTGAGACCATTTTGCGCCAACAAAGAGACGACTTTTTGCGCCTGACCCAAGGTACGCACGAAAGGCACCATGATTTCCACATTAGTTAAGCCCATATCATTGCGTACGCGCTTCATGGCTTGGCATTCCATCTCAAACGACTCAGCAAAATCTTTTGCCAAATAACGCGCAGCACCGCGGAAACCCAACATTGGGTTTTCTTCGTCTGGTTCGTAGCGTGTACCGCCAATCAGTTTTTTATACTCGTTCGATTTAAAATCGGACAAGCGCACGATGACTTTCTTAGGCCAGAAAGCTGCTGCAATCGTCGCCACACCTTCAGCCAATTTATCGACGTAGAAAGCCTTCGGCGATGCATGACCACGAGCAACCGATTCAACTGCCTTCTTCAAATCAGGATCGATATTCGGGTATTCCAAAATCGCTTTTGGATGCACACCAATATTGTTGTTAATGATGAATTCCAAGCGCGCCAAACCGACACCCTCGTTAGGCACAGATTGGAAGTCAAACGCCAACTGTGGATTGCCAACGTTGAGCATAATCTTCACTGGCAATTTCGGCAAATCACCACGGACTTCTTCAGTCACTTCGGTTTCGAGCAAACCGTCATAGATTTTCCCTTCGTCGCCTTCTGCGCAGGACACCGTCACCAAAGTTCCATCTTTCAAGACTTCAGTCGCATCACCGCAACCAACCACGGCCGGCACACCCAACTCACGCGCGATAATCGCCGCATGGCATGTACGGCCACCACGATTGGTCACAATCGCAGAAGCACGCTTCATGACAGGTTCCCAGTTAGGATCGGTCATATCCGCAACTAACACATCGCCTGGTTGTACACGTTCCATCTCCGATGGATCATGAATCACACGAACGCGACCCGCACCAATTTTTTGACCAATCGCACGGCCAGATACCAACACAGTGCCCGTACCTTTGAGCTTGAATCGTTGCTGCGCATCGGTCGCCTTTTGTTGCGACTTCACTGTTTCTGGACGCGCTTGCAAAATGTAGAGTTTGCCGTCGCGCCCATCTTTACCCCATTCGATGTCCATTGGACGCGCATAATGCTTTTCGATGATCACAGCGTACTTCGCCAATTCAACGACTTCTTCATCAGTCAAAGAATAACGATTGCGTAATTCGATAGGCACGTCGACAGTTTTTACTGAGCGACCAGCTTTCGCCTCACCAGTAAATTCCATCTTGATCAATTTAGAACCGATGTTACGGCGGATCACAGGCAGCTTGCCTTGCTCGAGCATAGGTTTGTGCACATAGAATTCGTCTGGGTTCACCGCACCTTGCACCACAGTCTCACCGAGACCATAGCTGGACGTGATGAAGACTACGTCTTTGAAGCCTGATTCAGTATCAATGGTGAACATCACGCCAGCGGCGCCAACGTCGGAACGCACCATGCGTTGCACGCCCGCAGACAAAGCCACTTCTGCGTGGGTAAAGCCTTTGTGGACGCGATAAGAGATTGCGCGATCGTTGTACAAAGATGCAAACACATGTTTGATTGCTTCCAACACGTTATCGATCCCAACCACATTCAAGAAGGTTTCTTGCTGGCCGGCGAATGAAGCATCTGGCAAATCTTCTGCCGTTGCAGAAGAACGCACTGCGAAGGACATTTCTGCGCTGGAATCTGCCACTAAGCGCGCATAGAATTCTTCGATTTCTTTTTGCAAACGTGGCTGGAATGGCGTATCGATAATCCATTGACGAATCTCAGCACCCGCCTTCGCCAATTCTTTTACGTCTTCGATATCCAAATTTTCTAAACGATTCGCAATCTTCTGCGCGATCGATACGCCACCGTCGGCGCTATACGCCAAGAAATCACGGAAAGCTTGTGCGGTGGTGGCGAATCCACCTGGGACACGAACACCAGCCGATGCTAATTGGCTGATCATTTCGCCGAGAGAAGCGTTTTTACCTCCAACGGATTCAACATCCGTCATCCGTAAATGCTCAAACGAGGCGACATAAGTTGCCTCGGTATTTGCTGCGTTAGACATAACAACCTCTTTTTTGATGATAAGAAATCTGTCGCCCTGCTTGCATACACCGATGTTCGATTACGACCCACGATTCTTCTTTTTCTTGGCTTTATCGTATCGCCAACAACGGTTTAGAAATTCTGAACGCATTGTACCTTGTGCGCTGCAAAAAACACATTAGCCCTACACAATTAAAGTCTAATTTTTGTTGAATTTGAGTAATATATCAAGATCAAGTTTCACTTGTCTGCGTTTTTTGACATTGTGCGCAAAATCGTACACCTCACCTCTCTATGAACGACGAAATAAAGCGTCGCAGCACTTCAATACCACCCCTAGGAGAAACCGCTTTGCAATCAGCTTTCTCGTTTAGAATAGAGTCACTAGAAGAGCGATCGTGCCTTCTGTTCAACCCAATTGCTTGTCTAGACAATTAAGCAAACGCAGCCCGAGAGCAGCAACGAAACAGGACGACCTCTGCAAAATAGACACAACGCGCACGCCCCAAGCCATCACGACATTTTTTCCGCCAATTTCACTATGCCAGATCAAAACGCTCACCACTTACCGAATGCCAATCGTACTGTTTTCTTTGTTTCTGATGGCACGGGGATTACCGCAGAAGCTTTCGGCCATGCCGTGATCACCCAATTTGATCTGAAATTTAAACAAGTGCGCCTGCCATTTATCGACACCATCGAAAAAGCCGAAGATGCAGTACGACGCATCAATGAAGCCTTCGATTTAACTGGCAATCGCCCTATCGTATTTTCTACCTTGGTCAAGCCGGAACTGGCGCATGTCATTTTCCGTTCCAAAGGTTTGCACATGGATTTGATTCAAACCTTTGTCGCACCTCTAGAAGAAGAACTGGGGGTCAAGTCTACCCACACAGTTGGCCGTAGCCATAATATTGCCGATACTGAAGAATACAAAAACCGCATCGAAGCAATCAACTTCTCGCTCGCTCATGATGACGGCCAGTCAAACAAAAATCTTGAAGCAGCAGACGTGATCTTGGTCGGCGTTTCTCGTTCGGGTAAAACACCAACCACGCTCTACTTAGCGATGCAGTATGGTATCAAGGCAGCTAACTATCCACTGATCCCAGATGATTTTGAACGCGGCAAACTACCTTCAGCCTTACCTCAGTTCAAAGGAAAGATTTTCGGCTTGAGTATTGCACCCGAGCGGCTCTCCGAGATCCGCAATGAACGCCGTCCCGGCAGTAAATATGCATCCCTTGAAAACTGTCGTTACGAGGTGAACGAAGCGGAGGCCATGATGAAGCGCGAAGGCATACGTTGGCTTTCATCGACTGCAAAGTCTATCGAGGAGATTGCCACCACGATTTTGCAAGAAGTAAAACCTGATTCGCGCTTATGATTCTCGCGCAATTCCGATTCTTTGTCTTACAAGCAATCGGCCGACGCTGACGAACGCGAGGAAGAAATTAAAAAGCCCAATCAGTTTTATAGACTAATTGGGCTTTTTATTGTTTGGCTTTTGAGGTTCGCAATTCACACTCAAACCAGAAGCTAAAACCCTACAGTGCGAAATCCATATCGCTTATACCGATCAATTTCAATGCAGCTTGAGTATCTGTCGGGGTGACCGCCTCAGAAATCAATACCGCTTTCGTGTATGTTTCTTCTGGCGTCAAATAGCTGAGGCCTTGATCTAATGCGAAGAATTTTCCAACAGTGAACTTATTATCGAGTAGATCAGCCACAAATCCATAATCCGCTTTGCCTTTGAAACTATGCGCCGCGTTAAGTATTGTGTCGATCAAAGTTCCACGTGTTTCGGCGCCCTTAGTACCTGCTGGCAGACTCAAAGCATTAGTCCAATAATTTAAACCTTCCTGATCTACTTCATTGCGACCAAGAACGTTTTTGTAGATAGTTCGCACGAAAGTCTCATTCGTCATTGATGAAGAATAACCCGTCAATGCACTGAACATAGAACTGACTGCGATAAAGTAAAACGATTCACCAATCTTCTCAATCGTTGCACCGTTTTTATATTGCGTCATCCAATATGCCATGCCGCCGCCATCGGGAACGCGATTAAAGTAAGCGATATAGAGTTCTACGATTTTCTGTACTGTCGCGGCTGGTAAGGTACGAGCGATTTCTGCTGCGGTCGTATCAACAATCATGTCGTTGAATTGAATCGTCTCAACACCAGTCAATTTGTCGACGTTCGTTTTCAAGACTTGATCGGCAATCGAAAGAACGGTCTTACCATTCGCGTCGACAGATTTACTCATTTGCACTTGAAGGCGTGACCCTGCGAGTTTGACCGTATCGACACCGGCTCCACCATCAATCTGATTGGGCTCGTTGTTGAGAACGACACTGTCATTAAATGCTGTACCAATTACATTCTCTATCTTTGCATCAAACGCGACTGACAAATTATCTTTCGCCAAAACCTTTGTTGGCAGCATACCAAAAGAAGAGTTAGCACCTGGCGTCAAATCGAGTTTTGCACCAGTTGTGACATTCGAAACGTTAATGGTATCAACACCACCATCGTCAACGATCAGCTTCAAAACTGCGCCGTCACTATCAGAATACACGTAGGTGTCATCACCGAGCTTGTACTCAACTTTACCGTACAAATACCGCAGTGCTAGAACGTCAAATTTTCCAAAGTAGTCGCGCTCTTGTTTTTGAGGACCAGAGATATAAGACATAATCGAAACCAGAGTTGTATCTTCACTGCTCGCAAGATAATTCCCTTTCTGGTTGGACGATCCGGAGAATCCATTGTAGTCGCCTGGATGTTTGAGCCCAAGTGCATGTCCAATTTCATGAATAAGCGTCGCGTAGTTTTGTTCTCCAGGAACGAAGTCGGTAAGGCCTCCAACATCGTAACCGTTCAAATAGACAGACGCGAAAACTGGAATTTGGACCTGAGTTTCACCCAAGCTATCTTTTTGGTAGCTATTTCCAAAACGAATAACGCCGGTTTCACCTTTTGCTTCATCCTTTTCGACAAATGTAATACCAACCTGGGATGAAATTGTCTTCAATATTTCGCGCGTCGCGATTCTTTGCTGCTCTGTGAATTGCGAATATCCATTCGGATCACCTGGCGCAGGTTTATCAAACCCTAAGAAAGTGAAACTGTACGTCAGGGTTACAGCCTCACCGGGCTTGCTCCAACGTTTGCTCAAGTCGTACAGCATCACGTCGATGCGATAATCTCCTGTGTAAGGATAAGCGATAACCGTTTTCGGTTGATAAGGAATCGTCGAACTAGCCATTTGAAATCACTGCCTCTATGAACTATTTTAGGAATATATTTAATACACAATCTTACAAAGTGTATTTTTTACAACAAGCTTGAATTGTATCTCGATTGTGCTCGAAAAATGATAGCAGAGTGATACTTTCATTAAAATTTTGCAGACAATTAAACACAATCCGAATGAACACTCAACTCCAAACACCAAATTCGCTCAACATCATGCAAAAGCTTTTTCCATGAAGAAAATAGTAGGTCGAAGAACTCGAGATTTCAAAGAAGTTTTTGCCGAACCTGTTCGAAAAAACAAATCGCGGCACTTGCCGCCACGTTGAGAGATTCGATCTGGGGTTGCTGGGGAATGGTGACAGTGGTTGTTGCCAATTCCATCAATTCAGGAGACACGCCCTGTCCTTCGTGGCCGAAAAGCCAAGCGATCGGATGCTTTAGATCCGCGTGATAGATCGTCGTCTCTGTGTGGGAGCTCGTAGCAAGCACTCGAACCTTCGCGCTCGCAATCAAGCTTTTGAGATCTACACCTTCAAAAATATCGATCACGAAATGTGCTCCCATACCAGCACGCAACACTTTAGGCGACCATGCGGCTGCACTGCCTTCACTGCAAAAAACTTGCTTGATCCCCGCCGCTGCGGCACTGCGCAGTATGGAACCAAGATTGCCAGGGTCTTGAAGGCCATCCAGCAACACCGCATCAGCATTAAGCACGTCGGGAGCTTGCAAGCAAGGTATCGGCACGACGAAACAAAGACCAACGCCGTTTTCAACTTGGCTAATCGCGTTGTATAAGGCATCAGTCAAAACAATGACATTCGCGTGCTGCTCCTCAAGCCTGCTAACGATAGTATGAACTTCTTGATTGTGCAAACTCGATTCTGCGAGCACACATTGTTGCGGCACACCACGGTGCTGTAAGTAAGCGGTGCACAAATGTGTGCCATCCAACAAAGACAAGCCACTCTTTCTGCGCGCACTGGCGCTGCTGGCCAATTGTTTAAGTTCTTTGTAGAGCGCGTTTTCACGCGAGCTAATTTGTTTCATACCTTGTCTTTCAGGAGCGCCTTCACTGGTGCATATGATTTTCTGTGGATCGGCGAGACACCGAATGCTCGCAATCGCTCTAAGTGCAAAGCGGTCGGGTAGCCTTTGTGTTGGTCCAATGCGTACTGAGGATACTGTTCATGCAGCCGCGCTAGGAGATGGTCTCGTGCAGTTTTCGCTAAGATCGACGCGGCCGAAATCGCCGGAACTTTGTCGTCACCCTTAACAATAGCCTCCGATCGAACAGGCATCACTGGACAACGATTGCCGTCAATCAAAGCGAGACTTGGTTGTATTTTGAGTCCTTCGACTGCACGACGCATCGCCAGCATCGTCGCTTGCAAAATATTGAGCTCATCTATCTCTTGCTCCGAGCACTCGGCAATCGACCAAGCTAAGGCTTTTTCTTTGATCTCGATGGCTAAGGCATCACGCTGTGCCTCGCTGAGCTTCTTCGAATCGCGCAATCCATCAATCGGATTATTGGGGTCCAAAATCACAGCTGCTGCCGTAACTGGACCAGCTAGAGGTCCTCGCCCGGCTTCATCAACACCGCAAATCAACTCATCGTCATAGTCAAAAAGAGACAAACTTTGTGGCGCTGGGCTGTTTATTTTTTTGCTGGTCATGATTGGGACAATCGATAGGCAGTAAGCTTGTCACAATCGAGAAAATAGTGACATAACTGATGAGCTTGTCCATGCGCATCGATAGCACAAAGCACCGGCACAAGCTCATCATATTGTTCGAGTAATTCTTCATTCCCATCGAGATCGATATCGATCATTTCGATATTATGTTCTGCGCCACTCAACTCCGCACGAAGCTGCTCCAACATGTCATGGCACAAGTGACAATAACTACGTGAATAGAGAGTGAATCGCAACATTGAAAAAAATCGAGAATTTCGTAAGGTTTGTAAATCATTCGAATCCTAGGATTATCCCAGATTTTCGAGAGCTAGCCTATCGGGTGGTTACGATCACTATATTTGTAGTTCTAGGTTGCAGTTCCTCTTCAAGATCCGTCGGCATCTACCTGAAGAGCCTATAAAAAAGCGCGATGCTTTGACACATCGCGCTTTCGAGTTGGCTTAATAGTCTTAACTTACGACATTTACTGCACCGGTCTAATCACAACGAACTGCGATGATTGACCAGATCGAACTAACAGCACAACAGGTTTCTTAGAATCGAGCTTAGAGGCCAACAATTCGAACTGTTTTGCATCCTTCACATCGACATTATTCATCATCAAGATCACATCACCTGGTCGCAAACCACTCAAAGCAGCAGCGCCCTCGACACTTTCAATGACGACACCGGAGGCATTTGGAACAGCACGTTTTTGCGCCTCTGTGAGATCAGAAACGGTCACCCCAATGACGTTTGAAGTCGAATCCTTCTTGGATTTCTTATCAGCCTTAGCAGCCGCATTATCCGGCTCCGCTTGTCCAACGACGACTGTCATTTCTTTTTGAGCTCCCTTTCGCCAGATGGTTATGGTCGCCTTAGTACCAGGCTTAGTACCACCCACAATGCGGGGTAAATCAGAGCGTTTCTCAACCGCTGCCCCGTTGAATTTCAAGATGACGTCTCCGTCCTGTAGACCAGCTTTGTCGGCTGGACCACCGGCCTCAACTCGCGCAATCAAAGCGCCCTGTGGTTTCGGCAATCCTAAAGACTCAGCCACTTCCTTACTGAGATCGCCCACTTCCACTCCAAGACGGCCACGTGAGACGGTACCGGTAGTTTTGAGCTGATCAACCACACGCATGGCTTCATCGATTGGTATTGCAAACGAGATACCCATGTAGCCACCAGAACGACTATAAATTTGCGAGTTGATACCAATGACCTCACCACGCATATTGATCAATGGTCCACCTGAATTACCTGGATTCACCGCCACATCGGTCTGGATCAAAGGTAAGAAGTCTCCGGTGTCGCGCGCTTTGGAAGAAATGATCCCCGCAGTCACTGTATTATCGAGGTCAAACGGTGACCCAATCGCAATCACCCATTCACCTGCGCGAATCTTGTCCGAGTCGCCGATACGAATCGTTGGCAACTTCGACCCATCAATCTTCAATACAGCAACGTCAGTACGGCGATCACTACCAATCACTTTGGCTTTGAATTCACGCTTGTCATTGAGCTTGACGTACACCTCAGACGCACCATCAACCACATGTGTATTGGTTAACACGTAACCGTCTTGCGAGACGATAAAACCTGAGCCGACGCCACGTGGTACTTCTTGCTCCAATTGTTTCGGAGCTTGGCGCCGATTGCGTGGATTAGGTTGAGTTGGTGCTGGTATGCCAAAAAAACGTCGCAAAAACTCTTGTGCCTGATCGTCTTCAGCAAACGGATCGGACTGCATTTGCGAAATTTTTTGGGTCGTTCGGATATTCACCACAGCAGGACTAGTTTTGTCGACCAACTGAGTAAAGTCTGGAAGTCCCGTTACAAGAACAGGTGCCTGGTTCGCCGATTCGCTCTGCAAGCTCGACGGAACTTGTGCTTTGGCATCGTAGGAGGATCCGAAATAGCTGATCCCCGCAAAGACTGAGGCACTAATTAAGAGAGAAGAAATTAAGATAGAAAGATGTTTTTGAATTGGAAAAGATCGAACATGTTTCATGTTATCACCATCAAATTTTTACCCTATTTTTTCGATTGAATAGAACTCACGACTTGCTTAATTGCGGCTGCTGGGACCTCACCAACCACGGTAATCCAATAATCTCCATGACGCTTACCTGTAATCGTCATAGCTCCTTGCTGCAAACTTCCCTCTGTCCGATCTCCGCTGTTCGGTTCAATAAAGACTGAAAAGGTCGACAAGCCATCGGAGAACATCATCTGAACGACCTCATTCAATCTTGACACTCCGTTATCTGCATCAGCCGCAGAGCCTGACATAGGTATGAATCGACGAGTTTCAAGTGTCTTTTTATAACCCGCTGGCAAAGTTTTCACTGACCAGCCTGAATTAACGTTAGCTTTTACTGTCAAATATTCAGTTTTCCAAGAATTCGTACCGGCGTAACTCGGCTTGATACGTGTCTTATCAATCTCTCCAATGTTGATTTGGGTAAAAGCGATTTGCTCAATCACTTCTTGACGCGCATTCAAAGTCTGAATGCCGAGCAATAAATTGGAATTTTTCTCAACACACAGTCTAAAGCCATAACGCAAGCCATCCTTCGGCTGCAGGCTTAAAACTTGACATTCCGCGCCAGCTACACGACTTATTTGTGCTTTCTTAATAAAGTATGATTGAGGTAAAAGAGAGGCATTTTCACTCAACAATGCAGGGAATTCTTCCTGCGTCAGATTCTTCTCAATCTGAATCAATTTGGCGTCGGGTAAGTAACAACTAACTTCGCCGTTACGACGAATATATTCACGAGGTTTTCCATCCAAGATCTCCAATTTTTCGGCCTCGCCTTCGGCATCAAACGCATGGGTAATTCGAGATGTGCGAATCTGATTACCTTGTTGATACACAAATGTTCCCGAATAATTGAGTCGTTTAGCTGCGGTTTGTGTGGCTTGAAGGATCTTCGAAATCTCTGCCTCTTCTGAAATGCCTTGCGCAGATACAGGCACACTGAAATGTGCCAGCGCGAGACTAAGTAGGAGACAAAAAAACTGCGACAAATGACGCATATTCATCCTTTACTTTTCATTCGTTTCAGGAACAACATTTGCACGTTGAATATGACGAGCACTACTATCAAAGGTTGGCGATACTTTCTGATGTGCTTGCAAGTAGCTGTCGAGACGTGGATCTCTTAACATCTCAACCTGGTTTTCCAATTTTTGGGCGAACTCTGTTTCTTTTGCAGTCTGACTTTTTGATGTATTCCCATTGTTTGCATCGCTTCGCTGAGCGGCATCCTCCAATTGAGTTGAGTCAGGACGTGAATTTGATGCGAGTCGAACGTTATTCGAAAAAGAATCGCTCGATTCATTTTTCGCCATCGAATTCGAATTGATAGATGCAGGATTAAAACTTGCGATGATTTGTGGCGCCATGACAAATGCAACCATCACAGCAGCGGCAATGCTGGTGATGGCCAGATAGCGCGGCGCATTCGCCGCAGCGGGAAGCTCGTGCGTTGGAACTTGCGTGCGCGAATAATTTGACGTGCCGGCTGGCGGCCGCACTAAGATCGGCTCTGAATCGAGAGACTGCATGACTTTCGCACTGAAGTTGGTGCTTAGTGGCGAAGAAAGCTCGTCTGACCGAAGTAAATCGCCGACCATATGGAATTCATTCCAAGTATCGACGAGCACCTCTCGATCTGCGGTTCGTAGTTGCGCAATTAGTTGACTCAGCTGTTCCTCGCTAAGATCGCCATCAACCGCTTGCGACACTTGCTGCTTCAACTTATCCGACGTATCCATTTTAACTTCCCCGATAAAATTCAATAATTTTTGTTTTAGGTTTTATATGTCACACTAATAATTCGAAATTCCAGATCTTGAAACGATATTCACCATCGCTGATCGATTGCCGTTCCAATCAAAGGTCTCAATTTCTCTGCAATTGCTTCCCGTGCACGAAAGATTCGACTTCTCACGGTTCCAATTGGGCACGCCATCACTTCTGCAATTTCGTCGTAACTCAAGCCTTCAATTTCGCGCAATGTAATCGCATTTCTCAGTTCCTCCGGCAAAGACAACATGACCGTATTCACGGTATTCGCGATTTGCTTACTCGCCATTAGAGACTCTGGAGTGTTGATATCTCGCAGTCCTTCGGCATCGTTAAAACTCTCAGCCTCATCCACATCGGAATCGGTCGAAGTAGGAGCTCGCCTTCCTTGCGTCACTAAATAATTTTTAGCTGTGTTAATGCCGATTCGATAAAGCCACGTATAAAAAGCTGAATCACCCCGAAAATTCGCTAAAGCACGGTACGCCTTGATGAAGGCCTCCTGAACGACATCCTCAGCCTCAGCATGATCATGGACGAGCCGAGACACGAGCCTAAATAGTTTCCTTTGATATTTAGAAACTAAAAGCTCAAATGCTCTCTTATCACCCTGTTGAACGCGCTCAACCAGTAATTGATCAATCTCGCGCTCTGTCGTCACGCTTCTTTACCCATTTTCATTATTTTTATGATCTAAAGCTAAGCTATTTTTACCTATGACTGAACGCCAATTTGAAAGTTCATTTTTTCTGTTGATATTATGCAAGATTCGAAGAAGTCTTCGACACCGCATAAAAGATATGATTCTTGAGTAATCTAAACTCTTCTTTACTGAGAGCATCAAAAAGCAGAGGAAGATAGATGCATTTCCCACCATCATCCTTCAATATCAAAATGACTAAATACTCATATACACGACTAGCATACGAAATAACGCATGACCGCTCCCATACAATTTGATTTCCTGCGCCCACTGCTCTGAGAATGAGTTTTGCGTCGCTACAAAATTGAAACTGAAAAGCTTGAGTTAGATGGTCAAAGTAACCTACTGAAAAGTTACGCCAAATGCATATTATTGGGATTGCAATGACTACAAGAGATAGTATGTGCTGTTTCAAGTAAAAGAAATAGAAAGCAATCGCTATCAAAATAACGAATTGCACCAGGATCAGAAATCTGAGCGCAAAAGACGGGCGAATGCGCAACGTGAATGGAGTTTTCATTGCCATGCCTCAAATGAAAAACGCCGCACAAATCGTGCGGCGTTTATTTTAATACAACATGGACTAATTTAGGAAACTAGACCTTGCCAAAAATTAAAGTTCCGTTTGTACCACCAAAACCAAATGAATTTTTCATTGCATATTGGATTGGCATTTCACGTGCGACATTGGCGCAATAATCAAGATCACATTCAGGATCCTGATTAATGATATTGATCGTTGGTGGAGAAATCTGATGATACACAGCGAGAACCGCAAACACAGATTCCAAACCACCAGCGCCACCCAACAAGTGACCAGTCATCGACTTGGTCGAATTGATCGTCATCTTGTAAGCATGGTCACCAAACGCTGCCTTGATCGCATCAGTTTCATTCTTATCGCCGAGCGGCGTAGAAGTACCGTGTGCATTCAAGTAGCTAATTTGATCTGGATTTAAACCTGCGTTTTTCAGGGCACCAATCATACTACGACGTGGACCATCAACCGTCGGCGTCGTGATGTGATAGGCATCACCACTCATTCCGAAGCCTAATACTTCAGCATAAATTCTTGCACCGCGCGCTTTGGCATGCTCGTACTCTTCAAGCACCATGACGCCAGCACCTTCACCCAGGACGAAACCATCGCGGTCTTTGTCCCATGGACGAGATGCAGTTGCAGGATCATCATTACGCGAAGACAAAGCACGTGCAGCCGCGAATCCACCTAATCCAAGAGGAGAGATGGTTGACTCAGCGCCGCCTGCAATCATAACATCAGCATCGCCGTATTCAATCATACGAGCTGCATTACCGATGCAATGCAAACCTGTCGTACAAGCTGTGACGATGGCCAAATTAGGGCCTTTCAATCCATACTTGATCGACAAATTCCCAGAAATCATGTTGATGATAGAAGCGGGAACGAAGAATGGCGTAATGCGACGTGGGCCGCGTTCCATCAATACTTCTTTGGTGTTCTCGATCAGTGGCAAACCACCGATACCAGAACCCACAATCACACCAATGCGATCAGCATTTTCTTCAGTGACTGTGATACCCGAGTCTTGAAAAGCCTGCACCCCTGCAGCAATACCGTAATGGATAAAAGTATCCATGTTACGTGCTTCTTTAGCAGGAATGTAGTCTTCAATATTGAAGCCTTTCACCTCACCAGCAAAGTGGGTAGAGAAAGGTGTTGCATCAAATTTGGTAATCGTAGCGATACCAGATTTACCGGCAATGATTGAGGCCCATGTGTCGGCAATATTATTGCCGACTGGAGACACACAACCTAGACCAGTGATTACAACTCGACGTTTACTCGTGAGGCTCAAGCGTCTCTCCTGGAATTGATAAAGCTATCAGACTGTATTAAGCCTTGACGTGCGCTGTTGCGTAGTCGATCGCTTGTTTTACTGTCGTGATTTTTTCTGCTTGTTCGTCAGGGATTTCCATTTCGAATTCGTCTTCGAGAGCCATTACCAACTCAACTGTGTCGAGAGAGTCTGCGCCCAAATCGTCTACGAAGGAGGATTCAATTTTGATGTCTGCTTCTGGCACACCAAGTTGTTCAGCGACGATTTTCTTAACGCGTTGTTCGATATCGGACATGTATGTCTCCATTTGTGGTTACAGAAAGTGCGCGCATTGTATCAGGTTTGCGCGCAAAAAAAGCATTTTAAGTGCTCAACTCTTATCTCCGCCGAACGTCGGCGAAAAACGATTATTATACATCAAAACCCTAGCACAAATACATGCCACCGTTGACATGCAACGTCGTTCCTGTGATATATCCGGCGCTAGGAGATGCTAAAAATACGGTGGCAGCGGCGATGTCTTCCGGCTGACCTAACTTACCCATAGGAATTTGACCCAAAATGGCATTCTTTTGATCGTCCGTGAGTGCCTTCGTCATATCGGTATCGATAAAGCCTGGAGCGATACAATTCACGGTGATGTTACGGCTACCGATTTCCAAGGCTAATGCGCGACTCATACCCGCCACACCAGCTTTAGCTGCAGCATAGTTCATTTGACCTGGATTACCAGAAGAGCCAACGACTGAGGTGATATTAATAATGCGCCCATGCTTGGCTTTCATCATGCCGCGCAAAACTGCACGTGACAAACGAGCGACTGAATTCAAGTTGGTAGAAATGACATTATCCCAATCATCTTCCTTCATACGCATCGCCAATTGATCTTGGGTGATGCCTGCGTTATTCACCAGAATCGAAAGGCTACCAAACTCTTTTTGAATTTCATCGACCAGAGAAGCACAACGTTCAACGTCATTCACATTAAACATCACGCCCTTACCTGCACCGTCACCAACTTCTTTCAGGTATTCGGAGATAGCCTGCGCGCCCGATTCAGAGGTTGCTGTACCAATCACTTTAGCGCCAGCTTGCGCTAAAGCGACCGCGATCGCTTTACCAATACCACGTGAAGCGCCTGTCACTAAGGCCACTTGATTTTGCAATGCTTGAGTCATTTATTTGTCCTCACTCTTATTATTCTGAAATAATTCTAAAAGCTAATCTGCTTAGATATCTTGGAAAGACCGGCTTGCGCCTTCTATATTTTAAGCATTCAACAATGCCAAGACCTTTTCCAAACTTTCTTGGTCGTAAAATGCCTCACCAACGAGCTCGCCATTGATACGCTTCGTTAAGCCCGCCAAGACCTTACCTGGGCCACATTCAACAACGTGGGTCACCCCCGCCGCTGCAATCGCATTGATGGACTCTACCCAGCGCACCGGACTCGCTGCTTGACGCACCAAGGCATCCTTAATCAAAGCTGGATCAGTTACCACTGCAACATCGACGTTATTGACCAATGGAATGCTTGGCGCGGTAAAGTTCACTGCGGCCAAATAATCACGCAATTGATCAGACGCAGGCTTTAACAGAGAAGAATGGAAAGGCGCAGAAACAGGCAAAGGCAAAGCGCGTTTTGCACCTTTTTCTTTGGCCAATTCACATGCGCGCTCAACTGCAGCTTTTGCACCAGCGATAACAACTTGTGCCGGTGCATTGAAATTGACCGCCTCAACGACAGCTGAAGTCGATGCAGCCGCTTCGGCACATGCAGCGATTACGTCGGCATCACTCAAACCCAAAATTGCAGCCATGCCACCCTGACCGACCGGCACGGCGCTTTGCATTGCTTGAGCACGAAAACGCACCATAGGGACTGCATCCTTAAATGCAATCACACCTGCAGCGACCAAGGCAGTGTATTCACCTAAACTATGACCAGCGACGATACGCGGCGCCTTCCCGCCAGCCGCCAACCATGCACGATAACAAGCAACAGCCGCAGTCAACATCACGGGTTGCGTATTTGTTGTGAGATCCAATTCTTCTTTTGGACCTTCGGCAATCAATTTACCCAAATCCATTTGCAAAGCATCAGATGCTTCTTGCACAGTTTGTTGAACTACAGCATTACCGGCAAAACCATTCAACATGCCAATCGCTTGCGAACCTTGGCCTGGAAAAACAAAAGCAAATTGTGTCATTTTATTTTCTCGACTTATCTATTCTAGTTAGTACGATGTAATTAAACTTATCTCTTTAGACTTCAGCGATTTACATCTTCACTAGAGCTGCGCCCCATGTAAAGCCTCCGCCAACGCCTTCCAGCATGACTGTTTGCCCTGGCTTAACACGACCATCGCGGACCGCAGCATCAAGCGCCAATGGAATTGATGCCGCCGATGTATTGCCGTGCTGATCAACCGTGACCACCAATTTATCCATAGGTAACTGCATTTTTTTAGCAGTACTTTGCATGATGCGAATATTGGCTTGATGCGGAATCAACCAGTCAACTTGATCAGCCGTCATTCCCGCCAACGCCAAAGCCTCGTTAGCCACTTTCTCGAGTACAGTCACAGCCAACTTAAATACGGCCTGTCCATCCATATACAGGAAAGCACTGCCGGCCACGACGCCATTATTAACATGTCCCGGCACACACAATACGTGAGACTGACTGCCATCCGCATGCAATTTAGTCGCCAACACACCAGGCTTATCGGAGCGTGCCATCACAATCGCACCAGCCCCATCTCCGAACAACACACATGTTGTGCGGTCTTCAAAGTTCAGGATGCGAGAGAACACTTCAGCGCCAATGATCAAGACTTTCTCGTGAGTGCCCGATTTAATCATGCTATCAGCCATCGCCATCGCATAAATGAAACCGCTACATACCGCTTGCACGTCAACCGCCGCGCCACCATTCGTAATCCCGAGTTTCTTTTGAACGATACATGCGGTGCTTGGAAAGCCACCAAAGAAATCTGGCGTCGAAGTCGCCAAAATAATCATATCGATATCGTTCGCCTGAAGACCGGCTGCCTCGAGGGCACGCTTCGCCGCCTCGACACCAAGATCACTCGAGTTGACGTCGGCTTCCGCATAATGGCGAGCAGAGATACCACTACGCGAAACAATCCACTCGTCAGACGTCTCAATCCCGCGAGCGGCCAGTTGATCAGCCAATTCCTGATTCGTAACGCGCTTCGGCGGCAGATAACTACCCGTGCCGATAATTTTGCTAAAAAAAGTCATGCGTTTTCTTGTGAGGTCATAGAATTTGAAGCAGAACCACTCGCCTCTTCGGGCGCTGGCATTAGTTCTGCGAGAGAAGTTGAGATGCGCGACATCACATCATTTTTGACCGCGTCAAAAGCACGCTGTATCGCCCATTCGTAACTATACTTGTCAGCACTACCATGGCTCTTAATGACAATCCCGCGCAAACCAAGCAGACTGCCGCCATTGTAGTTGGAAGGATTCATGGTAGTTGAAATGCGCTTAAGCGCCCCGCGTGCAATTAATGCACCAAGGATGTTTAGAGGGTTACTCTTAAAGGCTTCCGTCATCGTCGTTTTTACGAATCGCCCCAAACCCTCAACCGCCTTCAAAGTGACATTCCCAACGAAGCCATCACAAACAACGATATCGGTCGTCCCCTTGAAAATATCATTACCTTCGATGTTGCCATAAAAATTCAGCAGACCACGTTCATGATCTGCACGCAAGAGCTGCGCTGTGCGCTTCACAACATCATTACCCTTGATGTCTTCTTCGCCAACATTGAGCAATCCAACGGTCGGACGCGCCTTCCCTTCCAAGGCACTCACCAAGGCCGAGCCCATAATGGCAAATTGGTGCAAGTGCTGCGGCTCGCAGTCGACATTTGCACCCAGATCCAACATGTACGTCGGCATTTTTTTCTGGTTCGGCAAGATACTGCAAATCGCTGGACGATCGACTCCCGCCATGGTTTTTAACACATAGCGCGAAATCGCCATCAAGGCACCGGTATTTCCAGCGGACACGCAAGCCTGCGCCTCACCATCCTTCACTTTGGTGATCGCAACGCGCATTGATGAGTCTTTTTTCTTACGCAGCGCAATCTCAATCGGATCATCCATTTCCACCGTTTCACTAGCGTGAACGACGGTCATCTGTGGATGATTCAAATAAGAATACTTCCTCAGTTCTGCGTTAAGAATTTCCTCATTTCCAACCAACAAGAACGATACATCCGACTGGCGCGACGCAAACGAGACTGCGGCGGCGACGGTGACTGCCGGGCCGTGATCGCCACCCATACAGTCAATAGAGATTTTTATTGTCATGTAATGTTACTAATTTCCCCACTCCAAGGGCGCTAATCTTATCAAGAATGCGGCAAACATTCACCCGAAATTTACAAAATCAACGGTGAAAATGGGGAAAATTTTGATTAGTTTGAGAATAGTTTAGCAATCCTGCCAAGCAATTCCGACCCTACGCTTTCCCAGAAACCTTCGACTCCACCCATAAGCGGACGGCATTATCAGAGCGAATGCAACTCGAAAAAGTTACATTAAAAACGGAGGACTTATTGAAAAACCATAAAAAAACGGCGTTAGGTACAAGACTCTTAACGCCGCTTTTTTAGCTTACTTACCTACTAAGCCCGAATTACTCGTCGTTCTTAGTTTTCAAAACTTTACGACCACGGTAGAAACCGTTAGGGCTGATGTGGTGACGCAAATGCGCTTCACCAGTTGTTGGCTCGATACCCAACTGTGGTGCAGTCAGAAAATCGTGTGAACGGTGCATACCACGCTTGGATGGTGATTTCTTATTTTGCTGAACGGCCATGATAACTCCTAATACTTCAAAAAATGTTTCTAAAATTTAACACACTTGAATCGACAAGCAAACCTCGTTTGCCTTTCAAGAATCCCTAACAATACTTCGACCTGAGTGTTTTTTCAGAATAATGCCACTAGGTACGCCCATAAATCTTCATTGCAACTTCTTCAGTACAGCGAATGGAGACACTTTACCGCTTGTGCTCGCTGAATCTGCCGCTTCGACATTGTTCGCTGCCTCTGATTGCTTGAATGAACCGACATCAGGGCATACTGCATGTTTGGGCGATTGGGGTATTGCCAGCAACGCTTCGTCCTCAACCACATCCATGATATTGAACGTTTTGCTGCCTACTACTACATCAACCTCGTCATCCTCAAGCATTTCCTCAATTTCATCGGCATGCTCTTCGTTTTTGGCGAGAATCAATTCTGACTGTGAGTCGATCTCAAACTCGAACGGCGTCAGACAACGCTGACACATCAATTCGATTGTGACGCTCACGCTCACAGTTAATTTTGGGTGTCCCAGCTGATTAGTACCACCGGACAAAGACCAATTCACTATGGCATCAGCATTCGCACTTTCGGCCGCCAAACGCGGGAAATCGGCGAGTTTTGCGCTACCCTCTCGTTGCTCTTTTTGCTGGCAAAACGAAAAAGCGTCAATAACTAATGCTTGCATAGGATTTCTAGACCCAGAAAACCTGCGATAATAACAGGATTACACCTTAGTAGTCAAAGGCTTAGCGCGTTTTTAGGAAGTTCTGCGCGATTATTTTCTGGAAATCTTGTCGAATTTTAACATTTATTTAATGAAATCACAATTTCGGTATCTTTCAGTGGTAATTTTCGGCGGTAGTTCTCAGCTCTAGTCAAACATACATGTATTTATATTCTGGAAAAGCAAATCAGAAGCGAACGCGCAAAAAAACCTTTCAAAAGACCAAATCGAATAAGAAAACCTGACTACTTTCATTTCATTCTCTGCGTCCGTCAACCATGCAAAGCACTTTTCAACTCATTCTCGCCTCAAGCTCGCCTTACAGACGCGAACTGCTGGCACGCTTGCAGTTACCATTTACTTCAATTGCACCAGATATCGATGAATCACCGCAAAAAAACGAAGGTCCTGCCGACACCGCGATACGGCTAGCGCGTGAAAAGGCGCAGCACATCGCAGCATCACATACCAATTCCATCGTGATTGGATCTGACCAAGTCGCGACCTTAGACGACCTACAAATTGGCAAGCCAGGCAATCACGAACGAGCGATGGAGCAGTTACGCATAATGCAGGGACGTGAAGTCATTTTTCATACAGCGCTCTGCGTGTTGGATGGACGTAGTAATGTCGACACTCCCAACATTCAAGAGGTCAATAGTCAAACCCGCGTCCGCTTCCGCAGCTTAAGTGAGGCGGAACTCGACGCTTATTTGCGCATCGAGAAGCCTTATGACTGCGCCGGCTCCGCTAAGAACGAAGGCCTTGGCATTGCTTTAATTGAGTCAATCCATAGCGATGATCCGACGTCGCTGACTGGTTTGCCATTGATCGCGCTGACCGACATGCTACGCAATCGAGGCGTACCGTTTTTCGGCACATAAAGCCCCTACCGATTTGATTCACGACCTTATTTAAGCATTGCTTACAACACCTTTTCGACAAAGAATTCATTCATGACCGGCACTTTATTTTTGATTCCCAACACCTTGGGCCAAGATACCAACGATGCGAGTACCCTCACTCAAATTATTCCAGAGTATGTCCAAGACCTGACCGCAAAACTCGACCACTTTGTCGCCGAAAATGCAAAAACTACGCGTGCATTTTTGAAGATGATTCATCAAAAACATCCATTATCGAAACCCTTGCAGGAAATTGAGATTGCCGAATTGAACGTCAACACTCCGCAAGACGCTTTATTAGGCCTATTATCGCCCCTAATGAATGGGCACGATGTCGGTTTGATCTCAGAGGCAGGCGTACCAGCTGTGGCAGATCCTGGTGCCAATCTAGTTCGACTTGCGCATCAAAAGAATATCCCAGTACGGCCTATGGTGGGACCGTCATCGCTACTTCTTGGCCTGATGGCGAGCGGGCTCAACGGCCAGAGTTTTGCGTTCAACGGCTATCTTCCCACCGACGCGGCACAACGCATGAGACGCATTAAAGAATTAGAAGAACGTTCCCGCAAGGAAAAGCAAACACAGCTCCTCATCGAAACACCTTACCGCAACGCTGCGATGTTAGAGGCCTTAGCCAACACCTGCCAAGCCAACACGAGCATTTGCGTTGCTACCGACTTGAGTCTAGCAAGTGAAAAAGTGTGCACCTTAACAGCACAGGATTGGAAGAAACGGCTGGAAAAGAATCAGGCTCCTGACTTTCATAAGAAACCGACAGTATTTCTATTCCTAGCATAGAGGAAAAGCGAGCACTGAGATAACCCGGTCAGCGTGATCAACAGGAAATGATCACGCTAAGTTCAAAAAAATTCGCTGCAGGACTGAGCATTCAACGAAACTCATGTTTTGTTCTCACCAACCAAAAATAGGAAGCCAACAGCAATGCTGCACCGACAAACACCGTGAGCAAAATCGCTTGCTCTCTCATCTCAGGCTTACTGCCATTCATCGCCATCATCGTATAGCTCCAAGGATAATAGATCCAATCCTTGGACTGACCAATCTGCATAATCCCCATCGCCCCAACCACACCAGAAGTCAAGGGAGCTACGATATTCGCAAAGCGCCAGCTCAACCAATGCTGAAAAAGAAGAACGGGTGCGCAAGTAAAAGTGAGCATGGTGATTGCATTCGCAAAGGAAAATTGATAGGCACCCTCCGTCGAGATTCCTGTCCATGCCAGGATTTGGATCGCTAAAGCCCCAAAAGCGAACAAAGCGATGTTGGACAACAAGACAAATGTAAAAGCAAGCGCCAGTTTCGCCGTATAGAGTTGATTTGAGGATATAGGCAAACTCAACATCACCCGCCAAGTCGAATTCTTATGTTCATTCCCATTAAGGAGTGCAGTGACAAGGGCAATATACAGCGGGAACATGAAGTAAGACCATAGCCCTGTAATGCCCATCCAAAACATATTCCATGGTGGCGGATGCTTACTCTTCAGTTGAATCAAAAAATTCAAAGCGACCACCATGAGTGGGCAAACAAACGCCATCATGAGAGCCAATGAGCGGCGCACTTTCAAGAGCTCAATTCGGTATAGGCGCAAGATCATATAGCCTCCGTTTGCTTGGTTTTCATTTGCTGTGTGAACCACTGTTCCAAGCTCACACTTTCAAAGTAAGACGTCTGCAGCCGAACGCCTGCATTCACCAAAAATTGATGCAGCTGCCAACTTTCGTAATTCATCAACTTTTTCACACGAACACGTGTCTCTGAAACTTTCGTCACCTCGCAACCAAGTTCACGCAACACATCAAAAGCCTGCTGCCCCTGACTGGTCTCGATCACCAAATCTGCCTTCGAAGCCCGACGGAACTGATCTAAGCTCGACGAAAATTGGGCAACTCCCCCGCGTAACAAGGCCATATGCGTAGCGACTTTTTCGACCTCATCGAGCTGATGGCTAGATACAAAAACGGTGGTGCCTGTCTGCTCGGGCAAGCTTTGGATCAAACTTCGAATTTCTTGAATTCCACTTGGGTCTAAGCCATTGGTGGGTTCATCCAACACCAAGAGCTTCGGTTGTCCCATCAATGCATGACCAAGAGCAAGACGTTGCTTCATACCGAGCGAATATTTCCCAATCAAAACCCTCTCAGCGTATTTCATTCCCACCAAATTCAATACGCGATCAATTTCGCTCTTTGGCAAATCCTTGATACAACGCGCGATCTCCAAAAACTCACGTGCATTTAAATTCGGATATGCACTGGGAGAGTCGACCAAGCATCCGACATCACGCAAACTTTCTGTTTTGTTTTTTTGGACGGCGGATCCGAACAAGCGAATTTCGCCACGATCCATCTTCGCCAAGCCTAATAGCAAGCGTATTGCAGTGGACTTGCCCTCACCATTATTTCCAAGAAAAGCAAACACACTTCTCTCGGGAACCAGCAAATCAAGTCCACGCAAGACATGCTGATTTCCGTAGTATTTATGCACACCTTGAAACTGTAAAGCCCACGTCATATCGCCTCCATCCAAATCCTATTTCATTCGATTGAAACCATCGCATACATCGTTCAATCTGTAGATCAGTATTCATTGCAAGATACTTTATCAAGAGATGAATGAAAGCCACCTGCCTTGCGATGAAACCTTAGAAAACCGTGATGAAACAAGAGTCTGATCACATCAAAAAAAAGCCCAATCATTTTGAAAGACTGTAAGGCCACAAAAAAAATCGGCAATCGATGCACTCTTTACGAAAAAAATAATTCACAGTTAGCGCTCATGCACATCATCAAATTCATGTGCATCGAACGTTCGAAAATGAGGAATTATTTTCACGCAATCGAGATAAAACGAAGTTATCAACCATTCATTTCCGCAAGGGAATTCGAAGATACAATATATCGTGCAGACTAGTCAAAATGTCGCGCACTTCGTTGTTTTTCCCTGTTTATGACGACTATTTTCCGACAAACTTATTTTCTATACTAGATCCCGCATTAATCAAAATTCAATTCAAATAGGTCAACAAGAACCACGATTAGTGCATATCACACAAAACGAAAAAGGGAGACAAAATGAAATATCCAGTTCAGACAGTACTGGCGTCCATGCTCACGCTCGCATTCGCCACCAGCATTCAGGCAGCAAACAATCACGAGGTTGAAAACTTGACCTTCTTTAGCGGTTACAAAGCATCCAATCCACAAGACGTATTGCGCCAACATGCTGCACGTTTTGGCTTGCCAAGCGACCTGAGCAATCTCGTTTTAACTCGCGTACAAGATTCACTCACAGGTAAGCATTATTACTACCAACAAGTGTTGCGTGGATATCCAGTTGATCGCGCTGAAATTGTTGTGTCCATCAGTAAGACCGGCGAAGTCCAAAAAATCTTTAATGAGACTAAACACATCTCAGCAAAAATGGATGCGGATGCGGTGAATCAGCTCTATGTGAAAAAACGCGTCGACACCGAAAATGCTATGGACCGTGCATGGAACAATATGAAGGTGCAGCACTCGCTGGTCAGTGCACCCAAAGCAGACTTGGTCTGGGTCCCGACAAAAGATGGCGTTCAGTTGGCACATAAAGTCAATATTGCAGCGCAAATGCCAACTGGTGGTTACGTTCAGTTGTTGAATGCACATAGTGGCGAACTCATGAGCTATTACTCGACTTCACTTCCACGTATTGGCAAAAACGGTGATCGCAGTTTTGAGGCTCGCGGCAATTCCTTTGCCCCAACTTTAGATCGTCAACAAGCGATGAGAGAGTTTGCCGCAAAAGGCTCCAGCACAAATTCTCAAAGTCCAAATAGCATCGCGACCCTCGCAACTGTAGCATCTGGCATCAACGGATCTGGTCTTGTGTTTGATCCGGATCCACGTACGGCACTCAAAACAGATAGCCTGACAGACACGTCGGCAGCTAGTGCATTTGATGCTGCCTATTCGACTAAGTCCCTACGTGACCTCACTGTCACCAATGGTGTGTACAAGTTGAGTGGTCCTTACGTGAACATCACCAACATCGAAGCACCTAACACCGCACCAAGCACAACCACGAATGGTGTGTGGACAGCAAAGCGCGGCAACAATGCCTTCGATGACACGAATGTCTACTTTCACCTAGATCAAAACCAACGTTATATTCAATCACTTGGCTTTACTGGCACGAAGTCCATCATTAATCGCCCCTTTAATGTTGATACAGACGGCGTCAACGGTGATGACAATTCGCACTATAGCGGCGGCGCCAACGATTACCTCGCCTTCGGTCATGGCTGCGTAAATGATTCCGAAGATGCAGACGTCATCTTGCATGAATATGGTCATGGCATTCAAGCCAATATCAATTCGAGCTGGAGCGGTGGCGACACTGGTGCGATGGGCGAAGGTTTTGGTGACTACTGGGCTGCCTCATATTCCTACAGCACAGCAAATGGAAAACTTTACCATCCAGAATGGGCATTCAGCTGGGATGGCCATGGCTCTTGCTGGGCCGGCCGCATGTTGAACCGCACTGATGCCAAGTACAACAGCACGAAATCTTACGGCGCTCACACATCTGTGACGGAAGCTGGTGTGACCTTTCAATCTGACGAACTATGGTCTGCACCGTTGTTCCAATCTTTGGTTTCCTTGGTTGCTGCAGGCAAACCACGTGAGAACGTCGATAAGATTATTTTGGAAGCCCACTTTGGTTTAGGTGCCAACATCAAGATGCCAGCAATGGCGACTGCGATCGTGAATGCGGCCAATACTCTGTTCCCATCCGACCCAACTTACGCCAACACCTTCAAAGCGAAGTTCGAAGCGCAAAACATCCTGGCTGCAGTGACTCCACCAGGTGCAACGATGAATGAAACCGAAAGCAATAACACAACTGCGACGGCCAATAACATCGCTACCGCCAACACTCTGGTGAACGGCACAATGAGCGCGAGCACAGACGTCGACTACTTCAAAGTCAGCATTCCAGCTGGTAAAACATTGACGTTGACATTGAAGCCAAACGCGACATCAGACTATGATCTGGAGTTGTACAGCAGTACTGGCACAAAACTGAGTTCAAGCACAAATGGCACTGGCGCGACCGATACCATCACGAATGCAAACACTGGCACAACTGCTAAAGTCGTGTACGCAAAAGTGATTTACTACTCTGGTGGCACGGGTGCAACTAGTGGCAAATACACCTTGAACGCAGCATGGTAAAAATCATTGCTCAGCGCTTAAGCTGACGTCTGATTTCGAGCATAAAAAAATCCCATAGGACGAAAGTTCGATGGGATTTTTCTTTGTCAGCAAACTGTATGTGAGTTTTTGGTAGGAAGAAGAAAGTCCTCTATTCTGGGCTCTTTATTTCGAGCTCATTATTTCGTGCCTTTATCTTGCGCCACTATTTCGATTTCGCTTCCGCCTTCACCACATGACAATGCTCGCGCAGAAAGCGCAAGGCGCCCGAATAGTTCGTATCCCAATCGTCGAGCAGATAAATATTGGCCTCTTCAACGAACCTTACCCAGTCTTCCAGCAAACCTTCTTGCTTTTCATGCGGCGCGGTATTTTTGATCCAACTGATTGTTTCGTCGACCTGCAATCCTTGCTCGCGAATTTTCTTGACCATGGATTTCGCGGTCTTTTCTGGAATGCTGGTCTTTGGCGTTGCACCCGCAGCGATACAGAGGAACAGAGTCATCAAAGAATCGACATCAGTCTTGCCTTTGGTCAGTTTCGCCCATTCCTTCGAAACCAAAGCATCGTACTCAGAAGTATCTTCGAGCTCATGCGCACATATGTAATAGCGTTCTTTAAGTTCGAATACCAAGCGGTCGAGACTATTCTTCGCGTCTTGAATTAGAGTCAGATCGCGCATGGCGATCTCGCCAAGAATTTGCGCACACAAATCATGAAATTTGATTGGCACTGCATTTGCCGCCAACAATTCACGACCTATTTTATCGTCTTGCAGATCGGTAAAAATCGACTTTTTCTTTGACTTCAACTTCTTGCGCAGATCAGCCAAGATACTTGCAAATTCAACTTGATTTTCAATCGGCAGATCTGGCTCATCGAGGAGCATTTTGAGCAAGCCAGTGCGAATCACAGCGCCCGCTTCCGCATCCTCTTCTTGCAACTCGGTTTGCGTTAAGTCCATTTGTCGACCAAACCACAGACCGGCTTCAATTTCCAATGCATTCGCTTGACGATGCGCCAACAGATTACGATATTCTTGCGGCTTTTCTTTGAGCGACCAGACTTCTAAGAACTCTTCCACACGTCCCTTTTGTTCGCGCCCCAGTAATGCATATTCAGGCATCGCAAAGAGTGCCTTGAGTAGGCCTGAGCCGCCGCGCGAAAGCGTTAGGAAGGTATTATCGCGAATCAACTTAGCGGCAATATCAAGATCACCTTGCGAGGTTTCCAATAAATATAAGCTCGCTAGGTTGACGATGCGCTTGCGCGCAGTCTCTATTTCAGGACGCAAGTATTTACTACCAAAAGCTTCAGCAATTTGGACTAGTCCCTTCGGTGCCTCGGCATTGATAGCCTCAATCTTGGCACGAGTAATAAACGCATTACGCACGCCATGACGCAGTGCCGTTTCAAAAAACGGTCTATCGTCATAAAGAGCAATCGCTTGTTGATGATCTGTCATTTCAATCAAAGATGAAGTCAATGTAAGTCGAACTATCGCGCTGTCGCACAGTAGTACAGTCGCAGGGCTACGCTATGCAACTGTTAGCATTGTGTTACAAAGCCGATTCCTCTTCATCATCGTCGCCATCATCATTGTTTTTCTTGGCGTTTGGCGCTTCATCGTCATCATCCTCTTCGGCACTGCCCTGCAATTCAGCCAATTCATCAGCTTGCAGATTGCGCAAATAAGCCTGGTAACGGGCCCGCAATTTCATCAACACTTCACGGAAAATTTCTGGCAATTCGTAGCGCAAGATGTAGGTCACTTCCATCCAATCGTGATCCTCTACACTGGCACGATCCAAAGAAGCTGGTTTGCTATCAGTATCACTCGTCAAACTCAAGAGATCATCGTCGAGCGCTTGTGTCTTACTCTCATCACCGTACTCATACAAATCAAAGGTCGCGTAACGATAGAAATGCTCCACCATCTGGGTGCGATCTTGCAGATAGTCAGCGAGTGAATCGTAGCCGCCTTCAACTTCACCAATCTCATATAAAAATTCTGCCGGATCAGCACCATCGCGAAAGATGACGGAATTAATCATGCCGCGCAGTTGTTCATGTGTGAGATCTTTGTAGCGCTTCTCAAGCACAACCGCTTGTGCGAACTGTTCAGGCGTCACTAACAAATTGACCAAGGACTCTTTGGAGGCATCGTACTCACGAATAATCGCCAACAAATCCTTGGCTGGAAATTCGTCCAGCGCCGCCACGAGCGCTTGATCGCCTTCGGTTTCTGCAAGGGTTGCCAGGGCATTTTCGGCACCAGCGATATCGCCGGACTTAATCAAACTCTGTGCTTCAATCAATGCTGGATAATGCATAGTCATCCTTAGTCCTTCATTCAAAACATTGTTTTCAAATAGTGATTCATGAAGCGAGCGCTTCAGATCGAATCACTACTCACACTATTTTTTCACTTAATCTTTACGATCGAAACCTTGTTCCGCGAGCCAATCCGCACCAGCCTCTTCAAGATCACGATCATCGCCATCGTCGCCATCATCACGTCCGTAACGACCATAGTGGCCATCGACATCGCTCTCTTCGCGATCATCAAATTCATCGCCTTGATCTTCGTCATCTTCATCGCTTGATGATTCTGGCACCGCGCGGGCCTTAGTTTGATGACTACGGCTCAGGTATTCCAAACAAGCAGCGGTCACCATGAAGCGATCGCCTGCTTCATCAGCGAGCACTTCTTTCACCATCTTGTCGGCCCATGGCTCCACTTTCACAGCACTGGACAAGCTCTTCCAGCTCGGTAATTTATTGGCCTCTTTGGAGATCAAACTCTCAAAACTCAAAGGGTTCATGAACATGAAAGCGCCATGAAAAGCGGGTGCTAGCATTTCTGGATTTTCACCCATCATCGCCATCAAAAATGGTAGCTGCTCGCGCTTTTCTTTAAGACGATGACGCATGACATCCTTACCTTCTGAATCAGTACGCATATCATCCAATTCAGCTTTGTAAGCCGACATTAATTCTTGAAAATACCGCGACAACTTCACTGCAAGACTCCTGTTAAATAATTTTGCCAAATCTCGGTGGCTGTTTCGATGGGCGACTCCAGCAAATTGCGACGACGATTTTCATCGTACGCTGCACGTGCATCTTCATCCGCCAGCACATCGTAGGCCTCTTTGACCGCATGAAATTGAGCTGGAGCCATTTCCGACGTATTACGATCGGGGTGATACTCAGCCGCCTTGACGCGATAGGCCTTCTTGATATCCGCCAACGATGCATTGCTAGGAACGCCTAGAACGAAGTAATAATCCTTCATAGGACCATCATCTCCTCATATAACTTCTTCAATAGTTTCACCAACAACTTAACACTCAAGAATTTGGAGACACATCCCCAATTCCTCGAGGTTTATTCGTGGTGATGACCGCCAGCGCCGTGCACGTGGCCATGCGCAATTTCTTCTTCGGTTGCGGCGCGAATCTCAAGCACTTCGGCTTCAAAACGCAAACTCATGCCAGCTAGAGGATGATTGCCATCCACCGTGACTTTGCCCGCATCGATATCGGTAATGCGATAGTGCGCCGACTCACCTGTCTCCGGATCGCGTGTTTCGAACATCATGCCCACTTCCAAATCTGGCGGAAAAAGTCCGACATCTTCCTCGTGGATCAAGGCGGGGTCAACCTCACCGAAAGCGTCTTCCGGCCCCATACTGACTGAAACAGTAGTACCAACGGTTTGCCCTTCCAAAGCAGCCTCGACCGCTGGTAAAATGTTGTCGTAGCCGCCGTGTAAATAGACAATAGGATTGACGTTTTTGTCGATCAACTGGCCCGCTTTATCAAACATTTGGTAATTCAAACTGACAACCATGTCAGCAGATATATGCTTGGTCATATTTTTTCCAGTGAAAAATGGAGTGATGCTGCGAAATCCGCGCAATTGATCTCAAAAGGGATGTAAAGCCTCGCAGCGCCCATGTAATAAATTTTATGTATTCACGACTAAAGTTCAGTCAATAAACCTCAACACGCAGCTTACCCACAATGATGAATACGAAAGAGGCCGAAGCCCTCCATTGTACCAGAGCAAAGGACGCCTCTGAAAATTGCAATTTTCCAACGGCAAGCTGATCTGCATTAAAGATTTCGCACTAAAACCCTACTGAACCGCAGTTTTTCCATCATGACAAGCCCAAACCATAACAGCTGAGGTAGAATTGCGCCTGTAGAAAATTTTGCGCATTTGGCTTAGCACAAGACACGCCATAAAAGTTAGAAATCGAACTCTAAAAATAACAAGAACGAGCGATTTATCCCGATTTCACAAGACCCAGCAGAAGGATCAACAAAGAATATGTCGTGCTATGCATACAAAAATGCATGCTGACCGGGTGAATTCTGTGCCAAACGCATGGTCTATTGCCTCGAAGTTAAGTTTTGAGATTATTGTAGTTCAAGGAAAACAATGAAACGTGTAGATGATTTTCGCCTGCGTTTAGGCAAACATGAATTAGTGCCAATTATGATTGGCGGCATGGGTGTCGATATTTCAACCGCGGAACTTTCTTTAGTTGCTGCACGTTTAGGAGGTATCGGCCATATCTCCGACGCTTTGGTTCATGATGTTTCTGATCGTCGTTTCGACACAAGTTTCATCAAAGATAAAACGAAGCAATACAAATACAACATCAACAATCTTGATAAAACCGACATCAAGTTCGACCTCGATCAATTAGCCGAAGCCACCCGCCTACACGTTGGCAAGACCATGGAAGCCAAACAAGGCGACGGCATGATCTTCGTCAATTGTATGGAAAAGTTGACCATGAACGGCCCACGCGACACCTTACGGGTTCGTCTTGCCTCAGCGCTCGATGCTGGGATCGATGGCATCACGATGAGTGCGGGCTTGCATTTGGGTTCGTTTGGCTTGATCGAAGACCATCCGCGCTTCCGCGATGCTAAGCTCGGCATCATCGTTTCCTCGGTACGTGCTTTGCAATTGTTCTTGCGTAAAAACGCGAAACTCAATCGTTTGCCTGACTACGTCATCGTTGAAGGCCCCCTCGCTGGTGGTCACTTAGGTTTCGGCTTAGACTGGGCAAAATATGATCTGCACACTATCGTTGCTGAAGTGCTGCAATATCTCAAAGGTGAAAATCTTGATATCCCTGTGATCGCTGCCGGCGGCATTTTCACAGGTAGCGACGCAGTTACCTTCCTCGAAGCTGGCGCTGGTGGCGTTCAAGTCGCAACCCGCTTCACCATTACCAAAGAGTGCGGTTTACCAGACGACGTGAAGCAAGAGTACTTCAAAGCCAAGGAAGAAGAAATCATCGTCAACACGGTTTCACCGACTGGCTATCCAATGCGCATGCTCAGCAATACGCCAGCGATCGGCTCCAATATTCGACCAGGCTGCGAAGCCTACGGCTATCTACTTGATGGCAATGGTGGCTGCTCTTACATCGACGCCTACAACCGCGAACTCGAAGCCAATCCAAACAATAAAGACTTCAAGGTCATGGACAAAACCTGTCTCTGCACCCACATGCGTAATTTCAAATGCTGGACTTGCGGCCAAACGACTTATCGCTTGAAGGACACGACGCGCCAATTACCTGATGGCACCTACGAATTACTGACCGCTGAACACGTGTTCCGCGATTATCAGTTCAGTGTGAATAATGAAATCGCATTGCCGTGATCTAAGGCGACACCAACTAAAAAGCGCACTGCGGTGCGCTTTTTTCTTGGCTTAACGATTAATGCGCTTAGGTTAAAGACAAAAAACACTACCAAAGCAGTGCCAAATTTCAAAAACAAAAAGCCCACTCAAAAAGCGGGCTTTTTATTTAAAACTGTGGGGTGGTCGATGGGACTCGAACCCACGACAACAGGAATCACAATCCTGGACTCTACCAACTGAGCTACGACCACCATTGTTCACTGCGGCAAATGCCGTATCAAGTGAGCCTCGCATTATACGAGAGATTGTTGAATCTGGCAAATACTTTGCAAGCCTACATCGTTTTTCTTAGTGGAAAGATCAACCTAGCAGAGTCGCTCTAGGCCCGCAGGTACGCGATAGGCAAAAAAATACCCGTAGGAGAAGGAGACCTACGGGTTGAGTTCCCTATAAGGGCACAGGACATACAATGAAAACAGTTTCACTATAGAAGCTTGTGCCGTGCTTGAGCGCAATTATTACAAATATTTACGAATTTACGAATTCCGAAACATTCGCAAAGAATTTAGGTCGCTGAGTCGCTGCCTTGGGAACTCAGCCGTTTCCACCAACAAGCATCCTATTTTGCCGCATTGAGGCCCTTGGCGACCGCATCAACTTTCACTGTCGTCTTCTTTTTTTGCTTGTTTTCAAATACCAAATCCAGAGCGATATGATCGCCCTCTTTCACTGGTTTATGCACATTCATCAGCATGATATGAAAACCACCAGGCGCCAGTTCCGTCGTCTTCCCTGGGACGCAGGCAATTTGCTCCACTTCGCGCATTTTCATGGTGCCGCTGTCCATTTTCATCTCATGCATTTCAACCATAGCGGCGACATCACTGTCGACCTTCACCAATGTCAACTCAGTTTTGCAATCGATCTGCAAGAAAGCACCTGTCGTTTTCTGTGGACCAACGGTCGCCCTCACCCAAGCATTCTTTACCGTGACGACGGGGTCCGCGGCAAAGGCAAAGCTTACGCCAACACCACCTAACAGTCCCAGCAAAACACCAAACGAAACAAGCTTAGCTACTTTCATTTCAAGAATCCCCTTACATCTTATTCATCGATATTTTTACGAATCGCCAGTCATACGAAGCTTCATCGCTACGAAGCTTCATTGGCATGTTCGACCACGCGTGACCACGCTTCTAACAACAATTGCGGATTACCACTCGCCAGTTTCTTGGTATCTGACAGCATTTGTCTGAAAGCGCGCGCCCCAACCAAACCAAAACTCAGACCGAGCATATGACGCGTAATACTATTCAAACGTAAGCCCTTCCCGCTGTCGCCAAAGCGTGCGAGTTGATCCTCAATATAAGGAATCATCGCTTGCAGCACTGCCAAGCGAGAATTGGGGGCATTGGTATCGCCATAGTAACGCGCGTCGAATGCACTCATCAAGTAAGGATTATGGTAGGCCTCGCGCCCCAACATCACACCATCACAATGCTGCAGATGAAGATCAATTTCTTCCAGTGTTTTTACGCCGCCATTAATAATGATTTCCAAATCTGGAAAATCGCGCTTGAGTTGATAAGCGTACTCATACTTCAGTGGAGGAATCTCACGATTCTCTTTCGGCGATAAGCCTTTCAAAATCGCATTGCGCGCGTGGACAATAAAGGTAGAGCACCCCGCCTCTGCGATTTGACCTACAAAATCTCGTACGAAGGCATACTCTTGTACGTCGTCAATACCAATCCGATGTTTGACCGTAACATCAATGTCGACCACATCACGCATGGCCTTGACACAATCGGCAACCAAGGCGGGCTCGGACATTAGGCAGGCGCCGAACGCGCCTTTTTGCACGCGCTCAGAAGGACATCCACAATTGAGATTAATTTCATCGTAGCCCCATTCTTGCCCGCGCTTGGCAGCAATCGCTAAATCAGCAGGCTCACTGCCACCTAATTGCAGCGCGATAGGATGCTCAATCTGGTTGAAGTCGAGATGACGCGGCACGTCACCATGAATAATCGCCCCCGTAGTGACCATCTCGGTGTACAACCAGGTATGGCGAGTGATGTGACGATGAAAAACACGGCAATGACGATCCGTCCAATCCATCATGGGTGCGACAGACAAGCGGCGTGGTGGCAATAACTTAGAACTCACAATGACTCACAGAACAAAACGAAACAACGCAAAACACATCAAAAAATTTGAAGCCTCAGGAATAATTGCGGCCAGCCCGCTATTTTACCTGCCATGCGATAGCAGCGCACATTTCACTGCAAAGTTAATCAAGTTGCACCACTAGATACCGCCTTCGATGGATACAAAGTTCGTTGTTTCAAATCGAGTTCGCTAGGGAAAACAAATAAATTCCGCTATCCTAATCAATACCAATCAAATCCATTTTTTGAAGTAAATGTTTGAGAAATTTTTAAAAATCTCTCAAGCATTTTCGAATACCTCATAAAAAGTAAGCATCTCACCATTTGCAGCCATGTCAACAATCAATACAGAACATTTTTGGATGCCATTCACGGCGAATCGGCAATTTAAGACTGAGCCCCGCTTATTAAAAGCCGCCAAAGGAATGTATTTCACGAGTCAAGATGATCGGCAAATTCTCGATGGCACTGCAGGTCTGTGGTGTGTTAACGCTGGGCATGGGCACCCTCGCATCGTGCAAGCCATCCAAGAGCAAGCTGCCACACTCGATTTCGCACCCACGTTTCAAATGGCTCATCCGCTCGCATTCGATGCAGCGAGCGCCCTGGTCTCAATTGCACCGGCAGGATTGAATAAGGTGTTTTTTTGCAATGATGGATCTGAGGCAGTTGATACCGCACTCAAAATGGCACTTGCCTATCACCGAGCGCGTGGAGACAGTGGGCGTTTTCGCTTGATCGGTCGCGAACGAGCCTACCATGGCGTCGGTTTCGGCGGGATTTCAGTGGGCGGCATTGCTGGCAATCGCAAACAATTTGGTCCCGCACTGAGCGGTGTCGATCATCTCAAACATCCGCTCAATATTTCGCTTAACGCGTTTAGCAAAGGTGAGCCCGAACACGGTGCTGAACTTGCGCTTGAATTCGAACAAAGACTACTTGCCACACATGATCCATTGACAGTCGCGGCGCTCATTGTTGAACCGATACAAGGCTCGACCGGCGTCATTATTCCACCCAAAGGCTATCTCAAATCGCTGAGTGAGATTTGCAAAAAATATGGAATCCTTTTGATCTTTGACGAAGTCATTACTGGCTTCGGTCGCTTAGGAAGCGCATTCGCCGCTGACTATTTTGGCATCATGCCGGACTTAATGGTGCTTGCAAAGGGACTCACAAACGCCGCCGTTCCCATGGGCGCAGTGCTCAGTCGCGATGAAATTTACGACACTTTTATGCACGCAGCACCACAAGATCAGATTGAATTCTTCCACGGTTATACCTATTCAGCCCATCCACTTGCCTGTGCGGCTGCAATCGCGAGCATTCATGTCTATCGTGAGGAATCTCTGTTCGATCGTGCTGCAACAATGTCCAAAGCATTTGAGATCGCAGCCCATCGCCTAAGAGACTGCCCTAACGTAAAAGACATTCGAAATCTCGGACTGGTGTGCGGGATTGAATTAACGCCACAGGTCGGCAAGAGCACGACACGAGCCTATGATATTTTTCACCGATGCTTTTGGAAAAAAGATCTGCTCATTCGAACCACTGGCGACATCATCGCACTCTCACCTCCACTGATTATTTCAGACGATGAGATCGATACGATGTTTAGAAAAATAGCCGAAGCCATTACTGAACAAAGCGCTGAATAAGATTGATCTAATGATACTGACGACCATAGAAAAGGCCGAACTCTTTACTCACTTAGCAACGATGGAGAATGCGGGCATTTCGGCGCAACAAAGCTTTCGCCAGCTGCGATTAAGACCTCGCTACCAGGCACAGGTTCAGTTATGCAGTCGTGCCATTGATCGTGGCAGCGATATCGCAACCGCTGCCTACGGCGCACAACTATTTGATCGTTTCGAATATGCTTTGATAAAAGCTGCCTGCGCTGCTGGCAGCCCCGGCCTCAGTTACAAACGTTTAGCCTCGGTCTATAAAGAAAAAGCTATCCTTGAGCAACGCCTCAAGTCTCGCCTGCGCCTACCCATGTTCATGCTGGTGTTTGCACTGATCGTTTTACGATTACCGGCACTTGTATTGGGGAGCATCTCTACGTTCCAATACCTAGCGGGCATTGTGCTACCACTGTTCGCGATTTTTGGCGCGGTACATGTTTTTCGAAAACGACTGGAAAGCAGTCGAGCACCGAATACGAAAATTGCCTCTTCAATAAAGCATGATCAGCTCGATCAATTACTACTGAAGCTACCTTTATTCGGCCCCATGATCTTGCGAGATAACGCCAAGCAGTTTTTTGAATCCTTGAGCCTTTTGCTTGAAGCAGGAGTCGCCATGTTTGAAGCGGTTCCACTAGCAACGCAGACCGTTTGGAACAGCGAGATGCGGCCACATTTTTTGAGAATGGAAGGCCAACTAAAAGATGGCTGGACTTTATCGCAAGCCTTGAACAGCAATCCTATGCTCGGAAACGAAGCCGTCATTGAACTTGCACGGACAGGTGAAAGTAGCGGAACACTTCCGGAAATGCTGTGGCGCTATGCTCTCGCTGAAACCGAAGCGCAGTCCCAATTCCGTGATGAGATCGCCACATGGGTTCCAAAAATCATCTATGGTATGGTCGCAACTTACATCGTGATCCAAATATTCCGAAGTGGCGCATTTATACCATCACTACCACTCGAAGCCCGTTAATTGTCTTCAGACTTTCAATTGTATCGAAGCCTAAGATGTAGCCTGTTTGCGCTGGCGAGCCACAGTGCTTTGCAGCACACCGTTAAGCTTCAAAATGAGACCATCTGGAGTTTGTCGTGTACACCAAAAATGACGCGTATCTTCCTTAATGCCCTCGACAAAATAAGTTAAACGAAAATCGTGCTTGGACCGACCAGACCGCTCGATAAGCGCGACCGCCTCTTCTTCGCTCACCAAGAAGTAATCAGCGCGACCATGTATCAGCATCTGCAGCATATTGATATTTTCACCTGTCGCGAACTCTTGTTTCGGTGAGAAATTTCTGATGTGCTGATCGAGGATATTCCCATAAGAATAACCGCTCTTAGCCAACATGGTGAGCTCGGTGCTCTTAACCAAATCGACCACCCTCATGCGATCAATCAAACGAGGATTACTCGAAAGGCTCAGTGCGACCATACGTGAGCCGGCATAAATGGGCACAGAAAATTTTCCCAACAATTGTCGCTCGGGACGCTTGAACCAGCCCACCAAACATGCTGGTTCAGCGTTGCGATTGATGGCGGCCAACTGTTGTTCTGCGCTCGCCTTTTTCCATTGGAAAGGAATTCCCGCTTTCTCTAATGCCTTTGCCGCTGGAGTTGCCGTTAAGCCGTGCACTGCACCATCCGACCCTACTTCCAAGTAGGGAGGCCGGTCATTGAAATACAGTAGCAACTTCGGACTCGCGTTGGCGCGATCCGATACTGAAAGTAACAAGCTAATCGTGATCGAGAGCCACAAGCAATTGGAAGCTCCGATCCCCTTTTCCATCTCCGTCATATTTTTTATATGCCTTATATGGGCATTTATGGACATTTCTAATTAAATGCGTTGAGACCAACTTCCTTGCATCAGCCGGCTGCAAAATGGTCCCGCGCAAAATAAATACAGCTTTTATCTTAAACCTTTATTGTCTGCAATCACGCTATTTCACACAACTTTGCAAACTTAGGTAACTCTCTAGATTTTTTGCTAAGAAGACCTCATTGTGCAGCCCCAAAAAAATACCCGCAGACTAAATGCCCTGCGGGTACTTCCACAACTTTACTACGCCACTACAAATAATTTGAGGGTGAGTATAGAAATTATTACCATCCGCGCATCACAGCATACGCGCCAACAAAGCTTTATCGTATTTACCTTCCAATGGAATGCGAACGGTGTGCCCTGCACCACCGATCACGTCGATCGCTTCGTTATGCTTATTGCGGATCTCGCTCAAAGTGACTGTTTCGTTGCCAGTTGGGTGAATGATCTCGATGCGATCACCAACAGAGAAGCGATTCTTCACTTCAACCTCAGCCCAACCATCGGCGACGGACAAAACGTTACCTACATACTGACTACGGTGTGCTTTGGAAACGCCTTCCATATAATTTTGATGATCTTGCGTGTGGTGACGCTGATAGAAACCATCGGTATAACCACGATTTGCCAAACCATCGAGTTCACTCAAGAGACGCTCATTGAATGGACGACCTGCCACTGCATCATCAATCGCACGGCGATACGTCTGTGCCGTACGCACCACGTAATACAATGACTTAGTACGACCTTCGACTTTCAAAGAATCCACACCAATTTTTGCCAAACGCTCGACGTGCTCGATTGCGCGTAAGTCTTTCGAGTTCATGATATAGGTACCATGCTCGTCTTCCAAGATAGGCATGAAATTACCTGGACGACCAGATTCTTCGATGAGGTAAGGACGATCCGCAAGCGGATGACGTTGCATATCGCCCATCGCAGAAAAACTCTGATTGGCTTCTTCCAATGCTTTGTTGAAGTCAAACTTGATGGTTTCTACTGGAATGCGCTGCAGGTCACCCGTTTCGTTTTCAGTTGCATTTTCGACTTTGTAATCCCAACGGCAAGAGTTAGTGCAGGTACCTTGATTAGGATCGCGGTGATTGAAATAACCCGACAATAAACAACGACCCGAGTAGGCGATACACAAAGCGCCATGGACGAAAACTTCAATCTCCATTTCTGGGCAACGTTGCTTAATTTCTTCGATTTCATCAATCGACAATTCACGCGACAAAATCACACGCGTTAAGCCCATCTTCTGCCAAAACTTCACGTCAGCCCAATTCACCGCATTGGCTTGCACTGACAAATGCACAGGCACTTCTGGCCATTTTTCACGCACCATCATAATCAAACCAGGATCAGCCATAATCAACGCATCTGGTTTCATTTTAATGACGGGTTCCATATCGTTCAAATAGGTTTTGAGCTTGGAATTGTGCGGAAAAATATTACTAGCAACGAAGAACAATTTGCCACGAGCATGGGCGTCATCAATCCCTTTCTGCAACACATCCAAGGTCGAGAATTCATTATTGCGAGCGCGCAAACTATAACGAGGTTGGCCGGCATAAACGGCATCTGCGCCGAAATCAAAAGCGGCATGCATTTTCTCGAGTGAGCCTGCTGGCAACAGTAACTCTGGGGCTTTGAGTTTGGTGCTTGATGACATGATTTACTTCCTTCAATAAAACAATATTTAGCGCAATTCCTTTGAGACCAGGTATCGATTCTGAATACTCATACTGGATATCAATTCTCGAAACGAAGCGACTTCAACAATGACGTTCTTCGTTTGAATCCTTATTCGACATTCTTTAATGTGTCGCTGCCTCCTTACGCTCTAAATGCAAGGCGGTTACTTCGTTAAAAATGAGCGCCGTCAATACAATCGCGCCTCCAACCAAGGTGGCTTGGGCAGGCACTTCGCCCACCGCCATCCACACCCACAATGGTCCCAATAACACTTCAAGCAAAGACAGCAAGGACAACTCAGGCGCGGACAAACCTTTTGCCGCATGCACCATCAACATACAAGGCACGCCCAGCTGGAACACGCCTAGCGTCGCCAAGATAATCAGATCATGCACGGACGCTGAGAATGGTAAAGCCATCGGCAACATCAAACAAGCGGAAATCAGACCGCCGACAAAAACTGCCGGTATCAAATCCACATCTTGCCCACCCCTCTTCAGGATGATCACGTTCGACGAAGCCGCCAACGGCACGCAAGTAGCCAAGATCACACCGATCAAACCGCGACCATCGAGCTTGGAAAAACCGTCGATAAACATCCACACCATACCGACAAAAGCAACCAAGATCGCTAACCAAGTCCGCGTTGGAATCTTTTCTTTTAAAAATATCCAAGCGAAAATCGCCGTCAACAAGGGTGACAAACTTTCGACGATCAAGGCGTTTGCCACGGTGGTCATGGTGATGGCTAACATGAAGCAGGAAAACATCGAGCCCCACATCAAACCAGAAAACAAACCAAACTTCCCGAGGCCCTTGAGTTTTGCCCCTAACCGCGAGCGATGTTGAAAAGCCAGTGCAATAATGACGAACAAGGCCGCGAAAAAACTACGCCAAAAACTCACTTCGAAACCACGCGCGGATTCCAACTTGCGCGACAAAACACCAGCCGAACTCCACATCGCTGGGGCAATGACCATCAAAAACAAGGCTTGCTTATGACTTGGCTGTACGATTTGATGCTGTTGCATCGCTGGCCTCCTCTTCAACAATTCAAGGCTAAAAAACAGAAACCCGCTTGAGGCATCTCAAACGGGTCTGCTAGCTTTTTCTGACCTACACATGCAGGTCATGTGCAAGATTACTCAGTTTCGCGAGCAGCTTTCTTACGCTCGTGCTCTTTCAAGAAGCGCTTACGCAAACGAATACTCTTCGGTGTCACTTCGACCAATTCATCATCTTCAATGAATTCAACCGCGTATTCCAAATTCAACTGAATTGGTGGTACCAAACGTACCGCTTCGTCTGTACCGGACGCACGCACGTTCGTCAATTGCTTACCTTTAACTGGATTCACAACCAAGTCATTGTCGCGAGAGTGAATACCGATGATCATGCCTTCGTACACTGGATCGTTGTGGCTGACAAACATACGGCCGCGATCTTGCAACTTCCAAATCGCGTAAGCAACAGCAGCGCCATCTTCTTGAGAAATCAATACACCGTTACGACGACCAGCCAACTCACCTTTGGTATTGTCTACTGGTGCGTATTCGTCGAAGACGTGGCTCATCAAGCCAGTACCGCGCGTCAAGGTCATAAATTCACCTTGGAAACCGATCAGGCCACGTGCTGGAATATGGTATTCCAAACGAACACGACCTTTACCGTCCGGTTCCATGTTTTGCAGGTCGCCACGACGACGGCCGAGCTCTTCCATCACGCCACCTTGGTTGACTTCTTCAACGTCGACGGTCAAGTTTTCGTATGGCTCATAACGCACGCCATCAATCATTTTGAAAACAACGCGTGGGCGAGACACTGCCAACTCGAAACCTTCACGACGCATGTTTTCGATCAAAATCGTCAAGTGCAATTCACCGCGACCAGAAACTTCGTATGTGGAATCGTCGCCTTCCGCTTGTACCACACGCAACGCCATATTGGATTTCAATTCACGCTCTAAGCGATCACGAATTTGACGTGTCGTCACGAACTTACCTTCGCGACCAGCCAACGGTGATGTGTTCACCATGAAGTTCATGGTCAACGTTGGTTCGTCAATCTTCAACATTGGCAAACCTTCTGGTGTATCAACTGCACACACTGTGGAACCGATCGCCAACTCTTCGATACCGTTAATCAAAACGATGTCACCAGCATAGGCTTCTTCAACTTGGACACGATCTAAGCCTTTAAACGTCAACACTTGATTGACGCGCGCCTTGGTTGGTTTGTCCTCTGGACCATTCATCCAAACGACGTCTTGACCACCGCGAATACGACCACGCAAGATGCGGCCAACACCAATCTTACCGACATAAGAAGAGTATTCCAAAGACGTGATCTGCAATTGCAATGGACCATTTGGATCATCTTCACGTGCTGGAACGTATTTCAAAATCGCGTCGAACAAAGGTTCCATCGTACCTTCACGCACGGTGTCTTCCAAACCAGCGTAGCCTTTGAAGCCAGATGCGTAAATAATAGGGAAATCTAACTGCTCATCCGTTGCGCCCAATTTATCAAACAATTCGAAAGTCGCGTTCACTGCTTTTTGTGGATCCGCATTTTCACGATCGATCTTATTCACGACAACGATAGGTTTCAAACCTAAAGCCAAAGCTTTACGTGTCACGAAACGCGTTTGTGGCATTGGGCCTTCTTGCGCATCAACCAACAACAACACGCTATCAACCATGGACAACACACGTTCTACTTCACCACCGAAGTCCGCATGGCCTGGGGTGTCGACGATATTGATGTGTGTACCTTTGTATTCAACCGCGCAGTTCTTCGACAAGATCGTGATACCACGTTCTTTTTCGATGTCATTAGAGTCCATCACGCGGGAGTCAACTTGCTGGTTTTCACGGAAAGTACCGGATTGGCGCAGCAATTGATCGACGAGCGTAGTTTTGCCGTGATCAACGTGGGCGATAATGGCGATGTTACGAATAGCACGTATTTGATTGGTCATGATTGAGCTTCAACAAGAAAGAATTCGGATAACCGATGATTATAACATGTTGCAATGCAAAACTTACACATCCGGAGTGAATTACTCTAAATATTTCACATCCAACCGCAGCATAATTTGCCATTATTTCAAAGACTTACTACTAGAACATGACAAATCGCTCTTCAATTGAGTTATCAAAGAATTTTGCAATAATCATATTTCAACCAATAAACCGACTCCAGTAAGAGACTAAAACAGAAAAATTATCAATAAAAAGCTCTTGAAAAATCCGAGGGTCAGCCTCAGATCTTGCGCTTAGCAGTTATTCCGGATTTTTTGTAATGATCTGGTGTGAGCAGGTGCATGAGAGCCCTTACTGCAACGACGCCACCTGTAACACCAACCAACTCTCTTATTTTTCGAGGAAAGCATGTCAGAAAAACAAACCTTAGGTTTTCAGGCTGAAGTCTCTCAGTTATTGCAATTGATGATTCACTCCCTGTACTCCAATAAAGAAATCTTCTTAAGAGAACTGATCTCCAACGCATCGGATGCCGCGGACAAATTGCGCTTTGAAGCGATCAATAATGCAGGCTTGTTTGAAAGTGACTCTGAGCTCAAGATCAAAGTGACTTTTGACAAAGCCGCTCGGACGATTACGATCGCCGACAATGGCATCGGTATGAGTCGTGATGATGCGGTGACGCATCTCGGCACGATCGCTAAATCTGGCACTAAAGAATTCTTCTCAAAACTCTCTGGCGATCAACAAAAAGATGCCGCTATGATCGGCCAGTTTGGCGTGGGCTTTTACTCTGGCTTCATCGTCGCCGACAAAATCACCGTTGAATCACGCCGCGCCGGCCTCGCTGCCAATGAAGGCGTGCGTTGGGAGTCCGCAGGCACTGGTGACTTCAGTGTTGAAACCATCAACAAGGAAGACCGTGGCACGGCGATCACTTTGCATCTGCGCGAAGGCGAAGACGAATTCCTCTCTGCATGGAAACTCAAATCCGTGATTCGCACCTACTCCGATCACATTTCTTTGCCCATCTTGATGCAGAAAGAAGAATGGGACGAAGAGAAGAAAGAAATGGCATTGAAAGACGAATTGGAAACCGTCAATCAAGCCAGCGCTTTGTGGGCACGCAGCAAGTCTGATGTCACGCCAGAGCAATACACTGAATTCTACAAACACATTTCTCACGACTACACTGCGCCACTGACGCACACCCATAACCGTGTAGAAGGTCGTAGCGAATATACACAATTGCTCTACATTCCAAGCCGCGCACCATTTGATTTGTGGGATCGCAATAAACGTGGCGGCATCAAACTCTACGTCAAGCGCGTTTTCATTATGGACGACGCTGAGCAATTGATGCCCGTCTACTTGCGCTTCGTCAAAGGTATCATCGACTCCAACGATCTGCCTTTGAATGTCTCTCGCGAAATCTTGCAAGAGTCACGAGACATCAAAGCCATCCGTGATGGATCGACCAAACGTGTCTTGGGCATGCTGGAAGACTTAGCGAATGCAGAGGGCGATGAAGCCGAAAGCAAGAAAGAAAAATATGCGACCTTCTGGAAAGAGTTCGGCCAAGTCTTGAAAGAAGGTATTGGTGAGGATCATGCTAACAAAGATCGTATCGCTGCTCTATTACGCTTCGCTTCAACACATAACGATAGCGACGCACAAAATGTTTCATTAGCCGATTACATCGCGCGTGCCAAAGAAGGTCAGGACAAGATTTACTACGTCACTGCGGAAAACTATGCCGCTGCGAAGAATAGCCCCCACTTGGAAATCTTCCGCAAAAAAGGCGTCGAAGTCTTGTTGTTGACCGATCGTGTTGATGAATGGATGCTGTCCTTCCTGACTGAGTTTGAAGGCAAAACTTTAACGTCTGTCGCGAAAGGCGATCTTGATCTTGGCAAATTGGAAGACGAAGCAGAGAAGAAGCAGCACGAAGAAACAGAAACACAATTCAAAGAATTGGTTGAAAAGATGAAGACTTCCTTGGCCGACAAGGCGAAGGACGTTCGTGTGACTTTCCGCTTGACTGATTCTCCTGCTTGCTTGGTAGCAGATGAAAATGAGTTATCTGGTAATTTGGTTCGCATGTTAAAAGCAGCAGGCCAATCCGCTCCTGAATCCAAACCAATTCTCGAGATCAATCCAGATCACCCACTGGTCCAACGTCTGAAATATGAAGAAGCGAAGTTTGATGATTGGTCCCACATCTTGTTCGACCAAGCATCTCTGGCGGAAGGTGGTAATTTGGCCGACCCGAGTGCATTCGTTCGCCGCGTCAATGAAATGTTGTTGAACGCCGCATAATTATAGGCAGCACCAGCAACTGGCACCAAAGCAAAAGCCCGAGATCAAGGTCTCGGGCTTTTGCTTTTTGTAGCCATTATTGAAGATAAATTGTAGCCAATTGCGCCTGACGACATTACTTTCAACATCGCCCTATCATGACGACAGCAAGCGCTCAGAGAAAATGCAACGGCGACCGCGCTGATTTACATTTACTTACAAATTAGTGAGATACACGGGTCGTACGGCGATCTGACAACAAGCGTACACGCTCACCAGGACGGAACATTTCATCAGCATCTTGGGTGATCGCACGCAATTCACCGTTATCCAAACGGACAGTGATTTCTAAGCCCTTACGCATATTGTTTTGGGATTCAATATTGTGACCAACAATACCACCTACCACTGCACCAACGATTCCTGTCGCGGTCGAACCACGGCCACCGCCCATGCTGGAACCAGCAATATTACCTAGAGCCGCACCAGTCAAAGTACCAACACCGGAATTGCCTTGCGCAATCGTGACTTCACGTACTTGCTCAACGACCGCCATACGCACTGTCATTTCATTTTGTGTTTGATATGGACGATAGACGCTACCCGAAGTCGATGTCGTCACACAAGCACTCAAAGAAGTTGCAATCACGATCGCCGCGGAAACCATCAGAACTTTTCTCATTTTTCACTCCTAAACGAGGCAAACAATCAGTTGTATCTGAGTGGTGCCTTAAACAAAAAATAACCCTAAAATCATAGCCTACAGTTTACAATCGCTTTCAATCAACAGTATAGGTGGAATTCGTAAGTATTCTTTACCGCTACCCTCCGTACAATTTCGCAAAACTCTCAGCATTTTTCAACACTTATTACGATGTTAATCAAACGCAAATCTATCGAAGCAGAGAGCAATTATCGCTCAGGACCTCGGGCCGAACAGGCGCATTCGACTAAAAGCAGAAAGCCAAAATTCGCTCCAATTACTTTGTCTGAGCTTGATGGCGTTCGATATCTGCACTTCGGCACCGAGTGGATCCAGGGCGCCATGCGATTGCGCAAACCGGACTGGCTGGAACTCGAATACGCTCAACAGATGATGGCATGGATGCTATTTCACAAGACGCCGCGTCACGTCGCACAACTTGGACTGGGGACCGGTGCGCTCACCAAGTTTTGTTATCGTGAATTCCCCGATTGCCAAGTGACCGCGGTTGATATCAACCCTGCTGTGATCGCCATCTGCGAGAGCATGTTCAAACTACCTCCCAATGATGCTCGCTTACATGTCATGGAAATGGACGCCATGGACTACGTTTGCGATAGCGAACATCACAACACCCTTCATGCATTGCAAGTTGACTTATACGACGCCACCGCCAAAGGTCCCGTTTTAGACAGCTCCGAGTTTTATCAAGCTTGCGCCGACTGTTTACATCCTGATGGAATCCTCACGGTGAATTTATTTGGGGATCATCCTAGCTTTGCCAAAAATCTCAAGGTACTCAAGTTTGTATTCGGCACGGTTCTATGCTTCCCCCCCGTTCATGATGGCAATGTCGTTGCCATCGCTTTCAAAGCAAGACTTAAACTCGATGAGGCAATCTTAAGAACACGTGCTGAAGAGATTCAAAACCTCACCAAGCTCCCAGCCCATGCTTGGCTGGACGGATTACTGGCATCACAGGCATAATCTGGACGAACCTACATTCAAAAATTTATCGAAGAGTCGACTATGAGTACGAGCAAAACCTTCAGCCTTCAACAGTTATTCACTTGGCTGATGGAAGATGGCCTAGTAAAAAAAGAAGATGCCAAAGTCGCTTTCAATCATGCACGCGCTCTGCAGAAGAACGGACCTGCCGGCATGCATGCTTTAACCGCCATCGCACAGGCGAAACTATACTCTGCACTCAAGCCACAACAGTTACTCACACTCGACTTTTTGACAGAATGGGCAGCAAAGAAAGCCAACGTCCCCTTCTATCGTATCGATCCTTTGCGAATCGACTTTACCAAAGTGGCAGATATTATGACTTCCACTTATGCGACGCGCTTTAATATTTTGCCCGTCGATGCGACGCCGGACACCGTCACAATCGCGACCACCGATCCTTTTGACAATCAATGGCTCGATGAGATTTCACGTCTCACCAAAAAGCGAATCCATCTCGTCTTATCGAATCCGCTTGATGTCGCACAATATACCGCTCAGTTCTTCTCTTTGGCCAAGTCGATCAAAGACGCACGCAAATCAAATTCGAACGATATCGCGCTGCGCAATAACTTTGAACAACTGGTTGAGTTAGGAAATTCGAATAAAGCCGTCGATGCCAATGACCAGCACATTATCAATATTGTCGACTGGCTTTGGCAATTCGCGTTCGATCAACGTGCGTCAGACATTCATCTTGAACCCAAACGTGATGTCGGGACCATCCGCTTCCGTATCGACGGTGTGCTTCATCAAGTGTATCAAGTACCCCCAGTCGTCATGATTGCGATGACAGCGCGCATCAAACTGCTGGGGCGCATGGATGTGATCGAAAAGCGGCGCCCTCAAGACGGTCGCGTCAAAACCAGAACAAATGATGGGCAAGAAGTCGAGCTTCGTCTCTCAACCTTGCCGACAGCGTTCGGCGAAAAAGTCGTCATGCGTATCTTTGATCCCGAAGTGGTCGTCAAAACTTTACCCGAACTCGGTTTCCCTACAAAAGACGCGGTGCGCTGGGACAACCTCACGCAAAAACCGCATGGCATTATCCTCGTCACCGGACCTACCGGCTCCGGCAAAACGACGACGCTGTACACCACCCTCAAAGCCTTAGCCACACCTGATGTCAACGTCTGCACCGTTGAGGATCCAATTGAAATGGTGGAAGCATCCTTCAATCAAATGCAAGTGCAATCCAACATCGAACTCGATTTTGCAGATGGGATTCGAGCATTGATGCGGCAAGATCCCGACATCATCATGGTCGGTGAGATCCGTGATTTACCCACTGCTGAAATGGCGATTCAAGCAGCCCTCACGGGGCACTTGGTTCTTTCGACGCTGCATACCAATGATGCGCCATCTGCGATCATGCGCCTCCTCCAACTTGGGGTTCCGTATTACTTATTGGAAGCTACAATTATAGGGATCTTGGCACAGCGCCTCGTTCGTACACTTTGTCCGCATTGCAAGAGCGATGATGGTGAACTCGAAGACGCCGTGTGGGAAGCCTTAATTGATCAATGGCCACTCGAAAAACCAAAGAAAATCTATCGCCCTGTCGGCTGCCTTGAATGCCGCCATACCGGCTATAAGGGACGCACCGGGATCTATGAGCTGCTAACAGTCACTCAGTCCTTTAGCAAACAAATTCAAGCGGAATCAGATATTCACGCATTGCGTGACCAAGCGATCCGTGACGACATGAAACCACTCAGGGTGGCAGGTGCATACAAAATTGTCGATGGTGTCACCACCGCCGACGAGGTCCTGAAAGTCACTTCAGCCTTATTTTAAATTTCAAGCGCCCCCAAAAAAGAAAAAAATTCATTTTTTTCTTTTACTTTAAACACCATATGCACAGGAAAACACCTATCCACTTGCTGGAAGGTGTTTTTTTTTGTCGATCTGTTTCAAGCCCAAATTCTTTATGTTAAATTGCTTTGAAACAATTTTTTAATTTCCCGTAACCTGGCGCTTGAGCAAGCAATATGGATCTGTTTACTGGCGACGACGACATTCTCAATTTGGAATCGAAGCTTGCATTGCTCGAAGGCACTCCTCGCCTCGCAGTTCTGGTCTCACTAGCTTGGCATCTGCGCCAGCGTCACTGTGCGCGTGCCAAAGAATTAGCAGACGAGGCAACACTCTTACTGGCCCGGGCCGCCAATGACGACGCTTGGTTTCGCCGAAATATGGCGCGACTTGCTTTAGTACATGCTGAAATCAATTGGCTAAGGGGCGAACTCGAATTTGCTGAGCATTATTGTTACGAAGCCAAACACGCCTTTCTTGAATTCAAAGACCTGACCGGTGTGGGCGACTGCTACTTCCTGCAGAGTTCGATAAAGAGAGACCTCGGTCAAATAACTGAACGCGATCAATGCCTACAGTCCGCGATCGATATTTATCAAGGAATTGGTGACCAAGAAAGGTTACAAATTGCGATAGCTCGCAGTCTGCACAACAGTGCGATGCGCGAACCGCAGCGATGCAGAGCTGATATCGATCAGTTTCAAAAAGAGGTGCCAGATCCAGCTCCTGCTGTTCTCGCCTGGCTGCTCAGTGCCAAGGCGATCGTTGCCAACAAAATAGGGGACATGGGCGAATCTTGTCGTATGCATGTCATTGCCCATCAAGCCGCGTTCCAAACAGGACAAATTCGACAGGCGATACTGACCGCAACTAATGCCGGTGATTCATTCGCCACCCTTGGCGATCTAGACGCCGCACTCGAATGGGATGAAATTGCGCTAGCACTCGCCCGCCAAAACAATTGGCCAGGATCTCTTGCAACCGCATTACTGCAAACTGGAAATGCCTTACGTCTCCTACATAGATATTCCGATGCAAGAGAAAAATTAGTTGAATCATTGGCAGTGCAAGCGAAGATTCCAGGATCGCGCACGTATGCCCATACACTTAGTTATTTGGGCGACCTCGCTCTGGACTTAGGTTCTCCAGAAGACGCCCTAGCCTTTTTTCAAAGTGCCGAAGAAAAGATTCTCGAACATAATGAGCCAGTCTTCCTTTCTGATTGTTGGCGCGGGCAGGCAATTGCTTTATGCCGCATGGGCAATGCAGAACTGGCACATCAAAAAATACAAAACGCACTTCAGGTCGCACAAGATCAGCAAAATCTCGACGAGCAAATTAAATGCTATCGTGTGTTAGCGGAGCTATCGCGCAAATCTCATTGTAACCTCGCCGAGCAGATTAACGAACCGACCCTAAGTTTGCACTTCTTACTCAAGGCTTATGAACTTTGCAGCTCGATCAAAGATGTCACCATTCCCGCGGATCTCATCGAGGATATCGCAAACAGTTACGCCGACTTAGGCGACTTCAAAAATGCGTTTCATTACGCACGCATCGCTGCAAAGGCCAAAGAAAGCCGTCGATTAATTGATGCGCAGAACCGTGCGGTAGCACTACAAGTAAAGCATGACAATGAACGACATCGTGCCGAGGCAGAACACCTGCGCAGGATTGCGCTTAGCGAAGCGGAACGAGCGGCCAACCTACAAGAATCAAGCAACACCCTCGAAACACTCGGATTGATTGGTAGGGAGATCACGGCCAATCTCAATGCTGAAGCGGTGTTTGAGTCACTTCATCGCCACGTCAATGATTTATTAGATGCCAGCAGTTTTGCCATTTCGCTGCTAACCCACGACGGCAATGCCTTACAGTGTGTTTTTGGGATGGAAAATGGCGAACCAATTCCTAGCTTTACCACTCCCATCGACCATCCGGTCTCTTCATTTGCACGCTGCGCCCGTGAACGTCAAGAATTCGTGTTAGAACGTGAGCCCGGCACGCAAGGCCGTTTCATTATTCCGGGCACAGCTGAAACATTAAGCCTGCTTTACACACCTCTGATGATCGGTGAGCGTCTACTTGGAGTGATGTCGATTCAATCGATCCGCCCGCATGTTTACGGCGAACGCGAGCGTTCTATTTTGCGTACCTTGGCGGCTTACGGAGCCATCGCTTTGGACAATGCCTACGCATACAAGCAACTCCAAGCGACTTTAGAAACGCTACGCGAAACACAAAACCAATTAGAAGAAGTCAGCATTACCGATCCACTTACTGGAATGCGTAACCGACGCTTCCTTTTACAAAATATTGAAGCTGATGTCGCTCGTGTCTTACGCACTTACGAAGATCAAATTGAAGCTGGTCAGGATGAGGCACAGAATGATGAAGATATAGTCTTCTTTATGGTCGATCTCGATCACTTCAAGTCAGTCAACGACACTTATGGGCATGCTTGCGGCGATATGGTCTTGATTCAAATGCGCGATCGCCTCGCTCGGGTGTTCCGTGAATCGGATTACTTGATACGATGGGGCGGTGAAGAATTCTTGGTTGTGGCTCGTAGCTGCAATCGTCGTGACGCGCCAACTGTGGCTGAACGGATTCGACACATCACCTCGAGCACAAGCTTTAACTTAATCGATGATATCGAAATCCACCGGACCTGTTCGGTTGGATACGCCAGCTTCCCATTTTTACCGGGGCAACCTCATCTATTAACTTGGGCCCAGGTCGTCAATTTTGCCGACCAAGGCCTATACATGGTAAAGAAAAGCGGACGAAATGCCTGCATCGGTATCAGTCACGTGGAAGGAACGCATAGCGAAGACTTCTATAACCGGGTCATGCGTCACCCTCAAAATGCTGCTGAAGCAGGATTAATTCACATCATCAAACAAAAATCCGCCACCGACGAAATTGATCTCACAACGATCTCGGCGAGTTAGACCTGCGTCACCTAGCAAGTGCACGAAATTTTTCCAAAGCGACCGATACCTCCGGATAAGTCAAGCGCGCACCGAGCTCTAGCTTCAAGCGTTGATTCTGCAAACGCCGTGATTCCGACATAAAGGAGAGCAACATCGGCGAGACTTGTTTTTCTAGCTCTGTCCGCGGCAGACGCGGTGCGGGCGGCAAGTTATAGGCTTTTGCTACCAGATCGAAATATTCGCCCATTTTTAAAGCGCTATCATCGACAATGTGATACACCCGCGAAGGCATCGCTCGGAATAAGGCGAGCTTTATTACGTAGGCCAAATCATCTGCATGAATATGATTGGTATAAACATCTTCTGCATCGATTAAGGCTGGCGTCCCTTTTTGCAAGCGTTCAATCGGTAGGCGGTCCTCTGCGTAAATGCCCGGCACCCGCAAAATGCTTAAATTGCGCGCACCACGTTTGGCCCACGTTCGCAAAGTCTTTTCTGCATCAACGCGACGTTTAGCGCGCGCATTACTGGGAGCGACCGTTCTGGCTTCATCAAAACTTGCGCCAGCACAATCCCCGTACACGCCGGTAGTGCTGATATAAACAAGCTGTGCCTTCTCAGGTAAAATAGCGGCCAATCGCCGCGTTCTGGCATCAATTTCGCCAAACGTTGCTGGTGGTGCTAGATGCACAAAACGCGATGAAAGTTGTCGAAGTCGCCACAAACTATTCGCATCATCAAGGTTCGCTTGAATTGGCACTGCACCTAATCGACGGAGCTGTGCGAACCGATTCGAACTTGAGGCCTGACTAGTAACCGCGAATACGCGAAAATGCGGTATGAGCAATGGAATCAAACGTTCACCAACATCGCCGCAACCAATGATCACCACGCGTGGTTTATGAAGTTGAGAGGAAGGCTTTGTATTGCATTCCAAAGCGCCGACATCATTACTCGTGTGGTGTTTATTCATCTGGTTTTAATCTATGACTTATTTCGATACTTGTTGAAGTGCGAAAATGCTAGCAACCATGATCGTTCCACATTCAGGTTGCACATCCACGCCCCACATTCAAATCGAGATTTTAGGGTCGAAATATTCTGGTGCTCTCGCCAGCACATCATTTTTTAAGTTTTGAGGAAGTTCATCAACATTATGGCATTTCAAATCAGTCTTTCACCAAGTGGTCGCCAATTCGAGTGCGACAGTGACGAAACTATTTTAAGCGCTGCACTACGCGCGGGCTTCATTTTGCCATATGGCTGCAAAAATGGTGCCTGCGGCTCTTGTAAAGGTAAAGTGCTCAATGGCACGGTAGCTCATGGCCCCCACCAAGAACGTGCTTTGAATGCTGAAGAAGAAGCGCAAGGTGGGGCTCTCTTCTGCTGCGCCAAACCAAGTTCGGACGTACAAATTGAAGCGCGCGAGCAATTGGCAGACGATGAATATCCAATCAAGAAACTACCAAGCCGAATTTCGAAAATCGAAAAATTGGCCGATGACGTGATGCTCATTAGTCTGCAGTTACCTGCCAATGAAAAATTGAACTACCGTGCAGGTCAGTACATTGAATTCATGTTGAACGATGGTAAGCGTCGTAGCTACAGTTTGGCCAACGCACCACACTCTGAAGAACACTTAAGCCTCCACATTCGTCACATGCCCGGTGGCTTCTTCACTGACCAAGTTTTCTCGACCGTCAAAGAGCGCGACATTCTGCGTTTCGAAGGACCACAGGGAAGTTTTTACCTCCGCGAAGATAGCGATAAACCCATCATTCTGTTGGCCTCGGGCACCGGCTTCGCGCCGATCAAAGCCATCATGGAACATTTGATCCACCTTCAATCGACACGTCCCGTGACGCTTTACTGGGGTGGTCGTCGCCCTAAAGATTTGTATATGCAAATTTTGTGTAAGGAATGGGCAAGCAAGTTCGCTCACTTTACCTACGTGCCAGTGGTATCAGATGCGCACGCTGATGATCAGTGGACAGGTCGCACAGGATTCGTGCACCAAGCGGTCTTACAAGATCACCCTGACCTCTCTGGATACCAAGTGTATGCTTGTGGCGCGCCTATCGTGGTGGAGTCGGCTAAACGGGATTTTGTCGCCCAAAGTGGTCTGCCTGCCGAAGAGTTCTACGCGGATTCCTTCACCTCCGAAGCGGACTTGGCGAAAAATTAAGCTTCTCAGCTTTTTTGATTTTTTTAGACTTTTTTCGTTTTGCAGTGCGCAAAACAAGAAAAAAACCGTTACACTACGCCCATGAAAAATTTTACTGACATGTCTTCCCCAAATATCGCTCGACGTCGCCGTTCGCACTCCGAGCCTGGGAAGTCCTGCGCGTAAATTTAGCACGGACACACAAAAACCACAGGCTCAACCCCTGTGGTTTTTTTTTGCCTTTTTTGTTTTACTCTTGTTTGCTCAATCAACTGTTTGCCCTATCCACGAGGAGTTTGAAATGGAATTTAGTCAGTACAACGTCAACGCTTTGATGTACATTACACCGCGCCCTGAGCTGGTGTTTACGGAAGGCCGAGGCATGTGGATGACTGATCACAAAGGCAAACGCTATCTCGATTACCTCCAAGGTTGGGCCGTCAATTGCTTAGGCCATTCACCAAAATGTATCGAGGACGCCATCGTCGCCCAAGCGGGTAAATTGTTGAATCCCTCCCCTGCGTTTTACAACGAAAACATGGTCGCCTTGGCCGATCTCTTGACCAAGCATTCCTGCTTCGACCGTGTCTTCTTCGCTAACAGTGGCGCTGAAGCCAACGAAGGTGCGATTAAATTGGCGCGTAAATGGGGCCAAAAACACAAGAACGGCGCATTCGAAATCATCACCTTTGACCATGGCTTCCATGGCCGTACTTTGGCGACTATGTCAGCTTCTGGCAAACCTGGATGGGATACCATCTTCGCACCCCAGGTCACTGGTTTTCCGAAAGCCGATTTAAACGACATCGCTTCCGTCGAAAAACTCATCAATGAGAAGACAGTAGCAGTGATGTTGGAACCAGTGCAAGGCGAAGGCGGTGTGATTCCAGCAGAGCGCGAGTTTATGCAGGCCTTGCGCGCACTCACCAAAAAGCATGGCATTCTCTTGATCGTCGACGAAGTACAAACCGGTATGGGTCGTACTGGCGAACTGTTTGGCTATCAACTCTCCGGTATTGAACCTGACATCATGACACTCGGTAAGGGCATTGGTGGCGGTGTGCCTTTAGCAGCTTTGTTGGCGAAAGAAGAGGTTTCGGTATTTGTCCCAGGTGACCAAGGCGGCACTTACAATGGTGCACCATTGATGACTGCAGTAGGTATCGCCGTATTGCAAGCGCTGACTGCGCCAGGCTTCCTCGACGAAGTGAAAGCCAAAGCCGACTATCTCAGCAAAGCACTCAATACTTTGTCCGATCAATTCGGCATGGAAGGTGAGCGCGGCGAAGGTTTGCTACGCGCACTCAAACTCGGTAGCGACATCGGCCCACGCTTGGTCGATGTGGCACGCGACCTCGAACCATTTGGCCTGTTGATCAATTCACCGCGCCCGAATTTATTACGTTTTATGCCCGCCCTCAACGTCAGCTACGAAGAAATCGACACCATGATTTCTTTGTTAGGCAAAGTCATCCAACAGGTGAAAGACGAAGCCGCGGCCACTTCTGCAGCCTAAGGTCCCCCATCATTGGTGAACCGACAGACTGCCAACCAAACTAGTAGCTTGACCATGAAAATCAAACATTTTTTGCAAGTCAGTGACTTGAGTCTCGAAGAATACGACTACCTGATGCAAAGGGCTCGCATCATCAAAGATCGTTTTAAGCGTTACGAAACCTACCATCCTCTACTCGACCGGACCTTGGTCATGGTTTTCGAGAAAAACTCTACACGTACGCGTCTCAGTTTTGAGGCAGGCATGCATCAATTAGGTGGTGCCGCAATTTACCTCAACACACGCGATAGCCAATTGGGGCGCGGCGAACCAGTCGAAGACGCAGGTCAAGTGATGTCCCGCATGTGCGACATCATTATGATTCGTACGTTCGAACAATCGATGATTGAGCGCTTCGCAGCAAACTCTCGCGTGCCGGTTATTAACGGCCTAACTAATCAACACCATCCTTGCCAAGTATTCGCCGATGTTTTCACTTACATCGAACACAAAGGTTCTATCGCAGGTAAGAAAGTGGCGTGGATTGGCGATGCCAACAACATGATGTATTCATGGATGCAAGCAGCCAAGGTGTTCGGCTTCCATTTACACATTTCCACTCCAAAAGGCTATGACATCGATCCATCGAACGTGACGGTTGAGCCTGAGTATTACACCGTCTTTGAAAATCCTTCTGATGCTTGTGAAGGTGTGCACTTAGTCAATACTGACGTGTGGACCAGCATGGGTTATGAAGCGGAAAATCAAGCACGTTTGAAAGCCTTCGACGGTTGGATCGTTGATGAAGCGAAAATGGCACGCGCCCATCCTGAAGCCTTGTTTATGCATTGCTTACCAGCGCATCGCGGCGAAGAAGTGTCCGCTGGCGTCATCGACGGTCCTCAGTCCGTCGTGTGGGATGAAGCGGAAAACCGCTTGCATGTCCAAAAAGCGCTATTGGAATACCTCGTCATCGGCAAGGTCGAAAGCTAACACAACATCGAACAAATTATCACAACGAACATCTTCACACTTACTTTTCATCTACAGAAAGCACATCATGAGCGACGTAAAAAAAGTAGTATTAGCGTATTCCGGTGGCCTCGACACCTCCGTTATTTTGAAGTGGCTACAAGATAACTATCAATGCGAGATCGTCACTTTCACAGCCGACCTCGGCCAAGGCGAAGAGCTCGAACCAGCGCGCGCCAAAGCCCTGAAATTTGGCATCAAGCCAGAAAATATTTTTATCGACGACGTGCGTGAAGAATTCGTGCGCGATTTCGTTTTCCCAATGTTCCGTGCAAACACGGTGTACGAAGGCGAATACTTATTGGGCACCTCCATCGCGCGTCCATTGATCGCCAAACGTCTGATTGAAATCGCCAAACAAACTGGTGCCGATGCAATCTCTCACGGCGCAACCGGTAAAGGCAATGATCAAGTCCGTTTCGAGCTCGGCGCCTACGCTTTGATGCCAAATGTCAAAGTCATCGCTCCATGGCGTGAATGGGATTTGTTGTCGCGTGAGAAGCTCTTGAAATACGCCGAAGACGCTGGCATTGCGATTGATATGAAACATAAAAATGGCGGCGCGCCCTACTCCATGGACGCCAACCTGCTGCACATCAGTTTCGAAGGTCGTCATTTGGAAAATCCAAGTGCCGAAGCGGAAGAATCGATGTGGCGTTGGACGGTTAGCCCAGAAGCTGCACCTGACACACCAGAATACCTCGACATCGAATTCGAAAAAGGCGATATCGTCGCCCTCAATGGAGTACGGATGTCGCCAGCAACTGTGTTAACCGAACTCAATCGCCTCGGCGGCAAGCATGGTATCGGTCGCCTTGACTTGGTCGAAAATCGCTACGTCGGTATGAAGTCACGCGGCTGCTATGAAACGCCAGGCGGCACCATCATGTTGCGCGCTCACCGTGCCATCGAATCGATTACACTTGATCGCGAAGTCGCTCATTTGAAAGATGATTTGATGCCACGCTACGCCAGTTTGATCTACAACGGTTACTGGTGGGCACCAGAGCGCGTCGCTCTGCAAACTTTGATCGACCACACTCAACAAAACGTCAATGGTTGGGTCCGCGTCAAGCTGTACAAAGGCAATGTCATCACGGTATCACGTGATTCAAAAACAGACTCTCTGTTTGACATGAACATTGCCACTTTTGACGAAGATGGCGGCGCTTACAATCAAGCCGATGCAGGTGGCTTCATCAAACTGAATGCCCTGCGTATGCGTATCGCTGCCAACGCGAAAATCAAACGTTCTTAATTGTGTCCCAAGGATAGCCAGATTCGTTCTGGCTATTTTTTTGTACGATAAAGTTTATTGCAAATCAAACGAAGTTCGTTCCAATTTTTTTAGATATTAAGAATTATGAGTACTCAATTTGATCAAGTCAGTGTCGTCAAAAAAGCGAATCTCTACTTTGATGGCAAATGTGTTTCCCACACCGTTTTATTCGCCGATGGTAGCCGAAAAACTATCGGCGTCATTTTTCCTTCAACACTCGTCTTCAATACAGGCGCTGCGGAAATCATGGAAATCAATGCAGGAAAATGTCGCGTCACACTCGCTGGACAGAGCGAAGCGGTGGAATACCAAACTGGCCAAAGCTTTTCTATCCCAGCGCAATCGAGCTTTACGATTGAAACGATAGAAACGCTCGACTACGTTTGCCATTTTGTTTGAGCATTAAGGCAACATCCACTCCACCTCCATAACATCTTCAAAATTGATCGCGGTAAGAGCATGGCAAGTGCACCAAGCAGCACTTGCCATTAGCTTTACTGACATCGGTTCATTGGCACTACATTTCCACTTCCCTCGTCTGCGTTTCTAGCCGCTCAACACCGTATCAAGCCGTTCGGCACCTTTTTTCCGCAGCAAGCCGACCAGATCTCACAATACGCTCAAGAAATCTAGATCAGATTTTCAAGGACAAGAAACTTTCTATTTTCTTAGTATTTCTTCGTATTTCTTAGTTTTCAATCTTCGCGCTCACTTAGTGTTCACTTAATGTTCACTAAAAAGGTCGCGAATTTAATGAGGTCTCCTATGCCGTCTTTCGATCAATTTACATTGCGTTCATCCCAAAGCGCTTCTTTTGCGATCCTTATTTCCGCCTTGCTCACTAGCCACGCCGCCACTTGGGCTAATGGCATCACCACCAGTAGCGAATCCACCGTGCTGAACAAAGCACCTGCAAATCAACAACAAGTAATCCGGCCGCAAGATGACTTATACATGGCGGCCAACCACGAATGGCTGAACAAGACCAACATCCCCGCGAATAAGACGGAAGTCTACGCGATTGGGACGCCAGCCATCGTCCAACAACGGATTAGCACACTGTTGCAAAGCTTAAGTTCTAAGAAGCACATCAAAGGCAGCATCGAGAAAAAACTGGCGGACTATTACGCAAGTTACATCGACCTTAAGACGATTGATCGCGTAGCGACACAACAAATTCAATCTCGCATGCAAGAGATCGATCGCATCTCTAATTTGGAACAACTAGCACAGTGGCAAGGCCAGCAGCATGGCATTATCAAATTACCGATCTGGTTATGGGGCGGTTTTGCCGACTTTGCAAACCCGGGCATCTACCGCAATATTGCCATGCAAGGTGGCCTTGGTCTGCCATCACGGGAAATGTACCTTGAACAAAAAGCGCCTTCAGATGCTGCCAAAAATTCGAAAGAAAGTGCATCCGCCCTACACACTGCTTATCTCGAATATCTGACAGCACTCGCGCGTTCAGGCAACATCGATCATCCTGAGATGTGCGCCAGCCGTGTCTTTGAATTAGAAAGACGGATCGCCGCGATTCACACTCCTGAAGCACAAGCGATGAATCCTGCTGCGCTTCAAACCATCGAAGTCACAAAACTCGATCAGTTCGCACCTGGTTTTCCGTGGCGATCCATGCTCAATGCGGCCAAGGTCTCGACCAGCGATAGCATCAACATTATGCAAGTTGAGACTTTCAAAGGATTGGGCAAGCTTTACCAAGACACGCAACTCGATGACTGGAAAATGTACTTCAAGCTTCGCATGCTCAACGAGATGGCGCCAGTCGCTTCAGCTTCAATGCGCCGAGCGCATTTCAATTTTCACGGCCAAACTTCGCAAGGTTTGACAAGCGAATTGCCACGACCAGAGCAAGCGATCAAAGAAGTGAATGGCGCGATGTCTGAAGCGCTCGCAAAAACCTATGTTGCACAGCATTTTCCTGAAAGCCACAAACAAAAAGTCGCGCACATGATTGAGAACTTGATCGCGGCTGGCAAAGACAGTATTCGCCATTCGAACGTCATGTCGGAAAGCACAAGAACTGAGGCGCTTCGCAAATTAAGCAAGTTGACAGCACGTATTGGCTACCCCGACAAATGGCGTGATTACTCGCGTCTCGACATCATCGCGGGCGATGCAATCGGCAACCAACAACGCGCGAAACGTTTTGAATGGGAGCGCCAAGCAGCCTTGTCTGGAACGAAAATCGATCGCGGTATTTGGATGATGTCACCGATTGAGGTTAACGCCTATTACGATCCAAGTTTAAATGAAATCAATCTCCCAGCGGCCTTCTTACAGGCGCCGATGTTCGATCCTCAAGCTAGCGATGCCGCCAACTACGGTCGTCTTGGCGCCTTTATCGGCCATGAAATTTCACATGGCTTTGACAATATCGGCGCGCAGTTTAATGCCGATGGCATGATGAAAAATTGGTGGAGCGAACAAGACAGCGACCAATTTCAAGAAAAATCCAAGCAACTGGTCGACTTCTACAATCGTCAAGAAATTTTGCCAGGAAAATTTGTCAATGGTAGTTTGACCTTACCAGAAAATATGGCTGATATTATCGGCTTACAGATGGCGTATAAGGCCTATGTCAACCAGCTCATGGGTCGTCAAGCTCGACTCGACGCCAACAAATTACGGCAGGCAAAGCAAAGCTTCTTCATTGAAAACGCGAAAGGCTGGGCGGTGTTAAGGCGTGATCAACGCACGCTTGAACTATTGATGGTTGATCCACACTCACCGCACAAAGTTCGCAGCAATGCACCTGTAATGCACGTAGACGGTTTCCATGAGGCTTTTTCCACCAAACCCGGTGATGCTCTTTACCTTGCGCCAGAACAGCGTTTTCGACTTTGGTAAGTGACGCAAGCGCATGCAAAGCAACTTTTAAGACAGATGCCTTGCATGCACAACAAATGGCGAGGTAGAGTAAGCAAAAGTACGCTTGTTTTCACTTCAGCACTGACCGCAACTGTGCACAAATAAGCTCAACCGAGCACAACTGATATTGATGGCAACAAACGCTTGCCGAATTTAATGACTCAACACCGATAAGACCGAATGACATGATGAGTTTTTTTCCGAAAGAAAGGGAGTTTTGGTTCTACCACGTCAATGCCAGTCTGCTGATCGCCAGTATGACCGCGTTGAGCGCTGTCTTGTGGAGCCACCATGCTAGTTTTAATGCGAGCATGAGCTTCTTGTGGTTTATTCCCTTCACGCTCGCATGCCTGAGTTTTCGTTGGCACTACAAAACCCGCGCTTGGCATCAGTTATCGATGGGGAAATTAGTGCCTTTGGTGATTCTGTATGGTGGCTTGATGGCATTTCTGGTCATGTGCGTTTTAAGCTTGCTCTTAATGCCCGTATTTTGGTCGACTCTCATTCAAGAAGAGCCAGCGATACAAAGCAACCCTCGCAGCTTCATCACTCAATTCATCATCGGTGGCAGTTTGCAAATGCACATCACGATGTGTATTTGGTACGTGCTCTACATCAGTTTCTCGACCAATAAGAGATTGAAAGAAAGAGAAATGAGCAATCTGCAGCTCGCGGCAAGTTTGCGCGAAGCCCAATTGAGTCGACTCAATAATCAACTCAATCCACATTTCTTGTTCAATGCTTTGAACAATATCCGCTTCCTTATACACGAAAGCACCAACGCCGCGGATGATGCCATCGTGGCACTATCGGAAATTCTTCGTTATACACTCGCCAGTGAGAAAGCGAATCAAATCCGTTTGGAGAGCGAGCTGCAAATCATTGATAAGTACATCGCGATCGCCAAGCTACAGTTTGAAGACCGCTTAAGATTTTCTTTATTGACCAAGGGAAACCTCGATGGCGTGATGATTCCACCGATGATCTTGCAAATGCTGGTCGAAAATGCAGTGAAACATGGCATCGAGCAATGCAAAGATGGGGGGGAGATTTTGCTACAGATTGAAGCTCATTCTGAGCAGGTAAAATTTTTAGTAAAAAATAGTTTAGCCATCCGTTCGTCTCCAACACCTCAACTTCACAAAAATATGGAGAATCACAGTACGCAAATTGGACTCACCAATATCAAGCAAAGACTAAGTCTGCTGTATGGCTCACAGACCAACTTCAGAGCACAGCAAAACGATCAGTGCTTCGAAGTGCAATTTGCGATCCCGAGGAACAATGCATGAGAGCGATGATTATTGAGGACTCCCGTTTAGCACGCGAGGGATTGATGCGCATGTTAACGAGCTTCGAAGAAATTGAACTGGTCGCGAGTGCAGATAACGCCACAACAGCCCTGCAGGCGATTGAGGAGCATCGCCCGGATCTCTTGTTTCTCGACATCCATATGCCAGGGGAAGATGGTTTTTCTCTGCTCGCCCAACTCGACTATCAGCCCAAGATTATCTTCACCACGGCGCACAGTGAATACGCGATTCGTTCATTTGATTTCGACACCATAGACTATCTGGTCAAACCCATCAGTCAAACGCGTTTGGCACAAGCGATAGCGAAACTCAGTCACACTGTACCAACACAGGAATCAAGTGCTAGACGCCGTGAAGAAGAGAAACAAGTACTTGAACCGAACAGCAAAATCTTCATTAAAGATGGCAACCATTGTCATCTCATTTCCGTCACCGAAATTGACTACATAGAGAGTTGCAAGAATTATGTACAAGTCTTTTTCAAAGGGCAGCGGGCCTATCTCAAGAAGAGCATCTCGAGTGTGGAAGAACGCTTGCCATGCGCCCTCTTCTTTCGCGCCAATCGACAACATCTGATCAATCTACAGGCCATTGTCGGTATTGAGGAGTCGATGCAACAGGGTTATATCGTCACTTTAAAAACGGGAGTTCGCCTCGAAATATCTCGGCGCAATGCGCAGAATTTGAAAGAAGTGCTGAGCCTGTAAGCCTGTTTCCTATAAGGCCGCTTCCTGTAACTCATTAAACTGGACGTATCGCGATCGCCAACACATGGGATGGGTCGACCCACCGACTCATTGATTCAACTCCTTGCGTTGCCAAAGCGAGCTTTTGACTCCATTCTTGCAAAGGTAGGCCAAGGCACTTGAGGACGGCTTCATGCTCGGCCCATACAGCGATAAAACGACTAGGAAGGTCTGCAGGCCCAACAGTAGGCAATGCCTGAAACACCTGCGGTGAAAGATAGATCGCTGCGACATCTAAGCAATCTTGGGCGCCCTTGATTTCATCCACATGAACCAGATCAAGTCCAAGAGGTCGATGGCGGCTGATCGCAATGCAAGACAGATCTGCCGCGTGGGAAAACGAAACAAAGTGTGAGATGCCGTTGGCATCCAGCCGTGGTGGTGTTCCCAACTCTTGGACTAGATGCACCTCGTCTTTCTGAAGAGCGTAGGCGCTAGCGATCAACTCGATAAGTGATTGGCGTACCTGTTGACGCATTTGCTGACGACTTCTTCTCTCATTATTCGCGAAAAGGAAAACACACTCACCAGTGTCTTGTAGGGTTACCCTTGCCAACTCCGGTGTTGTCGAGATAGGTGGAAAAGTCGGCATACGAGGCTAATTGCTTACGCGACCGACGCCGGGCAACCACGCCAGCTAGAACCTGCGGGTATGAACTCACCTTTCATGACTAAAGTCAGTGCGCCCAACTGTGCGTCATCACCGACTTCTGCGCCGTATAGCACGAAGCTACGGGGCCCCAGATAAACACCGTCACCAATCTTGACGTGATCAACCTTCATGACACGATCTTCGAATAGATGGGTTTGCGGGCAAGCAGCGGCATTGATTTCACTATAATTCCCGATACTGACGCAATCAAATTCTGTGATGTCGGTCGTATCCATGTACACCCCTTTGCCGATTTTTGCGCCCAATAAACGGAAAGCCAGCGGCAGCCAAGGCGTTCCTTTTAAGTAGCGCATAAAGTTCGGTACCGTAATACCTTCATAGAGATTCGTTATCGCTTCGGAGGACCACACAAACCAAGTCCACATAGGATGGCTACTCTGCTTGTACCGACCGATCAGTATCCATTTCAACAGCGCTACGAACACAAAACAACCGGCGCCGTACAAAAGCCCTGATACAATTAAGTAGTACAACACTTCGCCCCAGCGCTCTTCAGCGGCGAGCGGCATCAGATCCAAAACAATCACATAACCAATCGCGATCACGAGAGCATGCGGGGCAATAATGCGGAAGGCTTCGATCAAGCCGCGCGCAATTTTTCGCCAAAAAGAAGGTTTGAAGGTCAACTCCTCAGCGAAGCCTTTGACTTCTTCACGTGCTGGCAACAGCATCGCAGGCGAGCCTATCCATGTATCGCCCGCCTTCATTTGTGCGTTATCAGGAGCACGCGTATGCACACCGATCAGGACATTTTCAGGGATCTCAGTACCGTCAGGAACGTAGGCGCCATTTCCCACAAAACTACGACGCGAAATGGTCGTGGCTTGCACCGTCATCCAGCCTTGATCAATTTCCTCATCGCCTAGCATCACAGCATCGGCAATAAAGCATTCATCGCCCAAAGTCAGCATATCCGGAACGACACCTAAGGCTGTTGACAGCTCCGTGCCCTTACCAACTTTGGCGCCAAGCATGCGGTACCAATACGGCGAATAGATCGTCGCATAAACACCGTGCAAGACGTTCAAACTTGATTCCTGGATTTGGTTGACGAACCATTTTCGACTGTAAGTGTTACTGTGCACTGAATAACTTCCGGGCTTCAAACGGCCCAAGAAGGTCCAACGAATCCCTGCTGACAGTAATGCCGTGCAGAGCACCAAAACTGCTGTCGCAGGAAAGGCAAGTAGGAAATAATCGATCAGTTGGACACCAACATCTGCGGTCTGAATAAAACCGAAAACCTCTTGAGCATCCAGCCAATCGATCACCATAAAACTTGGGAACACCGGCAAGAAGAACAACGCAGAAACAAGCAAAGATCCGAGCAAGAAATACGCAGCTTCACCCACACGTCTTGCCATAGTCAATTCGCCACGTTGCAAGTCGCCGTTCGCTACAAATGGACCGGCATCACGCGCTGGCGAGCCGCGCCACACGCGACCAGCTGGAACGACCTGTCCATCAACGAGGGCCGACTGCCCGTCTAAATGCGCCAACTTCTCCAGCTTCGTATTGCCCTCTAAAACGGCATAGGAGCCGACATACGCGTCTTCCTCAAGCACTATCGCACCAACGAGCATCACGCCATCTTGAATGCGCACATTCTCAAAGCTGCAGGCGTTCCCAATACTGACGCCACGGCCTAGTGTGAGGCTATCAGGCGACCGCAAAGTCAACGATCCGATCAGAGCTTCGTCTCCGACTTGCGCACCAAGTGCACGCAACCACCAACGATACAATGAAGTACCGTTAATCATATAGACGGGCACTGCCTCGATAATACGGTCAACCAACCACCATCGAAAATACGTCACCCCCCAAAGAGGATAAGTACCTGGCTTCAATTTTCCTAGAATGATCCATTTTGCTACGATGGCAAAGAAAAATTCCGCCACAGTGACGCCTAAGAAAATCGCGATTGAATAAATCACGGCGCGTGCAACTGAGTCCGAAGGTTCGCCCGTAAAGAAATGGTAAGCAAAAAATGGTGAGAGCCACTGCAACATTCGAATGGCGACTAGACACGGAATTGCAATCGCCTGCGCAGCACCGCAAATCCAGCGTTTGACATCGACGGCAATGCCGCCTCGTGCAGCCTTGACCTCATTAGTAGACGCAGTCACCGGTGACACCGCCCCGTACTGCATCACTTCAGCGATTTTTCCAAGCTGACGCGATTGGTAAATATCGCTAATTTTAAAGTAAGCGTAACGTGCGTCTTGGCGCAAAGCTGACACCAAACGCGCCGCCATCAATGAGTGCCCACCGAGATCATCGAAAAAGTCCGCTGGTCGACGCAAACTTTGGCCGGGAAATAATGTACCAAGCGCTGCAAACAGAACTTGTTCCGCATCGGTCTCGGCTTGCTCACTTTCGCCGGTGGCGATCAATACACTCAAAGGTCGAGCCTTCAAATCTTTACGATCAATTTTGCCGGAACTCAGGCGTGGCATTTCTTCCAAAAATTCATAGCGACTTGGGACCATATATGCAGGTAACTGCTGCCCTAAAGCGTCGCGCAATTCTTGTATCATGCTTGAAGCTGAAGCTTCACTGCTCGCATCTCGAACAATAAAGGCGATCAATTGATCGATACCATCTTCATTACGCAGCAAAACTGCCACAGTGCCAACGCCCGGTTGTTTTGCCAATACCGCTTCGATTTCACCAAGCTCAACCCTGAAGCCACGTATCTTCACTTGATCATCAGCACGCCCAAGACATTGCACACTTCCATCTTCACCGATGCGAGCTAAATCTCCAGTGCGGTACAAGCGCGCATACTTTTCTGTCGGTGCCCATGGGTTAGACAAGAATTTTTCAGCAGTGAGATCAGGGCGTCCTAAATATCCAGCCGACACACCTGGACCAAAAATACATAGCTCGCCTGTTTCGCCGCGCGGTAACAATTCCATACTACCGTCTGGCTGCAAATCGGGATTGATCACCAATAAGCCGTAGTTCGGCAAAGGCACACCGATGGTAACGGCCTCACCGGCTTTTAATGGTGCAAGACTGGCCGAGACTGTCGCTTCGGTCGGACCATAGGTATTAAACATCTGACGATTCGGATGCGACCACTTATCGACCAAACTTGGTGGGCACATTTCTCCACCAAGATTAATGATGCGCAAGCACGGTACATCGCAACTAAACAAGGCAAGCAAGGTTGGCACCGCATGCAAGACCGTGATGTCATTTTTGATCAGCGCCTGCGGTAAGGCGTCAGCATCTAAGGCAACTTCACGTGAGGCAATCCACAGACTTGCACCGACTAGGTAACTAATCCAAATCTCTTCGAAAGACATATCGAAAGCGACGGAGAATCCTTGGTACACACGATCAGTTTCACGAACACCGAGAACACTATTCTCACTGCGCAAAAAGTGGCAAATACTCGCTTGATTAATGACGATGCCCTTGGGTTTACCTGTCGAGCCCGAGGTGTAAATGACGTAAGCGGGGTCAGTTCCTGCAGCGCGCGGCAACACCACATTAGCGGTATTCTCGGTCGTTTCGATCGCTGCGCTTTCCATCTCTTCTGCAACAAATAAGCGATAACCAGCCTCACGCAAAGCGTGAACTTGTGGCACCGCATCGCGATTCGTTATCAGGCCAAAGGCGTTCGCATCCTCAAGGCAAACTTGGATGCGATCGGTCGGCACTTCGGAATCAAATGGTAGCCATGCTGCCCCGGTTTTTGAGATGGCGGCTTGCGTGATTAACAAATCGATACCGCGCGGCATCCACAAGCCAATAATATGACCAGGCCTCAATCCAGCATCGAACAATTGCCTTGCGATCTGATCAGCACGACGTCCTAATTCGCCATAGGTGACCGACTGCAGATCACTCCAGAGCGCAGTCTTGTCTGGGACTCTTGCAATGGTATGATTGAGGAGGTCGGCCAGCGTTTCATCGCGCATCAAATCAGGGCAATCTTCACCTAAGAGTAAAGCCTCGGCGATATTCGTATTTTTTGAGGATGGCGTATTTTCTGGGAAAGTCATGTACTTCAATTCTTATTTTTCGTTTTATTGCTTTTGCTCGCACTTGTGCTTGCGCTCATTCTTGCGCCAGAGCTAACTCAAGCTAGCCATAATAGTTTCAAACTCACTCTTCAATCAATGAAGATAGGTTCCACTTCAAGGCGCACACCAAATTTTTGCGCGACATCGTTTTGTATCGCTTCTGCCAATGCACGGACTTCCATACCAGTCGCCCCACCGTGATTCACTAACACCAAAGCTTGTTTTTCATAGACACCGACGTTACCGGTTTGGCGCCCTTTCCATCCAGCCTGTTCAATCAACCATCCTGCAGCCAATTTACATTGACCATTGGGTAAAGGATAGCTCACGCAATGAGGATATGACTCCAAAATACGATCACGTAACTCAATAGAAATAATCGGGTTTTTAAAGAAGCTTCCCGCATTGCCAATCTCACGAGGATCGGGCAATTTGCTACGGCGTATGGCGCAAATCGTGTCGCTCACTTGTTGTGGTGTGGGTTTCGAAATGCCCTGGCCCTTGAGGCGTTGCGCGACGTCGCCATAACTGAGCTCAGGTTGCCAATCTAGATCAAAACTGAAACAGACTTCGGTAATCAGCAAATGACGCGACTCAGGACGTTTAAAAAAGCTGTCACGATAGGCAAAAGCACATTGTTCTTTACTGAAAACATGTTCTTCTCCGCTCAGCAAATCATAAGCCCGTAGACTATAAAAGCAGTCTTTGAGCTCACGACCATAAGCCCCAATGTTCTGTATCGGTGCAGCGCCGACTGTTCCTGGAATCAGAGATAAGTTTTCAAGGCCACCAAGACCTTGCGCAATGGTCCACTGAACGAAGTCATGCCAATTTTCTCCAGCCGATGCGCTGACAAGTACCGTGTTGTTGTCTCGCTCAATGACTTGTTTACCCTTGAGATCGATCTGAAGCACCAGCGCCTCAATGTGGTCCGGCAAAATGACATTGCTGCCGCCGCCAAGAAACACAAAGCCAAGCTCGGGCTGTGCTTTGAATCGTGCATGTAGTTCGGGTAATTGATCAACTGAAGAAATGCGCAGCACATTGTCGGCAATTGCATTAATGCCGAAGGTATTGTGATTCTTAAGGGAGACCTTGTGTTGGAGAGAAAATAACTGGTTCATAGGCTCGAGATTATAGTCGTCTTTTCATCAAAAACGGGGCAAAAAACCGTAAATTCGAGGCATAGACAATTGATTTTGCTAGAATAGGCGCTGTCTCGAAATTTCACTCAAATTTCACTGAAGTTTCACTATTCAATCAACTCACTCAATGCCTATTTTTAGGCAAAGAATAACAACATAACAGGGAATATCATGCCTTCATTTGACACCGTCTCCGAAGCCAATATGGAAGAAGTCAAAAATGCTATCAATCAAAGCAACAAGGTCATCACCAATCGCTTTGATTTGAAAGGCACGAGCGCCAAGGTTGAACTTAAAGAAAAAGAGCGTGAAATCATTCTTTTTGGCGATACAGACTTTCACCTCGATCAAATCATCATCGAAGTCAAACAAACGCTCGGAAAGCGTAACGTCGACGTGCGTTTCCTCGACGTCGGCAAAGTCGAGAAAATCGGTGGAGATAAAGTTAAACAAGTCTTGAAAGTCAAAAACGGCATTCAAACTGAGGATGCTAAGAAAATTGTGAAGATTCTCAAAGACAGCAAGATGAAAGTGCAAGCGAGCATTCAGGGTGATGCGGTGCGCGTCAGTGGTGCAAAACGTGATGACTTGCAGTCGGCCATCGCACTATTACGCAAAGAAGTAAAAGACTTGCCACTCGAGTTCAACAACTTCCGCGACTAAACCATCGCTAATTCGCATCCAGCACAGGAGTCGCTGCAATGAGCAAAGCTAAACATTTCTCGATTTTGTCTCTTGCAGCGATATTTGCATTTGGCTCATACGCGCCTCTGTGTTCCGCCACAGATATCGATTTGGTCGCTCTCAGTAACGGCAAAGCCATGCTCATCATTGATGGCAAACCGCCCAAGAACTACGCTGAGGGGGCGGTGATCAATGGCAATATCAAACTCCTGACGGTAGATCGCAACCATGCTGTGATCGAAGTCGATGGAAAGAAACAACTACTACAACTCGGACGCACACTACTTCAAGGAAGTAATGATGGCGGCAATAAAAAAGTCATTCTGCAAGCCAACGAGTTAGGACATTTTCTCACCACTGGTCAAATCAACGGTGGCTCTTCACTGCGGATGATGGTGGATACTGGGGCGACCTTTCTATCGCTATCCGCCAATGATGCGCAAAGGCTGGGAATTGATTACAAAAAAGGAGTCTTGTCGCGCAGTTCCACCGCGAACGGCGTCATCCAGACTTATCGCGTCAAATTAGACTCCGTCAAAATTGGCGATATCGAAATTCTTCAAGTAGAAGCCTCAGTGCAGGAGAATGAACTGCCATTCGCACTTCTGGGAATGTCGTTTCTCAATCGAGTTACGATGGTTCGCGAAGGTCAGCAGATGACACTGAGTAAGAAGAATTAATTCCTCCCATGTGCGCCGTCAGCGCCACCATCCCAGACTCAACTCCGATTGCTAATCCACGCAAAGCCTCACGGCGAAACGATGCGTGGCGATCACCTTAAACTACTTTCTTCTGTCGACGCGCTTTCACTGCATCAGCTAGGGTTTGCAAAACTTTTTCACTATCATTCCAATCAATACATCCATCGGTGATGGACTGGCCGTAGACCAGCTCTTTTCCAGCCACAACATCCTGACGTCCCGCCACCAAGTTAGATTCAATCATAACTCCGACGATACGATCATCACCATTTGCAACTTGCTGAGCAATGTCTGCACAAACTGGAATTTGATTGAGTGGGTTCTTGGAACTATTCGCGTGCGACGCATCGATCATGATACGTGCGACTAAACAATTGGCCTCAATACTCTTTGCCGCCGCATCAACACTCGCCGCATCGTAGTTAGGCGTCTTACCACCACGCAAAATGATGTGACAATCTTCATTACCATTGGTTGAAACGATCGCCGAGTGTCCGCCTTTCGTCACGGATAAGAAATGATGTGGTTGCGACGACGCCTTAATCGCATCAACCGCGATTTTCACATTACCGTCCGTTCCGTTTTTGAATCCGACTGGGCAAGACAAACCAGACGCCAACTCACGATGTACTTGGGACTCCGTTGTCCGAGCTCCAATCGCGCCCCAGCTGATCAAATCGGCGATGTACTGAGGACTAATCATATCGAGATATTCGGTACCAGCTGGCAAACCTAACTCATTAATATTCAACAATAATTCACGAGCAATTCGCAGCCCGTCATTGATGCGAAAACTATTGTCCATGTAGGGATCATTAATCAGTCCCTTCCATCCGACAGTCGTACGTGGCTTCTCAAAATACACACGCATCACAATTTCAAGTTCACCTGCAAATCGTACGCGAGCATCAGCCAATTTGCGTGCATACTCCATCGCAGCTTTCGTGTCATGAATCGAACATGGACCAATTACCACCATTACGCGATCGTCTTTTGCATGCAAAATATTATGCAGTGCTGTGCGCGCATTGGCTGTCACTTCCGATGCTTTATCCGAGCAAGAAAACTCTCGAATCAAGTGCGAAGGTGGAAGTAATTCCTTCATCTCTCGGATGCGTAAATCATCTGTGCGTTGCATAGTTTTTCCGTCTCAATAAAAAATAAAAAAGTCTTCGATTAAAATCTGCGCGCAAAAAAAAACCGCCAACTTGGCGGTTTTCTTGAGGATCGGTTTTGTTCTGTTTCGCTTCTTTTTGCTTCCACGTGAACTTACCGCTTCTCCACCGCCACTGGGTTGGAATAGCTAAAGTAAAAGTGAAAGTAAAATCGTACAGCTGCCATTGCGATCCTCATGTTTGAATGAGCTTGACTATAACAACATCTTTGGATGCTTGGCAAGCTTTTTATCCAAATTCAACAAAAAGCTTGATCAAAGCCGCGGGTCAGCGGCATTTTTTATGATTTTGAACGCAACTATGCCCGTCTCAATTACAAGAAACTGGCGATTTCCTCTAAGGGTTTCTTGCGGATATTTGGCACCATACAGTGCTCCGCTGGATGCCCAACGACCAACAGGATGTAAGGCTTTTCATTGTCAGGTCGACCTAACAACTCATTCAAAAATCCCATAGGACTTGGGGTATGCGTGAGTGTGGCCAAGCCCGCGTGATGAAGGGCTGCGATGAGAAAACCCGTGGCAATCGAAACAGATTCCGGAACATAGTAATTTTTTACGGCACTACCATCATCCATCAATGTGCTCTTCTGCCCAAAGATCGCAATCAGGTAAGGAGCTTCCTCTAAGAATGGCTTATTCGAATCAGTCCCCAAAGGTGCTAAGGCATCCTTCCATTCTTGAGGCGCACGACGTTCGTAGAACTCCCTCTCTTCAATCTCCGCTTCGATACGGATTTTCTTCTTCAACTCGGGACTCTCTACAACCGCGAAATGCCATGGCTGATGATTCGCACCAGACGGAGCAGTACCGGCTGCCAATAAACACTGCTCAATTACTTTTCGAGAGACAGGCGCCGAGGAAAACTCACGAATCGTCTTACGCCGTGCAAGATATTGATAGAAGTCTTGTGCGCGCTGTTCCATGATCTCGGGCGGATAGGAGCGATACGTCGTCAGTGGTACGAACTGTGGATCTCCATGATTAAAAGATAGTCGTGACATAAGCTCTCCCGCAAAAAAGCGAACTTTACGCCACCATTCACCCAGCCTCAAGAGTTAACAAAAAAAACCATACGGATTTCAAAAAACAATGCGCTTGAACGAAAAAAAGCGGGGGAAAATATGTATAGACAAGATCTTGTTTTGTCTTGCCCCGATTCGATTTGAAAAAAATGGGGCCCTCAAGACCCCAATGATTTCATATCAGCTCAAAATTTTATGCCGTACCGCCGACGACCAAACCGTCGATTCTTAAGGTCGGTTGACCAACGCCAACTGGTACGCTTTGCCCTTCTTTACCACAAACGCCAACACCACTATCCAATCGCATATCATTACCGATCATGCTCACGCGATTGAGTACTTCTGGCCCATTTCCAATCAAAGTAGCGCCTTTTACTGGATAAGTCACTTTGCCATCTTCAATCATGTAAGCTTCGCTCGCCGAAAAAACGAACTTCCCATTGGTAATATCGACTTGACCGCCACCGAAGTTCACCGCATACAAACCATTCTTCACCGAAGCGAGAATTTCTTCAGGATCCTTATCGCCCGCCAACATGTAAGTATTCGTCATACGCGGCATCGGCAAGTGCGCATAAGACTCGCGACGTGCATTACCGGTCACCGGCATTTTCATTAGGCGCGCATTCATCGTATCTTGAATGTATCCCTTCAAGATTCCGTCTTCAATCAGCGTCGTGCATTGCGTAGGGTTACCTTCATCATCGATATTGAGCGAGCCACGACGATGCAACAAAGTACCATCATCGACTACAGTAACACCTTTCGCTGCGACGCGATCGCCGATGCGTCCAGCAAAAGTACTTGAACCTTTGCGGTTGAAGTCACCTTCTAAGCCGTGTCCAATCGCCTCGTGCAACAAGACACCTGGCCAACCTGAGCCCAATACCACCGTCATCGGGCCAGCAGGAGCAGGACGTGATTCCAAATTAACTAAGGCAGAATGCACCGCATCTTGCGCGTACTGTTCGAGCACGGCATCGCTGAAGTAGGAAAAGTCATAACGTCCTCCGCCGCCGCTGGAACCCGTCTCACGGCGGCCGTTTTGTTCCGCGATCACCGTTAGCGACATACGCACCAGCGGACGCACGTCAGCCGCGATTAAACCGTCACTGCGCGCTACCAAAACCACGTCGTATTCACCAGCTAAACTTGCCATCACTTGCACAACCCGAGGGTCTTTGGCTCGCGCCATCTTTTCAATGCGCTCTAATAATGCGACTTTTTGGTTAGCATCGAGGGATGCCAAAGGATCCGACTGCAAATACAGCTGATGGCCTTGCAACGCAGTCATACTGGATGCAACTTTAATTTTACCGGAGCCAGAACGAGCAATCGTTCTAGTCGCAGCAGCGGCATCGAGCAAAGCCGATTCTGAAATTTCGTCAGAATAAGAAAATGCTGTCTTATCACCCGACACGGCACGCACGCCAACACCTTGATCAATCGAGAAACTACCCGTTTTAACGATGCCCTCTTCTAAACTCCAGCCCTCATTTTTGGTGAATTGAAAATACATATCTGCATAATCAATCTTATGAGAGAACATGGTCTTCAACGCTGCTTGCAATTTCGCTTCATCCAAACCGAATGGGGTCAACAAAATGTCGCGCGCGATGGCGAGATGTTTCAAATTTGAATCAAAGGGTGTCATTATTTTTGGATCTTTCAATTTCAGTCACAAGATGGATGTACCGACCATCAACAAACCATCAACAAGCAATTTTCCGATGCTGCAACGCTGGCAAATTAGCCCGCATTTTTCCCATATTTTCGAGGTCTAAATCACCTACGCAAATACCTTCGCCTTCATCAACACAGTCGATAATCTTACCCCATGGGTCAATTAGCATGCTATGGCCCCAAGTACGACGACCATTTTCATGCAAACCACCTTGGGCGGAAGCAAGCACGTAGCATTGATTTTCAATGGCTCGTGCGCGCAACAAAACTTCCCAATGTGCCTGACCTGTCACATGCGTGAACGCCGCGGGCAATACCATGAGGCTGCATTGTCCCATACTTCGGAACAACTCTGGGAATCGTAGATCATAGCAAATTCCTAAACCAACTTTCCCGATGGGAAGCTGAAAACTACCGACTTCATGCCCAGGGGTGATGGTATTTGACTCCTGGTAAGACTCATCCCCATTTCTAAAGCCAAACAAATGAATCTTGTCATATCTTGTAACGAGTTCGCCTTGTGGCCCATACGTCAGACAGGCATTGTAAATCTTGTCAGTTATTTCCGATTTGAGAGGGATGGTGCCACCAATCAAATAGATCTCTAACTCCTGTGCCAAGGCTTGCATAAAATCTTGCAAAGGGCCCTGGTCAAACGTTTCTGCGCACAGTACTTTGTCCTGATCGCGCAATCCCATGATCGACCAGTATTCAGGTAATGCAATTAACTCAGCACCTTCTAGCTTCGCTTGTCGAATCAGGCGTTCAGCCGTGGCCATATTCGTAAGAGGCGATGCACTAGAAACCATTTGTATCGCTGCGATTTTCATGACGTAGTCCTACTTTCATTCTTTTAATGATTAGCACCTCGTTACACCGATAATCTCGGTCTTACGGTTTTTTCTGTGTAGCGCTGTCTGCCTGATCCGCTTTCAATTTGTCCGCCTTCAACTTTTCAGCTCTTTGTTTTTCCAAAATAGCCTGACGCTCGGCATTCTCAAGTTTGACGACGACCGGATCAGTCCATGGGCCGGTGACTCTGTACTCATAAGTGAATGCCCTTTTCAACGGGTCTTTAAAAAGCAATTGCGCCAAGAATGTACCAAGTCCCACCACAGGATTCACCGCTAAACCATACACCATAGAGGCCGCTCCAACATTCAAATCAGGAATCACTGCCACATGTAAGTCTTGAATTTCCTTACCAATATCTGCATTGCCCTCCATCAGCACCGTCGCGCTGACACTGTTCATCTTCAAATTATCCGTATGCGCCACACCCTTTTCGATACGTGCCGTGCCTGCAATCGTATCAAAAGCAAAGCCCTCTGAAAAAACGTCTCTAAAATCAAGTGTGAAACGGCGCGGGATTGACTGCATATTAAGGACCCCGATCAGTTTCGATCCCGCCGGATCAACCTTCAAAAATTGGCCCGCGCTCATTTTTAATTGCAACTGCCCAGCAAGGCTTGGGATATCAAATTCGAACGGAAGCCCCTGCCAATTGACGTCCCCTTCGATCTTTCCCTTCCCTGCTCTCATCAATTCCTTAAACCCGAATCGCTCAAGCAGGAAACCTGCGTTCGCAATATCCAGCGAAAAATTCAATGCTGTCTTACTGACGTGATCGCTTACATTCCAACTACCATTCGCCTTGAGTTCAGCATCTTCATTCTTTAATCGAAGCTGCTCAATCACCCACTGTCGCTCATTACTCTTTCTGACGTTTTTTGCCGCCAAATCCAAATGGCCCAGTGTTTTTCCATAAAGTTCGAATTGGTCAGCTTGTACCTCAAGCGCAGGTAAGCTCTGAGGCAAATTTTTCGCCTGCAATAGCTCTCCGACCTCGCCCGCCGCTGACTTCGGTATCGACAAGCGAGATAGTTTTGCTGCGATTAAGCCTTGCTCATGGCGTTCATTTGGAGGGCTCCATGACAACGCTCCTGAAATCTGTTTCGCATCGACATTTGCTTGCCATGAATTGCCACTTCGCGACGCACCGACAACCAATTTATCAAGGCGTTTCCCCATCACTACTAAGGTATCAGTCGTAAGAGAAATCTTCTTTGGCATGACATATTGCAACATCTCAGACTCGGAGTTCACACTAGTCGAGGCAGTCAGTTGCGACCCGTTCTGGTCGAACAATCGAGCCCAATCGTCAAGAACCAAGCTTTTAAGATTCAACTGAGTTGTCAGGCCATCTTCAGGAATACTCAGCGGTGCATTAATACCGATCGCACCTCGAACCACCTGAGTTTTCGCTCCATTTTCAAGTTTACGACGCCGTTGATACTGCGCCAAAAGCCGCTCGCCAACAGCGACTTTCACTGTATCCCGAAGCTCAGAATGATCGCTGGCAGGCTCTGGCTGTAGCTCGAAATGCAGCGGCAAATTTTCAGTCGGCAGCTTTGCAAACGGCTCTGGCAAATCGATTCCAAGGCCTTGCAGATTACTCTCGACGATCACTTCAAGTGCACGTCGCTTCACATTCACTTGCGTGAGATAACGGCTATTCCCACTCAGTTTTGACAAAAGCGGTGTTAATTCAGAGCCCTTGAATTGATTTTGGATGCCATCACTCGTCGCGACACCTTCAAATCGCATCCGGATTGAACCATCTTTTTGTGTCCCACCCGAAGCGACAAGAGGCCCACCTAAGGCCTGCGCTTTCAAACCATATAAATTCAGACCACGCTCATTAAATTCGAGTTTGCCGGTGATACCAGAGATATGAGGCAAACTAGTTTGCAATTGACTTTCATTACCATTCAATTGCAGCACGCCAGTTACTTTTGAATCAATAATATTATGCAGTGGCAAGAACAATTTCAGCCCTAGCTGCGCATTACCCGAGCCTGTCGCGTCGTGCAAGAATTGACCTAACCATTCATCCACGGGACTTGCCTTGACATACCCAAACATCGCCTGCAAATTTCCTGTCGCATTACCATCAATTTGCAGCACTGCTTCGTGACTTGCTAAATCAGGAATGACTGCAACGACTTTGTTGAGTGGCACTTGATTCGTCAACGCCGATTCTGCCCGAATCTCCATACGCGACTTTTCAAATACAAAACCACCTTTGATGGAGTCAATCACCGGCCAAAATGGTGCCACGCCGTCCTTGGCATACACGCCAGGCAAGAAATTAAGTTTGCCATTGGCAATATTGCCCTTAACGATGAACTCGCCATTCGCGCGCCCTTTACTGTCTAGTCCCGTAAATGGAAAATCGCGTAAGCGTCCATTCAATCGCAGGCTTACGTTATTTGCTTTACCTTCGAGTAATGCGCTTGAGAGCCAATGTCTGAGATGCTCGGGTGTTTTTTCCGGAATGTAGCGAGTGATGGTGCGTAGGTCAAAACCATCTAACTCGCCCTGTAGTTCGACCTCACCCAAATCCATTTGCGTAAGGTCGCGGCGGTGCGAGCCATGCACACGTCCATGTGTACCATTCTGTTCGAATTCGAGATTTTGAATTTCGAATCGCAGACTTTGATTATTTTGAATATCCCATTTCGACTGCAACACAAAACGATCGAATGGCATTTCAGGATCAACAAAATAGCTCGGTAACTGCAGTTTCAGATCTTTCGAATCTAGACTCAGTCGACCACCCTTTTCGTTGGCGCTGATACTTCCACTCACATTATCAAACCCTGGTATCGCAGGAAATCCAGCCCGTGCTGGTATCTTGCCAGATTTAGCTCGCGCCAACTGAGCTTTGAGCGGCCGCATTTCCAAACCCGAGAATTCACCATCGATCGTATAGCTTGTAACATTCGGAAGGCTACCCTGCCAACGCGCAGTAAAATCTTTCAATACGCCTTTAGGTGCAACGTCGATTAAGAGTCGTCGTTGATCAGCTGGAAGCGGCAAATGTTCGGCAAAATTCGCGATCGATTGAAGATCCAAAAGCTTTGCGTGTAATTCGACTTTTTCAGCTTGATCCTTATGTGCGGGAACATAGGTTTCACGGACACTTGTTGAAGGCAAAATCTTGCCGTCACGTGTCTGCATCGAGAAATTTTCAACCGCGATGCTATGCCCAGTTTGTCCCAAAATGTTCGGCAAATAACGATAGTCCTTGATCACGCGTTCGGTGGCGATGACTCTGCCACTGATGTAGTCCATGTCGAGCGGCGGAAGATCTTGTCTGAAGCGTCCCAAAACATCGCGCAATGCGAGATCTGCAGTGAAGTCCGCGACATGTCCACCTTCGAGCCTCAGCCAAGCTTTAACGGCGCCAACAGATTTCTCGAGCGTGAAAGGCAAACTCACATAGTTTTTGAGCTTAGGAAGATCCGCCTCTTTCAGATCCAGAAAAATCTCACCTGACCAAGACCCGAGATCTAACTGCTTCTTTGCAAATAGGGACTGGTGCAAATTGAGACGAAGATCAATTGGCGCGGCAAGTACCGCGGGAGGTGTCGCCTGAATCGCGAGGCGATGATGTCGCCATTCGTTACGCACCAGGAGATTGAAATTATCAAGTTCAAGCTGTTGTTCAGGCTTTACATCATTGATCCAGACAAAACGTCCATTCGCAATACTGAGTTCATTTTGTGCAAGAATCCATGACAGCGCCCTCTCTGCGCTATCCCCGCCTGGCTTCGATTCTGCTAAGCGAAAACCTGCAACTTCAATTTGCCCATCAGATAAACGACGAGCTTGTAGACTTGGACCAACCAGTTCAAAACGCGAAAATCGTAAATCGAAGGCAAAAATACTCCACCATGAGATTTGCGTGTGCACCTCAGGAAGCACAAGTGCTGGATTGCCGTTTGCATCGAGTACTCGCACATTTTGCAAATCGATTTCTGGATGCCAACCCTGCCAACGCGCATGCAAACCACCTATTTTGACTTCACGATGCAGCTGTTTAGAAGCGTAGTCCTCAAACTCCGGCTTGTAATTTTCAAGACTCGGTAAAACGAGGAAGCGCGAAACCAAAAACAATGTCGCCAGTAAGAAATAGGCAAGGAGAAAACTTCTCCAGCACCAACGCAAAGTGAAACGTGCAGTGCGTCCACTGTGATGAGCAGTAACTAAGCAAAATCCCTTAAAGTTGCGCCAGAGGGAGCGCGGCGCTCGCCCAGTTGCATGAAGTTGCTTCTGTGAGGAGGAAAATTTAAACATCAACGGCGAATTATCGAAAACCTATACTGCAGTATGCTGAAGAACGAAGGTGCAAAATACAAGAAGAATCCATCGAAACGACCGAAGATCTCTAAAATATAACAATGAGTATCTCAAGAATACAGTAACTATCTGCACATTTTCTATAGGGCGCCAGTGCAACAACGATCCCGAATACATCAGCGGCATGACACTATCACAGTAAGCATTCTAGGTGGAAATTGCTTGATCGCTTACAATCAAAACAAACACCAAACTGCTTGTTTTAGCGGTGACAGGCAAACACTAACATTTTGTGATCATAATTTCAATGAATGTTCATCCTATCCTCAGCCTCAATGGAACCCTCGATTCACGTTTTGTACACAGATGGCTGGCAGCCAAAGAAGATCGCGCCGACAAACTAAAGGAATGGACAAAATCACCTTTAGACTCAAAGAAATTTCCTGAGTTATTGAAATCCGAATCTGATGACGGTCTCGCGCTTGGGGCGGCGATGCGACGCTCAAGGAATTTGCTAATGGCAAGCTTGATTAGTCGTGATCTGGAAGCTAAGGCCGAACTACATGAGGTCATTACGGCAATTAGTCACTTTGCCGACTTCGTGATTCAAACTCATCTAGCTGAGCTTAATGCCGAGATGACTGCGCAACATGGTCAGCCAATTGGCGAAGAGAGTCATAGCGTTCAAGAACTGATTGTGCTTGGCATGGGAAAACTTGGCGGTTATGAGCTCAATGTATCCTCCGATATCGACCTTATTTTTTGCTACAACGAAGACGGTGAAACCAACGCCACAGGTGATCAGCGCCAACTGTCGAACCATGAATATTTCAGCAGGCTAGGAAAAAAACTCATCGCCGCCATTTCCGAAATTACTGAAGATGGTTTTTCTTTTCGCGTCGATATGGCCTTACGCCCGAATGGAGCCTCCGGTCCCTTGGTGGCAAGCTTCGGCATGATCGAAGACTATTTCTTAGTGCAAGGCCGCGAATGGGAACGTTATGCCTGGGTCAAAGCACGGGCAATCACGGGACGCAGTGATGATATTGCGGCACTCCAGAAGCTCATTTTCCCTTTCGTCTACCGACGCTACCTCGATTACGGCGTAATTGATTCGCTGCGCAATATGCATCATCAAATTCGTGCGGAAGTCGTGCGGCAAGAAACTCGTCATCCTGAACGCGGCATCAATGTTAAGTTAGGTCGCGGTGGCATACGTGAAGTGGAATTTCTCGCACAAGTTTTCCAATTAATTCGAGGAGGACGCGAGGCACATTTACGCGACCGTTCAACTCGACAGACACTACTTACTTTAGCCGAAAGCTGCATTCTTGATAGTTTGGTTATCGATAAGCTGTTGGATGCCTACACTTTCCTTCGCAACGTCGAACACCGTTTGCAGTACTTGGATGATGCGCAAACCCATATTTTTCCGAGTAATCGCGAAGACCAAAACCGCATCGCCAACATGATGGGGTTCGATGATGTAGACGCCCTCAATCAAGTCTTGCTGCCACACATGCGATTTGTTGCTGAACAATTTGACGCTATCTTTAAGGACAAGACGGATCAAGAACAGCAAATAGACGCGTCGGCACTGAGCGGCGAGGACGCCAATGAAACAATAGTACAGCACCTTGAGTCGCTGAATATTGCTGATCCAAGTAGTATTGCACAACGCATCGCGGCCACTTGGCAGTCCCCCAAAGTGCAAGCATTGAGTGAGGGCACTCAAGAGAAAATCACTCGTTTGATCAATGCTGCACTCAATGCAATCGCAACACAAACTGAAAAACAAGCGGAGACCTTAGGACGATTTCTAGACTTCCTGGAACACATCGTTCGACGCACAGCCTACTTATCGCTCTTACTCGAATTTCCACATGCATTAGAACGTGTTGTACGCATGATGGCCGCCAGCGACTGGGCTGCGAAATTTCTCAATCGGCATCCTATTCTTCTCGACGAATTACTCGATGAAACAGTTCTCCATCAGGTTCCCGATTGGGAGATGTATGCCGACGAACTTCGCGAGACCATGCAGGCTCACAACGGTGATATCGAAAGCCAATTAGACTGCCTACGTGAATCCCATCACGCTTTGTTATTCCGCTTACTCGCGCAAGATCTTGAAGGGCGCGTCTCTGTAGAACATCTCGCTGACTTACTATCTAAGCTCGCCGACATTATTGTCGAACAAGTAGTCAACAGCGTGTGGCAAAGCATTCCAAATCGACATCTAGACAAACCTCAGTTCGCCGTCATCGCCTACGGAAAACTTGGAGGCAAAGAACTCAGTTATGCATCTGATCTCGATCTCATTTTTCTGTACGAGGACGATGACCAAGAGGCTCCCGCATTGTATGCAAAACTCGCGCAGCGCTTCATCACTTGGATGACCACCCATACCGCCGCGGGGATCTTATTCGATATTGATATCGCATTACGGCCCGATGGTGCCAGTGGACTGATGGTCTCGTCCCTCAATTCCTTCGCCCGCTATCAAGAAAAGTCTGCTTGGCTGTGGGAACACCAAGCACTTACACGTGCGAGGTTCTGCGCTGGCGATAAGCAGATTGGAGCGAAGTTTGAAACAATTCGTAGTACTGTTTTGCGCCAAACACGAGACGAAGCGAAGCTCAAAGAAGAAGTGATACACATGCGAAAACGTATGCGCGAAGCAAACGTCAATCGCACTGAATTATTCGATCTTAAACATGATTTCGGTGGCATGATCGACATCGAGTTTATCGTTCAATTTCTGATTCTGCAGTATGCCCAAGTCCATCCCGAACTGACTGGAAATCTTGGCAATATCGCCTTGCTCAAGCGTTGTGGAGAACTCGGTTTGATTCCCGCAGACCTTGCAAGTGCGACCGCAAACACGTATCGCCAGCTACGTAAGTATCAGCATAATATTCGCCTGCAGGGAGAAGAAAAGGCCAGAGTGAAACGAGAGAAAGTTCAAGAGTCCATTGTCGCTAGTACCAATTTATGGGAGTTGCTCTTCGAAGACGTTCAGTAGTGCCAGTACCATCATGTAGCTTGTGTAACTCGTGAGTATTGCAGTGCACTCCCAATAGAAAAGCCCCGCGTTTCCACGCAGGGCTTTAGCATTTAATGAACCTTGAAGGCGCCCCAACTACATATACTGTTTCGCTTGCGGATGCATCGTTGCTTGTATCCATTTCTTGATCCGACCAGCATCAGCCAAACGCGAATATTTACCCTTGGAATCGAGGAATACCATTACAACGTTTCGCCCCTCGATAATGGCCTGCATCACCAAGCACCGTCCAGCCTCAGAGATGTATCCTGTCTTCTGTAAACCGATATTCCAATCTGGCTCTGCAACCAATTTATTTGTCGTCCCATATTCCAAGGTACGGCGGCCATTTGGATTTGGCGTCACCACATATTTGGAATCGGTGGAATACTCGCGGATCAAAGGATATTGATATGCGGCGTTAATCAGCTTTACCAAGTCTCGCGCACTCGCAACGTTTTTGCTCGACAATCCGCTTGAATCGACGTAGTTGGTATCATTCATTCCTAATTGCTTTGCCTTGGCATTCATCGCGTTCACAAAGGCAGGCAAACCACCCGGATAATTTCGGCCTAATGCGGAAGCCGCACGATTTTCTGAGCTCATCAAAGCGATATGCAACAAATCAGCGCGAGACAGTTTTGCCCCTACTTGCAAACGAGAGCCAGTACCCTTCTCTTTGTCTAAATCTTCATTGGTAATCTCAATCATCTCATTGAGATCTAGCTTGGCTTCGACGACGACGAGGCTAGTCATCAACTTGGTGATCGAAGCAATCGGCAAAGATACTTCAGCATTTTTCTCGAACAAGACTTTCGAGCTATCTTGATCGACAACATATGCAACGTTCGACGCTAAAGCCAATGGATCATCTGAATGTTTGAGACCGGCTTTATCTCCGATACTAGGACGATCTATCACCTCCACATGGCGCACCACAGCACGCCCGCGAGCTTGAGACTTCGGTGCCTTCCCCTTCGCTAGTTGCGTTTTCGTATGGCGCGAAGTCTTTGCATTTTCTTGTTTAGATTTGCCAGCGCTTGCTTTGCCAGAACTGGTCTTGCTAGCGTGTTTTTTATGTGTGGCAGCGGTCGCTTGATCTGCCAAACCAAGAGTCATGAGGGGTGCAGCAAGAAGCGTTGCGAATAATGTGGCCTTAGCGGGACGAGAAAACATAAGCCTGAGCTTAGACATCCATTGAGTTGCAAGCATTCATACCTCCTTCAAACAAAAATTCCTAGCGGAAAGAAGTTTAACAAATTTGTGACAATTCGCAAGAAAATTAAATACTTAGCGCAGATTCTTCACACAAAACATTCGTAAATATGAAACATCATATCAAAGGATTTCCAAACGGCAAGAATTTTTCTTATCAAACGCCATTAAGCACTCCGTCAATAGCATCGCGGTGATGAGATTTCGAAGACTTAGTGTATCGCCTTTTTAATCGAAGAACCGAGCAAACTCGTCCACCTTAGCGCGCTCAGTTTTCAAGGTGTTCTCAATCTTACTTTCGTCGGCATAACCAAGCGCCATTCCGCAAACGACCATTTGGTCAGCAGGAATCGCCAGATGTTCGCTGATAATTTTATGATATTGAGTAAAGGCTGCCTGTGGGCAGGTATCCAAACCGCGCCCACGAGCGGTAATCATGATGTTCTGCAAGAACATCCCATAGTCCAACCAGGAGCCTTGTTGCATGACACGATCAATCGTGAAGATAAAGCCTACAGGCGCATCAAAAAACTGGTAATTGCGACCATGTTGGGCATGCATGCCCTGCTTGTTCTCTCGCCCTAAGCCCAATAAGGCATAAAGATCCCAACCAACTTTGCGACGCCGATCGATATATGGTGAGCGCCACTCGGTGGGATAGTAGTTATACTCTTCAGTGTGACTGCGTGCGACCTCAGGATCATTATGCGCGGCCAATATTTTTTGTTCCAATTGCGTTTTGCTGTCACCACTTACAACATAAACCTTCCAAGGTTGAGTATTGGTTCCCGATGGCGCTCTAGCAGCCACCCGCAAAATTTCCTCGACATCACCCCGCTCAACTTGAGTAGGCAAAAACGCACGTATAGAACGACGACTAATAATCGCTTCATCCACTATTCTTTGCTTATCGTTTTCAATCACGTTCATGTCTCCCACACAAAAAAGTCCGATTGAGAAATGCATTAAATCGGCACGTCTTTCTCAAAAAAACGCACCGCCACCGCGAGTTCACGTGTTCGCGCGAAGGGAGGCAAGCTCTGCCAAATCCGACGTCCGTAAGGCTTACTAATCAAGCGAGGGTCGCAAATCATCAATACCCCACGATCTGTCTCGTCACGAATTAAACGCCCAGCCCCTTGTTTCAAATTGATGATTGCTTCTGGCAATTGATGATGAACGAAACCATTCAATCCCTTCTTTTCCATCGCTTCAATCCGCGCGGCTAGAACAGGATCATCGGGAGGCGCGAACGGCAGCTTATCAATCACTACTAAGGACAAGGCTTCACCACGCACATCCACACCTTCCCAAAAACTCTGACTACCAATCAAAACACCATTACCCGCTATCCTAAATCGATCCAAGAGTTCAGTTCGACCCGCATCGCCTTGCACAAATAAGGGGAAGACCAGTCCACGTTTTTCAAATTCTGATCGTAATTTCTCAGCACACTGTTTGACCGCCTTGTTGGTCGTGCAGAGGAGAAAAGTACGACCACCGGCCGCTTCAATCAGGGGCAACGCCGCATCAACCACGGCCTCGGTATACCCCCAACTATTGGGTTGCGGCATACTCTCGGGCACGTACAAGAGACCCTGCTCTTGATAATTAAATGGACTTGGCCATGTTTTGGCTGGCTGGTCCCACAATCCCATCTGAGAGACGTAATGACTAAAGTCATTTTTGACGGCCATGGTCGCAGACGCAAAAATCCATGCACGCGGCACGCCTTCACGCTGTTTATTGAAAATTGGAGCGATCGACAACGGCGTCTTATGCAGTTGCAAGGAACTTGAATAGGCTTCTACCCACAACACACATTCAGGACGCCCTTTTGCTTCTTTTGAATCAGCAGGAAACTCGCGCCAATCCTCCAACTTCGTCAATAGGTCGATGGCACGCACGCGGCACTGCTCTATTGTTTCTGCGCGCTCAGCTTGTTTTTCCAACACAGAAATAAGGTCGTCTAACTTTTCCTTTAGAGTTTCTAAATGGGGAAAAAACTCACTCGATGGCGCAATTTGCGCCAAGGACATGCGAATCGAATCTTGCGCGAACGCCAAACGCAAATCCCGCGCAGCGCGTTCCACTGGTGCGACGATAGCAGCCCATTCCGCTCCATCCCGCGCATGCGATAATCCCTCTGCGAGACTGTCGCGGCAAAGTTCCAAGATCTGCGAAGTCGAAATACTATCCCCGAAAAACAAGGTCGCAGTCTCTGGCAACTGATGTGCCTCGTCGAAAATAACCGTATTTGCCGAAGGCAGCAACTCAGCGATACCGGTATCTTTCAAGGCCAAATCGGCGAAGAATAAATGATGATTGACCACCACCACATCAGCCTGCTGCGCTTCCTTGCGCGCCTTCATCACAAAACAATCTTGGTAATACTGACATTCCGAGCCCATGCAAGTATCTTTGGTTGAAGTCACTAGACTCCATATCGAGGCACCTTCTGGCACCCTTGCGAGCTCTGACTTATCACCACTGCTAGTCGTCTTGATGAAACGAGAAATATCGCGCAAGTAGCCAACATCTTCGCGTGTAGTGAGGCGTCCGTTCTGTAAAGTACGCTCTAAATGAAAATGACAGACGTAGTTTGCGCGCCCCTTCAACAAGGCGACCGATACTGGAGCCTTAAGCACCTTCTTAATCGTTGGAATGTCCCGCAAATAAAGCTGATCTTGCAGATTCTTTGTACCGGTAGATACGATGGTTTTGCCGCCCCACAATAGAGCCGGAATCAAGTACGCATAAGTCTTACCAGTTCCAGTCCCCGCTTCTGCCAACAGGGTCGATTGCTGCTCAATGGCTTGCAAAATCGATTTAGCCATCTCAATCTGAGCCGCACGCGGGCGATATCCTGCGATCGACGTGCTTAACAGTCCTGATTCGCCAAATATTTGCTCAAGTTGAGCCTCATGTGGACTGGAAATGCTTGCTTCGTTTGATAAATCAGTCAAAATAAAAACACTATGAAAAGTTCAGATCGAAGCCTAAGCTTCTTGCACCTTGGTGCCGGTTATTAGATAGATCTACTAGGCACCAAGAGAAATCAATAGATTAAGCTGGGATATCGGGGGACAGTTGCATTTTTAAAAGGGCAATATAATCCTTCAACTGAAGCTTGCGCTTTTTAAGGCGACGTAGTTGCAGCTCATCATGATTTGGATCTTTTGTTAAGGTCTCGATTACGGTATCAAGGTCGCGATGTTCCAACTCTAGTTCGCAAATGCGCATTCTAATTTGATTTGTATGATCCATAATCTTTCAGAACGAGTAAAATAAGGTGAATTCTTGTCTAACTTGGAAATAGTTACTAGTGTAATCTACCCTGACGTATGAGCCAATATAAGATCGAAGCGGGCACAGCCCAACACATCGGCGACCGCAAAGAACAACAAGACCGAGTAGCGCTTTTCGCCGCTCCAAATGCACCGGGACACATGATGGCCGTGGTGGCCGATGGTATGGGTGGAAAGAGCGGCGGCGCGATTGCAGCCGAACAAGTGATTCGTTCAGCGAAAATGCTGTTTGATGAGTTTTTCCCTGGAAATGACATTAATGCAATGCTCGAAGCAATTGTTCAAGAGGCGCACACAGTCATTAAATTATCAGCAGTCTCCTCTGAAAAAGAACCACATAGTACGTTCGCGGCCTTGGTCATTTCTCCACAGAAGGCAGTTTGGGCGCATGTTGGCGATTCACGACTTTATCGCTTTTCAGGGCCAAATTTCGCGGAAAGAACCAAGGATCACTCTTACGTCGAACGTTTAGTGGACGAAGGCATGATCACTCCGGAAGAAGCCAAAAACCACAAAATGTCGAATGTATTGGTCAACGTACTCGGTTCAAAGAATGCAATTCCATATGTCAGTTTTGGGGAAAAACGAGACTTGGTGGCTGGAGACTCTTTTCTGCTCTGCTCCGATGGTTTATGGCACTACTTTAGCGATTCTGAGCTTTCGGTCGCGGTTGGTGCTAGCACACCGCGCCAGGCCTCAGAGCTAATGATTCGCAAGGCGCGTGAGCGTGCCAATTCACATGGCGACAATATCTCATTTGCGATCGTGAAACTATCTCCACAACCGATCGAGCAAAAAACCTACGTTGCCGAAAAAATGACGAGAGTTATTTAGTTTAAATTTAGCCTAAATTTTAATTAAGGCTTTTTTGGGGTTCACTCAGTTAGTTTAGGATCAATGATAAAGGGGCGCAACAAGCGCCCCTTTATCATTTTTATGTCACTGCAAATAGCCAGCATTAATTCATAAAGTTAAACAGGGACAATGAGGTCGCCTTAATGAATGATTGCTGTGCGGCTTGCAAAACAACTTGGTTTTGGTTGAGTTCTGTTATTGCCTTTGCATAATCGAGGTCTTGAATTTCAGAAAGTTCTTGCTTGTAAACTAAGCCCAAGCCCTCCCCCCCTGCATCCAATTGTTCTAGCTCTTTCAAGCTTGTACCGAAATTCGTACGAGCAATCAGGACGTTCGACAACGACTTATCGACATTGCTGTTTGCCTGTTGCAATCGCCATCCCAAATCGGCCTTGCCTTGCACCGTCGAGGCGGGTGTCTTCAGCGCGTTGATTGCGTCCGTAATGGTTTCAAAAATATTCTGATTGCCGGGCTGGATAACAAATTTATCGCCTGGGCCCGGAGCACCATTTGCGCCCGGTGCGGTCGTAATAGAAATATCTATCCCATCCACTGTTACGGTGGCTGGGCTCACATATGCAGTGGAAGGTACGACAGTGGTATTTGTTGTTGTGTTCTGAACGGTAAAATTCAATCCCGTGTTATCAAAAACCACCTCATAGTTATTTCCGGTCAAGTTCGCACTGGTCGGCACATTAATCGCTGCTGAGAAAGTGGGAGTACCAGCATTTAATGGATTCGGGACTACATTGAACTGATTAGGGGACGTACGGATGTTTCCAAAAATCGCTTCACCAACATCGCTGATAGGGATTTGACGTGAGGTGTCGACTTGAATCGCGCGCGCTCCCTGATCGCCATTGTAAGCCGCTCCACCTTGGGTTTTAGTGTATGGCGCAACGGTCGAAGAAAAGCCTGAGAATAAATAAGCTTCCGTTCCATCCGTTGAATTTGCCAGACCAAACAGTTGATCAAGATTTCCTTGCAATTCATTTGCAATATAAGTGCGTTCCTGATCTGTCAGAATACCGCTGCCCGCACTGATTAACAGGGACTTCACATTACTGAGTGTACTTGATACATCCCCAAGGCGGCTCTCAGCAATGCTGAGCGTATTGGTCGCACTCTTTCGGTTGATTGCGAACTGATCATTAACCGCATCAGCCTGGGTAATGACCAAGGCTCTCGCTGAACCAATTGGATCATCCGATGGGGTCAGGATGCGACGTCCCGCTGCGATCTGTTGCTGAGTGCGGTTTAACGCGGATTGCAAGTCACTGATCCGACCGCCGCCTGTTTGAAAAATCGTTGATGTACTAATTCGCATAATTTCACCTATCAGCGACCTAAAGCCAAGAGAGCGTCAAACAATTGACTTGCGATTTGCATTAACTTTCCAGCGGCTTGATATGCTTGTTGATAACGAAGCAAATTGGCTGCTTCTTCGTCGAGATTGACGCCAGATTCTGACTGCTGTGCCTGCACTGCCTGATCGAGAAGCTTTGTTTCTGCCGTATTGGTGACTTCGAGCTCATGGGTCTTATTACCAATCAAACTCACAAATTGGCCATAGGCTCCTTGAAAACTAGTACTCCCAGAAGACATCGTATTTTTTGTCTGTAGGCCTGCTAACAGCACAGCGTTTCGATTATCACCCGTTCCGGAAGCATTATTCGAAATATTGATGACATCGCCGTTTTTGTAAATCCCCGACATGACGAAGCTAGTACCGTTAAAGCTTACTGTAGCGCCTTCCACATAAGGAATCGATGATCCCGCTACATAAGAGGTCACGGTGTTACCATTTTTGACAGTGACGTTTGCATTGGCTGGGAAGCCAGAAAAAGAATTGGTTCCGGAATTAAAAGTCAAAGTGGTTGCTGTAATCGGCGTAGACTTTGCGAGCGTGAAGGTCTCACCCGCACTTGGTGCTGTTGGATTATCTTTGATCGCAAAACACATTCCCGAATATGTGATCGTCGCACCACTGGTGTAAGGAACATTAACCACTTGAGGTGGATTAGCTGCGGGCGCAGCAGCTGCTGCCACTTCATAGTTCGAAGTGACACCACCGCTTGTCACTGAAACCAAAGCACCAATAGGGAAACCAGCCAAGGCATTCGGCCCCGTCGCAAAGGTTAGAGTCAACGGCGAAGCAAGCGTGTTAGTGGTATATGAGTCCGCTACTGTCACGGCACCGATAGTCGCCGTTAAAGAATTGCTTTTGGAAGCAACTGGGCTGTCAATCGTGCCTGCTGTGATTTTACCCGTGCCCAAATTCGTGCTGGGAGTTGTCGTGGATAATGGAACACCCGCCGCGATTTTTGCAACATCAGTAATGGCTACACGCAAAGTTGCTGCCGCTCCCGCGGTTGGTTTTACCAAGTATTCATCATTCACCGCGGGCAACACGGTAGTTGACTGTAGATTAAAGGTAATTCCATCCACAACCGCAGGAAGGCTGTTCGATGTCTGAACCGTGCCATCACTAACTCGCGTAATCTTGAAGTAATTTGGATTCGGTACCGTTCCAGCCAAATATTGCACACGATAGTCGCTCAAGGTGAGCGCGCCGACATCGGCAAACGTGGCCGCAATATTCGCCGTTCCCGTATTCGCACTGCTTGGGGTTGACACCGGACCAGCCACAGCAAAAAAGTCCGTTCCGATTTGTCCATTTAGGTCTTGCCCCAACTTATGTTGGTCATTAAATTCCGTTGCAATTGCAACCGCAAGTCGACCAATCGAATTGCGTGCAGTGTCAAGCGAATTGGTACGAAAAGCGAAAATACCGCCCAAAGTCCCTCCAGAGATACTTTGCTCATTTAATTGAATGAGACGGCCATTGTTTTCGTATGAAACCTGCATCCGACTGGAATCTGTTAGCGCTGGAGTCGCTTGCAACACACTCACTTTGCTTCCCAAGACGAGTGGCTGTCCTGTTCCGATAAAGATATTGAATTTGCCGCTTTGCTCTACCACGGAAACGTTGACCAACTTGCTTAGTTGAGTCACCGCGTAGTCACGCTGATCTAAAAGATCGTTCGGAGTCGCCCCACCGGATATGCTCTCAGCGGTCTCGATCGAATCGTTGAGATCCGATATCTCTTTGGCGATGCCATTAATTTCCGAAACTGCTTGCGTGATGCGACTGTTAACCTCTTCAGATACTTGATCTAGTTGATCACCCAAATTACCAATACGTGTCGTCAATGCTGAGCCCATCGACAATACTGCTTGACGCGCAGCAGCGCCCGCCGTTCCATTTGGGGTCGATGCCAAATTTTGCATCGCGCTAAAGAATTCCTGCAAACTTGGCGAAATACCGGCAGTTTGATCAGCAACTAAATTATTGATGCGCTGAACCTGCCCCAAGTAGGCTGCAGAATAATTTTGCGCCGCTTGGGTCGCATTAACTTGTTGGTTGACAAACTCATTGTAGATCCGTCGAACTTCCCCGACCTTGGTGCCTTGTCCGATAAAACTACCGCCATCATTTTGAGCGGCTGCGGCACTCTGCAATAGGATTTGTCGGTTATATCCGGGGGTGTTTGCATTGGCGATGTTATGCCCCGTCGTTGCAATCCCTAACTGGGCTGCAGCCAGCGCACTTTGCCCAATTCCTAAAATACTGGTACCCATGATGATCCTATCTTTGCGTTCAACTATCTACGGCAGTCGTTAGCCTATTATCGGGACAATGCGCCGAAACTTTAATTAAGTTATTAAATCGAAAAGAATCGACGAGATCAGCTAAAGGAATGGCGAATGAGAGTATTGAGTTTTTGAGCATAAAACGGATCGGTCGCGTATCCGGCTTTTTGCAGAGCATGCGCGAAACGACTTGGGTCATCGGCGCTTTCCATGACTTTTTGATATCGAGGATTATTGGTAATAAGCTTTGCGTAATCTTTGAAGGCATCACTATAGCTATCGTAAGCACGGAATTTCTCAACGCGTTGTTGTGGCACGCCGTTAATGTACTCAGTTGTCACGGCTTCAACAGTCTTACCCTTCCAATTCGCGCCAGCTTTTATTCCAAACACATTATGACTAGTTGAACCGTCAATCGTTTTGATTTCCTTTCTTCCCCAGCCGCTTTCAAGTGCTGCCTGCCCCAACATGAACTTAGCAGGAATCCCGGTTTCAGCGCTCGCGATTTGCGCTTCGGACGCAAACTTTTCCGTAAAAGCTTGCACGTGTTTCAAGTTGGAGTTACTTACGATGGGCTTGGTATTTTCCAACAGATTCGCGGCGCGGATACTTAATTTCTGTTGATGCAAATATTGGTCAATTCCTGATAACCCACCTAGCTGAGGAGCCGAGGCGTCGCCTTGCACGACCTCTGCGACTGCGTTGTTGGTCATTTGTCGCACCATCACATCGGCCAAACCTAAGCCGCGACTCGCAATCTTTTGAGAAAGCTGTTGATCCAACATCGATGTGTACATCTTGTTCTGTTCGCTGTCGAACATCCCATCTTGGCCACTTGCCTGACGCATCGACTTCAACATCATATTAACAAATAGGGCTTCAAACTGAGTTGCTGCAGCCTTTATCGATTCGGGAGAATTATCCCGCGAACTGCGACGCAATCCCTCCAGTGATTTGGTGTCGAATGCAGCGTTTTCAGAAATGGTCAGTTTGCCTAGCATACCTTACCTCATATGATTTCTAAATCAGCGCGCAAGGCACCGGAGGCTTTCATCGCTTGCAAAATGGCGAGCAAGTCCTGTGGTGTGGCTCCGATGGAATTTAAGGCTTTCACCACATCCGCCAGTGAAGCTCCCGCCTTCAACATAAGAAGTTGTCCGCCTTCTTTCGTGATTTGGATATTGGAGTTACCCGTCGTTGTCGTTTGACCGTCGCTTAAGGCATTGGGTTGACTCACCGAATTTTCGGTGTTCACCACGACCGACAAATTGCCATGAGCGACAGCGCAATTCTCCAGACTGACTGCTTGATTCATCACGATTGAACCAGTACGTGCATTAAGAATGACCTTGGCCGCCATTTTTGCGGGGGTCACTTCGAGGTTCTCTAACGCGCCCAAAAAGGCAACGCGTTGGTCGTTCGGGATAGGCGCTTTTACCTGAATCACCCTTCCATCCATCGCTGCCGCAGTGTTTTCTCCGAATTTTTTGTTAATCGCCTCAACGACCAAGCTAGCGGTCGAGAAGTCACTGTTGTTTAACTCGAGTTGAATAACATTTCCTTGACCAAGTGTCGTTGGCACAGCGCGTTCAACGGTTGCCCCTCCTGAAATTCGACCAACACTCAAATGATTCACCTGTGCCTTACTTCCATTAGCCGAAGCACCTACCCCTCCGACCAGCACATTGCCTTGCGCCATCGCATAAATTTGATTGTCGGCACCCTTGAGCGGTGTCATTAACAATGTGCCGCCACGCAAGCTCTTCGCATTTCCCATAGACGAAACCGTCACATCGAGCATCTGTCCAGGCTGAGAAAATGGTGGAAGAGACGTTGTCACCATCACCGCAGCGACATTTTTCAATTGCAAGCTGGTACCGACTGGCGTCGTTACGCCCATCTGCTGCATCATGCTAATAATGCTTTGTACAGTAAAAGGTGTTTGCGTGGTTTGATCACCGCTTCCATCAAGCCCCACCACGAGACCGTATCCCATCAATTGATTTTGACGTACACCTTGCACACCAGCGAGATCCTTAATCCGCTCAGCGTGCACTGGCATCATCACCAATACCGAAACGGCCGCAATCATACCCGTCACAAACTTCGTGGCATTTTTTTGGGTATTGCGCAACACTAACTTCAAATAGGTTTTCATAAGAGCCTCTCAATCAACATCAGAACGGTAAGAAGCTAAGGAAGAATCGCGTCAGCAAAGAATTGGCTTCAGCGAAATCGACATGAGACGTAGATCGATATTCGAATCGCGCATCCGAAACTTGAGTAGAGGATACGGTGTTTGCGGCAGTAATCGTTTGCGGATTAACCACACCGGAAAAACGCACAAACTCCGCTCCTTTATTGAACGCGATTTGTTTTTCACCGCTCACTAACAAATTACCATTGGGAAGAACGTCGACAACGGTGACTGCAATCGTGCCTGTGAACGTATTGCTTGAAGTTTCGGCGCCCTTTTCATCAAACTTACTGGACGCGGAAGTTGAAATTGAGGCCTTGGCGGTGGTGGTCGAAGGAATGCCAAAAATCGTCGGCGCCGAGAAATTTGCGCCACCGGTTTTGCTGTTGGAGGAAGCCGCGGCCTTTGCTGCAGAAGTATTCTCACTAATAGCAATGGTTAAGACATCGCCCACCATACGCGCCTTGTAATCTTCGAACAAAGGACGATAAGAAGCCGCTTGAAAAATTGCGCCATTGGCTTCTTTCTGGTTCTTAGCACTTTGGCTTCGTACCATTCCAGTCTGATGCACAATGGGTGTCGGCGTCACTGCACAGGCCGATAACGTGACAACTAATGAGGCTAAAAGAATTTTCTTCAAAGTTTTCATGGTCTTCATGGTGTGCCACCACTTTCTTATACAACTGCCGACCTTACGATTGAAACTACCATCAAATTTGCGATAAGCGTTGTAGCATTTGATCGCTGGTATTAATCGCCTTACTGTTGATTTCATAAGCACGCTGCGTTTGAATCATGCTGACCAATTCCTCTGCAACATTGACATTCGACGTCTCCACCATCCCTTGCACCAATAGCCCAGCCCCATTGGTTCCTGGAGCATTCGTGCCCGGATTACCGGAAGCAGCAGTCTCTACATAAAGATTTTCACCCAACGCTTGCAAGCCGGCCGGATTGATAAATGTCGCCAATTGAATCGAACCAACTTGCACTGGTGCGACAGATCCTGGCTGCGTCACCGACACCGTGCCGTCACGCCCCACCGTGATGCTTTGAGCATTCGCAGGAATCGTAATTGCTGGCTGGATGACGAAACCACTGGATGTCACTAACTGCCCCTGGTTATCGACTTGCAAGGAGCCATCGCGGGTATAAGCAGTTGTCCCATCTGGCAGCAATACCTGGAAAAAACCCTGGCCATTAATCGCCACATCTTTATTATTTCCTGTTTGCTGGAGATTGCCTTGGGTAAAAATCCGTTCAGTAGCGACTGGACGAACCCCAACACCTAATTGCAAACCTGAGGGTAATTGAGTCTGCTGCGAGCTTTGCGCACCTGGTTGACGTACGGTTTGATAGAGCAAATCTTCAAACACTGCCCGCGAACGTTTGAAACCATTCGTACTGACATTGGCGAGGTTATTCGTAATCACATCCATCTGTGTTTGTTGTGCGTCGAGGCCCGTCTTCGCAACCCATAGTGAACGTATCATGGTAATTTCCTTCTCTCAGCAATTCGTAAGTTCTGATGCTTCATTGTGCACCAATCAAACTCAACTCAAAGTCAAGATCTGACTTGCTTTTGTCTCGTTATTCTCTGCATTTGTCAGCAACTTCATTTGCATCTCGAACTGTCTAGCAAGATTAATCATATTAACCATTGCCTCTGCCACATTCACGTTACTCAATTCGAGCGCTCCATTGATGACATTGACAGCGGGATCTGCATCCGGAATCACCCCATCCTTGGTCTTGAACAAACCATCGTCACCACGGACAATATTGTTCTCAGGCGGATTCACTAATTTCAAGCGGCCAATCACTTGGACTGCATTGGGTCGACTGCCCATTGGAATCGCCGACACGGTTCCATCTTTCGCGATTGCGATAGTCATTTCAGGGGGAATCGTGATAGGCCCACCTTCTCCAACGACTTGTAATCCGTTTTGGGTTTGCAGCACGCCGTTTTCGTTGATCTTCATACTGCCATGACGAGTCATTTTCTCGACGCCATCCTCGCCTTGCACAACTAACCAACCCTTCCCCTGTATCGCCAAATCGAGATCTCGACCAGTTTGTTGAATACCTCCAGCGGAGAAATCGGTTCCTACGGTGGCATCGACCACGAAGGCACGGGTTGGTAATCCCTCGCTAATGACCGGCACAGCGCGAAATGAATCAAGCTGTGCCTTGAACCCATTCGTGGTGGCGTTGGCGAGATTATGTGATGTAGTAGTCTGCTGCTCCAGCAAATGCTTCGCGCCAGTCATGGCGGTATAAATCAGCCTATCCATATCTCGCCACCTCCCTTATTAACGCAAGTTCACCAGTGTCTGCAAAATCTGATCCTGAGTCTTAATCGTCTGCGCGTTCGCTTGATAAACACGTTGTGCGGTGATCATATTGACCAATTCACCGGTCAAATCCGTATTCGAATCTTCCGTTGCGTTTGAGGTGAGCACCCCCAAACTACCCGATCCCGGCGGGGCAACCAAAGCAGGTCCCGACGTTGCTGTCTCCGTCCATTGATTGTCACCTAATGATTGCAAACCATTTGAATTCACAAAGTTTGCCATGACAATTTGACCTAAGACCGCCGTCTTACCATTGGTGTAGCTCCCTACGATGGTGCCATCTTTGGAGGTATTAAACTTCGATAACTTACCGGAAGTGTAGCCGTCTTGTTTAATCGCATTCACACTGAACGCGGCCCCGTATTGAGTCGTACCAGTCAGGTCGTATTTGATCGTCGGTGTCGAAATTGGAGTGACCGCACCAGATGAAACAGGCACAGCAACAGCGAATGCTCTAGGATCGGTTGCAGCGAACGCGGGTGTTACATCAACAAGCTTACCGAGATTATCAAAACCGATGGTGGCAACTGCATTCGCTGGAGCTGTACCACCAGCCGTACCTGCAATCAACACACCATCAACCGCGGAAAATACATCCCATTGAGACGTGACAGTGGATGGAGCTGGCGGAAGCGGACGGGTAGCAGAGTCAACCCGCACAAAGAAGGTCTGTAAAACGTGAGAGTTGCCCAAACTATCAAACACGGCAACCGAAGTTGCATTGTTATAGGAGAGTGGATCGGTCAAAGAAAAGGCGACCGGAATGATCACCGGCGGTATTGCAACTGGGACTTGAGTTCCAGGAACCAATGAACGTGAATCCAAATTCAACAGCGCGTTAACCGTATCAGTTTCCTTCGGCGCGATGTCGGAAGTGTTAATCGTCAAAGGAACCGCAGCTCCAGTTGCTAACACGCCGTTTGTATCTGCCAAATACCCCGTCAGATTCGCACCTTGAGCGTTGACAATATTACCGTTCTTATCGAGAGAAAACTGCCCGTTTCGGCTATACGTAATCGCACCATTGGTGGACATTCGGAAGAAGCCGGCGCCATTAATTGCGATATCCAAAGGATTGTTGGTGGAACTAATATTCCCTTGGGTAAAAAGTTGTTGAACCGTTTGCACCTTGGTACCAATACCAACGCCACTGGTACCTGCGCCACTCAAAGAATTTGCGAATACGTCTGCAAATTGCGCTTGCGCCATCTTAAAGCCCACTGTATTCGCATTCGAAATATTATTTCCGATTACGTCGAGCGATTTAGAGGCTGCATTTAAACCACTAAGACCTTGTTGAAAACCCATGATTTTTCTCCTCTGACTTACATCTGATCTGAAACATCAGTAAACACGTTCGACGCCAAAATTTTAAAAAACTTGGCGCACATCTCCAAGAGCAAAGTCTCCGATATTTGAAACCGTGAGTTGTGCACCTTGCTTTCCAAAACTAACACTTGAAACCATTCCAAAACTGAGATTAGTCACATCCAACTTTTTGTCAGCTGCTGCTGCACTCACCGAGAATTGATAGTTGCCATTCCCCATCAACTTTCCGGAATCATTCTTGCCGTCCCAACTAATCGTGTTCATGCCCGCCGTCATCGTGTTGGCAGTCAAAGTGCGAATCAACGAGCCCGCCGAATCCTTGATTTGAACCGTCACATTATCAGCCGCTTGGGGCAAGTCGAAACCCAAAATAGACTTACCATCTTTTAACTCGACATTCGTTCCTGGCACCACCACGCCGTGGCCTATCATGCTCGCTGCTTGCAAACCTTGGCTGCTCTGATAATTCGCGCTCATAGCAGACATCGTGTCATTCAATTTATCGATCCCAGTGACAGTCGACAACTGTGCCAACTGGCTAGTGACTTGCGCATTGTCGAGAGGATTCAAAGGATCCTGATTTTTCATCTGCGTCACCAACAAGGTCATAAACCGATCTTGCGCGGCTTGTGCCGTCGACTTGGTAGTCGAACTAGGGTTCATTGTCGCAAGCAATGCCGGATCGACGGTCTGCGTATTAATCGTGCTCATTGGCTTCTCCTAAAGTAATGCTATTGACCGAGGCTCAGCGTTTTCAAAAGCATTGTTTTCGCAGCATTCATGGTTTCCACATTAGTTTGATATGAACGCGATGCAGAAATCATATTCACCATCTCTTCGACCACATTGACGTTAGGCATAGCGACGTAGCCCTTTTCGTCTGCCAAAGGATGCTTGGGATCAAACATCAATTTCGGCGGATTCGGGTCCTCCACCACTTCCTTAACTTTGACGCTAGTCGCACTCGCGTCATTCCCCTGCTGGGCCATAAACACCACTTGCTTAGCCTTGTAGACTTGTCCGTTCGAACTAGTCACGCTATCAGCATTGGCTAAATTACTTGCAACCACATTTAAGCGCTGCGACTGCGCACTCATGGCTGACCCAGACACATCAAAAATTTTAAAGAGGGACATAAAAACTCCTACTAAAACAAAATAGCCTTAGTTCGATTTCAAGGTTGAATGGCTGCCAAGATGCCCTTAATCTGCATATTGATCATCGTCAAGCTTGCCTCGTAACGAAGCGCGTTGTCGGTGAACGCATTACGCTCAACATCCATATCTACCGTATTGCCATCGACATTCCCTTGCGACTCAGTGCGATAGCCTGGCACCACGCCCGCCACCGTGCCTTTGGTATTCATGTGAGCTTGATCGGATTTCGCCATCACACCTGGGTTAGCCGTTTTTTGAAGCGCCAAGTTCATCGCCGCATTAAAATCAACATCTCGGGCTTTATAATTGGGCGTGTCCGCATTGGCGATATTCGACGCCAACAATTGCTGTCTCTGCCCTCTTACTGAAAGAGCGGTTTCATGAAAACGCAAATAGTCATCTAACTTTGTCATCTCGCACTCCCTCAATCCACTAATCCAAGCCAAGCATCACTACTTTTTTGATAGTTGAAGTGTAGCGAGCGATGAGTCAAGTTGAAGCGCAAAGAAAACCTACAAAGACCCATCTATTCACACGATTGAGGTGAGCTGCACTTGCTAAAATGCTGTTCAGACAAACGACTTTTTTGCAAAAAAACATAGGAAAGTGGCGATCCAAAATGCGTTTAAGGCACTACTTACAATTGGGTTTGATCTGCTTCACTTGCCAGCTAAGTTCAATAACTTGTGCACAACAGCAGGACATGGCGGAAGTACAAAAAGTGGCCCAAGCGTTCTTGGAAAAGTCGATCAAACAAATTGGTGAGTTGAAACAAGTTCAGTTTGCTCCAATTGATCCACGTCTAAAGCTCAAAGCCTGTGATTCGATTAGTGCATTCTTACCGTCAAGTAGCAAAGTGTGGGGAAAAATTAACGTTGGTGTGCGTTGCACCGGCTCCGCTAATTGGCAGATTTTTTTACCGGTGTCAGTCAGTGTACGCGGCAATTACTACATGCTTGCCAATCAACTAAAGCACGGCCATGCAATATCTGAAGCAGATCTCATTAAAGTTGATGGTGAACTCGATGCCTTACCGGCCAACGCAGTATTGCGACGCGAAGAAATCCAGAGCAAAACTGTACAAGGAAATTATTCTTCTGGGGTCGTCTTACGGTCCGATATGCTCAAAGCTCCATTAGCAATACAGCAAGGTCAGACGGTGAAAGTGATCAGTCATGGTCAAGGTTTTAGCGTGTCGACTGAAGCCACAGCACTGACGACCGCGAACGAAGGACAAATTGCAAAAGCGAAAACAAACAATGGACAAGTAATTAGCGGTATTGCTAAACTTGGTGCAATAATCGAAATACAAAACTAAATTCCTGGAGCCTTATATCGAAATTCTGCAAATACCGTTAAAGTTTAAAAATACCTAGCCGTTACTGCAGATGTAGATGTATGTAAATCCAACCTTAGAGGTATCGCCGTGAAAATCAATGACTCACTCAATTCGACCCAGGGGCTGCCAAACAGCCCGCCCGCCGCGCCGCGCGCGGACAAAGCTGGGGACAATGCGAAAGTGGCGACGACACCTTCGCACAACGTTCAGATTTCTCCTCTTTCAGTTCAACTCCAAGCACTGCAAAATACCCAAGCCAGTGGGCCAGTGTTCGAGGCGAAGAAGGTTGAAGAAATCAAACTGGCGATTTCAGAAGGGCGTTTTCAGGTTGATGCTGAAAAGGTTGCCGATGGCTTGCTGGAAACCGTAAAAGACCTACTTAACGCGAGACGACAACCCACATGAGCGGTGTTCAATTCCAAGAAATTGCGAAGTTGTTGACGAAAGAGGTCGAGTTGATGAACTCTTTCGTTTCGGTACTGCAGAGAGAAGAGCAAATTCTTTCAGATAATCAGGCCGACAAATTGGAACAAATTATTGGCGAGAAAAACCTCGTTCTTAGCGATATTTTGGTTATTGAAAAACAAAAAAATCAGCTCTTGAGCCAACTCGGATTTGCGATTGACGCTGAAGGGATGAAAGCGTTCTTGGCTACATCGAGTCATGAACAGTCCATACATGAATCGTGGAAGCAGTTGTTAGAACTCTCAGCGCAAGCGAAAGAAAGCAACAGAGTCAACGGTCTCCTCATCAATCGTCAGATGGTCAAGAACCAAACGGCACTTAATATCCTTCAACAAACCGACCAGAATGCCGCAGTCTACGGTGCAGATGGTCAGTCAAAAACCACGAACTCTAGCGGTCGAAGCTTTATCGCTGGATGAATCGTTTCTAGTCTTCTAACTTTGCGGTAGTGGCATCGCCACAAAAAGCAATCATCAAACCTGAAGCGACTGAGTAAGCAATAGCACAATCAGCTCGTCCTTTGCGAGCTTATTCCTGCACAATAAAAAGCGTCATTTAATTGGTTTTATTGGGATTGGAAACAGGAACTTCCACAGGAGTTTCTGGCAAAAGCGATAAAATCGTAATCGTTACACGCCGATTGCGGGCACGACCTTCGGGCGTATCGTTGGAACTCACTGGCGTTTTAGGTCCCTGCCCGACTGCAGTCATCCGACTCTCATCGACGCCATTCTCCATAAACAATCTCGCGACAGTACTTGCACGAACCGCGGAGAGCTCCCAATTTGACGGAAAATTCGAATTCTTAATCGGTAAATTGTCAGTAAAACCTTCGACTTGGATCGCATGCGTATCGCTCTTAAGGACCTCAGCAATGGCTTTCAGTGCTTGAATTGATTCAGTGTTCAATCGTGCATCTCCTTGAGCAAACAACAAACTTGCATTGATCTCAATCGCCACACCACGACTGGTTTGGGTGACGCGCACTTTTCCCTCGCGCACCAGAGGCTCAAGAACTGTAAGAATATCCTTCGCCACGCCAGTCATGCGTTCACGTTCCTTGCGCAATGGCTCTGCTGGCTTAGGTCGGATATTGGGAATCGGCTCAAGTATGTTTGTTTGATTGAGCTTAGGATCTGGGATAACACCTGAGGTCACCAGTGCTGTGCCAAACGCCCCATTTAAAGAGTTAGAGAGGACTTTGTATTTACCGACATTCAAAGAGGAAATGGCATACATCACGACAAAAAACGCAAATAACAAAGTCATGAAATCAGCATAAGAGACCAACCAGCGTTCATGGTTGTCAGGCTCTTCAATATACTTTTTTCGTGCCATGATTATCTTTAGATTTGAACGAGCTTACTTGCGATGATTTGACAAACGTTCCTCTACAATTCGCGGGCTATCCCCTTGCGCGATACTGTAAAAAATATCCGCCAACATCTCACGTCGAACGACTTCACGGCTCACAATTTCTTTGAGTTTATTTGCCACTGGCAAAAACAAGAGGTTTGCGAGACCCACACCATAAATTGTTGCGACAAAGGCGACCGCAATACCGCTACCAAGCTTATTGGGGTCACTTAAATTTTCCATTACATGAATCAGACCGAGCACTGCGCCAAGAATTCCTATAGTCGGAGAATAACCACCTGCAGCGTCCCAGATCTTTATGGCTTGCCGCTGTTCCATCTCATAGAACGAAATGTCCACATCAAGGATTTCTTTCAATCGATCGGGATCAACCCCATCAATAACAAGTTTCAACCCTTTTTCGATAAAAGGATCTTTCGCTGAATCGATATAGCGTTCAAGGCTGAGAAAACCCTCACGGCGAGCTACGACACTCCACACCATCGCGTCTTGGACATTTTTCCTACTTTTATCCTCTGGCATAAATGCGATCCAACGTAGCATCTTTACGCCTCGAACAAAAACAGGCAAACGGCTTTGTATCAGTACCGCGCCAATCGTACTGACCACCACGATGGTAAAGGCGGCCGGTTGCAGAAGCGAAGCGATATGCCCCCCTTCCAGCACTTGTCCCGCGAGAATCCCAACGAGAACAAGAATAAAACCAATTATGCTAGCCCGGTCCACGCGCGCTCCCTCAATGAGGCGCGTAGGCGCGCCACAGCTTGACTATGTAATTGTGATACACGAGATTCAGAGACACCCATCACGGCTCCGATCTCTTTCAGATTCAACTCTTGTTCGTAATAGAGACCCATCAACAGTTTTTCTCGCTCAGGCAGACTATTGATCGCATAAATGACTGCCTCTCTAAAATCACCATGTAGTAGATCTTGTAAAGGATCACCAGAGCGTTCATCGGTACAGAAATGATCAAGGAAGTGTTCCTTGGTTTCTGAATCATGAAAATCTTCGTAGTACAACAACTGATGACCACCACTCTCGCCAAGCAATTCCTGGTAATCCGCTAAAGAAAGCTTGAGGTGTTTGGCAACCTCGGTCTCCATTGGGGGACGGCCCAGACGCTGCTGTAATTCATTCATGGCATTTTCGATCTTGCGCATGTTCTGACGCACACCACGTGGCAACCAATCACTACTTCTCAGTTCATCTAGCATAGCTCCCCGTATGCGTTGAATTGCATACGTTTCAAATTGGGCACCATGAGTTTCCTCGTAACGATTAACCGCATCAAGCAAACCTATCATGCCAGCTTGAACAAGGTCATCAACCTCAACGCTTGGTGGCAAACGCGCTTTCAACTGATATGCAAGTCGTTTAACCAACGGTGCATGTTCAGTGAGAATTGAGTTTTTATCTGACTTGCCACTTGCTGTGTACATAGATGTTCAATATTCGTAATGCGCACTCGCTAAAGACGCTGAGTTATACCGTAGGCGGTCGCCTGCACTAAATAACAGTTTATCAGTTATGCGAGCAAACGCATGTGAAGCCTTAGACAAAGGGAACGCTTCTACAACAGATCTTCCTGAATTTATCGCTAACTTTACCTGATGATCTTCCGGTATGCATCCAAGTAAATCAAGTCTCACCGACAAATATCGTTGCGCGGTATTCGCGAGATTCGCAAATATCAACTCACCCTGCGCTGGACTTGCATTCGAAACAAGAATATTAAAGACACGTAACCCCGTGTCTTGTTGCAAACGCTTCATTATCGCGTAGGCAGCTTTAATGCTTGCTGGTTCAGGAGATAATTGAATCAAGATTTTACTATCTTCAAAGGCCGCAATAGCATGGCGATCTTGATGCTCTAAATCGCAATCAACCAGTACCACATCAGCGCGACTAGCGGCAATGTCGAAAACCTTGGCTAAAGAACGATAAGCATAATCATGTCGATCAAAGCCATCATGGCGAGGATCCGAAATTTTGGTGGCGAACAGTCCAGAGGAAAGCTCTTTTACGGCGAACTCCATGGTTCGTCTCTCACAAGCCACATCCAGTAAGGTTTGGTCTGAACGCAGATTCAACCATGCACTCACGCTATACGCTGACACTTTCGCATCGACGATCAAGGTTCTTTGTCCACGTGCAGCTAAGGCCGCCGAAAGATTGATGACGGTGCCACTTCGTTCATTTTCAGGCAATGCAGATAAAAAACTAAAAACACTCTTTTGGGGCGTCTCGAGCATCCGACGCAAGCCTTCTGCTTGATCAAAATTAAGCAAGATGCACCTCCGCAGAAGAACTGGATGCGTTCAATTTCAGGGCCAATTCATCGAGTTGCAAACGATAGGAATTAGTCTCCCGCTTGAGCTTAAATGCGCGATCAATCAAGTACTGGCGGTTCGCCACATGTAGGTCTTCAGGAACACGCTGTCCACTCGCCACATAATAAACACCCAGTTTTTGTCGAATCGCGATATCCAAAACTCCACCGATTGTCGCGGCTTCGTCCAGCTTTGTGAGAATGCATCCGGAAAGACCCGAACCTGCATAAGCGCGCACCACTTCGCTGAGAGTTTCGCCGGTCGAAGTCGCATTCAGGCACAAAAGTTTTTTCACATTCAAGCCGCCTCCTGAGAGCATGGCGATCTGCTCCGTCACCATTTTGTCACGTTGACTCACCCCAACCGTATCGATAAGTACGGTGTGCTTATTCTTCAACTCTTCTAACGCAATACGTAGGTCAGATTCATCCTTTACCGAATGCACCATGACGCCCAAAATCTTTCCATAGATTCGCAACTGTTCATAGGCTCCAATACGATAACCATCGGTGGTGATCAAAGCGAGTTTGGAGGGACCATGACGCATCACACAGCGAGCCGCGAGCTTCGCTGTGGTGGTAGTTTTCCCAACTCCAGTCGGGCCCACCAAAGCATATACACCGCCCTTCTCCAAAATCTCGTTCTCGTTGCCGATGGTGCTTAAATTGTGCGCGAGTACTGACTTAATCCAATCAAGTCCGGTTTGTGGATTTTCTTGATTTGGCATCTTTTCGATCAACTGCCTTGCCAGACCCGCACCAAAACCAGCGGACAACATTTCACGCATCAATTCTGCCTTCACTGGTTCGCGTTGTTGGATATTTGCCCACGATAGCTCGGTGATTTTATGTTCAAGAATACTGCGCATGGAGCGAATCTCATTCATCATTACAGCCACTTCTTGCGCCCCTAAGCTTGCATTCGCATTCACATCATCTTCAAGGCCAGATGAAGCTGCGAAGATCCCTTTGCGTACCGCTTTATCCATCTCCGTCGGAGCAGTTGGCGGCGAGAAGCGCAGTGATTTCTCCGGCTGGCGCTCATTTTTCGGCATCGCTGGTGCAATCGATACTGGAGCAATCGATTCCAATGTTGAGTCGTCCATCGCGACAATCTCAACTTGGCCATTCACATTGCGATTGGAGACAATGACCGCATCAGGTCCAAGTGCATCACGGACCTTGCGAAGTGCTTCACGCGAAGTTGGTGCAGAAAATTTGCGTACGTTCATGATTGACCTCCTACCAGGCTAGTGACCCGGATCGTTTTATTTTCTGGTAATTCAGAGTGCGATAAGACTTTGACATGTGGCAGTGTGCGGCGCAGGAATCGCGATAGAAGCACGCGCAATGGCCCAGGCACCAGTAACACTGGAGTTAAGCCGAGCTGTTGTTGATGTTGTGCGGCAGCTTCTGTCTGTGCTGCAATCGTATCCGCAAGTCCAGGCTCCATTGCCATTCCATCGACGCCACCTTGCAGGGTTTGGAGCAATAAACGCTCTAATTTGGCATCGAGAGTCATGACAGGAAGCTCACTGCCGGTTGGGAAGATCTGCTGCACGATGGCGCGACCGAGAGCAATCCTGACCTGCCCTGTGAGTTCGGTCGGATCTTGCGTTTGGTTAGCAAATTCGGCCAAGGTTTCGATAATGGTGCGCATATCACGAATATGAACACCTTCGATCAAGAGATTTTGCAAGACCTTCTGAATGACGGACAAAGACAGCAATCTCGGCGTGAGATCCTCAATGAGTTTTGGAGAATCTTTACCCAGTTGATCGAGTAATTGCTGTACCTCGTAGCGCCCCAACAATCCAGCTGCATTGGACGTAATCAAATGGTTCAAATGCGTCGCTACGACCGTGCCCGCATCGACTACGGTATACCCCATCGACTGAGCGAGTTCTCGAGTTGATGCATCGATCCACACTGCTGGCAAACCAAAGGCGGGATCAGTCGTAGGAACGCCGGGTACGGTTCCAGAAACCATGCCTGGATCGATCGCCAAATACTGCCCCATGTTCGCTTCACCGGCGCCAATTTCGACCCCTTTGAGGCTGATGCGGTATGCAGAAGGTTTGAGCTCCAAATTATCGCGAATATGCACTGGGGGGGATAGGAACCCAATTTCCTGCGCAAACTTCTTGCGTATCCCCTTAATCCTGCGCAAGAGCTCGCCACCTTGAGTTTTATCGACTAAAGGGATCAAGCGATAACCGACCTCAAGACCAAGTGTATCCACGGGTAAAATATCTTGCCAAGTCGCTTCTTCCATTTCGGGTGGCGCAACCGATTGCTCAGGCTTAGCTTCGGCAACTGGCGCTTCTGCCTTACGTTTCGCCATAGTGTAAGCAGCACCGGCCAAAGTTGAGGCTAGCAATAAGAATGCAAAGTGTGGCATTCCTGGAATAATACCCAGTCCACCAATGATACCTGCGGTGATATACATCACTTGGGGCTTGGCAAATAATTGGCTGACAAACTGATTACCAATGTCTTGTTCACTCGCTACACGAGAGACGACGATACCCGCCGCAGTAGAGATAATCAATGATGGAATCTGCGCGACCAATCCATCGCCGATGGCGAGCAAGGCGTAGATTTTGGACGCATTCGAGAAGTCCAAATCATGCTGCACCATGCCAACGATTAATCCACCAACGATATTGATTAAAGTCACCATAATGCCAGCGACAGCGTCACCTTTCACATACTTACTCGCACCGTCCATCGCGCCATAAAATTCAGCTTCTTGTGCCACCTCTGTACGACGGCGACGTGCCTCTTGTTCAGCGATCAAGCCGGCATTCAAGTCAGCATCAATTGCCATCTGCTTGCCAGGCATCGCATCCAATGCAAAACGAGCGCCAACCTCCGCGATCCGACCTGCACCTTTGGTGACAACGGTAAAGTTAATGATCGTTAAAATCACGAATACGACAATACCGACCGTGTAGTTCCCGCCGATCAAAAAGTGTCCAAAAGCTTCGATCACTTTTCCTGCCGCATCTGGTCCTGTATGGCCCTCGGTCAAGACCACGCGTGTTGATGCCACATTCAGAGACAAGCGCAACATTGTGCTGACCAAAAGAACAGTCGGGAAGACCATAAAATCCAAAGGCTTCACCGTGTATAGGCTCGTCAAAAGAACGATGATGGAGAGTGCAATATTAAAACTAAAGAAAATGTCCAAAACCATTGGTGGCAACGGCAAGATCATCATCGTCAACATCATGATGATCAAGATTGGCGCAGCCAGGGCTTTAGACGCGGGGCCGCTCATCCACGCTGCGATGTTTGACCACTTCATGGTGCCACCTCATTCAATTTATTATTGGGGTCGAGTTCTTTGGGAACGTCGATGTCTTTAGGCTCTGTTGGACGGGTGCCGCCATGCTTCAGATATGAACGCAATTGGAATACATAAGCGAGAATTTCCGCTACTGCAGCGTACAGTGTTTCTGGAATTTGGTCACCCAACTCGGTGTGTGCATAGAGTGCACGGGCCAGCGGCGGCGCTTCTAAAATTGGTACTTTATGCTCAGAGGCGAGTTCACGGATTTTCGCTGCAAGTGCATCGGCGCCTTTCGCTACCACTCTTGGTGCGCCATTACCTTCGGTGTATTTCAGCGCCACAGCAAAATGCGTCGGGTTGGTCACAATCACGTCAGCTTTAGGAATTTCTGCCATCATTCGACGCCGAGCCATTTCACGTTGTTGGGCACGAATTTTCGCTTTGATCTGCGGATTACCATTGGCTTCTTTTGATTCTTGAATAACCTCTTGACGGGTCATTTTCAGTTTCTCTGCATACGCCCACATCTGATAAGGTGCATCGATCGCAGCGATCACAACCAGACCGGCAACGATCGCCAGAAACGAAAAACCTAACATGTTTGCCAAATGACTAGGACCACGATCGAAAGACTCCAAGACGAGGCCGAAAATAGTTTCCTTCTGGCGATTAACCACCACCCAAGCGATCGCTCCAACCAAGATCGTTTTAAGAATCGCTTTGATCAACTCCACCCCAGCACGCGCTGAAATAATGTTGCCAATGCCGGTAATGGGATTGAGGCGTTCAAACTTTGGTTGAATCGCCTTCATACTAAACAACCAACCGCCAATCAGCAGCGGCGAACCGATCGCAGCAATCAGAAAAAGCAATGCAATTGGAGAGAATGCGATCGTTACGTCAATCAGCATCGACAGGATTTTCGAGCCTAAAAGAGCCGGATCATATGCCATACCGCGCTCGAAACTTAAGCCGTCAACCATAGTCTTTTCAAGCGACCGATTCAAGACCCCGCCAAGGCCGTATAGACCACCACCAGCAGCAAGCAAGACCAAGCAGGTAGAAAGCTCTCGTGAGCGCGCGACATCACCTTCCTCGCGTGCTTTTTCAAGCCGCTGGGGTGAGGCCTCTTCGGTCCGCTCTAATCCACTCTCGTCTGCCATTACTTGACCTTACAAACATTCATAATCCACTTTTTCATGGATAGAATTATTCGCTATTTGACCGTGAACGAATCAAACGAATAGAACAGGGTTTTTCCCCTTTTTCCTTGGAACAACATTCTTCAGCTTTAAAGAATGAGGAGAATTGTCATAAATGACTGGGTGTCAAAAGCGATTCAGGAAGTGCGACTAGGCTGAAAATAAGAGCTCAATTCATTTGCAAGGAAACAAAAAAACAAAAGCCGCGATCAATTTATTGATCACGGCCTTAACGTTCAACTTGCGTAATGAGCGTAGAGAACTAAGCGTTCGAAATATTTTTCGACCAAACAAGCGATGACAAATGGGCTTTATTTACATCCTGAGGTGCAATCTTTAAAGTTTCAGATAAAGATTGAACCAGCATACTGTTAAGCTCACAGGCTTCTGCCAAGGCCAAATAAGGGCCAAACACGCCTCCACGAGACACCAAGGCCTCCACCACCGCCTCTGGCAATTGGATGGTCGAAAGAACCTCTTCCATTGGGATACCAAGTAGTCGATCAAGCAATGAAAACATACCCGCTACAAAGAGATTCTCCGCCTCTGTTTTCGACATAAATGGTTGCCCTAACAACTCCGCGAAACGACCACGCACAATGGCCGTTTCTAACAAAACCGGTGAGTTTCCATTGGAGCTTGAAGTCGCTAGTAGCAATGACAGCCAACGATATAAAGGACTGTAGCCAAGAATGGTTACCGCGTGTTTCAAGGACTGCACTTCGGTACGCAAGCCAAACCCCGCAGAATTAATATAGCGCAGTAACTTGTATGCAAGTGCTGCATCGCGCTTCACCACTGTTTCAAGCTGTTGAATGTCTGCGTTCTTTCGAATCATGTCCATCAGCTGCAAGATCGTTGCTTGCGCGGTATTCAAGCCCTTTTGAGTCAAATTCGGGCGAGGCGTTAAATGAAGTTTGCCAACAAAACTCGATAATCCAAGAGCGGCGCATGCTTCAAAACTCTGCCAGCTCCCGATATTTCTGGCGACCATCTGTACGTTCGATTGCTTTAAGGCGGCGTAGGTTTTTGCCTGCGCTGCAAGGTTAGCGCCATCAATCTGCACTTCAAAATGCGTAATCAAAGAAAAAATAGAGCGATCCAGCGCAGTCGCATCAGCATTACGTAGACAAATACCGAAGCCGAGTCCACGTAACTCTTTAATCGCATCAATCGATTGCTGGTCGCCGAAATAACGCTTTGAGAAAATTAGGACGGTATTTGCAGGCGCAAGTTTCTTCAAACTCGCCGCCTGAAGTAAACCGGGCATGGCCTCTAAAAAGATGGTGCTATCGGCCAGCAAGTAACCTTTCTCTGGATCATTGAGTTCGTCCGCAACGAAGGCAATTAGAGAGTCGATCTCTTCTACCGCAACGTCCGCAGATTTGGTCTGTTGCCATGACAACTGGTATCCCACTACTTTTTGCTTTGGGTCGAGCAAGGGCTCACGAACGATGAATTTGTTCTGCGACATAATTTTTAAATTAATTTTAGAAACCGAGGCTGTCTAGCAGGTCATCAACTTGGCCTTGGTTGGCAACGACGTCGGTTTTACCCTCAGGATTAACTTGCGGTCCATTCAAGAGACCATCTTGTTGTGGGCGTTTTATTTGATCAGGAGAATATTCAATCAAGAGCTGCACTAACTGTTGCTCAAGATTCTGCGCCAGCTCCGTCACGCGCTTGATGACTTGTCCAGTCAAATCTTGGAAATCTTGCGCCATCATGATGTCAATCAAGTGCGCTTTTGTGTCCTTACTTGCCTGACTACTCGTTTGAAGATAGGCGAGCGTTTGACGCAATTGTTCACGGCACGCTGCCCCATCCGCCTCCGTATCTAACAACTTCGCAATGAGATCGGCGTGCTTTCTAGCACCATCTAAAATCTGCTCTTGCAGGGGAATTGCAGCGTCAGTAGCGTTCAGCACCCGTTGAGCTGCACGCTCTGACATTTGAGCTACATAATCTAGTCTATCCCTAGCGTCAGGGATATCCTCCGCAGCGCGTTCTAACAATTTATCGAGACCTAATCCTCGCAAACTATCATGCAGGAGGCGGGTCATATGCCCAACACGCGCTAGCAACTCATCGTGTTGAGTTTGGTCGAGCCTTGTATTCATAGGCACTCCAAGGAAAATTAAGCAAGTTATGCAGGCTTACCCAATTTTTCAAAAATTTTCTGTAACTTTTCATCGAGAGTTGCAGCGGTAAACGGCTTCACGACATAGCCATTTGCACCCGCTTGAGCGGCAGCAATGATGTTCTCCTTTTTCGCTTCCGCAGTCACCATCAACACTGGCAACTTGGCCAGAGCTGGATCAGCACGGATGTGCTGCAGCATCGTCAAGCCATCCATGTTCGGCATATTCCAGTCAGAGATAACGAAATCAAAATCGCCACTCTTGAGTTTTGCTAATCCTAAAGCGCCATCTTCAGCCTCATCGACATTCGAATAACCGAGTTCTTTGAGAAGATTTCTCACGATACGACGCATCGTTGAAAAATCATCAACAACTAAGAATTTGAGGTTTTGATCAGCCATAAATTACTCCATGATTTCTAAAGGACGGGTAAGACACATTATCGGTTATATAAACAATTTTGGGGAAGCAATTCCATCAAGTTTCTTCAATAAAACACTAAACACGCAACGCTCTGCTACCTTGTTGTTCCAGATAGCCCAGCACTTTGGTTGGCAACTCACCCAAGGGCGCGACTTCTTGAACGGCTCCAACTGCAATAGCTTCTCTGGGCATACCAAATACAACGCAGCTCGCTTCATCTTGTGCAAAGTTGTGTGCACCTGCATTCTTCATCTCCAACATCCCTTCAGCACCGTCTTTACCCATACCGGTCAAGATCACCCCAACCGCGTTCTTACCTGCAAATTTCGCAGCGGAACGAAATAGGACATCAACAGAAGGTCGGTGCCGATTTACAGGATCCGAATGATCCAACTCGGTAACATAGTTAGCTCCGCTCCTCGCTAACTTGAGGTGAGAATGCCCTGGAGCGATATAAGCATGGCCTGGCAAGATACGCTCACCACCCTGCGCTTCTGAAACTGAAATCTTACAAATGCCATCAAGTCTCTTAGCGAACGACTTTGTAAATCCTTCAGGCATATGTTGAGTAATGAGAATACCTGGGCAATCAGAAGGCATTTGCGCCAAAAAACTCTTAATCGCTTCAGTTCCACCCGTTGATGCGCCAACAATGATTAATTTTTCACTACTCAATAATGGGTTCTTCATCGACGGCAATACCGCCGAAGTGGTGCTTGTTTGAGCAACCTGAGCTGATGCTCGGGCGCGGATCTTTGCCTTCGACGCTGCTCTAATTTTGTCAGTGATGACATGAGCGTACTCAAGCATACCGCTTTGAATCGAGAGTTTTGGTTTGGTTACAAAATCGATCGCTCCCAACTCAAGCGCACGCATCGTAATCTCGGACCCTCTCTCTGTCAAAGACGAGACCATAATGACTGGCATAGGCCGTAACCGCATGAGCTTTTCGAGGAAATCTAGCCCATCCATTTTCGGCATTTCAACATCTAAGGTTAGTACATCTGGATTGGTCTGCTTGATAAGTTCACGGGCGACCAAAGGATCTGGCGCAACGCCCACGACTTCCATATCGTTTTCACTACGAATGATCTCAGACAAAATGCTGCGAATGAGTGCTGAGTCATCGATGATCAGAACTTTTATTTTCATTGTCTATTCCCGTTCTTACGCCGCAATAGCCTCATCCACCATCTCAAAACAAATCCACATCGCCGCCAACCGGTGCACTCTTGAGGCGACTCGCGTAATCGAGCTCGCGTTTTTTCAATGTATCGTTATGCTCAACTTTAAGTTTTTTAACGAGTACCTTTCCAGTCCTCGGAAAAAAATAGACCTTTCGCGGATAAATATCGTTCAAGTCTTCGGCGATTACCCGCATCCGTTCCATGCGCAGATAGTCCAATACAAACTTAGCATTGCGCTCCCCGACATTCATGGAGGTAAAACCACGCAACACATTGCCGCCACCGAAAACCTTCGCTTCCATATTTTCGCGCTTCGCACCAGCCTTGAGTAACTCATTGATGAGGACCTCCATCGCATAAGTACCATAACGCATCGACGCCGACACCGGATTTTCGGAATTTTCACCACCATCAGGCAGCATAAAATGGTTCATTCCACCAACCCCCGAAACACGATCGCGTATGCACGCAGATACGCAAGAACCAAGCACGGTCACAATAAGCATATCCTTGTTGGTGAAGTAGTATTCGCCCGGCAAAATTTTGGCGGCATCGCAATCAAAGGTGCGATCGTAATAAACGTTCGTCGCAAAGTGTTCTTCACTGAACTGACTCATGGATCACCCTTTATTCAAATCGTGCGCATTAATTTTCTTCTGGCGTTCATCGGCAGAAGCGAGCACATAAACCGTTTTCCCGCGAAGCTTAAAGTCATTTGAAACATACAGAAAGTTCTCAGAATGTCCCGCAAAAAGTAAAGCATCTGATTTCATCAACGGCACAAACTTTTTCAAAATCGCAGACTGCGTTGGTTTATCAAAATAGATCATTACATTGCGACAAAAAATTGCATCAAACTCGCCTTGAATATGCCATCTCTCGTCCAGCAAATTCAGTGGTTCGAAACTCACCAACTCTCGCAACTCTGGGCGCACCATCACACTTCCCTCATTGCGCCCTTTACCTTTGAGGAAAAATTTCCTCACTCTCTCGGCAGACAGTTTTTCCACACGGTCCACACTGTAGACACCTTTCGATGCAGTCGCCAATACATTGGTATCGATATCCGTTGCGATCACTTGAAGATGAGGGGACATGGTTCCGAGCGCTTCACAAACTGTCATGGCGATCGAATAAGGCTCTTCTCCTGTCGAACTTGCAGAGCACCAAATTCTAATGGCACCATGTTTTTTTCGAACGTGTTCAGCCAAGATCGGAAAATGATGTTCCTCGCGGAAGAAAGAAGTTAAGTTCGTGGTGAGCGCATTAGTAAATGATTCCCACTCCGGGCTACTAACCTCTCTCTCTAGCATATTAAGGTAGGTCGCAAAGGAACTGATACCTGTCGCGCGCAAACGTCGCGCCAACCTGCTGTACACCATTTCCTGCTTACTTTCAGACAAAGATATCCCTGCCCGCTTATAAATTAGGTCACGAACTCGATCGAAGTCTCGATGATTAAACTCAAACTCTTTTTCACCATCACTACGTTCAGACAATTTTGCCATGGCACGCTTCTCGATTTGACCCTTATAGATTCAACTGTCTTTCTGCCCCTAATAACATCAATGCTCCGAGTGGTCCAACAGTCCCATCTCAGGACTCGACATCAATTTTTCTATATCAACCAAAATTAGCATTCGCTCGTCGAGCGTTCCAAGTCCGATCAAGAAATCGTCATTAAAAGTTGTGTTCATTTCTGGTGCAGGTCGAATTTGCTCAGGTGTTAATGTCATGACATCTGAAACGCTATCCACCACCATACCCACCACTCGAGTGCCAATGTTCAAAATAATCACGACGGTAAGCTGGTCGTAGGTTGGCGTACCGAGGTTGAATTTAATGCGCATATCTACGATAGGAACAATAATTCCTCGCAAATTAATCACACCTTTCAAAAACTCTGGTGCATTCGCAATTCGAGTAACAGCCTCATAACCGCGAATCTCTTGGACCTTCAAAATATCGATGCCATACTCTTCACTGCCCAATGTAAAAGCGAGAAACTCGAGGCGCGTGATTTCTTCATCACCTTGTCCGCCACTACCTGTTTTTCCACTTACATCTGCGCTTTGTATCATGATAATTTCCTCGCTAAAGGCTTAATTTCAAAACCATATTCTTACCGTACGCCACGTAATAACGCACCAACATCCAAGATTAATGAGACACCGCCATCCCCCAAAATCGTGGCACCAGAGATGCCAGGAATCTTCTTGTAGTTCGACTCGATATTTTTCACGACGACTTGTTGTTGACCAACCAAATCATCAACAAACAATGCGGCCTTCTTACCATCCACTTCTACTATCACCGTGATTCCCTTCGATGGATCAAGATGACGAGGCACAATGTCAAAACACTCGTAAAGAGGAATGAGCGGCAGATATTCTTGACGAATTTTGATGACACGTCCTTTGCCTTTAATTTCCTTAATATCTTCACTTTGCGGCTGCAAAGACTCGACCACGAATCCCAACGGCAAAATATATATTTCTTCGCCAACTTTGACGGACATTCCATCCAAAATTGCCAAGGTCAGCGGTAATGAAATTGTGATGGTAGTACCAAAACCACGCGCCGATTTAATATCAACAACACCTCCCATTTGGGTGATGTTACGTTTGACGACATCCATACCAACGCCACGACCAGAAACGTCAGTAACGACTTCTGCAGTCGAAAATCCTGGCGCAAAAATCAGCTGCCAGACATCTGCATCTGACATCGTGTCGGAAACAGCCAAACCGTTTTGCTTAGCTTTCGCCAAGATTTTTTCACGATGCAATCCACCACCATCATCACTGACTTCAATCACGATATTGCCGCCCTGATGTGCTGCCGAGAGCGATAACTTACCCGCTTCACTCTTACCATTCTCGAGTCGAGCTGCAGGCATTTCAATGCCATGATCGATACTATTGCGGACCAGATGCGTGAGTGGATCAACAATCCGTTCAATGAGTCCCTTATCTAATTCTGTGGAAGCACCATATGTGACGAATTCAACTTTCTTGCCTAATTTCGTTGCAAGATCTCGCACCATTCTTGGGAATCTTGAGAATACGTAATCCATCGGCATCATCCGAATAGACATCACGGCTTCTTGCAAATCGCGCGTGTTACGCGACAAATGTGCGACACTGCTTAACAGGCGTTCATTTGCCACAGGATCCAAGTCTTGCGTGCGCTGTGTAAGCATGGCCTGAGTGATCACCAATTCACCGATCAAATTAATGATCTGGTCAACCTTCTCAATACCAACACGTATCGTCGAGGACTCTTGCGAACTTGCACTCTTCTCTGCTTCTTTTTTAGGAGCGGCCTTCGCAACTACTGGTGCAGGTGTTGGAGCAACTTTCTCCACTGGAGGGGTGTGATGTTCAGGCGCGGCTTCAGTCTCGGGCGGGAACATCGCATCCAACGGCTCAAAGAAGCCATAACCAAGATCATCGTCACTTGGAGTCGCAGCTGCAGTAACGGCCTCTTCCTTAATTGTCAATTTATCGGCATCGGTAATGAACGAACAAACGGCGAGGATGTCATCCGAACTCCCATTTGTTTTGAGATAGATCGACCACTTGCCAGATGTATCCTTCTCACTAATGGCATCACCAAGTAAGCCAAGTTCAGATGTAAGCAGCTTTAAATCGGACTCGCTCACTTCGTCAAAACTTACACGGAATGCTTTATGGTAGGTTTCAGAGCTGTCTTCAACATTATTTACTGGCGCAAGATTAGCAACCGGGGCAGCCTTCGCCGTCATTTCCCCTTGAACAAATGATTGCAGCAACATTCGAACATCACCAACAGCATCAAGATCTACGGCACTTCCATGACGGTGTCCATCAAGCTGCATTTTTAGCACGTCCTTCGCTGCTAAAAAGGCGTCAACGTGCTCAGACGTGAGGGCCATTTCGCCCTTGCGGATCTTATCAAGCAAATTTTCTAAGATGTGCGTAACCTCGGTCATATCATTCAGCCCGAATGTGGACGCACCTCCCTTTATCGAGTGAGCAGCACGAAAAATAGCATTGAGATCTTCAGGGTCAGGCGAAGCAATATCAACCCCCAAGAGCAACTTCTCTTTTTCAGCTAAAAGCTCTTCAGCCTCATCAAAGAACACCTGATAGAACTGACTCATATCAATCGTCATCATCCCACCCCATTATTTACTCGAATAATCTTGCAAATATGCGTCTCGATTAGCCAATCACTTTTTTCACAACTTCGGTCAATTTTTGTGGATCAAAAGGCTTTACCAACCATCCATTCGCTCCGGCTGCTCGTCCTTTGGCTTTCATATCGTCACTCGATTCCGTCGTCAGCATCAAAATCGGAACTCGCTGATACGAAGCTAACGCACGCAACGATTTGATCAAAGTCAAGCCATCCATGCGCGGCATATTCTGATCAGTGAGAACCAAATCCACAACTTGATTCTTCGCTTTTTCCAAGCCATCTTGACCATCGACAGCTTCGATCACCTGATACCCTGCTGCTTTCAAACTAAAGGCAACCATTTGGCGCAAGGAACCTGAATCATCAACCGCTAAAATTGTCTTAGCCATCATTACTCCAATCTGAAAAATTGAGAAAAATCTCAGTGCTGCCACATATCAAAATAATTCAATATCACCACTATCAAGATGCTGCTGATTCACTGTCTTTCGCAACAAACTTTTTAATTCAATACTCTGTCTCTGTAAGCGCTCTGTGATTTCAGAGAGCACTCCTGCAATTTCCTCGGTTTCACCGTCGTGTGGAATTGAATTTCCCGAATCCAGTGTAGACAGCAGTTCACGCAGCCCCGCACTTCGCTGAACAGTGCGCGATATAAGCTGACTAGTGAGGTCTTGAAACTGCAAACTAGTGACCGCTCGATTAATATGTAGCGCGATATCCGCCTGTATCTGCGCCAGTTTCTCAACACTTTCAGGCGGCACTTTCCCAGCACTAACGATTTCTTTAATATGCTCTTCTTGAGCCGTCAAAGAACCGTGCAAATCGAGAAAATTTGCCCCTAATTTTTCGATTGCCTCAGCCAATAAAAGCGTTGTCTGGACAAGGTCAGTTTCAACTTCGACCAAATGATCCACGCCATGATCGGAAACGCCAGCCAGCAATTCCTTCACCCGAGATCCCAGCATCTGTTTGTTTGACATCTTTAGCATCCCATTCTGCAACATTACAGTTGCAATCTTTTGTGCACAAATCAAATTACTTTACTTTTTAGGTTCAGCTATCACATCAACTTGTTTTCCAACTTCTATCTCACCACCATCTTGCGTCGCAGATTGTTCTGCTTTCTTATTCATCACGATAATGCTAATGCGTCGATTAATCGGATTTAGCGGATCGTTTTTATCGAACAAAACTGACGAGGAAAGACCTACAATGCGTAAAACTTTTGTTTCATCCATGCCGCCATAAATCAACTCACGACGCGAGGCATTAGCACGATCCGCCGACAATTCCCAGTTGCTATATCCTTTTTCTCCATGTCCATATGGCGCTGCATCAGTATGCCCTGACAGGCTTATCTTGTTTGGAACCTCATTAAGTGCGAGCCCAATTTCGTGCAAAATTTCTTTTGTATAGGGTTGAAGTTCCGCATTGCCCGAAGCGAACATTGGACGATTTTTCTCATCAACCATCTGAATCCTTAAGCCTTCAGAAGTAATATCCAGCAATAACTGCTTACGGAATTGTTTCAGAGTCGGACTTGCTTCAATCGCTGCTTCAATTTTTTCCTTAAGACCTTTCAAACGATCGGCTTCAACTTTTGCGAGCGCTGCTTCAGCCGCTTGTAAATTATAGGTTTTCTTGGGCGCATCTATATCGCCCTTCCGAGTCTGCCCTTCACGCAAAGACAAATCTTTGCCACCACCCTTAATCACACTAGAACTATCTCCACTACCATCGCCGCCGGACATCGCAACTTTGAGTGGAGTTTGGAAATATTCGGCGATACCTTGCAAATTCCCTTTAGCCGTTGAACCGAGTAGCCACATCAAGAGGAAGAAAGCCATCATCGCCGTAACGAAATCTGCATAAGCGATTTTCCAAGCTCCACCATGGTGCCCGCCACCATGTTTCTTGATACGCTTAACGATAATCGGTCTTAGTTCTTCGTTTGCCATGATTCATTCAGCGAAGCTTATTTAGACTTCGAATTCTTAATATGCTCTTCCAATTCTGCAAAAGTAGGACGCTCAGTTGAGTACAAGACTTTTCGTCCAAACTCTACTGAGAGTGCTGGCGCATAACCATTTAAACTTGCCAACAGGGTGACCTTAATACATTGAAAGGTCTTCGAGGACTCATCCAGATTTTGCTCCATCAAACTTGCGAGTGGCCCCACAAAACCGTAAGCGAGCAAAATCCCCAAGAACGTACCCACCAAAGCATGGGCAATCAAAATCCCCAACTCAGCAGGAGGAATACCGACCGATTCCATCGTGTGAACCACACCCATCACCGCCGCAACAATGCCGAAAGCTGGCAAACCGTCCCCGAGTTTTGCAATAAAATGCGCTGGTGCAGCTCCTTCGTGGTGATGTGTCTCGAGCTCGTTATCCATCAAATTCTCGATTTGAAATGCGTCCATATTGCCGGACACCATGAGGCGCAAATAATCACCTAGAAATTCCATCAGATGATGATCTGAAACAACTAAGGTGTATTTACTGAACAGAGGACTTTCTTCAGGCTTTTCGATATCACCTTCAATCGACATCAAACCTTCTTTCCTAATCTTAGTAAGGACGTCGAACAACATCGTCATGAGCTCCATAAAAAGAGCTTTGTTGTACTTAGATCCCTTGAAAACACTAGGCAATGCCTTTAGAGATGCCTTTAAAGTTTTTGCGTTATTTCCCACCAAAGAAGCGCCGACCGCGGCGCCGCCGATCATCAAGAGTTCCAGCGGCTGGAACAGAACGGCAAGGTGACCACCAGACATGACGAATCCGCCAAATACGGATCCACAAACAACGATATAGCCGACGATGACTAACACGAGTAAGACTCCTTAAGTAGATCTTCCACGCACCGAAATTAAATCCGTAGAGCAATATCTTTAGAATACCAGCGATCTGATAATTTTAGGCAACATTTTCGAAAATATTGCCCAAAAAATATATTTCTGTTGTTTCATTATATGCGCCACCCATACAAAGGGGGGGCGTCTTTAACAATTTCCAACACAAAACTAGGAGCCGCTTCTAGAACGATAAACTCATAACTTAAAAGTATCGTCCCCGGCCTCATTTCAGCCAATACTTTTCTCCAAACAAAGGGCATCGCTACAGGAGAAAGATAGCAAAAAACAACATCGAACTCTGCAAAATTAAGGGCTTCATACGCACCGAATACAAATTTAACATTTGAGCGCGACAGTTTGCCGCGCAAGACACTTATCCAGTATGGGAGCGGAGCAATTTCAACACCCAGCAATTGGGCGTTTGGCACACATTCAGATAAATCGAAAAGCAAACCACCAAAGCCACTCCCCACATCGATCAAGCGCGGCGAATCAAATTCATTCATCAGTTCGACAATTGGAGGAATAAGGCGCTTGCTTGATGGGTAATACGGCACCTGAGTTCGATAGGTAGACCAAAACAACAATGAAAAGATCATTGCCACGACAAAATATACCCAGGATGGCAACCCCAGCATCGATGTTAAATAAACGAGGGGAAAAAAAAGAAGCTGGATTGGCACCCACCACCAATCAAATTTCAACAGAAAAGTGAACAGCGCAGCGACAGCACCGCACGCCAATAGAAAAATCAAGGGCGATATAGTGAAGCCAAAGGCTCGATGGAGAAGAGAGAGAGAGACGATGCCGACTGCGAGAGTCAACAATTGCAATAGTAGCGCCTTAAGACTTACAGAAATTTTCAACTGAGGTCCTTTTCATTAGGAAGGCACCTCAGCCGTTGGGCTTCAAATACCTTAATGAGCCAATTCAAGGCTCTTCGCCTTTTTGGTTTTCCCTGCACGGGATGGCACATGGCACAACCCACAAGCGTAATGTTCATGCAAGTCTAATGTATGACCAACAAACTGACCACCACAGTGTTGGCAACGCACAAATGAGAGCATGTTTCCTTCAAAGAATCGCACCAAAGTCCAAGCGCGAGTCAATGACAACACCGGCTCATCTCCCTCGGGAACAGGCATTTGCTCGAGGTACAATTTGTAAGCCTTCACGACCGCATGAATCCCTGACACCTCAGCATGCTCGCGCAAGTAATGAAAAATATTCATAAACAGCGAAGAGTGAATATTAGGCTGCCAAGTTACAAACCAATCAGCTGAAAACGGCAACATGCCTTTTGGAGGGGACACCCCCTTCAGCTCCTTGTAAATCTTCAGCAAGCGCTCGCGAGACAAGGAAGTTTCGGACTCCAACAATTGCAAGCGAGCCCCAAGGTTAACGAGATCAACTGCCAATTGAATTTCGTTCGCTTCATTCACAATACTTTTGCTTGCCATGATCACTACCCCCTCAAATTACGAGACTTTATTGGTGCTGCAAATGTTCGCAGTTGCCCTACGCGATTTCCTCAACTTTTTGGCCAGCCATCAAGATTGCCGCATGTGACTGCGCCAAGCTTCTTTCCTTGTTATAATTTGTCAACATTCCAAGGATCGCTCCATCGTCGAAGCGGAAGCGCGCCAACATCATATTGGAGCCAGCAAGTTTCAGAATTTGGGAATTGTTCAAGCCTTCGATAAGATCAGCAATTTCTTTGCCGATCCCAAGACGGAATATTGCAGTCGCCTTGTCTGCGCGAATCATTTGTTGCGCCAACATCAAGTAGCTCAAGTTAGCGTCGCGAATTTCAGCCATCATGTCATTTGGTGTCATTTTAACACTCCCATTTATTTGCCCTAGCGAAATGTGTTGCCAGTGGGATACATTGTGTTACCAAGCACTTTGCGCTTGTATAGGACGAATAATGGAATTAAATACAGAAAACGACGAACGACCACATAGGAATCACTCCTACAAATGGTCGGTAATTTGACTTGCATTTGCTTCAATGCAATTTTTGAATTGTTTTTGAATCAATTGAAAAGTCGAAAACTTTTTAATTAATTCTTTAAATATCAAAGACTTAGAAAATATTTTTTTCTAGATCTACGATACTTAAAATCATTAACGGCAGCCTTTAGGAAAACTTTAGGGTCTTCCGAAAAAATATTTAAAAATATTTTGAGCCTTAACTTGTTCTGATTTACGGCAGCAACTAAAAAAACTTTAGGGTTCGATTGAGAGAAATCATATTTTTTTGTTGGAAATTTGCCGCAAAGTAATAAATATACCAACTTTTTAAGCAGCCAATAAAAATTTCAATCTCGCAAACCAGTAGAAAAAAACAAAAAAAGGCCACATCGTGTGGCCTTTTAAATAAGGTTAAAGAGCTTACTAACTTACTTCTGGTGCAGCTTGCAAACTCGTCACCCAGACACTTGATCCATTTTTGCCTATATCTTCCAAAGCTTTTTCGTGCTGAGCCTGCTCAACGGTGTTCGTTCTCCGCACGAGAATTGACAATGGCCCGGTGTCATCGATCGATGTTTCTTGCTCTTGAACCACCTCTTCGGTCTCATCTTCGAGACTGATAAAGCTATTCTGCCCCCGCGACATCGCAAGAAACACATCTGCCAATAGTTCAGCATCAAGTAAAGCGCCATGCAGTTTCCGATGTGCGTTTGAAATCTCATACCTGTCGCACAGCGCGTCCAATGAATTTCGCTTACCAGGGTGCAGCTCTTTAGCCTTTACCAAAGAGTCAATGACATTTCCAACATACTGCTCAAAATTACCACGCCCCAACAACTCGAATTCGGCATTTAAAAAGCCCAAATCAAATGGGGCGTTATGAATTACCAATTCCGCGCCTCTTACATATTCAAGAAATTCATCCGCAATTTGGGCAAATACAGGTTTGTCTTTTAAGAATTCAGTCGTCAATCCATGCACCGCCAACGCACCTTCTTCGGAATCCCGCTCTGGATTGATATAGCAATGAAAATTATTACCCGTTAGCTTTCGATTGACAATTTCGACGCAACCAATTTCGATAATCCGGTTGCCAATCCGAGGATTGATACCGGTCGTTTCCGTATCAAGAACAATTTGTCTGGTCATTTTTTATTTCGCTTAAGATCTCTCACTTGCCGATATCTGACGCCGCCGCACTTTCCTGCCACAACTCAATTCGAACGCCATTCGAGTTGAATTTTTTGCCCAGCAGACTCATCAAGGAATTCGGCTTCCATACCTAATTCACCAACGAACAAAAGTTTTGCATTGAGATAGATAAATGGTACTTGATCTCGCCGCCAAAAGGGAATGCCAGCTGATTGAAAATGGCTCTTCATATCGCGCGATGGCCGATTTTTTCCCAAGCGTAGACGCTCCCCCGTACCACGATGTCGACACTCAAGTCTTTGCCCCAATAATTTACTATGTGCAACGCCGATGTCGGCGTTTTTAAAGTAGAGTTTTCCAGAAAATCCTGGTAATTCAATGCTCGGCTCTCCAGCCCAAACAATTGAAACCACCTCCAAAGTAGCAGATTCACCTGCAACAGAAGGCGCATTCAAAACCACATACAAACGATCCTGATACCGTGAGAACATTACGCCGTTGTGGTGCACTTGAATACGTGCATCTTCTTTCGCTTCGATCAACTGGCGCATGATTTCATCAAGCTTCATCGTTGTTGGCATCTGCAACCCATTCCGCGCCATCCAATAACGAAAAAGATTCCGACGTCGGGGCAGACTAAAGCGAGCGATGTGTGACAAGGCCAAGCCACCATCATCGAGACTGCTCGTAAGAAGATCCTCAGCCGCTAATTCTTCGAGTAGTAGGTTGGCCTCCCTCATATGGCATGCAGTACGGGCAACCCTTTCAGCAAAACCATGGGAGATATCCTCGAATTCAGGAATGATCTTGGCACGCACGGCATTACGCACAAATCGGACATCTCGATTGGACTCGTCTTCTACATTCGATAACTTCAAGCTAGCGCAATAGTTTTCGAGCAGCTCTCGCGTCTCACCGAGTAGCGGCCGCGCAATTGTCAACGATTCACAACCGAGCAGCTTGGGCGCCTTGTTCTCAAACTCCATTCCTGCGAGTCCACGTACACCCGATCCGCGCATGAGTTGCATTAACACCGTTTCCGCTTGATCATCGATGTGATGTGCAGTAAGCACCACTTTAGCCCCTCTTCGCTGGCAAACCTCGCCTATGGCGCGGTATCTCGCCGTACGCGCGCTAGCCTCGATGCCTTCACCATTTGCTTGCACAAGGACACGCACGCTCTCAAAATCGCATTTCAATTCATTACATGTTTGCTGACAATGCTGCAGCCATTGGTCTGCATGAGGGCTCAAACCGTGATGCACATGGACACAAAACCACATGATTTTATGCTCTTGCGCAAATCGCGCGACCAGATGCACAAGCGCTGTTGAATCTAGCCCCCCACTATAGGCGACAGCGATAGAGCCAAGATCAGCACCATCAGGGTCATGGTGCTTTTTCAGAGTTTGTGAAAGCTGATAAAAGAAACGCCGCTCGAAAGCGGCGATCGTGTCGTTGAGTTTTTGACTCATTCGGAAACTCTGGTTTCCTTAAATTTTCCATAGCCCATCAGTTTTTCATGACGTGCTTCGAGCAGGTCTTTGGTCTTCATGCCTTGGAACTGGCGCAAAGTATCTGCCAAAGCACGCTTCACTAGTGCACACATTTGTTTAGGGTCACGATGCGCGCCGCCGAGAGGTTCATTAATAATCTTATCAATCAGACCCATCGCTTTTAATCGATTTGCTGTCAAGCCTAATGCCTCAGCTGCATCTGCGGCACGCTCAGACGTTTTCCACAAAATAGAAGCACATCCTTCTGGTGAAATGACGGAGTATGTCGCATATTGCAGCATCAAGACCGCATCACCCACTGCCATAGCTAATGCACCACCAGAACCGCCTTCACCAATAATAGTGGTAATCAACGGCACTTTTAACTCGGCCATGACATACAAGTTGTGCCCAATGGCTTCTGATTGACCACGCTCCTCAGCATCAATCCCAGGCCACGCACCTGTGGTATCAATAAAGGTAAATACCGGAATATCGAACTTCTCCGCCAACTTCATCAAACGTAAAGCCTTACGATAACCTTCTGGTTTCGGCATGCCGAAGTTACGCATCGCACGTTCTTTCGTGTCCCGCCCCTTTTGATGGCCGATAACCATACAAGCTTGGCCATTGAAACGAGCCAGACCGCCAACGATCGCGAGGTCATCTGCGAAGGCGCGGTCGCCATGCAATTCATGGAAATCTGTAAAGATCTGTGAAATGTAATCGAGCGTGTATGGACGTTGTGGATGACGAGAAATTTGAGATACTTGCCAAGGAGTTAATTTGGCGTAAATATCCTTCGTCAACATCTGGCTTTTTTGCGACAGACGATCGATTTCTTCTGAAATATCGACGGCGGAATCATCTTGTACGTAACGCAACTCTTCGATTTTTTGTTCGAGTTCGGCGATTTGCTGTTCAAATCCCAGAAAAGTCGTTTTAGTCATCGTGCCCCCTTAATAAAACCACACGAGTTGAAAATAGATTGCGATTGTACCACCTATCAGGCCTTGGAATCCAAACTTCTCCACATATACCAAGTGGCAACTGTCCGCCAAGGCTCCCAATTCGCGGCAACTTCGCGAATATCGATACGAGACACTGGCTCTCCTGAAAAATAGTTTTTGCTAATGCCCGATACTAGGCCTGGGTCGTCCAAAGGTAAGATATTTGGTCTTAACAAATTAAAAATCAAAAACATTTCTGCCGTCCATCGGCTAATCCCCCGTATTTGCACGAGTTCTGCAATGACTTCCTCATCGGACATCTCAGTCCACTTATCAACATGGACTTTGCCATCTTGAAAATGGCGCGCCAAATCCAAAATGTAATCCGACTTACGCTTTGAAACCCCACATTTCGCCATGCCTTCCTGGCCGACCTTGAGAACTTCTGTTGGAGTGGACTTTGGAAACACGGTCAAATACTTGTCCCACAATGCAGCAGCAGAAGCACTTGAGATCTGTTGCGCAATAATTGAGCGAGTGAGCGTCGTGAAAGGATCGTCGCGACCCAATAGGTAGAGGTCGCCAAATTGGGGAATGAGCCGACGCAAGATGCGATCACGCTTCATTAGCTCGCTCTTAGCCTCTTCCCAGTAGGCGGGTACATGCAAAGCCTGATTGCGTTGTGATGTGCTATTTGTTTTCATTTTTATATATTTTGCCGCGCAACTTTGATTTTATTTAGCGTCGATGATTGGCTGCATCTTCCGATTCTAAGATTCGTTTTACGCGAAAAGGGCATGATTCTACCTCAAACCATGCTTAGAAAACCTTGCTGCACTGCTCAATATTTTTCATTAGGCTGATGAACCAATAGCAAACACAAAATCAATGTGCTGGGTCCATCAAATTTTTGATCGTGACTAGAAGCGAAGTGTGACTTTTTGCATAGAAATTACATGTTGTCGAACGCACAGAGAGCTTTATTTGTTAAGATTGCGCCTGACCAATTTTACAAATTCTCAATTGCCTCAACCGATTACCTCGATAAGAACAACTGTATATGCGAACAATCACAAAAAGCGCATTGGCGATCGCAAGCCTTTTAGCATCCCTCTATGGCCAAGCAGCCTTCGCAGATGATGCCAGCGACGCAAGCAAGCTATATAAAGCAGGCCAACTCAACGAGGCCCTCAAAAAGATCGATGCAGCTCTGACTCAAAAGCCAAAGGACGCTCAGATGCGTTTCCTGAAAGGGATCATTCTCACTGAGCAGAATAAATCCGCAGAGGCGATTACCATCTTCACAAAATTAACTGAAGACTTTCCTGAGTTGCCAGAGCCTTACAATAATTTGGCGGTGTTATATGCCTCAAACGGCCAATATCAAAAAGCCAGCGTTGCACTCGAGATGGCAATACGTACCAACCCAACTTACGGCACAGCGCATGAAAACTTAGGCGATGTATATGCAAAGCTCGCTAGCCAATCCTACGATAAAGCTCTGCAATTAGACTCCAACAATGCCACGGCCAAACTGAAGCTTAATTTGGTAAAGAACTTGATTGGCAATACAACTGGTGGAACTAATCCAAAACTCAATCCACCAGCAGCACCGACGCCTACAACTACTCCAGTTGCAGCTGCGGCCCCAATGAGCCCTACAAGTTCTGCTGTCACTAAGGCTCCAGAGCCGAAACCTGAAAATAAAGCGCCAAGCAAGCCCGCTGCGCCTGTCATCAATGACAAAGACAACGTCATCACTACCGTTGAATCTTGGGCCAAAGCATGGAGCAATCAAGACGTGAACAAATACCTTGCGCACTATGCGAAGGACTTCCAAACGCCAAATGGCGAATCGCGCTCTGCATGGGCCGACGATCGTCGTTCACGCATTGAAGGCAAAGGAAAAATCAGCGTCCGCATCGAAGACTTAAGCGTCAAAGTTGACGACAACAGCGCGACCGTGCGCTTCAAACAATATTACAGTTCCGATCGTTTGTCTTCGACAAGCCGTAAAGTTTTGGTGATGACCAAGCATGATGGGAAATGGTTGATCAAGCAGGAACGCTCGGGTAGCTAATGGTTTCAATTTTTCGTTGTTCAACTGCGGCGCCTCTAAGCGCCGCAGTTTCATTTGCCGCGTTCACGGTCACATGTGGGCTCTGGCTAGGGATTGCCGATTTAGCTTCTGCAAAGAACAATCCCCCCAAAAATTCAGCCTCAAAAGAAGACTTTGCCACGGTGCAGACGGGTCCCAATCCGGACTATCTGCTCATCGATGTGTATAAAAATCTAGCGAATAATCAGTACACCAAGGCGCAAACTCAAATTGATGCGCTGCTTGCTGCCTATCCAAATTTCCAGCTCGGCCACTTAATCCGAGGAGATTTGATCGCGATGCGCACTAAGCCCGAAACACAACTAGGTGCCAGTAACGTCACCAATGACAAGCTTCGCGATTTACGCGCCGAAGCGCAAGCGCGCGTCCGTGCAATAACCGAACGCCCCGCGGCAGATTTAGTGCCACTTAATCTCTTAAATCTAGCCTCTGATCAACGTTGGGCGCTCGTGATGGATGCTCAAAGAGCACGCATCTTCTTATATGAAAATGTAAATGGCATCCCAACATTACGTAGCGACTACTATGTTAGTCAAGGCAAGTTCGGCGTCGACAAATCCAAGGAGGGCGATCAACGCACTCCGCTTGGCGTATACTTTATTACGAATCGAGTCCCTGGCGCAAAACTACCGGACTTTTATGGACCCGGCGCTCTCCCCCTAAATTACCCCAATGAATGGGATAAGCTACGTGGACGCGGTGGATCAGGAATTTGGCTACACGGTGTGCCCGCAACGAATTACAGTCGAGCTCCGTTGGCGTCCGACGGATGTGTGGTTCTTGCGAATCCTGATTTCCTAAAACTCGCAGCCACCGTTGACATTGCTAAAACGCCGGTAATCATTGCCGATCGACTCAATTTTGTGAATCGTCATGTTTGGCTCAACGAGAAGCAAAACGCTCAGAAAATGCTCGACTTGTGGCGCCAAGATTTTGCCTCTGCCAATCCAGTCTTTTTGGCGAAGCACTATTCTCGAAACTTTAAGAATCTCAATGGTGATAACGCCGCAACTTGGATTCAAAAACAATTGTCGGCACATGCAGGGTTAAGCGACGCTGGCGTAAAAATCAAAGAGCAATCTCAATTTAAATACCCGGGTCGAGAAGACGTCATTGTCAGTTTCTTCACGCAAGAAATTGCAACTGCCAAAGGAATATCTAGCTACAAACGGCGCCAGTATTGGCAAAAGGATGGCAACGCCTGGAGTATCGTTTTTGAAGACAGCAGCTTCTTGTCTGGAACAAGAGCAGAACCTGAAATTGCACGTACAGAAAAAACGATCGCTAGCACGAGTCGTACAGAAACCAATAAGTCGAGCGTAACGAATCCGAGCGGAACAATTGGAAAGAATGAAGTCGCAACATCCGAAGCAGGAACAAAGCAGCGAAGCACTCTCAAATCGGGTGACGATAAGAAAAATACAGCACAGGCAGAAGTAATTAAGACTGTTGATCGTTGGATGAATGCTTGGGCAGCGAAGAATACAAAGGCCTACCTCTCGTTCTATGGAAAAGACTTCCAAACTCCGAACGGTGAATCAAGGAAATCATGGATGGAGGAGAGAAAATCCCGCATCGAAGGAAAGGGAAAAATTGTGGTTCGCTATGAATCCCCATCCGTTGCGATTGAAGGAAATACGGCCACGGTCAAGTTTCGCCAGCACTACCAATCAGGTGCTTTAGTTGCAAGTAGCCGCAAGACTCTCGTCATGACAAAACAAGATGGCAAATGGCTGATCAAGCAAGAAAAAACTGGTAGCTAACTCACAGTGAGTGAGAAGTTTGAGGTTCTGGTCAATTTGAGAAACGAGGCTGTATCAAATTTCAACATGCCTATGCCTTGAAGGTAAAACTTGGATTACACTTACAGCCTGTTTGAACTTCTTACAACAACACTAACAACACTAAATTCTTCACTAACAAGAGGGTAAAGAATGAAATCAATTAAAGCTCTAGATCGTTTGAGAATTATCTGCCTTAGCTTATTGATGATCGCTGGTAGTGCATTCGCGCAAACGAGCGAGCCAACTTCCCAAAATGTGGAAGCAGCTCCAGCCTCACAGGCAACACTTACTCAAGAAGTATCCCAACCTGTAATTAAGAAAAATTACCCACGAGTGAAGCTCAAAACGAATGTCGGAGATATCGTTTTAGAGCTATATAACGACAAAGCGCCAAAGACTGTTGAAAACTTCCTTCGCTATGTCAAGAAGGGGCAGTACAACAACACCATCTTCCATCGCGTGATCGATAACTTCATGATTCAAGGCGGCGGCATGGATGTAAAAATGCGTGAGAAACCGGTCGACGCTCCTATCGTTAATGAAGCCAAGCTTGCGTCCGAACAAGGATTAAAAAATGAGATTGGGACAATCGCCATGGCACGTATGGAAGACCCCAATTCCGCCCGTGCACAGTTTTACATTAACGTGAACAACAACGATTTCCTAGACTACCAAGCTTTAGCCGATGGTGATCCCGTCGCTATCATGCGCAACGGTAGTTCGATGACTTTGCCGCGTCGCAAAGCAGTCATACTCGCGGCAGGTTACACACCATTTGGCAAGGTTACAGAAGGCTGGGAAACAGTGGAAAAAATCAAATCTGCTCCCACCAGTCCATTGGGCATTCATCAAAACGTCCCGAACAAACCTATCACAATCATCAGTATCCAACTGTTGAAGAATTAATTCACAAATTATCGGTACAGGAGAATTTAATATGGCAGTCGTACTCACTACAAATCATGGTGCAATCAAAATTGAGCTCAACGCAGAAAAAGCTCCCAAAACTGTCGCCAACTTCTTAAGCTATGTAGAGTCTGGCCATTACACCGGCACCATCTTTCATCGCGTGATCGCAGGTTTCATGATTCAAGGCGGCGGCTTTGAAGTAGGCATGAAACAAAAGCCAACCAATGCACCGATCGAGAACGAAGCTAAAAATGGTTTAAAAAATGTGCGTTATGCAGTCGCCATGGCACGCACCAGTGATCCGCATTCTGCCTCGGCTCAATTCTTCATTAACACAACCAAAAACGATTTCCTTGACTATCCAGGTCAAGATGGTTGGGGCTATTGCGTGTTTGGTGAAGTGGTCGAAGGTAAAGAAGTTGTCGACAAAATCTCTGCATCCAAAACGACACGCTCTGGTATGTTCTCAGATGTCCCAGTTGAAAACATCATTATTGAAAAAGCCGAAATCGTTTAATCAAAGTTTTCGTATTTTGTCTATTTGAAAAATACCTTGCTCCCTTCTTTGGACTCAAAGTGAATTCCGATCAAATTAAGATATCGAAGAACCAGCAGTTTCCTGCAATGTTCGTTTCCGATATTCACTTGAGTCCAGCCGCACCCAAGACTGCTGAACGTTTTCTCGCTTTCCTGAACGATCAAGCCAGGTGCGCGCAACGTCTATATCTCTTGGGCGATATTTTTGAGTATTGGGCTGGCGACGATGATTTAGAGAGTCCCGAGCATCAAGAAACAATAGGCGCTCTCAAAACTCTCGTACAGTCGGGCACTGAACTCTTTTGGATCGCTGGCAACCGTGATTTTTTGGTTGGTCAAACATTTGCCGCACATGTGGGCATCACACTACTGCCTGACCCATTTAGTCTCATAATCGGGGGACGCAAGCTGGTCTTATCTCATGGTGATGAGCTGTGCACCGATGATATTGAATACATCAAGTTTCGCACGATGGTGCGGCACCCCGATTGGCAAGCTCAATTTTTAGCGCAAGATCTCGCACAAAGAAAAGCAATCATTTCGCACATGCGCCAGAAAAGCCACGAAGAACAACAAGGCAAAGCCATGTCGATAATGGATGTGAACGCGACTGCAGTGAAAAATCTGCTCGTAAAATATCCAGGCTACGATCTCATTCACGGCCACACGCATCGCCACGCAATTCATCAGGAACAAGCTGGCACACGTTACGTTCTGCCTGATTGGGATTTTGATGGCGGAGGCTCCCACCGCGGCGCTTTTCTCGCACTCGACACCGCTGGACTGTTGCACTTTGAGTACATCGCTGACGCGGTACATCTTACTTCTCCCCCATAAATTTGGGAGTTCACTCCGGGTGAGATCGCGAAGCGTTTTAATCCACTAATTGTGAGATTTCTTCTGCATCAAAGCGTTTTTCGCTAAGGGCTTTTTCGCAAACAATTCCTGCACCAAGAATAGCCGAACGTAGTCGTTCAATTTCCTCTTGCTGCGAGCACACATGCTCACTCAATTGTTTAAACGCTCTTGAAATGGGATCATCGCCATTCGGATTCAAACCATAAGCACTGAAACCTTGATCCTGATTGAGCTCCGCTTTTTCACTCGCAGACTTAATAATATGCGCAGGATTCCCCACAGCTGTCGCGCCAGCCGGCACCGGTTTAGTCACCACAGAGTTACTACCAATTTTCGCGCCAGCTCCCACGGTAAAACTGCCCAGCACCTTGGCGCCGGCACCAACGATGACACCCGCCTCCAAAGTTGGGTGGCGTTTGGCGCCTTTCGTTAAAGAGGTACCGCCGAGTGTTACGCCTTGGTAAATTGTGCAGTCGTCACCAATCACGGCCGTTTCACCGATCACCACGCCCATGCCGTGGTCAATAAACACACGACGCCCGATGGTTGCAGCCGGATGAATTTCAATGCCTGTCAAAAATCGTGCGATCTGTGCGATGAAACGTGCTAACCATTTCAGACCATGACTCCAGCACCATGCGGCCCATCCATGCATAACTAGCGCCTGCAAGCCCGGATAACAAGTAATGACATCCCAAGTATTGCGTGCCGCAGGGTCACGTTCAATGATATTGGCAATGTCTTCTCGAAGGCGCTTAAACATGTTTTATAGAAAAAAATAACTACACTAGTGAAAACACTAGTGTAGTCCGATTTGAAAATTCTTGCAGATACTGGGCTAAGCTACTTGTAAGCTTATGCACCCGGGACTACAGCTGCAGCGGTGCGTTGACGGCGCGCTTCGTATAAGCAAACACCCGATGCAACTGAGACGTTCAAACTTTCTACTGAGCCGAACATCGGAATTTGAGCGAGCACATCGCAAGTCTCGCGCGTCAAACGACGCATCCCCTCGCCTTCACTACCCATAACAATCGCCACGCCCACTTTGAGATCAACATCATAGATCGTTTTCTCGACATCGTCGGTAGTGCCAACCACCCAGATATCACGCTCTTTTAGATCACGCATTGTACGTGCCAAATTCGTCACGGTAATATAAGGCACTGTCTCAGCAGCACCACTCGCAACTTTCATCGCCGTCGCATTCAAGCCAACTGCTCGATCTTTTGGAGCGATGACCGCATGCGCACCGACGCCATCAGCAACACGCAGGCAAGCACCCAAATTGTGTGGATCAGTCACACCATCGAGAATCAACAGGAGTGGTGGCCCCTCAATTGCATCGAGCAATTCATCCAGATTTCTAGCCAAAGACAAAGCACCTGCTTTCGCCACCACACCTTGATGGCGACGCGTGCCGACGATGTTCGATAGGCGTTGATCATCGGCTTGAATAATCCGTATACCCGCCTCTTTTGCCGCATGGATCAAATCCTGCATGCGACGATCGAATCGTTCGCTATCGACATAAATTTCTTCGACCGTAGACGCTTCGTGACGAATGCGTGAAGTGACGGCATGGAAGCCAAAAATCATTTTACTTTTCATGTATATCTCTTTTTTCCAGCTCGCCGAAAAAGCACGAGCAAATATCAAAACTTTCTAAAATCTTCTATAGCGATGCAACGCCGCTTTTTCGCCGCTTTTTCGCCGCTTTTTCGCCGCTTTTTCGCCGCTTTATCGCCGCTTAGTTCGGCTAGGCTTAGCGCTCTTTGCGACATTTTTCGATTTACGTGGACTACTCGCTGCCCCCTTCTTGGACTTAGCAGGCTTACTTACATGCGTCTTGGCGACGACCTGTTCTGGATAACGCGCCGTCGTCTTAGTCGAAATATGTCCGTGAGCCCCGCGTTGTTTTGAATCGCGTTCACGACTCTCGACCTCTTTAGCTGACGACGCTTTACGCTTACTACCACGCACGGGTTCCATATCTTCGTAATCATACGACTTCGGAATGCGCTGCGGCGCTGCGCTACTTGGTAACGCCAAATCAATCTTACGTGCATCCATATCCACACGGCTGACCTGCACTTTGATTTTGTCCGTCAATTGATAGCGCTTACCACTACGTTCGCCACGCAACTCATGACGAGCCTCATCGAATTGAAAATAATCCGCACCGAGATCGGTAATATGAACGAGGCCTTCCACGAACATTTCATCAAGTTGCACGAATAAACCAAACTGTGTGACACCTGTGATGGTGCCCATGTATTCTTCACCGAGGCGATTCTTCATGAAGTAGCACTTGAGCCAAGCTTCAACATCACGTGAGGCTTCATCAGCCCGTCGCTCATTGGCAGAGCAATGAGTGCCTAGCATGTCCCAAATCGTATTTTCTTTTTGTGGCCGCTCTTTACCTGCAGCTCTATCTGCCGCCATTTGCTTACGTGCTGCATTCGAAATCGCCATATTGAGGACGCTGGTATCGATCCCTTTAGGTTCGTACTTCTTGCCTTGCAAAATGGCCTTGATAGCACGATGCGTCAACAAGTCGGGATAGCGTCGAATCGGGCTGGTGAAATGAGCGTAGGCATCATAAGACAATCCAAAGTGTCCGATATTCTCAGGACTATAGACCGCTTGCTGCATGGAGCGGAGCAACATGGTTTGTAGCAATTGAGCATCCGGACGCTGCTTAATTTTTTCCATTAGCTGCGCATAATCCGATGCGGCTGGACTATCGCCACCAGACAGGCTCAAGCCGACTTGTCGCAAGAAATTGCGCACTTGCGTGAGCTTCTCTTTGGTTGGCCCCGCATGCACGCGGTACACGCCAAGGTGCTCGAACTCTTGTAGCAAACTCGCCGCACACACGTTGGCCGCCAACATGCACTCTTCAATTAAGCGATGCGCATCGTTACGAGTACGTGGCAAGATCTTCTCAATCTTGCCATTGACGTTCGCCACGATGTATGTTTCGGTGGTCTCGAAATCAATCGCCCCGCGACGATGGCGCGCCTTCAACAAGGCTTGGAATACGCCGTACAGATTCAAAAGATCGTCGATTAAATCGGCACGTTTCGCCGCCTCGGGTCCTTTGGTATTTCCTAAAATCGCCGCTACTTCAGTGTAGGTGAAGCGTGCCGCTGAATGCATCACCGCAGGATAAAACTGATAGGCATTAATATCGCCATCAGCCGTAATCACCATATCGCACACCAGGCACAATCGATCGACGTTTGGGTTCAAAGAACACAAGCCATTCGACAACTTCTCTGGCAACATCGGAATGACTCGGCGAGGGAAATAGACCGAGGTGCTACGCAAGAGAGCCTCTTCATCCAAGGCGTCATTTGGCTTCACATAATGACTGACATCGGCGATCGCTACCAGCAAGCGAAAACCTTTTGCGCGACCGATTTTCACGGGAGTACAATAAACCGCATCGTCAAAGTCCCGCGCATCTTCACCATCAATCGTCACTAATGGGATGTCGCGCAAATCAACACGATCGACGAGGTCGCCTTCACCGACTTCAGTCGGCAATTTTGCTGCTGCCTTCTTGGCGCGATCAGAAAACTCGTGAGGCACGCCAAATTTTCGAACTGCGATTTCGATCTCGATACCGGGGTCATCAATTTCTCCAAGAATCTCGACCACTTTACCAATCGCTTGTGAGTATTTGGTCGGTTGTTCGATCAACTCGACGCTGACGACTTGCCCAGCGCGTGCCTTCCCTGGCGAACCAGCCAACAGAATATCTTGATTGATGCGATTATCTTCCGGCGCGACCAACCATACACCATTCTCATTGATTAAACGCCCAATGATATGTGTATTGCCGCGCTCGAGAATTTCATAGACAGACCCTTCAAGGCGCCCTTTTCTATCGGTACCGACAACGCGCGCACTGACTCGATCGCCATTCAAAATGCGCGTCATCTCGCGATCTGGCAAAAACAAGTCTGGGCTACCATCGTCTGGCGTTAAAAAGCCATAGCCATCGCGATGACTAGTCACACGGCCAACGATGAGATTATTTTGAGGTAGTAAAGTGTAGCCGCCATTCTTATCTTGTTTGAGTTGGCCATCACGTTCCATGGCTTTGAGTCGTCTGGTCATACCTTCGATCTCCTCAGCGTGTACACCTAGTTTTTTTGCGATCAGAGTCGGTTTCACTGCAATCTTTGCATCGCGCAAAACAGCAAGAATATCTTCTCGACTCGGAATGGGGTAATGATGTTTGTTCAAATTATTTAAAACTCTTCTTATATATAAAACTAATGTTTTTCTTGTGACTGTACTTGGTACAGCATGTTGTTCAATCTACCGAACGAAAGCAAAGTTGTCTAGCGAGGATCCCGCTACGCTCATCAAATGCTACAAACTGATCAACTAATCAACTGATCAATCAGTTCCAAGCTGTCTTGAGCAATTCCCAATTTAAAGTACTAGTAACTAGTGTAATTGGCTATCGATTTCCCATCTAGCATTTAACGAATGATGATCTTCTTTTCGCGCCGGCCGTGATCAACACTGCTCGAGAATACTACATGCAAACTTAAGTTCAGTAGGAGAGTTGGACCGAAAATAGATTGACTTTGCAGTACGTTACTTTATAATCTTGGTCTCCGTTGCCCACGTGGCGGAATTGGTAGACGCGCATGGTTCAGGTCCATGTGCCTTCGGGTGTGGGGGTTCGAGTCCCTCCGTGGGCACCACAGTTTTTAAGGAAAGCCGCAGAATGAAAGTTCTGCGGCTTTTTTCTTTTCTTACACCAGCGATTTTGGAACTCTCAGGTTTTCATCTGAATTTCTACAACCGTTCGCCCCCTCACTGAACTCGATGAAACGTAAGAATCAACTTGGGGGGGAGATCTTCATCGAAAGCAATCACTCGACAGTCGCTCGAAACTTACTTGATCCCTATAGTTCCACAAACTGAATATTGACAATTATCCTTGTGCCTCAGCGTGCTCTTTTTTGAGGTCAGCAATACTGAACGAATCGTAGATTTCGAATGGTTGGTGAATCCAAGGAGAACCTTCAACAAACTCAACATAGTAATCAGGCATCATCTTCGAAACACTCTTGGCCCATAAACTCGCAGACTTCATTTCGGTTATACCCGTGTACCGCTGGCGCAAACACTTGTCCACCTCGAGGAAAGTTAATCCTGAATCAGCCAAGTCATCGAGCAATAATACACGCCCCTCCAACTGACCACTGAGTCCGGAAATATGTTCGCCGATCAATAGCTGTTGATGTTCTTGCCCGCCCTCACCTCGGTAAGAGCTAACAGTCAAAATATTCAAAGATTTTTTGAATAGACGAGAGAAAACATCCCCGATGCGAAGGCCTCCGCGAGCGAGACAAACCATGTGATCGAACTGCCACCCAGAATCATGCACTTGGATGGCGAGGCGCTCGATCAAATGGTTATAGTCATCCCAACTTATCCACAAATCGGTCTTAAGATTTTCAGACATTGAGAGTCGCGCCGATTATTGGAATGGATGACGCAAGACGATCGTCTCTTCGCGATCCGGGCCAGTCGATACCATATCAATTGGTACGCCAACCAACTCTTCGATACGCTTGATGTAATTGCGTGCATTAAGTGGTAAAGCATCCATCGATTTTGCGCCAACCGTCGATTCAGACCAACCTGGCATTTCCTCGTAAATAGCAACGCAACGCGCCGCTTCTTCAGCGCCCGACGGGAAGATATCGACCGCTTTACCATCGATGGTATAGCCAGTGCACAATTTCAATGACTCAAGACCGTCGAGTACGTCTAGTTTCGTCAAGCACATCCCCGACACACCATTGATCTGCACGGAGCGCTTCAACAATGCCGCATCAAACCAACCGCAACGACGCGCGCGACCAGTGACTGTACCGAATTCATGGCCAACACTCGCCAAGTGCTTACCTACGCCTTGATCAGTCGGCAATTCAGATGGGAAAGGACCAGAGCCAACACGTGTGGTGTAGGCCTTTGTAATACCTAAAATGTAGTGCAACATACCAGGACCTACACCGGAACCTGCCGCAGCATTACCTGCCACGCAGTTGCTAGATGTCACAAACGGGTAGGTACCGTGATCGATGTCCAACAAACTACCTTGTGCGCCTTCAAACAACAGGCTACCGCCTGCTTTGTAAGCTGCATACAAGGCACTAGAAACGTCTGTCACCATAGGGCGAATACGTTCAACATCGCGCATCGCATCTTCATAGGTTTTCTGGAAATCTACCGGCGCTGCCTTCAAGTAATTCACCAAGACATAGTTGTGGTATTCCAAATTCTCTTTGAGCTTTTCAGCAAAGCGTTCGGCATTGAGAAGGTCTGCCACGCGAATCGCACGACGTGCGACTTTATCTTCATACGCAGGTCCAATGCCCTTTCCGGTTGTACCGATCTTCGCATCGCCACGCGCCGCTTCACGCGCTGCATCGAGTGCTGTGTGATAAGGCAAAATAACTGGACATGCTTCTGAGATCTTCAAACGTGAGCAAACTTCCACGCCATTGGCTTGCAGCTTATCGATTTCACGCAACAAATCTGGGACGGATAACACCACACCATTACCGATGTAGCAGGCAGTGCCTGGGCGCATGATACCGGATGGGATTAATTGCAAAGCAGTTTTCTGACCGCCGATTACCAAAGTATGGCCTGCATTATGACCACCTTGAAAACGCACCACACCTTGTGCGTGATCGGTCAACCAATCAACAATCTTACCTTTTCCTTCGTCGCCCCATTGCGTACCAATAACAACGACATTTTTTGCTGGTTTATTTTGTGACATCGCTCATCAACCTACAGTTTTTAAAATCCATTGACCATTTTCAAATGCCATCGTACGAGTGCATTCAAATTCATCTTGTTCGTTCTCGTGCCCCGGCAAATTCTGAATGACGACATGACCGGTCGCTCGTAATTCTTTAATTTTTTTCCGCAAAGAAGGATCCACACTCCAAGGGGCCAAGATAGCATCCTTGGGTTCGGCGATTGGCATCAAACCAGCCAATTCACGTAGATCCAGTGAGAAGCCTGTGGCGGGACGCGCACGTCCAAATGCCTCGCCGACATGATCATATCGGCCACCACGCGCCACAGCATTTGGCAAGCCTGGCACAAATGCATTAAACATTACACCGCTGTGATAGTGGTAACCACGCAGATCAGCCAAATCCACCGTCACTTTTGCCGTGCCAGCCAAATCAACTAAGTATTCCAATTCATTCAATGCTAGCGCAATACCATCGAGTTTTGGCAAAATTTCGCTGGCTTTTTGAATAATCGCCTTATCCCCGTACAAGTTTGGCAAGTCCAGCAAGGCTTGACGCAACACTGGCTCAAAATCGACGCTGAGGGCTTTCAATCCTGGCAAGTCCTTTGCCTCTAATAGGCTAAACAATTGGTTTTCAGCCACCTTTGCTTTCGGATCAAGCTCTAACAATGAGCGTAGCACACCAACATGGCAGAGATCCAAACGTACTTCGGAAATATTAGCGAGTGCGAGTGATGCCAACACCAATTCCTGAATCTCTGCATCGGCTTCTAAGCCTGCATGTCCATAAATCTCACCACCAATTTGCAAAGGCTCGCGCGTCGCATGCAACCCGGACGGACGTGTGTGCAAAGTGCTTCCTGCATAGCAAAGGCGTGTGATCGACTTACGATTCAACAAATGGGCATCAATACGAGCCACCTGCGTGGTCATATCGGCACGGATACCCATAGTACGACCCGAAATTTGATCCACCAATTTAAAAGTACGCAGATCAAGATCTTGCCCTGCACCAGTCAATAGCGACTCGATGTATTCAAGCATTGGCGGCATGACTAACTCATAGCCGTAGCGCCGGAAATTATCTAGCAGCAAACGACGCAACTCTTCAATCTTGCGCGCTTCAGATGGGAGAACATCGGCAATATTCTCAGGTAGTAGCCAGTTAGGCATGACGATCCAATTAACTAATCAAGAGCGAGCGAACATTTTTTGACGCTCTTTAAAATCACAAAAGACTGCCAGCCCGAAAGCTGGCAGTCCACACGTAAGACACGAATACAAATTATTTTTTACTTGGTGCAGCAGTAGCAGCGGCGCCTGGCGCTTTAAAGTACTTGAAGAACTCTGAATTCTGATCAACCACCATCACATCACTTTTGTTCTTGAAGCTGGCACGATAAGCTTCTAAGCTCCGATAAAACTTGTAAAACTCCGCATTTTGGCTAAACGCTTGCGAATAAATCTTTGCAGCTTCCGCATCACCCGCACCACGAATCGATTCCGCTTCTTTGTAAGCTTCTGCGAGAATCACGATGCGTTGACGATCCGCATCCGCGCGAATCTTCTCTGATTCAGCAAATCCAGTTGAGCGCAGTTCATTCGCAACACGACTACGCTCTGACTTCATACGATCGAAAACAGAACCAATATTCTCGTTCACATATTCAACGCGCTTCAAGCGAACATCGACAATTTCGACGCCGATCTGTTTCGCTTCTTCTGTCACTTTGGCGCGAATCGCTTGCATCACTTTGTCACGTTCACCGGAAATCACATCACGTACTGAGCGTTTTGTAATTTCCTCATTTAAAGCGGCCTTCACAATCTGCGATAGGCGATCACCTGCACGCGACTCTGCACCACTGAAACTAACGTAGTACAACTTTGGATCAATGATGTGCCACTTCACGAAAGTGTCGACCAAAATATTTTTCTTTTCGGCTGTAATGAAACGATCCGCATCAGGAGATTCGATCGTCAAAATACGCTTATCCAAAAACATCACGTTCTGAAATGGCGCAGGCAATTTGAAATGTAATCCAGGTTGACTGACGACCGATTTCACTTCACCAAAGGCAAACACAATCGCATGCGACTTTTGATCAACGACAAAAACTGTCGAATACAAAACCAATAAGGCAATACCAACAGAGAATAAAAATGAAAGCAAACGATTCATATTAGCGCCCCTCTCTCTCGCGAGAATCTCGTGCTCGACTATCTTTGCTCGCCCGCACCTCTACGGTTGGAACTTCAATTGGCGCCGCATTGACTACCGGCGCGGAAGCTCGCGTGGAATTCGCCTCATTCCCGACAATTTTATCGAGCGGTAAATACATCATGTTGCCGGCGTTTTTCGCATCAATCATTAACTTTGTTGTACTGGTGAAGATTTGCTGCATCGTTTCCAAATACATGCGATCACGGGTCACTGCAGGTGCCTTTTGATACTCGGTCAACACTTGTTTAAAACGTGCAGCATTACCTTCCGCCGTTGCGACCACTTTAGAACGATAACCCTCAGCATCTTGGAGCATACGAGATGCTTCACCACGCGCTTTCGGAATCACATCATTTGCGTAAGCCTGTCCTTCATTTTTTTGGCGTTCCTTATCCTGGCCCGCTTTCATCGCATCATCAAAAGCTTCTTGAACTTGTTCTGGTGGCTGTACGGCCTGCATAGTCACGTTCGTCACATGTACGCCGGAGTTATAACGATCCAACACTTGCTGCATCAAGGTATTAACGTCCCGTGCAACTTCTTCGCGGCCTTGATACAAAACGAAATCCATTTTGCTTTTACCAACCACTTCACGAATCGAAGTTTCAGCCACTTGCAACACCATCTCTTCGGTATTGGCGTTGTTATACAGCCACTTAGCTGCATCATTGAGTTTGTACTGAACTGCGAACTGAATATCGATAATATTCTCGTCATCAGTCAACATCAGTGACTCTTTTGCGAGCTTATTCTTTGGATTATTTCGATAACCGACTTCTACAGTACGAACCTGCTGTACATTTACAATTTCATGATTCTGGATCGGGCTTGGCCAGCGCCAATTAAAACCGGAACCAGTCTGATAACTGTACTTACCAAATGTGGTAACGACACCAGTTTGCCCCTCTTGCACAATGAAGAAGCCACTGATCATCCAGAAGAATGCCGCAACAGCCAGAATAACTACAATGCCAAGCTTGGCAGCATCGGTACCCGCACCATCACCGCCACTTTGACCACCGCCATTACCGTTGCCATTCTTGCCAAACATGCGAGCAAGAGACTGATTGAAATCACGCCAAAGCTGATCTAAGTCAGGCGGCCCATCCTCTTGCTTCTTGTCGTCGCGCTTACCATCTTTCGATCCGCGCCCCCACTCAGGGTCGTTAAGCGACAAGTGAGGCTTCATTTTTTTAAAAAAGGGAATCTGCATTCGTCTTCTACCCACCGGTTAGTCATTCCAACAAATCAAACGATTCTCACCAAATTCTTTGAGGTGAACCCAAAACTAAGTCTTACTGATCCAAAGTACGTGAATCCTCAAGCAGATCTGGGCTACCCTCGTCAGTTTCAAGGTCTTTCTGCTGAAAGTCTTGCATTAGCTCGACAATCGCTGCTCGCAATACATCGAGTCCAGCACCTGTCTTTGCACTAACGAACACTCTTGCGATTTTACCATATTCATCGCGTTCAAATCCGGGCTCTAGAGTCGTCTGATCAATCTTATTCCAAACCAGAAGTTGTGGGATGTGATCTGCACCGATCTCTTTCAAGACCAAATTCACTTGTTCAATTTGATCTGCACGAACTGCACTTCCAGCATCAACCACATGCAGTAACAAATCAGCATGAATCGTCTCTTCCAAAGTCGCTCGGAATGAGGCAACTAATTGATGCGGTAGATCACGAATAAATCCCACCGTATCAGACACAACAATATTCCCAGCTCCCTCGAGATATAAGCGCCGAGAAGTTGTATCGAGAGTTGCGAACAACTGATTTGCCGCATACGTACCTGCTTTCGTGAGCGTATTGAAAAGCGTAGATTTTCCCGCATTGGTATAACCGACCAAGGAAACGGAAAAAGTTTTATTACGCCCACGGGATCGACGTTGAGTCTCGCGCTGCTTATGAAGCTTGGCCATTTTGGCCTTCAACATCTTGACTCGTTCACCCAGCAAACGTCGGTCAGTCTCGAGCTGGGTCTCACCAGGACCGCGCAAACCAATACCACCCTTCTGACGCTCTAAGTGAGTCCAGCCCCGTACTAATCGTGTCGCCAAATGTTGGAGTTGCGCTAATTCGACCTGAACTTTACCTTCATGGCTCTTAGCTCGCTGGGCAAAAATATCGAGAATAAGACTAGTGCGATCAATTACGCGCACTTTAAGGTGACGTTCGAGGTTACGTTGCTGCGCTGGGGACAGCGCATGATTAAAGATGACGATGTCAAGCTTGAGATCACCAACAGCATCGGAGATCTCATCCGCCTTACCTGAGCCGACAAATAAAGCGGCGTCAGGACTCAATCTTTTACAGGAGATGGTTGTAATCGTCTCAGCCCCCGCAGTCAACGCGAGCTGAGAAAGTTCATCTAAACTTGCGGCAAAATCACCTTTGCCAAAGTCCACACCGACTAACGCGGCGCGCATGAGAACCCGCTAAAAAAGCCAATACAGAAATCGTTCAAACAGCTTACTCTGCTTCAGAATCGGAATTAATGCTAACCGCACGCGCTGGAACGACCGTTGAAATTGCGTGTTTGTAGACCATTTGGGTAACTGTATTACGCAACAACACAACATATTGATCAAACGATTCAACATGGCCCTGCAATTTAATACCATTTACCAAATAGATAGAGACGGGAATATGCTCTTTCCGAAGTGCGTTCAAAAATGGGTCTTGTAACAATTGCCCTTTATTGCTCATAACAGCTCCATTATGTTGTTGTGATTAGGAGTTGGGGACGCCTAAAAGTATTTCAAGTGTTCTAAAGATAATAACAATACCACGAGAAAACAATTTTTAAAATACTGCAACACAATTTAACTTCTCAAATTAAATTGTGAACCGTGATTTACTTAGCCTCTTTCGTGAAAGGATTTTTTCCTGATCTAAATTCGATACGTAAAGGTGTACCAGTCAGGGAAAAAGTTTCACGGAAATGCTTTTCGAGATAACGTTTATAACTCTCGCCAATTGCCTCAAGCGCATTGCCATGAATGACAATGATTGGTGGATTTTGTCCACCTTGGTGGGCGTAACGCATCTTAGGACGGATAGATCCTTTTCGTTTCGGCTGCTGATGTTCAACCGCTTCGATCAAAGCGCGCGTCAATTTAGGTGTCGATAAGTTCGCCATCGCAGCATCATAGGCCGCATCAATGGATTTCATCAGTGGGCTAATGCCAGTCGATTTCAAAGCTGAAATGAAGTGAAACTTGGCGAACGTCAGGAAGTTAAGCTTACGCTCGATATCCATTTTGATTTCATCGCGTCGGTCACTCTGCAGGCCATCCCACTTGTTGACACCGACCACCAATGCGCGACCAGATTCCAAAATAAATCCTGCGATATGTGCATCTTGTTCAGAGATATCTTGCTGCGCATCGAGAAGTAAAAGCACTACATTCGCCTCGGACACTGACTTCAATGTCTTAACGACTGAGAACTTTTCAATCGCTTCGAATACCTTACCGCGGCGACGAATACCAGCAGTATCGATCAGGGTATATTGCTGTCCATCACGCTCGAATGGAATCTCAATGGAATCACGCGTTGTACCAGGCATGTCAAAGGCGATCACGCGCTCTTCACCGAGCAAGGTATTGACTAGGGTTGATTTTCCAACATTTGGGCGCCCTACGATGGCAATCTTAATACCCTTCGCAGACTCATCAATATCTTCTTGTTCTTCGGGACGCGAAGCGAGTGCCAAATTCAGCGCCTCATCCACAAGATCGTTCACACCGTCGCCGTGCGCGGCCGAAATCACATAGGGATCGCCCAAACCCAGCTCATAAAAGTCGGCAGTAACGCTGGTGTAACGCATACCCTCGGCTTTATTGACGACCAACATCACAGATCGCCCCGACTTGCGTAGAAAATCTGTGATGGTCTTATCATGCGGCGTCATCCCTTGTCGGCCGTCGACCAGGAAAATCACAACGTCCGCTTCAGCAACAGCTTGCTTAGTCTGCTTCGCCATTTCGTGCATGATGCCTTCTTTAGCGACAGGCTCAAAACCGCCCGTATCAATCACTAAGAATGGTCGCTCACCCACACGCCCTTCGCCATAGTGACGATCACGTGTGAGGCCAGGCAAATCCGCAACCAAAGCATCGCGCGAACGAGTCAATCGGTTGAAGAGCGTTGATTTGCCGACATTTGGACGGCCGATAAGGGCTATAACAGGTTTCATTACTTTATTTATTCCGTCGCGAAAGCGACTACAGTTCCCGATTTAGTTTGCACTACGAGATTATTTCCAACAATAAGAGGTGCTGACACCACTTTACTTCCGTCCGTCGGCATACGCGCGATAAACACCCCATCCTCACGTGAAAGGAAATGGACAAAACCAAAGCGATCACCCACCACAACGGCACGACCAAACGATACTGGAGTCGAAAGATCGCGACGTTTCAGTTTGTCATTCTTCCAAACATTTGCACCACCATTGAGTGCAAAGCCAGATACTGCACCTTGGTTATCAGCCGCGAACACAAAGCGCTCATCAGCTGCAACACCCACCTCACTGGAAATTTCTTTATTCCAACGATTCGATCCATTACTCAGGTCAAAACAACCAACACGACCTTGGTAGGTCGCAGCACAAACGTTTCCTGAGACGATCGCAGGAGCACCAGACATATCAACTACGCGTTCCAGTTCAGTTGCACCTTTAGGTTCTGCGGCGCTCACTTCCCAACGCAAGCCGCCGTTTTGCAAAGCCACGGAGAGCAATTTACCGCCGGGAGTCGAGATATAGGCCATTTGATCTTTGACCGCAATACCCGTAGCAACACGCAAAGTCAAAATCGGCAGCGGACGCTCTAAGGTCCACTTATTACTACCATTTTCCACATCGTAAGCTGCAACACGATTATCGATGGTATGTACCAAGACCACATTATCGGATACAACGGGCGCAGCCAAAATTTCAGACGATGCCTGCATCTTCCAACGTAATTTGCCTCGCGTATCGTAGGCCAACAACAGCCCCTTTTGACCACCAACAACAACAGCTTTTTCGTTTGCGCCGACTCCTGCCGTCAAATTGACATCTGCACGAACTTTCCAAGCTACCTGTCCACTATTCGCATCGATCTTAACAACACTCCCGTCATTCGATGCCGCATAAATAGACGAACCAACTGCAACCGGATTAAAGCTGTACTCACCCGCACCGCCAATGCTGACACTCCAAACCTTCTTAACTGCCATGCTAGGTGTGAATGCCTGCAACTCTGCAGGTGCCGTTTTAGGATCTGGTTTTGAAAATGGGTTCCAAGAACCACAACCCGACAAACACGCCAATAAGACAATGACTGAACTGGAGGCTGGTAATAACTTCATATTTATTCCTAGTTACTTTTTAGCAGGTGCAACGTCGTTTGTTGATTCGAGTGGCCCACCGAGTGCATCTAACTTAATCTGCACTAGCTGGCGACCAGCATGTTTTTCTGCCATTTTATCCAACGCCGATTTGTAGGCTACGCGCGCATCATTGATCTTATCTTGCGCGACCAAAAGGTCCGCCTTATGATCCAAAACGTCGCCCTCAAAATCTTTCGGGAACTCGCCGTTCAATTGCTTATAACCTTCGTCGAAGTTCTTTTCATCAAGCGCAATGGAAGAAAGGCGCAGGCGAGCAATTGCACGAAGCTCAACTGATTTCGCTTTTTCTACAACCCAGTTCAGTTGCGCTTTCGATGCTTTCAAGTCGCCAGCTTCAAACGCACTTTTCGCAGCTGCCATGCTCGCCATTGCCGCATAGCTAGTCGCTGGAAATTTTTCCACAACCGCAGCAGCAGAGGCTTGCACCTTACCGTTATCCTTCAAAGAAGCGGCGCGCTGCACCTCATCGTACATTGCAGAAGCTTCCAATGCTTGTTTATGCTGATAAGTGTTGAAAGCAGTCCAGCCAGCAAATGCCAGCAAGCCTGCAATCGCAATCCAAGTAATCAAATTGCCGTTCTTTTTCCACCAAGCCTTAAGTAACTCGACCTGTTCCTGTTCTTCGTGATCGTATGCCATGTTTTCTTCTATTAATGATGAATGTGAATATGATTTGGATCGTTGCACTGCCCTTCCTCATCTGCGCCAACTATTTGATCGAGCAAATAATCAACCGCCGACAAAAACGGAACAGTCACTTGGTTATTTTCAAAGTCTCCTCCGCGCAGATCCTTCACGCAGACAGTCTCATTTTTTGCTTCGTCTTCGCCAATAATGACCGCGTAAGAAGCACCACTAGAATCAGCCTTCTTCATTTGGGATTTAAAACTTCCCATACCACTTGCTGACGCGCAATGTAACACAACATCTAGACCTGCATCACGCAATCTTTCACCGAGCACGAAGGCTTGCATACTCGCATCTTCACCTTGATGAACCAAATAAACGTCACACAGGCTCGCGTCCTTGCCGTCGCCATTTGCCCTCATGAGCTCCAACAAGCGTTCGACGCCCATTGCAAAACCACACGCGGGCGTAGGTTTTCCGCCGAAAATTGAAAATAGCGTGTCGTAACGTCCGCCGCCGCAAACTGTACCTTGCGAACCCAGCTCGTCAGTGACCCATTCAAACACCGTTCTATTGTAGTAGTCCATCCCGCGCACCAAGCGAGGATTGATCGTGAAGGGAATACTGTTATGACGCAATATCTTTTGCAATCCTTCGAAGTGAGAGCGCGATTCCTCACCCAAGAAGTCAATCAGCTTCGGCGCATTCGCAGCCATTTCTTGCATCTTCGGATTTTTAGTATCAAGAATGCGCAAAGGATTTGAATACAAACGACGCTTTGCCTCCTCATCCAAAATATCCTGATGCTTTTCGAAATAGGCAATCAATTCTGCACGATGGGCACGCCGCTCTTCGGCGTCACCAATAGAGTTGATTTCCAAACGAATATTTTTTAGCCCCAAATCATCCCATAGACGTTGACACATCACGATCAATTCAGCATCAATATCTGGACCGGCAAAACCCAAGGCCTCTGCGCCCACTTGATGGAACTGACGATAACGTCCGCGTTGTGGCTTCTCATGACGGAACATCGGGCCGTTATACCAGATTCGCTTAGGACCATCGTATGTGATGTTGTGCTCAATCGCCGAACGAACAATGCCAGCGGTGTTTTCTGGGCGCAATGTTAGCTTATCCCCATTCATCGAATCTTCGAATGAATACATCTCTTTTTCGACGATGTCAGTAACCTCGCCCAAGCCACGCGCGAAGAGCGGCGTCGATTCCACAATGGGCGTCCGCATTTGCTGGAAGCCATAGCTCTTCAGCACCGATTGGACGGTATTCTCAAACAACTCCCAAAGAGCGGACTGCTCGGGAAGAATGTCATTCATCCCTTTGATACCGACAATCTTTTCTATTTTTTTCTCTTGGCTCATGTGTGCCTATCCATTCCTCATTTTTTCATCGCGACATTGATTTCGACTTACGATTATTTAGAAGCCGCAGTACCGTAGTTTGTTTTCACGTAATCAAGCACGATCTTTTGGAACTCCTGCGCGATACTCACGCCACGCAAAGTCATCGCTTTGGCACCATCAATGAATACTGGCGCTGCTGGAGACTCGCCTGTTCCGGGCAAACTAATTCCAATATTGGCGTGCTTAGATTCACCGGGGCCATTCACGATACACCCCATGACCGCCACATTCATATTCTCAACACCTGGGTATTGTGTCTTCCAAGTCGGCATCTGCTCTCGCAGGAAGGACTGTATTTGATCAGCGAGCTCTTGAAACACCGTTGATGTAGTTCGTCCGCATCCCGGGCATGCGATCACCATAGGCATAAACTTTCTTAAGCCCATCGTTTGCAAAATTTCTTGTGCAACAAAAACTTCTTTGCAACGATCACCACCCGGCTCTGGTGTTAAGGAGATGCGAATCGTATCACCAATGCCCTCTTGCATCAAAACCGATAATGCCGCTGTCGAGGCAACAATTCCTTTACTTCCCATCCCTGCCTCGGTCAGACCAAGGTGCAAGGGATAATCGCAACGTTTTGACAGCTCACGATAGACTGCAATCAAATCTTGAACACCTGATACTTTGCATGACAGGACAATCTTATCGCCTGCTAGCCCCAGCTCTTCTGCGCGTTGCGCACTCTCAATTGCTGATGAAATCAATGCCTGATACATCACAGTTTGAGCATTCAAAGGCTGCGCGCGGCGAGCATTTTCGTCCATGATGCGCGCCAACAAGTTCTGGTCCAGACTCCCCCAATTTACGCCGATCCGCACAGGCTTATCAAAGCGACAGGCGATCTCTATCATTTGGGCGAACTGCGTATCTCGTTTTGCACCTTGCCCAACATTTCCTGGATTGATGCGGTACTTTGATAATACCTGCGCACACTCGGGATATTCACTCAACAGAGTATGCCCGTTATAGTGAAAATCACCAACCAGCGGCACATCAACTCCCATTTTCTCTAATTGTTCGCGAATATCAGGAACAGCCTTTGCTGCCTCAGGCGTATTCACAGTTATTCGGACAATCTCTGAACCTGCTCGAGCCAATTCTTTAACTTGAATCGCAGTTGCAATCACATCCGCAGTGTCCGTGTTCGTCATCGATTGAACAACCACTGGGGAGCTACCACCAACGCGTACAATTTTTGAGCCATTTGTAATGCTCACCGTGCGAGTTGCACGCTTAGGCATAGGCCCTGACTCTATATCTGCATCATCAAACATCGTCTTATTTCACATTGAGGTTTGCGACTTTACTGTCACGCTCAGTGACAACTGGCAAAGGATTCCCGCGCAATATCGCTTCGACATCCGCAGCGTTGCCGATTTTTACGAATAAGCCTTGCTTCACATCGAAGCTCTCTTCCGCGCCAGCACGTACCATGCGGGAAGTAAGAACCGCTCCACCGTTCGCTTTTACGAAAAGCCAAGAGTCATGCTTAAAACGCAAAACGAGCTTATCATTCGTCGAGTTGGTTTGGGCTGCACTTGTTTGTTCAGGCACTACGGAGCTTGTCTTCGGAGCCTCATCGACGACCTTGCTCGCCACATTTTCAATGGCAGCGCTTGTACCGCTAGAAACGACTGGCAACGATGCTGTTGATGCTGTCGCGTCTTGAGTTGCGCTTGCAACAGAATTCACTTGAACCATACTCGCACTTTGGACTGCCAGCGGGGCACTTCCCGCGGCGGCTTGAGTCAGGTCTGGCGAGACAGGAACTGACACGGTCGACACACCTTTCGATTCAGAGCCAATGAGCTTCGCCACCAACTGTTGCCCGAAATCAGTGCGTTGGATTACCAAAGTCAGGAGAGCGAGAATAAGCAAAACCAAAATCCCGACCACGTAACGCTTATTATTTTCCTGAGACCCAGTCAAACTCATGCGCGGTTCAATAAATGGCGTCGCAAGCGCTGGTCGCAATGAGGTCTCCAAGGCGACCGCATCAGCATCTTGCGGCATCAAACTCATTAACTCCGCTGCATCAATTCTCAGCAGCTTCGAGTAGGCACGAACAAATCCACGCACAATCACCAGCTTCGGTAACTTATCAAACTGATCCGACTCTAAAGACACAATTTGCGATTGCGAGAGCTTTAACTGTTCCGCCACATATTGCACGGTCCATCCACGCTGTTCACGGAAATAAGCAAGTCGCTTACCTACAGACATTGAGTCAAATTTTGGCAAACTTGAAGGCTCAAACTCTTGGCCCATCTGCTCTTGTGAATTATCACTCATTAAAGGCGCCCTTCTGGAACATTGCGTATTCTTTCGAATTCGGATGACGGCGACGCAATTGCGTACCAAGTCCTGCAACCGAATTTTGATCACCTAACTTCGTATCAATCTTGATCGCCAGCCAAAGTACATCGGCAGCAAAAATTTCTTCCTTTAAAACTCGCTGAATATACACCCGAGCCTTATCGTATTGCGCTTTGTCGTAATACACTTTAGCGAGGTTCGCGTTCGCCGACGGATTATTCGGCTGCTCTTGAACAGCAAGCTGGAAATATCGCTCAGCATTGCGTATATCTTTCAAACGCAAACTGCAAACACCAGCGTTAATCATCGCCTTTTCTGGCGTTGCATACATTTTGTCGTTGTAAACTCGCTCAAACAAGCCCACCGACTCTTTTTCACGGTTGGTTTGACACAAGAACCACGCATAATTATTAAGGATATCCGAGTTCTTCGGCTCCAACTTCAAAGCTTGCTGAAAGTTCTGCTCCGCATGCTCATTATCGGCCATATCCATTTGAATCAGACCACGCAAATTGTAAGCGCTCGCAGTATCTGGCGCGATCAACAGCACCTGCCTCACTTCCTCCAAGGCAGACTTCAACTGACCTGCTTGGTAGTATTCAACTGCCAATTGCAATCGAAGGCTGACACGACGTCGCAAATCCGGACTATCCGCCGCAGCTCGCGCATCACTGGCGCTCACGAATTTTTGACTCGAACAAGCTGTCAACATCGATACAGAAAATGCGATCACAAATGAAAAGAAGCATGCACGAACTTTCATTTTTTAATCTCCACAATTTTTCCGAAATTGGGACCAAACTTCTTCTGATATTCCGCCATTTGCTGCATGCGCTCTTGCACACGCGTTCTATCCTGCACCTCACCTGCCAACTGGCCACACGCTGCATCAATATCATCACCGCGCGTTTTACGCACCGTCGTAACAATACCTGCGTCCATCAAAATCTGCGCAAAAACCTTGATACGCGCATTCGGCGAACGCTTCAAGCCAGACTCAGGAAAAGGATTAAAAGGGATTAAATTAAATTTACATGGAACCGTTTTGACCAACTGCACCAACTCACGAGCATGCTGATCAGTATCATTCACACCGTCCAACATGCAATACTCAAAGGTAATGAAATCACGTGGCGCATAGTCAAGATAACGTCGACAAGCATCCATCAATTCGTGCAAAGGATATTTTTTATTGAGTGGCACCAAGCCATCGCGCAGAGCATCATTCGAAGCATGGAGCGAAACTGCCAAAGCCACTGGGCACTCTTTCGCCAACTTATCAATCATTGGCACCACACCGCTAGTCGAGACCGTTACGCGACGGCGAGAGAGCCCATACGCATTATCATCCAACATCAACTTCAAAGCAGTTACTGTCGGCTCAAAATTCAACAGTGGCTCACCCATCCCCATCATCACGACATTGGTGATTTGACGTTCACCTTTGGGACCAGGCTCGATGCCTTTTGTGCGACGTAGTTCAAACTCCGCCATCCACAATTGTCCGATAATCTCAGACACACTGAGATTTCGATTAAAACCTTGTTTGCCAGTCGAGCAAAAACGGCAATTTACCGCACAACCAGCTTGCGTGGACACACATAAAGTTCCACGATTTTCTTCTGGAATAAAGACGGTCTCAACCGCATTTCCATTTCCAACATCAACCAACCACTTGCGTGTACCGTCCGCTGAAGTATGATCACTGATCACTGCTGGCGCGGTAATGGTGGCACGACCCGAGAGCTTCTCGCGCAAAGACTTGGCGAGATCGGTCATTTCACTAAAATCTTGCGCGCCGAATTGGTGTATCCAGCGCTGCAATTGTTTCGCACGAAACGGCTTCTCACCTAGCTCGCCACAATACGTGACCAACTGTGCAGGATCAAAATCCAATAAATTAGTGAGAGCCGTCATGTGCATTTTTCTTTCAGACCCCACCGCCAGTTACGCAAGTAGGGCAATCAAAATTAACCAAATAAACCCAAAGAATTAACGGGAATAGATGTTCAAAGCTGGGAAGAAGTAAGCGATTTCAACTGCGGCTGTTTCAGGAGCATCAGAACCGTGCACAGCGTTAGCATCGATAGATTCAGCGAAATCAGCGCGGATTGTGCCTTTTTCTGCTTTCTTCGGATCTGTTGCACCCATCAAATCACGGTTTTTCAAAATCGCGCCTTCGCCTTCCAACACTTGCACAAATACTGGACCGGAGATCATGAAATCAACCAAATCTTTGAAGAATGGGCGTGCTGCGTGAACAGCGTAAAAACCTTCTGCTTCAGCGCGGGACAATTGTGTCAAACGTGCTGCAACAACTTTCAAACCTGCGCCTTCAAAGCGACTGACGATTTGACCGATAACATTTTTTGCAACTGCATCAGGCTTAATAATAGACAATGTGCGTTCGATAGCCATCTAAAAACTCCAATAAAAAGAAAGGGTTAAAACAATAAGTCAATAATTCAACTAACCTTAGATTTTACCATGAAACCGCTAACTCTAGGAAACATGTCAATTCTCATAATTATTGATCTTGAAATCTTAATTATTTCTCATTACAACGACATGAAAACTCCAAAAGCATTGCCTAAATAACACGCAAATCAGGCTAGAGTTTCAAACAAATGACTGCACAGCCCTATTTCCATAAGTTCGATCGAAAGCAACATTCACAAACTACAATTCGAAAAGTTCCAGTAGAATGCGGCTGGCAATTCGAATTTCCCAGAATCAATCACCCCTCAAGCTGGTTCGAATTAACCATGATCAGATCAGCGAGCAAAGAAACCCCATGATTCGACTACTCATCGCAGACGACCACACCATCATGCGCGAAGGATTGAAACGCATCCTCGACGGCATCGAAGACATTCAAGTCATTGGCGAGGCCATTGACGGACATGACACCATCACCAAGTTACGCAGCTTGACTCTTGACGTTTTGTTACTAGACCTTTCCATGCCAGGACGCAGCGGCGTTGACTTGATTCATCAAGTTCGCAATGAGTTCCCCAAATTACCTATCCTCATTTTAACGATGCATGAAGAGGAGCAGTATGCGGTTCGCGCGATTCGAGCCGGCGCCAACGGCTATTTGACCAAGGAAAGTGCAGGAACTCAGCTTGTGACCGCTTTACGTAAAGTAGCCTCAGGACGCCCTTACATCAGCATTGAAGTCGCGGAGCAACTAGCAATGTCAGCAATGGCAGGAAGCACCGAAGTACCTCACACCGCACTGTCAGACCGCGAATTTGAAGTGTTTCAGCTTCTCGCAAAGGGTAAATCCATCACCGAAATTGGTGAGCTATTACACCTCTCAGTGAAAACTGTTAGCACCCACAAGACACGCATCATGCAAAAGATGGGCTTAAATTCGATTTCTGAACTAGTCCAATACGCTATCAATCACAAATTGCTGTCCTAGTGTCCCCTCAGCTTTTCCGCAATACAGGCATGAGTCACATTTTCAAACCGATTGATGCTTGTAGGAATATTCCTAATCCAAACCAGCAAAATCCCACATCTCAAATCAGCGAACACTGATTTAAATCAACTCGGCGTCTGAGCATAATGTGCACATGCGAGCAAACGTGTGCCAACTCAAATCAACCACGCCATGAACCTGTTTATTGTCGAAGATTCACTGCTGATCCAAAACCGCTTAGTGCGCTTCATTGAAGAATTGCCTGACGTGGCAATTGTTGGGATTTCAGCCGCGATCGCTGGTGCCTATGACAAGATTGTTGAAGCCCATGCAGACGCGATGATCCTCGATATTCAACTCAGCGATGGTAATGGTTTAGTGCTTCTAAAAAAGATCAAGACTTCCATTCCAGAAGTTCGCGTAGTTGTCTTAACGAATCATTCAAATGAAGCAAATCGCATGCAAGCGATGCGCGCTGGCGCAGACAGCTTTCTCGACAAATCAACCGATTTTGAACAGATCCCAAGCATTTTGCAGAGATGGCAAGTGCAAGGCCCCGCACATTGAAAAAGCTTACCCCCAATTCTAAGTATTCATAATTTCATTTAAGAGGAACCATCATGTCGAATTTATCTACGCTCTCTCAGCCAAAACGTAATGTAGACATCGCCTCCCAGCAGGAGACCGCATGGCGTCAACAAGGCAGCTTGTGGTCCAACCTCCGTCAAGTCTGCGAGTTACTGGCGATCCCAGCTCCCGCCACGGCAGATGATGAAGATACCTTGTTTCAACATGTTCGTTACAAAGCAGGCCAACGCATCCATCGTATTGGTCAAGCATTTGACACACTTTATATCGTCAACTCTGGCTTCGTAAAGACACTCCACATTGATGAATTCGGCAACGAACAAGTCTTGAGTTTCCCAATGAAAGGGGACATCTTAGGCATCGATGGGATTCATAAACAACATTACGCATCTGAGGCGGTTGCTCTATCAGATTGCGACATGATCCTAGTGCCTTACAAAACTTTCGCCGCCCTTGGTCGCATTCACTGCGAACTCGAACAAGCCATGTTCAGCGTCATGAGCCGCGAAATCGTCCGTGAACAGATGATGATTAGCATGCTCAGCGCGCTCTCTGCCGAAGCAAAAGTTGCACGCTTCCTTACCAATCTCGGCGAACGTTTTAGCCAAATGGGTTATTCAGGTCGCAGCTTCAATTTGCGCATGACGCGCCAAGAAATTGGCAGCTATCTTGGTCTCACATTAGAAACTGTCAGCCGCACATTATCCGCATTGAATGAATTGGGTATGATTTCTGTGGAACAGAGAGAAATCAATCTTCTCGACACTGCAGCTTTAAAATCTTTGCGTCGTCTACCTCCTGCAAAAGCTCGCAATAAAGTCGCCGAAAAAGTGACAGCACTAGTCAACAAAAATTTGCTACCACAGTGGAATCCAGAGCTGAGTACTGCAATTAACTAAACGCATTTCAACTTCTCGATAAGAGCATTTTTCGATTAGGAGTGAAACATGAGCTTTAAGAATATCTTGGTGCATGTCGATGATTCATTAAGAGCAAGCGCGCGCACAAAAATCGCACATGAACTCGCCATGACTTTTAATGCCCATCTGATCGGGATTGCAGTCACAGGTATTTCACGATATGTCTTTGAAGGCAGTGATTTCAGTATCAGCGACCCAAACATTGGCTTACATCTCAATGATCTCCACAAGCGTGCCGAATCTGCTATCAACCGCTTCCAGCATGACTGCGATCGACTCGGCACCTCCAATTACGAATCAAATATAGCCAACGATGAAGCAAATGGTGGCTTAGGATTACGCGCAAGATATTGTGACCTCATCATCATCGGCCAGACCAATCCACATGAACCTTCACCTTCGGTGATGTCTGATTTTCCAGAATTCATGGTGATCAACGCAGGTCGTCCAACCTTATTAGTGCCGTATGACGGCGATTTCAGTAATATTGGAAAACACGTCGTAGTCGCTTGGGATGGTAGCCGTGAAGCTGCGCGAGCGATTAGTGATGCTATGCCTTTACTACGTCAAAGTGGCTGCGTACAAATTCTCATCGTCAACCCCGGCGAAGACATCGAAGCACATGGTGAGGAACCCGGTGCTGATATTGCGCTCTACTTGGCTCGCCATGGCATCAAGGTTGAAGTATGTGTACGATTCAGTAAGAAAAATACTGGTGAAGCCATTTTGCAGCATACACAGGAACTCGGCGCCAGCTTACTCGTGATGGGCGCTTATGGGCACTCTCGTTTCCGTGAAATGGTCATGGGTGGGGTTACCCGCTCTATACTCGAAAACATGAATATTCCAGTTCTGATGTCGCATTAAGACGATGTAACGATTTTATTTTGCAACACGAGCCTCGGCATTCTGCGGATAATTTGCAGAGTGCCTTTTTTTCGTCTCGTAGCGAAAACAGACGGTTCAACATCCTCAATAAAATCAAGCAAGTTAGAAGAAAAAATGGCTTCGCTACACGACAAATTTTATAGTGCAAGAGACCAAAACAAATTAAAATCAAAGCAACTTTGAACATCTTCTATCTACCGCTATGCATGAATACAGCACAGTCCGCGATTTTCGCTACATCGGCATTGCCAGCGCACTTTTGTTAGTGAGTTCAATTTTTCTTTGGCTCAATTACCCCACAGTCTCTAGCTACAGCGTGCCTTATCCACTCGCAATTCACACGGCACTAGAAACAGCAACGATCGTTCTTTTCGTTTCCGTCTTTATAGTTTGTTGGAATGCCTTTGGTGAGCGCAGGAATCGGAGCAGCTTGATTCTGGCTGTTGCCTTTTTATGTGCAGCGGTCCTTGGTTTTTTTCATGCTCTTGTATTCCAAGGAATGCCAGGATTTGAACAAAACAATGCGATGCACCAGTCCTTAAGCTTCTGGCTGGGCTCGCGCTTTATCGTGACGTTCACTTTGTTAGGACTTGCCCTGAAACCGAGTGATAAATTGGTCAGCAATCTACACTCTAGCCTCAGCCTAGTCGTCGGTCTGAGTTTAACGATTGCATTGAGCGTATTGATTTTTACACTACCAGAAGTCCTCCCTTCTACCTACGATACCCAAACTGGGCAAACTAGCTTCAAAATCGCCAGTGAGATTTTGCTGGTTGTTCTTAACCTGATTAGCTCGCTCTACTTCTTCAGGCAAATTCCCGCGTTTAACGGGACTCGATTGAACGATCTCCTCGAATTAAATCGGGGTTATCTATGCTTCGCGAGCTTAATGTTAGCCATCTCAGAAATCTATTTCTCACTCTATCGTTATTCGACAGAGGCATTTGTCTTGATCGGTCATATTTTTCAATTGCTCTCAGCGCTCGCCATTTACCGAGGCATGGTCGCCATCAACATTCATGCGCCATACGCCTTTTTGATCAAAAATACGAGCCAACTACAGGATACCGCCGATGAATTATTGCTCAACAAGCAGCGTTTGGCTGGGGTTATCGAAACAGCGATGGATGGCATTCTCACCGTCGATGACCAATTCAAAATTATCTTAGTGAACCCTGCCGCAGCGCGCGTGTTCGGCTACGAAGTGGATCAGCTTATAGGACAGTCTTTGGATCTCGTGATCCCCATGCGCCACCGAAAAGTGCATACCCAGCATGTGAAAGAATTTGGAAATCATGGCACAACAAGACGCCAAATGGGCACGAGCTTTGAGGATTTTTACGTAACAGGCCTGCACGCCGATGGCAGTGAATTTCCGATTGAAGCCTCTATCTCCAGCTTGGTCGAACATGGTCGACGTTTTTACACTGTGATCTTCCGTGATATTAGCGAAAGAAAAATCGCCAAAGAAAAATTAGCGCAATATCACAATCAGCTCAGTCAACTCTCGGCTGCCCTTCAAAGTATTCGTGAAGAGGAACGTAAACATATCGCCCGTGAATTGCACGATGATCTTGGCCAATTGTTAGCCGCTTTGCGAATGGATCTCTCCCTACTCCAACGCGATCATGCCATGACTGAAAAGTCTCGCTTAACGCTCGGTAGCATGGATCAATTATTGCTCACCTCGATCACAACATTACGCCGTATCGCGACTGATTTGAGGCCACGCGCTTTAGATGAAGGTGGACTCTTTTTTGCGCTTCAAACCTTGCAGAAAGAGTTTGCACAACGTCATGGCGTTAACTGCGAACTCATTGCAGATGAAGAGCAACTCATTTTGGACGACGAAAAAAGTACCGCGATCTTCCGTATCGTACAAGAGTCACTGACGAACGTCGCACGTCATGCGAAAGCGTCTCATGTCGAAATCTATTTCGAGAGAGACAATGAGCTACTTAAACTCCAAATTAAGGACGATGGACGCGGTATTGAAGAAGGTGCGATGAATAAAACACGCTCGTTTGGTTTGGTCGGAATGCGAGAACGGATCAAAGCGATGAACGGGACTTTTAACTTATCGTCAACCGTAGGCAAAGGTACATTGATTGAGGTTGAAGTACCACTCCCCATCGAACACCTTGACAATCCTACACCAAGCTAAAGTTTTCGGAAAAATCCTCGTTAACGATATCGAGAGCCTTTACTGCGGATCTGCATTCATCCGCGCGGCACTCTGTGCACGTGTCTCAGTCTCCACCGAGTTTCGTGATCGTTTTCACCTTGGCGAGGAATTCATATCATGGCTATTTCAGCAATCAACACTGGGCTCTCTGCCATGCGGGCCTATGATACCGCTTTGAGCAGCTCAGCCCACAATATTGCCAACGCAAATACCAATGGGTTTCAACCGCAAAGCGTTCAGTTTCAAGAAGCCCCGAACGGTGGCGTCACTGTCAATATTAGTCAAAAAAGTAAGTCGATGGCAGCGCAAGATCCAGGCAACGCCATCCCCAGCAACACTGACCTCACCACTGAAATCACCGATTCTTTACAATTCAAAATAGGCTTTCAGATGGCAGCGAAACTCGTACAAACTGGTGATGAGATGCTCGACAGCCTGCTCAAAATGCGTTAGAACACATTAAGGCTTGGGAGTGACGCAAAGAAAATCTGGCATGGAGCGCATATCCCAGTAGAACAAGCCAAGCACTGCGATGGTCAACATCGCCAAACCAATTACAATTCGCAATACCTTCAATCCCAGATTAGATCTCCAGCGCATGGCCAGCATTTGTGTCACCAACAAATGAGGCAAAGCAGCGACACCAAAACTGAGCATTAACACAGCACCAGACCATGCGGCGCCGGAAAGAATCGCAAATGGTGCGATGACGAAACTCAGACCGCAAGGTAGACTTCCCCACGCGAGCCCAGTGAGAAACGGATGACGAGACGTTAAATTGAGGCTCGGGCGCAAGATATCTGCCAACGCACCCAAACCACGCGAAACACCGCTTGGCATTTTCAAACTCACGCCGAGAAGACGTAGAGATACCGCCAACAACATCAGGTTGCCAACAATGAAGAGAGCTTGGTGTACGCGCTCATTGTCTAATGCAACAAAATAACTTCCAAACCAACCAAAGACCGCACCAATCACCGCGTACGTCGTCAATCGACCAAGATGCTGCAACAATATAGACTCTTGTTTCGGATCACTATCGATGGCGTGAATTGGAATAACCCGATTCGCTGGCGAAACTGAATTCGCAGTGCCTTGACTCGTAGATGTGGATCGAGCCAACAATTGCGCGATTCCACCACACATCCCGACGCAATGAAAACCGCCCAAGAGTCCCGCCGATATCGCTGCCATCCACATCGACCAAGTAATCATGGATTCAAAGACTCGTTGTCAGTAACGCAGAAATTTAGCGAAGTTAGATCAACTTCGAATATTTGGCACCACTACTCTGCGCCAGATACTTATCAAAGATCATAGCAAAGGCGCGCACGAACATACGACCTTTGGTCAAAACCGAAATTGAATTCTGATCGATGGCAATCAATCCCTCGGAAGCGAAAAAGGCCAATCGTTCAAGTTCCACTGCGAAATAGGAATGAAAGTCCACTTGATACTTACTCGAAATCTGAGCGAAATTCACCGAATTACTGCACATTAATTCCATAATAATTTCGCGGCGCATTAAGTCATCGTTATCGAGGTCGAAGCCCTTTTCAACAGGTAATTTGCCTTGATCAAGAATCGCGTAATATTCATCAAGGGTACGCACATTTTGAACGTAAGATGCCCCCAATTTACCAATCGCAGAAAGGCCAAGCGCGATCAAATCACAATCTGCTCGCGTGGTATAGCCCTGGAAATTACGGTGTAAGCTCTTATCTTGCATCGCCATAGCGAGACTATCATCCGGCTTAGCAAAATGATCCAAACCAATATAGATGTAACCAGCATCAAGTAGACGCTCTATCGACATTAAGAAAATCTGTAAGCGCTCCTCTGCACTTGGCAAATCAGCTTCATTAATGCGACGTTGTGGCTTAAAGCGGGTCGGCAAATGCGCATAGTTATACAAGGCAATTCGCGCAGGCGACAACTCGATCACGCGGTCCAACGTGGTCGAGAAGCTGGCAAGATTTTGTTTTGGCAGACCGTAGATCAAATCAAAATTGATCGAACCAAACCCCTCGTCCCTACTCTGCTGAATGCACTTTGCGACCATATCGAAGGGCTGAATACGATGGACCGCTTGCTGCACTTGCTCATCGAAATCTTGCACACCCAGACTGGTGCGATTAAAACCAAGTTCCGCCAAAAGATGCAAATATTCAGCTGTCACAGTGCGCGGATCGATCTCAATCGAAATCTCAGCATCCTCCGTAAAGCTAAAGTGGTTGCGCAACAATGTCATGAGTTGGCGCATTTCCTCATGACTGAGGAAAGTTGGTGTGCCGCCGCCCAAATGCAATTGAGATATTGCTTCGGGAGCGGTCAAATGAGCTCGAACTAGTTGAAGTTCTTTTTCGAGATATTGAAGGTAAGTCGCGGATTTACTGCGATCTTTGGTAATGACCTTATTACAAGCACAGTAGTAGCACAGAGATGCACAGAAAGGAACGTGAATGTAAAGCGATAATGGGGGGCGCTTTTCGCTGCGATTTCTTTGCTCAAGGTAGCGAATATAAGAATCCGCATTAAACTCAGCATGAAAACGATCTGCCGTAGGATAAGAAGTGTAGCGCGGCCCCAATGAGTCGAAACGACGAATAAGATCTTCTGAAATTTCTAAATTATCTCGACGTGCAACGACTCTTGTATCCATTGATTTACCGTATTTTCTGCAAAAGGAAAGCTGTTATCCAGCTCGAAAGACAACCCAATGCCCAAAACATCAAGAAGCCAATTGTATAGGCGCCGAGCATATGGACTTGAATTTTCTCATCGAGAATTATCAATTCCATAGGATCGACCAAACTAAAAAAAATTCCCGTTCCAACGCAAGCCATCAAAAAGCCTGGCCATAGTACAACCATCAAAATGGTAGATAACGAAAATCGTTCTTCTGTTTTAATGCGATTTTCCAAACTTGTCTCCTCAATTCGAGTGCAGGTTTGCAAACAATCGACACCAGTCAACGTGTCTTAGTTTGCCACAGATAAAACTAAATTTCTTTGAAGTGGATCATACCAATCACCAGTTAAACGCCATTCATTGGTTTCAAGTTTGATATGCAACAACTTTACTCGCTCAAGATCTAGACTATTCTTTCCTTGCAAGACCTGGCTCAGATCGACTTGGTAACTTGATCCACCAGTCAATTTCAGTGGCAATCGACGCACCACTTCTTCCACTAATCCTTTTTCTGCACCAGAAGTAGCGATACTCAATTGCACCGAATCCGGCACTGCAGCCTTCGACTGTAACTGAAGGGTCATACTCTTTTTCGCCAAATCGAGGTGCATGTTCGCTGTCAATGCGAGCTCGCGTGCTTTTGCATCACGCTGCAAATTCGTGTTAATCATTAAGCCCTGCTTGTAGTAATCCTTCGCAACGACTTGATCGGCGCCACGCATCGCCAACATGCCAGTAAAGACACTGGCGCACACGACAATTAAGGGGCCACCAATGACCAAGAGCAGCCAAGGCTCTTTATACCAAACATCTTGCTTCGCCGGTTTATTAAATATTGCTGTATTCATTTTTTACTCCAATTATCGAGGAACGATAAAGACTGCTTTTTCCGTCACCGTCACATTCATTTTTTGCTTATCCGTGATGGTGAATTTAATCCGGTTCGATCCTGTAGTCGCAACACCTGCCGGAACACGAACCCTCACAGGGAATGCTTTCGTGCTAGCAGAAGGAATCACCACGCTATCTGCATTTACGATCTCAGCGCCGTTCAAGCCTTTAACGGTGATGATGTACTCGCGCTGCGACTCTTGTGTATTCATAATCTGCAGGCGATACACATTTTCTACCCCACCAGTCTCGGTGATTTTTGGCATTGCACGGTCACGCAACACATCCACTTTCAACGGAACACGAAACGCCAAAGATAAACCGGCCAAGAAAATAATCAAACACAAAATACCTGTGTAAATGAGGGTTCTTAAACGGAATACGCGTTGCCACATCTCCTGCTTCGTCATTTTGCGTTTCAGAGCGTGTTCGGTTGTGTACCGCACCAAGCCACGCTCATATCCCATCTTGTCCATCACTTGGTCGCAGCCATCAATACAGGCGCCACAAGCGATACACTCATACTGCAATCCGTTGCGGATATCAATTCCGGTTGGACAAACCTGTACACAGATACCACAGTCCACACAAGCGCCAAGTCCCTGCTCTTTGTAATCAACCTTCTTATTACGCGAACCGCGTGGTTCACCACGCTCGGTATCGTAGGTGACAATCAAAGTATCTTTATCAAACATTGCACTCTGAAAGCGTGCATAGGGGCACATGTATTTACAAACTTGTTCACGCATAAAGCCTGCATTGCCATAGGTGGCAAACGCGTAGAACAACATCCAAAATGTTTCCCATGGACCGAGGTTCGTGGCGAGCACTTCTTGGGCGAGCGTTTTGATGGGGGTAAAATATCCAACGAATGTAAAGCCCGTCCACAACGCGATCAATATCCAAGTACTGTGCTTGATTGTTTTTAAGCGAAACTTGCGCACCGACATTGGTGCATCATCAAGTTTCATGCGCGCACCACGATCACCTTCAACTTTGGCTTCGATCCATAAAAAAATCTTGGTGTAGACCGTTTGTGGGCAAGCATATCCACAAAATAGACGACCAGCCATGGCGGTGAACAAGAACAACGAGAGCGCCGATATCACCAGCAAGACGGCTAAATAAATAAAATCCTGAGGCCATAAAATCAGGCCAAAAATATAAAATTTACGGTTAACCAAATCAAATAAAACGGCCTGGCGATCGTTCCAATCAAGCCAAGCCGCGCCGTAAAACAACACCTGTGTGAAGAAAACCAAAACCCAACGCCAAGACTGAAACCAGCCTTTCTGAGTACGAGGATAAATCTTTTTACGCTCTTCAAAAAGTGCTAACTCTGCCTCATCCGGCGCGACAGGAATAATGGGAATTTTCTTCATTTTCTACCTTTAAAACTCGCAAATTTCTTGGCGCCGACTGTGGTCGACGCCAAGTATTCACTCAATCATTTCGAAGCTGCACTTGCATCAGCTGCTTCAATTTGCTTCAACGCATTCGCTTCGCTTGCCGCAGCAGCACTATTTCCGCTGTTTGACAAACTCCATACGTAAGCAGTCAGCAAATGAATTTTAGCTTCGGACAAAAGTGCTTTGTGCGCAGGCATTTGATTGGAACGGCCTTTGTTGATCGTTTCCATGATCGTGTCGATACCACCGCCATACAACCACACTTTATCGGTCAAGTTTGGTGAACCCAAAGCTTGGTTACCTTTACCATCAGCACCATGGCAAGCAGCACAAACGCCGAACTTCGATTTACCTAATGCCGCCTTGATTGGATCATGTGCCGCGCCAGACAAACTCATGACATAGTTGGCCACGTTACGTACATCATCCTCACCACCCAAAGCTGCCCCCATCGGTGGCATTTGACCATGACGACCTTCAGTGATGGTCGTTTTGATGACTTGCGGATCACCACCATACAACCAATCGCTGTCTGTCAAATTGGGATAACCCTTGCCCCCTTGAGCATCAGAACCATGGCACTGAGCGCAAGTATTTAGGAACAAGCGCTGTCCAATTTCATGGGCTTGTGGATCCTTGGCAACTGCAGCGACATCCATACCTAAGTACTTATTGAACAAAGGACCGTACTGTGCTTCACCGTCCTTCATTTCCTTGTCATAGGCACCTGTTTGGGACCAACCAAATTTACCTTGATAAGCACCAAAACCTGGATATACAACGAGGTAACCCACGCTGTAAATCAAAGTTAAGTAGAACAACCACATCCACCATTTCGGCAAAGGATTGTTTTGCTCGGAGAGATTTTCATCCCATACGTGACCGGTTGTTTCAGCTGGCAATGGTTTGCCATCTGAGCCGATTTTCACTTTTACTTTGGACTGGGCCCACAACAAAATACCACACGCAAGAATACTGATCGCGGTGACGATCGCTATCGCTGTGCCCCACCATTCGCTAATAAAGTCTGCCATGGCTATTTTCCATTCTCTTCATCTTGTGGCAACTTGGCCAATTCTTCAAAACGGGCTTTGTTATTCGAACTAAAAGCCCAATATAGGATGCCAATAAACACGATCATTGAGATCAATGTCATCACGCTACTGACGATAGTAAAGTTCATCCTAAGCTCCTTTCCAAAAACTTAGTTCTTGTTTTTGATCGCAGTACCCAACACTTGTAAGTAAGCGATGAGTGCATCCAACTCTGTCTTGTCTTTCACGTCTGCCGCCGCAGTCGCGATTTCTTGATCGGTGTATGGCACACCCAAGGTACGCATTGCTCGCATTCTTGGCGCCAAGCCATCGGCATCCACTGTTGCCTTTGCCAACCAAGAGTACGATGGCATATTCGATTCTGGAACCACAGAGCGTGGATCCATCAAGTGATCGCGGTGCCATGTATCACTATAACGACCGCCAACACGCGCCAGATCTGGACCAGTACGCTTACTACCCCATTGGAACGGATGATCATAAACAGACTCACCGGCTACAGAGTAATGACCATAACGCTCGGTTTCCGCACGGAATGGACGAATCATTTGTGAGTGGCAACCGTAGCAGCCTTCACGCAAATAAACGTCGCGACCAGCCAATTGCAAAGCGGTGTATGGTTTCACACCCGCCACGGCCTCAGTAGTCGATTTTTGGAAAAACAGTGGGACGATCTCAACCAGGCCACCAACGCTAATGGTCAAGATCACCAACACCAACATCAGACCGATATTTCGCTCGATCAAATCATGTGTAAATTTACGCATTCTTATTCTCCTAATGGCGTGTTCAATCAAGCGTGCGCTGCTTGTGCAGGAACTGCAGGAATCGCATCGTTCGCAGGCTTAGCCATCGCGATAGTTTTCGCAACGTTATACACCATCAACAACATGCCACTTAAATACAAGAGACCACCAGTCAAACGGATCACATAGTACGGATAGGTCGCTTTAACAGATTCAACGAAGGTGTACGTCAAAGTACCGTCTTCATTGACCGCGCGCCACATCAAACCTTGCATCACACCAGCGATCCACATTGCAGCGATATACAAAACGATACCGATGGTTGCAATCCAGAAATGCATCTCGATCAGGCGCTTGCTGTACATCTCTGTTTGACCAAACAAACGTGGCACGAGGTAATACAAACTACCGATAGAAATGAAACCAACCCAACCCAAGGCACCCGAGTGAACGTGACCGACCGTCCAATCAGTGTAGTGCGACAAAGCGTTGACCGTTTTGATCGCCATCATTGGACCTTCGAAAGTAGACATACCGTAGAAGGACAAAGAAACGATCAAGAAGCGCAAGATAGGATCGGAACGTAATTTGCTCCATGCGCCGGACAAGGTCATGATGCCATTGACCATACCACCCCAAGATGGAGCCAACAAAATCAAGGAGAACAACATACCCAGTGACTGCGCCCAATCAGGCAATGCTGTGTAATGCAAGTGATGAGGACCTGCCCACATATACGTGAAAATCAAGGCCCAAAAGTGGACGATGGACAAACGATAGGAATACACTGGGCGACCAATTTGTTTTGGCACGAAGTAGTACATCATGCCCAAGAAACCAGCTGTCAAGAAGAAACCCACCGCATTGTGACCGTACCACCACTGCACCATCGCATCCTGCACGCCAGAATAGGCTGAGTAGGATTTCATGAAGTTGACTGGCATCGCTGCACTATTCACGATGTGCAAAACTGCAACCGCCACGATAAAAGCACCGAAGAACCAGTTCGCCACGTAGATGTGTTCTACTTTGCGCTTCATAATGGTACCGAAGAACACCACCGCGTAAGCAACCCATACCAAAGCGATCAAGATGTCGATTGGCCATTCGAGTTCTGCGTATTCTTTACCTTGTGTAAAACCCAATGGCAAAGTTACTGCAGCAGCAACGATCACTAATTGCCAACCCCAGAAAACGAAGTCGATCAAAGGACCACCGAATAAACGTGCATTTGTCGTTCGCTGTACAACGTAAAAAGAAGTTGCAAACAAAGAGCAGCCGCCAAACGCGAAAATCACCGCGTTCGTATGCAATGGACGCAGACGTCCATAACTGAGCCAGGGGATGCCACTAATCAGTTCTGGCCAAGCCAATTGAGCCGCAATTAACACGCCTACCAGCATGCCAACGACGCCCCAAACGACGGCCATGACAGAAAATTGGCGCACAACTCGATAGTTGTAGGTGTTTTCAATGGTTTTTGTCATGATCTCACTCGGTTAAAAAAGTTACAGGTGCAGGATATCAATCGCGCTTACAAGCCACATTGATTCACATCAAAAACTACATTTATTGCAAAGCAACTTTTTCGAGTTTAGATCGAAAACATACAAGGAACACATTCTTGCACCGAAAAACAACTCTTTTGCGACTACCAGCAGACTATCCGATACCACTTCCACTGAGAGAATCGCCTCAAAAAAAAGCAAAAAACTTTGGCGCAAAAAAAAGCAGCCCGAAGGCTGCTTTTTACGGAACAGATCACGACGCTCACAATGTCAACGCCTTTTGCTTTTATTGACTTGATGCGTCACCAACGTTTTTACTATTCAAAGCAGATTGATTCACAGTCACTTTGGCACGCTGCTTGAGCGCTTCAATATAAGAGAAAACCTCTTGCTGAGCGATCGCATTTTCTAACTGACGCCCCTCGTTTGCACGACGTGTTGGATCAGGCGTTCCCGGCAATACTTTAGCAATACGGAATACTTCGTAACCAACGCCTGGCACTTCCACTCCCACGAATGCTGGGAGTTTTTGCACATCTGCTTTCAACACTGCCTGCAAAGCTTCTGGCGCAATTTCAGACTGTTTTGTCCGCGAGACTAATTTCAAGTCATTGAAACCGTTCGTCGAATCGGATGACTTCAAAGCTGCTATCTTTGCCAATCCAGCTTTCTTCGCCAAAGACTGAGCTTCGACCTGTACCAATTGAGTTTGAATACTAGCCTTCACTTCATCGAAAGCACGCTTACTTTTTGGTTTATGTTCCAAAACTCGCGCCGAAAATAATGTATTTGGCGCCAGCTCAGTTGGATCGATATTGTGCTTCTTCTTGATCGCTTCATCCGCAAATACCGCTTTCAAGAATTTAGGGTTATTCGATGCAACCGTCGGTGGCAAAATCGGATTGGCTTGACGACCAAGATTGGACGCTTTTTCCAACTTCAGATTCATTTTTTCCGCGACAGCTTGCAGGCTATCCGACTGCTCGACCAAATTAGTAAATGTATCAGCTGCCTCAGCAAATGCCTTTGAAGCTTTTTGCTTCTTAATTTCAGCAACCAACTCACCACGAACTTCATCGAGAGGTTTGACTGCCGCCGCTTTGATAGCATTCAACTGCACAATATGAATACCATACTCGGTCGTCACTAAACCACTCATTTCGCCCTGCTTCAACTTAAATACTGTCTCATCAAAGGCTTTAGTCATTGCACCGCGCTTAAAGAACCCCAAATCGCCACCGTTCTGAGCCGAACCAGGGTCTTGTGAATTTTCTTTCGCCAATTTAGGGAACAAACTTGGATCCTTACGCAATTGAGCTAACAATCCTTCCGCTTTTGTTTGTACAGCCTTCTTATCCGCTTCGCTAGCATCCTTAGCCACACTCAACAAAATATGACTAGCTTGGCGCAATTCTTCGGTCGAGTAACGGTTTTTGTTTTGTTCGTAATACGCCGCCACCTCGGTGTCAGAGACTGTCGTTTTTTCCGCGAGGCTTTCCGCACTGAGTACGACATATTCCACAGAAACGGATTCTGGCACTTCGAATTGACTACCATTTTTATCATAAAACGCGCGCATCATTTCATCGGTCACCTTCACCTCGTTAAGGTAATCTTTGGCTTTGAAGCCCAAAGATTGAACTTCACGCTCTTGCTCAGAGATTGCGGCAATACGCGCAGCAATCGCCTTTGGCATGATCGCAGTACCTTGAATCGCATCGATCAATTGTTGATTTGTCAGATCTTGACGCAAACTCACTTCGTAACTTGCGGGGGTCATACCCTGCGCAGCCAACAAACTCTTATAACGATCTTTATCGAAGCTATTGTCCGGCTTACGCAAACCAGGAATTTCCAAAATATTTTTCTGCAAAGCTTCATCGGTCACAGCAAGCTTCGATTGCTTTGCTTCAAGCGCAACCACACGGCGCGAAATCAAGCCATCTAGAATTTCTTTACGCATCTCCGGCGTATTGAGTAATTGAGCGTCGAAATCTGGGCCGTAAGCCTGCTTCATTCGATCAATCTGTGAACGCAATGCTTGATTGAACTCTTCAACCGGAACACCTTCAGAACCAACCTTGGCGATCTCTGCACGACTGCCCGAGAAACTGTTGAAGCCAACCACACCGCCGACCACGAATGATGGGAAAATAATCAGCAGCAAGACGAATTGCATTAAACGCTGATGTGTACGGATAAAGTCAAACATATTGCACCGACCAATTCACAAATTTCACTTCGTAATAAGAAAAAAGGCGAACATATGTTCGCCTTTTAGATGTTGGCGGAGCGGACGGGGCTCGAACCCGCGACCCCCGGCGTGACAGGCCGGTATTCTAACCAACTGAACTACCGCTCCGAATACTGCTGTTAATTTATTGGTGGGCGCTGAGAGGCTCGAACTCCCGACCTAAGCCTTGTAAGGGCTCCGCTCTACCAACTGAGCTAAGCGCCCCATCATAAATTAACTAAACACGGCTAGCTTTTATGCAAACCGTGAAAAGTATTAGTTTACCGCATCTTTCAAAGCTTTGCCAGGTTTAAATTTAGGAACCTTGGCAGACTTGATTTTGATCGCTTCGCCAGTACGTGGATTGCGACCTGTACGAGCTGCACGTTTACCGACAGAAAAAGTACCAAAACCAACGAGGGTCACTGTACCGTTCTTTTTCAGAGTTGTTTTGACTGCAGCAATAACTGCATCCAAAGCACGAGCAGATGCAGCTTTCGACAAATCAGCACTCTTAGCGATATGGTCGATCAATTCGGTTTTATTCACTTACGTCCCCTCACAAAAAAATACACAACAAAGATGTTTCGGCAGTTTAACCATCCTCACTCTCGAAAGGTGGCTGAAAAATTGCATCCGGTATTAGATCAAGGCGCTCGCAATTGTGTCAAGCAGTTTGGATGCTTTTTTGAAATCAAACTAGAAAAAACCAACCAGGAGCGTTAAGAGCGTTGCAGAAATCCGGCAATACCAAGCAAGAATGCGACTTACAGGCATGATCAAATACCGAATTTAGTGGGAGTTTCGCGGTGTTCGAGTACATGTTTGGATAAAAATCGCATATAGTTGAGCCCTTTATCGGTGAGCTCATCAGCTTGCCAATTTCACTTACTTACTTAAAGATCGAATGATGAAGTTTGATGTTGCGATCGTCGGCAGCGGACTTGCCGGACTCTCTGTTGCTTTGCATTTAGCGAAAACTCATAAGGTTGCCGTAATTTCGAAACGAACCCTACTTGACGGTGCCAGCAATTGGGCTCAGGGTGGGATCGCAGCGGTGCTTGATTCCCACGACAGTCACGAACAACATATTTCGGACACGATTATTGCTGGAGCCGGGCTATGCGACGAAGTCGCCACCCGGGCAATTATTGAGCAAGGTAGACAAGCAATTGATTGGTTGATCGAACAAGGCGTTCCCTTCACCAAAGACCACGAGGCGGAACTCGGTTTTCACTTAACACGCGAAGGTGGACACAGCCAGCGTCGAATTATTCACGCGGCAGATGCGACTGGGCATGCAGTACAAGTAACGCTCGAACAACTCGTACGGAAAAATCCCAACATCAGCCTTTTCGAACATCACTACGCAATCGATGTCATAACATCCGCTAAAGTTGGCGACACCTCTGCAACGCCAACCTGCCTTGGCCTCTACGTGCAAGATGTTAAGACTGGTGCCGTACACACGGTGAGCGCACAGCATACTGTCCTTGCAACCGGTGGCGCAGGCAAAGTTTACCTCTACACGACCAACCCCGATACAGCAACCGGTGATGGAATTGCAATGGCATGGAGAGCGGGCTGCCGCGTTGCCAATATGGAGTTCATGCAATTCCACCCAACCTGTTTGTACCACCCCTACGCAAAGTCTTTTCTGATCACCGAAGCAGTGCGTGGCGAAGGCGGCATCTTGAAATTACCTCCAGAAGCCGGTGCCGCTGCTGGTACACGTTTCATGCTAAATCATGATGATCGCGCCGAACTTGCACCACGCGATGTGGTCGCACGTGCGATCGACTTTGAAATGAAAAAGCGCGGCCTCGATTATGTCGAACTAGACATAAGCCATCAATCACCCGAGTTCCTAAAAGAACATTTCCCAACCATTCACGCACGTTGTCTTGAGCTGGGTATCGACATTACAAAGCAAGCCATCCCCGTGGTTCCTGCGGTACATTTTACTTGCGGCGGTGTGGTGACAGACACGCTCGGAAGGACAGATATTCCTGGGCTGTATGCGGTCGGCGAAACCGCCTACACAGGTCTGCATGGCGCGAATCGATTGGCCAGCAATTCTTTGCTCGAATGTCTTGTAGTTGGCAAAGCCGCCGCACAGCATATTGCAGCACAAATCCCAAGCAACCGTCCAGAGTTACCAGCATGGGATGAAAGCCGCGTCGCCGATGCAGACGAAGAAGTCGTGATCGCCAACAACTGGGATGAACTACGTCGCTTCATGTGGAATTACGTTGGTATCGTGCGAACTACGAAACGACTTGAACGCGCAAAACATCGCATTCAATTACTGAAGGAAGAAATCGACGAATACTACGCCAACTTCCGAATTTCAAACAATTTGCTTGAGTTACGTAATTTGGTCGAAGTAGCTTCGCTAATTGTTGAAAGCGCACTCTCACGTAGAGAGAGTCGTGGACTACACTACAGTCGAGATTACCCTGACACGCTGCCGAAAGCATTAGCGACAGTGATGACACCAAAAATTCGAAATAAACTCGCCAAGAAATAACGGACTGGTGGATCAAATGCGGAGATGCGAACCTAAAAATACATCTCCGCACAAGTTGCAATGACGCTCAAGGTGCACACTTAAACAACATAACATCACGCGCCCCATCAACAATCAAGCATCAATCAAGCATCAATCAAACCATCAATGTCGCGAATCTTACTCAAAGCTTCATCGATGCGATCTACCGCGATAATTTGTAAGCCTTCGATCTTTTGTTTCGGTGCATTAGATTTAGGAATCATCGCCACAGAAAATCCGAGCTTTGCCGCTTCTCGCAAACGTTCTTGCCCTCGGGGTGCTGGTCGAATTTCTCCCGCCAAACCGACCTCACCGAAGACCACAAATCCACGTGGTAAAGGTTTATTTCGCATCGAAGAATTAATGGCCAACAGTACCGCCAAATCGGCTGCGGGCTCTGTAATTTTGACGCCGCCAACCGCATTGATAAAGACATCTTGATCGAACGCTGCGACACCGGCATGCCGATGTAAGACTGCGAGTAACATAGCTAAGCGATTTTGTTCCAACCCCACCGACAAACGTTTTGCATTAGGCGCATGAGAGGTATCCACGAGCGCTTGAATCTCGACCAGTAAAGGGCGAGTTCCCTCTTGCGTCACCATGACGCAAGAACCTGCAACTTGCGCATCATGTTGTGACAAAAAGAGCGCGGAAGGATTCGAAACTCCTTTCAAACCACGTTCCGTCATCGCAAAAACACCGAGCTCATTCACCGCACCAAAGCGATTCTTAATCGCCCGCACCAAGCGGTAACTTGAGTGCGTATCACCTTCAAAGTACAAAACGGTATCGACAATGTGTTCGAGAACGCGAGGTCCGGCGAGTGCGCCCTCTTTTGTCACATGCCCTACCAGAATCATCGTCACATTACTCGCTTTCGCAACCCTAGTGAGTTGCGCTGCACATTCACGGACTTGAGCTACTGATCCGGGTGCCGAACTCAAGGCATCCGAATACAAGGTTTGAATGGAATCAATCACCACCACCTGAGGCTGATGCTCACTTAAAGTGTTGAGAATCTTCTCCAATTGGATTTCTGCTTGCAACGAAACTTGGTCAGTCTCCACCATCAAACGTTTCGCGCGCAAGGCGATTTGCGCCCCAGACTCTTCGCCACTCACATACAAAACTTTTTTGACGCGGGCTAAATTCGATAATGCTTGTAGCAACAAGGTGGATTTACCAATCCCAGGATCACCGCCAATGAGAACCACCCCGCCCGGCACCAAACCACCGCCAAGAACTCGATCAAACTCATCAACACCTGTACCGAACCGTGGCACATCATCAGCTTCAATTGCTCCCAAATTAAGAACCGGAGCACTTTGGGCCAATCCCTGAAATTTTTGCGAGAATCGGTTTCCAGCTTCCTCCACCAAGGTTTCTACCAGTGTGTTCCATTGTTGGCAGGAAGGGCATTGACCTGCCCACTTACTCTGAACCCCGCCGCATTCAGTGCAGGTATAGTTTGTTTTTTGTTTAGCCATTTTAAAAATGTCTTTTTCGACGCATCGAATTTCAGTTCAAAACCACTGATATTTTACACAGTATCAATCAAACAGATTGTCTTATTTCAAGTGTTACTCCAAAGTTTCATGGTATAAAGCACACCTGCATCTATAAGCACAGGTCATAAGAACGAATGAAACGCGGTTTTTACACAATTATGGCGGCGCAGTTCTTTTCTTCGCTCGCCGATAATGCATTGCTGATTGCAGCAATGGCTTTACTGACTACGATGAATGAACCCGCGTGGATGACACCATTACTGAAATGGAGTTTCGCGCTTTCTTATGTTTTGCTAGCAGCCTTTGTAGGTGCCTTTGCTGACTCCATGCCTAAAGGGCGAGTCATGTTTATCACTAACCTCATAAAGGTTGGCGGCTGCGGCCTGATGTTTTTCGACGTTCATCCAGTCATTGCATATGGTATCGTGGGTTTCGGCGCCGCCGCATATTCGCCAGCAAAATATGGCATCTTGACCGAGCTACTACCAGCAGAAAAACTGGTTGCGGCGAATGGCTGGATCGAAGGATTAACAATCGGTTCGATTATTCTTGGGGTTCTTCTCGGCGGCAAACTCATCGACCCACATATTTCAACTTGGATTCTTTCCTTTGATTTTCCAGTCGTCGATACCGGCATCGATACCACCAATGAAGCTGCACTCTGTGTAATCACAAGCTGCTACTTAATCGCAGCGCTCTTTAATCGCCACATCCCAGATACCGGTGCAGTATATCCAAAGCAAGAGCGCAATCCATTCTGCCTATTGCGCGATTTCACACATTGCTCAGTCAAACTCTGGAAAGACAAATTAGGCCAAATCTCGTTAGCGGTGACAACTCTCTTTTGGGGCGCAGGCGCGGTGTTGCAGTTGCTAGTACTCGAATGGGCTCGCGTTAATCTCCATATGCCCTTAGAGAAAGGGACCGAGCTTCAAGGTGTATTCGCCCTTGGTATCGCATTAGGGGCCTTACTCGCTGCCAAATTCATTCCGCTCAAGCGCTCATTAAGTGTAATGAAGCTCGGCGTCATGATGGGTCTCGTAGTCACGTCAATGGTCTTCGTCAAGAGCGTTTGGCTAGCTTATCCCTTACTCATTTTCATTGGGGGCCTCGCCGGATTTTTCGTCGTACCGATGAACGCACTCTTGCAACACCGTGGACATGTATTGATGAGTGCTGGTCACTCAATCGCGGTACAAAATTTCAACGAACAATTATCGATTTTAGTGACCTTAGCCATCTATAGCTTTATGGTGAAGCAAGCACTACACACAAGCACAATTATTATTGCATTCGGCGTTTTTGTGGCGTCGACAACCTATTTGGTGATGCGCAAACATGCATCAAACCAAGCAAAGTTCGACTCGGTCGCTTTAATTGGTGAAGAAAAACACTAGGATTGGATTGCATTTAAGCGTTGGGCTCTTGCCGCTCTACTTGTGCAGCCTTCATTGGCCACTCGCTAGGCACCACAAAGCCACGGCAGAATTCTTGCATGACATCGCCGCTATGGCGCATGATGGCGACTAAAACGGGCCTTTGGTCGATGTGGAAGTGGCGCTCCAACATTTCAATCAGAAGATCTTTTTTCAACACGTCAGTCGGATCACATTGTGCTGGAGCTAGCCAGTCCAGTCTCTCCAAGACCATGGCATTTGGAATTGCCAGTTTTTTTAGTTCGTCCAAGGTCCACCAAAACCCCATGCAGTGACCGTGTGCAATTCCCTCAACTAAATTGACTTCACGCTCTGTCGCTCGATAAAACAACCAGCCTTTCACTAAAGCCTTAGCCGCAGCAACACCCTGCGGAACCGCTTTTTGTGCGGCGGGATGCAATGATAAAGTCAATTGCTTTCCTAGGATTTTTTGCATCTTTGCGCCCAAACTATCATTCAAACCGGGGCCCAAATAATCAAAGACCGATGGTCGATGCATCGTATGACCAGGCAATTGAAAAAGATAAAATTTCGTCGCCAGTTCCAGATGAATCAAGCCACTATGACCATACAGTAAAAAGTCGAACTCCCCTATGGTGTGACTAGCACGATCATTTACCTGCAAACTCCGTCCAAACAAAATTCCCTCATGCTGGAAAAAGTACGCTAACAAGTTTTCAGCATAATGTCCGAGGCGGAGAGACTCGTGAAGGTTGACCATTTCATGCAAAGGCGTTGGATGCGCATCGAGTTCGAATAACCAACGCTTAAGAGTTGAACGCTCCGGCAGACTAAGATGAGCAATCTGTCGATGCCACATAGGTGAGCGCTCATCCAGCACGGATGGCGACAACAGCAACCACGTCAATGCGCGAACATGCTTATCGCGCAATTGGAAAAATTCTCTATGAAAAACATCCTGAAAAGTTTGCATATAGTGACTTCCCACTCGCGATTACGGCCGTCGAAATTGTTTATTGCGAGTCTAGCTCAAAACATTTCAAACTTCGCGACTTGTTTCAGAAGCGATACGACACAGTTGCTGCCAAACGACTCGTTTAAGAGAGGAATCTTGCAAGATGTCATAGATACTGGGGCTCATATCAATTTCAAGTCCCTCCCATTGGACTGGGACCTTGAAATCTTGGGACTGAGAAGACACTCCCATTGCAGTTGCAATTCGCGGCCCAAACACCAGCACACGCTTTGGCCTGAATAATTTCAAATAGCGCTTTAAGAGTGCTCCACATCCGGCAGCAGAGGTTTGAAGAGGAATCTGTGTGGCTTCGCTCGGCATCATGGCGTTCAACAACGGCATAGAAACGGTCGCAGCACATAGTCCTTTCGCGGCCAGCATGATGTTACCAAGCAAACGTTCAGCTTGGTTCGCCAAAACTGGATCATAGCTCCCCAGTTCCGACCAATCGAACAACAAAACCAAGTCAGGAGAGACCGTTGGCTTTGCAAACATTTGTTTGCCATAACGAGAACACAAGGTACAAGCATTGCAAGCTTGAATATCGATCGACAATTGCTCCCACGTGTCATTGCTCGCTTTCGCAACACCCTGAACACCCTCACCACCCTCAACGTTCGGCAATCGTTGAACAACATCCTGACCAGAAATCTGATCGGACAACTCCACAACGGCGACGGGGCCACCTTCAGCATGACGTAACTGCCACACTTCACCAATCCCCAAATGCTTCAGAAAGTAGTCACGCTGACTATTCATGGAAACTCCGATTGAGTTCAAGACGCATCACGATCGCATCCTCTCTCGCGCCATTTTCTGCTGGATAATATGCCCGCCGGCGCCCTATTTCGACAAATCCAAAACGATCATAAATCTGAATCGCTCTTGCGTTACTGACACGAACTTCAAGCATGATCGATACAAAATCACCCTGCTCGGCAAACAACTTCAATGCGTCCAACAGCTGATGCGCATAGCCCATCCCTTGATATGCCTTTGCCACAGCAATCGTCAGTAAGTGAAGCTCATCCACCACTGGCATCACAAAAAAATAGCCTATCAAGGATTGAAGCTCTTGATTTGCACAAGATCTCAATCCGAAAGCGGGATAAGCCTGAGCGAAAGAATCTTCAAAGTTCCCTCGCGACCACGGGTGAGTATAGACCGCATTTTCGATCTCAAACACCGAATCGAGATCATCGATCGTCAACTGGCACAATTCAATTTCGTCTTGCGTGTCATTTCCATCAGCTGTAGCAAGAACAAAGCCCATATTTAAGTACCCACCGCTTTATTTTCACTTTGTGCGTGCCGTTCTGCCGTTGTGAGCGCCACTTTATTTCGCAGATAAAGGGGTTGTGCCAACTCAGCAGTGACATATAAGTCCTGCGCAGCTTTCAATGCTAAGCTAATCGATTGTTGGGCATGCGGCATTGCACTTACAGCGCGGGATTGAAACGAATCACTCAACGACACTTGCGTTCCAATCACAACTGAAACAGCGTTCGAGCGCAAATGATCCTCCACTTCGGCGGTCGAACCAAGTTTCGGGTTCGTTAGTTCTTCCCACGCACCGTCCTTCCACCGCAAGTGCGTCCAATAGACCTCGGACATCCGTGCATCTAAGACACAAACACACTCCTCCACGCCAAATTTTTCTCGCGCTTTCTGTGCTTGAACATGCAGACTTACGAGCGGCAATACAGGCAAATCCAAAGCAAAAGCTAGCCCCTGAATCACACCACATGCCGTACGAACCCCAGTGAATGCGCCTGGTCCACATCCAAGAGCGAGCAGCTCAACATCGGACAGCGCTATTTCGTGTTGATTCAGTAGATCTTGAATTGCGGGCAGTAATCCATGTGAGTGGGTATTAACACCGGAAAGCTCTAGACTTTTAAGTGTTCCCTTGTGTGAAATGGCAACCGATGCGACATCAGTTGAGGTTTCGATAGCGAGTATAGTCTTCATATCGATATTTTAACCGCACTCAAGTAGGCTCCCAAGCTTTTACGTTTTATTGGAGGTTGCAAATTATTCAGATACGCATTCAGATGCATGATCAGCTGCGGTAAAATATCTTATGAACTCAAACACCGATCACTTCAGCCTCGATAATCTGCAGGCACTTTCCAATCAGTTAGACCAAAGCCCTTGGCTGGTGGCCTGTCTTTGCGCCGCTTGGTGTGATACTTGCCAATCCTATCGACCACAATTTGAAGAGCTCAGTCGCAAGCAAAACAATAAAATATTTGCATGGATCGATATTGAAGATCACGCCGACCTGATTGAAGACCTCGATATCGAAAATTTCCCCACCATTCTGATCGAATACGAGGCCAAGGTTTTGTTCTTGGGGACCATGCTGCCAGACGCCACACTCGTTGGTAAACTTTTAAGCAATTTGGAGAGCGTGCTTGAAACCAAGCCCCTCACGGCAATTGCACCAATGATCCAAGAGGCCAATCGTGGCATTGGTGAATGGAGTTTGAGCAAAAAAATAAAGGCTCAGAATTAAAGAGCAAAAAAGCAGTTTAGAAAGGTTTGACGCAACACCGTCACCCCACGATGCTGTGCGGTTCTCCGTCGACGTAGGCGAAATTGACGTCCGCTAAAATGAGTAGATTCGGAAATAAGTCGACTGGTCTTAATCGCGCAACGTAAAAGAAAAAAGGATCCAGACTTTCATCTGAATCCTTTTTCTTTGAAACTGGTGCGGCTGGCAGGAATCGAACCCACGACCCCTTGGTTCGTAGCCAAGTACTCTATCCAGCTGAGCTACAGCCGCGAAGACAAAAATTATAACATAGCACCGTGAATTTTCAAAGCCCCAAGGCAAAAACTTCAAAAGGACCATACATACATCGCTCGGAGTTACATTACCGACTTGCCTAAAAGTGAAGAATAACGCCCCCCCCTACCTCCAACAAGTTTTAGATTGAGCAAAACTACAAATGGCATACCATTTAGCGTAGAAAGTAACGAAGAACAAAACAGTTAATTTCAAAAGCCCAAACGAAAAAGGGTTTAGACCGAAGTCTAAACCCTTAAATCTGGTGCGGCTGGCAGGAATCGAACCCACGACCCCTTGGTTCGTAGCCAAGTACTCTATCCAGCTGAGCTACAGCCGCGAAAAACAAAATTATAGCACAGAAACTTCTAATCAATAGAACTTTTTCAAATTCCTTCACTTAGTTTTAAATTCCTTAGGCTTCTTAGATTTCAACCTGTGCACCAACCTCAATCACGCGATTACTTGGAATTTGATAGTAATCCGCCGCATCACGGGCATTGCGTGACATCGTCACAAACAAACCTTCGCGCCATGTTGCCATGCCACTACCAGGGCTTGAAATAATAGTCTGGCGCGAAATGAAATAGGATGTCTCGAGCGGCTCAAACTCCAAGCCAAATGGTCGACATAATTCCAATGCATTTGGAATGTCAGGTTCATTCTTGAAGCCGTAGAAGACATCGATTTGGAAACAATTGTTTTTCAAATCAGTGACCTTAATCCGTTCAGAGAATGGCACCCATGGGATTTCACGGTTATGCAAGGTGATAAAGATCACGCGCTCGTGCAGAACCTTATTATGAGACAGATTATGCAGCAAGGCGTGCGGCACACCATCCGCCTCGCCGCGCAAGAAGACGGCAGTTCCCGCCACACGCACAGGAGGTGAAACAAATAGGGATTCCAAAAATTCTTCCAAGGGGATGGCATGCTTCTTCAAATTATCGAAGACCAAGGAGCGACCACGCTTCCAAGTCAACATGACGGTGCAGATACCAATACCCAAGGCAATCGGGAACCAACCACCGCTGAAGAATTTCATCGCATTCGAAGAGAACAAAGAAACGTCAATGAACAAGAAGAAACTTGTCGATGCAATACACAAAGCCAGATTGTATTTCCAACCGTATCGAATCACGAAGAAGGTCAAAATCGAGGTCACCAACATCGTGCCCGTATTGGCGATCCCATAAGCCGACGCCAAGTTACCTGCCGAGCCAAAGCCCAAAACCGCACCAACGACGGCCGCCAATTGCAACCAATTGACAACAGGAATATAGATTTGCCCGATCTCTTTCGACGAGGTGTGCACGATCTTCATGCGCGGCAAGAAGCCCAAAGAGATCGCTTGCTTAGTCATTGAGAAGGCACCAGAAATTGTCGCTTGCGAAGCAATTACCGCCGCCATGGTCGACAACACGACCAAAGGATAAATACTCCAATCGCCCAATTGATTGAAGAACGGGTTTTCAACCGCTTCAGGCTCAACCATCAACAATGCGCCTTGCCCCAAGTAATTCAAACCTAAAGCAGGAAACACGATCATAAACCACGCCGTGCGAATCGGCTTAGGTCCAAAGTGCCCCATATCTGCGTATAGCGCTTCCGAGCCAGTGAAGGCCAAGACCACCGCGCCCAAGGCGATAAATGCAGCGAAGCGGTGCTCAGTCAAGAAACCAATCGCATACAATGGATTGAAGGCTTCCAAAACTGCCGGCATACGCAAAATGTTATACATCCCCATCGCAGCCAGCACGGCAAACCACAGCACCATAACCGGACCAAACAACTTACCGATGGTCGCCGTGCCATGTGACTGCACAGCATATAAGCAAACCAAAATAATCAGCGTGATTGGCACCACAAAAGGTTTCAGCGCTGGCGTGGCAACCTTAATCCCTTCAATCGCTGATAGCACCGTCATGGCGGGAGTCACCACACCATCGCCATAAAAGAGTGATGCGCCGATAATGCCAAGTATCACCAAAGGAAAATAAAGCCGATTACTCTTGCCAACTGACTCAAGCGTCAAGGCGGTCAAGGCCATGATCCCCCCCTCGCCTCGATTACTCGCTCGCAGAACAAGCGTCACGTATTTCAAGGAGACGATAAAGATCAAGCCCCAAAGAATGAGGGACACGATCCCAAGAATGTTGCCTTGATTTAAAACGAGACCATGCTTGGCATCGAAGACTTCTTGCATGGTGTACAGGGGACTAGTGCCGATATCGCCGTACACGATACCAATCGCCGCTAGTGTGAGTGCAGATAAACTGCTTTTTGAATGTTCGTGGGCCAATTGCAATCCTTGTTATTATTGGTGCATTGCACAATAGTTCAAGCGCGACCTAAATTCAAGCAAGTTACTTCAAAAAACGACAAAATTTCCCGTTTTTTTACATGCTTCCTTTAGCCACATTGTAGACCTGTAAAACGAAAAATGCCCGCTTAACTTGCATTAAGCGGGCACCAATTCTTTTGGCGGAGACGGTGAGATTCGAACTCACGATCCAGGTTACCCCAGATGCTTCCTTAGCAGGGAAGTGCCTTCGGCCACTCGGCCACGTCTCCACACTCTTACGCCGTGAAAATCACGTCATAAGCGAGACCGTGATCATAGCGGGTAGTTCACATTTGGTCAACCACCCTTCACGATTTTCTTTTAGGCGGATTCCAAGCCAAATGCTTTATGCAGCGCACGCACCGCCAATTCCATATATTTTTCGTCGATTAAAACTGAGATTTTGATTTCAGAAGTTGAGATCATTTGAATGTTGATACCCTCTTCCGACAAAGTACGGAACATTTGGGAGGCGATACCCACGTGGCTACGCATACCAACACCGACCACAGAAACTTTCGATACCTTCGCATCACCGATGATATTGCCGGCGCCAATATGCGCTTTCACACTTGCATTCAACACTTCCATCGCTTTGTTGTAATCCGCGCGAGGAACGGTGAATGTAAAGTCGGTCTTACCTTCCACGGACTGATTTTGAATAATCATGTCGACTTCGATATTCGCATCGGCCACTGGCCCCAAAATTTGGTAAGCAATACCTGGTTTGTCTGGCACACCAAACACAGTCAGTTTTGCTTCATCACGATTAAATGCGATGCCAGTAATTGTGGCTTGTTCCATATTTGTATCTTCCTCAAACGAAATCAGAGTGCCGGAGACAATTTCTTCGGCCAAAGGCATTAATGGGTCTGTCAACGAAGACAAAACGCGTGTTGGCATGCGATAGTTGCCCGCAAATTCAACTGAGCGAATTTGCAAAACTTTCGAGCCTAGAGACGCCATCTCAAGCATCTCTTCGAAGGTAATCGTATTCAAACGACGAGCATCAGACACAACGCGTGGATCGGTCGTGTACACGCCGTCAACGTCGGTATAAATCAAACATTCTTGTGCCTTCATCGCAGCCGCAATCGCCACGGCAGACGTATCCGAACCACCACGTCCCAAAGTCGTAATATTGCCGAGATCATCCACGCCTTGGAAGCCGGTGATGATGACGATTTTCCCTGCAGCCAAATCGGCTTTGACTTTGGCGTCGTCAATCGAAGAAATACGTGCTTTGGTGTATGCAGAATCGGTCTTAATTGGCACTTGCCAACCAGCATAAGAAACCGCCTTCTTACCCAAAGATTGCAAAGCCATCGACAGTAAGCCGACGGAAACTTGCTCGCCCGTGGAGGCAATCATATCCAGTTCGCGTGGATCTGGTTCAGCCATAATTTCTTTAGCCAAGCCAATAATTCGATTGGTTTCGCCCGACATTGCGGACGGTACAACGACGATTTGATAACCTGCGTCATGCCATTTGGCGACGCGCTTCGCGACATTCTTGATACGCTCCGTGGAGCCCATCGAAGTCCCGCCATATTTGTGGACGATCAAAGCCATAGAATTTATAGAGAGTGACAAAAAACGATATAAACAAAAAATGAACCCATGACTCTACATGCTGCTCTGCAAAATAACAAGAACTTCGCGTCCAAATTTTGTATGCTTTTTCCTGATAGTGCTATAAGTCTTCGTGATCCGTTAGAAAAGCGAAGTGTGTTTAGCATCATTTCTGTAAGTTCAATTGAACGTCCACAGCTTTCCCGGCGACAAATAAGACTGCAAGAAAAGCCAAGACAGTAGGCAATTTTATTAACTAATTCAATTACTTAGCAAAATCAATTAGCATCAATCGCGCCGCCACTTTATTGACCCGTGCATTTCAGAAATCATTTCCACAAAGACATCAAAGTGAAAATCACAAATGATAAAAAAACATAAGCAAATGCTTTTTCTATCGAAGCTGAAAAACAAGCAAAAATATGGACATTTGCAATCGCAGCAAATTTTATTCAAACGCCATTTGCGAATAGTCGGTTGCACGCTCACCCTCTGAGAAGTCGACAAACACGCATTGACCTTAACAAGGCGCGCATCAGATACCCTGAAAAAGCAAATGGGGCCGCAGCCCCATTTACCTTCTTCTCTCATGCATCTCAATCAGCCAGTGACTCTTACTCTCTTAAGCGAGAAATAGTTTTTTCCATCCCTCTAAGCCTAATGAACGCAAGGTCGCCATGTTTTTTTCGTAGATTTCTTCAGCCTCTGGAAAAGCTTCGACGGCCTTATCGATACTCTCTTCGCGCAGCAAATGCAGCGTCGGGAAAGGTGAGCGGTTCGTGAAATTCTCGATATCATCAAGCTCAGTATCTTCGAATTGATATGCTGGATGGAAGCTCGCCACTTGCAAAATCCCGTCAAGATCACGGTCTTCAAGCGTCGCATCGGCGACTTCGAGGAAATCATTGAAATCTAAAAAATCATTCAGTACGTTTGGATGAATCAAAAGCGTCGTGTCGATCTTTTCTGGATTGGCCTCAGCCAATACTTCGAGTTCGTCAATTAAATCCTTCAGCAATTCTTCCGTGGTCGTCGCATGGCTCACGAAATAACGAATTTGATCTTTGATGTGTACGCCCTTCGCAAATGGGCACAGATTCAAGCCAATGACCGCCTTTTCCAACCATTGTTTGGTGCTTTGAACGACTGCAGATTCATCTATTGTTTGGTGTGACATTTGTTTTCCTTTTTACTCTTCAGGGTGAGACGCAGGCAATCAAAACTTCAAGGTTTTGACACCTTCAGCCGTTCCCAACAAGCAGACATTGGCGCCTTGCTGCGCGAACAAACCAACCGTCACAACGCCGACAATATTGTTGATCTGGCGTTCGAGATCCTTGGGATCATCAATTTGCAAACCTTGCACATCGACAATGACATTACCATTATCGGTAATCAAAGCTTGACCATCCTTCATGCGCAATTTCGCTTCACCCGCAATCGCATTCAAGGCACGAATCACAGATTCACGCGCCATCGGAATGACTTCAACCGGCAGAGGGAAACGACCTAATTTATCGACCAATTTAGAACCATCTGCAATGCAGACAAATTGTTGCGAAACGGAGGCCACAATCTTCTCACGCGTCAATGCGGCGCCACCGCCTTTGATCATCGCACCAGACGCTGTAATCTCATCAGCACCGTCGATATAGACTGGCATCGAAGTCACTTCATTCAAATCAAGCACAGTGATGCCATGCCCACGCAAGCGCGCAGCAGTCGCCTCTGAAGATGCTACCGCAGCCTTGATCTTGTGCTTCATTTTCGCCAGTTCATCAATAAAGAAATTGGCAGTAGACCCTGTACCGACACCAACAATTTCACCTTCAACAACATAGGCAATTGCTGCTTGTGCCACTGCCAATTTCAATTCGTCTTGCGTCATTTTTAGCTCACTTGTATCGAAAAATAATTCTTCAAAACCGCTATTGTAAGGCATGCCGTTGGCTTCAGAACGCTTGCAGGGCGACTGCAGCGCTAATACTGCACTGTTACCGAGCGGTTACACAGGCATCTCCAAACTATTTCGAGCCGCGTCAAACCTATACTCGCAAAGGCTCTTCATCGAGCAAGGCAATCTGTTCCCGCATTTCAAGAATTTTCTCTTGCCAGTAACGAGGTGTGGCGAACCATGGAAAAGCTTGCTTAAAGGCGGGATCATCCCAACGCTGCGCCAACCATGCACTGTAATGCAACATTCGTAGGCAACGTAATGGTTCGATCAAGCCTAATTGGCGCGTATCAAACTCGAAGAAATCCTCATATCCTTCGAGAATATCGCACAACTGTGTCTGCATTTCACTACGAGATCCTGACAGCAGCATCCACAAATCCTGCACTGCGGGCCCATTACGACTATCATCAAAATCAAGAAAATGAGGCCCTTGTTGCGCGCCTTCCGATAACCACAACACGTTGCCGAGATGGCAGTCCCCATGCAAACGTAGTTGTTGAAATTCTGGCGAGGCGGCGAAACACTGCTTCACTTTGTCTAACATTTGCGATGCTGCGGCTTCATATGCCTCGCGCAAAGAGCCTTCTATCCAAGGCCCTTGCAATAGAGTTCTGAACGACTGATCACCAAGCTCTTCCACGCTCAGACTTGGACGATGCGCAAATAAGTGCTGCGCTCCAATGGCATGAATGCGCCCGAGATATCGCCCCAACCAAATCAAGGTCTCACGATCAGATAATTCCGGCGCCCTCCCACCTTGTCTAGGGAATAAAGCGAATCGATGCTGATCAAAAAAGAACAGACTCTCTCCGTCAGAATTGGTCATCGGAGCGATCACAGGAATTTCGCTTTCCTGCAAACTCATTAAGAAAGCGTGCTCCTCTCGAATTTGCGCATCACTCCATCGACGTGGGCGATAAAATTTAGCAATGATGGGAGCGCGATCTTCAATACCCAATTGATAAACGCGATTTTCATAGCTATTCAGTGCAAGCAAGCGGCCATCGACCGCAAAGCCCTGGCTGTAGGCAGCGTCGAGCACAAGATCCGGACTGAGACCCGCAAAATCGCCGGCCACGGCGCTCGAAGCCTCAATGTGGCCGGACTCAGATTTGTTTTGTTTTTCTTCGTTCATAAGCCCAATTGTACGTGGAAATTCACCACGAAAGGACTAACAAGCGCTACACTCTCGCCTATCTCTTAGATCTCTCAAAATAGTGGCCTAAGCGTCACCAGATTTTTTGACCATCCCATTACTTAGATTTATTTCAATATCATGCACCTCGACGAACCTCTTAGCGACAAAGAATTTAATGAGCTCGATAAATTTTTGATGTCAGATAGCGTTGGCGATGATGGCATGACGATGGACGCCTTACACGGTTATTTGACCGCCATCGCCTTAGGTCCAGAAATGATCCCAATGGCCGAATGGTTGCCCACCGTGTGGGGACTTCCCGATCAAGGCGAGCCAAAGTTTAAGAATGCCAAAGAGATGCAACGCATCACTAATCTCATTGCGCGCTTTATGAACGAGATTCAAATCACCTTCGAAGTCGCACCCCAAGAGTACGAGCCCTTGTTTTGTGTGATGGAGCAGAATGGCAAAGAATTGATCGACGGTGAAACTTGGGCTTGGGGTTTCTGGGAAGGCATGCAACTGCGCGAGGAAGCTTGGCAAGCGGCATGGGAATCCACTATCGGCCCACTACTCAAGCCGATTTATTTGCTCGGGGCTGAAGAAATCGAAGAAGAAGAACTCAAGCTAGTCGACACGCCAGAAAAGTGCCACGCATTAGCTCTGCAAGTCGAAGCCGCGATTCCAGAAATTCGTCGCTTCTGGGCTCCTTTGCGCAAATCAGGCGTTACTACCGTCAAACGCGACGCGCCCAAAGTCGGACGCAACGATCCCTGCCCTTGTGGTAGCGGTAAGAAATACAAGCAGTGCTGTGGCGCTGAACCGACCATTCACTAAGTTTTCGCATTTCAAACGAGCAGAATGACTTGAACAAATGAGCTACGCGCCTGGCGTTATCTCATGTTTTTCGAGTCTTTCTTCTATCGCCATTTAAAGATTTCCTGCTAAGCTGGACTCTCTTTCGCCTCGCTGCTGGTCGAACTTGAACAACTGACGCCATAACAACGGTGCGGCGACAAATCGCAGGCGACAATCGATTTAACTCTTTGTGGAGAACACCATGTCATTGCAAGAACAATTCGCACAAGCACAAGCCGACTCAAAAAATTTGCCAGAGCGTCCAGACAATATGACGCTGCTCAAAATTTACGCCCTGTTCAAACAAGGCAGTGCTGGCGATGCGAGCGGCGATCGCCCAGGCATGACAGACTTCGTTGCACGCGCTAAATTCGACGCATGGGCAGAACTCAAAGGTACTTCCCAAGACGATGCGATGCAACAGTACATTAATTTGATCGAAGATCTCAAAAGCGCATAATCATTTATGCCTCAGCATTTGGGTTAAGAAATTGGCATAAAACTGCTTGTAGCCAGCATCGATATGAAGGCTTCGCGATCACGCTAACTTTCTAACTGAAGTCTACAAGAGCGCCCTAGGCTACAAGCTTAGCGCGCTCTTTCTCAATGACGCAGAGTTCAGCAAATCTAAAGGCATCCGCCCCGAAACCGCGGCGATCAAGTTATCTGCGGCGCGATGCGCCATGGCCAAACGGGTTTTACGTGAGGCGCTTGCAATATGCGGCGTCAACACGACATTTTCCAACTCTAGAAAGTCAGGATGAAAGCGCGGTTCATTCTCGAACACATCGAGCCCGGCAGCAGCGATTTTCTTTTCCTTGAGCGCTGCTATCAACGCGACATCATCGACAATGCCGCCGCGTGCCACATTCACTAAGCATGCACTTGGCTTCATCATCGCCAATTCACCTGCACCTACGAGATGATGGGCTTCCGGCGAATACGGCACGACAATCACGAGATGATCGGCTTGCGCAAACAAATCTTGCTTACTGACGTACTCGGCATTATTGGAAGCATCTTCAATTTCAGGGCCTAAGCGACTACGATTGTGATAAATGACTTTCATACCAAAGCCGATCGAACGACGCGCGACCGCTTGGCCGATTCGCCCCATCCCTAGAATACCAAGGGTGCTGCCATGGAGGTCCGCGCCGAGAAAGCAATCGATACTCCACTTTTCCCACTTACCCGCTCGTAACCAGTGTTCCGACTCAGTCACACGTCGCGCTGCCGCCATCAACAAGGCCCAAGCGAAGTCAGCCGTGGTCTCGTTCAGCACATCTGGCGCATTGGTCGCCAATACGCCGGCCTCGGAACAAGCCGCAAGATCAAAATTATCGTAACCAACCGCCAAGGTAGAAACGATGCGCAACTCCGGACACGCATTTAGCAGCTCTGAATTCACTTTAGCGCTCGAAGTACATAACATGCCGAACTTGCCTTGCAGACGCTGAACCAACTCTTGACTCGGAAATATGCGATCCTCTTGATTTGTCTCAAGCACAAAATAGTCTGACAATTTTTCCAAGATTTCAGGGAATATTGCCCTTGCCACCAAGAGATTAGGCTTTGATTGTGCATTCAACATTTACTGCTCCACTCAACGAAAAACTTTCAATTTAGGCTCTTTTAACGCGATTTAAGGCACATTGTCACGCAAATGCAAGGTACTAAGCTAGTCCCACAGAGCACCGCAAAACTATCAAGACTTGACCTCACCGACCAATTTCACCTTCACGCCTGACATTTGCTTATGCGTATTTTATCTAAGTCATAATTGTGAGATGTTGCAATTTGCCTTAAAATACAAGGCTTTGCAGCTCTGACGAAATACTCGCTGAGCCCACTTATTCTGATTTTTCCTAAATAGGCCAGTTATGACCCATGTTGTGACCGAATCATGCATCCGTTGTCGTTATACCGACTGCGTCGATGTTTGCCCAGTTGACTGCTTCCGCGCAGGTCCTAATTTCTTGGTAATCGACCCGGACGAATGTATCGATTGCGCTGTGTGCGTTGCAGAATGCCCAGTCAATGCAATTTACGCAGAAGAAGACGTTCCAGCCAACCAACAGCAATTCATCAAGATCAATGCTGATTTGATCCGCAGCTGGCCATCGATCACCAAAACAGTCGCACCACTGCCAGATGCGGACGATTGGAAAGACGTCAAAGACAAATTGCAATACCTCGAACGCTGATCCTCAATAAGCTTTATTAGCATTAATAAGCGTTCAATAAACCGTGAAGCATCTCTGCTGATTCAATTCTCAAACCCGAGCTGAGGTGCAAGCACGAAAAGGCTTTATCACTACTTCGATAAGCCCACCGCGCGCATCAACGCGTACACCGATTTTAAGCACTATTGGATTTACTCTCGTCGTATGGACAACAAACAAACCACCTCCGTTATCGAAGCCGATGCAGTGATCGTCGGCGCAGGCCCAGTTGGCCTGTTCCAAGTATTCGAACTTGGCCTTCTTGAAATCAAAGCGCACGTGATCGACTCTCTGCCAGTGGTTGGTGGTCAATGCGTCGAGCTTTATCCTGACAAGCCGATTTATGATATTCCAGCAGTACCTGTTTGCACGGGTCAGGAACTCACTGACAACTTGCTCAAACAAATCGAACCGTTCGAACCAACTTTCCACTTGAATCAAGAAGTGACAGTCGTTCAACGTCGTCCTGATGGTCGTTTCGATCTCGAAACCTCCTTGGGTACCAAGTTCATCACTAAAACCATTTTCATCGCCGCTGGCGTTGGCTCTTTCCAACCACGTACGTTAAAAGTGGAAGGTATCGAAGAGTTCGAAGGTAAGCAAGTTTTCTACCGCGTGAAAGACCCAAGCCGTTTCGAAGGCCGCAATTTGGTCATTTGCGGTGGCGGCGATTCCGCACTCGACTGGGCCTTGAATTTGGCAGGCAAAGCTGAATCAGTAATTCTGCTCCACCGTCGTGAAGACTTCCGTGCTGCTCCAGCGTCCGTCGCTAAGATGAAAGAAATGTGCGACAACTACGAGATGCAATTGATCATAGGTCAAGTTACCGGCATCGAAACAAAAGATGACAAGCTCGCTGAAATCAAAGTCACCGGAGCGGACGGCGTGACACGCCGCTTGCCTTTGGATGACTTGTTGGTGTTCTTCGGTTTGTCTCCAAAGCTCGGACCAATCGCCGAATGGGGCTTGGAAATCGAACGCAAACAGTTGAAAGTGATGGATACTGAAAAGTTCGAAACCAATGTTCCTGGCATTTTCGCAGTCGGTGATATCAATACATACCCAGGTAAGAAAAAATTGATTTTGTCCGGCTTCCATGAAGCTGCTTTGGCTGCGTTCGGCGCTGCTCCATACATTTTCCCTGAAAAGAAAATCCATATGCAGTACACCACCACCTCACCAAAATTACACAAAATTTTGGGTGTGGAAACGCCAGTGTTCGACTAATTGCAGCAATCAAAAAGTTAGCGAGCGATACGCGAACAAACAAAAAGCGCAGTCTTCAAACTGCGCTTTTTGCTTTTTGCAACCTTCGAGAAGCCTTAATAAATCTCCGACTCACCCTCTTCGTTTTGACGATAACGCATGGCGATATCGCGGAACTCTTCAGTGATACGCAAGAACACATCCAAGATATCCGGATCAAAGTGCGTGCCCTTCCCTTTGCGCATGATATCGATCGCCTCCTCGTGACTAAACGCTGGCTTGTAAACGCGTTTCGAAATCAAAGCATCATACACGTCGGCAACCGCCATTAAACGCGCAGAGATGGGAATCGCATCGCCAGAAAGGTTTTCAGGATAACCTGAGCCATCCCATTTTTCTTGATGCGAATAGGTAATCTCACGTGCAAAACGCAGGAATTCATTACTCTCACCAAGATAACGTTCCACCGTCAAGATCGTCTCACGTCCATAATTGGTGTGCTGCTTCATCACTTCAAATTCTTCGACGTCGAGCTTACCTGGCTTGAGCAGGATATTGTCGGGAATACCGACTTTACCGATATCATGCAATGGCGCTGATTTGTACAGGAGCTCAATATTTTCGTCAGTAAGCTCATGCGAAAACCGAGGGTGATCTTTCAACTGACGAGCCAATGCGGCAACGTAGTTTTGCGTTCGTCGAATATGATTACCCGTCTCGTTATCTCTGGTCTCAGCGAGCGACGCCATGGCCATAATGATCGCATCCTGCATCTTTGCAAGCTTACGCGTACGGTCTTGCACCAAGGTTTCAAGATGCTTGTTTTGGTCCTGCAATAAATTCCGTGCGCGCACCAAATGAAGTTGTGTTGCTACGCGTGCTAATACAATCGGCGGGCTAACAGGTTTGCTGATGTAATCAACCGCACCTAACTTCAATCCCATTTCTTCGTCCGATACCTGGCTTTTCGCAGTCAAGAAGATGACAGGAATTTCGGCTGTAAGTGGATTTTCTTTCAGACGTTTACAGGTTTCGTAGCCATCCATTTCCGGCATCATCACATCGAGCAAGATAAGATCGGGACTCGGCTGAGTCGAGGCAATATGCAAAGCTTTCACGCCATTTGTGGCGATCTTGATCTTATAAATATCCTTAAGAAGAGCAGAAAGAAGAGTGATATTGTCGGGGGTGTCATCCACTATCAGAATTACTTGTTTCGAATCGAGTTCATTACTCACATTCATAATCCACCTTTAGTCTAAACATGAGGCTTAAGCGACGTCAGTCCAAGCAGGGCCAACAAGATCTACCTAAGTTCGAGTCCAGCCAACTCAGCGTTCCCCTTCATTATTGAGAGAATCACGTCAAAGTCATATTGACTGGCCGCACGCATAATCTGCTTTTGCACTTCTGTCCCAAACGCTATACAAAGCTCATCGTGGGAATCATTGAGTGCTTCGAGCGCCTCCCCGTCATAATTCTCAACCAACCTGTAGCAGTAGCGTAACTTCTCGAGCACGTCTTCACTTGATATGGAGGCTCCGTCGAGGCTTCTACCGCCAAGCTCACTTGTTGCATTTTCGCGTACTAGACAATTCTCAATGTTTCCTATGGTTAATGCAAGCTGAGTTTCACAGGCAGACAAAATTGGTGTCATCATTTCCACATTTTGACCACTTTGAATCAATAATTCGATTCGTGCGGCTTGAGTGTGAACCTCGGCCCCAATCAGTCCGGCAACACCTTTTAAGGTATGCGCAACGCGCTCAGCCAGCCCATTCTCTCCACGTTGGAGTGCCTCACGAATAATCGCTAAGGCATCTCGCTGATCCTGCACAAATAAACGCAACAACTTGAAATACAATTGCTTGTCACCCATCGTACGTGCCAAGCCTTGGCGCGTATCGACTCCTTCTATTCTCAACATCTCTTCGTCTTCTTCTACTTGTTCTTGAACCTCAGTCACACCAAGATGACTGACTTTTTGCTGACACCATTCAGCGACAGCGTTATATAACTCGATCGGATTAATCGGCTTAGCGATGTGAGCATTCATACCCGATGTAAAGCACCGCTCGCGTTCAATCAACAAAGCATGCGCGGTCATGGCGATAATTGGCAGCGATTGAAAGCGTCCGTCCGCACGAATTAACCTTGTGGCCTCGTGCCCATCCATTTCAGGCATCTGCACATCCATAAAAACGATGTCGTAAAACGAGGGATCCTTCATAAACAACTTATCAACCGCGATTCGACCGTTTGAAGCCACATCTACTACAATATCGGCCGCCTCAAGCAACTCAACCGCAATCTGCTGATTGATCACGTTATCTTCGACCAACAAAGCACGTAGACCAACGCACTTGAGTTGAGTATGTGCCTGTTTAGTGACACTCGCATGAGTATGGTAAGAGAAGAGATTGACCAAGCAATCGAAAACGTTGGATGTATTGAAAGGCTTATCAAGATAGGCATCAGAAACGGTAGCCTCTTCACGATAATTCAAACTCTCGCGCGCCGTTGCCCCCACTAATGCGATTTTTGGTAAGAAACGCAAACCCGCATTCCTAATACATGCGATCAATTCGACACCATCCATGACGGGCATGTGCAAATCCACAAACACCGCGTCATACCGACGTTCAGAGTCGGTCGCTAAAATCATACTTAATGCTTGGTCGCCGGAATGCACCATATCACAAGCGATACCATACAAGCGTAATTTCTCCGCCAACAGTCGGGCCGCAAGTGGATGATCATCGACAATCAGGACGCGTAGATTTTCAAATAGCTCGCGATTAAACTTGGCCTGCTCGACTTCAGTGAAATCAAAAGGAATTTCAAACGTAACGGTAGTACCGAGACCTTCTTGACTGACTAAACTAATTTGCCCGCCCATTAGATCGACCATACCCTTACAAATTGACAGGCCAAGACCAGTTCCACCAAATTTACGCGTCGTCGATTCGTCACCTTGACTAAAGGGCATAAACAGTTTTGCTGCCTGCGCTTCACTCATACCAACCCCGGTATCTCGCACTTCAAAGCGTAAGGTCTTAGTACCAGCCGTAGTACTCAGAACGCGGCAGTGCAAACAAACTTCGCCTTGTGTAGTGAACTTGATTGAATTATTCACGAGGTTGATTAAGACCTGTCCCAAGCGAAGTGGATCCCCCTTAAGTCGACGTGGAACATCGGCGGCTATATCGAACAAATACTCAAGGCCCTTCTCCTCTGCTTTCTCACTCGTGACCACCGCGACGCTGTTGAAGACTTCATCAAGGTCAAAATCAACCACTTCTATATCGAGCTTACCCGCTTCGATTTTAGAGAAGTCCAAAATGTCATTGATGATTCCCATTAATGACATACCGGCTTTATGAATCTTTTCTACGTAATCTTTTTGCTTAACAGTCAGCTCGGTTTTCAAGGCCAGATGAGCCATACCAATAATCGCATTCATTGGTGTGCGAATCTCATGACTCATGTTAGCCAAGAATAGGGACTTCGCCTCAGTCGTTTCCTCCGCGTGGCGTCGCGCCAATTCGGAAACTTTAAGCTCATTTTGCATTTGCAAAGTTTGCAAACGCATTTGCTCATCCATACTCTCTTTGAGCTGTGTTTCGAGTAATTTTCTTTGGGTAAGATCCGAAACGAAACTCAAGGTGGCAGGATGACCTTCCCACTGAATCAGAACCGATGAAATTTCAACCCAAATCAACTCACCCGTATAGCGCCGATTCAAACGAATTTGATAATACTGTTCCACCACTTCGCCGCGTAGTCGTCGTGCATGCCGCTCTGCTACGAGGGCGACGTCTTCAGGATGAATCGAGGATGTGAATACCATTCCGATCAATTCAGATTGATCGTAACCAGTCAAAGATTCGATGAGTCGGTTGGCGAATGCAATCTTGCCATCTTGAACAACAATAATTCCTTCAGTGACGTTATCAATCAGCAAGCGATAGTTATACTCAGACTTATGCAGATCGTCTTCTAATTGACGCCGCGCCGAAATATCCATGACCACCCATACAGTGCCATACGATAAGTCATTCTTATTCACCGCACGACCCGAAAACTGCACCCAAAATAAGCTACCATCGCTGCGCCGCATTTTCAGTTCAGAGACGTAGGCTTCACCTTTCAAGACAGCCTGACTAACCGCCGCGCCACTTTCCAAATAAGCTTCACGCGACTCATAAAAAGGCTCAAGCGAGGCACCAAGCACATTCTCGCGCTCAACCCCAAAAATCTGACAAAGAGGTGTGTTCACCCATTGCACTCGACCTTTGCTATTCAAAAAGATCATGCCAACAATCGAGTTTTCCAAAATGGTTTCCCGCTCTGTCAGCATTCTTTGCAATTCATCATCAAGCGTTTTTCTCTCGATGACCATGCGCTCGGTGAGCTTTCGGTCTTGCTCTGCCTCTCTGTACTCGTAGCGAATTTTCAGCGTTTCGAGTTGTACGCGACTTGCGCGTTCTTGTGCCCGCAAGAAAAGCTTTTGGTGACGTTTTTGCTCGATATAGGCTTGTTGCCAATGTCCGAGATCCGCGTAAATTTCAGATAACTCATTAATTGCCTTGAGCGGCAAGTGTATGTATCCACTGTCGCCAATCTGATCAATAGCTTTTCTGAGATCGACAATGGCTTGGTCAATCTCACCAACTCGTCGACGAATATACCCACTCACCCACCACACATAAGGTTTGAGGTGTGGATCTTCAATCATGTCGATCGATGCCAAGGCACTTTCGTTAAACTGCCGCGCCTGCTCAACACAACCGCGCACAGTCAATGTATAGGCGGCGACAGCAAAATAAAATGAGCGATACGTGTTTGTATGTGAATTTCCACCATTTTTCTCTTCGACGTACTGCGCAATTGCCTCGTAGGCTTCCTCAAATTTACCGAGCGAAATTTTGCATAAGGCCAGCATGGTTGAGCTAAATGGAGTCAACCATTTTTCAGCTGAAGCGGGTGCTAAATCGCGAGCCTCTTGCAACAGCTCTTCTGCAGCCTCGGCGTTTCCAGTAACGTAAAGCACCTCGCCGAGGTTGGCGGTAATCTGAGCAATACGGCTGATGGAATTAATTTTGCGAGATTCATCAAGTGCACGAAAAAAGAAACGAATAGATTTTTCAGTTTCGTCACATTCTTGCAGCAAGATTGCATAAATGTTCAATGCCAATATCAAGAGGCGCGGCTGCATGGTACCGCAGCGTGGAATCAGTTCATTCTCACAGAAAGCTCGCGCCTTCAAGACTTCGCCTTTTTTACGCCACACAATGACCAGGCCGCTCTTAGCAAAGAACGCGCCGTGCTGATCAAGATTATTGGTAAAAAAGTGATTGAGCGCCTCGAAACGTCGCGATGCTTGGTCTAACTTATTTTCGAAATAATCGGCAAAGGCATCAACCAAATCAGCATACGCTTGTAGCGTTTTGTCTCGTCTTGCTGAACCCAATTCACGCATTGCATTTGCAATTTCCAAACCGCGTTCGACCGAATCACGCAGTGCATCCAACCCATCAAGCGCACGCTCAACGATTTCTTCTTTTGACGAGAACGGATTTTCCAGCATAGTGAAATTCGATGAGACCCAAGTTGATAGCACAAAGCCAATTGAATTTATCAGCACAAAACCGATTAATTCTAACGCGAACAAACAAAAAAAAGCAGTAAAACTACCAATCCAGAGACCAAAATTGAACTGCAAAGAAACAAAACAGATGAAATCACGACACTTTCTTAATTTCCAGAAGGAATCAAATGCTGATCTCGTAACAACGTGATAAATTTAAATTTAGGTTCTTGGACATTCGATTGACACTTGTAATCAAATCTTCTTGAAAGTGAGTAAGTATGGATCTCTATGCATCTAGCGAAGAACTGTTTCGTTTAGAAAGCATGTATCCAAACCTGCGCGACTTCGAAAAACTCGGAGCACTCGTCACAATTACTTGGTATATCAGGCAGCGAGACTGTCAACGTGCTCTTTTTCAACTCGACGAAATCGAACAATTATTACTTCAGCACTCCGAGCAAACCCACAGAAGAGTCAATCACGAGCAAGAGATCAAGACGCGACTTAACCTCATTCGCGCGGAAATTCATTCACTGTTAGGCGACTTGTCCTACGCTGAAATACTGCTCAAACAAAGCAAATACGAATTGTCACTGCAGAATGACTTAGTCGGCTTGGGTGATGCAGCCATCGTCGAGGCCACCATGGCCATCAGTCTTGGCGATAACCATCGTGAAGAAGAATCCTGCAAACTTGCTTTAGATTTTTATCAGCGTTGTGGCGACAAGGAGCGCGCCGAATTTGCGGAAGCTTGGCTGATCTATGCGCATGCGTTCTTGGAACCAGAAGACGCTAGGATTCGTATAGAACGATTCCAACGCACCGCTGAGTTCGCCCGTAAACCTGCGATTGCAGCGCATATCTTTGCAGCAGAAGGCGTCATTTTGGGGCGGCGCGATCCGAGCCAAGGCGCGCGCCTTTATCTAAAAGCAGCCAACTCAGCCAAACAAGCCGGATTAATACGTCTCGCGATAATATCCGCCGGCAATGCATGCGAAGTCTTTCAAAACATCAGTGACCTTGAAAGTGCCACTCAAGCGATCGAATTCGCACTTTCCATGGCTAAACAAGCAGGCTGGCCCTCGCTGATGGGTTTTTGCTATGCTCATCTGGGCAGAACTCAACGTCAGCTCGGCAGAATTTCACAGAGTCGCCAAACCTTACAAGAGGCGCTCAATTTTTTTCCAAACAACTACAGTGGGATTAATAAAGCGATCGCCTTAAGAGAACTAGGCGAGACCCATCTCATCGAACATTCGACAGCAGAGGCATTGAAAGCGTTTGAAGCATCGATCAAGCTCTTCCGTGCGGCGGAATCGATGGATGATTTACCACACACACTCATTAGATACGCCCGAGTCTTATCGGTTGCCAATCAAACTGAAGCGGCATTACAGGCGATCGCCGAAGCCCAAACAATTTGTGAGCGTTTCAATTTCGCTGCCATCACCGTTTCACTGCACCAAGTCCTCGCTGAAATTTACAGTAAGCATGCACTTCCACCTCCGGTGGATATGAAACAACCCAATGCGGTCATTCATTTTCTCGAAAAAGCACTCAACGCAGGACATGCCATCGACGGCTGGCAAGCTCCGCCGGAATTGTTCACAATGCTTAGTGACGCATGGGCTGAAGCGGCAGATTTACAAAAAGCACTCGACTATTCGAAGCAAGCTCTAGTTGCGGAACGTCACGAAAATGACGTTCGCCTCGCCTATAAAACTGCCAACATCAACGACCATCATCAAACAGAAAAAGCACAAGCGGAAGCGCAATATCATCATCTAATTGCAATCGCAGAATCCAATCGTGCTCGCGCCCTACAAGATACCAAAGACACCTTAGTCAAACTGAGTAAGATAGGTCAGGAAATTACGGCAAAGCTAGAAAGCACTGATGCATTTATAGCGATTCACAATCACCTTCAAAGCCTACTCGATGCTGGGAGTTTCTGCACCTATCTACTTAACCCAGAGAAGGACAAATTAGTTCTTGTCTACGGCGTAAGAGACCAAACTCACATCTCGCCACATCAAATTCCCTTAGACCATCCAGACTGCCTCATCGTGCGTAGTACGAAAGAACGAAAAGAGTTCAATAGCGCAAGCGCACCGCACGGAATGGATGGAGAGCTAAAAGAAGAACTCTATGATCGTAGCCAACTCATTGCGCCCTTAATTGCAGGTGACCGCTTACTTGGTGCAATGGTGATAGGGTCTGCAGAAGAAAATGCGTACTCTGATCGCGAGCAATTAATTTTCACAACTATTAGCGCGTACGCAGCGATCGCACTGGACAACGCGGGTGTCTATCAAGAATTACAGGCTACACAACGCGAATTATTACAAGCCATTCGCAAACTTGAAATTGCGAGACAGAAAGAACAATCCGATCGAGAAAAAGCAGAAGAAGCGACCAAATTGAAATCAGAGTTTTTGGCCAACATGAGTCATGAAATTCGGACACCAATGAATGCCGTCATTGGCATGGCTTACCTTGCCTTGATGACTGATCTAAACCCAAAGCAAAAAGATTACATCAAAAAAATTCAAGTTGCCGCGAGCTCGCTTCTTGGGATCATCAATGACATTCTCGATTTTTCGAAAATTGAAGCCGGCAAACTCGAGGTTGAAATCACACCATTCGCCTTAGAGGAAGTAATCTCTCAACTATCCAATATTACTTCTCACAAGGCTGCAGATAAAGGACTTCAACTCCATGTGGATATCGCGCAAGACCTCCCTACGCATTTCATTGGAGACCCGCTTAGAATTGGTCAGGTGTTGATGAATCTGGTCAACAACGCAATCAAATTCACATCTGTAGGCGAAATATCGGTTGAGTGCAAAGCGATTCCCCATGCAGCAGCGATCAATGAGAAAAGACTCGAATTTTCAGTTCGCGACACGGGGATTGGCATGACCGAAGAGCAGAAACAGCGTTTATTCAAACCGTTCACACAAGGTGACGGTTCCACTACCAGAAATTACGGTGGTACTGGCCTCGGTCTATCGATTTGCAAGCAGTTGATAGAACTTATGGGAGGCGAAATTGCCGTCAGTTCGGAATATGGCAAAGGTTCCTGCTTTAAATTTGAAATCAGTTTGCCGGTTTTCCAGAATTCAATGGATGCGATCGATTCGCATCTTAACAATGAGACTCAACGCAATCGCGCCGACGCTGCACAGGCATTACTATCGTCAGCATCTTTCAATTCATCTATGACAAGCAACAACTCAGACAATCTCAAACCAGCACATATCCTTCTCGCCGAAGACAATGAATTTAATCAAGAAATCGCCGTTGAACTTCTCAATCAATGTGGCTTCAAGGTGACCGTGGCTCAGCATGGTCAAGAAGCAATTGATATCCTTGCTCGACATGACATGCATCACTTTGACCTGATTCTCATGGATCTGGAAATGCCTGTCTTGGATGGCCACAACGCGACCATTCAAATTCGTTCAATGCCCGACTTCGATCACTTACCAATCATTGCACTAACCGCGCATGCAATGAAAGGTACCAAAGATCGATGTGTTGAAGAAGGGATGCAAGATTATCTCACCAAGCCCTTCGATCCCGACGCACTCTTCAAAACGATTCAACATTGGCTGCAAGCGTCAATTAATGAGACTAGTTTTGCATCGATGGAATTAAACAAACACACTACACCATCAAGCGAACTTCGGTTGCATTCATTCGATGTCAAGCGCGGCTTAAGCTCAGTCGCAAACAACCAAAGTTTGTATCTTAAATTACTTGAAAAATTTGGGAGCACTCATCACGACCTCCTTCTTAACGATCGCTATCTCTCAATTGAAAATATCGGTACCACAGAGTTCAAGCGCGAAGTCCATACTTTGAAAGGTCAGGCCGCAACACTAGGGGCGAATCAGTTGGCGCAATCCTGTGTCACGCTAGAATCCATCTTGGAGGAAAAGCTAACAGACTTTCGTGGATTACAGGAAGCCGCTGCATTATGCCAGCAATTACGAGCGCAACTGAGCGGCCTACTTGAAGAACTCGATCAGTATTTCGCAATCAATCCGCTCGCGACAAAAGCCGAATCTTTCCAAACGGAGCACATCCCTTTCGAGAGCTTAATCGAACAACTCCGAGTATTTTTGGAAACCGCGAACGTGGAGGCCGTCGATTTCTTTCAAAGTCACCTGCAACAATTCGAAAATAAACTTAACAAAGCACGTTTTACGCAGTTACATCACGCGCTCGATCATTACGATTTTGATCGTGCCCTCGGTTTATTACACGAGGTTCTATAGTTGCTTTGCGAATTCATAATGAAGCAACATAACTTTTAAGCAATTCACTTCACAAATCCATCACTTTGTCCGATCCTTTTGCTCGATTCAAAGCGTTTTATGTCGCGCCGCAATAATTTCGCGCTATACTTTCGAGGAACAACTACCACTCGTTGGCAAAACCAATGTGGGCCTTGCAATTCCTTCAACCTGCGGAACCTGCGATATGCTTTATCAACTACACGAATTGAACCGCTCTTTTTTAACACCAATGACAAATTGGGCGGAAGCGACCTCAAAACTTTTTGCGAATCCGGTCTCACCACTCGCTTACACACCATTTTCTCAACGCGTCGCCGCTGCGTACGAGCTGCTCTATCGGCTTGGTAAAGATTACGAAAAACCTGCGTTTGATATCAAGACAGTCAATGCCGATGGCATGACCTTGGAAGTCGTTGAAGAAATCGAACTTGCCAAACCTTTTTGTAATTTGCTCCGCTTCAGAAAGGTGACGCCAGCAGGCACCCGCAAAACAAAGGCAAATCAAGGTAAGAAGATCCTCATTGTCGCGCCATTGTCTGGGCATCACGCGACTTTGCTGCGAGATACTGTCAAGAGTCTCCTACCGTCACATGACGTCTACATCACTGATTGGATCGACGCACGGATGGTTCCTCTTTCTGAAGGACCATTCCATTTGCACGATTACATCTACTACGTACAAGAATTCATCCGTCACCTCGCGCCTGACCTTCATGTCATCTCAGTATGCCAACCAACAGTCCCTGTATTGGCAGCAATTTCACTGATGGCAACCGACAAGGATCCAGCGCTGCCAAAGAGTATGACGATGATGGGCGGCCCGATCGATCCCCGTAGGTCGCCAACTCAGGTAAATACTTTGGCGACTGAGAAGAAATTTTCATGGTTTGAAAATTCAGTGATTTATAGTGTCCCGGCAAACTATCCGGGCTTTGGTCGCAAAGTCTATCCTGGCTTCTTGCAACATGCTGGGTTCGTTGCGATGAATCCTGATCGCCATGCACAAAGTCATTGGGATTTTTACCAGCACTTAATTCAAGGCGATGATGAGTCTGCCGAACAACATCGCAAATTTTACGATGAATACAATGCGGTACTTGATCTTCCAGCCGAGTACTATCTTGAAACAATCAAAACGGTGTTCCAAGAATTCCGCTTACCGAAGGGTACGTGGGAAGTGCAAGGCAAACTTGTTCGCCCTCAGGACATTACGAGTGTCGCCCTATTTACGGTCGAGGGCGAGCTGGACGACATCTCTGGACCCGGACAGACCCAAGCTGCGCATGATTTATGCTGCAACATCCCAGCATCCATGAAACAAGATTTCGTTACCCCTGGTGCAGGCCACTATGGCATTTTTTCCGGTCGTCGCTGGCGGGAGATTGTCTGCCCAAAAGTGTTGAGCTTCATTGAAGCGAATTCATAAAATTCAAATAACAAAAAGCAATCGTGGGATCAAAATTCTTTGATCCCACGCTTTTTTATTAGCAATCATCCATTCTTCTTTTTGCGAAAAGTACGCTATACTGCCCCTTCGTTTCAGCAGCAAGCCTTGCAGTTTTACCAAGAACCATTCTCGGACACTGATTGATTCATGCAGAAAAAACTCATTGAAAACTTGCGAAGATTAGCATTGAGCGTGGCGTTCATGAGCCTTGCTCAGCTCCCAGCCGTTAACGCAAACGCAGCGGACGACACTTCGACCGAAACCTCCAAGGCGATTTCAGCACTTCGTGATTTACGCGATAAAACGTCGGACTTGACGATGAACGCCATGAGTTTCTTAGGGATTAAATACAAACGCGGTGGCAATACACCGGAAAATGGTCTTGATTGCAGCGGATTTGTTCGCCTGGTGTTTAAAAATACCGACGAAACCGAATTACCACGGACGGCCAAAGAAATTAGTACACAAGGCACTTCTGTCGACGCGAAAGATCTCAAGCCTGGCGATCTAGTTTTCTACAACACCTTGAAGAAGAGTTTCTCGCACGTTGGAATTTATTTGGGCGACAATAAATTCATCCATGCGCCTTCAGCAGGCGGCCGCATTCGTATTGAAAGCATGGATCTCGATTATTGGCGCAAGCGATTCAACGGCGCACGTCGAATCAACGAAGAAAAACCAAACAAATAGACCCAAGCATTACTTGGGTCTGGTTTGGTGCTGAGTTGAGGCTTACCTAGTTGTCAGTTCTTACCTCTGCGCCTCATTTTCCGATAAAAACGGCCACTCCGACCTTGTAAGTCTTATCGCTCTTGTGCGGCTTTAATTTTCTCTTTTAGCTCGGCAATAACCGAAGTAGCAGCACGTTCACCTGCAAGAATTGCCAAATTTCTGGCATTAAAATCACTGCCCTTCATCCCCGGCAACTCAGGTCGTATCACAACATCAGCACCTTTGAGCTCGAAGTGATTCAAACTTTGCCCCATGATCGTAAATGTCTGCAATAACACTTCTAAAGAACCAGAAGGTGCTTGCGAATCGGGTGTCGAGGAGATATTTACTGCGATGACGATATCCGCCCCCATCTCACGTGCGAATCGTACTGGCACAGGCGAGACCAATCCACCATCCACATACTGACGGTCATTGATACGAACTGGCTGAAAAACGCCAGGCACCGAGGATGAGGCTCGCACCGCCATCCCGGTATTCCCACGTTGAAAAAGAATTGGCAAACCTGTGTTGAGATCAGTCGCGACGGCACCAAACGGCTTCTTCAGTTTTTCGATCGGCGCTTGCAAGACCATCTTATTGACATAGTTTTGTAAGGCCTCGCCTTTCAACACACCACTGCTCTTAGAAAAAAATGGCAAAGACCAATCAGAGATCGTGGTCTCGTCCATTTCCAAGGCCATCTTCTGCAAGGTATAACCACTATTTCCGGCTGCATACATTGCGCCGACAACGCTACCCGCGCTTGTCCCCACCACGATATCAGGATAAATCCCTTGAGCCTCGAGTACTTTAATCACACCAATGTGCGCAAACCCACGAGCTGCTCCGCCACCAAGCGCCAACCCAATCTTGATGGGGCGTACAGTTTTCGCTGGCACCGTTTCGTTTTTCACAATCGGCTTAAGATTGGTAACGACTGGAGGAGACGTGGGAGTAGAACAAGCGAGTAATGCCAACACGACAGAGGCATACAAGCAAGAGCGTACAAACAGAGTTTGAGGTGCGCTGCGCATCGAAATTTTCGCTAGAATGAAATAAAGGAATTGCTCGGGGTCGTTTCCTCGGATAAGGAAAGAGTTTTGATTTGGTATGCCAGACGTCGCCACAGCCTGTAAATCTCTAACGACGTCCACATGAATTTTGGCGGAAGCGGTGAGATTCGAACTCACGAAGGGCTCTCACCCTCGCTAGTTTTCAAGACTAGTGCCTTCAACCACTCGGCCACACTTCCAAGACTTGGAATTATAGCGTAGCGATGACTTTTTAGGAAGCGCTTTTCAAAAAAGTTTCTAAATACTTACTTAAATTCACGTCACATTACAAATGGTAAGCGAAAGCCCTTCAACAAACACTCCTGAAATTTTTCTGCATCGAGAGGCTTCGCAAATAGATACCCTTGAATTTCATCACATCCCATTTGCTGCAAAAATGTGAATTGCTCATTGTTCTCTACGCCCTCGGCTACCACTTGGTGACGCATCTTTTTGGCCATACTAATAATCGCACTTGAAATGGCGCAATCATCAATGTCGTCTGGTACGCCTTGTACGAAGCTTCGATCAATCTTCACGCTATCAATTGGGAAACGTTTCAAATACGAGAGGCTCGAAAATCCGGTTCCAAAATCATCAAGCGCTAAGCGCACACCCAGTGCAGAAAGCTTTTTCATAATGGGGATCGCCTCATCCGCGTTCCGCATCAGCATGCTCTCAGTGAGTTCGAGTTCTAACCAATCACCGCATAACGCATATCGATCAAGACAGGCTTTCAATCGAACACACAAATCATTCGTGAACTCTTTGGCAGCGACATTCACGGCAATTCGAAACGGGGCAATTCCTTGGGCCTGCCACATTTTTGCTTGTTGACATGCTGCATCTAGAACCCAAGAATCGATATCAATGATGAGGTTAGTCTCTTCGGCCACTGGAATAAAGTCGGCAGGAGAAATGATGCCCTCGCCTGGCCTTGCCCATCGAATCAAAGCCTCGGCCCCCTTCACTTTACCCGTGTGAATATCAACTTTAGGCTGATATAGAAGATAAAACTCTGACTTCTCAATCGCCCTACGAAGCTTCGCTTCAAGTTCCATCCGACCTGCGATCGAGGCATTCATCTCAGCATCGAAAAATGCGTAATCCCCCACACTTTTCTCCGCTAAACGCTTCGCCCTGAACATCGCGATATCCGCCCTTTGTAGAAGTTGCTCAGCATCTTGTCCGTCCTTGGGGTGCATGCTGATACCAATGCTCGCACTGAGCCGAAGTTCATGACCCTCTACAAAAAAAATCGCCTCAAAACTTTGCAACAATTTTTGCGCAACATGGCCAACATCAAAATGACGTTTTGCGTCGATCACTGCAACTGCAAACTCATCACTGCCCAAGCGCGCGATTACATCCTGTTCGCGCAAAGTCGACTTCAAACGCGCTGCGACTTGCTTCAATAGCTGGTCACCGATGGCGTGCCCTAAAGCTTCATTAATCGGCTTAAATCGATTCAAATCAATAAATAAAACCGATACGCTACTCTCATTTCGAATCGCGTGCTGAATCGCAGTATCAACGAGTTTCTTGAACAGAGTACGGTTCGGGAAGTCAGTTAAAGCATCGTAATACGCAAGATGATTGATTTTTTCTTCGGCACATTTTCTTTGAGTGATATCACTCACATAACCGATCATTGCGATAGGATTTCCTTGTTCGTCAGACAGCGTGGAAAGACTCAAACTCGCCCAAAACACTTCCCCATTCTTCTTGCGACGGCGCACTTCCATTTCACGTCCACCATTCTCTAAAAAATGGTCTCCTAGCAAAATGTCTTCAGCATCTTCTGATTCATAAAGAAAGAGAATGTTTTGTCCAATCGCTTCTGCTGAGGTATAACCGAAGAGTCTTTCAGCGCCCAAATTCCAATTCAAAATGAAACCTGCCAAATCCATCGTAATGACTGACTCATGAATCTGGTCCAATATTTGCGAATGCAGTAAATCAGACTTAACTGCCGCATCAAAGCGCGCATTTAATTTGCACCGAACTTGCAGTAAGCGGGCCGTTAGCGCAGTTAGTTGATTGAATTTTTCAAGCTCACACTCTGAAATCTTCCGGAACGGCGAAGAGAGAACGTAACAATCTTCGGCGCTTACTGGTGCAACAACTGCTCCATCATTTTGTCGTGCAGTCTCAAGAGACTCAAAACGAATTTCGAGTTCATCAAACAAATGCGCCGCTAGGGAGTTGAGTTCTTGGACCATTCGAGAATGGTCTTGCGACAAAATGACTTCGCACAATTGCGCGCCAAGTGAGATATCCGAAAAACGATTCCCGCCACCCGGCATCACAGGTCCTGGCAGACTTGATTGACCCAGGCATAGGCATACACTAGGTTTTCGTAATAAGTGCCAGCATCAATTGACTGTGCGCTCAGACCTTCGACGAGAGACTTCTGGTCCGCGCGATCCGATTTTTCGACAACTGCAAGTAATTGCCCCAATTCACCCTCACGTTCGGTCAATGCAAGCAAAATGGGTTCAGGTAAATTCAAGGGCTTCAGGATTTCCCACAAACTCGAACCGAACAAAAGATCCAGTAAAGAAAACATGCCAACCATAAATGCAGCATCTTGCTCGTCGCGTCCGCCACCACGCTGGCGGCAATAGGCTTCCATCGCACTAGCTCGAAATGCTGCGCGCAACAACAGTGGATTGAGTGAACTTCCTTGCTCATTTTGACGCGCATACAAAAGTAATTGCAGCCATCTTTGCAATTGCCTACGTCCGAGCAAATTGATCGCCTGTACAAAACTACTTACTTTGACCGTTTGGGCAAACGCGGCCGAACTGACGATCTTAAAAAGCATAAATGACAGGCTTGCATCCTGCTTAAAGAGCGCCTCGAGCTCTTTTACATCAGCATCTTGCGCGACTAAATTCAGCAGTTTCAATAATCGCGCTCGGGCGCTCGCGTCAGCGCTTTTTTGCGCGTTATTTGGACTGAAAGCAAAGTCGCCGGAAAATAAGCTAAAGCCTGCTTCTGATGCGGTATGAAGTTGGGCCAGCGTGCCTAAGTTTTTCGCCAAATGTTGATTATTTTGAAGGCTAAACAACCACGCTTGAACATGCGATGGAATGCCCGCATGGCAATCAACCATAATCCCTTTCGTATCAGGCCAAACCAGAGAAGCTTTCGAGCAGAAATCATCAACGATAATTCGCAGCCCCTGATGACAGAAATGATTAAGTTTGGTTTGTATTTCTTGATCTTGTATTGCATGTTCCGGAACTAGCAACATGAGATTTTTCCCCGCCACTCTCTCCGGAAAATCATTCGGCAGAGTGTTGGGATGCTCAATCCTGAGCAACAAAAATAAAGGGGACAGTCGTTCAAAAAAATCTATTTGTTGAAATGCATTCAACAATACCGCATAAGAATCCACCTCTCCACTCGCAAACTGCGGCATTAGGCCGACTAGTTTTTGCTGAGCATTAACTACCGGCAGCAGTGAAACGATAGGAATCATAAGAAGGGCGCTATTCAATATCGCAAAGAAAGTTCTTTATAGCAATTTGTATCCTGATGGTAAGTTGAAAATTACACAATTGCAAGTTTATTTCCCTGTAGTACCCCTATTTTCTTAAAATGTTGCAATCTCAATACATCGATTACAAACCGAAGTTTTGAAACTCACATGCCAAGAAAAATTTGCTGCAAGTCATTCAAGAAGCGCTTTCCGAGCTCGGTGGGTTTGATGCGTAAATGATCAATTTCCAATAAACCTTTTTTTTCCGCCAAAGTTAAACTTGGGTCGATCGAATTGAGGAGTAAACCGGTACGCTCAAAGAACAATTTCGATTCAAATCCATGATTGAGTCGCAGCGCATTCAACATAAATTCAAATGGTAGCTCGTCACGCGCAATCTCATTGTTCTCTTGTATTGCATCGCCACGCAATGCCGAATCAATGTAGGCTCGAGGCTGCTTGTGACGCATCTGGCGAACGATTCGATGTGGAAATGAGAGCTTGGAATGAGCCCCTGCGCCGATTCCCAAGTAATCACCAAAATTCCAATAGTTCAAATTATGGCGAGATTGTTTCCCCTCTTTCGCATAGGCCGACACCTCATAATGTTCATAACCGGCAGCCGCCATGCGCACATGAATCTGGTCTTGCATTTCCGCGCTGAGATCGTCATCCGGAATTTGTGGAGGGTACTTAGCGAAATAAGTATTCGGCTCGAGCGTCAAATGATACAGCGATAGATGTGGCGGCGCGAAACTCAAGGCGGTCTCTAGATCGGTCACGCATTCTTCTAAGGTTTGAGAAGGCAACGCGAACATCAAATCAAGATTAAAGTTATCGAAATATTTTTGTGCGATCTCAATCGCTCGTTGAGCTTCCACTCCATCATGGATCCGTCCCAAGGATTTGAGGTGTTGGCTATTGAAACTCTGAATGCCGATCGATAGGCGATTAATACCGCTGTCGCGATAAGAACGAAACTTCTCCGTCTCGAAAGTACCTGGGTTAGCTTCCATCGTAATTTCAGCCGCACCGTCAATGGGCAACAAGGTGCGCAAATCGGATAAGAGTCGATCAAGTCCTTTTGCCGACATCAAACTTGGCGTCCCCCCCCCAATAAAAATGGTATAGATCTTGCGTCCCCAAATCGCCGGCAAAGCATGTTCAAGATCTGCTCTCAGAGCATCCAAATAGAGTTCTTCATCGAAGCTCGTTTTCACTTCGTGCGAGTTAAAATCGCAATAAGGACACTTCCGTACACACCACGGAAAATGGACATACACAGACAATGGTGGCAGGCTGATTAAGTTCAGCACGCCTTTTTGGAGAAATTGCTGCTGCACTTCGGAAGAGACTTCACTCATACGCGAAGATCGCTGATCCCGTTCCAGTTCTTTATCCTGTGTGGACTGAGCAAGATGATTTGGCTGGGTCGGAATAGGCTTAATTGGAATCATATTTACTTCAGTTTTTGAATCAGTGCTTGCAGTGCTTGTGCTCGATGCGAAATATTATTTTTTTGCTCTGGACTGAGCTCAGCGACGGTTTTTCCGAACTCTGGCAGAAAAAAGTAAGGATCATATCCAAACCCACCATCGCCGCGCGGTTCACTGACAAGCTGACCAAGCCAACGCCCATCGGCTATAACGGGCTGCGGGTCGTTTTCTGAACGCACAAACACTAGCACGCAGTAGTAGTACACAGACTTATCTGCATGTGCACTCAGGTCGGCAATCAGTTTTTGATTATTAGCATGATCGGATTTTGGTTCGCCAGCGTAGCGCGCAGAAAAAACACCTGGGGCACCTCCCAATGCGGAGGCACAAATACCTGAGTCATCCGCCAAGGCTGGCAAGCCCGTCATTTTCGCTGCATGCCGTGCTTTCGCTAGCGCATTTTCAACAAAAGTAAAATACGGTTCTGGGCAATCAGGAACTGCATAATCAGCTTGCGAAACTAGCTCAAAACCGAGCGGAGACAAAATCTGAAAGAACTCTCGAAGCTTTCCTTGATTATTTGAGGCGAGAACAATGCGCTGGCTCATGCAGATATCCCAAGCACGCGTTTTTGCTCGGAAATAATCTGTGCAATGCCATCCTGGGCAAGATCAAGCAACGAGTTCAGAGTCGAACGATCAAAGGCCATACCTTCCGCGGTTCCCTGCACTTCAATAAACTTGCCACTATCTTCCATCACCACATTCATATCGGTGTCGCAATTGGAGTCTTCCAGATAATCGAGATCCAACACTGGTTGCCCATCGTGGACGCCAACCGAGATCGCTGCAACGAACTGTTTGACTGGAATAGAGGTAATTGTTCCGGCCGCCACCATTTTCGCGAAGGCATCATACGCGGCGACCATTGCACCGGAAATGGAGGCGGTGCGCGTCCCACCATCAGCTTGAATAACATCGCAATCCAAATGCAAGGTGCGCTCACCAAAAGCTTCCAAATCAAATGCTGCGCGCAAAGAGCGGCCAATCAAACGTTGAATTTCTTGGGTCCGCCCAGACTGCTTACCTTTAGCGGCTTCTCTATCCATTCGGCTATGTGTTGAACGTGGCAGCATGCCATACTCAGCAGTCAACCAACCTTGCCCTTTGCCCTTCAAAAAGCCAGGTACTTTATCTTCAATACTCGCGGTACAGATGACTTTCGTTTCACCAAATTCAACCAGAACCGATCCCTCAGCATGCTTGGTGAAATGACGCGTGAATCGCACGTCACGAAGTTGATTTGCTACGCGGCCACTTGGGCGATTACTTGTACTCATAAATGCTCAATCACTCTATATCACACTATTTATCATTCTTATTCGTCAAACGCGTTGAATTATGGATCGCGTTACGAATCTCGTTAATGGCTTTTTCAATTTCTTCGTCATTGAAGAGATCTGCCTCTGCATTTTCATCATCGACATCAACAGGTATTTGTATGGTTGTCGCGATCGATCCAATTGGTAGGGTATTGGTTGAGATAATCGATGAATTCTCGAGGATATCGTTACCTTCCCACATCATGGCGAGAGCGGTCGCGTTATCACCTTGGCGGCCTGCAATTTCAACCGCCGTACGAACGAGTTCTGGAATTGCTCGCACAATGGTTTGTTCGTGCAAACGTTGCGCTAAGAGATGGTCAGGTAAGACTCCCCACAAACCATCTGAACAAAGCAAAATCAAATCTCCCGCCTGCAATGAGGCTCGCCGCGAAAGTTCGACGATGGGCGCATGCGGCGCGCCTAAGCAGTTAAATAATTTGTTTCGGTCGGGGTGAGTATTCCGCTCCGACGGATCGACTTTCCCCTGCTCAATCAAAGTTTCAAGCCGCGAGTGATCTTTGGTGCGCATCAAGATGTGACCATCGCGCATCCAATACAGGCGCGAGTCTCCACAATGTGCCCAGTAAGCATTGCCGTTTTGAATTAAGCAAGCGACGATGGTGGTGCGCGGTGTCTCGGGCAAATTCTTCAACTGACGAAAACGATGAATCTCGTTATGCGCGGCCAAAAATCCTTTTTCCAAGAATCGCTCTGGTTTATCGATCATAGGATGAGCCTGTTTCTGAAACAAGCTTCCTATCGTTTGCATCGCAATGGTGGCAGCCATTTCGCCCATGATATGCCCACCCATTCCATCGGCAAGCAAAAGCAAAATCGCATCACGCGTGAAGGAGTAACCCATGCGATCTTGATTGACCTTGCGACCGCCAATGTGGCTCTCTTGATAGACTGAAAATCTCATGAATTAAGTTCTTTCGATGACCAAGAAGATTTACTCAATACTGATACTGCTCAACGTCTCGTCAGATCGTATCTTCTTGGATGGTCGTAAAATCCTTTTCGTCAGAGTCTTTACCCCCACGACCAAACAAGCCCGAAAGTTTCACTTTGGCTTTTTCCATCAAGGTCAGTTCTCGTTGAGGTGGCGACTTCACTGACAAAGCTTTTTGTAAGGCAAACACACTTTGTGGTCGCTCGAGTGGATCTAACTTCAAGCACATCCGCACAACGTCAATCAATTCGGCGGAGTATGTGCCTTCAAGCTTTTTGTAATGCGCTTCCATCTTGTCATTCGTCTTGCGCTGATCTGCGGGCTGCGGTGGAGCCCCAACCATACAAGCGAACATTGATGCGCCGATACTGTAAATATCAGTCCATGGACCAAGATTACTGTTTTTCACATACAACTCTGGTGCAGCAAAGCCTGGTGTATACATCGGATATAGTTTAGGCATATCCGTTTTGAGCGTTTGCCGCGCAGCGCCAAAGTCAAGCAGAATTGGCGTACCGTCCATCCTTAAGTAGATATTCGCTGGTTTCAAATCAAGATGCAGCAGTTTATTAGTATGCACCTCTCGCAAACCGTTCATCACCATATTGAACATTTTGCGGATAAACCTTTCAGAGACCAGAGGCTTCTCACCTTTATCACGACGACGCAAGATATGTTCTTGCAAAGAGCGCCCCGACTCGTATGCCATCACCATGTAGACGGTTTCATTAGCACGAAAGAAATTAATAACGCTAACAACGTTCGGGTGAGCGATCCGTGCCAGTGCTCGGCCTTCTTCAAAAAAGCATTTCAGACCGATACGATAGATCGGAAAGTTTTCCGCAGAAATCGCAGGCACAAGCTCGCCAACTTGTCGCAATGCCAAGGAACTAGGCAAATATTCTTTAATTGCAACAGCATTGCCATCTTCGTCGGTCGCCAAATAGACAATACTGAAGCCACCAGAAGCGATTTTCTTTACAATACGGTATCCGGCAATTTCTAAGCCGTCTGGTAAAGGTGCGTTATTTTGTGCTGCCATATCGAATGTGGTCCTACGATGGTAAATTGCTGATGGAATATACTAAGCATTGTACAGTGTCGACTTTGCCGCATTGAACATTGATGAGCAAATTAATGATTAATGAATCAACAATTCGCATAATCACAACACGGAACAAAGGAAAATAATTGAGTATCTTCAGCATGACTGGTTATGCCACCAGCACCAAAGAAACCGACGCCGGCACGATAACGATAGAAATCAAGAGTGTCAATTCACGCTTTCTTGATCTGCAATTCCGAATCAATGATGAGTTTCGTTCGGTCGAGCCCTTGTTTCGCGATGCGATTAGCAAACGCATTAGTCGTGGCAAAGTTGAATGTCGTTTTAGTTTTGGGAAGAAAATTAACGACAACAAGAACCGATCGCTCAATCTCGACCTACTCGATCAGCTCAAGACTTATCAAGAACAATTACGCTTGCATTTTCCAACTGCGAAAGAACTGAGCGTCAGTGACTTCTTACGTTGGCCAGGAGTCATTGAAGAAGCCGAAATCAACTCAGAAAATTTACAGGAACAAATTCAACAAAGCATCGAAGCGACCTTGAGCGACTTCATTAAGAGTCGGGAACGTGAGGGGGCGGCACTCAGTCAAGTTCTTAATAAATGCATTGACGAGATGGAGTCCATTGTCACAAGAATTACGCCATTACTCCCAGTTGTGTTACAACAATTCCAGCAAAAGTCGATAAATCGATTGGAAGAGGCACTAGGAATTGCATTGAACAAAGCAGATACTGCGCTCCCTAACCTGTCACGCGACGAAGTGATGGATAGAATACGCCAAGAAGTCACTATGTACGGTATCCGCATTGATGTGAATGAAGAGCTTGCACGACTTTCAGGGCATCTAAACGAGACACGTCAAATCATTAAAAAAGGTGGTCAAGTCGGAAAACGCTTAGATTTCATGATGCAAGAATTGAATCGCGAAGCCAATACGCTTGGTTCCAAAGCGGCACTCAAAGAACTCGCCGACGCTTCAATGGAACTCAAACTCCTGATCGAACAAATGCGAGAACAAGTGCAAAATCTCGAATAATCTTCTGCAATTTTTAATGAAATAGCATTGGCCTCGCATTTTGCACCACGAGGCATCAACCCAAGAATCAACCCAAGAATCACCCCAAGAATCACATTACTATGGCAGAAAAAAAACACGTATCAGGTAGCCTTTTTATGGTTTCAGCTCCCTCTGGCGCAGGTAAATCTTCGCTGGTGAACGGACTCCTAAAACTGGAACCAGAGCTCAAGCTATCAATTTCTTTCACAACGCGCCCACCCCGCCCTGGCGAAGAAAATGGTCGCGAGTATCACTTTGTTTCTGCTGATGATTTTTTAGCACGCAAGAATCGAGGCGAGTTTCTCGAGTTTGCCGAAGTGCATGGGAACTACTATGGAACCTCGAAAATTTTGATTCAAGAAGCAATGGCCGCGGGAACCGACATCTTGCTTGAGATTGATTGGCAAGGCGCTCAACAAGTAAAAAAACAATTCCCTTCGGTCGCCAGCATCTTCATCCTACCGCCCTCCATTGAGGCACTAGAGGAACGCCTCAACAAGCGAGGACAGGACTCTCAAGAGGTGATTTCCCGTCGAATTTTGGCGGCTGGCGGCGAAATGGCGCACGCTCCTGACTTCGAATATGTTATTATCAACCAAGATTTTGAAAAAGCCTTGTCCGAATTAGTTGCGATTGTACGAGCAACACGCTGCAGAACCAGTCAGCAAACCGTGCGCAACGCCGCACTCTTCGCCCAACTTGGCATACAAGTCAATCATTAATCGACATTAGTAGAAGGAACAAAAGCATGGCACGCATCACCGTTGAAGATTCATTGAAACAGATTCCAAACCGCTTCCAATTAACTTTGTGTGCGACCTATCGCGCCCGTCAATTGTTGCAAGGTCATACACCAAAAGTTGAAGCAAAAAACAAACCAACTGTGGTCGCTTTGCGTGAAATCGCTGACGGCAAAGTTGGCTTGGAAATGTTGAAAAAAGTCCCTTATTAATTTCAAAACGGACCACAAAGTGAAAAGGTCGGGGACACAGGGATACACTCAGTATGAATTTGCCAGTCGACAAATCGCCCTCCCCTTCCCTCACTGCTCTCGCAGAGCCCCAAGCTTTGCCGAACGCAACGCCAAATAAAAGGCGTCGATCTCCCTCTAAAACACAAGAAGAAGTTCACGCGCCAGCTCCGGCCGTCGCTTCCATCACGGCACTTACCAATCGTCTTTCAGAATACCTATCCGCTAGTGATCTAAAGCTAGTGCGTGAAGCCTATCGCTTTTCTGATGAAATGCACCTAGGCCAGGTTCGCAAATCGGGCGAGCCGTATATTTCACACCCTATTGCGGTAGCTGAGATTTGCGCTGAGTGGAAATTGGATGTGCAAGCGATCATGGCGGCACTCTTGCACGACGTCATGGAAGATCAGGACGTCAAAAAAGAGGAACTCATTGAGCGCTTTGGAGCACCGGTTGCAGCCTTGGTTGATGGTCTCTCGAAGTTAGAAAAAATCGAGTTTCAAAGTCATATCGAAGCGCAGGCGGAAAACTTCCGCAAAATGCTGTTGGCGATGGCCCGCGATGTGCGCGTTATCCTCGTCAAACTCGCAGATCGACTGCACAATATGCGGACCCTGGGTGTCATGTCGCCCGAGAAACAGCGAAGAATCGCGAGTGAAACGATGGAAGTGTACGTACCCATCGCTCATCGCTTAGGCTTAAACAACATCTATCGCGAACTACAAGACCTGTCTTTTGCGCACATCTACCCTATGCGCTACCGCACGCTCTCGAAGGCGATTAAAGCGGCACGTGGCAATCGACGTGAAGTTGTGAATAAAATTATGGCAGCAGTCAAAACGACGCTGCAAGAAGCGGGACTCGAGGCACAGGTCGACGGACGTGAGAAAACCTTGTACGGAATTTATTGCAAAATGAGAGACAAGCAACTGAGTTTCTCACAAGTGCTGGATATTTACGGTTTCCGTATCGTCGTCGATACCTTTAAGAATAGCTATTTTGCCTTGGGCACTTTGCATGCGCTATACAAGCCTATGCCTGGCAAATTTAAGGACTACATTGCGATTCCAAAGTCGAACGGCTACCAATCCTTGCACACTACCTTGATTGGGCCTTACGGTACTCCGGTCGAATTCCAAATTCGTACACAAGAAATGCATCGCGTGGCCGAGTCCGGTGTCGCTGCACATTGGCTCTACAAGAATGAAGCAGGTACCCTTACAGACCTCCAGCAAAGAACGCATGCATGGTTACAGTCATTGCTGGATATCCAAAAACAAACGGGCGATTCTGCAGAGTTTTTGGAGCATGTCAAAGTCGATCTATTCCCCGATAGCGTGTATGTATTCACGCCAAAATCGAAAATCTTTGCCTTGCCGCGTGGTGCCACTGCGCTCGACTTCGCCTATCACATCCATACTGATATCGGCGATCAAGCCATCGCGACCCGCATCAATAATGAGCCGGTTCCGCTACGCACCGAGTTAAAGAATGGTGACATTATTGAGATCATCACTTCGCCAAACTCGCGCCCAACGCCGAATTGGCTGACCTACGTCAGAACTGGCAAAGCACGCTCAGCGATTCGCCATTATCTGCGTACTATTAATCTCAATGAATCGACCGAGCTTGGCAAACAACTTTTAGCGCAAGCCCTCGTATCGGTCCACTTGAATCCAGAGCTTCCAGAGAGTTTGGTCGAAAAATTACTTAACGAATCGAGCGCCAATTCACTTGAAGAATTGCACACCGATATCGGCATTGGCAAACGAATGGCAGCATTGGTCGCGCGCCATATTTTGGATTTAGTGGAAAACGATTCGCCATCAATTCCTTTCCAACATCTCGGTGACGAAAAATCCAACAAACCTGATCCTGTGATGATTTATGGGACTGAGGGTGTGTCGGTGCAATTAGCAACATGTTGCCTGCCAATTCCAGGCGACGAAATTTTAGGTCAACTCAAACGAGATCAAGGATTGATCGTCCATATGGCCGACTGCAAGAATGCTAAACGCATGCAGGTTAAGGAGCCTGATCGTTGGATTGATGTGCGCTGGGGTGAAGATATCAATCGCCGCTTTGATTGCCGTATCTCTGTGTTAGTCAACAACGAGCGCGGGGCCTTAGCGCGCATCGCCGCTGAAATTGGCGAGGCCGACGCCAACATTAGTCACGTGAATATGGAAGATGGCGAGTCGAAGGATATGACCAAGATTTTCTTCACGATCCAGATCGACGGTCGCGTGCACCTAGCCAAAATTATTCGCAACGTAAAACATCTCAACGGTGTCAGTAAGATTCGACGCGAATACGCGAATTAGTTTTAAACGCAAAGCCTACTTCAGCTGCGTTCTTGAACTTCCATAAGCTTAACTTGCATCAGCTTGATTTGTTTGGGCTCGGATATTCAACATCCAAAATGGTGAGCTCTTTCTCACCTTCCGGCGTGCGCAAATGAACCACGTCATCGATTTTTGCCTTCGTAAGCGCTCGTGCCACCGGAGAAATCCAACTGATCTTACCCTTTAGCGGGTCAAACTCGTCGACACCAACGATGCGTACGCGTTTAATCTCACCCTTCTCATCTTCATACTCCACGGTCGCACCAAAAAATACTTGATCCGAACCGAAATGCACACTTGGATCGACGACTTCAGCAATATCCAAACGTTTCGTCAGAAAACGAATGCGACGGTCGATCTCGCGGAGACGCCGCTTACCATAGATGTAGTCACCATTCTCCGAGCGGTCACCATTCGAGGCAGCCCAAGAAACAATTTTTACCACCTCCGGACGCTCATTGTCGATCAAATTAAGCAGTTCGGTTTTCATGCGAAGATGACCTTCTGGGGTCATGTAATTTTTTGTTCCTGCGGGTATCGCTGGGGCACCTGATTCCTCATCGTCATCTTCCGCTGCCATTTCTTTTACAAACGCTTTGCTCATTCCTAACCTCTGATTCGTTTACTAGGCACATGAATCACATTTTATCGTATCCAATTCGCAACCTCTATGTACAGAATGCAATATTTCCTCGAACACACTTTATTTCCAGAATGCATCATGCAATAATTCAAACAGGTATTTCTGATGAAAGCGGCGAGTCGAAGGCAAACTCTTCACCCTCGCTTTTCCTCATTCAGAGTAAGATGAAATGGTTCTATGAGAACTTCACTCTGCGCAATGTGAGCACAGATGGGATAGATAATGACCGATTCCAATAGCACCAAATTAATGATTGTCGACGCGCATCCTGTCGTTCGCGCAGGCATTCGACACATCGTCAAGAACGTTCCGCAAATTGAAGTTGTTGCAGAAGCCAGTACAGGTCAAGAAGCTATCAAGCTGGCAAGACAAATTGAGACTCGCATCATTCTGATCGAAATTGCGCTCAACGATCGCAATGGCATTGATGTACTGAAGCAGATCAAAAGGGAATTCCCGCAGGTCGGTATTCTTGTTTTCTCTTCGCACAGAGAAGATCAATATGCAATCCGATCACTTAAAGCCGGCGCTTCAGGCTTCCTGAGTAAGTCAAGTTCCGAATTTGAAATCTTACATGCTATCCACCAAGTCGCCTCGGGATTGAAGTTCATTAGTCCCGAATTAGCACAAGAGATGGCTAATAATCTCAATCAAGAGCATGAAGGCGAGCCGCACAAACTTCTTTCTGATCGAGAATACCAAACCATGATCATGATAGCCTCAGGTAAAAGTGTTAGCGATATTGCCAAAGAACTCTCTCTTTCTGTCAAAACGATCAGTGAGTATCGCTCTAGAATTTTGATCAAGATGCGATTACGACACAATGCAGAACTGACGCACTATGCGATTAAGAATCAACTGGTAGAATGATTTGATCGTGCTTGTATTGCGTCCATCCCATTGGGTTCGTCTCGTTTAGCTTTTCTGCAGAGAGTTTGTTATGGCCGAAACACCTAATTCCGCAACTCCGAAAAACCCAACAGATATTGCCCGTGAAACGTTTAAACGTTTAGCGATCGAACGTATTGCTCCGACGCCTGACGCATATCGCAAACTCTATTTCGAAATCGCAGGGATCGTTGAAACGGTCGAAACCAACAAGCCCGAATTAATTCAGCCGAAATCGATTGACGATATACTTCCCTCCGAGGCTGAATCACTCCTCACAAATTTTGCCAGATCTCTACAGAAGTCGAGTGGTGAACTCGCCGACTTCGGACATCGTTTTTTGCGCGCAGTCCGTGCTCAAAATTGGGAAGACTACAGTAAAGGACTCAACGAGCTAGCGGGCAAAGTCAATACAAAATCTGCTGGCAATACGATCAGCTTGGTTGATCCTTTACCCGCAACAGTGAACGCCCTACCGCAACGAGTGTCCTTGGTGGATGACAATCCTGTCGGCGATCAAAGTCAGAGTATTCTGCGCGATATGTTATTTCGCACCTTGACGATGGCAGTATCGTCACTACTCAAATCGACCCCTAACCTCGCCGCTGAATCAGAATCCATCGGTGAAGCGATCAAAGCGGCGCGCAATGAGAATGAACTGAATACCATATCTGGAAAACTAAAACATCTTTGCTTTCAGATCGAACTCAAGAGCGGTGATACAGCTGAACAACAAGAACTCTTGCTTAGACTATTTTCACTGCTATTAGAAAATGTGCGCGAGCTTCTCGATGACGACAACTGGCTGCGCGGACAAATTGAAGTTGTGCAAAATCTCATCGCCGGCCCGATCGATCATCGCGCTTTACAAGAGGCCACTCGAAGTCTGAAGGATGTCATCTACAAACAAGGTGCGTTAAAACACAGCATCGCCGAATCAAAAACTTCGGTAAAGAATATGATGGCGGCCTTCATTGATCGTCTCGATGTCATGACGCATACCACCGAAAACTACCAACACAAGATCGACAGCTATTCACACCAAATTAGTCGCACACGCGATGTCACAGAACTCGAGAAAATTCTCCAAGCCGTTTTATCCGAAACCCAGACAGTACAGTCCGAAGCGAGCCGCTCACAGGCCATCATGATGGCCGCGCAAAAAGAGGTCAAAGAAGCGGAAATTCGGATTAAGGAACTCGAAGACAAATTGACGCAAATGAGTGAGCTGGTACGGGAAGATCAACTCACTGGCAGTCTCAATCGACGTGGTCTCGATGATGTATTTGAACGTGAAGCGGATCGTGCCGATCGCCGCGGAACGCCAATGTGCGCAGCCATGCTCGATCTGGATAACTTCAAAAAACTCAACGATACGCATGGACACGCCGCTGGCGATGAGGCCTTGATCCACGTGGTTCGTATCGTCAAGCAAACGCTACGATCAATCGATGTGATTGCCCGCTATGGAGGTGAAGAATTCCTGATTGTCATGCCAGAGACGAGCCTTGATGAAGCCGCTAAGGCTATGACCAGAGTGCAGCGCGAATTGACCACCCATTTTTTCACGGCCAACGATCAACGCCTCTTCATCACTTTTAGCGCAGGCGTCGCATTACGTGCGCCTCACGAATCACAGGAATCCGTTTTAAAACGAGCCGATAAAGCGATGTATGAGGCGAAGACTTCGGGTAAAAATAAAGTGGTGATTGCCAACTAAACATCGAGGTTCGACTGGTTATTATCAGTGCCAACCACCGCAGTTTGATCTACCCAAAGCAGAGAAATAGTATTCAAGTTGCTAGGAAATTCTTCGCAAGAAGCCATCTGGAGCGACTGTGATCTGCAATTTATTCTGCATTGCCTTATCAATTTCAAACTCAGGATGGTCGCGCAGATATGCATGTACTGCAGTCTTGGGATTATCACCTGGCTTCCATGGTCGATTATCAAAAACATCAGCTGGCACATCTTCTACGAAAGTGTCGAAGACCACGCAATAACTATCTTTGCTGACCAACGGTGCGTAGGCATTTAGCTCCGCTAAGACATGTTCGTGGGTGTGATTCGAGTCGAGGAAAACCAAGACCTTCTTTTTACCTTGAGCCAATTCGTGGACTTTACTTACCACTTCAGAGGAGACGCTCGAGCCTTCAAGTAAAACGATACGCTTCGACATTGGATGCTGCAAGATCGCTTCACGGTTATGGGATCTAATATCAATATCAATACCGATAACAGTCGCATCCGGATTACCACCACAAGCTGCATTCAACTCAAGAAGAGAAGACGAGAATAAAATCGAACCGCCATGAGCAATCCCCGTTTCAATAATGAGATCGGGTTGCACATTCCAGATAATCTCCTGCATCGCGATCATATCAATCGGATTCTGGATAATCGGGCGGCCGAGCCACGAAAAATTGTAGACATACTGCTTACGCATACTCTGCTCCAACCACTCCAGCGACTGCTTTTGAAAAGCAAGATCCTGACCTAGGCGCTCAATTCTTTCATTGCGCTCATTCTCAAACTGTGTAATTGGATTCATGTGCATTCACCGTTTCGTTGATAAAGTATGGGGAGATCATTCAGCAAATCAGAGCTACTTGTTTTCAAAACTCTTTTAATCTTACTCGTATCTATAATAGGAAAAACAATTTCTTCGCCTTGCGGCTCAAAACTACAACGGACACCGAATTTTTCGAAGGCTACTGCAAGCTCGCGATTACTTATATTGATGCCGCTCGCCAAATTCGTAATGCCAACTAGTTCTGGGTTCGTCGCGAGTTCAGGCAAAGCGCGAACCACATCATCAATGTGCACAAAATCTTTGCTCGAAGAAGGTGAACTCCTGAAGCGAACCTGCCCGGTTTGTTTCGCTTCTGCGATCAGTTCTCCTAAAAAATTTCGAGATGACATTTCATGGCCATACACATTCGATAGGCGTGCGATTCTCGCATCTCGTCCGGAATTCAGGCATAAACTCTCGCCCAACAATTTTGAAAGGTTATACAAATCCCCAGACACATTTGGACACACAATTAAGGCGTTGCTCTCCGTTGTTCTTTCACTGCCTTGATAAACTCGCGTACTCGATAGATAAATCAAGCTTTTGAAGCGCGCTCTCTTGAGAATCTCTGCCAAATGCGACACATGCGCATCGACTGTCTCAAAAGGATGATTCCTAAAATTTGCCGTCAATCCAGCGCAATAAAATACGACACCAAGATCTTGGCTAAACAATGCTGGATCACCTCGTGTAGGCAAATACAAATCCCAACCAGTACGATGCAGTGCATTTGCGAGATGCTTTCCAACATACCCAGTTGCACCGACAATGGTTCCAAGCTGACGCTTATTCATTCGCGCCGTCCAATCAGCTTTAATGGGTTGCCGACGTTGATAGAGTATGCTTCGACTTCCCCCCGCACGACTGCGCCCGCTCCGATGACACACCCTCGTCGTAAAATTGCACCATCTAAAATGACGCAGTTTGCCCCGATCCACACGTCATCCTCAATCAAGATTCCCCCCTTACTTGGTAAAAAACCTTGCTGATTAATCGGTATATGTTTGTCTTTGAAAGCATGATTCACCGGCGCAAATGTGCAATTAGCTGCAATCGCAACATCCTCGCCGATGGTAATACCGTTGCCGGTGTACAGTACACAGCCTGAATTAATCACACTTCGCGCGCCGATCTTCAAATCCCCGATGCCGCCTGCGGGTTTAACCTTCACGAAGCTGTCTATCACCACTTTTGCGCTGATTTGAATAGTGGTCCCCCTCACGGAGTCCTCAATATCTGCGAGCGACGAGACCTTCGCTGTTGCATGAATTTCGATCATTCATCCACCTCAAATTTCCCGTAAATGAGGCACGGCCAAGACAAACTTCGCGCCCCAACTCCGAATGAACGCCATCTCATCACAGATCTCATTCTCAAGATTCCATGGCAAAATCAGAACGCGATCTGGTCGCTCCATCTCAATCGCCTCAGGTTTCTCAATACGAATTCGGCTCCCAGGCAAAAATCGAGTTTGTTTTTGCGGATTCTTATCGACCACAAAAGAAAGAAGATCGTGACGAATACCCGCAAAGTTCAGCAATGTATTCCCCTTCGCTGCCGCGCCATAAGCAGCGACTTTCAGGCCTTGAGATTTACAGTCGATTAAATATCTGATGAGTGCATTCTTTACTCCCTCAGCGGCAGCTTGAAAATCTTGGTAAAAATGCGCTGTATGGATGCCAGCACTGCGTTCGAGTTCCAATACTCTTTCGACGGAATCTGCCAACGGCTGCACATATGATTTTTGCGCGTACACACGAAGGCTACCGCCATGGGTTGATAGCTCTTCAACGTCAAATACATTCAATCCATTTGCACTGAAAATATTTTGAACAGCACTGAGGGATAGGTAAGAAAAGTGCTCGTGATAAACCGTATCAAACTGATTGAAACGAACCAAATTTAACAAATGGGGAAACTCAAAAGTGACGACGCCATTCTCCTTCAGTAAGACAGCGAAGCCAGCAACAAAATCATTAATATCAGGGACATGAGCCAACACGTTGTTTGCAACCATTAAATCAGCTTGTAGCCCCCGCCCTGCAAGTTCACGAGCACTCGCAACTCCAAAGAAGACTGATTCAACACGTATCCCTTTTGCACGCGCCGCCTGTGCTGTACTTTCTGTGGGTTCGATTCCTAAACACGGGATATTCCGTTGCTGAACATATTGAAGAAGATAACCGTCATTCGCCGCTACTTCGACCACGAGACTTTCTTGATCTAGCGCGAAACGTTCACATACCGCACTGACATATTTTCTAGCATGCTCTAACCAAGAGCTCGAATATGAACTGAAATAAGCATAATCCTCAGAAAACAAAAGTTCTCGTCGAGTAAAGTCCTCAGTCTGTACCAAATAACACTGATCGCAAAATAGCAATCTTAGTGGGAAATAAAGCTCAGGTTCTGATAGCTGTTCCAACGACAAATACGAATTCGATGGTGGCGCAGTTCCCAGATCGAGGCATGAAGCATGAAGCTCATTAGCGCAATGGCGGCATTTCACGTCATACTCCTTCAAATGATGGCGTCAGATAAGCGAACTCAAGATCACGCTCTGAACGTTGAGTGATCTCAAGTGGCCAAACTAAATTTAAGCGAGGGTCACTGGCATTAATTCCATCCTCATGAGATTTCATATAAGGCTGATTGTGGCAATAAAGCATGTCGACTTGTTCCGTCAGTGTTTGAAAACCATGAGCGCAACCGGGTGGTATCAGCAAAGCATTGGCCTCATGTGGCGATAATTTCACTGCGAAATGCTGTAAAAAAGACGGTGATCCTCGACGCAAGTCGAGCGCCACATCCCATACTTCACCAACTAAGCAACTGACTAATTTGTATTCGCTAAAAGGTGCTCGCTGAAAATGCATACCGCGTACAGTCCCCTTTCCTCGGGTGACACTATGGTTAACCTGAACCACGTCGCTAGTCCATCCGAATGAGGCCAGCAAATCTTTGTCATACATACGCTCAAACATCCCTCGTTGATCTCCACGTTGAATGCGTTTCACGACCATCACACCTGCAATCGGAGTTGGAGTGCAAAACAAAGAGGCTTGAGCAACTGTCATTTTTCTAGGATTCTCACAAACTTTATTTACTATTTCTACGACTTTTACGACTTCTAGGATTTCCACGAATTTTCATAGCGACCGCATTCAGCACAAGTAGCTTTCAATATCTCTCATACACAAATTGAATGCGTCGTCTCCATGATAAAAGTCACGATACCAACACATGGTTTTTTCAATCGATTTCGAGATCTCCCACAGCGGCGTCAACTCAAGTTCTCGTTTAGCCTTGCCACAATCAAGGTGCAGCACCCCTGCCTCATGAGGGCCTTGAAGTTCCGACGCATAAGCAACCGAACTACCTTGCCAAAATGTACTGGCTTGGTCAATGACAGTGCGTACTGAGACATGACTTTCCGACGATGGTCCAAAGTTAAATGTAGAAAAAGTGGGAGTACATGAATACAAATGTTCCGCCAGTACTAAATAAGCACAAATAGGTTCAAGCACGTGTTGCCATGGACGCACCGCTTCGGGTCGTCGAATGGAAAGAGGTTGGTTCGAATGCCACGCTCGCACCGCATCGGGTATTAAGCGATCCGCAGCCCAATCTCCACCGCCAATCACATTTCCCGCGCGCGCTGATGCTATTCCAAGATCCGTCAGAAAAGATTTCGCATAACTTTCCACCAAAATCTCACATGCGGCTTTACTTGCGCTATAAGGGTCATGACCACCCAGCGGATCGTCTTCAACGAATGCCTGCGCATTTTCAAGGTTACGGTAAACCTTATCTGTAGTTACGACGACCACCGATCTACAACCAGGCACCTCGCGTAAGGCTTCCAATACATTCAGCGTACCATTAAAGTTCGTAGTCATCGTCTTGATCGGATCTGCGTAACTCTCGCGTACCAAAGCTTGGGCGGCCAAATGCAAGACAACCTCTGCTTCAGTGCTTTGTAGCCAGTTCTTCAATTGAGGATAATCACGAATATCAGAAAACTGTCCATTGACTCTTTGATCAATGCGGGCCGCATCAAATAGATTACGTTCGCCCATCGGCGCTAAGGCAACTCCGCTCACCTTCGCCCCCAACATCTCAAGCACCAAGGACAACCATGCTCCTTTAAACCCAGTATGGCCAGTCAATGCCACCTTACGCCCACGCCAGAATTGCGGGTTCGGCAAACGTCGTTTGGTTTGAGAAGTCACCATCGTTTCCACGGCGCGCTCCCCGATTGCCACAAATCTTCCAATAGATTTTTTTCACGCAGCGTATCCATAGGTTGCCAGAAACCAGAATGTTCAAACGCTTGGAGCTCGCCTTGCTGAGCCAGCATTGTGAGCGGCTCAGCCTCCCAACTCGTAGCATCCCCCTCGATAAAATCAATCACCTTGGGGGACAATACAAAAAATCCACCATTAATCCATCCACCATCGCCGCGTGGTTTTTCAATAAATCCTTCGACAACATCGCCATTTCTTTGTAATGCTCCATACCGGCCTGGCGGTAGCACAGCAGTAACCGTCGCGAGTTTTTTATGCTGCCGATGGAATTCGATTTCGGCACCGATATCGACATCCGACAAACCATCGCCATAGGTAAAACAAAAGGCTTCTTCCCCCTTGAGGTAAGAGGCGACTCTTTTTAGTCGTCCGCCAGTCATGGTTTCCGAGCCCGTATCGACCAAGGTGACTTTCCACGGCTCAGCATGATGTTCGTGCACTTCCATACTATTATTATTGAGATCGAACGTCACATCGGACATGTGCAAGAAATAGTTGGCGAAATACTCCTTAATGAGATACCCCTTATAGCCACAGCAGATGATGAATTCGTTCACGCCATAAGAGGAATAAGATTTCATGATGTGCCATAGAATAGGATTTCCCCCTATCTCGATCATCGGTTTTGGTTTCAGATGCGTCTCTTCAGAGATGCGCGTGCCCAAGCCCCCCGCTAAAATGACAGCCTTCATCTTTATTCCTTTTCGCAATAATGCGTCCACATTCCTCTGAACGCTTTCTCAACAGATCTGGCAAACGCTTCTTCATCCATCAGGGGTGACTTTTGCATCTCTTGTCGCATCGTCCGACGCATGTTGGCAAGTCCCCCGATATCATGCGCTAGGATGAGTGCTTTCTGCGCATACTCCTCTTCGGTACGCGCAATCCATTCGGGATGCCCCGCACCAACTAATACGCTTGAGCCAATACGGCCAACGGATGGTCTCTCCTGCAAAGTCACAAAAGGGATACCCATAAAAAGGGTTTCGAGAAGAGTCGTACCTGAATTATGTGGAAAACAATCCAGACCAATATCGATTTTGCGTAATACTTCCCAAGATGGGCTTGAGAATCCAATATCAAGGCGCTCACGTGCAATGCCATATTGCATAAAGCGATTTGCCATGTCCTCTTGAACAATAGGATCTTTAAAATCACCACTATTAATCACCAAGCGTGAGTTGGGCATCGCATCTAGAATTGCCGCCCAAATGCGGACCACTCGATGATTAATACGGACAATGCGCGAGAGACTGCCAAAAGTCACAATACCAGACTGAGCAGCAGGTGACTCGTTCAAGTCGGCCAAACGCAAATCGGGGCGATACACATAAGCGGGTCCATCCAAGCGCCACAATTTTTCTGAAAATAAATGATCGCAGTCGCCTTCGACACTAGGAGCATCCGTCATAAAATAATCGATCGCACTCAGGCCCGTCGTGTATCCATATTCCAACCAATGTAAAGACACTGGCGCTGGCTTTTGGCCGAACACGAGTAGTCGATTGGAATTCGTATGCCCAGATACATCAATCAAAATATCAATTCCATCCTGACGAATTCGTTCGGCAACCTCATCATCCGTCATGCTTCTGATGGGAATCCAGTGATCGACGATCTTTTTGTAATGTTGAGTCGTCTCGTCCTCAAACGGAATCTGCGCATACGCGAAGATTTCAAATTGTGAGCGATCATGTTTCTCTAACAGTGGAATCAAAAAGTACTTACAAACCTGATTGTAAAAAGACTGACAGACATAGCCAACTTTAAGGCGCTTATCGACACGTTTCTCGTGCGTAAAGGCTTTGAATTTTTGCATCAAGCTTTGCGCAAAACGCGTATCAAATTCCTTATAGGCGTTATAAATCACCTGTGCATCGAGATCTGGATGGTAGTTCAAGCAAAACAAAATGTTGGTATACACCTTGCGATTAAAACTTGACTCGTCATCGGTCTTGAACGAAATGGCGCGAATATTCGCCTCAATCGCTTCATCCAAATAGCCGCCATCGCGCAAAGCATCCGCATAGGCGGACCACAGTTCCGGCAGATCTTGGGTGAGCTCAAGCGCCGTTTGCCCGACCTCAATAGCTTTTCTTACCTTACCTGAATGCCGGTAAGCTTCAACCAGATTTGGATAAACTTGAAACAAATCAGGCTGCAAATTGAGTGCTTGGTGATAAACCTCAATCGCCGAATCGCACCGATCGAGGGAGCGATAGGTCAAACCCAAATTGTTATATATATAGGGTGCATTTGGCGCCAGTTGACGGGCCCGCTCAAAACAATCCAAAGCTTCTTCATACCGTCCAATAAAGCGATATGCATTGCCTAAATTATTGTGAACGTTTGCCATTTCTGGCGCGATTCGCCTTGCTTTGGTCAAGACCTCAATCGCCTCCGCACATCGCTCGAGTGAAGTCAACGCACACCCAAGGTTGTTCAACACATGGGGGTTTTCAGGAAGAATCTTGATTGCTTTTGACGCTGCCTCTAGCGCAAGCGGATATTTATATTGTTCAAGTCCTGCGATTGCGAGAAAGTCCCACGCAATCCCATCATTGGGACGACGATTCGACAACCAACTGGATGCGTGCTCTAAATCCGAGAATCTTCGCCCTGCAATCATCTGGTTTAGACATGCGTAATAAGCTGCGACGTCGGCCTGCTCATATTTAGGGAGCCCTAAAATTACTTGCAAATGAGCCACCGCGTCGACCGATTGACCGGAATCGACAAAAATTTTTGCGAGAAATTTATGCGATGCGAGATGAAGAGGAAACTTTTCAAGAAGCCCTTGGATCAACTGAATCGCTTCTTGGTGATGCCCGAACTTGAGAGAAGCCTGGGCGGCTCGCAAAACTTCACTTGGATTAGCGTTCGATTTACTCATTGCATCCTCATTGTGGGCGATTCCTTACTTTTACCAGTTCAACTGTTTCCCGACAAGAACAACAGCGTTAACCAGAAATGTTCATGCAAAAAAGACACAAACTAACTTTCCTCAACTGATTTTTGTAACATTTTACAAATAAAGGAAGCTCCAGATTAGTCGAAAAGAGCCCCAAAAGATCTTCAAATTAACCCTTAAGTATTTCAAAAACATGTCGTCAAGCGACCTTAGGCAAAAAACTTGAGCACAAAAATCGATATTTATTTACAGCAATTTCCTCAATTTTTTTAAATGCCCTCCGTTACCTGACTCAACGACGGTGCAATGGTCAACAAGACAGAATGTAATCCGATGAAATCGTCGAGTTGGTTAACTACTTAGGAGAATGATCATGTCTATCATCAATACCAATATCGCGTCTTTGAATGCCCAACGCAATTTGAGCACATCACAAAGCGCCTTAAATACATCTTTACAGCGCTTGTCTTCGGGCTTGCGCATCAACAGCGCAAAAGACGACGCCGCTGGTTTAGCGATCTCTGAACGTCTGACTTCTCAAATCGGCGGTTTAAATCAAGCTGCTCGTAATGCCAATGACGGTATCTCCCTCGCTCAAACAGCTGAAGGTGCGTTGGGCCAAATCGGTGCAAACTTGCAACGTATTCGTGACCTCGCAGTACAATCTGCAAACGGCAGTAACAGTGCTTCTGATCGTGCGGCGTTGAACAACGAAGCAAGCCAAATTATCGCTGAGATCAACCGTGTTGCCAGCAGCACTAACTTCAACGGTGTGAACTTGCTCGATGGCTCCTTCTCAGCACAAACCTTCCAAGTCGGTGCAAACAGCACTTCAAACGATCAAATCACAATTTCCTCGATCGCGAGTGCTAAGTCCTCTGCTTTGGGTGTGGGCGCAGGTTCTTCTTACGCAACAACAGTTGCCGGCGCAGGCGCGGTAACAACAACAGCCTTGTCCGCAGGTGACTTGTCAATCAACGGTTATCAAGTTGGCGCATCCGCTTCGGACGGTGTTTCGTTCTCAAATGCGACTGGTAGCGGCATCGCGAAAGCTGCTGCAATCAATGCGATCAGTGGTAGCACTGGTGTAACAGCAACAGTAGGCGCTACTACCATCGCTGGTACAGCATCAACTTCCGCAACTGCGATTGCTTCTGGCGACATTACAATTAATGGTGTGAACTTGGGTGCGTTGTCCGCCTCCACTTCTGGTGCACAACGTGGTGCTCAAGTCGCGGCTGCCGTGAACGCGATCAGTAATCAAACAGGTGTTACTGCGACCTTCAACACAACAACTGGCGCGGTTGCTCTTTCCGCAGCGGACGGACGCAATATCACAGTAACTGCATCGACAAATGCTGCTGCAGCTGCTGCCAATACAGGTATCACGGTATCTGCGACTGGTGCAACGGACATCTCAACATCGACGCTCTCTTTGTCTTCCACAAGCTCAGCTGGCATTACCTTAGCTAACGGAACTGGTACCGGTTTGACAGCTGCGAACTTAACAGGTGGTTACTCATCTGCAACGGTCACGGTAGGTGCGGGTGTATCCTCCTTGAACTTGTCGACCGCTGCCGGGGCAACCGCGGCCTTGACGACGATTGACGCTGCCTTGCAAAACATCAACTCATCTCGAGCTTCCTTGGGCGCATATCAGAATCGTTTCTCCTCTGCTGTGTCGAACCTCCAGACCAATGCAGAAAACTTGACAGCATCTCGTAGCCGTATCCGTGATGCAGACTTCGCGCAAGAAACAGCTGCGTTGACTCGTGGTCAGGTCTTGCAACAAGCAGGTACTGCGATCTTGGCTCAGGCGAACTCGTTGCCACAGGGTGTACTTGCACTCCTCCGTGGATAATTAATGATGATGCCGTAACATCACATTGATGAAAAAAAGAAGTCCCCTGGTCAGTTTTTGATCAGGGGCATTTTCGCTTAAGGAGATCATCATGAATATCCAAGCAATCGGTGGTTCAAGTTCTGCATCACTCGTCACACAAACCAGTGATCGGCCGGCACCACAAGCTGTCGCAGCAACGCAAAACGCCGCACCAGCTGAGTCATTTAACCCTGTGAGTCGCTCCGGTGAAGCACAGAAAAATTATACGACTGAACAAATTAACGAAGCGGTCAAAGCGATCAACAAAACAATTCAAAGTACATCCCAGAATCTTGAATTTAGTGTCGATGGCGGCGAAGGTAGCGTCGTAGTTAAAGTTGTCGATCAACAAACTAAAGAAGTCTTGCGACAGATCCCGAGTGAAGAAGCGTTGGAGATTGCAAAGTCACTCGACAAGCTTCAAGGGCTCTTAATAAAACAAACTGCGTAAAGAATTACTTTTACAGTTGCCTATGCAGTAAGTTTTTGAATTAAGTAGTAAAACGCCTTCTAAAGTCTGATTTGCCGCTGCCGTTACTGTTGTAAAGTACGTGCAACTACGAGGAGCATACGGTGGGCATTCAATCAACAGGAATTGGCTCGAATCTCGACGTCAACGGTCTTATCACCAAGTTGATGCAAGTTGAGAGTCAACCCTTAACGACATTAGCCAAGAAAGAAGCGAGCTATCAAGCAAAGTTGACGGCTTACGGCACGTTAACGAGCGCGCTAAGTTCTTTTCAGAGTAGCTTACCAGGCCTGTACAACCTAGCAAGCTTTCAGAATCTCAATGCAAGCTCATCGGATAGCACGATATTAACTGCAACGACAACCTCGTCTGCTATCCCTGGGACCTATAACATCAACGTTACCAAGCTGGCGCAGTCACAATCTATTTCGAGTGCCGGTCAAGCAGCGACGAATACGCCAATCGGAAGCGGCGCAGCAACCACGATCAGCATACAGTTTGGCACGATTAGCGGTGGCACATCGAGTGCTGGTGTCTACACCGGAGCCACCTTCACCCAAGATGCGAATCAGGCACTTGCGGAAATCTCCATCGATAGCACCAACAATACCTTGCAGGGAATACGGGATGCTATTAACGCTGCAGGTAAAGGTGTCACTGCGTCGATCGTTGGTGATGGTAGTGCAACTGTTCCTTACCACCTAGTTCTGAGCTCAACAAAAACTGGGGTTACTTCTAGCCTCAAGATCAGTGTTAGTGGCGATGCAAGCATTGCATCGCTACTCAACTACGACCCTAGTGGGACACAAAACCTGACCGAAGTAACGACAGGTCAAAATGCTGCTCTCACAGCAAATGGCATCGCCGTTACCAGCGCCTCGAATGCAGTGACTGGAGTCATCCAAGGTACTACCATCAATCTAGCGAAGACAGGTTCTAGCACGCTTTCCCTGAGCAATAACATTGCTGGCGTTCAGAACTCCGTCAACGGATTTGTAAAAGCCTACAATGATTTACAAACAAGCCTCAAAGCACTTACCGGCTACGATGCAGCTGCAAAGAAAGGTAGTATTTTGCAAGGCGATACGGGCGCGCTCGGGGTACAAAACCAAATTAGAAACGTGCTCAATTCAGCCGTGAATGGTCTTGGTGGTGGGCTCACCACCCTTTCTTCGATTGGAATCAGTGTTCAAAAAGATGGCACCATGGCGCTCGATTCGGCAAAACTAAGCGCCGCGCTTAACAACAATTTTTCCGAAGTGGCTGGGCTATTCGCTACTGCAGGCAAAACGACAGATAGCTTAGTCAGCTTTGCTGGCTCAACCTCGAATACCACTCAAGGCTCGTACGCCATTAATGTAACAACCCTAGCCACTCAAGGAAGTTTAACAGGTGATCTAGATCTGACAGCTGGCACAACTACGATTGCAGCCGGCACTAAAATCAAATTCACGATCGATTCAACGATGGCGTCGGTGAGCCTGACCGAGGGTACCTACTCTGCTTCGCAACTCGCTAGCATGATTCAGAGTGCAGTCAATGGCAATAGTACGTTTAGTGCGGCTGGATTAAAAATCAGCGCATCGATCAATGGTTCTGGTTTTTTGAAACTGAGTTCTGATTCGTATGGAAGCACATCGAATGTCATCCTCGCAAATGATACCGGCACGACCATTTCCAGCCTTACAGGATCTGTGAGCTCAGGCACTTCTGGTCTCAATGTTGCCGGGACAATTAATGGCTTAACTGCGAGTGGCAGCGGACAAACCTTATCAGGCGCGGTTGGAACAGTCACCGAGGGACTTAAACTCACGGTGAACGGAGGTACCATCGGCGCCAGAGGTGTCATTAATTTTTCGCGCGGATTCGCCAGTCAACTTAACGACCTCCTCTCCAGTGCGAATGGAAGTACCGGTGCCCTCGCGAGTTCAAAAGATGCGATCAATCGTAATTTAAAAGAAATTGATAAACAAAAAACGATACTCAACAATCGGCTGTTCGATGTTGAAGCACGATACAGAGCACAATTCACCGCCTTAGATAAGACGATCAGTAACCTCAATACGACTAGTTCATTTTTGACACAGCAATTGAGTGCGCTAACACAAAGCAAATAGTAAAACGCAAAGAGCAGCGAGATTACACGCCCGTAAGTAGTTAAAAAAAGGATGATGAAAATGTTTGGCTACCCCCAAAATCAAGGCGCTAATGCCTACGCCAAAGTTGGAATAGAAACGGGAGTAATTTCCGCCAGCCCGCACAAACTTATTGTCATGTTATTTGATGGAGCGATTGTCGCCATCGCAAACGCCACTCAGCATTTATCAAATGGCGATATTGCAGCGAAAGGACATGCGATATCGAAAGCAATCGCGATTATTGAAAATGGTCTGCGTGCTAGCCTCGATAAAAAAATAGGTGGTGAAATCGCTCAAAATCTCGACGCACTTTACGAATACATGAGTAGCCGCCTGATTCATGCCAACATGAACAATGAAATTGAAAGCTTAAAAGAAGTCCAAAATTTATTGCGTGACCTAAAGTCCGCTTGGGAAGCCATTAGTCCAGATAACAAATCCAACAGCGCGGCCGTGCCTCCTCCTGTACCAGCGCAGGATCCTCTTGCTCCACGCCGTTCCAATTTTTTTGAGGCATAAGAATGATGAATAGTCTTGAAATTTTAGAGATCTATGAAAAGGTTTCAGTGATCACCTCCGGCATGCTCCAAGCAGCACGTCAAGAAGATTGGGATTTACTGCAAAAATTAGAGTCAGACTGCAGCGCGCATGTCAGCACCTTGAGACTACATGACACGAGCACCGATCTTCCATCTGACCTCAAGCAAAGGAAGATTTCTATCATCAAGCAAATTCTTGCTGATGACCGGGCTATTCGCGACTTAACAGAACCGTGGATGCAGCAACTGAGCAAACTCATGAATAGCTCTCGAAATTCGCGCCAGCTCTCTGAAAGTTATGGAGCGAACCAATTGGGCTGAATTACATGTCTGACATTTTCCCAAGACTCATCAGTACTCTCGCTAACTCGACTAACGTTCGTCCAACATCGGCTGTACAAACTGTCGAAGCGATCAAGAATGAAGTTTTGGGAAAATTTGAGGCATTACCCCGAGGCACCATCCTGCATGCAGAGGTCATCAGCAGACTAAAGGATGGAACCTACATCGCCAACGTCGCCGAAATACCACTGAGACTCGCTTTACCGAGCGGCACAAAACCCGGTGAAAAACTCAATCTCAGCTTGGTGCAGCTGCACCCCTCGCCCGTTTTCTCCCTTGAGAATGGGCAACTTGCCACGGTGGTCGACCACTTACCTAAAGTCCAAGCAAGCACGACAGCTCCTGTGACAGTTTCCTTACCGGAATCCCATTCAAAAAGTAATTCCAGCGCTTCACTAACACCCCACGCCGCGCCCATCGGTGCCAACCTTTACCAAACGCTTAGTCAGGGAAACGCCACCGAGCCGCACCATTCACCTCAATCTGTTAGAAGCAGCGAATTGCAATTAAGCGAGATGGCAAAAATCATCGGAACAGTTCTGCGAGACTCGGAACGATCGAAACAAAAACTCAGCATCAAAGGTTCAATTCCACTAACCGATGATTTGACCGCAAAGTTGAACCCACGAGGATTAGCGAGTCGGCTCGAAATTCAATTGCAGCAGCAGATCGACCATAGTGGTATGTCATACGAAGCACATGTCGCACAGTGGGCTAATGGAAATCGTAGTATCGATCAGCTCAAACTTGAACCACAAGGAAAAATCGATTTACAGTTTGAAGAAACGATCCTCACTGACGAAAAGGTCGAGCAACACCAACAACTTGCGGAAATTGTCCACCAACAACTTGATCTGGTAGATGGACTTGGCTTGCATTGGCAGGGGCAACTCAGCCCGAGTATCCCGTTTCAGCTCCATATCTTTCCACCACCTTCTGAAGAACAAAAGAATTCAAGTCCAAGCCAAGAACAAAATGAAGGACATGCCGCGACGACTTCGATCATAGAACTCGATTTCCCCACACTCGGGCACATCAGGTTGGAAATTGATTTCAAGGAAAATCATAGTCAAGTGCGCTGTCAAGTGGCTTCAGCTGAACTCATTCAAGAACTTCATGATCACTCGAAAGCGCTGATTGATGCGCTCAATGCGCGGGGTCAAAAATTACAAAGCATGAAAGTTTCTTGTCCATGACCGAGCCCCAAAAACCTCCCCTGAGTGCAGTTGCTCTCTCCTATGATGCTCTCAATGACGATGCGCCACGAGTCGTTGCTAAAGGGCGCGGCCTCATCGCAGAAGAAATTATCGCGCGTGCCAATGAGCATGGTATTTTTATCCACCAATCGAAAGAACTTGTCTCACTTTTAATGAAAGTCGATCTCGACAACAGTATTCCTCCCGCACTGTATGCAGTTGTTGCAGAACTACTCGCTTGGCTATACCATATTGAAACAGAGATAACGACCAAATTGCCAGCGGCTCACGTGGCGTCACAAAAAAACACATAATCAGAAATGCAAGCAAATCTACCGTCACTCGGCACCGAAAATCAAAGCCCTTACCAAGTTGAATCACGACGTGAGATTATCGCTTTGTTGCGAGGCTTTAAAGATAAGTCTCAATTGATTAGCATGGTGATCAATAATGGTGGCGAAGCTTTCATCACCTCCGTTCTTGCAGTCGACGACAGCAACAACCAAATCATTATCGACAGCGCGCCAGATCATTCCGCCAATCAGCGTGTGGTCGCTTCCAACGTGGTTTTTTTTGATGGTTTACTCGATAAAATTAGTATCCAGTTTTCGGCCAATAAACTGCAACAGACCCAGTACGAGGGCCGCGCAGCTTTGAGCTTGGCAATCCCCAATTCAGTGATTCGCCTCCAACGACGCGAGAACTATCGAATCAATACCCCTGTATCCACCCCAATTCGTTGCGTGATCCCAATCGAGAGCGAAGGTCTGTTGGAAAAAAATCGTTTTAACTTGGTGGACATCAGCGCTGGCGGCATCGCGATCTTAGACGATCGTCGTATCTTGGATATGACTGTTGGGAAAATTTATGACGACTGTGAAATCGACTTGCCGACCATTGGCCTACTGGTGACGCAACTAGAAATCCGCAACTCGCAAGAACTGACGCTGCTCAATGGGAAGACGACACGTCGTGTTGGCTGCGCTTTTAAGAATCTCTCCAATCGAACGCTCACTGCGGTGCAGCGTTACATTATGAAGTTAGAACGTGAGCGCAACGCAAGGCTCACCGGTATCTAAGGTAGGAAATACCCTTAGATTTGCATATTCATAATATCGTGATAGGCTGAAACCAACTTGTTGCGCACTTGCACGGTTGTTTGAAACGCAATACTCGCCTTTTGCATAGAAATCATTACGTCAGATAAGCTGACGCTATCGTCGCCCATTGCAAATTTCTTCCCCAACTCTTGCGACTGGTTTTGTTGAGTATTGACAGCATCAAGCGAATTCTTTAAGGCATCCGCAAAATCGAGTTTGTTGGGTTTGTCGACAGGCTTATTAATGCCCTCCGCGGCCTCCATACGAGCCGCAGCAGCCTTCAATTGAAGCACCATGGCGTCAATCCGGCTCTTATCAATTCCTCCTACACTCATGTGCATCTCCCAATTCTTCAGATGCCATCACTCTACCAGCTTGATGAAAGCGCATTGCGATGATAAGAGCCGCTATTCCCAGCCTTTTTGAGCGTTTGAATTCGAAAAAAAGTCGCACAATTGCTAACGTGAGAAATTCTGTATGAGTTAGTCAAATGCTACAAACACTTACCCCCCCTGTTCGAGTCGGAGAATACTATGGCCACCATGAATGAAGCCGTTCTGAATGAGGCCCCGCCAGTTCCGGTGGTTTTCGGGATACCACAAACACCAGCCGTCCGCACCGTAATGCTATCGGTCGGCGCTGCGCTAATGGTCGCGATCATGGCCGGTATTTGGATGTGGAGTCAAGCACCAGACTATCGCGTCTTATTTTCGAACTTCAACGACCGTGACGGCGGCGCAATTGTCGCTTCGCTTCAACAATTGAATGTCCCCTACAAATACTCAGATGGCGGCAGCGCAATTCTCGTACCGGCAAATCAGGTTCATGATGTTCGCCTCAAACTCGCGGCACAAGGACTGCCAAAAGGTGGCAACGTTGGTTTTGAACTCATGGAAAACCAAAAACTGGGTATCTCACAATTCTTGGAACAAGTTAACTTCCAACGCGCGCTCGAAGGCGAACTGGCGCGCTCTATTCAAGCTGTGTCTGCAGTGCAAAGCGCGCGCGTGCACTTAGCAATCCCCAAGGCTTCAGTGTTCGTACGTGAGCAACAAAAACCCACGGCGTCGGTATTGTTGAACCTCTACCCAAGTCGAGTTTTAGACCAACAACAAGTCAGCGCCATCATTCATTTGGTCGCAAGTAGCATTCCAGAGTTATCCGCAAAAAATGTGACGATCGTTGATCAAAACGGTAACCTGCTTTCAGATCCGGCCAAACAAAACGCCAATCCCAACCTTGATCCTAGCCAATTGAAGTATGTCCAAGAGTACCAACTTGGTATTGTCAAAAAAATCGAATCGATCATTTCTCCTATTGTTGGAGCACAAAATGTCCGCGCTGAAGCCAGTGCTGATATCGATTTTTCAAGGACAGAACAGGCCGCTGAAACATATCGTCCCAACACACCGCCCGAGGCATCCAGCATTCGTAGTCAACAGACCAGTGAGTCCTACGGCAAAAATAACGCTGCATCTGGTGTGCCAGGAGCCTTGAGCAATCAGCCGCCGGTTCCCGCAACGGCCCCGCTCACTGCGTCTGCGGCAGCTACCAGCACCGCAGCATCAGCGCCAGCTTTAACGCAACGCGATTCGACCGTCAATTACGAAGTCGACAAAACAATCAAATACACGCAACAAGGCATGGGCGGCCTCAAACGCTTATCGGTAGCAGTGGTGGTGAACTACAAGACTGAGATCGATAAAAATGGTAAGAGCACAACGCGGCCGCTAACCGATATTGAGAAAACTCAAATTACGGACCTAGCCCGCGAAGCGATGGGCTTCAATAAGGATCGTGGAGATACACTCAACGTTGTAAACACGCCCTTCGCGCCTCCAGAAAAAGTCGTGGCAGAAGATATCCCGCTATGGAAGCAAGCCGATGTCATTCAAACCGCGAAGGAATTTGGCAAATACCTGATCGGCATCCTGGCCATGTTCTACATCTTTAGAACCTATCTAAAGCCAACCTTAAACAAGATCACTGGTAAAGACAAAGAATTGGAAGAAGCGGCCAAAGCAAAAGAGAAAGAGCAAGAAGAACTTGAAAAAACTGAAGATGCCGCCGAAGATGAAGAAGGTGCCATCGTTGAACTAGAAAGCACTGTGGACGCGCATGGAAAGAAACAGCTATCCACGTATGAAATAAACATGGATATGGCGAAACAACTCGCCGCTAGTGATCCAAAAATTGTCGCAAACGTTATTAAATCATGGGTGAGCAATGAGTGACGAAGGCATACAAAAAGCAGCGACCTTGATGCTAGCACTTGGTGAGGATGCCGCTGCGGAGGTAATGAAACATCTTGGCCCACGCGAGGTTCAAAAAATCGGCGCAGCGATGGCAACTATCGGTGCGATTCCGCATGAAACCATTGCTAAAGTGCTGGAGGAATTCAAAGAGCAAGCCGATTTAAGTTCATCGGTTGGTCTAGACTCGGACGAGTACATTCGCAACGTGTTAACCAAGGCACTTGGGGACGACAAAGCATCCTCCCTGCTCAATCGTATTCTAGGCGGCAAAGACGCCAGCGGGATCGAGAGCCTCAAATGGATGGACTCTGCTTCGGTCGCCGAATTAATCAAGAACGAGCATCCGCAGATTATTGCGACGATCTTAGTTCACCTCGAAAGCGATCAAGCCAGTGAGATCTTGAATCACTTTAGCGAACGTCTTCGTAACGATGCAGTGCTTCGGATCGCGACGCTGGACGGTATTCAGCCGACCGCATTACGTGAATTGAATGACGTCTTGACCAAGCTCCTGACTGGCAACGAAAGCTTGAAGAAAAAATCCATTGGTGGCGTTCGTGCTGCCGCGGAAATTCTGAACTTCATGAGCGGTGAAAATGAAGCCTCCATTATGGAGAATCTGCGCAAATACGATGGCGATATGGCCGAGAAGATCATGGACGAAATGTTCGTGTTCGACAATATTATGGAGATTGATGATCGCGGTATTCAATTACTTTTACGTGAAGTTCAATCAGATTCTCTGATCGTGGCGCTGAAAGGTGCGAACGCAGACATGCGCGAAAAAATCTTCAAAAATATGTCGCAACGTGCAGCGGAAATGATGCGTGAAGATTTAGAATCCAAAGGCCCTGTGCGTTTGTCAGAGGTTGAAGCTCAACAAAAACAAATTTTGATGATTGTTCGCCGCCTAGCCGACGAAGGTCAAATCATGTTAGGTGCGAAAGGCGATGACGCCTATGTCTAACGTCATTCCCAAAGAGAAGCAAACTGCTTACCAACGCTGGGAGCTCACTTCCTTCGGTGAGGCGCGCCTAAGTCAGCATGAAAAGCAGCAGCCTGAACCACCTCGTTTAACACAAGAAGAAATCGACGCTATTAAGGAAAAAGCTCGACAAGAAGCCTATGCTGAAGGCTATAAAGAAGCATATGAAACGGGGTTCATCGAGGGACGCGATGCTGGCTACCAAGAAATGCAAGAGCAAGCCAAGTTAATGCTCGAGCATCTTGAAGAACTGACGAAGGAGTTCAAGAGTCAACTCGATTCCAGCAGTGAAAGCATCGGTGCTGACCTGATTCAATTAGCCGTTTCCATCGCCAGTAAAATGACCAAACGACAGTTTGAAGTCGCACCGGACACGCTCATTGACATCATCCATGAGGCGATCAATTTACTACCATCGATTTCACAGCCGGCAAGCATCTATTTGCACCCTGACGACCGTGAGCTAGTGAAGGAATTGATCGGTGATAGGCTAGAAACACAGGGTTGGCGATTACAAGATGATCATCAACTCAGTCGCGCCGGTTGTCGTATCGAAACCGCACAGAATACCATCGATGCCACCTACGAATCACGCTGGAAGAGTCTTACCGATCGATTGATAGGTCTACCTATTCAGGAGACCTTATGAGCTTTATCGAGGCCAACGTGTTTTGGAAAAACCAACTGCAAGCGAACCTTGCAGCGGTCAATCATAGTCAACTAGAAAACGTGTCTGGCCGCGTCGTCAAAGTGACGGGTTTGGTGATGGAAGCAGTTGGTCTAAAATTGCCTGTCGGTAGCGCCTGCGTCATCCATCTTCCCAGTGGTGTTCACATCGAAGCTGAGGTAGTTGGCTTCGATGGCGACAGACTTTTCCTAATGCCACAAAACGATGTCGACGGCGTTGTCCCAGGTGCAGCCGTCTTCCCAATCACACCGATTGAAAGTTTCGACTCCGAAAAACCCCAGCGTCGTAACAGCGACCGTACCAAGCATCTTCCAGTCGGTGAAGAATTGTTGGGACGAGTACTTGATGCCAACGGACGACCACTTGATAGCCTTGGTCCCTTGCATGCGCGTGCGCGGGCACCACTTGGCGCTAGAATTTACAATCCATTGTCTCGTGCTCCAATTAAAGAGCAGCTCGACGTCGGCGTCAGAGCCATTAACAGCATGTTGACAGTAGGCCGTGGGCAACGCCTTGGTCTCTTCGCAGGCTCCGGCGTTGGTAAGAGCGTGTTACTCGGCATGATGGCACGTTACACAACAGCCGATGTCATTGTGGTCGGACTCATCGGCGAACGGGGACGCGAGGTCAAAGAGTTTATCGAAGAAATTCTAGGTGAAGAAGGACTTGCGCGTGCCGCGGTCGTTGCTGCTCCGGCTGACGCGCCACCATTGATGCGCCTCCAAGGTGCTGCCTATGCCACTACCATTGCAGAATATTTCCGCGACCAAGGGAAAAACGTTTTATTGATCATGGATTCGTTGACCCGTTACGCAATGGCGCAGCGCGAGATCGCACTCGCGATCGGCGAACCACCAGCCACCAAAGGGTATCCTCCATCAGTATTTGCCAAGCTCCCCATCTTAGTTGAACGTGCCGGCAACGGAAAACTTGGCGGTGGATCCATTACCGCGTTCTACACAGTTTTAACAGAAGGCGACGACCAGCAAGACCCTATTGCAGATTCTGCACGAGCGATTTTAGATGGACACATCGTACTCAATCGACGTTTAGCCGAGAGCGGCCACTATCCCGCCATCGATATTGAACAATCGATCAGTCGCGCGATGGTCGGTATCACCACACCACAACATCAAGCTGCTTCGCGCAAACTCAAGCAGTTGTATTCACGCTACGAGCGTAGCCGTGATCTCATCAATGTTGGCGCTTACTCTTCAGGCGCAGATCCGATGTTGGATGAGGCGATTCGAAAATTCCCAAGAATCCAAGCGTTTCTTCAACAAGAGATTGTTGAAAAAGCGGGCATAAATGAGAGTTTAGAGGGACTTTACGCTCTATTCGAAGCTTAGAAACGCTACAAAACGTCTATGATGAGACTTAAGTCACTCCGTTAGTAGAAAATGCAAAGATCGCAAATTAAGGTCTTATTGGATTTAGCAGAAGCCGAACTCGAATCCGCCACAACCCATCTTGGGAAAATGACAAAAAATCGGGATCAGGCGATTGCCCAGCTTGATATGTTGGTGCAGTACCAAGACGACTATAAATTGCGTCTGCAGAATACGGCGCAAAAAGGACTGAGCGTCGCCCAATTCGCCAACTTTCAAGCATTTATCAATAAGCTTGACCAAGCGATCGACGGACAAAAAAAAATCATTTTAGATGCGGAATATCGCGTAAAAGCTGCCACTGAACAATGGCAAGAATGTGAAAAAAAGCGCCTCATTTATCAAGAATTAGACAAAAAAGAAATCGAATTACAGCAGCAAAAGGAAGCGAAAAGAGAGCAAAAACAGACCGACGAAACCGCCAGTCGCCTGCTCTTCTATAAGCGATCCCAACCTTAGGATAAAGACGAAGATGCAAACATCCAAAGTCCCAAGCTTGCCAAGCTTCACTACTAGCACACCTACCGTGCAAGTACCTGCTTTAAACGACACCCAAGGCGCGCCAAAGACCACGTTTCAATCTTTCCTCAAGAAAGAAGTGAACACGGCGCCGAAACGTATCGAGTCCCCTCCCCCTGCTAACAATAACAAAACTGAAAAGCGGGTCGAGAGTCGTCCTGGGAATCGCGAGCCAAACACCGAAAAAGTAAAATCATCAGAACCAAAATCGGACACAAGTCCAGTCGCGAACGAAGCAAAAATCGAGGATGAGGACACACAAGAAAACGCAGCAGAAATCGCTCAAGATTCCTCTATTATTCCCTTCGAACTGTTAGCGACTTTGCACAAACTTCATCAACAGAATCAAGTACAAGATGAAAGTCCTGTAAACGGCGATAGCGATTCCCAATCTTTGGATGCATCATTGCCAGCAATCGCTGATGCAATGCCTATACTCAAAGAAAACACTGATCCCTCAATCGATAAGACCAGCATCAAAAATCCGGTCGATGTCGACGGTCGTGATGAAAAGGCGGTTCAAGGTAAATTCTCTGCCCCCCCAGCTGACACAAACTCCTTCCAACAAATTGCCGATGCAGCCAGTGACGCACTCATCGAGACTAAGCTGAGTAGCACGACCGATAGCAGCGCAATCGAAAATGGAAACAAGGATTTGAGCACGGAGAATTTTTCGTTCGGCCAAAGGGAAGTTAGACCGCGTCTGAGTGCAGAAAACATCGACACTAACAAAGTCGATATCAGGCCTAGTCCACGTCAGCCAGTTGAGAGTTCGAGTCCAAGCTTTTCCCATGAAGCGGATGATAAGGGCCTACTCGAAAATAACATCGAAGGATTGGTCACCGCAAAAGGATCAACGATTGTCGCTGGGAGCGACACAACAAATATCAACGGTGCGGATCGCTCTCGTGCAGGTCTAATGCAAGATCTAAAAAATGTAAGATCAACCACCGTCTCCGACACGAACTCGTTGAAAAACGAGGCCACTCAAGCTGTGCTTGCAAGTGGCACAAGTTCCCCCCTTTCAGGCGAACTACTACGGTCAGGAGCCTCCCCAAAACAGGAAAACTTTGAGCAACAAAACACTCTCAGCGCAACGAATTTGGATCTAAGCATATCAAATGCTCGAAACGTTGATCGTGATGCATTGTCGCGCCCCTTGAATGATGTGCTCTCGAAAGATGCGACATCCGAAAATCTGCTGACTGCAAATAGCAGTCAAGGTACTGATCCGACGACCACCAGCACTACAGTCCTCACTCAAGCCAGCGCTCAACATGAGGATCGTACCTCAAAGATAGACCAAAACGAACAGAACTCTGCCCTGCAAACTTCAGCTCTAGAAAAAAAAGCCAGCGATAGCGTCGCAACTAGCGTGGTTCAAAATTCGACGAGCCTGATGTCACGGCCGCCTGAGCCGAAGAACATGGAGCCGAATCGCCCTCAGAAACCACGCAACTCGAAAGACGAGGCGGATCTGGATATCCGTACGCGCTCGACGGACACCATCAGAACGACAAATGACCCGATTACATCGGGTAGCATACCGACCAATGCGCGCAATTTGTCAGAACAAAGTTCTGAGAACAAATTTTCGAGTGCTTTAATCTCAGCGAATGCTAATGCGGTCATCAACAATGCAACACCTCCAAACGCAAACGGAAGCCTTGGAACAGTCGGCACAAGCGAAGCCCGCACCATCACCGAAAATTCGCGTGAATTCATTTCATATAAACTCGGCTCGCAAGAATGGAATCGCGCCATTGGTCAAAAAGTCATAATGATGGTGGCGGGAAGCGAACAAAGCGCGGAGTTGAGTCTGAATCCACCTGAGCTTGGCCCTTTACAAGTCGTGTTGAGCTTGAACGACAACCAAGTGAATGCAAATTTCATATCCTCCAACATGGAGGTTCGTGAAGCGATTGAAGCAGCCGCGCCACGACTGCGCGAAATGATGGACAACGCTGGCGTGTCACTGACAGGTTTTTCCGTCAATTCTCAAGCCTCACAATCGCATCAACAAGAGCGACCAGAACAAAGATCCCCGGCGCCATCCCAACGCGAACTAGCACGTGAGAATAGTGCCGAACAAAATCGCCCTGCGACCACTCGCAGTGCTCCGACTCCACGCGGTAGTGTTGATACTTTTGTTTAATTTGGAGATTGCGTTGCAAATTGATTGTTTTTTTAAAACTTACTTAAAACTCAACTTCGCTACGCCCTAAACACGACTATAATTAATCCAGCGAAATAAATTCCCTGGTGAAACTTTTTGAAGTTAACTCTTGGACCGTTCCGCCAATTGAATTTATGAGCTAAAGCGGAAATCCCATTCTTTTTTTGGGTTAGAAAAAAGAGAAAATCGGGATAATGATTAACTAAGAGAGATGCAATTGAAGTAGCGAGAGGACATCATGTCAAAAGCTCCTGCAAAACCAGCAGATGGCGCAGCACCACCGAAATCGAAAAAGAAGCTCATCGTCATTATCCTTGCAGCCGTAGTCGTGCTTGCAGGCGCAGGTGGTGGTGCGTTCTTTTTCCTGTCAAAGAAAAAAGCACCGAACAAAGAGAAGGAACATAAAGAAGAGGTTGCAAAGGCTCCCGTCTTTCTTCCCCTCGAACCTTTCGTGGTGAATTTGCAATCTGAAGGTGGGGACAAGTATCTTCAAGTGCAAATGACCTTACAGGTACCGGATGACGCTCAAGTCACTCTCATCAAGGCCAACGTGCCACAAGTGCGAAGTCGACTTCTGATGCTTTTATCGAGTAAAGATGCGAATGAAATCTTGACTCAAGAAGGCAAAGATAAATTGATCGAAGAAATTATCGAACAGGTCAACTTACCGTTTGTCCCGAAAGGCGATCCGCAAAAAGTGAGCGGAGTATTTTTCACTTCTTTTGTAGTGCAATAACATCGTGTCTGATAATTTTCTATCACAGGAAGAAGTCGATGCCCTTTTGAAGGGCGTGACTGGCGACCAAGACGAAACCGATAACCTTGAGGATACCTCGGGCGTTCGCCCGTATAATCTGGCGACTCAAGAACGTATCGTTCGCGGTCGTATGCCGACCTTAGAAATTATCAATGAACGATTTGCACGCCTGCTGAGGATTGGCCTATTTAACTTCTTGCGCCGCAGTGCTGAGGTCTCAGTTGGGACTGTCAAAGTTTCTAAATACAGCGAATTTATTCGAAACTTGGTCGTTCCAACCAACCTCAATTTGACCCACATGAAACCGCTGCGTGGCACCTCCTTGATCGTACTCGATCCAGGTTTGGTGTTTCTGTTGGTGGATAATTTGTTTGGTGGGGACGGTCGCTTTCACACTCGTGTTGAAGGCCGTGACTTTACGCAAACTGAGCAAAGGATTATTCAGCGTATCCTCGAGATTATTTACGAGACTTATGCGAAGTCTTGGGAACCTGTTTATCCCGTTCAATTTGAGTATATTCGCTCAGAAATGAACACTCAGTTCGCCAATATTGCAACGCCCAATGAAGTGGTGGTATCGACCACCTTCACCATTGAGCTCGGCCCCGTCAGCGGCGAAATGCATATGTGCATGCCCTACTCAATGATTGAACCAATTCGTGACCTCTTGACCAGTAGTTTGCAAGGCGAAACCTTAGAAATCGACAAACGCTGGGTGCGTTTGATGACGCAACAAATTCAAATTGCAGAAGTCGAACTCGTCGCCGACCTCGGTCAGACTCGCATCACTTTGGGCGACATCTTAAATATGAAAGTCGGTGACATTATTCCTTTAAGTGTGCCAGAAATCGTATCAGCCAAAGTGGATGGCACTCCGGTAATGGAATGTAAATATGGCGTCTTCAACGGCAACTATGCGCTACGCGTCGAAAAACTATTAGGCTCAAGTGTCAATGATATCGCTCATGAAATGATGCATGGAGAAAACAATGGATGATAATAACGATACCCCTATCAGCGAAGACGATTGGGGCGCTGCGATTGCAGAGCAGGAGCGCGCTGATGCTGAAGCTGCGGCACGTGCAGCCGCCGCACCCGCAGTCACATCCGGCGCAGGTCTGTTCCAAGAGTTTGGCAAAGGTCCTCAAACTCAAACCCAAAACGACATCGACTTCATTCTTGATATTCCTGTTCAGTTAACAGTTGAACTGGGACGTACCAAAATCGCCATCAAGAACTTGCTCCAATTGGCACAAGGCTCAGTGGTCGAACTCGATGGCCTCGCTGGTGAGCCTATGGATGTTCTGGTAAATGGTTGCTTAATCGCCCAAGGTGAAGTTGTGGTCGTGAACGACAAATTCGGTATTCGTTTGACGGACATTGTCACACCAGCCGAACGGATTAGAAAACTCAATAAATGATGCTTTGGGAATCCTTTCGCTCAGCTCGTTCACATTGGCTGTCTGTCTCGACAGCTCTAGCGCTAATATTGCTGACGACGTCGAGCCAAGCGGCTGCACAATCGAATAAAGTGGCACCAAGTACAGGCTTATTACAAATCTTTGCTGCGTTAGCATTCGTTATTGCCTTGATGCTCGCCTTGGCGTGGCTCTTCAAACGTGTCGGCCCTTTGGCGCATTCCCAACAGTTGCCAATGAAAGTGATTGGCGGTCTTAATTTGGGACATCGAGAGAAAGTCATTGTGATTGAAGTAGCCGATCAGTGGTTAGTCCTCGGTGTGACCCCGCAACAAATTACCAAGCTCGCAGAATTAGAAAAACGCGAACTTGCCACGCCCGATTCCAGTGGACCAATACAAAACAATTTTGCCGATTGGCTCAAGAAGACACTCGACAAGCGCAGCGCAACCACCAATTAAGAAACTATGAAGCACCAACGCGCCCTCATCGGTCTCAGCCTTCTCGCGAGCGTCTTTTTGCTGGCTCTGCCAGAAATGGCCTACGCTCAAGGAAATAGCGCTTTACCAGTCATTACAAGTAGCCCAGCTTCCGGTGGTGGCCAGAATTATTCGCTCAGCATCCAAACGCTACTCTTCCTCACGGCACTGAGTTTCTTGCCAGCGGTGCTCTTGATGATGACAAGCTTCACACGCATCATCATTGTCTTGTCTTTATTGCGCCAAGCGCTCGGAACCCAAGGCGCGCCGCCCAATCAAGTCTTGGTGGGACTCTCGCTATTTCTGACCTTGTTCGTGATGGGACCTAGCTTCGACAAGATCTATCAAGACGCGTATATCCCGTTCACCGAAAACAAAATCACCATGCAAAAAGCCATGGAAAAAGGGGCTGAACCACTGAAACAATTCATGCTGAAACAGACTCGAGAAAGCGATATCGCGCTTTACGTGCGCTTGTCCGAAACTCCGCAACTGCAGGGCCCTGAAGATATTCCATTACGGGTTTTGATTCCTGCCTTTATCACCAGTGAGTTAAAGACTGCATTCCAAATCGGTTTCGCTATTTTTATTCCATTTTTGATTATCGATATGGTGGTCGCCAGTGTCCTGATGGCCATGGGTATGATGATGGTATCCCCCTCTATCGTGTCACTGCCTTTCAAGTTGATGCTATTCGTTTTAGTCGATGGCTGGCAGCTCTTGATTGGATCATTAGCGAAGAGTTTCTTCTAGAGGTTTTTATGAATCCCGAGAGCGTTATGACGATGGGGCGCCATGCCATTGAAATCACCTTATTGATTTCAGCGCCACTACTTTTGGTCGCATTGATCATCGGTTTGATCGTCAGCATTTTTCAAGCGGCCACCCAAATCAACGAGACCACACTCTCGTTCATCCCAAAACTCGCTGGCATTTTTATCACCCTAATCGTGGCAGGACCTTGGATGTTAACGGTGATGGGTGACTACATGCGTGAAGTCTTCACGAACATCGCCTTTATCGCTGGCTAATTATGCTGAGTATCAGCAGCCAAGAACTCGTCGGTTTGGTCGCTGCTTTTCTGTGGCCCCTCACACGCATCTTGGGCTTTATCGTTGTAGCGCCTCCGTTCGGGAATAACGGCGTCCCACCTTTAGTGAAAATCGCCCTAGGCGTAATGCTGTCACTGATTGTCGCGCCCACCCTACAACTTCCACCTCAACTCGACATGGTCTCACTGACGGGGATCATGATTCTGCTACAGCAGTTTGTGATCGGCCTTGCCATGGGTTTCATGGTGCGTGTGATCATGGCCGGCGTTGAAATGGCTGGTGAGGTTGCTGGATTAACGATGGGGCTCGGTTTCGCCACTTTTTTTGATCCCCAAACACGTGGCCGTTCCACAGCAATTAGTCAATTTTTGGTCATCATTACCACGCTCATCATCCTGTCACTCAATATCCACCTTGCCATGTTCGAGGCGCTTGTCATGAGCTTTAAGACCATCCCCATCTCGACTAGCTTGGAAATGGGATTTAGCCCCTACACTTTGGCAAAATGGGGAGAGGAGATTTTCAAACTGGGAATGGTCTTGTCTTTGCCTATCGTCGCTGCATTATTGATTGCCAATATCGCACTTGGAATTTTGACTCGCGCGGCGCCACAACTTAATTTATTTGGTATTGGATTTCCAATTACGATCACGGTTGGCTACGTCATGCTCGGCTTAGTCCTTCCTTATCTGTTACCAGCGCTTGAAGGCAGTTTTCGCCACCTGATTGACGCTCTCAATGGATTAGGTCAACATGGGAAGTAAGTAAATAAGACCGTGGGTAGAGATCAAACTACCTTCATGAAATATCTGTCTTTGCATTCTATGGCTCACTTCATCTACACAAGCGCACAAATTCGAGCAATCGAAAATAAAATCAAAGCGCAAAATCCCTCCCCCAGCTTGATGCAGAGAGCGGGCCTAGCCGCAGCACTTGAATTCAAACGAATTTACCCTGCTCCCGCGACCCTCCTTATCTTTGCAGGCCCCGGCGATAACGGCGGTGATGCGTACGAGATGGCTTATCAGCTACAACAGTTGAGCAAGCCAGGTATCTCTGAATCAGCAACAGAAGTGTCATTCGACAGCGCGCATGCTTCCCGTGAATATGAGATCCATATTGTGCGGGACAAGCATCAGCAAACACTATCTAGCGATGCTCTGGCGAGCCTTGCTAGAGCACAATCATGCGCTATCCACTGGTGGGACGTTCAGGACCAATACGAGCCCGTGCTGGAACGTTGTAACGCCATCGTCGACGGGATTTTCGGGATCGGTCTCAATCGCCCCATTCAAGCACCATGGGATCAAGTCATACAGCAAATCAACCAAAATCGCCTTCAACGAGACATCGCCGTCATTGCGCTCGATATTCCGAGCGGCTTATCCGCGGACTTCGGCACTGTGTTCAAACCAAGCGCTTTAGCAGATCAATCTGCCTCTCATACTTTGAACACTAATAGAACAATCAATCGTGCAGCGATCAACGATGCATCGATCAAGGCAAGCAACACCTTCACCTTCATCGGCGATAAATTTGGTTTACACACGGCTGAGGGACGTGACTACGCAGGGCAAGTGTCGGTGATGAACTTGGACATTTCAGCGGAAGAGTTTCCGATCTCGAACATCGAGCACAATCAGGTTGCATCAATCCAAGCACAACTACAACGACGAGCACATGCGAGTCACAAAGGTAGCTATGGTGACGCGCTGATTATTGGTGGCGCACAAGGAATGCGCGGTGCGGCATTCTTGGCAGGACGAGCAGCACTACATGCTGGTGCTGGAAAAGTTCATCTCGGATTTGTCGACATAACATCAGAAAACGATGTCCCACTCGACATCATGCACCCTGAAATCATGTGTCGCTCCGCCGAGCAGTGCCAACTGCAGAATACGAGCGTCGCGATAGGCCCTGGGCTTGGGCAGAGCGAGTCATCCAAAGAATTACTCCTGCAATGTCTGAAGCTAACTCACGATCTTGTTATCGATGCGGATGCGCTCAATCTGATCGCTCAAGAACCACCTTTGCAAAGCGCGCTAGCACAAAGAAACCAATCACCATTGAGAGGTTTTTGCAATACGATTATCACGCCCCACCCTCTCGAAGCCGCTCGCCTACTCTCGTGTACCGTTCAAGAGATTCAGGCTGATCGACTCAAAGCCGCCACCGAATTGGCACAAAAATGGAACTTGATCTGCGTTCTGAAAGGCTCCGGCTCACTCGTCACCGATGGGCACACTTGCTACGTGAACGGCTCGGGCAACCCAGGACTAGCAAGTGGCGGCACCGGTGATGTGCTCACGGGCCTATGTGTGGCTTTATTGGCGCAAGGGCTTTGCGCCTTTGATGCGGCTCGACTCGCCTGCTATGTGCATGGAGCGGCAGCTGATCAACTAGTCGCCGCCGGCGTCGGCCCGATCGGACTTTGTGCAAGCGAATTGCCTGCGGCGATTCGTCAGTACCTCAATCGCCGTGTGGGCGAGTTCGATTGATCTTCCAAAATTGACGTTCCAACATTGATGCACCAAGATTGATATTCAATACCCGTGCATTCAGATCGGGCGTGGCAAGCTCAATACAAATTCAACACCGTCGATGCAATTGCGAGCGATGATCGTCCCGCCCATCTTTGCCATATAGGTTTGCGCCACAAAAAGACCTTGACCACGATGTTCGTCGGTCGCCTCTAGGCGTTGATCCGATACGCCATATTCAAAAATTTTATCGAGCATATCGTTCTCAATCGCAGGTCCTCGGTTATGGATATGGATCGCCACATTGGCCTCGGACACTTCGACAGAGATACGAATTGCCGTCCCGTGCGGACGGTAACGATCAGCATTCTTCAAAATATGGGTTACCACATCTTCCAGCGAATACTCATCCGCTTTGACGACTATGGGTCGGTATTGATGCTCATATTCGACGTCAACAATGCCCGCGTGCGGCGCATTTTCAGCAACATAACGCAGGAACAGGTTTAGATCGAGCTCGCCGATCTGCAAGACGGTTGACTGAAACGCTTCACTTGGCGTGGCGTGACCATACAAAACCTTGATTGCTTGTTGCATACGGTTGATATAGCGATGACTTTGGTCGTCCGCCGATGGATGCAACACCATCAGACTTTGTAAAGGCGACATAATCTCATGTCCCACCGCGTGCCACATTTGCTTCTCTTGCTCTGTACGAATCGTTTCACGCTCGACGTCCTCTTTCACGCGACGTAAAAGATCATGCAAACCGCTGGCCAAGACGCCTAACTCATCAGGGCTGCGCAGATCACTGACATCGAGTTGATCGAGCTCACCTGCTCCCTTCATCGTCCGCGATAATTCCGCCGCACGTTTGGTGAGCAAACTAATTCTTCGGATAATGCTAATCTCAATCAACAACCAAGCCAGCAGTAAGGCCAGCAACATCGCGCCCACAAACCACGACACACGGGTCGCCACCACGCTCAGCGATTTGCTGACACTTCGTACGTCTCCCCTCATTTCTAACTCGTAGTTATCGAGTGGCGTACTAATCAATTCTTTGGCTTCTAAGGGAGAGCTAAATTCATCGACCGGCAAGCGTCGAATCAAGCGTGTCAATAAATTCCAAGATTCTTCTTCCTGTTCAACCTTACCGAGCAAACGAATCACTTCGCGTTTTTCCGAAGACTTCCGGAGTATCAAACTCTCGCCGGGCAGCAACAAAGCGTTCAAATCATTAAGTGAAAACGGTGTCGCACTTGGCACCGATTTACTATCGAGTAAAGGAGTCTCGCTATCGGGACCTAAGACCGTTAACTCCACCTGAATTTGTTCGAGGTCCTGCGGTGGCCAGATCGGGCGTTTTTTCTCAAACAGTGCTTCTTGTAGAACCGCGATCGGCAGGCGCAAAGAGAAAAAAGTATTGCGCTCGCAATTGAGATCTTTGCCATCAAGCTTGGCATCATTACACACTGACTTTTGCCAAGCCCATCCACGGAAGTCACGCACAGGCCGACCATTCTGCTTACCGATATCGCTTTCCCAAAAGCCCAACCAGCGCCCTTTAATGCCGATCAAACCATTGCTACGTACACCGGTTTCTTCCTCGAAAGGGGCAAACCATTGATAGTGCTGACCGCGTAAGGCCACACTCACTTTGATCCGATGTGCTTGCTGATCAAGCACTTGACCACGCACATGCGACACCAAGGAAGGGCTATTAAAACTCCCTGCCACATAAATAAAACCACCAGCCCAGGGATTATTACCGATCCCCACGCAGAGCGACCCATCGTTACCATACTGGACCAAACAACCAGACATCGCGATTGCTTGTTGCACTTTACTTTGGTCATCAAAATCCAGTGCCGAAAACGGCAACAATAAAGGGTGAAGGCTAGCCGTATCTTGATTCAAAGGCGGATTCAACAAGGCTAATTGTCCAGCAGGATGACGCAGCGTTGCACTAATCTGACTCACAGTCTTATTGAAGTTGGACTGATAGCTATTGTAGGACAGCTGCTTCTCTTGCTGCAGCAAAGATAGCGCTAAGGCCAAGGTCGCCAAGGCCAATAACAGAAACACGCCACGAAAAATAATCCGCAGCCGGTAACTCGCCACCAACCAGCGTTTCATGCTTGATCCACCCAGCGGAAGCCACGCATGGGGACATTTTCGATACCATCAAACTGCGGATCGATTTCGCGAAATGCATCGCGTATGGTACTCACGTGTTTGCGGATATTATCGCGATTGCGGCCGCTTTTCACGACCTCGTATAAATCGTCATAAGAGACGACTTCGCCGGGCTTTTCCAACATCACCGACAAAATTCTCTGTGCCGTTAAAGGTAGGTTAATCCGTTGCCCACGCCACATTGGTGTGCGTTGACGCAAAGGATCAATACTGACGACATCCTTCGCTGCTGTAACTTCTTTCTGCCCCGACTTCCTCGCTTCACCCTGTTTTTCTTCTTGTTGGCGACGCTCACGCACCGCGCGCAACATATCAAGAAAAGTCTCGATGAAATCGGCCTCTTCGAAGGTTGCTTTTTGCAGGTAATCCCAAGCGTCAAGCGCTTTCATAATGCTGCGATAAATCGTCGCGGGCATTGCCGATACCACCAATACGGGCGTCGCATGTCCATCACGCCCAATATTCTTATTGATGGCATTGATGATGGCCACCCCGGCGTGACGCTCTCGGCCCAACTCAATGTCGAGCACCACCAAATCATAGTGTTCTCGCGTAATCGCCGCCTCGGCATCATCTCGATTAAACCATTGGTCTATGTGAATGCCTGGCTTTGCCGCTTCAATCCAACTTTTGAATTGATTGCTGGTTGGCTCATCATCTTCGATCACCGCCACACGTATAGATTGCGACACCTTACACCTCTTAAAAGCGAATATCTTTGGCTCATAGGATGGACCGATCATGAGTCCACCACCTTATCCCGCCACCTTAATAAGCGCAGTATCGCTGTTTTTGTCTAAAAAGTCAGTTTTGAGCTGTGAGTTTTTCTTCACAGCGTCTTCCGTTCCTAGCCTATTTCTTCCGTGGCAATGAAGAATTCCCCCTCAGCGCGGCATTGAATGCTCCTGCCCACCAGGCGCAAGATTCGTCTCAAGCAAACGCAATCATGCACTTGCTTAAACTCTTCAAACACTTTTGATCTTGCACAACACTAGGAGGCATCATGACAAACCGTTTAAAAACTTTGGTCAGCGCAGTTCGTTCTAGCTTCGCCAGCTTATTCACTAGCAAAAACCCTGGCTATGGCGCACCTGGCGCCACAGACGCAAATGAAAATTCAGAAAGCGAATACCAAAGTGAATACCCTGCGGAATTTCAAGTAAAAACACGTCCTTCGATTTTTACGCCTCAATTCTTTAAAGCGACTGCTGCAATCAGTTTAGTAGGCTTGGGCGCGTATGCCTTGTACACCCATCCGCCGCTTAAAACGGTGCAACGTGGTGAAATCGGCCTGCGTGCCAATCAATTGACAGGTAACGTTAGCGCCTTTCGTGAAGGTAGTGTGATCGTTGTTCCTGGCCTGCATCAATTGCGCAAATTTAGTCTGCAAGACCAGCTCTATCGTCCAAGCAAAAATCGTAGCAGTAGCGAAGCTCCATTTCAGTCCATCGAAGGTTTGTCTCTGGGCGTGGATTTAGCGGTGCGCTACGCCATCGATCCGAGCAAATTGGTGAACAACGTTAAGGGCTTGCCAGACGATGTTGGCGGTCAAATCGTCGAACCTTTGGTGCAAGGCGTGATGTACAAAGCCTTTACCAAATACACGGTCAAGGAAATTTTCTCCAGCAAGCGTGGTGAGATTCAACAAATTATCGAGACCGAATTAACACCGAAGTTAGCGGCTGAAGGTATCACTTTACGTGCTGTCACCATCGGCAAAATTGATTTACCAGAAGACTACAAGCGCGGCATGGAACGCTTGTTACAAGAAGAATTAGAGACAGAAAAAATGCGTTACACATTAGATCTGAAAGAAAAACAAGTAAAGCAGACGGCATTGGAATCTGAAGCCGAAAAAGTGCGTCGTGAGAAAGCTGCAGAAGCCGCCGCCAACGAACAAGTGATCGCCGCCAGAGCGCAAGAAGAAGCGATGAAGCACGTACTGCCATTCAAGCAAAAGCAGATCGAGCAACGTCAATTGGAAGCTGAAGCAGCAAAAATTTCGATGATTAAGACTTCGGAAGGTAATGCGCAAGCGCGCTTGATCGAAGCGGCAGGTGAAGCAGATTCGCGTCGCAAGTTGGCTGATGCTGAAGCCTATCGCCAAGAATTGGTGGGCAAAGTGTCGAGCGCACAGTTAGAGCGTGATGGCGCCTTGTTATCGAAGCACCCGTTGCTGATTCAAAAAACGATGGCCGACAAGTTATCTGACAAGATTTCCGTCATTATCGCGCCGCCTCCAGCTGACGGTGGTTTTATCGGCTCCGCCTTGCTTGGAACAGGTAAGAACACAAAAACCAGTGTGAACAAAGAAACGGTACAAACTGAAGCAAGCGAAGGCAATGAAGGTAGTAACTGAGGTAGCAACTGAGATTGCAACTTAGATAGCAACTGAGTTTTATCACTACATTAGCAAGCAAGAAAATCATTTAAGCATTCACTAAAAGAAGGAAACATCATGTTATCGACTATTGCCGCCGCTGCCACTTCGAGCCTTATCGCCATCGTTGCGCAGGATCAAGCAACCCTGCGTGCAGCTCCGCGTGACAGTGCACAACAACAAGTCGTGTTGTGGCAAGGCGATGCGCTCGAGATTCGCGGCGAGCGCATGGATTATCTGCAGGTGTACGACCATCGCCGTGAACGAGCTGGTTATATCAAAGCATCGCAGGTGCGCTTAGTGCGCACGGATGCTGATGCCGCACCTGAAAGCTTGTCCGTGATTCGTTTTTTACGAGAGGCGCCAGGATCAGAGGCGCTCGGCATCAGTTACGCTGCCGCTTTCCTGAAAGCAGCTCCTGCGACACAAATCAATGCTGAGGTATTCGATGCAATCGGCAGTATGGCTGACCGACTCGCCCGTCGCTCGACCAATCTGAGCTTGCAAACGGGCACCATCAAACCCAATAAGCAAATGGAATTGAGTGTTGCAGCCCATCTCGAAGTTGCCAGCTACTATGGCGTGCAGTTCAAGAGTTTTGAACGTGAGGGACGCATCCAAGTGTGTTATGACGGCGAGGCCTTTCGCCGCGTCTTAGCAATGAACGCTAATGAGGAACAAAAGGCCCGTGCCGCCCTCGCCCTCACACGTGCCGAATGCATCAACCCAACTACCCGTCCTTTGGAAAAGTTTGCGATCGATAACTGGCGCGCCGAAGTGCTCGACCGTGTTGACATCAACAAACTCAGCGAACAACAAAAAAATCGCATCAAAATGCGCAAAGCGAGCGTCTGGTCTGCGATTGCCTATCAACGCGCGCGTAAAAATGAAGATGTACAAGCGGCCGGCAATCGCGCTGTATTAGCACTGGCTGCAGTCAATAAAGAAGAACTGAGCGATGACGACAAATTGAGTTATACCGAAGCTGGTATCCGTGCAGGCACTTCACGTTGGGCGGCAGAATCCAGCCCGAATTTGAACAGCAAGAGCAAATTAAAAATCGTCACCACTGAGGGTGAACTAGGCGAGACTTGTGTCCATTTAATCGATGACAAACACGATATCAAGAACGCCCTGGTAAAACGTTGTACCTACAGTGTGGTGTGGGGTAACTCTGTTCGCATCAACGCACAAAGCAATGCCATCACCATGGCCGTGCAACCGATGGAAAGTTGGCGCGAGCTGTGGTTGTTCCGTCAATCCAATAATGGATGGAGCATTGACGTGATCCCGCCTGCCAATGTTGATCCACAACTGGGCTATATCGAATTTGCTGGCTGGATTCCGGCCTCGAATAAATTCTTGGTAGCACGAGAAGCGAAAGTCGATGGACAATACAAGCGTCGCTTCGAAGTCATCAATATGGATAGCTTACAAGCAGAAAACGGTGCAGACCAACCTTCGTCTTTAAGTGTCTTTTACAAATGGCAGGACCCGATTTGGAAATCACAAACGCTGAGTCTTCGATAGTTTGTGATAGGGCTACAATTAAGGCGACAAGTCAGACCACAACCCCGATTATCGTGCATCAAAATATTTACACCATCCGACACTATCACTCTCACTGCGAGCTCTCGCCAGCAATGAGAGTAGAAAAGGAAAATCCTCCTGGACCTATATATGTGAACCGCCCTAGAAAAGCATCAATCTAGGCGGGGGGGCAGAGCAATTTCAATCAACGGATATCAAATTTATTGTCTTGAAAAAAAATCCCAAATGAGTGCGGGGCCATTCGGTGACATTGGAGAGGGACCAAGCAAACGAGGACGTCGCCAGTATTCCTGTGGCATACCGTGCCCACCACCTAAAATTGTGACGAGTTGGACTTCCTTGTTTTCGTCACTTTTCCAAGTTATCTGCTCAAAACCTGAATTTTCTCCATTGATCAAGCTTACTGGTTTAGTTTCTAGCACTGGAGTCTTACTTATCCCGTTAAGTTCGACAAAGAACCGGGCGGATTCAGCCGACGAACGCAGAACACCACCCTTATAGAACAAACCTAGCAAACTGGTTTCGCCTCCAGCATGATGCACAATAGGGTCTGCGGTGCCATTCATTAACATCACCGAAGTACTTGAGTCAGGCAAGATACATTTGAAATTGTCAACGACAGGAAGGTTGGCGGAGACTGCTGCAACAGCACGGAAACGAGTTGGTGCTTCAACCGCCAATCTCAAAGCCATAAAGCCACCAGATGACACCCCCGTTGCAAAAACGCGATTGTGGTCAAAACCCTCCTCTGCAATCAGTTTATCGCTTAGTGCGGTCAAAAATTTGACGTGATCCAGCTCTTGCCCGTCCAATTGAAAGTCACCCACCCTACTACAGTCGTTCCAATCAAAGGAACCTGCGCTTGGGTATACCACACCAAATCCATATTGGTCCGCAAGACGATCAAAACTATAACCCGTTTCCAGACGAATTTGCGATCCATTTTGACCGGAACCATGCATCACTATAACTAGCGGTGCACCTTTCGTTAAGTGCTTCGGCAGATATGTGCGGTAAGTTCTCTCCTTGCCATCAACCTGAATCGTCGCCTTCGAAAAAGTGCCAGAAAGTGCCGGCATTTCGGGATCTGGCGTGTAGAGAAAATAGACAAACAATGAACCAAAGATAAGCAGTAGGCAAAGCAAAGCAAACAGCGTTCGACGCAAGATTTTTTTCATCATTTTCCTCAATGAGTATGACGAGTTTATTACAGAAATTTTACTTAGCAGTACGCCATTGATCACCCTGCTTTTTAATATAGTGACGATAAACGTAAGACCAAGGAATCACAGCATAGACGAGGATGACAGCGCCGATTGCAAATACATTCGGCAATAACTTTTCATCTAAAGTTCCATTCATCCACAATGGTAAAGGGACAGCAATGAGCCAAACGGTTTTCCACAACAATTCCCACAAAAGTATTGGAAGTAGCTGCAAAGGATAACGAATTCCAACCAAGCAGAGCAACCAAAATGCAGCCATCATCGACGTTTCGACACCTCGAAAAAACTCCCAAGCTGAAAAGGCCTTTTTAGCAGAGAGTACATCTGGCCACAAAGTGAGGGAGAGACCTACAACGACCAGCAAGTACATGGCCCGTAACATATAGAGACGCGTGAGCGAGACTTCATTCATCATATTTCCTGTGTTTCTAATTTAACGTAAATTTGTTTTTGAGAGAGGATTAAGTTTTCTCGAGTTGATCGATATGACTCTACTTCAATAATTTGATCTGCTCTTCTGCATCAGCACGAGCTTTCTTCCCGAGCTCTGGTGTGAAGCTGAGTGCCTTCTCGAAAAAGGAAATGGCTTTTGCTTTTTCTCCCAAAGCTTGCCAGCTTTTGGCGAGTCGATAATTCGCAGCAGCAGTCGCATCAATGTGCAATGATTTTTCTAACTGAGGCAGCGCTTCTCGGGCTTTCCCCTGTTCCTGCAATGACCTGCCTAAGCCTAGATACACAGGAGCTGACTCGGGAAAGCGTTGAACTAATTCACGAAACATCTTTTCCGCATCAAGGAATTTTTTCTCGTTGATCAGGGTCTGCGCGATCTCTGTAGAAATTTCGTTTTGCAACTGAGCAATCACGGGGTTTCCGCCGGCATTCACCGCCAAAGCACCGTTCTTGGCTCTTTCTATTTTTTCATCTTTAAGGTCAAACTTCGCTTGCAGTAGACTTGCTACAGCAGGGCTGACTTTTTGCATTTCTGCGATCACGTCCTTCGCCTTGGAATTACTCCCGCCCATTAAGCCAGGTACTTCCAAATAGAAAGTCATCAGGGAGTTCGCAGCATTAAAATTCTTTGGATCCAATTCAATGGCTTTTTTGAAGGCATCACGAATTTTTCCCAATGAACTTATGCCAGACATCACGCCACCTTTTTCGGCTTTGACTCCCAGCACATTGCCGAGCGCTTCATGGCACTCAGAGTTCTTAGGATTGCTAGAGATACACTGCTCGGCAATCTTTACTCCTTCATCGAGACGAGAAGTTTTGGGATCCACTAAAATCAAGTCTACTTTGGCAACTAAAGCGTCTGCGTTGTTCACCTCCACCGCTAGCTTCGCAGCGACTAGACGTTCGACTTCGGCGTGTTTCTTTGCTTTGATTAACGCACTGTATTCATGAGCCATTGCTGGGCTAATGCCAAGCATCGGGGTAAGCATCATGGAAACGGCGATTACATGGTGAATACGCTGTAAGCGAGGGGCGAAGATATTCATATTTTTCCTTGGTGTGTGAGTCAATAAAAAGTGATTTAGAGGTTCTAGAAGATCTAAAACCGCAATCGATAATGAAGTATCTGCGATGAGGCTCGTCCAATTCCACATTGATCAGATGTACTACGGTCTTCATGCCTTGAGCCGCGGTAGAGGCAGGCTGAGTTACAGCTGGATGGAAATACAAACAGGCGTCCGTCTTTAACTTCGCTAGGAGATCGCTGCGAATGCGCAATAGCAATGAAGCAAACGCAGAAATAAATTGACAGCAAAAAAGCTATCAGGGGAATGAAGTTTCTTAGTATCTGTCATCTGGACAATGACATAACAAGACCTGAAGTGGTTGGGTTACTAACTTACTTTAGAAATAGCGAAAATTTGACTCGTGATGTGAGCCTCAATGAAATCCTTGGAAGAATACGAAAATGGTCTGACCACACCTCGCAGAAATGACCTCAAGAAAAGCTCTTACCGGTATGAATCAAAACGAGGTGTCAGCAAAAGTTGCTCGTCACAAATCAGAAAACTACATCTGTTTGAAGTGGTGTAAATAGCTACGACTGACAGGTAGCTTATCATCGCGCCCCTTCATAAATATCGTTGCAGTTTCGTTCTCTCCGCGATTCACATGACTCACCATATTGATATTGACTACGACCGATCGATGCACTTGTATGAAGTTTGTGGTATCGAGCTGATCTAATAATTCCTTGAGCGTACTGCGAATTAAAGCCTCTGCCGCTTTTCCATCTTCACCGCGCCATGCGATTAAGGTGTATTTCTCGTCCGAGCGTAGAAAATCGATACTGGCAACTGGAATCATGCGCAAAGATTGCCCGACCATGGCTTTAATCCAACGCAATGGCTCAGGCGCTGTTTTTTTCTGCATACGCGCCTCCAACTTATCTAGTAGTGCGTCGATATCAGGTGCATCCTGCGCTGTGCCTATGCGTTCACGTAGGCGTGCAACAGTGTCAGCAAGGCGCGCTGGATCTACCGGTTTCACTAAATAATCCAAAGCACCTTGTGTGAACGCCTCCACCGCATATTCACTGTAAGCAGTGACGAAAACTAAGTGCACACCACGTCCAATTTGTCGCGCCGCATCTATACCGGTGATTCCCGGCATATGGACATCCAAAAAACAGACTGTCGGTTTCAGTATTTGATATTGTTCGATTGCTTCGCGACCATTGCGGGCCTCTGCGACGATCTCCAACTCTGGCCAGATTTGTGCGAGCATGCGGATCAACGAACTACGCAATAAAGGTTCGTCATCAGCAATCAGTGCGGTTGGGCGGTTCGATGGCATTTTTAGTCCTTATGACGAAGTATGTATTGACGATTCCAACTTTACAGGCAGGTTTATTTCCGCCAGAAAGCCATGTGGCTCAATCGCAGACAAACTAAGATGAGCGTGTTCGCCAAAGACCAATTGCAATCGTTCTTGCAAATTGACAAGACCCGTTCCCAGTCCCGCTCCTAGCCCTTTACTCACATGCGTTACGCCCATTCCAACACCGGTGTCACTAACTTGGGCAACACATCGATCCGCTTGCATAAAAACCGAGATATCAATCCTCCCTCCCTCTTCACTAGGATCAATGCCATGGCGTATAGCGTTCTCGACTAAGGTTAGCAAACTCATGGGTGGACAAGGAATTTGTAAGGTCGCTTCATCAACATCAATAGAAAACTGCAACCGATCTGGCATTCGCATATACATCAATTCCAAGTATGCGCGTACGAGATCAAGTTCTTGTCCCAAGGTGCTTGCCGCACTATTCAAGTTAGGGACGGCAGCACGCAAATACGCGATTAAACTACCCAGTACTTTCGAGGCTTGAGGCGACCCAGAATCGACCAACTCGCGCACATTGGCTAAGGTATTGAACAAAAAATGGGGCTCCACTTGTGCTTGCAATAAACGTAAGCGTGAATCAAGCGCATCACGGGCCAACTCACTGCGCTCCAATTCAAAGGCTAAGGCTTGTCGCTGAGCCTGCCCACTAATTTGACGATACAAAGCGGCCATCGCTATCCACGGTGAGAATAACAGACCAGCACCGACCATTTCTCCAAAACCATCTATTTTTTTCTGCACGGTATACCAAGGGACGGGCTCCCCAATCGTTGTCAGCGAATACGCCAATGCGGCTGCAAACGGCACTACTACTGCCACTGCCGCGACTTGAAATACCCAACGAGCGGCCCAAGCCGGAAACCGTTTAGGCCAGCGTTCCACGATGCCAAATGCTGCTAGTTGCATCATGCCGATCAAAATGAGGCGGACGTAGATCGTTATCCACCAGGACGCCCATGTGAACTTCATCATGATGCTCAATATGAGGGTCGCAAACAGTACAACTTTAATTCGACCCCAACCATATATTGGTGGTCTTAGTGAGGCGTCAAATGATTCTGTGTTTGCCATAGTGGGGTCCGATATTAAAAACGAAAACTTGCTGCGTTAAATGCTTTTAGTCAGAGAATGATGAACGGAGTGTAATCGGCTAATTTGTGCTCAACCATTTCTGTTGGACGAATGACGGAACAGGCTTGATCGACCACGCTACACACCGACCAATTGCAGTCGAATATTTCTCACACAATATGCTCCCAGATCTTGTGAGAGTACGTAGCGCCAATGGCAAGCGCCTTTTAACCACTTTTCTATAAAACGATACCGATTTTCTTACGCGCTCGAATGACAGCATAGCTGTTATTGGACAGCGAAACCACAAAGGTCAAACCATCTCAGACCAAAATCGTCGTCCCCTGCCACCATTTAAGGCACCGCCTCCGTCATTCATCGCAATCAATTCTAAAATTCTTGCCCCTGATCTTATTCTGGCAGACACCAAGCAACTCCACAGGAATTCTTATGAAATGGATACACATTATGACTGGCTTAATCGCCATAGCTTCCGGCTTCTTTGCTTTGTATGCCACAAAAGGGTCTGCCATACATCGCAAATCAGGAATTATTTTCACCTTAGCGATGTTAAGTATGTCACTCAGTGCTGCGATCATCTCACTGTTTTTACGTCCTGATCACGTAACTGGTGTTGTCGCCCTATTTACCGCGTACCTGATTTGTACTTCGTGGTTGGTGGTAAGACGTACCGTGCAAGAAAGTCGCGTTACATTGGAAGGCCTTGCTCTGGCTGCAGCTGTGCTCGGAGTGTATTCGCTCAATTTGTGGCTTGATTTTACCGCTGATCCAAAATCACTGATTACTAAGAATAGTCCTCCACAAGTACTCCTTGTTTTCGGATCGATCAGTCTGCTGTGCGCAACTGCGGACATACGCATGATATGGGCTGGCGAGATCCTTGGATCGCAACGCTTGATGCGGCACCTATGGCGCATGTGTTTTGCTATGTTGATTGCGACTGGCTCATTTTTCACTGGGCAAATGCAAGTTTTTCCAAGCTTCATCCGCAAGAGTAGTGTGTTTGGAATTCCGACACTGGCCATTCCGGTGCTCTTAGTAGTCATCACAACTATCTATTGGATTTTATGCACATTCATCAAACGCAAACGGACCAAGCCGAAAGTATCAATTGAAAGATCATAAAACACGCATGGTGACTCATTCAAGGAAGCTACAGGCATTGTGGTATGCGCTGAACTATGGCATCCAATTCGACGCATTACGCCGACTAGATTTTTACTAAGTTGAGAATATCGTCGCACCATCAACTACGACATAGAAATTTCTGAAAGAAAGAGACGAAAAAACCGACTCGGGGTCGGCTTTTTTGTTAGATCTTAAGGATTTCCAGCAAGTTGAGCAATTCTTCGCGGACCTGTGAGGTACCGATCGCTTTTTGCTCTTGTTTCTGCGGCTTCACATCTTCATGACTTGCTTGATTATTGAGCTTGTTACGGGCGCCATTGATCGTAAAACCTTGATCGTAAAGAAGCTCACGAATACGACGAATCAATAGCACTTCGTGATGCTGGTAGTAGCGACGATTTCCACGACGCTTCACCGGTTTTAGTTGGGCAAATTCTTGTTCCCAATAGCGCAGCACATGTGGCTTCACACCACACAAATCACTTACCTCGCCAATCGTAAAATAGCGTTTGGCGGGAATCGGAGGCAATACGAAATTCTCTATAGCGGCGTCACTCATATCAGCTCACTCAGTATCGTTTTTAAGCGGCAGATGCAACGCTCATAGGGCTAGGGCTTGGACTATGCAAATCATCAACCATGCCTTTCAGCTTTTGACTTGCATGGAAAGTGACGACACGACGAGCAGTGATAGGAATTTCTTCGCCAGTTTTTGGATTACGTCCCGGACGCTGCGGTTTATCGCGTAATTGAAAGTTGCCGAAACCGGACAACTTTACTTCCGCTCCACGTTCCAAAGCATCACGAATTTCACCAAAAAAAGTTTCGACCATATCTTTCGCTTCGCGCTTATTCAAACCAACTTGTTCAAATAAGAGTTCTGCTAATTCCGCTTTTGTTAGCGTTGGCAATTCTTTTTCTGCTTTCGTGCGGGCCTGCGATTCGCGTACCGCACGTTTCAAATCTTCATCTAACATCGCTTGAAGATCTGACGCATTTACATCGTTCATCATTGTTGACCTATCGCCCAAACTATTGTTCTTTTTAGTATCGCGCAGCACACGATCTGCATTTATTTTCACATTTTTGAAGAGGGTCAGACGCCCTACTCTGCCACTTTGAAGCGGCACAGCGAGCGTCTATTTCTTCTGAAAATTAGCGTAATCGCGCTGAAATGGAAGTCGTTGCTGCTGCAATTAATGCAGCCATTGCTTGTTCAACGATTTCATCCTGCAAGGTATTCTGAGTATCTTGCAAGCTAAACCGGAATGCAAGACTTTTCTCATCATTTTCCAATCCTTTGCCACGATATTCATCAAATAAAACAATGTCTTGCACGATTTTGCAAGAATCTGCCTTGCGTATTTCCGCGTGGAAAACATCGAGCAAGCTTTGTGCTGTCACAGTTTGTTTTACGACAAATGCGAGGTCACGAGTCACCGCTTGGAATTTCGAAATTTCGCGATGGCTAGGCAACTCACGCGCTTGCAGCGCTTCGACTGCAACTTCGAAGACGATAGGTGCCAAAGGCAAATCGTACTTCTGTTGCAAACGTGGGTGCAATTCACCGATCACACCGATCACTTTACCGTCGCATTCGATTTCAGCAGCGCGGCCTGGGTGCAGCGCTGGATGCTCGCATTTATTGAAGCGCAAAGTTTTTGGTGCAAATAAATTTTCGAGATCGGCTTTGACATCAAAGAAATCCACATTGCGATTAGCGCTACCCCATTGTTCTTCAACCACAGGGCCATACGCCAAGGCAGCAAGACGTTTTGGTTGAGCATAGCCAGCCAAGCTCAATGGACCGTCTTGCACAGCTTCATCACGCAAATACACCGCTGCCAATTCAAAAATACGCACACGATTGATCTTACGGTTCAAGTTGTAACGTGCATTGGCAACCAAACTTGCGATCAAGCTAGTGCGCATCACGCTCATTTGACTCGCGATCGGATTTTGTAAGCGAACTGGATTGGCGTTAGCGCAGAAGTCGGCTTCCCACGCTTCTTCAACAAAGCTATAGTTGACCACTTCTTGATAATCCATATCGGCTACTTGGCGACGCAGTGTGAATGCGGAACGGGTGTTCTCAGGGTCAATCAACATCGCATTCGGTGCCACCGGTGGCAAGGATGGGATGTTTTCAAAGCCATACACGCGTACCACTTCTTCGATCAAATCTTCTTCAATCTCGATATCGAAACGGTAGGATGGTGGCGTGACGGAAAACAAACCCGGCTCTTGCGTGAACTGCAGACCAAGGCGCGTAAAAATATCCGCAATCTGTGCATCAGTAAAATCAACGCCGATGACTTTATTCGCGCGTTCAGTGCGCATTTTCACTGGCTGGCGCTTCGGCAGATTGACCACATGATCATCCACAGGCCCCACTTTCACTTGCTCTGGGCCGCCGCAAATTTCGACGATCAAAGCAGTGATACGTTCCACATGTTCGACGATGGATTCAAAATCAACACCACGTTCATAGCGATGCGCGGCGTCCGTTGAGAAATTATATTTACGTGCACGACCTTGGATCGCGTTCGGCCACCAGAAAGCGGATTCCAAATAAATGTTTTCGGTTTCCAATGTCACTGCAGTCGAATCACCTCCCATGATACCGGCTAAAGATTCAATCTCTTTTTGATCGGCGATCACGCCCACCCATTCATCGACTTCAATCGTATTGCCATTCAAAAGCTTCAGACTTTCACCTTTTTTGCCCCAGCGCACATCAAGGCCACCATGAATTTTATCCAAATCGAAAACATGGCTTGGGCGTCCCATCTCTAGCATGACGTAGTTGGAAATATCGACCAATGCCGAAATCGGGCGTTGACCACTGCGTTCCAAGCGTTGCTTCATCCAATCTGGCGTCGCAGATTTGGCATTCACACCGCGAATGACGCGGCCGACAAAACGTCCACACAAATCCGGTGCACTGATTTTGACAGGCAATTTTTCTGTCAACATCACTGGTACGATGTGCGCTTCAGGCAAATGCATGGCGGTACCAGTCAACGCGGAAACTTCACGTGCAACACCCAGCACCGACAAACAATCGGCTTTGTTCGGTGTCAGTTTGATGGTGAATTTCAAATCATTGAGTTGGTAGTAATCGCGGAAATTTTGACCCACCGGCGCATCTGCAGGCAAGTCCATCAAGCCACCGTGATCTTCCGATAATTTCAATTCACGCGCGGAACACAACATGCCTTGCGATTCAACGCCACGTAGCTTCCCTACCTTAATCAAGAAAGGCTTACCGTCTGGGCCCGGTGGCAAAACTGCACCTGCCATCGCACATGGCACCTTCATGCCAACGCGAACATTCGGTGCGCCACAAACGATATTCAACAGAGTGCCAGTACCGACGTCGACCTGACATACATTCAAACGATCCGCGTCAGGATGCTTGGCGATTTCGCGAATCTCCGCGACCACGACATTGCTAAAAGGAGGAGCGACTGGTTCAAGCTCTTCTACTTCCAAGCCTGCCATCGTCAGCATGTGCGACAACTCATCCGAAGTCATCTTCGGATCAACCATGGTACGTAACCAGTTTTCAGAAAATTGCATAATTCAACCGTATGTTGATTGTGTACTTTTCAGTACGGAATACTTCAAACAAAGAGACAATCTCAATCTCGAAAACCTATCAACGCTGAGGCGCCGAGACGCGGAGAAAAAATGAGAACTCTTGGTCCTAGGCATTTGAATTTCTCTGCGCCCCTCAGCGTCTCTGAGTCTCGGCGTTGAGGGGTTTTAATTCATCTTTTCAGCTTAGTTAAACTAATTAAACTGTTTCAGGAATCGCAAATCGCCTTCATAGAACAAACGCAGATCGCTAATGCCATAACGCAGCATCGTCAGACGTTCCAAACCAGAACCGAAAGCAAAGCCGATGTATTTTTCTGGATCTAAGCCCATGTTCTTGATCACCGTTGGATGCACTTGACCGGAGCCAGATACTTCTAACCAACGACCTTTCAATGGGCCACTACCAAAGGCGATATCAATCTCAGCAGATGGCTCAGTGAATGGGAAATACGAAGGACGGAAGCGCACTTGCAAATCGTCAGTCTCAAAAAACGCTTTGACGAAGTTCAAATAAACGCCTTTCAAATCAGCAAAGCTGATGTCCTCGGCAATCCACAAACCTTCGACTTGATGGAACATTGGCGAATGGGTTGCATCGCTATCGACGCGATAAGTACGACCTGGCGCGATCACCTTGATTGGCGGCTTATTCATGCGCGCATAACGCACCTGCATCGGGCTGGTATGGGTACGCAACAATAACGGCTTGCCGGAGGTATCATTACCCTCAACGTAGAACGTGTCTTGCATAGAACGCGCTGGATGATTCTCTGGCGAATTCAATGCAGTAAAGTTGGTCCAATCATTTTCAATTTCAGGACCGTCAGCCACATCAAAACCAATCGAACGGAAGATCTCTTCAATTCGCTGCCATGTGCGCATCACGGGATGAATGCCGCCCATGCCGCGACCACGGCCAGGCAAAGTCACGTCGATCGCTTCTGCATTCAAACGCGCTTCCATCTGCGCGTTTGCCAAAGCTTCGCGGCGTGCCGTTAAGGCGTTTTCAATTTGCTCTTTGGCGACGTTAATGACGGCGCCTTGCGCTTTACGTTCGTCCGGTGCGAGCTTACCTAAGCCCTTCATCTGTTCAGTGATTTGGCCAGACTTACCGAGATACAGCGCTTTCGCGTTTTCCAGTGCCGCTGCATCAGCCGCGGCAGCAAAATCTGCGATCGCTTGGGTAACAATTTGATCTAAGGGATTCATGCGATTTTTCCCACTTCGTGTGGATGATAGAAAATAACGAGCCACGCCTAAGAAGTTTCAAGCAAAGACTCACACAAAAACAATCGCACAAATCGAATCACTGCAGAGCGACCGCAGTTCGAGGGCAAATTGATTTTGTATAAATCCTTGAGGAAAAAAAACGGGGCAGTGGATTCAACCTCTGCCCCGCTCATCTTGCAGATTCGCGAATGGCGAATTTGCCGACTATGACTAATTAAGCAGCCAAAGTCGCTTTAACTTGATTAACAATCGCAGCAAATGCTGGTTTGTCAGTCACAGCCATATCGGCCAAAACTTTACGGTCGAGTTCGATGTTCGCTTTTTTCAAACCGTTCATGAACACGCTGTAAGTCATACCGTGTTGGCGAGACGCTGCATTGATACGAGTAATCCACAAAGCGCGGAATACGCGTTTCTTGTTGCGGCGATCGCGGTATGCATATTGACCAGCACGCATAACTGCTTGCTTAGCAATACGGAATACCTTGCTACGGCGACCACGGTAGCCTTTAGCTAAATTGAGAACTTTCTTATGGCGGGCACGAGCGGTAACCCCACGTTTTACTCTAGGCATAATAACTCCTTAAAATAGTGAGTAGAGGTTAAGCTGTTGGCATCATGCGCATGACTGATGTTACGTCAGACGCATTGATGTTACGGGTACCACGCAATTGGCGTTTGTTTTTGGTGGTTTTCTTAGTCAAGATGTGACGCTTGAAAGCGTGACCACTCTTCACTGTGCCACCTGGACGTACACGAAAGCGCTTCTTTGCAGAGCTCTTTGTTTTCATTTTAGGCATAACACTTCTGTCTTTTACGACAGCTCCTTTTTATATGATGGTAGGTGGTAACAATCACGTTACTCTTGGATGCCTACTTCTCACTTAGACTGGGTTTGAAATCGAGTTCAATACCCTTTGTTGCCACCATGATTCTTTCAAATCACAATCGCCACAACTTTTTCGCGATGATGTGATGGTTTACAAACCACCACTCGCAATTACTTTTTCTTCTTCGGCGCCAACATCATGACCATTTGGCGACCTTCCATCTTCGGAAACTGCTCTACTTGACCATACGGATCCAAGTCCACTTTCAAGCGTTCCAACATACGCATACCAATTTCTTGGTGGGCCATTTCACGACCACGGAAGCGCAAAGTAATCTTCGTTTTATCGCCTTCCTCGAGGAATTTGATCAGATTACGCAATTTAATGTTGTAATCGCCATCGTCTGTACCAGGACGGAACTTGACCTCTTTCACCGCGATGACTTTTTGTTTCATCTTGGCTTCATGAGCTTTCTTCTGCTCCTGATACTTGAACTTGCCGTAATCCATCAATCGGCAAACTGGTGGTTGCGCTGTTGGCGCGATCTCCACCAAATCAACTTCAGCCTCTTCGGCTAAGCGAAAGGCTTCTCCCAGTTTTACGATGCCCAATGGCTCATTATCAACGCCTGCCAAGCGCACTTCTGGCGCTGTGATTTCACCGTTGATACGATGTGTCTTTTCGGTAGCTATTGCAGTTTCCTTCAAAAAAAATTAATCGTCGGCTTGCTCAAAAATCGAGGCAAAAGCTGGTCAGCCCTTGGTTTCCAAGTCGTTCTTTAGGCGATCTAAGAAGGCTTCCTGGGACATCACACCCAGATCCAGATTACCGCGCGTACGCACAGCCACTGTATTTGCATCCCGTTCTTTATCACCGACTACGATGATATAAGGCAACTTTTGCATGGAATGTTCGCGTATTTTATAGGTAATTTTCTCATTACGCAAATCCAGATGTACTCTAAACCCTTGTTTTTTCAGGTTTTCAGCCACAGACTTAGCGTAATCAGCTTGCGCTTCCGAGATATTCAAGACCGCTACTTGCACAGGAGACAACCAAGTTGGCAAAGCACCCGCGTGATTTTCGATCAAGATGCCAATAAATCTTTCCATTGAACCAACGATCGCACGATGCAACATCACTGGCACTTTGCGTGAATTGTCGTCGGAAACATATTCCGCACCGAGGCGACCAGGCATAGAGAAATCGACTTGCATGGTACCAACCTGCCATGGACGACCAAGGCTATCTTTCAGGTGGTATTCAATCTTCGGACCGTAGAACGCGCCTTCGCCTGGCAACTCTTCCCAAGTCATACCGCAATTACGCAATGCAGCGCGCAAGGTTTCTTCGGCGCGATCCCAAATTTCATCTGAGCCAATACGATTTTCAGGGCGCAAGGCAATCTTGATCGCGATATTGTTGAAACCAAAATCGTCATACACTTTCATCGCTTGCGGATGGAAAGCCATAACCTCATCTTGAATTTGATCTTCAGTACAGAAAATGTGGCCGTCGTCTTGTGTAAAGCCACGGACCCGCATAATGCCGTGCAAAGCACCCGATGGCTCATTGCGGTGACACTGACCGAATTCACCATAACGCAATGGCAATTCGCGATAACTACGCATGTTCGAATTAAAGATCTGTACGTGACCTGGGCAATTCATTGGCTTCAATGCGTAGTTACGGTTTTCCGACTCCGTACTGAACATGTTCTCGCGATAATTTTCCCAGTGGCCAGTCTTTTCCCATAAGGTGCGATCCAAGATTTGCGGCGCTTTGACTTCTTGATAGCCACACTCTTGGTAAACTTTGCGCATGTATTGCTCCACTTGCTGCCACAAAGTCCAACCTTTTGGATGCCAGAAAATCAAACCAGGTGCTTCATCTTGGAAGTGGAACAAATCTAGTGATTTACCGAGCTTACGGTGATCACGTTTTTCTGCTTCTTCCAACATGTGCAAGTATTGTTCTTGATCTTCTTTCTTCGCGAAGGCGGTACCGTACACACGCTGCAACATTTCGTTTTTGGAGTCGCCGCGCCAGTAAGCACCAGCCAACTTCATCAACTTAAATACTTTTAACTTACCAGTCGATGGCACGTGTGGACCACGGCACAAGTCCGTGAAATTACCTTCAGTGTAGAGCGACACATCTTGGTCGGCAGGAATCGACTCAATGATCTCCGCTTTATATTTTTCACCAATGGATTTGAAGTAGGCAACTGCTTCGTCGCGTGGCACGACCTTACGCACAACTTGCTCATCCTTCTTGGCCAACTCGGTCATTTTCTTCTCGATAGCGACCAAATCATCTGGTGTGAATGGGCGTTTGTAAGAGAAGTCATAGTAAAAGCCGTTCTCAATGACAGGACCAATCGTCACTTGCGCATCCGGGAACAACTCTTTCACTGCATAAGCCAGCAAGTGAGCGGTTGAGTGACGAATCACTTCCAAACCATCGGCATCTTTATCAGTCACAATCGCCAAGTCAGCATCGTTTTCGATCAGGTGCGAAGTATCAACTAACTTGCCATCAACACGACCGGCTAAGGCCGCTTTTGCCAAGCCCGTACCGATGCTAGCGGCGACCTGCGCCACTGTCACAGCGGACTCAAATTGTCGTTGCGAACCATCGGGTAAGCGAATAGAAATCATCTTCATCTCCTACGGGCCTAAGCCATTAATAAATAAATCACTCAGAAAAAAACTTATACAAATTCGATAGACGAAAAAAAACGCGGGCTAGCCGCGTTTTCTCATCAATTCCACATTTACTTCAGACGAAAAAGCACCTCGACTAGCGTCGCTCACAAATGAATGTGATCGTAGTTCGCGGTGTCATAACCAAGTGCCTTTCTCGCTCTTATACAGTATCCCTACAAATCCAATTCTAGGGATACCTAGGGTTTTGTAGATTTTCTTGAATTCTGGTGGGCGGTGAGGAATTCGAATCCCCGACCCCTTGGATGTCGACCAAGTATTCTAACCAGCTGAACTAACCGCCCGAAGAGCCGAGACTATAGCAAATGCAGCTGCTTTCGTAAAGTGCTTTTTATTAACATGCGTGAAAAGAGTTCTCTAATTTGGTTTAAACAACTTGCCATGCGCTTCGAACCGATTATCGATAATCGTAAAAGGCTTCATTCATTGACTGCTATTCATAGTAAGCAGCAAGCTCACAAAGTAGCCACATACCCAACGAAAATAGCGTGAGGTATTAAGTCACTGATAGAGGAATAGCCCTTTTCGCATCCCAAGTAAGAATGGTGTGATGGCTGTTTTCCTATACAATTTAGAGTGCCGATTCCCACTTCCTTGATTTGCCATGCCGCACGACGCTCATAGTCATCAAAACAATCACCAACATAACCATCTTCACGCGCATCGACATGGAGACGCGACGCATCAGCATTTTTTTGCAGAACGCAGTCAATCTGTACTGGCATGGGCACTTGGGCTGACACTCTTTTTCGCCGGCGTCGAAGTAGTGTTTGGCCTCATCTCCAACTCCTTGGCCTTGATTTCAGACGCGGGTCATATGGTGACCGACTCTGCTGCGTTAGGATTGGCTTTATTGGCACAAGTCATCGCCAAGCGCCCTCCCACAGCGAAACATAGTTTTGGCTTCGGTCGTTCCGAGGCCCTAGCCGCATTCGTCAATGGTCTAGTGATGCTTGGTGTCATCGTATGGATCAGCATTGAAGCAATTCAACGCCTATACAAGCCTGAAGCCGTTCAAGGCACCACAGTCATGATCGTGGCAGCAATCGGTTTAGCGATTAACATCATCGTTGCTTGGGTGCTGTCGCATGACAAAGAAAGCATGAACACCAAAGCTGCGTTGATTCACGTGATGGGTGACCTCTTGGGTTCAGTCGCCGCGATTGTTTCCGGGGCTATCATTGCTTACACGGGTTGGATGCCGATCGATCCCATCCTCTCGATTTTTGTATCCCTCTTGATTTTGAAATCGACGATTGGCGTGCTCAAAGAATCCTTCCACTTCTTAATGAAAGGTGTGCCTCATCAAATTGACTTCGTCAAAATCGGCGAAGATTTAGAAGCCACACCTGGAGTCGCCTCAGTTCACGATCTACATATTTGGGATATGTCGCCAGGCCAACCAGCCCTGATCGGCCATTTGGAAATTGACGACCTATTAGCCTGGCCACGCATTTTAGAAAGTATCAAGAAGATGCTACTAGAAAAACACGGCATCGATCACATCACGCTACAAGCCGAGGTCTTGCGCGATGAAGAGTTTGGTGAGGCTGAGTGTAATCATCAGCATTGACAAGTCAACTATCGATACGGCGAGCACTTGCGATACAAAAGTGCGCCCAAGATTCCAGAACCCCAGTCCTTACCCAGAAATTCAATTATCGGGATGCAGATCGCGGCGCAAAGCACAGCCGTATGTCAATACGGCGCGCATTTGCAACAAAGAGCTGCGCCCGAGAATTGGATTTATGGGTAAGAACTAAGCGCGCTTGACTTCCTGCACCCCACCCACCTCACGTATCACGCTCAGCGATTTCTGCAGTTGTGAAGTGCCGTTAATCTCGACTGTGAAAGACATCTTGGCTTGGCCTTTCGCGCTCTGCGTATTGACGCCGATCACATTGATCTTTTCGCGCGAAAAGACTTCCGAGATATCACGCAGGAGGCCTTGTCGATCTTGTGCTAAAACATAGATGTCGACCGGATACACGGTATCCTTGCCACTATCACCCCATGTGGTTTGTATCACGCGCTCAGGTGCTTTATTGCGCATCTCGCCGAAGTTCTTACAAGTCAAGCGATGAATCGAAACACCTTTACCTCGCGTCACAAACCCGACGATATCATCTGGCGGCGCGGGCTTACAGCAACGGGCTAACTGCGTCATCAAACCGTCGGTGCCGACCACCAACACCCCCGACTTCGCGCCAGAAATCACACTTGAAGCGCGACTCTTATTGGCGATAACTAATTCGGGTGCAATGCCCTCTTCCGGATTATCACGTAAGGCCGTTTCGACTTGGCGCAAACTGAACTCTTCCTTGCCAACGGCGAGAAATAATTCATCAACACTAGCAAACGCCAATTTGCGAGCAAGCTCTTCTAAATTAACCGAAGTTTTCCCTTCGCGCTGCAAAGTCTTCTCGATCATGCCGCGCCCCGTATTGAGCGTTTCTTGTTGATCGATGGCATTGAACCATGCGCGAATTTTGCTACGTGTTCTGGTTCCAACGGAGTACTCTGGCGTCAACCAATCGCGCGAAGGACCGGTTTGTATCGAACCGATTTTGAGCGTAATGATCTCAACCGTTTGGCCATTCTTTAGCTTGGTGTTGAGCGGCACCATCACACCATCAACACGAGCGCCACGGCAACGATGACCGAGATCGGTATGCAATTGATAGGCGAAATCAACCGGCGTTGCGCCCGTCGGCAATTCGATCACGCGTGCTTGCGGTGTCAGTACATAGATTCTATCGTCGAGCGTGGCGGCTTTGACTTTCTCAACCCACTCACGCTGCAATTGTTCTTGGTCAACGACCACGTCGGAGACCTCATTTTTCCATGCCAAGAGTTGGCGCAACCAAGCAATCTTCTCATCGTATTCATGTGCGGAAAAATTTGAATTACCCGACTCTTTGTAGCGCCAATGCGCTGCCACGCCAAACTCCGATGATTGGTGCATCTCGCGAGTACGAATCTGCACTTCAAGCGGGCGCCCATCATCAACCACCACGACGGTGTGCAAAGACCGATAACCATTTGGTTTAGGGCGCGAAATGTAATCGTCGAATTCTTTAGGGATCGGGGTCCATAAATTATTCAGGATACTCAAGACGGTATAGCAATCTTTGATGTCATCGACGATGACGCGAAACGCACGTACATCGTAAAGCTCATCAAAATCGACCTTCTTGCCCTTCATCTTCTTCCAAATACTGTAGATGTGTTTTGGGCGCCCACTGACTTCGGCTTTTACATCGACGGCTTTGAGCTCACTCTCCAAACGAGCAATCGCTGACACCACGAAGCTCTCGCGCTCGACGCGTTTTTCTTCGAGCATCTTGGCAATTTTTTTGTATTGTTCTGGCTCCAAGAAACGGAACGACAAGTCCTCTAATTCCCATTTCAACTGCCATACGCCAAGACGATTTGCCAAAGGCGCGTACAAGTCCATGGTTTCACTCGCGTACTGCTGAACCGCACCATCGTCGCGTTTGCATTCAGCGAAGTAACGCAAGGATGTTAAGCGCGAGGCCAAGCGCACCAAGACAACGCGCATATCATTGGCCATCGCCAATACCATTTTGCGCAGGACTTCCATTTGCGAAGCAGTGCGTTCCGCCTCGTCCTTGCCACGCCCCACATCATGTTGCGTCAAGGTCGCCTCACGCAAACGTAAAAGTCGACGCACACCGAGTACAAGATCATTAATCTCTCTACCGAACTTTGCCTCAATTTGCGCCGCTGCGAGCGGATGTGCTTCGGTCAATTCAAACAACAAAGCTGCAATGCGCGTATCCACATCGGTCTTCAACATCGCCAAGGTAGAAGCGACGCCCAAGGCGAATTGCAATCCATTTTGCTCGGTGACGATGCAGTGATCTTGCAAGTACGGTGTGACGAATTCGAGGGCTTGATGCACGCGTTCAGCGTCGGCAGCAGAAAGCCCCTCGACGATTTGCGATTCGGAGATGGAGGCAGACAGAGAAACCATAATTGCTCTACAAATTCTACAAAGAAGGCTGGCTTGTTACATCATCGAAGTTAAATCGAAGTTGAAACAACGCTAAATCGAAGTTGATGTAGCGTCCAACGTTAAAGATATTTTTATTCTTTTTGCGCAGCGGTCACAACGATCTCAACCAACCATTCTGGATTTGCCAATTTCGCTTCCACGGTCGCACGTGGCGGTGTATTTCCTTGCGCTACCCAGGCGTCCCAGGCTTGATTCATACCCGCCATATTCGCCATATCGGAAATGAAAATTTGGCACATCAAAATACGAGACTTGTCACTACCCGCTTCCTCTAACAACCGATCGATTTGCGTCAATACATTTTGAGTTTGACCAACGATATCTTGACTACTATCTTCCGGCACCTGCCCCGCTAGATACACCACTTTATTAAAAATTGCGTATTCAGACAAACGCGGACCTACATGAAAACGTTGCAGCACTTTTGACTCCTAAAACACCGATGGGTCGGTATAAAAATAAGATGAAACAGCTTTGGAAATTCAATCAATACGGAATTCAACCTCGCTACTAAATTAACCAACTAAACAAACCAAGTGAGCAAACCAATTAAAAATCGAATCCGCATCCCTTATGCCAAGAAAAAATTTTGAGCGATTTTGATTTGCTCTGGCGAGACGAAGGTCGGTGCATGACCAACGCCTGCGATCTCCACGGATCGAGCTCGTGGGCCACGTTGACTCATCGCCTGCACCGTCTCAGCACTGAGCAAATCTGATTCTGCACCACGCACGACCAAAGTCTCGCATCGAATCGCGTCATACATCGCCCACAACATCGCTTGCCCTGCAGCAGCGACTTCCTGCGTCGTGGCTTTGACGGGAATCGCCAGCTTCAAATCATAATGGCGTTTCCAATGACCATTCTCGTCCTGCTTCAACACATCGCGCGCCAACTTCTCCCATTGTGCATCTGTATGCGGACCAAATGAGAAAGAGATTTCGCGAATAAACTTTACCGCTTCAGCAAAGGTTTCGAAACGTACATCTTGATCAATGTATTCGGCAATTCTTTGCAGCGCTTCAAAATTCAAGGTGGGGCCAACATCATTCAAGAGTAAACGTCGAATCGGGCTATCCTTCATCGCCGCCAGTCCAATACCGATCAAGCCTCCCATCGAGGTTCCCATCCAATCAACCGTGGTCGCATCGACGCGTGCCAACAAAGTCACCATATCGCTCACATACTGCGGAATTTGATAGGACTGAGGAAGTTCCAACCATGATGAACGGCCACGGCCGACCACATCTGGGCAAATCACACGATAATCTTGTTCCAGCGCAGCGGCTAAGGCATCGAAATCATCACTCACGCGCGTCACACCATGCACACACACCAAGACTTTGGGATTACGTGGATCACCCCATTCTTTGTAGGCCATGGAATGCAATCCTGCCGGCGATAAGCACTGCACAGTTTTGATTTGAAAACCCATGTGATTTAACTTTCAAAATAGTCGCTCAGACTTAGCATTTTAACGAGGGTTTGACATAAAATCCTTGTTGATTTTGGATTTCTGCACACTTATTTTTATTTATTTGTTTTCAGGTAAGGGAAAAAGCATGGCAACACGTATTTTGGAAGGAAAAACGGCCCTCGTGACAGGTTCAACTTCAGGTATTGGGCTCGGCATTGCCCGCTCTCTTGCTGAAGCAGGCGCGAATATTGTGTTCAACGGGTTTGGCGACCTCAATGAGATCAAGGCATTGCAACACAAGGTCGAACAAGAATTTAGCGTTAAAACGTCTTACAGCGCTGCTGATATGAGCAAAGCGAGTGAGATCGAAGCCATGATGCAACAAGCGGCACAAGAATTTGGTGGCATCGATGTCTTGGTCAATAACGCAGGTATTCAATACGTTTCCAGCATCGAAGATTTTCCGGTTGAAAAATGGGATGCCATCATCGCCATCAATTTGACTTCTGCATTCCATACCACCCGCCTCGCTTTGCCTGCGATGCGTCAAAAAAATTGGGGACGGATTATCAATTTAGCGTCGGTGCACGGTCTCGTCGCTTCGGCGCAAAAATCAGCCTATGTCGCCGCCAAGCATGGTTTGGTCGGGTTAACCAAAACCACAGCGCTCGAAACAGCAACCACTGGTATCACTTGCAATGCAATTTGCCCTGGTTTCGTGTTGACGCCATTAGTACAAAAACAGGTCGACGACCGTGCTAGCCGTGATGGCATCAGCAATGAAGAAGCGAAGGTTTCCTTACTGTCCGAAAAGCAGCCTTCACGTGAATTCGTGACACCAGAACAGCTCGGTGCTTTAGCAGTTTTCTTCTGCAGCGATGCAGCCAACCAAATTCGTGGTGTGGCTTGGAATATGGATGGTGGTTGGGTCGCGCAATAAAATAGCGAGTACTACGGATTGGGTTGCATCACACCCAATCCGATGAAGAAACGAACAACGCGTTTTCAGCAATAAAAAAGCCTGATGTCGCATGGGACATCAGGCTTCTCATTTTTCAGCACACCAACGTCAACTTGTCGCGGTATGCAAGACCTCGTTAAACAGCCGAGACATCAAGCGCTGCTTCAGTTTTGGCGATGATCTCTTCCTTTGTCACACCAGGTGCCAATTCGATCAACTTCAAACCATTCGCCGTAATATCCATTACGCCCAAATCGGTAATGATGCGATCGACCACACCAACGCCCGTCAATGGCAAATTACATTGCTTCAGGATCTTGTGCGCATCACCTTTTGCTACATGTTCCATCAACACGACCACGCGGCCGACGCCTGCAACCAAATCCATCGCGCCGCCCATGCCTTTGACCATTTTTCCTGGAATCATCCAATTCGCCAAATCGCCTTTTTCAGAGACTTGCATCGCGCCGAGAATCGCCACGTTGATTTTGCCGCCGCGTATCATAGCGAACGAATCAGCCGAGCTAAAAATGGAAGAGCCTGCTAAGGTTGTGACCGTTTGTTTGCCTGCATTAATCAAATCTGGATCGACTTGATCTTCGGTTGGAAATGGGCCGATACCGAGCAAACCATTTTCAGACTGCAACCATACTTCCATATGGTCTGGTACGTGGTTCGCCACCAAAGTCGGCAAGCCGATTCCAAGGTTCACATAAAAACCATCTTGCAATTCTTGGGCTGCACGTGCAGCCATTTCATCACGAGTCCATGCCATGATTATTTCCTCTATCGCTGAAGTTTAAGTAGGTGTCGTTGTGCGTTGTTCAATGCGTTTTTCTGGATTGGCATTGACGACGATACGGTGAACATATATGCCCGGTGTATGTACTTCATCCGGATCGATTTCACCAATTTCAACTAACTGCTCTACTTCCACGACGGTGATTCTCCCTGCCATCGCCACGTTAGGATTAAAGTTGCGCGCTGTTTTACGATACACCAAATTGCCCGCTTTATCGGCCTTGTAGGCTTTGACCAAAGACACGTCAGCCACTAAAGAACGTTCCATGACATATTGTTGGCCATCGAATTCACGCACTTCTTTACCTTCAGCGACGATGGTACCGACACCAGTCTTGGTGAAGAATGCGGGAATGCCTGCACCGCCAGCACGTAATTTTTCTGCCAAAGTACCTTGCGGCGTGAATTCCAGTTCCAATTCGCCAGCCAAATATTGACGCTCGAATTCTTTGTTTTCGCCCACGTAGGAGGAAATCATTTTTTTGATTTGGCGTGTCGTCAACAACTGTCCCAAACCAAAACCATCAACACCCGCATTGTTCGAAATGGCCGTCAAACCAGTCTTGCCACTGTCGCGCAAAGCAGCGATCAAGGCTTCTGGAATACCGCACAAACCAAAACCGCCAACGGCGATCGTTTGGCCGTCCGCAACGATATCTGCCAAAGCAGATGCGGCGTCTGGATAGAGCTTATTCATAGGTCTCCCTTTTTTAGAAAATCACACAATGATACTCAAATGATGCGAGCAATTTATCGCAAAAGACACAGCATAGAATCCCCTCCTACGAATAGCAATACCGTAGAACTACGATAGTCGGCGACGACAAGAGTTCAGCAAGCACGCCCTCCCCGCAAATACCGCGAATAGACCTCGCATTTTGATCGTGCCCTTGAGTTCACCCTTAAGTTCCCCATTACGCTCGCCCTTAAGCTCACCCTAAAGCTGGCATTCTATACTCGCCAAGCGCGGGACTTCACGGTATGCTAGGCACGATTTTGCTCTTAGATGGCATTTCAACCAACATCATCCTCATTCACCACGCCCACCATGAGCACCAATATTGATTTCGCTGCTATTTTCGAACTCGCACCAGTCGGTATGTGTGTGTCGCAAAATCGCCGCATGATCACGTGTAACGAGGCGATGGTACAGATGTTTGGGCACAGCAAAGAACGCTTAGTCGGTGAATCCTTCCTCTTGCTGTATCCGAGCAGCGATGAGTTTGAACGCACCGGCGCTCGCTTGGTGCCGATCTTAAATGCGACCGGCTACTACTCGGATGAACGCATTATGAAACGGGCCAACCAAGAACTGTTTTGGTGCCATGTTTCCGGTCGGGCTCTTGATCCGAAAGACCCCCATGCTGGCGGGATTTGGACTTTCGAAGACCTCAGTGCGAAACGTTCGGTGTCACCCGAAATGACCGCCCGCGAACGCGAAATCGCTGCCCTCATCGTCGACGGAAAAACCAGCAAACTGATCGCACGCCAACTCGATCTCAGCCCTCGCACGGTCGAAATGTATCGCGCCAAGCTCATGAAGAAACTGCAAGCCAACAGTTCCAGCGAACTGATTAATAAGCTGCTGCGGATCAGTGCTTAGTAAGAAGTGCTGACGATCTACATTCGCGAGTACCAACTCATTGCCTGTCTCACTAGGCGGCTTTCTTTGAAAAATCTTCCTCCACTCTTTCTTCATATTCCGAGCACAAACTTAACTTTTAATATATTTTAAAAATTCATTTGGAAACGATTCCATATTTTCAAAATCCATGCTAAGCTGATTTTTGTGAAATCGTTTTCATGCATCTTTTTAAGATCATCAAAGGTCGAAATTAAGATACTGAGAATGCTTTTCACACGAGTCTCGGCTCAGCACTGAGACTCCGCTAGTTGAGTGCCCATATCACCGGCTAGTGCCCCTATGTGCTCAAATTTGCTGTGCCTTTGCTCTGTGTCGTCCGGACCGTCATAGCGCAAAACACGGATATCCCCCCCGATATTTGAGCATCCCCTATTTGCAAAGGGATACGTCACGCTGGTTCTGTTTTTTAATTTCAACAATAAAGAGAGACACTATGAACACAGTCAACATGATCACTTCCTGCCTTCAACTCAGCTCGCAATCCGATCTCCTTCCACGATCTCGCGGCCTTCAGCTTGGACTTCAATACGGTTTAACAGCCCTTGCCATCTGCCTCGGCTTCCAAGCCCATGCGGTACAGCCTTTAAGCACCAGCGGCAACAAAGTGCTCGCGGGCGGACAAGTCGCCAGTTTTGCTGGGAACAGTCTGTTTTGGAGCAATAACAATTGGGGTGGCGAGAAGTTCTACAACGCTGGTGTCGTCGCCACGCTGAAGCGCGATTGGAAATCCAATATTGTGCGCGCTGCGATGGGTGTCAACGATGACGGCGGTTATTTGCAAGACCCTGTGGCCAACAAGAATCGCGTCAAAGCTGTGGTTGATGCCGCGATCGCCAATGACATGTACGTCATCATCGACTGGCACACGCATCATGCCGAAGACTATCAAGCACAATCGATCGCCTTCTTCCAAGAAATGGCGCGAACTTACAAGGGCTACCCCAATGTCATCTATGAAATCTACAATGAACCCTTACAGATCTCGTGGAGTGGCACCATCAAACCGTACGCGAATGCGGTGATCTCTGCGATTCGCGCGATTGATCCAAACAACTTGATCATCGTTGGCACACCACAATGGTCACAAAAAGTCGATGAGGCCTCGCGCGATCCGATTACAGGTTACAAAAACATCGCTTACACCCTGCACTTCTACGCGGGCAGCCACGGTCAATATTTACGCGATTGGGCTACCACCGCCCTCAGCAATGGCATTCCTTTATTCGTGACCGAATGGGGCTCAGTCAATGCCTCTGGCGATGGCGGCGTGAATGCCGGTGAAACTGCGGCCTGGGTCGACTTCATGAAGCGCAACAACATCAGCAATGCGAATTGGTCACTCAATGACAAAGCGGAAGGTTCTTCAGCCTTAGTACCTGGTGCAAGCCCGACTGGCAATTGGAGTGCATCGCAACTCACGGCCTCAGGTACCTTGGCCAAGAACATTATCTCGATCTGGCCAGGTTCACCAACAACTTGCACCACGGTGGCCTTGCCGGGTACGGTCGAAGCCGAAGGATATTGCTCCATGTCGGGTGTACAAACGGAAACCACCAGCGATGGTGGCGGCGGACAAAACGTCGGCTACATCGATAGCGGCGATTGGATGAGCTATAGCGTTGATGTCCCTGCCGCTGGCGCTTACAAGGTCAGTTATCGTGTTGCTAGCCCGAACAGTACGGGAGTATTACAACTCGAGCAGGCCGGCGGCTCGCCCGTCTACGGCAGCGTGAATGTACCCTATACCGGCGGCTGGCAGACTTGGACCACGGTCAGCCACACCGTGAACCTCGCAGCAGGTAAACAAAATCTGGGTGTATCAGCGAAAACAGGTGGCTTTAACCTCAACTGGATTAAGTTTGAGCCAAGCACACCACCAACTGAGGGCATCACCATCCAAGGCGAAGATTACCTCGTCATGAGCGGTGTGAAGTTAGAAAACACCAGCGATGCCGGCGGTGGATTAAACGTTGGCTACATCGATGCGGGTGACTGGATGTCCTACCCTGCGGTGAACATTCCAAGCAGCGGCACTTACACGGTCGAATACCGCGTTGCCAGCCTCAACGGTGGTGGCAATCTGAGTCTGGAAGAAGCAGGCGGCACACCATCCTACGGCTCCATCAATATTCCATCGACGGGCGGATGGCAAAACTGGACCACGATTCGCCACACCGTCAATCTCAGCGCAGGCAGTCACAAATTGGGCATCAAAGCCAATAATGGTGGCTGGAATTTGAATTGGTTTAGGATTACCAAGGTGAACTGATTCACTCAGTGCAATCAGATTTTTGAAACAAAAAGAGCGTGATTGGATCTATCCGTTCACGCTCTTTTATCTACAATCGAAACTAACTCAGTTCGAAGATTCTGGTAGATAAAACAATCCCCAACCATGGCCATCGAGATCGACAAAACTATGTGAATACATAAAGCCGAGGTCTTCGGCTTGATCATACGTTGAGCCGCCCGCAGCCAAGGCATTGGCCACAAGTTGATCGACTTCTTGACGGCTTTCGCATTGTAGATTGATCAGAAATTCAACGGCCTTGCTGGTGTCACACACTTCCTTTGGCGTGAAGTCTTTAAAGCGTTGATGCGTTGTGAGCATCGCAAAAATGCTGTCGCTGATGACGATACAAGCTCCTTCATCGCCGCCAAATTTCGAGTCACTTCGAAAGCCAACCGCTTCGAAAAACGCCTTTGATTTCGCCACATCGGCCACGGGGATATTCAGAAAAATTTTCTTACTCATGTCTCAGTTCCTTGACTGCGGTTAGGCTTGAATTTGGCTTGAATTTGATTAGAATCTCTCGACTTCAACTCATAGTTTGATACATCGGCATAGAGGGTGATTAAGTCACACTCAAACCATCGTCGGCCGCAATGATAGAGCCGTTGATAAAGCGAGATTCTTCAGCGGCGAGTAGCAACAGCAAACCATCTAAATCCTCAGGCGTACCGACGCGTTTGCGTGGCAGCATGTCGATCAAGCGCTTGCCTTGTTCCGTTTGGAAATGCTCCGAATTGATTTCAGTCTCGATATAGCCAGGGCAAATGGCATTCACATTGATGCCAAATTTACCCCACTCAACCGCCATTGCCTTCGTCATCTGCACCACTGCTGCTTTACTCATGCAGTAGATGCCCAATTGTGGAATCACACGAAGGCCTGCCACCGAGGCGATATTGATAATGCGATGCTGTTTTTTGTGGTCACCCTTCGAGCGCGCAATCATACGTTTCGCCACTTCTTGCGCGACAAAAAAGGCGCCACGCTGGTTGGTATCCATCACGAAGGCATAATCTTCTGGGCTCACATCCACCAATTTCTGCTGCGTCGACACGCCAGAATTGTTAATCAAGATGTCGATCGGCCCTGCCTCGGTCTCCGCATGGGCGACCGCCGATCTGATACTGGCGTAGTCCGTCACATCCAAAGCGACCACATGCGCAGCACCGCCTTCAGCCTCGATTTCGGCACGCAATTCCTTCAATCGTTCAGTACGGCGCGATGCCAAAACCACTTCTGCGCCAGCCATTGCCAAGACCTTCGCAAAGCGTTCGCCCAAACCACTTGATGCGCCAGTTACCAATGCGACTTTACCTTCGAAATTGACTTCGATTCCCATGAAATTCTCCAAGCACAGTTAAACTTAGTTTTGCATCATACCTGCAAACATGTACTTCATGGCAAGCTCGTCACAGAAGTTTTGCTCTATCTCACCACTACCGCATCACTAACCCACCACTTGCCTACCGAGCTACCACATTTGTAAAGCACTACAAAATAGAGTCAGAGTCGCCTGTGGCAAAGCGTCACATGACACGCTCTATTTGCAGAAAGTGCGCAGACAAAGGCAGGCAAGTCACGCAAAATCTGGGATAATTCGCCCATAGCAAAAACAACACAAAGCGCGCTTTAGAAATTCACCACTAGTTTTTCGTCTTGCAGAAATACCGGACTCCCCCTAAGATCCGGTATTCAAATTAGCACGCTCGTTCCTTTTTTTTGGAAAGATCCCATAACATGACCACTTCCTCGCAAAAACTCTTAGAAGAATACGGCCCACGCGATGCCATGGAATATGACGTTGTGATCGTCGGTGCAGGCCCTGCAGGCTTGTCGGCTGCGATCAAACTCAAGCAATTGGCCAACGAAAGCGGAAAAGATATTTCCGTCGTCGTCTTAGAAAAAGGAAGCGAACCCGGCGCGCATATTTTGTCGGGCGCGATTATGGATCCGAAAGCGCTAACCGAATTATTCCCGAATTGGAAAGAACTGGGTGCGCCGCTCAATACGCCGGTCACTGAAGACGAAATCTTGGTATTAACTGAGACTAGCGCCTATCGTACGCCAAACTGGTTAGTACCAAAATGCTTTCACAATGAAGGCAACTACATCATCTCTTTGGGTAATGTCACACGTTGGTTGGCTCAACAAGCTGAGTCGCTTGGTGTCGAAGTGTTCCCGGGTTTCACAGCCGCAGAAGTGCTGTACAACGATGACGGTTCAGTCAAAGGCATTGCGACTGGCAACATGGGCGTCAATCGTGAAGGTGAAGCATCGCCATCCTTCCAGATCGGCATGGAATTGCATGCGAAATACACTTTGTTCGCAGAAGGCGCACGTGGCCATCTCGGCAAACAAATGATCGCCAAGTTTGAACTCGACAAAGGCAAAGATCCACAATCGTATGGCATCGGGATTAAAGAGCTGTGGGAAATCGATCCTAAACATCACAAACCAGGTTTGGTGGTTCATACCACTGGCTGGCCAATGTTTGATCAGTATGCAGGCTCGTTCTTATATCACCTCGAGAACAATCAGGTGGCGGTCGGTTATGTCGTTGGTTTGGCTTATGAGAATCCTTACATTTCGCCATTCGAAGAATTCCAACGCTTCAAGACTCATCCAGCAATTCGCGGCTACTTTGAAGGCGCAAAACGTTTGTCCTATGGTGCTCGTGCGATCACCGCTGGTGGCTTGCAGTCTCTACCAAAATTGACTTTCCCAGGTGGCGCTTTGATCGGATGTGATGCTGGCTTCCTCAACATGAGCCGTATCAAGGGTAGCCATGCCGCGATCAAAACAGGTATGTTAGCAGCTAACGCTGCTTTCGAAGCAGTCACAGCAGGTCGTCAACATGACGAATTGAATGCGTATAGCACAGCGTTTGAAGCCTCTTGGTTGCATGAGGAATTGCATGTCGCTCGAAACGTCAAACCATTGCTGAAACGCGGTGCTTACGGTGCACCAATGGTATGGATCGACCAAGTACTCTTGCGTGGCAAAGCACCTTGGACTTTCCGTCACTCGACACCAGATCACGCTTGCTTGCGCCCTGCTTCTGAGTTCACACCGATTAATTATCCGAAGCCTGATGGTAAGTTGACCTTCGATCGTTTGTCATCGGTATTCATCTCAAATACCAATCACGCAGAAGATCAACCAATTCATCTGACCTTGAAAGATGCGGGAGTTCCTGTCAATGTGAACTTAGCGAAATACGCAGGTCCAGAATCACGCTATTGCCCGGCTGGCGTCTATGAATTTGTGAAGAATGAAGATGGTTCAGATCGTCTGCAGATCAATTCGCAAAACTGTGTTCACTGCAAGACTTGCGATATCAAAGATCCGACCCAGAATATCGTCTGGGTCACTCCAGAAGGCGGCGGTGGCCCAAACTACTCGAGTATGTAATGACGTCGCTTGAACTAATCGTCAAGCTCAAAAATAAAAAGCCCCACTCAAATTTTGGTGGGGCTTTTTTGTATCGCAAAATAGGGTTAAATCGGGCAAATTCAGGCAGATCGAAAATCATCAGGAAAACGAGCTTGGGAACTGAATTTGAAACTGAGTTTAAAACTAAGCAAAGAATGCCACCCTACTCCAAGATCAACAAATCTAGTCGTCATCTGATCTCGCTGAATTCAATGGTTTAGCCTGCCACTCACCTTGCATGATTTTCTCAAGCCAGAAAGCACCAATCACCGTTTTCACATCGGTAATCAAACCCTCACGTACCCACTCCAAGACTTGCGTTGCTGGAGCACGGAAAGTTTCTAAGAACTCTTCTTCATCAAGCTTTGCTTCACCAGCAATCAGACCACGAGCCAGATAAATTTCGAGATGTTCATCTGAGTAAGCGATGGCGTTATGAATGGTGCAGACAAACGACCACTCTTGCGCAGTAAATCCTGTCTCCTCCTGCAATTCGCGCTTCGCGCATTCAAGATGGTCTTCACCGGGATCGATCTTCCCGGCAGGGAACTCTAAAAAGACTTGATGCAAGGGATAGCGGAATTGGCGCTCCAACAGCACGGAACCATCATCGAATAAAGGTAAGATGACAACCGCACCCGGATGCTTAATGTATTCGCGACTGACCTCAGCACCATCCGGCAAAGTAACTGTATCTTGTTCTACTTGTAGGAAATGCCCCTGATAAGCGCGCTGGCTGCTCTTCCTTATTTCAGCCAAATGCATATTCGCCGACTCACTTAAATCCAACTTTGCAGGATCAATCAAGGTATCGACAGGCTTGGACATAAACGCAGGCTACTTCTTTAGGTAGCGATAAATGAAACCAGGGAATGCAAACACGATGAACATGCAAAACGTCACCGCATAGAACTCCCAAGTTTGTGGGAACCGATTGCCAAGTTTGGATTCGAGCGCGAAGCCGAGCACACCGACCAAAAAGTAGTATGTCAGCAGTTCAATCAAACGGAGCCAAAATGGCTTTTTGGGGAAACGTTCGAGCGCAATCAGCGCAAACAAACGTTCGGAGAGGAAAGGTAAAGTCGCGAGTATCAGCGCCAGTGCAATCACCACAGAACTAAACAGCGAAACGTTCACTAGCACTTACCTAATCAAAATCAAAAAATCAGAATACTCAGGATCAAGAAGCCAAGGCGCTTCTGATTGCTTCAACGCAGCTACCCAACAATGAACCAGGCATGATACCCAAGAAGAGTACGGCCAAACCATTCACGCTGAGAACCAATTTCATATCGGTGCTCGCAACGATCGGAGATTCGTCCTGTGGTTCATCAAAATACATCACTTTCACGATACGCAAGTAGTAGAAAGCGCCAATCAGCGAGAACATGACAGCCAACACAGCCAACCAGATTTGACCTGCAGCGACAGCTGAACTAATCACGGCCAACTTCGCTGCAAAACCCATCATTGGAGGAATACCAGCCAACGAGAACATTAACAGCAACATGATGAAAGCAAACCATTTGCTACGTTTGTTCAAGCCCTTCAAATCCGCGATTTCTTCTGCCTCAAAACCTTTGCGAGACAACAAAAGAATCATACCGAACGTGCCCAAAGTCGTCATCACGTAGGTAATCGAATAGAACATTGAAGCACTATAAGCTTCCACTGCCAAGGCCGGGCTTGCATTGGAAACGCCAGACGCAAAACCTAGGAGCATGAAACCCATTTGAGAAATGGTTGAATAGGCCAACATACGCTTCAAATTCGTCTGCGCAATTGCAGTGATGTTACCGACCGCCATCGACAACACCGCCAACACAATGAGCATTTGCTGCCATTGAATCACTTGAGGGAACAAACCTTCTGCAAGCACACGATAGCAAATAGCAAAAGCTGCAAGTTTAGGAGCGCCACCCAAGAGCAAAGTGACTACCGTTGGAGAGCCTTGATAAACGTCTGGTACCCACATATGGAAAGGCACAACACCGAGTTTGAACGCCAAACCAGCCACCACAAAAACAATACCAAAGGTCAAAATTGTTTTGTTCGCTGTGACCTTCGCTGCTTCTGTCGCAATCACGTTCAAATTCAAACTACCTGTGGCACCGTAGATCATCGAGATACCATACAACAAGAAACCAGAGGCCAAAGCACCGAGGACGAAATACTTCATCGCAGCTTCAGTCGATACAGTATGGTTGCGACGCAGGGCAACCAATGCATACAGAGCCAAAGACATCAATTCCAAACCGAGGTAAATCACCAACATGTTATTGCCGGAAATCATAAACATTTGACCCAGCAAGGCGAACATGGCGATCACGTAAATCTCACCACCGAGAATACCACTCGTCATACCGCGATCACTCGCATATTGGCGACCATAAATGAACGTGACACCGACGGCAATGTAAGAGAACAGTTTCATCAAATTCGACATCGCATCTGAAACAAACATATTGTTGCTCAGGTAGACCGATGAAGGCGTCGACACATACATGGTCAACAAGCCACAAACGCCGATACTCAGTAAACTCAACGCATACGTAACATTGCGTTTGTCTTCGCCTAGAAACATGTCGATCACAAGGACCGCGCAAATTGCTAGGATCAAGAACACTTCTGGATAAAGTTGTAGTGGTATCAGGTTCATATTATTTATTTCTACTTACATTTATCGTTGCTTCAGTAAGGTTTTCCAAGCTGAAGCTATTCAATCACTGGTCTCTCATACACGAGATGACCGAAACCGTTTTACATTGGCAATTTCGAGGTCGCCACGTGCTTAAGCAAATCACTGACAGAAACTTGCATTGCATCAGTCACTGGACCTGGGTAGCAACCCATAACGATGACAGCAATCGCAAGTACGCCTAACATGAAGAACTCACGCTTATTCAAATCATTGAGCTTGGCCACATGATCGTGTGTAATCGCACCAAAGATCACACGTTTCGCCATCCACAAGGAATATGCCGCACCAAAGATCAAAGCGGTGGCTGCCATCAAGCCAATCCAGAAATTGAACTTCACTGCACCAATAATGACCATGAATTCACCGACGAACCCAGACGTCGCTGGCAAGCCGCAGTTGGCCATGGAGAAAAGAATAAAGAACGCTGCAAACTTCGGCATGGTGTTCACCACACCACCGTAGTCAGCAATTTCACGAGAGTGAACGCGATCATACAAAACACCAATACACAAGAACATCGCCGCGGACACAAAGCCGTGGGAAATCATTTGCACTACAGCGCCCTGCACTGCCATCTCGTTAAACATGAAGAAACCGAGCGTAACAAAACCCATGTGCGCGATCGAGGAATAAGCCACCAGCTTCTTCATATCCTTTTGCACCAGGGCGACTAAGCCGATATAAATCACAGCAATCAAGGAAAGAGTGATCATCAACCCTGCCAAGGAATGACTCGCATCTGGCGCGATCGGCAAGGAGAACCGCAAGAAACCATACGCACCGAGTTTCAACATGATCGCGGCCAAGACGACTGAACCACCAGTTGGCGCTTCAACGTGGGCATCTGGCAACCATGTATGCACTGGCCACATCGGTACCTTCACCGCAAACGCCATCAAGAATGCGACGAAAAGCATAATCTGGACGTCAAGCGGCAACGGCAAACGGTGCCAAGCAGCGATTTCAAAGCTACCGGATTTCAAATACAAATAGACGATTGCGACCAAGGTCAACAAGGAACCCAACAAGGTGTACAAGAAGAACTTGAACGCGGCGTAGACGCGATTTGGACCACCCCATACACCAACAATGATGTACATCGGAATCAAAGTCGCTTCAAAGAACACGTAGAACAACAAGCCGTCCGTGGCGCAGAACACACCAATCATCAAACCCGACAAAATCAGGAACGCGCCCATATACTGAGCAACATTCTTCTCGATCACTTCCCATGCTGCAATAACGACGATGACCGTTGTGAATGCGGTCAATGGCACCAACCACATAGCCAAACCGTCGACACCCAGTGCGTAGAGCGCGTTAAAGCGCGTGATCCAACTCATTTTTTCAACGAATTGCAAACCATGCGCTGCGTTATCAAAATTTGTTACCAATGGAATGGTCACGGCGAAGCTAGCAAGCGCACCAACGAGTGAAAGCAAGCGTACGAAACCCGCATTTTTGTCACGTCCTACGGCGAGTACACATATACCGAAGACAATAGGAACCCAAATCGCTAGGCTTAGTAAGGGAGTATTTGACAGCATCATAATTTTCTTTTTTTCGTCACTTATTTAGTCACTGTTGAGCAACTCTAAAAACTGAAGTCACTATCTTGTTATTTCGAGAACGGCAAAGGCATGAAATACAACAAGAATGCGAGTACGCCTAGGATCATTACAAACGCATAGTGATAAATGAAACCTGTTTGGAACAAGCGCACCACTTTCGAAAACAGGCCCACCAGTTTTGCACTTCCATTGACCACTAAACCATCGATCAGACCCTTGTCACCAACGTTCCACAAACCGCCGCCGAGCAATCGTGCACCGCCAGCAAAAACGATCTCATTGAAACGATCCATGTAATACTTGTTCTCAAGAATGTTGTACAAAACGCTGGCTCTTACTTTGATTGCAGCAGGAATCGACGGCTTCACCATGTAGAAGAAGTAGGCTGTCGCGACACCGGCAAGTGCTAACCAGAATGGCTTCGTCTGCAACGCATGAATACCCATTGCTTGCCAACCGTGGAATTCATGCGCCAACTCTTCCATTGCTGGATGTGCGTGGTGATCAACAAAAATGACGCCTTTGAAGAAATCGCCGAACAACATTGGTTCGATTGTATATAAACCGATCAACAAGGATGGCACTGCCAACAAGACCAAAGGTACCCATACAACCGCTGGCGATTCATGAGGTTTTTCGCCGGGTGCCAAGCCGTGGTGATGTCCGTCGTCGTGGTGATCGTCATGACCGTGATGTGCGTGTCCAAAGTTTTCCTTACCATGGAATACCAAGAAGTACATACGGAATGAATAGAACGCCGTCACAAACACACCGGCTAACACCGCGAATTGAGCGAAGCTGGAACCAGCCAAATGGGATGCCATGACTGCTTCAATAATCGAATCCTTCGAGTAAAAACCAGAGAAGAATGGTGTACCGATCAAAGCCAAGGAACCAATCAAGGACGTGAACCATGTCTTAGGCATGTATTTCCACAAGCCACCCATATTGCGGATATCTTGATCATGGTGCATACCAATAATCACAGAGCCAGCTGCCAAGAACAGCAAAGCTTTAAAGAAAGCATGTGTCATCAAATGGAATACCGCAACGGAATATGCCGACGCGCCAAGAGCAACCGTCATATAACCCAACTGAGACAAAGTCGAGTAAGCAACCACGCGCTTTATATCATTTTGAATAATGCCCATGAAGCCCATGAACAATGCTGTAATCGCACCGATAGTCATGATAAAACTTAGCGCGGTGTCAGACATTTCGAACAATGGCGACATACGTGCCACCATGAAGATACCAGCCGTCACCATCGTCGCCGCGTGAATCAAGGCAGAAATCGGTGTTGGACCTTCCATTGAATCTGGCAACCACACATGCAATGGGAACTGCGCGGATTTACCCATCGCGCCTACGAACAAGCAGATGCATGCGACTGTAATCAACATCCAGTCTGTGCCAGGCAAAGTCAAAGGAGCGAGTGCCTCTTTTTTGGCAAACACTTCGGCATAGTTCATGGATCCAGCATACGCCACCAACAAACCGATACCGAGAATAAAACCAAAGTCACCGACACGATTGACCAAGAATGCTTTCATGTTCGCGTAAATCGCTGTTGGCTTGGTGTACCAGAAACCAATCAACAAATATGACACCAAACCGACTGCTTCCCAGCCGAAGAACAATTGCAAGAAGTTGTTGCTCATGACCAGCATCAACATCGAGAACGTGAACAAAGAAATATATGCGAAGAAGCGGTTATAACCTTCGTCTTCAGCCATATACCCAATAGTGTAAATGTGTACCATTAAGGAGACAAAAGTCACAACGCACATCATCATGGCGGTCAAACTGTCGACCAAGAAGCCAACTTCTAACTTCATGCCGCCCACGTTCATCCATTGATACAAAGTGCCATTGTACGAGGCACCGTTGATCACATCAGACAAGGTCATTGCCGACAGGATGAAGGACACAAGCACGCCAAGAATCGTAATCGTGTGAGTTGTCTTGCGACCAATGAGGTTGCCAAAGAACTTGGTACCAAGCAGACCAGCAATCGCTGCACCAGCCAAAGGTGCTAGAGGTACTGCTAACAGTAAATGTGGGTTAAGTTGCCCCGCCATATCGACCCTTTTTTATTTTATATCTTCAAACTTAAATACCTTGATGAGCGACTCGCAATGCATCAACGCACCGAGTCCATGCTTTTAGCCCTTCAAGGTACCCAGATCTTCTACGTTGATGGTGTCCAAATTACGGAACATGACCACCAAAATCGCTAAGCCAATTGCTGATTCCGCCGCCGCCACAGTTAGGATAAAGAAGACAAAAATCTGCCCTGCTGTGTCACCTAAGTAATGCGAAAAAGCGACGAAATTCATATTGACGGCCAGCAGCATCAATTCAATCGCCATCAGTAAAACGATGATGTTTTTGCGATTCATGAAAATACCAACCACCGAAATCGCGAATAGAATCGCGCCCAAGATCAAAAAATGTGTCAAGCTCAACGCCATTTACGCACCTGTATTCTCTGCAGATTGTTCCGCTGCCGCGCCATTAGCACGATCGGACTCTGCTTTCATGTTGACCAAGCGTACGCGATCATTACGCTTCACTTTCACTGCGGCTGCAGGATCAAAATACTTACTATCTTTACGACGGCGCAAAGTAAGCGCGACGGCAGCAACAATCGCCAAAAATAAAATCGCTGCAGCCACTTCGAAGGCCAAAACATAATTAGTAAAAATCTCAATACCCAACACTTTGGTGTTACCCACGTTAGCCGCATTTGCTGGTACCGCGTTGTCTGGGCGTAAAAAACCTTTAAGTAAAACTGCCGACATTTCAAAAGCGATCACCAACCCAACGATCGCTGCTAGTGGCAAACGCCCCCAGAATCCTTCACGCAATTTATCCATGTTAATGTCGAGCATCATCACGACGAACAGGAACAACACCATCACGGCGCCAACATAGACTAATACCAAGACGATCGCCAAAAACTCGGCTTGCAGCAGCATCCAAATGCCCGCAGCACTGAAGAAAGACAGAACCAAGAACAAAGCCGCGTGCACAGGGCTACGTGCCGTGATCACTTGAGTCGCTGCCAAAACCAAGATTGCAGCAAACACATAAAATAAAGCAGTCGTAAAATCCATATGAACTTCTTCCTGGTTAGCGGTATTTCGCGTCAGCTTGACGTGCTGCCGCAATTTCAGGTTCGTAACGATCGCCCACTGCGAGCAACATCTCTTTCGTGAAATACAGGTCACCGCGCTTCTCGCCGTGGTATTCCAATACGTGCGTCTCAACGATGGAATCAACCGGACAAGACTCTTCGCAAAATCCGCAGAAAATACACTTCGTCAAATCGATGTCATAACGTGTGGTACGACGAGAACCGTCTTCACGCTGGTCCGATTCAATTGTAATCGCCATGGCTGGACACACTGCTTCGCACAATTTACATGCAATGCAACGCTCCTCACCGTTAGGGTAGCGACGCAAAGCGTGCAAGCCGCGGAATCGTGGAGACTGCGGTGTTTTCTCTTCAGGGAATTGCACTGTAATTTTGCGTGCGAACATATAGCGCCCGGTCAACGCCAAGCCCTTGATCAGTTCACGCAACATTAAGCTGCCAAAAAAGTCTTTAATCGCTTCCATTATTTACTTCCATTTATTCTGTACTTAGTCAGCTCTTACTCTTGTGCTTGCAATTCAAAAACAAGCAAAACATATTTTGCTGGTGTGCTTACTTCCAAATATTCCAAGAAGTTTGCATCCATGCGCCAACAATGACGAGATACACCAAAGTCAGAGGAATAAACACTTTCCAGCCTAAGCGCATAATTTGATCGTAACGATAGCGTGGGAATGAAGCACGTGCCCAAATGAACATCGAGACAACCACAAAAGTTTTAATTCCAAGCCAGATCCAACCAGGAATATAGGCTAACAAGCCCAACACCGGTACTTCATGACCAATTGGAGAATTCCAACCGCCCAGGAACATGATCGATGCCAAAGCGGAGATCAAAATCATGTTGGCGTATTCAGCCAAGAAGAACATCGCGAACGACATACCGGAGTATTCAACCATGTGACCCGCAACGATTTCAGACTCACCTTCAACGACGTCGAATGGGTGACGATTGGTTTCAGCGATACCGGAAATTACATAAATCACGAACATCGGCAACAAAGGCAACCAGTTCCAAGACAGGAAGCTCCAACCGCGTTCGGCGAAATAACCTTTCATCTGGCCATTCACGACGTCAGTTAAATTCAAACTACCAGAAACCATGAGAACGACGACCAAAACGAAGCCCATGGCGATTTCGTAAGAAACCATTTGCGCAGAAGCACGCATCGCACCCAAGAACGCATACTTGGAATTAGACGCCCAACCTGCAATGATGATGCCGTAGACTTCCATCGATGTGATGGCCATGATCAACAACAAACCAGCATTGACGTTAGCCAAAACAATATCCGGACCAAACGGCACCACTGACCAAGCCGCTAAAGCCGGCATAATTGTCATAATTGGTGCCAATACGAACAATACTTTGTTGGCTTTTGCTGGAACAATGATCTCTTTCAAGAGCAATTTCAAAGCATCGGCGATTGGCTGCAACAAGCCAGCAGGACCGACGCGATTTGGACCGAGGCGCACGTGCATCCAACCGATCATCTTGCGTTCCCACAAAGTCAGGTAAGCAACAGCACCCAACAAAGGCAAAGTCACGCAAACAATCTTGATTAAGGTCCACACCAACGGCCACAAACCACCGAGATACTGCACACCGTAACTTTGAATGGTATCGAGGAAATTCATTATGCACGCTCCACACTAATTGGGCCAAACATCGCACCCAGTTGATGCGTCGCCAACACACCAGCGGCAACACGCACTACCGTTGCCGGCAAAGATTTATCGAGGGCTGCTGGCATCACAATCGATGCTGCACCTTGTGTCAACTTAACGAAATCGCCTGCATTGATCGCGAGACGCGCAAACTCAGCAGAGCTCAAATACACACTACTTGCTGCTTTCGCATCCGCAGTACGCTGCAGGGATTCCGAACGACGAACGATGGCGTCTGTCGCATAAATATTGACATCAGAAACGCGCTCCAAACCTGCTGCCGCTGCAGAGACTTTCACTGCAACCTCAACTTTGTTGTTGAGTTTCGAAGACAGATCTGTTTGACCTTGCCCCAACACTTCGTCACGCACAGCTTCAGAAGTTTCGTAGTCAAATTTTTCGAGCCCCAAGAGGTTACCCAACACACGCAATACTTTCCATGCTGGGCGCGTATCACCCAAAGGTTTCACCACCCCATGGAAACTCTGCGCGCGACCTTCGCAGTTGACGAAAGTGCCTGCCGTTTCAGTGAATGGAGAGACTGGCAATAAGACATCCGCATATTCCATGCCTTGTTTGTATGGCGACATTACAACCACCATGTCGGCTTGCGCCAATACGGCATTAGCCTGATTCGCATCGGCGAAATCATGATTCGCTTCGGCATTCAACACCAATACCGCTTTACGATCAGCGCTGAGGACAGCACTTGCATCGCTAGGAACTGCGCCAACCAAGTGCGCGCCAACTGTGTTTGCAGCTTCAGTCAAGTAGCCAAAACCGAGGTTGGCATGTTGTGCAATCCATTGCGCCAAAGCGTGAATTTCGCTTGCATTCGGGAGTTGTGCAGCCGTATTTCCGAGGAATACGCCACCTTTGTTGTCTTCATTTGCACTTAGTAAGCTATTGGCGATGGCTTGCGCTGCGTCACTAACACTGACTTCTGGCAAACCTGCTGGCTTCGCGATTTGTTTCGCGGCGGCGATCGCTGTCGCAATTTCCGCTAAGAACGCTGTCCACGCTGATGGCGCCAATACCGCTTTGTTGCTGACTTTCATCAACAACTCATCATCCGTCGCGTTCAAGACGCTGAGTTTGGTACCGGACTTAATTGCTTGACGCAAGCGAGCTGCCAACAATGGATGATCTTTGCGCAGGAAAGAACCGATCACGAATACTTGTTTCAATTGCGCGAAATCAGCAATCGACATACCCAACCAAGGAGTCACTTTACCTGTCAAGCTGAAGTCAGATTGGCGCAAACGTGTTTCGATATGACTAGAACCCATACCGCGTACCACTTTTGCCAACAAACTCAACTCTTCAACAGTGGAGTTCGCGGTCGCAACGGCTGCAATACTATTCGCACCATGTTCGTGACGCACATTCTTCAAGCCATGCGCGACATATTCCAAGGCTGTTTGCCAATCAACTTCTTGCCACTGACCACCCTGCTTCAACATCGGCTTAGTCAAACGATCTTCAGTGTTCAAGCCTTCGTAAGCGAAGCGATCTTTATCAGAGATCCAGCATTCATTGATCGCATCGTTTTCCAAAGGCACGACACGCATCACTTTGTTGTTCTTCACTTGAACGATCAGGTTAGAACCCAAACCGTCATGCGCGCTCACCGATTTGCGGCGGGACAATTCCCAAGTACGTGCCGAGTAGCGGAATGGTTTGGATGTCAATGCACCGACTGGGCAGAGATCAATCATGTTACCGGACAATTCGGAATCAACTGTCTTACCAACAAAGGAAGTAATTTCAGAATGTTCGCCACGATTAAGCATGCCCAATTCCATCACACCAGCGATTTCTTGACCGAAACGGACGCAGCGTGTGCAGTGAATGCAGCGGCTCATCTCTTCCATTGAAATCAATGGGCCAACGTTCTTGTGGAATACGACGCGCTTTTCTTCTTGGTAGCGGGATTTTGTTTTGCCGTAACCAACCGCCAAATCTTGTAATTGGCACTCACCGCCTTGATCGCAAATCGGGCAATCCAGCGGATGGTTGATTAACAAAAATTCCATCACGTCTTTTTGTGCTTTGGTCGCCTTGTCGCTATTGGAGCGCACGATCATGCCTTGAGTCACAGGTGTGGCGCAGGCTGGCAAAGGCTTTGGCGCCTTTTCAACTTCAACCAAACACATACGGCAGTTTGCCGCGATCGACAGTTTCTTGTGATAGCAAAAGTGCGGAATGTAAGTGCCAAGCTTATTGGCGGCTTCCATGACCATGCTGCCCGCAGGGACTTCTACTTTCTTGCCGTCTATTTCAATTTCAACCATGGTGTGCTCTAGGTACGCTAAGCGAATAATTTTTTCAGACTAGGATCACGCAATCCTAATCAACACATTTTTTTACAGATACGTCGGCACTAAGCAATGCTTATGCTCGATGTGATACTCAAACTCTTCACGGAAATTCTTAATGAACGCACGCACAGGCATTGCGGCAGCATCACCCAAGGCACAAATTGTGCGACCTTGAATACCATCCGCCACTGCATTCAACATATCTAAATCTTCTGGGCGGCCTTGACCGTTTTCGATGCGATGGACCATGCGATACAACCAACCTGTACCTTCGCGGCAAGGCGTACATTGTCCGCAAGACTCTTCAAAATAGAAGTAGGACAAACGCAACAAAGATTTGACCATGCAACGTGTTTCGTCCATCACGATCACAGCGCCAGAACCCAACATCGATCCTGCTTTCGCAATCGAATCGTAGTCCATGTCCGTCGCCATCATGACTTCACCAGTCAGCACTGGCATCGAGGAACCACCTGGAATAACCGCTTTGATTTTTTTACCATCGCGCATACCGCCTGCTAATTCCAGCAAGGTAGCGAACGGCGTTCCAAGCGGGACTTCATAGTTACCTGGTTTCGCCACGTCACCCGACATGGAGAAAATCTTTGTGCCACCGTTGTTCGGCTTACCCAAAGCAGCATACGCTTCACCGCCCATCGCCAAAACGAAAGGCACAGCGGCGAATGTTTCGGTGTTATTGATCGTCGTTGGTTTGCCATATAAACCGAAACTCGCTGGGAATGGCGGTTTGAAGCGTGGCTGACCTTTCTTACCTTCGAGAGACTCTAACAAAGCAGTTTCTTCGCCGCAGATGTACGCACCATAACCATGGAAGGCGTGCAATTGGAAAGAAAAATCCGAACCATGAATGCGATCACCCAACATACCGGCCGCACGCGCTTCTTCCAGCGCCTCTTCAAAACGGTCGTAGTCAGCAAAAATCTCACCGTGAATGTAGTTATAGCCTACCGTAATGCCCATCGCGTAAGCACCGATGGCCATACCTTCAATTAATGCATGCGGGTTATAGCGAATGATGTCACGATCTTTGAATGTACCTGGCTCGCCTTCGTCCGTATTACAGACGAGGTATTTTTGGCCTGGAAATTGACGTGGCATGAAGCTCCACTTCAAGCCGGTTGGGAAACCCGCACCACCACGACCACGCAAGGAGGATGCCTTCAACTCTGCGATCACTTGTTCAGGGGGGATTTTTTCGTCGAGAATACGTTTCAAAGACTGATAGCCACCACGTGCTACATAGTCTTGCAAGTGCCAGTTTTTACCGTCTAATCCGGCGAGAATCAATGGCTTGATATGGCGATTATGTAGACTCGTCATTATTTACCCGCCTCTGCTGTTTGATTCAGTTCACTCACCAATGCGTCGATCTTGTCATTCGACATGAAGCTGCACATACGCTTGTTGTTAACCAACATGACTGGCGCATCGCCGCACGCGCCCATGCATTCACCTTCCATCAAAGTGAATTTGCCATCGGCGGAGGTTTCTTTATAATCGAGACCTAATTTTTGTTTCAAGTGATGTGCCGCACGTTCACCACCGGACAGAGCGCAAGGCAAGTTGGTGCAAACGGTGATCTTGTACTGACCAACTGGTTTGGTGTTATACATGTTGTAGAAGGTTGCCACTTCTTGTACGGCCACCGCTGGCATGCCAATGTAATCAGCCACGAATTGCATCACTTCTGGAGACAACCAATTGGTTTCATCCTGAGCGATAGCCAAAGCCGCCATGACCGCCGATTGTCTTTGGTCCGCTGGAAACTTCGCTAATTCGCGATCAATTTTCTTTAATGCTTGCTCTGATAGGATCATCGCTCTTGCCTCAACTATTAGCTCGTCGTGCGAGCCAATCTTTCATCAATTTTTATTTCTTTAGTCTTACTTGATTTTGCATATTGCGTTCGGCAACTATGGCTAACACGCATGACTCAATCATTCAAACGATTATCGGTCGATTTCACCGAAGACGATATCTTGAGTACCAATGATCGTCACTGCGTCAGCAATCATGTGGCCCTTCGCCATTTCATCTAAGCCTTGCAAATGAGCGAAACCAGGCGCACGGATTTTCATACGATATGGTTTATTAGCACCATCAGACATCAAGTAAATACCAAACTCACCTTTGGGATGTTCCACTGCAGCATAAGCTTCACCGACTGGCACATGGAAACCTTCCGTGAACAGTTTGAAGTGATGGATCAACTCTTCCATATTCGTCTTCATATTCACGCGGCTTGGTGGCGTCACTTTGTGATTGGTTGACATCACTGGACCTGGGTTGTTACGCAACCATTCAACGCATTGCTTGATGATGCGATTCGATTGACGCATTTCTTCAACGCGCACCAAGTAACGATCATAACTATCGCCATTCACACCAACAGGAATATCGAAGTCGAGCAAATCGTAGACTTCATACGGTTGTTTCTTACGCAAATCCCATTCGACGCCAGAACCACGCAACATCGGACCAGTAAAGCCCATGGCCATCGCACGCTCAGGAGACACCACGCCAATACCGACCAAACGTTGTTTCCAAATACGGTTGTCCGTCAACAAGGTTTCATACTCATCGACGTATTTAGGGAAGCGGTTTGTGAAGTCTTCAATGAAATCAAGCAAAGAACCTTGACGATTTTCATTGAGCAAACGCATTGCCTTTTCGTTTTTCAACAAGGACGCTTTATGCTTTGGCATTTCGTCCGGCAAATCACGATACACACCACCTGGACGGTAGTAAGCTGCATGCATACGAGCACCAGACACTGCTTCGTAGCAATCCATCAAATCCTCACGCTCACGGAACGCGTACAAAATCACCGCCATTGCACCAACGTCAAGCGCATGCGCGCCGATCCACAACAAGTGGTTCAACAAACGTGTGATTTCATCGAACATCACGCGAATGTACTGCGCACGCAAAGGGACTTCGAGGCCCAGCATACGCTCAATTGCCATCACATACGCGTGCTCATTGGACATCATCGAGACGTAGTCCAATCGATCCATGTAAGGAACGGACTGCAAGAATGTTTTTTGTTCGGCGAGCTTTTCAGTCGCGCGGTGCAAGAGACCGATATGCGGATCAGCGCGTTGAATCACCTCACCATCAAGCTCCAAAACCAAACGCAAAACACCGTGCGCTGCAGGATGCTGGGGACCAAAGTTCAGGGTGTAATTTTTAATTTCAGCCATCGAATTACCTTTAAGCCTTTATCCCGTAGTTTTCTTCGCGAATGATGCGCGGCGTATTTTCACGTGGTTCGATCGTCACTGGCTGATACACCACACGTTTTTGATCGGCGTCATAGCGCATCTCAACGTAACCAGAGACAGGGAAATCTTTACGGAATGGGTGACCGATAAAGCCATAATCAGTCAAGATGCGACGCAAGTCGTTGTGGCCATCGAACAAAATACCGAACAAATCGAACGCTTCACGCTCGTACCAGTTCGCGGTTGACCATACGTCAGCGAGTGAAGCGACGACTGGAAAATCATCATCTTCAGCAAAAACACGAACACGCAAGCGCCAGTTATTTTTGATCGACAACAAATGAGATACCACAGCAAATCGCTTACCATCCCAAGCGCCATCGCCATAAGTCGAATAATCAACACCACACAGGTCGATCATTTCTTCAAAACGCGTCTCTTCACGATCACGCAAATCACGCATCACTTGCAGATAATCGCCTGCAGAAACCACAACTGTGAGCTCACCCAGCGCCAATTGCGACTGCACGAGTCGCTCGCCGATGACCGCTTTCACGGCTGCATCAAGATTTTCTAATTTGGTAGTCATATTGCTTTAAAGTGATCTGATTTTTCTGACCTAGTTTTTCTAAGCTAGCATGAACGCGACAAATCGGGATCAACGCGCGATCGTGTTGTTCCGCTTAATCTTATTTTGAAGCTGAATAATGCCGTAAATGAGCGCTTCTGCTGTCGGAGGGCAACCAGGCACATACACATCGACCGGCACAATACGATCACAACCACGCACAACTGAGTAGGAGTAGTGATAATAGCCACCGCCATTTGCACAGGAACCCATTGACACCACCCAACGTGGCTCCGCCATTTGATCGTACACCTTACGCAAGGCTGGCGCCATTTTGTTACACAAAGTCCCAGCTACGATCATGACGTCTGACTGACGTGGAGAAGGACGAAACACAATACCAAAACGGTCAAGATCGTAACGCGAGCAACCCGCGTGCATCATCTCAACCGCACAGCATGCCAAACCAAATGTCATCGGCCACATTGAGCCGGTCTGCGTCCAGTTAATCAGCTTATCCAAGCTGGTCGTTACAAAGCCTTCGCTTAATACGCCTTCGATCGACATATATTTTTCCTAACCAGGTCATTCCCAATCAAGGGCGCCTTTTTTCCAGATATACCAAAAACCAACAGCGAATTCGAGAATGAAGCCTAGCATCACCAAGAAACCTGTCCAACCGAGCTCTTTCACTGAAACAGCCCACGGGAAAAAGAATGCGGTTTCGAGATCAAACAAAATAAACAAAATCGCGATCAAATAATAACGCACGTCAAACTTCATACGCGCATCTTCAAAGGCCTCAAAGCCACATTCGTAGGCCGAGGTTTTTTGACTATCTGGGCGATGCGGCGCGATCAAACGACCCAACACCTGCGGCACAATACCGACCGCAATACCGACCAAAATAAAGAGAAGAACTGGGAAATAATTTTCGAGGTTCACGTTAGATATCCGTATAAAAACGCAACTTTGTTATTAATTGCATGATTGAGTGATTGCTCAAACCATTAATGCAACCACTAAGCAACCACGTCCTCGATTGAATCAGCAAGAACAGCTGATTTTAACTGGTGCCGACGACGAGACTCGAACTCGTACAGCTTTCGCCACTACCCCCTCAAGATAGCGTGTCTACCAATTTCACCACGTCGGCATAAGCACAGCATTTTACTCTCTTCAGAGCAATTGTTCAACGCACAATTGCAGGAATTCAAGAATTTTTTGCTGCGCAAGATCAATTATTTTGGAATATCAGAGGATTGAACTGGCGCACTTGCCGCGGATGCTGGCGCAGATACCGCAGGCGCCGACGCAGATGCTGCAGACAATTTATCCATCACGCCCGCAGCAGGACCTTTATTCGCACCGATACTCGTCAAAATCAAAGTAGCGATAAAAAATACAGCTACCGCGATTGCCGTTGATTTAGACAAAAAATTTGAGGAACCTGTTGCGCCAAACAGACTACCGGATGCACCAGAACCAAATGATGCCCCCATATCTGCACCCTTACCGTGCTGCAGCAAAACCAAGCCAACAATCACTAGTGCTGAGATTACCTGCACAACAGTTACCACCAAAGACAAAGAAGCATTCATTTACACATCCAAGAAAAAAGATAGACCACACAAAAACCACAACAATAAAAATCCAATCGCAGGATTTTCAAGCCAAACCCTTTAAGCTGCAGCCACAATCGCCAAAAAGTCACTTGCTTTCAACGATGCACCACCAATCAGACCACCATCAATATCAGGCATAGAAAGTAAGTCTTTTGCATTTTCAGGTTTCATGCTTCCACCATACAAAATCCTGACTCTCGCAGCAGCGAACTCGCTACGCTCCGCAAGCGTAGCGCGCAAAACTGCATGCACTTCCTGCGCCATGTCAGGTGTCGCCGTCTTACCCGTACCAATCGCCCAAACAGGCTCATACGCAACAACGATGCGAGCCAAAGCACCATCATCAAGCACATCCATGACTGCGCGCAACTGCGACACAACAACATCACTTGTCTTGCCAGCCTCGCGCTGCTCCAACGTCTCACCAACACAGACAATCGGAAAAATATTGGCACGCAAAGATTGCAAAGCTTTTTGCGCAACCAATTCATTCGATTCATGGTGATATGCACGACGCTCAGAGTGGCCGACGATCACATATTGACACGCAAAATCAGACAACATTGTCGAAGATACTTCACCAGTATAGGCGCCTGCTTGATGAGCCGACACATCTTGCGCACCCAACTCAATCTTTGTCGACTTCAACAAATCATTTGCTTGCGCCAAGTACGCAGTCGGAACACAAACCAAGACCTCTGGCGAACTCGCGCCAAGCTCAGCTTTTTTCAAACCATCAATCAGCTCCGAATTGGCTTTTAAGCTGCCATTCATCTTCCAATTACCGGCGATAAGTATGCGTCGTTGTTGTGACATATTTTCAGCAATTTCAGTTAGGACCTTGCTTACCCGCCATACAGCGCGTAAGAACGGCCACAAATTCTATGAATAACTGTCTATTGTAGCCTGTTGAGTAATACAGGGTCAATTTTCAAGGCCCAATTACAGCTCAAAAATGCAAAAGAGACATCAAATTTGAGGTATTTATAAAAACTTTCTAAAAAAAGTCTGCCTGGCCGAAGGCGGACGAAATTTCCCATCTAGTCAAGCCGCAGCATAATCTTCCCAATATGCGCACTACTCTCCATGAGACGATGCGCTTGATCCGCTTGGTCCAGTGTAAAACTCTGGAAAATTACAGGCTTAATCGTACGACTTTCGAGCAGAGGCCAAACATGCCGCCTGAGGGATTGCGCAATATCCGACTTGAAGGCGATGCTACGTGCGCGCAAGGTCGATCCAGTAACGGTCAATCTGCGACGTAAGATCTGCCCCATATCCAATTCCGCCTTAGCCCCACCTAGCAATGCGATAACAACCAAACGTCCGTCATCCGCCAATACCTCCAAATTCGCAGGGAGATATTTCGCAGCCACCATATCCAACACGACATCAACACCACGCCCACCTGTGAGTTCCTTCACTTTCTGCGTGAAACTCTCACTCTTGTAGTTCACACAGTGCTCCGCCCCCAGCTCCTCAACAGTTTTGCATTTTTCATCACTACCTGCAGTTGCAAATACCCTAGCACCAAAAGCCTTCGCTAATTGAACCGCGGTTACCCCAATACCGGAGCTACCACCATGAATCAAAATAGACTCGCCAGCCTTGAGTCCTGCGCGATCAAATACATTCGACCAAACCGTAAAAAAAGTCTCAGGTAAGCTCGCGGCCTCTTCCATTGAAAATCCACTCGGCACGGGCAAGCACTGTACTACTGGCGCTACGCTGTATTCTGCATATCCTCCACCTTGTACCAACGCGCAAACCACATCCCCTATCGCAAAATCAGTCCCATTGAGGTCACCTGCAACAATCTCTCCAGCCACTTCAAGTCCTGGCAGGTCAGAGGCACCACTTGGCACAGGATAGAGACCCTTACGCTGCAAAACATCAGGCCGATTTACCCCCGCCGCCCGCACTCGAATCAGCACCTCACCAATGCCCGGTCTCGGTAACTCGCGCTCACACAAACGTAAGACTTCAGGACCTCCATATTTCTCAATTTCAATGGCTCGCATAACCCTTATCCTCCAAACCTCATCACCCACACGAAACAGAAACAAAGCCTACTTAAAGTAAGCAGCAAAATGATAAACGCTAAGAAGAATCAACAATTACTTAGCCATTAGCTTATCGCAGCGCCTCACCAATCTCTCCCATAAAACGTCGGGCAATAAAAAAGCCGCTCAGCATCTGAGCGGCCTTCTCTCCAAGCAACTTGACGCCACTACGCGGCATTTCAGTTACTCAAAAGCGTTACGCCTGTGGAGCACCCTCGGCAGAGCCAGCTTCAGCAGCTGGAGCTGCTTCTACCGCAGCTTTCATCGACAACTTGAAGCGACCACGATCATCTGTTTCCAAGACTTTCACACGCACTTGCTGACCTTCTTTGAGGTAGTCGGCAACTGCATTGACGCGCTCATTAGCGATTTGGCTGATGTGCAACAAGCCATCTTTGCCTGGCATGATTTGAACGATGGCACCGAAGTCCAACAACTTCAAGACTGTACCTTCGTAGATCTTGCCGACTTCAACTTCTGCAGTCAACTCTTCGATACGACGTTTTGCTTCTTGACCTGCCGCTGCATCGACAGAAGCGATCGTGACCACGCCTTCATCACTGATATCGATTTGTGTACCAGTTTCTTCCGTCAAAGCACGGATCACTGCACCACCTTTACCGATCACATCACGAATTTTTTCAGGATTGATCTTAATCGTGATCAAACGTGGCGCAAAGTCAGACAATTCAACGCGACCAGATGGAACTGCTTCTTGCATCTTCGCCAAAATGTGCAAGCGACCTTCTTTTGCTTGCGCCAAAGCGACTTGCATGATTTCCTTCGTAATACCTTGAATCTTGATATCCATCTGCAAAGCAGTGATACCGTCGGCTGTACCAGCAACTTTAAAGTCCATATCGCCGAGGTGATCTTCATCGCCCAAGATATCCGTCAAGACCGCAAACTTATTACCATCTTTGATCAAGCCCATGGCGATACCTGCCACGTGTGCTTTCATTGGCACGCCAGCATCCATCAAGGCCAAGCAACCACCGCACACGGAAGCCATCGAAGACGAGCCATTGGATTCTGTAATCTCAGAAACCAAACGCACAGAGTAGCTAAACTCTTCTGGCGATGGCAATGCAGCTTGCAATGCACGTTTTGCCAAACGGCCGTGACCGATTTCACGACGTTTTGGTGTACCAACACGACCTGTTTCGCCAGTTGCGAACGGTGGCATGTTGTAGTGCAACATGAAGCGATCAGAGTATTCACCCATCAAGGCATCAATCTTCTGTTCATCACGTGCCGTACCCAAAGTCGCGATCACCAAAGCCTGTGTTTCACCGCGAGTGAACAATGCAGTACCGTGAGTGCGTGGCAAGACGCTGGTACGAATCGAAATTGGACGCACTGTACGTGTGTCGCGACCGTCGATACGTGGCTCACCCTCCAAAATTTGGGAGCGGACGATTTTCGATTCCAAGTCGAACAAAATATTGCCGACTTCAGCGGAGTCCGGCGCATCAACGCCAGCTGCAGCTGCTTGATCAGCCAAAGCTGCGGAAACTGCCGCGTTAGCCGCTTTCAATTGCTCTGTACGTGCTTGCTTTTCTTTGATTTGGTAAGCCGCGCGCAACAAAGGCTCAGCGACTGCTGTTACTGCAGCGATCAAAGTTTCATTTTTTGGAGCGGGTGCCCATTCGACTTCAGGTTTACCACCGTCACGTACCAAATCATGAATCGCGTCGATGACTGCTTTCATTTGTTCGTGGCCGTAAACAACCGCACCCAACATCACTTCTTCAGACAACTGTTGTGCTTCAGATTCAACCATCAAGACCGCAGATTCAGTACCTGCAACAACCAAGTCCATGGCCGATGATTTCAATTGTGTTGCAGTTGGGTTCAAGACGTATTGACCGTCGATATAACCAACACGCGCCGCACCAACTGGGCCATTGAATGGAATACCAGCCAAACAAATCGCGGCAGATGCGCCGATCATGGAAGCGATATCTGGATCAATTTCTGGATTCACAGACAAAACGTGCACGATGACCTGCACTTCATTCAAATAACCCTCTGGGAACAAAGGACGAATTGGACGATCGATCAAACGTGATGTCAGTGTTTCTTTTTCGGATGGACGACCTTCACGTTTGAAGAAGCCGCCAGGGATACGACCTGCAGCGTAGCTCTTCTCCATGTAATCCACGGTCAAAGGGAAGAAATCCTGACCTGGTTTTGCGTCTTTTTTGGCGACAACAGTTGCCAAAACAACCGTATCATCCATCGATACCATCACGGCACCGGAGGATTGACGTGCGATTTCGCCAGTCTCCATGGTCACTGTATGCTGACCGTATTGAAATGTTTTTGTAACTTTATTAAACACAATGTGTCCTTTCACTTTTTACTGCTAATGCCGACAGATTTCCAGGCGCTGTCGTTCACCTCACCACAAGCGATGCACTGCTGCGCCGCCCTTCTTACTCCTAGCAATCAAGTCACACCTTCAACTCATTGCTCGTTAAAGACAAAAAGCCTGCGGCAGTATAACTGACGCAGGCTTTTTGCTTAATTCTTTACTAGGCTTAGCAAAATATTCGCGAGAATAAATTACTGACTAGATTACTTACGCAAGCCGAGTTTCTCGATCAATGCGCGATAACGGTTCAAATCTTTCTTTTTCAAGTAAGACAACAAGCTCTTACGACGATTAACCATCATGATCAAACCACGACGTGAGTGGTGATCTTTCAAGTGTGCCTTGAAGTGACCGTTCAAATCGTTGATACGTGCTGTCAACAATGCAACTTGAACTTCTGGAGAACCTGTGTCGTTTTGACTACGGGCGTTATCCGCAACGATAGCGGCTTTAGTGCTTTTTTCGATAGACATCTTATTTCCTTTACATGCGATAACAATAGTAAAGAACCATCATTATCGTGAAATACAATTAAAAAACTCAATCAAATTCGACTGAGACCGCGACTATAGCACAAAAACCAGCGCCAACTCAAGTTTTACGCCGATTTCGCACAGGAAGGCACTAGGAGACTCGGACCTTCCTATTGCTCGAGTCGTGATACAGAGGTCGGCTGCGCCTAAAACATAAGGCCACGACCTCTGAGGTTCCGCAGTTTCATGCCAACATCTGCACTGGCAAATTACAGCTGCGGATTAAGTTTCTCGACCTTGGAATACAACTTATTCAAAGCAGAAATGTAGGCTTTCGCTGAGGCCACCACGATATCAGGGTCGGCGCCAACACCGTTGACGATACGACCGGATTTCCCTAAGCGTATCGTGACCTCACCCTGCGACTGGGTGCCTGCCGTAATCGCATTAATCGAGAACAACAGCAACTCAGCCTCACTCTTCACTTCTGATTCAATCGCATTGACGATTGCATCCACCGCACCGTTACCTTGAGCGATGCATGATTTTTCACGATCACCAATCGTCATCACCACCACTGCGGAGGAACGCTCACCCGTCTCAGAATGCTGGCTGATCGAGACCAAACGATAATGATCTGCATCGTGAGAATGCTCCTCTTCCGCCACCACTGCCAAAATATCCTCATCAAAAATCTCGGCTTTTTTGTCAGCCAAATCTTTGAAACGGGCGAAAGCAGCATTGACTTCGGTCTCCGATTCCAAGGCGATACCAAGTTCTTGCAAACGCTGCTTGAACGCATTACGACCCGACAATTTCCCCAAGACGATCTTATTGGCACTCCATCCCACATCCTCCGCACGCATAATTTCATAGGTATTGCGCGCTTTCAAAATGCCATCTTGATGAATGCCGGAAGCATGGGCAAACGCATTCGCCCCCACAATGGCCTTATTGGGCTGCACCGCAAAGCCTGTGATCTGCGAAACCATTTTTGATGTTGCCACGATCTGTGAGGTATCGATACCGACATCAAGATTGAAGTGATCTTTACGCGTTTTCACCGCCATCACAATCTCTTCTAAGGCCGTATTACCAGCACGTTCACCTAAACCGTTGATCGTACATTCGACTTGACGCGCACCGCCAATCATCACGCCAGCCAAGGAATTCGCCACGGCCATCCCCAAATCGTTATGGCAATGCACGGACCAAATCGCCTTATCAGAATTCGGAATCGTCTCACGCAAACGTTTGAGCGTATTGCCATACAATTCCGGCACACCATAACCTACGGTGTCGGCAAAGTTAATGGTCGTTGCACCTTCTTTAATGACAGCTTCAAGCACGCGGCACAAGAAATCAAAATCAGAACGGCTGCCGTCTTCAGGACTAAATTCAATATCATCGGTAAATTGCCGCGCAAAGCGGACTGCCTGAATCGCTTGCTCGAGCACTTGATCTGGACTCATGCGCAATTTCATCTCCATGTGTAAAGGTGAAGTTGCGATGAAGGTATGGATACGCTTACGCTGGGCTTTTTCCAAGGCCTCTGCCGCACGCGAAATATCGCGATCATTCGCGCGAGAAAGCGAACAAATAATCGGTTCGCGCACCGCTGCTGCGATGGCCTTGATCGATTCAAAATCTCCAGGAGAGGCGGCAGCAAAACCTGCTTCGATCACGTCGACTTTTAAGCGTTCCAATTGGCGTGCAATCCGCACCTTTTCATCACGTGTCATTGAAGCGCCAGGCGATTGCTCGCCATCACGCAAAGTCGTATCAAAAATAATGAGTTTTTCTGCTGCCATGGTTTGCTCCAGTGTCTATGTCTATGAATTAAGTCTTCAAATGCGAAATAAATGAATAATCTGAATACATCGATGCGCTTAGAAAATTAAGCGCGACTTGAATAGACTTTTCCCGACCCTTGCAAAACACACATGGGTGAGGCACTACTCAAGTTGTGGGTATAGTGAGATTTAGCGCGCGAGCGCTAGTAGATTCGCTAAAGATAGCGTTAGGGAAGACTTTAGAGTTGCCAAGGATGCGGCAGCTGCGATCAGCAACGACAAAAGCAGACGCGAGCGGTCTGCTTGAGAAAGTGCATTGTGTGCACCGAATGTCGTTGAAATGAATGTCATGAACCTGACTATAAAACCGTTTTAAGAAAAGTGCAAGCCTCGTTCCTCAATTATTTCTTAACGTCGCCTTCTTCGCTCGACAGCTGCACAATACTGATCGGGCGGCCTTTGCGCCAACGCCATAGCAAGACGGCATACCCAGACAATGCATACAAGACAAACAAAGAGAACAAAACTTTAGGTGGATCGCTTACAACCGCAACATAAACCAACACGATCAAAAATGGCGCGATAAATGGCACGGAGCGTTTCAAATTAACATCTTTAAAGCTGTAAAACGGGACATTCGTGACCATAGTCAAACCGGCAAACAAGGCCACGCCCCACGCATACCAACGCACATCGACACCAGGCACACCAAGGTCATCCATCAGCAAAATAAAACCAGCGACCAAAGCTGCCGCGGCTGGGCTAGGTAAGCCTTGGAAATAGCGTTTATCGACCACACCAATATTTGCATTAAAGCGTGCCAAACGTAAGGCGGCACCTGAACAATACACAAATGCAGCTAACCAGCCAAGCTTGCCCATGCCTTTGAGGGCCCACTCATAGGCGATTAAGGCTGGCGCGACGCCGAATGAGACCATATCGGACAAACTATCGTACTGCGCACCAAATTCACTTTGCGTATTGGTCATGCGCGCGACGCGCCCATCCAAACTATCGAGCACCATGGCGACAAAAATGGCCAAACCGGATTGCTCAAATTTTTGATTCATCGCCATCACGATGGCATAAAAACCGCAAAACAAGGCCGCTGTTGTGAATGCATTAGGCAATAAATAGATGCCACGTGACGGCTTACGACCGAGAGCCCCGCTCTCTGTCGTCGCTTTACGAGCACCGCGAGGAAACAGTTTAAAACTGCCTTTAGGTTTTCTATCTTTGGTGGAATTCATGTCCATGTCTCTGCTCGCAAATCAGATTTCAGGTTCACAACTCAGCGCGAACCGTGATTGATCTGCAAAAACAGATTGAGTCTGTAGGTTTAATATCGCGCAAGTATAACGCTTAAGCCACGCTAGGAAAACCGCATTAGTAAATACTCAATTTTTTTAAACAATACAATGACCCACAAAAAAGCCCCAAGCTTGTGACTTGAGGCTTTTTTTTCTTCAGCGCTTCTTCAATGTGCTATTTGCTTTTGATGCAAGCGTTGATTTCTGATCTTGTTACTGAGCTTGTTTCAACTGATCCAAAATCGCTGGATTTTCGAGAGTCGAAACGTCTTGAGTGATCTCTTCACCTTTGGCAATCACGCGCAACAAACGACGCATGATTTTGCCGGAACGTGTCTTCGGTAAGTTGTCACCAAAACGGATCTCTTTCGGTTTCGCGATTGGGCCAATTTCCTTCGCCACCCAGTTACGCAACTCGAGCGCGATCTGTTTTGCTTCTTCGCCAGTGGGGCGAGCACGCTTCAAAACCACAAAAGCGCAAATTGCTTCACCTGTGGTGTCATCAGGCTTACCAACTACCGCCGCTTCCGCCACTAAGGGATTCGCCACTAAGGCAGATTCGATTTCCATCGTACCCATACGGTGACCGGAAACGTTCAGCACGTCATCGATACGACCGGTAATCGTAAAATAACCCGTGTCTTTGTTACGAATCGCACCATCACCAGCAAGATAAGTTTTACCGCCGAGTTCCTCTGGGAAGTAGCTCTTCTTAAAGCGATCAGCATCGCCCCAAATTGTGCGAATCATCGAAGGCCATGGACGTTTGACGACCAAAATACCGCCTTGACCATTAGGCAAATCAGCGCCGGTTTCGTCAACGATAGCCGCCATAATGCCTGGCAAAGGTAAGGTACAGGAGCCTGGTACCAAAGGTGTCGCACCTGGCAGTGGCGTGATCATATGACCACCTGTTTCTGTTTGCCAGAATGTATCAGCGATTGGGCAACGCTCACCACCCACATTTTTGTAATACCACATCCACGCTTCTGGATTGATTGGTTCACCCACTGAACCCAGTAAGCGTAAGGATGACAAGTCGTATTTATTTGGGTGGATCGCTGGATCACCATCGGCCGCTTTGATCAAAGAACGAATCGCTGTCGGTGCCGTGTAGAAAATCGTCGCTTTGTGTTTTTGGATCATGTCCCAGAAGCGGCCAGCATTGGGATAAGTTGGCACGCCCTCAAAAACGATCTCGGTGGAACCCATCGCTAATGGACCGTAGGTGATGTAGGTGTGGCCTGTGACCCAACCAATATCCGCAGTACACCAAAATACGTCGTTCGGTTTGATGTCGAAGGTCCACTTCATGGTCAACATCGCCCACAACAAATAGCCGCCAGAAGAATGTTGTACGCCTTTCGGTTTACCAGTGGAACCTGAAGTGTAAAGAATGAACAATGGATGATCTGCATTAACCCATTCTGGCTCGCACTGCGTGGCTTGATCTGCAACCAATTCATGCATCCACAAATCGCGCACAGCATCGAAAGGCACGTTGCCACCAGTGCGTTTGTACACCACTACCTTCGATACTTTTTCGCAATCGCCAAGGCCCAGCGCCTCATCAACAATCGCTTTCAACGGCAACTGTTTACCGCCACGAACTTGTTCATCCGCAGTAATCACTAAAGTCGCACCCACATCGACAATACGTTCTTGCAGAGATTTTGCAGAAAAGCCACCAAACACAACTGAGTGGGTTGCACCAATACGAGCGCATGCTTGCATCGCCACCACACCTTCGACTGACATCGGCATGTAGATGACGACGCGGTCGCCCTTCTTCACTCCCAAGGAGCGCAAACCATTGGCGAATTGACAGACTTTGGCGTGCAGGTCTTGATAGCTAACTTTCGTTACATCGCCACCATCGGCTTCAAAAATAATGGCCGTCTTATCGCCCAAACCTTTTTGAATATTAACGTCGAGGCAGTTGTAGGACACATTCAACAATCCATCATCGAACCACTTATAAAGTGGCGCATTGGACTCATCAAGAATCGTTGTGAAGGGTTTATGCCAGTGCAGGTTCTCGCGTGCGAGTTTTGCCCAAAAGCCTTCGTAGTCGGCCGCTGCTTCGGCACACAAGGCGTTGTAGGCATCCATCCCTGAGATGGCGGCAGTCGCTGCGAATGCAGCTGGTGGAGGAAATACCCGAGATTCAGCTTTGACTTCTTGATCCGACATAATGGTCTCCATGCGTTGTGAATATCAAAAAGCGTCTGCAGCATTTTTTTCGGCCCCACCATATTTGTGGAGTTCCAATGCCACTCGCTCAATACAAGATGCCGACGCATTACTGATCAAACCTACTAAGGTGTCGACTGACGTTTAACGCCTTTTGATATTCACCACTTTGTCTTTTTTTTGCATTCGATTCTAAGCGCAGTGCAGCAAAAAAGCTATTTTTAAATCACTGGTATTACCGCGTCTGTCGACACTACTTGTTTGATCTGGCGCAAGCTACTTGCAAATACGCTGCTTGGCAGACAGCTGGAGTACATCCGTGTAAAATAACGGCCTGACTCTTGTAGTGAAAAAGTCAAGAAACCCAGTTTCAACTTAGTTTCAAATTAACTTCAAATTTGTTTAAGAAACTTTAAGCAATAGGACGCCTAATTCACCACAAGATTGATCGCCCGCGAGTCCCATGGTACTTGCGTACATCAAAGCATTCTTTACAACGAAAGACTTTTCGCACATGTCAGACAATCCAAAAACATCCAGCCTTTCCCCACTTTCGACCATCATCTTCGCCAGCCGCTGGATCCAACTCCCGCTTTACCTTGGCCTGATTCTGGCGCAATGCGTCTATGTCTATCATTTTTGGGTAGAGCTGGTCGATTTGGTCGCTGCCGCAATGGGCAACCAAACCGCCCTGGGGCATCTCTTAAAAGCTGTCGCTGTAACTGGAGCGCCTGTTGCAGAAGGTGTGACTAAACTCAATGAAACCACAATTATGCTAGTGGTATTGGGTCTAATCGACGTAGTCATGATCTCCAATTTGCTGGTGATGGTCATTGTCGGTGGCTACGAAACTTTCGTTTCGCGTCTGCGTTTAGAAAACCACCCGGATCAACCAGAATGGTTATCGCATGTGAACGCCACAGTGCTGAAAGTGAAATTAGCGATGGCGATTATCGGCATCTCTTCAATTCACCTCTTAAAAACCTTCATCAATGCGCAAGCCTATCAAGCGAAAGAACTGATCGCGCAAACGGTGATTCACGTGGTCTTCTTGCTCTCCGCATTAGCGATCGCCTATTGCGACACCTTGATGACGAAAGCGCAGCAACAAGCCCACAAGCATTAAGCGTAGATACAGAACATGAGCGCAGCTACGCAACATAAACGTAGCTACACAGCACAAATTTAAACCAAAACCACAGCAAGAGAGCCTCATCATGACCGTCATTAAACAAGATGATTTAATTGAATCCGTTGCCGCTGCCCTGCAGTACATCAGCTACTACCATCCAGCTGATTACATCGCCCACTTAGCACGCGCCTATGAAATCGAACAAAGCCCTGCGGCGAAAGATGCCATCGCCCAAATTTTGACGAATAGCCGTATGTGTGCCGAAGGCAAACGTCCGATTTGCCAAGACACTGGTATCGTCAATGTTTTCTTGAAGATCGGTATGGAAGTACGTTTTGAAGGCTTTAGCGGCTCTATCATCGACGCAGTCAACGAAGGTGTGCGTCGCGGCTACGGCTACTCTGAAAACGTGTTGCGCGCATCGATCGTGGCCGATCCACAATTCGATCGTAAAAACACCAAGGACAATACCCCTGCGGTCGTGCATATGGAACTCGTACCAGGCAATACCGTTGATGTGCAATTGGCGGCCAAAGGCGGTGGTTCTGAAAACAAAACCAAGTTCGTGATGTTGAATCCATCCGACTCTTTGGTGGATTGGGTGATGAAGACCGTGCCGACAATGGGCGCAGGCTGGTGTCCACCTGGCATGCTTGGTATCGGTATCGGTGGCACAGCAGAAAAAGCGATGTTGATGGCAAAAGAATCGCTGATGGAAGACATCGACATGCACGAATTGAAATTGCGTGGTCCACGCAATAAGACCGAAGAACTGCGTATCGAGTTGTGCGACAAAATCAACGCACTCGGTATCGGCGCACAGGGCTTGGGCGGTTTGACGACAGTACTCGACGTCAAGATCAATATGTACCCAACCCATGCTGCATCGAAACCAGTAGCAATGATTCCAAACTGCGCGGCGACACGCCATGCACACTTTGTGCTCGACGGTTCAGGTCCATCGTATATGGAACCACCATCATTGTCGAACTGGCCAGACGTGCACTGGATCGCCGACACGGAAAAATCCAAACGCATCGATTTGAACAGCTTAACCAAAGAAGAAGTCGCGTCTTGGAAACCTGGCCAAACCTTGCTCTTGAACGGCAAAATGTTGACGGGTCGCGATGCAGCGCACAAACGCATTCAAGACATGCTAGCCAAAGGTGAGCAATTGCCAGTCGACTTCACCAACCGTGTGATCTACTACGTGGGTCCTGTTGATCCAGTACGTGACGAAGCCGTTGGTCCAGCAGGTCCAACCACGGCAACACGTATGGATAAGTTCACCGACATGATGTTGGAGAAAACCGGTCTAATTTCGATGATCGGTAAAGCTGAGCGTGGCCCAGTGGCGATCGAATCGATTAAAAAGCACAAGTCGGCCTACTTGATGGCCGTTGGTGGTGCAGCTTACCTTGTATCGAAAGCCATCAAGAGCGCGAAAGTGGTTGGCTTTGCTGACCTCGGCATGGAAGCGATTTACGAGTTTGACGTTGTCGATATGCCTGTCACAGTCGCGGTCGATGCGAACGGCACATCGGTGCACAATACCGGGCCGAAAGAGTGGCAAGCAAAAATTGGAATCATCCCCGTTGCATAAGCTTGATTCTCATTCCCAAGGTGTCAATCATGTCGCCAACTTCAGTGTGCCGCTCTCAGCGCACGCACCGGTTGGCGTCTTTGATTCTGGCATAGGCGGCCTGTCTGTTGTCCATCATCTGCGTGAGCAATTACCCCATGAGGACTTCATCTATTTTGCAGACTCCGCCTATGCGCCTTATGGTGAGCGTAGTAACGAAGAACTAATTGCACGCAGTATCAAGATCACTGAGTTCTTACTCGCCAAAGGCATCAAAGCACTCATTATCGCCTGCAATACCGCTACCGCCGCTGCCGTGGCGGAATTACGGCAACGTTTTCCACATTTCATTATCATCGGCATGGAGCCCGGCATTAAACCAGCTGCCGCTCGTAGTGAAAGCAAAGTGGTCGGCGTATTAGCGACGCGCAGCACTTTGCAAAGCCAAAAGTTCCAAGAGCTCAGTGCCCGCTTATCGTTAGAAACACAAACGCAATTTATTCCACAAGCTTGCGTTGGATTGGTCAATGAAATCGAACGCGGTGATCTTAGCTCACCTGCCATCACCGGCTTGCTACGACAGTATGTGACGCCACTGCTTGAGCAAGGTGTCGACACGCTTGTGCTCGGCTGCACACATTATCCATTCGTGGAACAACAGATTCGCAGCATCATCGCCGAATACAGTGCCGAACAAGACGGCAACCAGAACAATAAAGAAATTTTTGTCGTCGACACCGGTGCTGCAATCGCGCGACGCTTACAGCAACTTCTTGCACAACACGGCTTACTAAAGCCCGCCATCGATGCGGAGTCGCCAAGTGAGGACAAGAAGCAAGCGGCGGCGCTCGAAGTGTGGACGACTGGAACGGAAAACACTTTGCGAATTGCCCTCGGTTATATCAAGGAAGAATCCGTACCCGTGCAGGTTTGCCATCTTCCCACTTAGCTAGCTATTTTCGACATCGAAGAACGAGACTCGACATGCTCAATTGGCTCAAAAGTGCATTCTCAAAGAAACCCGAGCAAGCGCATTCAGCGACATCGACTGAATCTCCATTCGACTCCAAGGTCAACGATCTAAAAAGTCAGGCAAATCGTTTTCTTGACGAACAAAACTACACCGAAGCTGCGCGCTGTTATCAGACCTTGTTGGAGAAGTCACCAAATGAGGTCGCTTATTTGATCAACCTTGGTTTCGTTCTCATTCAAGCAAACCGACTTGAAGAAGCGCATGCTTATCTTAAGCAAGCGAAGCAACTTGATGCTAAGAATATCGATGTGCATTTCAATCTTGGTCAGCTCGAAGAAAAGCGATCACGCAATGAAGCGGCGATTTCGCATTACCAAGCCGCCTTGAATTTGGCACCAGATTTCGATTTCTGTCGTCAATGCCTGTGCGCTTTGTTGATCAATATTGGTGACTTTCACCAAGCGCTCAAGCGATTTGAGCAGCGTCCTTTTCTGGCGACAAACAGCCTCCCTTTTCATCTTTTCAAAGCACAATGCTACTCAAGTTTGCAGCAGCATGAACTGGCAATTGAACATTATGAGCAGGCTCTGATCCAATCACCGGACAACCAAAGTTTGCAATTACATCTTGCTTGCGCCTTTATGCGAGTGCGTCAGCTTGATCGTGCTGAACAACTCTTCAACGCAATTCTGCAAGTCTCACCATCGCACGGCGAAGCTCGCGGTTTTCTCGCCTCCTGCTTGCAGCTACGCGGTGATGTCGAGCTCGCTTGTGAACAGTACAAACAAGTCATTACTCAAGACCCGCAGCAACTGACGGCTCACCAAAATTACTTATACGCGCTAAGCTATAACGCTAGCATCAGCGCCGATTTCTATCTACAAGAAGCGCGAGACTACGCAGGGAAGCTACGGCAGAGAGTCGAAAAACTTCCTCCTCGCCAAGTGAGTCCGAACACAGATTCGCCACTACGCATCGGTTTTGTCAGTGGCGATTTACGTGGTCATCCAGTCGGACTATTCTTGCGCAATGTACTAAAACATCTGCATAGTGAGCGCTTTCACTGCATCGCCTATGCCAACCAACTGATCGAAGATAGCATCAGCCAAGAATTAAAATCATATTTCCTTGAGTGGCATGGCGTAGCACAACTGTCCGATCAAGCTTTGGCTCAAAAAATCGCCGATGACAAGATCGATATCTTGATTGATCTCGCGGGTCACACCGAACACAATCGACTCGCCGTCTTTTGCGCGAAACCAGCACCGATCCAAATTGCATGGCTTGGTTATTGGGCTAGCACAGGCGTTGACGAAATCGACTATATTTTGGTTGATAAAGTTTCTGTTCCAGAAGCCGACACCAAGCAATTCTGCGAAAAGCCCTTGTATTTCAGTGCCACTCGTCTTTGCATGAGCGAACCAAAAACAGCAATCGAACTGAAGCTCAGCACCACACCAGCATTGCTTGGCAAACCGATCTGTTATGGCACTTTCCAAACACCGAATAAATTGACCGACGCGAGTATCGCTTTGTGGTCACGCGTCTTATTGGCACAAGAAAACAGCGTACTTCGCTTACAAAACAGTGCTTTTGATCATGAGTCATCAAAACAAGCTTTGATCGCCAAATTTGCGCGTCACGGCATACCATCGTCACGCTTGAGATTTGTGGGCGGCATGAGTTACAGCGACTATTTGGCAGCGCATGCAGAAGTCGATTTTATTCTCGACACCCATCCTTTCCCCGGTGGCACGACGACTACTGAAGCGATTTGGATGGGTGTACCGACCTTGACTTTGCAAGGTCACAATTTACTCAGTCGCCAAGGGGAAAGTATGCTGACTTGTGTGGGACTGAAAGATTGGATCGCTAGCGATGAAAACGATTTTGTCCGCATCGCCTGCGAGAAATCAAGCCAGCTCGTGCTGTTGAATCAGTGTAGACAAACTCTGCGCCAACGGGCAAAAGAGTCGCCTCTCTTCAATGCACAAATCTTTGCTAAGGAACTTGAATCTTTGCTTGAACAAGCAGTTCGCGATTCAAAAAGTATCAGCGAATGAAAAGGTGAGCTGGTAAGGTGATGAGCACATCGGCAAACAAGTACGATCAAGCAGTAATTTCACCACCAAAACAAAAAGGCAAGCTCCAATAAAAAACGGAAGCTTGCCTCGTTTGCTGAGCTTGACCTCAGAGATTTCTAAAACCAATATCCTAACAGTGCACCACCAATCTCAATTGGTAGCGCATCTCTGATTAAGCCAACACTGCAGCGATTGCGTTTGCTGTCGCTTCAACGTTACGTGTGTTCAAACCAGCGACGCACATACGGCCAGAGCGTACCAAGTAAACGCCGAATTCTTCTTTCAAGCGGTCGCACTGTTCTGCTGTCAAACCAGTGTAAGAGAACATCCCGCGTTGAGTTAAGAAGTAGCTGAAATCACGACCTGGCACTTTGGCTACCAAGACATCATGCAAAGCACGACGCATCGCTTGGATACGGTCACGCATAGCAACGACTTCAGCTTCCCACATTGGGCGCAAAGCTGGGTCAGTCAAGACCGTAGCGACGATTTGACCACCGTGCATTGGTGGGTTGGAATAGTTGCGACGAATGCCGGCTTTCAATTGACCCAAGACATTCACTGCTTGTGCTGCATCTGGGCAGATCACGCTCAAGGCACCGCAACGTTCGCCATACAAGCTCATGCTCTTCGAGAAAGAGTTCGCCACGAATGCGCTCAAACCAGAATCAGCGATCAAACGAATAGCGTATGCATCTTCTTCGATACCATCACCGTAACCTTGGTAAGCCAAGTCGAGGAAAGGAATCAAATTGCGCTCTTTCAACACCGGTACCAATTGTTGCCATTGTTCTTTGGTGAGATCAACGCCAGTTGGGTTATGGCAGCAAGCGTGCAACAAGACCACGCTCTTCTCTTCTGCTTGCTTCAAGGCCGCCAACATTTCTTCAAAGCGCAAACCACCCGTTGCAGAGTTGTAGTACGGGTAGGTTTTTACAGCCAAACCAGAACCTTCGAAAACAGCGCGGTGATTATCCCAAGTTGGATCGCTAATCAACATGGTCGTGTTAGGGAAATAACGCTTGATGAAATCAGCACCGACTTTCAAACCACCACTCGAACCAACGGTTTGCAAAGTCACGACGCGACCAGCTTTGACCGCTGCGTGTTCTGCGCCAAACAACAAATGTTGTACGGCTGTACGGAAGTTTGCTGCACCTTCCATTGGCAAATAAGGACGCGCACCAGCAGCTTCAACCACTTTCAATTCTGCAGCACGTACGGATGGCAACATTGGAATCTTGCCGTTATCGTCAAAATAAATGCCAATCGACAGATTAATCTTGTTTGGACGGGTATCCTTACCAAAGGCTTCATTCAAGGACAAGATAGGATCGCCTGCATAGGCTTCGACGTGCTGAAACATGTTAAAACTCCGGAGTGTAAAAAAACATAAACAAGGTCAAACAGCTAAAAACGTGAATGCTGGCATTTTGGTTGACGCCGACTACAACATATCGATGGCTGTACCGATGGATGTATCGATTGGCGTATGCATGCCACGAGCGCAAATTCTGAGAAATGTCAGTGAGAAGTTCGACTAATCACGAGTTGAAAGCGAATGTCCGCCCTCATTCAATTTTTACCGTGCACCGACAAAGGAGTGCCCTTGCCGAAGTCGATCGTTCGCTGGCTTAGCAAACTTGGCGTGCTGGGTAAGCACCACCGAATTAGTACCGTCTTACTGCTACAACGTTGAGAATTTCGCAAAACCGCTATTTTGCCACATTTTGAGGGTGTATTTCCGGACAGATCGGCGATTTTTCCCTCATTTATCGTAATTCATTCCACTTTTTGTTTGGTCAATCAAACAAGCTATTGAATATATCTTGCCACCTATGCATCGACTCCTTACACTGGGGTGCGTGTAGCTCGCGGCAATTTCACCTTTTCAAATTAAGCATTCGATTCACTATCAACCTTTAGGAATGACTATGAATTATGTCGATGGTTTTATCATCCCAGTGGCAAACAAAGACAAAGAAGTCTATGCCGAATATTCACGCAAGACCTCAGCCCTTTTTAAAGAATTTGGTGTGATTAACATCGTCGAGTGCTGGGGTGACGATATCCAACCTGGCAAACTCACTTCATTTCCACAAGCCGTGATGTTAAAAGAGGATGAGACTGTGGTCTTTTCTTGGATGACGTGGCCGTCAAAAGAAGTACGTGACGCAGCGTGGGAGAAGATGATGGCAGACCCTCGCTTCGCACCCGAAGCGATCCCCATGCCCTTCGATGGCAAACGTTTGATCTACGGTGGCTTTCAAAAACTAGTCGAATTCTAAGAGGACAATATGCAAAAAATTACGCCCTGCCTTTGGTTTAACCTTAATGCAGAAGAAGCGGTCAATCATTACCTCAGCATTTTCAAGAACGGCAAGATTCTTGACGTGTCCCGCTATGGAGATTCCGTCCCAGAGCTAAATGGCCAAGTCTTGACAATGCGTTTCGAAATTGAAGATCAAACATTTATTGCACTCAATGCTGGGCCTCAATTTCCGTTTACAGAAGCGATCTCGCTCTTTGTCGATTGCGAAACCCAAGAAGAAGTCGATCACTATTGGGATCGTTTAGTCGAAGGAGGCACACCTGGACGCTGCGCATGGCTAAAGGATAAATTCGGCGTATCTTGGCAGATTGTTCCAAGAAGTTTAGTCGACATGCTGCAAGACGACGACGTCGAGCGTTCTGCGCGTGTCATGAAAGCGATGATGGAGATGAGTAAAATCGATGTATCCAAATTGGAAGCGGCTTATCATGGGTAAAAACTGTATCTAGCGCAAGCTCGTTTGCAGTGGCGACGCAGAAGTGAGGTGACAGGCCAATTCCACACCGAAGCACCGAAGCACATAAGAACAGAGTTGCTTCAGAGCCAAAAGAAAAAAGGCAGTGAAACTTAACAGTTCACTGCCTTTCTTTTGTGCGTAGTCCTTCGCTATAGGTTATTACTCAAGTCATGAGATCCCGCTGTTCTTGAATCTAACTTCTTACGACTGGATGCTTTCTTTAGTCCCTGTGCCAGGTCATCCACATACGTGAACACCGCAGGCACCACCAACAAACTCAAGAGCGTCGACGTAATCAAACCGCCGATCACTGCAATCGCCATCGGCGAACGGAAACTAGGATCAGCGCCCCAACCCAAAGCGAGCGGCATCATGCCAGCGCCCATCGCAATGGTCGTCATGACGATGGGCCTACTGCGCTTATGGCATGCATCCACCAAGGCTTCGAAGCGCGCCATCCCTTGACGACGCGCGATGATGGCGTAGTCGACCAAGAGAATCGAGTTCTTAGTGACGATCCCCATCAACATAATCAGGCCAATCATCGACGGCATCGATAGCGCACGCCCAGTTACCAGCAGTGCCACGAAAGCACCACCGATACTTAAGGGCAAAGCGGCGAGAATGGTTACTGGCTGCATGAAGTCTTTGAATAACAACACCAACACGCCATAAATACAGAGCACGCCGATCAGCATCGCAATACCAAAACTTGCGAATAGAGCTTCCATCTCTTGCGCATCGCCGAGTTCAGCAATCTTTACTGATGGCGGCAGATTCTTCATGCTCGGTAGCGCGCGCGCTTCTTCATTGACTTCGCCTAACTGGCGACCACCCAGTTCGACTTCCAACGTAACATTGCGACTACGATTGAGTCGGTCGATTTGGGCAGGTCCTGATTCCATTGACACTGTGGCGACACTGGCTAACAGAACTGGTCCATTTTTTCCAGGAACCGTGAGGCGTTCGATCGCCGCAAGATCCGCACGCACATAATCGGGTAGTTTCACACGAATCGGCACTTGACGTTGTGTCAGGTTCATCTTCGAGAGTGACATGTCATAGTCACCCGCCGTCGCAACGCGCACCGTTTCGCCTATGCTTTCCGCCGTGACGCCAAGGTCTGCGGCCTTTGCCATATCAGGACGTACGATAATCTCAGGACGAACCAGCGACGCACTCGAACTGATATTACCGACACCACGCAGGCTGCGCAATTCACGTTCAACGGCACGGGCGGATTCCAACAAAGCTTGTGGATCTTCACTGCGCAATACTAGTTGCAATTTGACGCCTGTATCTTGCGGTCCCACTGAAAAACGTGCACCAGGAATGTCGACCAATTTGGCCCGAATCGCATTATCAAGATCGGCCATGGCTTCCTTACGTTGATCGCGATGCACTGCGCTAACTGTCAGAATCGCGCGGCGCGCTTCAGCTGCGGCACCTGGAGCAAATGCATCACCACTCGAACCACCGCCAATCGAACTAAATACGTTGGTAATACCCTTGACTGACATTACTGCCACGCGCACTTTCTCTGCTACATCACTCGTTTCACGTAGTGTGCTTCCCGGTGGCAGTTCAATATTGATTTGTGTTTGCGCACGATCCGAAGGTGGAACAAATCCGGTTGGCAATAATCCGACGAGGCTCATCGAACCAGCAAAGAATAAGGCTGCCGCAATGATTGTCACCAAGCGATGACGCAAACACCATTGCATGGTCCGCATATACCATTGCATGAGTTTGCCATCTTGCGGTTGATGATGTTGACCATCTGCACCGGCACCGACTGCCTTCAACATGTATGCCGCCATCATCGGGGTCAGCAAACGCGCGACCACCAATGATGCGAGAATCGCAATCACCGCCGTCCAACCAAACTGTTTAAAGAATAGTCCAGGCACGCCGCCCATAAATGCGGTCGGCAAGAACACGGCGACCAAAGCAAAGGTGGTGGCGATCACCGCCATCCCGATTTCATCAGCCGCTTCCGTTGCTGCTTGCATCGGCGTTTTACCCATGTGTAAGTGGCGCGCAATATTTTCGATCTCGACAATCGCATCATCGACTAAGACCCCAACCACCAAGGCTAAGGACAACAAGGTGACCGTGTTCAAGGTATAACCGAAGTATTTCAAGCCAAGGAAAGTTGGGATGACTGATAATGGAAGTGCTGCTGCCGCCACCAGAGTCGAACGCCAGTCGCGCAAAAACCACCACACCACTAACACCGCTAGCAATGCGCCTTCGTATAGCAGTTCCATCGAGCCTTTGAAGTTTTCTTCAACCGGCTGCGCATTATCAACCGCCTGCTTGAAAACATATTGCGGATTATCTTTTTGCAGTTCCTCGATAGCAGCGCGACTACCTTTGGCAACATCCACTTCAGAAGCGCCTTTGGTTCTGAAGATTTCAAAGCCAATCACATCGCGACCATTGAAGGTCGCCCGTGCACGCGGTTCGGCAAAGGTGTCGCTCACGTTTGCCACTTGATCCAATCGAATATGACGGCCATCCGGCAAGGGAATATCCATCTGCGCTAATTCTTCGGCAGACTTGACGGTCGCGATCGTACGTACCGCTTGTTCGGCACCACTGACATCACCACGACCACCCGGCGCTTCTTTTTGTACTGCTTTCAAGCGACGTGACACATCCAATGCTGACACTCGCAAGGCTGCCATTTTGTCCGCATTGAGCTCAACCCTTACTTCACGATTAATTCCGCCAATGCGTTTTACCGCACCAATACCCGGTACCGCGCGCAGTCGTTTGGACACCGTGTTATCCACGAACCAACTCAAGTCCTGTGCATCGGGCGCTGAGTTCTCTTGCGCTGCTTTTGCAGCATCGAGCGCCGCCGGAGCAACTTCCACCGTGTAGGTCATGATCACACGTCCAGCCGTAGCCATCTTGGTGACGGTCGGATCGCGCATCTCAGGAGGCAGATCCGCTCGCACTGCCGTGACTGCATCGCGCACTTCATTAACGGCATCGGAGAGAACTTTCTCCAAAACGAATTCCACCGTGATCGTCACTTCACCATCGAGTACCTTGGTGTAAATATTCTTCACGCCTTGCAGCGTTGCTACTGAATCCTCAATTTTGCGAGCAACCTCGGTTTCTAGCTGCGCAGGTGCCGCACCCGGAAGATTGGCGCTCACTATGACCAAGGGTAACTCGATGTCAGGAAAATCCTGCACGATGGTCGAGCGAAAAGATAAGATGCCCGCTAAGCTCAGCAAGGCAAACAGCATAATGGCCGGAATTGGATTCCGTATCGAGAGCGTGGAAAAATTCATCTCAGCTCCTATTTACCAACAGAATTCGCACCGGCGTCGCTTGCGGCACTCGCGACTTTGACCACATCACCGTCATTCAAAAATCCCACGCCACTGGCAGCAATTTGGGCGCCGGCATTGATACCGCCGATCACCTCAACTTGTTCGATGCCATTCACTTTCATGCGTCGACCAGTTTGAACCTTTATTTGCGAAACACGTTGATCCGGGTTCAGCTTAAATACATAGCTAAATCCATCGCGGACCACAACCGCTTGTTGCGGAATCGTCATGGCTTGCGAACTACCCAATACAAACTCGCCCTTTGCGAACATGCCCGCTTTAAAGCTTTGATCTGCCGTTTTGCTCTTACTTAAATCGATGTCGACGTACACCAAGCCGGTACGATTATTCAGGTCGACAGTTGGCGCCACCATACGCACTTTGCCACTAGCTTGTTCACCGTTGGGTGCAGTGATCGTCGCTGCCGTTCCTGGTTTAAGCTGGCTCAACTCAGCTGAAGTCACTTCCGCACGCCACTCTAATCGTCCTTGGCGGATTAGGCGGAACAACTCCGTGCCGGCACCAGCAACTGCACCTACAGTCGCCATGCGTGCCGAAATAATCCCATGATCCGGCGCGACCACTTGCGTATATTTCATACGAAGGTTGGCGACATCGAGGGCTGATTTTGCGGCAGCGACACGTGCTTTGGCGGTCGCCTCTGCAGTAAGATATTGTCCAATTTGCTGTTTACTAATCGCACCACTGGCTTGCAACCCGCGCGCGCGATCGGCATTTGCGATCGCCTCATTGGCACTGGCTTCAGCTTCCGCCAAACTCGCTTTCACCTGCTGCAAATCGGCTTGCACCGCTTCACTGGCGAAGCGCGCTAGCACTTGTCCCTTAGCGACGCGATCGCCCACGTTCACCATCACTTCGGCTATACGCAAGCCGTTCGACTCAGATCCAACACTCGCCTCTTGCCACGCGGCGATATTGCCGTTCGCGGCTAAACGACTTTGCATTTGACCATTCCCCACCTGCGTGATGGTGATCGTCAAAGCAGGTTTTGTGGGCTTTGCTTTTGCAGATTCAGCTTTCGCTTTTGCTGAACTATCGGACTGTTCAGCGGCACTTGGCAAGACATACAGCAAGTTGAGAAACACCAATGCAAGCATTCCAACTGTGTAGTTCGCAGTCATCTGACATTTCATTTTCTTCGCGTCGTTTTTCATCTTCACATTACCCTTATCTCATATTCAAAAATTATTCATTACGATCTAATTCATTTCGCGTCCTAATCACGGCGTCTCTGTCGCTCAGCCTCACACATGGCTAGCGCATAATCGGTTAAACGATCCGCAAACACATCAATCGACGTTTGGCTTTGCACCAACTTCGGTCGAACAATGGCAATCACATCCCCGTTGGCAATCAAACTTAATGCCAATCCTGCGATCCCAAAGGCGAGCCGATGTACATCATCATCCACACGGGCGACTTGCAAATGTCGCGCCAAGAATCGAACAAAACCTTGATGCACAGGCTGAATGTTTGCCTCAATTTCTTCCTGCCACAAACCGGTCGGATCAACCATTTCGCGGATATACAGGCGCATAAAGTTTTGTGCAATTTCACCTTGCGTCAGGCAATCAACATTCATTCTGACGAGCGCGGCCACACCATCGCGCAAGCTCAGTTGCGTGTCGTCATAAAAGTCATGAGGAAGATTAGGAACATAGCGTTTATCGCAGAACACCGTGCGGTATAAGCCTTGTTTATCGCCAAAGTAATAACTGATGGCGGAGATATTAACTCCAGCTGCTGTTGCAATTTCGCGCGTGGAAGTCTTTGCATAGCCTTGTTCGGCGAATAGTTTCAAGGCTGCCATGAAGAGGCGTTCGCGTGCCTCTTGCCCGTCCGAACGACTTGCACGTTTATCGACTGTAGCTTCGCTTGAAACTTGTTTTGATGCGTTCTTTGTTTTCATGCGTGACAGCATAACACATAAATCAAACGTTTGATTGAACTAGAAAAGAGCGTAAAAAAAGGAAGCTTAGAGCCGAAGCAAACTTCCTTTCATCGCTGAGCTTGACGAAGGGCATGGCGTTGGGCTTGGTTTTGAAGTGAGCGAGGACGCTGCTGCCAACGCGCCGGACGCTAACCGTGTCCGTTCAGATAAGTGAGATATGTGAATCCCAGCATCCGCGCCTCATCTGCCAATTATGAATTCGCTGTACGCCGACGATCGCGCCACGCCGAATACAAAATACTCAGAGCCACATAGGTCACAATCCCAACAACGCCCCACCTTAAAGTATCGAGCTCCAATGACTTGACCAAGAAAGCCGCCAACAACACCGCGGGAACACCCGCCATTGCCAAACCCAAGGCAGAAGAAACTTGGTAACGTCGATTTTGAAAGAAGCCTGCGCTACTGATGGGCATTAGAAAGGCACATGATCCCATCATGATCGGAAATGCGGCCAAGGGACTCATCCCTAGCAAGCTCACCAATATCATACATGGCGCATACAGACCGATCCCGAGCGGCATCAGCAATCCCAGCACAAAATTGCCGATCACTCCGACCCACCACTGCCACCCTGCCAACATCAGAGCATCTTTACCCGCGGGTAACACACCCAACAAAGACAGCAACATAATGCTGGCCGCCAAAAGCATGGCGAACCCCATCCCTAAGCGAATTTGAAAGCGTGGTAAATCACCGACCAATTTGGTACCTAACCATGCACCGATACCCGCAGCGGAAATCATCGGCAATAACGTGCTTGGCGCCACATCGACAATCTGAATGAAGATCAAAGCCTGAGCAATAGTAGGTAAAGTATGACCCACATTAAGAGTGCCCGGAATCAGCTCGTCCGGCACAATCTTCGCCAAACGAAAAATCGCTGTACTTGGCGCAAAGGCTCCGATGCCCAAAGTATCAAAAAAGTCCGTAACTGCGCCTACCGCCAGTTCAATCGGGCGAGGCCAGTTCCAGGCTAGATTTTCACGTCGCATTCTTAGCAATGAGCGCACCCACAACCCGATAAACATCAAAGCCATCAATGAAAACAGCAGTAACAAGGCTTTCGGGGTTAAAGCCTTTTGATTCATATCCTCTGAGCACGCGCTCAAACACAAGACCAACGGCATCATGCAATGCAAATTGAAACGCATTGAACTCCCCCTTTTTCGAACTAGATCGATTTGGTTAATTGGAAAAGATTAGTTCGCCCGTACCGAATCAGCGCCCAATCTAAAATATCTTAAATATATTAACGCAAATGTGTGTAACAAACCTTCATTTCAATTTAATTTCACTAACAAACCACACTATGCGCCCGGTTACCTTCTTATACTGAACAAAAAAGAAGCTTTACTCATTTTTGCCACAGTCCCTCGTTTTCTTGATATTTGGAAACTTTCCCTCTTTTATTTCCGAGTAAAATTCGGTCACGACACTCGCCCAGTCAACCTCTCAATTAAAGATCAGAAGAACTATGGTGAATCGCCTGTTCAATCGTATCTTGCTCATTTTGGTGGCGATCACCATTGCTGCCTTACTCGCCCACGAACATTTAATGTGGCAAAGCTGGCGTATCGATCAACTACCCGAATCTCGCTTCACAGTGGTCGATGATCGGCCGGAGGGTGGACAAAGTGTCGCTAGTTTGAAGCAAGACGCGAACCAGAAAGTTCTCCACTGCAAAATTGATCGCACCTACCAATGGCCTTTCTGCGAATTAGCCATTCGCTTAGAAGAAAGTAATGATGGCGTCGATTTGCGTCGCTTCGACACTTTACGTATCCATCTCGAAAGCAGCGGCCCCGAAAGTGCCAATCAAATTCGGCTGTTCATTCGCAACTTCAATCCCGCCTACTCCAAAGATCAGCAAAGCATCACGCTCAAACCGCATGAGATCGTGTACGACCCAAGTAAAGAAAGTGCCGAAGTCAGCTTTAACTTGAGTCAATTCATGGTGTCTTCTTGGTGGATACAAGAACATCCGCTACCATCAAAACATCTCGGTCCCGAACTGGATCGCGTCATTTCGATGAGCATTGTCACCGGCGGCAATGTTGTGCAGGGAGATCACACCCTTACGCTTAAAAAATTAGAGTTTCGAGGTCCTTGGATCACTGCCGCGCATTTTCGCTTAATCATTATCTTTATATGGATCTTCGCGATTGTGCTGTATCTACTGTGGTCACGGCAGCAATCGCAACAAGAACTCAAACAATCCGACCAACTCCGTGAACAACTACGCGCCGCAAATGAAATCCTCGAAGCACGTGTCGAAGAACGCACTCGAGCCTTAGCCACCAGTAATGCGCGTCTAATCGATACTTTGCAAAATCTGGAAGGAGCGCGTAATGAGCTGGTGCAAAGTGAAAAGAATGCTGCATTGGGAAACCTCGTTTCAGGCATTGCGCATGAACTCAACACTCCGATTGGCAATGCACTATTAGTTGGAAGCACTTTGTCGGACGTCACCAAAAAACTTCAACAAGAGAGCAGCACTGGTTTGACGCGACGCGCACTCAACGAGTTTTTCGATGACGCCCTTCGCGGAACAACCATATTAATACAGAATCTCGACCGCGCCGCCACTCTCATTGCGAGCTTCAAACAATTATCGGCAGACCAGCACTCTGGCCAACGTCGCGATTTTTCGCTTAAGGCAGTGTTAGAAGAAACCGCATTAGCGATGGCACCGCGCTTGAAAAACACACATCATCAGCTGATTTTAGATGTCGATGACGACATTCAAATGAACTCATATCCCGGCCCCTTAAGCCAAGTCATCATCAACTTCATCAACAACGCCATCCTGCATGCGTTTGAAGGAATCGACGCTGGTACGATGCGCCTCAGTGCGCACAAACTTGACGACCAACATGTGCTGATTCGTTTCGAAGATAACGGTCTCGGAATTTCAGCCAGCGTACTACGACGCATCTTTGAACCCTTCTTCACCACCAAGCTTGGCAAAGGTGGCAGCGGCCTCGGCATGCACCTTGCATACAACGTTGTTACACAAGCTTTCGGCGGGAAAATCGATATTCAATCGGAACCGAACAAAGGAACCACGATTATCCTCAATCTGCCCTTAACCGCCCCCAATGCGATCGGCATACAAGCAAAACTCGGTGTTCCCAAAGATGTACTCGACGACTACTATGCTTTCTTGGGTGATCGTACTATCAAAGAGGTCAGCTACTTTGGTGGTCCCCATAGCCGCCGCGATGTCGTCGAACTAGCCCTCTTCTTACGCGCCATGCAAGAAGGCTTACCGAATACCGGTGTCGAATTAATCGCAGTCGACAGCTACGCTCAAGGCATTGCAAAACTACGTGAGGGCCTGTTGACAGGGTTGGCAACCACCGCATGGAGAAATGATCTGCAAGAGTTCGTAGGAGAAATTTTGATGTCTGGTCCGTTTATTCGAGATGGTCAGACGGTGGTTGGTGTATACACCCGCGTTGGTAATTCGCACGCCTTGAGCAGCACCAATCTGCATGATATTCAACAACTACGGATCGCCAGCAATAAAGACTGGAGCGTTGATTGGAAGACTTTACAAAACTTAGGAGCCAACTTCTGCGTCGACGTAAAGACATGGCGGCAAATGGTTTATATGCTGAGCGCTGGGGAAGTTGATGCCGTACTCGCCCCTTTCCCACCGAACGATGACCTTAGCATCGAATTTGAATCTTGTCGCTTGATTCCAATTCCTGGCATTGCTGTCAGCTTGCATGGAACAAGACATTTTGCAGTGAGTCGCAATGAATTGGGAAAAAAAGTTGCAGACAGCGTGTTCCCGTTATTGCAGCAAATGATCGATTCCGGAACTGTGACCGTAGCAATGCGTGAATGCGGCTTCATCAATACCAGTGTGCAAGAATGGACTGTTCTTGAGAATAATACTGATATCGCAGCACAGGACTAAACACCCAAACCAATAAGGTGAAGGATAGCTTGACTAGCCGTTGGCCGCGCGCCGCGCCACGGCATTCAACAAGAATTGTGCTTCTTGGCTACCTGCCACTGCCTCGGCCAATAAGAAGCCACCCACGTCACCAATGCTCACCACTGAATTAGCCCCTGAAGTCTCGAGATAAAGACGCTGTCCTGGGTCGAGCAATTCCGCCACCACTTTGGCCTCTGGGTTTTCTTTGCGAGCCATCATACAGTTGACCGCAGTCAGTGCGTCAGCATATTGACGTTCGCCATAGTTGGCCAAGATCACAATCACCCTCGCCTGTGCGAGACAAGCGCGCTCGATGGCATCACCACGGATCGGATATGGCGAGCGAGTGAAATACAGCAAAGGGTCGTCGACGGGTTTCTGTTCGATATCGGCCATCACGACAATTTCCTCTTTTTGCAAGCTCGGATTCTTACGGAAACTGGATACGATTTGGCTGCCCTTTAAGTTCCATCCAATGATGACTATATGATTATTTAGCTTGTGCATTTTCAACCCCATTTCAACTTTGAGTTTATGGTCGATCAAGACGGCGGCCGCAACAGCACAAAGAAGCGCGGTCAATAATTTTGATAAGATCAAGGCAAAACTCATGACGACACGTCCGCCCGTGGTCATCGGTGTCACCGCTGAATCACCCGAGGTCGTCATCGTCACCAACAGATAATAAATCGCATCGAGTCTATCGTGAATGCGAGGGTTGATGCCGTGTTCAAACGTGTAGATGAGAAGAGCACAACCACACCACACCAGCACAAACATCAAACTAAGTTCGAGGATGAAGCGCAAGCGTGTGCGCGACATCAGTCGAAAAAAGACCGCCATAATGGCATCAAGACGCGGCAACATAATCTGCCCCATGTGTGAGTGAGACGAGCAAAAAAAGAGAACTTTCTTGGAACGCATTGACACATAACTGCAGCAACTGCCTGCACTGAAATTCAGTATTGCGCAAACAATTATTTACCACAAGAAAGTTTTATTTTGCAGTGCACCAAAGACACAATTTGCCACATTCTTGTCCCACACGCCTGCCCTCCTCGGCAAAGGAGGTTCCAATCAACAAAATGATTTCACTGTGAAAGCAAAAAAATCCCCGAACATGTCGGGGATTTTTTCACAACTTTACGGAGGCAACACTTTTACTTTTTGCGCTGCGGTGGCAAATCAGTACAGACACCTTTATACACTTCGGCTGCCATACCAATTGATTCACCCAAAGTTGGATGTGGATGAATGGTCTTGCCGATATCAATCGCATCAGCTCCCATTTCAACCGCCAGAGCGACTTCACCGATCATGTCGCCAGCATGCGTACCGACGATACCTCCACCGATAATGCGTTTGCTTTCGGCATCGAAGATCAATTTAGTGAAACCCTCAGCGCGGCCATTTGCCACAGCGCGACCGGAAGCAGCCCACGGGAATACGCCCTTCTCAATCGCCAAGCCTTTGGCTTTCGCTTCATCTTCGGTCACACCAACCCACGCCACTTCTGGATCAGTATAAGCGACCGAAGGAATCACCGTCGCATCAAAGAAAGCTTTGTGTCCAGCGGCGGCTTCCGCTGCCACGTGCGCTTCATGTACCGCTTTGTGCGCCAACATTGGTTGACCAACCAAATCGCCGATCGCAAAGATATGCGGTACGTTGGTGCGCATTTGTTTATCGACATTGATGAAGCCACGATCTGTGACCGCAACACCAGCTTTTTCCGCAGCGATTTTCTTACCGTTCGGGCTGCGACCTACTGCAACCAAGACCAAGTCGTACAATTGCGGTGCTGGTGCTTGTGCGCCTGCTTCAGCTGCTTCAAACGTAACTTTAATCCCTTCAGGCAAAGCTTCCACGCCCACGGTTTTAGTCTTCGTCATGATATTGTCGAAGCGATGTTGATTGTGCTTCTGCCAGACTTTGACCATATCGCGATCGGCACCTTGCATCAAACCATCCATCATTTCGACGACGTCAATGCGAGCGCCCAAAGTCGAATACACGGTCGCCATTTCGAGACCAATAATACCGCCGCCAATCACCAACATCCGTTTCGGAATTTGACGCAACTCCAAAGCGCCGGTGCTATCGACGATACGTGGATCTTCTGGAACAAACGGTAACTTCACGACAGAAGAACCAGCCGCAATAATCGCTTGCTTGAACTGCACCACTTTCTTGCTGCCATCCGCCGCTGTCACTTCGATGTGATAGGGACTCACGAGCTGCCCAACACCTTGCACGATGTTGACTTTGCGCGCCTTCGCCATGCCAGCCAAACCACCAGTCATTTGCTTAATCACACCGTCTTTATGGGCACGCAATGCATCGAGATCAATTTGCGGTTTTGCGAAGGTGACGCCGTGACCCGACATGGCTGCCGTTTCATCGATCACTGCCGCAACATGCAAAAGTGCTTTCGACGGGATACAACCGACGTTCAAGCAAACCCCACCCAAGGTAGAGTAACGCTCAACAAGTACTGTGCTCATGCCAAGATCGGCAGAGCGGAACGCGGCTGAGTAACCACCAGGACCTGCACCCAAGACCATCATGTCGCATTCGATGTCAACTTGTCCGCTGTAGTTTGAAGCGACCGGTGCTGCTACTTGTGCTACAGCTTGTGCTGGCTGAGCTGGTGCAGAAGCAGGAGCAGCCGGTGCCGCTGCTGCACTAGCACCACCACTAGCTTCCACCACCAATAACAAACTACCCTCAGCCACTTTATCGCCGACTTTTACTTTCAATTCTTTAACCACACCAGCATGCGACGATGGAATTTCCATACTTGCTTTGTCGGACTCCACTGTCACTAAAGATTGATCGACTTTGATCGTGTCGCCAACTTTCACCATCACTTCGATCACTTCAACTTCTTTAAAGTCACCGATATCTGGCACTTTCACGTCGACTGGACCGGCACTCGCAGTTGTTGCCGTTGGTGCAGCCGATGCAGCGGCCGCAGGAGCGGCTGGCACTGATGCTGCTGGAGCTGCGGCAGGCTGAGCGGGCGTAGCTACTGTCGCACCCGCACTCACTTCAACCAACAATACCAAGCTGCCCTCGGCGACTTTATCACCGACTTTGACTTTCAATTCTTTGACCACACCCGCATGGCTGGATGGGATCTCCATGCTGGCTTTATCAGATTCCACCGTAATCAACGATTGATCGACCTTAATTGTATCGCCGACTTTGACCATCACTTCAATGATTTCAACTTCTTTAAAGTCGCCGATATCAGGGACTTTGACTTCAACTGTACTCATCGTCTTGGCTCCTGATTACAACATGGTTTTACGCAAATCAGCGAGAACATCCGCCAAATAGGCTGTGAACTTCGCCGCCATCGCACCATCGATCACGCGATGGTCGTAGGACAAGGACAATGGCAACATCAAACGTGGAGCGAATTGTTTGCCGTCCCACACCGGCTTCATCGAAGACTTCGACAAACCAAGAATCGCGACTTCAGGTGCGTTGATGATCGGGGTAAATGCTGTGCCACCGATACCGCCCAAGGAAGAGATCGTGAAGGTAGCGCCTTGCATATCCGCTGGCTTCAACTTGCCTTCACGAGCTTGCGCTGACAATTCGCCCATTTCATTAGCGATTTGCGACAAAGTTTTTTGGTCTGCGTTTTTGACGACGGGCACCACCAAACCGTTCGGTGTATCAGCTGCGAAACCGATGTTGTAGTACTGCTTCAAGATCAAGTTTTCACCAGTCGCATCCAAAGAGGAGTTAAAGGCTGGGAACTTCTTCAAGGCAGACACGCTGGCCTTGATCACGAAAGCCAACATCGTCAATTTCACGCCCGATTTAGCCAAGGCCGCGTTCGAGGATTTACGGAATTCTTCCAGGTCCGAAATATCGGCTTCGTCGAATTGCGTGACGTGAGGAATCATGACCCAATTGCGATGCAAATTCGGGCCGCTGAGTTTTTTGATACGTGACAATGGCTGCGTTTCAGTCGCACCAAACTTCGAGAAGTCGAGTGAAGGCCATGGCAAGAGATTCAATCCCGCACCGCTGCCATTGCTTGCAACAGGCGCCGCACTCACTGGGTTTGCCGCTCCAGCGATTACACCCTTCACATAATTCTGCACGTCTTGCTGGGTCACGCGACCTTTAGGTGCTGTGCCAGGGACCTTACTCAAATCGACACCGAGTTCACGAGCGAATTTGCGTACCGATGGTGATGCATGCGCTTTGCCCGCTGGGGTTACCACCACTGCTGCAGATGCGGCAGGTGCAGCAGCCACTGCTGGGGCAGCCACAGGTGCTGGTGCTGGCGCTGCAACCGCTGCCGGTGCTGGCGTCGACGCTGGTGCAGCTTCGGCAGCGCCATCAGCTTCAACGATCGCGACCAAAGAGCCTAATGCGACTTTGTCACCAATCTTGACCTTTACTTCCTTCACCACACCAGCGTGGCTGGAAGGAATTTCCATACTGGCTTTATCAGATTCGACGGTAATCAAGGACTGATCCACTTTGATCACGTCACCTACTTTCACCATCAACTCGATGACTTCAACCTCTTTAAAATCACCAATATCCGGGACTTTGACTTCTACTGTACTCATAATACTCGCTCCATTTGCTCCCTCCACGTAACAAGGAGGGTTGGGGTGGGAATAGGTTTCATTCGGCCAATTCGCATTTGTATGCTCTTGCCAAACCCCCTTCAACGCCGAGGCGCCGAGGCGCTAAGTAAGACCTTGAAAGAGAGGGTTTCTCTGTTTCCGAACTTCTCGGAGTCTCTGCGTCTCTGCGTTGAGGGGTTTTAACTACGATTCATTTAAACAGTCACCGGATTTGGTTTGTTTGGATCAATGCCATATTTCTCAATCGCTTGTGCCACTACGGAAGCCGAGATGGAACCTTCGTCTGCCAGGGATTTCAGCGCCGCGACTGTGACGAAATAACGATTGACTTCGAAGAACTCACGCAACTTTGCACGGCTATCAGAACGACCGAAACCATCGGTACCCAATACTTTGTAGCTACGGCTCTTCGGAATAAATGCACGTACTTGTTCAGCATAGACACGCATGTAATCCGTCGATACAACGATAGGACCTGCAGTATCTTTCAAGCACTCAGCGATGTAAGGCACACGTGGTGTTTCGGTTGGGTGCAACATATTCCAACGTTCCGCATCTTGGCCATCACGCGCCAACAAAGTGAAAGATGGTGCAGACCAAATATCGGCCGCGATACCCCAATCATTTTGCAACAGATCTGCCGCCGCAATCACTTCACGCAAGATAGTGCCGGAGCCTAACAACTGCACGCGATGTTTGGTTTGCGCTTCCGATTTCTTAAAGGAGTACAGACCTTTGATGATGCCTTCTTCTTGACCAGCAACCAAACCTGGGTGAGCGTAGTTCTCGTTCATCACAGTGATGTAGTAGAACACGTCTTCTTGGTTAGTGACCATGCGACGCAAACCATCATGAATAATGACTGCGACTTCATGCGCAAATGTCGGATCGTAAGGAACGCAGTTTGGAATCGTCGATGCCATTACGTGGCTATGACCATCTTCATGTTGCAAGCCTTCACCGTTCAGTGTCGTACGACCCGCAGTACCGCCGATCAAGAAACCACGTGCACGCATATCCGCTGCGGCCCAGGCCAAATCGCCGATACGTTGCAGACCGAACATCGAGTAATACGTGTAGAACGGGATCATCACGCGGTTATTGGTTGAGTAAGAAGTCGCCGCAGCGATCCATGAACTCATACCACCGGCTTCATTAATCCCCTCTTGCAAAATCTGACCGGCTTTGTCTTCGCGGTAGTACATCACCTGATCTTTATCGACAGGTTCGTACAACTGACCAACTTGGCTGAAGATACCGATTTGACGGAACAAGCCTTCCATACCGAATGTACGCGATTCATCGACCATGATCGGCACCACACGTTGACCCAAACTACTATCACGCAGCAAAGACGTCAACACACGTACATAAGAAGCTGTTGTCGAAATCTCGCGACCTTCCGCCGTTGGTTCCAACATGGCTTGGAAAGCCGACAATGGCGGCACCACTAATTGCTCATCCGCCTGTTGACGACGTTGTGGCAAGTAACCACCTAATGCAGCACGACGTTCGTGCAAGTACTTCATTTCTGGCGAATCGTCAGCTGGTTTGTAGAATGGAATTTCCGGCAGTTTGTCATCTGGAATCGGCAATTGGAAGCGATCGCGTACGGATTTGATCGTTTCGTCATCGAGCTTCTTCGTATTATGTGCCGTGTTACGTGCTTCACCTGCTTTACCGAAACCGTAACCTTTAATACTCTTCGCCAAAATCACCGTCGGTTGATCAACGCTTTCTTGTGCGACTTTAAATGCTGCATAGATTTTGTGTGGATCATGACCACCGCGTGTCAAGCGCCAGATATCGTCGTCCGACATATGGGCGACCATCGCCAATGTACGTGGATCTTTGCCGAAGAAGTGGGAGCGAACATAGGCGCCGTCTTTAGCTTTGTAGTTCTGATATTCACCGTCGACGGTCTCCATCATAATCTTACGCAACGCGCCTTCTTTGTCTTTCGCCAGCAATTCATCCCAACCAGAACCCCAAATCACTTTAACCACATTCCAGCCTGCGCCACGGAAGTCAGATTCGAGTTCTTGAATGATTTTTCCATTGCCGCGTACTGGGCCGTCCAGACGTTGCAAATTACAGTTCACCACGATCACGAGGTTATTCAACTTTTCACGGCCCGCCATGCCAATCGCGCCCATGGATTCTGGTTCATCCATTTCACCGTCGCCGCAGAATGCCCAGACTTTACGTTTTTCCGTATCAGCGATGCCACGTGCGTGGAGATATTTCAAAAAGCGTGCTTGGTAGATGGCCATCAATGGGCCCAAGCCCATCGAAACAGTTGGGAATTGCCAGAAATCTGGCATCAGTTTTGGATGTGGGTAAGAAGACAGACCTTTGCCATCAACTTCACGACGGAAGTGCAACAACTGATCCTCGCTCAAGCGGCCTTCGAGGAAAGCGCGAGCATAAATACCTGGAGAAGAGTGACCTTGAATGTACAGCAAATCCCCACCGTGATCCGCCGTTGGTGCATGCCAAAAATGGTTGAAACCAATACCGAGCATATTCGCCAAAGAAGCGAAGCTCGATAAGTGACCACCTAAATCGCCGTCAAGACGATTCGCTTTGACCACCATCGCCATCGCATTCCAACGCATGTATGAACGCAGGCGCTCTTCGATTTCCAAATTACCTGGGCAATGCGCACCTTTATCGGCAGGGATCGTATTGACGTAAGCAGTATTGCTTGAGAACGGGATATTCGCACCACGACGACGCGCCAAATCCATCATACGTTCCATCAAATAGTGCGCGCGGTCTGGACCTTCCGTATCAATCACAGCTTCCAATGCATCAAGCCATTCATTGGTTTCGATCACGTCGGGATCATTCACGGCTTGCGCCAAAATTTGGTCTATCTGTGACATACGGTCTCCTGGTTCAAAATTGTTTTTTGCTGTCGTACTGCCTTGCCATCACCCTTCACTATTCACCAATCTTCAGCGAAATCACTGCAATGCGAGTATAGATTTGATGACCAAAACGAACCTGTGACTGGCGACAAAAACTGCAACGACAAAGCAAATACTTCATTACTTTAAAAACTGAATGAGCTTCATAAACTTCATGAGATTTCATGAACTACCGCGATGAGATCAGCGTTTTCCAATCAGGATTACACGTCTCTTTTTACTCTTATTCACGTCATGCGTGAACAAAAAAGACGCACAAAATCACCCCAGCTTTTCACGAAGTAAAAGCATTCTAACAGGTGTTTTCGCAAATTTCAAATTACGATATGTCGTTTTATAATGTGAAATTTGTGTCGCAATGCAACATACAAATCTTTGTATTTATTGATAATTTCCATGAATACCGCGATGACCACGCCATGCTTTCTCGCCCCATAATTCTTCAACTATAGATTCTCAATCGTTCCGCCTCCGCCTTGCAGCCTTGTCGCTTTATAGGATCGTAGCGCACCGACCTACTCAATACCCTAATCGCCATTTCACCAACACCGACTTACCCAAAGCACATTGATGGTGCGAGCAGACTCCTTACAAGTTACGTAACTAAAAGAAAATTTTTTGATGACGCTAAAATTACCTACCCAAAGGAGATCAATTACATCGAGAAAAGTTGGCACCTCACCGCCAGCCGCATTCAACGATCAAGCACTTGATCATTCTGCCTTCTAGACCGACTTCGACTTTTGATTCATCACTACACGAGCTCCAATTCTTTAACTTTTTTGCAGTTCATTGTTACCTGTTTGTTGCAAACCCGAGCAGAGGCGGCGTGCCATCCTTTATAATGACGGCCATCCACCATTTTTCTAATCTCTCGCCGACTCCACCTTGGATCAGGCCTTTTCGAGCGAACTACCATGACTGCACAAATCATTAGCGGCACCGAACTCTCTCAACAAATCCGCGCTGACGTCACCAAACGCGCAGCAGCGCTCACTGCCCAAGGTAAGCAGCCAGGTTTAGCGGTGATTCTTGTTGGCGACAACCCTGCATCACAAGTTTATGTGCGTAATAAAGTGAAGGCTTGTCAGGATTGCGGCTTCCATTCCGTGCTTGAAAAATACGAAGCCGATTTGAGCGAAGCAGATCTATTGGCGCATATCGACCGTTTGAACAATGATCCTAAAATTGATGGCATCTTGGTCCAGTTGCCCTTACCTGCTCACATCAATGCCAATAAAGTGATTGAAGCCATCGCGGCGGAAAAAGACGTTGATGGCTTCCATATCAGCAATGCAGGACTGTTGATGACTGGCCAACCATTGTTCCGCCCTTGCACACCCTACGGTGTCATGAAAATGTTGGAATCCATCGATTATCCAGTGCGCGGTGCCAATGCAGTGGTGGTCGGCGCGTCGAATATCGTTGGCAAACCACAAGCGATGCTGTTATTACAAGCAGGCGCAACCGTCACGATTTGCAATTCCAAGACCCGTGATCTGGGTGCACACACACGCAATGCCGATATCTTGGTGGTCGCGACTGGCAAGCGTAATATTGTGACGGCAGACATGGTAAAGCCAGGTGCTGTCGTTCTCGATGTTGGCATGAATCGTGATGACGAAGGCAAATTATGTGGTGACGTTGATTATGCCAATGTCAAGGAAGTGGCTGGCCACATCACACCCGTACCAGGTGGCGTGGGCCCGATGACGATCACGATGCTTTTGGTGAATACCATCGAAGCGGCTGAGCGTAAGTAAATCAAAAGAATTGAAAAATAAGTAGCGCTCAAGATGAGCTTCAGAAGTTAAGCATTCCAAGAAACGCCGTCGTCAGCAATGACGACGGCGTTCTCGCTTTAAAAACATAGGAACCCACTCAAAACTTGATGTCGTTCCTAGGATCTTGAAGAGCCCCTTGATTTCGAGGCTAGCACACACCATGTGGTATTCTAGACTTCGACAGCTCACAGGCGACGAGCTCGCCCGAACGCTATGCTAGCCCAACACTCATGCAACACTTTTAAAGTAACAAGAAAACAAGATGAACAGTCATACGGAACTTAATCCCCTACTCGATTTTTCTGATTTGCCACGTTTCGATGCCATCACCGCCGAGCATGTGGCCCCAGCGATCGACCGATTGCTAGAAGAATGTCGTCGCACAGTGGCCCAGTTGGAAGCACCCATCGAAAACATTACGTGGGACAATTTTGTCACGCCACTTGAGACGACGACCGAGCGATTAGGCCGTGCTTGGGGTATTGTGAACCACCTCAATTCAGTACGCGACACGCCAGAATTACGCGCTGCCTACAATGAAGCACAACCCAAAATCACCGAATTTTGGACAGCATTAGGACAAAATCTGCAGCTCTACCAAAACTACAAAGCACTCGCGACCAGCCCGAGCTACGCCGATCTCAGCTCAGCGCGCAAAAAAATCATCAGCAATGCCTTGCGAGATTTCAAGCTTGGTGGTGCAGAGCTCAATGACGACGCTAAAAAACGCTATGCTGAAATCCAAGAGCGTTTGGCAGCACTCTCCACACGTTTTTCAGAAAACTTGCTCGACGCCACCAACGACTACAAACTGCTTATCGAAGACCGCGAACAGCTAAAAGGATTGCCCGAAGACGTTTTACAAGCCGCCGCCAACGCAGCGCAAGAGGATGGCAAACAAGGATATCAATTCACCTTGCACTTCCCATCCTACTTCCCTGTTTTGCAATACGCCGAAGACCGCTCTCTACGCGAAACGATTTACCGTGCAAATGCCACCAAGGCATCTGAACTTGGAGGAAATGCCGAGTGGGATAACAGTGCATTGATAGACGAAATTTTGCGCTTGCGCCAAGAGGAAGCTGAACTCTTAGGTTATCGTCATTATGCAGACGTGTCCTTAGTCCCAAAGATGGCAGAGAGTGCAGAACAAGTCGAAACCTTCTTACTCGATCTCGCCACCAAGGCCAAACCATATGCAGCAAAAGATCTCAGCGAGCTTCGTCAGTTTGCGAAAGAGCAGCTCGGCATCGATGATCTGCAAGCATGGGATACGACTTATGCATCCGAAAAATTGCGTGAACAGCGCTACGCTTTTTCTGAACAAGAATTGAAGCAATACTTTCAAGAACCGAAAGTAGTCGCAGGTTTATTTCAAGTCATCGAGAAACTATTTGGCGCCACGATTCGCGAAGATCACGCGAGCACTTGGCATGAGGATGTCCGTTTCTTCCGTGTCGAACGTGAGGGCAAGCTGGTCGGCCAATTCTATTTGGATTTATATGCTCGCGCCGCCAAACAAGGTGGCGCCTGGATGGACGACGCCCGCGCCCGTTGCCTGAAACAAGGCCAACTGCAAACGCCAGTGGTCTACCTGACCTGTAATTTCAATGCACCTGTGGTAGTTGATGGTGTGCGCAAACCAGCCACCTTCACGCATGATGAAGTGATCACTTTATTTCATGAGTTCGGACATGGACTACATCAGTTACTCACCCAAGTCGATGATATCGCTGTTTCTGGTATCTCGGGCGTGGAATGGGATGCGGTTGAACTACCTTCCCAATTTATGGAAAACTTCTGCTGGGAATGGGACGTGCTGCAATCGATGAGCGCCCATGTCGAGACAGAACAAGCCCTCCCGCGCAGTTTGTACGACAAGATGATTGCGGCGAAAAACTTCCAAGCAGGCTTGCAGACTTTGCGTCAAGTCGAGTTCGCCTTATTTGATATGCGGATTCACGCCCAGCACCCGAAAACAGGTTCAAGCGCATCCTTCCAAGTAGCACAAGTACTGCAGGACGTGCGCAATCAAGTGTCGGTCATTCAACCACCGAGCTTTAATCGCTTTCAACATTCGTTTAGTCACATCTTTGCAGGCGGTTATGCGGCGGGCTATTTCAGTTACAAATGGGCCGAAGTCTTATCCGCCGATGCTTATGCCGCCTTTGAAGAAGTGGTCGAAAGCGAAGGTACAAGTCTGTCACGCCGCGTCGGGCAGCGTTTTCAAACCGAGATTTTGGAAGTCGGTGGTTCGCGCCCTGCCTTGGAATCCTTTGTCGCTTTCCGTGGCAGAAAACCATCGATCGACGCCTTATTGCGGCATAATGGTATGAATGCTTAAGAAGTAATTGGAAAACAGGTTCACGTTTTACTTGAGGGAATGGGGCGACATCATGATTCAGCGTAATAAAATCAATAAATCGAGATTGACATCAATTTTCATTTTACTTGGCGTCGCTGCAGGTTTATTGACTAGCAACGCCTTCGCGCAAGCCTATAAATGGATCGATGCCAATGGCAAAACCGTTTATAGCGATACGCCTCCACCGCCAAGCGCAAAAAAAGTCGCGACCAAGAGTTTCGACACCGGCAGCAGTATTAATACAGCGAATTTCCCATCTGATCTTGCCGCTGCCGTGAGCAAGAATCCCGTCACACTCTACACAGCGCCAAATTGTGGCGCATGTAATGAGGGGCGAAGTCTGCTAAAACAAGCGGGCATTCCGTTCACCGAAAAAACCGTCAAAACCAACGACGACGTCAATAAATTGAGTCAAGTCAGCGGAGATACTTCACTGCCCTTATTAATTATCAGTCGTAGCAAATTCAAGGGCCTCGACGCGGTCGAATGGAAAACGGCCTTAGCTGCGGCAGGCTATCCTGAAACCAACAAACTTCCGAAAGACTACCGTTATCCTGAACCCGAACCTGCAGCACCACCGGTCGTCAACGAAAACAAAGCCGCCGATACGAAGGCTGCGGAGCCACTAAAACCGAAATCATCTTCAGCATCGGGCATACGTTTTTGAGGTAACAAGGGGTATTTCCTTGATCATCGTTCCTGCTTTATTTTTGCTTATTTTTTAAACTACCACTGACAAAATGCCTCGCGTCGACTTTCACAGCCAAGTTAGCGATAGTCTGCATTACACTTGCCGTCTAGTTCGGAAAGCACGTGCCGCTCATTGCAACATCATCATCTATAGCGACGATGACGCTGCCTTAGCGTGTCTCGATGAACAGCTATGGTCGTTTTCGGCCAGCGACTTTCTGCCGCATAGCTATCTTGACGATGCAAATGCACCTGTGACGCCCATCATTTTGACCAAAGACTTGCAAGCAAACCTACCGCATCGTCAAATTCTGATTAATTTGAGCCGAGAACTCCCCACCAACTATCAAGAGTTTGAAAGAGTGATTGAAATCGTCTCGACCGATCCGACTGACGCGCAAGCAGCCCGTCAACGTTTTCGACAATATCAACATGAGGGCATCCAACCCTCACACACCGTAGCCAGTACAACATGAACGAACAAATCGACTCGAGTATTCCAGTGCTAACTGAGGTCATTCACTCACCGACTAGCACAACGCCCGAAGCACCGCACCAAAGCAGCGCAAAACCCGCAGCGCCGAACACATCGTCTGTACCCTCGGCGGCTTCGACGATTCGCTCCTCGTCCAGTACGCTTGGCACGAGCACGACCGCGGCAAACACTGCGAGTGCGGGTCTCAGTGCGGGTCTCAATTTCGCGCCGCAGGCCTTGATACGTGAAAGTAGCGTAGAGTCAATACCAAGTAACGCGGCCAGCTTCAGTAGCACCTTGCCAGAAATTGATAGTGAAGATTGGATTCTGCTGGAGCAAAGCGTACGTGAAAATGTGCTCAAGCAAGTCTTATCACGAGTTGATTTTGTTCTCGAACACCGCGTCAGCGATAGCTTGGCCGATGTCCTACAAAAGGCGGTCGATCAACTCGCAGACGATATCCGAGTTGGTCTTAAAAAGAGCATTGAAGAAGTTGTCACACGAGCCGTGAATCAAGAGATTACCAAGCTCAAAGGGTTGCGCTAAGCCAAGCGACGAAGAATCATGAAATCTTAGCGTTTTGAGACCCGAACCGACAATTCTGGCGTCTTTTCGTCAAACGCGATCCGGGTCGTGAACTTTGCCCTTTTCATCGGGAATCGTGAATGGAAGTGGCGCACATTTCCCGACCCCGAAATGGCTCGCCGCACAAATTGGTAATAAGCTTCCATATCAACTACGTGTATCACCAAGAAATAATCGATCTCACCCGATACAAAGTAACATTGCATCACTTCGGGTTCGAGGCTCATACACGCTTCAAAGTCACGCATGTGCTCATCGGATTGATTTGCCAATGAGATCTCTAAGAACGCCAACATCCCATAACCAATCGAAAATGGGTCGACCATCGCCACGTCTGCACTGATGACACCAGCATCGCGCAATGCCTTCATGCGTCGCAAACAAGTCGGTTGCGAAATATGCAGTTTTTCAGCAAGCACTCGAGTTGGTGTTTGATTGTCTTTCTGCAATAAATTGAGCAGCTTACGATCAATCTTATCGAGAGTGAGGAATTTCGCCATAAGGAGCGCAACAAAAGTAGGTCAATGTCTCGTAGTCAAGACTGTCAATAAAAAACTTCAGCCGCAAGCATAAGGAAAAATCATCAAAACGTCTATGACGACGGCATAGCAGAAAGCAAAAAGCTCGGAACTAGTCCGAGCTTTTCGAGCTTTTGAATCTCTTGGTTCAGGCTTATTTCAAGCTCAATACCCATTTCACCAAAGTTTTCGCTTCAGCTTCAGATACTTGAGTATTCGCTGGCATTGGAATCGCGCCCCACGCACCGCTTCCACCCTTCAATACCTTTTGCACCAACTTTGCTTCAGCAGTTTTGTCAGCTGCATATTTTTTTGCAACTTCTTTAAATGCTGGTCCCACGACCTTCGCGTCGACATTGTGGCAAGTCATGCAGTTCTTGGATTTCGCCAAATCTGCATTCGCCATTGCTGTACCAGAAACGCCAAATGCGATAACGGCTAAGAGCAAGGATTTTTTCATTTGATTCTCCGATTAAATAAGTGGTGTCTTATTTTAACGCTTTTCTTACCTTGCACCAATAATACAAGCGCATTCCCCCCCTAAATGTGGGACAAAGCAGGTTGACCGTAGGACCAATTATCCCTATGATGGAATGCAATTCTGAGCAAGTTAAGCCAGCTCATTGCCAACCTAATTTTCATACTTCAATGCTATTAATTATCATTCTTGCGCTTCTCTACACCTTGAAACTTGCTGAAGTTGGTTTCATGGAAAATGTTTCGTGGTGGTGGGTGAATGGTTTGGCCTTTCTGGCCTTTCTTTGGTTTGAGTTCATCGAACGCGCGTTGGGTCTGGACAAAAAGACCGAGGACCGCATGCACGACAAAATGAAAGAAGAACGCATCAAACGCGGTTTCAAGAAAAAGTAATTCTCGACTGACTTCCCATCCAGTACGATAAGCACGCGGTGACATGACGATCGAGACTCGACAGTTACGCTATTTTGTCGCGGTCGCAGAAGAATTGCACTTCGGCCAAGCCGCGCGTCGTTTGCACATGACGCAACCGCCCTTATCACAAGCCATTCAGAGCTTGGAGGCAAGCCTCGGTACAGCACTTTTCTACCGAACCACACGCCAAATTTCGCTGACCGCCGCAGGCAAGGCCTTACTTCCCGAAGCGCGGCGATTGCTACAGCATGCTGATGAACTCAGTCATATCGCACAACGCGCTGCCACTGGCGAAACGGGCAAGCTTTCGTTAGCTTTCGTCTCAATCGCCGATTACAGTGTACTGCCACCCAGCTTAAGAAGCTTCCGACATGCCTACCCCAATGTGCAGATTGAACTACATGAAGCGACCAGCAATGTACAACTAGAAGCCTTAGAAAAATCTGAAATCGATGTTGGACTACTAATCCCACCTATTCCAGATTCATCAAAAAACATTCTCGACTATCGCACGATTCGCACTGAATCCTTAGTGCTGGCCTTACCGTCGCACCAAAAGCGTAAGAAAGCTGCACAGTACCTCAGCACCTATAAAGATTTGCCATTAGTGCTATTTCCCCGCACAATTGCGCCTGCTTTGCACGATAGTATTCTGGCTTGCTTTCAACATCTTGGAATGACGCCTGTGATCTCACAGGAAGCGATCCAAATGCAAACCATTATTGCTCTGGTGTCAGCCGATATGGGCATCGCTTTGGTACCGCAATCAGTTTCGAATTTACAGCGCCCTGGCGTTCATTACCAAGCGCTGCAAGATATCGATGCCAAAGTCGAGATCGGCGTCGCCTGGCGTAAAGACAATGATTCACCAGTCCTCAAAGCATTTTTGCAACAACTAGAAGAACAATGACATGTTAGAACATCCAAATTTCAATCCCGTCGCGATTGATCTCGGTTTTATCAAAATCCATTGGTACGGTTTGATGTACTTGGTGGCCTTCATCCAATTCGTCGTGCTGGGTCGCTTACGACTGCGCTTACCGCACGTGAACGTACTCGGCTGGACCAAAGATCATATCGACGACATGCTGTTTTATGGCGTGCTAGGAGTAGTGATCGGCGGACGTTTAGGCGAAGTTTTTTTCTACAACGCGAGCTACTACTTAGCCAATCCAATCGAGATCCCAATGATCTGGCGCGGTGGAATGTCTTTCCATGGTGGCTTCCTGGGCGTGCTGGTCGCGATGTTCCTGTGGGCTCGCAAGGCCAAGATGTCGCTGCCTGTTGTGTACGATTTCATTGCTCCCTTGGTTCCACTCGGCTACGCTGCGGGGCGGATCGGCAATTTCATCAATCATGAACTACCAGGACGTATCGCTTCACCCGATTTACCATGGGCCATGATTTGGCCTGGTGTGCCCTATCCCGTTCATCCTTCGCCGATTTATCAAGCCCTGGTTGATGGGATTTTAGTGGCCATCATTATGTGGTGGTTCTCGTCCAAAAAACGACCTGCGCTGGCAGTTGGCGCAATGTATGTGACGCTGTATGGCTGCACACGTTTTTTCACCGAATATTTCCGTACGCCAGATTATGAAGTCAGCTTTGCTGGCATCACCATTTCAGCCGGTCAGATGTTGTCCTTCCCTATGGTGATTGTCGGTGTCATTTTATTGGTAATGGCCTACCAAGGTCGTTTTGAATCTGCCAAGAACAGTGCGCCGACATCCAAGCAATCAGAGGCGGACCAAACGCCAACGAAGAAGAAAAAAAAGAAGAAATAGACCCCTGCTGGTATTACATTGCTAGCGTGAACAATCAAAATAATCAAACAAATGTGCCCTTCAAACTTAAGGGCCATTTGTTCAATCTGCACTCATAACACCACAATCATAAGAACGACGAGATCACCATGGACGCTATTCGATGTGAAATTGACCCAGAGAGCCAAGGGAAAATCGCCTACGTTACAATCGACAACCCAGGCAAACTGAATGCACTCAATATGGGCATGTGGAATGCCCTCACGCAGCATTTTCTGGAGCTACATCAAAACGACACTCTGCGATGCATCATTATTCGTGGCGCCAATCGTAACTTCGCTGCTGGAGCTGATGTCGAGGAATTTAGTACCGTTAGAAATACGCTCGCCGATGGAATGAAATACCACAATCAAACTGTTGCGGCAGCTTTGAAAGCTATCAGCGAGTGCCAACATCCGGTGGTGGCTGCGATCGAAGGTGTTTGTGTCGGCGGCGGTCTCGAGATTGCCATCTCCAGCGATATTCGGGTCGCCGATCCATCCTCCCGTTTTGGTATTCCGATCAACAAACTGGGATTTCCTTTAGCGCCAAAAGAGTTACAAAGCCTACTCGGCCTAGTTGGTCGAGCGACAGCCCTCGAAATTTTATTGGAAGGCCGTATTCTCAATGCGATTGAAGCCAAACAAAAAGGTCTCGTCCATCGACTCTCTGACGACGTACATACCGAAGCGCTGGAGACAGCCAAACGTATTGCACAAGGTGCGCCACTCGCGGCTAGAATCAACAAAAAGTTTATTCGACGTCTGAGTTTCGTACCCGAGCGTCTCAGCGACGACGAATTATTAGAAGCTTTCTCGTTCTTGAATACGCAAGACTATCAAGAAGGTGTGCTCGGTTTCTTGGCCAAGAAAGTACCTGAATTCACCGGAAAATAATCGACTTCCATGTGAATTCACTTGCGTATTTCATGCTGTATCCATTCTCCCATTATTCAAGCTCGTCACTATGAATGCCAATCTCTACGCACATTTCGCTTCACACTTTCCGGCGGACTTGTCACGCTGCTGCATTGAGACCGCCGAGCAAAAGTATTATTCCTACCTTGATATCGAACGCGCCAGCGCGAAACTGGCGAATCTCTTATGTAGTTTAGGTTTAAGTGCCGGTGCACGGATCGCAGTGCAAGTCGAGAAATCACCGGAAGCCTTGCTGTTGTATTTGGCAAGTCTCCGTGCGGGCTTCGTTTTCCTGCCACTCAATACGGCCTATCAGCGCAATGAGATTGCTTACTTTATCGAAGATGCCCAACCAGAAGTCTTTATCTGCGCGCCGGCCAATTTTTCCTGGGTCTCCCAACTTGCTTTTCAAGCTGGAGTGAAACGCGTCTTCACCTTAGATGCCTGTCGACAAGGGCCAAATCAAGGCAGCTTGCTGGAGCGTGCGCTCCCCATGTCAGACCAGTTTGAAACAGTACAAAGCAATGGCGACGATCTCGCTGCAATTCTGTACACATCGGGCACGACAGGGCGAAGCAAAGGCGCGATGTTAAGTCATCGCAATTTGAGTTCCAATGCAGACGTCCTGCACCAAGCTTGGGCTTGGTCGAGCCAAGATGTGTTACTACATGCATTACCCCTGTTTCATGTGCATGGACTATTTGTTGCTTCTCATGCTGTCCTACGCAGTGGCGCACGCATGATTTTCTTACCGAAATTCGAGGCGAAACAATGCCTCGAATTTTTATCCCGTAGCACGGTCATGATGGGTGTCCCAACCTACTATGTTCGACTTCTGCAAGAGCCTGATTTCAATGAAAAAGCCTGTCACAACATGCGGCTCTTCATTTCTGGCTCTGCTCCATTGCTGATGGAAACCTTCACAGAATTTCAGTCACGAAGTGGACATACCATTCTCGAAAGATATGGCATGAGTGAGACGACCATGCTGGTTTCTAATCCCTACTCTGGAACGCGCAAAGGCGGCACCGTTGGCCTGCCGCTCCCAGGTGTCGCGGTCCGTGTGGTGGACCCAAATGGCTCGCCATGTACGCAGGGAGAAATCGGCGGCATCGAGGTCAAAGGACCTAACGTGTTTTGCGGCTATTGGCGTATGCCAGAAAAGACGGCTGAGGAATTTAGCTCAGATGGCTACTTCAAGACAGGCGACCTCGGCAGTTTCGACCAAGATGGATACTTGAGCATTGTCGGCCGCAGTAAAGACCTCATCATTTCTGGTGGCTACAACGTGTATCCCAAAGAGATCGAAAGTATTCTTGATGAAATGCCAGAAATTGATGAGTCGGCAGTGATAGGGATTCCACACGCTGATTTTGGTGAGGCCGTATGTGCTGTGATCGTGCTCAAGCCCAAGGCATCTCTTGATGAGCAAAGTGTGATTGCACGTCTGAAGTCTCAAATCGCTAACTTCAAAGTGCCGAAGCAGGTTCATATCGTGCACGAACTACCCCGCAACACCATGGGTAAAGTTCAGAAGAACATCCTTCGACAACAATTCACCTAAACTGCTTGGTATTTGCTTGATTGGTGATATTGCTTGCATTAGTTCAGGCAGGCCTAAGCGGATTTCAACTCACAAGAGTTTCAATACGGCCTGCCACTCTTCTTCCGTCACAGGAGTGATGGATAAACGACTTCCCTTTTGCAACACAGTCATGGTCGCCAATTCTGGTTTAGTGCGCATTTCACTAAGGCTGAGTAGCCGAGTCTTTCGAGTGCCTTTGACATCGACCAAAAGCCAGCGGGGATTTTCCCGTGTCGATTTTGGGTCGAAATACTTACTCTTCGGATCAAACTGTGTTTCATCTGGGTACGCTGAACTGGCGACCTCGGCCAAACCTGCGATGCCTGGCTCCGCACAACTTGAGTGATAAAACAAAACACCGTCACCAATGCTCATCTGATCGCGCATAAAATTACGGGCTTGGTAATTCCGTACTCCAAACCAGGGTGCAGGCCCTAAACGCACAGCATCATCGATACTGACTTCATCAGGTTCTGACTTCATTAACCAGTATTTCATCTCGATGGATTCCCTTCTACCTGCTTCAACAATGTGACGTGAAGACTTCTCGTTTTCTTTACTACATCTAGTCAGCGTGTGAAATATCGTCCAACCCAAGCGACTCGGTCCATACTCACCGCCACAAGGTCTAGACCTTTTCCTTACACGCGGAAGATGGATTTGACTTGCACAGTGTACCGAGTTTTTTACTAGCCTCCTCATGGCTATGCTGTGCTGCACGTGCGTACCATTGAGTCGCTTGTTCTACATCTTTTGCTTGTTTATACAAACCTTTCTCGTAGATCGTTCCAAGATCAAACTCGGCTTGGCCGTAATTTTTCGCTGCGCTTTTCTTCAGGAATTCCATGCCTTTGTTTTCATCTTTGGCGACGTGGAGTTGGCCCGTCAATAGAGTGACACCAACTTTACGCATCGCAATTGGCACGCCTGCATCGGCCGCTTGGACATAATGATCCCAAGCTAATTGGGCATTTTTTTTGACGCCGATACCGTGCTCATACAAATAGGCAAGATTATGGGTAGCTGCGGGCTCGCCAGCCTCGACTGCTTTTTTTGTCCACGAAAACGCCTTGGCGTCATTCTTTTTGATGCCACGTCCAAGAATGTAGTCGTTGGCCAATTCAAAATACATCCGCGTTCTGCCACGTTCCGCCGCCCGCTCACGATACAGATGCGCAGACTCAGGATTTGCCATACCGGTCTTACTCATACTATACAAATCGGCTAAGCGACTGATGCAGTCCAAGTGTTCTTTCTCAGCGCACTGCAGCCAAGCTTGCTCCGCCGCGTGGTAATCTTGTTTCACGCCATCACGCCCAAAGAAAGCATCTTCACCCGCCTGATACATCAGGGCCTCTGGACTCAAACGTTCACTGGCCATACGCTGCGCGTTCGCGATAGTTTCCATGGACGTTGGCGGCATGACAGTACGTTTGTTTGTATCGTTCGCACAGGTTCGCAAGAAACCGATCACGATCATGGCGATAAAAATCCACATCCGAGGATTGGAAAAAATGCTGTCATCGTCATCCTCATGCTGTTTCTGTTCGACTTTTTTAGGTTCAATCTTGAGTTCGGCCGCACGTTCGCGCCACGCTTGCAAATTCGTCCAACTAGTCACGAGGCTCAGCCAATTGGGAAAGTTACTTCCCATGTAGTGAATAATGCCGATATTCTCTTTAAAAAACGCTTTGTCAGGCATGCTGGCATCGCGCGCTCGACGAATCAAAAACACTTGGCGATCAGCCAAAGCGCGATCTTGATCATTGAAACTACTCATTTCAATCAAGGCGTGATCGAGGAAATAGCCAAGCTCACCAAATCGCAAAAGGCGATTTCGGTCTTGATTCCATTGAAAACACTTCACCGTCGCGCCGAACAAATTACCATTGCCGGGCTGCCAGCCCTGAGCCACGTAATGCGCCATCATCCACTCAAAAACATCACGCGCTTCTACATTGATCAAACGATCGTCATCCATCGCCTCTTGCAAAATCGGACCGAGGTCGGCGTCGTCGTTGTTGGACTCTCGTACTTTCTGTAAAACTGCGTCGTACACCTCACGCGCCAATTCAGTTGGATCAGGTAAGGCTGGCACAAGATCTGCGGCTGGTTCTTTCGAAGTTTCGAAAGCGTCTTGCTCTACAACAGACGCGGGCTCCGGGGCCAGTTCGAGTATTGGAGATTTTTCGTGTCCATCCGCGTGACTAGTGCGATCCGATTCCTCAGTCGAAAGCTGAGTGACTCCCAGGTTGACCTGCGAGATTGCTGCCTGCACACCGCGTTCGATAGCAGCTTCAAGATCTTGATCAGTATTGGATGCGCCTAAAATGCTGTCCGAACTACTTCCTGAATTACTTGCCGAAATGGTTGCCAAGTTGGTCGACAAATCGGTCTTTTCAGGTGACGTCGCGCTCTGGCTTTCGTCATGGTGTTCGACTTGAATCTGAGTTTCAGTCTTAGTTTCAGTCTTAATTTCAGTCTGCGTTTCAACCAAAGTGTCAACCGGAGTTTCAACTTGAGTTTGCTCTTGAGTCTCAGCTTCCTGTGCCGCACGCCAATCACGATGTCGAGCCCAAGCGATCGCGTACTCGTAGGACTCTCGTAAATCTTGAAAGCCATTCAGATCAGTTTCCTGATCGATTTGTTTCAGAGCTTTCGCATAAGCACGTTTGATCGTCCGTTCATCGGCAGAGAAATCAAGTCTTTGATCAATAAAGAACGCGGGCAAATCTTCCATTTCACTCATGAGCACTCCACTCATTCGGTGAAATCAGGATGCAACACCACGTCACGCTCGATTTCATCCAAGACTTCGACAAATCGCTTTTGCGCAGGGGCAATCAGCTTGGGGTTCTGTGTTTCAACGACCTGCTCAAATTCAGCAATCTGTGTCGTCAACCATGCACGAGTATCACCTTTCAATTGCTGATAGACACGATCTGCTCTGGCCATTACGGTGCGAATTTCGAGTGTATCGCGTGGGTGCATTTTAATTTTTTCTAAATCTGCCAAGCGCGTAGCAATTTGCTCGTCAGACAGCAAGCCTGGATTACCTTGAATCACCATCGCATGCTTTTGTTGGTTTCTCAGTACAGTAGCCTGCACTTCCAACAAACCATTCACGTCGTATGTAAAACGAAGATCAACGCCATTATCTTGGCTTGGCAAAGGGTCTAAAGGAAATTCCATCTTGCCGAGGAAAATATTATCTTTGACCAAGCGCGACTCGCCTTGATAGATGTTGAATATCAACTTGTCTTGTTTGTCTTCGATCGGATAATACCGTTTTACGCGACTAACCGGCACCGTGCTATTGCGCTCAATGATAGGAGAGAATTGACCACCAACCGTTTTGTTATCGGACAAGACAATCGCCGTATCAACGCCCAAGGAATACGGTGCCACGTCCGTCATGACAACTTCATCGAGAGCCGAATCTTTCATTTTCAAACCAGCTTGCACGGCGGCACCCATCGCCACCACTTCATCTGGATTGATATCACTGAGAGGGAAACGACCAAACATCAGAGTCACCAAGCGTTTGATAATTGGCATGCGCGTCGCCCCACCTGCCAACACGATGCTATCCAATTGATTGCTCCGCAAATTGGTATCACGTAATGCGCGTTCCACTGGCTCACGCAAACGTTTGACCAAGGGCGATGTAATCTTAGTGAACAGTTCCTCGTTAAATTCCAACTGCAAAGTGGACTCCGTGGTTTGTACTTCCATCAGCGCTTTTTCGCCTGAGGACAGCTCACGTTTAGCCTTCTCTGCCGCGGCAAATAATTGCTGCATGAAACGCGCATCGTTTCTCACCTTCGCCGGAAACTCATGTTTTTCGATGAAGGCATCGACCATCACCTTGGTGATATCTTCGCCACCGAGGAAATTATCACCAGCGGATGCGCGCACTTCCATCACCCCATCAAACATTTCGAGGATAGACACGTCGAAGGTGCCGCCGCCAAGATCGAACACCAAGAATTTGCATTCGTCTTTGAACTGATGCATGCCGTAAGCTAGAGCGGCGGCGGTCGGTTCATTCACCAAACGATCCACCTTCAGATTCGCTAACTGCCCCGCGACTTTCGTCGCCTTACGCTGCGCATCAGAAAAGTAAGCTGGTACCGTAATCACCGCCTCAGTCACCGGTTCACCCAAGAAGGCTTCAGCATCTTGCTTGAGACTCTTCAGCACAAAAGACGACAACTCTTCCGCACGAAATTCTTTATCACCAAGTCGGATTTTTTTATCACTACCCATGTAGCGCTTAAACACGGCCGCCGTGCGTTCAGGATGCGTCTGCAAACGTTCACGTGCAGCCTTACCGACCAACACTGTACCGTCCTCATCTAAGCTGACACAAGACGGAGTCAAAAACTCACCCAAACTATTCGGTATCAACTGCGCCTTACCGTCGCGCCAAATCGCTACCAAGCTATTCGTTGTTCCTAAATCGATACCAATGATCATCTTGCAAACCTATTTTCTGGGTAAATTATTCTTCAACACACGGACGATCAGAGACCTTTCCCTTTTGTGCCCTTATCTTTGTTTATATTGTAAGAGGAATTACATGCGTTGACAATTTTGCACCAGCAAAAAAGGCGAGATCACACGAAAAAGCATTCCATTTTGAACATGATTTTTCAAGCCCTTCCAGAACTTAGATGGTGATTCAAAAACACGACATCGCTGCTCTGGTTGCTACCCAAGCTAAAATCGCTAAAAAGCCCTATTTGAGGAGGCCTATTTTGGGCAGCCATTTTTCCTTGCTAAGTTCGGTGAAGGCTGCAGGCGATTTTTAAACTGTCGTTTGCATTGCCATCTTAGCTTGGCATTCTTCGATTTCCCATCTGAGGTTGTCGCAGCTTTGTGCTTGGTACAAGTCTGCAAAGTACGCATCTTCGAAGAGTATGCCTGTCTCGGCTTTTTGCAACATCGCGCACAGAACACGTTGCCGACCGATCCAAAATAAATCATCGTTCACATACTGATATTCACGACGTACTGCTTGTGCATAATTGGTGTAGATCTCGTGCGATTGGCCGAGTATCGCCAAGTCTGCACCGATCAATACTTTCGCCAGTGGTGATTGCTCCCGGACTTGTTTAGAATGTTCAGTGGCACGAATCAGCTGGGCAACTTCCTCGGCACAAGTTGGATCGAGCTGCGCCGCCAGCCATGCTTGCGCACTGGCTTCCTCATCTGATTCGTTTTGCTCACCACGGTAAATGAAATCGTGAAACCAAAACGCCAATTGCAACACGCGCAAATCATGCGCTGCGATTGAGTGATTGGCTGCGTACACTTTCAGTTCACTCAAACCGTGCACGAGGTGCTCTAAGTCATGGTAGTAACGGCGCGGCCCACTATATGCAGAAAGGATTTTTTGTAGGAACATATGGCGCGGACTTTGTGACGCACGCTCATCGTTTGCAGCGCGATCAGTAGCACGCTCCGGCGAATCAGGCCACAAATGCGCCCACTCACGATGCAGCCAATCTTCAATCCATGCCTGATATGCCGGCCTTGGTACAAATTTTTTCATATGCCAATGCCAACCCACCGGCCCCTGCAGGCCACGGACAAAAGTTGAACTCACTGATCCCAAATCACGCGGTGGCATCACGAACAAGGTTTTCGCCCCATCGATCACCTCAACATTCGCTTGCTGAAGTAAATTCTCATAATCAAAGTCGGCATTATTTCGAATACCCCGTATCAGGTAATCGACCCCATGGTGCTTCGCTGCGCGCGCTGTATAGTCGCCTTTCACAACCACCACCTTCACGTTGTACCAGGCACGTTCGTGGCAGCTGGCGATCACAATCTTTTCGCGTTGTGCAGCTGTGAAGTGGCAGTGTTTAAATGGATTCTCCGAAATGAACACAATGACCTCATCAGCCAACTGACGCGCTTCGCCAATCACCCACATATGTCCATTCGTAATCGGATCTAAACTTCCTGAAAAACCGATTCGTTTCATTTGATTTCCCCTTCGTTGCACAAGTAAGAATAAAGTTCTTCCACTTGCGAAACTAGTCTTGATAGATCGCCGTCATTGGAGATCACTTGGTCAGCGCCAAGCAAGTACGCCTCTCGACCCACTTGCATCGCCATCATGTTAGTTGCGTCATCCGATGTCCAAGTAGCTTGACGCTGCAAGAGTCGATTCAAGCGTAAGGCCTCCGATGCATCCACCACCACACGTCGCCATACTGGAATTGGAGAGTCATCACTCACTAAGCTCAGCGCAGTCTCACAAACCACAAAAGACGATGTCTGCTGTGCTAACCAATGTTGAAGCGCGCTCTGAATAAATGGCTGCATGATTCTGAGCAATTCACGATTCTGATCTGGATGCTGAGAAAAATAACTCCGCAAACAGCCACGCTGTAAGCAGCCGCTCGTGGTGATCAGCTGCGGAAAGGCCTGCTTCAAATGATGCATAACCGGATGCTGAGGATCTTGATGCATGGAACGCGCCAACGAATCTAGATCGAGAGTGACGACGCCATAAGCTTCAAGCAAGCGTCTCACGGTCGATTTTCCACTTCCTATCGCACCAGTGAGATGCACTAAACGTGTTCGCGCACTTGTACTCATTGTCTAATTGATTCTCCACCGATGCAGTTTCTTAACGACGCTCTTCGATAGAATCCATATCAATCTAATCTCTTCTTCACGTCAATATTGGTCAATCAACCAATATTGAAACTATAGATTGCAGAACAAAGTTTTGCAAGTATAATTTTGGTCATTCAACCAAATAAAAATAAACTACGCTCCCGCAACTCATTGATTCAGGTCTAAGGAGGCCCGACATGTCGAGGAAATCGAACACACAACAACGTCGACAAGAGATCACGACCGCCTTTCTGCGGGTGCTCGCGAATCAAGGTTATGAGAAGGCGACGATTCAAGCGATCGCCAAAGAAGCCGCACTCACACCGGGTTTAATTCATTACCACTTTTCAACAAAGGCTGAAATACTCGTGGAGTTGATCACCACATTGACCACAGTGTTTGAAGCACGTTTTGAAGATCTGCTGAGTCGAGCGAAGACGCCGCACGAAAGACTGCGTGCCTATGTTGAGGCGCGTCTAGCCAAAGGTGAAGGTGAAAATCCAGAAGCGGTTGCGGCTTGGGTGATCATTGGTGCAGAAGCCATTAAACAAGAGGAAGTCCGAACTCTGTACGCGCAAGCAATCGCTAGAGAACTGCGCTTGCTACAAGGCTTGCTGGCCGACTATTTGCTCGATCAAGGAAAGAAAGAAAGTTCAGCACGCCATCTTGCGGCGACGCTGCTGTCGACAATGGAAGGCAGCTTTCAGTTAGCGAGTGCCGCAGCAGAACATATGCCCAAGCGTTACGCAGCAAAAACCGTGCTACTCATGATCGAACGGTTCGTTGCACTCGAACCGGCAAACAAATAAAACGAGAAAATTTGATGATGGGAAAAGCTGAATTCTTACGAATGGCACTCTGATCGTCGAAGTGGAGATCATCAACAAAACACATACTTGTTCGCCAGATCAAGTAAGAATCCGGGCTGTGCGTATGCCCACAGCGCAAGTGCTGTCAGTGCAGAGATGATTAACACCAAAAGCCCCATCTTAGTATAATGATTTTTGAGAATTTTCATCTAGGTTCTCACAGTTCACTCACGTCGCACCGCATCAGGTCGCGTCACTCTCTATCTTAGCTCTGGCGTGGCGCACTTTTACTCAAGCCAGTGCTGGCTTTACTTCGCGCTCAGTCGCACTTTCATCGATTGGTAAATTGATGACAGTAGCAAATAATCCGAGAGCGATCACGATTAACCAAACGGCGTCGTAGTTACCGTTCTTGGTGTACAAATAACCGCCCAGCCATGCGCCAATGAAGCTGCCTAGTTGATGCGAGAAGAACACGAATCCCGATAACATGGACAAATACTTCACGCCAAAAATACCGGCGATCACACCATTGGTCAAGGGCACGGTTGACAACCACAACAGTCCCATGGCCGCCGCAAACACGTACACACTAGAAGGCGATAAAGGCGCCAAGATGAACAGCGCGATCACGATACTGCGCGACAAATAGATCGACGACAGCAAATAGCGTTTTGGGAACAAGCCACCGAGTTTGCCGGCATAGTAAGAACCGAAAATATTGAACAAGCCAATTAGGGACAATGCAATCACGGCGATCGATGGATCGACGATGCCCTTGTCTTTCAGATAGGCGGGCATGTTCACACCAATAAAAACCAACTGAAAGCCACAGACGAAATAACCCGATAGCAGCAAAAGGAATGGCTTATGCGAAAAGGCTTCGCGAACGGCTTCCATGGTGCTTTGTTGCGGCCCTGTCGCTGCCTGTACTTGGGGTTCACGCAGCTTCCACGCCATCGGTAACATCACGATCAACAAGACGGCGGACAATACGTACAACGCATTTTGCCATCCCGCATGTTGAATCAACTGCTGATCAATGGGCATCATCACAAATTGTCCAAAGGAGCTCGCCGCCGAAGACATGCCAAAGGCCCATGAACGTTTTGCTTCCGGCGCGGTGCGTCCAATAATGCCACTAACAGCACCGAAAGTCGTACAAGCGAGAGCGCCACCAATCAAGAGGCCCGAGCCCAAGACGAATAAAACTGGGGCTGTCACTAAAGCCATCCACGCTAATCCTAGCGCATACAAAACGGCGCCCAAGATAATCACTTTGGCCGTGCCTAGTTTATCGGCCGCCATCCCAGCGAAGGGTCCGAACACACCCCACATCAAATTTTGAACGGCGATCGCCATCGAAAAAGTTTCGCGGGTCCAACCATGGCTCATCGAGATCGGTTGCAACCAAAAACCGAAGCCGTGACGCACACCCATGGCCAAAGTCAACACGCAGCCGGTTGCCAATAATACGGTCTTCAGGTCGGGCGCGGTGATAGAGGAAGTCTTTGTGGCGATGTCGGTCATGGCTTATTCCGTTTTTGTTTCTGTTTTTGTAGATGGCTCAAGTCTGATCGTCCCTTCCCGATTGAGCCCATTCGATAGGTCTACCGAGTTTGGGGCCCAGTGAGTTTTAAACCATTGAATGAGGGAGGATCAAGGGAGATTTGCAAACCTAGCTTGAGTCTCCAGTGTAACGGAAATACTCTGTCTCTGCTGCCAAGTGTCTTGCTTTGCCTGCCAAAACGCATTCGCGATCGATAAGAGATATCGAACAAACAACGCTAAATGCCAAGTTTCAATTGCCGCCTCGTGTTTGTAGCTTGGAGTCTGTAGTGGGCCAGCTTAGGATGCCGAGAACTGGCTTTGAATCCGCACACGTTCTTCTCTTGCAAAGCTTTCTAATTCGGGAAAGAATTCGAAAAAATACTGCGTCAGCGTGTGGTAGTGCTGCCGCACATCGTCGATACCCGCGAGCAGTAGATCGGCATTGCGGCTTAGGCGTCGCGACATGCGTTGAATGGTCAATTCAAAGCCCTGCAAGTCACGATAAGAGCGTATCCAATCTTGCTCGCGCATGCGAGGTGCGGCGTAGCTGAGGCTGTCTGGAAAATGCGGCGCTTGCTTCATCAAAGCTACATAAAATTGTTCGACGAAGTCATCAAAATCGAGCGTACAAATATGCTCCCAATGTTTAGCGAGGACATGATCGTAAAACACATCCAAGACGATCCCTGCATAGCGGCGACGCCCCTCTCCAAATAAGGCGCGTGCGCGAAAATTGAGTGGATGTTGATCAGTGAAACTATCGATGCGTCGATGAAGTTGAATCTCAATCCGCGTTTCCAGCGGCAGATGTTGGTCCTGACCTGGTCGCAAGAAGTCACCGAGCAAAGCGCCGAATTGCGCCTCGGCACTGTGCTTCGCCAGATAGATATGTGCGAGGTAATTCATAAGCACGCATTGTAGCTGACAAAATCAAACGCAAAGTGAGGCAATGCCAGCTCAGACTAAGACATGCGCTTTCGTTCAAATGCCAATGCAATAGAGAGACGTGAATACGTGATCGAAAAAATAAAAAAGCACTTATCGCGTAAACGATAAGTGCTCTTCATGAATAAGGCCCCACCTATGCCGCTGGCCGGCATCCTGAACCTGGCGGTTCAAGTTGGCCAAGGTCAGTTCAAATCGGGTTCATCGGACATAAGCGACGCTCACGCCATTGAACAATTTCCTCAGCCTATGCACATAAATGGTTCAAGGAATATATGGCCTGGCGAACACGGTAGGAGACTGTAGTTTACTACTTTCCGAAAAAAAACTCATCACTTTTTTCGAGTCATACTGATTGGATTATCTAATGCCTCAGCAAATTGACATAGATTCTTAAAATAGAGTTTCCTGCGGCGTCAATGCTTGATCAATAACATCATTCATTGCTTGCATCTTTTGTTTAACTTCACCCAAACTCAAACCTGACATCGGTCCGTCATGCGTCTTCGTCGCTAACAAATCGATGGCCATACTTAAGGCAGCCATCACCGCAATACGATCAGTCCCTTTTACTTTGGATTGATCACGAATCGTCGTCATTTTGCCATCCAAAAAAGAGGCTGCTTCGCGCAATGCTTTATCTTCACCCTCTTTGCAAGAAAGCTTATAGGCCTGCCCCATGATCGTGACATCAACCTGAATTGTCTTGACCTCGCTCATGCCGCATCCTTTCCATCTTCTTCTGGTAATTGTGCCAAGATGGCTTCGACTTTGGTGTGGGCTTGCTGCACGCGATCACGTAAGTCTTTGTTCTCTGATGCGAGCTCCACTGCAGTGCGACGCAAAGCAGCATTCTCTTGACGCAGAGTTTGCGTCAATTCCGCTAAGCGATTGACTTTTTCAGCGAGTTGTTCAAATTCTGAGATCATCGTTTCAATCTTCACAATGAGCACCGGCAGCGAAAAAACCGAACTGGAGATCAGATCAGCCCTTCAAGGTGGCGGCTTTGAGTTAGAAACCGAGTGAATAAATTCACCGAGAGGGTTCATTATAAAGGGATTTTTCGCAAAAAATCATTTCCATGTCGAGAACGTAGAGAGAACATAGAAAGAACGTGGAGCTAACAACACAAACACGATCATGGCAGGTACAAGCATGATCGTGTTTGGCCGAACTTCTACATTATCAGGACTCCAACATTCCTTGCGCATAACTAACAACTGACTAGGCAACTGACCGCAGCGCCACAGCGCAAATCATGCAAACTCAACCAAACTCAACCAAACTCATGCAAACAACCATCGGTTAGTATCAGCGCGCTACGAATCTTGCGATGGGGATAGACCGCGGCCACCGCTTGGCGGTAGGTAGCGAGTTGAGCTTGATAGTCGGCCCGTTCGGAGGCTAGAAGTTGGCGTTTGTAATCTAAGATCCACACTTCATCCGCATACTGAGGATCATTCGCACGAAAAACCACCAATCGATCGAGACGCAATAATTGTCCGGCGAAGATAATATCCATCTCATTGCGTGCCACTGTCAGACGACTACGATCAAAAAAGGCTGTCAAAGCTGGGCTCTGCAAAATGCTCAAGGCTTGTTTTCTGACGACGCTCGCGATTGGCGATGGACACGGTAACCACTGTGCAATGACTTCGGCGCTTGGCATGATCTCGCTCCATGAAGCCGTTGCTGGGTTCGCCGTCATGCGCTCCATCAGAGCGTGCAGTGCGATGCCCTCGACCTGCGCTTCACTTGGTTGATCGGTTCGCGTTGCGTCTGAGTTTGATGTGTCATTTGCAAACGCATCTCGTGCCAGACCATCTTCAAATTGTCGCACGTAATCTGTCGAGCTGGCGACAGTCTGCCCCGCAGATATCGGCAGTGCTAAATTCGGTGGAGTGAAATCTTCGAATTCAAACTGTGTTGCCTGCTCTAAGCTAAAGCCAGCCGCAGACTTTGCTGCTCCCTCTCCCACTACGGTATCAGCGATCAAAGAGACTTCCGGAATTTCCATAAAGGCTTGATACCAACTACCTTCCGTGAGACCAGGCACTTCGCCGTCGCTCTTTTTGGCGTTAGCAACACCGCTGATCACCAACATCTGCTTCGCCCGCGTCACCGCCACATAGAGCAAGTTCAGATTTTCTTGACTCGCTTGATCTGCTTCGGCTTTGAATAATGCATCACGTGCTTTGCCACGTTGGTCACGACGACCGAAAATCGAAAAGTGTTTAGCCTCTCCATCGCGCAAAGGCCATGCACACAGAACGCCAACATGATCATCACTTGCATCGCTATGATTCGCATCAAGCATCACGACAATCTTGGCCTCTAAGCCTTTGGCACTATGGATGGTCAAAATCTGCACCGCATCGAGGCCGCTCACGACGTTCGATTCATCGGGTGACTCGTTCTCGGCTAGCTTGTCGTACTCAGCGATGCTGGCGATGAATTTCGGCAAACTAGGATAACGGCCACCATCGAGATTCAATGCAAGCTCAACAAAACCTAAGATGTTGCCGCGAACTTGGTCACGCTCGCTGGCAGAATTCAACTCCGCGTAACGCGCCAACACATCGCCTTGATGCAGTATCGTATCCAGCAGATCGTGGACTGGTAAATCATGGGCCGCCTGCATCCACTTCTGTAGCAAATCGTGCGCGCGTACGAGTTGCGGATGTTGCGAATGCTGTTGTTGAGCTAGCTGTTCTGATACCGATTCTACGGCATCACTCGCTTCATGAACGCTTGCACTGAGGCTTGCACTGAGACGTTGCCACCACGTAGCCTCGCCGCGCATAGCAAGCATCATCAAATCGCCGTCGCTGCAAGCAAAGATAGGCGATTTTAAAATATGCGCTAAAGCACGATTATCACTGGGTGTCATCAAGAAATTGAGCAGCGCCATCAGATCCATGATTTCCAAAGTCTGCAGCAAACCGCCTCGGCGGTTCGATACAAATGGGATTCCGACTTCGCGCAAAGCACGTTCATACGACGACAAATAAGAACGCCGGCGCACCAATAACATCACATCGGACCAACGCCAATCAGAGCCATCTCGTCCCTGCTCTTGGGACACTTTTTGCTGTAGCTGATGCTGTTGTTTCAGCTCGCACAATAAACGCGCGACTTGCTGCCCTTCTTGATAACGACTGAGATTTTCACTCTCTTCCGCTGGTGTCGTGAGCGGACGCCGAATCGCGTCTGATGGTGCACTATCTTGGTCTTGCTTATTGTCTTGATTCTCGTCTTGATTCTCGTCCTGTCCGCTCACTTGATCCTGATCGCCGACGCCAGCCTCTTCAACATCCTTCACCAGCGGCAAACGTAGTACCGAGCCATCTTGCGCCGACAAAGTCGTCTGCGGCGAATACAACTGATTACTATACATCGCCCGATTCAGTGCTTCAATCACCACCGGTGCATTACGACGCGTCTGATTCGTCTTCAGCACGATCGCGCCCTGTTGCGCCAACATTTCTTGTGCTGCCATAAAGACGCGTGGATCGGCGCGACGAAAACGATAGATCGATTGCTTAGGATCGCCCACCACAAATACGGTCGGACGTTGGTGATCTGCGCCGTAAGCGTCCAGCCAAGAACGTACGATATTCCATTGCAAAGGATTAGTATCTTGAAATTCGTCGAGCAAGATATGTTTATAACGTGCATCGAGGCGACCGAGCAAATAGGCTGCAAATTCTTCCCGACTCAACAAGCGATAGGCTTGCCATTCCAAGTCAGAAAAGTCGAGCGCGCCCTGCGCCGCTTTGATATCTTGATATTCATCGAGATAAGCCTGACCAACGAGGAATAAGGCTCGATTAATCTGCAACACATCGATTTCTTGGGCTCGCCGTGCGTAATCTTGAATCACGGCCGCGACACGATTAAAGGCTGCATTAAAGGCTTCTAATGGATCACCGACACCAGCGCCAAAATGTTCTGTTAATGCGGCGACAAAGCTTTTGACCTTACCGTTTCTACGCGGTGCGCCTTTGTCATCGTAGAATTCGTTGGCCAAGGCTGCAAAAAGTTCCAGGCCAGGAACCTCACCCTGAGATTGCATTTGCTGTGCCGTGGTGACCAGCGTTTCAAGTTGCCGAGCCCGCTCTTGATTGAGGGAACCGCCTTTTCCCAAGCATCGCGCAAACTGCGCGATTTCTTGCAGCAAGGCTTGATCGTCCCACAGCTGCAAACGTGCGTCGCGATGCGCATCTTCGCCAAGTACATCTTCTAAATGATCGAGCACTAATTGTGCATCGGGTACTTGACTATGTTCACAACTAATCGCCCACCATTCGGCACGTTTGGCCAGGAAAGCATCTAATAATTGTTTGGTCGAATGGTCGCCGAGTGCATCGAACAAGAACAGCATGGCTTGTCGAATTTGTGTTCCCGATGAAGATTCCCCTCGCCCTTGGTTTTCTGTAGCATGCTCACGTCGACCACTGATATTACCTATGCCTTCATCAGCCTCATTCTCTTTTTCAGCCAGCCCTACACGATTCAACAATTGCCGCCATGCTTCACGTTGCAACTGGCCTGTCGCTTCGAGTAACTGGAAGCCCTGCGGCACACCCGAGGCCAAAGGCGCGAGTTGAAGTAAGCGCCCAAACCAACTATGGAAGGTATCCATCGCGAGGCCTTGAGGATGATTCAGTAGACTTTCATAGAGACCACGCGCCCGCACTAAATTCGCTTCCACCTCGGTTTCTGACACACCACGATCGATCAATATTTGACTCGCTTGCGCGTGATCAGACAAGGCTAACTCGCGCAGCAACTCCATTAGACGATGACGCATCTCTTGCGCCGCTTTTCGGGTGAACGTAATCGCCAATAATTCCGAGGGCTCCGCACCTGATAAAAGCAAACGCAACATACGTGCGACCAACAACCAAGTTTTACCGCTACCAGCGCAGGCCTCCACCACCACCGATAGACTCGGATCGCAAGCGGAACGCGTAAAATTCATGGCATCAATCGCTTGACCGTTGCATTCGTAGGCTTTGGCGACGCTTGCTACTGGTTGCCCCACATTCGAAGCTGAGTTGGACGCATTCATGTCATTGGGTTCGAAGCTCATTGCCAAGCTCCTTTGCGGCAGAGGCCGCGCATATCACAGAACTGGCAAACACTTTCGACACCATGTGCTGGCAATGGACTACCTTGTTGAATCGCCTGCATACTATCAACGATGAGTTCTTCCAAATCGTGTTTCCACTTTCCATATTCTTGGGCTTCGCAATCGCCCGTTTTATTGCGCTCCAATTCAAGAGCAACGTAGGCTGCACCATCGACAGCATCGATGTATTGTTTATTGCCGGCGTCATCGACCTCCGCCACTGGGCGCAATAAACCGTAAAAGGCGAGCTGGTGATCTTCATGGGTTTTGAGACGCGAACTCAAGGCGCCCTTCTTCTTGGTCTTGTAGTCGAGCACAACACGTTCGTAATCACCATTGTCGAGCGCGCGTTCATCAATGCGATCGAGACGACCTCGTAACAAAATATGGCCCTTATCCCATTGCATGGTGCGCTCGGCCCACACTTCGCCTAAAGCATATTGCCAACCATCGCTCTCACGTTGATTGGCCCATTCAACGTAGGCCGGTATCACTTTAGTCCAACGCAAGCTGTATCCCAAAGCCGCAGGATTTTGTTTGAGAACGCGCCCAAAACTGTCATCAGAGATCGCTTTTAGTAAGGCGATACGCTCACTATGGTCTTCTCGCAGAGGGATTTGTTTGTCACGTAATTGATCGTGATAGTTTTTCAAAATCGCATGCAACCAATCGCCGTAATCTCGTTTTTCTGGCATGTCGCTCAGTTCATCCAGAGCTGACAACTTCAACATACGCCCTGCAAAAAATTGATAAGGACATGCCATCAAACTCGATAAGCCGCTGGCCGATAAGCTATTGGGCATCAAAGGCGCTGCGGTCGGCGTCGGCATGGTCACTTCACCCAAACTGAGTTGGCGTCGTTGCAATGGCAAGCGTTGACGCATCAATGCAGCTTGTGCTTGACGAGCCAAATCCAGCTCAAGTTGCTCAATCCAAGGACTGACGGGATTAAATTCGCCGTTGAGCTCAGTTTGCCAAGACAGCACGATTTCGTGGTTCGATAGCATCAGCTCTGCTAAATCTCGCAACTGCTGCAATTGTCTTTCTTCCCGTGTTTGCAAACCACACTCGCGTCGCACTGTATTAGTAAAAAATAGTGTTTCTTGAGGACGTGACGGCAAGTGTTTGGCGTCAGCACCAATCACATACACCGCATCAAACGTACGCAAGCGCGCACCGTTGAGCGGCAACATCACCACTCTTTGATCATGATGTTTGATGGTGAATGGCGTATTTTCCATGTGAAGTAACAGGAAGGCGCGCCACTCATTAAAACTCAATGGCGCCACAACCGCCTCACACTCTTGCCCCAGTGCTTGCAGCATCTTGATCACTTGTTGACCGGCGCTATCGCGATCCAACTGCTGATCCAAACCGAGTTCTGCCATCCACAACAGACTTTGTTTGGTCCACTCTTTGAGTTGGCGACGATTGGCCGCGCTGCTGCGTCCATAGCTATGTGCGAGGCGCGCAATCTTCGTCATCCACTGCCGTGCAGCCGGATGTCGATCAAGCGCAGCTAGGATGGCTTCCCAGCCGCCGAGCACATTTTGACCGCGTAGTGTGAGTTCGACTTGCATCACTAATTCCGCTTTGGTATTCGCGTTCAAATCGGTCAACAAGACTCGATTAGCATCACGCACATCATCTTCAAACACTTCGATGAACGGTGACTTGATGAAGTCAAGCAAGGCCATTGTTTCGGCATCGCTGATGATGACTTCGAACCAAGCCGCGACGACTGCCGCCGCCCGTGTGGTCGACAATTTCCAACCGGTCTCGTCGGCGACTAAGACCTGTGCGCGCTCAAGTAGTGCTCGCAGACGACGCGAGACAACACGATCTTGTGCGATCACGGCGATCTCAGATTTCCCAGCTTGCAGCCATTCCACGATGGTTTGTGCAGCTTGTCTTGCCTCGTCTTCCATATTGCTAGCCGCACAGAGGCGCAAGCGTTGCCACTTAAAGTCATCCAGCGCGTTAATGTTTGAGCTGGCAGAGCTCGCCAAACTGGGCCAGGCGTTCATGGAAGATTGAGAATGCTGAGGAAGCGACTCGTCGCCGAGCAAGCGCGGCCATGCACTCAGCATGGCGGCAGGCAAGGCTCTCGACTGCCAATCGATGGATGCCACGTGCACTTGAGCTTGAACTTGAGTTTGAATTTCGCCAGATAAGTTTTTACCTGTGTTGGCATAGGCTTGCAGAAATGCGGATTCCATTGCATTCGGCAACGTTGGTGCGACCCACAGCAAGTGTTCGCTGGCATGCGCTGCGATCGTCAAAGTCTTCTGCAAATACTGCACTGAACGATCATGTTGATCGAGTTGCGCTTGCCACAGCGTCCACACTAATTGGCTCTCTTCCGAGACTAAGTCTTTCACAGGCGTCGGCAGACTCGCTAAGGCTTGTTGCCACACACTCGCCATTTTTTCCGGCTGCATTTGGCCTTGCGCATCTAAGACTTTCGGCAACCACACCTCAGTTAACTCGTCACATAAACCAAGCAAAGTTTGCGCGAGTGGTAGCAAATCCGTGTTACTGCGTGTGCCAAATAGATTCTTTAGCCATTCGTGTTGACGCAGCTCAGCATAGAGACGGCTCAGTCGTTCACTAGGGGCTGCAAGCGGCACCGGTAAGGGCGTTTGCTGTTCTGTCCAGGCAAACATGGTCAAGATGCGCGGTGGAATAAACTCGCTCCCGATTTCCTTTTGCAAGGCTTTCAAAAGTAACTGCGCATGCTCAAAAGTCGGTACCACGATGCGCCACGCGGCGTAATCTTCTGTTACGATCGTCGGCGACACTGATTTTTCGGCCACCGTTGGTGCCGCATCAAATCCAAACAAATCAGCTTGTCCGACTTGCTGCTTAACTTGCCCCTTAACTTGCTGCATTTCTTGCGTCTCTGACTTTCCCCTCCCCTCTGAGGAACAGTCCGCATGAGCTGCAGTCATCAACTTTAAAAAAAGTCGAGCCGCATCCTGCCAAAAGGCGGGTGACGCTGGAATCCGATGCTGAAAAATTGTCATACTAAATATGCCATCAATAAGTTGCGTAGGACTTCTACAAACCACAAGCTGACCGCTTCGCCTCGGCGTACATCGGTACCGCCTTCGCCCCCACGCTCACCGTATTCAGTCTACGCAAGCAATAGAAAAATAACATTCTAGCGACTTTCCCCGCATAAACTCTGATAAAACTCTGATTAGGCTCTGATTTCAAGGTGTTTTCACGTGGCAAAACAGCGAAAGAGATGCAACTGCGCCTTCTTTTAAAAAATGAGGTATGATTTCACGCTGTATGCGTCATCTGATGTCGATTCAATCCATCTAGTGGCACCATTGAAATCGGCGTGACCATCCCCAAGTAGGCGTATGTCCGGTAATACACTTGGAAGCTTTTAGAATCGATGCTACGAGTAATGAGATCCTCATACACCCGTCAAGATCAAGCATCACCCACACAATATCCTGAGCAGTTTTAACTAACACAATAACGAGAAACCATGAGCGACAATATCATCTATGTAAGCGACGCCTCTTTCGACGCAGACGTTTTGAAATCTGAAACACCAGTCTTGGTAGACTTCTGGGCAGAATGGTGCGGCCCTTGCAAAATGATCGCTCCGATCTTGGAAGAAGTCGCTAAAGAATACGCCGGCAAATTGACGATTGCGAAAATGGACGTTGATGCGAATCAAGCAGTTCCTGCGCAATTTGGCATCCGCGGCATTCCAACTTTAATCCTGTTTAAAGGCGGTCAAGTCGCGGCACAAAAAGTCGGTGCAATGGCAAAAGGCCAATTGACCGCATTTGTTGACGCAAACATCTAAACGATCTCCGCCACTTAAGTAGATCGAAAGCATCTTGTACGGGCGATCAGCCAATAGCGATCGCCCGAAATCACACAAATAGCAGATACGTTGGACGAATCGAGTGGAATAGCACTGAAATTCCAGAAAATCTCGACGAAAACCATAAGTTTTTGTAGAAATTTATTTTTGTTTTGTTTTACAATAGCAAAACTGAGCAATGCAAAACTTGAGTCAGTCACTCAGCTGATGCAAAAGATCGATAGATCGATGAGTCGATCCACTCACAATATAAAAAGACGCAATAAAAGAGACCCAGCGACTTCCACAAATTCGCAAAAGCGACTGATAAGTAGCATTTTTCACCCAGTTAGTAGTTCAATTCTTTTCACCTCTGTTCACTCCCCCACCTCAATTCCCGTCACGGGACACTCACAACTATGCATTTATCTGAATTAAAGGCCTTACACGTCTCCGCGTTGTTAGAAATGGCCATTGGACTTGATATCGATAACGCTGCGCGTATGCGTAAGCAAGAATTGATGTTTGCCATCCTCAAAAAACGCGCCAAAGCTGGCGAACAAATTTTTGGTGATGGTGCGCTTGAAGTTTTGCCAGACGGCTTCGGCTTCTTGCGTTCTCCAGACGCGAGCTACATGGCATCGACCGATGACATCTACATCTCGCCATCACAAATCCGCCGATTCAATTTGCATACAGGTGATTCGATTGAAGGTGAAGTCCGCACACCAAAAGATGGTGAACGTTATTTTGCTTTGGTCAAAGTGGACAAGGTCAATGGTGAACCGCCTGAGATGTCGAAGCACCGCATCTTGTTTGAAAACTTAACGCCACTCCATCCAAGCAAACTCTTGCATTTAGAGCGTGATATGCGTGGTGAAGAAAACACCACCGGCCGTATCATCGATATCATCGCGCCTATCGGTAAAGGGCAGCGTGGTTTGTTAGTGGCATCTCCGAAATCCGGTAAGTCGGTCATGTTGCAACACGTTGCGCATGCAATCACGACTAATCATCCAGACGTCACCATGATCGTATTGCTGATCGACGAACGTCCAGAAGAAGTGACCGAGATGCAGCGTTCTGTGCGCGCCGAAGTGGTCGCTTCCACTTTCGATGAACCAGCCACGCGCCACGTTCAAGTCGCAGAAATGGTATTGGAAAAAGCTAAGCGTTTAGTCGAAATGAAAAAAGACGTGGTGATCTTGTTAGACTCCATCACCCGTTTAGCACGTGCGTATAACACAGTCATCCCCGCTTCTGGCAAAGTCTTGACCGGTGGTGTGGACGCTAACGCCTTGCAACGTCCAAAACGCTTCTTCGGCGCTGCCCGTAACGTTGAAGAAGGTGGTTCTTTGACGATCATCGCCACTGCCTTGATCGAAACAGGTAGCCGCATGGATGACGTGATCTACGAAGAATTCAAAGGCACCGGTAACATGGAAGTGCATTTGGAACGTCGCTTGGCAGAAAAACGCACCTACCCTGCAATCAACCTCAACAAGTCAGGCACACGTCGCGAAGAGTTGTTGATCAAACCGGATCAATTACAGAAGATCTGGATCTTGCGCAAACTCTTATACGGCATGGACGAAATCGAAGCGATGGAATTCTTACTCGACAAAATGAAGTCCACCAAAAACAACGCAGAGTTCTTCGAAATGATGCGTCGTGGCGGGTAATAGCATTACTTGCTGTTGGTAAGCTTCACATAAAAAAGCCAGACTGTATGTCTGGCTTTTTTGCTTCTACGATTCAACTTAACGATTGGATTAAAGGGAGTAGTTTTTTGTGAATGTGATACAAGCAGTGTGATCGAATTTACAGCGTTGATTTTGATAAGAGTTTCTAAACACCTAGTTTACGTCACACTGATCCATGAATTAATAGCTGCCAAGTTCATTCACTTAGCTTCGCCTCGGTTACGAAACGGCACCACTTTTTCCTCGCCACGCTTGTGCAAGATGATCCGTACATTCATATTTATCAAATCCCATTCAAAGTCCCTAACAAGTCCAATACGCTCTTTGATCAACTTGTTCAATTCATCTCGGCTTACGTCATAAAGAAATATTTCGGAGCTTGAGCCGTTTTGAAAAACAGCAAACTGTCCATCTGGCGAAATTGAATATGTCGAAATTTTACCAAGATTCCTGTCTTTGAAATATAGATAGTGAAAGTGATCAACACCATCTTTGTACTCAATATCCTTCTCGACATATTGAAATCCATAAGAGATATCAAAGCTTCGTGTTCCAATAACTTTGTCACTAAACGCGACCAAAGTGCACACAAATTGCAGGATAAAAAAGATTTTCATGACTGTATTTTTCTCGCGAAGGACCATATTCATAGTCCACTTAATTCTATGGGCGCACCGATCGCACCGTCAACATGCATGTTCGACTCTGTATCAAGACCCACTCTAAATAGCGAAGTGAGCCTATCTCTGTGCTTGCTCGCCTCAGTGTGGTCTGTTAGCTGTCATATGTACGATTACGCTGCACTAATTGCGCATCCCGGACTTACTTCATTGGTTTTCCATCATTAAGACGCAAGATTCCTTTTATTATGCAGTACAAAAAACGTAGGCTATTCGCAATCACGAAGAAACCAGCAATCAAGATTGCGCCTGGAGCACCTCCGGAAATAAAGGTCACTGTCAACACACCAATCACCGATAAAATGAAACCAATTAGAAATACCCAAGCGGAGCCGATTTGCCAAGCGTAATGACTTTTTATGATCGGATCTTGAATTTCACCGCGCTTAATATAGTTAATGATAAAAGCGATAAAGAAACTAACTCCGACAAAAAAACAGGCTGCGTAAAGGATGTAGACTACTAGCGCTAGATTTTTTTCTGAGATGCTTGGGCGATCCGACAAATTCATGTTTTCCATATCGTATCCATATCGAGGAGTCAAAATAATGCAATTTTATAAAAATTAAAATTTTAGCACTTTTCGATGAAGAGCCGTCCAAAAAAAAACCGAGCCACGCAGGCTCGGTTTTTCATTCACATCTGAACAGCGAACACACTACATCTTCCAACCACCACCAACGGCTTTATACACATTGACGATCGCTGCCAAATGCGCGCGTTTGGCGTCGATGACGGCGGTTTCTGCTGCCATCAGATCGCGCTGTGCGTTGAGGACTTCGAGGTAGCTGCTGTAGCCGTTTTGGTAGCGTAGCTCTGCTAAACGTAGCGCGTCTTTTAAGGCGCTGACGCGACGCTGTGACGCTGCTTCGATTTCCTGATTTGTTTCACTCGTCGCCAAGGCATCGTGCACATCCTTGAATGCGCCCTGCACGCTTTGTACGTATTGTCCGAGGGCGATGCGTTTGCGCGCTTCGGCACCTTCTACTAGCGAGCCGACCGCACCAGCACGGAAGATCGGTTGCACCAAGCTACTGCCGACATTCCATAGCAAAGAACTTGGACTAAACAAGTCAGACAGATCACGCGACTCACGTCCTAGACCCGTCGTCAATTTCAAACTAGGGAAATACGCGGACTTTGCTTGCCCTACATCCGCATTCGCGGCGATCAAGTTCTGTTCCACTGCGATCAGATCAGGACGACGAGCGAGCAAATCGGATGGCAACTCTGATGGCATCTGCACTTGTTGATACAAAGCGTCGATGCTGGCGCCACGCGCGATGTCAGTTTTCAAAATAGCCTTCGAAGATCGTCCCAACAACAAGGCCAAGGACGATTCGACATTACTCAAGCCTAGCTTTGCTTGCGCGACCGTGATCTCGCTTGCTGCCAACTCGGCTTCCGCCAAGCGTAGATCCGCTTCGCCGATCGAGCCTGCCGCGTAACGCTTCTGCTGCAAACGTACATTCTCTTGTCGTGTCTTCAAACTAACTTCAGCCAGACTCAGCTGAGCGTCGAAGGCGCGCAATGAAAAGTAGGTTTGTGCCACGTTGGCGATCAAACTGGTTTGCACCACGCCACGGCTGGCTTCTTGCGATAGCAAACGAGCTCGCGCTGCTTCATCCGCACGGCTCAATTTACCAAAGAGATCAACCTCATAAGCCGCACTCAAACCAAATTGAAAATCTTTCGCAAACGGCACTGCTCCAGCAGGCAACTTACCTGAATTCTCACTCGTCCGTGAACGGGTCGCGACCAGGTTGGCATCGACTGAGGGAAAACGATTCGACAAAGCAATGCCAGCGGTCGCTTTGGCATCATCAATGCGGGCAATCGCGATTTGCAAATCTTGATTTTTCGCCAGCGCCTCATCTAACAATTGGTTCAACACTGGGTCATTAAAAGACTTCCACCAGCTCAATAATTGCACCGCCTCGGCCTTGGTCGTTGCTGCATTTTTCGCAGGATCGAGTGCACTCTTGGATGAGTCGACATGACTCGACTTCGTTACAATCGAATTTGGCACATCAAGATCTGGACGCTTATAGTCTGGACCAACCGCGCAAGCACTCAAAAGCGTTGCGCCCATCATGGCTACCACCATCGCACGTGGCGTTATCGTCGAGCGCATCATGATTTCACCTCATTATTGCTTTCTTGGTTGGTTTCGTTCTTTACTGTCTTGGATGGACTCTTAAATGGGCTATCGAATGGATCATTCGCATAATGATGCTCAGGGTGATCAAAATCAGAGTCCAAGGTTTTAAAACGACGGTCATAGATCAATTTGAAAAACAGTGGAACTAAGAAAATCGCCAAGAAAGTCGCCGCGATCATGCCGCCCAATACACCCGTTCCCAAGGATTGACGTGCCGCTGCACCAGCGCCATGAGAGAATGCCAATGGCACGACACCTAAAATGAATGCTAAAGAGGTCATTAGAATCGGTCGGAAACGTAAGCGTGCTGCCTCCAGTGCCGCAGCAACGGGTGCGTAACCTTCATGCACTTTCATCACCGCAAACTCAACAATCAAAATCGCGTTTTTCGCAGACAAGCCTAGCAAGGTCACCAAGCCGATTTGGAAGTACACGTCGTTATTAAAGTGACGCAGATACACCGCCAACAGTGCACCAAAAATACCAAATGGCATCGCCAACAAGACCGAGAAAGGCAGCGACCATTTTTCGTATTGCGCCGCGAGAATCAAGAAGATCATCAAGACACCAGCACCCAATGCGAGACCACCGGCACTACTACTACGTTTTTCTTGGAAAGATGCACCGCCCCAGTCATAGGTCACGTCAGCAGGCAACACCGCTTTGGCCGCGCGCTCCATCGCTGCGATGGCTTGACCAGAACTGTATCCAGGTTTCGCATCGCCCAAGAGTTTAATCGCAGGCAAAGCATTAAAGCGTGGCACAGAGTCAGGGCCGGTAATGAATTTGATCGTCGAAAATGCGCGGATAGGAATCATTTGGCCGGCAGTGGATCGTACATACAAATTGCCGATATCTTCGGGCTTCGCACGATATTGTCCTTCCGCTTGCAATTGCACGGTGTACACCCGACCATTCTTATTGAAATCGTTGATGTAATAACTGCCCAATGTTGCGGCAAGCGTGTTGTACACATCGGATAAGACGACGCCCATCGATCTCGCTTTTTCATTGTCGACATCGACAAACAATTGCGGCGAGTTCGCTTGCCATAAGGTTTTCACGCCAGCCAATTCTGGTTGTTTATTCGCTTCTGCGATCAAGGCAGGCAGAATCGTCGCAAGACGTTTCACTCCACCCTCGCCTTTATTCTGCAAATAGAATTCAAAACCACCTGTTTGTCCCAAACCTTGGATCGCAGGAGGTGCGAAGAACAATGGCAAACCTTCTTTGATGCCACCAGTACGCATGAATGCCTCGCCCACCAATTCCTTGGCCGATTTGTCACGCTCATCCCACGGACGCAAAGGGAAAAACATGGTCGCTGCTGAAGACTTCAGACCACCGCCACCGAGAAAATCAAGACCGATCAGCGCGAAACGCGTGTCGATATTTTTATTGCCTTCCATCGCTGTTTCGATCTGTTTCACCATCATGTTGGTACGTTCAAGTGAAGCACCTTCAGGCAAGATCGCAGCACCGATGAAATAACCTTGATCTTCATCCGGTACCAAGCCACTTGGCACAATTTTCCACAGCATGCCGGCCATCACGATCATGCCGGCGAATAAACCCATGCCCAAAACAGCACGTTTCAAGAAGAAGCGCACACCATCGGTATAGCGTTTCGTGAAACGGGCAAAAGCATGATTAAACCAGTCGAAGAAACGATTATGATTTTCCGCACCTGGTTTCAACAAAATCGCACACAAAGCAGGGGTCAACGTCAAAGCGACTAAACCAGACAGCACGACGGCAATCGAAATCGTGACGGAGAATTGACGATAAAGTTCGCCCGCTAATCCGCCGAGGAAAGCGATCGGGCCGAACGCCGCCACCAACACCAGCACGATGGCGATGACTGGCCCTGTCACCTCACGCATTGCCTCAATTGCAGCGTCGCGCGGCGACATACCTTCTTCGTTCATCAAACGTTCGACGTTCTCAAGCACCACAATCGCATCATCAACCACGATACCAATCGCCAACACCATACCAAACAGCGTCAAGGTATTAATGCTATAGCCAAGCAAATGCAACCCAGCCATGGTGCCAATCAAGGACACCGGAACTGCCAAGGTCGGAATAATGGTGGCGCGCCAACTTTGCAGGAACACATACACCACAACAAACACAAGTACCATCGCTTCTGCCAAAGTTTTCAATACCTCGGCAATCGACTCGGTCACGAACGGTGTGGTGTCATAGGGCGTCGTATAAGTCATCCCTTCGGGAAACTTCGCCTTCAATTCTTGCATGGTCTTCTCTACCGCTTTGCGCGTATCTAAGGCATTCGCGCCAGTCTGCAAGAAAATACCGATATTGGCCGATGGATGTCCATTGACGCGACCATACAAGTTGTAGTCCTTCGAACCCAATTCCACCCGTGCCACATCTTTCAAACGAATGGTGCTACCGCCTTTATTGGCTTTGACAATGATGTTCTCAAACTCATGCGGCTCAAGCAAACGACCACGTGCAGTGACAGTTAACGTCATTTCTTCGGTATTATTTGGCGGAGCGCCAATCTTGCCCGCCGCGTACTGCGCATTTTGTTCGGAAACAGCGGCTGCGATATCGTTCACCGTGACACCGAGTTGCGCCATACGATCTGGTCGCATCCAAATCCGCATCGCGTAGTCTTTCGCACCGAAGACCTGCACATTCGTTGTACCTGGAATACGTTTGATCGCATCGAGTACGTTTTGCGTGACGTAGTTGGACAAGAACAAACTATCGTAACGATTGTCTTCGGAATAGACCGCGGCCACGACCAAGAAGTTGGCCGAACTCTTCGATACGGTCACACCTTGACGTCGCACTTCTTGCGGCAATTTGGCTTCTGCTTGACGCACGCGATTGTTAACATTGACCGCAGCAATATCGAGATTAGTACCAACTTCAAAAGTAATATTGATCGAGACGCGACCGTCTGCAGACGAGGTCGAATCCATATACAACATATTCTCAACACCATTGATTTGCTCTTCAATTGGCGCCGCCACAGTGCGCTCAAGCACCTCTGCCGATGCGCCTGGATAGAAGGCCGTGACATTGACGACTGGCGGCGAAATCTCAGGGTAGCGAGAAATCGGCAGGATGCGCAAAGCGGCTAGTCCTGCAATCACAATAATCAACGACAACACGGTCGCGAAAATTGGTCGCTTAATAAAAAATGAGGAAAACATAGAAATCCTTAGTTCTGTATAACGCTTTACGTTGCTACATAGAGCTATATATCGTTACCTATCGAGGTCGATTGATGATGGAGGCTCAAACGAGATGAACACCTCGATCCCATTTAGTGCGCTGCACTCGCAGCGGCACTGTTCGAAGGTTTTGCTTCTGCTGCCGCACTTGCGGATGCGCTTGCAGCAGCGTTAGGGGCCGCACCTGGCTGAGGCGTAGAGCCCAAGGGAACCGGTTTCACCGTCATACCTGGGTCATGCGCTTTGATAAAACCATCAACCAAAACGCGATCGCCCGATTGCAAGCCCTTGGTTACAACCCAGTCACCACGGGACCAACCATCAAGTTCCACTGGATGAGGTACTAGCTTATTGTCTGGACTCACACCAAACACCATCTTGCCCATCGGGCTATCGATCACCGCGCGTTGCGGTACCGCGATGGCAGTACTACGAGTTCCCCCCTGCAGGATGACGCGAACAAATTGTCCTGGACGTAGTGCACCGTCAGCATTCGGAATTTCTGCACGCGCTTCAAAGCCACCGGTATTGGTGTTGACCTTCTCGCTCGTAAAAATCATCTTGCCGAGTACCGGATGAAAACGACCATCAGCCAGTTTCAATTTCACTTCGAAAGGCAGACTGCCGTTATTGCCACGTTTTCCAGGCAGTTTCAGCTTACCATTCGCAACATCTGCATTCATTTTCAAGAAATCAGCTTCGGTCACACTGAAATTGACATAGATAGGGTCGGTTTGAACGATGGTCGTCAACAAACTATCGCTCGGCGTCACCAAACTACCATTCGGCTTGGCAGCGATACTCGTCACGCCCGAAATTGGTGCGACGACTTTGGTATAACTCAAATTCAGCTTAGCTTCGTTGACCTGAGCGCGTACTTGTTTCAAACTCGCTTCAGCCATTTCCAAGTTCGATTTAGCGTCATCAAATTCACGCTGACTGATAGCTTTCTCATTCGCCAAAGGTGCCAAACGGGCATACTCACGTTTAGCCTGATTCAGTTTGGCTTCCGCCACAGCAGCAGCAGCTTCCGCCGAAGCTAATTGCGTCTGATAACTACCCGGATCAATTTGAAATAAGACCTCACCTGCTTTGACTTTGGCACCTTCTTCGTAAAGTCTGCGCTCCAAAATACCAGAGATACGTGCTCTCACTTCCGTTTCTCGGATACCGGCAGTTTGCCCAACGTATTCATAATCAATCGGCAAATCATGGGCTTGCACGGTCACCACACTGACTTCCGGAGGAGGCATTGCACCTGGACCACCAGCACCAGTAGCACCTTGCTTGCCACAAGCAATTAAGACCATTGGCAATAAGGAAGCCAATCCTAGCGCCCCCAGCTTCGACCATCGAACACCATTAAAAGGGAGAAACTTTCCCACAGCTTGTTGACGCGATCTGATCACCATAGTTTCCTCACAAAAATAAAATTACATGTCGCCATTATATACATACACGAATGTTTGTATAGATCTTTTATGGAAAATTACGTAAAATCAAGGCGATGCGACTAATCCTCGCCTAAAGTTAAACAAAATATCAGTAGAAGATCGCAAGCAAAGAACTTCTCGCAGCGATAAAAATTTTCAATAAAACAATAAAGAAAAACGGATGTATTGCAATGCAATCGCTTAAGCAAAGGCCTCTTAGGCTCAGCTATCAATCGATTACAAAGGTTGCCAATGGGTGCAATGATGGTGAGAAAAACAAAAGAAGATACACAACAAACATATGATGCGCTTCTTGACGCGGCAGAGCGCATATTTTGTGAAAAAGGTGTCTCGAATACGACTCTAAACGATGTTGCTTGCGCCGCAGGCATGACGCGTGGCGCCATCTATTGGCATTTCAAAGATAAAAAAGAACTCTTTCACGCACTATGCGATCGCGCCTTTATGCCGATGGAGATTTTACTCAATGAAATCGCGAGCGCAAGTGTCGAAGACCCCATCGCTAGCATCAAGAAACTGTACGTCCATTTTATCGAACAAGCCAGCAGTAACTCCCGCCAGACACGCGTGTTTGACATCATCTTCCATCGTTGTGAAAAGACGGCAGAAATGGAAAGCTTTATTGAAGAGCGAGACGGGAAACGCGAATGTTTGCGCCAAGTGCAAAGTTTGTTTGATCAAGCAGTTAAACTCAATATCTTGCCGCCTGAAACGGATACTTGGATTGCCGTTCAAATCACGCATAGCTTCTTGATCGGCGTCGTACACGAGTGGTTGGTTGATCCAAAAGCCTATGATCTCGCGAGTTATGGTGAAGCGATGATCGATTGCGTGCTCGCCGGACTCATCGCCAAACCACCCCTACACAAGTAACAAGTGGGCTGGCTCGCTTAACCAGGCAACTTCAGGTCGAAACGTACCGCGAGCAAACGAAGTATCAGCGTCACCGCAACTCCACACAGTAAGGCTGGCAATTCTGCCACCTTGAGCAGTGCGAGACCAAGATAGACCCAACAACCTAGAAAGGCGCAGGTAGCGTAGAGTTGTCCGCGGCGGAAGACCATCGGGATTTCATTACAAATCATATCTCGCAAGACTCCACCAAAAATGCCTGTGATTACCCCCATCATGACGCACACAAACAAGGGCATCTGCATTTCATAGGCCAGCGAGGTGCCACCCACACTGAAAAGCCCCAAACCTAAGGCGTCCGCATAGACGATGACTTTTTCGGTCACCACTTGGCGCAACTGACGAAAAAATGGCGACACCAAAAGGCAAAATACAAAAATTAGCGTTGGGTATTCATAATTCTCAATCCAGAACAAGGGACGTCGATCCAGCAAAATGTCGCGCACCGTGCCGCCTCCAAAGGCCGTGATAAAGGCCACCGTAAAGACGCCAACCAAATCCATCTTCTTGCGTCTCGCCTCAACCAAGCCAGAACTTGCAAAGACGAACACACCAATCACTTCAATGACGTGGAGCACGCTACTCATATTGACGTGAATGGGACTAGACATCTCTTGCTCCAACAGGGTTTAACAAATAACTCAAAATTAAAAAAAGAACATCAAACCGTACATAAAACGAAACGAGGGATGACACCACTGAGGTTCGATCTCACTCCAAAGCAAAACGTGCACAACGAGAATTTTATTGTATAATCGCGGGCTTGGTTGAAAACAACCAAATCATATTAACCTGGCAAGTGATAGGCAATCGGGTCAAGAAGCAAGGCGACCGACGAAGTGCGTATTGGCTACCAAACATTTTTTGAGGCAAGCATGAAAGACGGTATCCACCCAAATTATCGCGAAGTGATGTTCCACGACGTTTCTAACGATTTCAAATTCATCACACGCTCTACTATCCAAACTAAAGATACAATCGAAGTTGATGGTAAAACTATGCCATTGGTAAAGATTGAGGTTTCTGCTGAATCCCATCCTTTCTACACTGGTAAGCACAAAATCGTTGATACTGCAGGTCGCGTTGACAAATTCCGTAAGAAGTTCGGTTCTGTTGGTTCTAAAACAGCCGTTTCTGCGCAATAATCGTTTCGACTTAAAAGACTTGATTCTGATGATTCAGGCCAAGTCAAAGAAAAACGCAACAGCAGTACAAATCGTACCCAAAAGTACGCAAAAAAAAGGCAGCTTCGGCTGCCTTTTTTGTATCATCAAGTTTTAACAAAAACGGATGCACTTTGGCTTTAGCAAGAACAATGAGAAGATACGAAAGCTAATCCATACTGCACAAGCAAAATCAAAAGAGCCTATGAAGCCTGTCCGTCTCCCCGCCGCTGCCACCATCGCCCTACCCCGCTGGGCAATCTTCGCCCTTTGCCTTCTCTATATTTTGCCTGGTCTGATTGGGCGCGATCCTTGGAAAGGCCCTGATGCCGCGAGCTTTGGTGTGATGTGGACGATGGCGCATGGTAGTTTGAATGATTGGTTATGGCCCCATATCGTAGGCCTACCGATGCCCGAAGAAGGTCCTTTGGCCTATTGGTTAGGCGCGATATGTATCAAGCTCTTCGGTGGCCTGATCGGCGATCCGATGGCCGCTCGCATCTCCACTGGCCTAGCCTTTCTGCTCGGCGCCATCTCCGTATGGTATGCCACCTATCTTCTTGGCCGACGCGCGGAAGCACAACCGTTGAAGCTACCCTTTGGCGGACAACCAGAGCCAAAAGATTTTGGACGCACACTCGCCGATGGCGCATTACTCTTTTATTTGGGCTGCTTAGGCTTACTAATTCCTAGCCACATGACGAGCGCTGGGCCACTGTATGTCGCCCTCATTGCCTACGCGATCTACCAAGCGGCACGTTTTTTTGAAGTGCCAAAACTGTTGACTGCGCTCAAACTCGGCATGGTACTAGGCCTACTCACACTCACACACGGCTGGGTCACGCCGATTGCGATGTTATTGACCTTGGTGAGTCTAGGACTGTATCGCCAACTCAAATGCGCCTTGCAATTGTTGATTGTGAGTGCACCAGTTGCCATCGGCATCGTCGGCGTATGGCTTTTCGCGCTTTACCAAATTCAGCCATTTCAAAGCACGCCATATATCGCCTGGATGGAATGGAATAAACAGCAACTTGCCATGCCCACGTTTGAAACCATTTCGCACTTTTTCAAATATGGGATTTGGTTCGCTTGGCCAGCATGGCCTTTTGCGGCTTGGGCTATTTACGCTTGGCGCAAACAAGAAAAGACTTTACACATCTCCTTGGCGTTGAGCCTCACTATCTGCTTCAGCATTCTCGCATTGTTGAAGCCAACACGCGAAGAAAGCTATCTCCTGCCTTTACTGCCTCCCTTGGCAATTCTCGCGGCCTTTGGTTTGCCGACCATGAAACGCTCGGCAATCAATGCAGTCGACTGGTTTGCAGTGATGGTGATGACGGGAGCCGCAGCCTTGTTCTGGCTGGCTTGGGTAGCGATGCAAATTGGATGGCCGGTAAAACTCAGTGAGCGCGTTTTGCGTTGGGCTCCAGGTTTCGTGCCTGAGTTCAATGCAGTCACTTTTATCATCGCCCTCCTCGTCAGTGCGGTCTGGTTTCGTATCGTCTATTGGCGCATCTCACGCCAACCCTCCGTGCTATGGCGCGCTGTCGTTCTTTCGACTGGCGGCGTCATCCTCGGCTGGTTCTTGCTCATGAGTTTGTGCCTCCCCTTGATCAATCATCGCGTTAGCTACTCCATCGTTGCGAAAGACATGGCAGGAAAAATTACCAAGCCGTATCGCTGCATCGACAGTAAGTTGGGGCCCGCTCAACGCGCATCGTTCGCCTATTTCAGCCAAGTGCACTTTGCTGGTTTCAATGAGCAAGATTGTGATCTACTCCTGACACAGGGTAATCGCAGCCGCGCCAAATCGAAAGTCATGACCGATCCAGATTTCCCCGGCAAATGGGAAATGATTTGGGAAGGCCAACGCGCCGCCGATAACGATGAGTTCTTCACTTTGTATAGAAAGCGCGAACAAACCAAGACTCAGCGCAAGGACACATCAGCCAATGTATCGGGCAGTGAAAAAAGCGAACTCGATACCACTGAGGATGGTAATCAAGCTTCGCGAAACTAATTTTTCGAACATCATCTAGACTCCTCAGCGTCGATCCGCGATATCTAAAGCGCTCGTTGATTGGTAGCACTTCCTTGATCTTGCGGCGGCCCTTCTAGGCACCCCTCGCATTCGTACAGGGCGCAACTTGATTGCTTGCGCCCTGGCCAGCTTCCACAATTTCCCCTAGCTCTCACATTGACAATCAAAGCGTTCATCACGAACGGGACGGCGCTTGGGCAAAAAATACAATGGACGGTACAATGAAACAGAGAAGGAATCCCTATCCATGCTTAGAGCACAAACAAAGAGCGCAAGCAAAAAGCGAAACACGAGCAGCTCTTTGAGTGCACTTCAAGATCCAACATTTCGATTTTTATGAGATGTAGAAGCGGACAAAGCCTAGCCCAAAGGTCAGCAAAGTAATGCAGAGAATTGACCCGCGTCCTATCGGGCATGGTCTTGTTGATAGACTGGGATGTTTCTGCTTAAGATTTAAGCAGAAGATAAGGGAACCATAAAATATAACAGTATTTTTGCCTACCCGCTTGCAAAAATCGGCGCACCCTGTCATAATTCTTCTTGTGCGTTGCCGAGATGGCGGAACTGGTAGACGCACTGGACTCAAAATCCAGCGCCGCAAGGCGTGCCGGTTCGATTCCGGCTCTCGGCACCAAAAGTATTTAAGCCTCTTGAGAAATCAAGAGGCTTTTTGCTTTCTAGCACCACTCTCTCGAAAAACACCTCTCGACATTTGTCATTCCCCTACTTTTGATAGATACTATTGCCATAGGGTAAAATTTTACTCAGCTATGGATTCTGTCATGTCTGCACAGATCTTTACCGCAATCTATCGAAGTGTAGTCGCCCCAAAGATACGCTGCAAAGTTTCCACCAAGGCTATTTACCCGATAGTTGCCCCGTAGTTGCCCCATCTATTCCTACATGGCTGTCACAAGAATAGGAATCGCGTTTTGAAGTTTAGGTTTGTCGTTGATTTTTACAGGAACTGTGAATCACTATGGCTAATCCCTTTATGAATTCTTACGCAGCGCCGATCTCATTTACCGATCGGAAAATTCTTGTTATCGACGATATGCCTGATATGCGCACCACGATGCGCAATCAAATGCAAGCCTTGGGCATCATCAACGTCAGCCTAGCCTCGAATGTTAAAGAGGCTCTCAATTTTATCTCTCAACGCACTTATGATGTCATCCTCTGCGACTACTACCTTGGTGGTTCGACGGATGGCCAACAATTTCTCGAATATCTCAGAAGCACAAATAAAATCAGTCGCGCCACCCTCTTCATCATGATCACTGCTGAGACCGGCTTTAATAGCGTGATCACCGCCGCGGAATGTTTACCCGACGACTATCTACTTAAGCCGTTCACCGGTGAAACCTTAAAAATCCGTCTGGAACGCCTACTCGAACGCAAAGCGCGCCTCGCCAATATCGATCGTTTGCAAGATAAGGGAGACTGGCCAGCCATCATCAAAGCGTGTGACGACATTATTGCTGTACGTGATAAATACATGGTGGATGCGATGCGCATCAAGGGAAATGCGCTATTGACTTTAAACCGCGTCGATGACGCCATCAAATTTTATCAAGATGCATTGAAGCTACGTGATATGCCATGGGCTAAATTGGGTTTAGCAAGAGCATTAAAGAGTCGAGGTGAAGGATCCCATGCGGGGCAAATTCTCGAAGGGATCATCCAAGATAATCCCAAACTTCTGGCGGCCTATGATTTGCTTGGAAAAATTCACACCGAAGCTGGTGATGCGCAAAAAGCGCTTAGTGTTCTCGACAACGCCTGCAAGATTGCCCCCCACTCTCTCGCTCGACAACGCTCCATCGCACATCTCGCCGAAGAAACTGGCGACTTTGCAAGAGTCGATAAAGCACTCAGCGTGGTCGTCAAACAAACCGAAAACTCGCCACTGCGTGACCCTGCAGATTTCGTTAAATTGACAAATGCATTAAACGAAACCGGTGAATTAGAACGCGCGGTAGGTGTCATCAAAAAAGCGAAAGAGAGCTTTAAGGAAAACGCCGAAGTTAAGTTATTCGCGGCCATTGAATCTGTAACTCAGCTCAAAGCTGGCAATTCCGAGGCAGCCCAAAAAGCATTGGCGATCGCACTCGACGACGATGAAACCAATCTGCCCGAAAGTACGCGCTTGAGTATTGCCAAAGCCTGCTTGGTCAATGGCAAGCAAGAAGAAGCGAAACACATGCTGCGAGCCATCGTACAAAACAATCCAGACTCGAATAAGTTACAGGCACAAATTTCAAGCATGTTTAAAGATCATGGTGGTGCCGAAGCTGCACGTGAACTAATAGAAAGTTCCGTCAAAGAAGTCATCGCCCTTAACAACAATGCCGTGCAAAAGGCCAAGGCAGGCGAATATGCCGAAGCGTCTCGGATGCTGACCGAGGCTGCGCTTCGCTTACCGAATAATTTGCAGGTCGTCTCCAATGCCTCGCTGTCGATCTTGATGGATATTTTCATGAATGGCTATGATGTGGCCAAAGCCTTGCAAGCCAAACAGTTCCAGGAAGCAGTCACTGCGCAAAATGCACACTACCCCAAGCTTGCAGAAATTGCCGCCTTTCAGCTAAAGATTCAACAAAAATATAAACAAGAATCTGTCACTTAAGCGTTTAAGACCTTGCGTATGGAAAATTCATCGATCACTATGAATGACAATGAAGCCGATCTGTTCGCAGACCTCGCTGCCCTGACGATTCATGACGTGAAGAATAGTCTCAATCAATTAGCCAACGATGCCTCGGCACGTGGCGATTTAAATGGCATGAAGATCGCCCTCCATGCATGTGAAGCACTCACTGGCCTGCTGTGCTTTTATCGTTCTGAGACACATCACTTACACTTGCAAATTGACGCCCATGATCCGAGTGAAATGTTGTGCGATCTCCTCGAAAACATTCCTCTCAGCCTGCGACAACAAAGCGGCTTGAAGTTCAGTATCGAAGTGGATGGTGCACCAGGCATTGCTTTTTACGATCGTAATTTGATTGAAATGGTACTCGCGAACGCGCTCCAAAATGCCATCCGTTTCGCCCGCTCGCAAGTCATAATCGGCGCCAAAGCCCAGCTCGATCGCCTAGAGTTTTTTGTGCACGATGATGGCCCTGGCTATCCGCAGGCGGTACTTGAAGAACGTGATGCCTATAGTCCCGTCACTCGCAATGGCACCGGACTCGGCTTGCGTTTGGCACATCGCGTGTTGTCCATGCACGAAAATAATGGCTTGCGCGGAGAGATACACTTATCAAATCGCAGCGGTGCCCACTTCCAACTATATCTACCTTAAGTTTTTCTTCTCGCGCTCAATCAGATGTCGATGAGATTCACGTCAGGTTCAAGCTTAAGTAATCTTCAATAGTTCGACAAGACGTGTCAGAGCATTTTGCGCTCCAGTCGCAATCGACACATCACGTGAACGAGCGACACCCGGCTCTCCCGGATTAATCCGAATCAGCGGCACATCTAGTGCAGCGCCGAAGCGACGTGCACTAGGAATCGCTGTACCGGCTCCAATTTCGATAACGATGGCACGCTGGCTGCGTGCGAACCAAGTGAGAAGACGATCTTGCGCCTGCTGATAACGATCACCTTCAAAATCCCAATCGCCAAACATTAAAATATTGGGGCGGGCCAATCCACCACACACTGGGCACACTGGCAATTCTGAGAGCAGCAAGCATTGTGCTTCATCAATCTCAGGTTCGAAACCCGTTGCTGGCCACGCCGGATTTCCACATTGGCGTGAGCATTGTAGGTAGTGAATCGAACCATGGCACTCGACCACATGTTCAGATGCAAAACCGGCCTTTTGAAACTGCCCGTCAACATTGCTCGTAAAATGTCGCATGCCTAAAGGTAGGGCTTTCGCAAGACGCAATAAATGGGAAAATCCGAGATGAGGTTGAACCTGACGATACAACTGTAGGCGATGCCCATAAAAGCCCCATGCTAAACGCGGATGCTGTCTGAAGGCTTGCGGATTGGCGATCTCAACAAAAGAGATGCCACGAGTTCCCAAGGCGGGATACGCGTTCCAGAATCCATTATCACCGCGAAAGTCAGGCAGACCAGAGTCGATGCCGATACCGGCGCCAGAGCAAACTAGAACAGCGTCCGCCTCCGCAATTAACTCAGCAGCGGCGTCTAAATTTTCTTGAATTTGATGTTGATGTTGAATTTGATTTTCGTCAGCAGGGATAGTCATTTTCTACCACTATCTATTCAATCAAAACCTCGCTTTATGCGGTACCATCAACAAGCCGTATAGAACACTATTTGATCGGTGCTTCAAGGTCTAACAACATCCATACCGGACAATTACTATGACCCGTGTTGCCGAGCGGGCGCTCCAAATAGCGGAATCCGAATTTTAGATATAGTGCTTGCGCCGCTGTCATATTCGGAAGCGTTTCGAGATAGCATTGAGTGTAAGCAAACTCCTTAGCCTGATCCAAACAAGCTTGCACGAGGCGCTGCCCAATCCCGAGACCACGACATTCCGGCGTCATGTACATTTTTTGAAGTTCACAAACATGTGAAGGCTCGCCTGGCAGAGGACCTAAGCCGCAGCCAGCAATGACCTTACCATCTATTTCAACGACAAAATACGCAGCACGAGGATCAGCTTGATAGTGCTGATACAAACCATCAAGCGAAGGATCAGAGTATGCGGAACCTTCTCTTGGCGCATCCAGTTCAACAAATACTGCGCGAATGATGGCTGCAATGGCAGCGTTGTCTTGTTCCTTAATCGGACGTAGTTGGTACTGTGGCTGCCTCGTCGTACTGACTTGCGAGGCTTCGTTCTGTTCTAATTGCAATGATTGCTCTACCATGGTGGCATTGATGGCATTTAATAAAGCGACCGCCCCTTTAGCCGGTTCGCTCGATCACAAAATTATTCAATCGCTTTCAAGATTGGAGAGGGCAAGCTTCCCCCTCCCCATTATCAAAACACACTAATGCACAGGAACATAATTGATAGGCATCCAAACGTAGGATTTGCCCTCGGCGCGGATCCGTCCAATGCCAGGGAAGGATAGATGTGTAGAACCGATCAAATAGCCTTCTTTGGCGGCCTCAGCGTATGCCTTCTTACGCTGCGCTTTAGCGGCCTTGCTATCGCTGTCGAAACCAATCGTGATATCAGGGTTTTCAAATTGCACCGCGGCCACGTGCATCAGATCGCCCCAGAAAATCATTTTCTGTCCTTTGCTTTCGGCCATGTAGGTCGAATGGCCTGGCGTATGTCCACGCGCAGCGATCGCACGTACACCTGGCACCAATTCTGTATCACCATCAAAAGTCTTAAATTTACCAGCTTTCACATAAGCATTCAGCGACGCCATCGCACCTTGAAAGCCACCTTTAGCATCTGCTGGTGCCTTGTCCATATTGGCTTGGCTCAACCAATGATCTGCATCATGTTGATCAGCACGAATGGTCGCATTTGGAAAGGCCATTTGATCACCCACCATCAAACCACCGACGTGATCGCCATGCATATGCGTAATGTAAATTTCGTCGACTTGATCTGCTGTAAATCCCGCTGCCTTCAAACTAGCCTGGAAACGTCCTAAAGTTGGACCAAACAAAGCACCCGCACCCGTATCAATCAAGACCAACTTGCTGCCAGTATTAATCAAATAAGCATTTACGGACGTTTGCAAAGGTGAACTCAAATGATTCTTTGCTAAAGTCTTCAAAGTTTTTTCAGGGGTCGTATTGGTCAGTAATTTATCAACTGGCAAGGCCACTGTACCATCCGAGATCGCAGTGATTTCGAAATCACCCAACATCACACGATAGTAACCAGGCGCCACGGCCTTGCTCATCGGTGCGCCTGCCTCTGCCATACCACTCACGCCGAGACTAACAACACCCAAGGCGATAGCCGTTAAGGGGGCTGCAATTGATTTCACACTATGCTGAGCAAAACGCGTCAACGAAAAAACATTAGATTTCATCTTTTTATTTCCCTTAAATGTGATCGATGTTGATAGACAGTGGTTGCTCAATCGAGCGACAAAAAATACGCTTCCATTCTACAAATAATATGAACGAGTTTGCCTCGACATCTACTTAGTGTCGTTAAAAAACGTACATGATGCGAGGCTTAAAGCAACTTTCCATCATTAAACAGCAAGCATGGACTTCTTTGCTGTACTCATGGATCACGCATTATGACTTTATTTTATTTTTTTTGCTGCCACGACAAGAAAATGTCACTGGTCGGCACCACCATATCGGAGATGTGAACAGAAAAACATTTCATTTATTTGAAATTTCAACCATATTGGATAGAAGATCCGCCGTAGATGCTTATTAAGCTTTTTAGCGCACTCAATTGCGACGTTCAGTTGCGACCTTAATTTGCAACTGTGAGCTATCCGCCCCCCATATTTTCGTGTGAGAATTTGCCATGACGCTTCCATCCATCAACTCGAATTTGAACGCTTTTGACAAGCTCTATAGTACAAAATCGACCGAAAGCACGGCAGCGTCCTCGACTGTCGCGAAACTTTCAAGTATTGACAACAACGTCAGTAACAACACGATTCAAAATCCCGCCGCAACAGGCAGCGGCAACAAGCTCAATAGCGCGATTCAGCAAGCCTTAGTACAACTCAATGCGGGACGTGATATCTCGGCTTTTTTCAATAGCGACGAAGGGCAAGACGCAAACAACAATTTTACCAGCAACATCTTGTCGCAGCTTCCGGGCCTCAATCAAGGGAATGATGGTGCCAGCACAAACACAAACACACCAATTAAACTCGATCCCAATAGCACCAGCATTCAGCTACAGTTTTCAATACAAAAATTAATCACCCAGCTCGATAGTGGTAACAACGCCAGTGCAGCCGCAGGATTGGGTACTTTGCAGGAAAGCTTTAATACCTTGATTAGCAAAAGTGGCGGCGAGCCGAGTTCACAAAACTTGCAATCTTTTCTGAAACTCGTCGCGGTGAATGTACAAGGAAGTACCTCACTGGGTAGCATATTCAGTACGAGTGCCTGAACGCCTGAACGCCTGAACGCCTAGATAGTCGCATACGTCAATCTGAGCGAGCCATACCTTGACGTACAGCCCGCTGACACCCGTGCTATGCGACATCGGCTGTGCCAGATATCGCAAACGATTAATTACCAAATAAGCTCTTCAATAAGTCTGAGGGCTTGGTTTTCTTTTCTTCCTTTTGTGGCTTCTGTTTATTGCCCACATCGCCCATGCCACCTAGCATGGAAGTGAAGGTCGCCTTATTACGTAACTTAAGTTGCCAATCCGGTTCCCAAGCAATTTTCGGATCACTGGGTCGTGGTGGATACGCCATGTAATGTTCAGAACCATAGGCGATCATGCGTAACATGCCGTTGCCTTTATCGCCAAAAATTCCCTTTGGTACTTCGCACTTACTTGTGCTTGGTGGCAAGATGACTTTCTCGTTCACCCAATTGTCGATGTCTTTATTGCTTTGATAGTCGATCAGCCCAAAACCAAAATCGGGCAACTCGCTCGAGGTCCAGATCACGACTTCTGAACCATCATCGGCACCACGTTCCTTGCCTTCCATCCCGCCCATCACAGCGATGAAGTAACCGCGCGCTTGAGCGAGCTGTTTCCATTCAAGCGTGACGCCACCATCGTGCTTAGTCTGCATCAATTCAATGGCGGGCATGAGGTCATGGTTTGGTCCCAATTCAAACTTAAATGATTCGGGAATGCCGTTTCCTACAAATCGATGCGTACCGACGAGTGAAGCGGCGTCCGGGACTTTTCTATCATCTTGCTTATTGGGCCAAGCCGGATGTCCTGGCTCTGATCGCGCGCCTTTACTTGTCTTACCGCGCATCACGAAAAATTTCGCATAGTCTTCGATACTCGCAGTGGCCATATCGAGTACCCGTGGCTGTCCTGGGCGAACCGTCTCGCCGCATCCCCAGTATAAAGACATCTTCCCTTTCGGCTTCTCATACTTTGGTTCATAGGGCGTTTCGTCAATCTCACGTACCACTGGCTTACTTTTTTCCGGTTCTGGCGCGGTCAGCGTCCAACTTTCACCAAGAAGCATCGCTGGAGGCAGATTTTGGTTTGCACTACTGAGAGAGGGATTGAGCGATGTATGTACCGAAACATCTAAGAGTTTTCCCATACCAAATCCCATCGCGCGTGTACTTCCAAAGTAATTCCCGCGATCATTCGGAGTGACAGAACCTTTCACCATGCCTTTCAATGCACCAAATAATCCGCCACCTTCTTGGCCGCCCTGCATTGCCGCGCCCATCATATTCATGCCAGGCATATCGCTACTGCTGGTGGCAGCATCGATGTAAGCATAAGCAATCGGTGGTTTGACGACTTGCACTATCGGTGCAGGGCTAGCCTCGACTTTTGTGGCTGCTGGTTTATTCGTGTTCTTTGATTTCGAGGAGGATTGAGCCTGCGCATGTGAAGCAAAGCCGACCAGGCCCATTGCGCACAGTGCCGCTGTTACTGCATTAACTTGTCGCTTCTTCATAGTGCACTCCGTTTCGAGATGGAATACGACCGATCATAGCCGAAATTAGACAGCCACTTAGTGCTTCGATAGCAAGATGGTGGGTTCGATACAACGGATCAAGCACCATTTGGAAGACCAACAAATACGCTCACTATCATCTCGATAGCGCCGCCCCATTTAAAAAAAGCAAATTAAGAAATGCAAACGGAGTTCTGGCAGGCAAGCATCAGACCAGCACGAGCGCAAGAAAAGTCAAGGCGAATTCATTGACCTGGGACAAAGACGATAGCGCCATTGATGATTACCATCTCGACCATGAAAACCATGGACCTCGTGGCCCCGGCTGGCAGTTTATTGGCGCTGAAGACCGCCATCAAACAGGGCGCGGATGCCGTATATCTCGGCCTACGCAATGCCACCAATGCGCGCAATTTCGGCGGGCTCAACTTTAGCGAAACAGATATTCGCGTCGGTGTTGACTATGCTCACCAGCATGGCAAACAGGTTTTGTTTGCGATCAATACCTATCCCCAAGCTAGTTCAGCCCAGGAATGGCGCACCGCTGTCGATACCGCCGTCTTATTTGGTGCCGATGCAGTGATTTTGGCGGACCCTGGCTTGATGGCATACGCACGCGATCGCTACCCAGAACTACGCTTGCACCTCTCCGTGCAAAATTCCGCCACCACCGTTGACGCAATCGAATTGATGCGCGAACAATTCGGCATCCGCCGAGCCGTGTTACCTCGCGTACTCACACTGGCAGAAATCGAAAAGATCATTCGCCAAACTAGCGTCGAAATCGAAGTCTTTGGTTTCGGCAGTTTATGTGTGATGGTCGAAGGCCGATGCCTCTTATCCAGCTATGTCACAGGCGACTCCCCGAATAATCGCGGCGTCTGTTCACCGGCGCATGCCGTCAGCTGGGAAGAAAAAGATCAGGTGCTTTCTGCACGTTTAAGTGGCAATCTCATCGACCAGTATGCGCCAAACGAAGCTGCGGCATATCCAACCTTGTGCAAAGGTCGCTTTGAGGTTGATGGCGAGATCGACTATGCACTTGAAGAACCCACCAGTTTGAATGCACTTGGCCTGCTGCCGCAACTACTCAGCATGGGTGTGCGAGCGCTCAAAGTGGAAGGACGCCAACGCAGCCCTAACTATGTTGGCCAAGTGGTCGCAACCTTACGTAACGCCCTCGACGCTGCACAACGCGACCCTGTTCGTTACTCCGCCCGCCCCGATTGGCAAGCGGCACTCGCCCGCCATGCGGAGGGAGCTCAAGTAACACAAGGTGCATTTGAGCGTCCCTGGAAATAAGGCCCAATCTCGCACCACTATTCGAACAAAAATAAGCCCCTAGGAAAGATTATGAAATCACTCAGCATCGCCCTAGCACCACTCGCCTACTACTGGTCCCGTGATACAAGCCTGCAGTTTTATGCAGACGCGATGGAGTGGCCTATCGATACTATTTATTTCGGCGAAGTCGTCTGTTCGCGTCGACACCAATTGCGTCTTGCCGATTGGATTAGCCTGGCCAAAGAATGTCAGCTGGCGGGCAAAGAAGTGGTGCTATCAACTTTAACCTTGATCGATAGCGAGGTTGATCGACGCCATATGCACAAACTCATCGATGCTGCTTACGAAAATGGATTTAAAGTGGAGGCTAATGATTTCAGTGCCGTTCGCACCATTCATGGGCTAGGCCAAACATTTGTCGCTGGGCCGCATCTGAATATCTATCACGAGGGTACCTTGACTTGGCTTCAAAGCCTTGGTGCGTGTCGCTACATTCCTCCCGTCGAATTGCCGCGCGAAGAACTCCAAGTCTTGCAAGCACAAAAACCCGAAGCGATGCAAACCGAAGTGCAGGTGTGGGGGCGGATGGCGCTCGCCTATTCATCACGCTGCTTCACGGCTCGACGTCATCGCCTGCGCAAGGATTGCTGCGAGTTCAGTTGCGAACAATATCCGGATGGGCTGGCGCTCAAAACCCGCGAGCACAGCGACTTTCTCACCATCAATGGTATCCAAACTCAAAGTGCTCATTGTCTCGATTTAGGTGAATATCTGCCCGACATGCTGGATATGGGTATCGACTACGTCCGTTTGCAACCGCAATCACAAGGTATGGCTGAGGTCGTCCATGCCTTTGATGAAGCGCGCCGCCATCAGCAACGTGCCCAGGTCAATGAAGCATATCTGCCACCGAACGCTGAGCGTAGCAATGGCTACTGGTTAGGCAAAGCCGGCATGCGCTGGGACGCCATCCCCATTCACGCCATTTCAATGTAAGCGCTAACGAAGAGCGAAACAAGAATAAATAGAAGTCAAACAAAAAATCCTGACAAAAGCACACAACACTATGAATCCCAGCACAAGCGCTAAACTCGGCGACTTTCTATTCCCCTCCTTCTTTGCGGACATTGGTCAAAAATTCCCACGTCGCCTCAGCCATACGCCCTTCTTGATTGCACTCGATATCGCCAGGAAAAAGGGCTTCTTGGAAGCCCCAGAAGTTCTATACGGAAAACAGTTCGCTTTGCATATTACCGATCTCGGACTTGATCTTCATTTCGCATGTGATCAAGGACACTTCAAACAATCCTCGGCAGCATCAGCAGATCTTCATTTATATGCCAGTGCTATGAGTTTTTTGAAACTCGCCTCGGGCGCTGAGGATGCCGACAGCCTTTTCTTTCGCCGTCAACTCAGAATGGAAGGTGATACGGAACTTGGGATCGCAGTCAAGTATTGGATCGATGCCAACGAGAGGCCGCTGTGGTTGCAAAAAATCGCAGAAAAAATCTAGCGACCAGTTTCCCTTCAGCTTCTCAAGTTCTTACAACGGTCGCCACTACCGCAAGCGACGTATTGCGCAATCACCAAAAGAAAAAATCCCATCAGCTCGGTACAGGTGATGGGATTTTTAATTTGAAAAATTACTGTTGTTGATCGCGCTTTGCTTCTTCTTCGAGATTGCGCAAAAAATAGCGGATAAAGAATACTGCCATGCCGATCACAAAAAGAATGACCGCGAGACTCATTAGACCGTAATCGGTCGACAGCAAACCAGACAACAATTTCATCGATTTCTCCTTAGTAGAATGGGATCACCTCTTTATGCAGTTCTACTGACCACCTGAGTGGTGAGTCGTAGATCCTGCATCAAGAACCACTATAGGAAAAAGTGCTAGAACGAACTTGATATGTGTCAAACAGATGTACACCGTCCGTCGATGGTACAGAAACAATACCGAATCAATACTGGATCTGCACTGACTTCAATTACATCTGCAGCGCTTGTCCTTCATCCGCAATAGCAGATTAGGACATAGCAGATTACGACATAGCCGATTACGACATCGCCGAAAAATTTATTGAAATCCGAGTCGTTTGACTCCACTCAAGATCACTACAACGTCGCTCGTCGCCACTGAGAATGCGGTGCCGGGAGCGAGTGCATCTTCCGCGCGTTCATACTGACCTTGATTAATCAATTCCCCTACTTGTCCCGCAACGCGATGAAAGCGCGCATGTTTCTCAACCAGTTCAGTAAAACTGAGACGACTACCTAAGCGTTGTCCATCGCCATAGATCCATTTTCCAAGTGCGCAGCAATCATCGCGAGATAAAGCTTCCACATCGACATGCTCACCGCTTTCGATCGCATCACGCAATTTAACTTTCCACTGACGATGTCCATCGATGATACCGTCGACATCGATCCCTTCGACTTTTTCAGCCACTGTTTGTCCTGGCAAACGGAATTCATCGACTTGTGCGGCTAAACGCACCGCCACATCACGTTGTGAACGAGCCGCTTCCGCCGTCTCCTCTACCAAACTCGCATTCGCTTGTGTATTTCGATCGAGTTCGCTCACAGCCTCGCCTATCTGCGAGACACCAATACTTTGTTCACGTGCACCGCTAGCGACTTCATCTAACAGATGTTTGATACGGTCCGCATTTTCAACAATCGCGACCATCGCTGCGCCTGCGTCTTTTACAATCGTCGTTCCGGTCGTGATTTGTTGACTGCTATTGGTAATCAAGTCTTTAATTTCCTTCGCAGCATTGGCACTGCGGCCTGCCAAGGCACGTACTTCCGATGCGACCACGGCAAAACCGCGCCCCTGTTCGCCCGCTCTGGCCGCCTCCACCGCCGCGTTCAATGCCAAAATATTGGTTTGAAAAGCGATGCCATCGATCACGCTAATGATGTCGCTAATCTTACGAGAAGAATCCTGAATCTCTTCCATCGTACTCACCACATTGGCCATGACAGCACCACCCTTCGATGCCGTTTGTGCGTTTTCCACGGCAATTAAAGAAGCTTGGCGCACCGACTCCGCCGTCATTTTGACGGTAGAACTTGTTTGTTCGAGTGCAGCCGATGATTCCTCAAGTGCGCTTGCGGCTGATTCCGTACGCGCAGACAAATCTTGTGTTCCACTCGCAATTTCCATACTCGATTGAACGACATGATCACTTGCTTGCTTCACTTGAAATACCGTGTCCCGTAAAGCGCTCTGCATGTGGGCAAGCTCTTTCATTAAGCCTGCCATCTCATCTTTACCAAGTCCCTGAATATCGCTCCTTAAATCTCCCATTGAAATACTAATCAATTGACGACGAAGTTTCTTGAAGCCACCAATCATCGAACGATAGAGGCCCATGAATAAGTACGATGCAATCAGCACTCCCATGATCGAAATTGCGAGGTTGATCCACAGATGCCGCAGAATACTTGTTCGTCTTGCGCTCAACATAAGATCCAATACGCTAAGGTTCTTCTGGACTTGCGCAAACTGTGTCTCTATCGTCTGGTTAGCAGAAGACAAAAACTGACTTAGATCAAGACTTACTTCGTTTTGACCGACAGAGAAGTCCCGCCTAATTCTCTGCATAAAGAGCGAAGTCGCTTCCGGAGCTTGGGTCATCATAAGCGCATAAAAATCGGGAGCGTCCTGCTGAACTTTACTGAGATCCCTCTGGACCAATGCTAATTCATGCTCAAGCACAGCAAGACGAGCCTGAATTTGCTCTCGATTTTGCGCCGAAACTTGACCACTAGTGATTGCATTACGCCCCAAGCTACGTAACTCGGTCGTATTCTGAATGATTTGTGGGCCTCTCATCAAAGCAGCACTCATCAGATAATATGATTTCAGATCAGGATCTAGGGCCAAGCCTGAACTATCCGCCGTATGATCCAATAATTGCACCAGCGATTGAAATAAATCAAGATGCACCTTAATAACCTGACCGTCATTACCATTAGAACTCTGAGCCAGCTCATTATGCTCTTTCACTTTTTCAATTAGTGCCGATGTACCAAGCTGTTTGGCAAAACGAGCATCCAAGCCTTCCACGGCCTTGAGAGCATCAGAAAATTGCTGCTTTGCATTGTTCAGTTGTTCGATATGAATCGCCCCATCGGGTGAACTTCCACCTCGCAACTCATATCGCCATTTCGCCGCCTGCTCCATACCGTGAAATACAGCAGCAGCATATTGCACACCTATTCGCTCCTTCTCGACGAACTGCATTTCCTCTTCTGCCTTAATAACTATCGTCCCAAACATCCATAATAGTGGCAACAAAAAGGCGAGCGAAATCAAACTCATCTTCATCGGGAATTTAAGTTGTCGCATCAAAGCTGAAGCTGGCGACCAAAAACGTGCATGCGTGAAGATATAAATAAGTTTTTTCATTTCTCGCTCTACTTTCTCTCATCCTCGAATTGCAGAAACAAAGGACTTCGTTTCACCAAGATTTTACCTTCGTATGCATTAAAAATATTGACTGAGAACAACATACAATTATTATCTTACGCTCGCATGGCTCATTTTTAATCGAACGCTGGTTCAATCGGTTTAATCACCGGCATGCCAGCAGCACAATAAGCATCGAACCCGCCTGCGAGTGAGTGCACGTTGCGGTAGCCCATCTGCTGTAAACTCTGCGCTGCGAGGGTGGCACGACCACTTGATTTACAATACAACACGATCTGAAGGTCTCGTGAACTCAAGGTATCAGCACTACTCAATTTGAATTCGAGAACACCTCGCGGTATATTTATCGCCCTTGGCAGATGCCCAGATTGATATTCATCTGCCTCTCTAACATCGATAATGACATCTGCTGCCTGTAGAACTCGAGGAGCGTCGCCTACATCAAATTCGGTAACTGAATCCCTAGCCCGCACCACCAGGTCATGTGCACTCATCATCATATTCAAATCCTTTCGCTTACTTTCACCCTAACTCACACAGTTTTCAAAGAACATTCAATACCGAGAGGTATTGACCAGCACCAAAAACTGCAACGAAGTAAATTGCAATCACAGTCTTATTTCATGATGGGCAATCCACATTGAAGCGCGAGCTGTGATATGCCTCCACCGTTTGTCACATTGAGGTATCCCATGCTGGCCAATTCTCGGCAAGCCGCGCTTGAGCGAGCACCGGACAAACAATACACAAGAACTTTCGTTTCTTTTGCTATCTTACTGGCGACAGCATACTGCCTTAATTCATGTAATGGCCAGCTGAGCGCGCCTTGAATATGTCCACCAGCATATTCAAGTTCGGAACGTACATCCACCAATAAAGGCACATCCGATTCGCCAGTACGGCTCTGATACGAATTAGAACTAAATTGCATAATATTTCCTCTCACTAAAGCTTAACTCAAACCTGTTTCAGGGAAAAATAGTGGCCCCATCAGTAACCTGTACAGACCTAACAAATATTGCATCAAACTATGCCAAGTCTTGAACCATGACTTTTCATTCATTCCCACGCCTATTCACAAAAACCTCAACAATCATAATATCCTTATTTGCGCAATTACGCAAATACAAAATTTATTTATAAAACGATTTAACATTGTTTTTCAAAAGATTGACTGTGAACATGAAATTAGTGGCTGAACTCTGAACAGTTCTATAGCATCCACATTTAATCCAATTCTTACCTCAGCCATGTAAGTGATCTAGGAGAATAAATGACCAGCAAGGTTTAGTTAGTTCACCTGATCTGGATCAAAGAATTACTACCGCTTTGAACTACAAACAGCTTTATAATTCAGTTCAATTGCTTATTTGCATAAAAACGCAAATAAAGCAGTTTAGAATTCAGTACTGAATCATGCGTCCTCTCGAAATGATCCCAATCTCAACTCGTTTCGCTCCATTTCGAATTCGACGTTCCTACTGAATTTCCAACATTTAACACTAGGAGCTCATCATGTTGAAAATGAATGTCGGTGGTCTAGATCGCGTTTTACGTATTGTTGTTGGCCTGGCTTTAATCGGCGCGACCCTCGCTGGTTGGCTCAATCAGTTTGGTTGGATCGGCGTGGTACCGCTGCTCACAGGTATTTTCCGCTTCTGCCCTGCTTATACTTTGCTCGGCATCAAAACCTGCAAACTTGACTGAATTAGACTGACGCCAAAATTCGCAGTGGCTTGTTGATCCGCGCTTCAATTGAATCGCAAGCCCTAGCATTTCCCTTTGGCCTGCAGTCTAAGTACTCACCTTTGAAAGCACTTTATGAGCAAGTCTTACGTCGAAATCACCAAGTCACTCTCACAATCACTGTCCCATTTGCGCAGCGATATTCCTGATGTGATGAAAGGCTTTTCTATGCTGGCACAAGCAGCGAGCAAAGATGGCGCACTCGACAAAAAGACCAAAGAACTGCTGGCATTGGCACTCGGCATCGCCGCGCATTGTGATGGCTGCATCGGCTTCCATGTGCAAGCGCTGATCAAACTCGGCGTTACACGTGCCGAGCTCGAAGAAACTCTGGGCATGACGGTGTATATGGGTGGCGGCCCTTCCTTAATGTACGCGGCTGACGCCTTGAGAGCCTTCGATGAAATGAGCGCGAGCTAAGGATTTCATCTTCAGCATTTCATTTTCCGCTTCTCAACAAAACAAGCCTTTACTGAAGCGCCATTCACATGACGCCCTGTCAGCCGTATTGATTCAACAAGTCACAGGCCAGCACACGAAATCTGGAGCGAGAACTTGTTCTTGATCAAGGTGTGCAGCGCACAAATTTGCTAGCATCGCGGGCACTATCGATTCACTTTCTGGACATCGATTCGACTAAGGCTAAGCTTTTCTATCTTCGCAATTCGCTATTCCGGTAGAGCTACTTTAGGTCGGTCGACGATGCTTATTCGCCGATGTCTTATCTCCGATCATTATTCGCCATGAAACAACTCAGCCAAGCCCCTCACCGTCTCTATTTCTTCTTGGGACTCGTCGCACTCCTTTCCTTACTGGCGTGGTGGTGGATCAATCTCCAATTCGCGAATCAATTACCGGTGCCTTTACACGGCATTTTGATGCCACTCGGCGTCTTCCCTTTATTCATACTCGGTTTCACCTTTACTGCTGGACCGCGCTGGCTCAACGTCAAGGCATCTACCCATCATTTTATCTTGCATGGCGCGACCTATTTCGTAGGTATCGTTTTGGTGTTATTCGCCTCCACTTTTGGTCTCAAACCTTTACGTCTATCTGGCTTTGCCTTGATGCTATCCGCGTGGGTCGCGGTCACACTGCGTTGGGCGCGCTTGATTATCGAAAGCAAAAGTGAGGATAAAAAACACGCGATTGCATTATTAGTCGCCATGCTGGGTGGCATACTTTCTATGCTGTGCGCCTTGCTATGGGCGGCTGGTTCTGAGCTTGCTTGGCAAGCTGCACGACAATTGAGTTTCTTCGCCTTCCTCTTACCCATCTTTCTCACTGTGTGTCATCGCATGCTGCCCTTCTTCACCGCCAATGTGTTGCAGAACTATGTCACATGGCGTCCTTATAGTTTGTTGGCGACTTGGTTGATTGGCAGTTGGACTTTGGCGTTCGCGGGTATTTTCGGCACGAATGGAAGCGATGCAAGTAGCGCGGCGCAAGGCATCCAAGTGATCGTTGCCACGCTCTTGAGCTTCAGTTTCGCCAACACTTCTTGGCGTTGGGGACTGTTTCGTAGTTTTGAGAATCGACTATTAGCCATGCTGCACTTATCCTTCGCATGGCTTAGTGTCGTTTTCGCCCTGCATGCGATCTCGGCGCTTGGCGTCACCACGGGTTCGGCCACCACCCACGCTTTAGCTTTGGGCTTCATGAGTACCATGTTAGTCGCGTTTGTGAGCCGGGTCAGCTTCGGTCATAGCGGCCGCCCACTCCATGCAGGCAATGGTTTGTGGTCCTTGTATCTTGCATTGCATTTAGCAGCTGTCCTGCGTGTCTTTGCGAGTTTCCAGGCCACCGATAGTTTAATCAAAGTTTCTGCGGGATTATGGGCAGCGGTGTTTATCGCTTGGGGCGCTTTGATGTTGCCGATCTACTTGCGGCCTCGTGTCGATGGCGCACCAGGTTAATCAGCGCTGACCGCCGCCCAATAGAAGAAACCAGACTGACAGAAATAGCGCGAACGATCACGCCAAGAGGTTTCGTGGTAAGGTAGTACACATTTGATTTTTGAGGTAGGCGGTCATCGCTGTCACGCCGACCTCAAACACTCGTGCATCTACTTAGCCGCTATGAAAGACTCTGAAATCAGTTTTATCCGCAGTCAATTCCCTGCTCTGCATAACGCATCCTGTGTGTACCTCGACAACGCAGGTGGCTCACAAGTCGCCCAAGTCGTGGCCGACCGTATTCATCAGTATCTTCTCAGCACCAGCGTGCAGCTGGGCGCCAGCTATCGCACTTCGGTACAAGCACAAGATCGCGTGTTAGCCGCACGCCGCGCCATCGCTGATTTGGTGAATGCCAAGGACGACCGCGAAATCGTCATGGGTGGCTCGACCACCGGTTTGATGTTCCTCTTGATTCAAGCGCTACGTCCTAGTATTCGGCCCGGCGACGAAATCATTCTCACCAACACGGACCACGAAGCCAACATCGGTGCTTGGAAACGTCTGGAAGAAGTTGGTGCGGTGATCAAAATCTGGGAAGTCAATCGCCAAACGATGTTGCTCGAACTCGAGCAACTCGAGCCCCTATTGAGCCCGCGCACCAAATGGCTTGCGATGACCCATGCTTCGAATATTTTGGGGACGATCAATCCTGTCGCTGAAGTTGCACAGCGTGTGCATGCGGTCGGCGGCAGAGTGTGTGTCGATGGCGTTGCCTATGCGCCGCACCGTTTAGTGGATGTACAAGCGAGTGGCGCCGATATTTACGTCTTCAGTTTTTACAAAGTATTTGGGCCGCATTATGCATTGATGTGGGGGCATCTGGAATTACTGAACTCACTCGCAAACTTAAATCACTTTTTCATACCAGCGGACGAATTGCCTTACAAACTACAACCGGGTAATGTGAATTTTGAGTTATCGTATGGCTGCGCCGGCATTCGAGATTATCTGCTCGCTGTTGCAGACTTTTTTCAATACGATGGCACTCCGCGACAACGTATGCAAGCCGTCTTCAAGAAGTTTGAAGATCACGAAAATGCATTGGCAGAACAGTTGCTCAGCTATCTACGTTCGAAAGAGAAAGTTAGCATTATCGGCCTTAATACTGTGACGCAAGGAAAGCAGATACTCACAGACGGCAACATGGCGAATGATTCAAACTTGACAAACTTGATTCAGCGGGTTCCGACCATCAGCTTTGTGCACCAAGAGCTAGCGTCACCGGAGATCGTGCGTCACATCGATCAATATGGCATCGGCATCCGCTATGGCGATTTTTATGCAAAACATCTGATCAGTACTTTGGATTTGGAAAAACACGGCGGCGTAGTGCGGGTATCGATTGCCCATTACAACACCGAGCAAGAGATTGCCCGCTTGATTCGACATTTAGACGAGGTTTTGTAAGATGCCATTTTCCTTAGATAAGCTACTCGTTATCGGCATTTCTTCACGGGCTTTATTTGACCTCGAAGTGGAAGAGAAGATCTACCAAGAGCAAGGTCTCGATGCCTATCGTTTGCATCAACTACAGCATGAGAACGAAGTGCTGAAACCCGGTGCTGGTTTTCCGTTGGTCAAAGCCTTGCTGCGCTTGAACCAACTCACGCCGGACAAACGTTTGGTGGAAGTCGTGATCATGTCGCGCAATTCATCCGAGACGTCTTTGCGCATTTTCAATTCAATTGAACACTACGGACTGGATATTAGTCGTGCTGCGTTGGCCGGTGGCGCTTCCTTGTCACCCTATCTCAAGGCCTTTAACGTCAGCCTGTTTTTATCGCTCCATGAAGACGATGTGCAAGCCGCCATCAATAGTGGCACGGCAGCGGCGCTGTTGTATCGCACTCCTGAAGCCGCCGCCGACCCAGAACAAATTCGCATTGCTTTTGACGGCGACGCTGTCTTGTTCTCCGATGAAGCCGAACGCATTTATCAAACCGGCGGTATCGAAGCGTTTGAAAAACATGAGCGCGAAAACGCTAAGAAGCCTTTGCCCGAAGGCCCCTTTGCGCGTCTCCTTTTAGCGATATCCTACTTGCAAAATAATTTCAAAAGCGATGATCCACATGCCATGCCATTGCGCACAGCTTTAGTCACCGCGCGTTCTTCCCCCGCTCATGAACGGGTCATCCGAACGCTCAGGGCATGGGATATTCGGATTGATGAAACCTTCTTCATGGGCGGCGTCAGCAAAGCAGCCGTGCTCGCCGCATTTCAACCGCATATGTTTTTCGATGATCAACATGGTCACTGCTTGAGTGCGTCTGGGGTTGTTCCGACCGGACGTGTGCCTTACAAACAAGCACAATCAGACTCTCATTAAATTTTCTTGTAACAGAATCTCAAAACTACAAACCGAGCACACCATGGACATCCGACTTGATGATCTCAGCGATCCCCGCATGATCGCCTTAATCGAATTACACACTACCAATATGGCATCAATTTCACCTCCAGAAAGCTGCCATGCCTTGGCTATTGACGCCTTACGCAGCCCGAAAATTCGACTCTGGGGTGCATGGGATGGCGAAGAACTCATGGGTTGCGGCGCGCTCAAGGAACTCGATCCAGAGCATGCGGAAATCAAATCCATGCGCACTGCTGAAAAATATTTGAAACAAGGCGTGGCCGCCGCCCTACTCGACCATTTGATCGCCGAAGCGCGTCAGAGCGGATACCGTCGCCTCAGCCTCGAGACAGGCACCCAAGCAGAATTCAAACCAGCAGAAATGTTGTATCGCAAATTTGGCTTTGAAGTATGCGGGCCGTTTGCCGATTATGTTCTAGGCCCCTTGAGCTTGTTTATGACACGATCGCTGTGATGGGCAGAATCGCTCTAGCTCTGGCACAAAGATCGACATAAGCAAGAGGACAAGATTGGAGTTCCTCGATACTTTCGAATCATAAGTGCGACAGAATGGTCTTCGACTTTGGGTTAAAAACTCACATCTGCATCACCTGCATTGCGCCTCCTGTATGGTGAACATCGAGGAATTTCAAATATATTTATAGTATACTTATAGTTTGCATGGCATTCATCGCTCAACGGCCTTGAACAACTTGAAGGCAGCTTACGATCAACCGCTTTGGAATCCATCCCCCCAACGTCCTACGGCAACATTCATGCTCAAGATTTCTTCAGACCAAGCCTTACAACTTGTTCAGCAACATTGGCAGATCACCGGCGAGATTAACGATCTTCCCTCTTACGCTGATCGCAATTTCAAGATCAGTGGCGCACAGGGCAACTTCGTTTTCAAAATCGCGAATCCGAATTGGTCTTATGCTGATCTCGATATCGAGAATGCCGCCCTGCTCCATTTAGTGCACACCTGCCCCGACCTCGCTCTGCCAAAAATCATGTTGGCTGCTGACGGTTCGCACATCATCCCTTTAAATCTTTACGATGACGCAGGCAATACGCTAGCCTGCCATATGCGCCTCCTGACGTTTGTGAGTGGCCAAGTGTATGCCGAAGCGGCACAGCAAACCAATACCGATTTGGCGAGTTTGGAATATAGCTTAGGGCTGGCAATCGGCAAGCTGGATCGCGGTCTCAGTGATTTCCAACATCCGGCGATGATGCGTGAGGTCGATTGGAGTATCAGTCAACTACCTGGACTGATCGATGAAATTGCCCATGTCGAAGACGCGGAAATTCGTGCCCTAGTTCAGCGTCACCTTCATTACTTTGCCGACAATGAGAGCCAATGGCGGCAAACCCTACCGCAAGCGGTGATTCACAACGATGCCAATGATTACAATGTGATCGTCAGTACGGTTGAGCCCGATGGTGATCATGCGCAGCAAAAAAATAGTAATCAAGCGAGCGCTCATGAAAGCGATCCAGTTCGTGCGCACTATCAGGTCGACGCCATCATCGATTTTGGCGATATGTGCTTTCATCTACGTGCTGTCGATTTGGCGATTACCATCGTCTATGCCTTACAACATGCGGTCGATATTTCTCGCGTCAAGCAGTGCATCACCGCCATCCTCAGGGCATACCAAGGTGTACATCCACTGAGCGAGCCAGAGCTGCGCATTTTGCCAGCACTCATCAATGCACGTTTGAGCCAAAGTGTCTTGATGGCGACGCGTGCATTTCGTAAGAACCCTGCCAATACCTATATCTTAGTGTCACAAATAGGCGTACATCGCCTACTGCGGCAATTTGAAGAAATCGGTGCTGACGAACTTGAACAATTGATGTTGTCAGCAATACGATGAAAGTCTCTAAAAAACCGATTAAGCACAATATCACCGAAGCCTAGCTGAGCCCACAAAATACAACGAAGGCAAAAAACAGCAGCCTATTTTTATAGAGTCGAACATGAGCACGATCACCAAAGCCATACCGCAGCGTAGTCCACAAGAGATCATTGACTTACGCCGTCGCCACCTCAATCCAAGTTTGAGTATGTCGTACCAGCAGCCTGTCAAAATGGTACGTGGCCGCGGGGCGTATTTGTATGATCAGGATGGTCAAGCTTATTTAGACATGGTGAACAATGTTTGTCACGTTGGTCATTGCCATCCAAGTGTGGTCGCGGCCGGCCAAGCCCAGATGGCCGAGCTCAATACCAACACGCGCTACTTACACGACAACATTGTCGAATATGCGCGAAGACTCAGCGCCACTTTTCCTGAAGAATTGTCGGTGGTGTTCTTGACCAACTCAGGCACCGAGGCCAATGATCTGGCACTACGTTTGGCGCGCACCTATTCACAAGCACATGACATCATCGTGGTCGACCATGCTTATCACGGCAACTCGCCCACCATGATAGAACTGAGCCCGTATAAGTTCGATGGCAAAGGTGGACAAGGTCGGCCAGCGCACATCCAAGTGGCCGAGATTCCCGATGATTATCGCGGACGTTTTCGTCGTGGCGAGGCCGATGTCGGCCCACGCTATGCACAAGATTTACATCGGGCGATTGCGGCTATCCATGCACGCGGCGAGAAACCTGCGGCTTTTTTCTGCGAATCGATTTTAGGATGTGGTGGTCAAGTCGTTTTACCTGACCATTATCTGAAAGAGGCTTACGCGACCGCCCGCGCTGCGGGTGCGGTGTGCGTTGCCGATGAAGTGCAAGTTGGCTTTGGTCGCGCGGGAACTCATTTCTGGGCCTTCGAAACACAAGCGGTGGTACCCGATATCGTCACCATGGGCAAACCGATTTGCAATGGACACCCAATGGGCGCGGTCGTAACCCGTCCAGAAATCGCACAGGCCTTTATGAATGGCATGGAATACTTCAATACCTTTGCCGGCAATCCGGTGTCTTGTGCGATGGGCTTGGCGGTGCTCGACGTGATCGAACAAGAGCAACTACAAAACAATGCTCTTCAGGTGGGCAATGCGATCTTGCACGGACTCGTTGAGCTGCAAAAAGAATTTGATATGATCGGCGATGTGCGCGGCATGGGACTGTTTATTGGCGTTGAAATGGTGAAGGATCGTCATAGTCTAGAGCCCGCAACCGAGGCCGCCAATGCGGTGATTGAGTACCTCAAAGCCCATCACATTTTGCTCTCGACAGACGGGCCTTACGATAACGTCCTAAAACTCAAACCGCCGATTGTGTTTAGCATGGACAATGCTGAAGAGTTTTTGCGCTGTCTACGTGATGCTTTACGAAGCATCGCATAAACATGGACGTGATATTGATTCGATCTTTCGAACTCAGGAGACTTTAGTTTTCTTTAGTCTTCTTTCCTCTACCGTCAAGATAGCGCTGAATCACATTGCGGTTTCTTCGACTATCTTGCTGCGAGATTCGCAGTCAGGTACACCCAACTCTCCCCTTGGCATGAAGATGTTCTATTCAATAAAAATATCGATTGAAGAGAATCACACCCCATGTTGCAAGCGCGATCAGAAATGTGAGGAGGACGGCGGCACTTCCAAAGTCCTTAGCATTTTTTGATAAGCTATGACGCTCCAAAGAAACACGATCAACCACCGCTTCAATTGCAGAGTTGATTAATTCCACCACCAACACCTGTACCAATACTGCGATCATCATCAGTTTTTCAAAGGCTGAGACTGGCAGGAACAGCGCCACGATCACACCAGCAATAACCAACACCAATTCTTGGCGAAATGCATGCTCGTGTCGCCAAGCGGCCCTGAGTCCATCAATCGAATAAAAAAACGCAGAGAAAATACGCTTCAAACCGCTCTTACTTTTGAACTCACTAACACTTCCATCGTCAGGTTCATACGAAGACGTCATGGTTCTTCCTTGGCAATCAAAACTCACATTTTATCAGTTGATATTGAAAGTCCGATGACAAGAAAAAATGCAGAAAGAACGCCCCTCTCACGGGCGCACTCGATGTGGAGTGCAAATCGAAATTGCAATAAATTCAATTAGCTGACAAAATACACAATATTGTTTTTTAAATAAATCTCGAAGAATATGCGTTCCCTCATTTATCTCCTTTATTTGTTGTCTGCGTCCGTACTCAGTGGGTGCGTGACTGTGAAACCAATTTATCCAGAAAAATTCGAACTCTCGGACAAAATGCGCGAGCGTGTTGAGCAAGCGCGAAGTAAAGATGAAGCACGCGCAATCACCAGAAGTCTCGATGGCAAACAGTTATTCTCAAATATGGGCAATACAAAGAATGAAGCGCTCCGCACAAGTCTGAGCCGCTGCAGTTCGATGTCGGGTGGCGCATGTCATGTCTTGGCGGTTGGTAAGCTTGATTTCACCGAACGCTATAAGCAGTTTAATGAAGAGTCTAGTCGGGCCATCAGATCACTTCGCATACCTACACAAAATGCAGACTATTTTGAAAAAATGGACTGGCAAATCGACGAGCCTGACCACATCCGTAGCGCCAACGAAGGCATTCACTTCGCGACCCCCTCACATCTTGAAGGAGTTAAGAACATCCTAACTGCGGAACTGATTGCAGGAATGAAGGAAGAAAAATTTATCTTGTTAGACGCAAGTACCATGGATTTTGACAGCGGCAAAACCCTACCGAATGCCTACGTCATGGATTGGCTCGGTGTCTCCTATCAAACAGACTCAAAAACACCAGGCGCCGATACGTTTTCACAAGTTGCGCTCGAAGCCAATATGCGGACACTGGCACCGCAGAAAGATCAGGCCATTGTCGTTTTCTGTGCCTCACCCGAGTGTTGGCTAAGTGTGAATGGGCTGATGCGATTGCGCGCACTCGGCTACACCAATCTTTACTGGTATCGCGGCGGTTCCTCGGTCTGGAGCGCCCTCGGCCTACCTCTCGTTCCTCAAGTTCCCTATGCGAGCCTGCGTCACCAAACGACTCTCAACCCATCTAAGTAAGGTCCACTGATTCGCCCATTCGGATCAGGCTTGTTTCTCGTTTCAATTCTGTGGCTTCGACATCACAGTTTGGCACAAGCGCTCTATTTTGCTCTAAGCTTCACGCAAGAACATCGCGTCTTGCCTGCAAGGAGCAAGTATGGAACACCGTCTCAAACGACTTGAAGCCGTACAAACTATGGTGCTCGACATCGGGCGCCTTTCCTCGCGCACTTCGGACATCCGCGAATTCATCCAAGGCATTCATCTCGCCTTGTCCCGCATTATGTATGCGGCCAATTTTTACATCGCTCTGTACAACAATGAGGAACAGGCCGTGCAGTTCGTCTATTTTGTCGACGAGGTTGATGAAGCGCCCAACCCACAAGAGCAATTCAAACTCGACGAGCCAGGCTACGCTTTCACCAAGTGGGTCATCCTCAACAAAAAGGAAATGATCATCACGGCCGAAGAAGACGAGAAGTTAGTGGAGAGTCCTGAGCTGAGCGCGGTCACTGGCACACGTTCTGAACATTGGATGGGCTACCCTCTGCTCGACCATCAAAAGGATTGCCTCGGGGCCATGGTCATTCAAAGTTATGACGCCCAATATCTCTACACCGATGAAGACCAGGCGTTGTTCGAATTAATTGCGGGGCATGTTAGCAACGCTTTACAACAGTTCCAAAGTGTGGATCGACTTGAGAGAGCCGTCTCCGAACGCACTGCCCTGCTGAAACACGAAATTAGTGAGCGCAAAAGATCCGAACAAATTCAAAAGGCGCTGTATTCCATTGCCGAATTGTCGTTCTCGGTCGAGGATGCCGATGAACTGTATGCCAACATCCACGGCATCGTCGACGGACTCATCACGGCTAAAAATTTCATGGTCGCTTTGTACCACGACGATACGGAGGAAATCAGCGTGCAGTACTTTGTCGACGAGATCGATGAATTACCGGCAATGCACCGTTTCCCACTTGGTATGGGCATGACCTCATTTGTGATTCATAGCGGCAAGGCACAACTGATCGATCAAGATCGTCTCAAGAACTTAATTTCGAGCGGCGAAATCAAGCAGGTTTTGGGTGCTACCACACAAAGTTGGATTGGTGTTCCCATTCTCATCAATGACAAAATTTATGGTGTGATCATCGTCCAAAGTTACGATGCACAAAATCGCTATACGGATCATGATCTTGAACTGCTGGTCTTCGTTGCTAGTCACATTGCAGTCGCAATCGACAGACTCAATTCTGAGAAAAATTTGCACTTAGCCAAAGCAAATCTTGAACAACAAAACACCGCACTCAACAGCGCTTTACACGCACTGCGAGAGGCGCAATCCGAGTTAGTACGCAAAGAAAAATTAGCCTCCTTAGGCGGACTTGTGGCAGGTGTTGCACACGAAATCAATACGCCTCTAGGTATATGTGTTACGGCCACGACACATCTGATCGAAGAACTCAAATTGACCCGCAGGGACATTGAAGCTGGCCGCTTCGCCGATGTACAACGAGATCAATTTCTTGAGATCGTTGATCAATCACTGCGGATACTGAACGCGAACACAAAACGAGCCGCATCTCTGGTTCGCAGTTTTAAACAGGTCGCGGTTGATCAAACGTCCGATGAAAAACGCCCCTTCGTTTTGGCAGCCTACCTTGATGAAATTCTGATCTCCTTGCAACCCAAGCTCAAAGGCAAACCCATCAAAGTGCAGGTTGATTGTCCATCTCAACTTCGCATCTTGAGCCACCCCGGAGTATTCTCACAAATCATTACCAATTTTGTCGTGAACTCCATCAACCACGGTTTTGAACATACTTCGGAGGGACATATTTCCATTCAAATACGTCACGAGAATGACTTCCTTCACCTCGATTATCAGGATGATGGTCGCGGCATGAACGAGGAGGAATTGGAGAAACTATTCGACCCGTTCTTCACAACCAAACGTGGACAAGGTGGGAGCGGCCTGGGCGCTCACATCGTGTTCAACCTAGTCACTGGTCTTTTAAGTGGTCAGATTCGTGCGACAAGCGAAGTTGGACGCGGCCTACATTACCAAATACGTTTCCCAGTCACACTTGCCTAAGTTGAATTATTCAAAGTAAAAGTGAAGCAGAAAACTAATCCGGATAACGCTCATTAATCGCAACGGCTCGCTCAACGTTATCAACTAAGAGCTCAACAAATTGCGGATCGAGGTGCGATCCACTGACCGCTTTCAAGTGTGATACGACTTGATCAACCGGCCACGCAGGCTTATAGACGCGACTATGCATCAAGGCATCAAACACATCAGCCACGGCGACGATGCGCGCATAGACATGAATTTCAGTACCGACCAAGCCTTGCGGATAACCGCTGCCATCAAATTTCTCATGATGTTGATGAGCGATAATTGATGCAGCGCGTAAGATAGGACGATGTGAGCCATCCAAGATCGACATCCCTACTTCGGGATGCAAACGCATGATGTCCCACTCGTTGGCATCGAGCTTGCCAGGCTTGAGCAACACCGAATCTGGCGTCGCAATTTTGCCGATATCGTGCATTGGCGCTGCCTGTTTAAGAATAGCGGCTTCGTCAGGATCCATACCCGAAGCGAGTGCCAAAAGGTGACACACTTCCGCCATCCTACGCACATGATTACCAGCCTCAGGCGAACGCGATTCAACGACATCACCGAGTCGCATGATCAGCTCGCCTTGCGTATCACTGATCTCTTGATTGAGCAGGATATTATCGAAGGCAATCGCCACCCCTGACGAAAATACCTCCAATAACTTTGCGTCAATTTCATTCACATTTTCGACGCCTTGCAACACGAGTAGCGAGGCTTTTCCACTCTCGTTTGGGAAGTAGCCGACATACGTATCGCCATTTAAGCGGGAAATTCGATTGACTGCAGCATCATCCAATTGCCGCAATAAATTCTCGTTAAATAACTGGGCATCGTCGTCAAAATTTCCGATCTTGGCCAATACTTCATAAGAGTTCTCACCCGAAACGCCGCTCGCACCCCGCAGGCGCAACAGCATGCTCTTCTCCAAACGCAATAGAGCGACCACTTGCTGCAATAATCCATTAGCAAAGTCGTGTAAATTGCGTTGTTGATGTATGTGTGCGGAAGCCTCAATGACGCGTTCAAGCCCTTCACGATAAGTCACTTGAAAACGCCGCGCTTCCTCAACCGTAAAGATGTCGCGATAAGCACGTAAAGCAGCGAAAGTCGTGGTGAATAATTTAGTACGGTCGAGTTCGGTCTTTTCTTTGTAATCATTGATATCGTAATCAACAATCACGCTTTCTTCGGGCGCTTGTCCCGGCTGACCGGTTCGTAACACGATACGTGTAAACTGATTTTTCAAGTCTTGGCGCATCCATCGCGCCACTTCCAAACCTGCATCTTCAGTTTCCATGACGACGTCAAGAAATACCAAAGCAATATCAGGCTCACGGCTCAAAATCTCTTTGGCTTGCGGGGCATTGTAGGCATCGAAAAATTGGAGTCCGCGTCCATCTAATTGGAAGCGGTGCAAGGTCAGTTTGGTGACATCATGAATATCGGGCTCATCATCGACTAGCAGAATCTTCCACGGGGAAGAACGAAACGAACTCGACATCACGGCATTCTTGGTCATAGCGAAACTTCCATGTTTTACTGGGCAATCCAGAGCTCAAAGCAAACAAAAACAGGTAATGCACTACTGCGAATGGCAAACTCTAAACATATTACACCGAAGCAACGTCGCTTGCGTAGGATTTGTCTATACGATGTGGCTTGATGCAAGAAAATGACACATCATTCACTCAACACGCGGTCAATTTTCGAATATGAAGCATTACGAACATAGAAAAAATTTCAAAATACAACAACGCATTGGGCAAAAAAATGGCGATCCAAGAAACGCTAGAGTTGAAATCCTAGCCAATTGATTTCACATTATGGTATAAAGTCAGAGATATATTGCATTGCACCATCCACATTATGAAAAACGACACCGCTGCCAACGATAAAACTTCGATCCAAGTGATTGAGCGCATGGTTTCTTTGCTCGATGTTTTGTCTCGCTACCACGATCCCGTTTCACTCAAAGATCTAGCACATGAAACTGGTTTACATCCATCGACAGCACATCGCATTTTGAATGATCTGGTCATCACGCGTTTTGTTGACCGTGCCGATACCGGCACCTATCGCCTTGGGATGCGTTTGCTTGAACTCGGTAATATTGTGAAGAGTCGTCTTGATGTGCGCGAGGCCGCACTCGAATTTATGCGGAATCTACACCGCATTACCAACCAAACGATCAATCTCTCTGTGCGACAGGGGGATGAAATTGTTTACATCGACCGTGCTTTTTCGGAGCGCTCAGGTATGCAGGTTGTACGCGCCATTGGTGGTCGTGCACCACTCCACCTCACCTCAACTGGCAAACTTTTTCTATCGATTGATGAACCGAAAGCTTTACGTGCCTACATCACTCGTACTGGCTTGGCAGGTCACAACAAGAATTCGATTACGGATGTCGCAAAACTCGAACGCGAGCTGGCCGCTGTGCGCACCAATGGTTACGCCCGCGACAATGAAGAACTCGAACTTGGTGTGCGATGTATGGCAGCGGGCATCCATGACGATACAGGCAAGATGATCGCTGGCCTATCAATTTCAGCACCAGCTGATCGCCTCCAAGAAGCGTGGCTTGGCGATTTGATTGCGACAGCCGAACAGATTTCGGCCGCTTTAGGTTACGTACCTAAACCAAGCGCAACGGCCATTCGAAAATAAATTTCTTAGCCCACCGTGGATATCCAAAAAACAAAAAAGCTGGTTGAAACCAGCTTTTTTTGATCTTGCATTCAGTATTGATTACTGCCGCGGATTACTGCTGCGCGACTTTCGCACCAAACCGGTCGAAACGAGGCATGTAATGGTTCTCATAATCCAAGGAGAACATCAAACGACTGACGCGTCCTGTAATCAATTCGCGCTTCACAAAGTGGAAGTATCGCGAATCACGGCTATTATCACGATTGTCGCCCAGCATGACGTATTGACCTTCAGGAATTTGAACTGGAGCAAACGATTGGATTGATTGATACACGTCTGGCATGACGATGATATTGTGATGCAAATCGCCGAGCGTCTCAGTGAAAACACGTTGACTCATTTCATAACGCGGTGTCAGGTATTCGCGCGGTACATCGGGTACTTCTTGATAGTTCGCCTCCTCACCATTAATGATAAGACGACGATCTCGCATTTCTATCGTATCGCCTGGCAAACCGATCACGCGTTTAACCAACCGTGTGCCATCTTCAGGGGAGAAAAATGTCACAATATCGCCGCGTTGTGGGTTGCCAACTTTCTTCAAAATGATATCGGTGAATGGAATTCGAATGTCATATGCAACTCGGTTAGAGATCACTCTGTCACCTTCCAAAAGGTGCGGATACATCGAGCTCGAGGGCACCACATACCAATCGGCCAAGGCGCTGCGCATAAAGATCATTCCAAACACAACAAACAAAAACCCTTTGTTGTCGCGTGCTAACTGTCGCAATTGTGCCAAACCAAATGACTTCATAATCATTCCAAAAAAACTACAAAATACAAAATGAGATACTGCGTAGTGTAACCGAATTCAAAGCACCGCCATCAAAGACCATCAGCAATGATGACTCCGACCACAAAAATGCCCCGAAGTTCGGGGCATTTTCGAGCGAATCACTGAGTAACAACACAAGCGCATTGCGAGAGCCGAAGTTATGGCACATACGACGCGTTACACCCAAAGCTATCAACGGGTAAGAAATTCACATAGGGATGCAGCGCTAGGCGCTTCCCGCAACAATGCAAGAGTATTGCGAGGACAAGCAACAACGCGCTACTCCCACAGCTACTGATAGCCGAAAATTCAATTTTGGAGATGTAGCGCTAGGCGCTTCCCGCAACAATACAAGAGTATTGCGAGGACAAGCAACAACGCGCTACTCCAACAGCTACTGATAGCCGAAAATTCAATTTTGGGGATGTAGCGCTAGGCGCTTCCCACAGCAATACAAGTGTATTGCGAGGACAAGCAACAACGCGCTACTCCACAGCTACTGATACCCGAAAATTCAATTTTGGGGATGTAGCGCTAGGCGCTTCCCACAGCAATACAAGTGTATTGCGAGGACAAGCAACAACGCGCTACTCCACAGCTACTGATACCTGAAAATTCAATTTTGGGGATGTAGCGCTAGGCGCTTCCCACAGCAATACAAGTGTATTGCGAGGACAAGCAACAACGCGATACGCCCCACAATTGGATTTTCTTATTTGGCGCTCATGAGTGCTACTGTGGTGTCTAACATCCGATTCGAGAAACCCCACTCGTTATCGTACCAGCTCGATACTTTCACCAAACGACCATTCACTTTCGTCAATGTTTCGTCGTAAGTGGAAGATGCTGGGTTGTGATTGAAATCAACAGACACCAACGGTGCTTTGTTGTAATCTAAGATGCCTTTCAAGGCACCTTCAGATGCTTCTTTCAATACTTTATTGATTTCTTCGACTGTCGTATCGCGCTTAGCGATGAACGTCAAATCCACAACGGATACGTTGATGGTTGGAACACGCATTGCGTAGCCATCCAATTTGCCATTCAACTCTGGCAAGACCAAACCAACTGCCGCTGCCGCGCCAGTTTTAGTTGGGATCATGCTCATTGTTGCGGAACGTGCACGACGCAAGTCTTCGTGCATCACGTCTGTCAATACTTGGTCGTTCGTGTAAGCGTGGATCGTCGTCATCAAGCCACTTTCGATACCGATCGCGTCGTTTAATGGTTTTGCCAATGGTGCTAAGCAATTGGTTGTGCAAGATGCATTAGAGATGACTGTATCAGTCGCTTTCAATACACCGTGGTTCACGCCGTATACGACGGTTGCATCAACGTCTTTGCCGCCTGGAGCAGAGATGATGACTTTCTTTGCACCGCCAGCCAAGTGAGCGGATGCTTTTTCTTTCGTTGTAAAGAAGCCTGTGCATTCCAACACGACGTCGACATTCAATTCGCCCCAAGGAATGTTCGCTGGATTGCGTTCTGCGAATACTTTGATTTTGTCGCCGTTGACGATCATGGTGTCGCCTTCAACACTGACTGTGCCAGGGAATTTACCGTGGGCTGTGTCATAGCGTGTCAAGTGCGCGTTGGATTCTGCGTTGCCGAGATCATTGATCGCAACGATTTGAATTTGATCTTTAAACTTACCACCTTCGTAGTGAGCACGCAGAATGTTACGACCGATACGGCCGTAGCCGTTAATTGCGACGCGAATCGTCATGGTTCAATCTCCAAAAAGACAAACAGCAATAAAAATAAAACACAAAAAAATCTGTTACCGCAAAACCCCTCAACACAGAGACACTGAGACACAGAGAAAGTCAGGAAAAATCAAATTTTTGATTCGCCCAATTTGAGACTCTTGAGTCCATGAGTTTTCGTCTTTGAAAGAAGCCCTCATGCTTTTCCTCAGTGTCTCTGTGTCTCCGTGTTGAGAGGTTTTAAATCTTCACTGCATAGCTCGCGGAAATGGCATTGCATCCGCCGACGCTAACAACACACTTAAATCATCCCAGCCATAACCGACTTCGGTTAAGTCGAGGCCATCCCACGTAAAATCTTGCTCGACCAAGATCTGGCCACCAAGTTCCTCGTAGAAATTACGAGCCACGGAGTTACCATCGATCACCCAAATCACGCAAGAACTACATCCCATCTCTTGCAAAGAACGCGCTGCTTTATGCATCATGCGTTTGCCGATGCCGCAGCGTTGCCATTGCGGACGAATATAGATCGCATTGATTTCCCCATCGCGGCCCAATTTCGGTTCGGCCAACTTCACCATCGAAATGAAGCCAATGATCTCGTCACCACTCACGGCAACATAGACGCGCAGATTTTGCTCATTGGTCGGCAATGCCTGCAAAATAGTTCGCCACTGCTCCACGTTCTCTTCGAGCGACATGGTGTCCAAATACGAATCGGGAATCATGCCGCGATACGAGGTTTGCCAACCTTCAATGCGTACCGCCGCGATGGCCTCTGCATCGCTGATCACGGCTCTACGCAATTGAATTTCCTTAATCTTACTCATCATTTACACAATCTATTTTGGCAAATCGCAAACTTGCTTTGGAATTAGGCCAACACGGCTTTGGCTTTGGCGACCACGTTGTCTACGGTAAAACCAAAATGTTTGAACAATACACCTGCAGGTGCCGACTCACCAAAGGTATCGATACCGACCACAGCACCTTCCAAACCAACATATTTATGCCAGAACGCTGTCACACCAGCCTCGATGGCAACACGTGGCAAGCCTTTGCCCAAAACACTCAATTTATAAGCTTGATCTTGGCGATCGAAGACGTCGGTCGATGGCATGGAGACTACGCGTGCAGCAATACCTTCGGCAGCCAAAGCATCCGCGGCTTTCAATGCCAATTCGATTTCAGAACCCGTCGCAATCAACACGACTTTGGCATCTGCCGCGTCACGCAAAATATAGCCACCACGTGCAATCGCTTCAATTTGCGCAGCATCGCGTTCAACGAAAGGCAAATTCTGACGCGAGAAAATCAGAGTCGATGGACCGTCATTGCGCTTAATGGCTTGTGCCCATGCAACGGTCGATTCTGTGGTGTCGCATGGACGCCAGTTATCCAAATTCGGGATCAAACGCATGGAAGAAATATGTTCAACAGATTGATGTGTTGGACCATCTTCACCCAAACCAATCGAATCATGTGTGAACACAAACAAACTACGAATTTTCATCAAGGCTGCCATGCGAATGGCATTGCGGCTGTAGTCAGAGAAGGTCAAGAACGTCGCGCCAAATGGCAAGTAGCCGCCATGAAGAGCGATACCATTCATAATCGCGCTCATACCAAATTCACGGACACCGTAGTTGATGTGATTGCCGGCTTGATTTGCGCGCACCGCCACACATTCTTTCCAGTTGGTGAGATTAGAGCCAGTCAAGTCAGCAGAACCGCCCAAGAACTCAGGCAGACTTGGTGCGAATGCTTGGATCGCGTTTTGACTTGCTTTACGCGTTGCGATCGTTTCCTTTTTCGTGACCACGTTATCGATGGCCGCTTTCACAACTTCATCAAAGTTTGCTGGCAAAGCATTGTTCATACGACGGGTGAAATCAGCGGCTTTCGCTGGATGTGCTGCGCTATAGGCTGCAAACACCGCATTCCAATCCGCCTCTGCTTTTGCGCCATCGGCTTTTGCATCCCAAGCGCCATACACATCGGCAGGAACTTCAAACGGTGGGTAGTTCCAATCGATATGCGCACGCACTGCGGCAACTTCTTTGTCACCCAAAGCTGCACCGTGCACGTTGTGGGTGCCTTCCATGTTTGGCGAGCCTTTACCGATCACGGTGCGGCAGCAAATCAAAGTTGGTTTATCCGAGGCTTTCGCTGCAACAATCGCTGCATTCACTGCGTCCACATTGTGTCCGTCAACGCCACGAATCACGTTCCAACCATAAGATTCAAAACGCGCTGGAGTGTCGTCGGTGAACCAGCCTTCAACGTGACCGTCAATCGAGATACCATTGTCGTCCCAGAATGCTGTCAACTTATTCAGTTTCCATGTGCCAGCCAAGGAGCAAGCTTCATGAGAGATACCTTCCATCAAGCAGCCATCACCCATGAAAACCCAAGTGCGGTGATCGACGATATTCGAGCCATCAACATTGAATTCCGCTGCCAATAATTTTTCTGCCAACGCCATACCAACCGCGTTGGTGATACCTTGACCGAGCGGACCTGTGGTGGTCTCAACACCTGGCGTAATGTGCACTTCAGGGTGACCCGCAGTTTTGGAATGCAGTTGACGGAAATTGCTGATTTCAGACATCGGCAAATCATAACCAGTCAAATGCAAGAGCGAGTAATGCAACATGGAGCCATGGCCGTTTGACAAAACGAAACGATCACGATTCACCCATTTTGGATTGCTTGGATTATGACGATAGTGACCTGCCCACAAGGCGACTGCAATTTCAGCCATGCCCATAGGCGCACCTGGGTGACCAGAGTTAGCTTTTTGTACGGCGTCCATGGACAAAGCGCGAATCGCATTGGCCATTTTTGAAGTGATTGCAGGCGTATATGTGGAAGTCATAGGAACACTTGGAAAAGTTTAGAAGATTTGCGGCAGAATCAGGTGAATCATCGAATAACATCAAATGTTGCTCAAATTCATCACTATTTTCTGCAAAGTCCGTTATTTTACCAGAGCAGCGTCGCGCAGAATACAATTGCGACTTTCGCATCATTCTTATTTGCCCTATGGAAGGTCTCCACCTCACCGCCGATTGCTTCGAATGCCAATGTCCAATCGAGCTACTACTCGCACCAACACCACTAGAGGACTTATTACGCCAACGGACAATCGAGGCTGGCCTGACCATTGTCGGCGAGCGTTTCTTTCCCTTTTCGCATGAAGATGGCAGCGCTGCTGGCGTCACAGGAACGCTCTTATTGGCTGAATCGCACCTGGCAATTCATACTTGGCCAGAAAAAAGAGCCATCACCCTCGATATCTATGTCTGCAATTTCAACAATGACAATAGCGATAAAGCGCGCAGAATCCTCGCAAGCTTATTGCGCACATTCGCACCGAAAGATGTTCGGCAACAGGAATTACGGCGCGGGGTACCGGATCATGTTGCTCAGGCATCACCGAATTTCATCGAAGAGCGACTCACTAGTTCGACTTCCTTCCGCACGGCAGCAGACCAACTCATCTGCGAACGACAAAGTGCTTTCCAACATATTGAGATCCTGCAAACCAAAGAATTCGGCAAAGCTATGCGCATTGATGGCGCCATGATGACCACCGAGCGCGATGAACATTTTTATCATGAAACCTTGGTACATCCTGCTGCGATCAGCCTCCCCCATCTACGTGATGCGTTAATCATCGGTGGTGGCGATGGCGGCTCAAGCGAGGAGATTCTCAAATACAAGGCCCTCGAAAACCTCGTTCTTTGCGAAATTGATCCGGTGGTGGTTGAGCTTGCAAAGCAACATTTGACGAGTGTTCATGGCAAGGCGTTTAACGATCCACGACTCACCATCAAGCATAAGGACGGTTTCAATTTCATTCGTCATTGCGATCAACAATTCGATCTCATCTTGCTCGACTTGACCGATCCAGTTGCACCCAACGGCAGCAGTTGGGCTGAGTCGTGCATGAGCGCCCCGTTTTTCCAAGACTGCCACCGCGCTTTGAAAACTGAGGGGGCCTTGGTACTCCATCTCGGGAGCGAGTTTTATCATCCAACTCGTTTCACGACGACCTTGGCCAATCTCGAATCAAGCTTCGATCGAGTGAGGACGTATGTCAGCTACATTCCCTCGTATGGCGCTTTATGGAGCTTCGCTGTTGCCCTCAAGGGAAGTGAGCGGCTTGATCAAATTGATCCGTTTCTGAAAAAGGAGACAGAGATCTCTGAAATCATAGAGCGCCAAGGCCTACAGGGCTTACAATACTATCAAGCAGCGCGCCACTATGCGATGTTTCGCTTTTAAACACGACGAGGCTTCAATTCAGTCTCAACGGTAAAAAAGCCTTGCTTAGACCAGTGCTGCAAAAACCTTGAACCTCTACAATCATCAACTTCGAAACATCGTTCGAAGTAGGTATACATCATGGATCAAAAAGAAAAAAAGCGCCGCTCCAGCAAAGCACTCCCCCTTATGTTGGTCACCTCGGCCACGGTTGTGAATCTCGCTGGCTGTGGAGAAGACGACAGCAACAATAATCTAGCCACCGTTCGAGACGAATACAAAAGCCTCGAAGAGTGTGTTCAAGATTGGGGAAGCACCCAGCCTTGTGAGCCGCAAAAAGCTCCGCCCGGAAGTAGTTCCTTATCGAATACAGGCAACACCAGTGGTGGGCACGTTTATACCGGCCACTATTTCGGTCCGAGCTATTACGAAGGTCAACGCGAACATGCGCAGCGAAGCTTCCTCGGCAATCGAATCAATGCCAATGGTAGCAGTGCCTACACGGATCACGCGGTAAGTCGCAGCGTTACACGAAGTGTGAGTCGTGGTGGATTTGGGTCAAGTTCACGTGGCTTTTCTAGTGGTGGATAAGCATGATTCGTGAATCAAAACAAGTTCGCAATGGCTGGCAAACCCAATTCGAAGACCTCGGTTTCAGCTATCACTCCATTGATGGGCTGTATTGGGACGAGCGCTATGCATATCGCTTCAATTCGGCGCAAATCGATACGCTTGAACAAGCCACCATCGAGCTCCATCAAATGTGCCTTGAAGCGGTCGATCACATTATTCGAAACGGCCAGATCGAGCACTTTTCGATTCCTCGCGCCTTTTGGAGTGAAGTGGAAGATAGTTGGAAAGAGCGCGAATTTTCTCTCTATGGTCGATTCGATCTGAGCTGGAATGGCAGCGGCCATCCTAAGATGTTGGAATACAATGCAGACACGCCAACAGGTTTGGTCGAATCCTCCGTTGCGCAATGGTATTGGCTGCAAGATGTACATCCAGATGCAGATCAATTTAATTCCCTGCACGAAAAACTGATCGAGCAATGGAAAAAGTTGAATACGAAGGGTGTTTTACATTTTGTGTGCGCCGATAGCGAGGAAGATATTGGCAATCTTTCCTACTTACGTGACACTGCGATTCAAGCGGGCTTCGCCACCAAACAATGTCTCATTAGTAGTCTTGGTTGGGACGAAGCAAACGCAGAGTTGGTCGATGATCAGGACGTCAAGATCGACAATTTATTCAAACTCTATCCTTGGGAGTGGCTGTGTCGGGAGCAATTTTCCGAGCACCTTCTGAGCCGCGCGACACGCATCATTGAACCTGCCTGGAAGATGCTGCTGTCGAACAAAGCAATCCTCCCGATTTTATGGGAACGATTCCCCAACCATCCGAATTTACTGCCAGCCTTTCGCGAGTCGTGGCGAATCTCAGGCAATTTTGTAAAGAAACCTTTGCTTTCGCGCGAAGGAGAAAATATTTCTATCTACGCAGACGGCAATGTACTGCACACACCAGGAGAATATGGTGAGGAAGGTTTCATCTACCAAGCGTACGCACCACAACCAAAGTTCGATGACGGCATCACACCCGCTTACACATCGATTGGCTCTTGGGTGGTTGGTGATGAGGCTGCAGGTATCGGTATTCGAGAGGATGAAACTTTGATTACCAAAAATACGAGCCGCTTCATTCCTCATTATTTTGTCGACTAATACGAGAGGTCATAATAAATGGATATGCAATTTTTTTCTGCAGGTTTACTGGCTTTTGCCAGCCACTTCGCATCGGCAGTTGCCTTCCTCTTTGTTTTCATTGCACTCTACGTGCGCATCACTCCATACAAGGAAATCGCTCTGATCCGCGAAGGTAATACTGCCGCTGCCGCCAGCCTCTCGGGCGCAGTGCTCGGCTACTGCATCGCGCTCGCATCGTCAGTTGCACACAGTATCGATCTACTCGACATGTTGATTTGGGGCAGTATTGGCTTAGTCATCCAAATCATCGCTTTCTTCGCTACCAGACTGATGTTGCCCGACCTTGTACGTGATGTACCTGAGAATAAACTTGCCTCTGGCATTTTTCTGGGCGCCATCAGTTTAGGCATGGGTATTTTGAATGCTGCTTGCCAAACGTATTGAGCGCGATCCAATTGGCGCAGGCCAAGTCTATCTGCGCTTAAAGTGATTCTTTGTTTTTGTTTATTTGTTGTTGACCTATGCCCCGTTTCTATTGTCCTTGCCCACTCGTCATTGGTAGTACCATCGACCTACCCGCCGAAACGGCGCATCATATTTTCGTCTTACGGTTACAACTTGGTGACCAGCTTGAACTCTTTAATGGTGAAGGCGGATCATTCCTTGCTATTCTCATCGAAGTCGGCAAGAAACAGGCCCGAGCTGAAATCAAGCTTCACCGAGCCTTGGAGACAGAATTACCATTTGGCTTGAGCCTGGCCCAAGCTCTTCCCGAGGGGAACAAAATGGATTGGATCATTGAGAAAGCCGTAGAACTGGGCGTGTCCAATATCCAGCCACTTGCGGCGCAACGTTGCGTCGTCAAACTCAACTGTGAGAGAGCTGAGAAAAAGTCACAGCATTGGCGCAGTATCATTCAAGCTGCAAGCGAACAGTGCGGACGCAATCGACTCGCGCACCTTGGTGAACTCGTCGATGTACAGAAGTGGCTTACGCAACAAGACTTACATAAAAGGATTTTACTCTCCCCACGCGGCAGTGAGTCACTCGCCGATTGGGCCCGCCACCACTCAGCACAAGCCATCACCGTAATGATAGGACCTGAAGGCGGGTTCAGTGACGCAGAAGAGAAAATGGCCATTGAGCATGGCGCGATCTGCCTATCGATGGGCCCACGTGTACTCCGCACCGAGACCGCCGGAATTGTCGCTGCATCCATTTTAAGTGCGAGCTGGGGTGGCATTTAGGCTTCGCCAAACTGGTCATTGTAATCAAATTCTAACTTCGAGTTTCGCCGGTAAAAATTTCCAGAAAGCAAATAAAGTTACGTCTCGACACAAATTAGTGACAATTCTTATCGATTGGATGCAGTGTGCCACACTCCTCACGGCCCCCAGCCTCGCTATAATACGCTTTTGCTTATCCTATCGAATTAAGTGAGTATGCCGTGATGCCATTGAATTTAAGATCCAAAAACAAATCCGCATTCCTTTCAGCTACATTTGCGACGGTAGTCAGTGTCATGTTGAGTGCATGCGGCGGAAATGCCGACGCACCAACCCAAGCAACTTACACACTGAGTGCCCCACCAATGGCCGCGGCTCCGGCCAGTACCCCTATCGTGATTGCTGCCTCGCGCAATAGCTATGCCATCAAACGCACGCCATCTGGGTACGTGGCACACAACAAAAATGCCACAGGTGCTTTGGTGACGCCAACAGTGAGTCAGCCGCTATTGCAATTCAACGACTTCCTCGTAAACACGCAAATTGGTGAAAATTCAAAAACTATTCCCGCAAACACACTGAATAGCATCATTGAGCTCTATATCGCGTTCTTTAACCGCGTTCCTGATGCCAATGGTTTGTCGTATTGGATTGACCAAACGAAGGCTGGCATGAGTTCCGATGCAATGGCAAATAACTTTTATGCAGCGGCATTGATTTTTAGCGATGTCACCGGATACAGCAGTGGCATGTCAAACTCCGACTTCGTCAAGGTGATTTACAAGAATGTGCTTGGTCGTAATGAAGTCGATGCAGAAGGTCTCGCCTACTGGACCGCAGCACTTGAGAAACCAGCCGGAACACCGGGCGCAGAAACGCGTGGCACGCTGATTCGCACGATCGCAGGCACTGCACACAATTTCAAAGGGAATGCGCAATATGGCTGGGTTGCCGACTTGCTCGACAATAAATTAGCCGTCGGCACGTATTTTGCGGTTCAGCATGGACTCAACTATCTGAACGACAAAGCCTCTATCACGAATGGGGTTGCGATTGCCGCAGCGGTCACACCAACCGATACTACAGCTGCGAAAAATTTGATTGGCATGACTGATCAAAGCTTTGACTTGCGTTCAACCAGTGCAGCAACAATCGTCAATATGAAGACCAGTCTTGGCGACATCGTCGTCGAGTTGAACCCGAGTAAAGCTCCGATCACCGTGACAAATTTCTTGCGTTACGTTGACGTTGGATTTTATTCCAACAAGATTTTCCATCGCGTCATCAAAGATTTTGTAATCCAGGGTGGCGGCTTCACCGCCGATTTTATTCAAGCAAGCACCTACCCTCCGATCAAGCTTGAAGCTGGTAACGGATTAAGTAATATTCGTGGTTCGATTGCGATGGCGAGAACCAATGTGGCCGACTCAGCAACTTCTCAATTTTTTATTAACAATGTCGACAACATCACTTTGGACACATATAGCGGCGGATATGCTGTGTTCGGTCAAGTGATCGCGGGTCTAGACGTGGTTGACAAAATTCGCGTCGTACCGACCAGCACGCGCGGTGCATACACGGATGTTCCAGTCAGCAACGTGGTCATCACCTCGGTTACAAGGGTAAACTAAAAACAATACTGTTTTCAACCTGACCAAGGAAAAGCAGACTTTACCGACAAAGTCTGCTTTTTTATTTGTGATTACAAAATCCCCCTGACAAAGCGCGAAGACAAGAGTATTGTTTCGCTTCATTTAATCCATCCGGCTACAGTCGCCATATCAAATCATCGGCAAAATAAGACTCCCAATATATGCAACACGAATCTCAATTAATTGAATGGGAAGAAGATGGCCATCTTTTTCAAGCGCTGTGGCAATCGGCTAATCATGCACCGAAACCAAAGCGTTTCTTTATCGGCGATGACACCTTAACAGCCGACAAAGCTTATCGTTTGGCCTGCGAAGGCACTGCAATTATTTGGCGCGGAGACTTCCAAAATGCAAAGCAATTATTGCAGGCGATGAGCCGTCGTTTGCCCAATTCTCGCAAAGCAAAGAATTCCGCTGGCTCGAACAAGTCGAACGAAACATCCACGAGCATGGATGGATCGGTTTTCCATTTACACAGAAGAGACCAAGTCCATCGAAGCCGCATCCTGGGCATGCTTCTCATTCCTGTCACGACTGGCTTAGAAATTCCTCTCCGACGGGCTCCTGACGTCAAGGAAGCACTTCAAGGTGCCCTGCAAACAAACCAACTTACCGCACAAGTTGCTCTGATCATCATGAGCTTAAAGGAACTACTAGGAGTAATCGGTGCTCATCAATGGCGTAAGAACGGTGTCGAGATTCCAAGTCTAGGAACAAAGATCTACCCGCATTACGGAGTGTATTCCCCGGTACGTGGAGAGTATCTTGAGCTACTTGCCAAAGCACCTTTACCGACGCAAGAACTTGCATTCGACATTGGAACTGGCTCAGGCGTTATTGCGGCCTTGCTCGCAAAACGAGGGATCAAAAAAATTGTCGCGACAGATATCAGTGCGCAAGCACTTCAATGCGCACGTGAAAATCTTGAACGACTTGATCTGCTGAAGCAAATCGATTTACTTGAGGTCAATCTCTTTCCAACGGGGCGAGCGGGATTAATTGTCTGCAACCCACCTTGGCTACCCGCCAAACCAAGCTCTGCGATCGAATCGGCCATTTACGACCCAGACAGTCAGATGCTCAAAGCTTTCTTGAAGAGCGTAGGCCAGCATTTAACTGACACAGGTGAAGCATGGCTGATCATGTCAGATCTTGCTGAACACCTCGGACTCAGAACCCACAAGCAACTTTGGGATTGGATCACGGAAGCAGGACTTCATGTCGTCGGTAAGCTTGATATTCGTCCTAAGCATGGGAAAAGCAGCGACAAAGAAGATACCCTGCATGAGGCAAGAAAGAAAGAGATTACTTCATTGTGGCGCCTTCGTGTTTTGTAGATACGCAAGGGCACCCAAGATCGCTTCAAAAAACAGAAAATGCCGCTCGAAGCGGCATTTTCCTAATATCGGCTACTAAAAGCCGAGTTCTACATCAGCTTACTGTACTGTTGCGACCAAGCTTGCACCAGAAACTGCAGCGTATGCGTTCACCAACACGTAGTACGTACCTGCCGCTGGAGCGCTGAAGGTAATCGTTTCGGTGTTCGTTGCGCCATCAGACTTCTTGTCGTAAGTCGTTGTGGTCGGTGCGGAACCCAATTTCGCATAAATATCACCGTCACCACTACCGCCACTCAATTTGATCGTCAAACTCGTTTTTCCGGCAGGTACACTAATCGTATAGACTTTTGATGCGTTGAGTGCCAAAGCCACTGATACAGGCACACCACTTGTAAGTACGTTACTTGTAGTGCCAGTCTGGTAAGTTGCGACGATCGATGCGCCATTTACCGCAGAGTAAGCATTGGCGAGCAAATAATAAGTACCTGCTGTTGGAGAAGCGATAACGATAGACTCCGTGTTCGTCGATCCATCAGATTTCGCCAAATAGGAGGTCGTCGTTGGTGCGGAGCCTAATTTCGTATACAAATCACCATCACCTGTACCGCCAGACATCTTGAAGCTCAGGTTACTTGCACCACTTGGTACAGCAAACGTGTAAGTTGCTGCAGCACCAGTCGCCGCAGAGAACGTTACCGCGACATCCTTAGTCAGTGTGCCGCCTGCTGGTGGCGTAGTCGTACCGCATCCACCGCTCACACCAACAGCAGAGAATGCAGCAGTCACATCAGCCACTGTATAGGAACGATTGGCAGCCGCTTTTTCTACGCCGCATGCGCCTTGATTGAAGGTGCTATTTGCTGTCCAGTACAAGCGATTTGCATCTGCGAAAACTTCAAACGCCTTGCGAGTATTCCAACCAGCTTTTGTTGCCAACAAATAGAATGCCTTGTTGAACACGCCACTAGTGTGATGGACGTCCATGCTACTCGTGTAATTGGCGGCATTATCAATGGAACGACCATCTTGTGGTGGATTATCCATGTAACGCAATGCGCCAGAACCTTTGAAAATATCTGCGCCAACTTTGAAATCATTTGTGCCGAGCACATAATACTTCGCAGCTTCACCAGCAATATCAGAGAAAGCTTCGTTCATACCGCCCGACATCCCCGAGTAAACCAAGCCAGAATTCTGCTCGGTGAAGCCGTGGCTCACTTCATGCGAGGTCACATCCAAAGACACCAAAGGATAGAAAGTTGTAGCGCCGTCACCATAACTCATCGCGGAGCCATCCCAGAACGCATTTTCATAGCTGCTTCCGTAATGCACTTTCATGACCAATTTTTGGCTGATCGGACGAATACCCAACCAATCTTGATACATGTTAAATACTTTGTTGCCAAAATAATGTGCGTCGTTCATTGGTGCATAACCACCATTGATCGTTTTCACTGTGTTGCGCGGACATGTAAATGAATGAAGCGTACCAGAACCTGAGGTGGCACCGTTCATATTGTAAGTATCGACATTGGTGCTGCTCAATTTACATGTTGAACCGCTGACCGTTACATCGAGATAACCATATCCCGCCGTCGTGCCGTATTCACGCTGTCCTGTTTTTGCATTTCCGCCAGGGCCCGTGCCGGTCAAAGAATGCGTAATGCCTTCCCATTTTTCGAGGACTGCACCAGAATTCGCGTCAATCATGAAATGCGGGCGGCTCGGAGCGCCATTCTGCGATGTCACAAAGGAAGTCAAATAAACTAAACGGGCGACGCCGTTTGCATCCTGTTTGACATACAGTTTGGTTTGATCATTATCAGTTGCACCAATCGTGCGCGCAGCAACCTTCGCCGCGCTCAATGCTTGAGCGGCACTGAGTTTTGGTTTTGCCGATGGAATATCGGTCGCCAAATTACTGAGCATCGCACCATGGAAGCTACGGACTGGTGCGGACGCTGCGAAGCCATTTGGTGTGTCGGCGTGTTCTACAATCGTTTCACCCCAAACTGGAACACCTTGATGCAATTGTTCATAACGGCGTACTACGCGACCACCAGCATATTCTTTACTACGTACTTCGCGTAAATCTGCTGCTGCCAATCCTAAGGTTTCTGCAACTGTTGGCGTCGCACCTGCGAGCGACTTTACTTGGTTCGCATTAATCTTTGACAAATCAACACGATCGGCTGCTATCGCATCAAATGATGCTGCGATCAACAATGCCATCATCGTTGGGCGAATAATACTTTGAATCTCTAATTGACGTTTCATTTTTGCTTACCTTTGTTTCTAACTACTCCCTATGAATTACACAATCTGCGCTTGTGGCCCAGATCCCCCATTTTCTTTACCGTTTTCCGTCAATGTCGCGACACTGCGTGGTAAAAAGCTCTTTTCAAAAACTGATAGAAAACCACGGTTTTTCTCAATTTTTATTCGGCAGGGATGAGTAAAACAGATGAAAGTTTTTATGAAAACATTTAAAAATGACTACACAAGGCATCAATTAGAATAACTGGCCAATGCCGCCAAAAAAAATTCGGCTATCCAGATGAATTCTCGAAAAGATAAAGGCATCTTAGCTAAAAATTAAAACATTTGATGCGGAATTAATTTACTAAAAATACAAGCACTACATATAAAAAGTAAAAATTTAAAAATACAACATGCTTAAAGAACAGCAATATTTTCATTTCCGAGTTGAAACGAATGAAAAAAAAACACCATCTACACAAATAGTCTTGCAACAGAAAAAGGCGCCGCAATTACATCGACGAGCCGAAAAAAAACCGCGTTGGGACGCGGTTTTTCCGTGATGTTTTTCCGTCTCACCGTTGAGCAACAGCATCTACAACACAAAGAGCTGTCATATTGACGATACGACGTACCGTAGCGGAAGGGGTCAAGATGTGTACAGGCTTCGCGCAACCAAGCAAAATAGGGCCAATCGCGATGTTATTACCTGCGGCTGTTTTTAACAAATTGTAGGCAATATTGGCTGCGTCAATATTCGGCATCACCAATAGGTTTGCATCACCCTTAAGCGTCGAAAATGGCATCGTCTTCGCGCGGTATTCGCTATCAAGTGCTGTATCCCCGTGCATCTCGCCATCAATTTCAAGATCTGGTGCATCACGACGAACGATCTCCAGAGCTGCGCGCATTTTCTTGGCCGATTCGCTGTTGGCAGAACCAAAGTTTGAATGGGATAACAATGCAGCCTTTGGCGCCAAACCAAAACGTCGCATTTCCTCAGCAGCCAAAATCGTGATTTCAGCAATTTGTTCGGCATTAGGATTCTCATTGATGTGCGTATCGACGAGCACCAACTGACGATCCGGTAAGACCAAACCATTCATCGCCGCATAGACATTCACACCAGGACGTTTGCCGAGCACCTGATTGACATAGAATAAGTGCAGACTGCCAATCCCAAAGGTACCGCAAATCATGCCATCCGCATCACCTTTATGGACCATCATCGACCCAATCAAAGTATGCCGACGACGCATCTCTAGTTTCGCATATTGTTCGGTAATTCCTTGACGGCAGGTCATTTGATGGTAGGTCTGCCAGTAGTCACGATAACGCGGGTCCATTTCTGGATTGATCATTTCGAAATCAATGCCAGCGCGCAAACGCAGACCAAATTTTTGAATACGTTGTTCCAAAATGTGCGGACGGCCAACCAAAATTGGGCGCGCTAAGTTTTCGTCGACCACCACCTGCACCGCACGCAATACACGCTCTTCTTCCCCCTCGGCAAACACGATACGTTTGCGTTCCGGCGGCGCTTTTTTCGCGATCTGGAACAAGGGCTTCATGAAGGTGCCACTGTGATAAACAAATTGCTGCAACTTATCGATGTAGGCCTGCATATCCTGAATCGGCCGTTGCGCCACACCGCACTCCTCGGCAGCCTTGGCAACCGCTGGCGCAATCTTGATCATCAAGCGTGGATCGAATGGCTTAGGAATGAGATATTCCGGACCAAATGACAAATTCGAAATGCCGTAGGCAGATGCCACCACATCGGACTGTTCAGCCTGCGCCAAGTCGGCAATCGCGTGCACTACTGCGATTTCCATTTCACGCGTAATGGTCGTCGCTCCGCAGTCCAAGGCGCCACGGAAAATATACGGGAAGCACAGCACGTTATTCACCTGATTCGGAAAATCAGAACGCCCCGTGGCCATCACTGCATCATCGCGAACCGCTTTCACCTCTTCCGGCAAGATTTCTGGTGTTGGATTGGCCAAGGCGAGGATCAAGGGCCTCGCCGCCATTTTCTCGACCATGTCTTGTTTCAAGACACCACCTGCAGATAAACCCAAGAAAATATCGGCACCATCGATCACTTCGCGCAGACTACGTGCTGGCGTATCTTGTGCAAATCGTTCCTTGTCAGGATCCATCAATTCAGTACGGCCTTTATAGACCACACCCGCCAAATCCGTGACGAAGATATTCTCGATAGGGAAACCAAGATCAACGATCAAATCCAAGCACGCGAGTGCTGCGGCACCTGCGCCCGACACCACCAATTTACAGTTCTTAATGTCCTTACCGACGACTTTCAAACCATTCAAAATCGCTGCACCAACAATAATTGCCGTACCGTGTTGATCATCATGGAAGACCGGAATCTTCATGCGTTCACGCAGCTTACGTTCGATGTAGAAGCATTCTGGGGCTTTAATGTCTTCGAGATTGATACCACCAAACGTCGGCTCTAAAGCCGCAATCACATCAACCAACTTGTCTGGATCTGGTTCATTGATCTCAATGTCGAAAACATCGATACCCGCAAACTTTTTAAACAGAACACCCTTCCCTTCCATGACGGGCTTAGACGCCAATGGTCCGATGTTGCCAAGACCTAAAACGGCCGTTCCGTTGGTAATCACAGCGACCAAGTTGCCACGTGCCGTGTACTTATAAGCCGCGGATGGATCCGCCACGATTTCCTCGCATGGCGCAGCAACACCTGGAGAATAAGCCAAGGCGAGGTCACGTTGATTGGTTAATTGCTTGGTTGGAGTAACGCTGATCTTACCTGGGGTCGGAAGCTCGTGATATTCCAAAGCTGACTGTCGAAGCTGCTGACGAATTAGTTCTTTTTGTTCTGGCGTGTTCATTCGGGGAATCCTTCAATTTAACGACGTGTTGCGAGGCGACTGTGTCTGCACGTTTTTTATATTTTGTTAGTACTGACATTATCCCATTATCGCCTAAGTTGTACGACAACTTCAAACGAATTGCAATCGGACTAAGTTTGGATAGCTTCGGCAAGCTTATGGCAGCCTAGCTTAATTTTTAGCGGTCTGTAGATTCTAGCAGACAGGCAACTTTTACCTTATACGTATTTATACGATGCCTATGTTTTTTTTGCATAAATCAAACCGAATTACGAAATCTATTGAAGAAGTGCTAGGCATAGAATTTAGCTATTCAATTGATAAAATCAATTGTTTTTACTTATTAATTGAAATTACCTATGATTCATTCCAAGCCGATGCAGCGAATGACTCATGCAACAAATCGCTAAGGTCGGATCGAAACCATTCATTTTCTAATTGGAGAACATCATGAAAAATCCATCCGTCACTATTCAAAATCTTGAAGCTGCTTTTGCTGGCGAATCCATGGCGCACATCAAATACCGCTATTTCGCGAAAATCGCCCGCGCTGCAGGAGCAGAAGATATTGCTTTGGCCTTCGAGGCAACCGCTGAACAAGAAGTCATGCACGCCTTCGGACATCTCGATTTACTCTACCCAAAAAGTGCATTGACACCTCAACGTGCTTTGGAAATCGCGATTGAAGGTGAAACTTACGAATACACAGAAATGTATCCAAAGTTCCGACATCTCGCCTTAGAGGAAGGCAATCACGCCGCTGTTGCCGAATATGACGAGCAAATTGCGGAATCAAAGGAACACGCTGAACAATTTCAACGCACTCTGGAGTTGGCCGCTAAACGCTTTGCGGCATTAGCAAAGGTTGAAGAACGCCATGCGAAGCATTACCAAGACGTTTTGGACGCCAATCGCGTTTGATTGCACTTGGTGCTATTCGATCTTTTTCAGTCAAACCTAAGCAAACTTCAACGTTTATTTCAATTTCGAACATCTCAACGAGGAAAAAACATCATGAAAACCTATCAATGCATCGTCTGCGGCTTCATTTATGAACAAGCAAAAGGATGGCCTGAAGATGGCATCGCGCCAGGCACCGCTTGGGAAGACGTGCCAGAAACTTGGTCCTGTCCTGACTGTGGCGTAGCAAAAGCCGACTTTGAAATGGTCGAGATTTAATCCAACTTTCAGCACACAATATCACTATGAAACCCATATTCGTCATCGGCAGTGGCATGGCAGGTGTCAGCCTCATCCGCGAATTGAGAAAGCTTGACACCTCGACTCCCATCATTCTTGTCACTGCGGATGACGGTGGTTTCTACTCGAAACCCATGTTGTCGAACGCCTTTGCTCAAAACAAATTACCGGCTCAATTGAAGACACAGACCGCGACACAGCTGGCCGAGCAATTAGCGATCACCATTCTGCATCAAACTCAATTGCAAAAGATTGAGAGTGACCGTCACGTGATTCATACTTCGATGGGTGAATTTGAGTATCACGCTCTTGTCTTGGCGGTGGGCGCGCAAGCAATTCGCCTACCGATTCAAGGCTCGGGTGCGAATCAGATTATGTCGGTCAACCATCTCGATGACTATGCAAAATTCCGCGACCGTCTCGAACAAATCTCGCAGAGCGTCACCAATCCTACAATTGCCATCCTCGGCGCAGGATTAATCGGTTGCGAATTTGCAGATGACCTCAATCAAGCGGGGTTCGAAGTTCATTTATTTGATCCGAATCCAAGTCCACTCGCAGCTTTGCTACCGCCCACAGTTTCACTTCGATTGCAGCAACAACTCGAAGCGAAAGGCATACACTTCCATCTCAACGACAGTGTGACTAGCGTTGAAGATCAGGGTGACAATTTGAAACTGACGACAAAAGATGGCGGCGAGTTTGAAGTACACCTCGTGCTGTCGGCGGTAGGACTCATCCCGAACAAAGCGATCGCTCAACAGTGCCATCCAACGCCCTTGCACACTGACCGTGGCATTGTCGTCGATGCCAATGGCATGACCAGCGCACCCGATATTTATGCGCTTGGAGATTGCGCGCAATACACGGTCGATACCGACGGCAATTCAAGTGTATTACCCTACATCGCACCGATACTTGCGGCAGCCCGTGCGATTGCAAAATCTTTAGCCGACTCAAGCACTCAAAAAGCGCATCGCATTGAGCTTGGGCCGATGCCTGTTATTATCAAAACTCCGAGCTGCCCGATTGCGGTGTTGCCACCAAGCCCGCAAGTCCGCGCCAAAGGAAAATGGCTCGATGAGCATCTAGCAGATGACACACTAATCAGTCGTTTTGTGTTGGATGATGGTCGCTTGGCAGGCTTCGCTCTAACGCCCAATAATGCAAAAATTCGCAATGAATTACTTGCATTGATGAACGCGCGTTGAGATCAAGCAAACCACCACAAAAGCATTCAAAACAAGTCCTTCACCTCTCCGCTTTGATGCGGAGAGCTGCCCCGCCATCGCTTCGGATGACACCCCCCCTTGCTTGCGCCCTCTTTTTCGCTAGCTACAAAATCATCTAGCCAGTCTGCATTTGCATCAAGCAAGGACTTACATGTAAACGGCTCTAAAAACGCTCTAAGAACGGCAGTGCTTAAGAGCAAACCACAATAATTACAACACTCTCCAATCACACACACCATTCCCGCTCTTTTTCGTTTGCCAAGTAGCAATGTTTCCAGTATGGTCTCGGATACAAAAAATAATGCTGTTAAAAAACAATAGTACGTGCTTGATGAATCACACTATCCAAAGCACGAGGGAATCGCCGACCACAACTGTCTCCAAAGTCTAAGTTCATTCAAAACGAAGTAAAAATATTTTGTTTTGAAATGCACTTGCATTTATCGAGGCACGCTTGGTCACGTCAGTTATGATTTATGGTCACCATTTATAAAGACAATTTCAGTCTCGAGTCTCTGATCACCGCCAGTGCGAATGATGCTGTTGTCGCGAACATGCTGCACAACTCTACTTGGCGCTTGGGCGAAGAAAGCTCCTGGCATCTAGATCAAAATTCTGGTCAATTATTATTGACCTTTAACGACGGCTCTTTTGCACTTGCACCTGCACAAATTATCGGCACCTATCATCATGACGACTCTAGTTTCTTGTGGGCTTGGAATCATCCATCGGTGCTACCAGGATTAGCTGGTGACGCGATGAATGTACGTACCTTTGGCAAAGAACAAAAATCAAGTGAACTGACCAAAGGACGCATACTTTGCACAGAACAACGTGCGTGGGAACTGACCGCACTAGCGATGCGTTTAGGCAATGCAAAAGGTACCTACCGAGTCATGATTAAGCCTGAAATCAGTTTATTCCTCACCTTTGGCGAAGTTCAGATCGCGCACGACAGTCACAGCCTCGAATTAAAATAAGCGATCAACACGAATCTTTAAAGATTGGCGCCACAACGGAAAAGTCGGACGAACGCGCATCGATTTTGTACAATAGCGCATGCTTTCCGAATTCGAACTCATCAAACATTACTTTGACTCGCGTCGCACCGAGGGTGATCAGATTACCCTTGGCATCGGCGATGATTGCGCCATTCTTCAACCCCATCCGAACAAGCAACTGGCGATCTCCAGCGATATGCTGGTGTCGGGACGCCACTTTTTCCCCGATGCCGATCCTGTCGGATTGGGGCATAAATGCCTCGCCGTCAATCTTTCAGATCTTGCGGCAATGGGTGCCAAGCCAGTGGCCTTTACTTTGGCACTTGCCCTTCCCGAAGCCAACCCAACTTGGTTAGAAGGCTTCGCACAAGGAATGTTTGCTCTGGCGGATGAACACGATTGCAAATTAATCGGCGGTGACACAACCAAAGGTCCATTGACGATTTGCATCACCATTTTTGGTGAACTGCCTCACGGCCAAGCGCTGCGTCGCGATGCGGCGCAAGTGGGCGATGATATTTGGATTTCCGGCACCCTCGGCGATGCACGACTGGCGCTCGCTGGCTATTGGAAAGAACATACGCTGAGTGCTGAATTGCATCAGCAAGCAGCAACGCGTATGCATAGGCCAACGCCACGCATTGCCTTGGGACAGTCATTACTCGGCGTGGCCAACGCTGCCCTCGATATTTCGGATGGCTTGATCGGCGACCTTGGCCATATTCTCGATCGCTCACGAGTCGGCGCTTGCCTCAATGTTGACTTACTACCGGCCGGTCCCGTTCTCGCCCAGCAAACTGTGGATTTACGACGTACCTTCACATTGGCAGGTGGTGACGATTACGAGCTGTGTTTCACGGCTCCTGTGCATCAGCGCGTAGCCGTTCTAGCCGCGGGCCAAAGTAGCGGAACGGCAGTCACTCGCGTCGGCAGCATTGAAGCAGAACCAGGTCTACGTTTATTGGACGCCCACGGTCAGGTTTATCAACACCAGCTCAAGGGTTTCGATCATTTCACTTCAGACTAAGCCATGACTGATCCCTCTACTCCCATTTTGAAACCACGCGCCTCTTTCATGTTGCGCCATCCCGCACATTGGATCGCACAAGGTTTCGGTAGTGGCTTATCACCCATCGTCCCCGGCACTTGCGGCACACTTTTTGGATGGCTCAGTTTCGTCGTCCTCAGCGCTCGCTGGCCACAATTTTTCACGCCACTCAATTGGGGCATCATTGTCGTACTTGGTTATGTCATCGGTGTTTGGGCTTGCAGCGTCACGGGAAAAAATCTGGGTGTCGCTGATCATGGCAGCATGGTCTGGGATGAGATCATCGCGATGTGGTTGGTACTAATCTTTGTCATGCCAACTCCCTTAAGTACGCAGCTGTATGCCTTTCTTCTCTTCCGTTTTTTCGATATGGTCAAGCCACCACCAATCGGCTTTTTTGACCGAAAGTTCAAAGGCGGTTTTGGGGTCATGTTTGACGATATCGTCGCGGCATTTTTTACCTTGCTAGTCTTTGCTCTGTGGCGCACGTTTTAAATTTGGATCTGCGCTTAAAACTTGTAGCCTGAAAGTTCCAAGCAATCACTCCCCCTTTTTTCAAACTCAAGCACGGTTTAGTGTTGCTTTCGTTTGCCCGTGCCGCATTGGCGACAGCCGATCAAAAAGTTCACGCAAGTCAAAGCGCTGGTGGTAAAGTAAAAGTTCGATGGCAAGGGATAATTGCGTCATGCATTGACATAATTGAGCAGAACTTCCTTCCGCCATCGCCACCATCACACGAGAGGAGATACGATCATGACAGACATGTTAGACCTTGCTCACAAAGTCGGTGAAGCACTCAAGTCCCGCAAGCTCATTCTCAGTGTCGCTGAATCGTGCACCGGCGGCGGCGTCTGCTGTGCGCTCACCGAGATTCCCGGTTCTTCGGAGTGGTTTGATTGCGGTTTCGTGTCCTACTCCAACTCTTCGAAAACCGAGATGCTGAATATCCCCGCGTCCTTAATTGCCCAACACGGCGCAGTTAGCGAAGAAATCGCCGCAGCGATGGCGGAAGCCGCGGTAGCACATTCCGAAGCGCATGTCGCGCTATCCACCACTGGGATCGCTGGCCCCACCGGTGCAGTTCCCGGCAAACCAGTCGGCACCGTATGTTTCGGCTGGCGAGTTGCTGGCATCACGCATACTGAACGTAAAGTTTTCCAAGGCGATCGCCACAGCGTACGGCAACAAACGGTTGAACATGCGATGGCAAAGTTGTTGCGATTGGTGGAAGAGTTGAAGCTGCCTTAAGAAAATTGGATCTATCAAAAGACGGCTCTCAAATCACATTGCATGCGGAGAGCCTTCCTGCTTTTCATCTATTTTGCAAGCGCTGAAAAATCAATTTTCCCACACAGTCTGATATGAGAATTCGTTGAAACCCCAATGGAGCGCCGCGACTCCGGTTCGCTCGTAAAAATTAACATTGTCGAGCGCTTCATGAGGGGCGGCTTTTTTAGACTACAACGCGCTTTACAGACCGCTTCAATAGGACAAGGCCAAGTGGCTTATCGGGTGATTTGCGCCACTGCCTTGGTTTGGTAGATCGAACACGCATTTCAAGCTCAGTAAGATCTTCATCAGACTTCGTTATCGACGTTTGACTCAGTATTTGATCTTGTGCGTGCCGCTCAGCGCGAATTGTTCGCGCTTTCGCAAATGGGATACCTTTGCGAGATGCTTTACTATTTTCGCCGAATGTATTCCGGCGATCTTTAGCTAAGCTTAATCGCTTCTTCTCTTGTGGCGCCTTAGTTTGGGTCATCGATACAAATTAATCGCATCACGCGTTTCCAACGCAACCCGACGCGCTGCAGCGCTGAAGCTTTCGCCTTCATTGGTTTTCGCATACAAAATCGCGCGTGAGGAATTAATCATCATGCCAGTGCCATTCGCAGTGCGACCTGCTTTGACAGTGGATTCGACGTCACCACCTTGAGCGCCAACACCTGGAATCAAGAGCGGCATGTCCCCCACCAAGGCACGCACTTGGGCGATTTCATTCGGGAAGGTCGCACCAACGACCAAGGCACATTGTCCATTGGTATTCCATTTGTCCGCGACTAAATGGGCCACGTGTTGATACAAAGGCTTACCGCCAACATCCAAAAACTGTAAATCAGAACCGCCAGCATTCGAAGTACGACACAATACGATGGCACCGCGGTCTTTCCATTCCAAATAAGGCGCGACCGAGTCAAATCCCATGTAAGGATTGACGGTAACCGCATCCGCTTCGTAACGCTCAAAGGCTTCGCGGGCATACTGCTCCGCAGTGGCACCAATATCACCGCGCTTAGCGTCGAGTACGATAGGAATATGCGGATAGTTCTGCTTCAAATAACGGCAAATCTCTTCCAACTGATCCTCGGCGCGCAAAGCCGCGAAATAAGCAATTTGTGGTTTGAAGCTGCAAGCGACATCTGCGGTCGCATCGATAATCGCTTTGCAAAAAGCGAAGATGGCATCGGGTTGACTTGCAAATTCTGCCGGAAACTTTTTGATATCTGGATCCAAACCAACGCAAAGCAAAGATTGATTGGAGGTCCAAGCTTGTGAGAGTTTTTGTATGAAAGTCACGGCAGTCCTGAATGAAAAAACGATGAAAATACGATGTAGAAGCAAAAAAGGGATGGCAAGCGCCATCCCTCCATTATAAACGATGCCCAGCACTCAAAAACATGGTGGCACCAAGTTGCTACCACGCTAGCAGCAACGCGATGCTCTGATTCCGTTTTTAGAATGCTGCGATACCGGTTTGTGCACGACCCAAAATCAAAGCGTGAATATCGTGGGTACCTTCGTAGGTATTCACCACTTCCAAATTCACCAAATGACGAGCGATGCCAAATTCATCAGAGATACCATTGCCGCCGAGCATATCGCGAGCGGTACGGGCGATTTCCAAAGACTTGCCGCAAGAATTACGTTTCATGATGGACGTAATTTCAACCGCTGCTGTGCCCTCATCTTTCATACGACCCAAGCGCAAGCAGCCTTGTAAGGCCAAGGTGATTTCGGTTTGCATATCCGCCAATTTCTTTTGCACCAACTGGTTTGCCGCCAAAGGCTTACCAAATTGCAAACGATCCATGGTGTATTGACGTGCAGTATGCCAGCAGAATTCCGCCGCACCGATAGCACCCCAAGCGATACCGTAGCGGGCTGAATTCAAACAAGTGAATGGGCCTTTCAAGCCTTCTACGCCTGGCATCAAGTTTTCTTCTGGAACGAACACTTCATCCATCACGATTTCACCCGTGATCGAAGCGCGCAAACCCACTTTGCCATGAATCGCAGGTGCAGTCAGGCCTTTCCAGCCTTTTTCCAAAATGAAACCGCGAATGCGGCCATCATCCGTTTTCGCCCAGACCACAAATACATCGGCGATTGGGCTATTCGTGATCCACATTTTAGAACCCGTCAACAAGTAACCGCCATCCACAGTTTTGGCGCGGGTCACCATACTGCCTGGATCAGATCCGTGATTTGGTTCAGTCAAACCGAAGCAACCAATCCACTCGCCAGTAGCCAATTTCGGCAGATATTTACGCTTCTGCGCTTCGCTACCAAATTCATTGATCGGCACCATCACCAACGAGGATTGCACACTCATCATGGAACGGTAACCGGAATCGATACGCTCTACTTCACGCGCCACCAAGCCGTAGCAAACATAGTTCAAGCCTGCACCACCGTATTCACTTGGTATCATGGAGCCCAACAAACCCAACTCGCCCATCTCACGGAAAATAGCTGGATCTGTTTTTTCGTTACGGAAGGCTTCCAAGACACGCGGTGCCAATTTCTCTTCGCAATAGGCGCGCGCGGCATCCTGCACCATGCGTTCTTCTTCGGTCAATTGGGAATTCAATAACAGTGGATCGTCCCATTGAAATGCTACTTTTGCCATATTCTTCTCTCGGTGGTTTTATCATTGTTGTGTTCAGAAAACCGGCGCATTATGCCCGTTTCCCTTTCGCAGCCTTTGATACATCGCAAAGTGAAGATACCACTTTAACAAATCACCTAGCTTTTTGATCAATTGAGGCAGCTTTTTGGTAGACCAACATCCTACCCGAATTTAACTGCGCAATAAATGCAAAAACTCGGGCCATTGCAAAGAAAGCACAACCTTTCTGAAAAGGCTTTACAAATGCGGCGAGGCAATCTATCGGGCGACGACTGGAGCGAGATTCAGAATCGCGCGAAAGTCAGAATTAAGGAAAAAGAATTGCGGGTAGAAGCTTGGTCCCTCCGACAAGAATCGAACTTGTATCCCACGCTTAGGAGGCATGTGCACTATCCATTGTGCTACGGAGAGACTCTCAGGCTCTACAAAAATACGTGTTATCGGATCAAGCGAGCTATGCCTGCTTGAGGCACTTGTCGAGATCCGGCAAAACTTTCACGAGAACTATCTCTTAACAAAGTCAGCGAGCAATATGCCGCTCACCATGTCGAGAAGCGCGCCATCTTACCTGAGCGCACTCTAACAATCAATCGACGATCGACCTGAACTGCCACGTCGCTAGACAAAGCGACTCGATTTACTCATGATGAATGCAGTCAGAGTTGGAGAATCGTTTGTTAGTTAACGATCGCTCTACGTATGAATTATGGTCCCAGCTAGCGTACAATAGCGCCTTTGCGGCATTTCTACGCCTTTTCAACTATTTCTACGCGTTTGATCTTGATGGTCAGCGCCTCCTTCCTATGGCAGTCATTTCATTAAGTAACGCCCAGTTGGCGTTTGGTCACTTTGCTCTTCTCGATCACGCAGAATTTTCGCTCGAAACTGGCGAACGCATTGGTCTCATCGGTCGCAACGGTACTGGTAAATCGTCTTTATTGAAGATCATCGCTGGCCGTTTCAAGATGGATGATGGCCTGCTGGTCATGCAACAAAATCTGAAAATCGCTTACGTCGAACAAGAGCCGCAATTTGACCCTGAGATGACGGTGTTCGACGCGGTGGCGCAAGGCTTGGGCGAATTGCCGAGTCTGCTCGCGGAATATGAAACATTAACGGCCAGCTTTGGCGGCGACGACGATGCGAAGTTAATGGATCGCATGCATGACATCCAAGTCAAGCTCGACGCGGCCAATGCGTGGAATCTGGAAAACACCGTTGAGACAACACTGAATCGCCTCAATCTGGAGCGCGACGCCGTCATGAGCACCTTGTCGGGCGGGATGAAGAAACGTGTGGCTCTTGCCTGCGCCTTGGTCAGCGCGCCAGATGTTTTGTTACTCGACGAACCGACCAACCATTTGGATTTTGCGTCGATCAAATGGTTAGAAACTTTGCTCAAAGAATTCCGCGGCAGCATACTCTTCATTACCCATGATCGTAGCTTCCTCGACAATGTCTCGACCCGCATCATCGAATTAGATCGCGGCAAATTGCTGTCTTTCCCCGGCAACTTCACGACTTACCAAACTCGCAAAGCTGAGTTGCTCGAGATCGAAGAAGTCGAAGCGGCGAAGTTTGATAAGTTCTTGGCGCAAGAAGAAGTGTGGATCCGCAAAGGTGTCAAGGCTCGTCGTGTGCGCGATGAAGGTCGCGTCAAACGCTTAGAAAATCTGCGACTACAACGCGCGGCTCGACGTGAACAACAAGGTCAGGTGCGCTTGGACATTACGACTGGCGAGAAGTCCGGCAAAATCGTGGCAGAACTCGACAATATCTCCAAGAGCTATGGCGACAAAACAATCGTGCGCGACTTCTCTAGCATCATTTTGCGCGGTGACAAGATAGGTTTAATTGGACAAAACGGTGCGGGTAAAACCACCCTGCTCAAACTCATCCTCGGTGAAGAGCAAGCAGATCGCGGTACGATCAAACAAGGCAGCCGTTTGCAAGTCGCCTATTTCGACCAAATGCGCGCCCAGCTCAACGAGGAAGCCAGTCTGGCTGATACGATTTCGCCCGGCAGTGACTTCGTTGAAATCAACGGTCAACGTAAGCATGTGATGTCCTACTTGGGTGACTTCTTGTTCGCGCCAGAACGTGCTCGTTCTCCTGTGAAAACACTGTCCGGTGGTGAGCGCAATCGCTTGTTATTGGCACGGCTATTCGCCAAACCAGCCAATGTTTTGGTGCTCGACGAACCGACCAATGACCTCGATATCGACACCTTAGAATTGTTAGAAGAACTGTTGGAAGACTACGAAGGCACCGTGTTCCTCGTCAGCCATGACCGCATGTTCTTGGACAATGTCGTGACCCAAGTCATCGCCTCTGAAGGTGATGGCCTGTGGAAGGAGTACATAGGTGGTTACAGCGATTGGGAAGCGTACAAGGCAGCCAACCCCAATAGCAGCGCCACTTCCAAAGCAAAGTCTGATGCAAAAACAGGATCTTCCAATGCGACGGAGAGCACTAGCGCGAGCAATGCAAGTAAAGGCAAGAGCGAAGAAAAACCACGCAAGCTCAGCTACAAAGAACAACGCGAATTAGAAGAATTACCGAACAAAATTGCTAGCCTCGAAGTCGAGCAAAAAACCATCTCCGACAAACTCGCCGATGGAGATTTTTATAAATCCGCATCGCCAGAGGAAGTCAAAAAACTCAATGATCGATTTGAAGAAATTGATGGCTTGTTGCTCGAAGCGCTGGAGCGTTGGGAAGTGTTGGGTGCTTGATTTTTTGGCTCATTTTTTAGTCTACTTAGACTCACCAAAATTCCAGCAATAAAAAACAAAAAGGCGGTCACGCAATCTGACCGCCTTTTTTCTTCATAAGTCACCGAGGCATCCTGCACAATAGACTATTCGTTTTGTACAGCACTGAACAGTTCTAACGCGAGATCTTTCGAAAATCGCGCATACGAAATCCGAGTCCAAACAAGGCTCCGAAGTACACCAGCATGCAGCTGAGGATCAAGCCCAGCAAGATCGTAACGCGCAACACTTTTTCACTACGCATGGACAACCAATCGACTTGCATGGATAAGGCGTAAGCCGTGGCTGCCATCAAGGCCAAGGCGATCAGGACCTTGGTAAAGAAGCGAGTCCATCCCTGCATCGGCACGTAAATGCCGCGCTGACGCAAACCACGGTATAACAAAGCCGCATTCACGCAAGCACCCAAGCCGACCGATAAGGCCAAACCCGCTTGATGAATAAAAGGGACGAAGATCGCGTTGAGGATTTGCGTCACCAGCAACACCACCATTGCAATCTTGACGGGCGTACGAATGTCTTGTTGCGCATAAAAACCCGGCGCCAAAATTTTGACCAAGATGAGGCCAGACAAACCAACACCATACGCCGCCACGGCTTTGGCGGTTTCGTGCACCGCATGCGCATCGAAGCGGCCGTTGTGAAACAAGGTAGCGGTCAAGGCATCCGGCAACACCAGCAAACCGACTGCCGCAGGCAGGGCTAGCAAAAAGGTCAAACGCAAACCCCAATCAAGTAAGGATGAATATTCTTGTTGGTCGCCATGCGCCTTCGCTGCAGAAAGACTCGGTAACAAGACTGTTCCCAATGCCACACCCAACATTGCTGACGGAAACTCCATCAAACGATCCGCGTAATTGAGTTGTGACGCACTACCATCGGGCAAGAAAGAGGCCCATGTGGAATTGATCATGATACTAATTTGCGTCGCTGACACTGCCATCACGGCCGGTGCCATTTGCTTTAAGACGCGTCTTACTTTGGGATCACGCAGGGCAAAAGCAGGATTCCAACTCAAGCTTGGCAACATTCCAATCTTGACCAAGGGTGGAATTTGGATCGCCAATTGCAAAACACCACCAACAAAAACCGCCCAGCCCAAGGCATAGATTTGCTTCTCTTTACCAAACCACTCTTGCGAAAAAAACGCGGCAACAATAAAGCTCAGATTCAACAGAACGGGGGTGAAGGCTGGGATTTTAAAGCGACGCCAGGTATTCAAAATGCCACTCGACAGGGCGACCAAGGACATGAAGCCAATGTAAGGAAACATGATACGCGTCAGGTTTACGGTCACATCGAACTTAGCAGTGCCCCAAAAACCAGAAGAAAACATCAAGACCAGAACCGGCGCGCCTAGCACACCGATGACACAGGTCAACAACAAGGCCCACACCAAGACGGTCGCCACATGGTCGACCAGCTCTTTCACTTCCTGAGGCGAATTACTATTGCGATATTCCGCAAGGATGGGAACGAATGCCTGCGAAAATGCTCCTTCAGCAAACAGGCGTCGGAAGAAGTTGGGAATCTTAAAAGCCTGAACATAGGCATCCATGGTCGCCGTCGCCCCGAAATAGGCACTAAACAAGCCATCTCGAATCAAGCCCGTAATGCGCGACAACATGGTCATGCTGCTAATCGCAGCGAGTGTTTTGAGTAAATTCATAGCGCGCCATTATAGCTTTTACGGTTTGCTAAAAACACCAATTTCAATGAACGCAAGAGCAGAATATCAAGCAAAAACAAAGCAAATTACTAACAAGTGGTACGTCTTCGCCAAATCCCACGCAAAATTAGCATTTACCGCAACAAAAAACCTTGCTATAATCTCGAGCTTCCCAAATGACAGATACCGATGTCATTTCTAGGACCTGGAGAGGTGGATGAGTGGTTTAAGTCACACGCCTGGAAAGCGTGCGTAGGGTAATACCTACCGGGGGTTCGAATCCCCCCTTCTCCGCCAGAATACAAAATGCCCGCACTTGCGGGCATTTTTATTGTCCGGAGAAAAAGCGAGCACTGCTCGCGCCGAGGGGATTCGAAGGCGAGCGCATGCTTGCGCGAGAGCGGCCTGCGCCCGTGTAGGCGAATCCCCCCTTCTCCGCCAGAATACAAAATGCCCGCACTTGCGGGCATTTTTATTTTTCTTCAAAAACAAATCACATTGGTGGTGGTCCATTTGCATCCACATCTGATGCGGAACTCTTTTTCAATTCCCGACTCAAAGCACCTTCAACAATCAGCCAGTTGTCCTCGTTGACAGTACTGCCTTTTCGTTGCATTCTGCGTTCGCGGTATACAATCGCCACCACGTTCCTGCACTCGGAACAAACGCAGATCTCAATTCGCGTTTTCAGTATTCATTTGAAATTACTAAATATACAAACCAATGAAGAAACTACTTTTGCCAACCCTCGCCACTCTGTGTGCTTTGAGTGCGCCCAACGCTTTCGCCGATGTTCACTACAACATCAAGATCACTAACGCTGCCCAACATTTGGCAGAAGTGACCGTTGAATTTCCGGCGACTAAATCCGCCAATCTGGATGTTCAACTTCCTATTTGGCGCACAGGTCGTTATGAAGTGCTCAACTTGGGCAAGAACATTCGCCAATTCAAAGCCGTTAATGGCAAAGGTCAAAGCTTGAGCTTTGCAAAAACTGATAAAGGCACTTGGCAAGTCAAGACCAAACCTGGTGACACAGTAAAAGTCAGCTATGAAGTGTATGCGAATGCCTTGGGCGAACGTACTCAACATATCGATGATACCCACGCGTATCTGGATGCGAGTGGCGTTTTGATGTATGCCGCACCTTATCGTTCGCAAGCAGTGACAGTGAAACTCGATACGCCATCCAACTGGGTCTCACGATCTGGAATGGACAAAGGTAACTGCGATCACTGCTTCGTTGCGCCAAACTATGATGTGTTGATCGATTCACCAATCGAAACCGGTGAACATGAGTTCCATAGCTTCGAAGTCGACGGACGTAGTATTGAGCTCGCCATCTGGGGACGTGGCAATTACGATGGTAAGAAGATGGCTGCCGACTTGAAAAAGGTCGTCGTTGAAACCAAAAAAACGCTTGGCGAATTTCCATTTAAAAAGCGCTACTTGTTCATCGTTCACGCTACAGACAATGCAGGCGGCGCAACCGAGCATTTGAACTCGACTGTGATTCAGCGTCCACGTTGGATGTATGCACCCAAAAAAGAGTATATGGGATTCATCAAGACTGCCACACACGAATTCGTCCACACTTGGAACGTAAAGGCTTACCGCCCGAAAGAAATGGTGCCTTACGAATACCAAAAAGAGAACTACACACGCTTGCTGTGGATCGCTGAAGGCAATACCTCTTATCTCGAAGAGTTGATCACGCTACGTGCAGGTTTGCAGACACGTGACGAATTCCTCGACGACCTCGCGAAAGCCCTACTCGCTTACGAACATCAACCAGGTCGTTTCCAGCAAAGTGCGGCTGAATCAAGTTTTGATGCTTGGATTGATGCTGGCGGCGAACGTGCCCGTAATGCTTCGGTGAATATTTACAGCAAGGGTCTATTACTCGGCAACGCCATCGATATCGAAGTTCGTCGTCAGACCAAAGGTGAAAAAGGCCTCGAGCATGTTCATCAATATCTCTATGCTCACCACACGGTCGACAAAGGCGGTTATAGCGAAGCCGACGTGCGTACAGCCTTAAAATCTGTCACTGGTAATGATTGGAGCCAATGGTGGGCAACTTATGTGGATGGCATTGGTGAAATTCCATTTCCAGAATTACTCAATGCCGCTGGCCTCAAATACCTGACTGAAGCGGGCAAAGATGATGAGCAAAAAGAGGAATGGTTCACTGGCTTGCGGACGCGCGATGTTGGCGATTTCCCGATGGTGAGTGAAGTTGAACGTGATAGTCCAGCTTGGAAAGCAGGTATTGTTGCGGGCGATCTCCTGATCGCAGCAAACGGCTTGCGTCTCACGAACAAGGATCTCAACGATCGCTTGTGGCTCAATCAGCAAACCCCAATCAAAATGAGTGTATTCCGCCGGGACGAGCTCAAGGAACTTGCCCTGACTCCAAACAAGCAAGTCAAAGGCAAGGTCAAACTCAAAGCACTGGATGAAGTGAGCGACCAACAGAAACTCATCAACAGTAAGTGGCTAGGTGTCGATTGGCCGAGCAAGCCAGCGGCTGATAAAGGTAGCAGCGCTAAGTAATTCAAAAAATTTACTCTACATTTTTGAACGGTAGCAGATCGATCGATTTGCTACCGTTTTTTATTAATGCTTACGGATTTGCCTTACGGATTTGCGGCGACGCAAAACAAAAAGACATTTAATTGTAAAATTTGATGACATCCGAATCGACACTTCCTGCGTTGTAGCCTTACAGGTATGAAGATTTACATATTTTTTCGTCTACTCTTCATTTTTCGCGCGAAAGATTTCTATGAAATTCACACAACAAACCACGCTTTTAACTAAATCGATTCGGGCAGGCTTGCTGGGCTTAAGTCTGATCAGTGCCCTGCACTCTGGCATTGCCGCTGCTCAAGACGAACCGCCTGGGCGAGTGGGTCGTATAGGCTACTCCTACGGACAGGTTAGTTTTGCTGATGCGGGCAGCAATCAATGGACCGAACTACTTCCTAATCGACCGATCTCAATTGGTGACAGTGTATTTGTGGGTGATCAAAGTCGTGCTGAGTTACAAGTGGGTAATAGCACTATTCGCATCAACGAAAATACACGCTTGAGTTTTATCAATTTGACCGATGACACAACACAGATTCAATTAAGCCAAGGTACGGTCGTTTTGCGAGTTCGCGCTCTTTCAGAACGAGAAGTATTCGAAATCAGCACTCCGAACCTCAATTTTTCAGTTCAGGAGCCCGGCGAGTATCGCATCAATATCAATCACGACAACACGAGTTCTGTGATCGTACGTCGAGGTATCGGCGTAGCCCAAGGTGATCGGGACGTGATTACCTTACGCGAAGGTGAATATACGCGTTTCTCTGGCACCAACCTTAATCACACCAGTATTGCCCGCGCGCCCAATTTCGACACCTTTGATCAATGGGCCTTTGATCGAGATCGCGCTGAGGAAAACTCTATTTCAGCACGTTACGTTCCGAGAGAAATGGTGGGCTATCAACAGCTCGATGAATACGGCACTTGGGAAACCCACGTTGAATATGGTGCAATCTGGTATCCACGCGGCATTTCCGTTGGTTGGGCTCCTTATCGTGACGGCCGATGGGTGTGGGTCGCGCCTTGGGGTTGGACTTGGGTCGATCGAGCACCATGGGGCTTCGCCCCTTACCATTATGGACGCTGGGCGCACATTGGACATCGTTGGGCTTGGATTCCAGGTCGTTATGAAAGGCATCACCGCCCCGTTTATGCCCCTGCCTTAGTCGCTTTCGTTGGGGCTAGTCGAAATGGAGTCAGTGTCGGCGTGAGTGTCGGTAGCAAACACAGCATGGGTCCCTCGGTTTCATGGTATCCACTCGGTCCCGGTGAAAGTTATCGGCCGCACTACACTCAAAGTACGCGATACATACAAAACATTAATCAAACTGTGATTAACAACACGATCGTCATCAATCGTAACCGAGATGTGTACATCAACCGCAATGTTCCACATGCGGTCACTTCGGTCCCGCAAAACACCTTTGTACGCGGCGAACACGTCTTCCCAGCAACAAAATCGATCCTTGGAAACCAGATCAAGCAACTACAAGTCTTGAATGAGGCTCCCAATCTACAACCAGAAAAAAACAATCGATTTGGCGACGCTCGACCACGAACATGGCAAGAAAATGATCAGTATCGTAGTCGTGCAACGGTCGCTCCAAATCCTACCCAAGACCTTCGCGGGACAAATGATGGACGTGGACGCGAGAACTGGCGCGGCCGTAACAACGACGGTGCGAGCTCGCTCAACACTTCTAACTCGGTCGGCTCGCAAGAACCACGTTCGAATGCGAACGGCAATTCGCAAATCGCACCGACACAGCCAAGTTACGTGAATCCGGTCGAGCGGCAAAGCAATGGCAATGTAGTGCAATATCCGCAACGCCCAAATGCCAACCCTAACGCTGCCCAAGTCAATGCCAACCCTAACTATGTGACACCAACAGAGCGCACAAGTAACGGTACCGCAGTACAGTATCCGCAGCGACCAGAACGTGGCGAAGGCGGTATGCCGAACAATGGTTCTAGCTTCAACACTCGCAATGTAGATGAGATGCAAACAGAACGCAATCGTGCCAGCCGTTACGAAGATGGCGCTCGATCAATGCCTAACAATCGCATTGATCCGCGTCGCGAAGGCAACCTGAACGTCGGCCCTGCAACAAGTACAGCGCCAAACGCTAGCGTGCAAGTCCAAGTGCAAGCACCAACGACATCCCCAGTCGCACCACAAGCCATGCCGCGCACAATTGAGCGTCCAATCGAGCGCCCCATAGAGCGACCCGTTGAGCGAAACGAGCGCGTCATCGAGAGAATGGAGCGCCCTGAAAGGCTAATAGAACGTGGAAATGATCGCCCGATTGAACGCCCGCAAGCGACTTTTGCGCCACGTCCAGAACCGGTGCGCACGGAGGCGCCGCGAGCAGAAATGCCACGTCCGGCTGAAGTGAGACGAGAACAGAGTATGCCGATGCCAACTCAGGCAGTCCCGGTCCCATCTCCGCAGCCTGCAGCGTCGCCGACGCCACGTGCATCGACTGAAAAGTCTAAGGACAAAACCGAGGATGGTCGAGCAAAGAGGAATGAACGCTAAGCTATAGTTGTCCATGGGTATTCTCAGGCTCGGCAATTCGCCGAATTCAAATCCTGCAAGCTAGAATACCAAGCCGGAATCATCGAAGAAGCCGCTCAAGAAAGAGCGGCTTTTTTGTTTCAAAATTGCATATTCGACCACTTCTTGATTGCGTCAATTTTTCAACAATTTTGTGACAAACAATGCCATTTAACAATTTTGCGCAATTAATCTATAGAAATTCTTAGCCAGAAGGCTATAATTTCCGCAGGGTACTATTTCAATACGGCACTGGGGATTTTCAAAATGAATTCACCCGCTATATCTTGTCCCGAATTTCTTGCGATGGAGCGCTCCATCATCGACGATTTTGTGTCCTGTACACGGGAGAGTTGCGACGAAACTGAAACCTGCATCAAAGCACTCAATCAGCACGGCGGTGCCGAGTATGTCCATCGTTTATTTCGTGCCCTGCATTCGCTCAAGGGCAATTGCCTCATGGTGGGACTGACGCCCTTTACCGAGCCGCTGCATCGTGTTGAAGATATCGTCGCAAAGATACGCGCCAATCAGATTCCTTATCACCCCGTGGTCGGAGAGTTTCTGTTACTCGCGACGGATGAATTCGAAGATTTACTCGCTGAGCTCATCACCACTCGACAATGCAGCAATGATAGACGCATGTTGTTATGCAGCGTCGCCGAACAATTGCTGGCGTCACTCAATCCGAGCAACGTCGAATCCGAAGTTCGTAAAGCGATCAACCTTCTCGACAAAAAAGATCGAACGGTCACGCCAGAAATCAAATCAAAAAAAGTATTGCTCGAAGTTCCACCAGATCTCGATTTAATGCGCAACCTGTCCAACCACATCGATAATTTGAGCATTTATCGTAAAGATCGGAGTGATCAAGTCGTGCAACTCACGCAACAGTTAAATGAGGCAATCGGGACACCAGTCGACCCGCTGCAACTCGAAGCAGCATCATTGATGCACGACGTGGGAATGAGCTTCATCCCTCACAACATCTTCAATAAAGAAGGCTCCCTATCCAAAGAAGAACTACGCAAGATTCAAGAACACGTTGTGATTGGTAGTCAATTCCTACTGCGTTTCGGTGGCTGGGATGAAGCGGCGCGTATGGTGCTTGATCATCATGAACGTTTCGATGGTACAGGTTATCCGAACGGTTCTAAAGGTAACGACATCCACATTGGCGGGCGCATGTTGTCAATCGTCGATACTTTCTGCTCGATTACTACTGAGCGTTCCGATCGTACATTCAAGAAAAGTTTACTCAGCGCTATTTCAGAAATTAATGCGAATAGCGATAGCCAATTTGACCCCACTTTAGTACATGCGTTCAACGAGGTGGTCCGCAAGATCATGATGCGTCCAAGCACCTAGCTTGCATTTCATTCGAACAAGAAAAAGCCCTCGTTCAGTTTATGACGAGGGCTTTTTCTTGTGAAGATATTTCAGATTGAAGGAGAAAAATCCCCATCAAATGCAGACATCAATACTTCGCAGGCTGACCAGCAGCGGGTGTTGATTTCTTGATGAATTCACGGATATGTTCGTTCGAACTTGCCAAATCTTCAGCACGCAGATACATCATGTGTCCGCTGCGATAGCCTTGAAACTCCATTCTATCTTTCATCTTGCCACTAGGATCGATCTGCCACATCGTGTATTTGGCGTCGAAATAATTGGTCGCGCCATCGTAGTAACCCGATTGAATCATTAAACGCATGTAGGGATTCTCTGCCATGGCCAAGCGTAGATTCTCGCCCGTGCGATCGTTGCTGTTATCCCATGGATGAACTGGTCCAAACATATTGTATTTGACATCGGTCTTGTACTTCAAAACGTCACGCAGGTAATAGTTAATCGCCGGTGTAAATGAGTGTAACCACGAGGTCAACTCCGCATTGTAATCTGGCGACACACCAGCATCGGCACGATCTATACCGAGGTAACGCGAATCTAAACGACCAACCGTTTTACCTTTCTCTCTGAGCAAATCCTTCCAGAAGAAAGACGGTGAAACACTGAGATTATTTTGCAAGACTGTCTTCTCAGACAATCCAGAATAACGCGCCACTTTGGCCGCAATCTCTTGACGCTTTGCAGGATCAATAAAACCACCACGCGCCAAAGCCGGGATGTACTCATCCAATGTGAAGGCTTCTACTTCCGGCAGCAAGTTATTCAAATCACGTTTCTGCAAGTCTGCTGGCAAAGCCTTGTGGTACCAAGCCGTCGCAGCAAAATAAGGCAAAGCCAAGGCCGTATCAACTGGGCCATCGCGCTTAATCCCCAACTCAGTTGGCGACACCAAAATGACACCATTCAAATACATCCAGTGATTGTTTTGTAGTTCCTTCGCCAGACCTGATACACGCGTGGTGCCATAACTTTCACCGATCAAATACTTCGGTGAGTTCCAACGACTATTGCGTGAGACAAAAGTATTCAACCACTCAGCCAGATAGGCGATATCTGCATTCACGCCGAAGAATTGCGCGCGGTCTGCTTTAGGATCAAGGATGCGCGAGAAACCCGTGTTGACAGGATCGATATACACGATATCGGCGACATCAAGAATCGAATGCGGATTGTCGCGTACACCGTAAGGCTGAACTGGATAACCTTCATCATCGATGTTCAACATTTTCGGACCTGTGTAAGCCACATGCATCCACACTGATGCTGAACCGGGGCCGCCATTGAAGGAAAAGACTAAAGGCCGCTTATCGCGATTACTGACATCGCTACGTTGGTAATAGGTATAGAACAAAGAAGCAATCACTTTGCCATCTTTATCCCATACTGGTTGGGTACCTGCGGTCGCTTTATATGGAACGACTTTCCCTTTGATCGTCACACTGCCGGTCGAATGCACGGCAGACTCTGCCTGCAATAAACGATCATTGGCACCAGCACTCACTTTCGCAGCTGGAGCGGATGGTGCCGCTGCCGCTGCGCTCGCATTTTCTTGCGCGGAACTCGAATAGGCCACTGAGATTAAGGCGGCTAGCAAAACACTACGCATTTTCATTCTATCTTCTCCTGTTTTACTGTTTTTTCGCTTTTGCTACGATTTTGTGTACTGCCTTGACGTCAAGGAAATTAAAACTAGACGATCCAAACATGCTTAAGAAAACGAAAACCTCAAAAAGTTCCGCCACAAAACAAATCGACCGATATTCGTTCTCACAAATACCGGTCGAAAAATGAGCTTTTCTGACAATACAAAACACTAAGTTGGATCGATCACACCTTGGGCAATCATGCGTAAGGCCGTCAAGCTCGGCACGAAGAAATATTCTCCCCCGCGAGTCTCAACCAATCTTGGAATCTTACTCAAGATATACGGCGCTTCGTCGCCCTGCGGATCCACTTGCAAGACCGCCTTGCTCGGTGCTTTGTCGTCGGCATCGTGATTACCGAGCAAAATTTCCTTGTCGCTACCCGACTGGAAATCATTGCCGTAATTGATCCACTGCTGCTGCACGAATTCAAACTGCCGATTGATATCCGCATTGATCATCATAATGATAATGCCGTGATTACCATCATTGCGGCTGCGATCTTTGACATCGCCGTATGGCAAGCCGCGACGCAAAATGCGACGACGGTTAGCCAAAGCGCCTGGCGTATCAAACGCCCCCTCGTTGTAGATCATCGATCCCGGACAAGCGCCCTTCACCATTTGCAAAGATGCGCGCGGATTGATGCGTCGAATATGCGCGCTGAAGGGGCATTTCGCGCCACTCATATCATCGTCATAAGTGAAGTCGCTGAGAAGCTTATCTTTGCCCGCAGCGTCGGCGCCCAAGAACTGCATATCAAACTTCGCCTTGCTTTCAGGATCGGGCGCTTTGACTAGCGGCGCACCGTTATCACGCCAACGCCCGACGAATTTCGCCGCCAACAACTCACGCGCATTATCCAATGCGAGACCGCGATGGCGCGCATAATTCTGGGCATGCTTTTCCAAATATTGGTCGAAGGTCGCCACATTTTCATGCAACTTGCGGTACACCATATACGTTCCATTACGCGCCAGCAGAACCGGTTGTGGCGCAGGTGGATACTCGTGCGCTTCATCGACATGACCTAACAAGAATTCACCGGTCGCGAGCGGCTGCCAACTACCATCTTCCATTTGCTTACCGCGACCGTGCACATTCAAATCATAATTCGGTGCGCCTTCAAATACAGGATCACCAATCCCATCGGTATATCCAAAGTGTTCTTTCGCAGTTGGTTTGCCGTTTTCCATCACGACTTTAACGTCCTGATAATCGAGAAGACTGCCATCATCGCCTCGGTGCCCCGATAAGATCACGACGCCTTGCTCATGCGCTTTAACCTGCTCGAGCAACCATTGATAAGCCTGTTCCATTAGCGCTGGCAAACGCGCATTGAGGGAGATAAAAATGTGCACATCTTGTTCGCGGGTCTCACGATTGCCGCGCCAGATCGGGTCCCAATTGTCTGGCGCACTAGGACCATCATCGCCCAACATATCACGTCGATGTTTCATGCCTTGTACGAACTCTGGCGAGAAGCCATTCAACGAGGAACGTGGCAAACCCAATTCTTTCAAACCTTGATAGGCAAATGCGACGTTGACAGTCCAATCTGGCTGTTTGATTTGCCCTGGACCATCGCCCCACTCCACCGAACTGGTCACACGCTTGGAGATCGCTAAAAGAAATTGACGCGCCGTTGCGGAATGACGAATATTCAAAAACACATAACGTGCCACTGGATATCCAAAACGGCCATAAGCACGCACTACATTACCCTGAATGTCGGTAAGATCTAATTGCTTAGTCACTACATCACCTCTTCTGTTTGCTTATAGACGATATTTGCCCGGCGCCCACGTTGGCGCGTTGACATTATTCGGCGCCACGCGTTGCATAAAAGCTTGGAAATTGATCTTCAAGGCCGACGCATCGAGGCCCTGATTGTCGATCACGAATTTGGCAAATTCCTGTTTCAAATACAGTGCTTTCAATTGTTCGGCGAGTGGCTCATCGTTTGATCCGTTAAAGAACAAAGACGCCTTCAGCTGGCACTTCTTCATGTAAGCGATAAAACTGTCGGCATCCTGCACATGCTCAAAGCCATAGCAATAACTCCAAATTTCTTTAATGCGATCTGCAATACTCAACCACATGCCGCGTAAGTAACCATCGAGATCGGCCTTCGGACCGCCATGGAAATTGCACGAGAACACCAAGTAGCGCGATTGCAAATGATCTTCATGTGGCACCGCCGCGCGTCGCATGGGATCAGTGACGAGCAAAGACAAATCGCGCACCGTATCGAGTCCACTGCCGGTCGGTTGCGATTCTGTGTAGACATCGTCTAAGACAAAGAAACGGCAAAGATAAGTGTTAGGCACTTTCGCCATCGGGCTATTGGCCTCAAAATTCCAATTTTGCAAACGATCGCGTATCAAGTCGGCGTAGGCAATTTCGTCTGCCGTGTACGCATTCTTGATTGGCGACAGGATCGTCAAAGCGTAAGCATTTCCGCTGATATTACCGGCCATCTTATTCTCCCTTCGCGTTTGCTTGTGAACGCTCTTGCGCTTCGACCTCTTGTGCTTCGATCTCTTGCTTCAGTCGACCATCATGCCAACGTTCACGACGCTGCACTTGGTAAGCCGACATGCTGATAATCGGCGTTGGATGCATATCGCCAAGATCATGCTGCAAGCCACGCACCAGCGCGTTATAGCGTTTCATGAAATCTTCATCACTGGCATCAAGCTCGTGTTTTTGAAAGGCGATCAAAGCATCCTTCACGGCCTTCGCACTTTTCACATCATTCGATGCAGCTAAGGGATAGGCATTGTAGTAATGGATGGTTTCGATTTGGTTATAGCGAATGTAGTTATGAAACGGCGTCAGTGGTACCGATTTTGGATAACGAATATTCCATTTCCAAAACAAATCCAAACCACCCGGAATCGCAAAGGTAAAGGAATCCACATACTGATCCCAGCTGCCGTTGAAATTACTGAAGAACATCATGTAGGAATATTTCAGATTCTCTTTCGGCTGCGCCGGATCGAGATGAGGAAATTGATTCCTGCCGATGATGACCCAGCGCGCGTAGTGAATCAGCGATAAGGTGATCAAACCATTGAGCGTTTTGGGAAACTTCAACGCGAACCAAAAATAGAATTTATTGAGCCAGGTCGTGTACCACCGAATCGGGGTAATCACATTCATGGCGTAAGCCTTGCCAGCAATATTCGACATACGGATCCTCGTGAATAGGAGAGCAGGAATAGAAGTGCGCCATCGACTAAAACTTGTTTTTTTTCTCATGGCAGCGGGCAAAGTGTGGCGGCTTGATTATTCAAAGTCAATTAAAAACACCAACATCTGTGCGCTCTGTTGCTTTCTGCATGCGCTAGCTATGCCCCAAGAGTCATGAATACGCCACGGCAATGTCAAGCACGCTTGACACGATCTACACTCCTCGATACCATGTCAAACACACTTGACATAACAAACCACAGAACCAACATCACAAAAACAAGGAAAGTACGATGGAGAATGAAAAATATTCCAAGAAGGAACTCGCTGATAACCGAACTTATAGAAAAGAATTAAGCCTTTCAGTGATCGCTTATATGATCGTGTTGTTCGGTTCTATCTATATCGCGAAACCAATGCCCGACGGCATCCTCAAATCTTTGGTCGCCATGACCCCAGTCATTCCTGGCAGCTTTACCCTATGGGCCATCATTCGTCACATGAATCGCTTTGACGAATTCATGCGTGTGTATCTGCTAGAAATTATCGCAACCGCTGGTGGCGTCACCGCCTTCATTAGCTTCACTTATGGCTTCGCTGAAGGGATAGGCTTTCCACGCCTGTCTGGCTTTGTGTATTACGCCATCTTTATGATCGCGTGGTTGATCATTTTGATGCTGCGCAAATTGAAGGAGCGCTCCGATGCGTAACATCGTCAAAGAACTACGCACCGAGCGTGAATTAAGCCAAGCGGCTCTGGCAGACTTACTCGAAGTCTCGCGCCAAACGGTGAATGCGATTGAGACGGGACGCTATGATCCTAGCTTGCCTTTGGCGTTTACAATCAGCAAAGTGTTCGGGCAACCGATAGAGAAAATCTTTTTTGTTGACTGAAGCAAACCACATCAAACTAAGCTGTCTCACAGAAATAAAGCACGAGAAAAAAGAAACTACTTTCGGTAATGCCGTTCCGTTGAGTGCTTCGTTTGGATAATTGTCGTTCCCGCGCAGAGCCTGCCCTCGAATGCTTGAGTCGAGGGCGGGAACCTAGTGACGTAGAAGTCTAAAGACACTGGATCCCTGCCTTCGCAGGGATGATTCCATGAACGCCTGAGTTGAACTAAACACCCCTACTACTTCTTGGGCAATTTCTCTGCATGTTGCGTAATCTCGGAAGGTTTTGCCTGCCACTGTGCGACGTAAGTATTGGCGCTCGCGCGTTGTTCCTCGTTGAGTCCGGCGGCGATACTATCGAGATATTGCTGGAACGCTTCTTCTGCTTTTTGTTCGCGCTCACTCTTCGTGGTCAAAGAAGCGCGCTTCTCCATAATTTTTTGCGCCGCGATTTGTAGATAGGCATACGCCATCACCGGGTCGGCGTTCGGATGTTTTTTCACATCGTTCAATTCCACATAACGCAACATCGCGTCAACATGGCCTTGGTCGGCCGCTTCGCGCCATAGTTTCAAAGCAGATTGATTCTCGCCCTTTTTCTCGAGATAGCGAGCGTATTCAACTTGCGCTTGCAGATAGCCCGCGTTCGATGCTTTCTCGAGATACTGATATCCCAACTCCATATCGGTACGATGCCCTTTACCCCAATTGCCCAAGTAGTAGTCGGCCAATCGATACTGAGCGAGCGGATAAGTAGCGGCTGATTTTTCCAGCAAAGCGACTGCATGCGGCCAATCGGGTTTCTTACGCTTACCGGTTCTGGTATAGCTTAAGGCTTGTTGGAATTGTGCTTCTGGCGCTAACATAAGATCGTGTTCCGACACACTAGCACGCGCTTCTGCTTTCTCAACCGAAGCTTTACCTTTCACAGCTGCGCTGTGTTTGCCACGCTTACTGTGCCGATCTTGTTTGTCTTGTTTGCCGTGGGCTTTCGCGTTGGACTTTGATTTTGACTTGCTGGTGTTGGCGCCTTTTTTACTGCCAGCTTTAGCGTTGGCTTTGCTCGACTTCGATGTCGAGTGCTTGGTATTCGTTTTGCTGGTGCTGTGTTTTTGTGTGGGCTTCGCTTCGGTCGATGGCAATACGATCAAGCTTGTGGCGAGTAAACTCACCCCCAGTAACAACTTCAAACGCATGAATTCTTCCCTAATGATGAGACCTTCGCACCGAGGCAGTCATAATGATCGTGATAGTGGTCGCAAAAAAAATGCGTGGCTATCACTCGATGCGGCAATCTTGTTTATTAAGACAGGCGCTATCATCCACGATACGAGGTGCTTTCGTCAAAGGTTTATCACAGGTTGCGATGAATAGGACGACAAAGATCAAATCAAAGTACCGCCCAAGAAAAAGCCCCCGCTACAAATGCAGCGAGGGCTCGTCTTTCTACAACACATTTCAACAGATCACAGGCCTGTGTGTTGCGCGATATACGCCTTCATCTTTTGCACATCGGCTGGCATCACTTCAAAACGCTGCGGCAGCGCTTCGATATTTTCAAAACCAACTGGGCGTTCCGCATCACGACCCAGCGCTTCTTGGATCGTTTCATTAAACTTAGCAGGCAATGCGGTTTCTAACACGATCATGGTCTCCGCTTCGCGCCAATGTTCGAGCGCAACCTTGATGCCGTCAGCGGTATGTGTATCGACCGTCAGACCAAATTCTTTTTCTACTTTGCGTATCGTCTGCAAACGATCGGCATGCACCGATTTGCCTGAAACAAAACCATACTCAGCAACCTTCTTAAACTCATCGCCGTCACTCCCCGCTTGTCCAGACAAATCAAAACCACCGTGGGTTTCGACTTTGGCAAACAAGGCTTTCACACGAGCGTGATCACCGCCCAATAAATCGAATACAAAACGTTCGAAGTTGGACGCTTTCGAGATATCCATTGATGGGCTGGTTGTGTGATACGTCTCCGCCGATTTACGCACACGGTACACGCCAGTGCGGAAAAATTCGTCTAACACGTCATTCTCATTCGTCGCCACCACTAACTGTGCAATCGGCAAACGCATCATGCGGGCGATATGGCCAGCGCAGATGTTACCGAAGTTACCGGATGGCACAGTGAACGACACTTTTTGATCGTTGCTCGTCGTCGCCGACAAATAGCCGCGGAAGTAATACACCACTTGCGCCACCACGCGTGCCCAGTTGATCGAATTGACTGTGCCAATCTTATGACGCGATTTGAATTCCAAATCATTCGAGACCGCCTTCACCATGTCTTGGCAATCGTCGAATACGCCTTCGACCGCAATATTAAAAATATTCGGATCTTGCAGGCTAAACATTTGCGCTGTTTGGAATGCACTCATCTTTTGATGCGGCGACAGCATGAACACGCGAATGCCTTTTTTGCCGCGCATCGCATATTCAGCGGCACTACCCGTATCACCCGAAGTGGCGCCAAAAATATTGAGCTCCGCACCATTCTTGGCCAAGGCATATTCAAACAAATTACCCAGCAATTGCATGGCCATATCTTTGAAGGCCAAGGTTGGGCCATTCGACAAAGCTTGCAACACCAACTTACGGCCATCTTGCTCAACCACGGTACGCAGCGGCGTAATGGCTTGCGCGGACTCACCGGGACGGGCATTTTTGTAGACTTCAGCGGTATAAGTTTTGTGCGTGATCGCCTTCAAATCTGCTTCTGGAATATCGGTCGCAAATTTGCGCAAGACTTCATACGACAAATCGGCATAGCTCAATGAACGCCAAGCATTCAGTTCATCCGCCGTCACTTGCGGATAAGATTTAGGCAAATACAAACCGCCGTCAGGGGCCAAGCCACCTAACAAGATTTCAGAAAAGCCAACGGAAGAATCAGAACTAGAAGCGTAACCACGGGTGGATTGGTAATGCATGATGAATTGAAGATAAATAAGCGAAAGAGGAATTTCACTTGATTATATCTTGCAATGCAGCAGAAAGTTCATGCTAGTCTGGATTTTTATGCATGTATAGACGAATTTTCTATGATGGGTCATTTGCATCGGAAGGGCAAGGAATGAACCTTAACCACTTAGCGCATTCATCGAAGGGAATGGTTTTCCTTGCACGGGGAACGGCATTGCCCGTCACGGGGTCATGTCAGACATCGGGAGTTTCGCTCGTGCAGTGCAGGAAGCATCATGCCTATGCCGAATTGTTTCCTTGACAGCTTAAGGGACCTTGCTAGAATGCTACCCGATTGGAATGACGCTTTCTCTAGAAATTTTAATACTGTACGAAAATACAGAACTCCTCTGGAAAGCTAATCTGCGAAAGGCTTTGGAGAGTTTGTATGGAAAGTATTATGCGACAAGTTGCTTTGTTATCCGTCATTTCACCCTCTAAATCTAGTTAGGCTGCGAAATCCCATTTCCGAATAGGAACCGAAATGACTCAAGCTTCTAAGCCAAATTGGTGGTCCCGGAATTGGAAGTGGTTTGTTCCGGTTGGGTGCCTTGGGACTCTTGTCCTTTTTGGGGGGTTTATCGGAGCCCTTTGGTTTGGGATCACGGGGATCATGAAAGGCAGCGAGAGCTACCAAATGGCGGTAACTGTTGCCAAAAACAATCCAAAGGTCATCGAGGTGCTTGGGCCGCCAATTCGAGAGGGTTCGGTCGTTTCGGGGAGCATAAATGAAGCGGGCCCAGGTGGCCATGCAGAGCTGCAAATTCCTTTGGTGAACACCAAAGGGAAAGGAGAACTGTATTTGGTTGCGAACAAAGTGATGGACAAATGGGCGATCCAGGATCTCGTTCTTGAAGTTGAGAGTACGAAGGAGCGCATCAAACTAGTTGAGGCTACGGCATCGCAGCCTAACCACAGCATGCACTCGGACGGTGCCGCAAGCGGCACCGCCGGTGATGCTGGCCGTTAGGCGACCGAGATTTGACACCCGAAACATCAACTACGATAAGGGAAATGTATGACATACAGGTACGGCGTATTCTCAGAAAATGAGCGGATTGCGATTGCATATGTTCAATGGGAGGCAAATGTTCAATGGGGCGTTGACGGTCCTGAGAAATTCACGGTGGGGATTTTGCCTCTGAGTCATAGTCGAGGTTCATTCATTCCGCACGCTAATTCGGAGTTTTTCCCATTCACCGATTCAACGCCACAGCTTCAAGCCGTGCATGAAGCTGTAGCTCGTGTGCTCTGCGATCCGCAGAGTCTCGAAGCATTAGTTGTAAGGAAGCTTTAAATTCAAGAGCCAGAACTCGAGTTTGCTGCCAAGACTGTCGGCGTCCTGATAGAACGTGTTCGAGACCTCCAACAGACCTAACTAATCGCTCACCACCTGCGCCAACACAGGTCATGCATTCGCCATTTTCATGACCTAAGTCAGCACACTTCCCGCCTTCTAACCATGCCCCTACCGATGAATCACCACCATCAAAGCCTTAGCCTCCGTCTTTCCAAGATTACGGATTGCATGTGCCCGATCTGCTTCGTAGCGCGCCGTGCCGCCGACTTTTAGCTTTTTCTTGAAGCCTTCAATCTCGACTTCGACGCTGCCTGCTAATAAGGTTAGATGCTCTGAGGTGCCTGGATCGTGGGCATGCGACACCAATGGGCCTTAAGCCCGAGCCACCTAGTGCATTGATCGAGTGGGTTGGATTCCTTTGTGGTGGGAACGGCATTGTCCCCTAACACGTTCATGTCAGGCCGGGTAAGTAAGGCTCATGATCCCACTTCGTCTCTGAGATGCCCAAGAGTTTAAATCTGTTTACTAAGCAATAACACTAATCAAGACTCGTTTGGTGCGGAACAGCGCAACATTAGACGCCCAATCCCAAAAGCAATAACTCATGTTCATCGTTTCCAATGTTATCGAGATGTCTTACAATTCAATCAAACGTCGCTTACATATAGTCGGACTATAACCCATCGAATATGAAGACGACCAGTTCCAGAGACTTCAATGCGTCTAACAGAGTCTGGGAAGTTCTTTCACCCTAAAAAAAATCGTGAGCATATGCACCCCAAAAAAATAATTGCGATACTTTGCTTGATTAGTCTATTGAGCGCCTGCTCCTTCGGGGGGATATGGTCTTCTCCACCTATCCGGGCACAGGTTGTTGGCGAGAACGGACTCCCCATCAAAGGCGCCGTGGTTGTCGGCACTTGGGAAGCAAAGAAAGAGTTTCACCATGCGTCACTAGGCTATTTTGAAGTTCAGGAAGTCACAACAGATGAGTCAGGATGGTTTACTTTACCTAGCTTCCCCCCACGTTATGTGCGGGATACGATACTGACTACAGAGCCTCAACTATTAATCATTCATCCCGATTATCAGCCAGAGCTCTTGGTAAATAGCTTTCCTGGCGACCCTGGGCAAGCACCGTCCGTGATGAAATTTTATATGCAGGATCGGCAAATTAAATTGGCTCCCTTGCGTTTGCACTCCTATGAGTTACGTAGCGCGGTTCTTTCGGTGACGCTTAGACTCGGTTTCTCTTACCTCGGAAAATCTCAAACAAATAGTAATTTTTGCGTGTGGGAGAGAATGCCGAAATTTCTGGTAGAGCTTGAAAAGCTTCGCGTGAAACTGAGTAACGCAGGCCAAAATGAAGAAGCAGGTTTTATCACACCTCTTGAAACTGCGATCAGTTGGGGCAGAACAAATTGTGGTGACGCCACTAAAATTTTGAAGGAAGTCAACTTATCTCAAACGTCGAGCCCCCAAGACAAGTAACATGGATAAACGAGCGCTCAAAATCTTATTCGACTCATATTGGTCCCCTCAAGGCTGGAAGCCGGATGCCAAACGTGGCCCATCTTCGGAAGACTTTGCGTATGCAAAGTCGAAGCGGCTAATGTTCGATCCAATCGAACTGAATCACGATCGAATCCTGAAACAACTCTCGAACTCCATCGAACGACTCAATCGCCGAAAAGTTGCCGATGCTTTCCTTGCGAGCCTATCGACACGGAGGCTCGATTGGCGGTCGGCTTTGGGAAGCTACGCCGTGTTCCAGCATCTACCGCCCCATACCGCACAAATCAATGAGCATCGCTGTTCGGTTTGCGGCGTCTATCTGCACGAGCACACGGCCGACTTGAACGTTCTCAATTTCGAACGCTTCAAGTGGGGTGGTGTTCGACATACCCAAGTGATCTATGCTGCATTTGATTTAGGCCTCCTTCTGGAAAGCCCCATTCCGACGCCAACTGCCGAAGACATTCAACTCTTCCGGACCATGCTCTCGGCAATTAACGCCGCACCATCAAACCTTACGAGCGCAGCGCTGCAATCGCACTTCGCAAAGGTTCTAAAGTCCAACAAAGCCGAACGCGATGTCATCGTCGCAATTCTGGGGTTCTGCGGAATCCTCGGAACCCACGCACACCCTGGCTTTTCAGATGCCTTCGTCCCCAGCGACAAGCGCGACATTCCAGACCGGCACTTTGTTGATATGCCCTACCCTGCCTGCTGGTGGCGAGGTGATGCTGGTATCAATCAGACCAAGCTCGAAGAATACTTTGGCCATGTGCTTTGATATGTGACTCTAACCAGAACATGCCCGACAAACTGAGGCGCGCCTCTCATCGCAAACCTTAGGCCTCATTTTTTAGAACATCCAATGAATAAAATTCTTGTACTGGTTTTTGGCTTAGCTCTCAATCATGTAGCCAACGCAAACGAAAATAATTTTCGATGCCTACAGTCTATAAATTTAAATAAACCTATTAAGCTTCAATTTAACTACCCTCAAGATTCAGAGAAGACTGGCTTAGTAACGTATGGTAACAGCGCGCTTTCTATTCCCGTACGACTGAAATCAGAAAAAACAATTAGAGAAGTACCAAATGGACAGCCTTGGCTGTTTCAGTCGACATGGGAAGAAATTACAAATGCTGGTATCGGTGGACGATACGTCATTACTAGCCAAGCAGCGGACATCTACGAATTCAAATATGTACGGAAAGACGGCAAGGTATTTATGTTTAAAGTGAACATTGATGCTTCAACTGAAAATGGTTGCCAGTGGAAATAGTTAGCTTAACTCACGCATCGAGAGGGGCGCCGCGCTGACAGGCGCCGCTCCTTATTTCATCCCCTACCACCACAGTAGACAACCACTCCAAAAATAAATAACTTACTATTTTTACTTTGATACAGGTGTCTACCGTTTACTTGATTCATTTAATTGGTGAAATATGGCTAACAGCATTTACTTCTTTAATCGCGATGATAAGTACTTTGAGTTATCAAACTTTGCTGGATTCGGGTTTGAGCTCAATCAGCACTATTGGCGGACCATGGAGCATTATTTTCAAGCCATGAAGTTTGAAGGAACACCACAGTTTGAGAAGATATTAAATGCGGGTTCTCCCAAACAGGCAAAAGACTTAGGACAGAGTCGTGCCTATCCTATTAGAAGTGATTGGGATCAAGTTAAAGAAGAAATTATGCTTCTAGGATTGCGCGAAAAATTTAAAAATCCTGAACTTAAAGCCTTACTTCTCGGTACTGGAAAAAAGATTCTCGTTGAGAACTCTCCCTACGATAGATATTGGGGGATTGGTCCAAATGGAAAAGGAAAAAACCGATTGGGCATGTTGTTAATGCAGTTAAGGAGTGAACTGGCAAATGCACAACTTAAGGTTTGAAGACGTGCCCGTAATATTGACTTCCATTGAAAATTGCCGCCGCTTGCGGCTCACCTTAATTTTGCGTCAGAGTTCTTGAATGATTCACATCCTTAATCGAATTTTCTTGTTGTCGCTGTTTGGTTTTCCCAGCATTGCTCTGGCGGGCTATGACTTACACATCACAAGGGCCAATGAATGGACACTCAGTTCGAAAAAACCAATTTCGGAACGTGAATTGAAAGCCGCAGTCGCATCCGACGCTGAGCTAAAGATGGATACGACCGCAAGTGCTGAGAATCCTATAACGCGCGAGAGGATTCAAGTTACCAATCGTTTGATGGCATCTTGGATCGATCCAACAACGAAGGAAAAGCATTACTTCTACTATTTTCGGGGCGAAATCATCGTCAAGAATCCCAGTGAGAACACAATCGCGAAAATGAAGGCCGTCGCAAAAAAACTTTCGGCTCGGGTTCAAGGAGACGATGGTGAGTGGTACTGAGAGAATTTGCCTTAATTTTCTACTCCAACTTAAACCCTAACTAGCTTGAAAAGTTAAGCCCTTATGAAAAGTTGCGCTGTTCTATGTGAAAAATGTCATGAATTCCTTGAACTCAATAGGTGGCACCCCATCGAGCAGAATGCCCTTGAGAAAAGTGCGTCGGTTCCACCGAGTTTACTTTTGAGTGCAGCGACGCAAGAAAACAGCAACGCTTTCCCCGAGCTCGTCGCCACCTATATTGGCTTTGTAGAACGCCATGCTGATCATTCACTTCAGCTTCACTTTTCCAGCGGTGATTGGCCATGGTGGCCGGATGAGTCGAACTGGTTCCAATGGAAGCGAATTTCAGGTCCATTCTTTCATCCATCATTTAATCAAGGCGATGTAGATTTGCCGCGAAACATAATTGACGACCTCCATATTACAAATTGGCCAGATGCTTTGGCGCACTACCGCGCAACATGCCCTTGTGTAGAGCGCCCGGAGGACCTTGAAAGATTCTTCAAGTTACTAGTCTCCGAACGGGGTTAACAAATCGCTGCAGGCCCGACTTTCTTGGCAGGCAGCTGATTACGCTCATATCCTACCGATGAATCACCACCATCAAAGCCTTAGCCTCAGTCTTCCCAAGATTACGGATCGCGTGTGCCCGATCTGCTTCGTAGCGCGCCGTGCCGCCGACTTTTAACTTTTTCTTGAAGCCTTCAATCTCGACTTCGACACTGCCTGCTAATAAGGTCAGATGTTCTGAGGTGCCTGGATCGTGGGCGTGCGACACCAACGCGCCGCCTGGGGCCAAGACTAGTTCATACCATTCGAAGCGCCCTCCTAGTTCCATGGGGCCTAAGATTTTCAAGACGTAACCTGAATGCTCGCCCGGCAAGGTGGGTGTCTCATGCGGCTCTAGCATACGAATCGGATCGACCTTAGGTACCTCTGCCGTGAGCAATTCCGCCATCCCTATGCCCAGCGCATTGGCCAAGCGCCAGGCGACGGCAATGGTGGGATTGGCTTTTTCGCGTTCGATCTGTGACAGCATGGATTTAGAAACTCCCGCAGTGCGGGATAAGTCTTCCAAAGTTAATCCCCTTTCCAGCCGTAAACGCTGCAGGGTCGCACCAACCTCAGGTGGCGCCGCTGGTGCGGTCGAACTTATCTTTGTTGCAATCACTTTTTTCATAGTTTCGCTTGCCAAATCAAATAAGCATAGATAATATTCGCTATATTGAATTTTCGTTCGATATATTGAATATTTAGTGAATCGTTAAAAATTTTAGGTTTTTTGAGTGATTCACGAAAAGAAATTCCGGAATCAACGTAATCCATCATACCAGAGCCATCGCCAAACTCAGCACAGAGGAGAACCACAATGAGCGCAAATGCACAGAAAAATACTTTCTTCACCGACCTCGCCACCAAACTCGATGGTTTGCGTCAAGAAGGTTTGTACAAACCAGAGCGCGTGATCTCCTCTCGCCAAGGTGCAGTTGTCACTAACTCTGAAGGCCGTCAGTTGATTAATCTGTGCGCGAATAACTATCTTGGTTTGTCTGGTGATGAAGAAACTGTGCAAGCCTCCATTAAGGCGACGGAAGAATTCGGTTATGGCTTGTCTTCCGTGCGCTTTATCTGCGGCACGCAAACGGTACACAAACAATTGGAACGTGCGATTGCTGACTTCCTCGGCATGGAAGACACGATTTTGTATGCGGCGGCTTTTGATGCCAACGGCGGTGTGTTCGAACCCTTGTTTGATGAGAACGACGCCATCATTTCTGATGCCTTGAACCACGCTTCCATCATCGACGGCATTCGTCTGTGTAAAGCGGCTCGTTTCCGTTATGCGCACAATGATATGGCGGATCTCGAAAAGCAATTGCAAGCGGCTGCCGATAAACGTCATCGCGTCATCGTCACCGACGGTGCGTTCTCGATGGACGGTACGATCGCTCAGCTCGATAAAATCTGTGACCTCGCCGATAAATATGGCGCATTGGTCATGATCGATGAATGCCACGCTTCTGGCTTCCTCGGCAAAACCGGTCGTGGTACGCATGAACACCACAACGTTATGGGCCGTATCGACATCATTACGGGCACATTGGGCAAAGCCCTCGGCGGCGCGATGGGTGGCTTCACTGCGGCACGCAAAGAAGTGATCGATACATTGCGTCAAAAGTCACGCCCTTATTTGTTCTCGAATACCTTGGCACCATCCATCGCTGGCGCTTCTTTAGCTGTGCTTGAGCGTTTGTCTAAGTCCACGGAATTGCGTGATCGCTTACACGAGAATACGGATTTCTTCCGTCGTGAGATCGAAGCCTTAGGTTTCACCATCAAACCTGGTACACACCCAGTGGTACCCGTGATGTTATTCGATGCACCCGTCGCACAAAAATTTGCCGCACGCATGGTGGAACTCGGTGTTTTGGTGACCGGCTTCTTCTACCCAGTGGTGCCGATGGGCCAAGCCCGTGTACGCGTGCAGTTATCCGCGGCACACACCAAGGAACAATTGCAAACAGCCTTGGCGGCCTTTGCACAGGCAGGTCGTGAATTGGGCATTATCAAATAACGAGAATCGCTGCAGAAGACGCCAAGAACGGCGCATGCAGCGCAAAGCATCGCGATGCTCTCACCAGAACAGAATACAAAACAGAATACAAATTAGATTTTTGAAGGAATTAGCATGGAACGAATTTTAGTCATCGGCGCCAATGGTCAAATTGGTAGCGAATTGGTCGATGCCTTGGCCGCTAAACATGGCGTTGATAACGTCATCGCCGCCGACATTACGCCGAACAGTCTCTACGGTGCAAAACACTACGAAGTCGTGGACGTCTTGAACGCAGAGCGTTTGGCTGAAATCCACGACAAATATGAGATCACTCAGGTTTATCAATTGGCCGCACTCTTATCCGCGACCGGTGAAAAAGCGCCATTGAAAGCCTGGACTTTGAATATGGATGGTTTGCTCAATATCTTGGAATTGGCACGTGTCCGTGGCGAGGCTGGCAAGCCGTTGAAAGTATTCTGGCCATCATCGATTGCCGCCTTTGGTCCTAACACCGAAGCAGTCAACACACCACAATACACGGTGATGGACCCGAATACGATTTACGGTATCAGTAAATTGGCGGGTGAGCGTCTGTGCGAATACTACTTCCAGAAATACAATGTGGACGTACGCAGCATTCGCTATCCAGGCATCATCAGCTACAAATCGCCTCCAGGCGGTGGCACCACGGATTACGCGATTGCGATTTTCCATTCCGCCTTGAAAGGCGAGACTTATTCTTGCTTCCTCGAAGCGCAGCAAAGTCTGCCAATGATTTATATGCCGGATGCGATTCGCGCGACGATTAGCTTGATGGAAGCACCAGCGGAAAACATCAAAATTCGCTCTTCGTATAACGTCAGCGGCATGAGCTTTAACCCACAAGAACTCACAGATGAAATTACTAAAAGTGTGCCAAACTTTAAGGTACACTACGCGCCGGACAGCCGTCAGGCAATCGCTGCAAGTTGGCCGCAAAGTTTGAATGACGATGCGGCGCGCGCGGACTGGGGCTGGAAAGCAGAAATCGATCTCGCCAATCTCGTGAAAGACATGTTGAAAAACGTTCGCGTTAGCTGATTCAGTAAGCATAACAGTCAACTGAACTGCGAACTAAACAGCGCATGTCTACCCGAGTTCTTGAGATCGGCACAATAAAAAATACTATCCCGCAGCGACTGGCTGATCAGTTCAACATCTGATCAACCAGCGTCTTTAGCGGGCATCAAGAAAAAGGAACACACGATGGACATGCGCGTTTTTGACTTGTTTAAGATTGGTGTCGGCCCCTCTAGCTCGCACACCGTAGGGCCCATGATCGCGGCCCGTCGCTTCTTGCTCGAATGCCCCGATCTCGAGCAAGCCCAATCTGTACAAGTGGCACTGTATGGCTCCTTGGCATTGACTGGTTTGGGCCATGCTACCGATAAAGCAGTCCTACTCGGCTTGATGGGTGAAACACCGCAAGACGTGATTCCCGATACAGTCGAACCCAAACTCGAAGAACTCAATCGCAGCGGAGTGATGTCTTTGCTGGGCCGCGTGCCGGTGCCCTTCGACGCCCTCAATGACGTGTTGTGGCACAAACAGGAAGTGCTACCTGGTCACCCAAATGGCCTGCGGCTCAGCTTAACCCGCAAAGACGGTAGCACTTACAGCGATACCTTCTATTCCACCGGTGGCGGCTTCATTTACAGCGAAGCCGAATTAGCCCAGAACAGCAATGTAGTGAGCACACCAGCGGTTGCCCTGCCCTACCCGTTTGCCACCATGGCGGAACTCTTGGAGCACGGCAAACGCAGCGGTTTGAGCTTAGCGCAGATGTTACGTGCCAATGAACTGTGCCACTGCACCGAGGCCGAGCTCGACGCGGGCCTCGATAAGATTTGGTCAGTCATGAATTCCTGCATCGAACGTGGACTCAAAATCACGGGCGAACTGCCCGGCGGTTTGCACGTGCAACGTCGTGCAGCAAAACTCTGGTTATCGGCCAATGAAACCCACAATAGTTTGCCGCATGATGGCATGCATAAAGTCAGTTTGTATGCGATGGCCGTCAATGAAGAAAATGCGGCCGGTGGTCGCGTCGTAACAGCGCCAACCAATGGTGCTGCGGGCATTATCCCAGCCATCATCAAATACTATTCGCAAGATTGCCATCCTAGCGATCCGGTCAAAGGCATCCGCGATTTTCTGCTAGTCGCTGCGGCAGTGGGTATGTTGTGCAAGAAAAATGCCTCGATTTCCGGTGCTGAGATTGGTTGCCAAGGCGAAGTCGGCGTGGCTTGTGCGATGGCAGCCGCTGGCTTAACGGCAGCTTTAGGTGGCAGCAATGAGCAGATTGAATCCGCTGCGGAAATTGGTATCGAACATCATCTCGGCATGACTTGTGACCCGATTGGCGGCCTCGTGCAAATCCCCTGTATCGAACGCAATGGCATGGGCGCGGTAAAAGCCATTACCGCTGCTTCACTGGCCTTGAAGAGCGACGGCACCCATCACGTGAGCCTCGATCAAGTGATCGAAACCATGCGTGTCACGGGTTACGATATGCAAGCCAAGTACAAAGAAACTTCACTCGGCGGTTTGGCGATCCACGTGGTGACGGTCAACCACGCTGCGTGCTAAGACTATCTTAAGACTCTTTTTGCTCTTGACCTGGGGCAGCGTCGCCTGGCGCAGTCAGAGGAATCTCGATCATGAACTCAGTACCATGATCGAGTTCACTGTGTACGTCGAGGCGACCGCCCAACATGCCCGTCACGATATTGTAGGCAATACTGAGTCCCAAGCCCGAGCCGCCCTGCCCTAGTTTGGTGGTAAAGAAGGGATCAAAAATTCGCGGCAAATGTTCTTTCGCGATCCCTTTGCCGTTATCCCCAAAGTAGATACGTACTTCTTTATTGCCAAACAATTCGGCACGCATACGCATCACGCCAAAATCCTCCTCGGCGAATGCATGGCGCAGCGAGTTGTTGACCATGTTCATCAAGACTTGCTCTAAGGGTCCTGGAAAACTATTCAGAACAATCCCTTCCGGAATTTCATTGCGCAAGACGTGTTTGGTTTTGCGCAAAGTTGGGCTCAAGGTCACAAACACTTCGTGCGCAATTTCATGCAAATCGAATGCGCGTCTTTGCTCACTGGTTTGATCGACCGCTATCTGTTTAAAGCTATTGATGAGGTCGGCAGTGCGACGCAAATTGCGGTCAAGAATATCGCCAGAATCACGGATGTTGAACAAGAATTGATTCAAGGCCTTACGCGACAAACCCGCCACCAAACTTGCCTCAAACTGCCGTTCTTGATCGAGTAAAGTCGAGGAAATCATCAGGGCATTACCGACCGGCGTATTCAATTCATGCGCGATACCGGCCACCAAGGAGCCCAGCGAGGCGAGCTTCTCTGCTTGCACCAAATCGGTTTGCGTTTGCTTGAGGTTTTGCAGTGCCTCACTGAGTTCTGCGGTGCGCTTGGCAACGCGCTGCTCTAATTCAACCGTCAGAATATGTTGTGCCTTCTCAGCCGACAAACGATCGGTTTGATCCAAGAATAAAGCCACAAAGCGCCAACCTTCGGCGAGTTCGAAAGCCGCAGTACTGATCAAGAAATGACGCTTCTCGCCCTTATATAGTGCAAGCGTCACCGGATAGCCCACAACCCCGCTGCGCATGGTGAACTTTGCCACCAGCCTGCGCTCTTCTTCGTAGACGAACAAGCCCAGATCGGCCACAGGCCGTCCAATCAAGGCTTCTTTTTGATAGCCCAAAGCATCTAGAAATGCAGGATTCACATCCGTGATGCGTCCTTCTTTATCGCCAGAAATCGCTGGCAAAGGATTTGATACAAAGAGACTGGAAAACGACGCTTGCGAACGTTGCAGATCTTCTGTCTGACGCCGCAAACTGGCAGCCAACTCGCGCACTTGTTCGAACTCTGATCTCAAAGCACGTACACCAACAAGGCCAAGCAATAAAGCGATTATCACGCATCCGACCAACATGATCAGGCGGACATACATCACTGGCTCACTGGGCACCACCGTGCCATTCGAAATGAGGACAGAGTAAATTGAACAGGCAACTAAAACTGCAGCCGCCATGGCGATCGCGTGTCGCACTGAAAGAGCCCAACTGGCTGCCATGATGGCAAGCGGCACAAACAACAAGCCGGGGGCGCTAAAACCAAAAGTCGGCAAGCCAAATACGATAGGGATCAGACTGAAGCCCCACAAAATAATCGCGATTGCCGCTCGGTAGGCGTGACGTTTTAAACAGATCAGCAGGATGGCTGAAGTCGCCATACCAGCCAAGGCACCGTGACTACCGGGGCCGCGGTTGAGAAAGAAATTCAGTGCCAAGGCCAAGCCACAGGCAAAGAAAGCAGTTAAGGCAATGCTGTAAAGAAGATTGACGCCGAGCGCAGTGATGCGTATCCGGTCTGGACTTTCTTGTATGCTGAGGTCATCAGAATCGCTCACTCGGTCAGACATTTCTCACCTAGAACTCAATCACGTTGCATCTCAGACCGTACTTCACTTGTACGGTTCCCCGACTACATCACTTACTTTGATTTACTTCTGAATCGCTTATGAATTACTTGGCGATTTCTCGCGTTCAAAGCTTAACGCACCAAGGTTTTCACGGTCGCCCATTGGCGTCGCGAAATGGGCAAACGCTCATTCGAATCTCGCACAATCACTTGCCATGATTCGGTGGCACGTTCATGTTCGCCCTCGGCGTCGACGCTGTGTACCGCACGTTCAACACCGACTATCGCATTACGAGCCACCAGGGCATTCCGATGCACCCGCACAAAAACACTGCTCATCTCCGCCTCGATGGACACGAGGCTTTCTTCTGTCAAATAGGCGCGAGTACGCGTTTGTATCGTCACGTACTTTTGCTCGGCCTTCAAAAACAGAACTTCATGAACCGGTATCAACAGGACGCGATTCTTTTCCAATACTGAAAAATTCTGTCTGACTTTGGGAACCGCTTGTACGGTCTCAATCAAGCGTTCGCTCGGCGACTTCAGATTTGCAGCGCCTATCGGTTGTGCCTTGAACTGCTGTATGCGTTGGATGGCCTCGGCAAGACGTTGAGCCCGCACCGGCTTGAGCAGATAATCCATCGCATGCACTTCAAATGCTTGAAGTGCATACTCGTCATAAGCAGTGACAAATATAATCGCAGGCGTCTCGATCACGCTGGAGCCGGCGATATGCTGCGCCAGCTCGATGCCCGTCATACCCGGCATCTGCACGTCGAGTAATAAAATTTCTGGCTTATGCTCGGTCAATAAATCAAGCGCGGTCTGTCCATCTGCAGCCTCGCCGATCAACTCGCAGGGGCAGGTTTCCTGAATATCATCGATTAAGTTTTTCAGACGAGTCCGGGCTGGAGCTTCATCATCAACGATCAATATGCGCGGTTTATTCATTATTTATCAGGAAAGACTAACTCGACTTCGAACTGCTCGCCTTTGACCTCAGCAATCAACTCCGCTTCAATGTCGTACAGAAGTTGTAGACGTTGGCGAATATTGTCTAATGCCATTTGATTTCCGGAAGGCAAGCTTGCATGTCGATGATAATGATTGACGACTCGAATTTCAATCTTATCAAGCGTTTTTGCGATTTTTATCGAGATTGGCGTTGGATTTGGTGAAGGTTCCACCCCGTAATGCACTGCATTTTCGAGCAGAGGTTGCAAAAGCAAGGATGGCATTTTGGTATTTTCTAGTTGCTCTGGACTCAAATCGACGATGTCCCATTGAACTTGCAGCCGGTCTCCGAGACGCAATTCTTCAATCGCTAAATATTGCTTACATAAGGTAATTTCATCGCTCAGTGTCCGCAAATCTCGGGTATCACGCATTAACACCCGAAACAGATCCGCCAAATCCTCTAGCGCCGTCTCGGCCCGTTTCGGTTCACTGCGAATCAAAGAAAGCACGGCGTTCAAACTGTTAAAGAGGAAATGTGGTCGAATCCGTGCTTGCAAGGCCTGCAGACGAGCCTCCCCCAAAGCTGGTGAAAACGCTCGCATACGTAGCTCGAAATAATGCTGTAATCCGATTCCCAATAAGAAACACAGCACGGTGGCGAAACCGTAATGTAGACGCGGGAAGCTAAAGGGAAACCATTCAATTTGCCCTAACAATTGCAGCACCACGAAGCAAACGATACCGGGAACTGTGCCACACACAATGCGCTGCATCCATGCGACTGTGGGATGCCGCTCCACCAAGCGGCGAAAAATGCAGAGTCCAAACAATGACAAAAGAGTAATTAACTCGACCAGCATCGAGGTTTCAATAAACTCTTGAAAGTTCAAAGCCCAGCCCTGACCGCGAGCTAACAGGCTCAGCAGCACCACGAGATTTACCAAAATAAGAACCCGAATCACAATGCCGCTATTACAGCAGTCGGGAATCAAGACTTCTTGCCGGGTTTTCTCAGTCGAATCCAACAAATCTCTAGGCATACTGTTTTGAGCTCATTTGTAATTTAATTCTTTAATCAGGGTTCACGGCTTACGATGCTCGATGAAAGCGTCACGCGCCAGCGTTCTGTAGACGAGATTGGCCGCGAAATTCTACTCAAGCTTGGACGTGCATAAGGCAGCACACACAGCGATCAAGCCATTCACATCAAAAAAACCGCCTAGTCGCGGTATAATCGACTGCTTTTCATCTTGCGAACCGCTTGCAGACGAGGGAAAACCGGACAAAGAGCCAGCAGCTACGCCACCCTCCAACGAGCCTCCACAAGAGTCCCTGCCATTCTGGATTTGCGATGAGGAAGCCGCACCGTCGTTCTACATCCAATACAGCTACTATGACATCACAATTCTCTAAAAAAAGCGAGGCTTGGTCAGCACGCTTCTCCGAACCTGTCTCCGATTTGGTCAAACGCTATACAGCCTCCGTGTTTTTTGATAAGCGCATGGCCGCTGTTGATATTCGCGGTTCTTTAGCCCACGCGGAAATGCTGCAAGCACAGCAGATCATCAGCGCGCAAGACTATGCCGACATTCAACGTGGCATGGCACAAATCAGCAGTGAAATTGAAAGTGGTCAATTTGAATGGTTGCTGGACTTAGAAGACGTTCATCTGAATATTGAAAAACGCCTCACTGAATTGGTGGGCGATGCAGGCAAACGCTTGCACACAGGCCGTTCCCGTAACGACCAAGTTGCCACCGATATCCGCCTCTACATGCGTGACGCGATTGATCAGATCATCGGCTTACTCGGACAATTCCGCCTCGCCCTATTGGATCTCGCAGAGAAGCACAGCGATACGATCCTGCCTGGCTTCACGCATATGCAAGTAGCCCAACCGATCACCTTTGGCCATCACCTGTTGGCCTACATCGAAATGTTTGGTCGCGATGCAGAACGCATGCAAGACTGCCGCAAACGCGTGAACCGTTTGCCACTCGGCGCTGCGGCTTTAGCCGGTACAACATTCCCGATTGATCGCCATCGCGTCGCTGCCACTTTAGGCTTTGATGATGTCTGCCACAATTCCCTCGACGCCGTATCGGATCGTGACTTTGCGATTGAATTCTGCGCCGCTGCGTCTTTAGTGATGACACACATCTCCCGTATGTCGGAAGAACTCATCATTTGGATGAGCCCACGCGTTGGCTTCATCGACATCGCCGATCGCTTCTGTACTGGCTCTTCCATCATGCCGCAGAAGAAAAATCCCGATGTGCCAGAGCTCGCACGTGGCAAGACTGGACGCGTCAATGGTAACTTGATTGCTTTGCTGACACTCATGAAGGGCCAACCTCTGGCCTACAACAAAGACAATCAAGAAGACAAAGAACCTTTATTCGATACGGTCGATACCTTAGTCGATACTTTGCGCATTTTCGCCGACATGGCGGGCGGCATCAGCGTCAAAGCAGAAGCCATGCGCGCCGCTGCCCTGCAAGGCTATGCGACCGCGACCGACCTCGCCGATTACCTGGTGAAGAAAGGTTTGCCGTTCCGTGATGCCCATGAAGCCGTGGCGCACGCCGTGCGAACTTGTGTCGAGAAAAATTGCGACCTCAGTGAAATGTCGCTCGAAGAACTGCAAAGCTTTTCTGCACTGATTGGTGCCGATGTGTTTGAAGTCCTCAGCTTGGAAGGCTCAGTCGCCGCACGTGACCACGTTGGCGGCACAGCGCCAAAACAAGTGAAAGCAGCGATTTCACGCATACGTCAACAATTGCTAAAATAAGATTTTTGCAAGTTCGGCAATATGAATACGTCACTCTGGCTGACTTTTTGAGTGACAGCTGAGCATTTCAGCACTTGAGCATTTCATATTGCCGATGAATTTAGAGCAGCGAATTCGAAGCATAGAAATTGAAGCAGATACTGTGCACTAGACAGCATCTGCTTCCGCACATCATCCAAAAAAGCCTGTGCCAAGATTGCTATCTGCGTGGCCAAAAGGCGAGAGAGGGAGACCCATGACATCTTTATTGAAGTTGGCGCGCTTGATTGATCGCCTCAACACGTTTATCGCAGAAAAAATTAGCTGGGCCTTGATGGTGGCGGTGTTAGTGTGCGTCGGTAGCGCACTCGCCAGCTACTTTTTCAAAGCCGGCTCAAATGCATGGTACGAGCTGCAATGGTATTTGTATGCCGCCATGTTCTTATTTAGTGCGCCCTACACTTTGCGTCGCAATGAACATGTCCGTATCGATGTCATCACCCACCGTTTTTCCAAACGCACACAAGTCTGGATCGATATCTTCGGTTTCATCTTCTTTCTGTTACCGATGGCGATCTTGATTCTTTACTTGAGCCTGCCCTATGCACTTGAGTCGATCCGCAGTCAAGAAATGTCCAACAATGCCGGTGGTCTGATTGTGTGGCCCGCCAAGTTGATGATACCGGTTGGCTTTTTCCTGCTGGCCCTACAAGGCGTTTCAGAGTTGGTCAAACGCTTCGCTTTCTTGCGTGGTTTGATTGACGCAAGCGAATTCGAAAAAGCCTCAGCGACACCAGAGGAAGAGATTGCTGCGATTCGTGATGCTAATCTCGATAAGATCAAAGCGATTCAATCAGAATAAAAACAAGATAAGAAAAAAATACGAAAGAGACTGCAATGATTGATTTTCTCATCGCGAATATTGCGCCGATTATGTTTTTTACGCTGGTGCTATTCCTACTTTCAGGTTTTCCTGTTGCCTTTGCTTTGGCTGCTAATGGCTTGGCCTTCGCGCTAATCGGAATTGAACTTGGAATCATGCCCCCGGGTTTATTGCAAGCTTTGCCAAGCCGGGTTCTCATGATCATGTCCAACGACACGCTACTGGCAATTCCCTTCTTCACTTTTATGGGGCTACTCCTTGAGCGATCAGGGATGGCAGAGGACTTGCTCGATACCATTGGTCAATTATTTGGCCCTTTGCGTGGTGGTGTCGCCTACGCCGTGATCTTCGTTGGCGCACTGTTGGCGGCGACAACTGGCGTGGTGGCAGCATCGGTGATCTCGATGGGCTTGATCTCCTTACCTATCATGCTCAAGTATGGTTACGACAAGAAAACCGCCGCTGGTGTGATCGCTGCCTCGGGGACTTTAGCGCAAATCATTCCGCCATCTTTAGTTTTGATCATCATGGCCGACCAACTTGGTCGTTCCGTCGGTGATATGTATAAAGCCGCATTCTTGCCCGGCTTGGTACTAACCCTGATGTACGCAGGTTACATTTTCTTAGTTTCGATACTAAAACCGAAGTGGGTCCCTGCACTACCGCTCGAAGCGCGCAATTTGCGTGAACCCAATGGCGATAGCGGCGTGCTCTCACTCGCTTTACTCACCATCGCGAGTAGCGCGGCGGCCTATGCTTTTGCGCTCTACTACAAACAAGGGCATGACAGTGTTGCGCGTGATGAATTAATCGTCTATTCCGTCGCCGTGGGGATTGGCTTCGCCTTCATTTTCGCCTTCATCAATCGCACGCTCAAAATTGGTTTGTTATCCCGCATGGCAGAAAAAGTGGTGTTCGTTTTGGTACCGCCGCTCGCGCTAATCTTTTTGGTACTCGGCACCATCTTTATTGGCATGGCAACACCGACTCAAGGTGGTGGTATGGGTGCGTGCGGCGCCTTGATCTTGGCTTTGATGAACAAGCGCCTGGACTTCAAACTCACTAAGCAAGCTTTAGAATCGACGGCGCGTCTATCGAGCTTTGTCATGTTTATCCTAATCGGCTCGACTGTCTTCTCGCTCGTATTCCGTGGTGTTAATGGCGATATTTGGGTGGAACATTTATTGACGTCTTTACCGGGTGGCCAAGTTGGCTTCCTGATTGCCGTCAACATCTTGTTTTTCGTCTTAGCTTTCTTCCTCGACTTCTTTGAATTGGCCTTTATCTTGGTGCCCTTAGTTGGCCCCGTGGCTGAGAAGCTCGGCATCAATTTGATTTGGTTTGGTGTGTTGTTGGGTGTAAATATGCAAACCTCATTTATGCATCCGCCTTTTGGTTTTGCTCTATTTTACCTACGTTCAGTCGCTCCGAAGGCAGTTAAAACCAGCGATATCTATTGGGGTGCGATTCCGTTTGTCTTAGCGCAAATCATCATGGTCGCGCTGATTATCGCCTTCCCTTCCTTGGTCTCCGTCGACAGCAAAGAACATCAAAAAGAAGACCTAGAATTGAATATCATTGTACCGACTGACGATGGCGCGGTGCCTTCGTTTGATATTCCTAAAGAATCCGAAGAGCAAAGTGACATTCAGGCCTCGCCTGCACATCCACTCTAAGGATTTACATTGATGTCAAAAAAACGCTCAGCTTGAATAAACTGAGCGTTTTTGTTTGAGCCGAGTAAATCTGTAAGACTTATTTGAGTTTGCGCCCAAAATTGAACTTCGCAAATTGCTGCTCGGCGACATTGAACCATTGACCTTGGTTGTTACGGAAGTTCGCCCAGTCATCATAGACTTTTTTGAACTTGGCATTCTTCGCCGCTTCTTCTGCGAAGGTTTCTTGCGCAGCGGTGAAGCAGGCTTCCATTACCGCTTGCGGGAATGGCTTCAAAATTGTTTTGTCGGCCAAGAGGCGCGCCAATGCGGCTGGATTGCGAGCATCGTATTTCGCCTGCATTTGCACATGCGCTTCAAGTGTCGCAGTTTCAATTGCGGCTTGATACAACTTTGGAAGTTTGTCCCACTCCTTCTTATTGATGTAGAAGGACAATTGTGCACCGCCTTCCCACCAACCTGGATAATGATAGAACTTGGCGACCTTATTGAAGCCCAATTTCTCATCATCATACGGGCCGATCCATTCCGCCGCATCGATCGCACCTTTTTCTAAGGAGGTATAAATCTCGCCGCCTGCCAATTGCACCGGTATTGTTCCAAGACGCTGTAGAACCTTACCAGCAAAACCACCAACGCGGAATTTCAAGCCCTTCATATCTTCAACGCTCTTGATCTCTTTACGGAACCAGCCGCCCATTTGCGTGCCGGAGTTACCGCCCAAGAAGTTCACGATATTGTATTCGGCAAAAAATTCACGCATCAATTTCATACCATTACCGTGCAACATCCACGCGGTTTGCTGACGGGAAGTCATACCGAAAGGAACTGCGCAGTCAAATGCGAACGTCGCATCTTTACCGTAGTAATAGTAAGAAGCTGAATGTCCCATTTCGACCGTGCCATCTTTGACCGCATCCATTACTTCATTGAATTTAACGATCTCGGGGGCTGCATAAGGGCGAATATTGAACTTGCCATCGGTCAGTTCTTTCACGCGATTGGCGAGTGTTTCGGCTGCGCCATAGATGGTGTCCAAATTCTTCGGAAAACTGGATGCTAAACGCCAGTTAATTGTGGGCATCTCTGCCGCATTCGCAATACTCGGTGCTGCCGCCACGCCTGCAGCAGTGCCGACAGCGGCTTGTTTCAAAAATGAACGACGTTCCATGCGATCTCCATTCTTATTGATAGTCTAGAAAATGAAACTACAGAACAAACAAAATTTACTTCTTCTCGAGCTTTTGCTAATTGTCTCGTACCGCCCGGATTCTAAGAAACACCAAACGAAGGCGCAAGCAGAAATTAATTGCCAGCCACCGTCATACTCTCAATCAAAATCGAACCAGTGGTCTTGGTACCGCGCGTCAATTGATCGTTACCAATCGCGACAATTTGTTGAAACATCTCACGCATATTGCCGGCGATCGTGATCTCTTCGACGGGATATTGGATCACGCCATTCTCGACCCAATAGCCAGAGGCGCCGCGTGAATAATCACCCGTGACGTAATTCACGCCCTGCCCCATTAACTCTGTCACCAACAATCCCGTGCCCATCTTTTTCAACATGGCTGCGAAATTATCTGTCTTCTTAGCCAAGCTCGAACGCATCAACAAATTATGGGAGCCGCCAGCATTGCCGGTCGTTTGCATACCGAGCTTGCGAGCTGAATAACTGGACAGGAAATAGCCTTGCAAAACACCATCTTGTACCAGTTCGCGTTTCTGCGTTTTGACGCCTTCATCGTCAAATGGCGAAGAGCCGACAGCACCGAGAATGTGCGGATCCTCGGTCACTTGCACGTGACTAGGGAAAATCTGCTTGCCAAGGCTATCAAGCAAGAAACTCGACTTACGATACAAAGCACCACCCGACACAGCCTGCACCATCGAGCCTAACAAACCCGCCGCCAAAGGCGCTTCAAACAACACTGGGCATTTGCGTGTTTCAATCGTACGCGCATGCAAACGCGCTAGAGCACGCTCTGCTGCATAGCGACCGATGTCTTCTGGACTCGCCAGTTTCTTGGCATTGCGATGTGAGCTATACCAATCATCACGTTGCATATGGGCGCCCTTACCGGCAATCGGTGCAACCGACAAAGTGTGGCGAGAAAATGCGTAACCGGCGCAGAAACCACGCGTATTCGCCGATACAAAATGCGATTGCTGGGCATGCACGCTGGCGCCATCGCAATTGCTAATGCGCTTATCGGTGGCGAAGGCCGCAGCTTCGATACGGCAGGCCAGATCAATCGCCTCTTCTGCCGAGATTTGCCAAGGATGAAAGAGTTTTAGATCACGCGGCGCGGTTTCCAATAAATCAGCATCGGGCAAGCCAGCACAATCGTCTTCCGCCGTAAAGCGCGCGATGTTATAAGCGGCTTCAACCGTATCTTCGAGCGACTTCGCAGAAAAATCACTGGTACTCGCATTTCCACGCTTTTGACCGATGTAGACAGTAATTCCCACACCTTTATCGCGATTTTGCTCGATCGTTTCGACCTGACCTTTGCGTACACTGATCGATAAACCGCCGCCTTCACTGACTTCAGCTACGGCATCTGTTGCTCCTTTATTACGAGCGATGCGCAACATGTCTTGCGTAATTTGCTTGAATTGATCCTCTGTATGCGTAAAAACCGGTTTGCTCATAGCGTCTGTTTCTTTAGCTGAAAGAATAAAGAGAGTATCATAGCAGTCGTTTCAATAAGTTTATAGAAGATTTACCAATGCCAAATCCCAATCGCGGCTCGTGCGGCTATCAGTCCAACGAGTTTGAACAAGAATACGAACGCCCTTCAAAGTCAGAACTCAAACGCCAAATGACAGCGTTGCAGAAGCTCGGCCAAGAATTAGTCGATGCTCCGCGCGATCGCGTCAAACGCGTGCCTATGCCTGAAGATGTGCGTGACGCCATTCTCGAATGTCAAACCATCACTAATCACGAAGGCCGCCGCCGTCAAATGCAATTTGTCGGAAAAAAAATGCGTACTTTGGACGAGACTGAAGTTGCGCTCATCCAAAAGACTATCGATAGCTGGAAAGGCGCATCGAAGGCAGAAACCGCGGCCATGCATTCACTGGAACGCAAACGCGAAAAGTTACTCGCGAACGACACAGCATTGACCGAATTGCTGGCAGAAAATCCAGAACTCGACGTGCAACATTTGCGGACTTTGATTCGCAATGCACGCAAAGAACAAGCTGAGAACAAACCGCCAAAAGCGTATCGCGAGATTTTCCAAATTCTCAAAGAGATTCAGCAGAAGCAAAACGCTGCCAGCCAAGCTGAAGACGCTGATGCCGCCGACGAGGAAGACGATGCCTGATCGTGCCCTGCGCATAGGCTTGGTGTCCGTTTCCGATCGCGCCTCTGCTGGTGTTTATCAAGACCAAGGCCTGCCTGCATTGCAAGACTGGTTCGCGCAAGCACTGCGCTCTGAGTGGAGCATGCACACACGTTTGATTCCAGACGAGCGTGCGGCGATAGCACAAGCCTTAATCGAATTGGTCGACCAAGATCGTTGCGACTTGGTGATCACGACCGGTGGCACGGGCCCAGCGCGACGCGACGTAACACCAGAAGCCACGCTTGCAGTCGCGACGAAAGAAATGCCTGGCTTTGGCGAACAAATGCGTCAGATCAGTTTGCATTTTGTACCGACCGCTATTCTGTCGCGTCAAGTTGCGGTGATTCGTGAGACTGAGGATCATGCTGCTTTGATCTTGAATCTACCTGGGCAACCGAAATCGATCAAAGAGACGCTAGAAGGTTTGAAAGATGCCGATGGAAAATCCATCGTGCATGGCATTTTTGCGGCAGTCCCATATTGCATCGATCTCATCGGTGGTCCCTATATCGAGACGAATGAGGACGTTTGTAAAGCCTTTCGTCCGAAGTCGGCAATTCGACCTTCCCAAAGCCATAACGAGCCAACTAATCAATCATAAAGCCACCATCGCCCACCCAGTATGGTGAGATGGTGAACTTCTTTTTCACACGCATTCAAAAACTCAAAAGAGAGCAATCACGTTGGCAACCATCCTGACCCATCCGATTATTCCGCTTGGCATAGGACTACTTGCAAGCCGCGAACAAATTCCTTGGCGCTTGGTCTTCGTGGGGATGCTCTGCGCCATTCTTCCTGACGCGGACGTATTAGCTTTTAAGTTTGGCATCGAATACAGTTCCCCATTCGGCCATCGTGGTTTCACGCATTCGTTTTTGTTTGCGGCGGGGATCGCGAGTGTCTTCAGCATCTATGCCAAAACTTTGCAGGCTGAGCGCATGATCGTTTGGCTATTCTGTTTTGTCGCCACGGCCTCGCACCCGATTCTCGATGCGTTCACCAATGGCGGGCTCGGCGTTGCTTTCTACTGGCCACTATGCGATCAACGCTACTTCTTCGCCCCAGGCTTCATTGAAGTCTCACCGATAGGCTTACGCAACTTCCTCAGTGAACGTGGCTTGACGGTCCTGCAATCTGAATTGCAATGGATATGGCTGCCATGCACGGTGTTCGTGGTCGGATTTCACTTCATCAAAAATTTTAGTCAAGGAAAGAAAAATTCAACATGACTGACTCATTGCACACCGTCGAACTTCAAACGGGCGACAATCCTACTGCCAGCGTCATTTGGATGCACGGTCTTGGTGCCGATGCCAATGACTTCGTCCCCATCGTTCCTGAGCTCAATTTACAAGGCAGTCCGGACATTCGTTTTGTATTTCCAAACGCGCCGCAAATCCCCGTCACGCTCAATGGTGGCTATATCATGCCAGCTTGGTATGACATCGCCGCTGCCGGTACGGACATTCAACGACGCGAAGACGAGAACGGTCTGCGCCAATCACAATTGCAAATCGAAGCCTTGATTGCACGCGAAATCGAACGTGGTGTCGCTCCCGAGAAAATTGTGATTGCAGGCTTTTCACAAGGCTGCGCCATGACCTTACAAGTTGGTTTGCGCTACTCACAAAAACTCGCCGGGCTCATGTGTTTATCTGGCTATTTGCCTTTAGCGGATAAGATCGCGGCAGAGCGTCACGCTGCCAACCAAAACACACCGATCTTCATGGCGCATGGCACAGCCGACCCTGTTGTTCCGCTCGAACGCGCAGAACAATCTCGCTCCGTGTTGCAAGCGCTGGGATATCACATTGAATGGCACGACTATTGGATGCAACATTCCGTCTCGCCACGTGAAATCGAAGACATCGCAGCGTGGTTGCGCAAAGTTTTAGCGTAGTCAAATTGACGCTCTAGCGCATCCTCAATGAATACGCTAGTGACGGACTGACCAAAATATAAAGAGATGAATGCGCAAGCATCATCTCTTTATTTTTGCCACACTTTACCTATCAAGCCACTCGATAGACTCAGGCGTTTTCCAACTTAAATTTTGGCAGTTTCCAGTAGGTAATCGCGCGCCATAACCACTCCATTGGTCCATACAAAAATTTCGATAACCACCAGTGGCTAAACATCACTTGCAAGCTCACCACCACGGCGACCACCAGCACTTGCTGGGCGCGTGGCATGCCATACAAACCTAAACCATAAGCATAGAATATGGCAGAGCAAATAATCGATTGTGATAAATAATTCGTCAAAGCCATACGTCCATATGGCGCCAACACTTTGACCTTTGAGAATGGCCCCTTGCTATGCAAGAGCACTATCATCAAACTCACATAGCCAAGGCAAGCTGGGAGATTGCCGATGTAGAGTAAGCTTTCACCAAAATTAAATGAATCTGCAAAATTAGTCGGATCGGCTCTAAGACCAAAAGTACTACCCACTAAACCTAAGCCAATCCCAATTGGAAGGCCAATGAAGGCCAGCTTTTTGAAGAGCGGTAAATGCTCTGCACTACGTTCAATCACCCCTGAACGAACAAACCAATATCCCATCAAAAACATGGCGATAAAGAGTGCGCAAGTGTTCAATTCGTTTGGCGCATGTCTTGCAAAATGCTGCGCACGCATTTTCACTGCTTCAAAATACGTGCCATGACTTAATATTTTGACTTCTTCTGCATCGCGCTTGGCTTTTCGCGCTAACATGGATGCGTTTTCGGCGACCACTAGTTTCGCTTCCTCTTGTTCTGTCTTCTTTTTCTTTTCGCGCAAGGCTTTGAGTTCAGCCTCGGTCACTTTGCTTGGATCAAAATCCTTCATCGCAGCAAGCACTTCTTTCTGTTTAGCTTGAGCGCCACCCCAATCCCAAGTTTGGCTCGCTGTACCAACAGCCATGGAGATAAACAAAAGAAGGTAAGCCGCAGCACCAAGGCGTAAGGAACGCTTTTCTTCGGGATGATGGTACTTGGCAATCAAAAAGCCTAAAACGTAAGAGGCAATCGCAGCGATCATGAATGCCTTCAATTTCTCTTGACCAGGTACAAGGAACCCAACGATGGTCGTCGCCGTCATGACGACAGCAATGACGAAGAAAATACATGCTAAGCCATGAATCTTTTTACCGCGAAAGTGAATGCCAGCCTCGCTACGCATGAAGAACATATACAAACCCGTCATTACCAGCATCGCAATCAAACCGCTAGTGACTTGATTCTGCCAAACGGCCATGACACCAATTGATACAAGCAGAGCCGCGAACCACCACTTTGCCGGCATAAACAGCACAATCACCAAGCCGAACGCGGCAACCGCATAGCTAAACAATATGTCGCCCGGCCAAATGAGAATATGATGCGCTGCTCCAAAAATCGCTAAAGCGACGATGCGACGAAGATACGGAATAATGAATTTTTGTCCCTTCGCTTCGCTCCGGGTCAGCATCACGGCAAAGCCCATACCAAACAGCAATGAGAAAATTGTCCAAAATTTACCTGCGACAAAGTAGGAGATAAAAAAGCTCGCAGCCCAATCCAATCCTTGCAATCCAACTGGCATCCCCTGTCCAATGTCAGATACCACTCGATTGAAAAACTCGATGTTCATCAAGAAGATACCGATCAGTGCAAAGCCACGCACAACGTCTAAGGCTTCGATGCGTTCATTCTTTGCAATCGGTTTCCATTCCTCGCTCTGGGTAGACACCGGCATTGCTTCAGAGATGCGTTCTGAGTGTAAAACGCTATCCGTCATATTCATTCCCTTTTTCTTGTTGCATTAGCGCCGTTTCGGCGCAAAAAACACAATGCGCTCCATCTCAAAATGGAGCGCATTCAACGTGCAATGATGGCGGCTTCACCCCATCAAGCTTCCAAACTCATTAACTTGAAGCGCTTGCTACTGCTGATCCAACTTCTGACTCAGCTTTGCGGAATTCAGGAATCTTCCAGTAGGTAATGCCACGCCAGATCCATTCCATCGGACCGTAGCGGAAATAGCTCAACCAGATATGACTAAACACCACTTGCAGACAGATCACACCAATTGCAAAAGCGAGCTGAGAAGCACGTCCCATTCCATAATGACCTAAGCCCCATCCATAGAAGAAACTTGCTTGTATCAGCGATTGCATCAAATAATTGGTTAGTGCCATACGACCGTAAGGTGCGAGGACTTTGATGTTTGCAAAGACAGAACTGCTGTGCACCATCAACACCACAATACTGACGTAAGCCAAACACGTTGGCAAACTCGCCAAACTCACAAGACTGTGCATCAAGCCATTGCCGTCGCCAGAAACACCTGGGGTATGAGTCGTGATAATCGATGAGGCGGCAACACTCACACCGAGTCCGAGAGGCAAGCCCCATGCCGCCAGTTTTTTGAATAGCGGCAGATGCTCCTTGGCGCGTGTAATGACATTGGCACGTACAAACCACACTCCCATCAAGAACAATGCGATCGACACAAAAGCCTGACCGGCTGCATTGAATGGAGCCTCGACAAACTCTTTCCAACGATGTTTCACGACATCAGTATAGCTACCTTGGCTCAAGATACGATTGTCTTCAGCGATGCGTTTCTCGCCTTCATGAACGGCAACAATCGTATTCGCTTGCTTCTCAATTTTCTTTTCAACTTCTGTTTTCTGAACCTTCTTTTCGTCTTTCTTCGGTTCTGGAGCGACATACTTCTTACCCGCTGCTTCTGCCGCTTTTTTAGCTTCCTCTTCGATCTTATTTTTCGCTTCGATTTCGAGAGAGCGTTTTACTGCCTCGGGTGAATTGAAAGCATTTTCGATTGGTTGCTGGTAATTCAGAGCTGACATCGTCACGCCAATCGCAAATGGGACGGCATACCACCAGACGCCCGCCTTCCAAAAACGAGAATCAACAGGATCGCGGTAACGAGTCGCTACAAACGCGGTGGCAAAGAACGCAAGACTCATCACCACCATTTCTTTACGATTATCTGCCATCGGTGGCACAAAGAAACTAGCAGCAAATGCGCTGAGTCCGATGAGACCAAACACCATAAAAATAATCGAAACAGAGCTTAACTGCATGCCCGCAACTTTGAAAGTTCGTTCGTGACGCAAGAACAGAGCCAAGAGGGCCATAATCGCTAACTCACCAACTAAAACCCAAGCGGAATTCATCCCTGGCACAAAGGCCAACGCAATCATCAACGCGGCACTGATCAAGAATGATTTCCAATTGCCGAACAAAACAAACAGGAGGCCAGCCGCAGTGAAGGCGTAGCTAAACAAAATATCTCCAGGCCACAACAAGACCGTATGCAAGATACCGAAGATGCCTAAGCCGATCACGCGTCGAATATAGGGTACGAGGAATGGTCGACCAGTAGCATTGGCGCGGTTCAACATCACTGCAAAGCCCATCCCAAACAGCAGTGAAAAAATCGTCCAGAACTTACCAGCGACAAAAAAATTGACAAAGTAAGTTGCGGCCCAATCAAGTCCGTGTACGTTTGGCGGGATGCCGATATTGAATTCGTTGAACGAACGATTGAACCATTCGATGTTCATAAAGAAGATACCGATCAAGGCAAATCCACGCACGACGTCGATCGCTTCAATGCGTTCGGCGGCAGGAATCGGTTTCAGATCGGATGGTAGTGTGGTTTGATCACCAAGATTTTGTGCGTGTTCCATACACTGCTTTCCTTGAAAAGGGGTTCAAGTGGGCGGTAGTGAGTGTAGTGAACCAAGCACGGATGCACAAACTAAGTTCTTTACACTTCTGCCAAATTACAGATGCACATGCTAATTTTTTCAAGACTCAAAAACAAACACCTTGCGACGAAATGCAAATTTCGCGGTACGAAAGCGGATAAACAGGCTTTATACTTGCACAACATGAATAACCCAACCTAGTGTAGACCATGCCTCTTCATATAACCAAGCGCAAAGCCAGCCTTCCCTCAGTTTTGAAACCAGCGCTACAACACCTGCTGACCTTCTCGGCTTTGCTCTGTCTACCTTGCTTGGGTGTACAAGCGTCTACTTCAGTCACCGCAACTTCGGCGCCACAGCGGCAAATCAAAGTTCAAGGTTTGCAAAAAGCAGCTGAAATTGTGGTAGACCGTTGGGGCGTACCACATATTTTCGCTCAATCTGAAGGTGATGCTTTTTTTGTACAGGGCTTCAACGCCGCGCGCGATCGATTATTCCAAATCGATTTGTGGCGGCGTCGTGGCTTGGGACAACTTTCTGAAGTATTTGGTTCCGCCTATCTCGAACAAGACCGCGCTGCACGACTATTTCTCTATCGTGGCGATATGAAAAAAGAGTGGCAAGCTTACGGTCAACACGCCGAAAAGCTCACGAAGCAATTCGTGGCCGGAATTAACGCCTACATTCTTTACTTGAAGCAGCACCCTGAACAGATGCCGCTGGAATTCAAGGCCTTGCAATATCAACCGGCAGCATGGCAAGCGGAAGATGTGGTGAGAATACGTAGTCATGGCCTTACTCGCAATCTAACCTCGGAAGTCAGCCGCGCCAAGCTTGCTTGTGCTGGAGAACTCAAACTCGATGAATTCAGACAACGTCTGAGCCCAACTTGGGAAACCAAAATCCCAGAGGGTTTAGATCCCTGCTTGCCCGACGATGTATTGCGACAATTCACCTTAGCGACACAAAACGTGAGCTTTGATGCGCGCACAATGAAACTAAGTTGGCATGACCCAAAGGGGCAATCTCCAAATCTCCTCAGCCAAGAAACCTCTCAAAGCCCACTCTTGGCGCATGAGCAAGACATCATGGAAGCAAGCAATAACTGGGTGATAGGACCCAGTAAATCAGCGACGGGACGTGCGATTATGGCGAATGATCCTCATCGAGCCTATTCCGCCCCTTCGCTGCGCTATATTGCACACCTAAAAGCACCGGGACTCGATGTAATCGGTGCCGGTGAGCCTGCCCTGCCTGGCATCTCGATTGGTCACAATGGCACGATCGCCTTCGGTTTGACCATCATGAGCATTGATCAGGAAGATCTCTATGTTTATGAAATCAACCCAGCCAATATCAGCCAGTATCGCTATCAAGGCACTTGGGTGGATATGCAAAAACAGACTGAGCACTTCAAGTTGCCAAACGGCGGCGTAATGGCCTCCGATCTCTTCTTCACAAAACATGGCCCCGTGATTCACTTCGACACCAAAAATCACAAAGCCTATGCAGTTCGAACCGGATGGTTGGAAGCTGGCATGGCACCTTACTTTGGCAGTGTCGACTATATGCGAGCTAAGGACTTTAAGAGTTTCAAGAAGTCGATGCTGCATTGGGGGGCGCCAACGGAAAACCAAGTCTATGCTGATACACGCGGAAATATCGGCTGGGTCCCTGGAGGCCTGACTCCCATTCGTCCCAATTGGGATGGGCTATTGCCAGTTCCTGGCGACGGACGCTACGAATGGGCAGGCTTCATGTCAGGCGACAAATTACCCTTCAGCTATAACCCTGAACCAGCTTGGTTCGCCTCGGCTAACGAACTGAACTTACCGAAAGACTATCCGTATCGCGAACGCAAAATCGGCTTCGAATGGCCCTCTGCAGCGCGCTACCAACGTATTGCAGACGTTCTCTCACAAGACAAAAAGATCTCGATCGAAGACAGCATGCGATTGCAAAATGATGTGCTATCGCTGCCAGCCGAACGTCTCATCAAACTATTGCAGAACATCCCAACCGAGAGCTTGAATCTCTATCCCAAAGCACAGTTGGGGCTGACCATGTTGAGCCATTGGGATCGCTACGAATATGCCGACTCGGCGGCGGCCGCGTTACATCAATATTGGTACTCACAAGCTCTTGCGCCACTTTATAAAGACCTCATGCTAGGGCAGCATACACGCATGGTGACAAGCATGCCTGACCTAGTCCGACTCCTTGAAGTTTTAGAGAATCCAGAACAATGGGCTTCAGCTTGGGGAAGTGATGCGCGTAGCAAGCGTGATCAACTGTTGCTGAGTAGCCTTGATGATTCGTACCGACAACTCGAACAAAGGCTAGGTGAAAACGCATCTCAATGGCGTTGGGGAGACTTACAAAAGACGCATTTCAACCACCCGATGGCAACGCTCTTAGCTCCATCACAAGCGAGTCAATTCAATGTAGGCCCTCTACCGCGCGGTGGTAGTGCCAATTCCGTCAACCAATCAAGTTATCGGCCGCAAGATTTCGTCCAATTGAATGGTCCGAGCTTCAGAGTCGTGGTCGACGTCGGTAATTGGGATAATTCACGCGCCATGAATGCACCGGGGCAATCCGGAAACCCTAATAGTCCGCACTACCGCGATCTCGCTCAAGCATGGGCCAAGGGCGAGTACTTCCCACTCCTATACAGCCGAAAGGCCATCATGGAGGCGGCGGGTGAGATTATCTATTTGAAGCCGAGCAAATAAGCCAAGCAAATAATCAAACATGGCCAAAGTTTGTACTTGGCGGATATAGTCGAACAAAAGAAGGTTCTGAATATACATATACCGATTTTTTCTTTGCGAGAGAAATCGCACTACAGTATGCTGTTTGGGTTTTCTTGCGCCAGCTACATTGAGCCTATTGATCGCGGATCGATTGAAGTGTGCCTCACGGTAGCAAGCTGGACCAAGATCTAATTAAACTGAGGAGAACACATGACGATTTATCTCAACAACGCCGATTCCATCGGACGTACCCCGCTGGTGAAACTCAACCGCGTCACCGATGGTGCTGGCGCAACGGTATTGGCGAAAATCGAAGGTCGCAATCCAGCCTACTCAGTCAAATGCCGTATCGGCGCCGCCATGGTCGCTGATGCTGAAGCCCGCGGATTGCTTGGTCCAGGCAAAGAATTGATCGAACCTACCAGTGGCAATACCGGAATCGCCCTCGCCTTCGTGGCGGCAGCGAAAGGTATTCCTTTGACTTTAACGATGCCGGAAACCATGAGCGTCGAGCGTCGCAAATTGCTGGTAGCCTTCGGCGCGAAATTGGTGCTCACAGAAGGCGCTAAAGGCATGAATGGGGCGATTGCCAAAGCCGAGGAAATTCGCGCGAGCGATCCAGATCGTTATGTCTTGCTGCAGCAATTCAAGAATCCAGCCAATCCTGCGATCCACGAAAAAACAACTGGTCCGGAAATTTGGGAAGATACTGAAGGCAAGCTCGATATTTTCGTAGCAGGTGTTGGCACCGGCGGCACCATCACTGGCGTATCGCGTTACATCAAACAAACCCAAGGTAAGGCCATCACGACCGTGGCGGTGGAACCTGTTGCGAGTCCCGTCTTGACACAAAAACGCAATGGACAGCCAATTCAACCGGCTCCACACAAAATCCAAGGTATCGGTGCTGGTTTCGTGCCCGACGTTTTGGACTTGTCTTTGGTCGACAGCATTGAACAAGTTTCCAATGAAGAAGCGGTTGAGTACGCGCGCCGCCTCGCCAAAGAAGAAGGCATCTTGGCGGGCATCTCTTGCGGTGCGGCGACAGCAGCTGCCATCCGTTTAGCCAAGAAGCCCGAGAACGCAGGTAAAACGATTGTCGTTGTGCTGCCCGACTCTGGCGAACGTTACTTGAGCTCGGTACTCTTTGAAGGTTACTTTGACGCGAATGGCGTGGCTTTGGCTTAAGCTCCCATCTAGCGGCATCTGCTGATCATAGAATTAACCAGCTGCCTCAAAAACAAAAACCACCGAGATTGTTTGATCTCGGTGGTTTTTTATTGGGATTTTTTGCCACACCGGTCGATACGAAATCGTGCAACAAGGTGACAAGCTTAATTGAAACTAAAAATCCTTCCAAGTCTCCAGATCCACTTGCACGGATCGATCACCACCGGATAGCCATACTTGGCCGTCTTGGATCGTACATTGCAGTTGCATGGTGCGTTCCGCCAGCAAAGCTAATTCTTGGCTGATGTTCGAATCAATATTTCGAACGCATAAATTCTTAGCGCGATCTAAGCGACTATTCATTTGCTTCCACCAAACATCGCTGGCATGGGAGTAGCTATACACGATCACTTTTTCTGAACGGCCACAGGCCTTCAACAAACGACGATCATCGGGCTGCCCCACTTCGATCCACAAGCTGATGGCATCGGTGTAATCCTTTTCCCACAAGTCAGGCTCTTCCGTGTCAGAAATACCTTTCCCGAATGCCAAACGTTCACTGGCATTAAGTGCAAATGCGAGGACACGAATCATCATTCTTTCATCGGTTTCCGATGGGTGACGCGCGATCGTTAAACTGTGATCAGCGTAATAGCCCCTGTCCATATCGGAAATATTGAGATCTGCTTTGTAGATTGTCGATTTTAATGCCATGTTGAATCTTCGTTTTTTCTGCTAAAGGTTTACTGAGTTTGCTAAGTTATTGTCATCATCGAAAGGAAAACGGCGCTTCACGTGTTTGATTTTTCCAAATATCTATTTAAAGATCACCGTCTTATGGCCATTCAAAAGAATGCGATGTTCGACGAAATAATTGACCGCGCGGGCCAACACAACACATTCCACATCGCGACCAATGGCCGTCAATTTTTCTGGGCCCATAGCATGATCTACGCGCTCGACATCTTGTTCGATAATCGGACCCTCATCCAAATCGCCGGTCACAAAGTGCGCTGTTGCACCGATCAATTTCACACCACGATCATGCGCTTGATAATAGGGTTTGGCACCTTTGAAGCTTGGCAAAAACGAGTGATGAATATTGATCGCGCGACCACTGAGCGCTTCACACATCTCGTTCGACAGAATCTGCATATAACGTGCCAACACCACCAACTCGGCTTGATTGGCGGCGATGACTTCCAACACTTTTTGCTCTTGTTGACGCTTCGCTTCCGCACTCGCACCCGTTGCCAAAGGGAGATGGTGGAAGGGAATATTGTAGCTTGCCGCTAATTGATAAAAGTCACTGTGATTCGAAATGATGGCTTTGATCTCAACTGGTAATAGGCCGCTTTTGTAGCGGAACAAGAGATCATTCAAACAATGTCCAATCTTCGACACCATCAACACCACACGTGGTTTGTGATGGGCGTCGTGGAGTTGCCATTGCATACTCAAGGTCTCGGCCACCTGGGAGAAATCAGCGCGCAATTGCGCTTCCTGAATACCCGCCTCATCGACCGAAAAATGTACCCGCATAAAAAACAACTGCGATTGCGCGTCACCAAACTGCGCCGAATCAATGATATTGCAACCATGCTGCGTCAAAAATCCTGAAACGCTATGCACAATTCCGCGTTGATCGGGGCAAGACAAAGTCAAAATGTATTCCGGTGTCGCCATTGCAGGGAGGCCTTTACACAAAATCAAGAAAGAGGGAAAACAAGCATTGTCGCACGTTCCAGCACTTTTTTGCAGGTGCAACAATGGTCTCGCCTAGGTTTAAACATTTATCAAAAACCGCATGGTTCACTGCATCATTGAATTAAAAAAGCACGTCCGTGCTAATTCATGTATAGTGCATGTTTTGCGCGGTGCTTTACCCCGGAACTCAGATCAAGCATTTTCTGTATCTGGCCGTGGGTAGAGATTGTTCTTTAATCGCAAAAGAGCACCCCACGCTACATCGCATCACTTCGCTACAAAACACTAGGAGACATCCTCATGAGCAATTCCGTATTGACCAATCATCAAATTCGCTTAGCTGCCCGCCCTGTTGGCTTGCCGACAGCTGACAATTGGACACATATCAGCGAGCCCGTACGCGAACTTGCCGATGGTGAAATTCTGGTGAAGACCTTATACATTTCCATCGATCCCGCCATGCGTGGCTGGATGAATGGCGGTAAGTCGTATATTCGCCCCGTCGAGATCAATGAAGTGATGCGTGCTGGCGGTGTAGGACGTGTAGTCGCTTCCAAGTCCGACAAATTTAAAGTCGGCGATATGGTCTCAGGCAGCACAGGGGTACAAGAGTATTGGATCGGTGCCGCTGATAGCAAATACGGCGCCTTCTACAAAATTGATCCTAGCTTCGCACCACTGCCGAAGTACCTCAATGCGCTAGGCATGCCAGGGATGACCGCGTATTTCGGCTTGCTCGATGTCGGCATGCCAAAAGCTGGTGAAACCGTGGTGGTTTCTGGCGCTGCTGGTGCGGTTGGTCAAACGGTTGGCCAAGTCGCGAAACAAAAAGGCTGCCGCGTGGTCGGCATCGCCGGTGGTAAAGATAAATGTGATTTTGTGGTCAATGAACTCGGCTTTGATGCCTGCATCGATTACAAAAACAGCTCAGTGAAAGACGGTTTAAAAGAGCATTGTCCCAATGGTGTCGATATTTACTTCGATAACGTCGGCGGCGAAATTCTCGATACCGTGCTGACGCGTATCAATATGAAGGCACGCATCATCATTTGTGGCGCGATCTCGCAATACAACAATACGACGCCAATTCAAGGTCCATCAAATTACCTATCTTTGTTGGTCAACCGCGCCCGTATGGAAGGGATTGTCGTCTTCGACTACGCCCCCCGCTATCACGAAGCCGTCAAAGAAATGGGAATGTGGATGGCGCAAGGCCAATTCCATACACGTGAAGATATCGTCAAAGGCTTGGAGAACTTCCCTGCCACGCTGAACATGCTGTTCGAAGGTAAAAACTTTGGAAAGTTGATTTTGCAAATCGCTGAAGAATAAGCTTCATCAACATCTGCAATCTTCGCTTCAAAAGTATTATCTGATTCACCCTCATGGTGCGCATGGCAATGCTTCGCGCACCTATTTCTGTTTGCACAATTATTTCACCGACAAAACCGAAAGTTTTTTTCATTTTGTTTTATCATCGCCGTTTGATCGATTCCAACACCATCATCAAACCGCAATATAAATACGACGATATGACGACGGCAAGCATCCATGCAGATTTCTTAGTGAAAAGCCCCGGACAACGCGGCTTAGCATTATTGCTTGCTGTTCTACTGACCGTCGGGGTTCTACTTCAGCTCAGTTTATCCACACCACTTGGCCAACCTACACGAGAAGGCTCACGCGAGTTGATCATCAATTGGGTCAAACTCCAAGCACCGCCTGCAGAATTGCCTCGTGTGGATTTGCCACCGATTTCATCAGCGATTTCATCAACGCCACGAGCGAGCAAGCTGCCAAAAAAATCTGAAGCCATTACGGCGCCAAAGATCAGCGAGAGCAAAGCCGACACGATCGCACCAACGACCGAAAAGGCATTGAGCTTTGATAGTGTCAGTGAAAACCTCAAACGCGAACCCACGCCTAATTTGAGTGGCAAACGCTTCGACAGCAACGCTGTCCGCCAAGCCTACGAAGACAGTAAATCAGACATCCAGAAACGTGCTGAAGCCAGCGGCAATTCGCTCGAAGGCCAACGCCTTACCAAACACGAACGCTTTCAAGAAGCCGCCAAAGCAGCAACAAAACCGGATTGCTTACGCCAAGGTGCCAGCATTCTCTCGATCTTCGTAGTCGCCTATCAGGCGGCGACCGATCATTGCAAGTAATCACAGACCTTACATCGCGCAAACTTTGGCATAGATCCATTTTCCCTTTTCGAAATTTCTCTCTTGACAGAAATAAAGTAAATACCTAGACTACAGGCATGGAACTTACACCTGTCAAACAAAAATTCATTCTCCACTGGGGCGAGATGGGCACGCTGTGGGGTGTGAATCGGACCGTTAGTCAAATTCACGCTTTGCTATACATCGTCGGTGTCCCCTTGCCGGCTGAAGAAATCGCAGATACCTTGGGAGTGGCACGTTCGAATGTGTCGAATTCGCTCAAAGAGCTACAGAATTGGAAATTGGTAAAACTGGCGCACGTGATGGGCGATCGACGCGCGCACTTTGAGACTTCCCTAGATGTGTGGGAACTATTTCGCACCGTCGTCAGAGAGCGAAAAGAACGCGAATTTAATCCGACTATAGCGACTTTACAGGCTTGTCTCGATAGCGAAGAGATCGACCAAGAAGATCGCGCGACCAAGATGCGGATTAGCGAGACTTTAGCTCTCATGAAGACCTTAACCAGTTGGACCGACGAGATGTTGCGTTTGGAACCGAGTACCCTGATGAAGTTGTTAAAGATGGGCGCCAAAGTACAGCAATTTGTCCGCGGTGATGAGAACAAACAGAAGTAAGCTTCAATCCGAATTTTAAACGATCAGAGCTAAAACAAGAAAAAACCGGCGTTAGCAAGCAGAACCGAGAGCAGCTAACGCCATTTTTAAAAACCATAATTTCTGTCACGACAGAAATAACAGAATCCAGAGAAAAAATAGCAGTCATCTAGATCAATGAACCGAAATCGATGAAGCAAAGCCTGCATGAATATCGGATCATAGTCACAAAGAATCAGAGCATCGTGGAATAGAAAGGAAAGCATCATGAACCATCATCCATCACCTTACCCACTCACCATTTACTACGACGAGTCATGCCCCTTATGCAAATTAGAAATGGACAATTTGAAGGCGCGCAACCACGCAGAGAAACTACGGTTTATTGACGTCTCTGCCGACGACTTTGCTGATGCGGACATGCCCGTCGATAAAAAAGACATGATGGATATTATTCACGCTCGTACCATCGACGGCGACATCATCAATGGTGTCGAAGTATTTCGCTTAGCGTATTCCGCGGTTGGCTTGGGATGGGTAACCGCGCCGACCAAGCTGCCGGGCATCAAACAACTGAGTGATTGGTTGTATCCCCATATCGCCAAAAATCGCTACCGTTTATCCAACCGCTTCTCTGGTTTGCTCTTCAAAATTGCGCGCGACCGTGCCGCGGCGAGAGCAGCAAAAAACAGCCGCCGCTGCCATGATCAACAATGCTCACGCGAGTGAAGTAAGGCAGAAAAGAACAAAACAAAACAAAACAAAACAAAAACAAAAACAAAAACAATTCGTATCGCAAGGGCTTCCTATTTCAAACGCTTCAAACCCTAGGAGAAGTATCATGAACATTCTCGTCTGCGGAGCCGATGGCTTCATTGGACGCCATGTCTGTCAAAGCTTGCACACAGCGGGCCACACTATCTTACGGACTATAAGTCGACACGCGCAAGATCACAACGAAGGTCGCAAACATCCCAGCGAACACGAGTTAGCGTTTGACTTCAGTACGCCACTGAGTTGCGAGCAATGGGAGAAACGACTCGATATCATCCAACATTTGCACGGCAAAATCGACATTCTCATCAATGCTGTTGGCATCCTCAGAGAGAGCGCTGGCCAAACCTTTGAACAAGTGCACGCCCAGTCTCCAATCGCCCTATTTCAAGCCTGCGCCAAGATCGGCGTCACAGGCATCATCCAAGTATCAGCTTTAGGGCCGAAGCTTGAAAATAGCAATGAAAATTTGGCAGACCATCGTGATCATCAACATGATTTGCACAAATACGAAATGGCACTTTCAAACTATCTAAAAACCAAGCGTCAGGCCGACCTTAGTCTACGACAACTGTCAACTTCCTATTTGATCTTACGTCCCTCTTTGGTGGTTGGTCTCGATGGCGCAAGCAGCCAATTGTTTCGTAGCTTGGCGCGTCTGCCGCTGATTGGTTTGCCCGGCGATGGCGCGCAACAATTGCAGCCCGTGCACATCGATGATTTATGCGAAGCGGTCCAAGTTTTTGTCGATCGGATTGCCGACGGTGAGCACCTGCAATTGACACTCAATGCGGTCGGGCCCGATGCCATGAGCTATCGTGGCATGTTGCAACACTATCGAAGAGCGATGAAGCTGTCTGAAGCATGCTATCTACCGATTCCCATGCCGCTCATGCGTTGGAGCGCTAGGCTCGCGCAATATCTACCACAACGCGTGTTTGCGCCTGAAACGCTGAATATGCTGTGCCAACACAATGTTGCCGATGCCGCTGCGTTCCACGCCTTTTTAGGCCACGCACCACGCGGACCTGAGCAATGGTTTGACGGGCTTCCACCGTATTACCTTGTACAACAAGCGAGCGCTGTGTGGACGCATCTCAGCTTACGCCTGAGTCTCGCGTTGGTTTGGATATTTAGTGGCATCGTGTCTTTGATGATTTTTCCTCGCGAACAAAGCTATGCGCTCTTGAGCTCAGTCGGTATCGGCGGATTGTTTGCGGAACCGGTGTTGATCTTGGCGGCCTTGTTTGACATCGCCCTCGGCATTCTTTGTCTATCTCGTGCAGGAGCATGGCTATGGAAGTTACAAATCACCACAATCATTTTTTACAGTGCACTGATTGCGGTGAACTTGCCTGAATTCATGCAACATCCATTTGGCCCATTACTGAAAAATTTACCGATCCTCGCCATCCTGTTTTTCTTGCTGTGGCATGAGCCGAATTCTACCAAAGCGGACAGGACTAAAATCTATCGAGCAAATTAGCGAGGCACACATGATGAATACCTACCTCTTCATCAAGACCATCCACATCCTCAGCTCTGTGATATTAGTTGGCACAGGATTTGGTTCAGCGTTCTACCTATTCTTTGCGCATCGTAGTCGCAATCTCGAAGCGATTGCTGTAGTGACACGTCTGGTGGTGCGCGCGGATTGGTGGCTCACCACACCGACCATTATCTTGCAACCCTTAAGTGGCATGGCTTTGATGTATTTGGCCGGTTGGACCTTCGACGCGCGCTGGATACAAACTTCGGTGATTTTGTACGTGCTAGCAGGACTTTGTTGGTTGCCTGTGGTCTGGATACAAATCCAACTTCGAAACTTAAGCACGAATGCCTTAACGAGCGGCAAGCCGCTTAGCGTCAAATACTGGAAGTTAGCAAAATACTGGGAAATGCTGGGGTATCCTGCGTTCTTAGCAATGCTGATCATTTATTTCTTGATGACCAATAAACCTCAATAAGCAATGGCTTCTACAACGCACATTATCTCTCCAATGACAGTGTTATTTGAATCAAATGCAATCATCAACTCAACTAAGCGCAGAACCTTAAAAAGCGAATGTCACATTAAAGATCAAACCACCTACTAACTTTAGGTATCAAATTGACTAGCACCGAAGGAAACACTCAAGCTTATAGCGCTTGTTGGTGCTCCCATTCTGAATTAAGATAAGCGGCACATAAAAACTCAAAAAAGCTGTATTGCAGCAGACATACAAGAAAGCCCTCGATGGACAAATCCCTCTCCGACGAAGATGAAGTATTGGTTGTAGAAGATCTTGAAGAAATCATTGATCTGGGCATCAGTAATCCAAACGTTTGGCGCGTTCTCATCGTCGATGATGACGCCGACATGCATCATGTGACGCGCTTAGTTCTGAGCGACTTCAAGTTTCAAGAAAAATCTCTAGAACTCATTTCCGCCTATAGTGCTAAAGAAGCCTTTGAGATCTTGGCTAAGCCCAATGACATCGCCTTAGTACTGTTGGATGTGGTGATGGAAACCGAAGATGCTGGCTTAGTTTTGACACGCCAAATTCGGGAACAACTCAAGAACCAACTGGTGCGCATTGTTCTACGCACAGGTCAATCGGGCAAAGCGCCAGAAACCGAAGTGGTTGCGGCCTACGATATCAACGACTACAAAGACAAGTCCGAACTCACCGTTCAAAAACTACGCACCACGGTTATTTCATCGCTACGGGCTTACAGCAACTTGCTGGAAATGCACAAAACGCTCAAACAGCGCGAAACCCATGATCAAATTCAAAGTGAGTATGTTTCTACAGTCAATCATGAACTCCGCACTCCACTCACATCTATCCATGGTGCTTTAGGCTTATTGGCTAGCGAGACCTTGGTCAGCTTACCGCCAACGGCTCGAAATTTAGTCAAAGTCGCGCTTCGAAACTCCGAGCGGCTCAGTACACTCCTGAGTGACATTATCGACGTTGAGAAAATCGCTTCGGGGACTTTATCGCTTGATTTGCAACGCGTTGATCTGACAGGTCTGACGAAAATCTCGCTCAGCGACAACGAAATTTATGCCACACAAAAGCAGATTCGTTACAACTTAATTGACCCTGTCGTGCCGATTTGGGTGATGGTCGATGCGAATCGCGTGCAGCAGATCTTTGCCAATTTATTGTCGAATGCGGTTCGTTTTTCACCGCAAGCGAGTGAAATCCAAATTCGCCTCCTCGACCAAGGCGAGCATGTTCGCGTGGAAATTCAGGACTTCGGCACCGGCATTCCCGCCGCCTATCACCCGAATATTTTCCATCGTTTCGCGCAAACCAGCGCCAGCGACAATCGTCCGCAGATTGGCACTGGTTTAGGGCTAAGTATTTGCAAGGCTTTGGTGCAGTTAATGGATGGTCAAATCGGCTTTACGTCAGCAGAAAACCAAGGCTCAACCTTCTGGTTCACGCTGCCCATATCGGCACAGATCGACGATTAAGCTAAAGCCAAGTTTGTGGATGAAATAGACTAGCTATCGTTGGCATCATCCACTTCTGCCTCATCGACCCCCAAAAGAGTTTGCGACTGTTCACTGGGCAGAGCCTCTACCAACTTCAACTTGCGATTCATTTGACGGCTACGCGTCTCAGCTTTTTCGATATTGTCGGCGGCGCGTTGCAGTGCAGTTTTGGTCGCTGCCAAGACATCGCCAAACTTGCCGAACTCGGTCTTCACCGCGCCTAAGACCTGCCACACTTCTGAAGAACGTTTCTCCAATACCAAAGTACGGAAACCCATTTGTAAGCTATTCAATAAAGCCGACAAAGTCGATGGACCGGCGATCGAGACGCGATGTGTTCTTTGTAGATCATCCGCCAAACCTGGGCGGCGCATTACCTCGGCATACAAGCCCTCGGTCGGCAAAAACAGAATCGCGAAATCCGTCGTCAATGGCGGCGAGACATATTTATCGGCAATGGTTTTTGCCTCACCACGGATGGCACGTTCCAACTCTTTTCCTGCTTGTGCCACGGCCTCGCTGTCAGCGCGCTCTGCAGCATCGAGCAAACGTTCATATTGTTCCTTAGGGAACTTGGCATCAATCGGCATCCAGACTGGCGCTTTCGCATCATCTTTGCCAGGCAGCTTAATGGCAAATTCAACGCGTTCGTTGCTACCCGGAATGGTCTCGACATTTTTTGCATATTGGTCGGGTGTAAGCATTTGCTCGAGTACCATTTCCAATTGCACTTCGCCCCAGGTGCCACGCGTTTTCACATTGGTCAACACTCGTTTTAGATCGCCAACGCCAACCGCCAACTGTTGCATTTCGCCGAGACCCTGATGCACGCGCTCTAAACGCTCGGATACTTGTTTAAACGATTCACCGAGCCTTTGTTCCAAAGTTGCATGCAGTTTTTCGTCGACCGTCTTACGCATCTCTTCTAATTTACTGGCATTCTCGGCTTGTAGCTGCTGGATCTTCTGTTCCAAGGTCGCTCGAATTTCTGACAAGCGCTGTGCATTCGATTCACTCATACTGGCCAGCGTTTGATTCAGACTATCGGCGAACGCTTTCAAACTGACGCCCTGCTCTTCGCGCGCCGCCTGACTCATTTTCATCAATGCGAGCCGCATCTGCTCAAGCTGTTGCGTATTGCTTTCATTGAGTTTGACCAATTGCTGAGAGAAGGTATCGATTTGATTATTTTGAAGCGTTGCGACGGTCGTGAGTTGCGCCGCCAAGCTTTGCTGAAACTGCAAAAAATTCGAACTCAATTCTTGCCGCGTCGCCTGCGCGCTCGACAAAACTTGTTCCCGCACTGAGCGTTCATGGCGCTCCATCTGCTGCAGTTGTTGTTGATGCTGCTGTTGATATTGCTGCTGACTCTGTTCCAGCAAACTTTGCGATTGAAGCTCGGCATTGGAATCAATGCGCTTCCTTAGCAAAATCACGATCTGCAAGATGAAAATTAATCCGAGGGCACTTAAGGCCACTACTTCGAAAACAGACATATGCCCTCATTCACAAAGTTTTTGAAGTTCTTTCGTCCATGCTGCGCACTAGCATTTTCACTGCGCAAGAAGCACCTCGTTCGATGCGCCGCTCTTTATCATAAGACGCATCGACAAAATCGATTAGCCTGCCCGATTGCGCATCCAGTCTGCGGTTTGCAGAAACGACTGCATCAAATGCTCCTGCAGCTCCTGTGAGATGCCAACATCTTGCATCGCCCATGCCATACAGCGCAGCCACTGATCGCGCTCGGATACGCCGATCGGATAAGGCAAATGACGTGCTCGCAGCCGCGGATGCCCAAACTGTTCGATGTAAAGATTGGGACCACCCATCCATCCCGATAAGAACCAAAACAATTTATCGCGTGAACTATCATTCGGTTGCGGATGCATGGCATTGATCCCGGCGAATTCAGGCTCCAATTGCATCAGGTCATAGAAGCGGTCCACCAGTTCACGCAACTTCTCGGCACCACCGATCAATTCATACAAATTTGATTTTTGTTCTTCGTGTTCCATTTTATTTTTCACTTATACGATCACAAGATCGTTACTACTCTATGCATTGCGTAAACTCAACAAAGGCGGCTGATTCAACACATTCCGTAGGCCCAACCAGCCTCCTAACATCGCACACAGTGCACCAACGACAATCCCCGCAAGCCAGACTGTGGGCGCAAAGGTCCAAGCAAACTTGAAGGCGAATTTCGCCAACACCCAACCAATACAGCTCGCGCCGGTCGCTGCAAAAAAACCAGCCAAGCTACCAACCAAAACAAATTCCACCCACTGCGCTCGCGATAACTGGTTTTTAGTAGCGCCTAAAGCTCGCAGCAAAGCCGCCTCACGCATCCGGACATCTTGCGAGCCTGCCAGTGCTGCGTACAACACCAAGACACCGGAACTGAGCGTGAATAAGAATAGAAATTCAACCGCAGTAATGACTTGATCTAACACATCCTGCAACTGTTTGACGATAGCACCCACGTCCATCACGGTTAGATTAGGAAAATCTCGACTCAATTGACTTGGAAAGTTCTTTTTATCGTCTGGTACGCGGAACGCGGTCACTAGAGTCTGCGGCATGTTTTGCATACTCTTAGGGTTGATAATCACAAAAAAATTGACTCGCATCGAACCCCAATCGAGCTTACGCAAACTACTCACTCGCGCAATGACCTTCTGGCCTGCGATATCGAAACTCAATTTATCACCCAACTTGAGTTGCAAGGTTTTGGCCAAGCCTTCTTCAACCGATGCTTCCGCCTCGTCTGCTGTTGCATCGTCATACCACGTGCCACTGACCACTTGATTCATCGCTGGCAATTCCGCCATCGTCGACAAGTTAAATTCACGCTCGACCAAATTATTCGCCCGTTCTTCTTTATAGGATTTGGGAGTGAGCGTGACGCCGTTAATTTCGATCAAACGACCCCGTATCATCGGATACATGACAGGGCTACCAAAATCACGCAGGCGATCGGCAATCTCTTGTTTTTGATCTGGTTGAATGTTGACGATGAAATGATTTGGCGCGTCCGGCGGCGTGGCTTGCTTCCATGCTGCGATCAAATCCCCACGTACCACGGTCAATAACAACAAGGCCATCAAACCCAAAGATAAAGCGACGACTTGGGTAATGGTCGCACCGGGTCGACGTTGTAGAGCCGTGATGGCGAAGCGCCAAGCGGCGTTACTAGACACATTGCGGACACGCTTTAACAGCTTAATCCCAGCCCACGCCAACAGCGCAAACAAACTCATTCCAAGCAAAAAGCCTAGCGCGACCGTCACACCTACTTTGACGTCACCCGTCTGCCACAGCAACAAAGCGATAAACATCGCCAATCCGATACCATAAGTGAGTAGCACCGATGCTTGCGGTACTTCTTGTTCGCGGCGAATCACGCGGTTATGGGGAACATTACGCAATTGCAAAATGGGAGGCATAGCGAAACCCAGCAGCAACAGCATTCCCACCGCCAAACCTTGCAAGGCAGGCAAAATCGTTGCGCTCGGTAGATCACTCGCCACGAATTTCCCCAGCCATTCCAACAACAGGTAATGACTCAAGTAACCAACCAATACTCCGGCAACACTGCCGACGATGCCCAGCAATGCAAATTCAATCAGATACATCCCTGTCACTTGATTTTGCGTCAGCCCCAAACAGCGCAACATGGCGCAGGCATCGAGGTGTCTTTGCATGAAGCGACGTGCCGCCATGGCAATCGCCACCGCTGACAACATTGCCGACAACACACTCACCATACTCAAGAATTGATCGGCACGATCCAGTGTTGTCCGCAATTGTTCATTGCCGTTCTCGATGGTTTCGATCCGCGTGCCCTTCAACTCTTTGCTTTTAATATCTTGCTCAAGGAAAGTTTGGAATTCGGCGATCTTGGCCTTTTCTCCCGCAATCAAGAACCGATACGTCGCGCGCGAACCATCTTGTATCAAATTCGTTGCCGCAAGATCAGACATGGCCATCATGACGCGTGGAGCGAAGCCTAGAAAGCCTGCGCCGCGATCAGGTTCGGCAGCAATCACTCCAGCGATTTGAAACTGTTGATCGCCGAGACTGATCTTATCTCCAAGCTGAACTTTAAGGCTGGGAAACAGGGCTGCGTCAACCCAAATCGTGCCGCGTTGAGGTCCACCAATCGCAGTTTTGTCTTTCGCTTTTTTGCCCGACGGGGAATTGCTGCTGTCTTCTAGCTTCAAACTTCCACGCAGAGGATATGCGGTCGTCACCGCCTTAATCGTCACCAATTTCGCATTCGCACTGTCGCCCTCACCAGCAATCGCCATACTCGGAAACACGACTGTTTCGGCGATTTGTAGGGAACGCTGTTGCGCGGCATTTTTCCAATCGGCGCGAATCTCTTTGGTCGAACTGACCAACAAATCCGCCGCCAGCACTTGACTCGCATCTCTGGCCAAACCAGCGCGTAATCGGTCGACAAAGAAACCGACCGAAGTCAGTGAAGCAACCGCGACCATCAAGGCGACCAATAAAAATCGCAACTCGCCGGAGCGCCAATCGCGCTGAGTCATCTTCAATGCAAGAAAAAACATAGAGCCTCAATCAGAATGCGAACAGTGTAAAACAAGCAAACCTTAATACTGCTTCAAGATACCAACAAAAATCAGTCGCTCAAGGATTGCAAGCGTTGGTATTCCTGAACACATCAGTGCATTAGCGCATGAGCGCCCTAGTGCTCCAACTCCATGCATGTGCGTCGAGCCTTGCTTTGCCTCGGTCTAATTTCCTAAAGCCTGTTGAAAATCATGCAGAATGTCATCCGTATCTTCAATCCCCACCGACACACGAATCAAGGAATCATTAATCCCCATTTCTGCTCGACGTGCCGGTCCCATTTCGAAGAAGATGGTGTGAGCTACTGGAATTACAAGTGTGCGTGTGTCACCCAAATGCGTAGCATTGATCGCTAACTTGAGACGATTCAAATAATCGAAACAATCGATCTCTGGCTGCAACTCAAAACTAAACAGCGCCCCGTAAGCTTTGAAAAGCTGCAAAGCTAAAGCATGTTGTGGATGCGATGCGAGTCCAGGGTAGTGAACCTTGGCGACCCGCGGATCAGCTTCCAACATACTAGCGATCGCCATCGCATTCGCACTTTCGCGTTCCATGCGCAGGGCAAGGGTCTCGGCGCCGACTGCGATTTGATGGGCGGCATCCGGGCTTAAACTCGCACCAAAATCTCGCAGTGCTTTGGCGCGCAATTGCGCCAAACCTTGTGCCGCGGGCGCTTGCTTGCGGAAGTTAGGGGCGATGTGCGGATAGGCGCTCCAATCAAATAGCCCCGTGTCTGTCAAGGCACCGCCGAGTACATTGCCATGGCCAGCGATCGACTTCGTCAAAGAATTCACCACCAAACCCGTCCCCACCGCTTTTGGTTTAAAAAGGTAGGGTGAAGTCATCGTATTATCAACCACATACAGAATGCCGCGTTGACGGCACAATTCACCGATACGCGCCAAATCAGCGATTTGGGTACGCGGATTGGCAATCGTCTCGACAAAAACCATACGCGTATTTTCTTGCAATACGGATTCGACATTCTTCACATCGGTGGCATCGACCAAAGAGAGTTCCAAGCCTTGATCGGCACAAGTCTGCCACACGCTATTCGTATTCCCGAACAAAAATCCTGAGGAAACGATGTGATCGCCTTTACGTAGCAAACCTTGAAACACGGCACCGATCGCCGCCATCCCTGTGGCAAAACAAATCGAACCAATACCGTCTTCCATTTTCGTAATCTTCTCTTCAAGCGCAGACACGGTCGGGTTGCCTTGACGACCATAGCGATACCCGCTTTGCTTCCCTTGAAAAACCTCCGCCAAATCGCGCGCATCGGCATAACCAAATGTCACAGAGTTGTGCACGGGCTTATGCGGTGAGCCATGCTCAATATTTTTTTGGCGGTCGTTATGGAGGACGGTGGTGGTAAAACCGTAAGAAGGACGGGTACTCATAGCTGGCGTATCAGGGATGAATGAAAAGTTGGCAAAATCTTTAGCTTGTTCTGAGCATCTTTGCTTAAGCGCGGCGCAAAATCAAAGATACACGAACGAATTTGTAAGAGTTTAACCCAGATTGCCAGAATCGCCCTTGCCTCAGCGGAGAAATCGCCGCCTAGTCGCTTGATTGAAGCGCGATGCACAGTCTAGGTCGAGCTGTGAGGCGCTAATTCAATCATTCTAGATCGGTATCATTGAACGAAAAAAAGCGAATCACCCAAAGATGATTCGCTAAAAACTTCAAAAAGACTTAGATCGTGCTAAGTCACTACTCTCATGCATCGCGGTGATCACACTCCACAGTGCCTAGTGTAGTGTTTTGAGATCTGCATCAAATCACAAAATCTATACCACTGCGCCCTTGTTCAGGTCACAGATCTCAAAGCAATAGACTGGCTAGCGTGAATGCATTTCTGATCAGTCGGTTCAAAATGCATCTGAACCGACTGAACCTCATCCGTAATGAATGCCGTCACGGTATGACCGAAACTATTTACGTTCGATTTTTTCGACTTTCTCTGTTTTTTCGAGACCGTCTTTCATGATCACTTTCATTTCTTTCGCTAGATCGCGCACCTTATAATCGCTCGGTGCGACGAATTGACTCGCCGCGACTTCCTCGCGTTTCAAATTGGTCAAACGATAAATGCGGTCACCAGAACGCGGATCGCTATGTTTGGAATACACGACCAACTGCAGTTCTGGGGAGGTCCACACTTCATCGCTGACCACTAACGCTTGCGCATTACCGATTTCACCAGCTGGAATTTCATAGCTCGTCAGCTTACCTTCGGCCTTCACGCCTTCAATCTCTTTTGTTCCTAAGGTCTTTGATTGTTTTTTCGCGGCCCATTTACTGTCGGCAAACAAGCGCATAAAAGCACCATCTGGACCATTGGCTAACATTCCGATTGCGGATCCATGTTCAGGTCCGCGCACATCAATCGTAATCTCTTTGCCTTGCATGTGATTGGTTGCACTAGTGGTCGCGCTCGTGCTGGAGAGCTCTCCGCCCTCTACGCGTCGAACAACGACTGTTTTTTCGCCAGGTTTAGCATCGCCTACGATGGCTCGAACTTCGACATTCTCACCGCCCTCTTTCCCCTTGCGGATTTTCTCAACATTGATTTCACGAATACCGCCAGCTGGTAACTTACCACCAACGAAATTCACTTTAGTTTCGAGTTTGGTTGCCGTCTTGGTCGCTGGATTCAAAGTCAACACCGATCCTGCCGGATCAGAAATCATGATTTGTGTTGTTTCACCTTTCGCATTTCTGACTTCAGTGCGACTGCGCCCTGCACTATCACGGAAGTTGAGCATACTGGACTTGCTACTAATGGTATTACCATCAGCCAGTTTCTGCACTGTTTCACTGATCGCTTCAGCGCTATACGGCGCGTTCTTCACGGGTTCAGCAGAAGAGAAAAAATGCATGCCGCCATTAGATGTCGTGAAGAAGCTGGCTTTCTCAGGAAAGACACTGGTCTCGGTACGAGTCGTGGTTTGACCATTATTCATCACCATCACTTGCGTACGCACTTCCATTTTCTTGTCGGTTTGCGGATCATCCGGGTCGCCCATCGCTCCAACAGATGCACTCGCTGTACCCATGCTCAAGGCGAGTAAGGCTGCTCCTATCAATTGACTCATGTAGTTGTGCTGGATTTGCTTCTGCACAATTTGTTTCTGCTCCATTAATTTCATCTTCACATCCTCCACGCTTTGCTATTTCAAACTATGCGGCACAAACCGCACAGCCAAGGGTTGATTATTCGCGCCATACAACATTTCTGCCGTTGAACTTCCTCCAACTTGATCTGGGCTCACACTAATGCCCATACTCGCTAACATCGCATGCGGCACTTCTGCTTGCACAATGCGCATATTGTCTTGCATGACAATTTCTTCGCCACTGCCGAGTGCTACAAAAGGAATATTTTCCGAATGCAGATCCTCTACGCCCGCGTTTCCAAAGGCAATTGGGGAAGCCGAGGGCGACCAATCCTGATCCAGACGCGAGGTTTGAATCGTTACACTCAAGGTCAAAATGGCGACCGCAATGCCACTCGCCCATTGCCAATACATCTCACCAATCCGTTGGTACCATGGCGCTGGACGATGCTGCGCTTTAAATTTGGCCATCAGTGCCAATTCCACCTGTGATGGCATCGTTTGCGTTTGCATCTCTTGCCGCAACACTCCAATCCAAGGACGCAAAATCGCATCCACCTCCTCTGGTGTGGTCGGTTTCAATTCACTATTGTGTTCTTCGGGGTACTGCATACATGTCACTTTCTGACTAATTACTTTCTCTTCGACGCACTTCGATCATCCGATAATCAATCATCAAAATACTCATCATCAAATTGTGCATATTTTTCTGATCCAATTTCTCTGATCCGAATGAATCCTAGGCTGATTTAGCATGTTCGCCTTGCCATGCTTGCAAACGCTCGGCCAAGGCTTGCCGTGCTCGTGATAGTCTCGAGCGAACGGTACCTACATTAATTTGACAAATTTCCGCAATTTCCAAGTAAGTCAATTCTTCCATCTCAAACAAAATCAGGACATCACGATAGTGGGCTGAGAGGCTAGCAATGGCCGCACGTAAATCCTCCGCCATTTCATTGTGTAGAAGTCGTTGCAAGGGTGTGGGACTTTCACACATCACCTCCTCGCATTCTTCATCCTCTTCGTCACCGCCACTAGATCGAATAGGTGGCACCCCAAACCGGCGTTGGCTGGCGTCGTGCTTCAAGGCTAAATTACGGATCACGCCAAACAAAAAGAATTGCAGGCTTCCTAATAAGGGATCAAAGCGATATTGATTTTGCATCAATCCCATAAAAACTTCTTGCACTAAATCCGCCGCTGCAGATTCCGAGCCAGTACGCAATAAGGCATAGCGATACAAAGCCGCTTGGTGACGACGATACAAGGCCGCAAAGGCGGCGGCATCACCTTGCTGCATCTGTCTCCACAATTGTGTATCGCTTACTACCTCGACCATTCCCTACTAATCTCTCTATGAACTACGCCTGTATTTACCGAAAAAGCGCTTGCGATTAGATTTCTTGGAAGCACCAAGGCAAGCTAACTTTTTGTATTCCAATGGCGGAATCAAAAAGTTCCAAAAGAATGAAAGTATTTCGAAAAAATGCTGTTTTATGACGCTAAGACGTGCCGACTTAAGATTTGAGGTGTGGGTTTAAAGTTTGATGCTTGAGGTTTGAGAAGCCTAATATCAGACAAAGCGATTCAACACCCAGTAGCACCTGCGTTGGCTTGCTGTTGGCATTTGAGTTCGGGGTTACTGGCGCGATAGATTGACTCGAGGCGATCAGCTTGCGCTTTTTCGTCGGCATTCAGTGGTGCATAGGCCCTCCCCACTTTCCAGCCATAAGCCCAGCGGTAGCTGGTAAAGAAGTACGGGCCGCCGCCCAGGCGAACTCCATCAAACATCAAATTCGCCAGCACAGGGTTTTTCGTGGACTTTTGCACACAATCTTTCAGGGCAAGATCTGCAGCCATTCGTTCTTGCTCTGTTCCACCTCGCCAGTAGGCGAGATCGTGCACTAAACAGCAACTACACCAATCGGCTCTCGTAATGTAGGCGCGATCAGGAAAAAGACTGCAACCATCCGTCGAAAATGGCTGCAAGCCAGATTCGAATGCGCTCATATTGGCACAGCCCGCTAAAGAAGCGGCGATGAGAAATCCAAAGATTCTCGTGCCAAGGAAGACATTTTTCGGAGAAAAAAAGTGAGTGAAGCGCGGCATGAGCGTAATGAAGGTTTTGATGTACAAAAAAAGAGGCCTGCCTAGTATGCAAGGCGCGCCTCTTTTTTGCAAACTTTACAGGCTCCACTGCTTCTATTAGGAGCCACACCTCAATCCGCAGTAATGAGCAACTTGAAAGGCAAGCGCCTCTATTCTTGAATGAAAAAATCCTCAATCAAACGCGCCAATACTTCTGGTTGATCATGGTGCAGCATATGTCCAGCATCCATCACGACTTCTGCCTTCAGTTGCGGTATAAATTTCATGCGGCGATCAATTTCAGCACGCGCTTCTTCCTTCGCACCGATCATGCGCCAGATATCAGTGTCGTTCGCTTCTACCCACAACACTGGCGCGGTAATACTTTGCCAGCATTCCAACACTTCATCGACGTGATAGAGCAAAGGTGACGAATTTTTGTGTGCAGGGTCGGCCAACAATTCCCACTGCCCTTGCGCATTTTCTTTGGCCCAATGTTGAGCCAAATAGGCTGCACGATCGTCGCGTAAGCGCGGATTCGTCTTTTGCAAACGAGCGGCCACTTCCGCAGCACTGGCGTAGGGACGCAGCGTTGGTACTTGGCGCAATTCTTCCAGCCATTTACGGTAACGGCCTGGCGCTTGTTTCGCCTGCGTCATCGGCATACCAAAGCCTTCCAGATTGACCAACTTAGCAATCCGTTCTGGACGAACCCCTGCATAAATCATCGAGATATTTCCGCCCATGCTATGCCCCACCAAATTCACCGGCGCATCGGGAGAGAAATGCTCCAGAATGGCATCCAGGTCTGCGACATAGTCGGGGAACCAGTAACTTTCGACTTTCGGGTACTCGGTTAAACCAAAACCGCGCCAATCCGGTGCGATGACATGCCAATCACGCGCTAGGCAATCCACTACAAACTGAAATGAGGCCGCCACATCCATCCAACCGTGCACCATGAACAACTTAGGCGCATCGGGATTTCCCCAATGACGGAAATGCATATTGAGCCCACGCAGAGCGACGAATTCAGAGCGACTTGATTTCATAATGTTGACCTAAAGACATAAATAGAACGACCGTTCGATTATTATACTCGATTACGGATGTTTGTCTCAGGCATGTCAAAAACCGGTTCAAATCCCAAAGAAATGACCTTGGTTCTTGAGCTTTCAATGCAATTTTTGAAATTTATAAACGGCCAGATTGCGACGTGCGAAAAAGTCCATAGCTCGGAACTCGACGTCAATCTCGGAGGGAAGAAAAGTGCGGGAGGCCAAAATAAATTAAAAAATTTTAGACCTAGTGCCGAGGCACTCATTTCATCGCCATAAATACGGCAGGATCAAATCGAACATAATCGCCAACTTTTACCTTAAAGTCGGCGGTCGCAGGAGTGTCGCGTAACTCAGCGACGGCGAAGGGATGTTGCACTTGAATGATTTTTGCGATCCCCATGCTGACTTGTGGGATGCCATATTGCAGGGGTTTCGCTTGTGTGGAACTGAGTCCCAAGGTCGGCAATTGATCATATTGTGCGACCACCAGCGCAGGATCGCCGACCACAAGATTTGACTGCACGCCAGCATCGAGCACAATGCGGTCACCTTTGATATCGAGAATGCGCGCCATCATCGGGTATGGTGCTAAATCTTGACGTATCCACCCCACCGCCTCTTGTAGAACACTGTCGAGCGCTTTACCAAAACTAGTCGCATAAAAAGCGACGCTACCAAAGGCCTTATCGCGCCCAACCTTTGCGTCATCTTCCGCGGGACGATAGAGATGATGACGTGAAATGAAGGCGCCACTAATCCCATCATAAATGGCGAAGTCGATTTCTATCTGCCGCTTACGCGTTTCCCACAAACCCCAATACTTGGAATCAGTACGCACACCTGCATTGCGAATCTCACCTGCGATCACGAACTGCGCGTCATTTTCAGCGGCGACTTGACGTACCAACTGGGCACTTGGGGTCTCTTGTTGAAAATCATAAGACAATAGATTCTTAGACTGGCGGACCAGAAAGTTACCAGAACGCTGCAATCGTTCTAACAACTCACGTGGCACGCCTTGCGCCACGTCGTCGAGATCCTGTACTTGCAGCGGCATATTGACTGCAAATCCGGTCATCACAATCTTTTTCTTCAAGACGCGTTCAGCGACAAGATTCTCCGTTTTCACAGGTTTAACGAAAAGACCGCAGGAGCTCAAGCTCAAAGCAGTAGCCGCCAGCAAGACATATAACCCCAAGACTTGGACCACCCGCACGAGCGCAGATCGCTCTTTTGATATTGGTACCATTTTCATAGCTGCCGCCCCACCTCATCAAACAATCAACCAATCACAATGACTCAGGATCCATTATGCAGGCTGCACGGCTGACTACAAATCGATAATACAGGGCATTTTCTAGCTTAATTCGCTTGCATAGCTTCCAGCTCAGTTTCCGTGAAACCAGCGGCGAGCCGCGCTTCCAGATTAAACGGCGCGCGTAATTGGGGTGCTCGGAATCGTCGCGCTAACTCTTTGAAGGTCGTGATGGGATTCAAATTACGTTGTTGGCACAAATAGGCATACCACCGATTGCCAATCGCAACATGTCCAATCTCATCCCGCAGAATGATATCGAGAATCTCAGCGGCCGCGTGATCTCCAGTCTGCGCGATTTTCGCTCTTAGAGCAGGCGTTGCATCGAGACCGCGCGCCTCCATGGTTCGAGGAACTAATGCCATCCGCCACAACACATCGGGGCCGGTATTCTCAGCCAACTCCCATAAACTATTATGCGCAGGGAAATCACCATAGTGGTACCCCATCGCCTGCAAATGAGCATCGAGCAGACTAAAGTGATAGGCTTCTTCTTGCGCCACTTGCAGCCAATCTTCGTAATACTGCGCTGGCATATTCGCAAAGCGCCAAATAGCGTCTAAGGCGAGATTGATCGCATTAAATTCGATATGGGCTAAGGCGTGTATAAGAGTGGCTCGTCCTTCCGGAGTGTTCATCGCCCGTCTTTTGACTGCCAAAGGCGGCACCAGTTCCGGCCGCTCAGGTCGTCCCGGAATTCCTGCCATGCCTTGCAGCTCTGCCTCACAGTTGAGCTCAAGTCGGCCGGCCTGCCACGCTTCACGTAAAGCAGTTGCGGCAATGGCTTTTCGCTGGGGGTTTGGCTCGGCTAAGACTTGTAAGGCTTGCTGCCGAAGTTCCTTACCATTGCTTGTGCTTGACTCCATCGCATCAATTTGCAATTGATTAATATTTGTAGAATCGCTAATTTTATTAGGGGACTTCGTGGAATTCATGGAGCAGCGGTAAAATGATGGTTTGCGATGTGAGTCCGCTATTTTACGAAATAATGCGCTCTAGTATGCGACGAAAGTCGATTCACACTTCGCTTTCAAGCGTTTGATCACGACTTTTTGATCTAAAACAGATCGGACCGATCGACCACATAATCGCTAAACCCATTATTGAACGAGAATTTATGGCCATTTATCAGCTCGGCGACACTGCACCAGAAATCGATCCATCGGCTTTTATTGCGGAGACTGCAAAAGTCATTGGGAAAGTGAAAATCGATGCGAAAGCGAGCATTTGGTTTGACGTCACGATCCGTGGCGACAATGAATTGATCCATATCGGCGAAAACAGCAATGTGCAAGAAGCCTGCATATTGCATACTGACCCGGGCTATCCGCTGAAAGTTGGCACGGGCGTCACGGTTGGCCATCAAGCCATGTTACATGGTTGTGAGATTGGCGACGGTTCTCTGATTGGCATTCAAGCAGTTGTTCTAAACGGCGCTAAGATCGGCAAAAATTGCTTGGTTGGTGCCGGCGCCTTAGTCACAGAAGGAAAGGAATTTCCGGACAACTCACTGATCGTGGGAGCACCAGCAAAAGTCGTCCGTGAACTCACGCCCGAAGCTTTGGCCGGCATCAAAGCCAACGCAGCAAATTACGTGCAACGCGGCCAAGACTTCAAAACCAAGCTTAAGCGCATAGGCTAAGACGAACGACGGCGATCTTGTACCCGAAGCGTCATTCTGAAAAAGGAAAAGTATCTGCAAATTTTGTGAGCATGGCACAGAGCACCTTTTCCGGGTTCTCATTGGCGCATTTTTATGAAACACATTCGATTTACAGCAGCAAAAAGAAGCAAAGGAAACACGTGAAAGACCAACTTCAGAAATTTATGTTTGAACACGCCGGTGTGCGTGGTGAACTCGTCGAGTTGCCAAATACTTGGCGAGAAATTTTGTCGTACCAACAGTATCCCAAAGCGGTCCAGTCTATTTTGGGTGAACTATTGGCTGCAGCGACTTTGTTGAGTGCCAATCTCAAATTTAATGGCACCATGATTATGCAAATCCATGGTGATGGTCCGGTACGATTATTGGTTGTTGAATGCGATGCTTCTCTCAATCTGCGCGCTACGGCAAAACTTGCACCGGATGCCGTCATTGCTGATGACGCGAGTCTAACTGAACTTGTGCACAGCCATGGTCAAGGCAGATTCGTCATTACTCTCGATCCGAATGACAAACTACCGGGGCAGCAAGCTTACCAAGGTATCGTGCCTCTGGACGGTGAATCAGTCGCCACGATTATCGAAAACTATATGATGCGCTCAGAGCAGCTTGACACCAAATTATGGCTGGCGGCAGATGACCAAGTTGCGCGCGGCTTGCTACTGCAAAAACTACCAAAGCATGGTGGCACCGAAGCCAGTGTCGAAGATGAAACCGAGGCGTGGAATCGGGCGGCGATGCTCGGCGGCACGCTCAAACAGGAAGAGCTTTTATCGACCGACATCCAAACACTGATGACACGCTTATTCTGGGAAGAAACACTCAGAGTGTTTGATCCGGTGTTCCCAGCCTTTCATTGCAATTGCAACCGTGAGAAAGTTGGCAATATGCTCAAGATGTTAGGTCGCGAAGAGGTCGATGCGGCCGTCGCTGAACTCAACACATTGAGTATCAACTGTGATTTTTGTGGCAAGCTCTATGCCTTCGATCAAGTTGACTGTGCACAGCTTTTCGCCACCGACAGCCTCAGTGATGGCACGTCCGAAGCCAACCAGGTGAAGCACTAAACGGCAAGGCATTCGCTCGTTTGCAACAGCGAATGCCTTCTATCATAAAGCGCTTGCCAAGGCGCATGGCTTCCAATAGTCTAATGCCATGCGCCACCTACAGCCCTCTCATCGCATTGCAAAAGCTCACCTTTTTTGGAAGGGTGTTGGCACTCTTCTTTTTGTTGCTACCAGCTGCTTGGGCTTCAGTTCTACATCGTGGTCGGCCACACTTGAAGTTGAGCATGAATGTGGGCAAATCCGGGTTGGCTTACTAGAAATCGGCGCCCTTTTTTACCGCCTGCCTGACGGTCGATTTTCAGGTATCGATCAAGACATCTTGGAGGCCCTCGCTCTCCGAACCAATTGTCAGTTTAAGCCACGGGTCGAATCACAAGCACGAATCTGGAGCCAAATTCGCGAAGCTAGCCTTGATATGTCGATGTCCGGCATCAAAACCATCGAGCGCGAAGAATGGGCTACTTCAGTGCCTTATTTCTCCACACGCAACTACGCTCTGATCAGCACTAGTTTGAGTGCACAAGAACAAACTGCCGCAGGATTTTTGGCCAACAAAAACCTCAAGATGGCGGTGATTAAAGGCTTTCAGCATGGCCGTCAATACAATGATTTTGTGACCAATCTCAGACACCAAAATCGTATTTATGAAGTCGCTGATTTTGCATCGCTGATTAAACTGCTCCAAGTAAAACGTGTGCACGGGATCTTAATTATTCCAACGAGCTACATTGATCTTTCTCGACAAAAGCAACTTCCCGAGTCAACCGTGTTACGTGATTGGTATCCCAACGATGCCTTTGTCGCCGGTCTTTATATTTCGAAGCGAACGATCTCACCAAAATCGGTTCAAATGCTCCAAACGGCTCTGAATGGAATGCAAGCAGATGGCACACTTGAGCGCATTTTTGCACGTTATGTGGGAGATAAATTAGCGAAGGAAATGCTCTTGGATCCCAATCAACTCAAGAGCCTCGGTCAATAAGTTTGCAATTGTCGATCTCACCGCCAATCCGTCGATTCCACGTCCCCAAAATTAATGACCATGGTCGGTTGACCAGTCAAGCCTAGCTGCGTATTTTGAGCTATCATCACGCACTTAAGCCGCTCAAATTCCTAGAATTTATCGCTGCCGTACACTTTTTCGCTTTGACTCAGCCAGGTTTTTCTCATGACAAACACCAGCGCAAATAGCCCTAAGCTTCAACAACTTAAAATTGACCGCCAAGCACCGCAATTTCAGAAAAAGAAGAATTGGCTCTTATTCGCGGCACCCATCGCCGTAATCCTGATCGCTGGCGCGATTGCACTCAAACCGCGAAAATCGGAAGTCCAAAGCACCTCGGTCGTCACCTCCTACCCTTCACAGCAATATGCACAGTTGACGGCCTCTGGTTATGTGGTCGCCCAACGCCGCGCGGCAGTGGCGAGCAAAGCAACTGGACGATTGATTTGGTTGAATGTACGAGAAGGTAGTCACGTCAAACAGGGAGAAGTGATCGCCAAACTGGATGCCAGTGACGTGCAGGCGGCGATTGCCTCAGTCCAAGCGAGCGTGAAACAAGCCGAGGCTGGTGTCGCCCAAGCCAATATTGAATTAGTCAATGCAGAAGCCGATTTGAAACGTGCACAAGGTTTGCAAGCGCAAGGCTTTATTTCACCGCAAGCCATGGACACTGCCCAAAAGCGTGTGAACGCAGCCAAAGCGGCCATGGTGAGCGCACAAGCCAGTGTCGCGGTAGCGAAATCGCAAATGAAGGTGCAACAGGTCAACCAAGACTTCACTGAAATTCGGGCGCCTTTCGATGGCGTGGTGCTAGTGAAAAATGCCAATATCGGCGACATCATCACACCGTTTTCCAGTGCCGCCGGTGCGCAAGGCGCAGTTGTGACGATGGCCGACATGAGTACTTTGGAAGTCGAAGCTGACGTTTCCGAGAGTAACTTAGCCAAAGCAAAAATCGGCATGCCAGTAGAGATCACGCTAGACGCTCTGCCAGATTCCCGCTTCCGTGGCACGGTGGCCGGCATCGTGCCGACCGTGGATCGTGCCAAAGCAACCGTCATGACCAAGATTCGTTTTGAAAAACTCGACCCACGCATCTTGCCGGAAATGAGTGCCAAAGTGACGATCCTGTCTCAAGCCGCGACCGATGCTGATCAAAAAGCCGTATTGACAGTCAATCCCAAAGCGATTGTCGAGCGCCAAGGCAAAAAAGTCGTCTTCCGCATGAAGGACGATAGCGTCGAAATATTGAACATTACGCCAGGTCGAAAGATTGGTGAAAATATCGAAATTACGGGCGAGCTCAAATCAGGTGACAAACTGGTTTTGAATCCCGATGCGAAGCTCGAAGCCGGAACCAAAATTACGGTCGTCAGCAAATGAGTACGTCAACAGCGAGCCTGAGCGGTAACGAACACGATGTGCCGGTGATTCGTATCCGTAATTTGAGCAAAACTTATTTCCGTGGCGGACAGGCAATCAATGTCCTGAGCGACGTGAATCTCGAAATTGCCCATGCCGAGTTCTTGTCTCTAATGGGACCGTCGGGATCTGGCAAGAGTACCTTGCTGAATCTCGTTGCCGGTATCGACAAACCAAGTGGTGGTGAAATCGAAATCGGCGGCATTAATATCGCGCGTCTAAATGAAGCGCAACTGGCGGATTGGCGGGCCTCGAATGTCGGTTTCATCTTTCAGTTTTATAACCTGATGCCGGTCCTCACCGCTTTCGAAAATGTGGAGCTTCCACTTTTGCTGACCAATCTGAGTCGCAGCCAACGTAAGGCGCATGTGCAAGCTGCCTTGGAAATGGTCAAACTGACCGACCGCATGGATCACTACCCGAACGAGCTCTCGGGTGGCCAACAACAACGTGTCGCGATCGCGCGTGCCTTGGTGACTGACCCAACGCTAATCGTCGCCGATGAACCTACCGGCGACTTAGACCGTCACACCGCGGAAGAGGTCCTCGATTTGCTCGACCAATTGCAACGCGATCTCGGCAAAACCATCATTATGGTCACGCACGATCCAAAAGCCGCAGCGCGCGCTGGGCGCATGGTGCATCTCGAAAAAGGGGTGCTGGTCGATGAAGATGCCAAGGTCATGCCGGCCGATCATCTCTAATCCCAATAGACTTTTATGTTCCTGTTTCGGCTCCTACTCAAGAACGCATTTCGCCATCGCCTCCGCACCATTTTAACCATGGTCGGTCTGGTGGTTGCCATCTGCGCTTTTGGCTTGTTGCGAACCATTATCGACGCTTGGTATGCCGGCGTCGAAGGCACCTCCAGTGTACGCTTGGTGACGAGGAATTCGATCTCCCTCACCTTCCCCTTGCCGCTGAACTACGCCGAGCGTTTGCGCAATGTCGAAGGCGTGACTGGTGTGAGTTGGTCGAATTGGTTTGGCGGTGTGTATATCACTGAGCGTAATTTTTTCCCGCAATTTGCCGTCGAACCCGCTAGCTATCTGGCGCTCTATCCTGAATACATTTTGTCTGATGAGGAGAAAAAAGCTTTTATCCTAGATCGACAAGGCTGTATCGTGGGGCGCAAATTAGCGGAGCAATATGGCTGGAAAATCGGTGATCAAATTCCACTGCGCGGCACCATTTATCCAGGCACGTGGACTTTCACTTTACGCGGCATATGGGACGGCGCGGATGCCAAAACTGATGAATCGCAAATGCTTTTTCATTGGCAATATTTGACCGAGACCACCAAAAAACGTTTGAAACGCAGTACCGATTTTGTCGGCGTGTATATCGTGCGCATTAACGAGCCCGACAACGCCCCCCTCATTTCAGAACGCATCGATCAGCAGTTCAAAAATTCTTTAGCAGAGACATTGACCGAAACCGAAAAAGCCTTCCAGCTCGGTTTCGTGTCCATGAGTGAAGCGATTTTAGTCGCTGTGAATGCAGTCTCCTATGTCATCATCATTATCATCATGGCGGTCATGGCCAATACCATGAGTATGACGGCACGCGAGCGATTAGCCGAATACGCAACCCTCAAAGCCTTAGGATTCTCACCGAGCTTTGTGGTCAAACTTTTATTTGGCGAGAGTTTGGTGATTGCCCTGATTGGCGGCGGCGCGGGCATGCTCTTGACCTTACCGATTGCCGCAGGATTTGCCAAAGCGGTAGGTACTTTGTTCCCGGTATTCGTGGTCTCTGAAACCACGATGGCTTTGCAGGTTCTCGCGTGCTTAGTGGTCGGCGTCGTCGCCGCGGCTTGGCCTGCGTGGAAAATGTCGCGCATCGACATCGTCAACGGTTTGATGCACGTAGCATGAAGGCGATCCCTCTTTCCTACGTGGCGCGTAATTTGTGGGTGCGGCGCGTCACCACCCTCCTCACTGCCGGCGGCATGGCTCTTGTGGTTTTCGTTTTTACCGTAGTATTAATGATGAGCGAAGGCATCCGCGCAACTCTGGTCGCCACGGGTCAAGCGGACAACATACTGGTTTTGCGAAAAGGCTCCGGTGCTGAAATCAACAGCGGCATCGGACGCGACCAAGCGGCAATCATCGAAAGTTTGCCGGGTATCGCGACTGCACGAGATGGCCGCGTGATGTTGAGCAAAGAGCCGGTGGTTTTGAATAATTTGCCGAAACGTAGCAATGGCAAACCCAGCAATGTGACTGTGCGTGGCACCTCCGAGATCGGTCTTGAATTACGTCCGCAAGTGAAAATCATTGAAGGCCGCATGTTCCGCCCTGGCACCTCAGAAATCATTGCAGGCAAAGCGGTCGCGCAAGGTTTTCGCGGGACCGGCCTCGGAGAAACGCTGCATTTTGCGCAACGCGATTGGGTCGTGGTTGGCATCTTCGATTCAGGCAAAACGGGATTCGATAGTGAACTCTGGGGCGATAGCGATCAAATGATGGCGGCTTTTCGTCGCAATGCATATTCGACCATCGTCTTCCGCTTGAGTGATCAAAGCGCGATCGAAGCCGTCAAGCGCGGCATTGATCTTGATCCTCGCTTACAGATTGATGCCAAGCCCGAGATTCAATTCTACGCCGAGCAAAGTGAAGCTTTGGCGACGTTTATTCGCATACTCGGTTTGAGTTTGTCGATTATTTTCTCGATTGGCGCCATCGTTGGCGCGATGATTACCATGTTCGCCGCAGTCGCTCAGCGCGTCGGCGAGATCGGTACCTTGCGCGCACTCGGTTTCCGCCGCAACGCGATCCTGATCGCCTTCTTGATGGAATCGCTTTTGCTGTCGCTGGTAGGCGGTCTGATTGGCTTATTCGCGGCTTCATGGATGCAAACTGTCGACATTTCCACGACCAATTTCCAGACGTTTAGCGAACTCGCCTTTCAATTCAAAATGAGCCCAGAGATCATCGTGAAGAGTGTGCTGTTCTCTTTAAGTATGGGGTTCATCGGCGGCTTCATTCCAGCGTGGCGTGCCTCACGCAAGAAGATTGTTGATTGCTTGCGTGAGTCCTAAACCTCATGTCGTCTTCATTTCAGTTTGCTGTTAACTTCCCATCAAACAGCAAGCGTACATGAGGATCGAGAGACACGAGTTTCGGCACAAAGTCTGTCTTCAAACGGAAGCTTTCCTTAAAATTTGCAATCTTTACCGTCTGTACTTGAAGTTTGCCGTCGGGCTGTTGAATCGCAACTTCTAGTGGGAACTGAAACAAGTCCTGATTGCTCTGCTCGAGTTCAAGCACGACTTCTTTAGTCTTCGCATCGTAGGTCCAACTGCCTTTCAGGACCGGATAACCTGCTTGATACAACCATTGTTTGAAGAAGGCTTTCAAGTCTTTCCCGCTAACCTGCTCCATCACGCTCGCAAAATCCTCGCTCAGCGCATTCTTGCCAGCGAACTTGGCATAGTAAGCACGTATGCCCTGCCAGAAGACCTCATCGCCCAATTCTTGTCGCAACATGTGCAGAACCCAGCCGCCCTTTTCGTAAGTATTTGGGCTCAGTACATTTTTCGGATCGGCGATTTCAGTATCAACAATCGGGCGCCATTGTTTTTGGCTATAGCGAATAATTTTTTCACGGTCTGCCACCTGTCGCCCTAAGAAACGATCATGACCATAAGTATTTTCAATATACAGATTCGTGAAATAGGTCGCAAAACCTTCACTCAACCACACATGGTGCCAATCCGCTTCTGTCGCAGAATTACCAAACCATTGGTGGGCGATTTCATGGGCTACCAAAGCCTCCTGCTCGGCTTTACCTGTCACAGAATTCTCAAAATAGAAAATCGTATTGGCATTTTCCAAGCCGCCAAAACGAGTTTTCGATTGCACGTTCGCGAGCTTTTTATAGGGGTAAGGACCAATTTTTTGGTGGAAGAAACTGAGCGGACTAATTGCAATCGCGTAGTCACGAAAACCCTCACTACGGTTCTGCGGGAATACCCAGCTCGAAATCGCCACATCATTAAAACGTGCGCTCTCTTGCATCGCAAATTTAGCAACGCCAATCACCATCACCTTTACCGCGAGCGGCACGTCCTCTTTCCAATGCGTGAGTTTTCGTTGTGGATCGATATAACTTTCTTCCATCTTTAAACCATTCGCAACCACACTATATTGCGCAGGGGCGATTACCAGAAATTCAACCGCGGCTTTATCACTAGGGTGATCGATCGTAGGTAACCATTGATGACCAAGATTGGGCCAGTTATCAGCAAAGAAAACACGATCGCCAAACTTATTCTTGCTGATGAACAAACCCGCTGCAGGCTGGCCACGGTACTCAATCTGGAAAGTCAGACTATCACCGCCATTGATCTCGTCTTTCGGATAAATCGTCAAACGATCTTGGGCGTGTTCAAACTTGAGCATTTGATCACCTTGCTTAACCGCCAACACTTCCATACCTTTACCGTCGGTAGTCTTGCTGGCCAGATCGAGACTGAATTGCTTAGTCCGCGCCAAAAACCGCATGTTGACCTGGCTTTGCCCTTGTATCACATCGTTTTGATCGTTCACTTCAATCAAGAACCGATAACGCACAACATCAATGTCTTTGTTTCTTGGATATCGATCATCACCGAAGGCGCTGCCAAGTAACAACAAACTCGCTAAAAATGCGACACAATATTTCATACTTTTTCCCTATTAACTCGCGCTCGAAGAATCCGATAACGATTCATAACACACGACAACCAGATCTAACAAAAAATATACAAAAACACTGAAAACCAAGCCCAGCCTCAATTACAGACGCCTCCTGTTGAACGATCTTGCAAAATAAGCTTGCAGTGAGGTTATGACCGTCAAAGCAAGATCAAAGTTCTATCGCTTGGTTTCAACTTTTTTCACAAATAGACACTTGTCTAGCTGCTGAGGATCACATATGATTAATTTGAAGCAAAGCACATTAATGACTCAACAATGTCCAAGTTTAGGGAGCTACTGATGGAGAAGCGCCATAGCAGTAAATTGCCCGATTGGCATCAATATTACCAAGGCATGAAAATCTTGGGTAATTCTCTGCGCGTGGCTGATTCACGTCGCCCCTACCTCGATCTCATGCACTTCCAAAACGAAAACTCTTTCTCATCGGATCAAGATGACGATGATAGCTTGGTCTTCTTATCAGAAAGCGAAGAAGAACAAGAACAAACCAAGGCACAACAAGCGTGGAAAATTCTTATTGCCGACGATGATAGCAATGTCCACGATACGACTGTGCTGGCCCTCAGTGGGGTGCATATTCACGGCAAACCCTTAGAATTTTTGCACGCATTCTCAGCTAAAGAAGCCAAGGATTTAGCGATTAGTAATCCAGATACTTCCTTGATTCTGCTCGACGTTGTCATGGAAACCGTCGATGCAGGCTTAAAACTGGTCAATGTTTTGCGGGATGAACTTTCTCGTAAAGATTTGCGAATTGTTTTACGTACCGGGCAACCAGGCTACGCCAAAGAAAACATCATGGGAAACTACGCGATTGATGGGTATGCAACCAAATCAAAGCTAACCCGCTCGATTTTGATCTCCATGTTGAATGAAGTCTTGGACGACACGAAAGACAAAGATAGTCTTCCAAACTAATATGCTCTGCAAATCAAACATCAAAAAGGCCAAGCACTGCTTGGCTTTTTTGATTTGTACGACTACTCAGCGTCAGGCTGTGCCGATGGATGCGCATCCTTAAAGGCAGGTAAAGCAAGACAACGCTCATTGATGGCCATCAGAGTCGGATACGGCGCCATATCACAGTTAAAACGTTGGGCATTGAAGATTTGCGGGATCAGCACACAATCAGCAAAGCCCGGTTGATCACCAAAACAGAACAAGCCACGCCGCGCATCATTCGCCAAACGCGTTTCCAAAGAAGCTAGGCCAACCGCACACCAATGGCGATACCACACATTTTTTTGCTCATCAGAAGCACCCAAAGTAGCACTCAGATATTTCAAAACTCGCAAATTATTAATCGGATGGATATCGCACGCGATGGCTAATGCCAAAGAACGAACCCAAGCGCGATCATGTGGATTGGCTGGCAATAATGGTCTTTCTGAATATTGCTCGTCGAGATACTCCATAATCGCCAAGGATTGGCTCAGCGCCTGTTGCTCATCACCATCGATCAAGGCTGGCACCAAGGCCTCGGGGTTAATTTTGCGATAGGTATCAGAGAGCTGTTCGCCGCCGTTCTTGATCAAATGTACGGGGCTTTGCTCATATGCGAGCCCCTTGAGATTCAGAGCAATCCGTACACGATAGGATGCGGAACTTCTAAAGTAAGAAAACAACTTCATTGCTAAAACTCCTTGATATGAGCCTCAGTCGCTTGAAATAACTGAGTGCCCTCATTACATCGATTATCTTAAGTGCGCTAACTAAGTCAGCTTAGGCACGCATCGACTATTTCTTTAAAGGCCAACGTGACAATCCCACTTTCAAAATTGCATGTATGCGATTTTGTAACTGCTGAGACAAGGCACACGGAGTCGCTAATAGCTGTTCGTACATCACTTGATCAGATTGCGCATCACGACCTTGGCGTAAGCTTTGCTGCAGCATCGACAACTGAATTTCTCTGCGTCGCGCCTGTTCTTCAACGGGGCTCGGCAGTTCTAAGGCGAGCTCCAACTTCAGGACGAGATCTTTCAAATTCGTCTCAGAGCTCAAAGCATTCGAAACAGCGCTCGTTTGCGCTCGCATTTTTTGCAAGGCCAACGCGCGTTGACGCAAGGCTTTACTGTGAACATCTTTCGTCGCATTGAATTGAGCGATGCATTCGTCTATCAGATTTCCGGAGTTAGGCTGCGATGAATCAGAGTTGAAAACCGCGTTTTCGACATCAAAACAAGCCTGCAAAAACTGCGACATCTGATTAGCCTGCTGTTGATATCTTTGCATTTCAAGCTGACTGATCTGTGACTGCAATACCCCGATGGCTGTTTTATAACGTGCCTCGATTTGTTTTTCGCTCTCACGCGGAACAGCGCCAAGACTACGCCACTGTTTATCAAACGTGGCCATTTTTTCAGACAAAACTCGAACATCTGCTTCCTTGCTTTCCACCAAACGTTCTATTTCTAGACAAAGCTCATGTTTGGCATCGAGCTGCTTAATACGCTCTTGCTCGAACTCACGATGTTGATTTTTTCTCGCCTCGAAAATTTGATCACAGGCCGCGCGAAATAAGGTCCATAATTCTTGCTCTCGTTTGCGTTCCAAAGGGACTGCAGTTGCGTTTTGCTGCCACTGCGCTTGTAACTTTCGAACCTGTTCTACCGCATCGCGGACACTGGCATCAATCGCCTTGGCTACAGAAATCAACTCCAATCGATTGGCCTCGGCCACCTCGCGTTGTGCCTGCAGGGCTTGTTCCAGGTCTTGAAGACAAGCCTCAAATTCACCTGTTAAGACTTCTTTTTCTTTACGATCCATGGCACCAATAGCACGCCACTTTTGACGCATTTGCGAAAGCGAATTCGCGACCAAACGCCAGTCTGGCGTCTCGGTCATGAGATCTTGGGCTAAAGATACAAACTCAGTCAGAAGTGCACGCGCTTGTTCAGCGTTCGCTTTTCTCAGTTGCGATTGTTCTTGGAAATGAGAAGCCGCTGGTGCGTAGGCTGCACTGCATGCTGCATCGAATCGCAGCCACAATTCTCTTGACCCAGCGCCACCAGCACCTTCGATTTGTTTCCATTGCGAGCGTAACGCAGTGACTGTATCGACCAATTCTTTCGGCTGTAAACTGAGCTGAGCAAGCCCTTCTGCAGTCGCCACTAACTCTTCACGCGATGCCACCCCACTCCAACGTGCCCAAGACATCAAGCGGGCAAATTCCTTGCGCGCTGCTGCCAAACGCTGCATTTGCTTCTTCGAGACATAAGCGGGCGCATGTTGAAGATCAACAACCGCCAATACTTTTTCGAATTCGCGAGCCTGCTGTGTTCGTCCCTCACTCAATGCTTGCTCCAAACCTTCTAAGGCAGCATTAAAATCTGCCTGATCGAGATTGATATCTCGTTGATCTGCATGAATGGCTGCGTTGTCTACAGTCTTGTCTTGCGCAGCAGTACCTTGCAACTCCTGATCACCAGAATCTACGTGCAGTTCAAGAGCGTTTATCCCAGACACATGCAAAACATCGATCATTTCATCGCTTGAGCCCAATATCTTCGACGATTCTAATATGCGATTTTCAAGGACAGTAAGATGTTGAGCATAAGTTTCTAACAAACGTTTAGCTTCTGTCAGCGGATGGCGCGGCAAAGACGCGGCGCAGGCTGAACCGCGTACTTCTGAAAATTCAGCAAATAGTTTCTCGTATGTCGGTCTATCGATGGTGGACTCATTCCCTATGCCTTGTTGAAGTCGACTAACGATGCTCAATAATTGGCGTTGTAGTGCAACTTGAGCGTCCATTCGCTTATCCAAAGCTCGACGCATCTCATCGAATTTTTGTTGTGCTTCAGGAGCAAGCTCACCCAAAGTGTCAAGCTTGGTACGCATGTGATCCAGTTGCGCCAATTGGTTTGGCAAAATCACACTTGCTTGCAGCAGTAACTGTCCATGGGAAATGCAATCATCAATAGCTTTTCCTAAAGCCTCTTTTTGTTTGAGTTGCTCCAAACGTCCCTGAACATATTTCATCAGGCGTTGGTCGTTTTTCTTGAAACGCGCCCTCACCGTCTCCAACGCTGATCGCCCTTGTAAATACTGCGCCGCATAGAGACGTCCATCAGCATGATCACAAGCAAAGAGTAAGTCCAATAAAACCTCTTCACTATGGGCTGCGGCATCGACCTTTTGACGCCACGCTTGACGTTGCTGTTCAAGCTCTGCCTTCGCCGATACACTAAGCGCAGACGGCGATTTTGCATTAAGGGTATTTTTTTCAGTAACTTCTAACGCCTTATCTGGCTGGCTCGACGAGCTTGAAAACAACTTAGTGAGGAAATCAAACATAATTGTAGTGAGGCTGAGAAAACAGACATGATAGCAAGACTTAGCCGACTACCGCAAAAGATCAGTTATGGCCGCGGTTGCGAAGGTCGATGAGGGCGTGCATGTTAAAATTCGGCTTTATCCCTCGAGTTTAAATCGACCTCATTCATTATCCGATCTAGGTCGAAACTTCATCTAGCTCACTTCACCATTATTAGTTCACCATGCATAGAAAAACTCCACACAGCATTCTCGGCTTCACCACTGCCGCGCTGCTTTTGCTCTCGTCCACGACATCCATGGCGAACGCTGTAAAGAAGCAATCGAATGCTTCAGATCTGAGAACAACTGCTGAAAAAACACAGTTCCAAGAGACTGGTCGCTACGAGGAAGTAGAACGTCTGTGCATGGGTTTTGAACGGCAATATCCTAAATCAGTGCGTTGCAAAAAATTTGGCACAACACCAGAGGGGCGCAGCATGTTCTATTTGGTGGCATCTCACAGCGGCGTACTCGGCCCGCAGCAGCTCAAAAAGAAGCCGCTGCCAGTCACACTAATCCAAGCAGGCATTCATGCTGGAGAAATTGATGGAAAAGATGCCGGCTTTTTAGCTTTACGCAAACTCCTTGATCAAGCAAATGCTTTACGCAACCAAGTAGTGCTATTTGTTCCAGTATTCAACGTGGATGGACACGAGCGTTTTGACAGCTATAACCGTCCGAATCAACGCGGTCCGAAAGCCATGGGTTGGCGCACGACCGCACAAAACTATAACTTGAATCGCGATTACGTAAAGGCAGATGCACCTGAAATGCAGGCAATGCTGGCACTCGTGAATGAATGGGATCCGATCGCCACAATCGACTTACACGTGACTGATGGCGCCAAATTCCAACATGCGGTATCCATCCAAGTTGAACCGTCTCTAAATCACGATCATCCTTTAGCAACGATTGGTAAGCATTTCCAAGAGGCTGTGATTGCCGATCTGAGCAAGAAAGACTTTCTCCCTCTCGGTTTTTACATGTCTTTCGATGAAGAAGACAATCCCATGTCCGGCTTCTCCAATAACGTTTCTACACCGCGCTTTTCGACTGGCTACTTCCAGCTCCGTAACAGGCTGGCAATGTTGGTCGAAACTCACTCTTGGAAAGATTATCCAACACGAGTCCAGATCACGCACGACACCATACTCTCTGTCGTCAAACAAATGGAAGAGCACGGCCAAGAATGGCGCAGCCGTGCTTTACAAGCGGACCAACAGAGCCTCAAATTAGCAGGCAATCCTCTTGCATTGAGCTACCGGAACACGAACGAAACTAAGACCATCGAATTTCAGGGTTATGCCTACTCGCGCTCAACGTCGGAAATTTCTGGCGCGAGCATGACACGCTATGATGAAAGTAAGCCTCAGGTTTGGCGCGTTAAGCTACAAGACCAAGTCACACCCGACGTCAGTACACAACTTCCACTCGGTGGTTATGTGGTTCCAGCCGCATATGCCAGCAAGCTCGAAGATAAGCTCAAACAGCATGGCATCCAATTCCAGAAGCTCAGTACGGCCTTTTCTGCACAAACTTTCGAAGTATTTCGCGCCCAGCGTTTTGAATTTAGTCAGCAGTCAATCGAACATCATCAGATGTTGAAGGTCGAAGGAAGCTGGGCCAAAGAAACTCGTACGCTCGGCAAAAACGCGCTTTTCATTCCTATTCAGCAAGCCAAGGCGCGATTGGTGGCAACGATGTTCGAGCCACTTGGCGGCGATTCGCTCTTGAATTGGGGTTGGTTCAATAATGCTTTCGAAAGCAAAGAATATATGGAAGCCTATGTGGCGGAAGAGTTTGCACGAGAGGCCCTTCAAGCATCACCAGAACTCCATGCCGAATTTCAAGAAAAACTCACCAAAGACCCTGCATTTAAGGCGAATCCTCAAAAACGCTTAGAGTTTTTTGCGAAACGCCATCCATCGTGGGATAAGGCATTTGCGCTCTATCCTGTAATGCGAGTCGATCAAATACCAAGTGACGTCAAATAAAAAATTAAAAGAAGCTCGCGCGCTATGCCTGAGCGCGAGCTTCCGATATGTCGGATAGGTTTCAAAAGGTCGCGTTACTCCACGAAGGCAAGGCCAAATCAAAATGCAGACTTGCATCAATGACAGGTACCAGGCCAGTAGCTTGGCGAACTTTTACACTTGGTAACACAAGAACTTGTCGTCCATTACTCACCTCCATGCGTTGAAGTGAACATGGATGCAGATCAATCGCTGCTCCCACTTAGGAGATGATCATGTTCTTACGACGCTTTATTTCGCCCCTTGTTATCGCATTCACCGCCAGCATCGCGTTTGCCGGTACCGCGATGGCGCAATCACCGTACCAATATAGCAATGCGCACCCCATCGTGAGTCACGCTCCAGCGATGTACAACTATGTTTATTACCCGAGTGCTCAAGTCTATTTCGCTCCATCAAATCGAGTTTGGTTTTGGTTTGACGGGTATCGTTGGCAAAACGCCTACGCCCTTCCCTACGGCATGCAAATTGATTTTCGATTGGGCGGCATTCCGATCACTTTGCGATCGGCATTACCTTACCGTGAACATCATTATGTAGATAGCTATTATGGTCGACCATGGCGCGCTCGTCATTATCACGACCGTGGTCGTCATGAACGTGAACGTCATGAATGGCGTGAACGTGAAAATTGGCGAGAACAAGGTCGTGGCTACCCTCGTCATGATTATGATCGCGATGATCGCTATCAAGAGCGCCACCATCGATGGTAAAAAGTCGTGATCGCCCGAGCAACAACTACGCAACAATTAATCAAAGCAATTCATGATTTTTCGATCCAGAGAAGCCACGTCTCGTTTGCCCGAAACGTGGCTTTTTTCATTAAGCGATGCCATAAACAGACAAATTCGCTTAAATTAAAAACCAGAACCGCGCTTCACACGGTTTCTTTATTGAAACATTAATTGGAAAAGCATACTATACAAAATACAAGCTTCCCCTGACGATCGTTTGGTCTTTGACGCCCATGCGCATTGCCAACCTACCGAGGAGTCAATTTTTATGAGTCAGAAACATCGCTATTTACCAATCGCGCGCATTTCCGCTGGAATGGTGTTGGCGGATGAATTACTCGACAAAATGGGTCATGTTCTCCTTCCTGCAGGAACGCAACTCACTAAAAACATGATTAACTCGATGGAACATCACGATGTTCATCAACTGTCCATCGTGATCGAAGAGACTGAAGAAGAAAAACAAGAAGAATTAGCCGAACGCCAACGCAAACGTGACCGACTTGCCATCGTATTTAGACACGGCCCATACCAAGCGCCCACTTCAACATTGATGTCCTTGATTGCCAAATTTCGGGAAGAACCAACATCATGACGCAATTTATTACGGACGTTGATGACCATCAAATTTCTCTCGAAGAAGTCATCAACAAGATCAACGATCTACCGATGCTGCCCGATGTCGCCAAGGAGATGCTGAGTGATCTAAACAATGATGACATCAGCCTTGATGCCATCGTTGAAAAAGTCGCTCTCGATCAAGCTTTAGCGGCAAAAGTATTGCGCCTCGCAAATGCCTCAATTTATGGTGCGAACTCGAAGGTCGTAACGATACAGCAAGCCGTCGCGATGCTAGGCATCAAAAATTTGAAGAATTTAATTCGCTTGAGTATCTTCACGAAACACTTGCCACATGCCGCCTGTCGTGGCTTCGATAATCAAGCATATTGGCGGCACAATATTGCCACGGCAATCTGTGCAGAATTAATTTCTAGAACCTTACACATGAAGCATGACTTCGCCTTCACGGCGGGTCTCTTGCATGACATTGGCCGCCTAGTACTAGTTTCGCGCTTCCCTAGAAAATATGAACAAGTCATCGAAAGTGCTAAGCGTAGCGATACCAGCCTACTCGAAGCAGAACGTAGCGTACTCGGGGTGGATCACGTCGCGGTTGGTTTAGTACTAGCACTTCAATGGAACTTCTCAGACGCGATCCAAGATGGCATACGCGGACATCACGATCCCGATGATAAAGAACTCAACTCAGTCGCCGCTATCGTTCATGTCGCCAATGCAATTGTTCATGCACTTGATCTCAATAATGACGAGCGCGAGCTGGTGCCTCTGATATCGCAACATGCCTGGGATGTGCTATCCCTCTCGGATGAAGCGTATTTAGCAATCTTTCATGAGACAGAGCTGCGCGTCGAAGCGATGAATCAGATGCTTCAAAGCTCTTAGTTCTTAAATATGAATTCATGATTCGATGCTAGACTTGCGCCAAGCAATCGATTGGATAAATTCCTTTGCCCAAAATAAAAACGTAGAACGCATTGAATCGAGAATAAATGGAACACTTTCGGCAATTTAAAGAGACGAATTTCAAGCTCGCCGATATTGAGCTCTTTCGCAACCTAAGCGCAGATCAACATGATTTGATCAAAGCCCATTTGGCGCAATGCCCGGTCTATCGCGCCCATGCTGGCGAAGTCGTCCTCGACAGTAACAACGGCGTCGGCAATCTCTACATTATTTTAAGAGGTAACCTTGCACTGACCTCGAGCACTTCGCGGAGGCAACTCGAAGGTGCGACAACCCAGTATTTCGCAGGGGAATGCGTAGGAGAAATTTCAGTTCTGGATGATGAAGGACACCTCTCCACCATTGCAGCGGTCACCGATAGTGAGTTACTCGCGATCGATTCTGCAACGATGTGGAAATTGATTGATGAATCCAACGGCGTCGCCCGCAACCTGCTTCAACTGCTTTCGTTCAGAATTCGTGCGGCCAATGCGCAGTTACGGAATCGTCAAAAAGTTGGCGAATTCTACCGCCAACTTTCGATGGTAGACGGTTTGACCGGACTCAATAATCGTTCTTGGCTCAATACCCAACTGCCAGGTCTGATTGATAGTGCGCACGCCACCGCCAGTGAATTAAGCGTCATCATGCTAGACCTTGATCACTTCAAGCAATTTAATGATCGTTTCGGCCATGTTTTAGGCGACGAGGCACTTCAAGCAGCGGCTAAGGTAATCAGTAATGGCCTGCGTCCAAGTGACTTTGCTGCCCGCTACGGTGGTGAAGAAATGATTGTAATACTTCCAAACACACCTAAAGAATCGGCACTTATCGTCGCAGAACGCTTGTGCGAACGTATTCGCCACACTAAAGTTTTTCAAAACGATGCGATAGGCTTACCACATATTACAGCTTCGATCGGACTCGCATCGCTAGCCGAAGGGCAAGATGGTCTTGCCGTGATCGCTGCGTCGGATGCGGCACTCTACCGCGCCAAAGAACGCGGTAGAAACCAAGTTGCATTGTAACGAGACTGCATTTTGATATCTGCCAGAGTAAAAAAGCGAAGAAGCGAAATATCTTGAATCTTCTCAGCATCTTGATAGCGCTGATCATCGACTTTCTACTATTAAAAACAAAAAGCCCGTCGTAAGAAACCGACGGGCTTTTGTATTTAAGTATCTTTCAGATCAGAAGCGATGACGCATACCGATTTGAACCGCACGAGCAGATCCACCTGGCGTTTCTGTGAAACCACCAGATGCGCTAGCAGCACCTAAAGCGTACTGACCATCATTCTGATTGCGGATACGACCGAACACTGTATAAACATCTGTACGTTTAGACAAATTATAGTCGTAGCCAATCGCGATTTGTGTCACGTCGCTGTTAGACAATGTACGATCATCTTGATGGCTATACGAAGTCATAATGCGACCGTTACCCACTTTGTAGTGCATACCTAAGCTATAGCTAGTCGCATCAAGCTTGAAGTTTTTCGCTACTGTAGTGCGGAACACACTCGTCCATGCACCGACAACAGCCGCTGGCACACCTGCATTACGCAAACTTGGGCCGATTTCCTTATCCCATGCATCGTAGAACACTGGCAACAAAATCGAGTTTTCATTCTTCATCGCTTGGTAACCAGCGAAGAATTTGAAATCACCTGCAGCGTAGGAACCACCTGCTGTAGTCGTAATCAAACCGGTTGTTCCATCCATGTTTGTACCACGGTTGTAACCGATACCAACGTCAAAGCCATTTGCTTTGTACTTCACCATACCTGCGATGAATTTGTCGTCCAAACCGACATAGCCAGAGTTCTTGAAACCGTACATCAAGGAAGCTGCTATCCCGCTAGGTAACTCGATACGATACTGAGCTGCTTTATTGGAACGAATCGCCATACCCGAAGTCAGCAAGCCACCAGTACCACCAGTGATACCGCCCCAACTACCTGCCATACCGCTTTCGAACGTATCTGCAGCGTTAAAAATTTCGTAAGCTGGTGTGTACATACGACCAGCTAAAACAGCACCAACTGGAGTAATCAAACCAACCATCGCAGTACGGTCGAACATGCCACCATCTGGGCCGCCGCCCCGTTGCAACACGTACGTATTAGTTGCGTTGACGTTGTACTTTGGTTGCAAAGCTTCACGAACACCTTGCAAAGTCTGCGCTGCAGCCCCCTTCAAAGTTGGATTACCAAAGTCAGGAAAATCCATACCTTTTGTCAAAGCATAACCTTGATAATCACTGATATTGCCCGCTTTGTTTGCACCAGTGTCAACTTCAACACGTGCTTCGAGGTTAAAAATGGCTTTGTATCCGCCACCCATATCCTCTGTGCCTTTAAAGCCCAAACGGGAACCATCAGCAATACCACTTACCATTTTCGTTTGGTTAGCTTTGCCGTTGGAATTGAACTGAATACCAGCGTCCAAAATACCGTAGATGGTTACATTGGTCTGAGCCAGAACTGGCGCTGTAAAGCAAGTGGTCAACACTGCCGCCAACATTTTTAATTTCATTTTTTACTGTCCCCAATAAGAGTTCTTCTGAAAACTGTTGAATCGAACGTACGTACTAATTTCATAGCTCAAAATATGACATTGATCGCGATTCTTGTATAGGATCTCGCGAGCCATTTCATTCGCTGTCGCAAAAAAACTACGTCGAAAAGTTCTTCAAAAATTTATTTTTTCGAAGATTCGCAAAACCCCAAATTTCACTCTGACAAAGTTCATTTTACTCTGCAAAATTAACGGCTTAGACAATACCAGTGAAAGCTTCCAAATAGCGTTTATTTTCGAATAATTCTTCTAATTTTTGCTGTCGTTTAATTGCACGTCTCAATACATCAACGCAGAATATTGGCATATAGTGGGCGCTCTAAATAGCACTAGCGTTCGTTTAGCTTTATTCAATAATTGACCCAGGAGACAAAATGCGTCATCTCAAATTATCTCTCACCATTCTCGCCGCAGCAGCATTAACAGCTTGCGGAGGTGGCACTAGCAGCAGTTCTAAAGATCCTGCGCCAAAAATCACCTTTTCTTCTCAAGTCACATTTGGTGACAGCTTGAGCGACGTTGGTACTTACAAAGTTGGTACAGTCGCAGCTCTCGGTGGTGGCAAATACACCATCAACAGCGCAACAGCGAAAAACTGGACTGAAATCGTCGCAGCAAACTTAGGCTTGCCAGCACCATGCGCGGCACAAACAGGCTTGGAAGGTGCTGCGGCACAAGGCTTTAACGTTCCTGTCACTGTCAAAGCTGGATGTACTGGCTATGCACAAGGTGGTGCGCGTGTAACCAATCCTGTTGGGCCAGGTAATAAAGCCTTGGGCGGTGCCAATGCTGTTCTGGGCCAAACAACTGTGCCAGTCGTCACTCAAATTAACAACTACTTGGCAGCTAACGGTGGCAAATTCTCTGGCACTGAAATCGTATTTGTAAGCGGCGGTCCAAATGACGTTTTCATCAAAACTGGTGAATTGTCTGCTGCGGCAACGCAAGCTGCAACTGCAGCAGTTACTGCAGCAGTACCAGGCCAAATTCAAAAAGATATCGCTGCCGGCACTTGCAAACCAACTGATGCTCAAGCAAGTAACTGTATCAACGCTGCGGTTGCCACTTTGACTCCAACCGTTGGTGCTGCAGCAGGTGCGGCTTATGCGTCAGCTAACGCTCAAACTTATGTTGATGCGATCGGTACAGCAGGTACTGAATTGGCTGGCTACGTGAAAAACCTGATCTTGGCAAAAGGTGCGAAATACGTTGTTGTCGTGAATATGCCAGATATGAGCAAAACACCTGCAGCTTTAGCGCAATCTAAAGATTCTCAAACGTTGTTGAATGGTATGAGCATCACTTTCAATGCCCGTTTAATCGAAGGTTTGGCCGGTTTAGACAATGTGTTGATGGTCGACTTGTACACACGCTTCCGTGATCACGCAGCAAACCCATCAGCTTACGGTATTAGTAACATTACGACTCCTGCTTGTGATCTAAGCGCCGCTAAGAATCCTTTGGGCTCATCGTTGGTCTGCTCAGCGAATAACTTGATCCCAGGCGATACAAGTAAGTATTATTTTGCTGATACCGTTCATCCAACACCATTTGGTAATCAACTGTTCGCAGATTACATCACCGCTGAAATCGCAAAACGCGGCTGGAAATAAGCATAAAAAAGAGAACACCTTTTACGGCGCTCTCTTCACAGGCCACAAACAAAAGGGACCTTCGCGGTCCCTTTTGCATTTTCTTTGGCATTCCGAAATTATTTCATTTCACACGTTTCACGTATTTCACGCCGTAGTTGGTATTTTGAATCGCTTCTGCAACACACTATCTAAACTAAACTCACCAACTCCTTTTGCAAACAAGATCAACAACAAAATCCCCCAATAAAAATGATCGTTAATGGCGGCAGGACACTCAAACGACCATAGCTGAGGATATGACACAACCGCCATCAAATTCACTGCCAATAAACCCATCGCTACAGGTCGGCTGAACAAACCTAGGAGCAAGAATATTGGCAAAACTAATTCACCGCCTGCCCCGAGGACTGCAGCTATTTCAGGAGGCAGCAAAGGAACATTGTATTCCTCGCGAAACAGACTTAATGTCGACTCCCAATCTTGCACCTTCACCAGACCTGATTTGAAAAACTGCCACCCTACAAATCCCCGAACCAAGAGACCAACCAGACTATAGCCCCAACGATCGAGCAAGGCATCAAATCGCATAGAGCATTGGTGGACTTTCAAGAAAAATTTCATATTCAATTCCTCGGACAATAATCTGCTTTGTCGTGCTCGATCTTATTTCCTTACAAATCTAAGCAGAAAAAATTCCTGCAGCAAACCACTTTTGCAAATGCGCACCGACATCGAACTGCGCGTCGATTTGCAAGGCTTGATCAAGTGCGGCACCAAGCGTAACGCCGTTCTGCAAGCACTCCAAAGCAGTAAAGCCAGCCTGATCCAATGGCATCACCTCAACCCGCCAGTGCGGCCTTACTACTACCGCGTAGGACGGTTGCTCCAGATCGCTTGGCAGCCCCGAAAACTCTTCCGTTTGATGCGCCTGCCACACCTTTACTGCAGCTTTATCGCTTTTAAACAAAACAGAACAGGGAACAAACGACAAACACGCATCTTGCGCATGCCCCCCCGCCGTTTGCAGAAAACCCGTTAGTGTCAATGACTCATTCGGCGCTTGGGCGTAATAACTCTGATGCACCAACCACTCAAGTTGAGCGACAGCAGGCATATAGTGGTATTCAGCCAAAGGAGCAACACCAAGGAGAAAGTCTGCAAAAAGTTCACCAAATACATTCAAATCACCTGCTTGGGACGGATAGCGGCGACCATAGGAGCGCGCCAAATCTTCAAAGAAATCTTCACCGACAAGACGTTGAATGACGGGATAAGCATTGGCTAATGACTTGTTCCAAATCGCCAAAAGATTTCCGCGATAAATCGCGATACGCTCTTCAGCTGAGCCATGCTTACATCGTAGAGAAGCTGCGATCAAACCATCATCAAATTCGAGCAATGCTCGCGCAAAATTCGACTGCAATTCAGCCAGCTTAGTCGACATGATGCAACTCCTGGCAGGTTTTCTGTATTGCTTTTGCTTTTTCCGCTTCGACAACTAAAACTTCGACGTCGGGAATATCAGTGTCCCATTCAATCAGAGTTGGAATCGTGGGGCTGATATTGCGACATACAAACTCATAGAGATCCCACACCTCTTTCCGCACTCGACTTCCATGGTCATCGATCAAACAATCCTCAACCTGACTGTGACCTGCCAAATGAATTTCACCAATTGACCTCACCTGCTGCTGATAAAACTCAAACTCGTGTGAGGCAGGTTCAGCATGATTGAACTGGTTGACAAATACATTGTTAACATCCAACAAAATGCCACAGCCAGTACGTTTGCTTAAGCGACACAAAAAATCAGCCTCACACATTTGATCATCTTGAAAGCGAAGGTAGCTCGACACGTTTTCGATCAACACGGTTCGCTTCAAAATATTCTGCAGAAAATCTACCCGTTCTGCCATCAAATCTAAACTTTCAAAGCTTAAAGGCATGGGTAACAAATCATTCAAATGGCGACCATTGATCGCCCCCCAACAGAGATGTTCCGATACTAGCGCGGGCTGTATGCGATCAACCAAGGCTTTCAATCGCTGAGCATGCGACTCTTTAAATCCCTGCGCTGAACCAAGAGCGAGACCAACACCATGCAAACTAATGGGATAGTCTTGCGCTAATTTTTCCAGGACAAATAAATCAAATCCACCGCTCGCGAAGAAATTTTCAGAATGAACCTCTAACCAATCTACCTTAATTTTTCGTTCGAGAAAATCACGATAATGCGGCGTGCGTAAACCTATCCCGACGCCTTGCAAGCGAGCGTTGCTTACCTCGTTGATCTGCTTCATTTCAGCGTTCATGTGCCAGTTCTAAATCGAAGAAATTCCAGAGCACTCAAAAAAATGCTTCTGTAAAATAAATAGCGAGGTGTCCTTGCAACACCTCGCTACCTTCAAACATTCCAGAATCGTTTTGCTAAACGATTCAACTCATTACGCTTTTGGTGCTTCCAACTTACCACCAGACTTTTCGCATGTGCCTGCTGGGACTTTTTTCCATTCATTTGGGTCATTATCTTTCTTAGCTTGACCAGCACATGAATGGCTACCATTTTTTGTTGCGCAATCATTTTGGCCTGCTTTTGCAACACCCCAGCACTTCTCAGTTTTTGGGGTATCCGCTGCCATCGCAGCAGAAGAACTTACCAAACCAGCTAATGCAACAGCGATCAATGCTTTGTTATTCATCTTCATTCTCCAATAGAAAAAATATCAGTTTTAGACCTAGTAATTCGGATCAATATCACGAGCTACTTGCAGTAGTCGAGCTATCGTTCCGTTCCTTACACAATTCTTCGATTTTTTTTGCTTTTCAATTTTGCACAGGTTCATTCACTTAGTAAAGTCATTACATCACTCTAATTGTTTTTAGCGATCAAGTTCAAAGCAAGACCAAAAAACCAGCAAATACGTTCAAAGACATTCAAGTTGCACCGCAACAGTGGTGCAAAATGGTGTATCCTCGAAGCTTGTTTATTCGAATTACAATGAGATCATGCAAGAAATTTCTTTTACTGTTGAAGGCGAATTTGTCGAACTCAACCAGTTGCTCAAATTAATTGGCGTCTGTGACAGTGGCGGAGCTGGAAAAATGATTGTTGCAAGCGGCGAGGTCAAAGTCGATGGACACCAAGAGTTACGCAAAACAGCGAAAATTCGTCCGGGCCAAGTAGTCGAATTAGGTGATCTACGAGTGAAGGTCAATGGCTAGACTCGCAAAAAAAATGAATCGCCAATACTCAAAAGCTCAATAAAAAAGCACCTCTCAGGTGCTTTTTTATTTTGTCTGGCCAGCCCTTTTAGGCCGCCTCGACTTCAATCTCATTGTTGATCAAGAACTGTGCGAGCATATTGTCCATCGTATCGACATGGTGCTCGAACCAGTGTGGAAGCTCTTCTGCGAGGCGCTCGCCGAGATCTCGTTCTCCCTCTGCAAATCGGCGACGCACCTCTTGCATCACTTGTAGCACTGCGTCATGCTCAGCTTGATGACAGGCTGCTGGCGGAAATCCAGCATCGCGCATCCACTTATTTTCTTGTTCAAAGTGCTCAATCGAATGTTCGATCAATGCATCTAATCGCTCAAGAAACGGCGATTGATCCTCACTCTGGGCAAGAGCTGCGCAGAGCGTCACAAACTCTTGATGCGTCGCATCCATAACTTGATGCTTTAGACTCAATCTCTCAGACCAGCCCCAATTTGCTTTCGTCATACGATTCCTTCACAACTAAAACTAAAACTTTACAAAGAGAAAATAAATAAAAATTTCGCACAGCAACATATTTATTCAGGCACATTATGGTCGCTTTATTTTGCAATGCAACAAAAAATCGCACCCATTTTACATTTGTTAATGCATTTGGACACGCAGTTTGTATTTTCTCAAAGGCCCGTCGATAAGAATTTGAATGCGAAAAAAAAGCGCCCTGTTGAGCGCTTCTTCGACATTTTTGAGTCAAGTAATGACTGGCACACAATGAGTTGTGCGATCGAGGATCAAAACCTCAAGCGGTTGTATTGATATTTCTACCTAAATTGGGTGGTAAGTTCGGTACATTGGCGCTTGAATTTGGGATCGCTTCAATCAAGGCCGTTGCACTCTCTTGGCTGATATCTTGAGCTTTTTTCAAGACTGCGATACTCACTTGCTGGCTAACACCCACATCAGCCAGCGTCGTCGCTGTCTTAGCAATTCCGTTAACGTCCATGACAATCCTCCTTATCTGCATCTGTGATATCGGCAGCACTTTTGAGAAACTTTAGGGATTCCAATAAAAATTTCTCATGGCGAGGCAGATCAAGATGCCGATTGGAATTATCAAAATGAAATAATAATATTTACGTTTTCACAATGAGGCTTTGAATAAACTGCAAAACGCTCGCGGTATTATTCAAGTCCAACCACACAAGATCCTTACGACCTCCTTCTTCGCTATTAGGACGCGGCACATCCGAGGCCACCAATCGTATCCAAGGGTCATTTGGATACAAAGCTGGCTTCCCCAAGGACGGTCGCCACACTTCAAGTTTGGGAATTTCCGCCCATTTGTAACCCTCGACGAGAAAAAAATCAGCAGGCTGCATGCGCGCCAAGATCTCTGCGAGATTAGGCTCTGGTGCTTGCCGTAATTCTTCCACAAATGCTAAACGATAAGGGGACGCTAAGACGACTTGCGTCGCGCCAGCACGCCGAAAACGTGCCGTGTCTTTGTGCTCAGGTTCGAGTACCACATCGTGGTGTGAATGCTTTAGGACACCAACCCGATAATCACTCTGACTTAGTTCGAGCAAAAGTCGTTCGAGCAAGGTCGTCTTGCCACTACCAGACCAACCAACGATTCCAAGACAAGGCGTAGTCATAAGAATTTATGCATAAAAAAAGGAGAGTATATGCAAATACCCTCCTCGCGGTACAACTATTGATCAGCAGATTTTACTTTCTTGAGTCGACTCAAAGTTCATCTGCTCTTTGTACGTTATCCACTATTGCGCAAACCAGCTGCGATACCATTGATCGACAAATGAATACCACGGCGCACGCGCTCATCTTCATCGCCTTGGCGGTAGCGTTTTAATAGCTCGACTTGCACGTGATTGAGTGGTGACAAATAAGGGAAACGATTGACGATAGAACGCTTCAACAAAGGGTTATCCGACAACAAATCTTCGCGACCTGAAATCTGCTTCAAGACGGAAATCGTCAAAGTGTGTTCCGCCTCGATGCGCGGGAAAATACGATTGCGGAGCTCTTCATCCTTCACCAATTGCGCATAACGGCTCGCAATGCCGATATCACTCTTGGCTAACACCATTTCCATATTCGACAACACCGTCGAGAAGAAAGACCATTGTTTAAACATCGCCCGCAGCGTTGCTAAACCATCGCTAGGATGATCGTCCAAAAAGCGTTGCACCGCACTACCGAAACCGAACCAGCCTGGCAACATCAAACGACATTGCGACCAGCTGAAGACCCAAGGAATCGCGCGTAAATCTTCAATCGCCGTGGACTTCTTACGTGACGCAGGACGACTACCGATATTCAAACCCGCGATTTCTGAAATTACGGTGGATTCCCAGAAGTATTGTTCAAAGCCTTCGGTCTCATACACCATATTGCGATAAGCGCGGAAAGCATGATTCGACAACTCTTCCATTGCTTTCAAAAATTCCGGTTTCGGTGCAGGTTCGGTGTGCGACAACATACTCGCTTCCATGGTTGCCGCTGCCAATACTTCGAGATTACGACGTCCCACTTCTGGGTTCGCATACTTCGCCGTAATCACTTCACCCTGTTCGGTTAAGCGGATCTGACCTTGCACCGCACCGGCTGGTTGCGCCAAGATCGCTTGATAGCTAGGACCACCGCCGCGACCGACCGAGCCACCGCGACCATGGAATAAACGCAAACGTACGCCATGTTTCGCAAAGATCTCGACCAAATCGATTTCCGCTTTGTAGAGTTCCCAACCCGAGGTCAAGAAACCACCATCCTTATTACTGTCGGAATAGCCAAGCATGACTTCTTGTGCATTATTCCGGCTGGACAACAATCGTGCATAAGCAGGAATCGCCAACAAGCGATCCATCGCAGGCGCACTATTTTGCAAGTCGCCTATCGTTTCAAACAATGGAATGATATTGACGTCAAGACGACCTTCAGCAGGATGCAACAAGCCTGACTCTTTCAAGAGCAAAGCCAGTTCCAACATATCTGACACGCCATCGGTCTTGGAGATAATGCAGTTCGGCACCGCGCCTTTACCGTAGCGTTGTTGCGCCGTGCATGCAGCTCGATAAATCGCGAGTTCCGATTGCGTCTCTTCGGAGTAAGTCAAATACGGCGAAGCCAACGGACGCGCAGAGCTAATCTCACCGATCAAAACCTCGATGCGCTGATCTTCGTTCAAAGACAAATAATCGACATCCGGATTCGCTGCACGCAGGAGTTCGGCGACCACGCGTTCATGCACATCGGAATTCTGACGCAAATCAATCGGCGCCAAATAGAAACCAAACACACGCACTGCGCGACGCAAGTGACGGAGGCGACCACGGGTGATGCCTTCCGACCCATTCATTTGCAAAGAATGATGGATGATATCGAGATCTGCCACCAACTCTTCTGCCGTCGCATAGGCAGGCGCAATGCCGCAAGCTGGGATCACTGGATCAAGACCCAAGAGATTCTTCAGAGTCATCGCCAAGCGCGCATAAATGCCACTGACGGCGAGACGATAAGGTTCATCGGCACGATGCGGAGAATGATCAGGCGAGCGTTCTGCGAGTGCGACCAATTCTGGCGATACTTTGACCAGTAACGTCGCCATCGACAATTGCGAACCCAAGGTGTGCAATTCATCGAGATAGAATTTCAATGCACGCGTGGCCTGCATCACCAAGGTTTTCTCGAGTACGGTCGCCGTTACGAAAGGATTACCATCGCGATCACCGCCAATCCAACTGCCCATACGCATGAAGCTCGGCAATTCAGTATCAACAAAGCTTGCATCTTTACTCGCCAACAAATCTTCTAAGCCCGCATACAGATGCGGCAATTCACGCAGGAAAGTGTAGTCGTAAAAACTCAGGCCGTTTTCTACTTCATCGAGTACCGACAACTTCGACATGCGCAGCATACGGGTCTGCCACAAGGTCAACACCGCGCGTTGCAAGGCTTCTTCATTGGCTCGTGATTCTTCCGGTGTCAGCTGCATACGATCGCGTTCATCGAGCAAACGCGTGATCACCATTTGGCAGTTCAAAATACTCTTACGCTGAACTTCGGTGGGATGCGCGGTCAACACAGGTGTCACTTGTGCTGTTTCAAAGAAGCTGCGTAAATTGGTAGTCGCCTCTTTTTCCGCAAACAGTGTTTCGATGGTGTGCGCCAAGCTGCCACGACGAGGCAAGGAACCAGCGATCAAGTGGGCGCGAGTACGACGAATATGATGTTGGTCTTCCGCCAAATTAACGAGGTGCGAGAAATAACTGAAGGCGCGGATCAAGTGCGTGGTTTGATCATTGGTCAAGGTATCGAGCGTATTTTCCAAAGCCGCACGTGCATCATGATCGGCATCACGACGGAAACGAATCGAATTCTGACGTACCGTTTCAATCAAGGAGAACATTTCTTCCCCATGTTGTTGTCGAACCGTGTCACCCAAAATGCGGCCGAGGCGGCGGATGTCTTCACGGAGGCTCTGGTCTTTATCGTCGGCGATATCGTTCATGATCGTCTTTACAAAACTGTGGCGTAAGAAGCAAAAATGCGGTTGAAAATCTAAAAAGTGTAAATCGTTTAGTATTTATGTGCAGCGCACAAAAAGTCACAACATCTTAACAAAGCAAACCAAGAAAGCTACAGAAATTGTGCGCTCATTCAAGATATATCAAGCTGCTCAAGTTTTTCTGAACATTCGTTAGTGAAGTCTCGAGAACTGCCCTACTTTCGCGACACTGTCATGTATCGCGTACAGCATCACGACGGGCGAAGGATGGTCACGCGCACTCTGCGCAGCACATTCCCGTCAAGCTCAAGTCAGCACATTCCTGTGCGGCACAGGAATGTGCGACTCAACTTCCCTAGGCTTTGTTTAGCGATGTTTTTTCCGAAGTGCTAACAGCAATCCTTTGGTCGAGCTATCGTAGTCTTCTTTCACGGCAGCAGGATCAAGGCTGATCAATTGCTGCGCCAAAGATTTACCCAGCTCGACACCCCATTGGTCAAAAGCATTGATATCCCAGATCACGGATTGCACAAACACTTTGTGCTCATACAGAGCGATCAGGGCGCCCAATGAACGTGGCGTTAAGGAATCCAACAAGACCGTCGAGGTTGGACGATTGCCTTCGAACACGCGCGGTGCCAACATTTTTTCGGGCAGATCACCGAGTTCAGCGCGTACTTCTTCGATATTTTTACCCCACGCCATGGCTTTCGATTGCGCGAAGCAGTTTGCGAGCAAGGCTTGGTTATGTCCTGGCAAGCCGGCATCATCTTCCGCCACCACGATAAAATCGGTTGGAATAATCGTCGCACCTTGATGCAGCAATTGAAAATACGCATGCTGTCCATTAGTGCCCGCCTCGCCAAACAGAATCGGTGAAGTCGTGTAGTCGACACGATTGCCTTCACGTGTCACTGATTTACCATTGCTCTCCATTTCAAGCTGCTGCAAATAAGCCGGCAAGCGCGTCATACGTTGGTGGTAAGGCGCAATCGACAAAGCTTGGAGACCGAGGAAATTGATATTCCAAACGCCAATCAAGGCCATCAACACTGGCAAATTTTGCTCTAGCGGTGCTTGCGCGAAATGCAAATCCATCTCATGCGCGCCGGCCAGCATTTCTTCAAAACGATCAGCACCAACGTACAGAGCAATCGACAAACCAATCGCACTCCACATCGAATAACGACCACCAGCCCAGTTCCAGAATGGGAAGACGTTTTCTTCAGCGATACCAAATTCTTTGGCCTCTTTGACATTGGTGCTCAGTGCCACGAAGTGTTGGCGGATCTGATTCTCAGGACAACCATGATTCAACATCCACTCACGTGCAGTGCGTGCATTGGTCAAGGTTTCCATGGTGGTGAAGGTTTTCGAAGCCACCACAATCAAGGTCGTTTCAGGATCAGCACCTTCCAAGGCATCCGCCACATGACGACCATCGACATTCGAAACAAAATGCAGAGAGAGATTTTTTTGTGACCACGGCGCCAGCGCGATACAGGCCATTTGCGGGCCAAGATCGGAACCACCGATGCCGATATTGACGATGGTGCGAATCGGTTTGCCGGTATAACCTAACCAACGGCCTTCACGTACTGCATCACTGAAGCTCCGCATTTGCGCTAAGACGCTATGCACGTCGGCAGCAATGTTTTCGCCGTTGAGCATGAAGCGCTCACCTTTCGGCAAACGCAGCACCGTATGCAGAACCGCACGATTTTCGGTGTTATTGATGGCCTCGCCTTTGAGCATGGCGTCACGTCGACCTTCCACATCTTGTTGACGTGCCAGTGCCAGCAGATTCAGTTTCGCCGTGGTATCCATGCGCTGCTTGGAATAGTCCAACAAAATTCCGCAAGCCGAAGCAGAAAAATGCGTGAAGCGTTGTGGATCAGCGCGGAAGAGCTCTTTCAAGCTCGGCATATTGTTGGCGCGTTGCTGCAACAAAATCCACAGTGGAGTACGAGAAACTGAGATAGCCATGATCAAAAACGAAGTAAAGAGATGAAAGGATTTATGATTTTCCAGCAGCAGCCGCTTGGCTCGCCAATTGTGCGATGGCAGTCCAATCGTTGCTATTGATCAGATTCGCCGGACACATCCACGAACCGCCAACACACAAGACATTCGACTGCTGCAATAACGTTGGTGTCGAGTCCACCGTAACGCCGCCTGTCAAACAGAATTTCACATCAGGGAATGGTCCGCCAAGGGCTTTCGCCATTTTCACGCTCCCGACGATATCGGAAGGGAATAGCTTGACCACATCAAAGCCATGTTCCAGTGCCAACATCAAATCGCTCGCGCCACCAACACCAGGGAAATAAGTCAAACCTGATTCCTCTGCTGCTTTCGCCAAAGTCGGCGTGATGCCTGGGCTGATACCGAAAGCGGCGCCGCTATTGCGAACTGCATCCAACTGCGCTGGCGTTAAAATCGTACCAGCACCGACCGTCACTTCTGGGCAAGCTTTGACCACTTCGCGCAATACATTCATCGCATTCGGCGTACGCAAAGTGATCTCGACTGCAGGCAAGCCATTCCCTGCCAAAATTTGCACGCAGCGTATCGCTTGATCGACATCATCCGTCACCAAGATAGGCAAAACACGGACTTGTGAGAGTTGAGAAATAATTGCGGCTTTGGACATGCTCATGATTGACTCGCTTCTGTTCAAAATAAGTTCAAAAAATAGTTTTACCTTGCGACTATCGTGATGCTCTAGGGATCGATCTCAACAAGCGTCACACAAATAAAGTCGAGGCGCCCTGCTCTGGTGAAGTCACCACGCGACGCTGCGCCACAAACAAATCACGTCCATAGCCATAACCATTGTTTTGGCTGGCCGCGCTATCAGCAATATTCGGATTGCTACGTGCCGCCCAGGTTGCTTCATCGACCAAAGCACGCAATTCACCGGTATGTACATTGAGTTCGATCAGATCACCATCACGCACTTTACCGAGTGGACCACCCTGCGCAACTTCAGGGCTGACATGCAATGCGGCGGGCACTTTGCCAGACGCACCCGACATACGGCCATCCGTCACCAAAGCCACTTTGTGGCCAGCTGACATCAAGCTGCCTAGCACAGGCGTAAATTGATGCAGCTCTGGCATACCGTTGGCTTGTGGGCCTTGGAAGATCACCACTGCCACGAAATCTTGATTCAATTGGCCCGCTTTGTAGGCTTTTACCAAGGCGTCTTGCGAATCAAATACTTTCGCTGGTGCGCGCACGATCCATGCATCTTCAGGCACTGCCGAGGCCTTCACCATGGCGCGTCCCAAATTACCCTGCAATAGACGCAAACCACCGGTCGCTGCGAACGGTTCACTGACATTGCGAACCACATCAGGATTCGTCGTTTTCTCTGGATGTGCGACAAAAGCGACCTTGCCATCTTTCAATTCTGGACGGACCGTATGTGAAGCCAAACCGTGATCACCATACACTGTCATCACATCCGCGTGCATTAAGCCTTGCGACAACAATTCACGCATGATGAAAGTTGGACCGCCGGCTTCTTCGAATGCATTCACATCGGCGGTGCCATTCGGATAAACACGTGTCAGCAATGGAATGACGGAAGACAATTCATCGAAGTCTTGCCAGTCAATCAAAATACCAGCGGCGCGCGCCACAGAAATCCAATGGATCGTGTGATTGGTTGAACCACCGGTCGCCAACAAAGCGATCACCGCATTGACGATGGTTTTCTCGTTGACGAGTTGGCCGATAGGACGATAGTCGCCAGCGGTTTCTGTCAACTTCAATACTTGTTCGACCGCCGCGTCGGTCAAGGCATGGCGCAAAGGATCATTAGGATGAACAAAGGCCGCGCCCGGCAAATGCAGGCCCATCGCTTCTAACAACATTTGATTACTGTTCGCAGTGCCGTAGAAAGTACATGTACCAGCGCTGTGATAGGCCGCGCTCTCTGCTGCCAACAATTCTTCCTTGGTCGCCTTACCTTGGGCATAGCGCTCACGCACTGCGGCTTTTTCCTTATTCGACAAACCGGACCCCATCGGACCAGCAGGAATAAAGATGGTTGGTAAGTGTCCGAAAGCCAAAGCACCAATCAATAAACCAGGCACGATTTTGTCGCAGATACCAAGACACAAAGTCGCATCAAATGTGTCGTGCGATAAAGCTACAGCCGTTGCTTGCGCAATTACATCACGTGAAAACAATGACAATTCCATGCCGGGGCGGCCTTGTGTTACACCATCACACATCGCTGGCACGCCACCTGCAACTTGCGCCGTTGCGCCGAAATTCAAAGCAGCTTGTTTGATTTGATCAGGATAAGTCGCGTAAGGCTGATGTGCCGACAGCATATCGTTGTAGGCCGTCACGATACCGATGTTTGGTTTCTGCGCCTGATTCAACCAAATCTTGGTCTTGCCATCGGCAGCGGCATTGGCGTGCGCTTGATTGGCACAAGACAAACTGGCGCGACGCGGTCCACGATGACGCATTTGCTCCAAACGCGCCAAATATTCGCTCCGCAGTGTCTTACTGCGCTCAATAATGCGTTGTGTCACGGCGGCCACTACCGGGTTCATCGCAGGCCTTGGGGAAGTTGGTCCAAATGTCGTCATAGCTTTTTGTGGGGTTTTGATTCAGATACCTCAAAGATAGCACAAAAACAGAAAAAAGCTGTAACAAACTTTCAGAATTTCATAAATTTTCAGTTTTAGACAAAAATTTGATCAAAAACATCGTAATGAAACTACATTTTTGAAGAATTTTGGTTTATGCTATGGCATAATTTGTAGCGATAATATTAGTAATGCTTCGCAGTTGGTTTGACGATTAAGCTGAAATACTGGCGTTTCATACGGTTCATATTGCGCTTGACACTGAACTTCAGATCGTGAGTTGGCAAGCGTAAATCGTCTACCGAGCAAACAGGCAAGATAAGTAACAAAATAAATGAAAGAACATGCAGCAGCGTGCTGCATCAAAAAATCACTAACTAGTTTAATTCGGAGTCCACATGACTACTTTTGTTTTATTTGGCGGTACCGGCGATCTCGCGAAACGCAAGATTATTCCTGCACTGTACAGCGCCTTTGTGAATGGTCGCCTTGATCCCGAATTCACTTTTATCGGTGCTGCACGCGAAGCCCTTAGTGATGACGACTTCCGTCAACGTGTGGCCGCGAGTATTGAAACCTATGCTGGCAAAGCAAACGGTACAAAAGAACAGTTAGCGGCATTCCTGAATCTGGTTGGCTACAGCAAAATCGACGCTAAGAAACCAGAAGACTTCGAAAATCTGAAGGCCCGCGTCTCCGCCGACACGAGTAAAGCCAAATTGTTTTATTTGGCAATCGGCCCAGACATTTTTATTCCTGTGGTGGAGCAACTTTCCAAGCACGGCTTAGTTGAAGGCAATGCCCGTGTCGTGGTCGAGAAACCATTGGGACGCGATGCCAAATCCGCCAAGGAAATTAACTCGGCACTGCGCACCTACCTCAACGAAAACCAAATTTATCGTATTGATCACTATCTCGGTAAAGAGATGGTGCAAAACTTGTTTGCGCTGCGTTTTGCCAACTCTTTCCTCGAGCCTTTGTGGAATCGCAAGTGGATTCAAGACGTGCAGATTTCGATTTCCGAACAAGTCGGTGTCGAAACGCGCGGCGACTTCTACGATAAGACGGGTGCTCTGCGCGACATGGTACAAAACCATTTATTGCAATTGGTTTCTATCGTCGCCATGGAACCACCAGTGAACGCCAATCCAGATGCGATTCGTGATGAAAAAGTGAAAGTCTTACGTGCACTGCGCAAGTTCACCGCTGATGATGTCAGCAAAAAAACTGTGCGCGGCCAATACCGTGCTGGCGCAGTCGATGGCAAACCTGTCATTGGCTATCAAAATGAACCGGGCGTGCCTGCTTCCAGCCGCACAGAAACCTTTGTGGCGATCCGTGCAGAAATTGATAACTGGCGCTGGGCGGGAGTTCCTTTCTATTTGCGCACAGGCAAACGGATGGCGAGTCGTTGCGCAGAAATTACGATTAATTTCAAACCGATTCCTTATTCGATTTTTGGCAAAGGCCAAGGTCCGCTGCGCTCGAATCGTTTAGTGATCACCTTGCAGCCGGAAGAAAGCGTGCAATTATTCATGAAAGCCAAAGAACCCGGTGAAGGGATTCGTTTGTCCGACGTTGCCTTGAATTTGGATTTTGCTGAAGCTTCCAATTTGCGCCGCGTGGAATCCTACGAACGTTTGCTGCTCGATGCTTTGCATGGCGACCTCACATTGTTCGTCCGTGATGACGAATTAGGCGCTGCCTGGGAATGGATCGACCCCATCATGAACGCATGGGAGAACGATGCCGAAGGTTTGAAATCGTATATCGCCGGCAGTTGGGGCCCCGCTGCTGCTAGTTATTTATTAGCCCAACATGGCGCAGCTTGGGGCGAAGAATACGTCGAAGGCTAAGGCTGTCTCAAATACTCACGAGCAACCATACGCACACTCAAAAATTAGTGATGGAAGAATGAAGGTCGAATTATGCAAGCGCAAGTAAACTCTTTACCACCAACCGTACAATTCAAAGGTTTCGCCAACTTTGCGGAACTGAGTAAATCTTTAGTCGATGATTGGGTGGGCATGATTGACGACGCAGCAAAATTGCAGCGCACTGCGGCCTTCGCTCTCGCTGGTGGCACCACACCCGCGCCCGTGTATCGTGAACTTGATCAAGCCTTGGCTCAACGTGCGCCATCCGATGTTCGTCTAGCTGCCACCGATGAACGCTGGGTGCACGATAGCGATCCACAAAGCAATGAAGGCCTATTCAAGCAATGTTTGCCGCTTTCCTATCGCAAGAATTGGAATTTGGTCTCGCTCAAGAATGCGGCCAGCACACCAGAAGTCGCGATCGAAGCCATCAACGAACGCCTGAATCAACAACTGCCGCCGCATTTTGATGCGGTATTATTGGGCATGGGCGCCGATGGTCACATCGCTTCCTTATTCCCTGGCGCGCCGGTGCAAGCCGATGATTTAAATTGCTTGGCGGCAGTGCATCCGCAAACCCATCAAACGCGTATTTCACTGTCTCTGCCGCGCCTATTGCAAACGCAAAAGATCTGGTTGGTCATCACAGGCAATGAAAAACGCCAAGTTTTAGAGAATGCGCTCACCACAAGTTTGCCAATTACGAATTTATTGAAGCAAGCTCAGTGTAAAATTGAAGTTTTCTGGTGTCCATAATGCAGCACGGACAGCAAGCGCCCGCAGGCTCATCACCTGCTTTGCCACCAACTCATTTGCGATTGAGCATTCCGGATCCTTTTCAGCAGAAAGCACGCGCCATGGTCAATGTACTTTCCAAAAAAAATAATGCGACCAATAATCCACCAGAAAAAGGATTATTGGCGCGGATTCGTGTGGCCAGTACAGCGCTGAGTCGGGCAGAACGCCAAGTTGCTGAATTCCTGCTGCAGAAACCACACGACGCCCTTGAAATGTCGATTCGCGTTTTGGCACAGGTGTGTAATGTGTCGGAACCAACCGTCGCACGCTTTGCGCAATCGTTGGGTTTTGATGGCTTTAAATCCTTCAAACTCGCGTTCGCGAAAAGCTTGGCCACTGGCATCCCTTACTTGCACCTCGACGTTAATCAAGCCGATCAAGTTAAAGACGTTTTGCCCAAAGTGTTCGACCGCACCATTGCCGCCTTGATGGAAGCACGCAACTCTGCGAACAGCGCGAACTTCGAAGCTGCCGTCAATTTACTAGCACGGGCCCGTCGCATCGAATGCTATGGTCTTGGCTACTCTGGCGCCTTAGCCATCGACGCGCAATTAAAGTTCTTCCGCTTTGGCATTCCAACGACCGTCTTCTGCGACGCCCACTTACAAGCGCAGTCGGCAAGTCTGTTAAACAGCGACTGCTTGGTCGTCGCCTTCTCACGCACTGGCCGCACCCGTGACTTGATTCGTAGTGTACAAATCGCCAAAGATACCGGCGCCAAAGTGTTGGTATTGTGTGCCAGCGGTGGTCCATTGGCTGAGCTTGCTGACGTTCATATCAGCGTTGACGTGGAAGAAGATCCAGACATCTACACGCCAATGACCTCGCGCTTAGCGCATTTGACTTATATCGATGCCCTCGCCGTTGCCGTCACCTTATTGCGCGGTCCGGCTGCGATCGACATGTTAGAACGCGCCAAGGCTAGTATTTCTGAGAAACGCTTGGTGTCGCGCCTCGACGAAGCCTAATCTCCATATTTTCCACTCCGTCGACAAGATCTTTTCGGTTCAAACTAAGCCAGTTGGTGACTGGCTTAGCACCCGCCTGCTCGCCTACGACGGATTACAACATTCGTCGGCAAATTATTGAAAAAACATGCACGAAAACTGTTTTTTCTGGCAATCTATCTTGCATCGCTGAAGGCTTTTGTCGGTCGACGATCGGGTCACATTACCGTCTTTTGATTCGAGTACTCCTTCAGCCTTCCATGACCAATCAAGTGAATTGAACAGAACGCCAAAAACGGGAAAGCACATGACGCATCTCAGCTTGGAACAAGTAACAGAAACACTGAAAGACTTGCCGACCTTGCCGGCAATCGTGATGGAAATTCTCAATACTTTGGACAATGAGGACATCGACACTGCCGAGCTCGCCAACAAAGTAAGCCAAGATTTAGCGCTGACCGCAAAAACCCTGCGCTACGCAAATTCTCCATATTACTCGACCCTGATCAAGGTCACCACCATACAGCAAGCGATTTCGCTGATGGGCTTTGACACCGTGAGACACTTGGTCTTATCTGCCGCACTATCCGGCTGCTTCCCTGAAAATAATTGCAAAGGCTTCGATCATAAGGCCTTTTGGCGGCATTCCAACGCGGTCGCCTACACATCCAAATTAATCGCGCGGCGCATGGGCACCAACGAAGATGTGGCATTTACGGCCGGTCTTTTGCACGATATCGGTTTGCTTGCGCTCGTTACCCTTTATCCAAGACAGTTCGAAGAAGTTCTTGCCTACCGTAAAGAACACATGGCCACGCAATACGAAGCTGAGAGGAAGATTTTGGGTGTCGATCACGCAAGTGTTGGCGAAGCATTAGCAACCGAATGGCATTTCTCCGATGTGATGCGAAACACCATCGCCGCTCATCACCAACCTGATGAACCCGGACGTGGCTTTCTAGCATCGATCGTACATGTCGCCGACGGCATTGCACACATGCTCAGTGCAAATTCAGCCAATGGCACACAAACCATCACAGTGAATGTCGTCTCTTGGGATAGTCTCAAACTTGATCAATCTTCTTTAGACACGCTGTTAGAGGAAGCAACGATACGCTTCAAAAAATTAGATCAGATTGATTTGTAATTCCCTTGCTTGGATGAGGGCGCAGGCGAACTGCTGCGCAAGACCGTCTCTAAATAATTAAATAATGAGGTAAGCGCTATTTCCGTTGGTCTTGCAAAAGCAAATCAGTCACCATCACCTCTTGCACCTTATCGGTCTTAAATTCCAAATTAAAACGGCGTTTTAATTCCGCTTGGAGTTCATTGAATCCATCTTTGGATCGCAAGCTATCGACGTCCATGGTAGCGATCTCTTTTTTGAACAAATCGTTCATAGCACGCTCATGTTCCATCAACCAATCCTCATCACCGATGTTGACTTGAACTGTAACAGCCATGCGCGCTACCACACCTTGATCGTTCACAATGGTTTGTTTCAGCTCGATGTAGGTGAGATTGGCTGCATTGCGACCAGCGAAACGATTCTGGTAAATCACAAAAGCTGCGACACAAAAAATCACGAGAACGAAACCCGCAACATACATCGTAAATTTTTGTTCACTATCGACAGGCTTCAACAAAGCTGCCTTGGGCTTATCACTTGATTTTGCCATCCCATCCTCCCACGATGCCGCACCACGAAGGTATTACTTTTTTTCGATCTTAATTGTTTCAGAATCAAACTGCTGAGGATTCTTTCCTGTGAAACCTGCATAAAAAGAACGAATCTCCAGCATATCTTTTTCAATATCGCCGCTTGGATAAAATATCCTACCAACGCCGCCAATCTTTTCTTTGAAGTCGACGTAGCCCAAGCCTAATGGTACACCTGCCCCTTGTGCAATATAGTAGAAACCAGTTTTCCAACGCGTCACTTTGCCGCGTGTTCCTTCCGGTGGAACAATCACCAGCAGTCGTTCGCTACGAGCGAAGGCATCGATGGTTCCTTGCACCAGATTACCTGCTTGTGAACGATCCACCGGAATCCCGCCCAACCAACGCATGATGATGCCCAACACTGGTGGAAACAAACTATTCTTTCCCATCCAATACACATCAATTCGAAGCGCAAAACAAATCATCAATGCAATCGGGAAGTCCCAGTTACTCGTATGCGGAGCACCAATCAACACACATTTCGCGGGAACTTGTGCTGTGCGGTCGACACGCCAACCAACGAGCTTCAAACCAAGAATGGAAAGCCAACGTACCAAGGTGCTGATGATGGGAGTTTTGAATATCGTGAAATGCATACGTGTCTCTTATCGTTATTATGTGATCTCAAATCTGTGACGAGATCATTTGTGTTTTCTTGGCTTACTCCGACAATGGTATCGAAATTCGATGACCTTACCCTGCTACTTTTTCATTTGCACCCACCGTAACAGCTCCGTCCACTGATCCAAATCTTTCTCTACTTTCGACGCCGCCACGTCCCATAACGTGGCTCCATGCGCCGCCAATTGTACGTAGTTTTGCGTGTCGCGCAGATAACCCAACACCGGCAGACCAAGCTGCCCAACATAATGTGCTAACTGGTCGGCCGCCTTGGTACGGCTATTTACTCGCATTCCAACGATACCAATCTCAACTTTCTTGTCGCGCTTCGCCAGTGATTTCAAAAAGTCTTCGGTCGCTAAGATATCGAACATTGATGCTTGCAAAGGCACGACTACTTTGTCTGCTAATTTCAAGACTGCATCCAATTTATTTCCGTGCAAACCGGCTGGTGTATCAATCACCACATGAGTGGTACCCTTAGGCGGTTTCACCACGCTACCATCGCTGACTTCCCAGCCACTAATCGCGGGCAAACTCGGTGGACGCAAACTCAACCATGCTTTGGCAGACTGCTGCACGTCGGCGTCACCCAGCATCACCTTGTGTCCCTTGTGCGCAAAATAACCCGCAAGATTACTAGAGATCGTACTCTTCCCGACACCACCTTTAGGATTGATTACGGCGATTACTGGCATACACTCTCTCCCTCTTCTCTTCGAACATCAGATCAAGAAATTTCAGTAGAAGTACAAACAGATCCTGCTAGGTACAAACAAACACCACCATCAACACCGAACAAGTCTAGTGATCGGATTAATTGAGAACAAACTTGTAGTGCAGGCTTCGCTAATCCTTACAATTATTCGTTCACGACATCTGTCACAGATTCTCAAACCGAGTCTGGCACTAGCAGTGCCAAATGTTCAGGCTCAAGATAGCACCACTCACCTTCGGCTAGTCCGAGATCAGCCAATTGCAATTGGCCAATTGCAGTACGTGTTAGCGCCGCACAATGATTTCCCGCTGCCGCTAACATGCGCTTCACCTGATGGTATTTTCCTTGTTCTAAGACAATTTGCAACTGATGTGAGCCCATTCGCACACAACGTTGTGCAGCAAGTGGCGCTGGTTCGTCATGTAATTGCACGCCCGACAATAATTCTTGTATCAAAGCGTCTGTCACCGGATCCGCTGTCGTCGCCAAGTAGACTTTGGGGATATGACGTTTGGGTGAGCTCTGCGCGTGAATAAATGGACCATCATCTGACATCAACAACATGCCGGTCGTATCGTGATCCAAACGCCCCACAGGCTGCACGTCACGCCAGCTAAATTGCTCCGGCAATAATTCCAAGACACCGGGATGATGCGATGGTTTTCGTGAGCATTCAAAGTTCGCTGGCTTATTCAAACAAAGATACACGTGCTCACGGACGATCCAATCTTCTTCGAAAATCTGCAAGACGAGACCAGCAGTTTCGATAGACTCTTTGTAATTGTCGTGCACCACACCATTGATGGAAACTTCTCCATCTTCAATCAATTCACGACAATATTTTCGGGTACCGAAGCCCTGCGACTGCAGGATGCGGTCCAATGATAATTTACTCATAACTTTAGCAATAAACGATTCTATGCCCATTGTACCGTTGATGAAGGGCAATAACCAAGCGCGGCGACAAGTGACCTCGCCTTTGGCAACAGCATTAAAAAAGGCGCCTATGGAACAGGCGCCTTGATAAGGAAATGACAACTCCAATACGATGCTTAATTCGGCGCACCAAAAGGATCGTCAACCGCATAACTTTGCTCGGTGAACCAGCGTGGTCCTAATTCGCTCATATAGAAGTGATCTTCGAGGCGAATACCAAATTCACCATCAAGACAAATCATCGGTTCGTTACTGAAGCACATACCTTGCGCCAACGGCGTCTTATTGCCCTTGACCAGATAAGTCCATTCGTGAATATCCAAACCAATGCCATGCCCTGTACGATGCGGTAAGCCCGGCGTTTTATAGCCTGGGCCTAAACCGGCTGCTTCTAACACACGACGCGCGGCTAAGTCGACTTCTTCACATGGCACGCCGAGTTGGGCTGCATCGAAGGCGGCCGCTTGCGCTTCTTTTTCGAGATTCCACATACTACGTTGGCGGGCAGTCGGCTCGCCGAAGACATAGCTACGTGTGATATCGGAATGATAGCGTTCGATCATGCAGCCCGTATCGATCAAAACCATATCGCCTTCTTTCAAAAACTGCACTCCATCAGGACCGTGCGGAATCGAGGTTGGCAAACCAAAACTGACGATACAGAATGTCGAGCTACTACCACCATAAGCGCGATGCGCTTGATTGATAAAATCGGCGACCTCGAACGAAGAAATGCCTTCGCGCAAAATACGGGCCGCACGTTTGTGCACTTCCAACGTAATATTCTTCGCGGCTTGCATCAAGGCGATTTCATTGGCGGATTTATGCATACGGCAAGCCGCAGTCACCACCATGCCATTGATCAAATTAAATCCAGCCAGGCTGTGGCGCAAACCCTCGGCAATAAAGAACGGCGCAGCTTCATCTAAAGCGACTGTGCCACTGAGTTTTTCATCGGCCAACATCTGCGCGACCAAAGCGTACGGGCTTTCATCCTCTTCCCATAAGCGTATATCAGCCTCTTGCCCCAAGGTTTCACGCAGCTTGGAATCCTCAAACGCGGGGCTCACAAAAATCAGCTTGCCTTCACGAGTCAACACAGCACCCACCATACGCTCGCTTTGATACCACGATAAACCAGTGAAGTAATACAAACTCGTACTCGCCGTCAGCACTAGGGCTGCAATGCCTTGCTCCTGCATCAAACGGCAAGCTTGGTGGCGTCGCTGTTCACGCTCCGTCGCAGTAATCGGTTTAACGTGAGATAAATCCTTATGAATCGCAGCCAACTCGACTGCCGCTGATGAACCACCAATTCCACGCATGAGTATTCCTTTTCAAAAGATTTTGCTGGCACTGTACCAAAAGCTGACGTCCAAGTCTTGTAGTATTCAAGCATGACCAAGACGAAATCAGCATAGCCAAAAAGTCATGCTTAGCGATCATTTTAAACTTTGAGATGATGCACGCTACAATGCAAAAAGGCCGCTCTTGCAAGAACGGCCTTCTCTCATTACCTAATTTCTTTTCGAGTGCGGGAAATAAAATCTATCTCCCCAATCAGTGAGATCAATTACATACGGGCTTTGATCAACTTACCGATTTTCTCGATACCTTCGTTGATTTTCGCTGGTGGCACCGTCACGAAACTCAAACGGAAAGTATTGGTCTCGGCTTCATTTGCATAGAACGGGCCGCCCGGTACGAAGGCAACGTTGTTCGCAATCGCTTCGTCGAGCAATTCTTTGCTATTGATGTGCTTAGGCAAAGTCACCCAGATGAACATACCGCCGAGTGGACGTGTCCATGTCACGCCTTCTGGGAAATTCTTACCCATGGCTTCCAACATCACATCACATTGCGCGGAATAGAAACGACGGATATTGGCGATTTGCTCTTGCAGGAAACCGTCCTTGATCACTTCATACACCGCCATTTGTGTCAAGGTCGCTGTGTGCAAATCCGTCGCTTGTTTCGCTTGTTCCAATTTACGGATCAAAGGCAATGGTGCAACGATGTAACCAAGACGGATACCTGGCGTCAAAATCTTCGAGAAAGAGCCGAGATAAATCACGCCTTCAGGATTCATGTTCAAAAGCTTAGGCAATGGTTCGCCGCTATAGCACAAATCACCGTAAGGATTATCTTCGATCAGTGGAATGCCCATACGCGCGCAAGTTTCGACCAACTCCATGCGACGCTCAACTGACAAAGTGCGGCCAGTTGGGTTTTGGAAGTTAGGCAAAGCGTAGAACAATTTCGCGCCTTCGCCTTTTTCAGCAACCGATGCTGGCACCACGCCATTGTCATCCATTTCAACGGAAACGAAGTTTGGCTGATACACAGAGAAGGCTTGCAGAGCGCCGAGATAGCTCGGTGTTTCCACCAAAATTTTCGCGCCTTCATCAACCAACACTTTAGCGATCAAATCCAAACCTTGCTGAGAACCAGAGGTCATCATGATTTGTTCTGGAACGATTGTGCAATCGGCTGTCGACAAAGAATCAGCGATGAATTGACGCAATGGACCGTAACCATCGGTTGGGCCGTACTGCAAAGCAGCTTTGCCATTTTCAGCCATGACTTTGTCGAATGCTGCACGCATGCGATCGACTGGGAAAGTCTCAGGGGAAGGCAAACCACCGGCGAAAGAAATCACTTCAGGACGCATGGTCACTTTCAAGATTTCACGAATCGCGGAGCTTTGCAATTGCTCGGCACGCTGAGAAAACTTCCAACTAATCGGGTTCAAATTTGGCTTACTCATGTTTTGCTTCACTTTATAAAAATAATGATTCTTGGTTTTGTCTTACTTCTTTATGTGACGCAAATGTTCACAGATATTCAATCATGTTCACTAATATTCACTTTGCGTCACGCTGTTGGCCTCTCTCAACAGCGCCTTATTTATTTTTGTAGCGTTCGTGCTTCGCTTTGCATGCAATCGACTTAAGCGATTTCTGCAATCATCTCGATTTCGACGCAGGCACCCAAAGGAATTTGCGCGACGCCAAATGCTGAGCGCGCATGCTTACCTTGTTCGCCAAACACTTCACCGATCAATTCAGATGCACCGTTCGTGACCAAATGCTGCTCGGTGTAATCTGGTGTGGAGTTCACCAAACTCATCAACTTGACGATGCGCTTGACGCGGGTCAAATCACCACCGCAGGCATCTTGCAAGGTCGCCATCAGGTCAATCGCGATCAAACGTGCGGCCTCTTTACCTTCTGCAGTTTCCATGTTTTGTCCGAGCTTACCAACCCACACTTTGCCATCTTTCTTGGCGATGTGTCCGGAGATGAAAACCGTATTTCCCGTTTGTGCATGCATCACATAGGCTGCTGCAGGTGCCGCCACTGCTGGCAATTCGATATTCAGGGCTTTCAGTTTCTCGTAGACAGACATAAGATTTCCTTTATTTACGGATTGAACTTCAATGAGCTTCGTCGAGCTAAGTTTAGATTGCGTTATTCGTTGCGCGCATCGCATTCTGCTGCGCGACCCACGCCATCTGCCAAAATCCCACATCGTCAGCTTGATCAACCAAGTTTTTCGTGACGATACAATCAGGATGAAGGCCTATCGAGCAAATATTATTTTGCGTAATCCGACATTGTACGAGTCTGGCCTCATGAAGACCACCCTTGCACTACAAAAAGCCTTCAAAAAAAGCGATTTGAACAAGGATTTTTGAAGGTTTTCACGATTTCGAAATGCAAAGCAACAATGAAAAAACCTTTCAATCTCCCGCCAAACGTCGGAACCACATCATTTCACCCGCACTTTCTAGCAATTTCGACCAGCTATGCTATGCTACTCGGAAAGACCGATACAGTACCAATACAATTATGAAATTAGATTTCACACTGTCACGGTCGTTTTACCAATACAAAATAGACATTCTCGCAAGGCACATCGAATGAATGCAACCCAGCGAGCATACAACAGATGACTTTTCCACAAGGTGCAACGATGCCGAAACCAGCCAATCTTGGAAACAGCCCCATGGTCTCACGCGAATCTGGCGGTTCTTTGGTCGAACAAATCGTCCGCTCAGTCGCCTGCCGCATTGACGACAAGCTCCTGCGCACCGGTTCACGCATGCCTTCGATACGGCAATTTGCCGATGAACAAAAGGTGTCGCGCTTCACCGTGGTCGAAGCCTATGATCGTTTGGTGGCCAATGGTTATTTGGAGTCGCGTCGCGGCTCGGGCTTTTTTGTACGAGAACGCGCTTCCTTACTCAACAATTTAAGCCCGGTCGCCCAACCTCTCCCCACTTCGCAACAACCCGATGTGGTCTGGCTGATTCGTAATATGTTTCGTCAATTGCCACCCAATAAAATGCCGGGCTCGGGTCTCTTGCCACATGAGTGGCTCGATGGTGAATTAGTCGCCAATGGCTTACGGGCGGTCAGCCGTCTCAACCAAAATCTATTACTGCATTACGGCACGCAACAAGGCTTCCTGCCACTGCGCCAACAACTGCAATTAAAGTTGGCCGAAATCGAAATCGCCGCGGCACCTGAACAAATCGTCACGACCAATGGTGTCACGCAAGCGCTCGATTTGGTAGCAAGTGAGTTCGTGCAACCCGGTGACACGATTTTCGTCGATGATCCTGCTTGGTTTTTAATGTTCGGTACCTTTGCCACGCTCGGTGCCAAAGTGATCGGGATACCTCGCTTACACGATGGCCCCGATGTAGCGAAGTTAGCGGAACTCGCTGCCCTCCATAAGCCCAAGCTCTACATTATTCATTCCGTTTTACACAATCCAACTTCGAGTTCGCTCTCTGCTTCCAAAGCGTTTCAAGTCTTAAAAACAGCGGAACTGCATGACTTCATGATTGTGGAAGACGATGTGTATTGCGATATGCATCCAGGCTCGGCGGTACAACCAGCCACACGTTTGGGCGCACTCGATCAACTCAACCGCGTGATCTACCTTGGCGGCTTTTCCAAAACCTTGGCCGCGAATTTGCGTGTCGGCTTCATCGCAACCTCGCCACAAAACGCAATCCGCTTCGCCGATCGTAAGATGCTCTCCACCCTCACCACCAATGAGATCTGCGAACGCGTGGTGCATAAAATTCTGTCTGAAGGCCACTACCGCAAACACGTGGATCGCATCCGCAGCAAGCTCGACAGTGCGCGCCATGATGTGACCTCTCGTTTAGAGCGCATGGGCATGAGCGTGGAATATCGCACACCAGCAGGCATGTTTCTATGGGTCGACACGGGTATTGACACGCTGCCGCTCACCGAGAAAGCGCTAGAAAATGGCATATTGATTGCGCCCGGCAGTTTGTTCTCACCGCACCAACTTCCCTCAACACGGATGCGTATTAATGTCGCGGCGATGAGTGATGAAACGGTGTGGAAATTTCTTGAGACTGAATTGAAGTAGGTGGCGAACAATCGGCAGAGGTCGGTAAAGAAGAGCTTGATAAATCAGCTCTTCGTTCCTTTTCAAAATTCAAGCGAACACAGGAGATGTTTGTAACTGCGCCTCATCTTCATGGCGCACGATGTCGATCAAACCCGCCTCGGCGCGCCGCAACATTTGCTCTATATTTTCGCCAGCCTGCATGGTCGCAAAGCCTACCGCGGCACTGACCTTCAATTCTTTTCCCGCAGCGGCGACCGGTATCGCTTCGATGGTGCGCTGGGTACGTTCAGCGATCCGCGCTGCGACCTCTTCACCAGCCTCTGGAAGTAAGACACAAAACTCTTCGGTACCATAGCGCGCCACGCAATCATAACCGCGCGTGGCTCGCTTAATGCGGCTACTGACCTCGGTCAACACCATGTCGCCGACATTTGCTCCATGATTCAAATTGATTTGCTGCAAATGATTTAAGTCGATCACCAATAAAGACAAAGTTTTACCCAAGCGTGCATGGCGCTGCAATTCATTTTCCGAAACGCGCAAAAATTCACGACGATTCGCAATGCCGGTCAGTGGATCAGTCGTTTCACGGCGTTGCAATTCCAATTCAGCACTGAGCAATTTCAAGCGATAGTGATGCAAATGGCGCGCAATAGTTTGCCCACTATAGGCACTCACAATCAAGATCGCGACCACCATAAATTGATAGACCACGGCCGGGAATTGTTTCGCAAAGGCGATTGCCAAACAAGCGAAGAAGTAGGCATACACTAGTTGTCGAATCAAGGCCACGCGTAATGGCAAGACTAAATTCATCATCAACAACAACCATGCATCGATTAAGAAATGGGCGAGATAGGTGGTTGGTGACAAGTAGTTACTCGCCACTTGTGTCAACAAACTCAAGATCGCCCAAGCATAGAGATGGCGTTGAAAGAGGTTCCCTTCGGAGCGTTTCCCTGTGCCTTGCAAAATCCACCATGCGTAGGCGCAGACCGCTAACCGCAAACCCGCTAAGGCCAGCCATTTCGGATCGAAAATTTGCGTCAAATGCTGCAAGCCCATGACTGCCGCATCAACATACAACAAAGGCAGGCTCACCCACATCATAAAGCGCAAGACGCGTCGGCCTAGCGCATGATCTTGCAATTGATAATGATGCTGATATTCGTTTTGGCCTGCTTCAGGATAATAGGCTGACATGATTGTCTCTCATTATTGTTTTTTACCTTAATGTAAGGCCGACTGATGCTACTCCATGACATTTGACTAGCGACATTTTGTCTAGCTCATCGTAAAGCGTTCAGTCTTGCTTCTTGTTTCTTTGAGGCACAATTTCAGTGTAGCGCCACTCTCAACGCTTGCCAAATAAATTACCGACCGCTCGTCGCGTGATTGGTAACAAAGTCGCAAAATGGTCGCAAAAGCTTATTTCTTCGTCATCGAGCGAGGAATCTAGTAAGAGCGAAAGGATTTAAGCGATAATAGCGGGCTGCGGTGTTGAACAACTATTCGGTGAGCAAACCGGAACAGCCCATTCACAACTTGCCGCAGATGACTTTGATATTTTTAGCAAAGGCCACGACAAATCGCTGAAATCGACCTAGAGCGATAGTAGAGCGATAGCGTTGACGAGCCACTTATACGTTTTGACAATCACATGGACATGCAACTTTACGACAACTGGGAACGCTCCCTCCGCCCCTTCTCTCCAATTCATCAAGATTGGGTCGGCTTGTACTGTTGCGGCCCAACCGTGTATGACTATGCGCACATCGGCAATCTACGCACCTACTTATTCGAAGACGTTTTGCGTCGCGCCTTAGAACTCAACGGCTACAACGTTCGCCATGTGGTCAACATCACCGACGTCGGCCATTTAGTGTCCGACGCTGATGATGGCGAAGACAAAATGGAAAAGGGTTCGCGCCGCACCGGTCAAACCGCATGGCAAATCGCTGAAAAATATACGATCGCTTTTAAAGAAGATATCCAACGCCTCAACATTCTTGAACCCAAAGTGTGGTGCAAGGCGACCGATCACATCGTCGAACAAATCGATTTCATCAGCGTCATCGAAGAAAAAGGCTATACCTATCGCACTTCGGATGGCATTTATTTTGACACCTCCAAACAAGATGATTACGGCTACCTCGCGCGCTTGAACCGCGAAGGGCTGGAAGCGGGCAAGCGCGTGGAAATCGGCGAAAAGAAAAATGCAACTGACTTCGCGCTGTGGAAATTCAGCCCTGAAGGCAGCACCCGCCAAATGGAATGGGATAGTCCTTGGGGTCGTGGTTTCCCTGGTTGGCACATCGAATGTTCCGCCATGTCAGCCAAATACTTGGAACCATGGTTTGATATCCATTGCGGTGGCGAAGACCATATCGCAATTCACCACAGTAACGAAATCGCTCAGAACCAAGCCTGCCATGGCACGCGTTTAGCCAACTTTTGGATGCACGGTTATTTCTTGCAAATCGACGCCGGAAAAATGTCGAAATCCAGTGGCGACTTCCTGCGCCTGCAAACACTGATCGATGAAAACATTGATCCCCTCGCCTACCGTTGGTTATGTTTGTCTGCTCATTACCGCAGCCAACTCAACTTTAGCTGGGAATCTTTACGCGCCTCGCAAACAGGTTTGAATCGCCTGCGCGAAACCTACTTTAACTTACCAGCCGGCGGCAGCATCAACACCGATTATGCCGAGCGTTTCAAAGCTGAAGTGAATCAAGATCTGAACCTGCCGAAGGCGATTGCCGTGATGTGGGAAATGTTGAAATCCAATGTCAGTGACGCCGACAAAAAAGCCACGCTCGATTATTTCGATTTGATGTTAGGCCTCAATTTGAAAGCATGGGAACCGAAGAAAACCGAGATCCCAGCTCACATCATGGAACTGGTCGAACAACGCAAAATCGCCCGCCAAAATAAAGTGTGGGCAGAATCAGATCGATTGCGTGATGCGATTAAGGCGGCAGGTTTTGAAGTGGAAGATACGCCGGCAGGAATGGTGGTAAAGGCTGCGGGGTAATCTGCTCAAATATAAAACTTGGACAGAAGTTATCAGCACACATTGAGCGCAAAGAAGTCGATAAATTAAATCTGAAAACGATGCAAAAGAAGACTTTATACACAAGCTCTGCGCTCCTTATTGTGCTGGTAACGATCGCTACATTTACCTTCTTCAGCGAACCGAATTCAGATCAAGCACAAATATCAACGACATTGGCGGAACCGAAGTTGATGCGTGCGCAGTCCTCCAATGTCGGCCCAGATAAAGTAGAAAAGCAAATCGATCAAGCGCCTCCTGTTCTACCAATTCTGGATATTAACAAGGGCTCTGACGACGAGATTTGTAGAACGATTGGGGACCACTTTCAAACCCATGAAGCTGCCAATGAGAACCAGGCACAGGATAAGAATTTCATAAAGACTCTACAGGCCAAAGTCAAAGCTGACAGTCCATTAGAGAGTGCTGCTGCTCTCTTTCTTCTAGCACAAAAAACCGACTCCGACGTTAGCGATTCCTTACATTCAAAGTGTGGCGATGAAAAAGCTTGCCATGATATGGCCGACACACAAGCCGAAGAAGCAGTGGCCAAATACATCGATGAAATTGCGAAGTTGGCGATCCGTTCCAACAGTCCGCAATTGTATGCCATGGCATTTCAAGGATGTCAGCGTGTAGAAAACTCACGCCCAGCAAGTTGCAAGCAAATCACTGCCGAACAATGGGCACAAAGAGATCCTGAAAATGGAAGAACGTGGCTTTATGTTTTGCTCGATTACAGAAGCAAAGCCAATGCCGTCTCGACCGATAGTCTGAACAATGCTCTATTCCGTCTATCGCAAGCGAAGAACTTTAATAGTGGTTTACCGGATCTTATTGAGTTTAGTCATGCAATCGGACTTCAATCGAATGACTATCTTTCACAATACCAATTATTGGATATTACCAATGCCTCGCTAGTTCGCAGCGTTGGGTCTCCATACAATGCTGTCCGTGACTTTTGTAGCACAGAACACCTGAATACCAATGATCGAAACTCAGTCTGCAGCGGCATCGCCGAAAAATTCGCAACTGTCGCCGGGTCAGAGCAAAGCTTGTACACCGCTGAAAAATTGGGTCAACAGCTTTCATGGCCAAATGACAAAATAAACAAAATACACGATCAATTCGTCACCATTCGAAAAAAGAAGCAAGCGAATATTGAACTGGAGAACAAGGCTGCAACTAATGACCATCACAGCACCTGCCTCAAAAAGCTCAGGAAAGCACGCGCATTGAACCTACGCTTGCAAATTGGAGATGCTCAATTTCATAAGATGAATCCTTAGGACATGTGGACCCAACACATTGAAGTGGGTTGTCTAAATCTTGTCCCAGGAATTTCGAAGGGGCGCCAAAACCGGAAAATATCCTAAAACCCACCCTACAAAATCGCTAACCAACACTTCAATCACTCCCGCCCAACCGCAAGCCCAGTCGCCAGAAAATATCCCAACACCGGTCCTGCACCAAAACCGAGTAAAGGCATCGGTGTCAGGCCAAGATAAGCGCAGATCATGATCACGACATAGTAGAGTGCGATCGGAATCAAGACTGATATCCGATACTTGATGGCAATGAAAAATAAGCCAAGAGGAATCATCGCGACGCTCAAGATCGCTAGAAGCATGGCACCAACTCCGACCGTTGCTGCCAATTGAATGACGCCTTCGACATAAGGCACAGGCTGTAGTGGATCGGCTTGCAACCAAGTCCAAACACTAAGTGCGATCAGCGCGAGACTAATCGCGGACTTGAGGCGCATTGACACGGAACTATGCCAGATAATGAAAATCATGCCCAGTGAAAATGCTGTGATTTGTGATGCGTCCGGTTGAGCTGCGAGGCTTGCTGCAATCGTGATGCTTAACGCGCTGGTCGCGAGATTGGCTTGTCTTCTGATCCAAAACAAAACGGCGATTAGCAATAAACTCGCCGGCATGATGAGGCCAGCAAAATACAAACGTAAGTCCGCGATTTTCAACCAGCGTGCGGGGCTACCAGTCTGCCCTGCGATGTAGGCAGTCACAATACATAAAAGCAAACCAATAGCGATGAGACTTAGTGTGATCAAACCTATTCTTGTTCGAAAGCTTTGATGAGGATCGCGCTCTGTCCTTCTGCGCATCGCTGCTTCGGTCCGCTCAGAGGTTCGCCACAAGACAAATCCACATCCCATCAGTCCAACTAGAACTTGCTGCAGCAGTAAGCCCATACCGACCTGCGAGTAAGACATCAAAAGCACACTACCAAGCAAACTTGGCAGTGCAAGCAATATTAATTTCAAGGGTAGGCGCATTTCGATTTCCTCGTTCAAAACTGCATCTAAACAGAATCACTATTCTAGTTCAGCTTTGCCCGCAGATAACGCAAGGATGGACCACAAATGGTGCGTTCAACCACGATCCCTAACAAGACGCAGGCGACCACAACTGGAACATAAGTGAGGTAGCTCCAATGCATATTGTCACCAAAGTAGCTTCGATAAGCGGTGCAGACTGCCAGTACGATAAACATGTGCGTCAAATAAATCTCGTAACTCAAACGTCCCATCAAAGCCAGCCATCCGAATCCCATCGTGCTACGCAGAGGGTATTGAGCGGCGGCGAACACCAAGAAACACGCAGAGATACACAAGATATACATCATGAAGTTTTCCATGGTGCGCCACAACTCAGCACCAAAGAAAAACACGCCTATAATCCCGGTTACACCAAAGACAAAAAGGCTGCGCGCAAAGCCACGCGAAACCGTCAGCTTTTGTGCCAACAATGCCGTCAAGACACCGAATGCAATCGCTGACATCCCTGGCAGATAAGCTTTCTCTTGCCAAATCTCATTGCCGACAATCGCTCCACGCGTCCATGGCAAAGACAGTGCTAGGGCTAGCAAAGCCAAGATCAAAAAGTGGCGTGGCAAAAGCAAACACAGTACAGGAAACGCCAAATAAAAAACCTCTTCAATCGACAAAGACCACAACACATCCCATGCGGGTGGCAACCACGTTGTTTGCGCTTCGTACCAATTCAAATGTAAGCCAAGTGCAGAGATCAAAGCTCTACCTAAAGTCTGTCCTTTTTCTTGAACAACGTAACCGGGCACCTGCAATCCATGTAGCACACTGAGTACGATCAATAGTATTGCGAGCAATGGAAAAATCCGACTAAAGCGCTGGCGATAAAACGCTTTCCATTCGATCTGATTTAGCGCTCCATAACGTTGCAGGCAATTCTGCGTAATCAAAAATCCCGACAGGACGAAAAAGATGAACACCGATTCGTAACCATTAAAACTAATCCCATTCAAAATGCGCTTCGAAACAAAATCACCCAAGGCGCTCGGCCCTAAAGGCAATCGAAATTTCAAAGCAAGGTGGTGAATGACGACGAATAAGATGGAAAAGCCGCGGAGTAAATCGATACCTAGATTACGTTGCATAGTTCTTAATTGGGAGTTGAATCAATGAAGTCTAAACGCGAGACTCAATGCGTCTAAGTCGTTATACCTGAGCTTGTAGCGTCACACAGTATTCAAAATAGTTTCTAAAAATTGAAAGAGAGCGCTCCCACTCGAAGCGATTAAATTTTTTTCGATCCCCGCCGATAAGCTTTCGGATAAGCGTAGTTGCGGTCAAAAATGACAAACAAAGCGAAACATTGCGAAGCGACTCAACTTTTTCTACGCGCTGCCGATACCGCTTCGATGAAGGATAGTTGCGCGCCCCGATAATAAAACAAATTAGAACAAAATAAAGAATAAACGATAGAGAAACGCATCCGTGTAAGAAAAAAATATCATGACTATTATCAATACCAATCTCGCATCGATTAATGCACAACGCAATCTCAGCAGCACACAAACAGCGTTGACCACGTCAATGCAACGTCTTTCGTCCGGTTCCCGCATTAATAGTGCCAAAGACGATTCGGCTGGTTTGGCAATCTCGGAACGAATTAGTTCACAAATTGGTGGCATGAACCAAGCCGCGCGCAATGCCAATGATGCTATTTCACTCGCGCAAACAGCTGAGGGTGCATTACAACAAATTACCTCGAATCTACAACGTATTCGCGATCTTGCCGTGCAGGCTGCAAACGGTAGTAACCAGGCGATTGACCGTGCTTCACTGAATAACGAAGCCTCACAAATCATTTCAGAAATCGATCGCATTGCAAGCTCGACCACCTTTAACGGTGTCAATCTCATCGATGGCTCATTCAACTCGCAAACTTTCCAAGTTGGCGCCAACAATTCGAGCAGCGACCAGATCAATATTTCTTCGATCGCCAGTGCAAGATCAAGTGCACTCGGTGTCGGGTCCACCTCAAGCTATTCAACCAGAATCACCGGCACTGGGCTCATGGCGACACCGGTCGCTTTTGCAAACGGAGACTTAGTGATCAATGGTTACCGCGTTGGTGCATCAACATCCGATGGCGTTTCTTACGTTTACGCAAATGCCAGTAGCATCGCCAAAGCCACCGCCATCAACGCCATCAGCGGCAGTACCGGCGTCACGGCAACCGTTGGCCCGACCGTTCTACCTGGCGTTGCGGTAACCAATGGTGGCGCTATCTCTGCCGGTGATCTTCGCATTAACGGTGTTCCGATCGCCGCGATCGCTGCGGTCGCTGGGCCGAACTTAGCCGCACAGCGTGGTTCGCAGGTCGCGGCAGCCGTCAATGCCATTAGCTCCCAAACCGGCGTTACGGCAAACTTTAGCACTACGAATGGTGCTGTGACTTTGATCGCTGCGGATGGTAGAAATATCAGCCTAGTATCATCAACCAACGCTTCCTCAGATAGAGCATACACAGGCATCGACATCCAAGTGAACGCGATAGGTGACATCACTTCTGCAATAAGCTTGACCTCGAACAGCTCAGCAGGAATTACCATCGCAGAAGGCACCACCAACGCCGCAGCAAACACCGGTTTTACTGCGGGTTTTACGTCCGCTTCAGTGACGGTTGGGGCAGGTTTATCATCCCTAAATCTTGGCACGGTCGCTGGAGCTTCTTCGGCACTGAATACGGTCGATGCTGCGATCCAAACGGTCAGCACTTCACGTGCAACCTTGGGCGCTTATCAAAACCGACTTACCTCAGCCATTACCAATCTACAAACGAACTCGGAAAACCTATCCGCAGCACGAAGTCGTATTCGTGATACAGACTATGCGCAGGAAACCGCCTCACTCACTCGAGCGCAAGTTTTGCAACAAGCAGGCACGGCGATCTTGGCGCAAGCGAACTCGCTACCAAATAACGCTTTATCACTGCTACGCTGAGATAGCGGAGACCTTGTTCAATCCTTGGTCTCGCACTAGTCAAAAAACTAGTCAAAAAACTAGTCAATAAACTAGTCAAAGCTAAAGATGACTGATACAAATCGATTGGCAGGTCGCCATGAACTTTTTGTGTCCGCACTCGCTGCTCGCTCACACCTCCTTAGACGCGCGCCTGCGAAACGAAGTTCGTCAAGCAGACGGATGATCGTATCGTCCTTTGCCTATGGCATCTGATACAGTGGTTTATTTTTATCCACCACATGCACGGTGAAAATCTTCAGACTCTGATCGCCGACCACCTTGAATCCACCATGTTGAATCATCCGCAGATTCATGAGACTGGCGCCTGTTGCTAAAGGCACTGGATCTTTGCCCGGCATTTGAATTTGCGCGCCTTGCACCACGTACACAGCCTCGATACCGTGGTGGAGATGTGAATTCATGCTCTCGCCTGGTTTGTACTCGGCCACCGAAGAAATCACTTCCATGCCGGTTTCCTGACCATTAGGCCCTAACAAATCGACTCGCTGCTTTTCTTGGCGTTGCGGTGCGTCAGTGAGTGCCTGCGCTAACAAAGTGCCAGCGCTACCAAGCGCGATCAGCGCGAACGCTGAAAGCCATTTTTTTAAATTCATTATGATGCCTCCTGCTTATGATGTACTGAATTGTGGCGGCACGAATAGATCGAACAATGCAATGAATATGGTCAAATTAGCTCAAGCCTACAGCACCACTTCTCGAAATTAAATCTGTTACTGCGTATAGCTAAAAACTCGAGCCATCTTCCTTGAGAAATGCGATTTCTTCGTCTGTTGAAGTACGTCCTAAAATCGCATTACGATGCGGATAACGACCGAAGCGATCGATGATGCGTTTGTGTTTCAGTTCAAATTCGTAGTTCGCCTGCGGCGCACGTTCTTTGAATAGCTGCTCCGCAAAAACATGAATCTGTTTTGATTCGCTGTGCATCAAAGGCATATACATGAAATTTCGCTCAATCGCTGACATCACTTGATCAGCACCTTGACGCAAAGCTTCTTGGGTCAAGACCACAGCCATCGTATCTTGTGTAAACGCGCGTGCGGTGCCGCGATAGACATTACGAGAGAATTGGTCGAGCACGATGATTTCCGCTAAACGACCATAAGGCTGCTCGCGCCAAGCCGACAATTCACCGGCTGCCGCTGCATTCAGCGTCGCGCCAAATCGCTGCGCGATCAATTGATCGAAGGCAGGATCAACACGCCACCATTGTTTGCTATCAATCTCTTTAAACCAGAAATCAATCACTTCTTGAAACATGGTGGATCTCCTTGTCGATTATTTCGTTTGCGTTGAGATTAAACGTTCTGGTGCCAGTATCCCATATTCTTGCAATTGTGCCGAACCTAACAATTGCCGCACGCCATGCCCAGTGTGTTCATCATGTGCATAGACGCGTACACGTCCGAGCTGCGTTGGATAATTGAGTCCTTCTTTGCCAAGCGGAATTCTTTGACCTTGCAAAAAACGACGCGCTAATTCTGCCGTCAGTTCTACCTCAGGAAAACTCGACAGCAAAGCATCAACCGGCGCCAGGAGAGATAGGCGTTGCCCCTCATCCATGGCTTCCAATTGCTCCAAGGTCACCGTATTTTCTAGAACCAAATGACCTACTTGGGTGCGACGCAAGGCATTTAGATGGGCGCCACAACCCAATGCTTTACCGATGTCTTCGCCTAGAACACGGATGTAGGTACCTTTACTACAGCGCACATTCAGCGTCAGAAACGGCGCTTCGTAATGCACAAATTCCAGCATATGTATCGTCACGGGGCGCGCTTCGCGTTCTAGCGTGATGCCTTCGCGCGCATATTCATATAGCGCTTTGCCATCACGTTTGAGGGCCGAATACATGGGCGGCACTTGCATAATATCGCCACGAAATTGCGCCAGCACGGAGTGAATTTGTTCTATGCTGACATCTACTTCGCTCTGCTGTACGACTTCGCCCTCCGTGTCACCCGTATTGGTCGTCATGCCGAGGTGTACCACCGTTTGATAGGTCTTATCAGCGTCAAGCAAGTCCGCCGAAAACTTGGTGGCCTCGCCAAAACATAGAGGCAGCAAGCCCGTCGCGAACGGATCTAAGGTGCCTGTATGCCCTGCCTTGATGGCATTCAATAAGCGCTTCGCTTTGATCAAGGCATCATTACTCGACCACGTCACTGGCTTATCCAACAACAAGACACCATTAATCGGCTGACGTGTTTTCTTTTTCGGGACTTGATTCATTCATTCAACAATTCAAAAATCTCACTGACATAATGCAGAAGCGCAAAGAACGCCAAGTTTTTCCTCTGCGTACTTTGCGCCTTCACGGAGCATGCTTCTCGATAAAAGAACGATTAATCCTCGGATTGATTGTCGTCATCCAAAGCACGCGTCGCATTCGCTTCATCGATTAACTTCGACATTGCCATGCCGCGCATGGTCGATGTGTCGTGCACGAAATGAAGTTGCGGTAGCGTATGAATACGTAATTTCAAACCGAGCTGATTACGCAAGAATCCCGAAGCCTTGTTCAAACCTTGCAAGGTCTGCTCAATCGCTTGCTTATCATCCGTCAAGGTCGTGAAATAAATTTTGGCGTGAGCGTAATCGGGTGTCAATTGCACTTCCGTCAAAGTGATCATACCGACGCGTGGATCACGCAGTTCTGCCCAAATAATTTCAGACAGATCGCGTTGAATCTGATCAGCTACACGTAATCCCCGTGATGGGATGGATTTACTATTTTTTGCCATGATTTTCTTTACTACGAATGCTTATTTTTTCACACTACAAAAAGACTAAACCGCAGAGTCCCAAGTTTCGCAGAGCTTTTTCAACTCTCTGCGCACTTGGTTCTCTGCGGTTCAATTCCTTCTGTCTATTCTCTATCGACTTACAAAGTACGAGCGATTTCTTGAATCTCGAATACTTCGAGGAAGTCGCCGACTTGAATATCGTTGTAACTCTTGAGTGACAGACCGCACTCCATACCTGCACGAACTTCTTTGGCGTCGTCTTTGTAACGCTTCAGAGAATCGAGCTCACCTGACCATGTCACCACATTGTTGCGCAACAAGCGGACGGAGGACGTACGTTTGACCATACCTTCGGTGACCAAGCAACCTGCAATCGAACCAACTTTGGAGACCGTAAAGACTTGACGAATCTCGACCATACCGATCACTGTTTCGCGTTTTTCTGGTGCCAACATACCGGACAAAGCTGCCTTCACTTCATCGACTGCATCGTAAATGATGTTGTAGTAGCGAATATCAACGCCATTGGTTTCAGCCAACTTACGTGCCGACGCATCTGCACGGGTGTTAAAGCCGATAATGACCGCTTTCGAAGCCACCGCCAAGTTGACGTCGGATTCGGAGATACCACCGACCGCCGCATGAACCACTTGAACGCGAACTTCGTTGTTGGACAATTTGACCAAAGATTGAACCAAAGCTTCTTGCGAACCTTGTACGTCGGTCTTGACGATAATAGGCAAGTTTTTGAGTTCGCCTTCGCCCATGTTTTCGAACATGTTCTCGAGCTTCGCTGCTTGTTGCTTCGCCAGTTTAACGTCACGGAATTTACCTTGACGGAACAAAGCGATTTCACGCGCTTTGCGTTCGTCAACCATGACCATCACTTCTTCACCAGCGGCTGGTACCTCTGTCAAACCTTGAATCTCGACTGGGATCGATGGACCGGCTTCATTGATGTTCTTACCGTTCTCATCCAACATCGCACGAACACGACCAAAGGAAGAACCCGCCAAGACCACGTCGCCACGCTTCAAAGTACCGGACTGAACCAAGATCGTTGCGACTGTACCGCGACCTTTATCGAGACGCGCTTCCACCACCAAACCTTTTGCCGGTGCATCGACTGGTGCTTTCAGCTCTAACACTTCAGCTTGCAACAAGACGTTTTCCAACAAGGAATCAATACCTTGACCGGTCTTCGCGGAGACTGGTACGAATGGTGAATCACCACCGTATTCTTCTGGAACGACGCTTTCAGCGATCAATTCTTGTGTCACACGATCCGAGTTCGCAGCTGGTTTATCGATCTTATTGATCGCAACCACCAAAGGCACGCCCGCTGCTTTCGCATGGGAAATCGCTTCCTTCGTTTGCGGCATCACACCGTCATCAGCTGCCACCACCAAAATAACGATATCAGTCGCCTTCGCACCACGTGCACGCATTGCCGTAAAGGCTTCGTGACCTGGGGTATCGAGGAAAGTGATCATTCCGCGTGGTGTTTCAACGTGATACGCACCGATGTGCTGAGTAATGCCACCCGCTTCACCGGAAGCCACTTTGGCGCGACGAATGTAGTCGAGCAAAGATGTTTTACCGTGATCGACGTGACCCATCACCGTGACCACTGGGGCACGTGGGAACGCATCGTAATGCGCGTGTTCAGCAACGTCCGTCAACATCGCTTCTGGATCATCGATCTTCGCGGCGAATGCTTTATGGCCCATTTCTTCAACCAAGATCATTGCTGTTTCTTGATCGAGAACTTGGTTAATCGTGCACATTTGACCGAGTTTCATCAAATGTTTAATGACTTCAGACGCCTTGACCGACATCTTGTGCGCGAGTTCTGCGACAGTCAGTGTTTCAGGAACATACACGTCCTTAATCACGGCTTCGACAGGCACTTGGAAATTCGATTCGCGTTGCTCATCATGGCCGCTATTGCGACGACCTTTCGGGCCGCTACGCCAGCCTTCACGACCAACTGGTGCTGCGCCGCGTGTCTTCAAACCACCACCGCGTTTCTTCGCAGCCGCTTCGTCTTGCCATGTGGAAGACACGTTAGCAGACTTGATCGCTTTCTTGTCGTTACCTGCATTCGCAGCACCGCCAGCAGCCACTTTCGCTTCTTTTTTCTCTACCGTTGGTTTCTTCTCACCGGCTTTTTTATCGGCCGGCTTATGCAAAGTACCTTCCGCGATTTTTGATGCAGGTGCTTCAACCGGTTTCGGTTTACGTGCCGCGCTCATCATTTCTTTGATTTGCGCAACTTCGTCGGCCACTTTCTTACGTGCACTTTCCGCACTTGCCGCACGTGCCGCCGCTTCGCGAGCATCTTCTGCCGCTTTGGCTTTGGCCGCCTCAGCTGCACGCTTTGCTGCTTCCTCTGCTGCTGCATCAGACTCAGCTGCCGCTTTAGTCTTGGCGCGTTTTTCTTCCGCCTGTTTCGCTTTTTCAGCCTCTGCTTTAGCTTGTGCTTCTGCAGCCAATTCCGCTTCACGAGCAGCTTTCGCTTCTGCTTCTTTCTCAGCTTCGAGGCGCGCTAATTGCTCTTGCTTCTCTTGGAGCTCAGCTTCGCGACGCGCAGCCAATTCAGCTTCCGCCTGCGCTTCTGCTTCGCGACGTGCCATTTCGATAGGATCGATTGCCGGCGCTGCCTTAGCAGACTCTTCGGCTAACAAATCATCGCGCTTCACAAAGGTACGCTTCTTGCGCACTTCAACTTGCACAGTACGTGTCTTACCAGTGGCATCCGCCTGCTTGATCTCGGTCGTTTCCTTACGAGTCAAGGTGATTTTCTTTTTCTCGACATCAGGAGCCACGCCGTGCGAACGACGCAAATGCTCCAAGAGTTTGTCTTTATCTTCTTTTGACAAACTGTCGGACGCCGATGCTTTATTGACGCCAGCGGCACGCAATTGCGCGAGCAGTGCTTCCGCTTGCATTTTCAGCTCGGTGGCAAATTGAGCTACGTTATTACTCGCCATTCAGTCCTCTTTTTCCTTTCGCACTTCGGTGACCCATCCGTGCATACTTAATTATTGACTCGTGATTACTTCGCCTCAGCGAGTTTCCATGCGTTTTCCAACAAGGCTTTTGCATGTTCGTCGTATTTGGCATCGATGAGTTTCATTTCATCGTCAGTCACATCGTCAAATGCATTATCAATCAACTGGCGCGCACGGTCTGTTGTCAGAGCCAAAATCGCACCAAATTCATCGTAAGCCAGAGCACCGAAAGCAGCGAGAGTCTTGATACCTGCGAGACCCAATTTACCCGCTGTTGCGCGGCTCATACCTTCCAAATTAATCAAAGCGTCTTCTACGCCTTCCACGCCTTCTTCAGACGCAATCGCTTCTGTCAACAAAGCATCACGAGCGCGGCTACGCAACTCATTGACTGTATCTTCATCAAGCGCTTCGATTTCCAACATCTCGCTGATCGGCACATACGCGATCTCTTCGAGACTAGAGAACCCTTCATCAACCAAGATGTCTGCAACTTCTTGATCAACGTCGAGTTTTTCCATGAACAAGCTACGAATACCTGCAGTTTCTTGTTCTGCCTTATTCGCAGATTCTTCTGCTGTCATGATATTGATCTGCCAGCCTGTCAATTCTGCAGCGAGGCGTACGTTTTGACCACTACGGCCAATCGCGATCGCCAAGTTCTCATCATCAACGACGACGTCCATTGCGTGTTTTTCTTCGTCAACCATGATCGAAGAAACGTTCGCTGGCGCCAAAGCACCAATCACAAACTGCGCAGGATCTTCAGACCACAACACGATATCAACACGTTCGCCGCCGAGTTCACCGGTGACAGCTTGGACGCGAGAACCGCGCATACCAACGCAAGTACCGATAGGATCAATACGTTTATCATCTGTGTGTACAGCGATCTTGGCGCGCACGCCTGGATCACGCGCCGCCGATTTAATGACCAAAGAACCTTGTTCGATTTCTGGCACTTCCAATTCAAACAATTTCATGATGAATTCTGGCGCCGTACGGGACAAGATCACTTGAGGGCCACGTGCATTACGATCGATACGCAAGATGTATGCGCGAACACGATCACCAACACGCAAATTTTCTTTCGGGATCATTTGATCGCGCGGCAGACGTGCCTCGATACGACCAGATTCCACCACTGCGTCGCCGCGTTCCATACGCTTGATGGTACCCATCACGAGGGAATCACCACGCTCCAAGAATTCAGCCAAAATTTGTTCACGTTCTGCATCGCGAATACGTTGCAAGACGATTTGTTTTGTGTCTTGCGCGAAACGACGACCGAGTTCAACGGATTCAATCGGTTCTTCAATGTACTCATCAACTTCGATATCAGCATATTGTTCAACGGCTTCGAAGTGCAAAATTTCTTGATCGGGCAATTGCAAGCCAGCGTCATCAGCCACCACGTGCCAACGGCGGAAGGTACGATATTCACCGGTATCGCGATCGATCTCAACACGAATATCTACATCACCTTCATAACGCTTTTTGGTAGCCGTAGCCAAAGCATGTTCCAACGCTCCAAAAACGATGTCTTCATCGACGTTTTTTTCGCGCGCCAGCACATCAACCAATAATAAAACTTCGCGACTCATGCTTTGCGACTCCTAAAATCCACTTGCGGCACCAAACGTGCCTTATCCAAATCAGCGAGCGTAAACTCAAGCATCGCCGCGCCATCTTTTGTTTCAAATTCGAGCTTCAGAGTTTCCCCTTCAGGCTCATGCAAAATACCTTCAAAATTTTTACGATTTGGCGTGCCAGGCATCGGCAAACGTAATTTAACGGTCGCCTTTTCACCAACGAAACGGCTAAAGTCCGCTAATTTTTTCAAAGGACGATCGAGACCTGGTGAAGAAACTTCCAGGCGCTCATAGTTCACTTCCTCAACCGTCAACACGTGCGACAATTGATGACTCACTTTCGCGCAGTCCTCAACGTTCACATGACCTTTTTCTTCAACTTCTTCGGGCAAAAGATCAATGTAAACGCGCAATAGACCACGCTCTGCTCGTTCAAAATCGACCAGATCATAGCCCGTTCCGTTAACTGTCTTTTCAATTAGTTCCAACAACTGCAAGGCACTTCTCCAAAAACACAAATTCTTCCAAAAACCGAATCGCCAAAAAAAAATGGGCACCTGCCCATCTTCTTAGCACCTAAAACCGGGATGTGACATGCGACTGCACATTTCAGTTTTTTAGAAACAATCTGCTAACCCCAAGATTATAAACGATTAATTACTCAATCGCAATGCAATCACACTGACGGGCGGGGATTTTAAGACGAGACCGCAACATCTTGCGCGGTCTTTACAAGCGTTTTTTTCTCAATACTTTTTTTATGGCTTATTTTGCCACCGACTATCGCCCACCAACGGCGAAAGTTTAACAAAATCACTACACTTTTGATGCGCAACAAACTCTAAAGAGCAAACTTCGGCGCTGCGCATCGCGATGTTTTACAAAAAACAAACTTATTTAGTCCGAGAGCGGCGACGCGCAGCAATCGCTTGCCCCAAAGCTTGCGAACTACCACGAACAGTCGGACCACGACGCTCTTGCATGCTAAAGCCCAAAGCCGTCTGCAATGGATCTGGTTGACGACTACGATTCTTGTTATTTTTATTATTTTTGTTCGGCTTTGCACTCTTGCCGCTCAAACCAGCTTCACGGCCAGACAAACCCACTTGCGCATGCGCAAAACCGCCTCGAACGGTCGGTTCGTAACTGCGCTGCACGGGTGCGTCGAACGGATTCACATTACGTGGGCCTTTGCCTTGAATGCGATTGCCGTTGACTTTGCCTGCACGTTCATTGTTTTTCGCAGATTTTTCCGCGGCTCGATTCTCGCCTTTCGGCATATCCAAACCACTGACTTTCATCAAGCTACGAACTGCATCTTCTTCCAACTCTTCCCAACGTCCACGCTTCAAATTGGATGGCAAAGTCATGACGCCGTAGCGAGTACGAATCAAGCGCGATACGGTCAAGCCAACCGCCTCAAACATACGACGAACTTCACGATTACGACCTTCGCCAATGATGACGCGATACCACTTATTCACACCTTCACCACCGCCATCAGAAATCTTAGAGAATTGTGCCAAGCCATCTTCCAACTCAACACCCGCCAACAACTTCTGACGCATACCCTCTTCCAACTCACCCAAAGTACGTACCGCATATTCACGCTCGATACCGTAACGTGGGTGCATCAATCGATTAGCCAAATCACCAGAGGTTGTGAACAACAATAGACCTTCCGTGTTGTAATCAAGACGTCCAACCGCCAACCATTTACCAACCTTCATCTGCGGCAAACTATCAAATACCGATGCACGACCTTCCGGATCAGAGGTACTGACGATTTCACCAGCAGGCTTGTGGTAAACCAATACGCGCGGCGGCTTCTTAGTCACTTTACGTTGCACCAACTTACCATTGATACGGACTTGATCAGTCGGCAAAATGCGCTGACCAATATGTGCTGGCTCACCATTCACAGAAACGCGACCCGCGATAATCAACTCCTCCATATCACGACGCGACCCGAGACCAGCTTCTGCCAACACTTTATGCAGTTTTGGCGCATCATCATCGGCCGTCAAATCGCGACGCGGCTTCTTGTTTTTGCCGCCGCGCTGATCTTCGTCACCAAAGGCATCATACGCATCGGACGTCACAAAAGAGAATACATCGTCAGCCGAATTCGCCGTTTTACCATGCCCTTGAGCGTGACGATTGGGGCCAGATTTCGATTTACCGTGCTTATTTCCGCCTTGGCGCTGCTGCTGCCCATCCGCACGAGTTTCGCCGTGCTGAGGATTTCTCTGACCATGCTTTTTGCCGTGTTTTTGTCCGTGCTTGCGCGCTTGACGCTCCGAAGATTCCGCACCAGATTCCTGACGACGACCTCGCTCGAGATTCTCACCATCATTCGACTCAGCAGCAACATGACCAGTCTCATGGCTGGCACTTTCATGCGCAGGCTTGCGTGACGCTGGCTTACGGGATTTTAGCTTAGGATTGTTGGTACGCTTTGGTTTTTCCACCACAGAATTTGCATCGCCGCTGGCGCCATTCGCCTCAGCGCTCAACGCAGCATGCTCAGTTGCAGCTGCTTTTGCTACACGTGGCTTGCGTGTTTTCGCGGCTGAACTCTTAGTCACGTCCTCAGTGCCAATCACATCTGCGCCAACCGTATTCAAACCCAAACCTTTTGGTTTACGCGGGGCGCGTTTTGCTGGCGCTTTTGTCGCCGATGGCTGGCTATCACTGCCGTTATTCATTTCTTCGGAATTTTGTTCGCTCATTGTGTATTTCTATCTCGTATGACTCAAGTGCTTCAGCACAGCCAAGATGATGACACGACCGCTTTAGTCGCATCCTCAATTAGGACTGGGCTTCACCCGTTTCTTCGTTTGTTGTAGGTGGCACTTCTTCATGATTCACATCTAGCTCTTCAGCGGAATGCGAGGTGCTACCCGTCAATGGTTCAGCAGACAAGTCAGCCGTCGTTTCACTGTCTTGTTCTACACTCGTTTCTGTCTCCACCGCATTTACTTCGTCGGCCGCCGCGTCCTCCCGCACCTCGTCGACTATCGGTGTTGTTTGGTCTTCACTCACTGTTGAAGACTCATTTTGTTTCAATTCTTCTGTCTCGTCTTGGGCTTGCTCAGCTTCGACTGCAGGCTCGCTGTTTTCCGAATCGGATACGGGCACAATTTCTTGAGTAGCGACAGCAGCATCAGTTTCAGCTGTCGCTGTTGCGCTTTCTATCTCATTACTCAGCTCACCGCTCGACTCACTGCCCATCTCGTTGAGTTGCTGCGCCAACTCGCCGGCTTGCTCCAATTGATCAAACATCGCCAATTCGGGCGTTGCTGTATCCACCGCCACCGCATTGTCAGATTCAGCTTCTTCTTTACCAACTTCCTGCAATGGCGGCAATTGATCAAGTGAGGATAAACCGAGATCACTGAGGAATTGCTTGGTCGTCGCAAACAATGCTGGACGCCCCGGCACCTCTCGATGTCCCACGGTTTCAATCCAACCACGATCTTCGAGAGTTTTAATCATTTGCGAAGCGACTGCCACACCACGAATTTCTTCGATATCACCGCGTGTGACAGGTTGACGATAAGCGATAATCGCCAGCGTTTCCAAGGTTGCACGCGAATATTTAGGCGGCTTCTCAGGATTCAGTCGATCAATAAAGACACGCATCTCGGGGCGACTTTGAAAGCGCCATCCAGTCGATAGCGACACCAACATAATGCCTTTTTCAGACCAATCCTGGCGCACTTCTTCCAGCATTAATTTAATCGTATCGGCTCCAACCACTTCCTCTTGTTCACTACCGTCCATGAACAGTTTTTTCATCATATTGATTGTCAGCGGCTCATGTGCGCATAGTAATGCGGTTTCAAGGACACGCTTGGCATCTGCAGTAATCATGCAAACTCTATTGCTATCAGGTTGTGAATGTAAGAAGGTATTCGTGAAGCTATGGTGGCGAATCTTATCGCCTACCAATCCGGGTCTCTCGATGCGAAGAGGAAAATCTCTCGCGTGCGCCCGGCGGATCAGTCTGCAGCCAATTTACTCGAAGTTTTAACAGCCGCCATGCGCGATCAGGGGAGATCTAACATGCTGTCTTTTCGAACAATCGGTCAAAGCAATTGATCAATTTAGTAGATGTTCAATTGTAGTTCAGAAATCCTGCAGAATTCACACCGCAGCAAACCACAATCAAAAAAAATCGCCAAATTAACGAAAAAGCCACGATGAAACGTGGCTTTATTCTTGTATTCTTGGTTGCGGGGGCAGGATTTGAACCTACGACCTTCGGGTTATGAGCCCGACGAGCTGCCAGACTGCTCCACCCCGCGTCTGAAGAACAGAACTATACCGCACTTTGCTGCTTTGCGCAAATCCTTTCTCAGTTTTCTGCACTTTTTATGTGCGTTCTTCATTTTATGTACTGTTTTCTTGCACTGCATTGCACCGTCACCCTCGTGTTCATACCAAGTAAACACGCGCCATCGCAACGCAAAAATACTTAACTGCGTGACAGCGCTTCTGTTATGGGCTCGAGATTTACAGTTCTATGGCGCTCAATGTTAAACTTTGCCATCGGCCGACAAGAGTCCTCAAAGCCACAATCATTTCGACGACCGCTCAAAATCGAAATCAGCGAATTGCCAGCACCGACAATCTTTGTCCCGCTGCAACTATGATCCTTCGATAGATGCTTTAGAACAGTCTAAGAACGATTACGCTTGCGCTCACGGCCTTGGCATTGATCTCTTAAGAAAGTCGTTCGCATGAAATTCTGTTCTGAGTGCGCTGCACCAGTAAGCTGGCAAATCCCCGCTGACGATACGCGTGAGCGTTTCGTTTGTACATCTTGCGGCACCATCCATTATCAGAATCCGAAAATGGTAGTCGGCACAGTACCTGTGTGGGACTTGGACGGCGATCTGAAAATTCTTTTATGCAAGCGCGCCATCGAACCTCGCCTTGGCTATTGGACGCTCCCAGCGGGCTTTATGGAAAATAACGAAACCAGCAGCCAAGCCGCGCAACGCGAAACCATAGAAGAAGCTGGTGCCAATATCGAACTGCATGAGCTATTCTCAATCCTGAACGTACCTCACGTACATCAGGTTCATTTGTTTTATAGAGCAACGTTACTCGACACGAATTTTGCAGCAGGCACGGAGAGCCTCGACGTTCAGCTTTTTGCCGAACACGAAATACCTTGGGATGAAATCGCCTTCCCCACTGTCGCGAGCACGCTGCAATTCTTCTTTGCCGATCAAAAAGCGCGGCTTCAAGGTGGCCGTTTTGAATTGCACGCACATGATTTCATCAAGCAAGATCAGATGCGCTCCTCTTGATCAACCACAAGCACTGTCGACATGATTCCCTGGTTAGAAGGCGATTCACCTTTTCCTGATGTCAGCGAAGCCCTCACTGCAGCACAAGGTGCTCCAGGACTTCTCGCGGCAGGCGCCGATTTATCGCCGCCGCGCTTGCTTGAAGCCTATCGCCACGGCATCTTCCCATGGTATTCAGAAGGACAACCTATCCTATGGTGGTCGACCGACCCCAGAATGGTCTTAATGACCGACGACCTCAAAATCGCTGATAGCTTACGACGCAACTATCGCAAAGCACAAAAAGATCCGCGCTGGGAATTTCGCTTTAACACTGCGTTTAAGGAAGTCATGCTCGCTTGCGCCGCGCCACGTCGAGACCAACCAGGCACTTGGATTACATCCGATATCATCACCGCCTACTGCTCTTTACATCGACTCGGTTATGCCCACTCGTCCGAGACTTGGCTCGATGGCGAACTGGTGGGAGGCGCCTACGGCATCTGTCTAGGTAAAATGTTTTATGGCGAATCGATGTTTGCTCGCGTCAGTGATGCCTCAAAGATGGCGTTTTTACATTTAGTACAACACCTACGCCAACAAGGTGTGAAAATGATAGACTGCCAGCAAGAAACGGCGCATCTGGCTCGTTTTGGTGCCAAGCCTATCCCGCGTACTGAATTTATTTCGAGGATGGTGCGAGCACAGAGTGCTGGCACAGTAGAGTTCCCCGGCACCTCGAATCCAACTAATGCGCTCAGCGTTACCAAGTGACCCCGTGTAAACAACCGATGACCAAGATTTAAGAATTACATGCAATCACGTACGCACAACACACAAACGATCTCGCCAGAGCAGGAAACGCAAAGTACGTCTGCTGCGCCATTGCTCTCTGCCGCGGTGCGCGGAGAAGGCGAAGTGCTGAGCTCAGGCGAGGTATCAGCTGATTTTGATGATGCGGAACGTGCCTTATTTGAGGATCTCGCAAGCGACAACAGAAATTTTGACAAAAACCAAAGCGAAGCTGATACCGAAGAGGTCGACACCAGCCAAGCACCGAATCAGCGAAACCGCCAGCGTCGTACTATCCAAATTCAATTCTACGCAACTGCACCTTATGCTTGCAGCTATTTACCAGATCAGCAGGCGCGCTCACAAGTTGCAACACCCGCTCACTTGATTGGCAGCGAAGTCTATGCGGCTCTCGTGAACCAAGGTTTTCGGCGCAGCGGTGTGTTTGTCTATCGCCCCTATTGTGATGCCTGCGATGCCTGCGTCCCGGTTCGTACCAAAGTTCAAGAGTTCCGCCCTAATCGTAGCCAAAGACGTGCTTGGAAACAGCATCAAGATTTACAAACACACATCTGCGAGCTGGAATTTGAAGAAGAACATTTCGCCTTGTACCAGCGTTATCAAAAGATGCGTCATGCCGGTGGCGGCATGGATCAAGACGATCGCGAACAATACACTCAGTTTTTATTACAAAGCAAAGTCGACACGCGCCTCGTCGAATTCCGAGATGAACACGATGTGCTACGCATGGTCAGTATCATCGACGTTCTCGAAGATGGTTTGTCTTCGGTCTACACCTTTTACGACCCCGAGGTCTCGGGCAGTGCATATGGCACCTATAACGTTCTTTGGCAATTACAACAAGCGGCTGATTTAGGCATGCCTTATTTATATTTAGGATACTGGATACAAGAAAGTAAAAAGATGTCCTACAAAACCAATTTCCAACCCTTGCAGGGCCTTTATAACGGCACTTGGCAAGACTTCTAAAGCGCATCGTTCGTCGACCCAACGCATCCCAAGATTTCTACATCACTCCAACTTACTTTCATTATGTCCAATCAATTGCTTTACTCACTGGCTCGCCCTTTCTTGTTTTTCATGGACGCTGAAAGCGCGCATGACTTCACACTCCCGAGCCTAAAACGCGCTCACAATATGGGCTTGACCAAATTGATCAGCAAGCCTGTCGCTGATCCACGCAGAGTGATGGGAATTGATTTTCCGAATCCTGTTGGCTTGGCGGCAGGTCTCGATAAAGATGGTCGTTATATTGACGGCCTGGCCTCGCTCGGTTTCGGATTTATCGAGATTGGAACGGTGACACCACGCGCCCAGCCTGGCAATCCCAAACCACGTATGTTCCGTCTACCGCAAGCCAATGCCATTATCAATCGCATGGGCTTTAATAACGGCGGCGTCGATGCTTTTGTCGCCAACGTGCAAGCTTCGCAGTTTTATCAAGACAAACTGGGGGTACTCGGTCTCAACATCGGCAAAAACGCCGATACACCGATCGAAAAAGCGGCCGACGACTACCTACACTGCTTAGAAAAAGTGTATCCGTATGCTAGTTACGTGACCGTGAATATTTCCTCACCGAATACGAAGAACTTACGTCAGCTTCAAGGTGCCAGTGAACTCGATGATCTACTCTCCCAATTAAAAGGTGCACAACAACGCCTCGCTGATCAGCACAAACGTTACGTGCCACTGACATTGAAAATCGCACCAGATATCGACAGCGAACAAATCAAAACCATCGCCGAATCTTTATTGCGCCATAAAATCGATGGTGTGATCGCCACCAATACCACCATCACGCGCGATGCAGTCAAAGGCTTGCAGCATGGCGAAGAAGCAGGCGGCCTCTCTGGCGAACCCGTGTTCGAGTTATCGAATAAAGTGGTACGCGCATTGAAATCAGAATTAGGCGATGCCTTGCCTATCATCGGCGTTGGCGGCATTTTCTCTGGCGCCGACGCAGTCAGCAAAATGCAAGCGGGTGCTTCTTTAGTACAAGTATATTCAGGCCTCATTTATCGCGGCCCGGCGTTGGTGAAAGACTGTGCCGATGCAATTCGTTTAGCTAAGTAAGATCCACTGCAAGCCTCACATTCTGATTTGGAGAACTAGTCCCTCATGTGGTCATTTTTTAGAAAAAAGAAAGAATACGACTGCCCAATCTGTGCCGCTAAGGGGGAATTACTGGACACCGTCGACCTGAATAAACACTGCGAAGTATCCAAGCGCGGTGCGCTACCGCGTTCTGGTGTCGCGATTGAGTATTATCTCTGCAGTGATTGTCGATTCTGTTGGGCGCCGATGATGCATGCATGGAGCGTCGACGAGTTCGAAGAGAAAATTTACAACCAAGATTATGTCTATGTCGATCCAGAGTATATCGAAAGTCGACCACGCACAAATTCGGAGATGTTGATTGCAAATGTTCCCCATGCGAGCTCAATCCGCCATTTGGATTACGGCGGTGGTAACGGCATGCTCTCGAAATTACTGAATGAAGCTGGCTGGCAATCAAGCTCGTACGATCCCATGGTTGACCACGACGTTAGCATCGAATCGCTCGGAAAATTCGACTTCATCACAAGCTTCGAAGTATTCGAGCATGTCCCTGACGTTCATCGCTTAATTTCGGATCTTGATCAGCTTATCGCGGACAATGGCATCATCATTTTCTCAACCATTACATCGGATGAATTTATCACGCCAGGCAAGAAACTCAATTGGTGGTACGCAGCACCACGCAACGGACACATCAGTCTCTTCAGCCAAAATGCTTTAAGGCGGCTGGGGCATAGTAAGAACTTTCAGTTTACAAGCTTCTCACCGGCGCTTCATGTCTTTTTTAAGTCGGTGCCGGAATGGGCAAGTCATATGATCAAGATTGTGTAAACATTTTGAGTCCTCGGTATTTACAGACTTTACTCAAACAGTTTTCGCATTGAAGAAAATAATGTTGTTTAGGACTAAGAGAAAACCATGAAACAAAAGAAATTGGGCAATAGTGATTTGATGGTGTCCGAAGTCTGTCTCGGCACCATGACTTTTGGCGAGCAAAACACAGAAGCTGAAGCGCATCAGCAACTGGATTATGCGCTGGCACATGGCGTCAATTTTATCGACACCGCGGAGATGTATCCCGTGATGCCACGTGCCGAAACAGTGAACCGCACCGAACAATTCATCGGTACATGGATTAAACAATCCGGACAACGTGATCAAATCATCCTTGCCACCAAAGTTGCCGGTCCATCGCGCGGCATGCCTTGGATACGCAATGGCGAGAATGATCTCGACGAAAAAAACATTCGACTCGCCGTCGAAGGCAGTTTGCGTCGTTTACAAACTGATTACATCGATCTCTATCAACTCCACTGGCCAAGTCGCAATGCGCCGATTTTTGGGCAAAAAGAATTTAATCCTGAGCTCGAGCGCGAGAGTGTTGCGATCGAGGCGACTTTAGACGTGCTGGACGCCCTCGTCAAAGAAGGTAAGATACGTCATATTGGCGTCTCCAACGAGACTCCTTGGGGTGTCAGTGAATTTATCAAGCACGCCGAACGCAAACAGCAAACGCGCATTGTCTCGATTCAAAATCCCTATCATTTGATGAATCGTAGCTACGAACAAGGACTCACAGAAACTTGTTTCCGCGAACAAGTGAGCCTACTCGCGTATAGTCCGCTCGCCTTCGGTCGTCTGACCGGCAAATATGTCGACGACGCCCAAGCCAAAGGACGTTTGACGCAATTTCCACCAACCTGGAGTCCGCGCTATATGCGTCAAGAAGTGATCGCCACCAGTGGTCGTTACACCAAACTTGCGCGCGATTATGGCTACACACCAACACAGCTCGCCTTAGCATGGTGTTATTCACGTTGGTTCGTCACCAGCACCATCATCGGTGCGACAAATTTACAGCAATTAGAAGAAAACATCCGTGCCACGGACGTGAAATTGACAGAGGAAGTGATATCGGCGATTAATGCGATTCATGCTGTGGCAGCGAATCCGGCGCAGTAAAACCAATTGTTCTCGATGTAAATCATAAGTTGGCGCTGAGCGAAGCGAAGCCCAACATCAACAGGCACTCCAACAACGGTACTCAACCTCGACGAACCCGCGGACGCTGGGCTTGCCAGCCCAGCCTACCCACCAAACACAAATTAATCCGTAGGTTGGCGCTGAGCGAAGCGAAGCCCAACAACACTCTATACCATCACATCAAGCATTCATTTCCAGAATTAATATGGGCTTAACTGCTCTAAACTTTTCGTTTTAGCTTCTTGCTCGAACAATGGACGGCTCAACCATCTTCTAGGGATGACTTTGCCGTCCTTCAGCTCTCCGACGATCAACCACTCTTGGCCTTTTGTGAAAACAATGTCGTCAACACCAGCACAAGAGGTACCTGCGCCTGCACCTTTCTTGCCCATCACCATCAGCTCTGATTGAACCTCACCACGCCACCAACGCGATGTTTTAATCTTTACGGTTTGCACGATGACCCCGCCTTCTCGACGTTCGGTTACGGTCATTACCTGCCCAGCAAAAATGACCGAACCAACATTGTCCTTTTTCAGGTAGAGTTTCAGACTCAATTCCTCGACATTTGGTTGACAGGCGAATGCATCAAAAGACAAAAAAATCAAGTAACAAGCCATTAAGGCATTTTTTTGCATAGGGTGGCTCCCCCAAAAAAGACTGCCCCATAACAAACAACATATTCCTACTACTTTGTGCTCAGACTTCTCAATGCTAAATTCCAAATAGGTGCCCAAGTATTCATTGAGTGCCCTGATTTTGAATAGACAGTCTTCACCTCAGCACCAAAACCAATGCTTATCTTTTCAATTTCGTGAGCTGTGTTCAAAAAACCAAGCTCTAGCTCACCCGCACCAACAAATACTCTCTTGCCTTTCAGTTGCACTGGTGATTTGAGCTCCCAAATAGCCGGCGACATGACAATGCTTCCATCAAAAAAATGCGGGTGAAATAGTAGCGCATCAAAAGCCCATGCACCGCCATTCGAAAAGCCTGCAGCATATCGATTCTTTGGTGTTTCACCTTTCTCAATGGTTTGACGAAGATTGGTCACCACAAAACTGAGAAAGGCATCGAAACGATCTGGATCAAGGCCTTTCAATAACTCGACGTTCCGATGTTCATTTGGATTAGGTATTCCCACAAGAACAAAATCATCGAGAGGAATCTGGGCTGCATGTGCGTTAGAGATAAGAGACCCGAGGCTTTCACCATCGGTATCATAAATCACACTGCAAGCGACTATCGTCTTCAAACAATTCGAACCACGAAACACTTTGACAGACTTAGCATCGAAATGTTCCGCATTTGGAAAATTGATCATTTCAAAGCGGGCTCCTTGACTCTGCAGCTTCTGCAAAACTGCGGACCAACTTTCCACCACCGTCCGCTCTGAGGGATCTCGCCCGTCGATATTTAAAGAGAATGGGGAACGCCCTGCAAAATTCAAAAACAAGGGATTCAACTTCGCCTTCTCTATGCCTCTAAGCCTAACTTTTATAGCGAAGTGATTGATATCGATAGGTTCTAGATAGGTCGTTATCTCTCCGCCAAATGCTGGACGATCATAAAACCCGATATCGCTTTTCTTCATCTTCGCAGCCAAGATCAAACCATCCTCGACAGCTTTGTACGCAACGACATCATCAAATTGCATAGATTTCACTGCTTCGATTTCGCCTTGATTCAGAGATTCTACACAAACACGGGCATATCGATCGTCACGATCCTGTGCCGTACATTGACGAATGACCGGAAGATTTATGCCTGAAAGATCAACAGCGCTTGCGATCGCACATGTTAACAACGTTACCGCTGTAAGCGTTATCCTCAGGTAATGTAAGAGTTTCATTTTTGATTTAATTGAAGGCTATTTATTTACTATTCTCAACGTCTTGCAAGAGCTGCTTGTACGCGACCTTCGCTTCAGGAAACACCATCCCATCCATATGCCCGGCATCAACGCTCACAAAACGTTTTTGGCGTTGCTTGAGTCCGTCGAACAATTCTCGTGCGGTTGGCTCTGGTGTGGTTGTATCCCGCTTGCCGGCGATGATGAGAATCGGGAATTGAATTTCTTGCAGGCTGCGACGATTATCTACTTCAGCTACATCACCGACCACGTTATAGGACACAAATGGTTTGGCGAACCAAGGCGTCAAATTCTGGGCATAGGTTCTTGCATCAGTGCCGGTACCTTCGAGCACCAAGCCATCGAGCTTGCGCTGTCCTGCCAAATGCGCGGCAACAAAGCTGCCAAAGGAATGTCCATGGACGATTAAACGACCTTGTACCATGCCACGTGCATAGTCATACAAAGCAGCAGTATCGCTTTCGATTTCTTTCAATCCATGCGTTTTTGTTGTGGCATCACTACGGCCAAAACTTCGGTAATCAAAAGCGATCACATTCAGGTTCAGATCAGCGAATGGCTTGAGGAAAAAGGCACCATCTGCGTCGAGACGAATGCCACTACCGAGAAAATACAAAACGGTTGCCTGCGCCCCAGGCTTACTGAAGTAGACGCCGCGACTAATTGATCCATCGGCTTGCACAAACTCGATATCGCGAGTTTGATAGTCTGGCGCACTTGTTTTCAACAACGCCAGCTTATTGGTGTCACGTGGTACGAACTGTTTAGAGCTTACTGTGACTGTCATACATCCAGACGACAAGATCGCCGTCAACATTACAAGGGGAAACAACTTCTTCATCACTACTTCTCACACTTCATTAAAACAGATTAATTTATTTCACCGTGCGCACAGGCACTGGCACATTGCACAACTCAATATGGTTGGCAGCAAATTTATACCATTCGCCACCACGATTACGTTGCGCTTCGACTAAAGCTTGGAAGCTCGCGGTATCAGTTCTGAATACTTCAAGTTTGCTGCGCTCCGCCTCTGGAACATCGGCGGCGATACGCACCGATTTGATCGGCGTGCGCTCTTCGGCTTTTTCATAAAACCCCAAAGCACCAGTGCCACGCGGTAAGGTGCTCAATAGTTCCATGCCCTGCATCACTTTACCAACGACCGTGATATTACGATCGAGGTTGCGTGGCGCATGACCTGTGACCGCATATAAAGAGCTGCCATTACCGCTATTCGTTTCGTTGCCACGCGCCACACCGATCGCGCCATAGCAATGCGCCAGCCACGTGGTTCGAGATTTCGGATCACGGCCAGCCGCAAAACCTTTGGCGTGTCCGACTTGTGGCGCGTAACCATCATGGTCTGGCAAACGCGTGAATGCTGATTTCGCTGAATACTTCACAGTGAACTCACCATCGACGGTCTTGGCTGCGGTTTTAAATTCACGCTTCTCATCCGCATCGCCCCACTGCGCGACATAGTTATCTTGTGAACGAATCATGGCTAATCCGTCGAAGTAGCCTTCACGCACAAGCTTCTTTATGTTCTCGATATTTTTTGGCGCAAATTCGGGGACCAACTCAATCACCACGCGACCTTTATCCATTTCAAGGTAAAGCGTGTTCTGTGGATCAAGTGGGCGCCAATCGCTTGCCTTTGAGGCTTTCAGTACATCTTGCATGCTCGGTTTGGCCGCATTCTTGATCGGCGCTTTCGTTGCCGCTTTTTGCTCATCGGCATAGGCGAGATTCATCGCGACCACCGAGATACCGAACGCAATAGCCATATGGCGGGTCAAATATTTAGTCTGAGCTTTAATCATGATCATCTCCTTCGTCGCTTATTTGTCGCTTATTTAGAACGGCTCACGCCAGCTTTGTAGTTCTCTGGGTAAAGCACCACTTGTATGTAATTCGAACTATCGAGGTAAGTTTGCGCTGCCGCCTGTACATCTTTAGTGCTCACCTGAGCCACTCTGCTTTCAAAGTTAAGCAGCTCATGCGGATCATCACCCGTCTGCTGCGCATTACGCAAAGAATTCAACCAAAACTGGTTTGTTTTAATCGATTCACGATAATTTTTAATCCAATTCTCTTTGACCTTTCGCAATTCCTCTTCGGTCGGTGGCGCAGCCTTCAATGCGGCAATCAATTCAAAACTACTATTGACCAGCTTATCGACATTTTCTGGACCGCATGGCAAGGTCAAAATCACTGCATAGCCTTGATACGGCTGGCGGCGCAGCGTGCGGCTAATATTTGGGCTGTACACAGCACCAAGCTCTTCACGCATTTTGGCCGTCATACGCAACTGCAAAACTTCCCCCATGGCCGAAAAATCCATGCGCTGCTTTGGTGTCATCTTCGCTTCGCCATGAAATTGGATACTGACCAAACTCTGCGCTTCTTTTCCCGCGAATACGTCTTTGATGACGACGCCTTTATTAGGGCGCACCCCTCTATCGATGACCTCTAACTGCAAAGGGTCGGCTGGCAAACTCGCGAGATAGGTTTCAACTAAAGGTTTGAGCTTTTCTTCTTCAAAACTCCCCACAATAAAGAAGGTGTAGCCATGGGCACTGGAGAATCGCTGGCGGTAAATTGCCAACATCTTGTCAAGATCGAGACTCGCAATTTGTTCCGGTTTGACCATGCTCGGAGCGCGAGGATGGGGTGGGAAAGTCGCCTGCAATAATTGTTCTTGGAAGACCGCAGAAGGTGAAGCCATTTGATTCTTCAATGCTTCCATTTGGCGATTAACAAAAGACTTGAACAAGTCTTCATCGCGTCGTGGTTGCGTCAACACCAAATGCAAAATCTGCAGCATCGACTCCACATCATTATTATTGGAATTACCTGAGACACCTTCCGCATTTTCTGAGAAAGACGTGCTGACGTTGGCGATCTTGCCTGCCAAGACTTTGGTAATTTCGCTAGGCGTTAAGTCCTTAACCCCCATCGTACCCACGACTGATGTGGCGTAGCGTGCCTGCAAATAATCTTGGTCTGAGAAAATGGCTGTACCGCCGGGACGTGATGCGCTCAGTAAGATTTGATCACTTTTGAAGTCGGTTTTTTTCAAAACAACTTTGACACCATTACTCAAAGTCCACGTGGTCGTACCCAGCACCTTATCGTGAGCGACACCGACGATCTTACCGGCTTTCGGCGGCACCGGAAATAAATCCGCAGATAGTCTTTTCTCCTCACGCGCCTGCACCTCTTTCGCTTCAGCCTCTTTCACCATTGCCTTCAAACTGCTCGAATCTGGTAATGGATGATCGGGCTTATCACTGCCTTGGTAAATCACCAGTTCAGGAACGTCTGTGCTCAAAATGCGTTTCGCATATTGGTTCACTTCCTCCAAACTAATACCATTCACGATCTCTTTATGGAATCGGTATTCCGCCTCAATTCCGGGTATCGCTTCTCCTTGTAAGAAGTTGCGAATAAATTCGGCGGCCAGTGTTCCCGATTGAGTTTTGTCACGTTCGTTATAAGAATTTTCTAAATTGCGCAATGAATTGAGCTTGGCACGTTGCAGCTCCTGCGCGGTGAATCCAAATTGCGCAGCGCGTTTATTCTCACCGACTAGGGCTTCAATCGCAACCTTCACACCTGCTTTACCGATTGTGGCAACCGCACTGACTTCCTGATAATCGCCGACGAGTCCACCAAGACCGCTACTAGCACCCAAGAATGGCGGATTTGCCGTTTGCGATAATTCGCGCAGACGCTCAGCCAACATGACATTGACAAAATGATCGATACGACGCTGGCGATAACTACCAAACTTGCCATCATTCGGTTGCAAGAAACGCGCTTGTGCGATCGATACGGAAGAAAGATTCGCTTCTTTGTCGACCGCTACCACGGCGTCATCCAAGTTCTTTAATGGCAAACTCACCTGAGGACGCACCCGCTGATGACGTGGATTCTTAAGATCAGAAAAATGTTTTTCAATGGCCGCCTTGGCTTTTTGTGGATCGATGTCGCCAACCACCACAACCGCCATGAGATTGGGGCGATACCAATCCGCATAGAAGCGCTTGAGAGCCTCATATTTAAAGGTTTGTATGGTCTCTTCTTTACCGATGGGCAAGCGCTCCGCATATTTCGAGCCATGCAAAATCTTGGGTAAAGTTTGTTGACGCAAACGTTCTCCAGCGCCCTTCCCTAAGCGCGCTTCTTCCAACACAACACCACGTTCTTTTTCGATTTCCTCGGCATCGAAGCGCAAACCTGAAGCCCAGTCTGCCAATACCATCATGCCTTTTTCAAAGTTTTCTGGCTTATCAGTTGGAATCGGCAAAATATAGACCGTCTCATCAAAGCCCGTATAGGCATTCAAGTCGGCACCGAATTTCACCCCGATCGATTCCAAGAATGACACCAACTCATTTTTCTTGAAATGACGACTACCATTAAACGCCATGTGCTCCGTAAAATGGGCCAAGCCTTGTTGATCTTCATCCTCCAATACAGAGCCTGCATTCACCACCAAACGCATTTCTACTTTTTGCTCGGGCTTAGAATTTTTTTGAATGTAATAGGTCAAACCATTCGCGAGTTTGCCTTTGATCAGCTTAGGCGAATAGGGAATCACTGCTTCAGGATTGAATCTAAAAGTCGCACCCGCTTTCGACTCGCTGGTCGACACGGGCTGTGCCACTGCTTTCGCTTTTTGAGCGGATCGCGTTTCGCTCGCCAATGCGGAAGAGGAAGCGAGGCCTGCGGCAACGGAGCTAATAGCAAGCAAAGCGGCCGTGATACCCGCGCCCATTTGCTGAGAGGAGTTTTTGGAGAAAGACATAGTGCACTCATACGAAAAATGATTAGTGGCGACAAATTAACTTAGATTTGCAAAAAAGACAAATGCGCCAATAAAGGGATCAGGAGAAGCTACCGACAGTAGCAGAGATAATAATGAAGCATGTTATCGCTTCGTAAAAAAAGAAACCATTTCGTAATACGAGATGTCACGCTTCGCTCCACATACTGCAAACACCTACCTTTGGCGATCGCAGTGGGGAAAGAGGCGGTACCGATCATCTCATCACCGCTACTTTCACCACATGAGAATCAAATTCGCTTAAGGAACACTAGTCTCATTCGCCACCTCTTGCGAGTCAGTAGACTCACCAAGCTCGGCAATGGATACGAGTGACTTGGCTTGACTAAGCTCCGATTCATTTGCATTAATTATCTCTTCCGCGTGCGGCTCTCCACTTGCTACCGTCACTTCGGCAGCCTTCCACAATCCCCCCGCACTCAAGGCCGCCCACGCCCACTTCGCCCAAGCAATGACCGAGGACGCTAACCACAAGGCCCACAATAACATCAGACCACGATATACCAGCATTGGTAGGCTCAAAATCCAGACCGACTGCATGGGGCCATCTATTCGATCTTGGTACCAGTTCAGTTGGGTCTGCGTTGAATTATTTCCCGCAACTTGCATATCGGGATTGCCGAGTAGCCCACCACGGACAATCTCTAACAAAATCGCGATAACCAACAAGCTATGCAGTACCAAAAACAGCTGACGTAAATTGACCTGCCACGCAGGGGTATTCGCTATATCGACTTTCCCTCTCGCAGCACAAGCGAAGAACCAGGTCATCGTCAAAAGGATGCTAGGCCAGCCGAGTTGCGTCATGCCGAGCGCAAGCAAGATCCACTGCCACCGAGTGACTGGTAAAAATTTCACTGAGCCTAGACCAATCGCGAGCAAGAGTAAGATGATCAATTTACTCCAAAATAAAATTGCTGGTGCCATGCCGTCACCACCGACGGCCAGTAACCAACGGTCCGTCGGCACTTGAACACTAACAGCACTGTTCACGCTGGCAAGACCAAGATTGACACTATCCGTGCTGAAGCTCGATGTCATGCCACGATCGACCCGCCAACTGACTTCGATCTCCTGTTTGCCTGGTTTGATTGGCAGAGTCAATTTTTGACCGATTGCTCTGATCGGGAACTCCACCTCATTGATCATGACCTTTTGTAATACGGCACCCTTTGGTAAATCGATACTATGATCCAAGCCACGGCTGCTGCGTGCTACAAACCATAGGCGATAATCGCTGGCTCGTGTTCCTGGTGTCACGCTTAAAAATGATTGATCGATGGTGATGGTTTGGCCTGCCACAGCTTGTGGACGTTCCACTTTAATTTCTAAAGTTTCACCCGCCCAAGGAAGGAAGACTTGCGTTCCGTTCAGAGCACCGACCTTCGGGGGTACGCCTTTCAATTCCAAGTGCCATAGATTATTCGCCAGCACGCTCCACTCTTCAATACACTGAGCAATCTTGGCATCAGCACAGTGATCGCTCGCCTTCAACAACACGCTTGGTGCTTGCTTTAAGTTAGAACTCCAGGTCACACGCTCACTTTGCGGCCCCATATTCAGCAAGACCTGCCCATCTTTGATCTGAACTCCAGCGGTGTTCACCGCCTCACCAGGAAGCAAGGCGATCTGCGCCAATACAGGCAAACCTTTAGGTGAGAGGCGCTCTACTTCGGTTTCGACGACCCATTCTTTCATGAACAAGAGCGTACGTTGAACGCGCAGCAAAGCTGGAAAATCCGCTTCCGCATTTTTCTTGGCATCTTTGCCCAGCTTCACTTGACGTGACAATTGAATGGTGTCGGCCACACCCGTCTCGTCTGAAATACCAGCGACGTCCCACCCAGGGGCATCAAGTTCAACCCGACGAGGTTTGCGGGGCAGCGGTAGTTGTAATGTGTCATTTTGCAAAAGTTCACCAACCAACTCCAATCGATGTCGTCCAGCCGTCACCAAGAAACCCAAAGCACCATCACTATCTCTATCGATATATGCGGTTTTACCATCAAGTCGTGCTTCATTTGGCAGCCAACTTTTTTTGCCGCCTGGTAGCGGCAAGGCCGTATCTAGTGCTGCATCCACATCCAAACTCAAGCGCACGGTAGTACCCGACACATGTATGGTGAGACGAGAAATTTCAGCGCAGTCGGGCAAACACTCTGCTCTGCGCGTGAGTTTTTCTCGCAATTCTTGCAAATGCTGATCGCTCGGTGTCTGCGCTGACGCATCGGCACAAACCAGGTTTTGCGCGAGGCCCAATAATCCACAGATCACGAAACTGCTCGCAAGTGTTTTAGATGCCCCAAGAACCGCTGTCATACGCTCACGAATCTGACGCAACAGAGAACCCAATTTCATATTTTTTGTTGAGTTCTGATCTCCGTCATTTTGGTCGCCCTCCGATTGATCGTCGGCATCGTCACCATTTCCATGTACTGGCTTGTGTTTGCTTTGGATCAGCACGGCGTGGCCGAGTAAGAGCAAAAGCAAACTCAACAGAACAAGGCGCAATACGACGACGATTTTCGAAGCCCATGGCGACAGCAACCACAAGTGAATCTCCTGCTCTTGCGTGACTGGCCCATCGAAAGTCAATGGATGACTCCGCCATTGCCAGAGCGGCAGTCCCGGTCCTGTTTGCACTTTGGCGTCGGGATCGATACCAACGTTTTTACTCAATGAACTGATATACCCTTTTTCTTTATCACTTTGGTTCCCGCGCGCGTATCTTGTGATCGCCACGCTCCTTACTTCAGGCTGAGGCGCATTGACGACCTCCGGTGGCGGAATATATGCGGGCGCAGGCATCGGCGCCGCATCCGTCAGTGGTGGTTCCATTGGGGGTGGTGCTTCAGCTGGTGCTGCTGGTTTAACGGTTTCTGGAGCCCTTTCTTGGGGCGTGCCCACCATCCTTTGCGGTTGATGACGATCAAGAAAAACCGACTCATTTTCCAGCACTGGATAGATCGCACCACGAATCTGCATGGTGGCAAATGCGAGACTCAAGACCAACAAGACCAACACACTGCCGCGTTGTATCCATTGGATAATTTGCTTGAATTTCCCTTGCGGCAGTACACGGTACAAGGCGATCAAACTAAAGCACAGCATCCAGAGACCACGTGGGGCATCAAGTTCTTGATACGACAAAACTAAGCTCACTAGCGTGACCACACCCCACTTTTTACCCCACAAATGTGCTGCGACCAAGGTCGTAATCAATATCAAAAAAATGTCGAATAAGTCCCACGAAGTAAGCCAAGCACCATTGGCATGATCAACTCCACTAGCGTGTAACAAACGCCAGCCAGGTGGTAGATGCAAATTCATGTCGAGTGCATCCAAGTCATGCTTCCATAAAGTCGCCAGCAGAGTTCGTGGCGCCTGTGGCAAACGGCTGTCGGCCTTCAATTTCAGATCCCCCCCCTGCACTTCAACACCAGCTAAGTGATCGCTGCCACTGCTAATTTGTTGGTCTTGCCCGTTCACTTCGATCCGCCCCGGTTGGGCTTGAGCCACCATCGTTAAGCGCGCCGGCCGACTCATTTTTCCACTGAGGCTATCGCTCATGGTCATGTCTTTGCCATCGAAACTCAACCACAGATCGCGCTGCAATTTCAACTTATCAGGAGTCGGCTCACTGTCACCCCGACGAATTTGTTTCAAGGAAAATTGAGAGCTTACTGGGCGCATCAAATAGGCGGGTAAATGGCGCCATTCATCGGGCAATGTGGTTTGTTGGGCGTCGATCGCTGTGGGCCCTTCAACACTGGCCAAACGCACCGCAGGGTTTGCCTCATAGACCCAGACTTCTTCCTCAGCCAGAATGCCGCTCGCGGCGGGCAAACTTAAATTTAGGAGATCTGCAGGTAAGCGTGAGACAAAGCTAATATCCCAAATCCCCGGCCGCGCCTGAACGAGGAGATTACCTTCTTCGTTGAGGGTAGCGGTCAAGTTTGAGTGAAGCGCTTGCGGAATCAACTTGGGCAGCAAAGCGCGCCCGAGGCTTAACTCCCTTGCCTTGCCTGACACTTCAAGGTGGAAGCGCGTTTCGAGCATGACAGGAATACCGTCTTTGATCTTACGAAACACCTTGAGGGTGGTTTGCTCCACACTACTCACTTCCTGTTTCTTCTGTAGCCAAATGCGATTTGCATCATCGAGCACCGGATGCGCCACTAATTTGCCATTCATTTCTAGGCGAACCAGACCAGAGTTTTGCGCTAAACCCAAAGACTCTGGCACTTGTGACCAATAAAAGCGCCCGCTGACTTTGTAAGTGCCACGATCAAGACGTATCGAAGGTTTGCCGGCTTGGCTGATGACTGGTAGTGCTTTGCCATCGACCAGGACATCCAAGGGCCAGTGATGTTCATCACCCGGTAAGCTAATCCACGTATCACCAAAGACTTGCCAAGTTTGCGTGAACTCAGCGCCTTTCGCACCGACTTTTAATTCAAGCACGCTAGGCCACTGGCAGGAACGCACCTCATCGCTATCAAAGGGATGTGGACAATTCAGGTTTGCTTGCTGATCCAGAACCCACGGAATCCAAGTCTTGAGTGGATCAGGAACCGAACTGCGTGGAAATTCCTGGGCCGCCACTATGCTAGGGAGTAGAAAGAACAAGGCTGCAGAGAGATATTTTTTGAACATAATTTGCCTCGAGAATGGAGCAAGCGACTGAAAAACAAATAAATTGAGCGACGTGGTTTGAGAAATCAAACGTCAAATTCCATAACAAAGCAAAGAATATGCTATTAACTAGCAATTTACAAGAAATTTAAATGGTAGCATAAAAAACAAAATACATTGCCTTAAAAGCAATTTAATGCACTAAAACGAGGCATCCTTATAAGAAATAGCGCTCATGTTGGATGTAAAGCAAATTTTTACATGTAATTTCTTGACGGCAATTAGATGCTCGTGAATACTCGTGCGGTGCCTTAGAAATTCATGACGTCCGATGGAACAATTACTCAAAGCGATAAAAGGCACCGAGCTCGAACCTGCGCAGTTAAACAAGGTCTTGCTACAGCTCTGTAAGCAACTCGAGCGTGCTTGGAAAGTGGAAGATATCCTCAACGCCTACTCACCGGTGGCTCGTGAGGTCTTGGGCTATCCGCAAGTGTGGTTGGCTGTCTTCGGCGAACGCGAAGGGATGGTGACCATCCTGAGTCACCGCAGCGAAGGTGAAGAAACTGCTGTTTCGCGTCTCATACAAAGTATCGATATTCCCATGGCAGGCGACCCCATGATTGACGAAATCATGGAAGGCGATCATGTTGTCGTCGTTGAAGACGCACGCATCGATCCTCGCACGAATAAAGACATCGTCGCCTTACTTCAAAATCGCACCATCATTAATGTCCCACTGGTGCTGGCGGGTCACAGTATTGGCTCGATTGGCTTAGGAACCTACGGCGATATCGAAGGTGTTCGCCCGCCCAAGACATGGCAACTCGAATTTATGCAAGCGATGGCCGCGCACATCGCGGTTGCCCTTGATCGGGCACGCTTCATGGCGGCGCGCAAACGTGCAGAAGATGATCTCAAGACAGCGGTTGAATTTGCCAATAGCTTGATCCATGCCATGCAAGATGGCTTCTCGGTACTTGACATCGACGGTCGCCAACTTGATGTCAATCCAGCTTTCTGCGCTATGACAGGTTTTAGCAAAGAAGAGTTAGTCGGCATCAAAGCACCTTTCCCCTATTGGCCGCAAGAAGAATACGATGGCATCTACGAAGCGTTTCGGCAAACCTTAGCCGGACAATTTCGTTCCTTCGAACTGGTTTTTCAAAAGAAAAATGGAGATCGCTTTCCAGTTGTCGTGAATCCGTCGGCAATCCGCAATGCCGCTGGGGAGATTGTCAATTACATCGCCACAGTCAAAGATATTTCCGAACGCAAAGCCGCTGAAAACATTATTAAGTTTCAAGCGACCCATGACGAACTCACGGGACTCGGCAACCGTCGCGCCTTCGAGCAAATTCTGCAACAGCTCTTTGAACAAACCCGCAATCACACGCAACAACATGTCTTGTGCTATCTCGATCTCGATGAATTCAAGGTGGTCAACGATACCTGTGGTCATGCCGCTGGCGATGAATTGTTAAGACAAGTTGCCCATCGCTTCAATGCGAGTTTGCGTGCGGAAGATCATCTCTGCCGAATTGGTGGCGATGAATTCGGCATGATCTTGCACAATCAGAGTATTGAACAAGCGATGCACATCGCCGAGCGTCTTCAGCAGAGTTTGGCCGCATTCCGCTTCCAATGGCAAGATCGTTCATTTGCAGTCGGCGTCAGTATCGGCATGGTCACACTTAATCAGCATACTGAAAGCGTAGGTGTGTTGCTGCAATCGGCTGACAGCGCATGCTACGTTGCCAAAGACGCAGGACGTGGTCGTATTCACATCTTTGCTAATGATGACCCCGCCCTAGCACAGCGTTATGGTGTGATGGAATGGGTCAGTCGGATTGAAAATGCACTGTCGAACAATATGTTCGAGCTCTATGCCCAATCCATCGTGGACATTCACGAAACCACCGATCACGGCTTGCATTGCGAATTTTTGTTAAGGATGCGCGATGGCCAAGGTGGCATCATTCCGCCGGGAAGTTTTATGCCCGCTGTCGAACGCTATCACCTCTCAGCACGTGTCGATCGTTGGGTCGTGAAACATGCCTTGGCATGGATGGCGAAACACATTGATCAAATCGGCCTTTGCTCAATCAATCTCTCTGGGCAAAGCCTCGGAGATCCACCCTTCCTGCAATTTGTGCAGGATGAGATCATTCAGTCTGGCGTCCCACACGAAAAAATCTGCTTCGAAATTACAGAGACCGCAGCAATTGGACATTTAGAAATTGCCCAGCAGTTTATGAATAGGCTCAGCAATTTTGGTTGCAAGTTCTCACTCGACGATTTCGGAAGTGGGCTCTCTTCATTCGCTTACTTACGCACGTTGCGGGTTGATATTCTGAAAATCGACGGCCAGTTCGTGCGCGACATTGAGACCAATCCGATCAACCTCGCGATGGTTAAATCGATTCATGAGATCGCCAGTTTAATGGGTAAGCGCACTGTCGCTGAGTTCGTCGAAAATCGCGAAATCTTGACGCTTTTAAAGGGTATAGGCGTTACCTATGGACAGGGCTACGGCATCGGCAAACCGATGCCGGTAGATCAAATGATTCGAGAAAAAGACTGATCATCTTCTCGTTGGCACATCACAAAAACCGAAGATCTGGGCGAAGAGCCAAATCACCATTGGTCTTCGCCATCTCGCTTAGCAAATCAAAGCCTGCAAGCCATACGCACGTCACACGAGTCATTCGCGTCATTCAAGCGATTCGATTCAATATTTCACCAAACTGTACCGGCAAAACAAGCATGCCGCCTCTGCTCACACTGCCTCTACTGTCTAACAGAAATGACACACTAATTTACCAAGTGCACCGTGCCAAAGTAGGCATTTGCATTTAAGATCTATGCAAACACGCGATTGACGCGATGAAACAGCGCTCGTCATTGCATAAACACCTTCATGCAGACTTAGTAAAAGAGCCCACCGATGACAACATCTCACACACACTTCAAAAACAGTCTCGACTACAGTCCAGAACAATTTCAAGATCTCTTGCGTAAAACCGAGCAAATCGTCCTGCAATTGTATGCTGATGCGCCTCAGCAAAAAGGCTTTCATGCCTATGAGCCTAAGGAAGTCGCCGCTTGGTTTGATGAAGCGCTACCGCAAGGAGCCAGTGATCCTATGGCATTGCTCGATGAAGTGAAGACCAAAGTCCTCGACACAGCTACCGGGAATCTGGGCCCAAATATGTATGCCTATGTAATGGCGGGAGGGAATCAGGTTTCGACGATTGCTGATTTTTTGACCTCGACCATCAACCAAAACGCGACCAAATGGCATCTCGGTCACGCTATGACAGAGATCGAAAAACGTGTCGTGAAATGGACTGCAGAGATGTTAGGCTATACCGCGGATGCTGGTGGTGTGATGGTCAGCGGCGGTTCGGCTGCGACCTTGACTGGACTGACGGTCGCACGCAATGTATTTTTCCGGGAACACAAGATCAATCAACATGGCCTGTTCGGCCGCAAGCCTTTCACCTTGTATTGCAGTAGCGAGACGCATAATAGTACGGACAAGAGTGTCGCCTTACTCGGTATCGGCACCGACAATCTACGCCGCATCCCCGCGACTGCCGATTTCAAAATGGATCTGACAGCGCTCGAGACGCAGATACGAAAAGACCTTGCCGAAGGCTACTCGCCCTTCTGCATCGTCGGTAACGCTGGTACAGTAAATACGGGCGCGATTGATGATTTACGCGGCTTGGCACAACTGGCCCAGCAATACAAAATGTGGTTCCATGTGGATGGCGCGTATGGCGGACTGATTGCTTCACTCGATGAAATGAAATCACTGTATGACGGCATCGAGTTGGCGGACTCCATCGCCCTCGATTTCCATAAATGGCTCTACCAACCATTTGAAATTGGCTGCACGCTGGTTCGCAGTTGGGGTGCTTTGCGTGAATCCTACTTCAAGCAAGCCGATTACCTCGATACCAGTCTAGAAGCGAGCAATCAACGCTTGGAGTTTAACGAACATTACTTCCAGCTTTCACGCAATGCCAAGGCTTTTAAAGTGTGGATGTCGCTCAAAGCCTATGGATTTGCGCAGATCCAAAACATGATGCGCAAAGACTTAGCGCTGACACGGTATCTAGAACAGCAATTGCGCGCTTCTTCAGATTTTGAGTTACTGACACAAAGTGATTTAGCCATCGCGTGCTTTCGCTATCGCGGCAAACTCACAGACGAAACAGCGATCGCAGAACTCAATCAGGGCTTGATTCCTGCTTTAGAAAATGATGGCCGCGTCTTCATCACCGGCACGCGCCTCAAAGGACAATTCGTCCTCCGCGCATGCATCATCAATCATCGCAAATCAGAAGCATCAATTGATTATTTATTGGATGTAATTCGTGATGTGGGGACACGAATTATGTCGCGGTAGAAGTTTTTGAAAACCCCTCAACGCCGAGACGCAGAGGCGCGGAGAAAAGCAGGAGAAAACCTTTGCTGCTCGAACTCTAAGGCCAAAAATGTCTTCTCTGCGCCACCTCTGCGTCTCTGCGCCTCGGCGTTGAGGGGTTTTAAATCAACGAAGACCGATAGTCTCGTCCTCTCTAACTCAAAGCATTCCTCAGCGCCTCGGCGTTGAGGGGTTTTGACTATTTACCAAACACGACTCAAAGGGAAAACAGCTCAAGCCTCATCGGGCACGATCGCTGTTACTTCAATTTCCACTTTGGCTCTATCTTCAATCAAAGCCGAAACCTGTACTGCGGTCATGGTTGGGTAGTGTTTGCCGATGAGCTCACGGTAGGCTGCACCGATTTCTTTGTAGGCGGCGATGTATTCCTTTTTGTCGGTGATGTACCAAGTCATACGAACAATGTGTTCCGGCTTGGCTCTGGCTTCTGCTAGGACTTCAACAATATTTTGTAATGCTTGACGCGTCTGTCCTGCAAAATCGTCGGTATGAAATTGCCCTTGTGCGTCCCAGCCTATCATGCCGCTAACACAGACAGTGCGACCTCGTGCCGCGATACCGTTTGAATACCCGCGCGGACGAGCCCAGCCTGGTGGTTGCAAAATATCCATCTTCCCTCTTCCTTTGTTTTATTTTTCCAGCGTCAGCAGCAAACTTTGTTTATTCGACCTACTTTGATCGAATCTGCCGAAACGATTTTTTGTGATTGCAAGGCCGCATGCCCTAACAGCAAGAACAACGACCAAGATTAGCTAATGGCATCAACAACGACAAATCTTTGCATCTGCGTTCGCAAGACTTCAGGCAAGGCAATCGCTTTTCGATCTCTCACATGTGCCATCACCAATACCAATTCTGCACGCAAACGTAAATCGTTTTTCTCCCCGACCATGCGGATCTCCACCGTGACGGAAGCACGGCCCAATTTCAACACGCGCAACTGCGCCGTCAAGCGGTCGCCGAGGACGCTGGTTTTCACGAAATCCGTCTCGATATGCACAGTCGGCAAACCGATATCTTTCACCACATGCATTTCATGAAAACTCATGCCCAAGGCGTGCCCACACCAATCTTCCACCACGCCGTTGATCAACTCAAAATAGCGTGGATAGAACACGATCCCGGCGGGATCGCAATGCGCAAATCGAATCTCAATTGGCGTGCTAAATACCTCGTTCATGCTTGTGCATCCTTGTACTCTTTGAGGAGTTCACGCGCGATGATCAATTGCTGCACTTCGGTTGCACCTTCATAGATTCGCAAGGCGCGAATTTCACGATACAAACGTTCGACCGGAACCTCGCTCATGACACCCATGCCGCCGAATAACTGCAACGCTGCATCGATCACTTGCTGTGCGCCTTCGGTGGCCTGCATCTTTGCCATCGCTGCTTCTTTGGTGACGCGCTGTCCTTGATCACGCATCCATGCCGCGCGGTACACCAACAAGGCCGCACTATCGATCGTGGTCGCCATCTGCGCCAACTTAGCTTGCGTCAATTGGAAATCTGCCAGTGTCTGACCGAACATCTGACGACTGGTCGCACGCATCATGGCTTCGTCCAAAGCACGACGAGCAAATCCTAGTGCCGCAGCGGCGACCGAAGTGCGGAATACATCTAAGGTCGCCATCGCCACTTTAAAACCTTGTCCGGCCTCGCCAATCCGCTGACTGACCGGTACGCGGCATTGATTGAAGCGCAGACGGGCCAGAGGATGTGGCGCGATCACATCGATGCGCTCTGCAATTTCAAATCCCGGCAAGTTACTATCTACGATCAAGGCCGTGATACCACGTGCGCCGGGCGCTTCACCGGTGCGTACAAAGACCACATAAAAGTCGGCGATGCCACCATTCGAAATCCAGGTCTTTTCACCGTCGAGCACATAGTACTCACCACTTTCATCGCACTGTAATTGCGCAGCACATTGCATCGCCGCGACATCAGAACCTGCCTGAGGCTCCGACAAAGCAAACGCTGCAATCGCCGCACCGCTGGCGACTTTCGGCAAATAGCTGCGCTTTTGCGCTTCTGTACCAAACAGGCTGATCGCCCCACTTCCCAAACCTTGCATGGCAAGAGCAAAATCGGCTAAGCCTGAATATCGCGCTAAGTTTTCTCGCAAGAGACAAATCGAACGTGTGTCGATGCGCTCCATGCGTCCACCATAGGCTTGGCCTCCAACCGCATAAGCAAGCCAATCCGCACTACCGAGTTGCTTTACCAAATCACGGCAAGTTTGGTCGACATCGTGATGATGCGTTTGATCGATTTCCTTAGCCGCCCAAGTATCGAGTGCCTGATGCAGTGCGCGATGTGACTCATCGAAAAAAGGCCACTGCAAATAACTATGATCGGCCATGATTTAGTTACCTTCAAACTGAGGTTTTTGTTTGTTCACAAAGGCATGGTAAGCACGATGAAAATCATTGGTCTTCATACAAATCGCCTGCATCTGTGCTTCCGCGTCAATCGCTTGGTCGACTCCCATATCCCATTCTTGATGCAACATTTTCTTAGTCATAGCGTGGGCGAATGTCGGACCGTCTGCCAGCATTTGTGCATAGGCTTGCGCTGCACCGAGTACTTCACTGGGTTCCACGACTCGATTAAAGAAGCCCCAACGCTCGGCTTCTTCGCCGCTCATACTACGACCGCTATACAATAAATCAGAGGCACGCCCTTGCCCGATAATACGCGGCAAAATCGCACACGCTCCCATATCGCAACCGGCCAAACCGACCCGTGTGAACAAGAACGCCGTCTTACTGCGGGCCGTCCCCATGCGGATATCCGACGCCATCGCGATGATCGCGCCAGCACCAGCACAGACGCCATCAACCGCCGCCACGATAGGCTGTGGGCAAGCACGCATCGCTTTCACGAGATCGCCCGTCATCTGCGTGAACTGCAGCAAACCAGGCATATCGAGTTTGGTCAATGGGCCGATAATTTCGTGCACGTCACCACCCGAACAAAAATTCTCGCCAGCGCCTGTTACCACGATGGCTTTGATATCGTCGGCATAGTACATTTGTCGAAACAGATCGCGCAATTCGGCATAGGACTCAAAGGTCAGAGGATTTTTGCGTTCGGGTCGATTCAAAGTAATGGTCGCCACCGTGCCTTGCACACTAAACGCGAAGTGTTGCGCTTGATAGTGTTTCAACGACAGGTGATTGCCTGCCAAAGTATTGCTTTCGCCTTCGAGATATTTCATATTTCACTCACAAACATCGCTACCGATCATCCTCGATAGCACATTATCGATAGTCTACTTTGCTAGTTTCGGTCACTAGCGTCATTTTCTATCTACTCAGAATAAAAAAACCAAGTAACACACCGACGATTCGTCAAACGATGGCGTTTACTTTTCATCACACTGCACCATCGCTTGCAAAAAAGAACGCTGTTGGGAGGAACTCATTCTCTCAAAATCGCCAGCTTACCGTGCTACTTGGTGTAAAACTGTATCAGCAACAGTATCAGCTTCAACATCGCCATCTTCTTGATGATTGTGGCTCGCTGATTTGCTATGTTTCTTCACTCATTTCTTACTATACTTTGACTTCCTACCTCATCGCTTACTGCGCACCGCCATGCTCATCATCAATCGCAGAAGCGGCATCAGGGTCCGCCATAAACTGTGATTTCAATTGCGCCAGGCCCTGCATCATCAGGCTCTTCTGCTCTGCTCCGACATTAGCAAACAACTCATCAACCCAAGCTTCGTGCACACTGGCCATACGTTCAAAGGCTTTACGCCCAGCGGGGGTGAGTTTGACACTGTAGGCGCGCCTGTCTTTGTGATCGGGTACTCGCACCACTAATTCTTCTTGTTCGAGCTGATCGGTGATGCCCGTGATATTGCCACCCGTGACCATCATTCGTTTCGACAGTTCACCCATGCGTAAACCTTCAGGATGGCGTTCTAATTGCGCCATCAAATCAAAACGTGGCAATGTAATGCCAAATTCAGCCCGCAAGCGATTCCGAATTTCGGTCTCAATCATGGTCGTGGTCGACAGCATGCGTAACCACAATTTCAAAGACTGGTGATGATCCTCGCGCAAGCGTGACTCGAGGTCGAGCGGTTCACGGGCTTTGTTGGCATCATCCATCACATCACCTCACCGCCAGCAATCGCAATCGCTTGCCCATTCTGCGCAGCGCTACTCGGCTGACATAACCACAGTACCGTATCGGCCACTTCTTGCGGTTGGATTAAACGTTTTTGCGGATTGGCAGAAGCCAGTTCGGTACGCGCTTCGGCTTCGCTACGACCGGTCTTTTCGACGATATTACGAATCGCTTCTTGAACGATATCAGTTTCGGTAAAACCTGGGCACACCGCATTCACGGTCACGCCTTTTTGCGCGACTTCGACCGCCAAGGCGCGCGTCAAACCAAGCACGCCATGTTTCGCAGCACAATAGGCGGCGACATAGGCATAGCCTTTCAAAGCTGCCGTGCTCGCGACATTAATGATGCGCCCCCAGCCACTTTTTATCATCGCAGACAAAGCTTCTTGGCTACATAAGAAGCATCCCGTCAAATTGACTGACAACATCTGCTGCCAATGTTCGACGCTCGTTTTCAGGAAAGGCGCGGAGCCCGCTTGACCGGCGTTATTTATCAAGATGTCGATCTCGCCCATGTTTGCACGTGCTTGAGCAAAGCCTTGACGGACCGACTCCGCATCACTGACATCCATTACCACTGCCATCACCGTCGCACCCACTCCAGCCGTCGCAGCCTCGTTTTCCAATTGCTGCAAAGCTTCGTTCAAGCGCCCTTCAGTGCGACCTGTTATCGTGACTTTCACACCCTGTTTGAGCAAAGCGCGTGCGATCGCCAAACCGATGCCGCTACCGCCCCCCGTCACTAGCGCATGCTTGCCGATCAAAGATTGCTCTGCTAGCTCGCTCATACGCATCTGTGTGTCATTTTGCATCATGTCTTCCTCAGCCTTCCAACAATTTGGCGGCGATCTCTTGCGGACTCATGCCACGATTGGCTGCCGCTAATTGACGTTCACGCTCCAAATTGCGCTCGAGTTGGAATTTGCCCGCTGCATACTGCTTCGGCCACGAGATATTCGTGAAACCAAGCTTCGCTGCCTCATGTAAGGTCCATGCTGGATCCGCCAAGTGTGGACGTGCCACGGCGCACAGATCTGCACGACCAGCGGCAATAATGCTATTCGCATGATCAGCCTCAAAAATCGCGCCCACCGCAATCGTTGGAATCTGCGCCTCATTACGTATGCGATCGGCAAATGGGGTTTGGAACATGCGTCCATACACCGGTTTCTCTTGTTTGCTGACTTGGCCCGACGAACAGTCAATCATATCGGCGCCGGCCTGCTTGAACAGCTGCGCGATCTGCACCGCATCATCGGGTGTAATGCCGCCTTCAACCCAATCGTGCGCAGAAATACGGACCGAGATCGGTTTATGCGCCGGCCAAACTTGGCGAATTGCCGCAAACACTTCTAAGGGATAGCGACAGCGATTTTCCAAAGAGCCACCGTATTCATCTTGGCGTTGATTGGTCAGTGGCGAAATAAAACTCGACAAGAAATAGCCGTGCGCGCAGTGCAGTTCCAACCAATCGAAGCCCGCCTTGTCGGCGCCGATCGTGGCTGACACGAAGTCTTGCAAAACCTGATCCATTTCAGCACGCGTCGCTGCCCGTGCCATCTGCGAAACGCCCGGTAGATATTGCTGCGCCGAGGCGGAAATCAATGGCCATGCCCCCTCCGCGAGCGGTTGATCAATACCATCCCACGCGCGTTTCGTCGCGCCTTTGGCACCAGCATGACCTAACTGCACCGCGATCTTGGCATCACTATTGGTATGGACAAAATCAACGATACGTTTCCATGCTGCCGTGTGTTCAGGTTTATACAAACCCGGACACGCAGGCGTGATGCGTCCTTCAGCAGAGACGCAGGTCATCTCCGCAAAAATCAAACCAGCACCGCCAAGCGCACGACTACCGAGGTGCACTAAATGATAATCACCGGCCACACCATCGTCGGCGGAATACTGCGCCATCGGCGACACCACAATACGATTCTTCAACACGACTTCTCGCAACTTATACGGCGTCAGCATGGGTGGCAAGGGTGGAATAGTGACACCAGCCGGTAAAGTTGGATGCGGCACTCCAGCTTGAGCGAAGGCTTGTTCAGCGATCCATTGTTCAAACTGGCTCACATACTGCGCATCACGCAAACGCAGATTTTCATGCGACAAGCGCTGGCTGCGGGTCAGCATGGAATAGGCGAATTGCGGTGCTTGCATGGCCGTGTAACGCTCGACGTTTTCAAACCACTCCATGGAATTACGTGCTGCACTTTGAATTTTCAAGACTTCAATGGCGCGCACTTCCTGATAGGCTTGCATCACAGCGGCGATACCTCGTTCTTGATGCTTCGCGAAACATTCGCTGAGTTCAATTGCATCTTCCAAGGCCAATTTCGTCCCTGAACCGATCGAGAAATGCGCGGTGTGAGCGGCGTCTCCCATCAATACGATAGGCACGGTTTTGCCATCGACTTCGAGATTATGAACCCAGCGTTGACAAATGATGCGCGGGAATTTAATCCAATTGGCAGAGCCACGTAAATGGCTGGCATTACTCATCAGCGCATGACCATCGAGGTATTTGGCAAACAGTTTCTCGCAGAAGGCTATCGCTTCTTCTTGCGACATTTGATCTAAACCAGATTTCAACCAAACGTCTTCAGGCGTTTCAACGATAAAGGTCGCGGTATCACCATCATACTGATAGGCATGGGCTTGGAACCAACCATGCTCGGTTTGTTCAAAAGCGAAAGTGAAAGCGGAGAAGAGTTTCTTGGTACCCAACCATACAAAGCGGCATTTACGGGTATCGATATCTGGCTGAAAACTGGCTTCGTATTTGCTGCGGATACGGCTATTCAAACCATCACTAGCGATCACCAAATCAGCTTGATAATCACGTGTGATTTGCTCTTCATCGATCACATCCGTTTCAAACACCAAATTCACGCCCAGCTCTTGGCAACGCTCTTGCAAAATGTTCAGCAAACGTTTGCGACCAATTCCACAAAAACCGTGCCCACCAGAGGTGACCACTTGGCCTTTGAAATGGACATCGATATCGTCCCAGTGGTTAAAGGCTTGCAAAATCGTTCGCGCGGTAGGCTCATCGGCTTTGACGAGGTTCCCCAAAGTTTGATCCGAAAATACGACGCCCCAACCGAAGGTATCAAACGGGCGATTACGCTCGATCACTGTGATTTCATGCGCTGGATTTTGCTTCTTCATCAGCAAGGCAAAATACAAACCAGCAGGACCACCACCTATGCACACTATCTTCATTACTTCATCGCTTTCTTCATTCGCAAGCTAAATACCTTGATGCTCTTCTTCACCAATGCAGGCAGATGATGCGTTCATCGTCGCCTAATTCACTCTCTACACTTGCTTTAATTTAAACCGTTGCACTTTACCCGTTTCGGTGCGCGGCAAGGCTTCGCGGAATTCGATCGCCCTTGGATATTTATACGGTGCCACGGCATTCTTGACGAAATCTTGCAGCTCTTTGATCAGCGCATGATTAGGCTGATCACCGAGATGCGCCTTACTGCTATCGCGCAATACCACAAAGGCTTTCACGATTTGCCCACGCTCTTCATCAGGCAAGCCCACCACGGCACATTCCGCCACCTCGGGATGCTTCAACAACACTTCTTCCACTTCTGGTCCGGCGACGTTATAGCCTGCGGTAATGATCATGTCATCTGTGCGGGCACGATAATGGAAATAACCTTCCGCATCCATTTCATAGGCGTCACCGGTTAAATTCCAGCCTTGGAAAACATAATTTTTTTGTCGCTCATCGGCCAAGTAACGGCAACCGGTTGGCCCTTTCACCGCCAAGCGCCCTATCACGCCGACCGGTGCAGGTTTACCTTCTTCATCGAGCACACATGCTTGATAACCCGGAATCGCTTTGCCGGTTGCACCAGCACGTGCTTCGGCACCCGCCGCGGAAATAAAAATATGCAGCATCTCCGTTGCGCCTATGCCATCGATCATGATCAAGCCAGTCGCGGCCTGCCAAGCCTCGCGCGTCGCTGCAGGTAAAGCCTCGCCGGCCGAAACGGTTTTCTGCAAACTCTTCAAGGAAAAGTTCTTCACCAACGGCAGCATTTGCCGATAAAAAGTGGGGGCGGTAAAACAGGTCGTCGCTTGAAATTCGTCGATCGCTTTCAGTAGGTTTTCCGGCGTCAATTTTTCCAATAACACCGCCGTTGCACCGAAGCGCAATGGGAACAATAACAAGCCGCCCAAGCCGAAGGTAAAGGCCAGAGGTGGTGTGCCTATGAATACATCGTTTTCCTGTGCTTTTAAAGTCGAACGCGGAAAACAATCACATATCGCCAACACGTCGCGATGAAAATGCATGGTACCTTTCGGCATGCCAGTCGTACCGGAAGTGAAGCTGATTAAACAAACATCTTCGGCATCGGTATCAACGGCAGTGTATTGTGCCGACTTACTTTGCATCAGCCCATCGACACTATGACCAAAATCCTCAGCAGCGTTAGCGTCGACATTGAAGCATTTCATTTGCTTTAGCACAGGCGCCATTTCCTGCGCCAACTTCATCTCCTCAAACAAGGCTGAAGAACATAGAGCCGCGCTGATCTGGGCTTTATTGATAATCACGCTTAATTCTTTGGCGCGCAACAAGGGCATGGTTGGCACGGCGATCAAGCCGGCTTTCCACACCGCCAAAATACACGCCGCCATCATCGGGTTATTCGCCCCGCGCAATAACACACGATTACCCGGCACCAAGCCCATGTCTTGCACCAAAACTTGGGCAATTTGATTGACCTTGTGGGTGAGCTCAGCATAGGTCCACTGCGCATTAGCACTACGAATCGCGACTTTGTCAGCAAAGCCACGCGCCACCATCTCATCCAAGAAGGCATTGGCGCAATTTAAGCGCGCGGGATATTGCAACTCCGGCAGCGTAAACATCAATTCCGGCCATTGCTCTACCGGCGGTAAATGATCAAATGCAAATGTATCGACATGTGCAGAAGAAGGAAAACGAACAGCCATCGAATGGTCTCCACTATCGGTTTGGGCTGGATTTCGGAAATTAGGATCGAGGCTCGCTAAATCGCTTTGATGTTGTCGTATCTTTGTATTTTGCAATTTTGACACTGCGAGCATCCATCAGCAAAAATACTTTAAACCTAAACTATTTAAAGGTAAAGTAGATTTTCAACAAGAGCCCATGGCAGCAACAGAAGCCTAGAATTGATTCCCAAAAATCGACGCCAAATCACGCAAATTCGACTTGTTTCACAGGAAATTAAGGTATATTCACCACCTATCAAAAAAATTGTCGCTGTCGACTTAAAAAAATAATACATGCGCTTCGTTTACTCTTTGGCCTGGTCTTTGGCCCTTCCTTTCGTTCTCCTCCGTCTCTGGATACGCGGTCGTCAAGAACCCGGTTATCGCCAACATATTGCAGAGCGCCTCGGCTTTTACCCTGCTTGTGAGCGTAAAAAACGCATTTGGGTTCATGCAGTATCGGCAGGCGAAACACGCGCTGCTGAGCCCTTGATTCGCGCCCTGCTTGCGCAGTATCCCGAACATGAGATCTTGTTGAGCCATATGACCCCGGTAGGTCGCAGCACTGGCAAGATTTTGTTTGCGAACGTGGCCGATCGCATTACCCAAGTTTTTGTCCCGTATGACATCAATTGGATGATTCGGCGCTTTTTAGGCCATTTTCAGCCTAGCATTTGCATCCTCATCGAAACCGAGGTGTGGCCGAATTTGATTGCGCAATGCAAAGCAGCACAGATTCCCGTCACACTAGTCAATGCGCGTTTATCAGAACGCTCGCTCCGCAAAGCCCAACGCTTATCCTCTTTATTCGTGCCCGCGGCAGATGCGATTGACTACGTAGCAGCGCAATCCGGCCCCGATGCCGAGCGTCTCGCCACATTGGGCGTGAAGCATTTCTGTATTACTGGCAATATGAAATTCGACGTCACTCCGCCACCGCACATGGCAGAACGTGGCGCTAAGTTGCGAAGCTATTTCGATCATCGCCCCGTTTTTATTTGCGGCAGTACCCGTGAAGGTGAAGAGACGCTGATTCTTGACGCCTATATGAAACTCGATTTGCCACGTGCCTTATTGATCATCACGCCACGTCATCCACAGCGTTTCGATCAGGTCGCGGCGATCATCGAGCAGCACAAATTACGCTACGTGCGACGCTCGAGCTTAGACCTTGATGCCGACGAATTACCGATCCCTGAGAACACCCAAGTTCTGTTGGGCGATAGCATGGGCGAGATGTATATGTACTATGCTGCCAGTGATCTCGCCTTTGTCGGCGGCAGTCTGGTGGAACTTGGTGGCCATAATTTGATCGAAGCCTTTGCCATGGGCAAAGCGGTCTTGACGGGGCAGCACACTTTCAATTTCTCGGAAATCACCGAGCAAGCGATCGCTGCCAATTGCGCGGTGCGTACACAGCATGCCGAGGATATGTTGAAGCAGGCACAGAAACTACTCGATAACGTGGAACTGCGTCGCAGTATGGGGCAAACCGCCTACGCCTTCTTCCTAAAACACCAAGGCGCCACCCAACGCACCATGCAGGCGATCTCGAAATTTATTGCATAGAACAAACCATTGAAGGAGATGACGATGTTGGCGCAATTCACAAATAAATTGAAACCAAGCTCCCTGCATCGTCTTCCGCACATCTTGCTCTCAATGAGCTGCCTGATTCTCAGTGCTTTGAGTTCTCCAAGCTATGCCCAATCATGCCCTCCTGCTGGTTATAGTGAAGCTTCCTTACAAGAGCTCAAGCAGAAACAATGGGAACTCAAGGGCGATATCAAAGGCGAAATAAAGCACGACCTTAAAGTCGACGCGAAACGGCAACAGCTCGCGTTCGCTTTACTATCCTGCTTAGCCTCACCCAACCCGCATTTACGTGACGAAATCGCTTTTGAAGCACTGTCGTTTTGGATGCGCAATAAGTTACTCGATACAGCTACCGTCCGAAAAATTTCACAGAAACTTCTCACACAAATTGCAGACACTCAAGCGTCGCCCAACGCTGACTTCAGCAAACCCTTCGCGGCTCTGACCTTAGCAGAAGTGGTGCGCGTTGATCGCTTACAAGCCTTCATGACCGAACAAGAGCGTAGCGACATGGTCAACGCGGCAGCGCAGTTTCTCAGTGGGGTCAAAGATTATCGTGGTTTCGATGAGAAAGAAGGCTGGCGTCATGGTGTCGCGCATGGAGCCGATTGGATGTTGCAACTGGCGCTCAATCCGCAGCTCAAGGCGGAACAGCATCAAGTAATCTTGCAGGCACTTGCCACGCAAATCAACAATGAACAGCACTTCTACATCTTTGGCGAGCCTGAACGCATGATGGCCCCGGTATTTTTTCTCGCATTACGGTCACCGCTCGACGATGCAGCATGGCAGGCGTGGTTTGAAAAATTAATACAAGGATCCACCAATGCCGCACCGATGAACACGCAAGCGAGTTTAGCAAGACGGCACAATCTCAAGGCCTTCTTGCAAGCTTTGTATGTCAATGTGCATGAAAGCAAACAAGAAAGAATCAAAGAAAAGTTGCAGCCCCTAATCGTTTCTAGCCTCAAAAAATTGAACTAATACGCGTCGCCGCAGTCTTAAGACGTCTGCATTTTGTAGGATAGAGGTAGTTCGGCGAACGCAACAACGCCAGCGCCTGTTTTGCATAAATCCCAAACAAGAATTAAATTTTGATCTTCTTTACGCCTAAGAAAAAATATTTGGAGGAACCATGTTGAAACACACTTTTAATCTAAGTCTGATCGCCACCACGATCGTGACCGGTATCGCCGCCAATGCCTATGCTGGCGATGGCAAATTGACTTTGGAAATGCTTTATCATCCAAATGAGCGCGTCAATTTCAATTCCGCACCACTCACACGTTTATCTTGGGACAATCAAAATCGCTTGATCGAATCAAAAGTCAATAAAGGTGTAGCTGAGCTGTTCGTGGTGAATCCAACGACTTGGGAAAAAACTGCTTTAACAGCGGACGGCAATATTTTGGCCATCCTCAAAGCCGCGAAGATTGATGAAAAAGAGGCTGCGAAGTTGGCAGATCAACTCGGCGCTCGCATCAAACCGGAAAACAAAGCCTATATCTTCACCTATAAAAACGATATCTGGTTGCTCGACCTCGGGGCGAATAAAGCTCGCGAATTAACACATACACCAGAACAAAAAGAAGACGAGGCGCTGCTCTCTCCAGACAATAAGCAAGTAGCCTACCTCAAAGGCAACGACATGTACGTGACAGATGTCGCCACGGCAAAAGAAACACGCTTGACAACCGGTGGTAGCGAAACCGTCTTCAATGGTCGTTTGGATTGGGTGTATCAAGAAGAAGTCTATGGTCGCGGTGACTTCCGTGCCTTCCGTTGGGCACCTGACTCCAAAAAGTTAGCGTTCTTAAGCTTCGACGAAACTAAAGTGCCGGTTTACACTTTGTCAGGTGACCACGCGCAGCCTGTCAAGACAGATCGCACGCGTTATCCAAAAGCCGGTGATCCAAACCCAATCACCAAACTCGGCGTGGTTGATCTCAAAGGCAAAGTCACGTGGACACACGATCCTTATCCTGGCAAAGAAACTTTGATCGTCCAAGTTGATTGGACACCGGATGGCCGTTTGATGGCCTCATGGCAAGACCGCGTACAGACCTGGTTGGATTTGCGCATCTATGACGCCAAATACATGAGCCAAGCCGTGGTGAAAGAAACTAGCCCAGCATGGACCGAACGTTTGCCATTACCGCATTTCTTAAAGGATGGCGGCTTCCTGTGGGAATCCAGCCGCACCGGCCACCACCACATCTATCGCTACAACAAAGACTTCCAATTGGTCAACGCCATTACCCAAGGTGATTGGGATGTCCGCGCAGTGCATGGCGTCGATGAAGCCAAAGGTCGAGTCCTGTTCGCCGCCAATGAACGCAACCCGATTGGCAACGACGAGTACAGCATCAAACTCGACGGCAGCGAAATGAAGCGCTTGACCGAAGAAAAAGGTACGCACATGGTGCGTTGGAACAAAACCTTCACACACTTCCTCGATACTTGGTCGAGCATGACGCAAACACCAAAACAAGCGTTGTTCACCGATGCAGGCGCGCAAGTGAAATTGGTGGATGATCATGGTTTGCCAGCAAAGTACAAAGAGCTGCAATTGGCAACCATGAAGCATCAGCAAGTGAAATCACGCAATGGCTTCTTGATGGAAAGCGTTTTGTTCTTGCCACCGAATTTCGATGCCACGAAAAAATATCCGGTCTACCAACACTTGTATGCAGGTCCGATGGCACCGCAAGTACGTGATCAATGGAGCACGAACCTGTATTACCATTTCCTCGCGCAACAAGGTTACATCGTGTGGGTCATGGATAATCAAAGCGCCAGCAACAAAGGCGTTTCTAGTGCATGGCCGATTCACAAGAAGCTAGGTCAACTCGAATTACAAGATCAGCTAGATGGTTTGGATTGGTTGCGCCAGCAAGGCTTCGCCGACATGGATCGCATTGCATTGAACGGGTGGAGCTATGGTGGTTATTTCACATCTTACGCGATGACGCACACCAAGGCCTGGAAAGTCGGCTTCGTCGGTGCCCCAGTGACTGATTGGCGTTTGTACGACAGCATTTACACGGAACGCTACATGGGCTTACCGAAAGATAATCAAGAAGGTTACGACAAAGGTTCTTCTTTGAAAGCAGCGAAGAATTTGAGTGGCAAAATTTTGATTATGCATGGCACCATGGACGATAACGTGCATCCACAAAACACCATCATGTTCATCGATGAACTGGCCAAGGGTAATAAGGAATACAGCTTGCAACTCTACCCAGCACAAGGTCATGGCGTGGTGGATCCTTGGTTGAATTGGTCTTTGCAAAAAGCGAAATGGAAGTTCTTGCAAGAGAATCTGTAAAACTTGCTGTGAAGTAGAAACAAAAAAACCGACGCCTAAGTGCGTCGGTTTTTTTATTGTCGTATTCCGTAGGTTGCGCTGGTAAGCCCAACGTCCGGTGCTGGTTGATCATTGATGTTGGGCTTCGCTTTGCTCAGCGCCAACCTACGTCGAGAAGTCCGATTGAATATTCATGAGACATAACGTGTAGGTTGGGCTGGTAAGCCCAACGTCCGGTGCTGGTTGATCATTGATGTTGGGCTTCGCTTTGCTCAGCGCCAACCTACGTCGAGGAGTCCGATTGAATATTCATGAGACATAACGTGTAGGTTGGGCTGAAAAGCCCAACGTCCGATGCTGGTTGATCATCGATGTTGGGCTTCGCTTTGCTCAGCGCCAACCTACAACTCAACACATGATTGATTTCTTTCTTTTACTCGTTTATTTGCAACCCCTCATCGCTTGCAAGGTACGACCAATCGGGGAGAATGTTTCCACGCGAGATCTCTCGATGAATTGATGAAAATGGCCAATCGGAGGCTCGTAACACATGTCCATGTTTTACAGGATTAAAGTGAATGTAGTTCATGTGGTTTTCCAAATCAATTTCGTCCACGATGAGATGTTCCCAATATCGACGCTGCCAAATGCCGCGTTCGCGTTTTTTGCTTCGACTCTGGCTAATTGTTTCGCCTCTTGGAATTGAGCGGGTAAATGATGCTTTGATGAGTGACCACCGCATCGCATAGTCAGAATCGCCCTCAGGTAATTGCCAAATCGTATGCAAGTGATCCGGCAAAATAACGATGGCGAGAATATCGAAAGGATGCTTTTCTTTTGCCTTGCGAATAGCTTCTCGAAGATACTCGATATTTGTTAGCAACAGTCGGCTCGATCGGTCAGCTAATACCAAAGTAAAGAAGTAGGTACCGCCTTTCTGTTTCACCCGACGATATTTCATTTCTCCCTCCGCAAATAGCCCAAGCCATAAAAGTAATTTATTTTATATTCTTATTGATAATAAAATAGATTACTTTTTTTGTGTTACGTTATTTTGTAACCTGGGCTGCAAAGCCCCGCGTCCGGTGCTGTTTGATGATTGACGTTGGGCTTCGCTTTGCTCAGCGCCAACCTACGGTCGCGTTTTATGAAACACCATAGGAATTTCCACGGTGCTTGGTGGCGCTGACTTGAAGATGTGTGGTTTCATGCTGCCCATGACATGCATTTCGCAGGGCTTGCAATCGAACTTCAGCGTGAATTTTTCATCGCCGCTGACCAGCGTCATCGGCTCGGCGCGGACTTGCCCTTGCACGCCAGTCACGCCTTTGGCTTGCTTAGGGCAGAGATTAAACGAGAACCGCAAGCAATGCTTGGTAATCATCAATGGCACTTCACCTGGCTCTTCATGCGCCTCATACGCCGCAGCAATTAATTGCACACCATGACGTTGATAAAAGGCGCGTGCTTTTTCGTTGTACACATTGGCCAAATAGCTCAAGCTGGTTTCTGGATAAACCGCTGGCGGTTCTTGCTCGGCAGTCCGTAGGGGACGCTGCCACTGTTGCACACGTGCTTGCTCGTGTGCAGCCACTGCATCACGACGTAGACCATTCATCACTGAAGTTGGAATAAACCACGCTTGTGACAACTTCACATCAATTTGCTCTGCGTAGAACATGGTATTGCCTAACTTCGCCAAGGCTTCTTGAATCGCTGCATAGGCTTTCTCAGCTTGCTGAGCAGGCTCGAGTTGCAAACTCACCTGCACTGAACTCGCAACGCCATCAGCGTCGTTTAAGTCTAATTGCAAGCCATTACCAGTTTCAGTGAGCTTCATCCACAAGCCCAATTTACGATCAGCTGATTTCTTGGTTAATGCCATTTCCCATTGCTGGTCGCGATTACGATGTACCGACATACCGACTTTGAGGCTCGCCAGCTCCGACATACGCTCATTCGGGAATACACGCCAAATGGTTCCGTTTTCGTTTTGTCCTTTACGCTCGACCACATTGGCTTGCAAACCCACGACTTCGCGTTTTTGCATGTAATTTAAACCGTCGCCATTGGCCAAATCATCATTGGTTTCGAGTTCGAACCAATCCTTACCCAATTGCGTGACATAGCCAATATGTAGGCCAACGAATTTGGGGGAATCAAAGGCGCCGATATTCTCAAGACGACCATTGGCGAAGTAAGTCGTATGACCGCGGTGAAAAGTCTTATCGACATTGGGCGTGAACGTGATTTGCGATTGACCACTCGATGCTCGGAAATATTCAGGTCGACGCTTTAAAATCTCATCGAGCAATAAACGATAATGCGCCGTGATATTTTTCACATAGCCCATGTCTTTGTAGCGCCCTTCAATCTTCAAGGATTGAATACCGGCATCAATCAACGCTTCCAAGTTCGCGCTTTGATCATTGTCTTTCATCGACAGCAAATGCTTATCATAGGCCACCACGCGCCCTTGGCTATCACTCAAGGTGTATGGCAAACGACAAGCTTGTGAGCAATCGCCACGATTAGCGCTACGGCCATCTTTGGCGTGCGAGATATAGCATTGGCCAGAAAATGCCACGCACAAAGCGCCATGCACAAAGTATTCGAGCGGCGTTTCGGTCGCTGCTTTTACTGCGCGGATTTGTTCCAAAGTCAGCTCACGTGCCAACACTAATTGCGAAAAACCGGAGGCGCCCAAAAACTGCGCCTTGGCTGGCGTACGAATATCACACTGGGTACTCGCATGGATTTGAATCGGCGGAATATCGAGTTCCATGATGCCCATGTCTTGCACGATCAAGGCATCGACGCCTGCATCATAAAACTCGTGAATCAATTTGCGCGCGGGCTCCAGCTCGCTGTCATGCAAGATCGTATTCAATGTCACGAAAATGCGGGCATGGTAGCGATGTGCGAATTCGACTAATTTGGCGATTTCACTCACTTCATTGCTGGCATTATGGCGCGCGCCAAACGAAGGACCTCCGATATACACGGCATCAGCGCCATGCAATATCGCCTCACGACCGATTTCCACCGTTTTCGCAGGTGACAATAATTCAATTTCGTTCTTACGCAAGCTCATAGCAGACCAGCTCTAGGAAAATCTTAAAAGCGCGATTATACCGCAGGCCTGCTGCGCGTTTTCTGAGGGACTCCCGAGTGATGCATGATTGGCAATCCTGAAGCCATTCAATGCAAATAGTGATGCAGATTCAATCAACTTGCTGATTGAGCCAAGCTTGCGCCTCGGAAATGGTTAAGTCGAGCACTTGTTTGATTTCGAGAAATAACTTTTCTACCCTCTGCTGCCCTTCCTCCGTTTGCGCATCATTCGCCTTCAATGCGCCTTCCAATTCGCGCGAAACACCAACAAAAGCTGTCGCTCCCAATGTTCCCAATGAACCGCGCATCGTGTGAAAAGCGCGTGCCGCTTCATCGATGTTGCCGGCACTCCATGCTTCCCGCCCTTGAAGGTATTGCGACTCACCTTTGGCAATCATATTCTTGATCAAACCGATAAATGTCGTGCGATAGCTAGGGTTGCCCTCACAAAATGCCATGAAGCGATTCGGATCAAAATACAGAGAAAGCGTCGCTGGCTCCGCTAGTCCATCCTCTTTCTCTGCCCTTGCCGCCGAAATTTCTTCTTTCGTTTCTTCTTTAGTTTCTTCCGTCTTGAGATCAATACCACGTCGTTTCAGATGGGCTTCTAAGGCCCGTTGCAATTGACTTGCCTCAAGTGGTTTGCTGACGTAGTCATCCATCCCGGCCTGCAAGCACATTTCACGATCACCATGCATGGCCGCTGCCGTCATTGCAATAATACTTGGCTGCGTGATGGCGGCCCGACGAATAATCTTGGTGGCATCCAAGCCATCCAAGTTCGGCATATGAAGGTCCATCCACACGATGTCATAGCCCATCCGCGCGGACTCAGCTGCCATCACAGCGTCGACTGCTTCACGTCCATCGTTGACGGTACGTGCCTGATATCCGAGCCGCTCCAACATCATGCTCGCCACTTTACGATTGGTCGGATTATCATCAACGATCAACATTTTTTGCGGGAACTTCTGTCCTAAGCTTTGCATGCCCACGGTGCTTGCATTCGTGCTTGGACTAGGCTCGGTATCGTCTGTATCGATCAGCAAGGCTCGCAAAGCATCTAATAAACCCTGCTCTTTAACGGGTTTCAACAAATAATGATCAAACACATCTTGCGTCGATTGTTCCCGACTATCAATATGTTTACCGCACATAATGAAGGGCGTATTTTGCAACTGCGTAGTTTGCTTGAGACGTTTCCCCAATACGATGCCATCGATGGCTGGCATATGAGAATCGATCATCACCACATCAAAGTCATGCCCGGCTTGTAGCACCTCATCCAGTTGCGGCATCGTCTGCACGCTCTGCACCTGCATGCCCCATGACTCTAAGCGTTGACGGTAAATGCGCAATGCTTCCGCATGATCATCGATTAACAGCACAGCCTTCGCGCTCAAAGCTTCGCTACTCAGAGTGATTTGACTTTCTTGCTCGCTGACCGGATGTGCATCAATGCTCACCGTAAAGCAACTGCCTCTACCCAACTCGCTACGTAACTCAATATCCCCACCCATTAAACCAGCGAGTCGCTTGCTGATAGCGAGCCCCAATCCGGTGCCACCATATTTACGCGTGGTTGCAGCATCAATCTGCGTGAACGCTGCAAATAAACTGTCAATTCTATCCTCAGGAATGCCGATGCCAGAATCACGCACCTCAATCAACAGTTGACTACCTCTAGGGCGTTCTTGCATTTTCACGCTGACCATGACCTCACCACGTTCGGTGAACTTCACGGCGTTACTCACCAAATTCAAGACAATCTGCCGCACTCTCGTGACATCACCAAGGATCAAATGTGGCACAGCATCCTCGATCTCGTACAGAAGCTCTAAATCTTTTTGGTTGGCGCTACCTGCAACCAATGCGAAGCTTTCTTCGATCACGGTTTGCACTGAGAGTGGTTCGCGCTCTAAGCTCATTTTTCCTGATTCGATCTTAGAGAAATCAAGAATGTCATTGATAATCGTCAGTAGCGCATCGCCAGAGCTTCGTATCGTATCGACATAATCACGTTGCTCGGCACTGAGCTCAGTGCCGCTCAAAAGATCCGTCATACCGATCACGCCATTCATAGGCGTCCGAATCTCATGGCTCATGGTCGCCAAGAATGCAGCTTTTGCATTCGCCGCTTGCAGAGCTTGTTCGGTTTGATGCTCAAGATCTTTGGTGCGCTCTGAGACCCGCTCTTCTAACAATGCATTTTGTGCGAGAAGATCATTACGTGCTTGCTGCAAAACCTCTGCGGTATTTTCCAATTCATTACTGATTTGACGGAACTCAGCGAAATTGGTCTTCAGAAAATCTCGTTCCAAGTTTCCCTGTCCGAGCCGCACAGTAGCCGCCGCGATCGCACTAATGCTCGAATTCAAACGGCGCGCGAACCAAATCGCAAAAACAGAAGCCACTGCAGCAAGCGCAATCGCCAAGGCAACCGTGCGCTGACTACGTTCACGAATCACATAACTAAAATCCTCTGCTGGAGCTGCGATCACCAAACGCCAATCAGGAAAATTGACATCGGCACGTCGACTATTATTGCTATTTACGCCGCTCTGATTCAAACGTAAAGCATGGGCCAAGATCAATTGATCGCCCTGCATAAAATCGAAGTTGACGCAGGCACTCTGGGGCGGGCACCGCTTATCTTGACTAGGTTTGTTAGATAACTTTTTTGATGCGAGGAGATCGGCATCCTTGCGCGAAAGACGCATTGCTTCGGGAAGATTGCGCATCGCATCGCGAATCAGAGAAGTATTCGCGTTCTCCGCCAAGATGCGCGGAACCTCAATCGATCCAACAATATCTTCTTTAGTCGATGAGGCAACGATCGCACCATTCTTATCTACAATAAAGGCAATCGCATTCGGACTAATTTGCAGATTTTGCAGGGATTCACTCAAAGAGCGAAATGCCACATCGAGTGCAAGCACACCGGCGATCTCACGCTTTTCGTTGCGAACCACAATGGTGTGGCCGATTTGTAATTGATTGCGGGAGAACGATGGATACACGTCCGTCCAAGCACGTCGATCGACGCCGCGCCCATCTTTGTCCGCGGCAGCTAAGGCGGCGGCAAACCACGGCCGTTGCTGCGGAATGTATTCGGTTCTATCAGTACCGTCATTTTGGCGACGATCAAGCGGTTTCGTGCTTCGATAATGCGTGCGACGTGCTTCGTTAGGGTTTTGCACCAAAACCTGTGGCAGGGCATCATCCTCATAGACATCGATTGCCCGATAACCGCCACTGATCGGCGCATAGGAAACGAATTTAACAAGGCGCATGCCTCGCATGGCGCCCCAAGCTACTTCCTCGAAGCGATCCATGGAGGTGAAATTACGCGGATCGGGTTCACCGCCGACGGCATCACCATAGCTCGAGAAAAAATCCATCAAACGGCTGGGCTCTGCCAAATCATTATCTGCCGCATCGCTGGCACGCAAGCTCGCTTGTATCATCACACCATGCGCGGCCTCAACCGCTGTGCGCTGAGCCGAGCGATAGGAAAACCACGTGATCAACAGAGCGGGCAATAGAACCAACAAGCCCACTGCGAGTGGTAAAAATAGTTTAAGGCGAAATGTTTTCACGGCGCGACACTATGAGGAACAGCAAGGATTCCAGTGATATTTCAGTATCTTTCCGGAAGTGCTTAGTGTCAATCAATATTTTTGCTTTTAGGCAATATTTGTTACATCTGCGTCGGAATTAAGTGCGAGTTAATAGTTTGTTTTATCAGAATAATCAGAAGAATCAAAACTTAGTTCTTGCTCTTCAAAACAACATTCAGAGGTGCCTTGAGCATGTCTTATCAAAAAAAAGCGCATACATCGCGTATGCGCTTAATTCCAATATCGATATCCGCTCTACTTTCTATTTGCTGGATTTACGACGCGCTATGACATCGCTGCGCCACTCCTCGATGCGCGCTTCGTCACGTAGAATTTTTGAACCTGGATCGATGGTATAAACCACATTGACTGGTAATGACAACTCGCCCTTCCCTTGCTTCATTGCCACTCTGTGTACTTTGCCATTCACGCTGACTTCCACTGGCAAAGGAAATTCGGTGCCATCAGCAACCTGCCATTGCAAAAGCAAACGATGCGCTTCGCGCGTGCTCACCAATTTTGGCAATGACGGGTTCATCAAATAGGATTTGAAGAACCAAGACCAATCTTTACCAGTGAGTTTATTAACAATGCTGATGTACTCTTTGGTCGTGCTATAACGCGGCTGGAAGTTGCCAGGTTTGGGGTCATCACGGCCATATACCAACTGGCGAATCGATTTGAAAAATAGTTCATCGCCAATCTGTGAACGAAGGGTGTGTAGCATTAAAGACCCTTTGAAGTACACATCATTACCAGGTCCATTCGAGACCTCATGTTCACTCATAGAATGGCCGGTCACCACGGGGAATTTATTGACGATGCGATTGCGCTGTTCGAATAAACCAACCTGATAATCCCGTTCACCGCGCAAGTATTGCAAATACAAAGGTTGCATATATGACCCAAAGCCTTCATGCAACCAGAAGTCATCCCAATTCTCATTCGTCAATTGATTGCCAAACCATTCATGCGAAAACTCATGATGCAGCAACCAATCGTAACCATGGGGTGATTTAATAAACTCGTTACCGTAGGCATTCACAGTTTGATGCTCCATACCTAAATGCGGTGTCTCAACCACACCCATTTTTTCATCACCAAAGGGATAAGGTCCAATTCGGCTTTCGAAAAAGTCGAGCATCGGTGCAAACTCTGCAAATAGGCCTTCCGCTTTGGCTTTATTGGCTGGCAAATACCACATCTTCAAGGGAATCGTATTCCCAAACCGACTTTTATACTGTCCTTCCATGAGTGAATAGGGGCCAACATTGATTGAGATCCCGTAGGTACTAGGCATACGAGCCAGCCAATGATAGGTGCGCCAGCCGTCTTTTTCTTCCATGCCTTTACTGATGCCATTAGCGGCGACGACCAATGGAGCGGGCACAGAAAAATGCAAACTCATCGCATTTGGTTTGCCCATGGGGTGATCAATACATGGCCAAAATAGGTCGCAGCCTTCCCCTTGTACGGCCGAAGCAATCCATGGCTCGCCAGTCGGTGTTTTAGTCCAAACGAAACCGCCATCCCAAGGCGCACGCTGGGCAATGCGAGGCACGCCGTGATAACGGATCTCGAGATCTGCCACCTCGCCAGTTTTCAAGGTCTGCGGCAATTGAACGCTTAATCGCCCCTCGGGATTGCTCACGGCCGACATCGGAATATCAACAGCATTGACACGCACCGCATCGATAGGAAGATTCTTATCGAGTTCAACCACCAAGCGCGTCAAATTTGACTTAGCCTTGAATTTCAAAATGGCTTTGCCCGTGATACTGCGCGTCGCAGGATCGATTTTCAAGCTCAAATCGGCATGCTCGAAAATAACCGCCAATTGCTCTTGGGTTCTCTCTGTTCCCGAACTCATGGTAAACGCAGTTGGTTGAGACGGCGACGGCAAGGTTTGGTCAGCAGACTGTGCTTGTACACCTCCACTTGCGAGAGCCATCGCGAGCGAGAGCATCATTTGATTACGAGGGAACTGAGTTTTCATGAAAATACCTTCAAAAGTTTTACGAGTCCGGATCAAAAAAGTTAAAACCAAGCAATTGATTGGCAGCACAGCGTCACGGAACCTGAGCACTATAATCTGTCACTGATAGCATGTCACTGCGAGAAGCCGCCGGGCAAGTCGCAGTTCTTTTAAAAATCAGAACTCAGACCACAAAAGTGCTGTAGGAGTTCCAAGCCCAAGCTTTCCATTTTTGATTGCCTCACTCATTCACTCCGTCGCACGCACTGCCAATGCAGCGCAGTCCATGGCATACTCTTATCTGTCCTTGCATCGTACTGATCAACATACTGGCTCATCAAACGCATTCCATGTCCACATTTGCCTTCCACAAGCGCACTGCACAAAACATTTCACCGAAATGGCTACGAATACTGATCTGTTGTTTGATCTCCATTACAACCTTACCTGCAGCTGCCGATACGTTTCAGCTACCGCGTGCGGTCGAGTTACAACTCAAAAAATCAGATTTACCAGCAACATCACTTAGTGTTGTGATCATGCCCGTCGCTGGCGAACGCGCCGTGTTGAGTCATCAAGCAGATCGCTCCTTTACCCCTGGTTCTAGCATCAAGTTGATCACCAGCTTCGTGGCACTCGACAAACTCGGCCCACAATTCAAATGGAAGACTCAATTTCTGAGCGATGCACCGATTCAAAACGGCGTACTCAAAGGCAATTTATATCTGCGTGGTGGCGGCGACCCCAACCTCACGTTTGATAAATTTTCCTTGATGTTACGGGCTTTACGCCAACTCGGTCTGCAGGAGATCCAAGGAGACTTAATACTTGATCGAAATTATTTTCAACCAACTCGCCCTGAATTAGGTGCCCCTGCATTCGATGAGAATCCAGAGTCCTATTACAACGTCATTCCGGACGCCTTGCTCCTGCATAGCAACATCACGGGTTTGGCGATTTCAAATGACAACAAAGAACGTGCGAACGAGGCTGGCGTCAATGTTCAACTCCTCACTCCCCACGACAATCTGGTCATTCGAAATCAACTAAGCTTGAATAACAAGCCCTGCAGTGAGTGGAAATCACTTTGGCAAACACCGACCACTCGTATTAATGAGCAAGCACAAATCGAAATGACGCTGAGTGGAAGTTTTCCGAAGAATTGCCAAGCTTCGACCTACCTCAACCTGGTCGAGCGCAATGCCTACATCGCGAGTCAATTTAGCGCTTTGTGGAAAGAGTTGGGAGGAAGCTGGCAAGGCAAAGTGTTTGAAGGAGCAACACCGATAAACGCCAATGTAATACACGAGAGATCTTCGGAAACCTTGGCTGATACGCTACGTATTATCAACAAGAATTCCGATAACGCAATGGCGCGCATTGTGTACTTGACCATCGGTGCAGAATCGCTGGCCGCACGAAATTTTCCCGAGACAAAACAAGCAGCCTTTGCAGAAATCAAAAATTGGTTTGCACAAAATGGCCTCAGTTCCGAGGGCATCGTGTTCGACAATGGTGCCGGACTATCGCGCATTGAACGCATCAGTGCCAATCAAATGGCGAGCGTTTTAAAAATCGCCGCCAGCAGTATGTGGTATCCAGAATTCGCCGCGAGCTTGCCCATCGCGGCGGTCGATGGCACCATGAAAAATCGCTTGAAGAGCAGCACTGCTGAGGCTCGCGCTCGCATCAAAACGGGCACCCTCAAGAACTCTCTAGCAGTTGCTGGCTATGTGCGCGATAAGCAGCAGGTCGATTGGATTGTTGTTGCTTTTATCAACACAGCCGACGCCAGCGCGGGTCGTGGTCGTCCAGTACTCGATGAAATCATTGAGTGGATTGCAAGCGGCCAAGAAAATGAATAAACGCTAGCGCCGGACAAGCATAGCGCCATCTGCAATTTCATCCCCTTTTTTTGTCATTTCGTCGCAAATGGCTCGCGTGTAGGTCGCCTGATGATTAAAGTCACCCTATCTTAATTTGCTTAGTTCAAAGCAATACACCAACGATGAAGAGGTGACAAAATGAATATTGACCGCACCATTTATTGGGATTTGGCGCTCGTCAGTGCCTTGGTTTCGGCACTCTGCTTGGTTTTGATCGGCGTCGTGCTTTTTTAAGGGAAATGCAATGTTAAGCTTTCTGCTATGGATTTTATTGCTGATCGTTTGCTGGCCTTTAGCCTTGTTGGCGCTCGTACTCTATCCGCTGGTATGGCTTATCTGCTTGCCCTTCCGTTTAGTCGGCATCGCTGTTGATGGCGTCTTCGAATTATTGCGTGCTATTGTGATGCTGCCTGCACGAGCTCTTGGCAGCAAACGCTAGCACCTATCGAACCGTGGTTGAACAGAACGAAAAAGGCTATTGCTTTGCAGCTAGCCCATGAAATGAGTTGAAATAAGTTGAAATGAATTGAAATGAATTGAATGGTTCAGTGGGGAAGATTAAACAGGTCCTGCAGTTCATCCACCCAATCTTCAGCATCGTGCACACCGATTCCGAGAAATTGCCGAACCGATTCGCCAGCCTTGTACCACTCCGCTGAATTTTCCTGACCTTCGTACTTATGGATCGCATACTCAGCTAAGGCCGTCAGTGCAACCAAGCCACGGATAGATTCTTCCGTCGCGGTGTCTTCTAAACTGCTGTAATCATGATGCAGCAGAATTGCGGTCGAGACTTGTTCTGGCAAACCCCAAGTACGTGCCATCAAAGACCCAATCGATGCATGGTTGGTGCTGTGAAATTCATCTTCAATCTCCGTCAAACCGCGATCGAACGAAGCATTCGCTTTTTTCCATGTCTCAGCGTAGCTCGGAAATCGATCAATCAAGATCGGAACGCCGATATCGCAAAACAAACCGAAAGTATGAGCAACGTCTGAACTTACTACAGGCACGCGTCGCACCATGGAGCTGAGTGCCTGCGCGCGTTTCGAAGAAATATCCCAAAACTTCCGCATGGTCGTCGCCTGTGTCGCGAAAGTCTGACGCGCGATAATGCCCGTCATCACCATCTCGGTTTGACGCATGCCAAGTAAATCCACCGCATGGTCAACCGATTGTGCTTTCAAACGCAAGCCAAAGAATGAAGAATTCGCCAGCTTCATCAGCGAGGCAGCCATCGACACGTCATTAGCAATAATTCGTGCCAAATGGCGCGGATTCGGATCGTCCTTGTTTAATTCCTTCTGCATCTCGACCAATAAACTGGGCCGAGGTGGAATCCGAATAGTGCTGACCAAGTTATCGAGCGACTTCTTATCGGCCACCACTTGCTGAACTTGTTGAATCATGAGCAAAAAGTTAAAAAGTGAAGATGCACGTGAACCAGCATTCTCACGCCATCTCTTGGATCAATTAATTTAATAGCATGACGAGCAAAAAGGCTTCGTACTGACGACTTAGAAACATCTGATATTAGACATTATTTCCACACGGAAATCAATTAATCCCTCGCCTTAGAATTAACTTTTAGTTCATTTATTTGTTATTTCAACACTCAGAAAAATGCTCTAGACGATGCCCGCCCTAACTCAGTATTACTTCAAAGGAATCGGAATGGCACGATCAACCGGTACCGCTGTCACGCTATTTTGCGGTGAGCCATCAATCAATTTGTCAGAGTAAGTCAAATAGACCAAAGTATTACGCTCTGCATCCACCATACGCACGATCCGTAATTTTTTGAAGAGAATCGATAAGCTTTGATTGAAGACTTCCTCTTGCTGTTTGATCGGTTTTTCAAAACTAATCGGTCCTACTTGGCGACATGCGATCGAGGCTTCTGCTTTGTCTTCGGCCAGTCCTAATCCACCTTTAATGCCGCCCGTTTTTGCACGCGACACATAACAGGTCACACCCTTCACTTTAGGATCATCGTAGGCTTCGACGACGATTTTATGGTCTGGGCCAATCAAAATAAAAGCTGTGTCAACGCTGCCGACTTTTTGTGCTTGAGCATTGGCTCCGAATAAACCAAAGCCCATTAGCATCATCATGACGATCGTCTTTTTGAGTCGCATATCTATTATCCTTAAGAACGAATTACTGAATTTGAATCGCTGAATTTTAAAACAGCATAGCCTAATCATTTCGCTTGGTCTTAACATCGGTCAAATGGCGCTATCTTTCCACATTGTGCGCTGCGGTGTTAGAATCTCGCCTCATGAAAGCATTTTCTCCATCTAAACTATCACGTCGCCTGATTATCGCGGTGTTATTCCTCTACGGATTAACGCTCGGTATCGCTACTGCTGCGCCAGTGATTAATAGTTTGAATGGTGAAGGCATTTCGATGATTTGTACCAGCACCGGCGTTAAATTCGTCACGGCCTCAGGCAAAATCGTCGATGGCAAAACGAGCAGTCATACACTCGATTGCTCTTTCTGTATGCCCAGCGCAATTACACCAAGCTTGCCGCAAATCGACGCTGCACCTCCAGTGCATGCGCTTTCCTACGCCACACAAAGCATTCCTTCGGCGCGTTTAGCCGCCATTGTTTCAGCACCACTTCCACCTCGCGGGCCACCCGCTCTCAACGCCATCTGATACTAAATTCGCCTCAATTTTGTATTGAGGCTTGATGTTTGGGATCGCTCCCATTTCTGATCATTCGCTTCCACAAAGAACTCATGTTTTAGCACGCGAACTCGCGTCTTTGCTTCTTCGAACCGCGCTTTGATCAGGCATCTATCAAAAAATTTATAGCCTTTTCATCTCCATTTATCGCTTCCCACCGAAATATGAAGGGTAGTCTCGATGAAGATTAAGCGCTTGATTAAATGTTTCGTCCACGACAACAATGAGAACCATATGAAAACTTCTACACCCCAAACTTTACGTCGCACTGCTCTAATCATCGCACTGTCCACAGCATTTCCAGCCTTTGCTAGCGAGAATAATAACGATCAAGATCCGCAAAAAGCGAAAGCTGAACGCGTCATCATCAAAGGCGATAAGCCGACTACCCTACCAACTGAAATCCCTACGACAATCGAAGGCATCAATGCTAAAGCGATTGAAACCACAATCAATGCACTCGATGCAGAAGACGCTTTGAAATACTTGCCTAGCCTGTTAGTGCGTAAGCGTTACGATGGCGACTACAACCACGCTGTATTAGCAACACGTGCTTCAGGCACCGGTAATAGCGCACGCTCTATGGTGTATGCCGACGGCATTTTGTTATCGAATCTGTTAGGCAATGGTGCGGGCTTTACACCACGTTGGGGCTTGGTAACGCCAGAAGAAATTCAACGCGTTGACGTTTTATATGGCCCGTTCTCTGCTGCCTACGCGGGCAACTCGGTCGGCGCGGTCGTCGACTATGTCACTCGCATGCCAGAAAAATTTGAGGGCCATGTCAAACTTGCCGGCTTCACTGAAAACTTCCAAGAAGTCGCCACGGATAAGCGCTATAGCGGTCATCAACTGAGCGCCAGCCTTGGTAACAAACAAGGTGCCTTTTCCTGGTGGGTCAATGTGAATCGCATGGACAGCGATAGTCATCCGCTGGTATTTACCAACAAATTATTGTCGGCAGGTACGGTAAGTACGGCGGGCAAGCCGGTTACCGGCGCAGTGGCAGGCCGTAATCCACAAGGTTTGGACTGGTGGCTAATCGGCGCCACCACCCAGTATCACACTATTCAAGATCACGCCAAAATTAAACTCGCTTATGAAATCACGCCGACCGTGCGTGCGAGCTACACCTATGGTATTTGGCGCAATGATATGAATAGCACAGCTGATAGCTATTTACGCGATGCGAGTGGTGCAGCGGTGTATAGCGGCGACGTCAATATCGCAGGACGCAAGTTCACGATTAACCCAACCGATATCGCCAATAGCAAAAATGATTTGCAACATGTGACCCATGGCTTGAGCGTAAAAAGCAATACCAAGGGTGAATTTGATTGGGAAGTCGCAGCAAGCTTATATGACTATCAAAAAGACATCGCTCGTGCACCAACAGTCGCCATTCCTGCGGCCGACACAGGTGGCGCTGGACGCATCACCGATGGCAGCGGCACAGGTTGGAACACCTTGGCACTCAAAGGAATCTGGCGTCCTAACACCGAGCACACAGTAGAGTTTGGTTACCAACGTGATGCCTACAAATTGCGCACCTTGGTATCCAACACCACAGATTGGATCAATGGCCCAGCAAGCACACGCTTCTCAGCTTTCCAAGGTAACTCCGAACTCTCAAGCTTCTATGCACAAGATGCTTGGCGTATCAACTCCGACTGGAAAACCATCATCGGCGGCCGTTTCGAACAGTGGTCAGCACATGACGGCGCATTGTCTAATGCGACGACGACTTTGCCGTTTGTAAAACGCGATGAAAATGCATTCTCACCTAAAGCAGCATTGGCATATCGCGCCAACGATGATCTCACGTTGAAAGCATCGATCGGTCGCGCGGTGCGTAATCCTACGGTTTCTGAGTTGTATCAAGGCACCGTATCAACACAAACCATCGTCAATAACGACCCTAATCTGAAAGCAGAAAAATCCTGGACTAGCGAGTGGAGTGCGGAACAATCTTTAGACAATGGCAAAGGCTTGTTGCGCACAACCTTCTTCCATGAAGATACAAGCGATGCACTGTATTCACAAACGAATACCTTGGTGACACCAAATATCACGAATATCCAAAACGTTGACAAAATTCGCACCAATGGCTTAGAAATCGCCTACCAAGCGAGTGATGTGTTCGTGCCAGGTTTGGATCTTGCTTCAAGCATGACTTATGCCGACTCCATCATCACTAAGAATGATAAGTTTGTGAAGAGTGTCGGTAAATGGCAGCCACGGGTACCAAAATGGCGCGCTAACTTTGTGGCGAGCTACCGCGTCGATGAACAATTATCGACGACTTTGGGCATTCGTTACAGCGGTCGCCAATATGGCTCCCTCGACAATAGCGATGTCAATGCATTCACCTATTTAGGCTTTTCCAGCTTCCTGGTGGCAGATTTACGCGTGCGCTACAAGATCGACAAGCAATGGACTGCAGCGGTCGGGATTAACAATCTCAATAACAAAAAATATTGGGCTTTCCACCCATACACGCAGCGTAGCTTAGTTGCGGAATTGAAGTTCGACTATTAATCGATCGTTTAAAAGAGTCTGGTGCCTCCATTTAGTCACCAGACTTTTTTCTACAGCGAGCATTCACCATCAATTGATTGGAAAGCAGCAATGGCAACAGAAAATAAGACTAGCAGTTTGTTACCTCAACTATTTTGGCGCCTCCATTTTTGGTCGGGGTTGGTTACTGCACCCATCGTTTTATTCGCTGCATTTTCTGGTCTTCTCTACATTTTCACACCTCAAATCGAAGCATGGCGACACGCCTCACTCGACAGAGCGAATGCGATCGCACCTGTGCAAAGTCTGGACCGGCAAATCGCTGCTGCACAACAAGCATTCCCCGGAAAAACGATTCGCAGCATCGTTCCTAGCGTAGACACAGAGCAAACCACACAAATCTTCTTTGGTGAAAAGAAAAAACGCGCTGCACAGAGCGCAGGCGCGCAGAAAGCAAAGTCTACGATGGCCAATGGCTCTGACGGCAAAAACGATACTAGTGAAGAACACGCGCAACATCAACACAATAGCGCCAACAAAACAGCATCCGCATCAAGTGCCTCCACCTCATCACTTCCCTTCATCGCCTACGTCAACGCAGGCACGCTCGAAGTTCAAGGCAGCATTGCCGAAGAGGGTCGCTTTAAAGAGTGGGCTCGAAAGCTTCACTCTACTTTCCTACAAGGCGAAAGCTGGCGTTGGCTGATCGAATTGGGAGCTTGCTGGATGCTCTTCATGCTAGTGAGCGGCGTGTATTTATGGTGGCCGCGTGGCAGTGCCAACTGGCGTAGTGTGTTCGTGCGAGATCGTCGAGATCCCAGCACCAACAACAAATCGCGTCGTGATTGGCGTTATTTTCACAGCATCGTCAGTATCAGTAGTTTACTGCTAACCTTCACTATCATCATCACCGGCATCACATGGGCCAAGTATGCAGGCGACAATTTCCGTCAATTACAATCCGCTTTAGGACAAAGTTCTCCTAAAGCACCGATGCAATTGCGTTCAACACCAAACGAGCACGCTCCCCTTAGCGCCCAGGCGATTTACGACATCACCCAGAAAAAAGTACCCGGCATACAAATGCAATTGACGCCACCTAAAACCGACCACGGTGTTTGGCGCATAGAAAGCTTTGATCGCACCCAACCAGCTAAGCGTTTTCAGATGAGTGTCGATGCCTATTCAGGAGAAATTTTGTACTTCTCGGGCTGGCAGGATCTTCCACTATTAGCCAAAGCAACCGCCGTTGGCATTCCCTTTCATCGCGGTGAATTTGGATGGTGGAATCAAGCGCTATTAGTGGTGGTTGCACTCTCCGTGATTTTCGCGGTCATCTCAGGTTTCGTGATGTGGCTCAAACGTCGCAAGCCTCAAACAATCTCAGCACCGAAGGTTTCAAACAAAAGCCTACGCGCTGTGCCATTGCTCTTATGGATCACGCTCGCGGTGTTTGCTTATGCTTTACCGGTGTTTGGTATCAGCCTAGTAATTTTGATTGTGGTGGAAATCCTCACCGCCTTGATTCGTTCCAAAACATCGAAAGAAGCCGCAGCATGAAATACGTATTACGTCACTTCAACTCCATCAAATGCTTGCTCAGCGCCGTTTTGCTGTGCCTGACAATGCCCGGCATCACAGGCTGCGACAAGCTACCGCCGAGCTACAATGCTATCGACATTACCGGGGCCGATGCCTACCGTGATTTTCAGTTGAGAGACCCACAAGGGAAAACCCGCAGCCTACAAGATTTTCGCGGCAAGTATGTCTTGGTCTTTTTTGGGTTTACACAATGTCCAGCGATTTGCCCTACAGCGTTAGCGCGCGCTGCAGCCATGAAACAGCAAATGGGCAAAGACGGCGAACGTTTGCAAGTGATTTTCATTAGCATAGACCCAGAGCGCGACACACCTGAGCTGATGGCGGAATATACCAAAGCCTTCGACCCTAGCTTCATCGGCTTACGCGGCAACGAACAAGAAACTAAACAAGTCGCGGATGAATTTAAAGTGTTTTACGCCAAAGTCAAAACCGGAAGCGACTATACGATGGACCACTCCACACTAAGTTACTTGTTTGATCCCAATGGCAAAATTCGCCTCGCTATGCGGCATGAGCACACTGCTGAGCAGTATGTGGCAGACATTAAAACCTTAATGAATCACCAGTAAAACGACTCACCCACCCAAACGGAGAAATTTTCATGAAACTGACATTCAAAAAAATCTTAGCCCAAACTATCGCTGCAATATCTATCACGACCGCCATGAGCTTCACTGCGCACGCGCAGGTCGCCGTCAAAGATGCCTGGGTACGCGCCACAGTGGGTCCACAAAAAGTAACAGGCGCCTTTCTGCAAATCACTGCAACCCAAGATGCAAAACTCGTCGCGGCGCAATCGGATGCAGCGAAAAAAGTTGAATTACACACGATGGAAATGGATAAAGACGTGATGAGGATGCGCGAAATCGCAAGTCTCGATCTGCCAGCAGGCAAAACTGTCGAACTCAAACCTGGTAGCTATCACATCATGCTCATCGATCTCAACAAACCAGTAAAAGAAGGCGATACGGTGGCCATCACTCTTGTCATCGAAAACAAAGACAAGAAACGTGAAAACATCGAAGTCAAAGCCACGGCCAAATCTTTGACAAGCTCTTCCCACAAAATGTAATAGGAAAAATCATGAACAAACCGACCGTCGATCTACGCATGTTACTCACCTGCTTTTCAGTCGCCGCGATTACCGCGCTATCAGTATGGCATGCGTTCAATTTTTACTATGAGCGCATTACGCATCCCAAGCCTAGCGCAGAGACGGTTCGGTTTAATCTCAAACCTTTTGTAGCCGAACAAAAACCGAATCAGCCTGCGTCTGCAGGCCCTATCCAACAATAAGGAGGAACAACATGAAATTCGCAAAGCAAATCACGACATTCGCGTTGATCTCCACCTTGAGTTCATTCGCTGCCGCGCACGTTGGCCTTGAGCAGCCGAAAGCAGTGGCTGGTAGTTACCACAAGCTGACTTTTAAAATTGGCCACGGTTGCGAGGGCAGCGGCACACATACCGTCAAAGTCAGTTTGCCCGAAACGGCCATGGGGGCTAAACCTATGCCCAAAGCAGGTTGGAAAATCGACACCACGATCGCCCCGCTGAGTAAATCCTATACTTCACATGGCAAAACTATAGAAAAAGACGTACGTGAGGTGACATGGAGCGGCGGCCTTTTGCCAGACGCTTACTACGACGAATTTTCAATTCAAGTCAAACTCGCCGACACTCCAGGCAAGATCTATTTCAAAGTCACCCAGCTATGCGAGAAGGGCCGTTGGGATTGGGTGGAAATTCCAGCCGAAGGTCAAAGCGCAAAAGGCTTGAAAGCACCAGCTCCGTTTTTAGAAGTGGAAGCGAAAGTCGCGCCGGAACATCAACATTAATCTCACATTGGACTTACGCAAAATTGCGCTAGCTAAGCGAACCAACGACGCTAGTGTCTGTTTTGCGTAAGTCCTATAACAAAAGGTTCAAACGGATTGCGACAGTAATTCAATCGAAAAAGGAAGCCATTCTATGTTCAAAATCATCTGTACCCTCATGCTCATCGCAGCCAGCTGTAGCCTCTCTGCACAACAACTCAATCCCGAACAAAAGGCGATTCAGAGTTTGATTGCCTCCACCTACGATCAGGCTAATAGTAAAGTTCAAACCTCACCTATTGTTACTGTGGCCGACTACGCCATCGCAGATTGGATACAAGGCGAAAAAGGTGGCCGCGCACTTCTCAAGAAAACAAACGGGAATTGGGAAATCACCATGTGCGGAGGCCAAGGATTAACTGTGGCGAAAAACCTCATCGAGATAGGAATCCCAACAGCGCAAGCGCATGAATTAGCAAACGCACTGAAAGCAGCAGAAACTCAATTGGATCAACAAAAAATCAAACTCTTCGACTCTTTCGGGAAAACCATTTCGCTTAAAGAAATGCAAGGCAACCACCATGCTGACCGCGCGAATAAAAATGAAAAGACCGAAAAACATCCACATCATCCTTAAACGATTCACGCGATACCTTAATAACTCAATCCATCAAGTCTATATATGAAATTCAAACAACTACCGATCGCCCTCGCGATTTCAAGCATTGTCGTTGGACACACTTTTGCACAAGAGTCTCATCAAGATAAACAGACGGTCGTCATCAGCGCCCGCCCTATCATTGAAGATGTCAAAATTGATCCCTATTCAAGCAGCGCAGCGCTCGTCACCGAAGCTCAATTGCGCGATCAGAATGCGGTCGATTTAGCTTCTGCGTTGCGACGCACGCCTGGCGTGCAAATCGCGCGTTACAATCCGGTCGGCGCCTTTGGTGGTGATCAAGGTGGTGCGGTGTTTATCCGCGGCATGGGTGTGAGTCGCCCTGGTAGCGAAATCAAAACTTATATCGATGGCGTGCCTTTTTATATGGGCGTGTGGAACCATCCTCTGCTTGACCTCTTGCCGGTCAATGGCATGCAATCCGTGACGGTCTTCAAGAGTCCACAGCCGCAAGTCAATGGAAACAACTTTGCCTCGGTCAATTTGCAAACCAAACGTGCAAACAAAGAAGGAAGTGAAGCAAACATCCGAGTTTCTGCGGGATCTTTTTCAACCGTGGTCGAACAAGCAGATGTCACTGCTCGTAGCGGCGACCTCGACTTCTCACTAGCCCAAGGCTACGCAAAGTCGAACGGACACCGCCTCAATGCGGATGGTGAATTAAAAAATGCGATGGGTAGTTTTGCCTACCGTATCGATCGCAATTGGTCGGCAAATGCGAGTTTCTTAGCCGTTGACAACCATGCTAGCGACCCTGGCGATCAAAGAACAAACTTACCCGCCGTGGCCCCCAAATATGATACTAAAGCCTCGCTTTTTTCCACGGGCGTCACGCATCAACACGACTTATGGAAAGGTGAACTCCGTTTTTACCGGAATCAAGGTGATGGCAATTGGTTACAACAAAGTGGCCTCGATGGAGACACCTTAACCCATTTCGGTATGCAAGGCCTGCGTTGGAAAGAAGAATTTAGTCCTTGGCAAGGTGGTTTCATTAACTTCGCTTTAGACCAAGACAGTCTCGAGGGTTCAGTTAAATTCAACCGTATCTCGCCCGCTCCAAGTGCAAGTTTCGCCGCCCCCACTTTTAAGGCTACATCGATCTTCCTCGGCCTGCGCCAAGAGCTGCCGATCGATCAAAACTGGCGCGCAATCCCCTCGTTTGGAATTCGCTTCAACCAACACAATCAATTTGATTCCAAACAAACGCCTACGCTTGGTTTAAGTTTGATTTCGGAGCAAGCCCAATTTTTTATACAAGCATCTCGCGGGATTAATTATCCAGGCTTAGAAACAACTGTCTTGTCGTCCTTAATTGCGCCGTTGGGAAATAGCTGGCAAAAGCTCAGTGCAGAAGAACTTGATCATCTCGAATTTGGCACAAAACTGAGTCTAAGCCGCGCAACCCAATTGGATGTGAGTCTGTTCAAAGACAAAGTCAAGAACCGCTATGTTTTCGGTTTCCCACCAGAAGTGCCGCCACCACCACAATTTTTAAACCTCGGCTCCTATGACAATCAGGGTGCTGAGGCGGCCTTGCGAACTGAAGTAAATGCAGACCTGAGTTTGTTTGCTGGCGTCACCGTTATGAACCCAAGTATTGAGCATTTACCGTACTCACCGAAACGTGCATTTACTGCTGGTTTAAATGCAAATGTCGCTGGTTTACGTGTGAGCGTCGATGTGCAAAGCCAATCCGACGTGTGGGCGCTAAACCGCCCACGTGCGGCAGGTGCAGTGAACCAAGAAAAAGTGGACGGATTTACAGTGACGAATGCCCGCATTGCCTATCCAATTCCCGCTTTAGGAAAACGGGGTGAAATTTTCCTCGCCTTGGAAAATGTATTTGATCGCGATTATGCTTATCGTCCTGGTTACCCGATGCCAGGTCGCTCTGCACAGATCGGTCTTGCTGCTAGTTTCTAAATTGTCGTATCCTGCCCTTGCAGCGGGTCTCACCGAACTCACTGCAAGGGCCGACATACCTTTCCCCGTCCACGCAATGCGCCTAGGTAATCTACGCCATGAAAAAGCGCATTTAATTTTCGAACGAGATGCCCATGAAAAGTTTTTGGAAACGCCCGGCAAACTGGTTTCGTTGGCATCGTTGGTTAGGCTACTTGATTGGCCTGCAACTGCTTGCATGGATTGCAGGTGGTTTGTTCTTTGCGATAGTTCCCTTTCAAACAGCCATCAAAGGGAAAGATCTAGTTGCCAAACCCGAAGCCATCTTCATTCAAGACTGGCATCTCGCATTACAGAAACTTCCGACCGAACACGGCAGGCTACTTGCACTTCAAAGTGTGCAGGTCCCGCAAGGCACGGCACTACGTTTGCAGTTTGAGAACAAGACCTTACTCCTTGATCAACGCGGATCACAACTAGCGAGTCCGAACCAAGCACAGATCGAAACTTTTGCGCGTCAAGCTTATCGCGGAGGTGGCGACCTTGTTCAAGCAAAACTTCTAACTCAGGTCCCAACGCAACTCGGCATGGTCAAGGAACTGGCGGGCCGACCAAACGTCTGGCAAGTGAAGTTCAAAGACGAACAAAACACACGCCTGTATTTTGACGGAAAGACGGGTGAATTTATTACTGTGCGCACTGATGCTTGGGTTTGGTATGACTTCTTTTGGCGACTACATGTGATGGACTATGCCGAAGGTGAAGATTTCAATAACACGCTACTGCGTGTTGCTACGATTTTTGCCATGTTAATGATGGTGACAGGCATCGTTTTGAGTGTGCGAAATTTATTACGTGGACGTTTCTAGCCTTTCGGCTTCTAGTAGCCACGCTCACGCGAACACATAAATCTCCAACCAAATGAAAGAAAATAATGCGAATGTCTCAAGAAAGTTCATATTAGGCAAAACAGGAAGGAACTTCACACTAATGATACTACGAACCTTCCATGAGTTAGGCCATTTGCGAGATAGACCTTCACCATTTAGAACGTTCAAGCGAAAACAATCAAGCAAGCCAACTGCAATATTTTACTTAAATTTCATCACATCAATCACACTCCCCATGTAAGTATCATGCGGGACCTACCTGTTTGCTGGTCATCTTTTCACAATCACAAATTGTGCGTCAAGCACCGACCAACGACACAAAGTAACAATTGAATTATTGGTCCGATGCTTGAAAATCAGTAGTTCAGGCCGCCAGGGCATGCGCAACAATGCGGTGCTTGTGGAAATCAAGTCCCTTACTGCGAATATTGCTCATGGTCGTCTTTTGAAGCAGATGCTGCTTACGCATAGCTGCCAAGACACGACAGACGCTTTCTGGAGTGGCGTGAATAATTTCTGCCATATTCCCCAAACTTGGCAAGCTGCAGACTAAACTATCGCCCTCTGGGGTTTCCCGAGAACTTAACATTCTTAAGAGACGTTTAACGCGGTCTTCTACTGCACCAGTTCTCAAGCTCACAACGTCCCGACAGCGTTGGTGGGCGCGAGCCAAAGACTCTAAGGCAAGAGGCATAAGCTGACCTTCTTCGGCCAACTTCACCGGCGACAAAACCACTTTCGTCAGAGCACGAATAACTAGTCTTTCTGTGACGCCAGCCACGCCCTCCATGCCAAGTATGTCGCCTACAATCGCCAAGCGAACAAAATGGCTGCGGCCGTCCTCAGCAATTACATCAATCCGCATCGTGCCCGATTCGATGCGCCACAATTTACCAAGATCCTCATTACCTAATTCTTCACGTGCCCCAATTCGAAGCGAACCTCGCTCAATCAAGTGATGTTTCATAGTACTCCTCGCTCGTCAATTTGAAATAATTGACGCTATACAGATTCATTAACTAACTCACATTGTCTGCGACGATGTCCAGCAAGATTGACTATAGAGATCGACCAATTGTCGCTATTTGAACTAACCCCAGCAACATGGCAAAACTCGGTAGCAGTCGCACAAGTAAACCGTTGCAGACAACAAATAAATATCAAATGAGAGAAAAGGGAGGTGGGGCACGCGCTGCGGGAGTTACCCAAGCGGTTTGAACGAGTGATGGAGAAAATGAAAACGGACGAGCATCAGAGAGCAAGAGCCTGCTGAAATCATGGCAATCGAGCGCCAAGATCAACCCAAATGATCCCGCATGAGCCACACAATAATCACAGTGTTCGACGTGTATTTGTGCTGGCACCTGCGCGGGTTTCTTGGTGCTCCGTTCAAGAACCGCGCCATCAGCTGAGGTCCTGATCCAAATCGTACCTGAGGCAGAGCATAACTCCTGCCAAGCGTTACTATCTTGATTGCCTTGCGTAACCCAAGATAAATTGGTCTGACGAGCGGGTTGTAGGTCGACCGCCTGTGCCACCAATGGCATGAACGTGTTGAGCAAGATCGCGATGATCGCAATCCAGCTAAACAATCGTTGATGCCTTAATTGACGCATGCTTTTTTGTCCGTTGAAGTAATGATGATGAAAATTCGTCAGAGTTACTTGAGGTTCCAGATGTTCCGCGATTCACCCGCATTCTGCGCCAAGGAAATATTTACTCTCTTTCTGACAGTCTAAACAAGTTTGAATCAGAAAGCTTGATATGTATCATTTAACGCTAGTTAAATCTTAACAGAGAAGCGATAAAGCTCGAAATAGAAAATGACTAGTTTCATCATCGACGCATACCTCATTACCATTCGACAAACTTACTTTTTCTTTTCGATAAGACATTCAAAAACCGCCCTAGTCTCATCGTTTGTGCAAGTAGCCCCCCATTTTGGTTGGCATGCATTTAAAGCATTCTCGCGCATGTTGCAACATTGTTGCCGCCCCCTTGCGGAACACGTTTAGATCGCATTTATTTTGAAAGAAGGATTCATTCAACCCATCGATTCGTAATATACTTCACTATATTACGCCAGCTTATGACAAAGCGCTCACCAATCGGTCAAGGTCCAAGAAATGAAACCGCAAATGCCACGACTCCTGTTCACTCTGAAAGCAGCGGCACTCACCGTACTCCTATCGCATGCGAACTCCTGCGCGGCGGAAGACCTTCATGTCTCAGCTGCCGCAAGCCTCAGCAACGCTTTTAAAGACATCGCACAGGCTTACCAAACCAAGTACCCTTCGACCAAAATTCTGCTAAATTTTGGCGCCTCGGGTGCGCTACTGCAGCAAATCGCTAAAGGCGCACCCGCCGACGTGTTTGCGAGTGCGGATCAAGAAACCATGGATCGCGCTCAACAACAAAACATGATTCTCGCGAAAGAGCGCATCAACTTTACGCGCAATCGTTTAGTCTTGATTCAATCCAATAGCAGCACCATCAAGCTGGACAGGCTCAACGCGCTACAACAAACCTCGATCAAGCGTATCGCGGTTGGCAATCCGAGTAGTGTTCCAGCAGGGCGCTATGCGGTTCATGCGCTGCAGGATGCTAAATTGCACACAGCGCTCGAAGCCAAATTGGTACTCGCAACGAACGTGCGCCAAGCGCTCGATTATGTAGCACGCGATGAAGTCGAAGCAGGTTTTGTTTATGCGAGTGATGCGATGACCATGAGCGATAGAGTCAAAGTCGCCCTACAGATCGATCTGAAACAAGATATCAGCTATCCGATCGCCATCACCACAGATAGCAAGAAAACGGCAGAGGCAAAACGCTTCATTCAATTCCTTACTTCTGCACAAGCGCAGGCGATCCTGAAAAAATATGGTTCTCAAAACTTGTAATCGTTAGACGAGGATGGACTCACCGATGCGTTTCATTTATTCATTTGAATCTCCAACCGAAATCAATCATCGCCAATGAACATCACCTGGACCGCTCTCTTACTCTCGCTGAAAGTCGCTGGCTTTGCGACGCTGATCAATTTATTTGCCGCAACCGCACTCGCCTACGGCATTTCACGCAGTCGTTTCTGGGGGCGAGAACTGCTCGATAGCATGCTGAGTTTGCCGATGGTGATGCCACCAACAGTGCTGGGCTACTATCTTCTGGTGCTACTCGGAAAAAAGAGTGGTTTAGGACGATTTTTGTATGAGACCTTCGGCATTCAATTGATCTTCACGTGGCAGGCCGCTACCATCGCCGCCGCCGTCGTCGCCCTCCCCTTGGTTTATAAGCCCGCTCGTGCGGCGTTTGAAAGCGTGAATCCACAATTTGAGCAAGCTGCACAAACCATGGGCTTGTCATCGTGGGCGATTTTTTGTCGTATTAGTTTCCCCTTAGCCTGGCGGGGTATCTTGGGTGGACTCTTATTGGGCTTCGCCCGCGCCTTCGGGGAATTCGGCGCGACTTTGATGGTTGCTGGCAGTATCGCCGGCCAGACACAAACACTTTCAATCGCCATCTACGAAGCCGTGCAAGCAGGCGATGATGCACTGGCCAACAGCATGGTCTTGATCGCATCAATCGTGTGTATTGGCGTACTCCTGCTGGCCAATCGACTCGCATCGGGCCATACGGTTCGACGTGCTACCGTGAAATAGACGACATAAACTAAGCATGCAATTCGATCTCCATTTTCAAAAGACTTTACAGCACCGATTAGGTGAACAGCACAGCAGTTTTACGCTCGATGTGCAATTCAAAGGCGATGTACAAACCCTGCTCATCTTCGGCCCCTCTGGCGCTGGCAAATCTTGCTGTTTGCAGATGTTGGCTGGCTTAATGAAGCCAAACCAAGGGAAGATCGTCATTGGCGACACTCCCCTGTTCGATGCCCAGTCAAATCTTTTTGTGTCGGCACAAGAACGTCAATTCGCCTACGTTTTCCAAGACTATGCGTTGTTCCCCCATTTGACCGTGCGACAAAATATCGCCTTCGGTTTAAGCAAGTCTTGGCGCAATCCAAATCAGCAAGTTCAAGGTCCTGAGATCGATGCACTCTTGCACAGTTTCGAACTTGAACCACTCGCGCATCACTATCCCGACCAACTCTCGGGTGGACAAAAACAGCGTACCGCATTGGCGCGTGCCCTCATCACCAAACCGCGCTTACTACTACTCGACGAGCCCTTCGCTGCGCTCGATGCCGGCTTAAAGCAAAAGCTGCGCGAAGAACTCCGTGAGTTACAAAAAAGGCTGGCGATTCCGATTGTTTTGATCAGTCATGACGAAGCAGACAAGACATATTTCGGCGAACACTTGCTGGAACTACACGAGGGCAAGAGTCGACCAGTGAAAGGAGCGCCGATATGAGCAAAGCTGAGCGCCCATCCGCACCGGCACCAAGCCCTGAGCGAGCAAAAAAGAAAACATCGCAGAAATCGAGAAAGACGCAGCAGCAAGTCGAACTCAAGGCCGATGTTTGGCTACACATGAATGGTGAAAAGTTTGGTGGCAAACAAAGGCTTGCCTTATTGGCAGCGGTCGCTGAGACTGGCTCGATTACGCAGGCAGCAAAGCAGATTGATCTCAGCTACAAAGCCGCGTGGGATGCGATTGAACAAATGAATAATTTAGCGGGCGAACCTTTGCTCGAACGCGCCGTTGGTGGCAAAGGTGGTGGTGGCACGCGTTTGACTGAGCGTGGTCAACAATTAGTGGACAATTTTCGCATCATCGAACAAGAACAAGCCCTTTTTCTGCAACGCATACAAGATGCTTCGCAAGGTTTGCATCACCTGATCGACGAGGCGCTCTTAATCAAAAAAATGAATATGAAAACCAGCATACGCAATCAATATCGAGGTGTCGTCAGCCACATCAAAACGGGCGCCGTGAATGATGAGATCACCGTGCGCATCGCTGGTGCACAAGACATTATCGCCATCATCACCCACGACAGCACATTGGAACTTGAGCTCGACATCGGCAGCGAAGTATTCGCCCTCGTCAGCCCTTCTTCTATCGTCCTGATGGAACAAAACCCAGAGTCCACCCAAATCAAGCTCTCAGCGCGCAATCGCCTCACAGGAAAAATCTCTCGCATCAGCACAGGTGCCATCAATACCGACATCAGCATCACGCTAGCCGGAGGAGCCGTGATGTCGGCGGTGATTACCAATGAAAGTTGTGAAGAGATGCAGCTTAAGAAAGGACAGCAGGTACAGGCTTTGTTTAAGGCTTCTGCGGTGATTTTGGGGGTGGCGGTGTGAGCTGTTAACGAGGTGGTATAGAATGGTGATTTCGAGCAATGCTGTTGGGCTTGCCAGCCCAACCTACACACTAGCGCTACATTTCGACAATCCGTCTACATAAAGCTTAAACAACACAAGCTCCACTTTCAATCCCAACTAGTACAACTAAAAGTAACATGAACCTATCGAAATTTTTCAACATCATATTAGCAACACTAGCCTTTACTTTTAGCACGGCATATTCACTCGCTCAGACATCAAATAAGAATTCGGTAAATACGACAAACAAGAATCAATGCAACAATTTAATTGATGAATACAACTCAGGAGTAGAAAACTACAATCTGCGACGCAACGAATTACGAAATCTGAACTCCGAAATTGAAGCGTTGCACGCAGAAATCAACGCAGAGAAAGAATCAATCGATCAAAAAGACAATTCTGCAATCGAGAAAATCAATATAAAAATTGGGAAAGCCAACGACATGGTCGCGCGATTTGAAGCGATGTCTACAGCCTTCAGTGAACGAAAAGAAGTAGAAAATCAGCTAGCAACGAGAATAAATGAAAATTGCGGAAAATATCTCGCAAACGCCGCTACCACCCAAGAGACGCAAGTTCCAAAAAATCAATGTGGTTCAACATCGAATAGCAAAATCGCACGAAGCCAAATCGAGAACAGTTTTGCCGTGATGCGAAATCAAGAAAAACTACGACAAGATAAATTAGATCAGCTTGCAAAATCAAAGGCCAAAACTATTGGTTGGAATTCGCAAACGTCAACACAATTTTTTTTGCAAATACTTACATCTCCTAAATTCGCCCAATTTGAACAAGAAAAGCAACCATACGTGTTCGAATTAATAAAAATATCCGCGACCCGAGCAAAAAACAGTCAGGAAGAATGTCAATTGTTAGCTCGCATTGAAAAGATATCCACTCTTATTAGAGCAATTAATGATCGGCAGTATTCGTTTATGGAAGATGAGATACGAAAAATTAAGTAGCCCTGTAGGGCGGGTGAAACCCGCGCGGCAAGTACTTTTAAAAGCGATCAAGTTTCAACTCACGAGAATTACCCCAACGTAAATTACAACGACCTCGCCTTCGGCGCCACATAGAGCTAAGCTCTTTATTGTCGATTGATCACACTCAAGAAAGAACTCAAATCATGAATGAAGATATTCGCCAAGAAATTCTCGCCATCGGGCAGCGCGCTCATAGTCTTACAGAAACCGCATATCAACAGCATCCCGCGACAAGAAATGATCCTGATTGGCTCTCCAAGCAAGGCATTTTGCTCGCCGATATGTCCTTGCACTTATTGCAGACTTCACTACATCAAGAAACGGTTTCAAGCGAAGAACTGAAACGAAATCTGTACTCGATATTGACCATCAGCGAACAATTTCTACCGGAGCATGGTCTCAAAGAGTGTGCCGACCGGCTCTATCAAGAGACATTCGTCGCTCCAACATAAGCTTACTGAGACGTTCTTACTTAGACGTTTTTGCTTCGGTCGTTGGAATTAACTCAATCCCCTTCAAAAACACGCCTAAATTTCTTTGGTCGCGATTACCGCTCGGTTTCATTTGACTCACCAAGGGCGTGACTTCTAGCTCCAACTCAAAGTCACCATTGGCATCGAAAGCATCAACCGGCAGGTTGAATTCAATGTGCGATTGGTTTTGCATGCGCTCGAAGGTCCACCGTCCGAGAATGCGATCCTTACTGCGAACGATCAGAGTTTGCTCGGGGATATCATCGATCTGTCCTGCCAGATTATTTAACTGCATTTTGACCTGCCACGCATGCGCTTGCTTGGTAAAGGTATTCAGGTGTAAATACGCTTTGCTTTGATCTGACCAGATGCCGTTCAATTCAACCGCAGACCAACCACTTTTTAATGCTTGGCGATCATTAATCACTAGGTTGGTCGTCGCCCCACTTTGAATCGAATAAGCGGCACCGCGCAGTTGCACAAGTCCACACAAGCGTACCTGACGTCGTTTGCGGTCGAGGCGATAAAGTTGAATGGAAGTCGGTTCGACATTATTCAAATCGAGTGTGCCCCACTCAGCATTTCCAGTGTTCGGATCCAAACTATTCAAAGATTGGTGGACTTCATGATCATTGCGATCTTTGTAAAGCAGGAAGTAATCTGCACGATGGCGAGCGACGCCGCCTTCAATGAAGATACTGACGGTTTGGTTGTCCTCGGACGACGCGTTTGACGTATTCAAGCTAGCAGCGATGGCGACGAAGCGCTTGCCGTGTCGATCAAAAATATAGTCACTCACGACATAATTTTTGCTCTGCGCGACAAGATCCGGGCCATCCGCGCCAATCACGGTTTTATCGCCATAGCGTTTCTTTGCGTATTGCGTCCAATAGTCTCTATCAACCGAGCTATACCACGAGCCACTAGCAAAACGTGGAACCCACACGTAATCCGATTTCAGGGATTGCTGATTCACTTCCAGGAGCTTTTGCAAGATGTACCAACGACCACTCTCGTTTCGCATATCGGCTGCCATGTCATCGTTCGCAGTAAATGCCTGGCTGGCGATCAAACCGGAAAATAGCGCTACCACGCCAAGCAAAAAATTGCGTAAAACAGTGCGCGCTGCAAGCTTTTCAAACAAAACCAACATCACAAAAGCAAAGACACAGCTCCATCCGAAGTGAGAAAAAATAGTGTGCGAATAGGCTTGGATCTGACTTTCCATGACCCAAGTCTGATATTTCGAGGTCAACGCTACCGGAATGATCGGCAGTATCGCGACACTGAGACCGATCAACAAGCCGAAGTACATTCTCTTTTGAAGCGACCAGCGTGACTTGGCCCAAGTAGAAGCGGAGGAACTCACTGAGCTAGCAAAACTCGATGCTGTGGCTTGTTTGATCAAAGCAGATGATTTTCCCGAGACGTTCTTAAGCAAATTCCACATCAAGAAAATCGTCACAATACAAACAAGTAACGAGGATGGATCATGCAAAGAGCGCTGCAGATTCCGTGTGAGGAAGTATTCTTTTCGCTCGCCGGTCATGGCAATGGCATCAGCAAACGGTACCGAATAAGGTGAGATCAAATCATGTAGTGCCGAGCCACTGGTCGAAAAATGGGTCAAGGTTTTGAGGAAATTCAGCAACTTAAAGCCGCCCAACTTGTGTCCATCATAAATGCTTGGATGACTCAAGAACCAAGCGAGGTAGATCGCCGCGTAAGTAGCAGCCACCACAAAAAATAACAATAAAAGGACTGCGCTGCGACGACGCAAGTGAAGCTTCGCAATGGCGAAAGTCGATTCATCAACAGCATGATTGAGCGCTATGGTATGAACGAAAAAAAGAAACATAAACAAGACAGTGATTCCCTCATTATTCACGAGTGAAAAACCGAATAAGGTCATCGCCAGCGCCAAAGCCCAGCGACTTCCTCGACTGACAAAACGCGCGCTTAACTCAAGCGCTAAGATGAGTGCACCCCCTGCAAGCCAGCTCAACAATGGGTAAGTTGTGAGCAAAGATCCGTCCCACTTCAACATGAAAAAGCTGAGGAAAAACGTGGCAGCGATCAAGCTAAAGCGGCGATCGCATAACAGCGCGAAATAACGGAAGAAAACGATGAAGAAAAGAACAAAACTTCCGAGGCGGACTAATTCTCCCGCTACACTGCCTTGCATCTGTAAGGTCCACAAGATCAGCGTACCAGAGAGATAGGCCCAAATTCTTCCTTGTGATATGGCCCAATCTGCGATGGGATCGATTCCTAAAAAATATCCCGGCATCGCCCATCGAGCATCATCGGTGTGTGTGATACCGAAATTCCATACCCGCGCGCACAACAGAAACAGTAACAAAGCCAAGCTGCCATACACCAAAATCGATTGCAGTCGACCGAGGCGCACAGTAATGGAGGAACTAATCAAACTTTTCAAAATATGTCCTGTGATTTATGTATTTTGATCTTACGCAGTACAAGCGTGAATCCGAGATCTAACATCTTCATTTCGACTCATGAGTCGGGGATATCACTGCTGGGGATATCACTGCTTGGAAACTTCACTGATGTTGTGCAAATTTAACCCTTCCTTGCAAGGCAAAAGTTAAAACTATGACCATCATAACGAGGCGATCAATTCATCGCAAGTTTCGACGAGGCCATCACGTTCTTACAATCCCAAAAACAAAAACCCGCATCGACTCTCGGTCGATGCGGGCTCATTGACTGACTATCGAAATGTGACTGCGCTTCGCTTCTTATTAATGATTCTTATTGATCAATCACTGAACTGTCTTTACCACTTTACCGCCCTTCATCACCCACTTCACGCGTTCGAGTTCGGTGATGTCTTTTAATGGATCGCCATCGACCGCAATGATGTCGGCAAACTTATCCTTATCCAAGGAGCCAACTTTATCTTCCCAGCCTAAAAGTTTGGAAGCGTTGATTGTCGCTGTACGAATCGCGTCCGCATTGCTCATTCCTAGCTTCGTTAAGACTGCGAATTCACGACCATTCAGGCCATGCGGGTATACGGCTGCATCAGTCCCAAAGGCAATTGGTACGCCTGCAGCGATCGCCTTAGCGATGTGTTTACGTGCATCCGGCAAAACGACTTTGGCTTTTTCTAACAAAGGTAATGGCAACTTTATGGCTTCTGCATTTTGCACCAACCAATCGCCTAAGTAGACCGTGGGTACCAACCAAGTCTTATGTTCCTTCATCAACTTAGCGCCTTCTTCGTCAATATAAGAGCCGTGTTCGATCGAATCAACACCAGCCAACACCGCCAATTTGATACCGTCACCGCCGTGCGCATGCGCCGCCACCTTACGACCCAAACGATGGGCTTCACTCACGATCGTTTTCATTTCTTCGAGCGTATATTGAGATGTACGTGGATCATCGCCAAATGAAAGTACGCCACCCGTCGCGCAGAACTTAATGACACCAGCACCGTACTTGATCACTTCGCGCGTTTTCTTCATGACCGCATCCACGCCATCAGCAACACCCGATGCAGAGATTTTGTATTCAGGCGCATGGATGGTCTCGTCGCAATGGCCGCCCGTAATACCCAAAGCTGGGCCTGAAGCTACCATGCGCGGACCTGGAACATCACCTGCATTAATGGCATCGCGCAAAGCGATATCAGTGTAGCCTTCTGCACCTACGTCACGCACTGTGGTAAAGCCAGCTTCCAAAGTCAGGCGTGCGTTTTTCGCGCCAGTCAACGCTACACGCGGCATCGACAATGCCACCACCGAGTAACCCGCACTTTCCGGATCACCTGTTAAATGGGTATGCATATCAATCAAGCCTGGTAGTAAAGACTTATTGCCAAGATCGATCACTTTCGCACCATTTGGAACACTGACGCTGCTGCCCGCCGCAACAATTTTATCGTCACGCACCACCAGCATTGCTGGTGCAATCCATTTGCCGTCTTGTGCATTCAACATGCGTGCTGCTTTAATCACAACGGCATTGCTCGACTCAGCCGCCATCGCCACGCCCGTCATCTGCGTGCCAGCCAGAGCAGCAGTCAGGAACAAGACCTTTTGAAGATGTTTCATACCTTCCCCTATGTTGTTAGTGTTAGAGAGTCTATGACGTAAACCCACTCAGAAAGTTCCACATCCGAGACCTTCAAGCACTTAAACGTAAAGCCTGTGATCCACTAGCGACGCGACGGAAACCATGGTGTAAGCTCATCACACCCGCCTCACGCAGCTTAAACATGTTCACCAGTTTTGATAATTCCTGCGCTTGATCTTGCAATGAAGCCGCTGCGGCTGCCGCTTCTTCGACTAATGCAGCATTTTGTTGCGTCACATTGTCCATACCGGTAATCGCGATATTGATTTGTTCGATGCCCACCGATTGTTCATTGCTGGCTTCGCTAATCTCGCGTACCACAGAAGTGACCCTCTGCACGCTCTCAACAACCTCATTGATGGTGGCGCCTGCTTGGTCCACTAAACGCGCACCGACCTCAACTTGCTCAACTGAGTTTGCGATTAAATCCTTGATCTCTTTGGCCGCACTCGCCGAACGCTGTGCCAAGGCTCGAACTTCAGACGCCACGACTGCAAAGCCACGGCCTTGTTCGCCCGCACGCGCCGCTTCCACCGCGGCATTTAAAGCCAAAATATTGGTTTGAAATGCGATACCATCGATCACACTAATGATGTCAACGATGCGCTTCGAAGACTCATTGATATTTCCCATGGTGCTCACAACCTCAGCCACCACATTGCCGCCTTTGGCAGCAACATCTGATGCAGTCACTGCCAACTTAGTCGCTTCACGTGCATTATCGGCATTGTGGCGAACAGTACTCGTCAGCTCCTCAAGTGCTGACGCAGTCTCTTCCAGTGAGCTGGCTTGTTCTTCGGTGCGTGAGGACAAATCCATATTCCCTGTGGCAATCTGGGTCGACGATGTGGCAATGGTATCAGTCGCACCACGCACTTGTCCGACGACAGTAGCTAAACTATTGTTCATTTCACGCATGTTGAACAAGAGACTCGAGGTGTCGCTCTCAGGCACATCAAAATCTTGGGTGAGATCGCCACCGGCAATCGCTTGTGCGACTCGCGCCACTTCCGCTGGCTCCGCTCCCAATTGACCACGAATGGTTTTCACGGTGTACCAACCAAATAGCACCGCCAGTAATAGGCCCAAACTGGTCACCACCATCGAGGTATTTCGGATGCCGATATAGCGCGACACTGCCGCATCATACTCATGTTTGGCGACATCCATCTGAAGTTGCAACAAATCATCGCCAGCCTTTTTCACTGGGATCATGAGTGGTGTGACCTTCTCCACCATCAACTGACGCGCCGTTTCCAGATCATTGTTTTTTAAAGCCGCGAGCGCTGGCAGCAAGCCTTGTTGCACGTAGGCTTTGCGATGCTCAGCAAATCGTTGCGCAATCTTCGCTTCCTCTGGTGTCAGATAGGTCGCCATGTACGCATCCCAGAGTTTAGTGATGCTAGCCATGTTGGCTTGCAAAGTTTCCACACTTTGCGCCGTCACCTCACTTCTTTGCTCGACTAAAGCGTTCGCAATTGCCAGGCGATTATCCACAACAAAGAGCTGAATGCGACCAAGATCAACCGCTGGGGTCGTTCTATCTTCGTAAATGGTTTGAATCGCTTCATTCGCCTTTATTAGTCCAAACAAGCCAATTCCACTGACCACAAAAACAACCAACGCCATACTCGCAATCAAGATTCCCAAACGTGTCGAAACTTTCATCATTCATCCCTCGTAAGAACAAAGTACTGCAAGATTCAATCGGGTAAAAATTCAGTCGTGTGACATCTGCCCTTGTCGACTTCACTAACTAGCCATCGTCTACAACAAAGAGTGGTCTCAATAATTTCCATAAATTTATTTCTTTGAATTAATGAGCACCTCTCGTCACAGTAACGCAAAAAGTTGCCAAACGGCATTTTCATTTCAAATTTTTCCTTGCTTTAGATTAAGCAAGTCAGAAAATTACAACAACTAAGTCATTGATTTAAAACGATTACATGTAAATAACTTGTTTCTTAAGATTTTCTTTACGACATAAAAATTGAGGGGAAATCAAAAATCAATTCTTGACAGCCCACCAAAAAGTAACGAAACTGCGAATTATTAGTCAATCGACTAATAATTCACTAAATTTAGCAAATCAGCATGGCAAGACCCTCTCAAAACATCGATCAAGCACTGCTCAATAGTGGTCGAGCTTTGTTTCCGCAATGCGGCTGCAAAAATCTCTCTTTGCGGCAACTGACCGAGCATGCCAACTGCAATATGGGCATGTTTCACTATCACTTCCGTAGCAAAGACAATTTTCTGGCGACGCTGCTGCAGAACATGTACGAAGAATTATTCGCACAATTGCAAGCGGAGACGGAACACCCCGGCACACCGATTGAACGATTAGCACACACCATGGTGATGTTGGCGCGCTTGCTGCGCGAGCATGGTCATTGGTTAGGTCGGGTCTGGTCCGATGCGGCTCATGGTGAAAGCGTGGCACAAGAATTCTTGAAGAAAAATGGCTCGCGTCACATGCAGCTCATCATCAGTTTGATCATGCAAGCCAAGCTCGACGGCAGCTTGGGCGAGATCGCGCCGATGCAAGCCTTCACCTTCTTGATGGGCTCAATTGCGGCACCGATGGTGATCGCACCGCGCGTCATGCAACTCGGCTTCGCACCACAATTCTTTCATCAGCAAATGCAAGACACTGTGCTCAGTGATGAAGCCATCGTCGAACGCGTGCAACGCGCTTTGTATGCGCTACAAATTCCTAAGTCTTCCCTCGCCTCTGGAGAACCCCATGTCTAAGTCAGCCTTTGCTCCGACGTTGAAACAACACCGCCCCATTCCATCATTGCGAGCCAATATTCAAGCGCTCTTCCCCAGCTTATTGCTTGGCGCGACTGTGTTGGCGTTGAGTGCCTGCAGCGCACCGACGACTTCGAGCTGGACCGGCTACGTCGAAGGCGAATATCTCTACATTTCCTCTCCCTTGGGCGGCCGCATCGAACAATTACAAGTACAAGCCGGACAAGAGGTCACGCAGCAAGCGCCCTTGTTCACACTCGACAAAGAAGCCGAGCTCGCCAGTGTAGAAGAAGCCAACGCCCGCGCTCTCGCCGCCAAAGCGCAAGCCTTGAATACAGAAAAAGGCAAACGCCAAGAAGAGATCGCCGTGACCAAGGCGCAATTAGCGAGTGCCGAAGCCCAAGCTGCCTTGGCGCAAAACGAATTACAACGCCAGCAGCAATTGGTCGCACAAGGTTTCATTTCCAAGGCCAAGATGGATGATGCCGCGACCGCAGTGAAACTCAGTAGTGCCCGCGTCACCGAATTGAAAGCAGCACTAGCGGTAGCGCAACTGCCAGCGCGCAACGACGAGCGTACCGCGGCCTCGGCCAACGCTACCGCAGCTGAACAAGTAGTCAAACAAATCGGCTGGCGCGCCAAGCAAAAAACCGAGATCGCACCGCAAGCCGGTATCATCGCCGATGTATTTTTCCGTGGCGGTGAAGTCGTCAGCCCTGGACAGCCAGTGCTCAGCTTACTACCGCCGGGCAATGTCAAACTGCGCTTCTATGTACCTGAAGCTGAACTCGCCAGTATCAAGCCTGGTCAGCAAGTGCAAATCCATTGTGATGGCTGCGCTGAGAACATCAATGCCACCATTAGTCGCATCGCTACGCAAGCCGAATACACGCCGCCAGTGATCTACTCAAACGCCCAACGCGCCAAACTCATGTTCTTGGTCGAAGCACGCCCAGATCCAGCGCAGGCCAAAGCCCTACACGTGGGGCAACCGATCGATGTGCGTCTCGTCAAATCGAACACGGCTGCGACGGAGAAAAAATCGTGATTGCAAACCGTGCCCCTAATCCCCCTCAGATTGGCGACGCAAGGCAGACTCCATTCGCGATTGACGTGCAAGGATTAAGCAAGTTGTACAACGGTCGTGCTGTGGTCGATCAAGTTAATTTACAAGTCGCGCAGGGGAAAATCTGCGGCTTTCTCGGGCCAAATGGTAGCGGCAAAACCACCACGATACGAATGCTGTGCGGACTACTGACACCCGATGCTGGGAGTGGTCATTGTCTTGGCCTTGATATCTTCCGTGAAGCGACGCAGATTCGTCGTCAAGTCGGTTACATGACGCAGAAATTCGGTCTCTATGAAGATCTCTCAATACGCCAAAATCTGGATTTCATCGCGCGGTTGTTCGAGCTGCCCCATCGCAAAGATGCGGTCGATGCGTCCTTAGAACGCCTCGGTCTGAGTTCGCGTGCATCGCAATTAGCCGGTGCACTCTCTGGCGGTTGGAAACAACGTTTGGCGCTCGCCGCCTGCATGATCCACGAGCCGAAATTACTGTTATTGGATGAACCCACAGCTGGTGTCGACCCGAAAGCCCGGCGCGAATTCTGGGATCAAATTCATCACCTCGCGGCAGAAGGCATCACGGTGTTGGTCTCCACGCACTACATGGATGAAGCCGAGCGTTGTCACGAATTGGTCTACATCGCCTACGGAAAAATTCTCGCACGCGGTACCGAAAGTGAAATTATTGATCAATCCAAACTCAAAGTCTGGACACTACAAGGCCAACAACTCGGGCGTTTCTTAGAAACACTCAAACAAGCCGATGGCGTACTGAGCGTCGCCGCCTTTGGTAATGCAGTGCATGTGGCGGGACTCGATGAAGACTTGGTCATGCGCGCTCTACATAGCCTACCGAATGATGGATCACTCTCGATTGCCTCGTGCCGCGCCAATTTGGAGGACGTGTTTATCAGCATGATCGCTGCCGCGCCGGACAATTTTCAACATCAGCGAGGTCAAGCATGAACCGCTTTTCGATCAATCGCTGCGTCGCCATCTTCATCAAAGAGTTTCAACAAATGATGCGCGATCGACTCACTTTTGCGATGGCCGTGGCCATCCCGATCGCGCAACTGATCATGTTCGGCTACGCGATTAATACCGACCCCAAAGGCTTACCGACCGTTTTAGTCAATCTCGACCAAGGCACACTCTCGCGTAGTTTCACAGCGACGTTACAGAACACGGGCTACTTCCGCATTGATTACAATCTCAAGAGTGAAGTAGAAGCCGATAGCCTCGTCGAGAACGGCAAAGTGCAGTTCATGATTGTGATTCCCCCACGTTTTACTGAAAAAGTAGTGCGCGGAGAAAAACCAGCGATCCTGATTTCTGCTGACGCCACCGATCCGTCCGCGGCAGGCAATGCGCTAGCGGCGCTCAGCAGTATTATTCCGCTCGCGCTCAAAGCCGATCTCGTCGGTCCACTACAGCGTCTGCAAGGCAATCCGCAACCCTATGAGGTGCGCGTCCATAAACGCTATAACCCAGAAGGCCTGTCTCGTTACAATATCGTGCCCGGTTTGATCGGCACGATTCTGACCATGACCATGATCATGTTGACGTCATTAGCGATGACTCGCGAACGCGAACGCGGCACCATGGAAAATCTGTTGGCGACACCGGTGCGTCCCGCCGAAGTCATGATAGGAAAAATTCTGCCTTACGTGGTGATTGGTTATATTCAGCTCACGGTCATCATGAGTGCCGCCTTCATCATCTTCGATGTGCCGATGGTCGGCAGCTTGCCGCTGCTGTTGAGTCTAATTGGTATCTTCATCATGGCCAATTTGGCGGTGGGATTTACCTTCTCAACCATCGCCAAGAATCAATTACAAGCGATGCAGATGACCTTCTTTTTCTTCCTGCCATCGATCCTCTTATCAGGCTTCATGTTCCCCTTCCGCGCCATGCCAGTGTGGGCGCAGAATATTGGCGAAGTGCTTCCGCTCACGCATTTCTTACGCATCGTGCGCGGCATTCTACTGAAAGGAAATTCGGCACAACAACTCTCGCAAGAGCTGTGGCCGATGGTGATTTTCTTGTTCGTGGCGGGGGCGATTGCGCTGAAACGGTATCGTCAGACCTTGGACTAAATTTCGACTGTGCATAGCGGGGCGAGCATCCGCTCACCACGCTATACCCTAGTTTTTTCGATCCACACGATGCGGCAAGCGCGGGCTATTGAGCAAATATTGGCTGATCAAACTTAAGACTTTGGCGTTATAGACAAGATCATCTTTTTTCACATGGTCTAAGGTATCCGCCTCGCTGTGCCAAGTATGACTCAGATAATCGAGTGGTTCTTGCGCCAACGAGAATGCCGGAACACCCTGCGCAAAAAAGCTCTCATGATCCGAGCCCTTAGATACCGCATACACCACTTCCAATTTTTGCAGTAGTGGATGCGCGTTTGTCATGGTATTCAAGGCGTCATACCACCCATCAACTTGCATATCGGGGATGCCGATAATCCGACCTGCACCACTGTCTATCGTCAACATCGCCTGCACTTTACCGAGCTCGCTTTGATGACCTTCGACGTAGGCTTTGCTACCCAATAATCCTTGCTCTTCGCCGGAGAACAAAATCACACGCAAGCTACGCTTCATCGGAATTTGCGAAGCACGTATAGTACCTATAGCACGCATAGCACCGATAGAACGTAAAACTTCCATCACCAACGCCACGCCCACACCATTGTCAGTCGCTCCACTCGCTAAATCCCAGGAATCGAGATGGACGCCTAGCACCACATACTCATCAGGAAACTCCGTACCACGAATTTCGGCGATGAGGTTTTTCTCACGTACGACAGGTGAGCCAGGCTTTCCATCAAATCCTCCACCAAATTGCAGCTCAAGCCGAGGTGATATGCCGCGCTTGATCAGGCGTTGCAAAAGTTGCGCGTCCTGCTGTCCGATGATGCCCACATTGTGTTTAAAACGCGCCTTAGGACCGCCATGCATGTCCAAGAGATTTCCACTGCGCGCCGATACATAGAGAACCGCGGCGAAGTCGGCTTGCTTCAACACCGCATTGTACTCTCGCGAGAAGTCATTCCGCTGTGCCTCTGAAACCGCGCCCGCAACTGAACTGAGCTTGGGAGTTCGCAGCAATAGGACAATTTTCCCCTTAAGCTGCGGCAACTGGTGTCGCAACTCGTCCAGATTGGATGCATCGAGTATCGCTACCTCCGCTTGAATCGGCTTAGATGAAGAACTAGTCCAGCCCGCCTGCGCCATCGCCATGATCTGACGATTGGCATTCAATAAACGCGCCTGACTACGGCCCCGATGCCAAGTGGAACCGAGAATATAATCCTCCTCCCAAACTGCATCGGCGCCGTAGGCTCTGAGCTTCGCCGATGCCCATTGCTGGGCACGTCGTAGTGATTCAGAACCTGTAAGACGAGCCCCGATATCGTCACACAGTTCTTCCAAATCCCGCATGAGATTTTGGTGAGCATCGATGTTTTGCAAGAGCCTATCGCGCAGTTGATTATCTCTACTCTCCGTCGCTGGTGGTATTGGCTGCAATGGCGCTTGCGCAGACACGACAGCCGAACTGGACAGAAACAAAAACGTCAGCGCGAGCAAAGAACAAGCTTTCTCTCGAATGAGTCTCATGACACAATCCTAGTTGATGGAATTAGCGTTTGGGTAGTGGCGGCAAGCGTTTAACAAAGTCCGCAAGCCCTCCTTTATCACGCGTCACCAGTAACTCATCGATCGCTGCCACTTTGTTATTTGGATTGGTTTTGACCAAACTTTCATAAGCACGTAAGAGGCCTTCGATACCGGCAATCGTCTTGGCCTCTAAGTCCGTTGGATTTTTCTCAGGGTCCAGCATATTTTTTTGCACTTGAAACGCCGCAACACTGAGCATGTGATGAAACCTTAACACACGCATCAGATCTTCTTTTGCGACGCCGTTGTGAAACCAAAAGGCACCCACATCAGGACCAAACATATAGTCAGGCACATCATCTGACCATTTTTGAAACCAACGACCATCGGCAGATCGCATCACGCCCAATGGATCTTTGTCGGCAGCGGCAGCGAGTTTCACCACCTTTTCTTTCTCTTCAGCGGTCGCAGGACCACGTTCCGCTAAGGCGGCGGTTGATGCCATAAAACCTGCACTCAGCAGTGCAACGGCGCACAGATGGCGCCACATTCTTGTCAACATATGCTACTCCTTGAATTTGGATTCGATTGATCTTGGCAGCCGCGCTACCAAGTGTTGACAAGGTTAAGGAGTAAAGTAGTACGTGTCGTTGGCAAACCGACGAAACCAAAAAATCAGCGATAAAATCAAAAGAAAGACCGACTAGACCACCATCACAAGGTGGAAACCGTGAGGAAGAGAACTGGAGAGCGAGGCATCACCGCATTGCAGTGATGCACACAAATCAAAGCGATTGAAGAATGTGAAAGTGGACTAGTGATTGCCAGTAGGTTGGTAAAAACACTTAGCGCAAACATGGTGATAATGATCATTACCACCGATAGAAATCTGTTCACCGGCCATCATGCGCTTTCCATTCGCATCGACGCGTATATTCATGGTGGCCTTCTTGCCGCAGGTGCAGATATTTTTTAACTCTTCGATGGTGTCAGCTAGTGTCATCAAATAAGTCGAGCCAGGGAATGGTTCGCCTAAGAAGTCGCTGCGCAAACCATAGCAGATCACAGGAATACCGCGCACATGCGCTAAGCGGTGCAATTGTTGAACCTGAGTAGGCGACAAGAATTGTGCTTCATCGACCAGAATACAACTGACCTTGGGCGCCCGTTCGAAAAAATCATATTCCGCGTCAAATAGTTCCGCATCACGTTGCGGCCCTAAGCGAGAAGTAATTTTCCCGACACCATAGCGATCATCAATCGCCGCCGTGTACAAGCAAACTTGTTGTCCTTGTTCTTCGTAGTTATGAGCAACCTGTAACAGCGCAGTTGATTTACCGGCATTCATTGCCGAATAACGAAAATAAAGCTTAGCCAATTTCTTAATCCTGAATTGCAAACGGGCTACGAAATTACGAGCCCAAGATTCATCAAAGTAAACGCTCATTATAGCGGAGCGCACCCAAGCAAATCAGGCTTTTTTAGAGCGATCTTGACGACAATGAAGATCGGATATCGTAGGTTGGCGCTGAGCAAAGCGAAGCCCAACATGAATGGATACACGAACAAAAAGGCGTAGCGGACGCTGGGCTTGCCAGCCCAGCCTACGTTCAGAAATTGAAAAAGATATCAAATTGAGTATCACCCATAGCATTCATTGCTAAACGATGCGTGAAACCATGGCGATTGAGAACTTCGCGTACAAACATCAAGCCTATGCCTTGCCCGCCTTTTTTGGTCGTAAAAAATGGCGTGAATAGTTGCGAAGTCGGAATATTCTGCAGGCCTCGGCCCGAGTCGATCACTGAGAGTCGTACCAGACCAAGCTCAGTATCTTGTCCAAGCTCGATGAACACATAGCGCGCTTCACTTGCTTGATCCGGATTGGCTTTGATGGAGATCTCAACGGCCTCGATGGCATTCTTCAAAATATTCAACAGCACTTGCTCAAACAAATGCGCATCAATCATCTGCGCTGGAAGCGAGTCACGCTGCTGCCATTCCAAACGTATGCCAAGCTCATGGCAGCGCTGACGATAAAGCACTATGGCGGTGTCAAGCATCTCAGCAATATCGCAGGCCTGTAATCGTGGCTCTGGCATCTTGACGACTTCAGTGAAGCGGGCAATGAATTGCGCAAGGCTACTGTTACGGCGACGCACTGCCGTCACTGCGGTTTCGAAATCTTGTGCATCCTCGGCGCCCAATTGTGCGCGGTAGTACAACAGCGATTCCAAAACCGATCCCGTCGCGGCCACTGTGTTGTTGACCTCATGTGCCAACACCCGCACCAGCTTTTCATAAGTCGCTTTCTCAGAACTCGCTAACTCCTCGGTAATCTCATCGATCAATAAGAATTCGCGTGCGAATCCTCGATCGATAAATTGGCTGCGCTGACAGCGGAAGCGTCGCCCTTCTTCATTGCTTAGAACCTGACTTTCACCCACTTTGAGCGCGGCCAAGTCCAACACAAAGGCTGAAGCTTGTTCGGCACTGCCTAACTGATCCCCGAGCTGAATTTGCGCACCAAATAATTCCTGGGCAAAGACATTACAAAGGCTGACCTTGCCCTCAAAATCGAACACCACTACAGCACCTGGCGTTGCTTCCAAAAGCTTCTCAAGAAATCCCCGTTGCTCACCGATGCGCAATCGTTCCTGGTACAAGTGATCTAACATGCGATTAAACAAATCGGCCAGTTCACTCACCTCGTGATTACGGCTGGCTTTTAGACGTGCCGCATAGTTCTCATCGTGTAGCAGATCTTTGAATTGGCGAGCGAATTCCAGTGGCAAGAGTGCTCTACGCAGAACTAGAAAACCGATACCGAAACTAAGAAGCAAGCATAACTCAACCACAATGACTAACAGAGGTTTGCTGTGCAAGACCCATAAGACCAAGCCGAAAAAAGCCGCATGCAGCAAAAACAAATACAGTTGTAATTGCTGCCGCAGCTTCATACTTGACTCGCTTTCGTTGTGCTGGCGTTTGCTGCGTCTTTAGAATCGCTATCAGCTTCAGCTTCGCCGACCACAATTTGGTGCTTTTCTAAGCGACGATACAAAGCAAAGCGACTGAGTCCAAGTACTTTCGCTACGCGAGATAAATTCCCAGCATGGTCATCCAGCGCTTTGTTGATCATGAGCTTCTCGACTTGGTCCAAAGTCATGCCAGAAAAAATCGATGTTTCGCGGCATTGCGGTACTCCACTCTCTTCTTCGACTGACAAGAAGTCGGCCTTCTCTAAACTTGCCTTGCCGACCAACAGTAACGTACGTTCCAAGCTTTGTTTGAGTTGTCGGATATTGCCCGGCCACGCTTGTTGGCTCAACCAATCGACCGCCGAGGGCGCTAACTGGACCGGCTCCATGCCATATGTCTGGCAAAGCTTGACTAGCAGCTGCTTGGCGATCAAGGGAATGTCAGAACGCCGCTCGCGCAATGGTGGAAGGCGTAGCGTGATCAAATTCAAACGATAGAATAAATCTTCTCGAAACTCGCCCTGCGCGACTTGCTCAGCCAATTCACGATTCGTCGCGGAGATGATGCGCACATCGGCTTTCTCCGTCTTGCTTGACCCCACTGCTTGATAAGTCTGGCTTTGCAACACCCGTAACAACTTAACCTGATCAGCACGATTCAATTCACCGATTTCATCCAAGAACAAGCTACCTTGATGCGCGGTCGCAAAGTGTCCTTTACGATCCGCTTTCGCATCAGTGAAAGCACCACGCACATGACCAAACATTTCACTTTCAAACAAGGAGGAGCTAACTGCCCCCATGTTTACCTTAACAATGTCTTGTGCCGCGCGTGGACTATTGCGATGAATGGCATCGGCGACCAGTTCCTTACCCGTGCCACTCTCGCCAAGAATCAACACCGATGCATTGGTTTTAGCGACCCGTCCCAAGGTCGCTAAGATCTTCAGCAACTCGGGATGCTCACCGACAATCTCAGAGAAATCGTATTGCGCATCGAGACTCTGCCGCGTTTGCGTTTCGCTCGAAGCTTCGCCCCGAGAAGCCAGTGTAGTACGGATCAATTGCAGTAAATGCTGGTTGTCCCATGGCTTAGTAAAGAAATCGCTCGCACCGGCCTTCACGCCCTTCACTGCCAGAGAAATCGAGCCCCATGCGGTCATCAGCAAAACCGGTAAATGCGGCAGGCGCTGATGAATTTGCGCCATCAAAGCGAGACCTTCTTCGCCCGTGGTTTGCAAAGAGAAGTTCATGTCCAGCAGAACTAAACAAATCTGCTGCGGCTCACGCTCGAGAACCTCCAAGGCCTTGGCAGGTTCATCGCAGGTGATACTGGCAAAACCATTTTGTTTCAGTAGCAAGGCTAAAGAAATTTGCACTGATTCGTCGTCATCAACGATCAAAATTTTGGGTAAAGACACACTCGTCCTCTAATCTTTATTCGTAGTGCAGCGCATCAGTCGGACTCATGCGGCTGGCCATCCATGCAGGATACAAAGAGCACACAATCGTCATCGCATAAATCACCATCATGGCGATTCCAGCGGAAAGAAAGAAGCTGCTCCAATCCATAAATTTGGCAAAAATACCAGTAAACGGCAACTGTACCAGAAACACCAAAGCGACTACCATTGCCATGCTACTTAACAACACTTGCTCGGTAATAATTTGACTGTAGATTTGCAGACTGCTAGCACCGACGGCGCGACGCAAACCAATTTCGGGAATACGACTATTGACGTTCTGCCACAGCACACCAAACAAACCGAAACACACCATCAACAACAAGAAGCTTGCAATAAAGATCGGTGGCGCGAAGAAGGTTGCTTTCTGGCGCAACATTTCATCACGGGTTTCATCTAAGACCGAAATATCGTACTCGATATCATTGCGCACCAATTTGAGCTGTTGATGCAGCTTAATTTCAAAATTGCGCGGCGTTCCCGGCTTCACCTTGATAATCAAATTGGTAAGTGGATTTTCGCTGATACTCGAATGACGGAACAAAGCAATGTTTTCATAGCCCATGAACTCACCAAAATATCGGTAGTCTTCGATGACGCCGACAATGCGATAGAACTTCGGATCTTTTTGCCCCATATCAGAATTCGTCATCAGTTTTCCTAAGGGATCCTCGTCACCGAACATTTTCTTCGCAAGACGACGATTGATCACCGCCGCCGTTTCGCTGGCGCCTTCGTCTTGTTGGGAAAACCAGCGTCCACTTACGACGGGAATTTTTAAGGTACTCTGGCTTGCATCATCAGCTGTAACAAAATATGTGCTCAGTTTCTGCCCAGATTCAGTACCTCGAAAATCTCCAACAAAGGCCGAATTACTATATGGCCCAAATTGAACAAAACTCACTGACTCCACTTCCGGCATCGCTTGTAAGCTACGGCGAAAATTCTCAACCAACTGAGGATTCGGTTTGCTCAATACATCCAACTCCGTTTCAAAGCTGACGCGCCAACGATCTTCGTAATCGAAACCGCGAGTCTGATGATAGAGACGAGAATTGTGTACAAAGCCAACCACGACACCGAAGATCACCACGAAAATCAGCAAAATCTCTGCACTGATCATCAAGTTCTTGCCTTTGCGCTTCCACAGCGACTTTAATAAATGCTTCAACATTAGGCATTTCCTTTCAATGCAAAAACGGGATCAAGACGCGCCATGCGCCATGCTGGAACAACGCCAGAGACGATGCCAAACACGACAGTGATCACAAAGCCATAAGCGAAGATAGAGAGATTGACGCCTAAATTAAGGCTCGGCAAAAATCCAGTGTGATTAATCCACACAAGCAGACCATGGGTCAGCAACAAAGCAATCAAGCAGCCAACCAAAGAGAGCATGACATTCTCGACCAAGAATTGTTTAACCAACTCAAAGGTAGAAGCGCCAAACGCCTTGCGAACACCGATCTCGGCGCTTCTTTCTTTCATGCGCCCAAGATTGAGATTGACCAAGTTCAAAGCTGGCAGCAGCATAAAGAGAAACATCAAAACAATAATCCATCCCATCGCTTGTTCTGCGCCCGAATCCTCGCTACGTGAGTCACTCGAAAAGCCGCGAGCAAAAGCGTCGAACTCTGTGTTCGCTAACAAGAGAGTTTTCGTCCACTTAGCCGGATCTTCTTCGACGATATGCTTACCGCGCTCATGTACTTCTCGTTTAAGAGCATTCACCTCTTTACTGCTCTTCGCCATCAGCACTGCAGAAAAATCCCCAACCAAACTATCTTTGTAATTACTGGAAGGCATGGTTGAATGTGGCGCCCACATTTCAGGATTACCGGTGCCCTTCTGACCATCATCAACTACGCCGATGACTTCATATTGATGACTACGGACATTGAGTTTTTGCCCTATTGCTGAACCTTCACCGAATAGCTTTTTGGCGATGACTTGATTCAAAACCACCACTGATCGACCTTGCTCCACATCGTCCGCTTGAAACAAGCGTCCTGCCAACAATCGATACTGATAGATCTCCCAAAACACCGCATCGGTAAAACGCATGTTGAGCTTTTCAACGCGATCTTCTTGATATACCGCTACTTGTATCGGGCGCGACACTGCACTCACTTTTTCAGCATTTGGAATCGGGCGTAGGTAAAGCTCGATCAGTTTGTAGCCGAGCCCCGTACTCATGGTCATGTCCTTGCCCATCTTCGTGTAGTGATTGACCGTCACCACGCGATCACGATTAACGTCCACACCAGATGGTGCAAAGCTATGTTCCATCATGGCCGTCACCGCCAGCAACACCACCAAGGTCAACACGATGCAAGCCAAATTGATCAAAGTGAACATCTTGCGTCTGAGGTAAACCTTGTTCGCCATCAGGAGATAATTCTTCAGCATATCGCCTCCTAGGACACCAATTGGCCATCAAACACACGCACGATGCGACCACTCTGTTTGGCATGACGTTCATCATGCGTCACCATCACCACGGTGGTGCCCTCGCGATTGAGCTGTAACAGTATCTCCATCACTTCAGCACCCATATGACTATCGAGATTCCCAGTCGGCTCATCGGCCAACAGAATTTCTGGCTGGCCGACCATGGCACGCGCGATCGCCACCCGCTGTTGCTGACCGCCCGATAATTGATTCGGATAATGCTCCATACGCGCACTGAGGCCGACTTTGGCCAGCGCTTGTTCAGCCAATTCACGGCGCTGCTTTGCAGTCGATTTGCGATACAGCAGCGGCAATTCAACGTTATCGATGACACGCAGATCATTAATCAAATGGAAGCTTTGAAAAATGAAACCGAAAGTTTTATTGCGCATCTGCGCCAACTCTTTATCGCTCCACTGATGTAGCTCTTGCCCGTCAACTTTGATTGTGCCTTGCCCTGGTCTGTCTAACAAACCAAGAAGATTTAGTAAGGTACTTTTGCCGCACCCACTCGGTCCCATGATCGAAACAAACTCGCCTTTTCCTATGCGTAAGTCAATATCACGCAAGGCAATGGTTTCTACTTTGTCGGTCATGTATGTTTTACTGACCTTGTGCAGTTCTATCATGGGATTTCCTTCCACTAAAATTCTGAATCTGTTTGAGATGTATTCTTGAATCGGATGTTGAATTGAAATCGCATCCGCCCTAGCGCACTCGAAAACTGTCGAGGTGCTTAAATTTACTGACGTCGGAGACGATGAGTTTGTCGCCCGCTTTCAAACCGCTACTGGCAAGCACTTCCACATGTTTGCCATCGGCCATGCCGAATTCCACAGTACGTTTTACCGCCGTGCCATCTTGCAAAACAAAGACTTCTTGCCGGCCTTTGCCGTTGATGGCGGGACCCGCATCGGCTACCAAGGCTTGCTCTTTTTGATCCGTGACAATATTCGTTTCCACGCGAAGTTTGTGGCGTAAAGCAGGATGATGTGGCTCAGCCAAGCTCACGATGAGCTTAACGGTTCCATTCTGAATTTCCGGCAAGATCGTTTGGACTTCACCGCGAATCACCTGTCCGCTGTATTCCACCCGCACCGCTTGCCCTGGATTGAGGTAGCGCGCATAGAAATCGGAGACACTGGCTTCAACGCGGAAATTATTGAGCTCAGAGACTTTCGCAATTAACTGCCCCGTATTGACGCTGGCGCCCTCATCGGTCATCGCCCAGGTCAACAAACCATCAAACGGTGCTTTGACCTGAGTCTGCGCCAATAGGCTTTGCTGCAATTCCATTTGTTTTTGGAAGATCGAGCGTTGCAGTCGAGCGCTCTCGATATTGTTGTGGGTCGTTTTGCGCGTGTCGACCAAAGACTCTTTATGCTGACGGAGTTGCACTTCATTACGCTTGACCGCCAACTCCGCTGCCTGCAAATCGACTTGTGAGGTGATGCCGGTCGCACCAAGTTTCTGATAGCGTGCGAGTTTCACCTTATTGCTTTGCAAATCCAATTCTAACAATTCGATTTCACTGGCGATTTTCTTCAACTGTGCATCTAACTCGCTGCTAAGTGTTTGAACGCGGATTTCTTGCTGCGAAATTTGCTCGCGCAAATTATCAATCGCCACACGAATCGCTTGATCATCCAATACCATCAACAGATCGCCGGCCTTTACCGTTTGGCCGGCTTTCGCCACAACTTTGGTAACGCGGGTCTGTGCTGGACTAGAAAGCTGCTCTTCGCGCACCGGAATCACAATGCCCGAAGCATTGATCGTATTGTCGACCTTCGCCACACGCAATTCGGATACCCGCAATTCCGACAGAGAAGCCGATTGCGTCGCGATACGGTTCACACCCCAGCTCGCACCGACAATCGCGAAGCCAACGACGGCGCCGATCATCCAACGACGTCGTTGCCGTTGTTGTAAGACTTGAGGATTGATGGCTTGATCCATATTGCACTCCATTGCGGGTTATTGTTTGATTCAACCCTATCTTTTGCAAGTCTCGTGCCAAGCGCACACCAATCAAATTAATCATTTAAATTCAATCACTTATCATTAAATTGCTATCATTAAAAGTTTTCCCGAGATGAATGAGAAGTGCGCCTACGAACGAGCGAGTGCGAATTCGCACATCAGCTCAAGGACGAAAAAAAACCGTGAAGTGCGATGACTTCACGGTTTTCTGTTTGTGGCTTAGTTTGTGACTTAGTTTGTTGCTTACTTACTTCGATGCTTGAACGGATCAATGGATGTTCGCATCCACCCACGCTTTCATCGCTGGAGCGCGTTCATCACGTATTTTCAAACGCGTTTTGATGCCCGCAATCACACGTTCCATTTCACCGCGTGAGCTTGGATCAAGATTGTCTTTGGCGTAGGCATTCAGTTTGTCGACGATGGCTAAGTCACTAGCGCCGGCGATCAAACCTGGGAAGTAACGGCTACGCGAAGTCGCGTCGACTTTCGCATTCACTGCTGGCAAATTCGCCATCACGAAATCAAACGTCATCTCAGTATGCTCACCAGCGACGGTGCGTATCATGCTGGCGCTGGTCGTCAAACCAGGTTCTTCCGTCAATGCCAGATCCAGTGCGCGTTGTGCGAGCTTCTTATCTTTGGCCGTGGCTAATAGGACGTACAGGCTATCTTTGACCATCGCCGACTTTTCATTTTGAGCGCGAGTGCGCAATGCATTCCAGGTCGCCTCATCCGCATTGCGCGCGGCGATCGCCAAAATCAAACGGCGCAAATTGGCTGGTGCGGCTTCTGGATCGCTATCCATTTGTTCGAATCGTCGTTTCGCCTCTGCCAAAGTCGCAGCATCATCAAGCCCCGCCAACAATCCAATCATTTCGCTACGGAAGTTGGCGTAATAACCTGGTTCGCCTTGCTTCGCATTCCACGTCAAACGATTCATCACTGGCGTCAATTTGGTACGGGCAAATTGTTTGAATTTCTGCGTGCGTTCTTCATCACCTTTCAAGAAGCCCAAGTAGCCAGACAAACGACCTAAGCTTGCTGCCGCCAAATGCAGGCTGGCGTCGTTCGGTGTGGCACTCGCCAAACTCAGAAAATCAGCCATCGGTTGATGTCCAACGACCGCCATGGCATTCACATCGGCCAAAGTTCCGACTTGATCGATCGTCTTCAGTTGTGCAAAGTTTTGTGCGATTTGGCTGAACACTTTCGGCGCATACAAGGTGCGGTAATAACCATTCTGACCGGCGTTAATCACCACAGTGCCACACGCTGGCAAAGTCAAACTACCCTTGCCATTCATCACCAAAGTACGGCCTTCAACTTTGGTACCTGCGACTTGGGCTACCACCGGAACTTGCCAAGATTTAGGCGCCCGTTGCGGTTCATCGCGAGAGAACTCCAACTGCGACAAACTAACGATCGATTTGCCATCTTTGCAAACCACGTCATCGACCCGAATCATAGGCACGCCGGGTTGTTCAGTAAAGTCTTTAGCGATCGCTTTGATCGGCTTACCAGCCGCTTTTTCAATCGAATCAAAGAAATCTTTGGTCACCGTGCTGCCGTAGGCATGTTTCTTCATGTACGCACGCACGCCCTTGCGCCATGCATCCTCACCGACATAATTTTCCAACATGCGGATGACGGCTTCACCCTTTTGGTAAGTGATCGTATCGAAGGCTTGATTGGCTTGTTCGACGGTCTCGATATGTTGCACCACTGGATGTGTCGTTTTCATCGAATCTGGTGCCATCGCCGATTCACGCACCCCGATCGCATTAAACTCAGGCAACCATTCTGGATGCAAACTTTGCGTCACGCGATTTTCCATCCACGATGCAAAACCTTCGTTTAACCACAAATCATCCCACCACTGCATGGTGACCAAATCGCCAAACCATTGATGCGCTGTCTCATGTGCGGCGGTGATAAAGATGTTCTCTTTGTCGGCTTGGGTCGAATACTTCGGATCAAACAACAGCACATTTTCAAACGTAAAAATCGCACCCCAGTTTTCCATCGCACTGAAGAATTGACTTTGACCAGGCGCCGCCACGTTATCCAACTTCGGCAAAGGATAACGCACACCAAAATAATCATTCAAATAGCGCAGAATACCGGCCGATTCATCTAAGGCAAAGCGGGCTTGTTCAAGACTACCGCGCTTGGCCACAACACCAATTTCTACGCCCTGTGATTTGATCGTCGCACGATCGAACTCACCGACTCCGAGGAATAAAAGATAAGTCGACATTTTTGGCGAGGTCGCAAATTTCACCCAAGTTTTGCCATTACCAAGATCCTTGGTCGCAACCGCTGGCATATTGCTGACCGCCAAATGTTCGCTCGGAATCGTCACGTCCAGATTAAAAGTCGCTTTAAAAATGGGCTCATCCCAAGATGGCATAAAGCGACGTGCATCGGAGTTTTCAAACTGGGTGTACAGAGCACGCTTTTTAGCGCCATTCATTTCGTAATCGAGTGAGAACAAACCAACGGCTTGTGTACCGATTACACCATCGTAATCCATACTCAACTGATACTGCCCCTTGGGCAACTCCGTGCCAAAACTGAAGGTCGCACTTTGATTTTTTTCATCAATTTCGACTTTCGCTTCCGCACCAACTTTACGTCCTTTGGCGTCAAGCAAGCTCACATTCTTGAATTGCATGTCGATGGCATTGAGTGTGATGCTCGGCATCGCTTTGCTCAATTCAAGCTTGATTTTGGCTTTACCGCTGAACTTCGCTGCCGCCGCGTTCGGCGTTACAGAGACGTCGTAATGCAATGGACGTACCCCGCGTGGCAATTGGCTCGTGACCTTGTCGAAGTCAACCGCCGCCGAACTCTTCCCTGCATGAGTTGGCAGCGTCGAAGCAGTTGTCGCATTGGCCACGCCTGCTACTGCGGCAGTTGCGCCCAAAGTCAGCGCCAAGACGGCGACAGAAATCAAACTACGTTTCATACTTTTCCCTCTTCCTTTTTATTGTGGTATTCCTTATTCAGCATTGCAGAGTGAATGCCGAACTATTTTTTAACTATTCCATTCTTTAACGAGTGAGGTGCTGACTACATTCTCAGCCAGATTTGCGTGACATCGTTCTCTGTTTCGACATCAGACAAACACTTGCCTATTTTACAAACAACAAAAGCTTGGAACGATGGCACATCAAAAAGTTCAATGCCTGTGCCAGATAGGATTACTCTAGGACCACACCATGATCACACCATGCTCAGACACCATAAGTCAAAATTAATCCAGTGAAACCGTGCGATACGCATTCACCTCACTCGGACTGACTATACTCGCTCTATTACCCCAGCTATTACGCACATAGGTCGCGACCAGAGCGACTTCGGTATCATCGAGAACATAAGAAAATGGTGGCATGCCGAACGGACGTGGATGTTTCTCGGTCGACGGTGCAAAGCCACCCGCCAAAATTGCTCGGATCAAATTACTGCTGGAATCGCGTTGCACAGATGCATTTCCGGCTAATCTCGGGTAAATACCATACCGACCTTTACCATCATCAAGATGGCATGCGGCACAATGTTGCCGATACAGTTTTTCTCCTCGAATCATCAAAACTTCCAACTCCTCTTGACTCACGCTCGCCCTCTGCAAACTGCGATCAAGGAAATCTGCCTCTTTCACAGGCTTGGTGCTAGACCGACGCGCTTCTGTCTGCAAATATTCTGTCATCGCAGCCACGTCGTCATCGCGCCAACCCTGCAGACTGGTCTTGACGACTTCAGCCATCGGCCCTAACAGTGCGCGATGTTGATTTTGTCCTTGCTGTAACAGTTGCGCTAATTCTTCACTTGAAAACGACGCCACGTGACTATCACGCGCATCTTGCAAGGATGGTGCATACCAAAGCGACGCAAACATGGTCGCGCCAGATAAGTCTGCACTTCCACTGCTGCCGCCTAAGCCATTGCGCGTCGCATGACATGCACTACAGTGCCCTAAGGCACGCACCAAATACGCGCCGCGGTTCCAGCTCGCCGTTTGTTGCGCTTGATAAGGTAACTCACCAGTCCGGAAGTACAAGGCACGCCACCACGCCAGAGTCCATCTTTGATTGTAAGGAAAGTCCAAGCGATGTTCTTGATTAGCTTGAGCCACAGCAGGCAAAGTCTGCAGATAGCGCCACATCGCATCCGCGTCAGCACGTGTGATGTGCGTGTAATTTTCGAATGGGAAAGCAGGATAAAGAAGCCGCCCTCCCTTGCCCTTGCCATTGTGAAGTGCATTCCAAAAATCATCAGCGGACCAAGTACCGATTCCATGCGTTTTATCAGATGTAATATTGGGCGCATAAAAATCGCCATAGGCAGAACGTAATAATCGCCCACCGGCGTAAGGCTGACCACCCGCCGCGGTATGACAAGCCATGCAATTGGCTTGCTTGACGAGGTAAGCGCCACGCGCTAACTCACTCTCTGGGGTCGCTATGCTGACAGCATTGGCTGCACCAGCTGAGTTGGCTGAATTGGTCGGACTAAGGATATGTTGATCAAGCCCCCAATAACCATAGATACCCAGACCTGCGACAGCGAGTACCAACAAACCCAGTGCAAACAACACCAGTTTCTTCATTAGTTGGATATGCTTCATGGTTGTATGCTCCCACATTGCATGGGCCATGCTGTTGCGGTGCTCGTTTGATTAGCTCGCACTGTTGCTGATGCTGTAGCACGTGCTGGCGCGGGTTTGGTGTCTTGTGGGATCGCTTGATTGGCCAACCAAGTTGAGACCGCTTCGATATCATCTGCACGCAATTTTTTCGAGATTTCCGCCATACAGTCAGGCGAATGGGCGCGTCGATTTCCGGTTTGCCATGCGCCAAGCTGACTGACAAGATAATCACGCGGGAGACCGAGCAAGCCTGGCACGAAAGGCGCTTCACCTGTCAATCGATCGCCGTGGCAACTAATACAGGCAGGCAAAGCACGTTGCTTGTCACCTTGCATCACCAAGGCTTTACCGCGTTCCAACACTGTCGCACTGGCCGCGCTCGCAACTGGCGCTGCATAAGGTGGATTTTGTGATGCAAAGTATTGCGCCATCTCCTGCAGATAAGCGTCAGACAGATGCGCCACGAGGTAATTCATTTGAGGGTAAGTGCGCTTGCGCTCACGAAAATTCAATAATTGATTGAAGAGATAACCCGCTGGTTTGCCCGCAATACGCGGGAAATATCCTTGATTAGTCGAACGACCTTGATCGCCATGGCAACCGACACAAGCTTGGACTCGTTGCTCGATGCTGTCGGTGAAAACAGGCAAGGACGAAGCGGCCTGCGTTACTTTGCTATCGCCATTTTGCGCACCGACCAAACCTGTCACGCTCATACCCAGCGTCAGTACCATAACGAGATGTAATGAGCCTAGTCGAGAAGACATGTAATTTGACACATGCACTTGCATCTGTGCCGAGCGCAATAGCGCTAAAGAAGGAAATCGAAATACCATGGGGGGACAGGATAAAAAACAAATTGAAAGAACTTCGGGTAAAGCGGCGAAGTGTTCAATGCGGGGCAAACAAAAATACCGTTAGTGCGATCAAACTAAAAATCCAGTGAACCCATATTGGGCTCACTGGATTCAAAACTTCCAGATCAAAATTCAAACGTCAAACCAAACGAAAAATCACTGTGCTTCTTTAGTTTTGCCAGCTAACTTCGGCATCACTTCTGCGGCGATTTTCTTATTGGTTTTGATGAGTTCAATCTCATCACTCAAGATGTTGGCAGCTTCTAACAAAAACACGTCTTTCGCTTCCTTATTGGCTTTTTCTTCAGCCAATTCGGCAGCCAAACTGCGCTCATTTCCTTGCAAGCCATCGTCTTGATTGTTATTGAGTTTGGATTTCGCTTTCAAACATTTTTCCGAAGATTTTTCTTTGCAATCGAGCGAGGCGCGGTAGGCTTCGCGTTCTTTGATTTTCTTCTCACGTGCATCACGTTCGGCACGACGCTCTGCTTCATTCAAAGAAATCTCTTTCTTCTCTTTTTGCTGTTTGTATTCAGCGATATCTTCTTTAATGAATTGGAATTCCTTGTCTTTGGAAATACGCATTTCATGGCGCACTTGCAGCATGCCTTGCACGTCTTTCAAATTACCCACGGTTTGGTAATCTGCTGGTTTGATTTGCACCCAAGGTAAGGCATTTTCATACGCCGATTCACCGTAAGTGTCGGCATCCACAAAGCTAGGATAAGCGATGTCTGGTGTCACGCCGCGCAATTGAGTCGTACCACCATTGACGCGGAAGAACTGCGCCACCGTCATTTTCAAATCACCGTATTGAGGTTTGTCACTACGCGCCATTTGATCCAAACTGATCACGGTTTGCACAGTGCCTTTACCAAAACTATTTTCACCGATAATTAAACCGCGACCATAGTCTTGAATTGCCGCCGCAAAAATTTCAGAAGCTGAGGCGGATCCACGATTAATCAAAACGCCCATTGGGCCATCCCAAGCAATCACACCAGCTCCGTCGCGCTCGACATGAACTCGGCCCTGTGCATTTTTCTGTTGCACCACTGGGCCTTTGCCGATGAACAAGCTAGTCAATTCGACCGCTTCATTCAAAGAACCACCACCATTGTCACGCAGATCGATCAAGACGCTATCAACCTTCTCCTTCTTGAGTTCACCCAACAAACGGGCTACGTCGCGCGTCGCGCTCTTGAAGTCTTTGTCGCCACGACGACGGGCGTCGAAATCTTGGTAGAAAGTCGGCAATGCGATGACACCAATACGGCGTGTGGCGTCACCTGACTTCACTTCCATAATCGATTTTTTCGCTGCCTGCTGTTCTAGCGTGATCTTGTTACGCACCAGCACTACGGTCACATGTTTACCATCTGGTCCTGCATCCGCTGGCAACACATCTAAGGTCACGGAAGTATCTTTTTGACCGCGAATCAAAGCGACCACGTCATCCAGACGCCAACCCATGACATCAACCGTGGGCGCATTGGCACCTTGTCCCACACCGACAATTCTGTCACCCACTTTCAACTTGCCTGACAAAGCCGCTGGGCTACCAGGTACCAACTCGCGAATCGTCGCCATCTCGTCACGATCTTGTAAAGTCGCGCCGATACCAGACATCGACAAACGCATGGCGATATCAAAATCTTCCGCTGCTTTAGGCCCTAAATAATTGGTATGTGGCTCAACCGACATCGCATACGAGTTCATGAATAACTGGAACACATCTTCGCTTTTGAGTTTATTCATGCGCGTCATGGTCGTTTCGTAACGCTTAGACAAAGTCGTGCGAATCGCTTCTTTTTCTTTGCCGGCAATCTTCAAGCGTAGCCAATCATTCTTGACGCGTTGACGCCAGAGCTCACGCATCGCCACTTCGTCTTTTGGCCATGGCTCTTTCTCGCGTTGATACTTATAGCCTTCGTTGACAGTGAAATCAAACTCACTATCGAGCAATTCACGTGCATATGTCAGGCGTTCTTTGAAACGCTTCTGATACAAATTGAACATCGCGAATGGCACACTCAAATCTTGATTCAAAATCGCGTCGTCCAAGCGCGTTCTTGCGCTGTTAAAAACATCGATATCGCTCTGTAAGAAAAACACGTGATCTGGATCGAGCGACTTCAGATAGCGATCAAATGTCTTAGCCGACATTTCGTCATCGAGTGGAGTCGCTTTGTAATGAAAACGCGTCAAAAATTCCGCCGTCATATTGGCAGCTTGAATTTGTTGCGGCTGTGGTCGGAATTCGGTGACAAGCAGAGGTGCTTTAGGGTTGGCAGGGGTCGCTGGTTGCGAGTTCGGTTGGGCGGTGGCAAAGTGCGTACTAATCACCAAACCGAGGGCGATACTTATCAAAGTTTTCTTCATCTTCAATCTCCAATTCGGATCATTTCAATGTCTGACAGCCTCACTCGCTAGACAAGCACGCTACAGAGTTCCATGACCCGCTTATTTCCATTATTCGCGTTATACAGATTCACCATCGAGGATGCCAACATTCATCAAGCACTAAACTAAATCTGTCAGAATTAAAATCAACATCACGCATTTCATTGCCATTTTTAAAACACGAATAAATATTGACAACACCATCGCTTGAGTCCTACCAGAGCCTCTTTGCGATCGACGCTGCAAGCATACCACTAGTTATGCCTCTCGGCAGCACTCCGCTTCTGTTGAAATCACGGTTTCATCACAAAGCGCGGCAGGCAATCCGTCTAGTTGCCTACACTGCGACCTTTACTTGACCACGTAAAAAGGAGAAAGTTCTCTCTAAAAGATCGTATTCTTATAGTTTCTGGAGTGAATTGAGCCAGATAACGTGACGAACAAGAACACAATTTCGCCTCAAAATGCTAACAATTCGATACAAAATATCATCTTCTGAAGGCCTGCCTCCGCGCTTCTTTTCTTGAGTCCCTCGCTATGTGATCGGCAAATCGATTTGCACCTCGGTGCCCTTGCCTATTTTTGATTCAATTTGGAAATGGCCGTTCAAGAAAACACAGCGCTCCCGCATTCCGGTCAAACCTATCCCAGCACTCATCTGTTCCGTGTCAAACCCGTGTCCATTATCACTGACTTTGATGACTAAACGACCGTCCCTCATGCGCAAATCGATCATCGCCTCGCTCGCTTGGGCATGTTTCATAATATTGGAACTCGCCTCTTGAATGATGCGATACACGGAGAGTGCAAGGTCTGAAGACAAACTAGAGAACTCACCTTCTGACTGAAAACTAAAATGACAGGATTGCCCGCCCTCGTTATACAAGCGCAGCATCTCCTCAATGGCGCCGCGCAAACCCATTACCTCCAACACTTCTGGGCGCAAGCGTCGCACTAGATTGCGGCCGTTCGCATACAGCCCAAGCGCCATTTCGACCACGTTCTTTGCGCGCGCTTGGATATCATCAAAAACTTTGGGATCAGACGTCGTTTCGCTCTGGAGTTGCGCTTTTGCAGCGATGCGCGCAATCCGTTCAGCTTCTAAGCGTACTGCGATCAAAGAAGCATTCAGTTCGTCATGGATTTCGACAGCGATGCTCTGGCGCTCTGCTTCTACAATCGCGTTCACCTTTTGAATCAAACGACGCTTCTCAGCATCAGCCTTCAAAGCCTCATTGCGAGAAAGCATCAACTCATGGGTTCGTTCTGCAACTTTGGCTTCTAAGTTTTGCCGTGCTTGATCAAGGCTTTCTGCCATTTCATTGATCGATTGCTGCAACTCACCGATTTCGCCACCCGAACTCAATTCGAGTTCTTGTTTCGTTTGCCCCGCACGAATGGAACGCAAGACTTCAATCGCATCACGTAAAGGTCGCGTAAGACTGGTTGAAAGCATCCAAGCTACAACACCGCTAATTGATAATGCCAGCACCGACATGAAAAGTTCGACACCAAATCTGACCTTCTGCCTGGCCAGCAGATAACTATGCGTCATCGTCACTTTAACAAAACCTAAAACTTGGCTCGAGCGTTCTTTTCCAGTACCCGACTTTTCAAGCTTAGCCTTGGAAGTCTCGTCCAATAAGATATTCGCCCAAATAACTTGCTTCAGGATCGGCAATTCAGTTGAATGTGATTCTGGCTTTACACCGAGGCTATTTTCAACGTGTGTTATTTCTTGATGAAAGGGATCATAGACGTCGATCCTGTAGATGCTGCGATCAGACTGCATCACTCCATAAATCATCTGCTTGACTGCCTTGTCATTACTCGACACCAAGTGCTGTTCAAGTCCTTCCGCCAATGCGGTTGAGATTAGTTTTGCGCGCCCGTCTAGATCTTCATGAACCTCTTTAAAGCGTGAATAGTAGGAGTACCACACAGTCGCCCCAAACAAATACACAATCGGAAAGATCGCGATCAACAAAATGCGTTGTCGAATACTCCAATGCTGCCAGGAGAGCTGGCGCACCATATTCTTCAATGATGTAAGCGCTTTATGAAACACGGATGGCCAACTCATTCACTTCCCAATCTTAGGGCTCAATCAAACCATGTTTTACAGCCAATTTGGTAATCAGCGCTGGTCGATGTATGCCCAACTTTTCTTTGACAGACTGGCTGATGTTACTGATCGTTTTCTGCGACAGGTCTAGCTTTTCAGCCATCTCCACATTGGTCAAACCTTCAGCCATCATGATGAAGATTTGCAGACTGCGCTCGTCGAGTAAAGTTTGTGGTGAAGGATCTCCGCGCACCGACAAATTCGCCAAACGCTCGGCGATACTGGGCATGAAATACAATTCTGCTTCACTAGCTTTTTGTACCGCCGTGGCCAACTCGGCCGGATCACAATCCTTGGTCACGAACGCCCGCGCGCCGATGCGGTAAGTTTCTTTGATCAAGGCATCTTGGTCAAACTGACTGAGAAACACGATATTCGCATGCGGTTGCGTTTGCAGAATCTCTTTCGCTGCATCGAGGCCAGTGAGTTCCGCACCAAATCGAATATCGAACACCATCACGTCGGGATGCAACTCGCGGTACATGCTCACCGCCTCTTGCGGCGTACGCGCCTGTCCCACCACATCCATTCCCTCAGCTTCCAGGGACATGGCAAAACCCTTCATCACAATGGGATGATCATCGGCCAAGCAGACTCGGATTCTCGCTTCATCGGACATAACTCCCCCTACAAATTGTCAATTTATTATTTACTTACTGGATCGTCTCAAGACAAGTGAATCGTTCACAGAAACTTTTCGCAATATTTTTGCTAGTAACTAGCAATTTTGAGACAGTGTATCGCATAGCTTCCGCGCGCACCAAATATTTCAGCAATTACCTATAAGCCTTTGTTTTAACGAGACTTTCTTCAGTTGAAATCCTGGTTTGAAAGGAGCAAACCTATTTTCCTCTGATTAACGAAACCAAACAGAAATCAAATAGGATTCAAAAATACCTTTCAAATAACTTGCAAATTGCTAGTTACTAGCATATTCTAATTCCAACGATACGCACAAATGACTTACGGAAAGTGCCTACCGTGTTTTAAACGAACTTTTCAATTGGAGCAGATCATGGACTTCCACACCACAGCACAAAGCCCAAAGAGCAAATTACCTTCACTCGCATTTGCGGTTGGCGCACACGCCATCATGTTATGGATCGCCATGCAAGCGGTACAGGTCATTCATCGCGATGAAAAACGTATCATCGACGTGATCGATCCGCCAAAGTTGACTGAACCACCTAAGCCAATTGATATTGAAGTTGACCATAGCAAGGTGTTGCCACCACCATCGCAAAGTTTTTTCCCTCCGCCAGAAGTTGAAGTTGAAAGAGCGACTTTCGAGACAAGCGTAACAGGCACTCAGGTGGTGCCTGAAAACAAGGGGTTCACAAAAACGGAGCCTGGATCTGATCCAAACACAACGACTATCACTAAAGAACACGCGCCAGTGCATGTTGCTGCGGTCGTCGACGCTAAGGCTTGCGATAAACCTGAATATCCACCGCGCTCTTTGGCGCTTGGCGAAGAAGGTGTCGTGTTCTTAGCGATGTTGATCGGACCCAATGGCCAGGTTTTGGAAAGCCGCATCGAAAAATCGAGTGGTTCAAAAGCCCTCGATAAAGCCGCCGTCAATGGTTTGGCTTTATGTAAATTCAAGCCTGGCACTGTCGATGGGGTACCTGAAAAATCATGGGCGAAATTGCAGTACGCTTGGACCATTAACTAAACCTCTATCTGCGAGAGCATAGTCGACCAGTCCGCTGCGCTCTGCATTCGAGGCATCTCATTTTTTCCGAGTAGTTCACTTCGTAAAGTTTACCCTCCTCTTTAGCGCGACGTCGAATCTTCGAGTCGCGCTTTTTTTCTTTACGCGATCACGACAGCAAACACCGAACTCTTTACGACTTCTTTATATCGCTCTCTCTACAATTTTGACTATCTAGAGCGAGCACACGCATCCTTTCCAAGTGCGCTCGTGATCAACTTTGTCGAAGGAGCATAGCCATGAAACTATTCACAATCATTCAACATTCAAGCGTCGCCCTACTACTAGGCTTCGCGACCCAAACAGACTGTTTGGCACAAACCGAAGCCAACAAAACTTCAGACGACTCGACACTCAGCTTTAACCTTGGCGCGACTAGTGACTATCGTTACCGCGGCATTTCACAATCCCGATTGGAAGCCGCTGTGCAAGGCGGTGCCGATTTCAATTTACCTGCGACAGGTTACTACGCCGGCACCTGGATATCGACGATTACTTGGATACGCGATACACCGAAAGCGGGTGCTACTCCTATGGAATGGGATCTCTACGCCGGAAGAAAAATCAGTCTGAATGATGATGCCAGCCTCGACCTTGGCAGCCTCGCCTACGTCTACCTCAATAATCGTCTCGATACGATAGGTTTGCGCAATGCCAATACGCTCGAGATCTATGCGCAAGTCAACTATGGTTCACACTATTTCAAGCTTTCGCATGCCGTCAGTAATCTGTTTGGCATCGTTGACAGCAAGCGCAGTAATTACCTCGATATCGGCAGCAACCTTGAAGTTGCGCCACGGTGGACTATCAATCTTCACGCTGGAAAACAATTCGTCAATGGCGTCAACCGTCAACTCGCCAGCTATCAAGACTACAAGATCGGAATCACTAAAGATGTCGGTGATGGCTTGAATGTGAGTCTTGCTGTCATCAGCACCAATGCCAATCCCAACTTCTATAGCTCACCTGCCAATACAAAAAATCTTGGCAAACGAGGCTTAGTAGCGAGTCTTGTAAAGGCCTTCTAAACACCACCGGTGTTGTCACTTTCGAACTATGGAGAGAGTGTGTGAACTAGGCCTTTGTTTACAACTTTTTTACACCTCTCGCCCGAAGTTAAACGACATCTTTACATACCGAAGAATAAGCTGCTTCTCAATACAAATGAGTTCAACTCAGCGTCGATTAATTCAGCTTCGTTCAACTCACTTTGAATTGGCAGCACATTCACACTTTCAGTAGGAATTCTCATGGATATTAGCTATTTAATTGGATCGATGCTCCTGCTCATCCTGACACTTGCTTTGCTCTCTCTCTGTCGTCGTTTGGGAGGTGAATAATGCTTGGTTTCTACATTGCGGGCGCTGTCATTGCGCTACTCCTCTTAGCCTACCTCGTGTACGCACTGATTAATCCGGAGGCATTCTGATGAATCATTCAATCCTTGTTCAGCTGGGAATATTTCTGATCGTTCTCGGCATTCTTGCCTACCCTCTTGGCTCTTATATCGAACGCGTGATGCAAGGCGAAATGCATTTTCTGAGCCGCGTACTTGGGCCGATCGAAAGGGCAATTTATAGACTGTCCGGTATTGATGCGAAGAGTGAATCGGGATGGAAACCCTATGCACTGGCATTGTTAGCCTTTAATTTCCTTGGCGTCTTGGTGGTCTACGCACTGCAACGACTACAAATATGGCTGCCATTCAATCCACAAAATATGCCCGCCCCCAGTCCTGATTCAGCGTTCAATACAGCAATTAGTTTTGTCAGTAACACCAACTGGCAATCCTACAGCGGTGAATCAAGCATGAGCTATTTGACGCAAATGTTAGGGCTCACAGTACAAAATTTCTTTTCTGCTGCGACCGGCATTGTCGTCGTCATTGCATTAATACGTGGTTTCGCTCGCCACTCCAGTAAAACCGTCGGTAACTTCTATGTCGATTTAGTGCGTAGCACCCTCTACATTTTGCTACCCCTGAGTATTGTCTTCGCGGCTTTATTGATGGGGCAAGGCGTCATTCAAAATTTCGCTGCTTACCAGACCGCAGAACTTGTCGAAGTACAGCAGTATCAAGCGCCCGTAATGAATGTCGACGGAAAACCACGCCTCGATGCCAATGGAGCTGCGGTCACTGAAACAAAGACACAAACCACACAATCGCTGCCGATGGGACCGGTCGCCTCGCAAGAAGCAGTCAAATTGCTCGGCACCAATGGCGGTGGCTTCTTCAATGCCAACTCGGCCCATCCGTTTGAAAATCCGACGCCGCTGTCAAACTTCATGCAAATGATTGCCATCTTTTTGCTTCCTGCTGCACTGTGTTTTAGCTTTGGTCGCATGATAGGCAACGCCAAACAGGGATGGGTGATCTTGCTCAGTATGAGCATCTTGTTTATCACCTTCGCCGTTTTTGCCATGCTCGCCGAACAACAAGCCAATCCGGGCATCCTCGATCTCGGTATTGATCAAAGCCTAGGCAATATGGAAGGGAAAGAAAGCCGCTTCGGTACGACCGCAACCGCCCTATTTGCTGCCATTACGACTTCCGCTTCGTGTGGTGCAGTCAATGGCATGCATGATTCATTTACCCCTTTAGGTGGCTTGGTACCGATGGTTCTGATGCAACTCGGTGAAGTCGTATTTGGTGGCGTCGGCTCTGGTCTGTATGGCATGCTGATCTTTGCGATATTAGCCGTGTTTATCGCAGGTTTGATGATAGGCCGAACCCCCGAATATCTCGGCAAGAAAATCGAAGCCTATGAGATGAAGATGGTCGCACTGGCGATCCTGATTACTCCTCTGTTGGTCCTCGGCTTCAGCGCACTTGCAGTGATTCATCCCGATGGACTGGCCGGACTGGCAAACCCTGGCGCGCACGGTTTCTCCGAAATTTTGTATGCCTATAGTTCGGCTGCCAACAATAACGGTAGCGCCTTTGCTGGTTTGTCAGCGAACACACCGTTCTACAACATCAGCACCGCAATCGCCATGTGGTGTGGCCGCTTCTGGATCATTGTTCCAGTCTTGGCGATCGCCGGCTCCTTAGCGCAGAAGAAACGCTTACAGGAAAGTGCCGGAACACTACCCACCCAGGGGCCTTTATTTGTCGTGCTGTTGGTCGGCACCGTTTTGATTGTTGGCGCCCTCACCTACATTCCTGCGTTGTCCTTGGGTCCTATTATCGAGCACTTCATGCTGTTACCGAAGTAAGACTCGGCGAAGAACACTAACCGTCATTCTTAAGCACCAACGAAAGTAGAATTGTATGACTTATCCATTACAACAGTCACTCATGAGTTCAGAGATTTTGCTGCCTGCGTTGAAGGCCGCATTTCGCAAATTGCATCCACGAACTCAATTAAGAAACCCCGTCATGTTGATTGTCTATGTCGGCAGTGTATTCACCACGGCCCTTGCGCTGCAGGCCTTGATAAGCAAAAGCGAAGCACCTGCGCCTTTCATCATCGCAATCAGCTTATGGCTATGGTTCACCGTCTTATTTGCTAATTTTGCCGAAGCGCTCGCCGAGGGCCGCAGTAAAGCGCAGGCGGCTGCGCTGCGAGAAGCCAAACAAGATGTACGTGCCAAGAAATTGATCGCACCCAGACTTGACGCCACGCGGCTGCTCGTCAACGGCTCAAGCTTAGTCAAAGGTGATGTGGTTCTAATCGAAGCTGGCGATATCGTTCCAGTCGACGGTGAAGTCATCGAAGGTGTGGCCTCAGTCGACGAGTCTGCCATCACCGGGGAATCAGCACCAGTGATACGCGAGGCTGGCGGTGATTTCAATACCGTGACTGGTGGCACCAAAGTCTTGTCCGATTGGATCATCGTTCGCGTCAGCGTCAATCCTGGCGAAGCATTTCTCGACAAAATGATTGCCATGGTCGAAGGCGCAAAACGCCAGAAGACTCCCAACGAGATCGCCCTGAGCATCCTGTTGGTGGCACTCAGCATTATTTTTCTGCTGGCGACGGTTAGCTTACTACCGTTTTCTTACTATAGTGTCGTCGCTGCTGGAAAAGGTGAAGTGGTTAGCATGACCGTCTTGATTGCTCTACTCGTGTGCCTGATTCCGACCACCATCGGTGGCCTACTCTCGGCGATTGGTGTCGCGGGCATGAGTCGTATGATGCAAGCCAATGTCATCGCCAACTCTGGTCGAGCCGTGGAAGCTGCTGGCGATGTCGACGTGCTGTTACTCGACAAAACCGGCACGATCACACTGGGAAATCGACAAGCTAGCGCTTTCTTTCCTGCACCGGGCATCAAAGAAGAAGAATTAGCAGACGTCGCTCAACTAGCATCACTTGCTGATGAAACGCCCGAAGGCCGCTCCATCGTCGTGCTTGCCAAAAATCGCTTTCAGTTACGGCAACGCGAAACGAGCATGATCGGTGCGAACTTCGTTGCATTTTCGGCGCAGACGAGAATGAGTGGTGTCGATTTACCGCATGATCGCGACCCGCGTTGTCTGCGCAAAGGATCCGCTGATGCCATCCAACTCTACCTCGAACAATTCGGGTCCAAACTTCCGCCCGCTGTGAGCGAGACGGTTGATCAAATTGCCCGTCGCGGCAGCACACCTTTGGTGGTGATCGACGATCAACGTGTCATGGGCGTGGTTGAGCTCAAAGATATCGTCAAAGGCGGCATCAAGGAGCGCTTCGCGGAGTTACGACAAATGGGAATTAAGACCATCATGATCACCGGTGACAATCGTCTAACTGCGGCAGCGATCGCTGCTGAAGCCGGCGTTGATGACTTCCTCGCAGAAGCAAAACCCGAAGACAAGCTGAGTTTGATACGTTCCCATCAAGCGCAAGGAAAATTGGTGGCAATGACCGGCGACGGTACTAATGATGCCCCAGCACTCGCGCAAGCCGATGTCGCGGTGGCGATGAATAGTGGCACTCAAGCCGCGAAAGAGGCTGGCAATATGGTCGACCTCGATTCTAATCCAACCAAATTGATTGAAATTGTTGAGATCGGGAAACAAATGCTGATGACACGGGGTTCACTGACGACCTTCAGCATTGCGAACGACGTTGCTAAATACTTCGCCATCATTCCCGCTGCATTTGCGCTGACCTATCCGCAACTTGACGCTCTCAATTTGATGCATTTGCATAGTCCCAATAGTGCGATTCTTTCGGCGGTCATTTTTAATGCACTCATCATTATTTTCTTGATCCCCTTAGCTCTGAAAGGCGTGACCTACCGTGCACTGGGCGCGGCCACCCTACTGAGAAATAATCTTCTCATTTACGGTTTAGGTGGCTTAATCGTTCCCTTCATCGGTATCAAATTGATTGATCTGGTACTCACCGCTTGTGGTTTCGTCTAAACCCTGTTGCGCCATTTAATTTCATCACTAGGAAATGTTTATGTCGACCTCTATTCCAATTCTTCCTCTTGCAGCATTGCGCAGACTCATCATCAGCTTTTTACTCTTGAGCCTGATTACCGGTATTCTTTATCCCTTGTTGACGTATGCCCTGGGACAAGGCTTATTTCAAGCAAAAGCCAATGGCAGCCTCATCAACAGCGATGGCAAGTTACGCGGTTCCATGCTGATAGGCCAGGCATTTAGTGCGCCTCATTACTTTTGGAGTCGGCCATCGGCAACTGCCAATTTTGCCAACAATGGCGAAGCTTCTGGTGGTTCAAATTTAGCTCCCTCCAATCCTGCATTTCGTGAGGCAGTTGCTGAGCGCATCGCCAATGTACGCGCCGCGCACCCCGATGCAAAAGCGCCAATTCCAGCCGAGCTTGTGACCACCTCCGCCAGTGGACTTGATCCTCACATTAGCCTTGCCGCGGCAGAATATCAATTGACTCGCGTTGCTTCACAACGGCATATGACAATTGAACAGCTACGTGCTACAGTAAAACGATACACGGAGGAACCTCAATGGGGGATCTTTGGCGAAACGCGAGTCAATGTCTTGGCCCTGAATCTGGCTCTTGATCAAGAACATCCAATTCATCCAGAACCGTCCACGCATCAGTAACCGTATATCAAAGCTTATGCAACGTCCCAACCCTGACCTGCTCTTGCAACAGCTGAAACGCGAAGAAGCGCTGCAGCAGCGTGGCAAATTAACGATTTTTTTTGGAGCATGTGCTGGGGTTGGTAAAACATATGCCATGCTCAAGGCAGCGGAGCTAGAACAGCAACAAGGTCGTTCCGTTTTAATTGGTATCGTCGAAACTCATGGTCGCCAAGGCACCATCCATATGGCCGCACCATTCGAGATCCTGCCTCGCAAAACAAGCAATTACAAAGACAAACAATTATTCGATTTTGATCTCGACGCTGCGCTCAGTCGCGCCCCTGATCTGATCTTAGTGGATGAACTAGCGCACACCAATCTCGCTGGCTCGCGCCATGCCAAGCGTTGGCAAGATATCCAAGAATTGCTAGCAGCGGGCATCGATGTCTACACCACCGTCAACGTGCAACATTTGGAATCGCTCAATGATGTGGTCAGCCAAATCACTGGCATACGCGTATGGGAAACTGTTCCCGATCATGTGTTCGATCAAGCGGATGCGATCAACCTGGTTGACTTGCCTCCCGATGAGTTATTGCGACGCCTCAACCAAGGAAAAATCTATCTCGCGCCACAAGCGCAACGCGCCAGCCAGCACTTTTTTCGCAAAGGTAATCTGATTGCTTTGCGCGAACTCGCTTTACGCCGCACGGCAGATCATGTCGATGGCGCCATGCGCGACTATCGCGAACATCAATCAATACAAGGCGTTTGGCAAGCTAAGGAACGCTTATTGGTGTGCGTTGGCGATGATGATAGTGCCCCACGCCTGATTCGCGGTGCAGCGCGTCTCGCCAATAATCTCAAAGCAGATTGGATTGCCGTTTCGGTTGAAGCTGCACCGACACAAAGTAGCAAGCAAGATCACACAAAACAAAGCAATCGAGCCCTACAACTCGCACAAGAACTGGGCGCGGAAACGACTAAGTTAGCGGGCCAACATTTGGCTGATTTACTATTGTCCTACGCCCGCAGCCGCAATGTCTCAAAAATTGTCTTAGGAAGATCACGTAAAACAGCGTGGCAACGATTATGGAAATCAAGTCTCGCCGCCGAACTTGCCCAGCGATCGACCGACATCGATATTGTCGTCATTGCTCATGATTTAGCGAGCTTTGAAGAAACAAACCACACCACCAGCCCCTCGCGAACGATAGCCGCGGTTGACACTGCGCCAGCGAGTCGCCCGTCTATCCATCGATCTGTCAGCGCTGACTCCAACCACTTTGATGATCTCAGCCTACGCCGCACGCCAAAAACGGCCTACCTGTGGACGATTGCCGCCTGCCTCGGCACCACGCTCATGTCGGCGAGTTTGATCGAGGTCTTCGATCTGGTTAATGTAGTGATGTTTTATCTCATCACCATCGTTGCCATCAGTGTACGATTTGGACGCAATCCGGCAATTCTTGCTTCCTTTCTTAGTGTCGCCAGCTTCGATTTCTTTTTTGTCCCGCCACGTTTTTCCTTCAGCGTCAGTGACGGACAGTATCTGATCACCTTCGCCGTCATGTTGATCATTTCTTTGGTGATTAGTCGCCTGACGTCGAATTTGCGCTTCCAAGCGCAAATCTCACTGTACCGAGAACGACGCACCGAAGCCTTGTACAAACTCAGTAAAGCCTTATCAGCGGCGCTCAGTACGGAGCAAATCGTCGACATCGCCATCGAACATCTAGCACCTGCTTTTCATGCTCACATCGCGATCTTGCTATCAGGGCGCGACGAAAAAGTTCAAGACGCCATACATTCCCAACACGATGGCGCACTCAATGATTACGATCTTAGCGTGGCACAATGGGTATTTGATAACCAACAGGCCGCTGGTGCGGGGACGAACACACTGCCGTCACAAGCTTGCTTATACTTACCCTTACGAGCACCGACACGGATCCGTGGTGTGCTCTTGATCCGCACCGAAAAGAGTGATGAGCTACAACTAGCCGATATTCGCCAATGGCTAGATAGTTGCATCGCGCAGATTGCTCTCGCAGTCGAGCGCGTACACTACGTTGAGATTGCTCAGGAAGTCATGCTGAGCATGGAAACTGAGCGCTTGCGGAACTCCCTACTCTCGGCTCTATCACATGATTTGCGTACGCCCTTGACTTCAATCGTCGGCCTTGCCAGCACCTTACACGCGCAAACTGGTCTATCCAGCGAAAAGCAAAGCGAAATTTCCCAAGCCATCCACGACGAAGCCTTACGTATGAATGGCCTCGTCGTCAATTTACTTGATATGGCGCGTCTACGCTCCGGCAAAGTACAACTGAATCTAGAATGGCAGCCGATCGAAGAGGTGATAGGCAGCGCCCTGCGCTCTTGCAAACATAGCTTGCAAGACCTTAAGGTCGAATTAAAACTGCAAAATCCAAGTCCACTCATCCATTTTGATGCCGTGCTGATCGAACGTGTTCTCTGCAATCTCTTGGAGAATGCTGCTCAATATGGCGGCAAACAAATTCAATTGTCGACCACCATCGAAGAACAACAAATGGTTCTCAGCATTGATGACGATGGTCGCGGACTGCCCGCTGGCATTAATATTTTTGAGAAGTTTTCACGTGGCGAAAATGAGAGTAATAGCAGTGGTGTCGGGCTCGGCCTCGCCATTTGCGAAAGCATCTTAATGGCGCATGGTGGTAAGATATGGGCTGAAAATCGCTACCAAGGTGATCGCTTACTAGGAGCTCGCTTCCGTTTCAGCTTACCAATAGGTAGTGCTCCCGACATGCACGAGCTCGACACCGATTCCGCGATAAGCCACCCCAAAAAATAAAAAGCCCCATGAGTGAATCCAAAGTTCATATCGTTTTGATCGAAGATGAGAAACAAATACGGCGTTTTCTCAGCACGGCGATTGAAAGTGAAAACATGGCAGTGTTCGAAGCAGAAACAGGGAAACAAGGCCTGATTGCCTGCGCCACCCGCAAACCGGACTTATTGATCCTGGACTTAGGCTTGCCTGATATAGATGGACTCGACATCATTCGTGATATTCGAAGTTGGAGCGCTATGCCGATTATCGTGCTCTCCGCCCGCACGCAGGAACAAGAAAAAGTCGCGGCCTTAGATGCTGGCGCAGATGACTATTTGAGCAAGCCCTTCGGCGCCGCCGAACTACTGGCCCGTATCCGTGCACACCTGCGCCGTCGCCAACATCTGCCGCCGGAAAGCGACAATGAAATTAGCTTTGGCGAGATTCACGTCGACTTTGGCAAACGCTTGATTCACCGCGCCGGCAACGAAGTACACTTGAGCCCTTTGGAATATCGCTTGCTATCGGTGCTCGTCAGAAATCGCGGTAAAGTACTCACCCACCGCCAGCTTCTCCATGATGTATGGGGCCCCAACCACTCCGAAAGTAGCCATTATTTGCGGATCTACATGGCAAATTTACGCCAGAAACTTGAGCATGATCCGGCACAGCCTCAGTACTTCATTACTGAGACTGGCGTCGGCTACCGGCTGATCGCATAATGAACAACTTGCTCTTGTTTGCTTCGCGCGGTCGCCACTCATTTCAACAAGCGATGTTGCTTTCGCTTTTGATGGTGGTTTCTTGCGGTCTATCGATGCTCCTTGAAGATTATGTCAGTTTCACTGGCTTGGCCATGATTTATATTTTGGCCATCGTATTGGCCGCCTACTTTCTCGATCGCTATATCGCCATTCTCGCCGCTTTTATCGCCGTCTTATCGCTCAACTACTTCTTTATTGAACCACGCTACTCCTTTCATATCGATCGTTCCGAAAACGCGCTCGCATTGCTAACGATGCTGGTGGTGGCGCTGGTAATTAATCGCCTGACGACGGCCTTAAAGCTTGAGACCGAGTCCGCGCATTTAAATGAAACACGCGCCAAACAATTACAAGAATTGGCGATCACTCTGGCGAATTGTCAAGATCTGCAACGGGCGACAGCAGTTTGCAAGAACGCTTTTCGCGTCGCTTTTCATGGCACGAGTTATCTTGCCTTAATCAATCACCAAGGCGAACTTGATTGTCAATCGATTCCGCTCGAGAATGCCAACGGGCTGCGGGCCTGCATTCAAGAGAAAAGCATCTTAGGCACTGGAACACTGCGGTGGCCGGATCTCAATGCTTGGTATATCCCGCTCGGCGATAGCCATTTCAACCACAACAGCAATCGTGACAGAGAAAATGAGCGCGACAACTTTTGGGGCGCCGTCTGCGTCACCCAAGTCGCGCATTTGGATACTGCTGCGCAAGATCATGCGCGCGCCTTGTGCTCGCTCTTCACCCAGGTCTTAACACGCTTAGATACCGCAGAGGCCGCTGCACGAGCTCACAACGAAGCCGAGAAACAGCAACTACAAAGCACCTTCCTCTCTGCAATCTCGCACGATCTACGCACGCCCTTGGCAGTGGTGGTCGGCGCTGCTTCATCCTTGCAAAGTCAACGTGACAAGCTGAGTGCGAACGAACAGGACAAGCTTTTACATCACATTATCGATGAAGCCAACTATCTCACGAGTGTGACCGAGAATACCTTACAATTCGTCAGACTGAGCTCCTCCACGCCCAATCTCAGGCAGAGCTGGGAAGCGATGGAAGAGATCATCGGTGCCATTGTTACGCGTTTGCGGCGCCGCCAAGACGGGCACAGAATTGCGGCAAGAGTCGAAGAAAATCTGGCGCTGCTGCGGGTAGACCCTGTGCTCATCTCACAATTGATCAGTAACTTGATTGACAATGCTCTCAAATATAGCGAAGGCACGGTAGAAATCGTGGTCAAACAAATGCAACATGGCGCCAATCAAGTGATCGAAGTCGCCGTGAAAGACCGCGGTCCGGGAATTCCATTGCAAGAGCATCAGACTATTTTCGAAGCATACTCTCGCCTTGCTACGCACGATCAATCAAGCCAACGGAGCGCCGGTCTCGGACTCGCAGTTTGCATGGCCATCGCACGGGCTCATCATGGTCAACTGAGCGTCAGAAATCGTCGACAAGGAGGCTGTAATTTTTTGCTGCACCTACCAGTCGAACAAGAACAACCACTCCCCTTGTGAGTCCCATAGGATCAGCGCATGTTGAAAGTTTTGATCGTCGAAGATGACAAAGAAATCCGGACCTTGGTCAAATCCTCGCTCACCATCGAGGGTTTTGATGTCTTGACGGCGACCTCCTTAAGCGAGGCAAGCCAAATACTGCAGCACCAACAGCTTGACGTCCTCATCCTCGATTTAGGCCTACCCGATGGCGATGGCGAAAAACTTGTCAAAGAAGCGCGCGCTCGAACTAATTTACCCATCATCATTATCTCGGCACGCCATCAAGAACAACAAAAAGTTCAGCTCCTTGACGCTGGCGCCGATGACTATCTCACCAAACCCTTTAGCATCCCCGAGCTATTGGCGCGGCTGCGTGTGGCTTTGCGTCACCGCGGCACCAGCGTCAGCGCCGCCATTTTGCATTACCACGTCGATGCGCTCGACATCGACCTCCAAACCCGTCGCGTGGTTTTGCATGGCGAGGAACTGCATTTGACGCCGACCGAATTCAATCTCCTCGCGCATCTCGTCAGACATACGGGAAAAGTCGTCACGCATCGTCAACTGCTGAGCGATGTCTGGGGTCCCGACTTTGTCGATCACACCCATTATCTGCGTCTCTACATGGGACAGTTGCGTGCCAAAATCGAAGCCACGCCTGCCGAACCTCGCTATTTATTGACCGAGACCGGGGTTGGCTATCGGCTCGCCAGCGAATAAAAAATACCAGTTTTTTTCACATCGCCATCCAGCAACAAGGCACCACGCAAAATTCTGCAAAATTGCGCTAGCTAGGCGCATCGCCGAAGACAGTACAAACGTATGGCGAGGCGACAGCAACAACGCTCGTCTGCCCATGCCCAAGGCCGTCCCTTATGCTTTCCTTATACCGGTGTGACTATAGTGAGCACTCCTTAGCTTTTGAATGAAAGAACTATGAGCACAGATGCACAACGCGAAAGCGTCGCCGCCCTGACTTTGGGCGCACTGGGTGTGGTGTATGGCGATATCGGTACCAGCCCGCTGTATACCATGAAAGAAATTTTTGGTCCTGCCACTGGAGTGCCGCTTGATGCGACTCATCTGATTGGCGCAGTTTCGGTGATTTTCTGGGGCTTGATGACGGTGGTCACGCTCAAATACGTGATGTTGATCCTCCGCGCAGATAACAACGGTGAAGGCGGCATCATGGCACTGACCGCTTTAGCCGCGAAAGCTGCCGGCAGCACTCATACGAAACGCGTGGCACTTCTGCTCACCGGCGTCCTAGGTGCGTCCTTGTTCTATGGCGACAGCGTGATTACGCCGGCGATGTCGGTCTTGAGTGCGGTTGAAGGTTTGGAAGTCATTTCCGGCAGCTTTAAGCCTTATGTTTTACCGATTTCGATTGGCATTCTGATCGCCCTCTTCATGGTGCAAAAACATGGCACGTCGGTGGTTGGCAAATTATTTGGACCAATTATCGTCATTTGGTTTAGTGTATTGGCGTGGACCGGTGTGGTCGAGATCGCCCAACAACCAGCCATCTTAGCGGCATTAAATCCGCTCAATGCGATTAAATTCTTGCAAAGCCAAGGCAGCCATGTGTTTGTCGTTGTGGGTGCGGTGGTGTTGGCGTTCACCGGTGCAGAAGCACTGTATGCCGACATGGGCCATTTCGGCAAACGTCCGATTCGCCTCGCCTGGACTGGCTTAGTAATGCCGGCTCTCGCGCTGAATTACATGGGACAGGGCGCTTTGTTGATGCGTGATCCTGCAGCGCTCGAAAATCCTTTCTTTCATTTATTCCCGCAAAGCGTGATGGTCCCAGCGGTAATACTGGCTACAGTCGCGACGATTATCGCGTCTCAAGCTGTGATTTCAGGCGCTTACTCCATGACCAAACAAGCAATGCAATTGGGTCTATTACCACGCATGCAGGTGCATTTCACTTCGGTGAAAGAAGTCGGTCAAATCTATATTCCGAGTGTAAATTGGATGCTTTTGCTTGGCGTATTATTAGCCGTGCTAGGTTTTGGTAGCTCTACAGCGATGGCTGGTGCTTATGGTATCGCTGTGACGGTCACAATGCTGATCACAACCTTACTCACCTTCTTTGTAGTACGTCATGGCTGGAATTATCACATCGCCTTAGCAGTCGGCGCGACCAGTATCTTCCTGGTGTTTGATGGCCTGTTGGTGATCTCTTGCTCAGTCAAAATCTTGGAAGGTGGTTGGTTCCCGCTGGCCTTGGGCGGTAGTATCTTCATCATCATGGCAACATGGCGTCGGGGTCGCGAACTCTTGATCAATCATATTCGTCAAGATGATCCAGAGTTACTGCCCTTCATTACCGCATTGGCCAACGACAGCATGCCACGCGCCGCCCGCACTGCCGTGTATGCTGTCGCTAATCCTGACACTGTGCCGCAGGCCTTAATGCATAATCTCAAACACAATCAAGTACTACACGAGCGCAATGTGATCTTGACCGTGGTGTTCCATGATGTGCCATGGATCCCCTTTGAGGAACGCCTTCAAGTTGAATCGCTGGTAGCGGGTTTCTGGAAGGTGACGGTGAACTATGGTTTCAAAAACACGCCCGACATTCCGAAAGCTCTCAGTATGTGTCATACCGGAGGCTTAGACATCAATCTGTTTGAAACTTCGTATTTCTTGAGCCGTGAAATCGTCGTGCCGACCAAAGGAACTGGTATGGCACACTGGCGTGAGCTTCTATTCGCCTTAATGTCACGCAATTCCCGCAGCGTGGTTGATTTTTTCCACTTGCCGAATAATTGCGTGATTGAATTAGGAACACGGGTGCAAATCTAAAAAGAACAATGCCGAGCGGCGAACATGCTGGCTCGGCATTTTTGACTAGATATTCATCACTCTGCAGAACTCAAATAGCGTATTTTTCCAACTTACTTTTCAAGTTCATTTTTCCAACTTACTTTTCAAGTTTATCAATCGCCAATTTCAATGCATCAAAACAGCGCGGATCAATTGCCGTGTGTAGATTCTCGGACATGATCTCTAAGGTCTTAGGAATCGGCGTAGCGCCGCGATACGGGCGCTCTGCGGTGATCGCATCAAAAATATCTGCGGTGGTAATAATGCGCGTTTCTAAGCTAATCTCATCGCCTTTCAAGCCTCGCGGATAGCCCGTCCCATCAAGCTTTTCATGATGCGCGGCAGAGACTTTCGCCAATTCCGAAAATGCATTAATGCGCGACAAAATCGTCTCGGTATAAGCAGCATGCATCTTCACTTCTTCCCATTCCGAGATGTCGAGCTTACCCGCTTTATCCAACACACTATTGCTTACGCCGAGCTTACCGACATCGTGCAATAAAGCGCCGCGTTTTAGCCAACGACGACGTTCCGCAGACAAGCCCATCGATTCGCCTATCATGTCAGTGTACAAAGCGACGCGTGCACTGTGGCCGCTGGTGTAAGGGCTTTTGGAGTCAACCACCTGACCAAAGGCTGCAGCAATATCATCTAAATAGTCGTCATCAAGTGGCACAACATGCGATTTCGGTTCCAAATTCAAGACAGCTTGATTTACCTCTGATGATGCGAGTACATGCCAGAACTCGGCATCGTCAGCCACTTTAAAAAACGCTTCCACCAATTGTGGATCGAACCATTGCCCGCGACGTTCACGAATTTCCGCCAATGCTGCATCTGCACCATCAGCAGTGTGGAACACATCGACTACTTGTGCGAGCAACGCGATCCGTGAAAACACAGGAATCTCATCGCCACGTAATTGATCAGGACGGCCCTGACCATTATGATGTTCGTCAAGATGATAAATCCCCATCGCCACACGCTCGGAAAAACGTAATAGCCGTGCGATTTCAGCACCACGTTGACAACGTGTCGCGATCAACTCTTGAGCGATAGAACGACCGTCGCGCAAGATCGTCAACACACTACGGAAGCGTTCCGCCAAACCTGCTTTCAAGCCCGTATGTTTGAGCACAAAATGCAGCACTTGTGGCAAGCTGTCACCGACGGTTTTGAAGTCACGCTTGAACTGCAAATCATCGGCCAAATACAACTCACAAATGCGCGCCGCATTACTGCTGCAACCTAAATCTTTCAAGAGCAAGGTGTAATACAAATCCCACAGTTCGTCTTCGGGAAGTCCCAACTCACGACCCACATGCATGCCTATCCAACAGCAACGCACACAGTGCCCGGCTGGCTGCCCTTCTGTGATATCGAGGGCATGACTGAGCGCGCTGATGAGCTCAGACAAGCGCAAATTCATGGGCGATCCATCTTCAGAATTTTTCGTTTCACCGAACTGTCGCAACATAATCTGACCCGCTTCCGTTTGAGTTTGCTTGAGATGGGCAATTCAGAAATGAAGGAAATAAATAAACCTCATTAAACGAAGTACACTTCTCAAGCAAGGCTTTTGTTTAACTTAGCATGAGGATCTTTTCACCATCTCAATCCATGCTACCACAGACTTGCGCAAAAAAAATGGCTGAGTAGACAGTGCTACCCAGCCAATAAAAACAGTGATTTTTACTACAAAGATGTCTTAAAAGCTACTTCCCAACGGCAAAGACAACGGCATTATTTATGGCGTAGACCTTGCCATCAGGTCCAACCGCGGTCGGGGTGTAAGACTCACCCAAACCGCTTGTCAACCGAATTTTCTCGGTTAATTTATTGGTCGTTAAATCCCAACGATAGAGGTTACCGTCTTCGCTATTAACGATCACTGACTTGGTGAATGGATCAACCGCAGCAGTATTCACACACCACTCAATGAATCCACCTGGAACTGCGGGATCAGGTGTTGGCCCCAACATCGTCAACACCTCTTTCATCACTTTGACTGTAGATAATTTGTCGGTCTCTTCAGTGTGTGGATCAATGATCGCAATTTGATTCATGCCATCACCCGAACCAGCGCGTTCATAGTTGTTATATTTGACCATCAACAGATAAGTCGATGCACCTTTGTATGATGGCACTATCGAAGCTGGTACGATCGAAGGCGTGTCATCCCAACCAAATGATCCTGGCGTCTTGCTTTGACTGAGATCAGCATTGAAATGCAAAAGCCAACCGCGCGCATTGTGAGTGCCATAAGATTTTTCAAGCACGCCGATATACACATCGCCATCAGGGCCAACGAGTGGCGACGCAGTACTATCGTCGGAAACATTTGCAGGACCTTTTTCCAGAGGATCAATCAACTGTACCGAACTCTTCAACGCCAAGGTACCACTATCCAAGGCCAGCAAAGAACCTGTTTGACGCGTATTGGCCAGGAAATTATTATTCGCCACCACATAAATCGTCTTGCCATCGCGAGACACCGCAATCGCCGAATTGGTCGCTACTTTCGAAATATTAGTATTGCCTGTGATCGCCGCGGTGGAGACCCAACTCGTTTTACCATCGGAACCAATGCGCGCTACACCACTGACAAGCCCAGCCGGATTTCCTGGTGTCGCAGTAAAGCCAAAGTAGACATTATTGTTAACATCGGCCGTGATCGGTGTATTGATAATGATCGCTGCATCCAAGGCTGTCTTGTTCGCGTTATAGGCGGTATCACCATAAAACACGATTGACTTGGTCGTCCCATTCTTCGCATCAGCATCATCGCGATACAGCACTTTACCGCCCGCACCGGCCGCATACACTTTGTTGTTGGGCGCGATTGTCACGTTGTAGGTGGGTGTCCAGCGATGACTTGGCATCACATAATCGCTTGTTTCAGACCAAATCAAGTCGCCGGTGGCACCATCGCGTGCTTCAAAACGATAGCTCAAACCGGCACTCGTTTTTACTGGCAGAATGACAGTGTTTTTAGCGGTGATTACGGGCGATCCATAGTGCACCAACAAATAGCCTTGCGAAGAATACTGGGGTGCCAAATCGACTGGCGTTTGCCAAGCAATTTTGCCGAAACTTTGTGTCGCGACAGTTGTTACCGCCTCATGCTGCGGATTACCACCGAAACTCAACCATGGTGGCCCGACGACAGTGGTGTTACCATTTCCAGTTCCGGTGCTTGTACCTCCACCTGGATTAGTGCCACCGGTCGAACCGCCATTACTCGGTGCGGAAGAACTACCAGAACCACCACAAGCCACCACAATCGCGGCGGCACACAAAGTCAGCACACTAGTGAACAATAATTTCGATCGACGCTGATTTTTTAAATTGACTAACTTGGAATCAATTTCCGTTTCATTCAGATTATTGGGCTGCGTATTTTTCATAACAATTCACGCTATCTATCTCGAATTTAGAAAACTTTATGAGGATCGTCTGCAGAAGAAATTACGACTTGCTCAGAATTTTTGAGACGCACTTCTCGATGCGACGAAAATCAACTTCGATAGGGTTCAAACAATGTCGAAAACAATGTCCAAACTCTTCTCATTTTTGCTTGTACAGATTGAACTACTTTCCTGAAAATTTCAAGTAAGATATCCCAAAGTACAGGGGTTTTATCCCGACTTTTACGATTACTTACGTTTGAAGCTGCTCCTAAGAAAAACAGACGCTTAAAATGATGGAAGCGACCAACATCGTTAAGATATTTTTTTGCAGCGCAACTTAAAAGACTTACAGTTACATCACCAAGCAATTCATTTTGTTTTGGCGATCACGATCAAAGACAAGACAAACGCCACACCAAAACCTTTTCGCAATGCATCGACTTCTCATCACACTCACGATTTTGCTATGCAGCATTAGCGCTTGCGAACGAAGCACTTCGGATACGGACAAGTCCGTCTCCACCACCAAACCCATGATTGAGAAATTTCTGAGCAACCCCAGCCATCTTGACGCTGGTGGTCGAGCTCATGTCGAGTGGACGACCCGCGCGAAACGTGTGTGGCTTGATGGGGTCGAAGTTGCGACGTCGGGCCAAGCCGAAATCGAAATACGTGAATCACGAAGCATTCGCCTCAAAGCCGAGGATCAAAATGGTGTCATCGTCGAGCTCGAACGCCCGGTGCAGATCATCCAAACTCAACTTGAACGCGGCGATTTTCCGATTTTGTTTGTCACCCAAATCCCACTCGATCATGACAAGAACACGCGCCTGTCGGCGTTTGCCAACCACCGCACCCGTCCACAGGATGTTCCCCGTGGTGGCGATTTAATGTTGTGGTATCCGAATGGAAAAATACGGAACCTGACCAGGGAAGCGGGCTTTGGTAGCGCTGGCTTTCAAGGGAAAAATGCAATCGCCGTCCGCGAGCCACATGTGCATTGGTCGGGTAAAAAAGCGCTATTCAGCATGCTAGTCGGCGCTCCAGAACAGGGTCAAACAACCACAAACAAGTCGCAAGACTATCGCTGGCAAATTTACGAAGTGAGTGGCCTGGAGCCCGGGCAAAAAGCCAACATTCGCAAGATTGGCCAGCAAGATCCCCTGTATAACAATCTATCGCCCATCTACGATGCTGATGACAATCTGATTTTCACATCCGATCGTCCCCGCACTGGATGGCATCACTTGTATCCACAGCTCGATGAATACGAAGCGACGCCCAGCATTTCAGGTTTATGGAAATTGCACCACGATGGCCGTCTACAACTCTTAAGCCATACGCCGAGCGGCGCCTTCCAGCCTATCATTGATCGCTATGGACGCGTCTTGTTCACACGCTGGGACCATTTGCAGCAAGATCAACTCGCCGACCGCGACCGCGACGCACAAGGCAATGGCGTTAAGATCCCTTTCGACTCGTTTAACTACAGCAGCGAAGCACGCGACGCAAACAAGCTACAACATCGCCAAGAAATATTCCCTGAGTCACGCGTCGGCAGCACCAGTGCATATGGTAAGGTCAGCGCCTATCGCAACAATTTCTTCGCTATTTGGCAGATCGATCAAGACGGCGGCAACGAAGAAACCATCAATCATCTAGGTTTGCACGAATTAAGTTTTGGCTATGTGGCGCCAAGCTTCATCGACGATCCCGCACTCTCGCAACTCAAACCCAGCACTGTGCATCAAAATCAAATCCAGATTAAACGCGAAGGTGGACTCTTTCATATTCAAGAAGACCCGCTCCAAGCTGGTCGCTACTTCGCCACCAAAGCACGCGAATCGGGCTCATTCACCAGTGATAGCATCATCAGTTTCGAAGCGCCGCCAGGGCTCAATCCGGAACAGATTAAGTTGACCGCAATTACCCCCTTGGCGCGCAACGACCAATTGATTGAAGGTCGCTTGCGCAATCCTTTGCCTCTTTCGAACGGCAAACTATTGGCTGCCCATACGCCGGATCAATTGCCGCCGGAAGAAAACCACAGCCTGCAAGCTTTACGCCTGCGCTACTTGAAGCGTGGCGAGGATGGTCTGTTTCACCCTGATACCTACCTCACACCAGGCATTCAGAAAAAAGTGCAATGGTGGGATGGAGAAAAACAGCGCAGCTATCAAGGACCATTATGGGAACTTGAAGCGGTCGAGCTTCGTCCACGACCTCGTGCGCGTTCACAGAGCAGTTTTTTAGAAGCGCCTGAACTGACGATCCTCCAACAAGAACAGGTGACACAAGAAGAACTCATCCACTGGCTGCAGGAAAATCAACTCGCGCTCATCATTACCCGCGATCAAACTAGCCGCGATCGCGCCGATCATGAACAACCGCTCAACCTCAAATTGAAAGGCGGAAAACAAACTAGGATGGCCGTCGAGGTAGAAGCAAAAGACGCCCCTCAAACGCAGCCCAAGATCTATGAAATTAGTCATTTCCAAATTCTTCAAGCCGAGCAAATTCGCGCCTATGCAGATCGTCCAGGACGCCGTCACCTGGCACAGGCAATAGTAGATTTTCCGAATGATCGTATCGTTCGCCAGGAAAGTGCTGCTAGCACCAACGCTAAAGCTAGTAAAGAAAATAAGCTCCCAAGCTCAAGCGTACCGATTTTTCCAGACGGTTCGAGTGCCGCCTTCGTCCCTGCTGAACGGGCGCTGACGTGGCAAAGTACGGATGAAAATGGCGTCCCTATCGTGCGTGAGCGGAATTGGGTCAGTTTCAAGTCCGGAGAAATTCGCGTTTGCGCTTCTTGTCATGGCGTCAATCAACGCGATCAAAGCAATCAGCTGGCACCGTTAAATCCGCCAGAAGCTTTGCGTGACTTACTGCAAAAGTGGAAAAAATACCGTCAAAACGCAGCAAAATAATAAAATTTCGTCGATCTTGCTTTTCAGCCCCCTGCACGCACCCAAACCAGGCTCTGGTTGCCTTATAAATTTTCTCTTGATTCCGCTGCTGCAGAGCAAAAACACGGCATTTCCCCTGTGAAAAGCCTTTATAATCAAGGATTTTTCCCTTGCACTATTTTGCAATTATGCAAGCTTGGCGAGAATACAAGACACGACAGACCAAAGACCATGGCACATGTCGGCTTGATTTCAAACTTGGCAGCGTATCTTTGCTCAGCGCAAAAAAGAATGAACCAAGGACTGTGAGTTCTATGCCAGTCCACTCAATGTGAGAATATGAAAGTATTTCGCGGTCTTCCCAATGCTGCTTCGCGTGCGCCTTGCGCTCTAGCGATCGGCAATTTTGATGGCGTACATCTTGGACATCAGGCACTGTTGTCCGAGCTGCGCGCGGCTGCGACACGCTTACAGCTTGATGCTGCGGTGATGAGTTTTGAACCTCATCCGCGCGCTTTCTTTGCGCAGATGATGGGCGACCTCTCGAAAGCGCCTAGCCGCATTGCCAACTTACGTGACAATCTCAGCGCACTCGAAGCGGCTGGCGTTGATCGCGTCATCGTCAAACATTTCAACGCCCACTTCGCCGCCTTAACGCCAGAAGATTTCATCAAGACGATTTTGGTCGATGGCCTCCACGTCAAATGGGTCATGGTCGGCGATGATTTCCGCTTCGGTGCCAAACGAGCGGGCGACATCTACACGCTGATTGAAGCCGGCAAACGCTATGGCTTTGAAGTGCAAGCCATGGAGACTGTTGCCAAACAAGGCGTGCGTGTCTCTTCCTCTGCAGTCCGTGCGGCCTTGGCGGCAGGCGATTTTGAACATGCCCAAGAATTACTGGGACGCCCCTATCACATCTCTGGCCACGTGATTCACGGTCAAAAATTGGGACGCACGATAGGCTTCCCCACCTTGAATGTCCGCATCGCGCATCACAAGCCAGCTGTGATGGGGATCTTCGTGGTGCAAGTACATGGGCTGTCCGAACATCCTTTACCGGCAGTGGCCAGCCTTGGCGTACGCCCTACCGTCGACGATAGCGGCCGCGTCCTGCTCGAAACGCACGTACTCGATCACCAAGTCGATGCCTACGGCAAAGTGGTGCGAATCGAGTTTCTCAAGAAATTACGCGACGAAGAAAAATACATCGACCTCGCGACCCTAACCGCCGCGATACAAGGTGACGCCGATCAAGCCCGTCAATTTTTCCAACAACGCATAGGCTCAGCGACCGATCGAATTTGAAGAACGCTCGGCAGGATCATCAGAAAGATTAAGGAAGAGGATTCAATAGACTTAAACACCGAAGACCTTCAAGTCACGGCATACAGAAATAGATGCGTCATTCCCGCGAAAGCGGGAATCCAGTGACATGAAGCTGTGACCGCAAAAAGACGCTGGATTCCCGCCTACGCGGGAATGACAAGCATCGGAAGCGCAATCGATACCAATAAGCGCGGACATTAAGGCTAAGAAACAAAACCTCATCCACAGAATTCCAAAATTTAATTAAACGAAGAAACATATGTCTAACGAAAAACCAGCAAAAAACGCCGCAAAACCGAGCAGTAAATACCCTGTCAACATGACGGAAACGCCATTCCCTATGCGTGGTGATCTCGCCAAGCGCGAGCCGCAATGGGTCAAGCAGTGGCAAGAGAAAAAGATTTACGAACGTGTGCGTAAAGCCGCCAAAGGTCGTCCACACTTCATCCTGCATGATGGTCCTCCGTACGCCAATGGCGACATCCATATCGGTCATGCCGTCAACAAAATCTTGAAAGACATGATCATCAAAGCGCGCACCATGGCGGGCTTTGACGCACCGTATGTGCCAGGCTGGGATTGCCACGGTATGCCGATCGAAATCCAAATCGAAAAACTGCATGGCAAGAACTTGCCTGTGGCCGAAGTACAAGCCAAGGCACGTGCTTACGCCGAAGAGCAAATCGAACGCCAAAAAGCCGACTTCATCCGTTTGGGTGTCTTGGGTGAGTGGGATAATCCCTACAAAACCATGGCCTTTGGTAACGAGGCCGATGAGATCCGCGCGCTCGGCCAATTGCTCGATAAAGGCTATGTGTATCGCGGTTTGAAGCCTGTCAACTGGTGCTTCGATTGCGGCTCAGCTTTGGCGGAAGCCGAAGTCGAATATGAAAACAAACGCGATCCTTCAATCGACGTTGGTTTCCCATTTGCAGGCGGCGAAGAAAACCAAAAATTGGCGCAAGCTTTCGGTCTAAGCCAACTGCCAATCGAAAAAGGTTACTGCGTGATCTGGACCACCACACCGTGGACCATCCCATCCAACCAAGCGTTGAACATGCATCCGGAAATTACCTACGCCTTAGTCAAGACCGAGCGCGATGGCGAAGCCTGTTTGATCTTGATGGCTAAAGACTTGGTGGAAACTGCCTTTACCAATTGGAATTTGTCGGCTGAGATCATCGCCACTTGCAAGGGTGAAGCTTTATCCTTGCTGAAGTTCAAACATCCATTGGCAGCGATGCACGAAGGTTTTGATCGTTACTCTCCGGTGTATTTGGGCGATTACGTCAGTACCGAAACAGGTACCGGCGTGGTTCACTCGGCGCCGTCTTACGGTATCGAAGACTTTTTGTCGTGCAAAGCGCACGGCATGAAAGACGCCGACATGTTGAACCCCGTCATGGGCGACGGTCGTTATGCCTCATGGTTGCCCTTCTTCGCTGGCATGACGATCTGGGAAGCATCAAAGCCAATCTGCGACAAATTGCGCGAAGCCGGCACTTTGTTCTCCTTGAAAATGTTCGACCACAGCTACATGCACTGCTGGCGCCATAAGACACCGATCATCTATCGTGCGACTTCGCAATGGTTCGCCAGCATGGACAACACGCCAGCCGCTGGCGGTGCAAGCCTGCGCGAGACTGCCTTGGCGGCGATCGAGCAAACCGCCTTCTATCCATCGTGGGGTAAAGCCCGTTTGAACGGCATGATTGCGAATCGCCCTGACTGGACTTTGTCACGTCAACGTCAATGGGGTGTGCCGATGGCCTTCCTCTTGCACAAAGAAACCGGCGCCTTGCATCCACGTACAGCAGAGTTGTTGGAAGTGATTGCGCAGCGTGTTGAAAAAGAAGGTATCGAAGCTTGGCAAAAAATGAGCGTCGAAGAATTGATCGGCGACGAAGCCGCGATGTATGAAAAAAATCGCGACACGCTCGACGTCTGGTTCGATTCTGGCGCGACGCATTACACGGTCTTGCGTGGTTCGCACAAAGAACAATCCGCCTACCCTGCTGATCTCTACCTCGAAGGTTCCGATCAACATCGCGGCTGGTTCCACTCTTCTTTGTTGACGGCCTCTATGCTCGACGGCCACGCTCCTTACAAAGCCTTATTGACACACGGTTTCGTGGTCGATGGCGAAGGTAAGAAGATGTCTAAGTCCAAAGGTAACGTGATCGCTCCGCAAAAAGTGTTCGACACTTTGGGCGCGGACATCTTGCGCTTGTGGGTCGCATCAACTGACTACTCGGGCGAACTCTCGATCTCCGACGAAATCTTGAAACGTGTGACCGAAGCCTATCGTCGCATCCGCAATACCTTGCGCTTCTTGTTGGCAAATACCTCTGATTTCGACTTCGACAAAGATGGCGTAGCGACAGCCGATTTGATGGAAATCGATCAATATGCGATTGCCCACACTGCAGCTTTGCAGAAGGAAATCCTGGCGCACTACGATGCCTATGAATTCCATCCTGTGATCAGCAAATTGCAATCCTTCTGCTCAGAAGACTTGGGTGGCTTCTACCTCGATATTTTGAAAGATCGTTTGTACACCAGCGGTACAACGTCGTTCGCACGTCGTTCTGCACAAACGGCGATCTGGCACATCACCCAAAGTTTGTTGCGCTTGATGGCACCGACTTTGTCGTTCACGGCAGAAGAAGCATGGCAAAACTTCGCTAGCAAAAATGCCTACGCGAACAGCGATGAAACGATTTTCACGACCACGTATTACGCCCTACCAAGCATCGCCAACAGCGAAGTATTGGAAGCCAAATACGCAAGTTTGCGCGCTGTCCGTGCCGACGTCACCAAACAGTTGGAAGAAGTCCGCGTTTCTGGTGCGATCGGCTCCTCCTTGCAAGCGGAAGTGCATATCAAAGCCAGCGGCGAAAAGTTCAAAGTGTTAAGCAGCCTCGGCGACGATCTAAAGTTCACACTGATCACTTCCGCAGCGACGGTAGAAGAAGTCGCCAGCGAAGCCGACGAAATCGTCATTGTCACAGCATCCGCACATCAGAAATGCGAACGCTGCTGGCACTACCGCGCCGATGTGGGTGTCAAACCAGAACACCCAACCTTGTGCGGTCGTTGCGATAGTAATTTGCACGGTGAAGGTGAAGCACGGAAGTTTGCGTAAGTAGAACTATGCAGTATGCAGGGCGGGTGCAACCCGCGCCGCCATGCCATAGGGCACCTGAGCAGCGCGGGTTGCACCCGCCCTACGAAAAACGACGATGTCATTCCCGCGGAGGCGGGAATCCAGAGTCTTTTGATGTACCGCGTACGACACTGGACTCCTGCCTGCGCAGGAGTGACAGCGATGAGAAAAATGTAGTGCGATGGCAACCGAGCAGCGCGGGTTGCACCCGCCCTACGAGAGAACAAGTCCCCTCTCCCGCTAGCGGGAGAGGGTTAGGGTGAGGGAAGTTCACACGCCGATAAAGAGATTCAGACCACAGTCATTCGATGAACCTGCTCGAAATAGTCGAATGGCACGCCATCGAAGTTCACTGATTGGTCCTGAATGAAACCTATCGAAACCTGAACCGCCCTCATCCCCAACCCTTCTCCCGCCTGCGGGAGAAGGGAGATTTAGAAAATAGACATCAGCAAAAACAAAACTATGGCGACAAAAAAAACCAATACTTTCTCCAGCAAATCAGGTTCCTCTGGCGGCCTCTTCGGCGTATGGCTTGGCCTCGCCGCGATTGTGATTTTGCTTGATCAGATTTCTAAGATTACGATTGAGCGTACCTTCGAATATCGCGAGTTGTATCCCGTCACCTCGTTCTTCAATTTGACGCTTCACTACAACCCAGGCGCAGCCTTTAGTTTTCTCGCCACAGAAGGCGGCTGGCAACGTTATATGTTCACCGCAATCGGCGTGGTAGCATCCTTGGTCATTACGTATTTACTCAAGAAAAACGCGACAGAAAAATTGTTCTGCTGGTCTTTGTCTCTGATCATGGGCGGCGCGATTGGCAATGTGATTGACCGCGTACTGTACGGCCACGTCATCGATTTTCTCGACTTCCATTACAAAGACATGTACCACTTCGCTGCGTTCAACTTAGCCGATAGCGCGATTTGTTTGGGCGCAGCTTTGTTTATTTTGGATGAGCTTCGAAGGGTTAAGAAATAATTGATTAAAACCCCTCAGCGTTGAGGTGTTTTAAGATCGGCGTCTCGGCGTTGAGGCGTTTAAAAAAAGATTCAAAGGTCACATCATGACATCAAGACTCGCTGGTAAAAAAATCGTGCTTGGCTTAACCGGTGGCGTTGCTTGCTACAAGGTTGCGGAGCTATGTCGCTCGCTCGGCAAACTGGGCGCGACCGTGCAAGTCGTCATGACGCAAAGCGCGACGCAATTCATCACGCCGATTACGATGCAGGCTTTGTCGGGCAACACGGTGTACACCGATCAATGGGATGCGCGCATTGCCAACAACATGCCGCACATCGATTTAACACGCGATGCCGATGCTATTTTAATCGCGCCCTGCAGCACTAACTTCATTTTCAAACTCGCTCACGGCGCCTGTGACGATCTACTGTCGACCCTGTGTATCGCACGACCACGCAGCGTCCCTCTGCTGATCGCACCAGCCATGAACGTCGAAATGTGGAGCAATCCCGCCACACAACGTAATGTTGAGCAAGTCAAACGCGACGGCATCCAGGTGTTTGGCCCCGCCGCTGGCGACCAAGCCTGCGGAGAAACCGGCATGGGCCGCATGCTAGAACCCGACCAAATCTTGGCGGAACTCGAAGCTGTATTTCAAGCGAAACGCCTCGCTGGTAAACGCGTCTTAGTCACGGCCGGACCAACCTTCGAACCGATCGATCCGGTCCGTGGTATCACGAATTTATCATCAGGAAAAATGGGCTATGCGATCGCCCAAGCCGCATGGGAAGCCGGTGCACATGTGACCTTAGTCTCCGGCCCCACTGCCCTCGACCAACCTTATGGCGTACAACGACAAGCAGTGCAAACCGCCCAACAAATGCACGATGCAGTGATGGCGCAAGTGGCATCACACGATATCTTCATCGCCGTCGCAGCCGTCGCCGATTGGCGCGTAGCGAATGCCAGCGATCAAAAAATCAAGAAGACAACTGACAGCGATACACCACAGCTGCAATTCGCCCAAAACCCCGACATCCTCGCCAGCGTCGCTGCCCTACCGCAAGCACCGTACTGCGTGGGCTTCGCAGCTGAGTCTGAAAACCTACTCGAATACGGCGCCGCCAAACGCCTCAAGAAAAACATCCCACTCTTGGTCGGCAACATCGGCCACAACACCTTCGGCAAAGATGAAAACGAATTAGTGTTATTCGACGCGAACGGACATCAAGCCTTAGCCAAAGCAGACAAGCAAACTTTGGCACGGCAGTTGGTGGATGAGATTGCAGCCAGAGTCTAAACCCCTGAACACAGAGGCACAGAGGTTGGGAGAAAAGCACGAGCAAAACAAACATCCGCCGATGCGTCATTCCCGCGAAAGCGGGAATCCAATGTCGATTACCGTCTAAACGTGGATTCCCGCTTTCGCGGGAATGACGATTTAAACAGTATTAAATGAATTATTACATCGCCCAAAACATGAAAAACATAGACCTCAAAATCCTAGACCCACGCATGAAAGATCAACTGCCATCTTATGGCACACCCGGCAGCGCCGGTTTGGATCTGCGTGCTTGCATTGACGAAGCCATCACCATTCAACCGGGCGAAACGGTCTTGATTCCGACCGGCTTGGCGATTCACATTGGCGACCCCGCCTATGCAGCGATGATCTTGCCGCGCAGCGGCATGGGCCATAAAAACGGTATCGTACTCGGAAACTTGGTCGGCTTGATCGACTCAGACTACCAAGGTCAATTAATGATCTCGACTTGGAACCGCGGTCAGAACGCGTTCACCTTAAACCCCATGGAACGCCTTGCACAATTGATCATCGTGCCGGTGCTGCAAGTCGGTTTCAACATCGTCGAAGAATTCGGCGAAAGCGAACGTGGTGAAGGTGGTTTTGGAAGTACGGGAAAGCATTAATGAACGAAAGCCCTTCTCCCGCGAGCGGGAGAAGGGTTGGGATGAGGGAAGTTTAGCAAGGCAAAACTTTTATTTGGCTACAACGATCGAGATACAAGCCCAACAAACTTTGCAGATTTCTGAATCACCCTCACCCCTGCCCTCTCCCGCTTGCGGGAGAGGGAGTGAAAAACGGTAAACCTTTAATTTGTAGATGAAAATGTAGGGCGGGTGCAACCCGCGCCGCCAAGCCGTTAAGCAACACAACAGCGCGAGTTGCACCCGCCCTACGGTACTAAAGCCCTTCTCCCGCAAGCGGGAGAAGGGTTGGGATGAGGGAAATTCAGCAAGCTAGAACTTTTGTTTGACTGCAACGATAGCGAAACAAAACAAATAAGCTTCGCAGAATTCTCAATCACCCTCACCCCTGCCCTCTCCCGCTTGCGGGAGAGGGGGCTAAAGAACGGTAAACCTTTAATTTGTAGATGAAAATGTAGGGCGGGTGCAACCCGCGCCGCCAAGCCGTTCAGCACCTGAGCAGCGCGGCTTGCACCCGCCCTACGGTAACTACGGTAGCGCCCAATGAGTTGAAATCAGGTTGAGCGCGCACTGCACTTCCGCTTCTAAATCGCCAATGCTGCTCAACAGAAAATGGAAAGAGAAAGTGTTGCTGTTTGAGCGAAGCGAGTTTCAACACTTTCCCATTTTATGTTGTGCAGCATTGGGAATCCGAAGGACGATTTAGTGCGGTCGCCTTTTTTGGGTTACCTTTTTTGGCGATACAAAAAAGGTAACTAGCTGTCGGGCTACTCCCGACCTGCAAAGGTTCAGAAACAATAAAGGCTTTAGGAGCAGCACTTGATTCACAAAGCCGAGAAAATACGATTGAAGAAACAAAGCAACACCCAAGCCTCTTTTAACAAAAACTGAGGCAAACACCAACCAACAAAATTGGTTTTAACGGTGCAAACGGCTATCATATGCGCCACAAGAGATTTCTGCGGTATTAACCAAACAGGTCAATTCCCACATCTCGCTTAGAAATGGAGAAAAAAATTATGGCAACATTTAGCGTCAAAGACGTTCTGAACGGCAAAGCCCCAAGTGACAGCAGCGTCACCGTACAAGGCTGGGTGCGTACCCGTCGTGATTCCAAAGCAGGCGTATCTTTCCTCGCCTTAACCGATGGTTCCTGCTTCGGCAGCCTGCAAATCGTCGCCCCGAATACCTTGAGCAATTACGAGAACGAAGTCTTGCACTTGACGGCAGGTGCCTCTTTCTCTGCCACGGGCATGATCGTGCCATCCCAAGGCGGCGGCCAAAGTTTTGAGATGCAAGCAGAACGCGTTGACGTGATGGGCTTGGTGGAAGATCCAGATACTTACCCCATTCAACCAAAACCACACAGCATGGAATTCTTGCGTGAAAACGCGCACTTGCGCCCACGCACCAACATCATGGGCGCCGTAGCCCGTACGCGCCACTCGATCGCCCAAGCGATCCACCGCTTCTTCCACGAACAAGATTTCTTCTGGGTCAATACACCGATCTTGACCGCTTCCGATTGCGAAGGCGCAGGTGAAATGTTCCGCGTATCGACACTCGATATGATGAACTTCCCAAAAACACCAGAAGGAAAGCCAGACTTCTCAAAAGACTTCTTCGGCAAAGAAACCTTCCTCACTGTTTCTGGCCAATTGAACGTCGAAACCTATTGCATGGCTTTGTCCAAAGTCTACACCTTCGGCCCAACCTTCCGCGCAGAAAACTCCAACACCAGCCGTCACTTGGCTGAGTTCTGGATGATCGAACCAGAAGTCGCCTTCGCCGACTTGGCAAAGAATGCCGACCTCGCCGAAGCGATGCTGAAATACGTGTTCACGGCCGTCTTGAACGAACGTGCTGACGACATGGCCTTCTTCGAAGAGCGCGTCGAAAAAGGCGTGATCGCGAAACTGCAAAATATCATCGCCAAACCATTCGTACGCATGGACTACACAGAAGCGATCAACATCTTGCAAAACTGCGGTCAAAAATTCGAATACCCAGTGTCATGGGGTACCGATTTGCAATCCGAACACGAACGCTATTTGGCTGAAAAACACGTCAACGGCCCAGTCGTTTTGCAAAACTATCCGAAAGACATCAAGTCCTTCTACATGCGTTTGAATGATGACGGCAAAACTGTTGCTGCGATGGACATCCTGGCTCCAGGCATCGGCGAAATCATCGGCGGCTCACAACGCGAAGAACGCCTCGACGTACTCGACGCCCGCATGGCAGAAGTCGGCCTCGCACCAGAACCATACTACTGGTACCGCGATCTGCGCCGCTACGGCACAGTACCGCACGCAGGTTTCGGCTTAGGCTTCGAACGCGCTGTTTCCTACATCACTGGTGTGGGTAATGTCCGCGACGTAATCCCATTCCCACGTACTCCGGGGAATGTGCGCTTCTAAGAGTTTGGTTTGAGTTGGAATAATGAAGGGCGACTTTTGGGTCGCCCTTTTTTGTTGGTAACTATGATCACATCATGTTTTTTCAATTTTGGTTACATACTCTTCTCATCGATTTTCTGACACTCCAAACTCACTTCGAAAAATATCTGCCTTTGATTGATGATCTACTTCGAATATGTTAGCTTGACTTTTTTCACTTGACTACTAGTTACTCAACATGAGAATCTCCTGCGCTGATTTCGAGAAAGAGTTCGACCAATACCGAGAACACTTAAGGAAAGAAATTCACTGCCTCATAGATAGCGTCTCAGTACTCAGACAAATATCCGATCACACACATGATTATCTTAACGAAATCAACCTTGCTCCTGGGTTTTTCCGCGTAACGGAGGCAGCCCTTTTCAGCACTGTGATCATGTGGGCAGATAAGCTGCTTGATGAGAAAGGTCAAAGAGGATTATTCAACTTCTTGACGTTTGTCGAGTACAACCGAGTGTGGCTTTCAACCAAGGAACTTCAGCGCCGCAGGTCTTACGCTGACGATCACTGGATGCTAAAAGATCGAAAACAAATCACTTCGAACTCAATCAATGAAGATCGTCAAAAACTTAGATCGCTCGCTGTATTGCCTAGCATCAAACTCCGTCGGGATAAATATCACGGTCACTTTGATAAAAAATATTTCGATGATAGATCGCTCATAAGAGTAGAAGCGGAGATTATTTGGGGTGATATCGAGACGGCTGTTGATGCAATGAGTTCCATACTTAATAACTATTCTTCAGACTTCGACGGGTCATTCTTCTCATGGAACGCTCCAAATGACCTCCGGCGGTTACTTGACTTCGCTCGCCGTGGCTCCGAAAAAACGGACTAACCTTTCGACCTCACGACCTTCCCTATCTTCAGGTTCACAAGGCCAACATGAAACTTCTATGACAGGTAAGAGTAAAGTTTTGTCCTTGGTGAGTTCCCGAGCATTCACTCATTTTAATGGCACAGTGGAGCACCTTTGGTTATGGTACTGTTTTCGATTTAACCTTTAAACGTACTTCGTTTACGACCTGCACTTTAATACGCAACCTAGCATCGGCTCTGTTTGACAAGGCAGTAAAGAAACCATTCAAATGTGAAGCAAATCAAACTTAATATTAATAATCACAATCGAGCTGGTATGAGACAATATCTGAACTCAATCGCTTAGAAACACAAGGAGAACGTATGTCAAAAGAAGAATTCCTGCACTTGCAACATAGTGAATCGGTCGTCGCGCAAATGGCGGCAACTATATTTTCCAGTCTGATTCAGCAGCAGCAACTAACAGCAGAAAATGAGGATGAGTTGGTCGAGCGTTCGATTTCTATTGCCACGAAATTGGCACTGCGCGCAGAGCAAGTCATCAAGAGCGATGAAGAATGGGTGAAGCGACCAACTGGCTCTGCTTTTCTTGCAGGGTGATTACTGCTGGCAAACAAGGTGACAGAAACATGGTTTGACGGTTGATGCAGGCTAGGTTCCAGACGCAATCAAACCAGATATTGCCACTTAGAGCACATTCAACACATGCCGATCACACCGTTTCATTTTGGCTTTGGCGCCGCGCTGCACGGAACGGCGCCAAAGACAGTGAGTTTCCTCGCGTTCTGCGCTACAAACGTCTTGATTGATATCGAGTCTCTTTATAACTTAATACATCGTCGTGACCAGCTGCATGCGTTCTTCCACACCTATGTCGGCGCCTCCCTTGTTGCAGTCGGAACGCTGTGTTTGTTCATTGTAATGCGTTGGTTTGCGTCAAGGTTCTGGCTGCCTAATCTGCTAGCTTGGCGCGATCTCAATATCAAACAAGTCTCAATCGGCGCTGCGATGGGTGCCTATTCACACGTGATTTTTGATAGCATCATGCATTCCGACATTCGTCCTTTTGCACCTTTCAGCGAAGCGAACGACTTGTATGGAGTCATTTCTCTCACGCAGTTGCACCTGCTTTGTCTTGGACTTGCCGTCTTTGGACTCATGGCGGTTGGCCTACGGCGACGGCATTCTGACGCAGACGATGCGCTCTGAACAATCCGATCAAATTCAACTCCAAGGAACATCGTTAGTTAAATCGTTAAGGAACGTCCTATGAATCCGGTAGAAAATCCGCCTCAAGATCCTCACGATAATCATGATAACCCACAGCAGCAGTTTGACATTTTGTTTTGGATCATTGCCGTCATCGCCACAGTCTTAACAATGGTGTTAGGCATTTTGGGCTCGTTTGTTGTGCCCGCGTTCAATGACACCTGGGCGGAATTAGATGCGAATCTACCCGCGCCAACGAAATGGCTCGCAGAACTCTCCTCCATGCTTTGGTTGATGTTTTTCATAGCGACTGCGGTGTGGATATATTTGCTGATTTCAGCGACTCGGTACAAAAACCAAACCAGATTCAAAGTAGTATTCTTCTCCGTTGGCGCACTCAGCTTGTTCGCCTTGATTTTCGTAGTGTGGGCGCTTTATTTGCCGATATTTTGTTATTCCAATGTGGTTTGATCAAAGATGTTTTTAATCATTCCCTTACAAGTGATTGCGTTCGTTTATCCCCTGCGGAATTTCAGATCTGACTGAGTTCGTGCCCTGATGAGTGAGATTGCATTGAAGGATGTCGCACAATGAAAGGTCAGGATCCATTATCATGATTTCATCGAGCATACGATTTCATATGTCAACACTACACTCTAAAGGTATTCAATGCGCTTACTTTTAATTCTTGTTCTTTGGTGCATTTCATCGTGCGCCTACAGTGCTTGCTCCACTATCGTGAGTGGGAGTGCTAAGCATCATTAGACGTCCAGATTTAACGATAATAAGCTTAGATATGCGACCTTTTTCTAGCCCAGAAAAACCATTCGAATTTAAGCCCCCCTGCTCACTGAAACCTTCACCGCTCTTCGATCACGCCTCTCTACGGTAGAACTCACAATGGCACTCACTCTTTCACGCGATGAAATTTTGCTTCGGTACTCCCAAGGTGAACGGGACTTTCGTTGTCTCGATCTCGACCGCGATGAAATCAATTTCGATCACTGTATTTTGGATGGCGCAATTTTCTCAAGGAGTTTTATTGTCGCGAGCTTTGTCGGAGCTTCATTACAAGAATCAAAGTTCGAATTCGCAAATGTCAAAACATGCGATTTCTCGGGTGCCAATTTATTGTCAGCATCGTTCCGAGGTGCCGCCATCGATGCCGCAACTTTCATCGGCGCCAATCTCGAGAACGCTGATTTTGAAGGTGCCACGGAGCAGGGATATGAATACAAGTCTCAGCAATTTCCCAATTCAAACCCAGCGAACTGAGCTCATGATCTCTCCCAATCAATCTCATTAAAAACATGAAACTACAGAGCGCCGCAAACTCATTTGAGCTTAGGATTGTGGGATACCAGTTCCTCGCCAATTCAAACAATGAATACGATGCAAACTGGCTGATCATCGAAGCTGCAGTGTGTGCCGAGGGGCGAGCTTGGAGTTTCAGAGATCCTAGTCTTCTCACATGGGAAGTTTCGGCTTTGATCGATTTTTTTGAAGGCTTGGCGTCTGAGACTCCTCACCGACAAGGTATATTGTTCACGGAACCCAATCTCGAATTCATCGTGCAGAGCCCGACCTGTGTGCGCGTGCAATTCTCGTTGGAAGCAAGTCCTCCTTGGCTTGGCAACACGGATGAATTGGAGAATCCTTTCGCCATTGACTTCGATATCTCAACACAACAATGTTCCGACGCAGCCACATCACTTCGTCAGCAACTCGCTAGGTTTCCGCAGCGTACGGTTCGGAGCGGTTTCAGAGCTTGGATCGGACGATAAGACTGTACACTCATACAAACAATCGGAACACAAACCACGTTCATCACTGCTTGAACATCAAACTTCTAAATCAAACGATAGGCCTATCGTTTGGTGCTGCTCGATGATTGATGATTTTTTAAGATCATGTTAATTTCAATCTTTTTAATAACACGGCAACATCGCCGAAATATCGAGATTCAACATGATTCGTTTTATTCTTGCCCTTACTCTCATCTCCGTTTCACTATCGGCGTTCGCTGATGAACCAATTCCCAAGGAGCTCACACCAGAACAGAAAGCCGCTGCATTGCGGGCTGCAGAGACGATTGGCTTTGCCATCTACCGACACGACCGCGCGGCGGCGATTGCCTCCGATGCCGCCATTGCCCTTCCCCAATTCAAGAACGATTCGAGAATAAGAGGATGGGTAACTGAAGAACAACAAGGTCAAATTACAGTCACATTTATCGATGAAACACCTGCAGCACTGTATCGAATTACGGTTAGCAAAGAAGGCGTCGCTGGGCCAGTAAGTGCCCTTGATTCTCCTGCACCGCTCACTACTTATGAAGCAGGCGCCGCAGCCGCTCGTAGTGCTGCCTTAAGTTCCAGGTTCCAGCAATGCTCAAATAGCTACAACTCGGTCGTGCTGCCCTCCTCTGGCGCTCCGGGGAGTAACTGGTTGGTTTACCTGCTTCCTGGCACGACCAAAAATAACGTCGTACCGATTGGAGGAACCTATCGTGTCGAAGTCAGCGGTTCTAAGGTCGTATCGCAACGCGGATTCACCCGAAGCTGTATTGCGCTTCAAACAGACCCGAAAGCTGTTGGATTGATGATCAGTCACGTAATGGACCCCGCCCCGACCGAGGCACATGTGTTTTGGAGTATTTGGGCCAGAAAACCGATGTACGTCGCTATACCAAGCAATGGGACAGTGTGGCTCGTAGCAGGCAACAAAATCGAACTCATTGAACAAAAGGCGACCGAAGGCTAGGGACGTATCCGAGAAGAGCCGCCTAACGCTAAGTCCATTAAAAATGTCGCGTCAGGCTCGCCGCTGCCACTATTTTTTGATCATGTGCTAGCGACGTTTTCGTCTAGCTCCATGAGAAAGATTCAAAACCTATTTCTGGCATTCTATGCAGATTAAAAAACATCGATCAGGCTGACATAGATTTCAACCTCACCTTCATCAAAATAGGAAAACAATGAAACTTCGAAGCAAGCTATCGCTATTGACCATAGTCAGTTTCATTTTTTCTTACGCCGCCTCTGCCTCGGAAGAAATCCAGGTCGCCGGCCAACTCACGACGATTGAGAGCCAACCGGGATGTGGTGTCCTTTTTATTGGCAGCTTGGCCAATTACCAGATCGTATCTGGGCCATCTGAGTTGATCGGCAAAGCACTGAAGGTGATGGTGCCTTGCGCCGAACTTCCGCGAGCGAAATACAAACGCGGCTCTGGCGACTTAGTCGACTTCACAGTTGGCAGCTTACATTTTTTAAAGTTGTCACGTCAGCGCCCCAAAAACCTGGTGCACTTCAGCGATCAAGGACTTGAGGATATCTACTACCTTGAGGCAGCTTCCATGCACGAATTGACCCGTGCATCAAAAACAAAATCAAGGCAGAGACAACAACCCGGAACTGAAAGGAATTAGCTTGCATTCCCTCAGCTTGCTTCCCCTCGTCTTGGTTTGGAACAGCTTTATAAGAAACCTAAATCAACCGTGCATCTTTAAGCCAAAAAATACCGCCAGCAGATCACAATACCATCGATTCAAAACCCATTAGAGGATTTCAACAATGCTTCCAATTTCATCGTTCATCAAGCGAATTACCGGATTGATGCTCGTTTCTTCGCTTTGTGCTTGCGCCACTATGAGTACAGAACAGCAAATCAATTATGGTTTGAATCACTACAAAATGGGCGCCTATCAACAAGCAATACCGTCGCTAGTTGCCGCAGCAGATCATCTAGAAAAGGATACCCCAAAAGATCCTCGACTGGTCGATGTCCTGATCGCGTTAGGAGAAATGGCGCAGTCCGAGAAACGAAAAGATTTGGCAAGCGATTTTTATCAACGCGCATTCAAGACTGCCGAAGAACTCAAGCCCCAAGATTCAACAAAACTACGCAATGCATTAGTCCCGTTCGGCCTTTTTAATCTGCAAGATCATCCGAGCGACGCGATTCATTTACTGCAACGCGCAGAACTTATCTCTCGCAGCTATGAAGATCAGGTCTTGAATGTGATCGATCAGGACAATCTGGCCTTGGCATATAACGCGAACAAAGAATTCGAGCGCGCCAACGCAACGAGCTTACATGCTTTGGAAGTGCTCAAGAATATCAAATCCGGAAAATTGATTAACCGCACCAAAGCGGTAATTCTGCATAATCTCGCTTATAACCAAATGGACATGGGGCGCTATGCCGAATCAGAATCCAATTTCAAAGAGTCTTTAGCCGTAATGCGGTCAGCCCCCAACGAAATTGAAGCTTGGCGGCTACGAAGAGTGAAATCCAGTTACGCCCTATTACTACGAAAATTGGGCCGCGAGAGCGAAGCCGTTGCAATCGAAACCAATTGAACAGACACCAAGACAATTGCGGCATCTTGATTGAACCGAGAAATATAAGCCAGCGGTCTGTGGTGGTCAGCTTTACAAAATGCAATTTCTATGTCGCATGAAGTTCGACATAAAGTAATTGCTAGAATGGCGCGACAATAGGCTTTGGGAACGCAGCGCGTCTTCGTTCGAGATCGCCGGCGGCTCGGGCAACACAAATTGCACTTGCCAAAACAGTTTTTAAAATGGAACCAATAAAATGGCAACAATTCATTTGATAGAAGGCCCTGTTGGTGCAGGGAAGTCAACTTTTTCAGCAGCACTTTCGAGCCGTACGCGCGGTGTACATATCGCTCTGGATGAGTGGTTTGTTAGACTCTACAGCCCCGACAGGCCTGAGGGCGACTTTCTGCCTTGGTACATCACACGTAAAGAGCGACTTTTAGATCTTATTTGGCTGCACAGTAAGGCCATCCTTGCAGCTGGTTCAGACGTTATTCTTGAGCTCGGCCTTATTCAGCAACAACAACGACTCACATTCTGTCGCAAAATGATTGGCGAGGGTTACTTCCTCAAAATGTATGAACTTGATGCGCCTCGAGAAATTCGCCGCGAACGGATACAGCATCGCAATCAGCACCGTGGCACGACTTTCTCGATGTTTGTGCCGGATCATATTTTTGAAATTGCGAGCGATATGTGGCAGCCTTCCGATGAACTTGAGCGCGCCGAATACTCGATTGAATACGTGCCATCTTTTGGTGCGACCGTGGACCTCTAAACAGCGAAGTTGGCGAAGTCTCGAGAAATATAAGACAGCAGAGCGCTGTTCAATTCGTTCACCTTGCAAGGTCTTAAAAGTACTAAAATGCATTGTGACTCAGATCAACCCTCACGCACTCCCAAAGTTCGTCATTTGAATAACATGCAAGGAGGCATCACGTGCGCAATCGTTTTATCTATTTCGCAGTATTGGTCATGAGCTCTCAGCAGATAGCGATGGCGCAAGAGTCAAACTTGTTAGCACCCGTTCATTGGCTAGCAGGATGCTGGAGTGCAGACGGTGGCGAACCCGGTTCTGGTGAACATTGGATGCCTGCAGCTGGCGACACGATGATCGGCGTGGGTCGCACTATCAAGAATGGCAAAACAGTGGACTATGAGTTTCTACAACTCAAACGAGGAGCGGATGGCAAACTCGCTTTCGTCGCCCTTCCCTCTGGACAGAAAGAAGCGAGTTTCTCGTTACTGAGCGCACATCCCGACGAAGTCATTTTCGAGAACTTAGAACACGATTTCCCCCAACGGATTATCTATCGTCGCGAAGGGAACGATCGACTGAAGGCTCGCATCGAAGGAATGCGCAACAATAAACTTCGGGCCATCGATTTTCCTATGAGCCGAGCAGAATGCAAGTAATACCTTATTCTCACCGCTTCTCGAAACAAAATTTCGTAACATGCTCAATTGAGGCTTCGATCTGAAGATGGTCGTACCAAACTATGAGTAAAGGATGCAAATCAACGATAAAGACTTCTCCATCGGCTTGATTGCTCTAGCACTTGCAATTGGTGTCACATTGCTGGCGGCTGGAACCTATGGCGTTGGTTATGGTTTGCGTCCTTTGTATTTGGTGTGATCGTGTTGTTTTTAGTGGGCCGTTCTGGGAAGCTGCCGCGTATACTCGCGATAATAATCATGCCCGCCATTTTGCTAACCAAACTCATTCCTCAACAGTTTAAAAACAAACTAAGACATCGCTCGTCGAAAGAAGAAAGTCGATAATACAGTTTGCTTTTGTGAAGCAACTAAGTCTCTTCAAAGTCGCGGCAAAAACGAATGTTCATTTTGATTAATGTTGGTACAGTATATATTACAAAAATTGGGAGACGCCTTAGGCCGCAGTACAAATTCAAGCAAGCCGTTCACTATCAAAGGAGAGAAATCATGAGAAAAACCACACAAGTAGCGGCGCTCTTGGCTGCATTTGGCGGGGGCATGTTCGTAAATTGGGCGCTTGCACAAGTGACCACTTCAGATGATCCACTCATCATAGAGCCCACCCACTACAAAGTCCGTTTCGAAAACGATAGGGTTCGAGTGTTGGAGGGCTTTGATGCTCCCGGAGAAAAGATTGCGATGCACGGACACCCAGATACTCTCATGGTGGTCCTGTCCCCTTTCAAGCGCAAACTGACATTGGGCAATGGAAAAGTGCTTGAGACCGAATCAAAACCAGGCGATGTGAGATGGATGCCGAAGCAAGCCCATGCGGGCGAGAACATCGGAGATACGGAAACTCGCGCCTTATTTATCGAGTTCAAGCAACCAGCGCGCTAACAAAAACCGCAAACCGAATAAGCCCCGATTTGTATTACAGTCTCGGGGCTAGCGTAAAAAAAGAAGGTTTTCGATTATGAGATAACGGAACATCCTGCAAATCTTTCTCAGAATGCAGAGTATTTTTGCCATACCTTTTTACCCTGCAATGTAATCCATTTAGAAAATCACATTCTTCTAAAGTGACACAGTTTACGGTACTAATCAGCGATCATCTGCAGCACCACTTTCCCCTTCGCTCTGCCTTGTTCCAGATAAGCCAAACCTTCAAGCGCATCCTCAAAACCAAACACTTTATCGACGACAGAACGAATCTTGCCCGATTCGAGTAACGCTGCGACGGCGCTTAATTGTTGGCCATCTGGTCGCACGAACATAAAACTGTAATTGGCATTGCGGCTTTTGGCGAGGCGTCGAATCTTGCCGCTGATAAGACTAAAGAGGAATGGCATGATCACATTCATACCACGAGCCCGAGCAAAGTTTGCGTCAGGCGGACCAACCAGTGAGACCACATTGCTACCTGGAGCGAGAATCCTGAAAGTCTTTTCTAACTCGGCTTCCCTCATGGTTCCTAACACTGCATCGTAGCCTTGTAAAACATTTTCAAATGCTTGTTTCTTGTAATCGACAACCTCATCGGCGCCAAGCTCGCGTACCAATTCAACGTTACCTGTGCTAGTGGTGGTCGCAACGAAGGCGCCGATTTGTTTTGCTAATTGAATCGCGATCGTGCCGATGCCGCCAGCGCCGGCCGGAATAAAAATCTTCTGACCCCGTTTCAATTGCAAACGCTCATGCAAAGCTTGCCACGCAGTCAGCGCGACCATCGGCAGTGCTGCGGCTTCAACAAAACTAATGTTGCTCGGTTTATGGGCGACTGCGCTTTCGGGCACCGCCACGTATTCGGCAAAGCTCCCCCTATCCATGTCGAAGACACTGGCGAACACCGCATCACCAACTTTGAACCGGCGCACTGCAGCCCCCACCTGCACCACGACACCAGCGAGATCACTGCCCATCACAGCGGGTAGCTGAAACTTCAATATCGGTTTAAACATGCCTTTCGGGATCATATTATCGATAGGGTTAAGCCCTGCTGCATGAACTTGAACGAGTACTTCATTCGATTTGATCGCCGGGCAGGCAAGTTCGGTAAATTCCAATGTTTGCTTTGCGCCATAGCCTTTGAGGACAAGTGCTTTCATGTTGTGCTTTCTAGATGTGAAAAGGGTAGATTGAATTAAGCCAGCTGCAAATCTTTGCGCAAACCTGCGTCGAGTATTGCTGCAGGAGCGTAGTTACGCAGGATGCGTAAACGTGCTGCCACCGAGCCTGCGGTGTAGCGCAATTTCGGCTTACGCGCCTGCGCTGCCTTGAGAACAATTTGCGCGACTAGCTCGGGACTATCGGCACTTGCTAACACAGCTCGCAGATGCGCATCGACGGCAGTCCGTACCTCATGGTAATCGCCCAGTAAAGCATCGCCTTCCACCACATTCGCACCAAATGCGGTGTTGGTATAAGCAGGTTCGACCACAATGGAACGGATGCCCCACTGGCGAATTTCATGATCGAGCGATTCTGAATAACCTTCGATCGCATGTTTGCTTGCCGAGTACAGTGCGCCGTAGGGCATTGGCAAGAATCCCAACACCGAACCGATATGAATGATGCGACCAGCGCGCTGTTGTCGCATGTGCGGCAATACAGCGCGTGTCATCCGTACGGCGCCAAAAAAATTGGTGTCGAACAGCGACTGCGCTTGTGCCAATGAACTTTCTTCTGCACCAGCAGGTGCAATACCAAATCCTGCGTTATTCACCAGCAAGTCGATGCGCCCTTCTTTCTGCCTCACCGCCTCCACTGCTTGCTGTACCGAGGCATCATCGGTGACATCCAAGCTCAGCATGGCATATGCCCGTTGCCCACCTTTTGCACCATGACGGCTAGTTCCGTAGACGATGTAACCCGAAGCGGTGAGTTGTTTGGCGACCGCTTCACCAATACCGGATGAGGCACCGGTGACCAAAGCTATCTGTTTGTTCATGTTGATTTCCTTTATTCCTTTGGGACTTTCGCCAAACAGACGCTAGCGTCGTTACTGTCGCCTCGCCTTCTGCCTCCGCAGGGGCAGTCCAAGCAAACGTACCGTCCTCGGCGACGCGCCTAGCTAGCGCAATTTTTGGCAAGCCCTCATCTTCATTCATTGAGACATTTTTCAATGCATTCTTTAAAACACGACTAAGTTGATCATTCAAACTACAAAACACTCACAAATATGATGATCATCATATTTTTAATTTAAAAAAACGAGATTCTTACATCTGAATCTCGTTTTAGGATCTTGTATGGAGATCCTGCATTTCAATCTTCGATCTTCTAATTACCTCGACTGTTGTCCTATTTTATTTTTCAAGCACCGCAAGATGCTTCAGCGCCGCTTGGCGCAATGCGGCAGACAACTTGGGGTCATCCACTGCACGAGAAACAATCGTGGTACCAATCAAACTACAGAGCAACAGCATCGCTCTTTCATGCGCGGCAGACTGCCCCCAATCTGGCATCTGTCTCGCGATCAAATCAATCATCTCCTTAATATGCAGCGTCGCCACACATCGCACTTCTGGCGCTTGACGAGGCATCTCAGAACCGAGTGCAGACACTGGGCAACCCGTCTCAATCAGGTGCATATGTTCTTCGGACAAATACGCTTGCATAATGTGTCGCAAGGCCTCGCCCGGTGGTGCTGCAGCAGCAATCTGCGCTGCGATTGCCACCGACTCCGCTCCAGCACGATCTCCCGCCTCCGCCAACAAGGCATCACGCGATGGAAAGTGCGCATAAAAGCCACCGTGCGTCAATCCAGCTTCTTTCATAATATCCGCCACACCAGTGCCATCGTAGCCACTACGTCGAATCGCGCGCGATGCAACTTCGACAATACGCTCATGACTGGCTTCTTTGCGAGATTGCGTTGACGAACGTGCCGCAGAACGTGTTGAAGGATATGGGGATTTAGATTTCATGATGACCATCATATCATAGCTTTATTTTTTCTGCTTTCTGGCCTTAAAAAGGCATACATACTCGGAAATAAAATTACAATAAGACGCATATCAACCTCACCAAAATTCATCATCACCCACTTTTTCGGTTAAGCATGCACATTCCAACTAGCTACAAAACTTTTTGCTTTCGCTCCGATCTTTTTCAAGTCAGCAAAGACGAAGATGAGGAAACGAACCCATTCTGCTACGGAAAGTCTCTTGCAAAATTGCTGCATCAAGAGTTTTCCCAAATTGGCTATCAACCAGAACCCATATTCGCTGAGGATTGGGGGTGGTGTTTGATGCTTCAGCGTGAGCCATTTATGCTGTGGATCGCTTGTGGCAATGATCGCGCGGTGTTTTATGAAACCGTCACAAATGAGCAAAAAGCCGATCTCATACCACAAGCCGAAGAAATGCTTTGGCATTGCACCGTGGTCGATGAGGTGCCTTTCTGGAAAATGTTCTTTTGGAAGAAACTGTTCGGTATCGTATCGACTGATGAGGCCGCCGCTCTCGTGAGGACTCAACTTCATCAAATTTTGACAAACGAAAGTCGTATTCGCTTTGTCTCTGAAACAGGATCAGAAACCATCTGACTACTCTTATGCCCACGAATGGAGCTGGCCATATGACCTCAAGTACCCACCTCGCAGTTTTCACGACAATCAACAATCACGCCGTAGCACAGGCGATGGCGCGAAGTATTGTTGAACGCAAATTAGCTGCCTGCGTGCAGATTTCCGCAATCGAGAGTTTTTACACGTGGAATGATGCCGTTCAGCACGATCAAGAATTTAGGCTTGTTTTCAAAACCACGGCCGTGGCATATCAAGCATTAGAAAATGCCATTCGAGAATTGCATAGCTACGAGCTACCAGCGATTTATGCCCTGCCAGTCGAAAGAATGTTTGAACCATACCAAGCCTGGGTCGATCAGATGGTTAGTAAGTCTTAGACGATAAAGCGTTATTCGCGTTTTCCCTACCATAATTCACCGCGCAGCAGCTCACACAAGTTCATTACCGCTCGTCATCCAACGCATTCGGGGATCCGTAAAAAATTTTGATGAATTGCAGGATATGATTTACGATGAGGGGATGCATTCAGCCCCGGCAGGTACAATTGGAACGTAGCGTAATCGTAAAAATGAACGCATTTACGACCGGCTCTATTTCACGTTTCAACACGATGCAAAAGATGTGACTTATACTTCGAATTGTTATTTCGCTTTAAGAATTTTAAGTGTTTCCGAGTTACATTGGTACAACTACGCTACGCTTGAATCCTACCTAAATGAGCTTAATTGATGACTAGATTGGAGTGTGTTATTTCGAAGTCCTCAAATTGATAAAAATTAGGCCATATGTCAGAACATTTTTCTTCAGCGCCAAAGGGTAACTTTACGCATCAGCAGACCCAGAAAATTCGCCCGTTCTGGCGCTGCTGCATTGCGGCTGCGTCGCTCATGGGAATGACTCTCATGTTCGTCAACTACCAGATTGCCAAATCCATCAACCTGACTTATTTCCCTACGCATAGCGTGCCACTGACAGCATTAGATGTACTTGGGGCTCTACTCGTTACATATCTTGCGCTGGTTGCGATATTCGGCCACTGGCGTTTGTTATTCAAGTTGTCGTAAGCCTCGGTAGGTACGATTGGAGCGAAGCGTAATCGTACGCATGCCATCGTAACGAAACATATTCTTTTCGCTTTGCTTTATTAATCAAGCCGATGTGAAAGACATGGCTTTCACTTTAAATTATTATGTGATTTTAAAAAACATTTCGGTATTGCCGATTACATGCGTACGATTACGCTGCGCTTGCATCGTACCTACGAGAGCTGTTCCCCTAGCACGAGTCACAAATCGCAGTACATATCTCTTTTAACTTGGAAACGCAAATGGTCTTTCTCGTAAATTCAAAGGACGGTCTTTCAGACATCTTACGTCTGACGAAAGGCGAGCACGCCATTATGTGGATTGCCCATGGGCTGCTGACGGATACCGAGATTGCATCCTTGCGTATTGAGGGTAATGATGTCACCGTCCTATCTAATTCGGAAAGTACGAGCTGTCAAAAGCTAGAGTGCACCATCGCAACAATCGCGGAACACCATCCGGGACACAGCGTTTGGGTCGAGCGCGTCGCTTCAGATTACCTTTAGCCTCGGTAGGTACGATTGGAGCGCAGCGTAATCGTACTTAAGTGGGGTTGAGAACTGAAGCGTGTATAAAGCACATCCAATAACTCAGAAGACATTAATCGCGTCAAACATTCTTCTATATCTACCAACAAAAGAAGTTAAGCCTCATGCACCGTGAACTAGTCCAATTCGGTAACTTCTGCATCAAGGTCGATTCTGTTCGAACTGCCTCGACCTATGCACAGTTCACGCAAGGTGGAACCCAATCGTGCTCTTGCATCTATTGCGAAAACTATGCAATGGCCAGCAAAGAATTTTTGCCCCTTGCACTGCGGAGACTGATGCAGCAACTTTCAATTGATCCAAGCAAGGATGCCGAAGTGTACGTCTTGGACACCATCGACGATCAGCGTTTGATCTATGCGGACGAGTACTATTTTTTTGGTGATGTGATCGCACGAACGCAAGTCGTCGAAAAATCAGCCTTTCCGCAAGACGGCACTCAACTAGAAATTGACATACGCGCCCCCAGCCCTTTAGCCCAAGAAGAATTCAAACAGGAAGGTGCTTTGTGTCTATACTTTGAAGTAGAGTTGCCTTGCGTGCGGTCCGCAAACTCATGACGGCCTTACTTTTCAACGAGCGGTAGGTACGATTGGAGCGAAGCGTAATCGTACGCATGCCATCACAACGACACGCACTTTCTTGCGTGGATCAGATTATAGATCTGTATTTAGGATTGGGACTTGCGCTGCAAATTTGTTTAGTTGTTTGAAGCCCCAAGTTGACGGTGTTGATTGCCATGCGTACGATTACGCTGCTCTCCAATCGTACCTACGCGAACGGATGTTCCGCGAAAGTTCTATTGACAAATACATATTGATCATCAACACTCGTCTTTTTCGATGATGTGGTGCGCAGTATGACCTATAACGTACAAATCCTATCCCATACGATTCCTGAGGATGATGAGTCGGCTTTCAAATTTATGGAAGCGCAACTCGATGAGTATTTTGGAAATAATTTGCCTGTCGTTGGGGTCATGAAGTCGTTTTACGACAGGGTGGTGCAATACTTTCCGTGTTTTTCCAGTTTTCCTGACAATGATCCTCGCTTCGAGCAATCTCCTTGGGCGGATGCGCCTTTGATTAACAACTTCAGTCCGAAAATGGCGGTGGTGGCGATTCGGCATTCCGACGTAGATCGTGTCTTACCAAAACTGATCGAACTAGCCCACCACTTGAATCTCACAATCTTCGACGAGCAAACTGCGCTGGTACATCGGCCTGCCGAAACCTACATGATGATCTTACGTGGTGTTCAAGCTGGGTTTGACGTTCAAGACATCGCCAGCAAACTCGCGCCCACTTTCAAAAGCGATGTCGAGCGCATGATGGCAATTTTGACCGGACCAGCGATCTCGATCAAAAAGGGTCTCAGCTTTGCCATGGCACAAAGCACTGCCGAAAAATTAGAAAAACTGGGATGCATCATTGAAATCAGAGGTGCCGAGAGCCCCGAGCCGCCGGCCAGCCAAACACCCTCCACACCTACGATCACGCCGGCGATAAGCCGCGCTTCAGAACTCAGCCTAACACCTAAGGAGGGGGAGCAATCTCCCGCGCAAAGCACACCGTCTCTCGCTCCTATGCATGATCCATCAAAGGCGCGCCAAGAACAGGCGCTCATCATTGGACCATTCGATCTCATGATACCTCACGCGTGGACGTATAGTTATGAGTCTGAGGTACATGACCTCATGCACCCCGAAACGGGAACACTACTGATCATTACCGAAATGGATGCCGGACGCGTTAATCCTCGACTGAGTCTGGAAATGCAGTTAGCGCAAATGGAGGATCAAGACCCTTCTTCACAAAAAACACGCGACATCTATCAGTTTCAAATTCCAACCGAGCAAGCGCCCATAATCGGCTTTGGCGCTGAATATCTTCAGCGAAATCCTGGGAAAATTGATCAACGATTTTTAATCAGCCATCTGGTACTAGAGCAAACTTGCATTGCAGTCGTATGCATTTTGCCCGATGAAGAATTTACTGGTCGTGAAGCAAAGTACCGCAATCTCTTCGCTACGCTCTTGAGGAGATCTAGTCAGATTCAATTGAAGCAAGAACCGAAAGATATTCCTGTGGCAAAAAAAACGCCAAGGGATACTCAAAGAGAGTTTGCTGAAAGTGACACACACACCGAGCACGACGGTTTGAGCGCACAAGACGAGACTCGTATCGTCAATCTCGTCAATGCTAAACAAAGGCTGTGGCTCGCGCTCGCTGCAATTGTGTTCTCCTTCTTTTTGTTGATCACCACAAAGAATCAAGAAGTCTTTATCCTTAGCATAGTGGGCGTAGGTATTGGTATCTCGGCAGTGCTGAAGATTTTCGATGGCAAGCACGACGAGTCTAACAATAAAATTTTATTTTGTGTTTTGATGTGCATCCCGATTGTGAATCTCATTACGATCTTGTATCTGCAAAAATTAGCCAGTGATTTTTTGCAGAATAGTTGATCATGCACTGACGCCATCAAGTATCAATCAAACGATCACCTCATTCCCAACAGCGCCCCGTTCGATTGCCCCTTTGTTTTTGCTGACTGAATCATTATGACGACCAACTTTCCCACATTGACGGTCTACCACATCCCTGTCTGCCCATTTTGCCAACGTCTTGAAATCCTCTTGGAACTGAAAGGCTTGCGGGATCAGGTAAAGTTTGTCGTGATCGATATCACCAAGCCGCGCGAAGCTTGGTTGTTGGAGAAAACGCGTGGCACGACTGCCCTGCCTGTGTTGGAAACGAGCGATGGTAAGATCATCAAAGAGAGTATGGTGATTATGCAGTATCTCGACGATGTTTTCTCCACGCCGCGCATCGCGCAAAGTGATCCATATCGACGCGCTATTGAAAACATGCTGACGAAATTCGAATCCGAGTTTTGTATGCAAGGTTATGTGTATGTAATGAACCAAGACCCTGCTCGACGGGACGGCCTGCGTGAGTCGATGTTGAAACAATATGCCAAGCTCAACCAGTTTTTAATGGAGCACGCACCCGAAAGCGATTTTTTGTTTGAGAACTTTGGCTGGGCTGAGGCTGTCTTCACGCCGTTTTTCATGCGTTTTTGGTTCCTCGATTATTACGAAGAATTCGAGCTACCAGATGTTGACACCTATCGTCGTGTACGACGTTGGCGCGATGTGTGCTTAGCACACCCCGCTGCGCAACAGACCTCGAAAGAAGAAATCGTTAAAGTGTATTACGACTATGCGAAAGGCGCTGGCAATGGCGCGCTGCTACCAGGACGCACGCTGTCTTCGTTTAGTTTTACGCCGGATTGGCGTGCGCGACCATGGCCACCGCGCAATAAATATGAACATAGTGCAAGCGATCAAGAGCTTGGCTTGCTAGCCTAAATTTGAGCCACGTAATCGGTATTCGCATCGTTTGAATATTCATTCTCTACTACACCATTCATGAGTTACGACCTTTTTCTAAAACCACGCTCTGGCATCATGAGTGCACAACAGTTTAACGACTATGTTGAGTCTCGCCGCAATTATGAAATGCAAGGTAAGCAGGCGTGGTATCGCAATCCCGATACGGGGGTGTATTTTTCTATCGTCTGGAATGAAGATACGAATGAAGAGGCCGGTGATGAAACTAACGGCTACCCGCTGACCTTTAACATCAATTATTTTCGCCCGCGTTACTTTATCGAAGAGGCGCGTATCGAACTTAATGCCCTAGTGAAGCATTTCGACTTGATCGTCTCTGATCCGCAAACCCAAGGCATGGGCGATGGAGACTATCAAGAACAAAAGCTCATCACAGGCTGGTACCACGGCAATATCTTTGCTTTCGAAAGTATTTTGAGTGAAGAAAATCCTGCGCAAAGCATTTACCACTTACCGCGTGAAACGCTGAATAAATTCTGGCAATGGAACTACAAGCGCCATCAATTGCAAACGGAATTAGGTGAAAAGAATTTTGTCGCGAAGGTGATGTTGATCACGGTCGACGACAAGATTACGACTGCTGCGGTTTGGCCTGATGGTATTCCCTCGACCTTGCCGTATGTCGATTATTTGTTCGTGCCTCGCAAAGAATATGCGCCGAAGAAGTTCTTTCGACGCAAGGAAGATTCCACATTAATTCCATGGAAAGTCGCGGAGCCTATCTTCAAAAAGTATGGTCAAGCCCGTAAAGATGGCGCGATGAGCTTGCAATACGAGGCGACGCCGAAAGACATCTGCAAATTCATCGAATCTTTACCACCAATGAGCCAAGTCATAAAAGGTGCTGCGCTCGATGCTGTCCTCGATACGGATTTGGTGGAGCGTTTTCAGAAGCGGTCGAAGTAAATGGGGAAGTGAACAACACTCCCCCTTCTTGATTTGACTTGAATTGGTGCCAATTTTCAAGGCAACCCGCACCAAGTTTTCAGCGCACTCCCTGCTTTATTGAGGAATACACTCTGCTTTGGTTTGAGCGAGTTCCTTCGCCAAGAAGCTTTCAATATGTGCAAAATGTTTTAAAGGGGCGGTGTGGCCACCATCGATAGCAATATGTTGGACAGGGTATGCGAATTGCTTTTCTTTGAGACGTTGCACCATCATGTCCGACATTTCAGCGGATGGCCACATTTCGTCGCTTTTGGCGGATAAAAACATGACCGGCCCATTGATTTTTTCAACCGCAATGGCCGACTCCTCCATCGCTTTTTTGTCTTTCATCATGGTGCTGAAAGCAGCCCGTAAATCACGTCGCATCAAGGCTGGGTATGTCGCCTCGCTGACAGGGACGAAAGGCAGGAGTTTGCCATGGTGAGTCCAGCCTGGCGTATCCATCGTCATTGTTAATGCAGGAAAGACCGAGCTACCCGCCACAATGCCAATCGCGGCATCGTATTCTTTGTACAGACTGGCTAACAATAGAGAGAGTTCGCCGCCGCGCGAGCCGCCCATCACGATAATGCATTCGCGATTAATGGCTTCGTTGTCAGCGGCCTGCATGACGGCGGCATGAATACCTTCCAGCGCGATACGATCCAGCTGTGCTGGGCTGCTTTTGGTACCAAAATAACCGACCGCCAACACCGCATAGCCCTGCTCTAAAAATCGTTCACGCTGGGCTTTCCAAAAATTGCTGGCCCAAGGATTTCCCCCTTCCGAGCCACCAAGTCCAACGATTAAGGGCTGCTTCTTTCCTTTACCGAGGAATAATTGTTGGCTGACTTGACCATGGCGTTCAGGCAAAGCCGATTGATTGCTCGACTGAGCCTGGGCTTGTCCATTTATACCAAGAGTCGCCACCATTCCAACGACCGCAGCACAAGCAACAATGCCTTTCACAAAAGAATTTATAGCAACTTGCATGTATCTCAATTTCATTTCTTATCCCTTCCCATACGTTTATCGAGTTGACGCTTTTCCCAACTTGCGCCAAAAAATGCTTTGGCATCGAACAGTTCTATCGCTTGATAAGCTGACCAAAAACCCCATCCAACCGCCAACCCCAAGCCATTGCGAATCTCACCGTTATGAACATACGAGGCGAAACAAATCAAAGGCACAATAATGAGAAAAGCTGCAAGTTCGACAATAAAGTGACGTATCTTGCGAATGTTTTCCAGCTCCACTTTCTCTTCTTCGCTCAATTGAGTTTCATCAATTTCTTGCACCAAATTCAGTGCCGACACATCGACTTGAAACACAGCGGCTAAACATTTAGCACTCTCCGCCGTCGCCGCATGGCCTTTTTCAATGCGTTGTATGGTGCGTAAACTAAGACCACTAAATTCTGCCAATTGGGCTTGAGTCCACGCCTTTGCAGTCCTCAGTTCTTTCACTGACATAGTTAATCCTTACATAACGAGACGGCCTCAGTGTACGAGAAAAAAAGAGGTTTGGACACGAAATCAGACGTCACCAAGCCGTCATCCATACGTCACCGGCTGCAAAAAGATGCAGTAAACGAGACCATCATCTTGAACAGTCCGGAATACAACACCTAGCCACCGATGTTGCAGTTATTTCGAGGTTTTACGATTTTTCACAAAAAGATGATAAAAAAGTGCGGCGATTTAACAAAATGAAATTGACCCCCTAGTTTCAAAGCGTCATGATCTAGTGAAGCTTTGAAGCAGACCACTTTCCGTTTGTGACAAGATTGCGCTAGCTCGCACGGTCCTTTGAGAAACCATTGCAATAATGAAATTTAGCCTCTCGTCATCTCGTTTCCGACACAGCCGCGTGAGCTTGTGCGCCAGCCTTTGTGTGATGCTAATGCCAAAACTGGTCCACGCTGAAACACCGACGATCACGGTCACCACCGAATATTTATACCCCCTCAATATGAGCGATGGCCGCTCGCCTCGGATATTTGGGCAAGCCGCCGACAAAGTTCATGAATTATTCAAGCGCGGCCAGATTCCCTACGAAATGAAATTGATGACTTGGAATCGGGCCTTTGAATTAGCGCGTCAATCTCCAAATACTTGCGTATTTTCTACTGCCCGCATTACAGAAAGAGAAAGTTGGTTTCATTGGATAGGCCCCATTGCCAGCGGTAACTGGACGATCTTCGGCCGCATCGAAAAGCTGGGCAAAGTGGCGCAAATGGACGACATCAAGGGCAGCAAAATCGGCACTGAAGTGGGCAATGTAACAGTGGCGTTTTTGCGCGAAAAAGACTTCTCCGTGATCACGTCAAACGAATCATCAACGACTTTCAAAAACGTTGCACTAGGACGTATTGACTATGCCGCGGCGGGTGAAGCCCATGGACTTAAAATAATCAAAGAACTCGGTCTCGAAAACAAGTTAGTCAAACTATTCAATTTCAATTCCTCAGACTACTATCTCGCCTGCAATCGGCAAATGAGCGTTGAGACGATCGAGCTGCTCAACAGCAAATTACGTGAAATGAAAACCGACGGCAGTTACAAGACCCTCGACTCGAAGTACTAAGTAATGAGTACTGAGTACTAAGTTCTACCTCATCGTTTTCCGTCCCAGTTTTTTTCTTGGATACTATCCTCACCAACACTACCGTTCTTTTTTGCCTCGATTCATTAGTGCTTCTAGCAATCACAAGGAACGCATACAATTGATGCTGTCGTCGACACTATACCGCTCATCCTTTGAGACGAAAATCACGTATGCAAACGAAAAAACTCAGGCTCCTGTTCAGCGTAATATCACTCGTATGCTTGTGCGGCGCATCAACCGCTACCGCCGCAACGCCTATCAAGAAATTCTCCGCTCCCGATTTTTCTGGCGACTACACTTGCACTGGCAATGATGCGAACGAAGGTGCCTATCAAGCCAGTGTTCACCTCGAGCTCAAACCTAAACACAGCCAAGGCCAATTTGGAGCCTATCGCTTTACCTTAGAAGTGCCAGGCTTTGGTACCTATCCTGGACACGCAGCTAGCAAAGGAAAAATGATGGCCATTTACTTCGCGAATACGGATCCCACTACAAAAGACTATGGCACTGGGATTGCAGAATTTAAGAAAAATCGCCACGGCAAATGGAGCTTCAGCAAATACTATTTTGAACCCGAATACAAAGGCGGCAACTTCGGTTTTGAGAGTTGTACTCAGAATTGATTTGTCAGGCCACTATACGCAATTGACCGCACCAACATTTCGCCCGGCTCATCGTCATCACAGATAACGAGAGAAGGTAATAAAGGGCACAAATCAGAAATTCTACGTCAGCAAGTTCAAATTCATGCAAAACCTAGAACAACAAATTCAATTCATTATCGAACTCGACCAACTCAAAGCCGTCTATCGAAAAGCTTTGATCAAGGCAGACAATAATCGTTACGAAAATAGTGCTGAACATAGTTGGCACATCACACTTGCCTCCCATATCTTGGCGCCGTATGCGAGCCCAGGCGTCGATATCAATCGCGTCAACCAAATGCTGCTCATTCATGACATCGTCGAGATTGATGCGGGCGATACTTTCGCCTTCGCTAATCATGATGTGCTTGGCCAACAGTCTGAAAAAGAACAGCTCGCTGCGAAAAGAATTTTTGGCCTTTTGCCCGAACCACAAGCCAGCACTTATCTCAGTTTATGGATGGAATTTGAAGAGTCGATTACGCTCGATGCCCAATTTGCAAAGGCCATGGATCGTATCATGCCGCTTATTCAAAACATGCAAAACCAAGGTGGAAGCTGGGCGCAAAACAATGTCAGCAAACAACAAGTGATCAAGCGCAATCAATACTTGGAGCATGCCGCACCACAGCTATGGCAGTACGCACTTTCGCAAATTGAACTCGCCACAGAACGCGGTTGGCTGCGCGATCAGTCTTAGTGCATTGGCCAGATGAATCAATACCAATTCATTCGGGGCATGGTGTCTATTAATGCAGGAATGATAAAATTTTATTGTTCGATTTTATTTATGTATTAAAAACATCGAACAATCCAAAGCAAAACAAGCTAATTCACCATTCATTACCAACAAAAAGACCATATGGACAGCAATCCCTACACCGCTCCACACAGTGACTTAATTCAAACCCCAAGAGAATTCGAAGTACCAGAAGAGACGGCTAAACGTATCAGAAATGCAGTGATCGCCGCCTGTATTTCGGGCTGCATCACCTTACTCGCCACGCTCGCCGCCATGGGCGGAAGTCCGATGCTCGGCTTTAGCATTTGGAATTTCGCTGACGTATTTCTGATCTTTGGCCTGGCGCTCGGCATTTACAAAAACAGCCGAACCTGTGCAGTGATCATGTTCGTGTATTTTCTGATCTCCAAAGCGCTGATGGTTCAAGCAAGTGGCAATGTCGGCAGCCTCTTGCTTTCAATTATTTTCTTTTACTACTATTTCCTCGGTATTCTCGGCACTTTCAGCTATCACAAACTCAAGAAGGAGTATGGGATTCAGGCTTAGATCTCTCCACCCATGAGTGAAAAACACGCGATAAGCCAAAAAAAAATAATCCATGGCAGCAGAATAATTCTTGCGAAAACTACTGAATAAATATACAGTATTTGTCTCAGCAATTGTCTTCGTTTTTGCTCCAATGATGAATGTGACAACGATTGCAGCAACGACGACAATTGCCCCAACAACCATCACAAGGAATTGCTGCCATGCTCGACCATATGACCTTCCGCGTCACCGATATTAAACGCGCCAAAGATTTCTACCAAGCAGCCTTAGCTCCGCTCGGTTACAGCCTCTATTTCGAAGGGAATTACGGCTCCAATATTGTAGGATTTTCTTACCCAGATCCGACCCAAGCCGATGGTAAGAAAGTCGATGTTTGGTTTATTGATGGCCCTTCGCCCTACGGTGCGCCTGCGACCACAGGATGCCATCTTGCTTGGAGCGCACGCAACCGCGCTGCCGTTGATGCATTCTACGAAGCTGCCATCGCAGCCGGTGGCCGCGACAATGGCGCACCAGGCCTGCGCCCTGATTACCACCCCAATTATTACGGCGCCTTTGTGATTGATCCAGAGGGTAATAATATTGAAGCCGTATGTCACTTACCGGAGTAAGATCGAAGGTCGCTAGACCCGCTTGTAAGTTGATCTAGCGACCACCCCATGACTTAAGCGCTTGCCATGTTCGACGCTTACCAAGTGTTACTCGACGACGGCCCATCCGTTGCTCGGGAGATGCTAAAGCGAAACCCTGACCTTGCGAGTATCACCGTCGAACGAGATCAGCTCTTTGAAACAAGAATTTGTCATTGGCTGTATCGCTAGAGACACTTCTGCATCGAGCGGCCGCGGGTCATTGCAATGAAAGCAGTATTCGATCACTTGTTGCTGCAGGTGCTTGCATCGATGCACAAAATAAAAATGGCGCTAGCGCTTTACACCGTGCTGTGCGAGCACGCACCGCAGGCGTTTTTTCTTGTCTGCTAGAAGCAGGAGCTAATCCTTACCTCCTGAATCACAATGGTCCGGTCGTCGAACTTTATTCAACACCAACGAACAACTCATGGCCCGTCATCTGGGTCGCGATGACAGGTCACATCCCATGCGTAGTGGTATCGTGCAGTGGCGTCTCACTTACAAGAAAATCTTGCGAGCTAACTTCAAAAACAATTCAGCAATGCTATGATGTCGAAGCCGCAAGAGAATCGAAAGACGTTGTGCGATGAACGATTTGCATTGAAAAGGACGACTATGGCAGAGACTGAAAAAATAAAGGGCCCAGCCTCCTACTTCCCCTCAATTGAAAAAAAGTACGGTCAAGCGATGCCATATTGGTTTGATATCGTGAACCAACATCGACAGCTCAAGCATATGGAAATTGTTGCGCTTCTCAAAACTGAACACGGACTTGGCCATGGTCATGCAAATGCGATTGTGGCCTATGTTCTTGCACAGAAATCTTGAATACATGCGAATAGGAAAGCGTCACTCATGAAAACACTTATTTCACTCATTAGCCTACTCGCGGGATTGATACTGCCTGTTGTTTTGATGATTATGTTTCGCTCAACGGCTTCTACACAAATTTTATTGATCGCACTTGCGGCGATTGGTTCGGGCTGGTTATGCAATATTGTATGGGCTTCAACCACAGCGATCGAAGTTGTTGACGGTGGTGCCTCAGAGACACGCAAAATTGCAATTAAATTTGGCTGGATCTGCCCCAGCGTCTTAGTCTTGCTGACTTTTGTGATCCAACTCTTCTTGCGCTAATCATTCGATAGCTGGTCGGACGAACAAAAGCCTCTCCGACAAAAAAACGAAAACAAAGCGAAAAAAAAGCGATCTCCCCCTCACTTCAATTGGCTTTTCGCAAAACGCCGTGCTTCTTTCTTAAGCCATTCGGCGAAAGCTTGTAGATTTTCACTCTTAGGCGCCCCCGTTGGCGTGACCAAATAATAGCTATAGTCTGATGGTGCCACGACATCAAATAGGCGCACCAAATTTCCTGCAGCAACCTCAGCCGCAACCAGACTATGTCGAGCAACGGCAATACCCTGCCCTGCCATAGCGGCCGTCAACATCAAATTGCTGTCACTAAGATGAGACTCTACTTTGAAATCGCTAATTTCGATTCCCGCATACTGCCCCCAGTTTTGCCATTCACGTCCATGCTCTACACACAGAATACGATGGCGTTTAAGTTGTTGAGGTGAGCTGGGTAATCGACCTTTATTGAAGTGCGGGCTACACACTGGATACAGATGATCATCCAATAGTTTCTCAGCCTCGTAACCATCCCATCTACCAAGGCCAAAACGAATCGCAATATCAGTCTTCGTTTTTTCTAAATTTACTAAGCCAATCGCGGCTTGAATGTGGATCGCTAAATTGGGATGGAGTGCCTGAAACTTCCCTAGTCGCGGCAATAACCAAAACGTCGCGAAGGACTGCAAAGTTGCGACCTTGATCGCTGGCGTTTTCTGCTCAGACTGTATTTGATCAAGTGCGCGTGAAATTTGGCGCAGTGCTGGCTGAATTTGTTTCAGCAATTGCTGCCCGTGCGCGGTCAACTTCATTTGCCGTCCTTTGCGCTCAAACAATGCAACGCCGAGCGCCTGTTCGAGCGAACGCATTTGCTGACTGACAGCACTATGGGTGATGTGAAGCTCCTGCGCCGCCGAAGAATAACTCTTCATGCGGGCCGCAGTTTCGAATGTTTGTAGTGCATTGAGGGATGCTGTCGCCATGCTGTATTGTTAGATTTTCTTACAGCAGATGTCAATAAGTATCGTTGGCATTTTCAGTGACATCGACTTAGTATGCTGATCTCGAAGCGCGATTGTGACTCAATCGAGGCTTTCCGAGCTGAGTCTAGCAAGCCACTTCGATACACTATTTCCAACACGCTTTAACGAAAAATCTATGTCCACTGCCAACTTAATCCGTTTAGTCGCTCTCGCTATGATTTGGGGAACGAGTTTCATGTTGATGCGTATCGCCTCACCGGTGTTCGGCCCCTTCTTAACCACTTTTGGTCGAGCTAGTCTTGGGGCACTCGCAATCTATTTGTTTGCGCGCAGTCGTGGTATCGAATTTGAATGGAAAAAGAACTCCAAGGTTTATCTCATCATTGGCCTTGGAAACACAGCCGTTCCCTTCAGCTTGTTCGCGTGGTCCGCACTTCATGTACCGTCTGCTTATATGGCCACCATGAATTCGCTGGCACCCATTTTTACCGCCGTGTTTGGTTTCATTATGCTCGGGGAAGGCCTAAGTTGGACACGTATCGGTGCCTTTATGATGGGCCTCTTTGGCGTTGCAGTATTGGTCGGCATTGGTCCAATCGATGTGACGCCTTGGGTGATTGCGGGTGTACTTGCCGGAATGGGCGCCGCCGTGTGCTATGGTTTTGCGGCCACTTACACCCGTATGTATGCCAAAGAGATTCCAGCTTTGGCAACGGCAACCGGTAGTCAATTCGCCGCCGCACTCGCCTTATTACCATTCGCAGCACCCAGCATCCCACATGCGTTTAGCCATGGTACCGCGCAGGCCTTATTGGCTGTTGGGATTCTCGGCGTGGTTTGTACTGGGATCGCCTATGCCATGTTCTTCCAATTAATTTCGACCGAAGGTGCAAGTAAAGCAGTCACGGTCACCTTCCTCATTCCCGCCACGGCTTCGATTTGGGCCGCGATCTTCCTCGGCGAAGCCATCACGCACGGCATCGTCATCGGTATCGCCATCGTGTTGTGTGCCACGGCGATTTCACTCGGATTGATCAAGATTCCTGGGCTCAGTCGCAAAGCAGCATAAGCAGTCTAAAAATTCGTCAAGGACATCAAGCAAGATCAAGCAAGATCAAGCAAAATTAAATACGGATGGTCGAACCAAATACCGACCATCCATTCCGTACCAAACAACAGCGCATGACTCCCTACACTCAAAAATGGGATCTTGACGGCCATCACATTCAAACGAAAAGCGCTTCGCTTACAATGCAGCTTTCTCATTTTAATGTGAACTTATGAAGCCTATTTCGTTCTCCTCACTACGTTTCTATTTAGTGGGTGTTGTATGCGCTCTTAATGCAATACTGGCGTCCGATATTTCAGCACAAAGTAAAAGTCTTCCAAACGCGATTGATCATCCGCTGATCAAGCCATTCCAAGACTCTCGCATCACTGCTTACGCACAAACCGAATGGACTGAAGCAAGTTTGCCACAAGCTAAAAGCAGCAAACAAGACGCGAGCAAAACCCTTGATTTACGCACGGTAGAAGGCAAAGAAACTCGCATTCATTACCTTTCTCCGGTTGGAAAAACTGTACTCGAAGTGCATCGCAATTATCGTGATGCGCTCCTCGCGGCGGGCCTACAAATAACAATGAGCTGTGAACAGCAATGTGAACACTTGTACCGTTTATGGCGCAATCAAGCGAAGCCATTTGAACGCCAATTTAAATGGGACGATGGTCACCACCATGGCTTCAGTCATTACGATGCGCCGGATGATAATGATGGGCGCATGATCGTTGGATTTTTCCCGGCTAATCCACAAAGAAGCAAAACACACGTCTTAATCTACCATTCCACTGCTTTTGGCGGAGGAAAAAAAGTCGATCCTATGGTATCGAGCTTTCTCCAAATTATCGAAGAAAAAGCACAACCTCAAGGGCAAGTCACAGTCAATGCTGATGCACTCAAACAAAGCTTACAAAAAACTGGACATGCCTCTTTGTATGGTCTTCTCTTTGATACTGGCAAATCTGAGTTAAAGCCAGAAAGTCAGGCCCAACTACAAGAAATGATCGCCACACTCAAAGCCCAGCCGCAATGGAAGCTCATCATCGTAGGCCATACAGACAATGTCGGCAGCATCGATAACAATCTCGCACTGAGCCAAGCGCGAGCCCAAAGCGTCGTACACGCTTTGATCCAGGCAGGGATTGATAAACAGCGACTGTTAGCGAAGGGACTCGCCAACTTTGCGCCCGTTGCCAGCAACGCCAACGAGGAAGGTCGCGCACTCAATCGACGCGTTGAAATCGTTCTCCAGTGAGTGGTGACTTGCGATGGATTGAGTATAGCGCGCGGATTTCTCGTCAAGCGACCATCGACATCTTCAAATAAACATGTACCAATTGAGTCCATTCGAACGCATTTACTTTTTGAGCTGGATTGGCCTGAGCAAGATCAGCCTAGGCCTCTTCTTTGCGCATTGGCGCGTTCTCAAGCCAGAACTTCGAGCCTATATTCGATTCCTCTTGGTACCGTGGAAACTCGCATTCTTTGCTCCTGCGTTTATCTTTCTTTGCAGCGCCGGTCCCCACACCAATGACCCCACATGGGATGTGGTCACGGGCGGCGGCATGGCGCTCTTGACCTTCCTCAGTGCGCCATGGTCTGTTGGCGTTCTGGCTCAATATCAATCAAACGAGAGCGCCAACTCGACTTGGTGGCGTACTTGGCTCGCAGTGTTTGCGCTCTTTTTCTCAAGCAGTTGGTTTTATGATGGCTACTTGTTGTGGCGTGACGGCTTCTATACACCGCGCTGGTCAAGTAATTTGATGATCTCCTCCTGCATTTACGTGGCTGCAGGACTATTCTGGAATCTAGAAATGGAAGATCGCGATGATTTCTCCCGCCGCCATTTTGCGTTCGAACGTGAAGATTGGCCTATCCTCCACCCGACTTCGAAGATTCTGCCGCCTTTACGCCACCTGTTCCCCCTACTCCTGATTGCCATTTTCGGGATCACCGGGTTCGTAATTTGGCAAATCTAGTATGTGTTTGAATCAAGATTAAATATTATTTTTAATTATAAATTCAATACCATCTCACTCCCTAATGACTTGATTCCCAACTGTAGAGATCGATTTACGGTTGAATTCCTAAGACAAGTGGCAAGAACATGTAAGTCTTTGTAACCACAATGGCACACTTACTCCCACTCTGGCAATTTTCAAATTATGATCAACTATTCCAATTGATCGCTGGGAGATGCAATGCAAAACAAGAACCACAAAAAGAGTGTGAAATGGAGCGCTGTCGGGCTGATCGCTTGTCTAGCGAGCCTCAGTGCAGGCTGTAGTTCAATGACCCAAGTGCAGGCATGGGAAAAAGGCAAACTCGCGCGCCAAGATATGCGTTTTGACCGCGATATGCTTGACGCACGTTTTGTTGATCACACCTATTTCAGCAAAGAAGCCTCAACGGGTGGTACTGGTGTTGGCGGCGGCGGCTGTGGCTGCAATTAAGCTCAACAGACAGGTTGAGACGCCACTTCAAAACCTCCAAATTTTCCCGCATCCATCATGACAAAACCTGCATCTCACGCAAAACTTCTTTTAGCAACGGCAGCATTACTCAGTGCGCCAGTTTGCCACGCCGAAGATCCTCCCGAGCGAGGATCGCTCGCTATCAAATATCTCGACTATTTTGATAAACAACCCGGCACCGATAGGATTCGTGTAAAAGCCACTGCGATCGGTCTCGTTGCTCCCATTTCACCAGAGTGGTCGATGACTGCGACCGCCACGACCGATGGTATTTCCGGTGCCTCTCCTGCCTTCCATAATTCAGCGATCACCAAAATGAATGATCGACGTAACGCCGGCGATGCTGCATTCACGCGCTACTTCAGTAATAGCAGCGCGACTTTCGGGCTCAATTACTCAAAAGAATCCGACTACATCTCCAAAGGTGTGAGCTTGCAATCCGCGTTCAGCAGTGAGGATCGCAACACGACTTGGACCGCTGGCATCGGTGTGAGCAACGATACGATTGACTCGAATAACAAAGTCGCCCGCAACGAACGCAAACATGTCACCGATCTTTTGGTGGGTGTCACTCAAGTGCTCACACCGGTCGATATTATCCAATTCAATTTGGGGATGAGCCGCGCCACAGGTTACTTGTCTGACCCGTACAAGGTGTTCGACAAACGCCCAGATAAGCAAAGCAATACTTTCACCACACGTTGGAACCATCACCTCGATCAACTCGACGCCAGTACCCGTTTTAGCTACCGCTATTACAGCGACGATTGGTCAATTAAATCGCACACTTTTGGACTCGAATATGCACAAAGTCTGAGTGATGGTTGGAGTGTGACGCCAATGTTGCGCGTTTATAGCCAAAGTGCGGCGAAATTCTATGTCGATGCTGGGCCTATCGATTTCCCATTTCCGCCCAACCCTCCTGAAGGTGCTGAGTTTTACTCCGAAGACCAACGCCTTTCAGCTTATGGCGCGAGGACTTACGGCATTAAATTGAGTAAGAATTTAGGTGATGATTGGGTAATCGATTTTAAATACGAAAAATACGAGCAACGCGGCGATTGGCGCTTATTCGGTGACGGCAGTAAAGGACTTCTGCCGTTTCAAGCGCGCAGTTATCAAATAGGTTTATCACGTGCCTTTTGAGTTGCAGCAACCACCAATCGAAAAAATAGTCTTACCGATTCAACGCTAACAAGAATATTAAGGGACGCATGCAAAAGGAGATTCACGGGTTTCCATTTAAGGCCATGGGATCCGCCTGCGAAATCGTGATTGCGAGTACTCAAGATCGACCAGAGCTTGCAAGCGCCACGCAAGCGGCGATCGAAGAAGTACTACGGATAGAATCGAAATATTCTCGTTATCGCGCCGACAGTATCGTGAGTCGTATCAATGCTGCAGCTGGCCAGTTTGCCGTCGAGTGCGATGATGAAACTTGGAATCTATTGCAATTTGCCGAACAACTGTTTGATTTAAGCGACGGCTTATTCGATATCACAGCGGGTATCTTGCGCCAAGCATGGGATTTCAAACAAGCTATCGTGCCAAAGCGCGAGCAATTGGAAGAACTATGCAGTCGGATAAGTTGGGCAAGTTGTGAAAGAGAACAGCAAAATATTTTTCTCCCACAAAGAGGAATGGAAATCGACTTTGGCGGTTTCGGCAAAGAATATGCAGCGGATCGGGCTGCCATGGTTTTACAGGCGCATGGACTACAGCATGGCTATGTCAATCTAGGGGGCGATATTCATTTTCTTGGTCCTAAGTTAGATGGAAGTTCTTGGAATATCGGGATACAACATCCACGTAAAAAGGGTGAATTGATTGCGAGTATCCCATTGCAGCAAGGTGGTCTTGCGACCAGCGGTGACTACGAAAAATATTTTGAGCTTGATGGACAACATTACTGCCATATCTTGAATCCCAAGAGTGGCATGCCTGTTCGTTATTGGGCGTCGGTAAGCGTAGTGGGCCCCAATAGTTTGATCGCTGGGAGTTACAGTACGATCGCCATGTTGCTAGAAGATAAGGCCATTGATTTTCTAAATGCCACTGAGTTCAAATATCTTGCGGTTGATTCGGCTTTAGAAATTCAACTCAAGCAATGAAATAACAGAATAGTAAATTGACACGGCCAACATAAAAACAATAGAAATTCACCAGTCTAAAGAATCAAAGTCAGTACAAGCAGTAATAACAAAGTTTTGAAATCATTACACATCGTGTCTTGAACAATTCAAACACGAAGACTAAAAAGGGGAACAAAATGCCTACCGTAAATGGAACAGCAAACAATGACACCTGGACCGTCGTCAGCGGTGGCACCTATGTAGTGAATGGCCTCGCTGGGGTGGATACTTTGAATCTAGGGACCTCAACGCGTTCCGAATATACGGTCATGGCACTGAGCGATGGCGGAATACAAATAGATACCATTTCTGGTGCCAGTAGTTCTTTCCATGCGACTTTGTACAACATGGAAAAATTAGTTTTCAATAATAATCGAGATACCGTTAATCTTCAGGTCGGTGTCGCCACCGCCGATAATCTGATCGGTAACACTGGTGATGATCTGATCAGCGGGCTAGCAGGTGACGACTCAATTACCGGAAATGCAGGCGCCGATACCATCGACGGTGGTGCAGGCTATGATGTCATCTCTTACGCCAGCAAACTCTCGAATTACACGGTCAAACGCGTTGGCAGCACCACTACAGTCAAGGCAAAAACTGGCACCGATGGCACCGATACTGTGACTAATTCCGAGAGTTTGAAATTCGGAGACATGACCGTCAACTTAACGGTCAAAGGCATCGCAGCGAGCGCGCCGGCCGCAAGTGTGCAGAACGTGATCGAACTTTACGTCGCCTTCTTCAAGCGCGTTCCAGATGCGGATGGCATGGCCTATTGGATCAGCGAAATGAAAGCAGGCAAGACGATCTACAACATCGCTGATTCCTTCTACTATGCTGGACTCGCCTTCCCTGACCTCACTGGCTACACCCCACAACTGACCAATGCGGATTTCGTGAACCTCGTCTACCGCAATGTATTGGGCAGGGTTGATGGAGCCGACGCAGAAGGTTTGGCGTATTGGACCGATCAACTCGCGTTGGGTAAAGCGACCAAGAGTTCACTAGTCATCGACATTCTGTATGCTGCACACAGCTTCAAAGGCCATGCTGAATTTGGATGGGTGGCGGATTTGCTCGACAATAAAATTACCGTCGCAAAAACCTTCTCGGTCGATCTCGGTCTGGGCTATATCAGCCCGAACGATAACATCCTTCACGGTATGGAAATCGCCGCGGCAGTCACGCCGACAAATACAGCGAATGCGATTGCATTGATTGGTATCAGCGCGGCAGATGTGGTTTTGTAATACCCAAAATTAACGCGCTTTGTTTTGAGAAGCACTCATCCAGCGATACTGGTGAGTGCTTTTGTTTTATATTCGAATTCATCCAATCCGACTTTGCAACTACTGAGTTTTCGGGATATGCTGTCCCGCTTAACGCGAATCAGTTCCAATCAACTCTTTAGAAAATTCTATGAAAATTACCGTCGAAACTTCCGTAAAAGCGCCCCTCCAATCCGTGTGGGATCGTTACACCACCGCGTCCGACATCACCCAATGGAATTTTGCCTCACCTGATTGGCACGCACCTCATGCCACGGTCGACTTGCGTGAAGGTGGCTTATTCTCCTCACGCATGGAAGCCAAAGACGGCAGTATGGGATTTGATTTTGCGGGCACATACACAAAAATTGAGCCGTTGCGTTACATCAGCTATCAGTTCGGTGATCGCACCGCAGAGATCGAATTTGCCGAGCATGCCGACGCAGTCAAAGTCACGGTGAGCTTTGATCCTGAAAATGAGTACCCTTTAGAATTTCAAAAACAGGGCTGGCAAGCGATCCTCGATAATTTCAAACAATATGTTGAAGGTCTTGCCTAAAGAAAGATTAAGAATAAGACTGACATTGACTCGGCATCAGACTAAAGAGTCGACATCGATGTCAGCCTCTCAATCTGACAACAAAATTCCCTTTTTTTGTGATAACACAAACACTATACGCCCCACCTCCGACACTGAAAAAAAGTTCTAAAAACACTAGTCTTTCATACTACAATGCGCAATATGTAAGTGTTTGAAAATCACTTCCCAACTTAAGACTGGAGGCGCAATGCGGAAAAATCTTCTCAAATTTGGCACGTTAAGTTTGCCTTGGTGGATTGTCAGTCTCGCGATCTTTGCCGCCTTAGAGCCAGGATATTCACATCTCTATAATGCGGTAAGTCGACTCGGTGCGTTTGGCGCAAGCAACGCGCTTGCAATGAACATTGTCTGTTTTCTGGGCACAGGTCTTTTAGTCTGTTGTGCTGGTTTAGGTTTCCGCTCTGAGCTCCAAAGTCGGGGCTATTCGGATAGCGCTGCCAATTGGACAATTGTCCTGGGGCTAATGCTTGCAGGGGCCGCTGTCCCCGCAGATTTTCAACAGAATTTTCAAAGTCCTTGGACCGTCATCCATGCGTTCTTTGTGATGCTTGCTGTGATTCCATTTCTGATCGCTGCCTCGAAAACGACGGTAGTTCTGCAACAGATGAACATGCACTCCAAATTCTTAAAATTATGGCCATGGCTCATTGTCCCGGTGTTTTGTTTACATGCGTTACTACAGCAACGAGGTTTAGTGCAGCGATTAAGCATTGTGGTGGTTCTGACTTGGGTCAGCTACTTGAGTTGGCACTTAGCTTATCAAACGAGTTACCATAACAGCGACTCAAACTCCCCTGCATAGAGACAAATCGCCGAGCGTTTTACCTCGTCCCATTGCACTTCACAAATAAGACCCAAAAACCAAAGCATTTCTTCGATTCGACCATAAACGAGCCAGCGCATAATCAGCACCTCTGCGCTCGTTCTTCGCTCATCAACAGCACAACGTGCGCGCCACTTTGAAAGGACGCCACTATGTTGATCGAACGCGAAGCCGAAAGCTGCTACCTAGGTCAGTTTATTCCCCTGCAATACCATCACAATATGCTGATGGATGCCAACCGCATGGATAACTTCAAAGCAGCGATCCAGTATCGGGTGTTTGAAGGTGCCAAAGTGCTCGAACTCGGTGGCGGTACGGGGGTGCTCTCATGGTTTGCGGCACAGGCAGCTGCTAAAGTTTATTGTGTGGAATTCAATCCCGATATGGTGGCCGAAGCGCGCCGTCTTTTGAGCATGAACCCAGGCGGCGAACGTGTTGAAGTGATCCATGCTGATGCCTTCGAATACCTACCACCAGAGCCCGTTGATTTCGTCATTTGCGAGATGATTCATGTCGCCATGCTAAGAGAAAAACAAGTTGAAGTAATCGAAAACTTCAAACGTCGCTACCAAGAAAAATTCCCTGGCCAGATGCCAATCTTCATTCCAGAAGCCGTGGTCATGGCCGTACAGCCATTGCAGCAACGCTATGACTTCTGGGGCTACCAAGCGCCTATCATTCAATTTCAACTGCCGGGGAGCTTTTCGACCGACACCTTCGAATTAGGTCAACCGGCATTGTACAAAATCATCGATTTCATGGAGACAACCGATCAGCTGATACGCTGGGAAGGACAATTGGTGATCGAACAATCAGGACGACTATCGGCTTTGCGTTTCATCACCAAAAACATTTTGGCGATATGCCATGACAACAGCACCATCGATTGGTTGAATCACTACATGGCTCTCCCCTTGGCACGTCCTTTTGACGTGCAAGCTGGCGATGTGATTGATGTTAAATTCAGCTATCGCGCAGGAGCCTCCATCGACAACTTACAAAATAATATTCAAATCAGTGCGGCTCGCATCGAGCCGATTGCAGTCCGTGGCGCGGCGGTGACAGTCACCTAGGTGAGCAAGCTTTCGAAATACTTAACAACTTATTCATCTCAAACAGATTTCGAGGAAAATTCAAACAAATCAAGGGCTTTGCATGTTCGATAAATAATTACGTATAATCGCTGCCACACGCGCTCTAATGAGCGCCCTTTATTGCGAATATACAGACCATGAAATTGCTATCGAATTTTCTCTCATTGACTGTCTTATTAGTCGCTTTTAGTAGTGCTACAGCACAAGGGCAGCTACACAAATGTATTAACGCAGAGGGCAAAGCAACCTACACCGACCAACCGTGCGCGCTCAAGAATGGTGAAAAGAATGCAGAGCCAAATGATCGTGCAATTAAGAAAATTCAAGCGATTGCACAACATAAAGACGTAGGAAAAACCTGCTGGACGTTCTCGCATCGAGCGTATCAATGTAACACCGTTCAAAGTCAAGACCTTCGTACCCTATTTCGTGAAACCTGCAATATTCCAGCAAAAAAATTTGAATCCGAACAGAATCAAGATCAACGGCGCCTGAAAAAAAACTATTCGCCCAATGAAGAAGTAGATGACCTTGATTATTCACATCGTTTCACAATAAAGAGCCGCGCAGTACTCAAATGCGAAACCCTCGACAATGAAATTTGGGTGTACCTCAATCAACAGTTCCCAGAACGAATTTCAGCTAATGATCGGAAAATCATCGAGCATCAATTGAAGTTAATTCCAAGCCAACCCAGAAACGAACCCGAACAAACTCGATATCGGATTTCAATTTCGCCTGTCAACTAAGACAACTAGGATCCTGTTGGTGGGCTTGGCTAATTCATTCGGCCGTACCTTCAGGTATTTTTCAGCACTCTAGGAAAAGTCATTCTCCAACTTGTGCCGCGTCCCACTTCGGTATCGACGGTGATTGTGCCACCCAGCAGCTGGGTCACGATGTTATAGGCGATATGCATCCCTAAGCCATTTCCACCTTGTCCTAATTTTGTCGTAAAAAAAGGGTCGAAGACGTGGTTGGCCACGTCTTCTGACATGCCACATCCATCATCGGAGAATACAATCTCGATCTGCTTGTCTTGATTAATGCTCGCATCGAGCACCATATGACCCTGTTGGCGCCCTTCAAAAGCATGCACTAAGGCGTTATTGATAAAGTTCACGATGATCTGCGACAGAGGTCCTGGATAACTGTCCATCGTCAAATCAGCGGGCACCTGAATGTCTAACTTAAACGGTGACATCCTCAAGGTGGGCCCCATTGCCAGCAAGACTTCATCGATAACCTCAACCAAAACAAATTCACGACGCTGCTCGGTTGCGCGATCAAGCGCTAGTTGTTTAAATCCTTGCACCAGCTTACCGGCTCGTTTTAAATTCGATACCAACACGTCACTACCTTTGGTCACGAAATCGATATGCTTCTCAAGCAAACTGCGTGTCACGCGCTGAGACGATTGCTCGCTAAAATGATCGATCTCTTCGCGCAAAGAGGTTCCGACCAATAAGGCATTGCCAATCGGAGTATTGATTTCATGTGCAACACCCGCCACCAGAAAACCTAAGGATGCGAGTTTTTCGCTTTGCACTAATTGGCGCTGCGCACCACGCAAATCACTTAAGGCCTGTTCCAAATTCTGATTGGCCAGTAGTAAATCTTGTGTACGTTCTTTGACTTTTTGTTCCAAGCCCGCCATCACGCGCATCTCGGTTTCTGCGAGTAGCTTCTCTGCGCGTTTACGTTCACTAATGTCGAGCCGAAAGCCAATCACACCACCATCAGCCGTCTTACGATCAGAGGCGAGAATCCATGTTTCTGGTCCCATGAGATATTCGTCATCGCATTCATCAGGATTGAGATGTTGTTTGACGCGGGTCGAGACATATTCATCTTCGGTCATTTCGGTACGACGATGAAATTCACGCTGATAAAAGGTGCGCGCAATTTCACTATAGGGTGTTCCGGGCACCAAGATATCCGCTATTTCAGGATAAATTTCGCGGAAGCGTCGATTACAGAAGACGAGTACGTCGTCGGGTCCGTACATCACCAGTCCCGATTGCAAATGGTCGAGCGCCTGCAATATGCGGGCTTGCCATGCCTTCGTTCGCTCTAGTTCTGCTCGTACGCTCGCGAGCGACTCAGCCTCTGTGCTGTGCTGATCTGGTGCTGATTCATTTGGCGCCATAATTCACATCCAAGACAAGTACGATGAGTCCAGTTTGGTGATCTGGTTAAGGGCATCAATGGTATGATTCGAGTATGCACCAATTCGATTTTGGTGAGGTAAGAAAATTTTGTATTTGTCTGTTTTTACCAATTTTTACGGCAGCATTTTTTTAAATAACTGAGAAAATGAATCCGCACAGACAAACGGTTTTTTTGAGAGAGTTTTTTGTAAAGCTTTTTTGAAAACTTTCAAATCAACGTTTTGCTGCCGTCCTGCTTAAACTTTCATGCGCTTATGCTTAAACGAATTTTGCTCCTAATCTGTTTCTCAGGCATTGCAGTTTATTCTGTGAAAATTTATCAACTAAAGGATAAGATCTCATTCTCGCCATCCAACAAGGCAAACCCGACTGGCGAGCTCTTGCATTTGCAGTTCTATATGGAATCTGATCGAGCTGAACTCTTAGGACGCTGCCAACAGCTGTTCAGTTCTAGCACTGATCGAATAGCACTCAATCCGCATCCCAAGCAAGCACAATTGGCAACGCTGAGTGCGGAGCGAGACTTCAAACCAGAGGACATGAACTCCATCCTGGAACTACAGAAGAAACTCAGCGCAGAAGGCTGCCTCGCGAGTGCCAACAGTCGGTTTAATTTCGCATCAACTCAAAGCGCTACTCAGAGCTCCACTACAAGCCCACATTGATCGCCTGAATCGATCTAATTAGAACGCACCACACAAAAAAAAGGAACGTCTCCGCTGCCAGAGACGTTCCAAGGTGATTCACAAAAAAACTATTTCGCGTGCGCAGGAATGAACTCTTGCTCCACTGCTTGACGCAATACTTTAGACGGCACCAAACCCTGCGCCAAGACAAAGTCATTAAAAGCTTGTCGATCGAACTTCTTACGCAGGCTCACTTCGGCAGCTTGGCGGGTTTCCATCAAACGTTGGTAGCCGTAAAAATAAGACGTCGCTTGCCCCGGAGCGCGGAAAGTATAACGTTGCATTTCTTGGGTCGCCATACCTTCGGACAAACCGACTTCATCCATCAAAAACGACTTCACGCCTTCAGGACTGATTTGACCTAAGTTCACCATAGGATCGAGGAAAGCACGGGCTGCACGATGTGCGCGTGCTTGCAGTGCGAATAGTTGTCCATCGGTCGGTTCGAATGGCTGCATCTCTGCCTCCGCATACAGCGCCCAACCCTCAACGTTCACGCTATTGAAGGCGAACACGGCACGCGCCGTCGACACACCGGCTTCGATCATTTTAGCGAACTGCAATTCGTGCCCTGGACGTGCTTCATGCGCCGTCAAGGTCCAAGTACCGCCTTCATGTGTGAAATCATCGAACACCATGGACTTACCAGAAGCACCTGCAGGCATTGCCGTGGTCAACACAAATTCGCCATATTCACCAGTGTTACCGATCAAGCGTGGTGGGCTCATATGCGGGGCTGGCTGTTGCGCGTTCTCAGCTTCAGTAGCCAAGCGAATCTTAGCTTTGCGTTCTGGCAAACTCACAATTTTATTTTGCCGCACTAACGCTTCGATGGATTGCAAACGACTTTCATACAATGGCATCACTTGCTCTTTAGCGATTTGCTGTTTCTTTAATTCGCGAATCACCGCACGATAGTCAGCATCAACCAAGCCTCGTTCTTTGGCGATGATGCCCGCCGTGATCTGCATTTGATTGCGAATTTCAGCAAATGAGGTCAGGGCTTTGCTCACCAATTCTTCTGGTGCGATGTCAACCCCAAATTGATGCAAGTTGTCCGCATAAACCTCGGCTGGCAAACGATGATCCTGACGCGCACGCGGCAAGACTTCCGCTTTGATCATCGCATTGTAGGCATTCAATTGCTGCTCTAATGCGGCGAAGGATTTTTCCCAACCTTTTAACTCACTTTTTTCTAACAACTCTTTCATACCTGAGATTAATGCAGGCGCATCGCTCAAAGCCTGCTCGACCTCCCCCTTATAGGGGCCTAATAATTTTGGATTAAGTTTCAAGCGCTCAAACATCCGTTCTCTAGCCAACTCTGTGATAGGACGATGCGCTTTGGCGATGCCCGCATATTTTTCCAATCGCACCAACAACGTCTTCTGACGTTCTTTGGGAATCCGTGGATCGAGTGTCTGCTGTATCACACCAAAAATCATTCCCGTAATATCGTTGTAGGGGAAAAAATATTTCCGGCTCAAACCTTCGCTTCGAATACTGTCTTCAGCTGAAGTAATCAAAATTTGCAAATCTTGTCGAATCTTTGGATCAGTTTCTGCGCGCAGACGTTTTTGATATTCAGCGATCAAAACGCGCATTTCTTTCATACGCACATTAAAAGTGTCGCGTGATAAATCAGTGATCTGTTCATCCAAGCCATCAACACCGAGCGAACCCGCATTTTCAGGCGCATATTTGCCCATGATATTCAGCAAAATTTTTGCATTTTCATTACTTTTCGCTACCCAGGCTTGTTCTGCTGCAAACGCCGGTGCGCTCGCAAAACTGCAAGCTGCGCTGAAGGCAAGAGCACTCAGAATCGCTCGTGCTAAGGTTTTTCGTTTCATCATTCACTCTCTCATTGCGGGATTAATTGGTACTGCGATTTCGGACAGGGCTTCAGTATCAAGTGCGCAAGGTGAAGCGTCAATGAGGAAAGCGATGAGCGCGCAAAAATGCCGCATGAAATGACAATTTGGAGGAATAAAATTTGGCGTTCGCGAGGTGTATTCGCGATCATCTCATCAAGCAGGACCTAGGCTAAAAGATCAATTTGCTGCAATCGATGTGCCTGCCCTGCCTCTGACAACCACAGTCCACTCGCGGCGAGTTGCCCTAGTGCTTGTTGTTGTGATCCCGTGATAGTGAACCGACTAGCCACATTGGTAAGGCTAAGCGCCCCGACCTGTGCCTGCTTAAGACTGAGCATCTGATCCTTCCCTGTGGCATCTTTCGACCATAGGCGAAGCTGTTCATACACCGGATCGCTTTCGTCGATCCAACCATTATGATCGACGTCATACACGGCAAGTTCTTGAAATCCATTATTCGTATTCGGTCCGAACAATTCTTTGCCATCATCAATTTTTCCATTGTGATTCTTATCGAGCGCCAACATAGCGGCATTAGTGGCAAAAGAGATCTGCTCTTTTTCGCCATCGGCATTCAGATCAAAAGCATATTTCTTGTCACTTAAAGCGATAGGGCCATATCCAAAACTCAGCATTAAAGGGTCGACTTTTTTAACGGCAATCGAGGAAACATCAACCGAAGTCTCACTATGCGTTTGGCTCTGCATTTCAAAACTCAAATCAAATTGAATACTGCGCCCATCACTGGTTTGCAACTGCCCCTTCGCTTGAAAAGAAGTCTGTTGCTGAACATCGACGCTTCGACGCGCATGATATTCAATACGCCATTCAGATGGTCGACGCGATGCGGTTGCCGCGCCCGCTGCAGCTTGAGACTGTGCTTGCGCGACCGCTTTCTCCCCTTGGCATTCACAGTTATCAACACGCTGACGCCAACCGGCAAACAAATTAATTCCTTTGCCAAGCATGTATTCGATCAAGGTCTTAATCAGCTGAACCTTAGGATCATTTTCCGCCTCATCGAGTGACTCGGTAGTTTCATTGGTCGGCACGGATTCTGGGACTGGCGCCTGCTGGGCCACGGTGGAATCAAGCTCTTGTAAGAACTGAGCCAAACGAGACAAGTCCACGGTTGTCGTTCGCGCTACCGTGTTTGCGTTGGAAGCAGCACCCGTCGCATTTTTCTCCAAAGGGTTTAACTGCACTGGAGTAAGGCGACTGAGCTTCAATGATTGCTGCTCAATGATGGAAGTAGATGAGGAGGACGCAGAACTCATCTGCACCTCAGACGACGCGATCTTCATAGGGGCTCCAACAACAAAGAGGATCAGACGAAGTAGCTTGCCAATCACTTCACCAAGCGACCGACAAGCCGACGTGGCGAATCGACGTCGACCATACTTCTCCGATTTCTTCGATAACGGATCGCGGAAATTTTCCTTTAATAGTTTTTTTGGATAAGCCTAAGTATCCAGTCGTTTTTTTCTATCGCTCTCCTGTTCTGGCGTGCTCGCTTTACATCACTGTTTCAAATAGTCGCGCAACTCGTAATACCAATACGTCAATTGTGCGCCGAGCAGCCCTAAACTGCCGAATGTACTCGGTAGGCCATAGTGTTCAAAACCTGGTGGTAAAGCCTGATCATGCGCGATGGCCTGTGCTAAAACTTCTCCGGCTAGTGTGGTTGGCGCAACTCCATGTCCGCCAAAACCCAACCCATACCACAATCCATTTTCCAAACGCCCTAACTGCGGCATCTTATGCCGACCATAACTCATTAAGCCGCTCCAAGCGTATTCCACTTTGACGTCTCGAAGTTGCGGATACACCTTCAACATATCTTCGTACAATAAAGCTTGCACCTGTTGTGGTGTGCGCTCTGCGATCGATATCCGACCGCCCCACAATAAACGGGTATCGTGTAATGGTCGATAGTAGTCAAACGCAAAACGCGTGTCATACACTGCGGCGCCAGTTCGCATGGCCGACTGCAAACGCGCCCCCAAGGCTTCAGTCGCCATCACATAAGTCGCGATCGGTAAAACAGCGCGGCTCAAGCGTGGCACTAAACCCTCGATATAACCACCACAGCAGATCACCACATGTTGCGCTTGAATCCGCCCTCCAGAATTCGTGTGTACGCATTTCAGACTTCCGAGGTCTTCGATACGAGTGACACGCGAATGTTCGTAAAGCTGCCCTCCTTTTTGTTCAATTGCCCGTGCCAAGCCACGCGCGTATTTCAAAGGATGGAAGTGAAACGCATTCTTTTCATGCAAAGCACCGAAATAGCGCTTCGAGAGTAAGCGCTGCTGCAAGTCTTCGCGCGAGATGAAGTCCCACTCCACATCAAACTCATCCTGCATCATTCTTTGCTGGTCCAAAAGAAGTTGATCGTCGTCGAACCAATTGGCCAGCAACACGCCTTCTTCATTTTTATCGCACTCGATGTGATATTGAGTGATACGTTGACTGATCAACTGCACTGCATCCAAAGTCAGTTGATAGAGAGCTTTCGCTTTGGGTTTTCCGAGTTGTTTTACCAATTCACGGTTGTCCAAACTAAAACCACCAAACACAAAGCCACCATTGCGGCCTGAAGCGCCATGACCGACCGTCTCAGATTCTAATATCGCGACGCTATGAACACCTCGCTCGAGCAATCCTAAAGCGGTCGCCAGCCCCGCAAAACCTGCTCCAATAATACAGACTTGGACTTCCTGTTTGTTTTCCAAAGAGGGATAGGATGGCGATGCATTGGATTCAAGGCTCGCTTGGTAATAGGTTTGGTGCATACGCAAACATTCTGTGCAAAAGATTATTGTCGCCGATTTGCGATCGATGTTAAATGAAAAAACAAAGCAGCAAAACAGCAAAACGAAAAAAAGCGAGTTGGCTGCCTCAGCCAAACTCGCTTTCTTCGCGTGCGATTAAATCTTGAGGAGACTACTTACTACTAAGCTCTCGCCCTTTTACTTCGCGCTCCATCAATTTGAAGATGCGACGATATTCATCGAGCCAACTAGTCGGTTCACGGAAACCATGCGCCTCAATCGGATACACAGCGAACTCGAAGTTCGGGTTCTTTAACTCAATCAGTTTTTGCACCATGCGCACGCTGTCTTGGAAAAAGACATTGTCATCAAGTACGCCAGAGCAAATCAACAAAGGACGCTTCAAGCCTGCCGCGAATTCAATCGGAGAGCTGCGTAAATAAGCCTCAGGGTCCACATCCGGTGTATTCAAGATGTTCGAGGTGTAACCGTGGTTGTAGTGAGCCCAATCAGCCACAGGACGTAAAGCTGCCCCTGCGGCAAAAGCTTCGGTCTTGAACATCGCCATAAAGGTCATAAAACCACCGTAGGAACCGCCATAGATACCAACGCGTTGTCGATCAACATTCGCGTTTTCCACCAGCCAATCAATGCCGTCGAGATAGTCTTCCAACTCCGGCGTTCCCATGCGTTGGTAAATCGCGTTGCGCCAATCACGTCCATAACCCGCAGAGGCACGGTAATCCATATCGATCACCACATAGCCCTCTTGCACCAAGAGATTATGGAACATCATTTCACGGAAATAATTCGACCAGCCATAATGCGCCGCTTGCAGATAACCAGCGCCATGCACAAACATCACTGCAGGACGCCTCGGTCCACTGAGTTTGCTTTTATCCTGATACACACGCGAATAGATTGGCGCCGCGCCATGTTTAGACGGCACCGCTACGACATCGGGGACGATCCAATTAATATCCGCAAATTCTTTCGATGTCGAATCCGTTAAACGCGTTGCCTTCGCCATCGGCGCCGCAGCTTGCACGAATAAATCTGGCTGACGTGTGATGGTCGAATGCGTCAACAATAAACGATCTTCATTCGGCGACAATTCATAATCCATACCGCCATTCATATCGGTTAAAGCCTGATCATTTTGCCCGTCCGTTCCTATGCGATAAACCTCGTACTTACCCGGATGTTTTTTATTCGCGCGGTAGTAGATCCAACGGCCATCACGCGTGAGCGTTATGCGGCTCATCTCGTATTTTCCCTTGGTCACTGCTTGCGATTGACCATCACGATAGTGATACAACTGACTAAAACCAGACTCCTCAGACAAATACCATAAGGTCTTACCATCGCGGCTATACAGCATTTCATTGAAGTCGTTATCGTTGACCCACGCTTGATCAGTCAAGCGATGCACCAACTGCCATTGCGCCTTGTCTTTGCTTGTGGTGTTGAGTTCAATAATCCAACGGTCTTTATTATCGGCACTGAAAAGTTGTAACGCGACTTTCTGGCCATTGTCGGCCCACTGCGTACCACGGAAACCGAGATAGATCGCGCGTGGCACAGCTGCTTTCGGTTCTGGCTTCCCTAAACGTTTAGCCGCATCAATTTTTAAACTCAACAACGGATCTTCATTAATACCCGCTAACTGATCGAATTTCAATTTGTGCGCCTGATTTGCGCTGATGTCGATCACATATACAAACTCATTCGCATCTTCACCGGTTCCGACTTTGCTACGGACATCTTGCACCATCACATAACCATCAGCGCTCACGTAGTGTGGCATCTTATCGCTGCGACCCGGCTTACGTGGAGTCGCGGTACTAACAACGAGATATTTACCATCGGGAGACAAACTGATTTGACGGAACTCGCGACCCTTGCCCAAATAAATCGGCTGCGGCGCACTACTCGCTTGCTGTGCGATGTCGCGCTGACGCTTCTCCGCATCTTTCTTATCGGTGTCGCGTTTTTTGATAATGTCGAACAAACGCGTTTGCTGCAAGCTCAGATAATCTGCGGCCTCTTTCTTCGCTGCGGGATCATCTTCATTCTTCAAGTTCACCAGCGTATTGGTTTCGCCCGTACGCAGATTGAAGCTATTGATCTTGCCATCTTGGCGAAAGGCGAGCTGCTCATTACTGATAAAGCCAAGCAGACCGGCGACGTCACCGGTGCGCGTCATTTGGGTTTTCTTGCCATCCTTGAGGAGGAACAAATTGCCGTTACGTATCCAAGCAACTTGACTTCGATCTGGGCTCACAAAGCGGGATTCAGATTCCGCTACGGCGAGCTCCGCAGCATTGAGTTTAGTGGGGACGCCACCGTTGACAGGAACACGATACACGTCGCGCACTTCACTACCGTCTGCTTTCCTTACGAAATAAACGGTTTTACCATCGGCACTGAAGTAAGAACGCTCGGGTGCATTCCCCATCCAATCCGTATTGGACATAATTTTTTCCAAGCTCAATTTGCTGCTAGCGGCAGCTGCGGTTTGCGCTTGAGTTTGCATCATGAAACCCGACTGTAGTATCACTGCCGCGATGATCCAGCTCACTCCGATTCTTGTCATTCTCATGGTTCGACCTTTGAATAAATTTGTGCAAGAAAAACTTCAATAACAGCGCCATAAAAAAACGCTGAGCCTCTTTCGAGTTTCAGCGTTTTTTGACCTGCTCTTTGCGAAAAAATTCCCTTTATTTTCTGCGGAATTTTTTAGCGTCAAAGCATCCTATTATTCTGGCAATTTCTGATTGGCGAGATCGCCTTCCACATGTTCACCGAGCTCACCTTCCCACTTGGCGACCACCGCGGTGGCCAGACCGTTACCGATCACGTTGGTTGCAGAACGTGCCATATCAAGGAAATGATCAACACCTAACAATAGCAACAAGCCCGCTTCAGGAATCTTGAATTGTGAAAGCGTCGCTGCGATCACCACCAAGGATGCACGTGGCACACCGGCCATGCCTTTAGAAGTCAGCATCAAGATCAACATCATCGTAATTTGCGTACTCAATGACAATTCAATCCCGTAAGCTTGCGCAATAAAGACCGTCGCAAAGGTACAGTACATCATCGAACCGTCCAGGTTAAACGAGTAACCTAATGGGAGAACGAAAGATGCGATCCGGTTCTTTACACCAAAGCGCTCCAAACCTTCCAAAGTTTTCGGGAAGGCCGCTTCGGATGAAGCGGTTGAAAATGCCAACAAAGTCGGCATCCGTAATTCACGCAACAACGCAGCCACGCGCTTACCCAAAAACAAATAGCCAATAAAGATCAAGGTCAACCACAACACAAAGATGGAGAAGTAGAACTCGCCCATGAAGACGCCGTAGGTCTGCAACACGCCGAGACCACTCTTCGCCACTACGCCAGACACCGCTGCGAACACCGCGATCGGCGCAAAATTCATCACGTAGGCAGTCACCTTCAACATGATATGCGCCACGCCATCAACTGTCTCAATCAAAGGCTTGCTGCGATCACCAACTGCCGCTGCGGCTGTGCCGAAGAAAATCGAGAACACCACAATCTGCAAAATCTCATTCTTGGCCATACCATCGACAATCGAGGATGGCACCAAGTGCGTGACGAACTCCTTCATGCTCAAATTGGAAGTGGCAATCCCCGACACCGCATCACTCGCCGGCAACAAAGCATGCATCGCATCGCCCGGACGGAAGAAGTTGACCATGATCAGGCCGAGCGTCAAAGAAATTACACTGGCCAACATGAACCAAGCCAAAGCTTTGCCGCCAACGCGCCCAACCTCTTTAGCGTCACCCATTTTGGCAATACCGACCACCAAGGTCGCGAATACCAAAGGAGCGATGATCATCTTGATGAGTCGCAGGAAAATCGTGGTAATGAGCGACATCGCCTCTGCGAAATCAGCCGGCTTTTCCATATGGCCGTTGACATAATAGCCAACCAAAATGCCGAGGATTAAACCGATGAAAATGTATGATGTAAGGTTCAAACGTTTGAACATAGTACTATCCTGTCTATCTATTTTTTTATCCAACCCAAGCATTCGCGCCAGCGACGGGTAATGGCTTATCTCCTGCCTCCTCTCAATGTCACGAGAAGAAAACCGAGCGAGTATACTTGAGTCAGGGTATTGAGACCACTTTTTATTATTTGCGTTCGCATCATGAACCGAACTCAGTGATATTCCCGTGCCAGTCCCGCACTGCTACCGCATTGCGCCCTCATTGGTGCCGCATTGATTCCGCACTAAGAACGAAAAAAAACCCGAACCTCGGTTCGGGTTTTTTATCAGCTCAATTCTGCTTAATTGCCCTACTCCACTTCCACCACTTCTTGCGAAGCGTTTGAAGGCGGAGTATCACTCTCTGGGAAGTCCAGTTTAATTTGGTCTTTCTCATCGAGTTCGACGTTGACCTTACCACCCGAGACCAAGCGACCAAACAACAATTCATCGGCCAAGGCTTTGCGGATCATATCTTGGATCAAACGTGCCATTGGACGCGCACCCATTAATGGATCAAAGCCCTTCTTCGCCAAGAACTTACGCAATGCATCGCTAAAGGTCGCATCCACTTTCTTCTCGTGCAATTGCTCTTCCAATTGCATCAAGAACTTATCGACCACGCGCAAGATGATTTCTTCATCCAAGGCGCGGAAGCTGATGATGGAATCCAAACGATTGCGGAACTCAGGCGTAAACATGCGCTTAATATCCGCCATTTCATCGCCAGCCTGCTTGGTGTTATTGAAGCCTATCGAAGGCTTCTGCAAACTCTCCGCACCAGCATTGGTCGTCATAATAATGATCACATTGCGGAAGTCTGCTTTGCGGCCATTATTATCGGTCAAGGTACCGTGATCCATTACCTGCAACAAGATGTTGAAGACATCTGGATGCGCTTTTTCGATCTCATCCAAGAGCAACACTGCATGTGGTTTCTTGGTAATCGCTTCAGTCAATAAACCACCTTGATCGAAACCGACATAGCCCGGTGGCGCGCCAATCAAGCGGCTTACGGCATGGCGTTCCATGTATTCAGACATATCGAAACGAATCAACTCAATACCCAAGGTAAAAGCCAATTGTTTGGCGACTTCCGTCTTACCGACACCAGTTGGGCCCGAGAACAAGAAGGAACCAATCGGTTTATCCGTTTTACCAAGGCCAGCACGCGACATCTTGATCGCAGATGCCAAGGCTTCGATCGCTGGATCTTGGCCGAAGACCACATTCTTCAAATCGCGATCGATGGTCTGCAATTTACTGCGATCATCTTGATTCACCGTTTGTGGTGGGATCCGTGCGATCTTAGAAATGATATCTTCAATATCGGCTTTACCAATCGTTTTCTTCTGCTTGGACTTCGGCAAAATTCTTTGCGCTGCACCGGCTTCATCAATCACGTCGATCGCTTTATCAGGCAAATGACGGTCGTTCAAGAAACGCGCCGACAATTCAGCCGCCGTGGTCAATGCTGCTGCGGAATACTTAACGTTATGATGCTCTTCAAACTTGGTTTTCAAGCCACGCAAAATTTGCACAGTTTGCTCAACGGTCGGCTCATTCACATCGACCTTTTGGAAGCGACGTGATAACGCATGATCTTTCTCGAATACGCCGCGATACTCAGTGAAAGTCGTCGCACCGATGCATTTCAACTGGCCATTCGACAACGCTGGCTTCAACAAATTCGAGGCATCCATGGTGCCACCCGAAGCCGAGCCCGCACCAATAATCGTATGAATTTCATCGATAAACAAAATTGCATCCGGTGTTTCGCGCAATTGTTTCAGCACGCCTTTCAAGCGCAATTCGAAATCACCGCGATACTTCGTACCGGCCAACAAAGCGCCCATATCGAGTGAATACACCACCGCGTTGCCGAGGATATCCGGCACATCGCTCTGTGTAATACGCCATGCCAAACCTTCGGCAATCGCTGTCTTACCAACGCCAGCCTCGCCGACCAACAATGGATTGTTTTTGCGACGACGGCACAGAATCTGTATCACACGCTCGACTTCGCTTTCACGGCCAATCAAAGGATCGATCTTGCCTTCAGCAGCAGCCTTATTCAGATTCTGCGTAAATTGTTCGAGCGGATTTTCTTTGACTTGGTTATCACCATGCGCATCCTCGCCACCTTCATGCGATTTTTGCGGTTCATTGTGATTGTCTTTACGAACACCATGAGAAATGAAGTTGACGACGTCGAGACGTGTCACGCCTTGTTGGTGCAAGTAGTACACCGCATGCGAATCCTTCTCGCCAAAGATCGCCACCAACACGTTGGCGCCATTAACTTCCTTCTTACCGTTGGAAGCTGACTGCACGTGCATAATCGCGCGTTGAATCACGCGTTGGAAACCGAGCGTTGGTTGGGTATCGACTTCCCCTGTTCCCTGCACGGTAGGCGTGTTATCAGCAATGAAGTTCGATAAAGTCTTGCGCAAGTCCTCAATATTGACCGCGCAAGCACGCAGCACTTCCGCCGCAGAAGGATTGTCGAGCAAAGCTAGTAATAAGTGCTCGACAGTGATGAACTCGTAACGCGCCTGCCTAGCCTCAACAAAGGCCATATGCAAACTAACTTCTAATTCTTGGGCAATCATACTTCCTCCATCACACATTGCAGCGGATGTCCCGCCTGTTTCGCGTGTGCTAAAACGAGTTCAACCTTGGTTAACGCTACATCTTTTGTATACACCCCGCAGACGCCACGTCCTTCGACATGCACCTTCAACATAATCTGCATCGCGGTTTCTTTGTCTTTATTAAAGTATTCCTGAATGATCGCCACCACAAACTCCATTGGAGTGTAGTCGTCATTGAGCAATACCACTTGGTACATCGAAGGAGGCTTTAATGCCAAAGCCTGCTTTTCGAGTACCGTACTATTTCCATGCTCTATTCCCATACTTCTATTCTAGTACGTTGATGATGCTCGAAGTCAATCATTAAGCAAATAAAAGTGCTTCTGTTCATTTTAAGACGCTTCGCATTTTCTTGCTGAAAGCCTGTGGTTTTGGATTTGTAACTTTTAGTCAAATAGTGGCGCGCAAAAAGCGTGAATTCAGTAAATTTTATTTTCCGTGAAGGCCCAATGATCAAAACGTTCGAAACCCACTACTTCTCCCAGATGGCGCTAATTTGATAAACATCAATAGCAAAATCCGGCTATTTCACGTAAAAAAACAACAATGCTACATGGGCAAGCAAATTTTCTTGACTTTCGTTTTTTTTCCGCCAAGAATGACATTTATTGATATTTAACTTAAGTTTTTATTATCAATATGAAGTGGGCAGGTTAAGAAAGGTAGCTTTACAGAGTTTTCTTGCTTTTTCGGCTCGTGTGATTAGTTTATATTTGAAAGATGTATTATGGCAACAGGTACCGTAAAATGGTTCAATGACTCCAAGGGCTTTGGTTTTATCACTCCAGATGATGGCGGTGAAGATTTGTTCGCCCACTTCTCCGCGATCCAAATGAATGGCTTCAAGACTTTGAAAGAAGGTCAAAAAGTAACATTCGAAGTGACTCAGGGTCCAAAAGGCAAGCAAGCTTCTAACATCCAAAATCCTTAATCCGATTTTGTAATGTTAAGAAAAAACCCGCTGCGGCGGGTTTTTTCTTATACGTGTTCGAAGTCACGGAAACTCGATATTATCACGATGCCATTGTTTAATAACAAGCGAAGTCTAATGAAAATACCCGCCGCACTTTCTATAGCCTTCATTTTGTTGGTCGCCGTTTTATTGAAAATCAACATATGACCCGTCGCAACGTTTCCATCGCGATGGCAATTCTCTCGGGCCTTGCTGCGGTTTATTTCTTGCCACCGGCTTGGCTTGAACCCTTGGCCACTACAGACGCCGTTTGCTGCGCGATCTTCGCGATCGTCGCTAGGCTCAATACAAAAACCGAGCCAACCACCAATTCAGTTTCCGGCGCGTTATTTTCGATAGCCAACCTTCCTGAAAAGCCATTTACCAAGGTCAATGATGGCTGGGCACTATCAATATTTCTCGCGTCAGCAGCATTTCTCATTTCCTTGGCTTTGGGGATTATTGTGCGTGCGAATTTCTGACATCACAAATCTCCAATCCGATTTTGCGATGTTAAGAAAAAAACCCGCTGCGGCGGCTTTTTTATTGAAGATCGACAAACGATAATCAAACAACTTACACGAAGCAAAGCAAAATCGAAGGCGAGTAATGAAGGGCTAAACACTCTTCACTAGAACGCCATGTTCACCAACGAAGTAACTATGGAAGTCTTCGACTTCGAGGTTATAAACCGTTGCTACGTATCGATAGCCATCTCCATCACCGCCGTCATCGACGTCGTGGATTGGCCAGTTTTTCGTGTCGAAATAAGAATTTATTCCCCATTTACCCTCTACGAAATCCCATTCAAATCCTTCGCCCTCAAATCCTGCAGAAGCAACCCAACCAATACCATCTCGATCTGATTTATAAATGAACATTGGAACACTAAACGCTGGCGCACAATTTGATAACTCTAGATGTGAGGGGCCAAGCCAATCACCCTGAAGCAATGATGCTGCTGTCCAGCCCTTCTCTTTCACCCAAAATTGATGGTCCAATGATGAAAAAAGCGCGTGCGTTCGCTCTTTCTTCAAGTTGGGGCCATTCTTGTATCCAATAAATTTGACCTCTTTATCTTCATGAACAAGGATCTTTAACACTCGCTTAAGAGAAAGCCCAGCACCAGCCTCCTGATGTTCAGAACGAGAAAGAACCAAGTCTCCAACTTTGATTTTTTCAATCGGCACTAAACCATCTTTGGTGTGAACCAAAGTACCAGCTGTGAATCCACTAGACTTCGAGTTGTTCTGCATAGTCCAATTGACTTAAGGATTTCGGGACTTGTATTCTAGCTTGATGCGGAATGTCCATCTCAACATTTTTCTGCAACTAGCTGAATCACCCTCACCCCCAGCCCCTCTCCCGCTCGCGAGCGAGGGGTGAAAAGTAACTCTGAAATCCCCTTGCAAGAAAACAAAAAGCCGACACGAAGTCGGCTTTTTTAGAACTCACACACCCTTTTAAGCTTCGGAAAATTCAATTATCGGGATGCAGATCTAGGCGCAAAGCACAGCCATACACAAGTATGGCGCGCATTTGCAACGAAGATATGCGCCCGAGAATTGGATTTAACGACGCTTAAAAATTACATGTTGTCGATCATTACATCTCCAAAACCGGAGCAAGATACCTGAGTAGCACCTTCCATCAAGCGCGCGAAGTCGTAGGTCACTTTCTTAGAAGTGATCGCTTTTTCTGTTGAAGAAATCAACAAATCAGCGGCTTCGAACCAGCCCATGTGACGCAACATCATTTCTGCGGACAAGATCAAGGAACCTGGGTTCACGTAATCTTTACCTGCGTATTTTGGTGCTGTACCGTGCGTTGCTTCGAACATTGCGATGGAGTCAGACAAGTTCGCACCTGGAGCGATACCGATACCACCAACTTGTGCTGCCAAAGCGTCGGAGATGTAGTCGCCATTCAAGTTCAATGTAGCGATAACGCTGTATTCTGCTGGGCGCAACAAGATTTGCTGCAAGAATGCGTCAGCGATGGAATCCTTAACGATAATTTCTTTACCTGTTTTTGGATTCTTGAATTTGCACCATGGGCCGCCGTCGATCAATTCTGCGCCAAATTCTTTTTGTGCCAATGCGTATGCCCAATCACGGAAGCCACCTTCGGTGTACTTCATGATGTTACCTTTGTGAACGATCGTCACGGATGGCTTGTCATTGTCGATTGCGTATTGGATCGCTTTGCGTACCAAACGCTCTGTACCTTCGATAGAAACAGGTTTCACGCCGATACCAGATGTTTCTGGGAAGCGGATTTTCTTGACGCCCATTTCTTCTTGCAAGAACTTGATCAATTTCTTCACTTGATCAGAGCCTTGAGCAAATTCAACACCTGCGTAGATATCTTCAGAGTTTTCACGGAAGATGACCATGTCCGTTTTTTCTGGTTCACGTACTGGAGATGGCACGCCTTTGAAATAACGTACTGGACGTAAACAAACGTAGAGATCCAGCTCTTGACGCAAGGCCACGTTCAATGAACGGATACCGCCACCAACTGGTGTCGTCAATGGACCTTTGATAGAAACAACGTATTCTTTCAATGCCGCCAAAGTTTCTTCTGGCAACCACACGTCTGGGCCATACACTTTAGTGGATTTTTCACCTGCGAAAATTTCCATCCAGCTGATCTTGCGCTTGCCACCGTAAGCTTTTGCCACGGCTGCATCCACCACTTTGATCATGACTGGGCTGATATCAACACCAGTACCGTCACCTTCGATGTAAGGAATGATCGGATTATCTGGAACATTCAAAGAGAAGTCAGCGTTGACGGTAATTTTTTGACCTTCAGCAGGTACTTTAATATGTTGATACATCGTTTTCTCCGTGGATACATGCAAGCTAGCGTTGAACAAGACGTCGCGCTGGGCGTGCGATTAACATGCCTTGATACCTTATAAAAAAACTTTTCACAAAATCGCCGTCTCGCAGTGAGATTAAACACCGCAAAACTTTGAAAATCGCGAGAGTCTTATATAAGACAGAAGACCACCATTTCGTATTATGCACTACTATTTTACTTGATGCCATCCCTTTGCAACACCCGCAAACTGTGATTTATCAAGGATAATGTGCAAACTTGCAGCGTTTTTGATGTGATCGACACGAGATCGCCGAACTTCACTGACAATATGGCAAAAAACCTGCACAAGCAAATCTCGAAAATCACTATCAGGAGTCTGCCAAAGACCACCCGCTACCCTCGCAAAAACCATACGCAAAATACTCCTGCATGAAACTGATACTCTTTAATAAACCGTTTGATGTTGTGTGCCAATTTTCGCCGCATCCGCAGCGCCCTACTTTGGCTGATTACATTAAGATTCCCAAGGTTTATCCCGCTGGACGCCTCGACGCCGATAGCGAAGGTCTGATTTTGCTCACGGACGACGGCAAACTACAGCACAAGATTAGCCATCCTGATTGGAAAGAAAGTAAAACGTATTTAGTGCAAGTGGAAGGAAGTGCCAGTGCGGAGCAATTGCAGCGCTTGCAGGCTCCATTGAATTTAGGCGACTTTACGACGCTTCCCTGCCAGGCATTTGAAATAGCCGAACCGGATTGGCTGTGGCCGCGCAATCCACCGATACGCCAGCGCGCCAATATCCCAACGAGCTGGCTCTGCATGGTGCTCGCCGAAGGCAAAAATCGCCAGGTGCGACGTATGACTGCCGCCGTTGGACTTCCGACTTTACGTCTGATTCGTAGTGCGATTGGAGATTATTCACTCGCCACCCACCCGCTCATGCCAGGTGAAATGATGGAGTTAAAGACTTAAAAAGATCAGTCGAAGTCGGGTCGAAACAAGGGTTTGGCTCAAGCAGTTAAAGTAGGTATCCAGAAATGACAAAAACCGCAATCGTAATTGCGGTTTTTCTCTTGCAGCTTTCGCCGCTATCACATCAAATTTAGTGCGCGATTCTATGAGCCTGCATACACAGCCAGCTCGAAAACACACTCAATTAAAGATGCGTATCATCCTCGGATAAGCTGCGCCATCGCGAGCCCATCCAAGCTCAACAATCGATTAAGCCAATGCTTTGATCGCTGTTGCCAAACGGCTCTTATGACGAGCTGCTTTGTTTTTGTGGATGATTTTCTTGTCAGCGATGCTGTCAATCGTCGAAACAGACTTTTGGAAAATCTCTGCAGCAGCTGCTTTATCACCAGCTTCGATTGCTTTACGAACAGCCTTGATTGCTGTACGCAAAGTCGAACGCTGACTAGAGTTGTGCGCGTTTTGTTTGATTGCTTGACGAGCACGTTTGCGTGCTTGTGCGGTATTTGCCATGTGATTTCCTAAACGTAGTCAACGCGACGGGTTCAAGATGTAAGTCTCAAACTTACTTGGCCTCGCCGCAATAAAATTCTGAACAGCTTTGTAGTATAACCCGTTTTAAAACCCCGTGCAAGCCAGTTCCACAAATTTGAAGTGTTTAGCCGAAGAAAACCAAACTATAACGAGTCTAATTCAGACTTTCTGGTTTCTTTGTCAACTTCAGGATTATCGCCTATTGTTTGAATACTGGATGGAAGGCAAATCGCCTCAAGAATGCAAAGCAAGCAATAACACAAATTCAAACCGACCTCTTTAAAGGAGTTGCACTAGCTTTGCCACTGGGCAGTCCGGTGATGCCGGTGCTAGACTGCATCCATTCAAGCAATTGCAGCAATACATTCAATACAAGCGTCACCTTCATCATTGCACTAGGCGGGCCAATTCAACGTGTTAATCGATTTCTTTTTTACCTTACGCGACGCTAAAGTACCTGTGTCGATCAAAGAATTTTTGATGCTCTTAGAGGCGTTGCAGGCGGGCATTATCGCGCCTTCCCTCGACGAATTCTACTTTCTCGCTCGCACCACCTTAGTCAAAGACGAAGCGCATTTCGATAAATTCGATAAAGCATTTGCGGCCTACTTCAAGGGCATCGAGACCATCTTCGAGAAGCATCCCGATATTCCGCTCGATTGGCTCAAAAAACGCTTGGAGCGCGAACTCACGCCCGAACAACGCGCCGCGCTTGAAAAGTTCGGCTACGACAAATTGATGGACAGGCTCAAAGAATTATTGGAACAACAGAAGGAACGCCATGAAGGCGGCAATCGTTGGATAGGCACTGGCGGCACCTCCCCGTTTGGCAATGGCGGCGATAATCCCGAGGGCATACGCATCGGTGGTAAGAGTGAACGTCGTTCCGCCGTCAAAGTGTGGGAAGCACGTGCTTTCCGTGATTACGATACTGAACGCGAACTTGGCACCCGCAATATCAAAGTCGCGCTGCGTCGCTTACGGCGGTTCGCGCGCCAAGGTGCGCACGATGAATTCGCCTTGGATGCCACCATCAAAGCGACTGCCAATAATGCGGGCTATCTCGATATCAAGATGCAGCCGGAACGCAAAAACAATATTAAGGTTCTGATGCTTTTAGATGTCGGCGGCACTATGGACGACCACATCGAGCAGGTCGAAGAACTCTTCTCCGCCGCCAAAACAGAATTCAAAAATCTTGAGTTCTACTATTTCCACAATTGCGTGTACGACTATCTTTGGAAAAACAACCACCGTCGTCACTCCGAGAAATTGGCCACTTGGGATTTGATCCGCAAATATCCACCCGATACCAAACTGATCTTTGTCGGCGATGCCACCATGAGTCCCTACGAAATTCTGCAACCCGGCGGCTCAGTCGAATACAACAACGAAGAGGCTGGTGCGACGTGGCTGCAACGTTTCACTTCGCACTTCCCCAAGTTCGTTTGGCTCAATCCCGAACCCGAGGGCATTTGGCAATATCGTCAATCGATCGCCATCATTCGTCAGATTGTGAACAATCGCATGTTCCCGATCACGCTCAGCGGTTTGGAACAAGGCATGCGCTTATTGAGCAAATAGGCATAAAAATTCAATAATAGTTCCAGGGAAAATGAATTGATATGCGCTGTTCTCGAACAAGAAACAACATCCACCAAGCGATTAATACGCAAAATCACTGTACATAAAGCCAGTATTTCGCAATAATTGTCCAATCACTGTGTTTCCGTGTACGATAAAAAAGAGTGTTTTTACCCTTTTCGATCGACCTTACACGGTCTCATCTGGGTGAAAGCAGACGAAATCAGATTGCATGCCAACACTGAAATTCTCCAACACAATAATTAATAACCTATCCAATTCATCGCATGGCAACCAAAAAAAATACGACTCCATCCGACTATAGTGAATCATCGATCCGGGTCCTGAAAGGTTTGGAACCGGTCAAGCAAAGACCGGGGATGTACACCCGCACTGAAAATCCACTCCATATTATTCAAGAAGTGATCGACAATGCCTCCGACGAAGCGCTCGGTGGTCATTGTAAAAATATCGAAGTCACACTCAATACCGACGGCAGCGTCAGTGTAGAAGATGATGGTCGCGGTATTCCGGTTGGTTTGCATCCAGACGAAGGCGTACCAACGGTCGAGATCGTTTTCACACGTCTGCACGCGGGCGGTAAGTTCGACAAAGGTTCGGGCGGCGCCTATGCTTTCTCAGGCGGTTTGCATGGTGTTGGTGTATCGGTTACCAATGCTCTTTCCAAACGTTTAGAAATTACCGTTTGGCGCGAAGGCGGCTTACATCGTCTAACCTTCGCCAATGGCGATGTGATCGAACCATTGAGCACGCAAACCTTAGGTCGTGGCGACAAGAAAAATGGAACGCGCGTGACGGTCTGGCCCGATGCCAAGTACTTCGACTCGGCGGCTATCTCCGTGCCGGAAATGCAGCGTCTCTTGCGCTCTAAAGCCGTGTTGTTACCAGGCGTGCGCGTCTCTTTAATCAATGCAAAAACTGGTGAAACCCAAACCTGGCAATACGACCAAGGCCTACGTGGTTACTTGACTGAAGCCCTGGCGCAAACGAACCATGGCGAACTCGTTATCCCTATGTTTGAAGGCGAACAATTCGCCACCGCGGAAGTTGACGGTTTTGCCGAAGGCGAAGGCGCCTCTTGGGTGGTTGCCTGGACCGAAGATGGCACGGTTGTTCGTGAATCCTATGTAAACTTGATTCCGACGCCAGCTGGCGGTACGCACGAATCCGGTTTGCGCGAAGGTTTGTTTGGGGCGGTGAAGAGCTTTGCAGAGATGCACTCATTATTACCGAAAGGCGTCAAACTTTTACCAGAAGACGTGTTCGCACGCGCTTCGTTTGTTTTGTCTGCCAAAGTATTAGATCCACAATTCCAAGGTCAAATTAAAGAGCGTTTGAACTCACGCGATGCGGTGCGTTTGGTCTCGAGTTTTGCCAAACCTCCTTTGGAATTATGGTTGAACTCACACGTCGAACTGGGTAAAAAATTAGCCGAACTCGTCATTAAACAAGCGCAATCACGTTTGCGCTCTTTGCAAAAAGTCGAGAAGAAAAAATCGTCTGGCGTGGCGGTGTTGCCAGGTAAGTTGACTGATTGCGAATCGGATGACATCAGCCGCAATGAGCTGTTCTTAGTCGAAGGTGACTCTGCGGGTGGCTCAGCAAAGATGGGACGCGATAAAGAGTTCCAAGCGATTCTGCCATTACGCGGCAAGGTCTTGAATTCATGGGAATCAGAACGCGATCGCTTGTTTGCGAACAATGAGATTCACGATATCGCCGTAGCGATTGGTGTTGACCCGCATGGTGTCAACGATACAGTCGATCTCAGCAATCTGCGTTACGGCAAGATTTGCATTCTGTCTGATGCGGACGTCGATGGTTCTCACATTCAGGTTTTGTTGTTGACACTGTTCTTCAAGCATTTCCCGCAACTGATTGCCCGTGGCCACATCTGCATCGCACGTCCACCTTTGTTCCGTGTGGATGCCCCTGCCCGCGGTAAGAAACCGGCGCAGAAAATTTACGCGCTCGATCAAGGCGAATTAACTGCGATCGAAGATAAATTGCGTAAAGACGGCGTAAAAGAAGGCGCATGGACCATCTCCCGCTTTAAAGGTTTGGGTGAGATGAACGCCAACCAATTATGGGAAACCACCATGAATCCGGATACACGTCGCCTATTGCCAGTGTCACTTGGCGAATTCGATCAAACATTCTCCGAAGGCCGCTTCAATATGCTGATGGGCAAGAGCGAATCGGCGGCACGTCGTTCGTGGTTGGAAGAGCATGGTAACGAAGTCGACGCCGACATCTAGTGAGCCTCATAAATCCGATTGCGCGGCGCATTACGGCGTTGCAAATCCTCGCAATACCGACGTATTGCTTTGGTTTGCGCCTTGTACTGCATCCGCGGAATCGAATTTCTGAGTCTCCCTGAAAAATTAAGAACATAGAGTGGGTAAACCCGCCCCAAATTTGACAATAAGATTATGAGCGAACAAGCAAATTTATTTGATGAAGTGCCGGACAATAATGGCGGTGGTGGCAATGACGGCGAGTCTTTGACGCTGGCGACCTTTGCCGAGCGTGCTTATTTGGACTATGCGATTTCAGTCGTCAAAGGCCGTGCCTTGCCCGATGTGAGTGACGGTCAAAAACCTGTGCAACGTCGAATTTTGTATTCGATGAATGAGCTTGGTTTGAACGCCAGTGCTAAGCCCCGTAAATCCGCCACCGTGGTCGGTGAAGTACTCGGTAAATTGCATCCCCATGGCGACCAGTCTGTGTATGACGCGATGGTACGGATGGCGCAAGATTTCTCACTACGCTACCCGCTTATTGATGGTCAAGGTAACTTCGGTTCACGCGATGGCGATGGTGCTGCGGCGATGCGTTACACCGAAGCCCGTTTAACGCCGATCTCCAAATTATTGCTCGATGAAATTGATCTCGGCACGGTCGACTTCCAAGCCAACTATGATGGCTCTTATGAAGAACCAACGTTACTGCCAGGACGTTTGCCTTTCGTGCTCTTGAATGGCGCCTCCGGTATCGCGGTGGGTATGGCTACCGAAATCCCTTCGCATAATTTGAACGAAGTCGCCAAAGCCGCAGTCGCGATGATCCGCAATCCTAAAATCAGCCATGCTGAATTGATGGAACATATTCCGGGCCCGGACTTCCCTGGTGGCGGTCAAATCATTACGCCAGCAGCGGCCATCAGCGATATTTACGCCACTGGTCGCGGCAGTGTGAAAGTGCGCGCGCGCTGGAAAATTGAAGAGTTAGCGCGTGGCCAATGGCAAGCCGTGGTCACGGAACTGCCACCGGGTACCTCGACCCAAAAAGTTTTGGAAGAGATCGAAGAGATCACCAATCCTAAAGTCAAACTCGGTAAAAAATCGCTGTCACCAGAACAAATCAGCCAAAAGCAAATCATGTTATCGGTGCTTGACGCCGTGCGCGATGAGTCTGGTAAAGATGCTGCGGTCCGACTGGTTCTCGAGCCTAAATCGAAGAATCAAGATCAGACTGAGTTCATGCAAATGCTATTGGCGCATACTTCGCTTGAGACCTCGGCTTCACTCAATTTGGTCATGATTGGTGGCGATGGACGTCCACGTCAAAAAGCCTTGGGCGAAATTCTCGGTGAATGGATCAGTTTCCGCTTTGAGACGGTCACACGCCGTACCCGCTTCCGTCTGCAGAAAGTCGATGATCGTATTCATATCCTCGAAGGTCGCCAAGCGGTTCTATTGAATATCGATAAAGTCATCAAGATCATTCGCGAATCCGATGAACCGAAGCCCGCTCTGATCACTGCTTTCCGTTTGTCTGATCGCCAAGCTGAAGATATTCTCGAAATTCGTTTGCGTCAGTTGGCACGTTTAGAAGCCATCAAGATCGAGCAAGAATTAGCAGAATTGCGCAATGAGAAGAGTGGCTTGCAGAATTTGCTCGACGATCCTTCGGCGATGAAACGTTGCATCATCAAAGAAATCGAAGGCGACGCTAAACAATATGGCGATGCGCGCCGCACCTTGATTGAAGAAGCACAAAAAGCCTCGGTCGAACAAAAAGTCATCGACGAGCCGGTCACCGTTGTGGTTTCTGAAAAAGGCTGGGTTCGTGCACGCACAGGTCATGATCATGATCCTGCCCAATTCACCTTCAAAGCAGGTGATAAATTGTATGGCACTTTCGAATGCCGTACGGTCGATAATTTACTCGTGTTCGGCTCCAATGGTCGTGTTTATTCTGTGGCGGTCTCTGCCCTGCCCGGTGCGCGCGGTGACGGCGTTCCAGTGACCACCTTGATCGACTTAGCCGCTGGCACTCGTATCATGCATTACTACGCTGGCAAAGCAGAAATTCAGTTACTGTTGGCGTCCACCGCTGGTTATGGCTTCACCGCCAAATTGGGTGATATGGTCGGACGTATGAAAGCGGGTAAAGCCTTTATGACGCTTGATGATGGTGATGAGCCATTAGCGCCAAGCGCGGTGTCAGAGGATGCAAGTGCGATTGCTTGTTTATCTGAAAAAGGACGTTTATTGGTGTTTGGTCTCAATGAAATCAAACAACTCTCGAGCGGTGGTCGTGGCGTGATCTTGATGGAGTTGGAAGACAAGGAGAAACTCTTGGCGGCAACTGCGATCAGTCAAAAAGGTGTCAAGGTTCATGGCATCGGCCGCGGTGGCAAAGCACAAGAAGTGAGTTTAAGCGCTTCGGGCTTAGCCAACCACATCGGCAAACGTGCACGCAAAGGCAAGGCTTTAGAAGCCAAAGTCAAAGCGCAAAGTCTGCAGAAAAATTAGATTGGTTGCTAAAGATTCAGAGCAAAGTGCTTAGGCACTGCTCTGATGAAGTTCTTAAGTAAGCTGATTTAACTACACAAAAAAATGGCACTGAAACTCAGTGCCATTTTTGCTTACGTCATTTGTTTGACTCAATTTGTTCGACTCAATTTGTTTTATTCGCCCAATACCACCTGATTCTTGCCATTTGCTTTCGCTTTGTACAAAGCAGCGTCAGCGACGGTCAATAATTCATCGGGGTTCGCTGTTTGACGCGAATCGGCGATACCCGCTGAGAACCCCACCTTAAATTCTCCGTGTTCAGAAACGTGAACAACACGACTAAAGGCTGTACGAATTTTATCTAACACCATCCGTGCAACATCGGCGGTCGTGTTGGGGAAAATGACAATAAACTCTTCACCACCATAGCGGCCCACTGCGTCACTTTTTCTGAGACGTTGCTTAAGCATGTGAGACAAAGTGCGCAGAACTTGATCGCCCATCTGATGACCGTAGGTATCGTTCACCATTTTGAAGTTATCAAGATCGATCATGGCCACCGCCACGCAGGTCACGGTGCGGCTCGCACTTGAAATCTTGGCGATAAGGTCTTCTTTGATCGCAGTATGATTAAACAGGCCTGTTAAGCCATCGCGCATGACCAAAGTACGTAAAGAACGGAAGCGTTCCGCACGTGAAGACAACGAAGAAATCAGCAATTCAGGCGCGATTGGCTTACATAAGAAATCATCAGCACCCACTTTGACAGCGGCAATCTGCTTCTGTTCATCTTGTTCGCTCGACAGAAAAATAATCGGGACATCCAGGTAGGAATGATCTTGGCGAATCACTTTCGAAAGCTCAACACCATCACAGTTCGGCATGTAAATGTCCATCAACAGCAGCTCTGGTCTAAAACTCGCCATACGCTCCAATACTAATTCCGGGTCATTCAACACTTCGACGATCATGCCAGCCGACTTCAACAATGTGCTGTAAGCGTTCGTTAAATCGACATCGTCATCAATGATCAAAATGCGATATAAGCGTGGCTCAGGCAATGCAAGAATTTCTTCCATGCGTTCGGTCAACGCGAGGACGTCAACCGGCTTCAGGAAAAAACCTTCGCCACCAGCGCGCACGGCCCGCAACCGGCTCTCAAAACTGTTTAAGTTCGACATGAACAAGGTAGGCGGCAACTTGCGTCCTTGTGCCTGCAAGCGTTCGATTTCGTCACCGCCTGCGTGATAGCCATGCTGGCAATCAAGGTCGATCACTAGGAAATGCGGCATTTTTTCGTCAAGTGCTTCCGCCAAATACTCAAGACATTCGATATGGCAAACGTCAAAAGCGAACTGCTCTAACTGGGCCACAATTTCGGCGGTCTTCTCGAAATCACTGTCGACTAAATAAATGAGCTTACGCTCTGCCTCCACAACCGGTGCCTTCACAGGCGCAAGAGCCTCTGGCTCAGCCTCAGGTTCCGCCACGCGCGACTCTTGAATATACGTTTCGATATCGCGGCAAAATAAGTCTAAGCGAGCTTGATCCCAAACTTCTCCGGCTATATGGGCTTTGAGTTGAGATTCAAGAACGCGCGCCTTAGCGCCCATTTCTGGGAAACCGAAGGTTCCAGCGGAACCTGCCATTGTATGAAGCAGTCTATGCAGCAAGGCTTCATGTTCTTTGTTATCGGAGTTACTGCAAAAAGCATCCTTGGCGTCTTCTATCTCCGCCAATTTACCTGGAAGTTTAGAAATGAAAACTTGACCAAGCGCTCGGATCGCCGCCTCAAGTTCTTCGTCTGCTGAGCTCACGTGAATATCCTTATTTGGCGCAACCGATTAGCGTCATGATTCGGTGCCCGAAATTTTTTTAACTAACTTTTTCCCACAGAGTTCTTACCTGAACGGACAAACTCATAGGATCGAAGGGCTTGGCAATCACGCCAATAGCACCCAAGGTGAAGTAGTAATCTTGTTCGCTAGATTGCACTTTGGCGGTCATAAATATCACTGGGGTCGATGCCGTGGTGCTCATCTTGCGCAGTTCGGCCAAAGTAGTCGGCCCATCCATGTTGGGCATCATCACGTCTAACAACAGCAAATCAGGTACAAAACCTCCCTCGATTGCTGCGATTGCCTCCGCGCCAGAGCTGCAAGTTTTTAGTGTGTAACCACCGACGACTTCCAAGGCGATCTGCGCAACGGCCTGAATATCGAGATCGTCTTCCACGTACAAGATATTGGTGAGTGAATTTGCAGACATAAGCATCCTTTGAGTTGGCTTCATGAACGAGCTCAAATCTAGAGCACTTGAGTCATTCGATTTTTAGCTCTTCGATTCAGACTAACGATTTAGACTGTTCGAGTCACCGCGACGTACACGTTTTCTGTGTAATCATATCGTCGCGCTGGACGATCTCAAAGGAAATTATCAGATTCGTTAATTTTTTCCAACAGGAAATAATTGGCACATTCCAATTTTCTTGATTTCGCTCGTAAACGAGGCCTACAGCGAAGGGCTTGGTACCGCTTTTTCAAACTCAAGTTCTAGGACGAAAGATCCGTTGCGGCCTATTTCCCTGCTCTTTCGGTCGCCATCATTTCCGCACTTGGCCGGCAAACACCGTCATGAAATGTGGGTTAATCCCAATCTGATACGCTAAATCTGCCGGGCGCGTGATACACCACAGGGCAAAGTCGGCACGTTTGCCGACTTCCAGGCTACCGACTTCATCAGCGAGACCCAACGCTTTTGCTGCATGAATCGTGGTTCCTTGCAAAGCCTCGAGCGGAGTTAGGCGGAATAAGGTGCACGCCATATTCATACTCAACAAGGGAGAAGTCATTGGCGACGTGCCGGGATTACAGTCACTGGCCACGGCCATCGCGACACCTGCTTTGCGCAATGCTTCAATCGGCGGCAATTTGGTCTCACGTAAGAAATAGAAAGCCCCCGGCAAGAGTACCGCCACCGTACCGGCCTCACGCATTGCTTCAATTCCGCTGTCAGTAAGGTATTCAAGATGATCTGCCGATAGTCCTTGATAACGTGCGGTCAAGGCAGCGCCGCCTTGATCGGATAACTGTTCCGCATGCAATTTCACCGGTAAGCCGTGCGCCTTCGCGGCGGCAAAAACACGTTCGGTTTGCGCTGGAGTGAAGCCGATTTTTTCACAAAAAACATCGACCGCATCCGCCAAACCTTCGGCCGCAATGGCTGGCAACATATGCTGACACACTTCATCGATGTAATCGTCAGCACGACCAGCGAACTCTGGAGGGAGCGCATGCGCGCCTAGGAAGGTGGTTCTGACACGAACGGCATGCTCAGCTTGCATACGGCGCGCCACTCTGAGCATCTTGGCTTCGCTAACGGTATCCAAGCCATAGCCCGATTTGATTTCGATGGTCGTAATGCCTTGCTCAAGACTACTACGCAAACGTGGCAAACTCTGTTCGTACAATTCTTGCTCTGAAGCGGCGCGCGTGGCCCGCACCGTCGACACAATGCCACCGCCTTGGCGCGCGATTTCTTCGTAAGCGACACCATTCAAACGCGCTTCAAATTCATTACTGCGATTACCTGCATAGACCAAGTGGGTATGACAATCGATCAAACCTGGCGTCAACCAACAGCCTTGGCCATCATGGATCACTTTAGTTTGATAATCGGCCGGTAGCGCACTGACAGATCCTAGCCAAGCAATCTTGCCATCTTTCACAGCAATCGCGCCATCGACAATTTCACCGTAACCATCTCGCATGGTCGCGAGATGCACATTGATCCACAAGCTATCCCACATATACAACCTTTTGATCACGTAGACGTACTAACTGAGGAAGCTAATACGCATCAAATACACAATGCTGTCTTCCGAAGTTTGCAAATGAAAATGAATGCCAGCTTGCGCTTTCTCTTCGTCAATCAAAATCAAATCACCCGCTTCCAAATCCATGCCATGGCGAATACGCGCTTGACCGCGTTCGCAAAACAGCAGCACTTGATTGGCTTGCTCTTCGCGAATCTCGTGATCACCACCAAGTAAGCGTTGCATATAGTGCTGACATACATCGCGTCGCGTCATCAAATTCAAATCGACCACGGTATCATCGATCAACTTGGCGTAAATCGGCTCTTCACCTGTGAACCGGTGCGGCATGCTGGCCTGCGTCAACTTGACGCCTTCATTGACGCCTTCATTAACACCTTCACTGGCTTCTTTCGACGCTTGCAGCACCATGCCTGCACCAGACAAGATCGCTAAGCTACGATCGATTTGTGCGAAGTGCGAAAACGGCCCATCTTGCGCCACCGTCGCTGTGCTCAAACGCCAAATAAACTGATCAATGCCCGCCCCCTCAGGAAAAATGGCGAGCTCGGTCGTGCTCCCTCCGCCATTTTTCCAGGGCATGGTCTTGTAATCTTTAGGCGTCCATTTACGCATGTTGATGTCCTATTCGATGAGCCGATGAAACACTTATCGGATCGGGTGGGCTGGTCTTATGCCAAATACAAATGCGCGTACAAATCAGCGAATTGCGAGCTCAGCGCACCGTCAACGACGAGGTTCTTTGCTGCTTCAATATCAGGTGCAAAGAAACGATCTTTGTCGTAGAACGTGACTTTATCACGCAGCATGCCATGTACTTTGCTCAAAGCATCGGAAGTCTTCAGCGGGGCGTGGAAATCAACGCCTTGCGCTGCGGCCAATAATTCAATACCGACGATCGTGGCGGTATTGTGCGCCATTTCATGCAAACGACGGCCAGCATAAGTCGCCATACTGACGTGGTCTTCTTGATTTGCTGAAGTTGGAATCGTATCGACACTCGAAGGATGCGCATGCGATTTATTCTCGGAAGCTAAAGCAGCTGCTGTCACGTGAGCAATCATGAAGCCAGAATTCAAACCAGAGCCTTGCACCAAGAACGGTGGCAAACCGGAGATTGAAGCATCGATCAACAGCGCAATACGGCGTTCCGAAATCGAACCAATTTCTGCGATCGCCAACGCCAATGTATCGGCTGCGAAAGCCACTGGCTCTGCGTGAAAATTACCACCAGAAATGACTTCGTTGGTATCCACAAACACCAAAGGATTATCAGTCACGGCGTTGGCTTCGGTCAGCAAAGTGCGCGCTGCATTGTTGATGATGTCTAAGCACGCGCCCATCACCTGTGGTTGGCAACGTAAGCAATACGGATCTTGTACGCGCTCATCGTTCACCAAGTGCGACTTACGAATCTCGCTGCCGTTTAACAAGGTGCGATAGATATTTGCTGTCGCGATTTGACCAGGTTGACCTCGTACTGCATGAATCCGTGGATCAAACGGCGCATCACTCCCCTTGGCCGCATCGACGGACAAAGCACCGGTAATAGTCGCGGCTTCCAATAAACGTTCGGCTAAAAACAAACCGTTCAAGGCTAAAGCGGTTGAGACTTGCGTGCCATTGATCAGCGCCAAACCTTCTTTCGCGGCCAACACCACTGGTGTAATGCCAGCTTGGGCCAAGGCTGCTTTGGCATCCATCATCTGACCATTCACTCGCACTGGGCCTTCGCCCATGATTGCTAAGGTCATGTGGGATAAAGGAGCCAAATCGCCCGAAGCACCGACGGAACCTTTGACTGGAATCGCTGGCATGATGCCCGCATTGTAGGCGGCGATCATGGTATCAATGACGGACGAACGAATGCCCGAGAAACCACGTGCCAAACTTGCGATCTTCATCGCGATAATCAATCGTACGACTTCATCAGCGATCAATTCACCTGAGCCGACCGAGTGCGACAAGATCAAATTCTTTTGCAGTAATTCCAGATCTTCATCGGGAATGCGGGTTTTGGCCAATTTACCAAAACCGGTATTGATACCGTAGGCGGCATCCCCCTTGGCCACGATACGATCGATGGTGGCGGAAGATTCATTGATCGCAGCATAGGCCGATTCAGCCAATGCCAATTTCACAGGAGCCTGCCAAATCGCCCGCAAATCTGCGAGTTTGAATTGGCCAGGTTGAATGGTGAATGTTGTGCTCATGTTTTATCCTTTGTTTTTTAAACCCCTCAACGCCGAGACGCTGAGGCGCAGAGGCTTTCTGTTTGTCGCTCCTGCGCAGGCAGGAGCCCAGTGTCTTTCGGTAAGCGATCAACGCCACTGGATTCCCGCCTTCGCGGGAATGACATGCTCAATCTCTCTACGTTTCTTTACTTCTCTGCGTTTCTTTACTTCTCTGCGCCTCTGCGCTTCGGCGTTGAGGGGTTTTAATATTCAGTTCGACGTCAACGAAAATTATTTAATCATCGGCAAATTCAAGCCATTACGCTTAGCGCAAGCAACAGCTTGTTCGTAGCCAGCATCTGCATGACGCATGACACCGGAGCCGCAGTCATTGACGAGTACGCGCGCCAAACGTTTTGCTGCTGCTTCTGTACCATCAGCCACGATCACCATACCTGAGTGTTGTGAGTAGCCCATGCCGACGCCGCCGCCGTGATGCAAGGAGACCCAGCTCGCACCGCCTGCGGTGTTCAACAAGGCATTCAACAAAGGCCAATCAGATACCGCATCGGTGCCGTCCTTCATGCCTTCGGTTTCGCGATTCGGGCTAGACACAGACCCTGTATCCAAGTGATCACGACCGATGACGATCGGCGCTTTCAATTCGCCGTTCTTGACCATCTCATTAAACGCCAAGCCGGCGATATGACGTTCACCCAAACCTAACCAGCAAATACGCGCTGGTAAACCTTGGAAGGCGATGCGTTCACCGGCCATATCCAACCATTTGTGAACGCCTTTATTCTCCGGGAAGAGTTCCTTAATTTTCGCATCAGTCTTACGGATGTCTTCTGGATCACCGGACAAAGCCACCCAACGGAATGGTCCTTTACCATCGCAGAACAAAGGACGAATATAAGCAGGAACAAAACCTGGGAAATCAAAGGCATTCTTAACGCCAGTATCGAATGCCACTTGACGAATATTATTACCGTAATCGACGGTTGGAATACCCATCGCATGGAAATCCAACATCGCTTGCACATGGACTGCGCAAGCTTGTGCCGCATCAGCCGTTAGCTTCGCATGTTGACTTGGATCTTTCTGTGCCTCTTTCCACTGTTCGACTGACCAGCCAATCGGCAAATAGCCATTAATCAAATCGTGAGCCGAAGTTTGATCTGTGACCAAATCTGGTTTGATGCCACCCGCTTGAGCGCGCTTGACCAATTCTGGCAAAATGTCGGCCGCGTTGCCCAACAAAGCAATCGAGATCGCATCTTTGCGTGCTGTATGGAACTTGATCAATTCGATCGCGTCGTCCAAGTCTTTAGCTTGTTTATCGACATAGCGCGTGCGCAAGCGGAAATCGATACTCGATTGTTGGCATTCGATGTTCAAAGACACGGCGCCGGCAAAGGTCGCCGCTAATGGCTGCGCACCACCCATGCCACCCAAGCCCGCTGTCAAAATCCAGCGACCGCCCCAATCACCACCAAAGTGTTGGCGCCCTGCTTCGGCGAAGGTTTCATAAGTACCTTGCACGATACCTTGGGTGCCGATGTAGATCCAGCTACCTGCGGTCATTTGACCATACATGAACAAGCCTTTGCGGTCGAGTTCATTGAAGTGTTCCCAATTCGCCCACTTCGGTACCAAATTGGAATTAGCGATCAACACGCGTGGGGAGTCCGGTGTCGTTTTAAACACGCCGACTGGTTTGCCGGATTGAATCAACAAGGTTTCATCTTCACCGAGTTCTTTCAAGCTCGCCAAAATTTGATCGAAGCATTCCCAGTTACGCGCCGCGCGGCCAATGCCGCCGTACACCACGAGGTGCTTAGGATTCTCTGCCACTTCCTTATCGAGATTATTTTGCAGCATGCGGTAAGCCGCTTCTGCTACCCAAGTTTTACAGACTTTCTCTGCACCGCGCGGTGCACGAATTTCGCGACTTGCGTCCCAACGTGGATCGTGATTCATAAGAGCTCCTTATCAATAACCGGGCTGGATGGTTGAAGGAAAATGGCAGCAGTAAAAACAAATACTAGGAGTATCCAGCGCAACATGCCAACTAGTTTAAGTTGTATATACAACTCATGCAAGTAAAATTTCAACTGACACATGCGTTCAAGGAAGCGCGTTTGGGCTTTAAATAATAAAAAAATAATGACATTGCTCAAAAAATGGGCATTGAGCACGAGAAAAGAAACAATTCGAAACACATTTAAAATTTCCCTGTGTCAATATGACGTAAATATATTGACGCTTGTTGCACCGAGTCGAATTGGTTTTATCGCAGTCTGGTTTGAATGAAGTACCTCATAAAAGAAAGGGAAATCATGCGCCTGAACACGCCTATCACCGCCACCGAAGTCATGGTCGACGAGCACCAGTCAATTGTCTCAACCACCGATCTGCAGGGCAACATTACCTACGCCAACCCTTACTTTGTTGAAATCAGTGGCTTCGACATCGGTGAGCTTATCGGTGCTCCACAAAACATACTGCGCCATCCTGACATGCCGAAGGAAGCGTTTGCAGACATGTGGACCACAATCAAAAGTGGCACACCTTGGAGTGGGCTGGTCAAAAATCGCACCAAAGAAGGTCACTTCTATTGGGTACAGGCCAACGTGACACCTGTCATCGAGAATGGCAAAGCGGTGGGATACATTTCCGTTCGCACCCGGCCGAGTCGAGATCAAATTAATGCGACTGAAAAAATTTACAGCGAAATTCGCAATGGTAATCCGCGGCGACTACTAGTCGATCATGGACGCATCGTGGTACCCACAGTGGCCTCAAAACTACAGCAGAGCTTGAATCTAAGTCTCAAAGCAAAGATCCTTGGTTCGATAACAATCACCATGCTTAGTCTCCTTTACTTCATTGTGGACCGTTTTTTTGACACAAGTAAATTGATCGGAACTACACTTGCAGCAAGTATTGCTGGGCTAGGTATCCTCTCTTTGATTGTGCTATGGAGTAACCTCTCACGAACTTTACGCTCGCTGCACCGTGCGACGGTGCAAGTTCAAGCGATGGCGGGCGGTGACTTAACGGCTGACATCGTTGTTAATGGCAATGATGAAGTGGCGGTTCTCGCACGTTCGATTCGGCAACTCAAAATTAATTTGGGTTCAGTTGTTGGAGACATTCGCAGCAACTTTATGAGTATTACGATGGCGACCGACGAAATAGCCAATGGCAATATGGAATTGTCGTCACGCACCGAATCGCAAGCATCCTCTCTCGAAGAAACAGCTTCAAGCATGGAAGAGCTAGCTTCCACCGTCGACCAAAACGCGCAAAATGCGCGCGAAGCAAATGATGTAGCAGCACAAGCCTCAGAACAAGCCGTTACGGGAGGCAAAGTAGTTGGCCAAGTTGTCGCCACCATGCATGAAATTTCTGATTCATCCAATAAGATCGTTGACATCATCAGCATCATCGACGGTATCGCGTTCCAGACCAATATTCTTGCTTTGAACGCAGCGGTTGAAGCCGCTCGAGCCGGCGAACAAGGACGAGGCTTTGCAGTGGTTGCTAGCGAAGTGCGCGCCCTCGCGCAACGAAGTGCCGCTGCGGCAAAAGAAATCGCAGGTCTCATCAAATCTTCGGTAGTACAAGTGGATCAAGGAGCTGCTTATGCAAATCAAGCGAATCAAGCGATGATGGAGATTGTTGAGTCGGTTCACCGTGTCGCTACTATTATGGGTGAAATCAGTTTTGCTTCGAATGAACAAAGTGAAGGTATCGCACAAGTCAACGATGCGATTACTCTGATGGACAACGTTACGCAACAAAACTCAGCAATGGTTGAGGAAGCTGCGGCTGCCGCTGGTAGCCTGAGTGAGCAAGCAACGCACGTAGAAAAAGCACTCGCACTATTTAAACTGAGCAACTCTTATCAAACTCCCATCAAGGCCACCTCACGTACCATGACTTCACAGCCACTTTCAGCAAGATCCAAACAACTCGGATCACGCCGAGCTACAGCGCTGCTAAATTAGCTCATCCGATGACTGGCTGAATCGTTTTCGATTCAGCCACACCTGCAAGCGGGATCGCTCGTGCTATTATCTTGAAGATTCAAAATGACACTTTTGCCAATTTTCATCTTAATCTCGAATGACTCAAGATTCCGCGCCAGACAATGTTCCCGTTTTTCAACGGATCAAGAACTATCTCATCCGTGAAATCCAATCAGGTACTTGGAAAGAAGGTGATGCAATTCCTTCCGAAGCTGCACTCGCACAGAAATTTCAAGTATCGCGCATGACGGTCAATCGTGCCGTGAGAGAGCTCACCACGGAACAAATCCTGCACCGAATTCAAGGTTCTGGGACCTATGTAGCTCAGCAAAAATATCAAGCGACCTTGGTCGAGATCAAAAGTATCGCAGCGGAAGTGCGTGCTCGTGGCCACGTCCATCGCAGTGAGCTCCATGAGCTGATCGCCTATCCCGCCGACGATTCATTGGCAGCACAGTTTAATGTGAAGGCAGGGCACACCTTATACCACTCGGTCATTGTGCATTTTGAAAACGAACAAGCGATCCAAGTCGAGGATCGTTGGGTCAATTCCAGCCTTGCGCCAGAATACCTGGCTCAAGATTTCACCCACATGACGCCCAATGAATATCTAGTCGCGGTGGCCCCCTTACAAGGCGTAGACTATCGTATCGAAGCGGTGATTCCTGATCGTTCGATCGCCGATATGCTGCAAATCTCCAGCAAAGAGGCGAGTCTCGTTTTGCATCGCAAGACCCGATCACAAAATCAAGTTGCCACCATTGTGACGATGTGGCATCCAGGTAACCGCTACCAGTTTACCGGTAGTTTCTAACTACTTTGCACTGTGCGCTTTTTCGATTTGCATATGTCCATGTTCCATTTCAAACGACTTCGCAGTATTGCATTCATCAGCATCAGCCTAAGCTTGCTAATACAGTCGATACCGAGCTACGCTGCAACCGACGAAACCTCGACCACGCCACCATCGCAGCCTACAGCACTTCAATCGAACAAAGAACGACCACGGGTTGCCTTGGTTCTCTCGGGCGGTGGCGCGCGCGGCTTTGCCCATATTGGCGTTCTGCGAGTTCTGAAAGAACTGCGCATTCCCGTCGACTATGTCGTTGGCACCAGTATGGGTGCGGTGATTGGTGGCGCCTATGCAGCCGGTCGTTCGGTTGAAGATATCGAACAAATCGTACGCACAACTTCGTGGGACAGCGTGTTAGCAGATCGCCCTGCCCGCGATGCAATTGATTTCAGACGACGCGAGGAAGACGTCTTACTTCCTTCGCGAATCGAGTTCGCGGTCACAAAATCAGGGCTTAGCCTACCACCAGCGGCGGCCGGCAACGCCTCGCTCGAGCAAGCTTTATTGCGCTTGCTACCCAATGGTATGAAAACCGAGCATGTGAATCATCTGCCGATTCCGTTTCGCTCGGTTGCCTCTGACTTGGTCACTGGTGAATTGGTGGAGTTGAGTGACTCACCCCTCTTCATCACCATGCGTGCCTCACTCGCCGTACCCGGCATGTTTGCACCGGTTCGCGTCAATAATCGCTTGGTGGTCGACGGTGGTTTGGTTCGTAATCTTCCTATCGACATGGCGCATAAAATGGGGGCGGATGTCATTATCGCCGTCAATGTCGGCACCCCACTCGCGCAAGAAAAAGAACTAGGCAGCGCCATCAGTGTAGCGCAACAGATGCTACAAATTTTGACCGAGCAAAACGTGCAACGCTCGCTCAAGGAACTCAAAGAGCAAGACATTTTGATTGCGCCCGATCTGAGCGGGATTAATTTTCTCGACTTCAATCAACATCATAAGGCGATGGTAGCGGGCGACAATTCAGCGAGGCAGATCGAATTCAAACTACGTTCACTCTCGGTTAGCGCAGAAGAATACGCGCGTTACGATCAATTGCGAACCGCAGAAGGCATCATTCCTGATAAGACCTTACGCATCGCCAAGATCGAGGTCGAAGGTACACAACATATCAACCCCGAAATTTTGATTCGCCAATCGGGCATACAGGTCAACGAACTTGCCAGCGAAGAAAAGGTGCGTCAAGTCAGCACCAAGTTGTACGGGCGCGGCGATCTCGACCATGTCGAAGTCGAAATGCAAGATAAACTCGATGAACGCGATGTCACCATCAAAACTCATGAAGCGGTATGGGGACGCAATCGTCTGCGGGTTGGCTTAGAACTGTCGAGTGATTTCCGTGATAGTCATCAGTTTTCGATTGGGGCTATGAATATCTCATCTTCCTTGAACGACTGGGGCGGAGAACTGCGTCTGCTCGGTCGTATCGGTTTTAACCGTGTGATAGCAGGTCAGTTCTATCAACCGCTAGGCCCTGGAAGTCCTTGGTTTATCGCCCCCACCCTTGAATCGGGAGCGACCTCTATCGATCTTTTCAATTCCGGTAGAAAAACGGCGCGCTTTGGCTACAAGACCAGCGGTGCCGACATTCCTTTCGGCTATCAACTCGGTAATTGGGGCGAACTTCAAGTCGGCTTTCGCAAGCAACATGCTCAAGCCGAGCAAACCCTGCCTGAACTGCCGGGCCAATTTATCAACAACTCGCATACCTCAGAATACGCCCGTTTGCGCATCGACACGCTAGACTCACTGGCCTTCCCAACCCGCGGCCAGTACTTGACCTTTGGCTTTGAAAGAGCCAAAGCGGACGTTTTAGGCGAGAAAGCGATTTTGAACTCTTCATTGGTCGGCATGACGGCATTCCAACGTGGCGATTGGGCTGGCCATGTATATGGAGAATGGGCGCGCTCACAAGGCAATATTGCACCGTTGTCGCTTGGGGGATTTTTACGTCTATCCGGCACTCCCGCCGATTCGCTGTCGAACAAAACGGTTGCCTTAGGACGCATCGTCGCTGCGCGCCGAATTGGCAATATGCCGGCTGCGCTCGGAGGCGCTGTGCGCCTCGGATTTTCTGCAGAACTTGGTGGTGGATTTGGCGAGGGGGAAGCGGTCAAGTTCAGCAAAATCAAGCGCAGTGGCAGTGCGTTTGTCGCCTTTGATACGCGCTTCGGCCCCCTCTATTTTGGCGCCGGTGCTACACAAAACACCGGCTCAACTTTCTACTTATTCTTGGGCCCGATTTGGTGAACCACGGTCGTCTTTGCGTTGGCCATCGTGCTTGGTCGACGCAAAGCAGTGAAAGCAGAGAATTCCCAAGAACGGAATCCCAGCATCAATGTGAAGCCATCTCTATCCTCGGGTGGCAAGCGTCGATCTTCTTGCTGCAGACGTGCAATTTCGGCCGCTAAATGTTGAATCTTTTGTTGGATTTCACGTGCGCTGTTTTGTGATAAGCGTGCTGGCACACACATCAACGATTCACCAGTGCCATCGAAACGCCCTTCGAAATAATCTGCGACCACCTTCTCTTTAAAGAAAGCTTGGATTGGACCATCGGCACGCCAGCGGAAGGCCGGAGAAACTCGCAAGCGATAACGATTCATCGGTTTCAACTCAATCAACTCGTGCTTATCGAGTTCAATCATGCATAGTACGCACTCAGCTTCGGTCAGCGTGTAAGTTTCGATGATCTGCTCAAAGGTCCAATGGCCGAGACATGAAATCGCCACTAAGAGCAATTTCGGATTTTCCATGAGCGCCTTTTCTTGCGCCAAGGTGAGATGATCCGCTTGAGGTGTAACATCCGCTGCTTGCCGCAACACATCTTCCAGAGAAATTTCAGCGACTTTGCAGATCTGCGCCAAGCGCGACAATGTCATATCTTTTTGGCCGAACATGCGCTTGATACTCGACTCGCTCATATCAATCAAATTTGCCAATTGTTTGTAGGTCATCCCTACACGACGCAGCTCTGTTCTTAGTACATCAAGCAATAACTCAGGTGAACTCATCGATAACCTCGATTTAAAATCTAAGAATTTGGTTTGGGGAGAAGGTTAATTTCTTCCGCAGTTTTTTTACCAAGTCGCACCAATCCTAAATGCATAGGAATGATCGCTTCTTGCGTTGAGACGGGTATTCTACCGCCCATAATTTCCGCAAAACGCTGCGGCAAAATTGGTTGGCGTTGCGGCTCAGCGAAACCGTCTGGAAAATCTGGATAGTCGTTGGCCAAATCATACTTATCGGTCGCGCCCAAGGTATGCAACATTTCATGTGCGATTACGACATTATTTGTCGGGCTAAGTTCCTTACTAGCAAACAGATTAACACGCCCGATCAAGCCTTCTTGCAAGGCGGTGGAATGATGCACTTGTGATTTCGCAGGATCAAAATATTGCACAAACAAACGCACCTGCGGACCTGGGCCTTTGAGTTTGGCGTTTTGATAGGCCCACCACCGAAACTTCAGACTCCACCACATCACCTTCAATGGATTCTGTTGTGCGGGTGGCGCCGGTGGTCCTTCTTTGAGTTGAGGCATCAATCGGATCTCAACACCCGCTTGGTCGGCTTTGCCATACTTGGCTTTCTCACGCTGAATAAATTCTTCAATCGCGACGAAATCTTCGCGCTTTAATTGTCGAATGTAATCCTCACTCGCAGCACTTTGATCACCATTGATGGGATAAACATTCACCATGAGCGTGTATTGCCACTCTACCGATTTAGTGCGAGCACGATAACTAGAAATCGCTACCGCACCCAGAATGATCAACAAGAGGCCGATGCGTAAATACTTGAACATGAAGTAGCGAAAGGCAGAAGTTGGACGGTGACTTTTTGAATCACATCATCAATTAAAATAAGCCTTGATTCTAACAGCATTGCCCTTCAAACACTCTAGTTTCCATCCCACCTTCACGGCATCCTATGTACAGTACAAACCGCAAGTACCAATAAAAAAAGCAGCCGGAGCTGCTTTTTTTTGTGCGTCAAGAAAATTACTTCTTGGTTTTCTTACCAGCAGCTGTAGCTGGCAAATAAGTGAGAGGATCGTTCAAACCACTTTCGTAAGCAGTCATCACTGTTTTTGGACGCATGCAAGTCGCGCTCAAAGTCGTCGAGTCAGTGGAGGAAGAATTCACGCACACTTGCAACTTCATGATTTTGCTTTGTGGGATACCAGCCGCAGCAGCGATCGAAATCACAGAGTGATGATCAGCGCCATTAGCAATCAATTGATCCACTGTTTTTTGCAAATTACGGCTTGTCGACAAGGCAGTAAAAATGCCGTCCACCGAAGTGTCCACCGGTTTTGGCGCTTCCACTGCAAACGCACTTCCAACCATCGCCAAACCCAAGCATGCACTAACAATGATTTTTTTCATAACGATCTCCAAAAAAATGACAAACCACTTGCCAAACGCAATGATACTAGCGACTTTTTAGGGACGAGAAAAGTATCTAAGTGCGATAAAACCCAAAAAAAATCAATAAGTTATAAAAGCGATCAGAGCTGTGTTTGCAGAATACGACAGAATCAGAGCAAGATAACAACTTAATTCTTAGCGGCAGTATTTGCTGTGTGAAATACTGCCCTTTCACTTGAGCAATCTCTCGCAAATAATGGCGCAACGCTGTCCAAATGCGCTTGTTGGATTCCGATCCGATATGGGAAATCTCGTTGACGTTCAACGCCGCCAAGTTTAGAGTAATTCGCAACCCTCTTTGACTTGCAGTTCACTCATAGGAAGGCCGACTCATCATGTTTGGTGAAGGCAAAACCTTAGCAAGAATTGTATACCTTTGCGCGTGCAGCCTTTTCTTTAGCGCGCTCTACTCTCCTGTCTACGCCAGTTCCAAGCAAACCTTAAGATTTAGCCACATCGGCAAAGAACAAGGCTTACAAGATGGGTCGGTACCCACGATATTACAAGATCAGCAGGGCTTAATTTGGTTCGGTACCGCTTCTGGCTTAGCTCGCTACGACGGTCGCAAGATGACCCGTTGGAACGCGAATCCGGAAGACCCACAAAGTCTCAGTAATCCCTTAGTTGCCGCCCTGCTCGAAGGTGATCATCAAGAGCTGTGGATCGGCACTGCAGCAGGGCTCGATCGATTAGATCTCCGTAACGATCGAATTGAGCGGGTCAACATGCCCGAAGCAATGTCTCTCCAACAACGACGAATTTGGTCACTGGCGCATGCAGATCAAGGAAGAATATGGGTCGCGACGCAGTTTCAATTAATGCGTTTTAATCCGAGCGCAGCACCCAATCAACAATTTGAGAGCATACGCTTACAAGGAGATCCCGGAGCCCTTATCCGAGCGATGATACCCGACGGCGCAGGTGGTGTATGGGCTGCAGTTGGCTCTATCATTTCGCATGTGAGTGTGACTGGCAAGATTAGTTTGCAATTCGATGTAGCATCCAATGCGACACCCAGTGAACGGATTCAGCACGCGGTGCGCAGCCTTACCATCGATCATCAGAACAAGCTCTGGGTTGGCACGCAAAGCGGCTTACAAGTGTGGGACGTTAGCGGTACGACAGCGCAACCCGATCCTATCGTCGAACGACTTAAATTAAAACAAGGTCGAGTCTTCGCTCTTTTCAAAGACGAGGAGCAATCGATCTGGATCGGCTATGGTGACAATTTTGGCCTCACTCGGGTACGCCGGCTACCCTCTGAAGAAATCGAAGTCTTTACACATTCTCCAGCGATTCCAACCAGTATTGCCGGCAATTCGATCGCCTCCCTACTACAAGATCGCTCTGGTACGCTGTGGGTTGGGACCTGGGGCAATGGCACCAGTTTAGTTGACCTTCGAAAAAAGGGTTTTACCAACTATGCCCATGTCGCTGAGGACGTGAATAGTCTCAGCAATGACGCTGCCATGGCGATTAGCCCTGAGCAAGATGACCACGTGTGGATAGGCACTTACGGCGGTGGTCTCAATTATCTCGATCTCAAAAGCGGGAAGGTTGAACGGATTCCTATTGCGCAGACCCAAGCCAGAAATATCAAGGCTATGCTGCGGCAATCGAAGGATGAGATGTGGCTAGGCGGTGATGATGGGCTACATTTGTTTCATTTAAAGAATCGTCGTTCGCGAACCATACCGCTGAATTTGAATACGCCTGGTGGTGGTTCGATTAGTTCAATTATCAAAGACCATAAGGGCGATATTTGGGCTGGAAGTGCTGCCGGCTTGTATCGTATTGACTCGAGCTTCAAGGTTCATACCTATCGTGCAAGAAGCACAGCTACTGTTACAGAAGATGTCGCAAAAAAAGAAGCCGAAACGGTGACAAACCATGGCTCACTCACGCATGACACCGTCGATTGTCTGCTCGAAGACAAACAGCATAATCTTTGGATTGGTACCAAGGGTGGTATTCAACTTTGGAATCATGTCACCCAAACCTTCAGCCAGCCGATCAAACCAACTCAGGCTCTCAAAAATCCCGCTCGGCTATCGATCTACGGTTTGCATCAAGATGAGCAAGAACGTATCTGGGTCGGCACGTCTTATGGTTTATATCAATTAGTACGCAACGGCGACGCATGGGAATTACAATCTTGGCGCCACGTCAAAGGAATGCCCGAAGGTTGGATCATTAATGTACAGCATGATCAACAAGGCGATCTTTGGCTAGGTGCCGAGCAAGGCCTCGTCCATCTCAAACTTCATCAAAATCAAGCGCGTATTTATTCCAGCACAGATGGCCCGATTGAAGGAAGCTTCAACTTCGGAGCCAATACCATGCTCAAAGATGGCCGGCTCCTATTCGGATCAATCGGCGTACTGGCATTCAACCCCCGCGAGCTGAAAGAAAACGATACGCCCGTTCGAGTTGTACTTTCCGATCTTCTCGAATTCAACCAATCTCTTAGCGATCCGACCACCGAAGAATCTCATTCAACACACCAGCGCAGTAGCCTCGCAGAACTCGGCATTGAAGGCATGCTGAGAGATGCGCGCGCGATCTTTCTCTCTCCCAAGCAAGCGATGATTAGTTTCGAGTTTGCACCACTACAATTTTACTTCAGTAAAAATAATCGCTTGGCATGGAAACTAGAGGGTTTCGATCGCGATTGGATTTATGGCAAACCTGGCGAAGGGCTCGCAACTTATACTAATCTCGATCAAGGCGACTATGTGTTGCGGGTCAAAGCTGCTAATGCATCAGGCATATGGAATGAAGACGCTTATCAACTCAAAGTACACGTCTCACCGCCATTTTGGAAAAGTTGGTGGTTTCTTTCCCTGCTAGGTCTCGTATCGATTAGCTTACTGTACATGGCATATCGTCTCAGAATCCAATTCCTGACGCGACATCAAATGAAGCTAGAACAACAGGTCGCGGCACGAACACAAGAAGTGTTCGAACAAAAAGAACAACTCAAAACGGAAAAGGAAATCGCTGAACGTGAACGTGAACTCGCCGACAAAGCACGCCATACAATTTTACTTCTCAGTGAAATCGGACGAGAGATCAGCGCTTCTCTGGATATCAACACGATACAGTCTATTTTCTACGCACATGTCGCAAAATTGATGGACGCCGATGTGTATGGCATCGGGATGGTGGACTGGGAAAAACGCACTGTGAATTTCGAGCGCATCATGGATCGCGGTGTGCCCGCCGAGCCTTTTCAACGTAGCCTCGATGATCCTCAACAGCCTTCTGCGCGTTGCGTTCTCGAAAAAGCAGAAATCTTAATCGACAAACTCGACTTCGCCATCAATATCATCAATGACATCGACCAAGGCGTTCGCCCGGCGAAGCGTATCGACGGTAGTTTTGCCGCTGCTGCACGTTCCGCCATCTACATACCCTTAGTGGTCCGTGAACAAGTCATTGGTGTTATCACCGTCCTCAGCGTTCGGGAAAATGCGTATCAGTCCACCCACCTCGACATGTTGCGAACACTGGGCGCTTACGCCGCGGTCGCACTCGACAAGGCGGCCGCCTATGAGCATCTCAAACTCACGCAAAGCAAATTAGTCGAACAGGAAAAACTCGCAGCACTAGGTTCCATCGTTGCTGGTGTTGCACATGAACTCAATACACCGATTGGCAACAGCCTTCTCGTTGCCAGCACACTCAAAGAACGCAACGACAATTTCCTTCAAATGATACAAGCTGGCACGCTGAAACGTTCGGAGATGGAGAAATTTTGTACGGCATCGACCGAGGCTATGGAGATCATTGTGCGCAATCTCGACACTTCGGCTCAATTGGTCTCTAGCTTTAAACAGATCTCGACCGACCAGACCTCAAACCAACGACGCCAATTCCGATTACATACGATTTGCGAAGAAATCTGCATGACCTTAGCAGCGCGGCTAAGACGCGAGCAGCATGAACTCGAGCTTGAGATCGATCACGACATTCAAATGGATAGCTATCCCGGTGCTCTTGGGCAAGTAATCAGTAATCTCATTATCAACGCCGTGATACACGGTTTCGATGGTCGGCTCGGTGGACACATCCGCATCATTGGGAAACGATCAAGCGCGCAGAAAGTCAGTTTGCGTATCAAGGACGATGGGAAAGGTATCGCGACAAAAAACCTTCATCGTATTTTTGAGCCCTTCTTCACGACTCGTCTGGGGCAAGGCGGTAGCGGACTTGGCTTACACATCAGCTATAACATCGTGACATCGGTTTTAGGTGGCAGCATTACTGTCAGCAGCATCGAGGGCGAAGGCGCAAGTTTTCAGCTTGAGCTGCCGATCACCGCACCTACCCTTCAAGAAAGCGGCATCGACGCGTCAGGCAAACCTAAATCTATATCGATGTGATGAACAATTTTTCGCAAATCGGGCACGCGCCCAACAAAGGCTTCACGTGCATGCCAACCTTGTTCGCGAACTGGCACTAACCAATAACCTTCTTCGTCATGAGCAATCCAATACGGCGGTTGCTCCATAAATTCGTAGAAAACAATCATCAGTAAAGCGCCCGGTTGAACTTACTTCAATTCATGCTTTGAAGATGCTCAGCGCGAATCAATTGACGCATCTGCACCTCCTCGCTCGCACTCCTTTGTTGGCTAGGGTTCCCAGTTTATGAGGCAAGCACTGCAAATACCGGATAACGACGCCACTCCGGTTCATGAAAGCGCTGACCGTTAGCAAAAATGAAGTCCAGCACCGCGGTTTGGTCGCTTAACAATTCAGGATGCGCCGCTTTCCAAGCTTCAAATTTCGCCGCCAACTCAGGTTCACTCTGCAACATCTCGTAAGCACTATCCTCAAATACGTAGTCCGAATAGGCTTCTTTTTTCTCTAGAACGCTGTTGAAGAAGCCCCATCGGAAGAAACTATCATGGGCTTGAGGCTCTAAGGTTTCGACAGCGTAGCGAGCATTGGCTTGATCCAAATAAACGAGAATATCACCAGCTCTTGCTTGCACTACTTCATCGCGTTTCTCTAACTCGACTTGGTCATGGAACATGTGTCCTTCATACGGATTGGCTCGACTCTTTACTGCTTTCACCAGATATGACTGCACCGTGAATTGCTGATCGTGCGCCAAGACCGTCAATTCAACACCATTCCAACGCAAGCGTTCGATCGCTTCGCGCCATGCTTGTGGAATCAAATAGGCCTTGGGAGTTTGCACGACGATGTCGGCTACGAAATGATCGTAGTAGGTGATGTCCTTTTCCCATGGCTTACTGCGGTCATATGAAAGGCGTTGATAATTACCAATCTTACTTGGCGAATAGACGGCTTCATAGCCCTTAAAACGGAAGCTAGAGGGACGTGTATGATCAGCACGCCAAGTCACCGGCCAAGCGGTGCGAGCACGCGTTGCCGCTCTCGCCTGTGCCCTTAAGTCTTGAATGTGGCTCGCATTGGCGATCGTAAAGTCCAACACCACCTCCACCAACGCACGCATAGAATCATAACGATCACCGTAGGGCTTGAGCATGTGGGTTTCTGGCATAAAGCCAATCGTATGATGCAGAGCGGCAAAACCGGTCGAGAAGCGAGGCACTTCAAGGAAGTCTTCGATACCATCGTCTGGTGTTACTTTGACCGGGTTCACGTACGGACAGGTTGGCCAACCACGTTGCTCCATCTTGGCGTAGATTTCAGGCAGCATGGTATTGCGCAAAAACGGGCCCAAGTCATCACCCAATTTATCCGCCTGCGTTTGAATCAAGGTCATGGTATAGCTGTAATCAGCACCATTCGAAGTGTGGGTATCGACCATCACATCGGGATCCCACTCGGTAAAAAATCGATTAAATACGGCGGCCGCTAAGCTGTCGCATTTGATGAAATCACGATTCAAATCAAGGTTACGGCTATTGGCACGAAAACCAAACATCTCAGGACCTTCTTGATTCACGCGTGAGGTATTTTGTCGATTGAGGCTACCGTCCACGTTATAGACCGGGATAAACAAAAAGACCGTCTTACCCAAAGCCGCGCGGCGCTTCTCATCCACACAAAAATCACGCACCAAGGCCATGCATGAATCAATCCCCTCTGGTTCACCGGGATGGATGCCATTGTTATTGAAAAACACGGGACGCCCTGCGGCCTTGAGTTGCGCACGATCAAACACACCATCGGCTGTAATCACGCCCGCATACATGGCGACGCCAGCGTCGGAAACACCAATCTGAAACAAGCGCAAAACTTGTGGGAAATCTGCCGCCAAAGTTTGGTAGTAGGCAATGCAGTCAGCCAACGTAGTGGTTTGATTTTGATTCCCTAACTCGTACGGTGTAGGATACGCGCTTCGATCTACATTTGTCATAGTGCAGCTACCTTCATATTCTTTATGCAATGGGGTGTAAAAGTGCCTGCGATTGTAGCACCCTCGCCCCTAAATTTTGAACGCAATATTCCGCGAACCACCGAAGCATCCCATGCAAAGCGAAGATCTACTGCTACTTGTCACCCGTAAAATGCCTTACGGAAAATACGAAGGCCGCATCATGGCGGATCTCCCCGGCCACTATCTGGCTTGGTTTGCTCGTGAAGGTTTTCCGCAAGGTGAAATCGGACGACTATTGGAAATCATGTACGAGATCGACCACAATAACTTACGTGATTTGCTGACACCTTTGCGATCCAACCTCACCCGGCCGTTTGCAAAATAAGCGAATCAACTCACCTGAAGTTTTCTAAGATCTGCCGTCCACATGTGAATTGAACGATCTCGCCTACATGGACGGTATCGTTCAACGCGCCCAAACACTGCATCAAACTATCCTTTCTATTCACTTTTTGATCTTCATCTCGGCCACGCTGAAACTTGCGCCCAGATTGCATCGAACCTGACCCTTTGAAGCAATCCTCCGTACCACAACAAGGAATGAAGGAATCAACATGTTGAACTTAAAACGCACACTCACCTCCGGCCTATCCCTGATCGCATCAGTAAGCGCATTGGCATTGAGCGGCAGCGCATTTGCTGGCGACACGAGCATCGGCGGCGCCTGGGCCGTACGCACAAATTCTGACTTAGGCTGCGTCGCCAACGCCCCTTGCGAGCGCGCATCCAAAACGAGCGGCAAGATTTATGGCGATTACAGCCTTTCAGTAACTCCTTACAACGGCTTCAGCATCACCCAAAGTGTGGAAGGAATGCTGTACCAAGTCGGCGCAAGCAAAGCCAGTTTCAACACAGGCTCTGGCGTTAAGAGCGGCAATGGCAAATCAAACGGCGCCGGTATTTTCTACAAAGTTGACCTCGGCACGGATGACTTCGGTGTCACCGCCAAACTCGGCACCAGCTATGCGCATGGCTCAGTCGATTTTATCGGTGGTGGATCTGAATCCGAAAAAGCATGGTTTATGCCGGCCGGCGGTATCGGCTTCCGCGTCAACCTGAATAAGAACTGGGCTCTCACCGCTGACTGGGATCGCCTGCCAGTCAAATACAGCAATACAAGCAATAGCAAATCAAAAAATGATATGTACTCGCTTGGCGTTGCATACAAGTTCTAACAGAGTAATTCAGTAATCATGATAATCAAGGCAAGCGCAAGCGAAGCGAAGCGCAAACCCTGAACGGTCGAAGTTAGGACAAACCGCTTAGTCGGGATGCAGCGCTAGGCGCTTCCCGGAGCCTCGCATAAGTTGTGATGCGGAGTATGGCGAGGACAAGCAACAACGCGATGCACCCGAAAAGCGCAAGCGAAGCGAAGCGCAAACCCTGAACGGTCGAAGTTAGGACATACCGCTTAGTCGGGATGCAGCGCTAGGCGCTTCCCGGAGCCACGCATAAGTTGTGATGCGGAGTATGGCGAGGACAAGCAACAACGCGGTGCGCCCGAATAAGCGGTTTGTTTGGAAGAACCACTGACGCACAGAGCCACACACCTACCTGTGACTCTCAGGATATTCCCCTCCATCCTGAGAGTCGTGTGGACTCTGTGCTGATGGGGTTGCGGAAGCGAAGCCAACACTTCGCTTTTTGCTTTTTATACGTCAATTATTGGGAAATCACGCAGCATTTCGCAAGCGCTGTCGTACAAAATTGATGTGACTACGAAGGCCATACAATTCGTCAGCAAAAGATAGGGGAATCGAAATTTGATTCACCTTTTCTTCGATCTCATCGAGGCGTTGTAACTGTTGAGCTAACACCTGATCTCGCTCTGCAGGGTCAACATGATCAAGCGCCATTTCTACGGCACGCAGTTGTCCATACCAACGATACACACGAGAACGGATGCGCCACCGATACAAAGGTGGAATCACTTTGGAGAGTGGTAGCGCGAGCGCCCCAAACGTTAGCAACACAACCCACATGCGCTCGAGGAAGTTGGCCATCCAAAAACTCAAGTAGCGCTGTAAAAACGGCGGGCCGTTCCGATAGAATTTTTCGGCTTGTGGGGCCACGGGAATCTCGGTAAAGCGATCGGAAGGAAACTCGGCTTGATCACTGAGCCAATTGGCATTGCCATGAATTTTCTTGGCCGCTTGCAAGAACAAACTCACCAAAGCAGGGTGCAGGCTTTCATGCGCTACCAAGGTCGCCGTCGGAGCAAGCAAATGGTAATCACGTGCGGGTAAGTCTTTGCCAATATCAACGATGCCGCGCGGCAGAATCACATGTGATAAAAAAGGTAGACGCCGCGTGTACGCTTCAGCCTGCGCGAAATCAAACAGACGCACATTGGGTGTTTGCAGCAGCATTTGCACAAGCAACGAATCAGACGCTGCGCTCATCACCACAACATCAATCTTACCGTCGAGGAAAGCTGCTGTTCCGATAGGATTGTCCAGTTGCGACAGTTGAAAGTCGCCATCATTCAAACCATTAATGTCGACGATTTGAGAAAAGAGTTTATGAACTCCGTAACCATCAGGACCGAGATTAACTCGCATCCCTTTGAACTGTGCGATCGAATCGAATTCCTTCTTTGATCGATAAAAAATCCAAACTGGTTCGTAGAACAAACTACCGAGTGAAATTAAGCCTTGTGCCTGCGCCTCTTCTTGATTTGTCGAACCACTCTGAACGAAACCGATATCAATGACAGAATCCATGTCACGAATCTGAGCCATATTTTCTAAGGAACCTTGCGAATGGTGCACCACCACCTTGATATCGTTTTTCGCAAGTTCGGTCGCATAAGCCTTGGCAAAAGCATCGTAGGCGCTATTTTCCTGCCCGCCCACAAAATCGACAGTGTGACTCGGAGCAGGCTCGACAAAATACCAAGTGGCGAACAACAAAGCCAACAGCAAGACAGTCATCGGGCCAAATGCGAGAACTGCATCTTTTACAGAGAACAAGGTAAAACGCAATTTCTTCATGCCGCCTCCTCAACCGCCTCTTAACTTATTCTTGAACTGCCTCTTCAACTAAAATGAGTGCCTGCGAATTTATTCACTTTCGAGCGTACTTTCGTATTCCATATGAAAACCATCAAGGACTTCGATCATCTCAGCAAATGCTGCATGCACATGCTCGGGATGGCCTTTGACACCGAGTTCGATATGACGTCGGATATTTTCACTGCCCACACTCGGCAAGCTAAACACCTTCACATCCGGATATTTTTGCTCTAGTTGCTCCATCATCGGCGTCAGTGTGGATTCTGCCACTTCAAAGACCAATAGAGATTTTTCTGTGTGGGGAACTTGGTGGAATAGATGAGAGTAATGCGTATCGAGCACCCACGCCAACATCGGCCATGCCATCACGGGAAATCCCGGCACGAAGTAATGCTGCCGAATCGCAAAGCCGGGGATCTTATTGAAGGGGTTGGGGATCAACTCCGCGCCTTGAGGGAATTCACCCATTTTCAATCGGTGCAAATGGTCGGGCGTATTCAAATCAGCTGGTTTATCAGCGGTTGAAGCCATTTCCATAATGCGTTCTTGGATTAAGCGCTTCGCGTCTGGGTGCAACTCCAAGTCCAAGCCTAATGCAGCCGCGGCACACTGGCGTGTATGATCGTCAGGCGTCGCACCAATCCCACCTGTGCTGAACACCACATCGCCACTCGCAAAACTACGTTGCAGTATCGCGGTCAGCCTTTCCCTATCGTCACCTACATATTCGGCCCAAGATAAACTCAAACCGCGTTCCTTCAACAAAGCAATTACTTTACTCAAGTGTTGATCTTGACGTTTGCCTGAAAGGATCTCATCGCCAACAATGATCAAACCGAATGCCGTCATCTTTTACTCCTTATTTTCAGAACGAAGATATTTAACTTTCCCTTTGGATAGATCTATTGCGTCGCGACCGCATTTGAGGTTTTGGCCCGCAACTCCTGCAATGCGTCCAGACAGTAATACTGGAACCAACATCCGGTGTAGATAAAAATCACCAAATACAACCAAATCGCGATGCTGACGAAGAAAGGAAAAAACGCCACGTAGGCCACGGACATCGCTCCCCCCAACCAAAATGCGCCGGGCAAGGTACCGACCCAGCCAGCGATCAAGCCCATCACCAAGAACGAACCGCGATGCTGTGCAAACAATGCTTTACGCTCCTCGGGGTCGGCATGCAGTGCCAAGGCGTCGTACGCCATGATGCGATACGTGAGCCAGCCCCACAGCAAAGGCTGCACCACTACATAAATCGGCGGAAAGAAGATCAAGGGTAGCGTGACGATCCACAACACCGTGAACAAGAAAAAAGTGAATAAAGAAAAACCGAGGCTACTGAAAAATGAGCCGCCTTGACGTCGCTCAAGCTGAGGAAAATCCTTCTTACCGATAATGCGACCAACGGCTGGCATCACGATTACACCAATGAACAACAAAGACGTCATGATCATCACAGGCAACAGCGCCCACATGGTGACGAGGGGAACGATGACGGTTTTAAGTGCCAACAGGCCAAGGGAATTGAGTAACTGAGCGGCAGAACTGCCAGATTCATGATTGACGTAAAAATTTTGGACGAAATCCAAAATACTTTGCATACGCCACCACATGAGACCGCCCCACAACATCAAGGATAGGACCAAGGGAACTAAACTGAGTAACAAAACTTTAGGACTAAATTGCGCGACAAAGGCGCGGCTCCACGAACGCAACACTGCAGATAGATTCATGCACACTTCCTCTCTTGATCGGACGTCGATGCTAAACAAGCACTGCGAGCATGGTCGACGACGCTGGGTATTCTACCGTGTCTTCTTACCAAGCGCGCATCCTACGTCGGTAGCATCTTAAAAAAGGACGGCGAAATTCCACTACAATACGGCTTTTATCAACCGTGGTCTCGTGCAGCTTCACCGTAATGCGGCGACGCCACCTCACTAGAAGAGAATCAAGATGACTCAGATTACGACAGTCAGCGGCTTGCAATACGAAGATAAAGTAGAAGGCTCCGGAGCCGAAGCAACAGCAGGAAAGAATGTGGTCGTGCATTACACAGGTTGGTTACAAAACCCAGACGGCAGCGCAGGACGTAAATTTGATTCCAGCAAAGACCGCGGCCAGCCATTCGAATTTGCTCTCGGCGCAGGACAAGTCATCAAGGGCTGGGACGAAGGCGTACAGGGCATGAAAATCGGCGGCACCCGCGTCTTGACGATCCCTTCCTCACTCGGCTACGGCCCACGTGGCGCAGGCGGCGTGATTCCACCAAACGCGACTTTGATTTTTGAAGTTGAATTGCTGGGGGTTTAAGCTGAGGTAGGGAGTTCTGACGTCATTTGGTTTTTGGCTGTAAGGGCTCCTGCGAAGCCCTCCGCAAAGACACTGGATCCCTGCGTCGGTACATTGATCTCCCCGACCAATTTCTGAACCTTTTGCAATTGAACTTTTAGAAAAAATTGAAGTTCTTTGGGCTTTCACTGTCTGTAGGTCGGGGGTGGCCCGATAGCCAGTCACCTTTTTTGCTTCGCCAAAAAAGGTAACCGAAAAAAGGCCACGCAGGCGCAGCCGCCCTTCGGGTACCCAATTGCGCGACTAAAAAATGGGGCAGCGCAGAAACTCGTTTCGCTCAGACATCTGCGCTGCTTAATCCCATTTTTTAGCCACACAATTGGCGTCTGCACATGCGGTAAGGACGAACACATACAAGATCAGGAGCCACACAAATTAATAGTAACGGTGGTGTGTTTTTGTTTTTTGTTTTTTGTTTTTTGTTTTTTGTTTTTTGTTTTTTGTTTTTTGTTTTTGCAGTTGATTTTGACGTTCACCCACCTCTGACACTGCCAATTGTGCGAGACAGAAATGGGAAAAAGAGAGTCAGAAGTTTGAGGTGGAGCAGGGAATTCGAGTCGCATGCGACTCGCCTGCGGAACGATGTTCGCTTGCAAGCAAACATTCCTAAGCTCAGTTTCTGACTCTCCCCATTTTTGCCTTGCACAATTGGGAAGCCGAAGGCCAGTGGCAGCGTGGTCACCTTTCTTTGCTTACTTTCTTTGGCGAAGCAAAGAAAGTGAGTGGCCGCCGGCCACACCCGGCCTGCGAACGATGTAGTTTGCTAGATCGTTTTAACAACGAACAGCGCGGGTTTCACCCGCCCTACAGGGCTGAGACAGTTAAATCTCGAATAGTGGGTGTTTAGGAATTTGGTTTTGTTAGGAAATTGAGGTTGGTAGGTCGGGGGTGGCCCGACAGCCAGTTACCTTTTTTGCTTCGCCAAAAAAGGTAACCCAAAAAAGGCGACCGCACTAAATCGCCCTTCGGGTCCCCAATGATGCCAAGCAAAAAATGGGAAAGTGTTGAAACTCGCCTTCGGCTCAAACAGCAACACTTTCTTTATCCATTTTCTGCTTGGCACCATTGGCGATTTAGAAGCGGAACGGCAAACCCAGGTGATCAAGCTGCGGCCAATAATTAAACAGTTTGTAGCGCTCATTTAGTTTTGGTTTTTGGTTTTGCAGTTGATTTTGACGTTAATCCACTTCTGACACTGCCAATTGTGCGAGGCAGAAAATGGATTAAGAAAGCTTCGTTGTCTGAGCGAAGCGAGTTTCGAAGCTTTCCCATTTTTTGTATCGCTCAATTGGGAAGCCGAAGGCCAGTGGCAGCGTGGTCGCCTTTCTTTGCTTACTTTCTTTGGCGAAGCAAAGAAAGTGAGTGGCCGCCGGGCCACTCCCGGCCTGCAAAAGTAGAGAGCGACCCGCACCCCAAACGGGTGAAACGCAAAAAGACACTGGATTCCCGCTTTCGCGGGAATGACAGATCTACATTGCGGAGAAAGCTAATTTTCGAATAGCAGGTATTTAGGAATTTGCTTTTGAATTTGCTTTTGAATTTGGTTTTGAATTTGGCTTTTGGTTTCGCAGTTGATTTTGACGTTAATCCACTTCTGACACTGCCAATTGTGCGAGGCAGAAAATGGATTAAGAAAGCTTCGTTGTCTGAGCGAAGCGAGTTTCGAAGCTTTCCCATTTTTTGACTTGCACAATTGGGACGCCGAAGGCCAGTGGCAGCGTGGTCGCCTTTCTTTGCTTACTTTCTTTGGCGAAGCAAAGAAAGTGAGTGGCCGCCGGGCCACTCCCGGCCTGCGAAAGTAGAGAGCGACCCGCACCCCAAACGGGTGAAACGCAAAAAGACACTGGATTCCCGCTTTCGCGGGAATGACAGATCTACATTGCGGAGAAGGCTAATTTTCGAATAGCAGGTATTTAGGAATTTGCTTTTGAATTTGTTTTTTGGTTTCGCAGTTGATTTTGACGTTAATCCACTTCTGACACTGCCAATTGTGCGAGGCAGAAAATGGATAAAGAATGCCTTGCTGTTTGAGCCGCAGGCGAGTTTCAAGGCTTTCCCATTTTTTGCCTTGCGCAATTGGGAAGCCGAAGGCCAGTGGCAGCGTGGTCGCCTTTCTTTGCTTACTTTCTTTGGCGAAGCAAAGAAAGTGAGTGGCCGCCGGGCCACACCCGGCCAGCAAAAGTAGAGGGCGACCCGCACCCCAAACGGGTGAAACGCAAAAAGACACTGGATTCCCGCTTTCGCGGGAATGACAGATCTACATTGCGGAGAAGGCTAATTTTCGAATAGCAGGTATTTAGGAATTTGCTTTTGAATTTGGTTTTGAATTTGGTTTTGAATTTGGTTTTGAATTTGGTTTTTGGTTTCGCAGTTGATTTTGACGTTAATCCACTTCTGACACTGCCAATTGTGCAATGCAGAAAATGGATAAAGAATGCCTTGCTGTTTGAGCCGCAGGCGAGTTTCAAGACTTTCCCATTTTTTGCCTTGCGCAATTGGGAAGCTGAAGGCCAGTGGCAGCGTGGTCGCCTTTCTTTGCTTACTTTCTTTGGCGAAGCAAAGAAAGTGAGTGGCCGCCGGGCCACACCCGGCCAGCGAACTTTGAATCCAACTGCAACGCGAGGTGCGTTGAAAATATTGCGTCCGCGTTCTCTCTGACATCCAATCCTGAACGCCCCTCATCCCCAACCCTTCTCCCGCCCGCGGGAGAAGGGAGCGAACCGCAAAACTGCGCTGGCTAGGCGCCGAGGCGAAGACAGTGCGCTAGCACGGCGAGCCGAAGGCAACAACGCCAGCGTCTGTTTTTCACCAGCGCTTTATTCTTTGATGAAATTGGCGCGGTAATACTTCAACTCCTCAATCGACTCAATAATGTCGGCCAAGGCCGTATGCTTTTGATGTTTCTTGAAACCGCTCGCTAACTCAGGCTTCCAGCGGCGGCATAGCTCTTTGAGTGTCGATACGTCGAGATTACGATAGTGGAAAAACTCTTCCAGTTTTGGCATGCCGCGCGCCATGAAACGGCGGTCTTGGCAGATGGAATTACCGCACATTGGCGATTTGCCTGCTGGTACGTAGGCTCTTAAAAATTCGATGAGGGCTTTGGAAGCTTGCTCTTCGGTCACGGTCGAGGCTTTGACGCGATCGATCAAGCCGGAGCGGCCATGGGTCCCTTTGTTCCATGCATCCATTTTGTCGAGCACTTCGTCGGATTGGTGAATCGCAAATACGGGGCCTTCCGCCAAGACGTTTAATTGCATATCAGTAACAACTACCGCAACTTCGATGATTTTGTCATTGTCTGGATCGAGGCCTGTCATTTCCATATCGACCCAAATCAGGTTCATTTCATTCGGTTTTCCGGGCTTAGTAACAACTGCTTGGCTGGCGGAATTGGAGCTGCTTACTTGATTTGCGTCGGCTTGTGACATAATTCTTCCTTTACAGATTTTCTTGATACGAGGCGCGCCCACATATTGCGTTATTTCCGCCCTTAAAAACGGGATAGGACGCATGGGCCAGCAACCACGAACATTTTCATAAAGCATCATTTTCCCATGAATTCACCCACGTTTTCGGTTTTATTCGTCATTTTTCTTGGCATTACTGTGAGCTTGCAAGTTTGGTTGGCGAGTCGACAGATACGTCACGTGGCACGCAATCGTGCAGCGGTTCCTGCGGAATTTGCTGAGAAAATCAGTTTAGAGGCGCATCAGAAAGCGGCGGACTACACCATTACCAAGACCAAATTCGGCCTCTTGTCTTTGTTTTTTAGCGTCATTGTCTTGCTCGGTTTCACCCTCTTTGGTGGCTTGCAATTCTTATCGAGTGCTTTGTTTGCACAATTAGGCAATGGCATGAGCTATCAAATTGCCTTGATTGTTAGTTTCGCTTTGATTAGTTCGATCTTGGATTTGCCTTTCGACTACTACCGTCAATTCGTGATCGAAGAACAATTCGGTTTCAACAAAATGAGTGTCAAACTGTTTTTTACTGACATGATCAAGAGTACGGCGATTGGCGCAGCGATCGGTTTGCCTTTGTTATGGGTGGTGATTAGCTTGATGGATAAAGCTGGCAGCATGTGGTGGTTGTACACATGGTTGGTGTGGAGTGGTTTTCAGTTGTTGATGATGATTATTTTCCCAACCTGGATCGCGCCGTTATTCAACAAATTCACACCACTCACCGATGATAGTTTGCGCACGCGTATCGAAGGTTTGATGCAACGCGTTGGTTTCGCTTCCAAAGGTTTGTTTGTGATGGACGGTTCCAAGCGCAGCGCCCACGGCAATGCGTACTTTTCCGGCTTCGGCAACAACAAACGTATCGTGTTTTTTGACACTCTGATTGAGCGCCTCGCGCCGCAAGAAGTAGAAGCCGTGCTGGCACATGAATTAGGTCATTTCAAACTCAAGCACATCGTCAAACGTATGGTGGTGATGTTTGCCATTTCGTTGGGCTTTCTGGCGCTGCTTGGCTACCTCAAAGAGCAAGTATGGTTCTTCACTGGCTTGGGTGTTGATCCGATTTTGTTCGCCTCATCGAATAGCGCGATGGCCTTGATTTTGTTCATGGTGACTTTGCCGGTCTTCACCTTTGTGCTGTCCCCGTTGTCTTCTATTAGCTCACGCAAACACGAATTTGAAGCTGACGCCTTCGCTGTCAAGCATACCAATGCACCTGACTTGGTGAATGCTTTGGTCAAACTGTATGAGGACAATGCGTCGACTTTAACACCAGATCCTTTGCACTCGGCGTTTTATGATTCGCACCCACCGGCTTCGATTCGTATTGCGCATTTGCACCAACAAGGACAACTCACTTAATATTTTCTTCGACAACGCTATGAAAACTTCTGATTTACTCGCTAAAAAATCGGCTCACACGGAAGTCGGTTTGCAAGACCAAGAACTCGCTACCTATTTCGCTGCCACACCGGGCTGGGCACAAGATGGTCCGCGCATCGTGAAGACTTACAACTTCAAAAATTATTACGAAACTTTGGCTTTTGTGAATGCGATTGCCTACACGATTCACGAAGAAGATCACCACCCTGAATTGGTCGTCACGTACAACCGTTGCGTCGTCAAGTTTGATACCCACACCGTCAATGGTGGCAAAGGTGGCATTTCGGAAAATGATTTCATTTGCGCCGCGAAATTGGATGTGATTTTCACCCAAACTTTTGGTTGAATGCATGGCGAAGAAACCTAGCCAAAAAACAAAAGATCATGCCTCGTATGAACGTGGCTTGGTGATTGCCGCCCATGGTCGCCACTACTTAGTGCAGATAGCCGGGCAAAAATTACACTGTGTGACACGCGGCAAAAAGAGTGACGTAGCGGTGGGCGATGAAGTTGATATCCAACGCACCTCGCTCGATCAAGGCGTGATAGAGGCGATCGCGCCACGTCGCAGTTTGTTGTATCGCTCTGATCAATACAAATCCAAAATGCTGGCGGCGAATCTGACGCAGCTCTTGATTGTGGTCGCTACCGAACCTAGTTTTTCAGATGATCTTGTTTCGCGCGCCTTGGTCGCTTCCGAATCGTCTGGCATTCGTGCGCAAATTATTCTGAACAAAATCGACGTCACTGAAAGCCTGAGTAAAGCGCGCGAACGGGTCGCTTTGTATGCTGGACTCGGCTATCCTGTGCATGAAGTATCGGTCACGACACAGGCTGAAGCAACACGCGAGAAGCTGCGCGAGCTAGTGCTCGGCCAGAGTACGATTTTGATTGGCCAATCGGGGATGGGCAAATCTTCTTTGATTAACCTCCTAATTCCTGACGCTGATATTGCCACACGTGAAATCTCCGCGGCGCTAGATACCGGCAAACACACGACGACTTTCACGCGTCTATTTCAGATGGAAGCGAAAGATGGCGTCGCGAGTCATGTGATCGATTCACCTGGGTTCCAAGAGTTTGGTTTGCATCACTTGAGTGAAGGCATGTTAGAGCGTGCCTTTCCGGAGTTCCGTCCACACCTTGGACAATGCAAGTTCTACAATTGCCACCATCATAGTGAACCCGGTTGCGCGGTGTTGAATGCCATAGACAGTGGCGACATCAGCACCATGCGTCACGACTTATTTAAGCAATTAGTACATGAAGCTGCGCAGACGATAGGTTATTGAGTTCAATCGTGAAGAAGTGAACTCAAAATATTCAAGGCGCCGGATTTTGCCACCGTTGCTCGATCTTAGCGTAGAGGCCATTGCCACGAATCTTGCGTAAGCCTTGATCCAACAAGGCTGCAAATTTCGCTGACTCGGGACGTTTTTTGGAAAAACTTACGTAGAGTTTGTCGACGGTTATACTGCCGACTTGCTTAATCTTCCCTTTGAATTCTTTGGGATAACGGCTCTGCAAGTAATCAACGACTCGCGTGTAAACCAGCGAATAATCCGAGCGCTTTAGAATCAATTTCCGCAGATTGGATAGATCAGTCGGCGCTTGTTCGCGCACGATACTGTCATCCTTATCGATCACATCGGTGTAGGTGTAGCCATGGGTCAAACCGACGCGATGACCTCGCATATCAGCTGCGCTCAAACCACTCTGGGTTGAATCGCTCAAACCATAAATACCAATTTCCGCGCGAAAAATCGGTTCTTGATGAAACAAAAACTGCGCGCTCAATTTGCTATCTTTCAGACTATCAAAACAACCGAGTTCCTGACCCGTTTCCACCAACATAAGGCAGCGCACGTAGGGTGCGGACTTAAAATTCACTTTGACATCGACGGCTGCATAAGCGGCTTCAATGACTTCCACCGCGAATCCTTGTAGCTTACCGTCCTTATGCGCTGAATATGGGTACCAATCATCTTCACCAATCAGGGTAATCGATTGTGCATGGACAGAGCTCGTCGACAGCGCCATCAACAAGCTCAATAAGAATACTCTTCCTTTATCGCTCGTGGCGGCGAGCTGGAAGACTATGCAGCTGAAAATTCTTCGAAGTATGAGGTCGATACAAACCATGATCATGGGCGCAGTATTCTGACTTGCTATTTAAACATAAAAAAAGTGGCTTGCTAAGGACGCGAACCCGAAGTTCAACAAGATTTTTGATTTTTTGTAAAAACAGTATGTTTACGCGAACCAATTTGTCCATGCTTGGTCAAAGAGCACACTAAAACTAATCCGAAGTGTGACTAACCGCGTTCGCCTTCAGTCGCAGGCACATTGCAAATCAGTCACATAAAATCGATTCGAGATATCGACATTCAACTCATTCCTTCCAATTCATTAAGGAAAGACCTCCATGAAAAAACGTGCTCTCTTTATTTTGACCAGCCTTAGCTGTGCGATCGCTGCCGCTTATGCACCTCTTGCCAACGCTGCTGACAACAACGCCTACGTACGTTTCCCTAGCATTCGTGCGGATCAAGTCGTCTTCACTGCCGAAGGCGATCTTTGGAAGGTCGGTCTGAATGGCGGCGCGGCACAACGCTTAACCACACATGCTGGTGCGGAAACCAATGCCGCCATCTCTCCTGATGGAAAATGGATTGCCTTCTCAGCCACCTATGAGGGCGCACAAGAAGCCTATGTGATGCCATTTAACGGTGGTCTGCCCAAGCGCATCAGTTTTGAAAATGCAGCCGTCACGGTGTTGGGTTGGAGTGTGCAAGGTGAAGTGATCGTGACCATGCAAAACCAAACTGGCCCTATCGCGCAAAACGTGATCGCCGCAATTCAACCGCAAAGTCTGCATAAAACCATTTTCCCTATCGTGGACGCCAATGAAGCCGCGCTCGACGACAGTGGCAAAACCCTGTATTTCACCCGGCTCGGTGTACACACCCGCAATGACAACGTGAAGCAATACCGCGGTGGCGCCTTGGCACAACTATGGAAATTTGATCTCTCCAGCAAAGCTGAAGCTGTCAATCTATTCGCCAAAGAGAAATCCAATAATCGCCGCCCTATGCTCTGGAAAAATCGCCTGTATTTTTTGAGCGATCGCGATGGCGCCTATAATCTGTATGCAGCGAACCTCGATGGTGGCGAGCCCAAAGCAATTACACGCCATCGTGATTGGGATGTGCGCAATCCGCAACTAGGCGATGGCAAAATTGCCTATCAGCTCGGTGCGAATCTGCATGTGATCGATCTCAGTTCATCGGCCGATAAAATCGTATCGGCGGAACTCATCTCAGATTTTGATCAATCACGTCAACGCTACATCAAGAATCCACTCGATTTCCTGACCAATGTCCAAGTCGCCGCCAAAGAAGAACGCTTAGTCTTCACTGCGCGCGGCCAAATGGCCATCGCGGGTATCAGTCCACAACGCCGCGTCGACATCAATCTTCCCAACGCAGCACGTGCACGCGAAGCGGTCTTCTCGCATGATGACAAATACGTTTATGCCTTTGTCGATAGCACAGGCGAAAACGAAATCTGGCGTTTCAAAACGGATGGTAGCGGCAAAGGCGAGCAACTCACCAACGATGGCAAAACCCATAGACTCAATATCTATCCATCGCCTGACGGCAAATTCTTAGCCCATACCGACAAACGTGGTTGTCTATTCTTACTCGACTTGAATACCAAGTCCAATGTCGTGATCGACGATGCGGGCAAACAAGGCTATGGCAATCATGGTGATGTGGTATGGTCAGCCGATGGCAAAACCTTGGCCATCACACGTGCCAATTCATCACAAGGACGTGAACAGATTGGCCTCTACGATCTCGATAGCAAGCAACTGCATTTCGTGACCAGTGATCGCTATGAATCAGATTCGCCCGCTTTTTCTCCTGATGGTCGTTGGTTGTATTTCCTCTCAAATCGCAATTTCCAACCAGGTGTTGGTGCACCTTGGGGAGATCGCAATATGGGCACCTACTTCGATAAGCGCGCAGGCATTTTTGCATTGGCCTTACAAGCCGGTAACCGCTTCCCTTTTAAACCGGATGATGAGTTGAGTCGCGCCGAGTCTAAACAAGAGAATAAATCGGAAAGTAAAGCCGACAATAAGGCTGAAGCCAAAGCAAGCGACACCTCTGCACAAAATGCGGCAGAGAAAAAGAGCGAGTCGAGCAAAAAAGCTAGCAACGCGATTCAATATGAAGGCATTGCTCAACGTCTCTATGAAGTCCCCATCGCCTCCGGCAATTATCGTCAACTTGAAGTCGATGATAAGCGCTTGTACTTCCTCGATCGCGATCCTATCGAGCGCGGCCGCAATAATTTGAAAACGCTGGCGATTGCAAAAAACAGTCCGCAGGCCGAAGTATTCACGGCAAATGTACGCGGCTATGGCCTCTCGAAAGATAAGAAGCGTATTTACTTCAACACTGGCACGGGCACTAGCGGCGATTTCTACATCACCGACAGCGGTGCGAAAGCGCCAGGCGACTTGAGCAAAGCCAAAATCAAAGTCGAAGATTGGACCTTTAACAGTAACCCGCGCGATGAGTGGAAACAAATGTTCATGGATGCATGGCGCATGCATCGTGACTTTTTGTACGACACCAAGATGCGCGGCGTCGATTGGGACAAGATGCGCGACAAATACGCGCCACTAGTCGAGCGCGTTACTGATCGTGCCGAGCTCAATGATGTATTGGCTTTGATGGTCAGCGAAGTCAGTTCCCTGCACTCACAAATTCGTCCTGGCGATGTGCGCCGCGCGCCTGCTGATGGCACTCCCGCTGGACTTGGGGCGGTACTCAGCAAAGTACAAGATGGCTATCGCATCGATCATATCTATCGCAGCGAACCAGACTTACCGTCGCAACGCGGCCCTTTGGATAACCCAGATCTTGATATCAAGACCGGCGATGTCATCACCGCGATCAATGGCAAATCGGTACTCGAAGTGCGCGACATTTCAGACCTCTTGCTGAACCAAGCCGATAAACAAGTATTGATGCAGGTGAAGCGCGCCAATCAAGCGGCGAAGCCGGTGCTCGTCTCGCCCATCACGATGCAAAAGCAAGCCAACTTGCGCTATAGCGATTGGGAACAAAACCTCAGTCAACGCGTCGACAAAGCTTCCGATGGCAAGATCGGTTATTTGCACTTACGTGCGATGGGGCCTGCCGACGTCGCCAGCTTCGCTCGTGATTTCTACGCCAACTACGACAGAGACGGTTTGATTATCGACGTACGCCGTAACAACGGCGGCAATATCGACAGCTGGATCATCGAAAAACTCTTGCGTAAAGCTTGGGCATTTTGGTCTTCAGAAGGAAATCGTCCTTACACCAATATGCAGCAAACTTTCCGCGGTCACCTCGTGGTACTGATTGACGAATTGACTTACTCCGATGGCGAAACTTTCGCCGCAGGCGTGAAGGCTCTCAATCTCGCGCCATTGGTGGGCAAGCGCACTTCCGGTGCTGGTGTCTGGCTTTCTGATCGCAACACTCTCGCCGACAACGGCATGGTGCGCGCCGCAGAAAATGCACAGTTCGATGTCAAAGACGGTCGCTGGTTAGTGGAAGGCGTCGGCGTCGCCCCCGATATTGAAGTCGACAATCCTCCACATGCGAGCTTCAAAGGCGAAGACAAACAACTCGAGGCTGCGATCAACTACTTGCAGAAGAAGTTAAAAGAGCAACCAATCAAGCCTTTAGCGCCACAGGCGATTCCTCCTTTGAAGTGATGGCCAATGATTCACGTTGATGCAACGTGAATTTTCCTCTGCAAACAAAAACGCCACCTTGCTCGATTTGCACGGTGGCGTTTTTACTTTCTCCGAGACGACTATCGAACAATGGAAATTTAATGGCGATGATCCGAAGGCCCCACCACATCGCGATAGGCATGCCAAGTAGCATGACCGATGACGGGCATGGTGATCATGAAGCCGATGTTCCAGGTCATGAAGCCAAACACGACCGAAGCGACAATGATGAGACCCCAAATCATGGTCAGGGGAATATTTACTGTCAGAGCGACGATACTGATGATCATCGACGTGATAGCGTCAGTATCACGATCGAGCATCATTGGAATCGAGACCCAGCTAATGGCGAAGACTAAGCTCGCGAAGATGAAACCGACACACAAATACACGAACAAGAATTCGGCATTATCTAAAGAAAATAATTTCGCGAGGAAGCCTTCCATGGTCGGCATGCCTTTGTTGTAGAACAAGGCGAAGATGACTAAGGAGGCGCGGGCCCAGATCATCATAATCACGGCCAGTACCACGGCGAAGGTGCCGATATTGCTCCAGCGTCCACGCATAGAGAAAACACTGTTGTACATGCCAGACCGTAGGTTTTCGATGCGACGGCTAATGTCGTACAAACCCAAGGCCAGTAAAGGTCCAATCAACAAGAAGCCGCAAGTCAGTGCAGACAAATATTGCGGCGCGTTGGCGAGGACTAATTTGAGTATACCTCCCATTAAGGCGAAGCAGATGCCGTAAAACAAGCCGGCCATAGGTTCGGCGCGGAAGTCACGCCAACCCATTGCTAACCAATGGAAAGGACGCAGAGCGCCGAGGCGCGCAACTGGCGGGAAACTACTCTTTTGGTCGATGACCATGGTGATGTCGGGAGGTGCGCTGTCACCGTCGCGACCATTTGAATCTTGGCTCATGTTATCTCCATCATTTTTTTATCATCTTCACCCTAACACCTAAATCCCCATACGAATTTGCAAGAACCATTCGATTGATGGGAAAAGAGGAAGATGTTTATTGTTCGCAGTCTAACGCTGCTCATTTTTTATATGACCTTATCTCCCGCATCGAGTCTTACAAAAGGCACGTCACTCTTACACGAGCCTGCGCCTAAGCAAGTCCGATCGCATGGACAAGAACATCGCATTATCCTAAGGGAGAAAAGTTGACAAAGCAATCAAAGCAGACTGCTTTTGCTTGAGAACGAGCAAAACAGTATCGATCAAGACACGGTGACGCGTCTGGCCAAAGGGAAAAGTCTCTAAGAAATGGCTGTGAGAAATTAGGCTGCACCAGCAAGTTGATCTGCCGCACTATTCAAAGCGCGAGGAATCCAGCACCAGCGCAGGGTCTCAAATTGCGAACTGATCGCCTGTGCCTCAGCGCGCCACGCAGCCAACAAAGGTGATCCCGCCTCTGCATCCGCTTGCACATCATCGATCACCACGCGACTATCGCCAAACACCATTAAACGATGTGCGCCCTGCTGCAGAGCCAATTGCAGCGCCGCGAGTAAAGCTTGGTATTCGGCATCCGAGCTAGAGCCATGGCCCAGATTGGCGCTGTGATTCCAAGTGCGGCCGTCTGGTGCTTTCAATACAATACCGCAGCGACAATGGCCGGGATTGGGTTTGGCTGAGCCATCGAACCAGACGCTCCATTCTTGTGGCTGGACTTCTCGATGCGCCCGTTGCGCTTGGTAACGTGCCAATGAGGCGGCACGCTTGCTGGCTTTGAGGTGCTCTAGGCGTTGATGTTCTAACGCTCGTTGCTGTAGAAGCACCTCAACGCTAATGTGTTGTTGCTCGGCGACTGCCTGCATCACCTGCAAAATGGCTTGCTCTTTGGTTAGATTAAGCTGGCGCGCCAACCGTGAGGCTGCCTGCCACTCGCCTTTGTTACAGTGCTGCCAATCAAAATTCGTACTCAAACGCGGTCCTTCCCATCAGCTACCAAGTTACATTGCCATTTTTAATATCAAAATCACTCCCACATTCCAGTCCCAAGTCGAACATGAATCTCAAGAAACGATGCTGAATCTTCGAAACGAATGGCTTTCGCTAAGGCCATTCACTGAGAATAGGCAAGAACGCCATTGTAAGCGCTGACGCCCACCTCCAAAGGATTTCATCATTTTCTACCTGGGCTTAAATCACTGATAAGGTCGCCGATTGCCTTTGCATATATTTGAACAGCATATAAGCAAATAAATTCTATGTAGTTTGTTATATAAAGCCCCGCCTTTAAGATGCCTGCTACTTTGAACGAGGCTCTATGACACTGACCTACATCATTTCCGGATTTGCAGTTGGCACCCTAGTCGGTTTGACTGGCGTCGGTGGTGGCTCGCTCATGACGCCTTTACTCACGCTCTTGTTCGGCGTTTCCCCCTCGGTTGCGGTGGGTACGGACCTCGCCTTCGCCTCGATTACCAAATCCGCAGGCACCTTGACCCATCGTTTGCGTGGCACTGTTGAATGGCATGTGGTGCGTTTATTGTGCTACGGCGCTTTGCCGGCAGCACTGGTGACGACTTTGGGATTGAAACTATTTGGGACTCTGGACAAAGAAATCGGCCAGATTATTCGCTACTCGATCGCGGGCTCCGTTTTTTTGACTGTGATCGCCATTCTTTATCGCAGCAAGTTAGTTGCTTGGATCAATGCTCATCCTGAGCGCCAACTACAAGGTCGCAAGCTCGCCATCGCGACTGTCACCGCCGGAGCCGTGCTGGGTGTCTTAGTGACGATTTCCTCAATAGGCGCGGGAGCGATTGGCGCCACGATTTTAGTTCTTCTGTATCCAAAAATGCCGGCCGCACACGTGGCTGGGACTGATATCGCTTACGCTGTTCCGTTGACTGCCATCGCTGCGTTTGGTCATTGGTATCTCGGTTCTATCGATTGGGTTTTATTGGGCTCACTCTTAATCGGCTCTTTGCCAGGTATTACTTTAGGTTCGCTCGCTGCCAAAGCGGTACCTGAAAAACTCTTACGCGGAATCCTCGCTACGACACTCACTCTCGTGGCGTGCAAGCTGGTGATGTAGTTATTACCGCAGTCCGCTTTTTCTCTCATTTTTTATACATATTTTTCAGGGTTAGAAGATGTATCGTTACGATCAGTATGACCATCAAATCGTGCAAGAACGTGTGGCGCAATTCCGCGACCAAGTGCGTCGCCGCATCGCCAACGAATTAACTGAAGACGAATTCCGTATCTTGCGTTTGCAAAATGGTTTGTACATGCAGCGTCACGCCTACATGTTGCGTGTGGCCGTTCCTTACGGTTTGTTGTCGTCCACTCAGTTGCGTAAATTCGCCTTCATCGCGCGTAAGTACGATCGTGGCTATGGTCACTTCACGACCCGCCAAAATATTCAATACAACTGGATCGAGTTAGAAGACACGCCCGAAATTTTGGCCGAGTTGGCATCGGTCGAAATGCACGCGATTCAAACTTCAGGCAACTGCATGCGCAATATCACTTCCGATGAATTTGCTGGTATTGCTGCCGACGAGATTATCGACCCACGCCCTTATGCAGAAATTTTGCGTCAGTGGACGACTTTTCATCCTGAATTCGCTTACTTGCCACGTAAGTTCAAGATCGCCATCAATGGCGCTAAAGAAGATCGCGCCGCCATTGCGGTGCACGACATTGGCTTGAGCGTGATTCAAAATGAGGCGGGTGAAGTCGGCTTCAAAGTCATGGTTGGTGGTGGAATGGGCCGCACGCCAATCTTGGGCAGCGTGATTCGCGAATTCCTGCCATGGCAACACGTGATGACCTACCTCGAAGCGATTTTGCGTATCTACAATCAATTCGGTCGCCGCGACAATATTTACAAAGCGCGTATCAAGATTTTAGTGAAAGCGCTGGGCATCGAAGAATTTGCGCGTCTGGTTGAAGAAGAGTGGCAAGACATCAAAGATGGTCCGGGCACTTTAACAGAAGCTGAGTTGGCACGTGTCGCCGCCTATTTTGTCGATCCTGCTTACAAAGCCTTGCCCGCAGTTGATACAGAATTTGTGCGTTTGCAAGGCGAGAACAAAGCCTTCGCGAATTGGGTCAAGCGTAATGTGAAGCCTCATAAACAAGCTGGTTACGCAGCCGTGATGTTGTCACTCAAAAAGCCAGGCGTGCCGCCGGGCGATGCTAGTGCAGATCAACTCGACTTCATCGCAGACTTGGCGGATCGCTATAGCTTTGGTGAAGCCCGCGCTACGCATGAACAAAACTTGGTCTTGGCGGACGTTGAACAGAGTCAATTATTTGGCTTATGGCAAGAAGCCAAGGCGCATGGTTTGGCGACTCCTAACATTGGCTTGCTGACGGACATGATCTGCTGCCCTGGCGGTGATTTCTGTTCGTTAGCGAACGCAAAATCGATCCCGATCGCGCTCGACATTACCGATCGTTTCAATGATCTCGACTACTTGCACGATATCGGCGAACTCGAACTGAATATGTCTGGCTGCATTAATGCTTGCGGGCATCATCATGTCGGCAACATCGGTATTTTAGGCGTAGACAAAGACGGCAGTGAATGGTATCAAGTATCTATCGGTGGTGCACAAGGTAATCAATCAGCGATTGGCAAAATCATCGGCCCTTCCTTCTCAGCAGGACAAATGCCTGAAGTGATTGAACGCATTATCCAAGTGTATTTGCGCGAACGTAGCGAAGGCGAACGTTTTATCGATACCGCTCAGCGTTTAGGCATCGCTCCATTCAAAGAGTATGTCTATGCGACACCGATTAAAACCATAGAGCATCACGGAGAGGATGCCGGCTCAGCAGTCGTCTATTAAACCGGGGGAGAGAAATATGGCACAGATCATCAAGGATAGAGCCGTCGTCAACGACGATTGGACTCTTTTGCAGTTATCAGAAGACGATACACCAGACACCGTTCAAGTACCGGACGGTAAAGTCATCGTTCCATTAAAAGTGTGGCTTTTACAGAAGAATAGTCTAAGCGAACGTGACGAACTCGGCGTGTGGTTCAGCAGCGATGAACAAGCCAAAGAACTGGGTAACGATGTACATCGCTTCCCCGTCATTGCGATCGATTTTCCTAAGTTTGCTGACGGTCGTGGATATTCGATTGCCTACAACCTCAGAACACGCTTCGGCTTTACTGGAGAATTGCGCGCGGTCGGCGATGTCTTGCGTGATCAACTGTTCTACATGCAAAGGGTGGGCTTCAATGCTTTCGCGGTTCGCGCTGACAAGAACATTCACGATGCGGTGAAAAGTTTGTCGGACTTTAGCGAAAAGTATCAAGCTTCAGTCGACGAGAAACAACCCTTATTCCGTCGCACTGAAAGATTTGGCGCTTAATTTGCGCAACAAACTGAAGTCTTCGCCGAGACACAGATCAACCAGAAACGAAGAGAAGTAATTATTCATGAGTACTCAGTCAGCCCAAGATTCTCGTCGCCTTGAACCCATTGGATTTCAAGAACGCCTCACTGCGACACAAGCGATCTTGCGTCACATTGCCACACAATTTTCACCAGCGGTACTGGCATCGAGCCTCGCTGCCGAAGATATGGTGCTGACTGATTTGATTTTGAAAGACGCATTAAGCATCGGCATCTTCTCTTTAGAGACGGGCCGCTTACACCAAGAAACCTTGGCCATGCTCGACAAAATTAAGCAGCATTATGGCTATGAAGTGGCGCTATTTCGCCCACAAAACGACGCCGTCGATCGCTATGTCGAGCAGTATGGCCTGAACGGTTTTTATGACAGCGTCGAAGCGCGCAAAGCTTGCTGCCACGTGCGCAAAGTAGAACCCTTGGGGCGCGCACTGCAAGGCAAACAAGCATGGATTACCGGCCAACGTCGCGCACAGTCGACCACACGTAGTGAACTCGCCGTGCAAGAGCATGACGCAGCCCATGGCTTAGAGAAGTTCAATCCCTTAGCGGATTGGTCGGAAGACGATGTGTGGTACTACCTGCAGCAATTCCAAGTACCGTACAACGGCTTGCATGACAAAGGCTATCCATCGATCGGTTGCGAACCGTGTACACGAGCGATACAACCTGGCGAAGATATCCGCGCTGGCCGTTGGTGGTGGGAAAACCCCGAATCCAAAGAATGCGGCTTGCATCTTGTCGACGGCAAACTGATCCGCATCAAACAAGTTGGATAGATCACGCATCATCACCACGCATTACCAAAAAGAATCAGCAATACCAGAATACCAAAGACAAATAGACAGACAGAAGACCGAGGTTAACATGAACGCCGTAGCAGAAAAACATTTTATCGATGCCGCCAGTAATCGGCATCTCGATTGGTTGGAGTCGGAAGCCATTCACATCATGCGTGAAGTGGCCGCTGAATGTACCAATCCAGCTTTGCTTTTCTCCGGCGGTAAAGACTCGATCGTGTTGTTACGTATCGCTGAGAAAGCGTTCCGTCCTGGCAAATTCCCCTTCCCATTGGTGCATGTCGATACTGGCCATAACTTCCCCGAAGTGATCGCCTTCCGCGATAAGCGCGTGGCTGAACTTGGTGAGCGCCTGATCGTTGGTTCTGTCGAAGAATCGATCAAACGCGGTACGGTTCGTTTGCGCAATCCACAAACGGATTCACGCAATGCTGCACAAGCCGTGACTTTGTTGGAAACAATCGCCGAGCATCAATTCGATGCCTGCATCGGTGGCGCACGTCGCGATGAAGAAAAAGCCCGCGCCAAAGAACGTATTTTTTCTTTCCGCGACGAATTTGGTCAATGGAATCCGAAAGCACAACGTCCAGAATTGTGGGATCTGTATAACACCCGTGTTCATCCTGGCGAGAACATGCGTGTCTTCCCGATCTCGAATTGGACTGAGCTCGATGTCTGGCAATACATTGCACGCGAAGGCTTGGAACTACCATCGATTTATTTTGCCCATGAACGTGAAGTCATTCCACGTAATGGTTTGTTAGTGCCGCTGACTGATTTAACGCCACCACGCGCTGGCGAAGTGGTTGAAAAACGTGTGGTGCGCTTCCGTACCGTTGGCGATATCTCTTGCACTTGCCCAGTGTCCTCGGACGCGGCCACAGTCGAAGCGATTATCGAAGAAACCGCGGTCACGCAAATTACCGAACGCGGCGCTACCCGAATGGATGATCAGACGTCTGAATCATCGATGGAAAAACGTAAGAAAGAAGGATATTTCTAATGAGTACGCAAGTCACAACTATCGCTACCGCCGACAACAAGCAAGCGACTTCTCAGCAAGCCGAACGCGGCCTCTTGCGCTTCATTACTGCGGGTTCCGTCGACGATGGCAAAAGTACTTTGATTGGCCGCCTCTTATTCGATAGCAAAGGTATCTTTGCCGACCAACTCAATGCAATTTCAAAAGCGAAGCACAAACGCACCGTTGGTGACACCATCGATTTGTCTTTGTTGACCGATGGTTTGGAAGCCGAACGCGAACAAGGCATCACGATCGATGTCGCCTACCGCTACTTCGCCACACCGAAGCGTAAATTCATCATTGCAGATACGCCCGGCCACGAACAATACACGCGCAATATGGTGACCGGCGCATCAACCGCCGACGCTGTCATTATTTTGATCGACGTCTCCAAAGTTAAACTCGGTGACGATGGTAGCGTGGAATTACTGACGCAAACCAAACGCCATTCCACCATTGCCCACCTACTGCAAATTGAGCACGTGATCGTGGCCGTCAATAAGATGGATTTGGTCAACTACGATCAAACCGTGTATGACCGCATCGTCGCGGCTTATCAAAGCTTTGCCGATCAACTGGGTCTGAAAGATGTACGTCCGATTCCTTTGTCTGCCCTCGCTGGCGACAACGTCGTCGCCGCCGGTGACAATTTGTCGTGGTACCAAGGTCCGACCTTGATCGAATTGTTAGAGTCGCTCAGTGTCTACGACGAGAACCATGATGAAGCGTTCCGCTTCCCGGTGCAGTTGGTAGCGCGTCACAATGGCCATGAAGCGAACGACTTCCGTGGTTACATGGGCCGCGTTGAAGCCGGCTCCATCAACATCGGCGACCAGATCGTCGTGCAGCCATCTGGTCAGACTGCAACCGTGAAAGACATCCAAACCTTGAGTGGCTCGCAACAAACCGCCAGTGTTGGTCAATCTGTCACGATCTTGTTGAATGAATACGTCGATATTTCTCGCGGTGATATGTTGTCATCGGCGAAGAGCCCAGCGACCGTCATCAAACAAGTGGAAGCCGATATCTGCTGGTTGTCGGAAGAAGCGGTCGACCTGCGCCGTAAGTATTGGCTCAAGCATACGACCCGCCAAGTGGCGGCGCGTGTTGCGTCCATCGATACACTGCTCGATATCAACACCCAAGAACGCCGTACAACTGATACACTCAAGTTGAACGACATCGCTCGCGTCAAAATTAATGTGCAACAGGCGCTTGCCGCCGACGCGTATGACCACAATCGCAGCACCGGCGCATTCATTCTGATCGACGAAGTCACCCATCAAACAGTGGCTGCGGGAATGATACGCCTTGGATAATTCAACATCGTCTTCATCTACAAAAACACCTCAACCAGCCGTCGGCACCGTATATCTGATCGGTGCCGGCCCTGGTGCTGCTGATCTGATCACCGTGCGTGGTGCGCTCCTCTTAGCCAAGGCGGATATCGTTTTACACGATGCCTTGGTCACTCAAGAAATGCTTGAACTATGCCCACAGGCGATCAAAGTCTCGGTTGGCAAACGCAGCGGTCAACGCTCTGCCGCGCAGGAACACATCAATCAACAATTAGTAGCCGCCGCGCTGGAGCATGCATTGGTGGTGCGGCTCAAAGGTGGCGATCCTATGTTGTTTGGTCGTGCCGATGAAGAGATGAGCGCCCTCGAAAAAGCCGGCATCCCTTTCCATATCGTGCCCGGCATTACGACGGCAATGGCTGCCGCATCCAGTGTGCAGCTACCACTAACCAAACGTGGCATCGCCCGCAGTGTGGCCTTATTTACTTCGAGCACCGCACCGCATGAAAGCGCTGCGACACGCATTCCTGATTGCGATACCTTGATTCAATACATGGGCGGCCGCGAAGCGATTTTGACAGCTGAAAGAATGCTGGCGAAAGGCTTCCCTGAAAGCCATCCGGTGGTGATTGTCGAAAGTTGTTCGCGCCCAGAAGAAAGGCATCTACACATCAGCCTGAAAGAATTGGCGCAAGGCTTACCCGCTTGCGAAGGGCCCGTATTGGTCATGATGGGCGAAGCGATGCGTCGGCGTCTACAGTAGTTTTACCAAGGTTCACTTCTGTAGAATACATAAGTTCGTTTATTCGACGCGATTGGAAGTCGGAAGTAAGTAGTAGAAAGGAGCAAGTGACGATGGCTTCATCTGCACACACAGAGAATGGCTCGCTGGAACAAGATCAACTCAGCGCGCAACGACGTCGTCTTCTCACTTTGCTCTGGGCCAGTTCACTGAGTACCCCAGCGGGACTCACACTACTCCCGAACTACGCCAACGCGCAACCCAGCAGCCTTCTATACCAACTGCCTTATCAATGGTTAAACGATAACGGTCAAGCGACCCGTCTCGATCATTTCAAAGGAAAGCCAAGTATTTTGGTCATGTCCTATGGAGCGTGCAAAAAGGTTTGCTCGACCAGCTTGATGCGTATGGAACAAATGCAAACCATACTCGATCAGAAAAAAGTGGAAGCGAATTTTGTCATCGTGGGTCTCGATCCCGTCAATGACAAACCCGAGGATTGGCGTGCGTATCGCAAACTGAGAAAACTCGAACGCGAGAATTGGTATTTCTTGTCCGGGAACGCTGGAGACATCAAGTCCCTCGCCTCCCAACTCGGCATCAATTACTGGGTCTATCACGACCACATCATGCATGACTTCTCGATTACGTTATTAGACCGAGAGGGCAATACCCTCAAACGTATGACGAATGGTGGAGAAAATTTAGAGAATTTTTTGCAGCCATTGTCATTATCAACAACGGCTGCAAACAAACTCTAACGCAAGAGTAACTGCGTTTTTTCAAGTTTAAAGACTTGGATTTCTTGAACTAGTTCATCGGCCAAATTATCGAGGATAGTGGCGGATGCAGAGGTTTGTTCAACCAAAGCTGAATTGGCTTGCGTCATAGCATCCAATTCTTGCAAAACATTTTCAACATCTTTGACACCGATCGACTGCTCACGTGCACTGGCACTGATTTCCGATAACAACTGATTGATATCTTGCGCAGAACGAACCACTTTTTCAATCGCATTACCAGCATCGCGCACAATCAGATTACCGCCTTCAACACGAGCAACACTTTCGGTAATGAGGTTTTTGATTTCTTTGGCGGCTTCGGCAGATCGATGTGCCAGAGCGCGCACTTCCGATGCGACCACCGCAAAGCCACGTCCCGCTTCGCCAGCACGAGCTGCCTCCACCGCAGCATTCAATGCCAAGATATTGGTTTGAAAGGCGATGCCATCAATTACGCTAATGATGTCGCCAATCTTGTTCGAGGAATCGCGAATACCTTCCATGGTAGTGACCATCTCGGCGATCACCTCACCGCCATGGGTCGCAAGGCTGGTATTTTCACGCGCCAACTTAGTGGCTTGTTCGGCATTGTCCGCCGTTGATTGCACGGTGCTGGAAATTTCGACCATGGTCGATGCAGTTTCTTGCAGACGATTTTGGGTCTGTACAGTACGAGTCGACATGTCCATCGAACCTTGCGCAACCTCCGCACTATTCGCTTTGATCTCGGTCGCACTATTCCGCATCAAGCCACAAATTTTTAACAATGACTCTTGCATGATGGCCATCGAAGCCATCAACTCAGTCACCTCATCTCGCCCTTTTGGGGTGATTTCGTTAGTCAGGTCGCCGTCCGCCATCGCTCCCAAATAGGTTCCCACATGACGTAAACCTGATTCCATCACGCGATAGAAAGAGACGAACATATACAAGGCGCAAAGAAGGAAGAATGCGACCAAGGTCAAAGTGGCGTATAAACGACTGTTCAGTTTATCGACACGTTGTTGTAGAAGGGCATCGAGTTGCTTAAGTGAGTAATCCTGAATCGCCTCAAGACCTTCAACGATTTTTATTCCCTGTGCTTGGATGGATTTGGCTCGTTCTGCGCCGCCCTTACCAACATCATCGGACGCCTGCTCCCGAAATTTCTTGAGCAAAGCGTGCAGCTCATCGAGCTTCATCTGATCCTTATACTCAGGGTGGGCGCCAACAATTTTCTCGATTTCTTGATCAAAGCTTTCAAGCAGACTCTCAATCAAACCTTCTTCTTGCGATAATTCGATTGTGGCGACCTCAGCATCTGTTCCCGTATGCGCCACGGTACTAGCGATCGCCGTCATTTTCGATGTCGCCTCAATCAATTTCGGTGCGATATTCGTACTCAAATCCATCAAATAGTAAGTATCAAACTCAGGATCGAGTGTAAGTCCACTGGCATCAGCGACCTGTGAGGTCAACTTACTGACGGCGTGATTCAACTTTCCATGCGTTGAAAAAACCTTGAAGAGACCTTGTGAAGCAGGTACCGCAGCATCCAACATGCTACTTAAGTCCTGTGCCGCTTTCCCTACTCTCGGGTCTTGTTGGAACTGTGCCGCGCTAGCCTTCACCAGCGCAATTTTCTCCGCCACTTTCGATTTACTTGCACCAGTATCTCCTGACGCAGCACCGTTCGCCAGCTCCTGTAGAACCGAACGTCGATATTCCTGTGTCGCTCGATTGAGGTCAACCACCTTTTGAATCAAACGAAATCCATCTAGTTCGTCTTGTGTAACCTGTATCGCCTCCTGCTTAGTCTGCATAAAAGACCACAGAAGCACCAGCACTGGGACGAGGAATGCAATCGAAATCAGGCTGGCTTTGGTCTTGAATCGTATGTTCCGGAACAAGTTGACGCCCGGACGCATAATCCAAGGTTGACTGGTTGTATTCTTTTTCATTTGGGGTGTTTAAATAATTATTTTGAGACTTCCGTCCCATATACAAAAACCTCGAACCGATGGCAATCTTGCGCTCGGCCCAAGGCTTTCCTCGCTACCAAATCATAGAAGAACTTAATATTTGTGGACCACTTTGACGTCGTCATTGGCTTTCGACACATAGCCGACCGCACCGGGGTTTGCCTTCACAAAAGCGATCACTTCAGCATCGGAGTTTTTGACCGCAGGTGGATTCAGGCCTTCACGAAAACCTTTTTTAGCCCAGATCGATGCGTACTTTGCGCTATCAACTTTGACGACTTTATCGAGAAAATCCTTTTGTAGGCTGGAATTATCGACCGGCACTAGTTTGGTGCTGCCTTCCACTTGTTTGTCACCGACATAGACGTCACGTGCATCTGCCGTCGACAAGTTGATGCCCTTGTTACAAATCAGAATCAAATCAGCTGCCGATGCAGTCGAGCACACCAACAAAAATCCCAGCAACAACACGGTACGTTTCCAAATTCTTTGCATGATGATCTCCTTAGAAACGCACTGAGAACTGTGCACGGGATTCGTTATACTTAAACTCGCCACCGACTCGTTGCTCGGCCGTCTGTCCGAACTCGAACTTCACCGCGGACACGGGACTTAAGTTATAGCGAAGACCGAGAACTTGGCGGTTATAGGAACGACCACTGACCAGCGCCGCAAAGTAATTGTCAGTTTGATCCAAAGCCGCTTTCTCGTAACGCACGTACGGCATGATTTCATCACTGAGGCGATATCCGACATGACCGAAGGCTGCCCAACTGGTATGAGATCCTGTTTTTCCAGTCAAGTTTTTATTGTTGAAACGGTAGTACTCGCCAATCGCTTCCCAATTATCTGAATCAATGGCCAGGAAACCACCATACATGTTGAACTTCGTTCGATCACCACTTGCCTCTTGCTGCACTTCTTGATTCAATGTGTGCACGCCAACTGTCAAGCCATCGAGGTCGCCACCGAAACGATAACGCAGATTACCGCCTAGAGCCTTATTCGAATTATCGTCTTTACCGGCATTAAAATCCAAACTCATATCCCCGGCTTCGCCAACGATTCGGCTGCCGTTTCCGATAATCGCATCGTATTCAAGTCGACCACCATTCATTTTCGTCGAGCCACTCGCCATCACGCCCACTGTATGCGCAGGCAAAATGCCACCTTGATCTTCAAAGGCAATCATCTTTGGACGCATGATCGATGGTTGCAACTGTGCGCCATGGTGATATGCGGTGTTCCAATAGCCATAAGGCGTATGGACACGGCCGGCCCACAAAGTCAGGCTGTCACTGAAGGTGTAACCCAACTGCAGACGTTCAAGATCAGTCGCCACACCCTCACCCTTCTCATTGAATTCAAAGGTCAATTCAAATAGAGACTTAATGCGATCGCCAAACTCTGGCGTCATATAGAAATCGAGATTCCCCAATGCAAAACCAGATTTGCGGCCATCGATATCTTTCGATGTATGCACGTAACCAGCGTCCGCGAAACCATGCAAAGGCAAACCAAGTTCGCGCTTCTTCACCGAGGTCTCTGCAACACTCACGATATTTTTTTCAATTTGATCCAAGCGCGCTAATTGGACTTGGTTCACTTCGGCGCTCGACTTTACCGCCTCCTGAATTTGAGTCTGAGCTTGCGATGTTGTGGCCACCGCTTTTGCATTGGCACTGGCGTTTGTTTCGACTTGCGCCAGTCTGTTGTTGAGTTGCTCGATCAAAGCGAGGCTCTTTTCTAATTTCTTCTCTAATTCCGCTATTTTTGCTTTATCGGCTTTATCAGCATGAGCAGGCATACTGAAAGCCAATGCCAACATGGCAGCGATAGTAGTAGGTACCAATCTCAAACGCAGGTTTCTATCCATTTCCCGACCTCCCAATTTTGTCGAATTAAACAAATACCGCTGCAAAAAATGTTTCTGTGGCTTAATTTTTTTTACTCTAGCCCAAAATCTTTTCGCAAACGGGAGCGAAGTTCAGAAATTTAACAATGTTTAATGTTTCACATAAATTTGTTGCTTATTGACATCAAAATGGCAACAAAAACCGGTTCAAATTTCGAGTCAACAATTAGCGTGTAAGATGGCGACTTCTTCTCATTGCGCCTCAAAAATTTCCTTCTCTTGATTAGACGTCATATGAACTTCTTCGAATGGAATCAACAACTTAGCGTAGGAAATCCACAAATTGATGCGGATCACCAAACTTTGATTGGTTTGGTCAATGAATTTGGCGATACGGCGGCAAAGCATCCTGATGCCACGCAACTTGAGAGGATTCTACAAAAGCTCATCGAGTACACCTCGACTCACTTCGAACGCGAGGAAACCTTGATGCGCGAGATAGGATATGCAAAAACCCGAGAGCATTTGAACCAACATGCGAAGCTACTTGCTCGCGTTCATGATTTGCAAAAAGAAATGCAGCTAGGCCGGATTTCAATTGCCATCGAAACTGCCGAGCTGCTGCGATTTTGGCTAACTTCCCACATTATGCTGAGCGACCGCGATCTCGCCGAAGCGATACACTCGAGGGCTGCCTAACGCAGGATCACGCAGATTGGCTGCGCAAGCAGTAATCACAAATCGCTTGCAAGACCAACTCGTCTTCCCCAGCGGCTTCGGCTTTCTCGATGTTAAGGTGAGGATATTGAAGTCTGATTTCATCGATCATCATCGGCAGATCGCGCATCACATGGCCACCTTGCCCTAAGAAAATTGGTACCAGATGAATATGTCGAATACCGGCAGCTTCAAGTGCCTGCGCTATATCAGGCAAACTTGGCGTCATAAACTCAAGAAACGCCAACTCCACTCTGAGGTCTGGCCTCTGCGACTGAAGCATGGTATGTAAGCGACGAAATGGTTTGGCCCAGGCGTCGGCACGTGCACCATGAGCAAATAGAACAAGTGCCTTGGTTGTTGGAGTTGATTGGGTCATCTGGCAACGATCTGCAAACAAGTCAATAAAACTCAATGGCGCTCGACGTAACGCAAACCCGCCAACGCAAGCAATGAGAAAATAAAACTCGGGAACAAGGCGGTCACGAATGGCGGCCATGTATTAATTAAGCCAAGATGGGAGAACAGGCTGTTTACCAAATAAAATACCATCCCCAACATAATCCCACTAAAAATACGCAGACTAATGCCGCCATCGCGGGCATGTAAATAGGCAAATGGAAGCGCCAAGGCCATCATAACTAAGATCGAAATCGGATAGGTCATCTTCTTCCAAAAAGCCATATCGTAGCGTTTGGTCGATTGTTTATTATCAGCCAGATGTTGCGTGTAAGAGGACAACTCATAGGCCGACATGCGATCGGGCTCGATAAATAAAACCGACAAAATATTCGGGGTGATTTCCGAAGTCAGTTCTTTGGAGTCAACATGAATCGTCTTCGCATCTAAGATTTCTTCGCTCGCGATATTGCGTGGAAAGCTCGTTTCCACCACATTGCTGAGTTTCCACACATGCGAACGTACATACTCTCCGCGTTCGGCATTGATTTGGCGCATCAGCTGGAAGTCTTTATCGAACTCATAAATTTTGACGCCCAAGAGTTCGCGTGTTTGCGAAACTTTGTGCACGTTCAAAAAACGAACCCCAAGGACGGCACCGTTTAGACCATCTTCGCGAATTAAATCTTTGGTCCACATTCCGCTTCGGAATTCTTGAGTTAAGGGGCCGCCTTGCGCCTCTGCCTTAATGGTCTTGGCAATCTTTTCTGTCTTGGGGGCGACAATTTCACCTAGTACAAAGGTGACCACAATAAAAACAGCTGCAATCCGCATCAAAATTTTTGCAGCGGTCCAGGAAGACATACTCGCGGCGCGCATGATGGTAAATTCTGAATTGGCAGCAAATTGAGCGAGTACATAGATACTGCCTATCAGTACGGCAATAGGCATCAGATCATAGGCTTTGCCGGGCAGGCTTAGTCCAATCACCATCAGGGCATGCTGAAGGCGATAGCCATCTTTGGTCACTGCACCAATTTCTGACATCAAGTCGAAAAAGGAAGTCAGGAGCAGCAATGCCATCAATACAAAACTAACGGCGCGAAAAATCTCTTGCCCAAAATAACGACGTAACACAGTCATGATGCGTCTCCCGCCTCAGTGTGAGCAGACTTGGGAACGACATCAGGAATGGTCGCGTCACAAGCTCGTTCGCTGCGGAAACAGGCCTTGAAGCGCGACCACAATCCGCTTGGATGCAAACGACTATTCAATTTCAAACGCCACAAAAAGAAAATCATAATGAGGCAGCCAACCAATACGTGCATAGGCCAAGTGGCCTTCCAAAAACTCAAGCGCCCGTTCACGACCGACAACTGCAGCATATTGAGCATGGTGATGTTAATCGACACGAATAGTAAGGCCGCAATCAGATTCGCCGAGCGCCCTACCCGTGGATTCACATACCCCAATGGAATTGCCAATAACATCAACAGCAAACCCATAAATGGTAGCGACACACGCCATAAAAGCTCGCCATCACGCAAAGGTGTTGGATTTTCAATCAAGCTCATCAAAGGCAAGGCTTTGGCGCTGCGATTGTCGCTATCCAGTTTATTTTGAGTAGAGACCAATACAGCGTATTTTTCAAACTGCATCATTTGAAAATCGCCTTCGGTCGGCAAACCGTCATAACGACGGCCTTGACTCATTACAAGAAAACGATCGCCATGATCGTCGATTTCGATCTTACCCTCACGGGCTACGATCACACTGGTGCGCCCATCTTTCTCGGTACTGGTAAAAATATTTTGTACCTTACTGAGATCACCTGCGACTTCTTCAACGAAGGACACCCGCCCACCGCCACGCGATTCTTGAAACTTGCCGGGCGAGACCTTGGAAATGTCTTCTCGCTTCTCATAGCGATTACGCACTTCCAATTTTTGCTCATTAGCCCACGGTGATACCACCATACTGAGTGCTCCAACTAGCATCATAAGTGGTATCGCGATACTCAAAACTGGCTTAATCCATCGCGTTAAGCTCAAGCCTGAGGCGAACCACACCACCATCTCAGATTCTTGATAAGCACGAGTAATGACCAGCAGCACCGAAATAAAACCGGTCAAAATCAATAAAATAGGAAAATAGTCGAGGGAGGTAAAACCAATCAAAACGAGAACATCGCGCGACCCGACTTTGCCACCTGCGGCTTCGCCGAGGATGCGGATCAACATGAAAGTCACGGTAATCGTGAACAATACCGTGAACACCGCGCCCGCTGCACTGAGTATTTCTCGCCTAAGCGCACGTTCAAAAATCATAAAAAATATAAGTGGTTATATCGGCCTTACAAGAGCGCTATAATAGACGTTTTTCACCAAGATCGCGCTGCCACGCGGCATTCTGGCCACAAGCCTAGTCTGATTGGCACCGCAATTGACGCCACATTGAGCGAGCGCTTTACTGTACTCTCTGTCGTCGATCTGGTGGACAAAACCGATGTCGTTTGCAAAAAGCATAAGATAGTACGAGCAAAGCATCGATCATGCATCGCTAGTCTGATCAACAACAAGGCAACTCTAAAGTAATATTAAGGAGCAAGACGTGGACTTTATCATAAAAACACTAGACGCCAAAAGCGCACACAACACTATTAAAACCGGATGCCTCGTAGTCGGCGTCTTCGAAAATAAGAAATTGTCCGCAGCCGCGACCGTTCTCAACAAGAAAGGCGCGATCGATGCAGCTCTGAAGTCTGGAGACATCTCTGGCAAGGTCGGCTCCTCCCTTTTGTTACGCGGCCTCGCTGATGTTGCAGCAGAACGCGTTTTGCTGGTGGGCTTGGGTGATGATCCAAACAAAGTCAGCGAAAAAGCTTTGACGAGCGCGGTCCAAACTGCCGCACGTTGCTTGAATGGCTTGGGCGCCTCCGACGTAAGTTTGGCTTTACCAGCAGTAGACGGCCGTCCGACCGCGTGGACTATCCGTCAAATCGTCATGGCATTCAACGAAGTCGTATTCCGCACCGACGCTCACAAGAGTAAAAAAGACGCCATTCCTGCCAATCTGAAAAAGATCAGCATTGTGGTCGCCTCGAATGAAGGCGCCGCTGCGAAATTGGCTCTGGCTCAAAGTATCGCCTTGGTCAACGGCATGGAATTGACCAAAGAACTCGGCAACACGCCCGCAAACTTCTGCACGCCAACGCATTTGGCCAACACTGCCAAGAAGATCGCGACCCAATTCAAGATGGGTGTAGAGATTTTGGATCGCAAACAAATCCAAGCGCTCAAGATGAATAGTTTCTTGTCGGTTTCTGCAGGCACCGATGAACCACCAAAATTCATCGTCTTAAAACACATGGGCGGCAAAGCCAAAGATGCGCCTGTGGTCTTAGTCGGTAAAGGTATTACATTTGACTCCGGCGGTATCTCGCTCAAACCAGGCCCAGGCATGGATGAGATGAAATACGATATGGGTGGTGCAGGCTCCGTGTTAGGAACCATGCGCGCGATCGGCGAAATGAATCTCAAATTGAATGTGATCGCCGTCATTCCGACCTGCGAAAATATGCCATCTGGTCGCGCTACTCGCCCAGGCGACATCGTCACTTCCATGTCAGGCCAAACCATCGAAATCTTGAACACGGATGCAGAAGGTCGTTTGATTCTGTGTGACGCATTGACGTATGCAGAGCGCTTTAAGCCAGCTGCGGTGATTGACGTCGCAACCTTAACTGGTGCGATCATCACTTCCCTCGGTCACCATAACACTGGCTTGTTCACACGTCATGACGACGCACATGACAAGTTGGCTGATGAGTTGTTGGCTGCTGGTAAAGAAGCAAACGATACAGCATGGCGCATGCCAATCGGCGAACTGTATAACGAACAGTTGAAATCGAACTTTGCTGATATGGCTAATATCGGTGGCCCTGCAGCGGGCTCGATTACAGCAGCGTGCTTCCTCGAGCGTTTCACACGTAAGTACACTTGGGCCCATTTGGATATCGCCGGTACTTCATGGAAGTCGGGCGCGGCCAAAGGTGCAACGGGTCGCCCAGTGCCAATGCTCACGACCTTCTTGATGAAACGTGCTGGTCAAGCTTAATTAAAGCCAATACACTCTTGGTTCACGATTGACATAAATCGTCGCACAACCAATCACTATGCCGCTGCTGTGTGCCAACATAGCGCGGCATTTTTATCACAACAACGATTACAGAATAGAGATTGACTCATGAAACTGGTTACTTGGAACGTCAATTCATTAAAGGTCCGCTTGCCGCAGGTCTTTCAGTGGTTGGAAATGAATCCCGTTGATGTGTTGTGCATCCAAGAAACCAAGCTGACTGACGACAAATTCCCGCAAACGGAAATCGAAGCAGCCGGCTATCACGTCGTTTTCACTGGACAAAAAACCTATAACGGCGTCGCCATCATTTCACGTCATCCGATGACGGACGTGCAAAAGAACAATCCTCTCTTCGAAGACGAACAACAACGCATCATCGCCGCCACCATTGAAGGCATGCGTATCATCTGCGCCTATGTACCGAATGGACAGGCGCTCGACTCCGAAAAATACCCCTACAAATTGAGTTGGTTAGCCGCTCTGCGGGACTGGGTTCAAGCAGAGATGCAAACTTATCCGGAACTCGCTTTGCTCGGTGATTACAATATCGCTCCCGATGATAGAGACGTGCATGATCCTGCGGCGTGGGAAGGCATGAATTTGGTGTCACCGCCTGAGCGTGCGGCGTTCCAGGCTTTAATCGACCTCGGTTTAAGCGATAGCTTCCGCCAATTCGAACAGCCTGAGAAAACCTTCAGCTGGTGGGATTATCGACAACTCGGCTTCCGTCTCAATAAGGGCGTGCGGATTGATCACATTCTGCTATCCAAACCCTTGGCCGAACGCTGTACATCATGCGTCGTCGACCGAGTGCCACGTAAGTGGGAACAACCGTCGGACCATGCTCCAGTGATCGCCACTTTGAATCCACGCTAAGCCTGCGCTAGCTCGCCGATCTCACCGCGAGAACCGCTCGTGTCCAAATTGAAGAAATCATCAATCTGGAAAAGTCTCACCGAGATCTGTGTCCTCTGCGCGCTCTGGCGCAGAGCACGGGCTTATCCGAAGCTACAAGCTTGGTTCCGCAGCAAGCCAAACAAAAACCTGCCAGAACGTGGCAAATAGACATCAGGCACTTATCACTTGCCCGTGAACGTGAGATAGCTGAGGATCACAAAGAGACGACGGCCTACGCTCACGAACTTTGATGACGAGGACAAAGACTTGAGCTTGTCGTCCTTAGCTCTTCTCAATTACGAATCAATTCATAACTTTTCACCAAGCCAATTTCACAACACGCAATTCAAAACCTCATTCTGATCGCGAAATTTAATTTCCATACAGAAAGGTTTTCTGCTACATTGGTACTTAATGATTTTTAACAATTGCCGCTCTGCGATCAGATTGAAGACAAATCAGCAGGACGCGTCGAGGGGAAGTTGAAACAAAGGTATAAAGCGTGCTGACACTGCTTGCCCAAGCAACACAGGCTACACAAGCAGATCAGCCTTTTTCGACTCTTTTTTATACGGAGTAAGGCTCTGTGATGAACAAGACTCAAGCCTTAAATTTGCTGGTAGAACAGGCTCTACGTGGCGACCTCGTTTTTTCAGCCAGCGTCTCGACCTCGCTGCGCGTGCAAGAAGCCATTAATGTGGAGGACTGTTCTCTCGACAGTGCCAGCAAAATCATTCTCAATGAACCCTTGTTAGCCGCCAAAGTGGTCGCCGTCGCCAATAGCGCAGCGTATAAACGCTCTACCGGTGAGGTCGCCAATGTGCGCTCGGCCATTGCTCGCCTTGGCTTCAAAACCCTGCGTGCTCTAGTGGCGTCATTGGTCGTGCGGCAAATCGCTGGGGCGAGTAAAAATCCGCAGATCCGCGCCAAAATTAATCAGCTTTGGGAACACTCTGCACAAGTCGCAGCGCTCGCCCAAGTATTAGCTCGACGCGTCACCAAACTCGACCCTGAAACCGCGATGTTTGCCGGCATAGTCCATGAGGTTGGCGGCTTCTACCTATTATCCCGAGCCGAAGAATTCCCTTGCCTGCTTGAGCCCGACGACTTATCTGGCGCAGAGGACGATGACAGCTATGATCCTTTCAGTGAAGCCAGTACCGAAGAAGAGTCACAGGAGTCCATCATTGGCCGCGCCGTATTACGCGACTTGAAACTACCAGATGAAGTCAACAAAGCGCTCGAAGGTCTGTGGTACGGTCTGCGTGCCATGCCACCGGAAACGCTCGCGGACACGCTCCTCGTCGCCAATGAACTGGCGCGCACCGTGTCTCCGCTCGATACACGCACCGACACGGATACGGATCGCTGCGAAGCAGATATCAATTTCGTCGTTGGCGAGGGCAGTTTGCAGTCAATTTTAGAAGAATCAGACGACGAAGTTCGTACACTGTCAGCAGCATTAATTATTTAACATCATCATACCAACAATGCTTTAGATTGCTTAGTTTCACACGGACGGGGTCGATACGCCATTTTCCGTCCTAATATGCGATACTGCCGACCTTCGAACACGATCGCATTGAAATCATGAGTCAGTCGGCACCTCCCTCCAAAAAACCTGAAATCGAAATGTCGAGCGATCGAAATTTCGGTTTCATCATGTGCGCTTTCTTCGCTATCATCGCCCTACTCCCGCTACGTCATGGCCATGAACCACGATTATGGGCAGGTATTATTGCACTCACCTTTCTGATTCCAGCCTTATTTTTCTCACGCATCTTGCATCCCTTGAATCGCGCATGGATGCATTTTGGTGAGCTCTTATCGAAGATCGTCAGCCCGATCGCCATGGGCATTGTTTTCTTTGGCGCAATTACCCCATTTGCACTCATCATGCGCTTGTTTGGCAAAAGACCTCTCGATCTCAAGCCGAATCCCAAGGTGGTGAGTTACTGGAAAAAACGCGATCCAGCCGGCCCCGACCCGCAATCTATGAAAGACCAGTTTTAGAATGAAGAGGCGCGGCTTGATGTTAGAATCGCGCTTTCATGCTGGGTGAACGCACCCACCGAACATACACAGTTTCAAGACTCTTTTTAAGCAAGGTACTATCTTGTCGTTTCTCAAAGAACTATTTGCCTTCATGAAGGCCAGAAAAAAATTCTGGTTGGTTCCCATCCTGTTAGTGATGGCACTCTTAGGCGTGCTTATCGTGTTAGCACAAGGCAGCGCTATCGCTCCTTTTATTTACACCTTGTTCTAATATGATCATCGTTGGAATCTCTGCGTATTACCACGATAGCGCGGTCGCTTTAATCCGCGACGGTGAAATTATCGCGGCAGCACAAGAAGAGCGTTTCACTCGTAAGAAGCATGATGCCGCTTTCCCGCACCAAGCACTGAGTTACTGCCTGCAAGAAGCGCATATCGATGCCACACAAATTGATCACGTGGCCTTTTACGACAAGCCTTTCCTAAAGTTTGAGCGGTTGCTGGAAACGTACTTGGCCTTTGCACCGAAAGGTTTCTCCTCGTTTCGTTTAGCCTTGCCTGTCTGGTTACGCGAAAAGCTCTTCCTTAAAAGTCTGTTGGCCAAAGAGCTCAAGAAATTTTCCAGTTCAGTGGTTTGGGAAGATAAGCTGCTATTTGGTGAACATCATCAAAGCCACGCCGCGAGTGCTTTCTATCCATCCCCCTTTGAAGAAGCCGCGGTGTTAACTCTGGACGGCGTGGGCGAGTGGGCCACCAGTTCTGTCGCCATTGGGCGCGGCAAGAGCTTAGAAATTTTCAAGGAAATTCATTTTCCGCACTCCTTAGGTCTGCTGTACTCTGCCTTCACTTATCACCTCGGTTTCAAGGTCAATTCCGGCGAGTACAAAGTAATGGGATTGGCGCCTTATGGCGAACCGCGATTTGTCGATACCATTCTGAAGCACCTCATCGACGTCAAAGAAGACGGTTCCTTCAGCCTCGACATGCACTATTTTGACTATTGTGCTGGTCTCACCATGACCAATCAGGCTTTCAGTCGCTTATTTGATCTAGCTCCACGCACTGCCGAACAAGCTTTGCAACAAGTGCACATGGATATGGCCGCATCCTTGCAAGCGGTCACTGAAATCGTGGTGCTGAAATTGGCAGCCGCGATTGCCGCCGAAACGGGGATGAAAAACCTCTGTTTGGCGGGTGGTGTGGCGCTCAACTGCGTAGCTAACGGTAAGCTTTTCAAACAAGGAAGTTTTGAGCGTATCTGGGTGCAGCCTGCCGCAGGCGATGCCGGTGGCGCCCTAGGGGCTGCACTGGCGGCGTATCACGGTTATCTCGGCCACGAACGCGCGGCCTGCACAAGCTACGATCGTATGCACGGCAGCTATCTCGGACCTGCATTTGCACAAGCCTCCATCGAGCAAGCCCTGCGGGATGCGGGCGCACAATTTAGTGTACTTGAAGAAGCCGACTTAATTGATCAATGCGCACAGGATATGGCGCAAGGTCGGGCCTTAGGCTGGTTTCAAGGACGCATGGAATTCGGACCTCGCGCATTGGGCGGTCGCTCCATCTTGGGCGATGCACGTTCACCAAGTATGCAGAGCACACTCAACCTTAAAGTAAAGTTTCGCGAATCTTTCCGCCCTTTCGCACCCGCTGTTTTGCGAGAAGATGTGCAAGATTGGTTTGAGTATGATGCAGACAGCCCTTATATGTTGATGGTCGCCGAGGTGCACCAAGATAAACGTATCACGGTACCAGAATCAGAAAAAGCTCTATTCGGCATCGACAAACTCAAAGTCGCTCGTTCACAAATTCCGGCCGTCACGCATGTCGACTATTCAGCACGAATTCAAACGGTCACTGCCGATACCAATCCACGCTATCATCAGCTGATCTCCCGCTTTAAGTCCCTGACTGGCTGCCCAGTAATCGTCAACACCAGTTTCAATGTTCGTGGCGAACCGATTGTAAATACCCCAGAGGAAGCCTTTAAATGCTTTATGGGTACCGATATTGAACGCCTAGCGATTGGTAATTGCTATCTCAAAAAAGAAGAGCAAGATCCCAAACTGCGCATCAGTTACGAAAACGCATTTGAACTCGATTAATGATTGTGAGCACATTTACTCGCAGTGTGACTGGTACTAACAGCTCGCACTGATAGCCAGTATCAACAACTCGCACCAACAGAAATTGAAGGCATGAAACTCCTCAAGAACCTCCTACTCTCTGCGGTCACCGTTATTGTTTTGTTGATCCTGATTGAACTCGCTCTACATCTCGCTAACTTCCCTGCTACTCCGAAAGCAGGTTGGAGATGGGATGAGAGTCCTTACCGTGCCGTCATTAACAAAGACGATCATCAAGTCAATCAATTGGGGCTACGTGGGCGCACAATACACTATGCCGATGACGACTATGTCATAGCTCTTGTGGGAGATTCACAAGTCGAAGCAGGCACGCAAGCCGCAGACCAATTGCCAGAAATCAAACTCGAAAGAGCACTGCGCTCTATGTGGGGTACGGAACACGTCAAAGTATTTTCGATCGCCTCGGCTGGTTGGGGTCAGGATCAGCAGTTGCTCGCCCTACAGGACTACTTCCAGAAATTCAGAGCCAACGCCGTCGTCGTATGGACCACACCGGTCAATGATTACTGGGAAAACACCTTTATCGATCGCAGTGTGACGGAAGAAGCCGGCAAGTTAAAACCCACCTTCGCGATTGCGGGAACTCAGTTAAAAACGATGATGCCGCCACGCTTCGAGTTCAAACTGCGCAATCTAATGGCACTGGCGCTCAGCCCTAAAGTCAAGGATCAAAAAATTTCGATTGAACAGGTGTATCTGAATCGTTGGGTGCGCGGTTTGCCATCCAAACAAAGAGCAGCAAGCGATCCCAAAAATTGCCCTACTACGGAAGTCAAAGAATCTGAACTAATTGAAGCCTTTGTACAGGGGCAAAGAGCCTATACCTTATTGGTCGAAGAGGATGTCGACAATGGACGTAGCCATTTCACCCCTTTTCTCCAACACCTTTCACCACGCGAAGAATATGCAGTTCAAATTTCGCATCGTCTATTCGAAGAATTGCAGAACGTGAGCAAAAGCCATGGCGCAAATTTCCACATCTATCATCCGTATCGAGATGATCTGGACGCAGCCTTTCGCGAGATCAAATGTGTGAAAAATACGAAGCACAACACTTACTTCGCCTATGATGGATCGGACTGGTTGCGTTTCCTCAAAAATTCGAGCTTGGCACCGACTCTTCTGAGTCCACAAGTCAATAGCGACCATGCTTTGAACGTTAGCAAAGGTGATTGGCACTTCGGTGATGAAGGCAATACCTTAGCGATGCAGGCGCTCGCCCAATTGCTGCCGAAACCAAGTACTCTCAGCAAGTAGCAAGGACGCCAAATTTTCTGAAGACGATCAGAAATCGCCGACATCCTCCAAACATCAGCGCCATAAAAGAAAGGGGGCCACCTTGCGTGACCCGCTTTCTTTTTTTTTAACGACATTTAAAAAATAGTGTCGTAATGCGGCCTATATCAATATCGCATTGCTGGCCATCCAAACTACACAGCAGCAACCGCGGCTTTAATTTGCTGCAAGGAATTGGGATCTTCAATCGTCGTCAAATCACCTGGATCGCGTCCCTCACACACGGCTTGAATGGAGCGGCGCAAGAGCTTACCCGAACGTGTCTTTGGCAGCAACGGCACAAAATAAACACGTGCAGGACGCGCGACCGCACCCAGCTGTTGATCGACCACGGCCATCACTTCGGCTTCCAAAGACTTCGCCAATTCTGCAGTCCCGGCGCGTTCAGGATTCTTAATGATGGCGAAGGCAACCGCAACCTGCCCTTTCAATTTATCTTCGACGCCGACCACTGCCACTTCAGAAATTTGAGGGTGGCTAGAAATGCTCTCTTCGATTTCACGTGTGCCTAAGCGATGCCCTGCCACGTTAATGACGTCATCGGTGCGCCCCAAAATAAAGTAGTAACCATCTTCGTCGCGAATACCCCAATCGAAAGTGGAATACAGTTGATCATGCGCGAAGTTAGACCAATAGGTTTGCACGAAACGTTGGTCATCGCCATACACGGTTTGCATCACGCCTGGAGGCAAAGGTCCTTTAATCGCCACCACACCTTTCTCATTCGGACCACAGACCGCGCCAGTGCTCTCGTTGATGATGGTCACGTTGTAACCATACATAGCGATACCAGGGCTACCAAGGCGCGTGTCTTTATGTTCGACACCACGTGCCACCGACAAAATCGGCCAGCCCGTTTCGGTTTGCCAGTAGTTGTCGATAATTGGCACACCCAATTCTGTCGCGATCCAATTCGACGTCGTTTCATCGAGTGGTTCACCCGCTAAGTACAAAGCCTTGAGAGAAGAAATATCGTATTTCTTCATCAACTCAACAGGATGCTTCTTCAATACCCGCACTGCCGTCGGTGCCGAGAACATGCGCGTGACTTTATATTTCTCAACGATGCTCCACCATACACCTGCATCAGGACGAATTGGCGTGCCCTCGTACATAATGGTCGCCATACCCGCGATCAAAGGGCCGTACACGATGTAGGAGTGACCAACGACCCAGCCAATATCGGACGTCGCGAAATAAGTTTCGCCCGCATTGCCACAGAAAATATGCTTCATCGATGAGGCTAATGCCACCGCATAACCGCCGACGTCACGCTGCACGCCTTTGGGTTTTCCTGTAGTACCAGAGGTGTACAACACATAGGACATTTCATTGGACTCTAACCAAGTGACTGGTACTTGTGCGTTCATATGCTGTTCACGCAATGCCGCATAATCGACATCACGCCCTGCGACTAAATTCATCGCATCGAGGCCACGATTGACTAACAACACTTTCGCTGGCTTATGCTCCGCCAGTGCGATCGCTTCATCCAGTAAAGGCTTGTACGGCACCGCCTTACCACCGCGCATCCCGGCGTCGGCAGACACCACCACCACGGGTTTAGCATCGTCAATACGCGTTGCCAAACTCTTGGAGGCGAAGCCACCGAACACCACGGAATGCACAGCACCGATGCGAGCACAGGCCAACATGGCAAATGCTGCTTCGGCAAGCATGGGCATATAGATTAAGACTCTATCGCCCTTCTTGACTCCAAGATCCAATAACATGGCTGACATGCGCTGCACTTCGACATGCAGTTCAGCGAAGCTATAGGTTTTCTCGGAATTGGTTTCAGTCGAAATGGCGATCAATGCCGCCTTATCCGACTGTGTCTCCAACCAACGATCAATCGCGTTATAACAAAGATTCGTCTCACCACCGACAAACCATTTGGTGAATGGGGGTTTGCTGTAATCGAGTACTTGAGTATAGGGTTTGTGCCAACTGATAAGTTCGGCTTCTTTGTCCCAGAAGCTGGCTGGGTCTTGAATTGAGGCTTGATAAAAATCTTGGTAGTTCATGGTGTCTCCAGTTTTTATAGCGTTTTGGTTTGAATTCTGTTGGGCGTTTTTTTGATTGTTATTTGTTTTAGGTTATCGCCTTTTGTACTACATCAAGTTATTTGTTCTCAATTTCTTTTCTTCGTTAATCGACCTTCTCTGGCCGGGGGTGGCCGGCGGCCAGTTACCTTTTTTGCGTCGCCAAAAAAGGTAACCCAAAAAAGGCGTCCACGCTGCCACTGCCCTTCGGGTTCCCAATTGTGCAAGACAAAAAAAATGGGAAAGCTTTGAAACTCGCCTTCGGCTCAGACAGCAAAGCTTTCTTTTTCCATTTTCTGTCCCGCACAATTGGCAGTGTCAGAAGTGGAACAGCGTTAAAATCAAAAGCAACAGCAACACCAAAACAATCAAGATCAAACGCAATTCGATTTTCTAATAGCGGTTGTAGGTCGTTGTTTTTGATTTTGCTTTTGACCTACCCCCGTTCGAGACGATGTAATTTGTGCTTCACAGAAAATGGATAAGAAAGTGTTGCTGTCTGAGCGCAGCGAGTTTCAACACTTTCCCATTTTTTGGGATGCACAAATTATGCTGACGCGTAGCGTAAGCACCCCCAAGGGGCGAGTCTACGGTCGCCTTTCTTTTGCTTACTTTTTCTTTGGCGAAGCAAAGAAAAGTAAGTAGCTGTCGGGCTACCCCCGACCAACAGACCTCAACTCAACCGAACAAGTCAATCAAATACAAAAACCTCAAAAACAATCCCCAGGCACCCGCACAAACCCTTCCATCAACACACGAGCACTACGACTCATGCTCGCCTTCTTCACGACCCATTCACCATCCACCAATTGCGCCTCTGCACCAACCCGCAAAGTACCAGAAGGATGGCCGAAACGCACTGCCGAGCGTGCACCGCCACCAGCGGCTAAATTCACCAAAGTGCCAGGAATTGCCGCTGCCGTGCCAATCGCCACCGCTGCTGTTCCCATCATCGCATGATGCAACTTACCCATCGACAGTGCGCGTACGCATAAATCAATTTCACTTGCACTCACTTGTTTTCCGCTCGAGGACACATAATCCAAAGGCTTGGATACGAAGGCGACTTTTGGTGTGTGCTGACGCTTTGCCGCTTCGTCGATGTGCTTGATCAAACCCATGCGTACTGCGCCGTAAGCGCGAATTGTTTCAAACTTTGCTAAGGCCGCTGCATCACCATTAATGGCATCTTGCAGTTCGGTGCCGGTGTAGCCAATCTCGTCCGCATTCACAAAAATCGTTGGGATACCCGCATTGATCATGGTCGCTTTGAGCGTGCCTATGCCTGGCACTTCCAGATCGTCGACCAAATTCCCGGTTGGGAACATAGACCCGCCAGCGCCCTCTTCTTCGGCAGCTGGGTCCATGAATTCGAGTTGAACCTCGGCAGCAGGAAACGTGACGCCATCGAGTTCGAAGTCGCCTGTTTCTTGTACCTCACCGTTCGTCATCGGCACATGCGCGATGATCGTTTTGCCGATATTGGCCTGCCAAATGCGTACTACCGCGATGCCATTGCTTGGCACATTGTCGACCAAGCCCATACTGATCGCGCATGAGCCGACTGCCGCGGAAAGATTGCCGCAATTGCCGCTCCAATCGACGAAAGCTTTATCGATCGCGACTTGACCGAATAAATAGTCCACATCGTGATCTTCTTTTGCACTCTTGGCTAACAACACGGTTTTCGAGGTGCTTGAGGTCGCACCACCCATGCCGTCGATTTGCTTACCGTAAGGATCAGGGCTACCGATTACGCGCAACAACAAAGCATCACGTGCCGCACCAGCTTGTTGGGCTGCGGCTGGCAAATCTTGCACGCGGAAAAATACACCTTTGCTGGTGCCACCACGCATATAGACGGCAGGGATTTTGATTTGGGCTGGGTGGGACATTGTTTTCCTTACTATCTCAATTTCTTGTACGGTTCAGCTACACGGCTGAGTATGTTAGTCGTCGCTCCTGCGAAGGCAGGAGCCCAGCGTCTTTCGCTCTACAACCAACGCCACTCGATTCCTGCCTTCGCAGGAATGACAGTCAATAATTTACTTAAGCTGCTAGTAGTCTCCAAGTTCTTTTCTACCGTCAATCTTATCCATCGCAATTTCTAACGCTCGTTGAACATCTGTCTTCTTTACGATACCGACATCCAGTAGCGCGTCGATTATGATTGCAGCAAGATCCTCAGAACTTATTCGATTCTCTTTGCTCGCCTTCCATTTTTCTTCTGTTCGCTTTTCCACAGATCGCTCTCATTTCCAACTATTATTTTTCGAGCTTCGTAGGGCGGGTGAAACCCGCGCTGCTCTTTCCATCCGCCCTGTTACTCAAAGTTCTGGCGGCGCGGGTTGCACCCGCCCTACTTTCTTTCATCGTCGCTCCTGCGAAGGCAGGAGCCCAGCATCTTTCGTTCTACAACCAGCGCCACTGGATTCCTGCCTTCGCAGGAATGACAGTCAACTTTATCCTCATGCGGATTTGGAAGACGCCAAAAAGTCCTGCGCAAAACGCTGCAACACTCCGCCTGCTTCGTAAATCGACACTTCTTCCGCTGTATCTAAACGGCAAGTCATCGGTACTTCTACGCGTTCACCATTTTTACGATGAATAACTAAAGTCAAGGTCGCGCGTGGGGTACGTTCACCGATCACGTCATAGGTTTCGGTGCCATCTAATCCTAAAGTCAAACGATTCACGCCTGCTTTGAATTCGAGTGGCAACACGCCCATACCGATCAAGTTGGTGCGGTGGATACGTTCAAAACCTTCGGCCGCAATCACTTCGACACCCGCCAAACGTACGCCCTTCGCTGCCCAATCGCGTGAAGAGCCTTGACCGTAATCAGCACCGGCAACGATGATCAAAGGCTGCTTACGTTCCATATAGGTTTCAATCGCTTCCCACATGCGCGTCACTTTGCCTTCTGGTTCAATGCGAGCCAAGGAGCCTGCTTTGATTTTGCCTTCAGCATCCCGCACCATTTCATTCTTCAAGGTTGGATTCGCGAAGGTTGCGCGTTGTGCTGTTAAGTGATCACCACGATGCGTTGCGTAGGAATTGAAGTCTTCTTCCGGCAAACCCATTTTCGCCAAGTATTCACCGGCAGCGCTGTCGAGCATGATCGCGTTTGATGGCGACAAGTGATCGGTTGTGATGTTGTCACCCAAGACCGCCAAAGGACGCATGCCTTTCATCGTACGCTCACCTGCCAAAGCGCCTTCCCAATACGGTGGACGGCGGATGTAGGTCGATGGTGCGCGCCAATCGTACAGAGGCGGCACACTCGCTGCTTGCTCGGTCGAGATCGCAAACATTGGCTCGTACACTTTGCGGAACATATCTGGCTTGACGCTAGACTTCACAATCGCATCGATTTCTTCATCGCTAGGCCAAATATCTTTCAAGCGAATTTCTTTGCCATCAACCACGGTCAACACGTCTTTTTCAATATCGAAACGGATCGTGCCAGCGATCGCATACGCAACCACCAATGGAGGAGAAGCCAAGAACGCTTGTTTCGCATAAGGATGAATACGTCCATCAAAATTGCGGTTACCAGACAAGACAGCCGTCGCATACAAATCGCGGTCAATAATTTCTTGCTGGATCACCGGATCTAAAGCACCGGACATACCGTTACAGGAAGTACACGCATACGCCACCACGCCGAAACCCAGCGCTTCTAAGTCTTGCATCAGGCCGGCTTCTTCCAAGTACAAAGTGACCGCTTTGGAGCCCGGCGCCAGAGAAGACTTGACCCAAGGTTTGCGTGTTAAGCCGAGGCGATTGGCATTACGTGCCAACAAACCTGCAGCAATCACGTTGCGCGGATTGGAGGTATTGGTGCAGCTGGTAATCGCCGCGATAATCACGGCGCCATCCGGCATTTGACCTGGCACATTGTCCCAAGCCGCTGCGATGCCTTTTGCTGCTAAATCCGTCGTCGCAACACGGGCATGCGGATTCGATGGACCTGCCATATTGCGCACGACGCTAGACAAATCAAACTGCAAGACACGTTCGTATTCGGCTGTCACCAAAGCATCGGACCACAAGCCAGCGACTTTGGCATAAGTCTCCACCAAGGCAACTTGCGCATCTTCACGGCCGGTCAATTTCAAATAATCGATAGTTTGCTGATCGATACTGAACATCGCTGCCGTCGCACCGTATTCAGGTGCCATGTTTGAAATCGTGGCACGATCACCGAGTGTTAAAGCCGCAGCACCGCTGCCATAGAATTCGAGATAGGCACCAACGACTTTGGACTTACGCAAGAATTCTGTGAGTGCCAAGACGATATCGGTCGCTGTGATACCAGGCTGCGGCTTACCCCTGAGTTCTACGCCAATGATGTCGGGCAAGCGCATCCACGAAGCGCGACCGAGCATAACGTTTTCAGCTTCCAGACCACCCACCCCAATCGCGATGACACCAAGTGCGTCGACGTGTGGTGTGTGGCTATCTGTACCCACCAAAGTATCTGGGAATGCCACGCCATTTTGATTGTGCACCACCGGCGACATGCGTTCCAGATTGATCTGATGCATGATGCCGTTGCCTGGCGGGATCACGTCGACGTTCTTGAACGCCAATTTTGTCCAATTGATGAAATGGAAGCGATCTTCGTTGCGACGATCTTCAATCGCACGATTCTTCTCAAACGCTTGCGGATCAAAACCGCCGCATTCGACCGCTAAGGAGTGATCAACGATGAGCTGCACTGGCACCACAGGATTCACTTGCGCCGGATCGCCACCTTGATCGGCAATCGCATCACGCAAACCCGCCAAATCAACCAGCGCTGTTTGACCCAAAATATCGTGACACACCACGCGCGCAGGGAACCACGGAAAATCGAGCTCACGCTTACGTTCGATCAACTGCTTTAAGGAGTCCGTCAAAGTCGCAGGATCGCAACGACGCACCAAGTTCTCAGCCAAGACACGCGAGGTGTAAGGCAGTTTGGCGTAAGCACCAGCCTCGATCGCTTCCACCGCTTCACGTGCATCGAAATAGTCGAGTGAAGTGCCGGGGAGATTTTTGCGAAATTGTGTGTTCATTCATTGTTCCTTTTTTGTTGTTACCGGCTCACGAGAATCTAGATCATGGCCGCAGCATTGGATCGTTTAGAAAATCCGTAGTCGGGATGCAGCGCTAGGCGGCAAACGGAGCAATATGTCGATATTGCGAGTATTGCCAACAACGCGATGCGCCCGAATACGGGTTTTAAAAATGATCCCAATTTACTTTCTGTCTTTCAAAGGCACAAACGCCAAATCTTCTGGTCCAACATAATTCGCACTCGGACGAATAATCTTATTGTCGATACGTTGTTCAATAATGTGCGCTGACCAGCCGGATGTACGTGCGATCACGAACAAGGGTGTGAACATCGCTGTTGGTACGCCCATCACGTGGTAGGACACGGCAGAGAACCAATCCAAGTTCGGGAACATTTTTTTGATGTCCCACATCACTGTTTCCAAACGCTCGGCGATGTCGTACATCTTGGTCGAACCCGCTTCGACCGACAAAGTACGTGCCACTTCTTTGATGACTTTATTGCGTGGGTCGGACACGGTGTACACAGGGTGACCAAAACCAATCACCACTTCTTTGTTTTCCACACGACGTTTGATATCGGCTTCTGCTTCGTCTGGATTGTCATAACGTTTTTGGATTTCAAACGCAACTTCGTTGGCGCCGCCGTGTTTTGGGCCACGCAAAGCGCCGATCGCACCCGTGATGGCGGAGTGAATATCGGAACCTGTACCAGCGATCACGCGGCTTGTAAATGTCGACGCATTGAATTCATGTTCTGCGTACAGAATCAAGGACGTATGCATTGCGCGCACCCAGGATGCTTTTGGTTTTTCGCCATGTAAGAGATGGAGGAAATGGCCGCCGATAGAATCATCATCCGTTTCGACATCGATACGTTTGCCGTTGTGGCTGAAGTGGTACCAGTACAAGAGCATAGAACCGAAGGAGGCCATCAAGCGATCAGCGATATCGCGTGCGCCTGGCACATTGTGATCATCTTTCTCTGGCAAGGTACAACCCAAGACCGATACGCCAGTGCGCATGACGTCCATAGGATGCGAAGAAGCTGGCAAAGCTTCCAAAGCTGATTTCAAATTCGCTGGCAAACCGCGCAAAGCTTTCAATTTTGCTTTGTAAGCGGCGAGTTCTGCCACGTTTGGCAATTTACCATGCACCAACAAATGTGCGATTTCTTCAAATTCGCAATTATCTGCCACGTCCAAAATATCGTAACCACGGTAGTGCAAGTCGTTACCGGTTTTACCGACGCTGCACAGTGCTGTATTGCCTGCAGCAACACCAGACAAAGCAACGGATTTTTTTGGTTTAAATGTTGGGTTTTCTTGTGTGGTCATTTTGATTCTCCAAAATATGTTCAGTTTATTTCTAAAACCCCTCAACGCCGAGGCACTTCAGACTTATTCCCTCCCCTTCAAGGGGAAGGAGCTAATAACGCTTTCTCTGCGCTCCTCTGCGCCTCTGTGTCTCAGCGTTGAGGGGTTTTGACTTTATGTTTCAATCCAATTTACTTGTTTTTTTGCTGCGCAAACAAAGCATCTAACTTCTGTTCGAAATCGTGGTAGTTGATGCGCTCGTAGAGTTCCATGCGCGTTTGCATGGTGTCGACTACATTCTTTTGCGTGCCATCGCGGCGAATCGCGGTATAGACATTTTCTGCGGCTTTATTCATGGCGCGGAAAGCGCTCAATGGGTAGAGCACTAAACCGACGTCGGCTGACGCCAACTCTTCGACCGTGTACAAAGGCGTCGAACCAAATTCGGTGATATTGGCGAGGATAGGTACTTTCACCGCGTTGGCGAATTGTTTGTACATATCGAGTTGCGTAATCGCTTCTGGGAAGATCATGTCCGCACCGGCTTCAACGCACGCCAAAGCACGATCAATTGCAGCTTCCAAACCTTCTACCGCCAGTGCATCGGTGCGCGCCATGATGACGAAGTTGTCATCGGTACGCGCATCCACTGCCGCTTTCACGCGATCGACCATTTCTTGTTTGCTGACGATTTCTTTGCCTGGGCGATGACCACAACGCTTGGCACCGACTTGATCTTCGATATGCATCGCTGCCGCGCCAAACTTGATCATCGATTTGACTGTGCGTGCGACGTTGAAGGCTGATGAGCCAAAACCGGTATCTACGTCGACCAACAAAGGCAGATCGCAGACGTCGGTAATACGGCGCACATCGGTTAACACATCGTCCAAATTGGAGATACCCAAATCTGGCAAACCGAGCGAGCCAGCGGCAACTCCGCCACCTGACAAATAAATCGCTTTAAATCCAGCGCGTTTCGCTAACAAAGCGTGATTCGCGTTGATCGCGCCGACAACTTGTAGTGGAGACTCTTCTTGCATCGCCTTACGGAAGGCGGCACCTGCGGAATATTGGGACATGTTCTTTTCCTTTAGTTTGGATGCTGCTGCTATTGCAAAGCGCGTGCCAGTTTGTTCACAGCATCCAAGGTCGGCTCATTCGCCAGCGCTAACAAAATAGCAAATCATCCAAAAATCAAAGACTTAAGTGACTGAACCAATCCCATTACCAGAGAGAAATACTTGGGTATTACGCAGATTCCCTTCACTTCTTAATGCAAAATTGAAACAAATGCGTTTCAAAAACGTTTCAATGATGTTTCAACTACGTTTCAAAACCGTACAAAAAATGTTTCAATTCTCCATTTTTGGCTTGAATTTGAAACAAAGTTGAAACAGAATGCGATCTCAAGGCCAAACTCGTCGAACCAGTCTTCCGGCATGAGCCATCGGCCATTTCCTCAGCTTTAGCCTACCCGATCCGCTATGAGTCGACTTCCTCACCCCGCCCGCGATCCCCAAGATAAGCCCATCATTTGGACCGTTTCGATCTCTCGTCTGTTCGATTTGTTTCGCGACATCATGGTCGAATACGATGCGACGGCAGACATCGAACCGATTCACCTCGGCTTTGAAGATGCGGTGCAAAGCTTGCGTGAGCGTCTACAAAGCGAACGCTGTGATGCAGTAATCGCGGCGGGCTCCAATGGCGCGTATCTCAAAAATCGCCTACCAGTGCCAGTCGTTATCGCCAAAGCCAGCGGCTACGATGTCATGCAAGCTTTGGCGCGGGCTCGTAAAGTCAGCCCAGCCATTGCAATCGTCACCTATCAAGAAACGATTAAAGAACTCGCAGATTTCAAATCGACCTTCGGCTTCGAAGTTGAGCAACGCACTTATGTCACCGAAGAAGATGCCAAAGCGCAAATCAGTGAACTCAAGGCGATGGGAATTAAAGCCATCGTCGGCGCAGGTTTAATCACCGACCTCGCCGAAGAAGCTGGCTTGACTGGCATCTTTATGTATTCCGCCAATTCGATTCGACAAGCCTTTGATGATGCGATAGAAATTGCACGTCTGACGCGCCTCGAAACCAATCGAGGACGCCAGCAAAGTCACGGTGAATTGCGGGCCCGTCATGGCATTAAAGATTTGCGTGGCGAATCTGAGCTGATGCAGAACGTACGGCAATCCATCATGCTGTACGCCCGCTCGCCAGCCACCGTGCTCATTCAAGGTGAAACTGGCACGGGTAAAGAACTCGCCGCACAAGCGATTCATCGAGAAAGTGCCCGAGCGCGCCACCCTTTCGTCGCCGTAAATTGCGGCGCGATTGCAGAATCACTCTTAGAATCTGAATTATTCGGTTACGAAGAAGGCGCCTTCACCGGTTCGCGCCGCGGAGGTCATGCCGGTCTCTTTGAAGCCGCACATCGCGGCACCTTATTTCTTGATGAAATTGGTGAGATGCCACTGCACCTACAAACCCGCTTGCTGCGGGTACTAGAGGAGCGTGAAGTCGTGCGCGTCGGTGGTGTCAGGCCGATACCTGTCGATGTGCGCATCATTTCAGCCACCCATTGTGATGTGCGCCAACGCATCGACGAAGGTCGGTTTCGTGCTGACCTGTTTTATCGTCTCGCGGTATTGCGCTTACGTCTACCGGCATTGCGGGAGCGGCCTGATGATATGGTGGATTTGGCACAATGGTGTCTCAAGCATGCAAGTGCCGCGATCGGCAGCCGCCCTCATCCCAATTTGCACGAAGAAATGCTACGTTGCGAGGAATTGCTCCAAGCGTATCCTTGGCCTGGAAATGTGCGTGAGTTACGCAATGCGATGGAGCGTGTCGCTTTGTCTTTATCGGTGAATCCGCTACAAGCTGTCACACCAAACTTGCTCGCTCAACTAATCCCAGAATTGCAAGAACCAGCACCCGTTAGAACCGCCCCAGATTCTTCTAATGCACCGCAACAAATCACCCTCGTCACTCAAGACCCATTCAGGCTTCCTAACAAAACAAGCGATGCATCCAAAGCAGTCTTGACACCCCCCCCTTCATTGGAAGAACTAATGCTGAGGTTCCAAAACAACAAAGAACAAGTTGCAAAATACTTAGGTATCAGTAGAACCACACTTTGGCGTAAGCTACGTAACAAAAAATAACATTTTTTCATTCGTGACACTCATCCGAAAGATCGACTTTTGATTCGCGATTCACAAGGCTTCGGTTAAAATGTTTAAGCTATGCAACTGCTGAGGAAAAACACTCTATGAATCAAGCAACTAACAATAAAAAGCTTTTGATCGTCGACGACAGCAAAGTCTCGCGGATGGTCATACGTGCGCGTGTCAAAGTTGTTCATCCAGAGTGGGAAATCATTGAAGCGGCAACTGGCGACGAAGGCATACAGATCGCCCTCAATCAGAAGCCCGATTTCTGTACCATGGACATCAATATGCCCGGTATCCTCGGAACTGACGCGGCAGAGCAGATTTTGCAGCAATTGCCTACTCTACGGCTCGTGATTTTTTCCGCCAATATCCAAGAAGCGTTTCAAGAGCGCACCAAAAACATGGGCGCGCTTTTTGTAGCGAAACCCGTCACTGAAAAGTCTATCGCCGAAGCCTTACGTTACTTCACGGAGTCGGTGTGAATAATTTATCTGAACTCCATCTCGATGCGCTCGTTGAAGTGTTCAACGTCGGGGCCGGTCGTGCAGCCGCTAGTCTCAGCGAAATCGTCGGCGATGAGGTAAAGCTATCCGTACCATCGATAGAGATCAAGAAATCCACTGAGGTTGACTCGACCATGCTGGCTTTCAATAGCAGTAAATTCGGTGTCGTGAGTCAAAATTTTTCCGGGCCTTTTGAGGCCCAAGCCTTGCTACTTTTTACCGAAAGTCATGCACTCGAAATCGTACGTGACATGATGGGTTCCCAAATGGGTATCGAAGAGCTCGCCGAATTTGAACAGGAAGCGATGTGCGAACTCGGCAACATTATCCTCAATGCGTGTTTATCAGCCATGGCGGATATGTTAAAAATTTCACTCGATAGTTCTTTACCGAATTACAAAATCGCTTCGCTTGAAGATATTTTTCATGGCTTGAACCAAACTGAAGAGCAACCTTATCTGCTCTTGCTCCACATTGATCTCGCGATCGAAAAACGTCACTCGGAAGGTCATTTGATTTTCTTATTGAGTTCCATGTCTTTGCGCAGTCTGGTCGACCAAATTGAACGTTTCCTGGGGACGATAGAATGAGCAAAGTCGAGCTTTATCAGAACGCGATTTTGGATGCCATCAACCTCGGTATTTTTGTGGTCGATGGCGGCGGCAAAATTTTGATGTGGAATGATTGGTTGGCCAAACATGCGCGCGTGTCGGCCGAGGATGCTGTGGGTAAAAGCGTTGAACAAGCCTTCGCCCATGTTCCGAGTTCTGCTTTTATGGCAGCACTGCGTAACACGCTACAGTACGGACTACCTGCTGTTTTGTCCAACGCATTCCATCGCGCGCCTTTGGCATTGTTTGCGATTGATGAGAAAGAAGAGCAACAAACGATTCATCAATCAATTACGATCACCGCCCTTCAACTGGGAGATGGTGGACGTTGCGCCTTGATTCAAGTGAGCGACTCAAGCACCTCAATCAAGCGTGAGAAAATGCTACGCTCGCATTCTGAAGTACTGAAAAAAGATGCGACAACCGACATTCTCACGGGTTTGTACAATCGACGCTTCTTCGATGAGCATTACAAGATCGCGCTAGGACAAGCGATACGCCAAAAATGGCCCATGACGATCTTCATGGTCGACATCGATTACTTCAAACAATACAACGACTACTACGGGCATCCAGCGGGAGACAAAGTTTTGTGCGCTGTAGCTCACGCTTTGAAGTCACAACTAGCGCGCTCATCAGATATGTTAGCGCGTTACGGCGGCGAAGAATTTATTTTGATTCTGCCGAACATGCAGGCTGAACATGGCATGCAATTCGCCGAGAAATTATTGCAAGCGGTCAGTGCTTTAAACCTACCGCATTTGAAATCCAAAGCGGCGAAGAACGTCACAATTAGTATCGGCTTGAGCACCTACGACCCGAGTCGCCACCGCGAAGTGACGGCACTGATCGATGCTGCCGATACGGCTCTGTATAAGGCCAAACAACAAGGTCGTAATCGCGCCAGTTATCTGGCACTCGACACTTTGATTTCGCATAGGATTGGCGCGACGGTTGAATAGTCGAAATTCACGTAACCAAAATCAATTCGACGTCTTTGCCTACTTTAACGAAATAAACTGAGCTTGGCTTCGTAGTGAGGTGATGCTTAAACTTGGTCTGATTGACTCGGTCGCATCAACATTCAAGCAAATGGACGATGAATAAGCGCGGCAGGTCCTATGGCGCGCGAGCTCAGTGATAGCCCTTCAAAACGCGCTGTAATTCACCGCTACGCATACCGCGTTCGATTGCTTTATCGATCTTGCTAATGACATCCTCGTATTTACCCTTCGCGCTCGCAAAGTGAACGGTATCGTAAAACATCGGCTTATCCGACACATCAAAGATCTTGTTCTGCAATTCGAGATCACTCGCCTGTGGAATCAACACTTTATTGACATAGTCTTCGACTTCCTTACTGGTCTCCATATTGCGCACTGGCCACAGCATTAAATCACTACGTTTTGCGACAATTTTCTTGAAGCGCGCTGCAGTCGAAGCTGAGTCTTCTTCGACTGTAAAAACGGTACCTCGAGCTTGATCGAATTCGAGTCCATGACTAAACCCACGGCCGATGCTGATCACCTTGCCGCGCAAATCTTCCACACTCTTGAACGCAGGCTTAGGACGCCCGTAGGTAATCGCCCAGACCTTTTCGGTGATTAATGCCTGTGAAAAATGATACTGCTTCATCCGTTCGACAGATCGTGAAAATCCATAGATCACACCGTAGCCATTTAAGGTTTCGACTTGGGCCCGCTTCCAAGGAAGAATAATGGGCTCGAACCTCACGCCTGTTTCTCTTTCAAAGAAACGGATGATGGCATGGACTTTTTCTTCCACAGGAATTTGTCGGCCTTGCGCATCCAAATTCTCTTGCAAGAACAAGCGAACAGGTTTCGTTGACGCCTTAGCTGGGGCCATTTCCATGGCAAAGCTAGGGCAACAGAAAAAGAGAAAAATAATACAAAATCTAAACAACATAGCAACACCAAAAAACATGTAGGCGCGAGTATCGCAGCACTCATTAATTTCCGCAAGAAAACTTTCTTCAGTTCTTATCGCTTGATTAAGGCTTTCTTCGTTTCCATGTCGAATAGCCAATTTTTCGTAACAAACAAACTAGTCAATTCAAAAACTTGCTTGTCATTATTGATAACTCGAAGCGAACTGTGGCAAAAATACCGACGAATAAAAAATATGGTTTAGAAAGCACCGAGAAAACAGAGCCTTACCGCTACAATCGAGCGCACTTCACCCCAAGGAGAATCGCATGACACTACGCCCTCATTTTGTTTTACTCGCATTAGGACTTTGCAGCGCACCCAGTTTTGCTCAACAAACCGTGGTGGATTGCGGCAAGCTATTAGATGTAAAAGCGGGTGTTTGGCGCGACAAAATGAGTGTAGTGATCGAGAACAAACAAATTAAGTCGATTGTTCCATCGCAATCCCTCACCGGCGAACAGCGCGTAGATTTGAGTGGCTATCATTGCTTACCGGGACTGATCGATATGCATGTTCACTTGAGCGATGAAACCAAGCCGCAAGTCGAACAATTTCGTTCGACTCTCACACTGGACAGCGCAGACATTGCGTTTCGCTCAATCAAATATGCAGAGCGCACATTGATGGCAGGCTTCACATCCGTACGCGATCTCGGTGCCAGCGACGGACTTAATATCTCTCTCAAGCGCGCCATCGAAAATGGCGATGTGCAAGGACCACGCATGTTCACGGCGGGTAAGTCCATTGCGACAACAGGTGGACATGCGGACCCCAGCAATGGCTACAATCGCAAACTGCGCAATGCACTTGGCAAACCAGGCCCTGAGGATGGTGTCGTCAATGGCGTAGAAAGTGCGCGCGAAGCGATCCGCAGTCGTTACCAAGAAGGCGCTGACCTCATCAAAATCACCGCCACTGCTGGTGTTCTGAGCCAAGCTTCCAGTGGTGACAATACACAATTTAGTGACGAAGAATTGCAAGCCATCGTTAGCACCGCCAAGGATTATGGATTCCGTGTGGCAGCTCACGCGCATGGCAACGAGGGGATTAAGCGCGCCTTGCGTGCTGGCATCGACTCCATCGAACACGGCACTTACATGGATGACGAAGCGATAGCCTTATTCAAACAAAAAGGTGCATGGTATGTTCCAACCATTTCCGCTGGACGCTTCGTGGCCGACAAAGCCAAGATCGACAACTACTATTCGCCTCTTGTTCAACCGAAAGCAGCGGCAATTGGCCCACGCATACAATCCACTTTCGCAAGAGCAATCAAAGCCGGCGTGAAAATCGCTTTTGGTACCGATGCTGGTGTGTTCCCGCACGGCGACAACGCCAAAGAATTTGGCTATATGGTGGAAGCGGGAATGACACCGCTCGCGGCAATTCGTAGTGCAACACTCAGCGCCGCCGAATTGCTCAATCAAAGCCAACGCCTCGGTAGTCTCGAAGCTGGATTTGCGGCCGATATGATCGCGGTCAAAGTCGACCCATTGAAAGATGTGAAGGCCTTAGAAAGTGTCGCTTTCGTGATGAAAGATGGTCGCGTGGTGAAGTCTCAACACAAATAATGAATGAGTTTCTGTTCATCGTATCGATTACTCGTTCGATTTTGCGTGAATTCAATTCGCCTTTTATAGTTCTAAATTGTTTTTGAAATCCTATGTTACCTTTACCCGGTCCTCATGTTGTACTTCCTGCGATCCCTGCGATTGCCCCCAAGCTGCCTTATGAAAAATTAGAGCATGGGAAGAACTATTGGGTCGTCGATAATGTCTTGCCCAACCCAGAAGCGATTGCAGAGCGCTGCTTCTCGCGCGAAAAGTGGGAGTATGGCAAACCCTATCAACCAGAAAGCTGGCCGGGTATGCGTTTTCATGGAGCCCTCAACGCTGAGGAACTTGAGCATGTGGAATCCATTGTCAAAAAATTGGTGGGCAAAGACAAACTATGGATAGAACAGCCGCCGGGCGGCTTGCGCCTTGATTGCAATGTGGCGCAGCTCGTGGGAGCGGGCGAGACCACGCCTCATCCGCATACCGACAGCCGTAAATTGTGTCGCTATGCCTGTGTGATTTACCTGAGCCCCAACCCGGCGCCGAATTCTGGTACGAGTTTCTGTCGCCTCCGTTACCCGAATGGCGCGATTGGCGGCAATATTGTTGAAGCGCCCAACAATAATTTGGTCGATGCTTTGAAAGTAAAAGCCTTACCCATTCAGGCTTGGTATGAAGACATGCGAGTCGAAAACGTATTCAATCGCATGATCCTCTACAAAGCCAATTTGGTTCATTGCGCCACCGGATATTTCGGTAAAGAGTTGCGCGAGAAACGCTTAACAACCGTGTTTTTCTGGATGACCGAAGACTAGTCATCCAAAGATCCAAAGAATAAAGGGGCCGCAATCCTGATACTACCGACCAAGAACTGCGGCCTCAAACTTTAGATCGTGAACGACAAACTATTGGTATTACCAGCCAAATCTGAGACACCGATCAAGCTGATAATGTCACCAACTGCAACCGTGGTACCTGTGCCTAGGGTTAAGGTCATCTGAGTTCCGTCAGAGCTCCAAGACACACTCGCACCAGTACCGAACGAATGAGAATTAGTGATCTGCACATTCGCTAAGCCAAGCGCTTTATTGGTTGCTTCGCTAATGTAAAACACGTAGGTATCAAGATTATTGATCAAACCGTTACTATCGTTATCGTTGAAGGTAGGTAGTCCAGCTGCGGCTGGAATGCTGGTTTCCATCGAGGTCGTCAGACTACCGCCGATAGCGCCAACATTGCCCGCCACGTCGATCACGCGCGCCGAAATTGTTTTGACGCCATCTGCGCCCCAACCTGCGTTCGCATCGATCGTCACATTCACTAAACCAGCAGCCAGCTCACCCGCGGTGATGCTGTGAATGACGGGAATCGTAAAAGAACTGCCTCCCAATAAAATCTCGACCTTGTCGCTCAAGACAGCGCCCGTGCCAGTTAAATCCACAGTAGCGACAACGCCGGCTGTTTTTTCGACAGCATTGATGCCATTCGTAGCCACCGCAGCGGCAACTGGGTTACTTGGCGCCGTTGGTGCGACCGTATCAAGATTGATCGTAACTGCACCGCCAGCGTTCCCGACATTACCTGCCACGTCGGTGATGTGCATGGACAGAACATGCGAACCGTCGCTCCCCCATCCGGCGCCGCTGGGCACCGTAAAATCAAAATTGCCGGCGCTAATTTCCGCACCCGTCAGCACATGTGTGATTGCACTGGCAAAGCCATTGCCATCGATCAGAAGTGTCGCTGTGTCGCCTGCAACGGCCAAGGTCCCAGCAATATAACCGGTCACCGTAATCCCTGCATTTTTCTCTGCGAGACTGATGCCACCACCAGCAGCTGGGGCATACAGTTGGCTGACCGGCGCATTCGGCGGCGTGGTGTCTTGCATGGATACAGTCAAAGAGCCACCCGCTGCACTGACGTTACCAGCGACATCGACGAAACGTGCGGTAAACACCTTGTCGTTATCATTGCCCCAACCACTGGTTTGAAGAATCGTAGCGGTCGCGAGTTTGGCTGCAACCTCGCCTGCCGTCACCGTGTGTAAAACAGGGATCGTGAACGATGCACCACCAATCAAAATCTCAACTTGGTCACCCGCAACAATATTGGTTCCAGTGAGGTCGACATTCACCGCCACACCCGCAACTTTTTCTGCGTTATCGATACCGCCGGAGGCAGCCGGTACGCTGAGAGCCGTTGGCGTCGGATTCGGTGCTGTGGTATCAAGATTCACAGAAATGGCGCCGCCAAGCGCACCGGGATTTCCGGCGAAATCGAGGATGCGGGCCGAGATGATTTTACTGCCGTCACTGCCCCACACTGCATTCGCCGGAATCATCAGAGAAATGCTGCCGTTGCTGACATCACTCGCACCTATCGTTTGCATTACCGCCGTCGGAAAACTCACGCCGCCAATCAAGATTTCAGCGCGATCGCCCACTACAGCGCTGGTTCCAGTCAGATCAACCACCACCGCAACCCCTGCCGCTTTTTCTGCTGCATTAATGCCATTGCTCGCCGCAGCGATAGCAACCGAGTTGCTGGGGGACAGTGGTGCCGTAGTATCCAAAGAAATCGTCAAAGAACCACCCGCTGCGCCAACATTACCCAAGACATCCGTGAAGATTGCCGTCAGCACCTTATTCCCATCGGGGCCCCACACCGCACTGCCGGGGATAGTCACCGTCGCTGATTTGGCGAGCACTTGTGCCGCGGAAATCGTTTGCGTTACTGGAACACTAAACGGTAGGCCATCGAGCAAAATACTGACCGTATCGCCAGCAATCACACCAGTCGAATTGAGATCGATTTGCACATCGACCCCTACATTTTTTTCCACGCCACTGAGTCCATTGCTTGCAGCCGTGACGACCAAAGGCGTCGGCGTTGCGCCTGGAGGAGTGCCATCGAGCGTGACTGTCACCGCCCCACCTGCACTGCCGAAATTGCCCGATGAATCAATAAATCGTGCCGACAAAATCTTACTGCCATCCGCACCCCAGCCATCGCTGGTTCCTATCGTCATGCTCACGCTACGATTGACCAAATCGGTCAGATTTAAGACTTTCGAAACCGGCGTGGCGAAGGAAGTTCCTCCGATCAAAATTTCGATGGTGTCACCTACCGTTGCTGTAGTACCGGTCAAATCAACCGTCACCACGACTCCAGCGGCGCGTTCAGCTGGGCCAATGCCACCTCCTGCATTTGCCGGAATTTGCAGCAAACTGCCTGGTCCGCTCGGTGCAACCGTATCGAGATTGACGCTGACTGCTGCACTTGCAGGCCCCAGATTACCTGTGACATCAACGATTCGAGCAGATATCAATTTAATGCCATCGCTGCCCCAATTTGCGGTACTCGGTATCACTGCGTTGACGAGATTATTGCTGATGTCTGTCGTTGTAATACTTTGCAAAATTGGGGTGCTAAAAGACGCGCCACCGATGAGAATTTCGACCCGATCACCACTCGCAGCATTGGTGCCCGTCAAATCAATTAAAACGGTGACACCACTTTGCTTTTCGGTGCTGTTGATGCTGTTCAACGCAGCGGGAATTAAAATGGGATTACTTGGGCTACTCGGTACCAAAGCATCAACCACAACGTTCAATGCGCCACCCGGCAAGCCTTGGTTTCCAGCAGTATCGGTAATGTAGGCTGATAAAGTCTTATTACCGTCACCTCCCCAGTTTACTGAACCTGGAATCGTCACAACCGCACTTTTCGCCGTGATCTGCGCCGCACTCAAGGTCACAGACACAATAGGCGTAAAACCTGCACCACCCAGCATCAGGGTGACCACATCACCAGCAACCGCATTCGTGCCCGTCAAATTGACTGTGACATCAACGCCAGCAGCCAATTCAGACGCATTCAATCCATTCAGAGCCGCCGGGGCGGTCAACACCACATTTTGCGAAGCGGGAGCAATGCTATCCAAGGTCACTTTGAGACTGCCACCACTGACGCCCACTTTGCCGGTCGTGTCGACAATCCTCGCGGCGATTGTTCGATCACCGTCGGTGACACCCCAAGCGGAATCACCGCCAGTAATACTTAAATTTGCTGTACCGGCTGCAATCTCACCGGCGCTAATGATATGGAGCGTCGAGTTAGTAAAACTTTTTCCATCAATCGTGAGTTCAATCGCATCGCCTACTTGTACATTGGTGCCCGCCAAGCTCGCGGTAACCACCATCGCGTTGGCTCGCTCAGTGGGATTAATGCCGCCAACAGCAACGGGAATTTGCAAAGGACTTGCGATCGGATTAGGTGACAAAACAATCACCGATACTTTGCCTGCAGCGGTGCCGGTATTACCTGATGCATCGATAAAGCGCGCCGTCAAATCTTTACTACCACCAGCACCCCAGCCATCCGTGGTTCCTATCGTCAAACTAACCGATTTTGCGAGTACTTCCGCAGCACTCAGCGTCTTGATGACCGGTGTGGCAAACGACACGCCACCAATCAGGATCTCAATCTGCTCGCCAGCCACCGCCGTGGTTCCAGTCAAGTCGGCCACAACCACCACACCGGCAGCGCGTTCAGCCGGTGTCAAGCCACCACCGCTATTGGCCGCAACTTGAAGGATTGCTGTTGGCCCAGCCGGAGCAATCGTGTCCAGCACCACGCTCACACTATCGCTGATCGGTCCAACATTGCCGGCGACGTCGATAACACGCGCGGCGAAGACTTTACTTCCATCAGCGCCCCAACCAGCAGCCGATGGAATAGTGACGTTGACATAGCCATTGATTAAATCCGCCACTTGTATGGTTTGTAGCACTGGTGTCGTCATCGAAGCACCGTTTAAAACGATCTCGACTTTGTCACCCGCCAAACCACCAGTGCTCGTCAAGTCAACTTTCATCACGACGCCGGCAGTTTTTTCGCTCGCATTGATATTCGACGTTGCAGCCGCGATCACCGGCAACACGCTTGGTTTGCTTGGTGCTTGTGTATCAAGATTAACCGTAAAATTATTGCTACTAGCACCGACATTCCCTGCACTATCGCGAATAAAGGCGCTGATCGTTTTACTGCCATCGCTGCCCCAATACGCCCCATTGGGGATCTTCAAAGTTAGGGTCTTAGCCGACACCTGTGCCGCGCTTAAGGTCGCGCTAATGCCAGTACCGATAGCTTGTCCATCGAGTAGTAAAGTCACGACGTCCCCCGCCACCGCATTTGATCCATTCAAGTTAATGGTGACATCAACGCCAGCGGCTAATTCACTCGCACTCACTCCATTCGCCGCAGCGGCAATAGTGATCGTGGCGTTTTGTGAAGTCGGCGCTTGGCTATCCACTGTGACTTTCAGATCGCCACCGGCCACACCAACATTCCCCGCTGCGTCAATGACCCGGGCGGTGATCACTTTCAAACCATCAGTGAGTCCCCAACCACTATCGGCAGCAGTAATTTTGAGTTGCGCTAGTTTGCTCGCGACTTCATCGACTGTGACTTCATGTAAAGTTGAAACAGCAAAAGGCCGACCATCGATGAGTAGCTCGATGCTGTCGCCCAAGACGACATTCTGGCCTGTCAAATTGACGGTCACCATCACATCATTGGCTTTTTCAACGGCACTTAAGCCACCGATCGCCGCGTCGATCTGGATACTCCCTTTAAAGGCGGCAGGTGCCGTAAAATCAATCTCAGCAGCTGTCGCGACACTGGCAGGGCCTATATTGCCCGTCGTATCAATCACGCGTGCAGACAACAATTTAATGCCATCGCTGCCCCACACTGCGGTATTCGGAATGACGACAGTAACGCTACGATTGCTCAGATCGGTGGCACTAAGATTTTGCAGAATCGGCGTACTAAACGGCACTCCACCAAGCAGAACCTCGACCTTGTCACCCGCACCAGCGTTCGTGCCAGTCAGATCAATGATCACGGAGACACCGGCTTGCTTCTCTGCGCTGTTAATCGCATTAGTCGCGGCGGGAACCTGAACTGGATTGCTGGGCATATTCGGTACGATCGAATCAACCACGACATTCAGGGCGCCACCGGTTAGGCCTTGATTCCCCGCCGTGTCAGTGATGTAAGCCGATAAGGTCTTGTTGCCGTCACCGCCCCAATTTACTGTACCAGGGATAATGATCACAGCACTCTTCGCAGTCACTTGTGCTGCACTCAAATTCACCGAAACAATCGGCACAGGATTAGTCGAGCCCAATAACAAAGTGACGATATCACCAGCCACAGCGTTGGTACCGGTCAAACTCACATTCACACTAACACCGGCCGCCAACTCAGCGGCGTTTAGACCGTTCAGCGCAGCCGGTACTGTTAAGGTAATTTTTTCTGATAGAGGTCCGACGCTGTCGAGGCTCACCTTTAACGCGCCTCCACTGACCCCGACTTTACCCGCCGTGTCGATAATGCGCGCTGCAATCGTACGATCACCATCAACCGCGCCCCATGCAGGATCGCCACCAGCAATCGTCAAATTCGCAATGCCCGCGGCGATTTCACTAGCACTAATCACGTGCAAGGTTGAATTGGTAAAAGGCTTGTTGTCGATCAGAAGTTCAATCGCATCACCGGCTTGCACATTCGTGCCCGCGAGATTCGCGCTTACCACGATGGTGCTCGCCTTCTCGAGCGGATTAATCCCCCCCACTGCAACCGGAATTTGCAATGGGTTTGAAATGGGATTAGGGGCCAATACAGTCACCGACACTTTGCCAGATGCCGTACCTTGATTACCCGAGACGTCGATAAAACGTGCGGTTAAATCCTTGCTGCCACTGGCACCCCAGCCATCATTGGTGCCTATCGTCAAACTGACCGATTTCGCTGCCACTTCGGCAGCGGTCAGAGTTTTAATAACCGGCGTCGCAAAAGATTGTCCACCAATCAGAATTTCAATTTGTTCGCCAGCGAGAGCCGTGGTTCCAGTCAGGTCGGCGACGACAACGACGCCCGCTGAACGTTCTATTGGCGTCAGGCCGCCACCGCTATTTGCAGCAACTTGTAGGATGGCGGTGGGACCGCTGGCTACAATAGTATCCAGAACAACCGCGACGTTATCGCTGATCGCGCCAACATTGCCAGCCACATCAATCACACGAGCCGCTAGCGTCTTATTGCCGTCGGCCCCCCATCCTGCGCCGCTCGGAATGCTTGCGATCACAAAACCATTGAGTAAATCCGCAACTTGGATGGTTTGGTACACAGGCGTCGTCATCGACGCACCATTTAAAAGGATTTCGACCTTATCCCCCACCAAAGCATCGGTGCTTGCCAAATCCACTTTCACCTGCACGCCAGCACTCTTTTCGCTGGCATTAATATTCGATGCGGCGGCAGGAACTAAGGGCAACACGCTTGGCTTAGTTGGCGCCTTCGTATCCAAAGCAAAACTAAAATCACTGCTATTCGCACCAACATTTCCGGCGCTATCACGAATATACGCCGTGAAAACTTTGGTGCCATCCGCGCCCCAATAGGCGCCGTTTGGAACTTTAATACTCAAGATCTTGGCCGAGACTTGCGCCGCTGTCAGCGTGGCATTTAAACCGCTTCCAATCGGCTGCCCATCCAACAGCAAGACGACGACATCCCCAGCAAGGGCGTTCGAGCCGTTTAAATTCACCACCACATCAACGCCCGCCGCAAGCTCTGTTGCGCTCACGCCGTTGACTGCAGCAGCGACAGAAATCGTGGTATTTTGCGACGCCGGCGCTTGACTATCGACCATCACTTTCAAATCACCGCCCGCCACACCGATATTGCCCGCGGCATCAATCACACGTGCGGTAATTACACGAATGCCGTCCGTACTTCCCCACGCCGTATCGCCTCCGCTGATTCTGACGAGCGCGAGTTTCGCTGCGATCTCCTCGGGTGAAAATTGATGCAGGGTCGAATTTGCAAAAGGCTTACCATCAATTAAAAGTTCGATCTGATCGCCAGTCGCCAAGCTCATGGCTGTCAGGTTAACTTTCACCATGACGTCGATCGAACGTTCTGCCACGCTCAGCCCGCCCACGGCGGCATCGATTGCTAACAGATTTTTGAAAGCCGCAGGCGCCGTCTGGTCAAGCTGCACCGCCAAGCCGCCACCAATGCTGCCAACATTGCCAGCAAGATCAATCACGCGTGCTGCAATAATTTTCTCGCCGTCGCTGCCCCACGCAGCATTGCTCGGTATCGTCGCCATGACAAAGCCAGCATCAAGATCAGCCGCTGTGACCGTTTTGAGAGCCGTCGGTGAAAACGATTTACCGTCTAGCAGTACTTCGACGGTATCACCGGCCAAAGCTCCGGTGCCCGTCAAATTCACTTTGACTGCCACACCGGCGGCCTTTTCAACGGCGTTGATGCCATCGGTAGCGGCTGCAATGTCAACTGGAATACGCGGTGCAAACGGCGCAATTTGATTCACCACTACTGCAATCTCACCACCCACATTGCCCTTCACACCTGCTGTATTTCGAATATAGGCACTCAAGCTATGCGTGCCATCACTACCCCACACACTAGTGGTCGGTGTCGTCAGGGTCGCAAACTGCGCTTTAATATCGGCGGCAGTGAGAACGTAAGTCACAGACTCTGGGAATGGCGCGTTGTCAATCAGGATTTCAACGATGTGCCCAACGATCGCATTGGTACCTTTCAAATCGATGGTCACTTTGACACCCGCTTTGATTTCAGCAGCACTGAGACCATTCGCCGCAGCTGGAACAGTCAATGCATTACTTGGCGCACCAATGCCGATGCCAGTCACACTCGGATCAAGAGCCTTTTGCGCTGAACCGACTGTACTTGTATCAGCATTGACGGTTTGCAAAACGTTTTTTAGAAAGCTCGGTGTAAATTCGGTTTGTTGCGCATTCTGTAAATCCACCGCATATTGCGATACCGCCAAACGATTCACGATATATGCTTTGCCTGGCGTACCGTCCGGTGTCGACAAGCCAGCGTTGATCATGTCCATCACCAACTTACCGCGTCCCAATCCGCCGTTTAATTGCCCAACCCAATAGGCCAAGCCTTCCGCATCAGGCACCTTGCCGAATACATTGGCGTAAATTGCGGTCACAAAAACTTGGTTCGTCATCGCTGTTGGATAAATCGCTTTGACGATATCTAAACTAAATACTGTTTCAAGAATGGCATCAAAAGAACGCCCACCATTGATCTGGGCAAGCCAATAATCAAGACCGCTTTTCTCGGGAGCACGCACAAATGCAGCCAGATAAAGTTTTATTAGTTCGTACTGATAATTAAATGTTGCCATTATTGATCCTAAATCGAAAGCCAAGTGGCGCATCGGTGCCACTGCTTGCATTACATCCCATACGGCGTAAACGTCGCAAAACGCGAACAACTTTAAGGCTGATATGAAGAAAGTTTAAGCTGACCAGCACCGCCACTAACTTCGCTCTCAGTCAGATCGGTCAGATCAGGCAGATCCGATATTGCGATCAGTTCGATTGATCGCGCCTACCGCATGTGGCACTTTTTCCATTTTTACGCCCATTAGCATGAAACATGGCGAAAAAATCAAATCATGCAATACCTCGACAAAATTCCCCTTAATCTTTCGATCAGTTTGGCCGCACCCGTTTACACTCTTGAGCATTGTTCCTCGAAGTCGGTAAAAATCGCTATGAAGCTTCTCCATGTTCTCGGTCTCGCCCTAACTTTATTTCTGTCCGGCTGCGGAGGCAAAGGCAGTACTGCATCCACTAGCACCGGAACAACGACCACCACGCCCACCGTCAGCCTCAGCAGCATCACGATTGCGCCAGCTACACCAACGGTGGCGATAGGCTCCACGATCACACTGACCGCAACCGGTACGTACTCCGACGGCACATCCGCGGCGATTACGAAAGACTTAACCTGGTCAAGCACCAATCAGTTCGCCACCATTACCAGTACCACAGGAATTGTGACCGGTACCGCGATTGGCAATGAAACGATCACGGCGACCGTGGGCAAGGTCATAGGCACCGTTAAAGTGCAGGTACAAGGACAGTATGCTGTCGTCAGCGCAGGAGGTAATCACAGTCTAGTCATTAAAACCAACACCAGTTTGCTTGGCACGGGTTTGAACCGAAATGGACAAGTCGGTGATCTCACGAATATCGACAAGGCAAGCTTTACCAGCGTGAGTTCAGCGACGACATGGAGCAACATCAGCGCGGGAGAATTTCATAGCCTCGCCTTAAAAGCAGATGGTTCCTTATGGGCTTGGGGATTTAATCAAAACGGCCAGATCGGCGATGGCAGCTTCGTCGATAAAAATACACCAACCAAAATTGGCAGCGATACATGGATCGCGATTGCCGCTGGAAAATCGCATTCGCTCGGGATTAAGAAAGACGGCAGTTTGTGGGCATGGGGCCGCAATTTCAATTATCAGTTAGGTGATGGAACGAATATCGACCGCGTCAGTCCCGTGCAGATCGGTAGCATTAAAACGTGGACCAGCGTCTCTGCTGGGGCCTCACACTCGATCGCCCGTCGCTCCGACGGAAGCCTGTGGGGCTGGGGCGATAACGGAAGTGGTCAGCTCGGCATTGGCCCTACACTCAGCGCTACCGCACCAATCCAAATTGGTAGTGCAACCTGGGTTGCCATCGCTGCAGGTGCATCATTCTCCGCCGCGATTCGTTCGGACGGCGCTCTTTTTAGCTGGGGAGCGAATGAATCGGGTCAGTTGGGGATTGATGCTTTTTCCGATCGACTCAACCCAAGTCAAGTTGGTACTGCTAGCAATTGGGCCAGTATAACGGCCGGTAACAAACATATGCTCGCACTTAAAACAGATGGAAGCTTGTGGTCTTGGGGAGCCAATAATGACGGTCAACTCGGGCTCAATTCGACCAGCACCGCAGCTAGCCCGCTACAAATCGGCAGTGACAAAGACTGGAAAAATATCTCCGCTGGTGGTGCGCACAGCCTCGCGATTAAGGCCAATGGCAGTCTGTGGGTGTGGGGCAGAAATATCGATGGTCAGCTCGGAGATGGCAAAAAAATCAATCTGCTGATACCTACTAATCTGCCATAAAGCACTTTCGGCCAGCACATACTCGAATCGAAGCCTTTTGTAGCGCTATACAACCGAGGCATGAGCGAAATCGGGGGGGAGCACTACATGACTGTTGCATTCATTTTGCGCTAGAAAATTAGAACCGACACAACAATTCGTGAAGCTTTGTGACACAAATCGCAAATGCTGGAGGCGCATTCGTATTTACATGTCAAATTCCGCTAAAATGAGCTTACTCATATTTAGTTGATCAAGGGAAATCCCTATTTTGTACGTGCGCCACATCATTAAGCTCAGCTCTCTTTTTCTCATGTGCATTTTGCCATTGCAATTTGCACATGGCAGCAGTTTGCAAAATTCCAATACCTCTACCTCCGCTCCACAGGTGCTCACTGTGCTCATGGCGGAGCAGCGTGGCGACCGCGACCAAGTTCTTCCCTTAACGAAGAACATGATCCAACTCTTCAACTACTTAGAAGACGCAACCAAACTCAAAATCGAAATTCGTCGTTACCCATGGCGACGTGTACTACACAATGCTGAGAACGGTGAAGGATTTGTGTTTGGCATTTATAAGAACCCTGAGCGCATGCAGTCCTTTATTTTTTCGGAACCCGTGTATTCCGACAAAATTTGGTTGATGAGTCGCTGCGAAGACAAAATCACGTATAACAATATACAAGACTTGAAGGGCAAAACCATTGGGATTGTTCAAGGTTCAAGTGCAGGAGAAGAATTCGATAACCAAGTCAACGTGTTATTCCGCGCTGAATACAATACCAGTAGCTTGGCGGGACGTTTTTCAAAACTCCATCAAAAACGCATGGATGCTTTTTTGCTCTATGATCCACGTACCAATCTACGTGAAATGCAAAAAGAATTTAATCAAATCTATGCCGCCGATATTGACGAATATCGCAAAAAAAAGACTGAGATTTTTTGCATCGTCCCGAAACCGATCAACGTTATTGACGCCCATTTCGCGATGAGCACTCATGGTGACCGCAGCTTACTCGAAAGATTAGACCGCGCACTGATACAGGCACGTAAATCAGGTGACCTCGATCGTATTTTTTCAAAGTAAATCATCCAGCAATGAAGCGATATCAATCAGGCATACTGGCTGCCATTCCCTCCCACGCAGAGCATCTCTACTTCGACTTAAACCCAGAGTACGATATTGCAAGTCTTAAGTTATGTCTAAAAAGACTTGCAGAGTCTGTCGATGGCGAGCAGATTGTCGTCGGGCTGAGTTTGAACTTATGTACGCACTTACAACGGACCATTCCTGGCCTCAAGAACTTCGATATCACAGACGACACTGCTCCACTGAGTTCAAGTAACCCACGCAGTACTCACAATTCGAATGCGGATTTGTGGTGCTGGTTGAGATCAAGCGAGCGGAGTCAATTGTTTCTTCTTCAAAGGGAACTGAATACGATACTCAGTCCTTGTTTTAGATTGACATCACAGGTACCAACCTTCTGCTACCAAAACGGACGCGATTTAACCGGCTACGAAGATGGCACAGAAAATCCACAAGATGATGCCGCACTCGCCACAGCATTTCTGCAAGATGCGCCAGTCGGACTTCAAGGCTCCAGTTTCGTCGTCACGCAGCAATGGCAGCATCGATTTGCCGAATTTGACGCGATGACACAAGAACAGCGTGATCACACCATCGGCCGCCGTCGAGAAAACAATGAAGAGTTAGAAGAGGCGCCGGAAAGCGCCCACGTCAAACGAACCGCACAAGAGGACTTTACCCCTGAAGCCTTTGTCTTACGACGTTCTATGCCATGGATGAATCAAGGTCAAGCAGGTTTGTTGTTTGCCGCCTTCGCCACCAGTTTCGATCCTTTTGAAGCACAATTTCGCCGTATGTTAGGTCATGATGATGGCATCAGCGATGCGCTCTTTAACATCTCTACTCCGCTAAACACCCACTATTTTTGGTGCCCACCCTCGGAGTCGGGAAGGTTAGATCTGAGAGCGCTTTTATCGATTTAGGCAAAAACCTCTTTGGCGTCTACGAACCAAAGTATTCATCAGATTCGGGGTTGGTCGATCAACTTATGGAACGCGTAACTTCTCGTCGTTTCATCGCCAGATATCACAACAAAGTCAAAAAAAACCCACTGACCAAAGACCAGTGGGCGAAGAGAAAACAATTGTAGTAAAAAACTATCCGTCACTGCGCAATGCCGCAATCGGATCTAATAAGGAAGCTTGCTTCGCTGGGAATACGCCAAATACCAAACCAACCGCGACACACATTGCAACTGCGACAAACAAACTCAAAGGCGACCATGCCACTGACCAACCCGCCAGGGTCGCAATACTGTAGGCCGCTACGACTCCCAGTGCCAATCCCAATAATGCTCCACTGACTGCAATGACCAAAGCCTCTGCTAAAAATTGATCAACCACATCACGGCGACGTGCGCCCAAAGCACGTTTTAATCCGATCTCTCGGCGACGCTCCAAAACATTGGCGAGCATAATATTCATAATACCAATCCCCCCAACTAACAAGGACACTGCCGCAATCGAACTCATGACAATCGTGAAGATCTTTTGAGTTTGCTGATTTTGCCGATACAAGCCCATCGGTACGATCAAATTCGTATCATCAGCACCCGCATGACGATCTTGAATCAGCGTCTGCAAAACGCGCGCGGCCGCATCGGGGGCTACCTTTCCGTCGAGTTGCAAACTAATCCCATCAACTTCGTCTTCGATAGGATTAAAGAAAAATCGGGCACGACCGCTTTCCCAAGGCACGAACAAACGTTCATCGTCGAGCCCCAACTTAATACCTTCGAATTCGCTCTTCCCTGCACTGCGATCAGCCAGAACACCGACAACTTCTAACCAGGTATGGTTGAGTTTGATCCGTTCACCAACCGGATCGATATCACCAAACAGTGTCTTTGCCAAGCGCGCACCAATCACACACACAGGCGCCAAGGTGTTGCCGTCTTCAGTCGTAAACCAACGGCCTTTGGTGACCGACAATCCACCATGCTCAGCGTAACTGCTCGATACTGCAAAAGCACGACCCTGTACGATGCTGGATTGATAAATCAATTGATCAACTTTGATTTCCTTTTTTAAAGCAGCCGACTGTGCGCCCGGCACGACCGCCATTGCCGCCGTCGCATCCGCTGCTGAAAGTCCCAGCGAGCGGGTTCGGATATCTTTCAATTTATCGGTTGGAATCGCTTTGCTTTCGACTAAGACATTATTCAGTCCCAGTTCCGCTACCAATCGCAAAGCTTCACGTTTACTCCCCTCACCGACGGCCAGCATCGCCACAATCGCCGCGACACCAAAAATCATTCCCAGCAATGTGAGACCGGTTCGTAGTTTGCGTCGCTTTAACTCCACGACGGCTTCTTGAATGAGAGCGCGATTCATGCTTTACCTTCTTTCTGCTTCTCTTTGGCTGACGCGTCTTTTTTCGTTCCCGCAGCGGCATCATTGGCCTTCGCTTCGGTTTTAGCGAGCGGGGTTAACACAAGTTCTTCCCCTACTTTTAAGCCACTTTTGATCTCAGTGCGAATCGGGCCACGCAAACCAACTTCCAACTTTCTTTTTTTACTGCTACTGCCATTCCCGACATAAGCAAAATAATCTGCCCCTTCTTGTATCAAGGCGATATTCGGCACTGAAATCACGTTCGGCATTTCCAATAATTCGACCTTCGCGGTCACGGCTTGCCCTGGCTTGAGTTGATGTTGCTTTATCAATTGCTCATCGATCGTAACTTCAAAATCAGAATATTTAACAGGGGATTCCTTACTCTTGGTACTCGCAGTCTTACCTACCTTGCTGACTTTTAAATCCAACTCAGTGCCAGTGCCCGCCAATCGCACTTTCACTTTTTGGCCTTCCTTCAGACCAAAGGCGGCTCCCTCCGCGATAGAAAAACGTGCAACTTGCTTCCCGAGGTCGGGCAAAGAGCCGAATTCATCACCGGCCCACATACGGCCTCCCACTTGCGGTAAGCTGCCATCCCATTTTGGCTTCAAGATAAAGACACCCGCATGCGGTGCGACTAATTGAAGTGACTGCAAGCTCTTGCGTTTTTGGGTGATCCTCAGATTGATACTTTCTTTCTGCGAATTGATGACTGCTTGCTCAGCATCTTGACGCAAACCCAGTTGTCCCTTTTTCCAACCAAGATATCCCTGTTTGTCGGTCAAGAATCCGATGTCGACCAATTTATCGAGAATACTATTCTGAGCAAAAATCTTGAGATCAGCGTTAGCATAGCGCTGACTCAAATCCAAGTCTGTTTTAACTTTCGAACTTTCTGAGTTCAATTCGGCGCGCCCCAAATTGGCTTGCGCCAAAACGGCGGCCTCACCCAATTCTTTACGGAGTAAGTCAGTCTCTGCTTGTGACAAAGCGATACGCGATTCTGCCGCATCAAAAGTCGCTATGACTTGCCCTTTCTCAACCACACTGCCGTTGGGTACCATCGTGAGTAGATTACGCTGATCCCATCCCTCTCCCGGTACACTGAGAGATGTGCTCGCTGCAGCTTTGATTTCTCCTTCTGCGACTAATTCTTCGCGCCATGGCGCTTGCTTCACTTTTTCTACCGGTAGCAAGTCTTCATTTGAACCCGAGCTGCAAGCCGTCAGGCCACACAGTGCAAGAACCACCACACTCCAATTCAGCTTCATTATTTTGCTCCCTTCACAGCACTACTCGTCGTCGCAGTGGTCGCTGGTTTATGAGTTTCGAGCTGCACTTGCACTGCAGTCCCCGGTTTCACGGTTTTCGGTAAGCCATCGAATTCCAATTCGATGTCGCGCACCACGATCGGTTGATTCGATGATTTACCGTGAAAGACGGGGCCCATCGCCGTGATCGTCGCTGCCACAACCGTGTTCGCGCCCGGCACTGTCACCTTGGCTTTTTGGCCCATCGCAATAAGGGATATTTGTGCTTCTGGTACTTTCGCTGACACATAAAGTTTCTCGGGGTCCGCCAAATTGGCAATCGCAGAACTCATGAAAACACGACTTCCAACGGCAAATTTCTCTCCATTGAAATTACTTAAATGCACCACCGTACCAGCGCGCGGCGCCGTGACCGTCAAACCCTTCAAGCCTTTTTCAAGTACATCAATCTTCTTTTGTAGTTGCGCCAATTCCGTTTTCATACCCAACATTTCTTGCTCTTTCGCGCGTTTCTGAGCGTCTCGTTGTCGCACTGCGAGTTGGGCTAACTGGGCAAATAGTTCGCGCTCAACAACCAACTTATCGTAGTCAACACGTTTCACTAACTCGCGCGGCAATGAGGCTTTACGTACCGCCTTTTCTGAATTGCTTTTTGCCTCGCTGACCGCTAAATCCGCTGCACGCAATGTTTCAGCTTGATCAAGCTTGAGTTTTTCGAGCGCGCGCTGTTTTTCTTTGAGCGAGCTACGAAAAGTATCTAAACGTGTGCCAACCTCATTCGCCTCGAACACCGCCACCGGTTGCCCTTCTTTGACATGCGTTCCTTCCGGTGCCAGCATCACCAAATTAAACTCCCACACGTTTTGAATCGAAGGTGGTGCGACAGCATACGATTGACGCGACAGAACGTCGCCTTCTAAATTAAGCTGTGCGGGCGGCGTTTTGTTCACGGTCTTACGTGCCGCAGCGACGCTAGGATCAATCGCTTCAATCGCCGCGCTCATGCCGTGCTGTAGCGACAAGCCCTGTGTGTCGGACAGCGTAATGTCGGCTTTGAAATAACGACCATTGCCCCATGTGGCTTTGGCTTCAGGCGCACCAGCAATATTGCCTATCGTGCCTTTCACCAAACGACCAGGAATCGCATCGAAGCGAACGGTCACGACCTGCCCCGTCTTGATGAACAAGCGATCGGCTTCTAACACGTACGCAACCACACTCATTTGCCCATTGCCCATGATGTGACCGGCCAAAGAACCAATATGCCCCATGCCACCTTCGTCGAGTCGTTTTCCCGACCATGAATCATATCCATGAATCACAACGCCATCCTTGGGTGCACGAACCTCGGCTTGAGCAATCTGTGTTTTCGCAAAAGCCAGTTGAATTTCTGATTTCTTTACTGCCAAAACGCCATCTTCGATCTTGCGTTGAATCGCTTCACTCGCAATCGCCAGTGCCTTTTGTTTAACCTCTAGATCTTTGGTAGCACGATCTAACTCACCTTGGTACTTATCGTAGTCGAGTGCCGCAATTTGCGCTTTCGGTAATGCCGCATCGACTTTCGCTTTCGCCAAAGCCGCCCGTGCGGTAATCAAGGCTTTCTCGGCCTCAATTTGGCGCACCTCAAGGTCTGCCACTTCACGCGCATTGGTTTGTCGAGCTTGAGTGATTTCTAACTCGATTCTTTCGATATCTGAATTACCTTGGACGTCAACTCGCAAAACAACCTCACCCGCTTTCACGCGAGCGCCCTCCGGTACATAATATCGAAGTGCCACTGGAGAAACATTGGAGGTGGGCACAAGAATAGGAATCGAATCACTGGCATGCACCTCGCCTGCAAACAACACCGCACGCGACAACTTACCACTTGGATCAGCCTTCGCACTCGCGACGGTATCCTTAGCGACGACATTTGTAGCGGCTTTTGATGCTGCATTCGATTCAACTTGGGCCTGCGCCAAGGCTTGTCCAGTGAAGGTCGACGCCAGCAGCAAACTCATACCCACAATAGGAGAGATCACCGCAGACAAATGTGCTGATTTTGGAGATCGCTTCATACTGCCACCTCCGCGACTTTGCCATCTTTCAAATGGATGGTGCGTTGTGCCTGCGCCGCGATATGAGGATCATGCGTCACCAACACCATGGTCTGGCCTTTGCTATGCAATTCCGCTAGCAAAGCCAACACATCGGTCGCGCTTTTAGAGTCGAGATTGCCAGTAGGTTCATCGGCCAATAATAAAGCTGGTTGATTCAATAGCGCTCTTACAATCGCCGCTCGCTGCAACTGTCCACCGGATAACTCACCGGGGAGATGATCAATTCGATGCGATAAACCCACCCGCTCAAGCAGTTCTCTCGCGCGCTGTTCCGCTTGTGGATCTTCTTGTGCCGCATAGCGTTGCGGCAAAAGGACATTCTCTAAGACCGTCAAACGTGGCAAGAGATGGAAGGATTGAAACACAAAACCGATACGCCGATTACGCAAATCTGAAGACGCATCATCGTCCATGCTAGCGATTTCATCATTCTCGAGATGGTAGGTGCCGGAGTCAGGCTTATCGAGCGCGCCGAGCACGTTCAACAACGTCGACTTACCTGAGCCCGATGGTCCCATGATGGCGACAAACTCGCCTTTTGCGATACTGATATCGACGCCATCAAGGGCGCGAATCTCATTCCCACCTTGCTTATAGGACTTGCGTATGTCTCTGAGTTCTATCATGTGGCCTCATTAAAGTGTTCTTGCCAAAATTGCATAGCCTGCGAGTATCCTTAGCCATACGACAATTGTCAATCCATTCAGTTCACGCGGAGGCATGAAATTTTGCAAATCCTCGTCTAAAAACAGAATCAACATGGTCAATGTTTGGACTTACCTGTCAATCAAGAGACAAACTTCACGGCATCGTTTTAGAAAATAGACTTCAATGAGGAAATTGACTGCACAAAACAAAAAAGGCACTGCTTTCGCAGTGCCTCAGAAACCCTGATAACAGGTTTGTAGCTGAACTTATGAAGACAAACGATTTAGCAAGGCATTTCTGCATTCTTGCGTGAGTAATACCACCAGGTCACAACCATACAGCTCAAATAGAAGGCGATGAAGGTGTACAGAGCCATGTCAGGCGCACCAGTAATTTTGATCGATGTACCAAAACCTTGTGGGATGAAGAAACCGCCATAGGCACCAATCGCACCCGAGAAACCGAGTACCGCTGCAGATTCTTTGGCCGCATCAAGGCGACTCTGACGCAAGGCCGCTTCACCTTTACCTGCTGCGGCACGTTCGCGCTCGGTCTGGAAGATCACAGGAATCATACGGAAAGTCGAACCGTTTCCTAAACCAGTCAAGATAAACATCGTGATAAAGGAATACAAAAATACCGTAAATTGATGCTCGTGCAAGGCTGGCAGAATACCGATCATGATGGTCGCAGCCATGGCAGCGAAGACCCAGAAAGTTAAGCGTGCGCCGCCGATTTTATCCGACAAAATACCGCCAATCGGGCGTGCTAAAGCACCTGCCAAAGGTCCTAGGAAAGCGAACTTAGCGACTTCTACTTCAGGGAACTGCGCTTTGATCAACATACCGAATGCCGCTGAGAAGCCGATGAAAGAACCGAAGGTGCCGATATACAACCAGCACATCAACCAGTTGTGTTTGCGTTTGAAGATAATCGCTTGATCAGAAAATGAGGCTTTTGCGGAAGCGATATCGTTCATGCCAAACCATGCTGCTACAGTCGCCACCAAAATAAAGGGTACCCAAATGAAACCAGCATTCGACAGCCAGAACAGTTGATCGACATTGGTTTTTGCGTTGTGATAGAGATAGCCATCACCGGAAATTGAAGCGCCAAACACCGCTGAAGAAATCACCAAAGGTGCGACAAATTGCACGACCGATACGCCGAGATTACCGATCCCCGCATTCATGCCCGTGGCATAACCTTTTCTCGCTTTCGGAAAGAAGAAGCTGATGTTCGCCATACTAGAGCTGAAGTTACCACCGCCAAGTCCGCACAACAAGGCTAAGGCCAACAAGGTCGAGTAACTGGTGGTCGGATCTTTCAAGGCGAAGCCCATGCCAATTGCAGGGATCAACAGACTCGCTGTGGACAAGGCTGTGAAACGACGTCCACCCACAATCGGCACTAAGAACGAGTAGAAAATGCGTAGCGTTGCCCCTGACAGGGCAGGCAAAGCAGTCAAGAAAAACAATTGATCTTTGGTGAACTTGAATCCTGCTTTATCAAGATTCGCTGCCACCACGCTCCACAACATCCACACAGAAAATGCGAGCATTAAACAGGGTATCGAAATCCACAGATTACGATTGGCGATGCCACTCCCCTCTTTCGCCCAAAAACCAGTATCTTCGGGCTCCCAACGACTTAAGGCTTGTGCCATGTTTCTCTCCTTTATTGGCAAACTCTTTAATTAATTTGTGGGAGTGAGCGGCTCGCCTTTTGTGATTCCCTGACCGGGATTAAAACCACGTCAAGACAAGCACTACTCCTTTATTTCAAGGGTAGAGAAGTCAGGGCCAATATGAAATTCTTCGTTTGGGTGCCGCAAGTGCAGCAGAAGGAGTGCTGCTTCAGCCGAAAGAACTAGTTCCTTGACTCAATCGGCTGAAGAGAAAATATCGTGTGAGAGAAATATTGCTGAAACCTATCGGCTTAATGAAAGGCGGGAATACTCAGCCGCTGAGCGCGCGCGCCACGCCCTGAAGCAAGTTCTTGTTCATCATAGTGTATTTGAAAGCGACGCAATGCATCACCGCAATACAAGGTAATACGCGAAGCTCGTACTTGGATCAAGCCTTCTTCGCCGAGCTGATGCAACATGCGCGAGAAAGTTTCCGGCGTCAAGTTAAGCAAGGAGGCCACCACATTTTTCTTGAGCTCAAGTCGTATTTCCAATGACTCCTGTGCTTGTGCCGCCTGCAACAAGTAATCAATCACCCTGTGCATGGCATTGTGACTTGATTGTCGCTCTAGACTACGAATAAAGCCGAGCAGACGATAAGACAAGCCTGTCATCATCTGCCGTGCAATAGACGGTGATTGCTCTAGCAACTTAAACAGCGCATTCCTTGGGATACGTAAGAACAGCGAAGACTCCAAAGTCTCAGCGTAAAAAGGATAGGTTTCCTCGAGGAAGATCATGGCTTCGCCAAAGCATTGTCCAGGACGAATCAGTTCAAGCACCTTGTCACTGCCGGTCGTGGATGGGATCGCTAACTTCAACAAGCCATACACCAAAATATAACAAGCATCGGCTTGATCGCCTTTTTGGAAAAGGCAAAGACCTTTATCCAATTCCACCCTCTGCACGTCACGCTTCAAACTTTCCAATTCAAAAGGCGAAATACCTTGAAACAGGCTTTGATTCGCGAGTAATAATTCGATCTTAATCTTATCCATCCTAGTCACCTCGAAAAAACATCTCCATATGCGATCACGGCTACCGATCGCGCCTGATATCGTGGTGTGAGCTTGCTTGCTGACTCTTCAAGTTCTTTGAGAGTGACAAGTTCTATATTGGAGGAAATCGATGCAGATGTACAAAACCGACTATTCAAAATCGATGAATCAAAGCCAAGGATTCATATTGCCCGCATCTAAACTCGCTTCCCTCGCTCACCATTTGACGAATTCAACAACGATTCGAGTGTAGAAAGTTTTTTCATCGAAGCCTATACGCCAAACGACGTAGTTAAGGGCTATCAATGTGCGGGTACAAAAGATAAGAAATACTGAGGAGTGGCCTATGGCCACAACAATAGCTAGAGCAACAACAGCAACAGAAAAAGAAGCTGCGGAGAATTATTTATCTAAGCCATGCTCGACGGCATACACTGCAATTTGTACACGACTGGTTAAATTCAATTTTTTCAGGATATTCTGCACATGAATCTTGACCGTGCTTTCAGCCACATCGAGATGGCGAGCGATCTCTTTGTTGCTCTCTCCTCGAGCGAGGCAGACCATGGTTTCACGTTCACGTGGTGTGAGTTTTTCTTTTTCCGTGGTTGGCGCTTGATTCTGCCCAGTGCGGAATTGCATCACAAGCTTACCAGTCATGGCTTCGGCAATCACGGCTTCACCCGCAGCAGCTTTTTTAATGGCATTGGTCAAATAATCGGCTTCAATATTCTTCAGCAAGTAGCCGCGTGCACCGCTGCGCAGGGCCGTCGCCAAGTCCTCCGCTTCTTCAGACACCGTCAACATCAAGACCGCCGTACTGGGCACATCTTCGACGATCAACTGCATCGCTTCCAGACCGGACAAGCCAGGCATGTTCAGATCCATCAAAACCACATCAGGCTTAAGTTGTTTGGCACGCTTGACGCCCTCCAAACCATCGGACGCCTCACCGACGATCTCAAACTCAGGATTACGCTGCAAAATCAAGCGTATGCCACTGCGAAAAAGCGTGTGATCGTCGACCAATAAAATCTTAATGCTCATGCGTCTCTATCCTTGTTGTTTATGCGACTAAGCGCTCTGTACGTTGTAAGCGCAGGTGAATGGTCGTACCTGTTCCACTTTCACTTTGGATCTCAAACTGTGCCGACAAACGTTGGGCGCGCTCTTGCATAATACGCAAACCGACATGTCCTTCACCCTTCAATGCCACATCTTCCATGGCAAAACCTGCGCCGTTATCCCTGACGCGGAGGCTAAAGTCACGCTCATTTTCCACCACCACATTCACTTCGCTGGCCTGAGCGTGCTTACGCACATTCGACAGAGCTTCTTGTAAAATAAAAAGCACTTGCAGTTGCTGTTCAGGTGCCAATGGCGCCCCGGTGCCGCGGAAATCGATCGTCGTATGCACGCCAGTTTGGCGTTGGAACTTCGCCACCACATTGCGCATTTCGCCCTCGAGATTACTGTCTTGCAAACGGGTACGGAAGTTCAACAAGAGCTCACGTACATCTTCATAACTCTCTTGCACACCCGCCTTGAGTAAAGGCGAAATGTCAGCAATTTCAGACAGATCACTACGTTTGAGCGCATCGTCGAGCATCTGCACCTGAAGATTCAAAAAATTCAAACCTTGCGCAATGCTATCGTGCAAACCCTGCGCCAGCAAATTACGTTCCTGCGAAACAGCGAACTCTTTTTCCTTGGCGATCAAACGTTGATTTTCAATCGCTGCACCGAGATTCTTGCCAAGTGTTTCAAGTAAACGTCGTTCTTCTATTGTGACTAAACGTTCTTTGAGAAAGTGTAGAGAAAATGTTCCCAGTACTTGTTCGCGTGCCAGAATCTGAAACACCGCCAGTGAGACATATCCTTCCTCTGCACAGCGATAACGTTTTTGCTGATCGAGCATGCGGAAGTCCCGCACCACAATGACGCCTTGCTGAGTGGCCGCACCACATAAGCAGTCATCTTTTTTAATGCAATGTTCTTGTTCGATCATATGATCTGGCACACCTTCATGCACCGTGATATGCATATTGTCGCTATGCTTATCAAGAATCCGTACTGTGCCGCCGTCAGCATGCATCCTTTGCATAATGCGATGTAAAAATCCACGGCACAGTTCTTCAATCGCATGCGGGCCTGCTAAGAATCCGGCGATTTCATACAGCGTGCTCATCTCGTGATTTTGCGCCTGCAACTTCGCCGTCTTCTCCGAAACGCGATCTTCCAACGTGCGATGCACGCTCTGGACGTGATCTGCCATATGATTGAAGGCTTGTGCTAGCACACCAAACTCATCTTCCGTCTCAATCGGTAAGCGTACGTCTAATTCATCTTGGCTCATTTTGGCGATACCAGCGCGCATCCGCGCAACTGGACCAACAATCCACAGATAGAGCAAATACAGCAGCGCAACGCTGGCGGCCAGCGACATAAAGATCAGGGCCGTTTGGCACAATCTTAGCCACGTCGTCTTTTCCGCCAATTCCACTTCCACCAAAGATACCAAACGATTGATGTCGTCGACAAAATGCGGCAGCTTTTGTAGGTAAGCCTTCAATGCCAACTGCTTTTGTTCGCCCTCACCAATTCGCATCAAGGCTTCCAGATCCGGGCGCATATTGCTCTGCCAGGTTGTTAGCACATTGTGCATCTGCGCTCGAATGGCATCCGTTTGCGGCAAGAACAATGGGCGACGCGGATCACCTTGCTGCAAATCTGCCAAGACCCGATCAAATTCGATCACTTCCTTTGTGGCGGAAATTTCTGAGCTAGGATGTTCGATCACTTGGACCAAGCGATAAGAACGCATACGCAAACTACCGGCCTCGTTGATAGCCGCACCACCACCCTCCAATTGCCACGACAGCAGCAAGGTGTAGGCGATGGCCGCGAGAGTCAACACCAAACCGATGGCGGTCATCGACAAAATGCGGAAAGTCAGCCTTTTACCCATGGGGATATGCTGTGAACTATGCGCCACCTTTGCCGTTACAACTCTCGCATTAGCTGTTTGGTCTATGCTCATTCCATCACCAAGTCTTGAATTCTCATCATAGAGGCGTCGTCATCAAATCTCTAACATCGCCGCGCCCATCACATCGCGCGCCTCTTGTTCTGTGAGCCTATCATGACCATCAGCATGACTCACGCCCAATGGACAAACCATCGGCAAAAAACTATCGGTACGATCAGAATAGGCCAAGAGCGCTCCATTCGTCATGTCGAAATACCAGCCGTGTAAAGCAAGTTCACCTGCTTCGACGCGCTCGCGCACCCACGGAAAACTGCGCAAATTATTGAGTGACAAAATGATCGCACCAAGTTCACAAGCATGATTTTGTACCTCGACACTGCAATGCGCCAAGCGACTTAAGACTTGCTGCTTGACCGGTTCAACGATGCGCATCCAACGCCCAATAAAATCAATCTTACGACTAGGCTGATAGCCTTGCATCAAAGCGCGTATCCCGCCACATTTCTCATGGCCCATGACGATAATCCGCTCGACTTTCAAGGCCTCGACAGCAAATTGAATTGCCGCACTCACACCTTGTTGATTGCCGGTTTCATTACATGGTGGCACGAGGTTCGCTACGTTACGAATCACAAAGATATCACCTGGATCGCAATCGAGCAGCAAAGCGGGGTCAACCCGAGAGTCGCAACAACCAACCAGCAAAGTCGTGGGATTTTGCCCGCTGCTCAATCGGTCATACAGTTTCGTATCGCCGGAAAAATACTTAGACTGAAAGCGCTGAAAACCTTCGATAAATTGATGAATATTTCTGACTTCCATGTTCTTTCCTTGTCTACTGCTATGACCAGACAGGCTTCTGTGACAACTTAATCTATTTAGGCTACCTAGCCACCCGTTTGGGACATAAATCGTACCACTTGATGTGGCTTGCTGTTAAATTCATGTCGTTCTGGCTTCAGTTCTATGGCTTGCAACAACAATTGTTCGAGCGCTTGATCCGTTACCCCTTGGCGCAAGTAAGGTCGCAATGGGAAAGCAGCTTCCTGACCTAAGCACATATACAAGGTGCCATCCACCGCTAAACGGACCCGATTACAGCTCGCGCAAAAATGCTGACTAATTGGTGAAATAAAACCAATCGTGCCTTCACCATTACGGGCCTGCCAATAGCGTGCTGGCCCACCGCCCAATTCTTTCGCGACGGGGATGAGATCAAACTCGCGCACTAACTGCTCGCGGATCGGCCCTAAATCACAGTACGCACTAGCTTGTCCCGTGCTGCCCATGGGCATCGCTTCGATAAAGCGGAGGATGAAACCTTCGCGCATACAGAAGGCCGTCATTCGACTGACTTCATGATCGTTAACGCCGCGCATCACGACCATATTCAGCTTGATTGGGCGCATGCCAATTTCTTTGGCCAAACGCAGTCCACGCATGACTTGTTCCAGATTATCGCTGCCCGTGATTTTCTGTACACAGGCACGATCAAGGCTGTCCAGGCTCACATTGATTCGCCGAACACCCGCATCGAACAGGGCTTGTGCATGCTTTTCTAATTGTGTCGCGTTGGTCGAAAGAGAAATATCTTCCAACTCTAAATGACTCGCCAGAGCGCCCACCAGACGCGGCAAATCGCGTCTAAGCAGCGGCTCACCGCCTGTCAGCCGAACTCGACGCACGCCTAAGCGACCAAAGGCTGCTACCACTCGTTCTATTTCGGCGAAAGTCAGCCAGTTCTCGGGCTCTTCAAAGCCACGGAATCCCTTCGGCATGCAATAGCTACAGCGCAAATCACATTTATCCGTCACCGACACGCGTAGATAATCAATCTTTCGGCCAAACCTGTCCTGCAAATTCGCTTGCTGACGGTCGAGCACACGGGCTTCGTTTCGAATGGGAGTTTGAGTATCCATACTGCCATTGTGCGCAGCTTTGCCGCCCGCCACAATTGGCCAGCAAGCTAAATCATCTAGTTCTTTTGGGGGATAAATTTTGATTCGGATCAAGAATAAGGCGATGAGTCATGAAAAATTAGCATCATATAAGCTCCGCCCGACGGGAGTTCAAACCTATCTTCAACAGAAAACGCTTAAGACATATTAGATATGCGTATCACAACTTGCTAGGATGCATGGCACTGGTCGATGCACTGCGGTTAATCTGAATTTGGCGACGATAACTCAACAGGCAACGCATCAAGACGATGGCAAGCAAGGCCTGTGATGCGGAGAAACTCAAGCCTGCACACCACCGCAGAATGGAAGGCGCGATGGGCAATAAGACCGCGAAGCACAAACTGACCAGCACCAGCCGCGCTTGATAGCGCAAGAACACAGGTGGCAAAATCATCTGCATACTCGGAATTTTTTGTCCCATAGGAATGGCGCGTCGCACATGCAGAAATACCAAAAAAGGCACGATTTTTCCTATCATCGCGTTCATTGGCAAGACGGCACCACCAATCAAAACGAGCACACCGATCATCCACGGCATGGACTCCCATGACAAGCTGGATGGCATTAGCGGTAGCAGAGGCAACTGAAACAACGAAGTAAGGTAAGTTCGACCAACGTATAGCATACAAAGCACGGCGGCCAACATCCACGACAAAACACTTGCTACCCACAATGGCCACGCCGGATCAAAACGACGCCGCGCACCGAGTAAGTTTTTTAGCATGAGCGATAAATAGATCAAACCCACACCACACAAAATACTCAATACGGATACCAAGGGCATATTGAACTGTTCAAACATACTCGCCAATGTCACGAACGCACAGAGTATGAAAACAGGACACGGCCAAAAGCGCGACCAAGCCCTACTAGGTCGTGCCGTTTGCCAAAACATCGGTACCGTGGTTGCAGCAACACCGCCGACCAAGCAGGCCAACAGGCCAACCAAGGCCCATACCACGTGAGCTTGCAACAAAGCCATAAAATCGATCTGCAGCCACGACAACAACACGCTCAGCATTAACAGTGCGAACAGAAGTAGCAATGAGATAGGGAGTGAAATAGTGGCGAGCGTGGCCAGGCTTGCGTCAACACGCAACAGCGGGAACATGCGTCGTCCCGCATCAAACAGAGCGATCGCTGTACTCCCCAGCAAGAGCAAGGCAATCACCCCAGCACTGATAAAAGCAATACGCGATGAGTAAAAGAAGCCCCAACTCAAACACAAAGCCGTACTGAAGCAGGAAATCGCGACCCAAGGAGCGATCCGCTTAGCCGCTGCAATCGACTGCCCAGCCACCACGGGAAAGAGTTGAAACAAGGCCCCAATCATCACCGGCAGCAACATAGCGACTGCAATGATATGGGTTAACGATAGTGTGAGTGGTGCAAAGCGTGAGGGAAATTGTGGGTCTGGCATCCATGCCAGCAACAGGCCTGCCAGAACACCGCACCAAGGTGCTGGCAACATGCACCCAAATATGATCTCCGGGCGTGGTGCTAAGTCGTAACGTAATATTTTTGCTGCTTCGAGCACCGAGCATCCCCCATAGCCTCATTGAATGAAAATTGATTGAGCTTCATAAACTGCACATCATGCTCACACATCATACTTGCACGCTGCGGCAGCCGTGCGTTCTGGAAGTGTTGAAGCCACAAGCTCTTCGATATTTGAAACCTTGGTCTGCAGATTCGTCTATGGCTCTTTCTCTCAATTCCTGAGCCTACACAGCGCAGGAGCAAACGCCACCGCAACCACCAAAGCCCAAAACCTTATTCAGATGCGCGATACTGCCGCCGCACATGGGGTAAAGAATGTTCTCTTCCTTCACATTGTGCTGTTGAATCAAAACATTCATCGTATCGATGCTTGCTAATGCCGACTCGAGTTCTCCCACCTCGATCTCGGCGACGAGCTGATCTCGCAGCGCTCGAATTTCTTGATGTTCGGCGCGCATCACGACTGTTGGACCCTCGGTCATACCTGTAGCTTGTTCAAAAGCAGGAAATAAGCGCTCTTCTTCCAGCCGAAAATGATCTTCCAACTGCTCATTAAACAAGCGAAAATTCCGGCCAGCTGAAGCCAGATCCGCTTTTTGCAAAGCTGCTTCCACTCGATTCAGTTGATCGTCACATTCTTGATGTTGCTTCACCAATCTCATCATGGCTTCTGACATTTTTCTATCCTTCAAACTTGTATTGATATTCTCAGGTGATGCAAAGTGCGAGGTGCGAAAGCAGGCGATGACCAACGCAAGTGAACCGCTGTCACCGCCAATTCGGCACGCCGTACTTACCAAGTTTCATTCACTGCAGTAAGGGACCATCTGCCCCCGCCAGTTCAATTCCACTAATCTGTGCTTGTCCGACTAACACCTTCAGATATTGTTGCAAGGCACGGTCATAGCTCGCCCGTTTCATGGCGTCGGCAATTTGATGTTGAACTTGTTCGAAGGGGATCAAACGCCCTGCCACCTTGCGTCCGAGTTGCACGATATGGAGACCAAAACGTGTCTCAATTAGTCGCGGCAACAGACTATGCGCAGCAGCTGAGAAGACAGGTTTTTCAAACTCTGGCACGGTTTCGCCACGACTCAATTGACCCAGATTGCCCCCTACCTCAGCCGATGGGCAGTTCGAATAGCTCTTAGCGGCCGCCGCAAAGCCATCGGGATTTTGTAATAGTTCATCCAAGACACTCTGTGCACGCTGACGCAAGGCATCCAGATCGACGTTGGCCGTGACCTGGAACAAAATGTGATTCGCCTCCACTAATTCGCCTGTCAAAAAGCGCGGCTGATGCAGTTCGTAATAACGACGACACTCCTCAAGGCTAGCTTCAGGGATGATCACTTCGCGCGCCAGCAAACTTTCAATTTTCTGTTCGTCGTCACCTTGCAATGCAAGTTCCTTGGCCTTATCAAGTAAAACACGCCGCAAGACCAGACTCGTCATCGCGCTCTTCAGCGGATCCGCGGCATCTTGATGCTGCGGCAATTCTTTTTCCATCTCAGCATCGCTGAGCTCGTAATCGTTCACTATCACAGGCATGTTGGCCTCCTAATTTTTCTGGCTCAGCCCCCCCAAGAGCACCGACGCGTCTTAATCCTGAGAGCACGATCAGAATTAAAATCGTTTTTGACTTTCTCAGCGCATCTCTGCGCCTCTGCGCCTCTGAGTTGAGGGGTTTTCTGCTCTTTCCTAAATCTTAGCGTGGACGCACCAATTGCCATGCGCGACTTAAATAGCCCACTGATGCAAAACCACTCCAGACGTGCACCAAGCGCGTGAATGGGAAAATCACGAACAAGGTCAAACCCATGAATAAATGTGCCTTGAACAAGAGCGGCGCACCTTCAATGAAACTGGCGGCATCGCCACGGAATGTCACAATATGCTGTGCCCATGTCATCAACAACACCATCATGTGTCCATCGCGATGTTCCAATGATTCAAAAATGGTCGACAGGCCCAAGCCCAAGGTAATCAAAATCCATAACAACAAAACTTTGTCACCCGTTTTTGTCACCGCTGCGATACGCGGTTCCGTCAAACGACGGTGCAATAAAATCAGCAATCCAAACATACACAGACTACCGAACGTGCCGCCCATGACGATAGCAATCATTTGTTTGAAACCATGACTGACACCCAGCGCGTCCCATACACTGACAGGCGTCAGCAAACCGACTAAGTGGCCAAAAAATAAGCCGAGAACACCAAGGTGAAAACAAATATTACCTAAGCGCAGATTGCCAGTTTTCAACATCTGCGAAGAGTCGCTCTTCCACGTATATTGTTCACGTTCGAAACGCGCCAAGCTACCCAGCAAGAAAATCGCGAGTGCGATATAGGGGTAGATCCCATATAAAAACTGATGTAAGTAGTCCATCATAAACTCCCTCAATAATGTGGCATCGACAAACGCGATGCGTGCTACAAATGTCTTTCGTGTTACAACAAATCATGAGCGATCAGTCACTGGATTCCCGCCTACGCGGGAATCACAGTCTCAATTAGCCCCGCAACTCCACCCCTGTCGCCTTGTTTTGACGCGGATAGAAATTCACAGTCTGTACACCTGCCCCATTTGGTGAACACGATGCCCCCGGTTTCAATAAAGGTTCAACGCCATCGACACCCGGTCCAAAGGTCTCCATCGCATCATCCATATCACGCACTGGCGGCTCTCCCTGCTCTTGCGGCACCACATCAGTGAATGCCGTCAATACCAACAGCGCATTCGCATACGGACTTTGTTTGCGTTGTAGACGCACTCCGATCGCCGCCAACACATGAATCGCCTCGCCCAATAAGCGCTCGGCAACATCATCATCAACCAAGCTCAAAAATTCGAGGAACAAGGGGACATAGTCTGGTAACTCGCTGATCTCTGGTTCGAAACCATAACGACGATACTCTTCAATCAAATCGACCATGGCCTGACCGCGGTCGCGACTTTCACCATGAATATGCTCGAACAGATGCAAGGCCACCGACGGCGTTCTATCGAAGGTACCCACATAGTTTTCCTGCACCGCAATCAAACTATTGGATTGCAAATAGTCGAGCAAGGGTTGCAAGGCTTCCAAATTCTCAGGCTCGTCTGCAAGCGCTGCACGAATCTCAGACATAGCCTCGATCAACTCCGCTTGCGGATAACTCAGCAGTGCCGACAAGATGCGATAAATTTGCATATCAATTCCTTTTTTGCGATTCATTTTGTAGGGTAGGTACAGCTGGCGCGGTTTCTACTACTTTGTACGGCGCGGGTTGCACCCGCCCTACTTCATTTATCTGCTTACATAGGATCGATGAGAAATTCAATTATCGGGATGCAGAGCAAGAAGAAAACCGGAGCAATACGTCGGTATTGCGAGGATTTTCGACACAGCTATGCGCCCGAGAATTGGATTTATCACGCATCCTATTCTGTCGTGGACATCTTCTTGCGCGACTTCGGCATATCAACAAAGATCACGCTACCTTGTGGCTTCTTACCGAATAAGGAACCATCGGAAGTACCGCCCGAGCAGCCGTTGCCAAACGTAAATCCGCAACTACCTTTTTCGTTGAAACTATCTTCCACCATTTCTTTATGTGAAGATGGAATCACAAAACGATCTTCGTAGTTGGCAATCGCCATCGTTTGATACATGTCTTCGACCTGAGCGGGGGTCAAACCAACTTGTTTCAATACCGCCTGATCGAGTTCACCATGGACCACTTCTGAACGTTTGTAGGCACGCATCGCCAACATTTTTTCGAGTGCTTCTAAAACTGGTTCCTCTTTACCTGCGGTCAAGAGATTGGCTAAGTAACGCACAGGGATACGCAAAGATTTCACGTCAGGAATAATGCCGTTCATACCCATATGGCCTGCTTCTGCTGCTTTCTGAATTGGCGACAGAGGTGGTACATACCAAACCATCGGCAAGGTGCGATATTCAGGATGCAATGGGAAAGCAATCTTCCATTCCATCGCCATTTTGTAGACCGGCGATTTTTGCGCAGATTCAATCCAGCTATCAGGAATACCATGCTTGCGGGCTTCTGCAATCACTGCAGGATCATGTGGATCGAGGAAGCAATCCAATTGCGCTTGATACAAATCTTGCTCATTGGCGACCGAGGCAGCCGCTTCGATCTTATCGGCGTCATATAAGAGCACGCCCAGATAGCGGATACGTCCAACACATGTTTCAGAGCAAACCGTTGGCTGGCCAGCCTCAATTCTAGGGAAACAGAAGGTGCACTTCTCTGCTTTACCCGAACTCCAGTTGTAATAAATCTTTTTATAAGGGCAGCCAGAGATACACATACGCCAGCCGCGGCACTTATCTTGATCCACCAACACAATACCGTCGTCTTCACGCTTATAGATCGAGCCAGATGGGCAAGAGGCGACGCACGCTGGGTTCAAGCAATGTTCACACAAACGTGGCAAGTACATCATGAAGGTCGATTCAAAGGTGCTGTACATTTCTTTTTGTACGCCTTCGAACAACTGGTCGCGGCTACGGGAGCTAAATTCACCGCCGAGATCGTCTTCCCAGTTTGGGCCCCATTCGATCTTATCCATCTTCTTGCCAGTGATGACAGAAACGGGACGAGCCGTCGGTGGCGTTTGCGACAAAGGTGCGTTTTGTAGACGCTCGTAATCGTAGGTGAACGGCTCGTAGTAATCGTCGATTTGCGGCAAATTGGGGTTAGCAAAAATGTTCGCCAAGATGCGTAATTTTCCGCCCTGCTTAGGTTCTAATTTGCCGGCGGCGTTACGCTGCCACCCGCCTTGCCATTTCTTTTGATTTTCCCACTCTTTAGGATAACCAATACCAGGTTTCGTTTCGACGTTATTGAACCATGCGTACTCAACGCCATCACGACTGGTCCACACATTCTTACAGGTCACGGAACAGGTGTGGCATCCAATGCACTTATCGAGATTCAACACCATGCCTACTTGTGCGCGAATTTTCATGATTTCTTATTCCTTTTCTCATCAGATGCAATTTATTGCACCCTTCTCGCTTAATTAACCAATCTTCTTCAAAACCCCTCAACGCCGAGACGCAGAGGCACCGAGGAACGCCGAGAAAATCAACATCAGAGTTTTCCCTCTCATTCAAGGTTTTACTCCGCGTCTCAGCGTCTCAGCGTTGAGGGGTTTTCACGTTCAGCCCCTTGCTTCTTCCTCGAGTTTTCCCTCAAGCCAATCAACTTTTTTCATCTTACGCAAGACCACAAACTCGTCACGATTGGAACCGACTGTGCCGTAATAGTTAAAGCCATACGCCTGTTGGGCATAGCCACCAATCATGTGGGTTGGCTTCAACACCGCACGCGTCACCGAGTTATGGATACCGCCACGCATACCGGAGAGTTCTGCACCAGGTGTGTTCACAATCTTCTCTTGAGCGTGATACATCAAGCACATACCTTTTGGTACGCGCTGACTGACCACGACACGTGCTGTCAAAGTACCGTTACTGTTAAACACTTCGACCCAATCGTTATCAACCAAACCGGCTTCTTTTGCTTCGATTTCGGAGACCCACACGTGTGGGCCACCGCGACTCAAGGTCAACATGCGCAAGTTATCGGAATAGGTCGAGTGAATGCCCCACTTTTGATGCGGCGTGATCCAATTCAAGACGATCTCTTTTTCACCATTCGGTGCTTTGTTCAACATCGGTGCCACGGTCTTGGTGTCGATCGCAGGTTTGTAGACGCAGAAGCCTTCACCAAAATCAAGCATCCAACGGTGATCCTGATAAAACTGCTGGCGGCCTGTGAGCGTGCGCCATGGAATCAATTCGTGCACATTGGTATAGCCCGCGTTATAGCTCACTTCTTCCGATTCCAAACCTGACCAGGTTGGTGCCGAAATAATCTTACGGGGTTGCGCTTGTACATCACGGAAACGAATCTTGTCGTGTTCACGTCCGACTGCCAAATGAGTATGATCGCGTCCGGTGATTTTCGACAAAGCGTCCCACGCTTTGACCGATACATGGCCGTTGGTTTCAGGAGCGAAAGTCAAAATCATTTCGCAAGCATCAATTGCTGTTTCCAAACGTGGACGACCTTTTGAAACACCTTCTTCGGTCACCGTTTTGGTAAAGCCTGCTAATTCATGCACTTCGTGCTCTGTATTCCAGTTGATACCTTTACCGCCATTGCCAAGCTTGTCGAGCAAAGGACCCACGGAAGTGAACTTCTTGTAGATCTCTTTGTAATTACGTTCAACCACCACAAAAGTCGGCGCTGTCTTACCGGGAATCAGATCACATTCGCCTTTCTTCCAATCTTTTGGTTCTAAGGCTTGGCCGAGCTCACCGGGTGTATCGTGCATCAATGGTTGCAAGACGATGTCTTTGCGGGTGCCAAGATAATCACCACCAATCTCAGTGAATTTCTTAGCGATGCCTTTATAGATTTCCCAGTCTGTTTTACTTTCCCACAAGGGTTGCACTGCTTCACTCAATGGATGGATGAAAGGATGCATGTCGGACGTATTCAAATCATCCTTCTCATACCAAGTCGCGGTCGGCAAGACGATGTCGCCATACAAGCAGGTGGTGCTCATGCGGAAATCGAGTACGGTCAACAAATCCAACTTACCTTCCGCCGCTTTATCGCGGAATTTGACTTCACTTGGTTTCACCGCATCGTCTGGATCATCAAACAATGCATTCTGCGTTCCTAACAGATACTTGAGGAAGTACTCGTGACCTTTACCGGAGCTACCGAGGATATTCGAACGCCACACGAACATATTGCGTGGGAAGTTTTTAGGATTATCAGGATCGTCGCAACTCATATTGATAGAACCAGACTTCAATCCTTGCTTCAAGAATTCTTGTGGTTCCATACCTGCCGCCGCAGCTGCGTCGCATACATCGAGCGGATTGGTTTCTAACTGCGGTGCTGATGGCAACCAGCCCATACGCTCCGATTTCGCATTCATGTCAATCATGCTCATGTGACTGACTTTCGACTTATCGGCCGTTGGTGCCAAGATCTCGTCGATGTGCAGTTTTTCATGACGCCATTGGCTAGTATGGGCGTAGAAGAAACTGGTGCCGTTCATTTGACGTGGAGGACGTACCCAATCCAAAGCGAAGGCTAATGGCGCCCAACCGAATTGTGGACGCAATTTTTCTTGACCCACATAGTGGGCCCAGCCGCCCCCGGATTGACCAACGCAACCACACATCATCAGCATATTGATGATGCCGCGATAAATCATATCGTTGTGATACCAGTGATTCAAAGCAGCGCCAACGATGACCATACTCTTACCATGCGTATCGTGCGCATTTTGCGCGAACTCACGTGCCACTTGGATGACTAATTCGCGTTTGACGCTAGTATGCTTTTCTTGCCAAGCGGGTGTGTAAGGTACATCGTCGTCATACGAGCTTGCGACCGCACCACCTAAGCCTTGATCCACACCGTAATTCGCCATCGACAAGTCATACACGGTGGCAACCAAAGCGGTAGAACCATCGGCCAAGGCCACTCGACGTACAGGCACATTTCTTTGCACCATATCGTTCGCATCTGCACCACCGAAGTAGTTAAAGCCGACACTTACGACTTCATCGTGTCCCGCCACGAGCGACAACAAGGGATCGATTTCACGACCGGAACCGCCATCTTTTGCTTCCAAATTCCAGCGACCGACTTTTTCACCATCATTGACTTTACCTTCGCCCCAACGGAAACCGATCGAACCGTTTGGTGCGACGATCTCGTTAGTCGCGCTATCAATCGCGAGAGTTTTCCAATCAGGATTATTGGCTTCATTCAAATTGCCTGGCAATTGAGAAGCACGCAGGAAATGGTCCGGCACATAGCTACCATTGCGTTCAACCAAGCGTACCAGCATTGGGAAGTCGGTGTATTGTTTGACGTAGCTGCGGAAGTAATCTGATTTGCCGCCGAGGTGGAACTCTTTCAAGATAACGTGACCCATGGCCATCGCCAAAGCTGCATCGGTGCCTTGTTTTGGTGCCATCCAGATATCACCGAATTTCACCATCTCACCGAAGTCAGAAGACACTGCGACGGTCTTAGTACCTTTATAGCGAACCTCAGTATAGAAGTGCGCATCTGGTGTACGAGTTTGTGGAACGTTAGAACCCCACACCATTAAATATGTCGAGTTATACCAATCAGCAGACTCAGGTACGTCGGTTTGTTCGCCCCAAATTTGCGGACTAGCAGGTGGCAAATCACAATACCAATCGTAGAACGACAAGCAAGCGCCACCAATCAATGAAAGATAACGAGCACCAGCGGCATACGACACCATCGACATCGCAGGAATCGGTGAGAATCCGATCACGCGATCAGGACCGAATTTCTTCACCGTGAAAGCGTTCGCTGCTGCGATAATCTCTTGCGCGGTATCCCAATCTGCACGCACAAAACCGCCGAGGCCACGCACCGATTTATAGTATTTTGCTTTGACAGGATCTTGGCTAATAGATTCCCATGCTTGAATCGGCCCCATGGTTTTACGCGCTTCACGCCACAATTCCATCAAGCGTCCACGAATCATTGGATACTTCACGCGCTGCGCCGAATACACATACCAGCTATACGAAGCGCCACGTGGGCAACCACGGGGTTCATGGTTCGGCAAGTCCGGGCGCGTGCGTGGATAATCGGTTTGTTGGGTTTCCCAAGTGATCAAACCATTCTTGACATACACCTTCCAAGAACAAGAACCAGTGCAGTTAACACCATGCGTTGAACGCACGATCTTATCGTGTTGCCAACGACTGCGATAAGCGTTTTCCCACTGTCTATCTTCATCGACTACCGCACCATGACCATTGGAATAGGTGGATTTCACCTTGGACATGAACTTCAAGCGATCCAAAAAATGACTCATCTCAAGCTCCTCAATTTGCACACACCACCCATGGCATGTGCGCCACTTTGACATGATCAAATTTTAGAGAGCTGAGCCAGTAACGCCCATTCGTCGGTGCGGTGGATGCGCTTACGCATTGGCACTACGGGAGATAGTTCTTTGGAACTAGATGATAAAAATTGCCGCGTTCAATGGCTTCGGCAAAACATAAGACGAAGACTATTCAAAACATGGACAAGATCTAATTTGCACATTACCAGACGGTTTATAAAGAAGATGAAAGGTATTAACAGCCAGTGCTCGACGCCCAATCAAACAATACTTACTGTACTTTCATATTTTTTTATTACCAATATTCGAGAAAATGACATTACCAAAATTCATAAAGGAATAGTCATGCGCAAAACCATAAATCTCAAGTTCTTGATCTGCCTAGCACTCGCAAGTGCCGGAGTGGAAGCCTCGGCGCAAATGTATAGTGGCGTCAGTTACGGCCAAACACGCTTGGAAAATGTTTGTAGTCCTCGGAAGCTTTGCGACCAACAATCCGAAGCTAAAACGTTCTATGTGGGCTACCGTTTCAATGATCGTTTCTCCTTCGAAGGTTCTCGCTTTGATCTAGGTACTTTTGACATTCGAGATTCCTCGATGAAACCGATTCAAACACAACAAAACAAGGGGATCGACTTCAGTGGGGTAGTTAGACAACCGCTCACAGAAAATGTGAGCGCATTCGGCAAATTGGGGATCGCGCAAGTCACCAGCACTTCCGTCTCTGAAAAACCCCAAGAAGAAACGCATCGATCACCGTTATTAGGCGTGGGCTTAACCTATGATGTCAGTAAGGAGTTTTCAGTGCGCACAGAATTGAATGGTCGACGCATTGAAGGACCAGGCGGTCGCCGCAGTCTTACATTCACAGTTGGAGCGCAATATAACTTTTAGTTGATTTCTGCGGATGTGGTAAAAGTTTTATCGATAAGAAAGTCATTTGAAGATGTAACCCCGCATGGATATTCTGGCCGCAGTCGCGGCCATTCTTGTTTGCGAGAAGAGTATCACTTTTCAAAAGTTAATTTAACTTCATATGCCAGCGATAAGCTACCCGATTGATCGGCCAGCCACGGAAATCCAAATACCGGCAATTCTCCATACGCCAAACCCGACCACCGAACAGTTAACGATCCCCTAGGTAAGTGATGGTGAGACCGTCGAACGACACTCTCACTTTGATGATTTTCTTCACATCTTCTTTAATGCCACTTTTAAAGCAAGTATCGATTCGACGATACCCGAACGCTCCTGCGCATCAGTCACCTTTTGCAAGCGTTCCTGCAAAATCTCGATGCGAACCGTCAGCAATGCTTTACTCGCATCCACCTGAAGGTCAGGCACAACACCGACACCTTCCCAGTTGGTCTTTGTAATGGGGCTAATGCTTCTCTGATTTGGAATAAATGCAGTGAAGTTTTCATCTAGTGCATAACGAGTACCTGCGTGGGCACCACCGCCCGTCGTTTCGCCAACAATTTTGGCGCGTTTAAGCGCTTGCATGGTGTAGGCCAAATCTTCCGGCGCGGAGAAAGTTCTGCTGCTGGTCAAGATATACACCTTCTTGTTGCGATCGTAGACCGGCACATTGAGATACGAACTCGTCCATGATTGTCGAATAGAATCATCGTCACGCCGATAGTTATCCATAACATGTGTCGGTCGTTCGACAAAATGACTGATAATGAAATTAACGGTCTCAGGACTGCCGCCGCTGTTATCGCGCAGGTCGATAATCATGGCATCACTTCCCTCGAGCAGTACCATTGCTGCCGATATGCCATTCCCTACATAAGCGAGTTCACCGAACATGAACAAATCGAGGTAAGCGATATTGCCGTCGAAGCGTTCAACCCGACGAACACCATAATTCAATTTTTGGTAGTAACGCACGACTTCATTTCGGCGCTTGACACGTTCTTCGTCCGTCAACGGGGCTGGTACACTGTCGACTTTTTGAGAATTCGCGTCATAGAACACTCTCAAGTGCTTATCATGTGTGACCGCTTGAGCATCTTCGGTGAGTTTTGTCGCCATTTGGATGGGATTACGAACCTCGTCGTACTTGCCGTTCTTCAGGCTTGAACGCAAGTGTTGCGCCGCTGTCTTCGCTACCTCAGCAAACACATACTTGCGTTCTATTTCATCGGCAAGACGATCAACCAATAGTTTCTTATGTTGCTTGCTAAGCTCAGCAATCTTGGCACCAGTCGCGACTGGATTCTGTTCGACTTCATGTCGTTCAAACGCCAGCGTCTCTGGTACCTGCGCAAACTCATTCTGCGCTTGCGGCGCCGATGGAAGCAGCATCAAGAACAATAGTTGGTTGATCACGTTGACTCCTGTGTTTATGAAAGACGATCAAAGCTAGATGGCGAATTCACTTCACTGCTGGTGGAATTTCTTTCGCCGCCATATTGGCAATCTTTGGTGCTTGATTGCCTTCAAAAGAAAGCATCACCTCAAACCAATCTCCCGAGGCACGACCTTTGACAATCAACTGACGCAAGTCACTGTCGGAAGCTGTCGCTGCCGATTCACGCAAAGCGTAGAAATCGCATCCACCATGCGCCTGTCCAAAGCCTGCAATGCGCCCAATGTGTTCTTGCAACGGCAAGGCCTCAAGGAAATCTTTGGTGGTATTCGCCAATAAGAATTTCTTGATTTCTTCTGGATTACCAGAGTTTGTGACATCGATTAAAGACTGAATTACCTTGCCATAGGCATCGCTCGGTAAGCTGGTGTTATCCTTGAAATTCCCCAACTTCGATTGCGCCTGTGTATTCGAAAATGGCAAAGCTAAAGCGATAAGAATGATGGCATAACGTAACATGGGCATTTCCTTTCAACAGTAGTTTAAGATGCGGCGATCAAGCCGCGTTAGTTCATCGTTGTTGAATACAATATCAACGACAAAGATTGCGAATTCACTTACCTATTTCTTTCGGCGAGAAGTTTCACTGGCCGATTTAACTTTCTTTGCTTTTTTGGGTTCTCCATCCAAAGCATCCAAGGCCTCATGCGCTTCTTGGATGCGTTGATCAAAGGACCTTCGTTCCAAAGCCTCAATCGCCATTTCCAGTGTGCCGGTAAAGGAATGCGGCAATTCGTCTTCAATTGACTGCGCTGCTTGTGCGGTCGCCAACCAGCAACGTTGCAGTAGCGGCACCATCGCACGCCCATGCTCAGTCAAGGAAATCATTCGTTGCCGCGCGTCTTGTTCGCCCGGCGCAGATTGCACAATGCCATCCTTCAACATCATGGCCACGGTTTGCGTTGCCGCTGGTTGAGTCACTTTCGCGGCTACCGCAATGTCACCAATTGTGCAGCTCTCCATAGCGATCAACACGCGCATAACAGGCGTGTAACGCGGACGATAATTGAGATCAAATGCATCATAGGAACGCGCCACCGCTCCATCGAGTAACTCGATCAAATGTCGTAATTGAGTACCAAGAGTTCTAGTCATAAATTTATTATATAAGCACTTATATTAAATGGCTAGTGGTTTTTCATAACTTTTTTTCTTGTCTGAAAAAACACGCAAGCCCACATTTAGTTTTCACTTGTGAAATCGGAATCTAGGATGTAAAGACTTGGTAAATTCCCCACCTCTAGCAAGTCACTGAGCTGCGGAATAGATATTTACATTTCTTGTCTCCGACAATACACTTGCGCCCTCTTCGTTGTATTGGCTGCTGCCTCTGAAGAAAACGCCTCGAAATACGAGGCGGTTTTTTCACGTTTCGAAAGCAGTCAATGAATTTCTCTCATACTCCCAAACAAACAGTTTCTGCCAAACGTTTGGCAAAAGCACTCGCGTCACATGGCATCGAAGCACAGCGCGACGGCAATATCATCAAAGTACGCTCTTTAGTTGCTCGTGATGTTCACGCCGAAATCCTGCTTCCTGAGTCACTTCCATTGGAAGCGAAGGCGGTCAGCCAACTCTTAGATTTTGCTGGTGTATGGCATCCAGATGGTGGCCATGTTTGCCGTGCCTGCGCTACGCCAGATTTTCATCCTAGCACTTTGGTGCCGGTCGGCAGCGTTTTGGTGACCAGCCACGATTTTGTCATCCCACAAGCGGTGGGAACTGACATCAATTGCGGCATGCGCTTGCATGTGATCGATCTCAGCTTAGAAGAATTTCTATCGAAGAAAGCCGAACTTGTCCGACTCCTAAAACTCGACTTATTGGAGGGGCAACGCAATTTACCGACCACGCCAGAATCCATGCGCGCCCTTTTCAATGATGGTCTCTCAGCTTTTTGGACCCACACTAAGCGGGTGCCACAATGCTTGTTTGCGCAAGTCGATTTTCAAGAGGTAGAACGCGAACTACAGCGCCTGTCAGCAAGCTCCCATGTGCGCCACTTCGACATGATCAATTTTTAGAGAGCTGAGCCACTAACGCCCATTCGTCGGTACGGTGGATGCGTTTACGCATTGGCACTAGGGGGGGGAGATTGTTCTTTTGAACTAGACGGAGGGATTCTAATTTTTTCCTCCCCCTCTTTTGAAAATCGAATTTTCAAAGAATAGATACTATGGAATTGCTGAACTAATAATTTGCATTAAAATTAGCTTGAAAAATTGCCGATTGCGCTGGCTCAATCGACGAACAACTTCAAAACATGGAAAAACGAAAATATGATCAAACTAAAACTGGCATTCCAGACGACGCTAGATGTCAGCAAGGATTTTAATGGGTTAACCAGCCTAACTAAATTAATTCCTTTTAAAAATGGTCGCGCCATTGCTTTCGGATGGGGCATCAATGAGAGAATACCTGAATCAAAATTTCAGTACTGGCTCGCAGAGCTCACTATAGAAGGTCAAGTAACACGCGTTCTCCAGAGGGAACTTACGCACCGCAAGGAGCTTCTTTCAGGGCTCAACGATGACAATCAAGTGCAAGCATTTAAATTCGGTGAGCAATTCGGTCTACTACTTTCAACTGAAATCATTCTCCTGTTTTCAAGCATAAGCGATGAGCCAGTTGTAATCCCAATTCAAAACCATTTTTCTTTCCTAGGACAGCCGCGATTTGACTCCCACGTCAAGGATAGCTACTACGTTCCCACGCACTGTGGAAATTCAGATGAAGGGGTAGTACCCGTCGTTATACGGCATCCGAAGGAGCATGACTGTCATGCTGGCCGATACCTTGCGCTTCTTCGAATTGACGAAGATTTGAAAAGTGCCTCTTGGGTCGAAGTTGATGCTGACGGTTCGCCAAAAAGAACCAATATCGAGGACTATAGAAAATTTCCAATGGAACATGGACATGGTGGGATACACATTGCGACAGAACGAGGTAAGACCTACTATCGCAAAGATCTTCCACCGGTCATCTCCGAATGCGCAAGAATAGACAATGAATGGTATGTATATGCGGCTGGATACGATCCATCCTTTATCAGATATGGAATTCCACTAGGCACCTTAACGAAAAACGATGATGCGCTCGCTATCACTGAACTCATAGTTAGGCCATTGGAACAATGCTACGGCACCATCTGCGCCTCGCTTGATCGCGTCATATTTAGCCCGCTTAGAGCCAATGGTGCAAGGAAAGGAAAACAATCGATCTTCACGTTATCTGATGAAATCGACTATCCAATTAGCATGCCAAGAGGTTTCGCAAAATACCAAGTACAGGAATACTTAAATGGACTATATTGGCTCACGCCAATGCAAATGGGATACAACAGAATGCCGACGCAAATTGCAGCTTGCGTGGAAATTACTTAAGAACGCATGCCAATAGAACCAACGCCAATCGATGAAACTCAGCCTGCAACGCAGCTTTCAACTTTCCCCTAAGACCCGCAATACATCTCAAAATGTTCAAATTCCGAGATGCAGTGCGAGGCGCAGATTTTTCAAACAACGGGGGCAATACACGAGTACTGCGAGGACCGCAGTTGCAATACCTACGAAGCAATGCGCCCGGGACTTGGATTTAATGAGGTGTGGTCAGGAGAGCCCGCTAATCACGCCCTCATCATCAATGTCGATATGCAAAGCCGCGGGCACTGCAGGCAATCCCGGCAAACGCATAATCGCACCAGTGATTGGTACCAAGAACCCAGCACCAGCTGCGATCTCAAACTCACGCACAGTAAGTTCAAATCCCGTCGGGCGACCAATCAGTGCTTCATTATCGGAAAACGATTTCTGTGTCTTGGCGATACAAATGGGCAGATGCCCCAATCCCAATCCTTCGATATGCTTAATGTCGGCCAAGGCCTTGGCTTGGAACACGACTGAACCAGCGCCATACACTTTTTTTGCGACCGCTTCGACCTTCTTCTTGATATCGCTATTCCAATCATAGACCGGGGTGTAGCGGCCATGGAAGTTCGCCACCGTATCAACCACGGCTTGCGCCAACTCTTTGGTGCCTTCGCCACCTTTCGCCCAACCTTCAGACAGCGCGACTTTGGCGCCAAGTGCTTCGCAAGCTTGCTTGAGGAAAGCGAGTTCTTCGTCACTATCGCTAGTGAAACGATTGATCGAGACCACCGCAGGAAGGCCGTAAAGTGCGATATTTTCTAAATGCTTTTCAAGATTGGCAAAGCCCGCCTTCAGGCTTTCCAAATTCGGCGTGGTCAGTGTCTTGAGATCCTGCCCGCCATGGTATTTCAAAGCGCGAACGGTGGCGACGATCACTACTGCGGACGGGCTAAGACCTGAATACCCACACTTAATATCGAGGAATTTCTCAGCGCCGAGATCGGCACCAAAGCCCGCTTCGGTCACCACATAATCGGACAATGACAAGCCCAATTTCGTCGCGAGAACTGAGTTAGTTCCTTGTGCGATATTCGCAAATGGGCCACCATGAATAATCGCAGGATTACCCTCCAAAGTCTGCACCAAGTTCGGCTTAATTGCATCTTTCAGCAAGGCTGCCATGGCGCCCTGTGCTTTCAAATCGCGGCAATAAATCGGCTTGTTGTCATAGGTGTCGCCGACATAAATATTGCCGAGCTTGGTTTTCAGATCTTGGAAAGATTCGGCCAAACACAAGATCGCCATAATCTCAGAAGCAGCGGTAATATTGAAACCCGCTTCACGTGGATTACCGCCAGCGCGACCACCCAAACCGGTAATCATGCTGCGCAGGGAGCGATCATTCATATCCATCACGCGTTTCCATTTCACAGTACGCGGATCAATGCCCAAACTCTCTTTTTGAAAATAGATGTTATTGTCGATCAGAGCGGCTAACAAATTATTGGCTTTTTCGATGGCAGAAAAATCACCGGTGAAATGCAGATTGATATCTTCCATCGGCACCACTTGCGAATACCCACCGCCGGCGGCACCGCCCTTGATACCAAACACCGGTCCCAATGAGGGTTCACGCAAGACTACGGTGGCCTTTTTGCCGATGCGATTCAAGCCTTCGGTCAGGCCAATTGACGTGGTGGTTTTTCCTTCACCGGGCGGCGTCGGCGTAATCGCCGTCACCAAGATCAATTTATTTTTCTTTACTTTTTCGGGGTCGATCAAATGCAAAGGCAGCTTCGCTTTGTACTTGCCATAATGCTCCAAATCATCGACCGCAACGCCGAGTTTGGTGGCAATGTCATTGATGTGTTTGAGTTGGGCTGCTTGGGCAATTTCTAGATCGCTTTTGACGTCATTTTGTGCCATGGTATTTTTCTCTCTTGGATAGTGATCAAAAAAGACTGTTTTTTTGTTTCCACATACTACACCTAAATTCTTCCTATTCATCCCACCCATGCCTCGTTTCATCAAAACTTATTTACACATATGCTATGACTAGGAGTACATTAATCTTCATTGAAGTCTCGTGGAGAAGCTCATGAATCGCCTTCCTTTTTTTTCGCGACTATTTAGATACCTCGGCATTTCTGCCTTGTTATGTATGTGTGTGGCGTGCAGCACAACCAAATCACCACTGAGCAACGCATCAATGAGTCACACACCACCAGGCTTCGCTGACTCGCTTTTCCCTGGTCACGACAAGGTCGTACTGCTAGATCACAAGGATATCTTTGGCCTGCCCGCTGATTTAATCGCGGATCTGAATCGTCCTGAGATCCGAAGAATGTCGATCCATGGACGCACTCAACATTTCCTCAATCTCGTTTATTCGCAAGATATTTCGCCCTTTACCTACAATCCCGATGAAACCACCATCGTGCGCAAAACTTGGAGCGAGAAAACGGGAAATTGCATTTCGCTCACGCTGCTCGCTTACGCCATAGGAAGAGAACTTAAGCTCCCTATCGTGATGCAAGATGTAGAGATCCCGGCGCAATTCGATCGCCGTGGTCGTCTCGAATTTCTGAACACCCACGTCAATGCCATGGTCATGACCAAGGATTTCTGGCTGGACTCAGACACCACGCATCGCGGCTACCTCATCATCGATTTTGAACCACAAACGATGATTCTGAACGCCGGACGCGCGCTCTCAGAGGAGGAAATAACCTCGCGTTTTTACAATAATCTCGGTGCGGAGTTTATGGAAAAAGGTGAGAAAGTAAAAGCCTACACTTATCTTCGAGCAGCCTTGCAAACCGCTCCAAACAACTCGCTTGCTCTAAATAATTTGGCACAACTTTATCTCAACGTTGGTGCTCCCCAACTCGCTGAAGACAGCCTCAAACGTGCGCTTGCACTCAAACCGGATGATGTGGTTGTCATGCGCAGCCTGCAAGCGATTTATGAACAGCAGCAGCGTTTTACCGAGGCTGCCGCACTCGTCCCGACGATACGTGCAAGCGATGAACAAAACCCGCATTATTGGACCGGACTCGGTTTAAACGCGCTGCAACACAAAAAATATGCGGAAGCGATATCCTATTTGGAACGGGCAGAAAAAATGACCAGCGGTTTTGCTGAAATTCATCAAGCCTTGGCCGAAGCCTATCTCAAGACATCTTCGTTTGAAAAGGCAAAAATGCAAATCAAAAAACTGGTCAGTCTGATGCCAAGTCATCCGAAGTCACGTTTATTGAAAACGAAATTTGCGACCAATTAGTTCAGTGAATATAGAGAAACTCAAAGTGTAATTCAGTAAAAGAAAGGCTCACGATGGCCCGCTTAACCATGCAACGCTCGACTTCCTTTTTAATGGTGATTCTTCTTTGTCTCCAACTGAGTGCATGCAGCACGCTCGAGAAAAACCAAGCATTAGAATTACAAAAACAGCAGCAACTCTGGGCCGATCAAGACTTTATCTTTGTACCAAACTCATTACCAAACAGCGACGATCTTTTCCGACTCAGTCCGAGCTTGGAGAGAAAGTTGGCCTCGATGAATCGCGCTGGCAGCACCATCCAAGAGCGTGCGAATTTTCTAACGAGCCTACTGTACACCGATCAAGCGCGACCATTCCTGTATGAGGGCTATCACACTACCACCGCGCATGAAACTTGGGAGAAAAATCGCGGAGATTGCCTCTCTCTCAGTATTTTAGCCTACGCAATCGGCAAACGATTACAGCTACCAATTCACATTCAAGATGTACCAATGCCAGTGCAATTTGATCGCCATGGTCGAGTCGAATATGTCAATGGCCACGTGAATGCCATCGTTCTCAACCCGAATCTTTTTTTGAATACGAATGAGGGGCATGAGCGCGGCTACATGTTGATCGATTTTGATCCTAACCAATTTAGCATGCGACGCGGCAGAATTTTATCGGAGGAAGATGTACTCGCGCTCTTCTATAACAATCTCGGGGTGGAGTCCATGCTACAAGGCAAGCATGATCTTGCTTATACCTATTTCAAACAAGCAGCGATGGCGGCACCCTTGGAAACCAGTACTTACAGCAACTTAGCGCAACTGTATCTCAGTCGCAACTTAGCCGACAAAGCAGCCGCGACTTTGGAATTCGCATTAAGCTTAGAAAATTCGAACGTACTTCAGCTAAGGAATTTACAAGCGCTGTATCACAAGTTGGGACGTACTCAAGATGCGCTACGATTGCAAGAACGCATCGCCCGTGTACAGGAACAAGATCCTTATTATTGGATAGGGAAAGGGCTTCATGCAGCGCAGAACAAGCAATACACTGAAGCGATCAGCTATCTTGAACGCGCTCAGAAGTACACTAGTGGTTTTGAAGAAGTTCACCAAGCTCTGGCAAAAGCCTATTGGCAAACAGGTGCATTTGAGAAATCACGTCAGCAAATTCGTTTACTCGCCGCTGTTAATTCGAGCAATCCCAAATTACGCTATCTCAAAGCGCATTTCGCTTCCAATTAAGCATCTCAAGATCACCTAAGCATCTACGAAAAAGGCCTGCGAAGCTTCACCGCAGGCCAGACTTCTATTTCGCCAGCATTTGTTCGCTAGTCAAACTGACTGGGATATTACCGAACTCATTAAAGTCGCGGAAAAAGTCGCGCATCACAAACTGTTGATGTTGAAGTTCGCTCTGCTTGGCTTTTTGCGTCATCAATTTTTCGATCAGATATTTACCAACCACATAACTCGTACCATAGCCCGGTTGACGCAAGTAGAGATGCTGCTCGAACTTCAGCAGGTGCGGCTCGCGTCGCATCCAATTCCGTGGTGTCCAATCGAGATGCACTTTGCTGGCCTCTTCCATCGACTTCATATTGGCGTGCGCATACAAAGATCCCAGTCCACGTGCTGCACGTTGCGCCAATAAGATCCACACTAACTCACGCGAGCGGGGACTATCATCATGCAAGCCCATTTGCATGAACATCTCTTCAACGCCTGTGGCAACACCTTCATTACGTGTATCCCACAGGTTGTACAACAAAGGACCGCGTCGGATAGGGCTGCTATGCGGTTCATCGCGCATCTGTGCCAAATCAAACCAGTGATACCAATGGCAGTACAAGGCAGCAGGATCGTAATGCAAGGTGATACTAAAGAAGTTGCGCTTTTCCTCAGGCACGAAAGCTTGCAGATGTTCACGCAAGGCTGGTTCCATATTCGCCTTGATTGGCATCACTTCCTTGTCTTTTAAGAAGCGCATCAACTTGCTAGCAGCTTTATCTGCACGTTGATTAAACTCTTCGACTGAGGCCGCAGCGCTCATCGGTGGCAGATCTTTATTGCGTTGTTCTTCGAGCTTCAAATTCGCCCATGCGCGATCCAATTCGCGTTGCAATAAATCGACCTCTTGCTGCCAAGTCATCGGCACCAAATGAACGTTTTGTTGATACCACGTGTAATGCTCTTTACCGATCCCAGAAGGTCCCGTTTTTTGCTTGCCTTCGCGCTCTAACCAGGCAACGAAATCCTTGCTAGCATTGCTCGCCTCTGTGATCGCCTGCTTGAGCTCAGCACTGGCTTGCGTTGCCACTTTGGTGTCCAGTGCATGCAGTTCTTCGACTTGTTGTTGCATCGTCGACGTACCAGCGAGCCACAGATCTTTCGCATTACCCGTCAAGTTCTTTTTCGCCTGCTGCAACAAAGGACGAATCGTCATGAGCTGTTGCGCCAATTTGCTTTGATCTGCAATGGATAATGGAAAACGGTATTGCCACAATTCGATCGTCGCGTGATGAGTTGGTCCTTCTCGCGCTGGCGTATCGGAAGCTTCATTGTAGATCGACAAATAGAAAGCCGGATCGCGCACCCAAGGCTGCAGGACACGCTGATTGAATGCATAACCATTCATCTCGGCACGAACGATTTTCCAATCAACTTTTTCTGCCGCGCTCCAGCTGCTAGTATCCATCGCCAGTAGCCGTGCTTCTAATTTCTTGAATTGCGGCCACGTAGCGGAGCGCGCTTGCGGACTATAATCAGGCACTCCGTTTTTGAAGACAGGACGTTCAAAGTTGCGCCATTCTGAAAATAAAGATAGCAGTTCTGCATATCTGGAGCTGGCTGCCGCGGCGCTCTTTGCCCCCTTGGCTGGCTTAGTTTGAGCGGCTCCAGACTGTGCAATTTTGTCAGAAATCGTCTGCATGCTTCCGTCAGAGGCTCCACCGACTTCCACTTGACTCGAATGCGCAATGCCCCACGCACATAAGCATGCCACGAACATTACCGATTGTTTTCTCTTCGTTTTCATCATCGTTGCATACTCCCTCAAATTTTATTCTGATTGACTTAATTGACGATAAACTTTGCCGTCCTTCATCACCCACTTCAGCTTCCGTAAAGCTTTGATGTCTTGACTGGGATCACCTTCGACTGCCACTAAGTCCGCCAGCATACCCGCTTTGACGCTACCGATGCGATCGCCGTAACCAAAAATCTGGGCGTTGCCTGAGGTCGCTGCGGTCAAGACATCCAACATCGGCATGCCATAGTCCACCATCAATTCCATTTCGCGAAGGTTATCGCCATGGGCATACACACCAACATCGCCCCCCATGCACATACGCACACCGACTTTCAGCGCCAAGGCGAAACTCTGACGTTTAGCCGTAATTCGGGCGGGCTCTGGTTCGCTGCCCTTCTTCCATCCGCGGTACTGTTCAATCGCATCGCCCGCCGCCAAGGTTGGACACAGGGCCACACCTTTGTTTTTCATCAGACGAAACACTTCTTCCGTGCCACCATCGCCATGCTCAATCGTTGAGGCGCCTGCCTCGACTGCTCGTCGCATGCCCTCAGGACTGGCTGCATGGGCGACCAGCTGTCGATTACCGCTCTTAGCCAATGAGGCCATGAGCGCCATCTCTTCGACGGAAAAGATAGGTGCAGCCTCACCATCGCGACCTGCGCGATAATCGGCATACACCTTGATCACATCCGCCCCTTTTCCAATCTGCGTTCTCACCTCTTGGCTGATTTGTTCCAAGCCTGCGACCTCAGCCGCACCTTGCGGCAAATCGAGATCAGGATTTTGACTCTTAGGCCCATAGGCACCTTTGGCGACCAAAGCGCGACTAGCGATGATCATACGTGGCCCCAGAATAATGCCCTTCTCGATCGAGCGCTTTAAGCCAAAGTCATCAAAGGCCGCGCCTTCGGTACCGAGATCACGCACCGTCGTGAACCCTGCCATTAGGGTCGCCTTAGCATGATTGCCGGCCCGCAAACTACGTTCGGTGCGGGTTTCTTTCAGCACTTGATCATCCCAAGCGGTCTCGTTATAGGGATGTAGAAACAAATGAGAGTGCCCTTCGATCATGCCTGGCATCAAAGTCATTCCCTTTAGACCGAGCACTTTGGTCGTCGCGCTCAGCTTCATAGGCTGCGGACCTACTGCTTCAATCTTATTACCTTTCACAAGCACGACCCAATCCGTGTGCATTTGCTTACCATCAAATACGCGTTCGGGGACCAATAGTGTCATCGCTTCTGCATTGGTTGGTGCAGGTGCCTGAGTTTGGGCTTGTGCTTGTGCCTGTGCGTGCGCTGCGCAGATTCCGATCGTACTGCTAAGAAGCCAGGTCAGCACGCGTAAAGATGAAACTGATTTTTTGAGAGTTTTCATTTTCTTGAGAGCGCAAGTTTGATATTTTCGACTAGACATTTTCATCTCTTTTAAACTTCACTTTGATCGAGCATGCCGCTTATTTGTATTGAGTTTGGCCAACAGCACAAATGTGACGAGGTAGATCGCTGAGAGTGCTTATTTGATTCTTCAGCAATCTCTGCAATATAGCCGAGGCGACTAAAAAACTATAGATACAAATGGAGTCGCGAAGTTCCTCGGCACTGGTTTGCAACAGATCAGCCTCGACTTCGCTTCTAAGATGTCAGGCTATGTCAGGCTATAATGCAGTACGTTCATCAGTGACATGGCGCGACGTCAGCCGCAGCCCTGTTCAAGCATTATTCAATCGGCGATGTCCCAAGTACAAACATCCAATTCAGATTCACAGTCACATTCGCTCGCCAGTGCGAGTTTATTCGCCATCACTTGGCCGATTTTGGTCGAGCAGTTATCGCATATTTTGCCGGGCATGATCGACATTTTCATGATTAGCCACCTTGGCGACGATGCCGCGGCGGGTGTCTCAGTGGCCAATCAAATCGTGGTGTTTTTCATCGTGCTGTTTTCCTTTATTGGGCTCGGTTGTAGCGTCGTCATCACCCACTATCTCGGGGCACAAGACCGTCAGGGCGCTGAACAAGTGGCGCACAATGCACTCGGCATCAACGTTTGGTTAGGCTTACTTATCAGTATTCTGACACTCTTCTTCTCAGAGCAAATGCTGGGCCTGATGCATCTCCCACCTTCACTCTTGCCTTATGCACGCCCATTCTTGGCGCTGATGGGTGGCACTTTGTTTTTGGAGGCGCTCAATATTGTGCTGGCGGCGATTTTGCGCGCCCACGCTCATACGCGAGAAGTAATGGCGGTGGCTTTAGGAATGAATCTCATCAATATTGGACTCAATTCCGTGCTCATTTTCGGACTATTTGGGCTACCCGCGCTAGGTGTCGTTGGAGCCGCCATTTCAACCGTGATCAGCCGTGCCATCGCCTGTGTTGCCTACTTTGTTTTGACAAGAAAGCTTCTCCATTTCCATGCTCGCTTTGACTCTCTGTGGCGATTCTCACGCAGCATGATCGGAAAAATTCTCCATATCGGGATTCCTTCAGCCGGCGAAAATCTGTGCTGGTGGACTAGCTTTATGGTGATTACCTATTTCATCGCGCAAATGGGAGCAACGCCGATGGCCACGTTCACTTATGCGATGCAGCTATCGATGATCATGATGATTTTGAGCATCTCGATCGGCATCGGTACAGAAATCTTAATTGGCCACATGGTCGGTGCTGGTGAACTCGAACGCGCTTACCAACAACTTTTGCAAAGTCTGCGCATTGGCGTGGGCTTGACTGTGCTCATGAGCGTCCTCGTCGTCTTGTGTGCGAGACCTTTATTTCAACTGTTCACAGCCCAAGAAGAAATCATTCAAGCCGGTGCCCATTTACTGTTAGTCTCTTTGATCTTAGAACCCGGACGAACTTTCAATTTAGTGGTGATCAACTCGCTGCGTGCCACCGGAGATGCGCGTTTCCCTCTGTATGCCGGTCTAGTGTCGATGTGGGGTGTGGCGGTCGTCTTCGCTTGGCTCTTAGGCCTGCATTGGGGCTGGGGCTTGGTCGGGGTTTGGCTCGCCTTTGCTGCCGACGAATGGCTACGAGGACTACTCATGTATCACCGCTGGCGAAAACGTAAGTGGGTCAAGTATGCCTTGGCGACTCGCGCAAAGCTACATCAACTCTAATCCTCGACAACTTGGCACCTTGGCAACTTGGTAATTGAGGCGGAACATCCTTCGCACTTTGCGCATCGGACACATCGAGCCGAACGCAGAGGCCCGTCACTCCACATACTCCACATACTCCACATACTCCACATACTCCACCTACTCCACCTACATCACGCGCTCTTATCGCGCAAAAGATGGCCAACGCTCTCCCAATTTTGCCCGTCAAAATTGACGATATTGACCCGCTCGGGACGCGTTGCCAAACACCGTAAATTGACATCGACGCCATCGGGATTGGAGCGCGGGACGTAGAATGGTTTCACGCCGCACACTTTACAAAACAAGTGCTCCGCAACTTTGGTATTAAAACGATATGACGTCAAAGATTCCTGCCCTTGAATCAAACGAAACTGGCGTTGCGGCACAATCACGTGCAAGAAGCCAGTCATCTGACAAATCGAACAATTACAATCTTCCACATCAATTTGATGATCCAACTCAACTTCAAATTGAACAGCGCCACAATGGCAGCTTCCGCGATGCAGCATATATTTTTTATCCCTTCATCAAGCCGTGACCTCGACGTCACATCGAAATCACATCGAAGCGCATTATCCAAGTTTGAATGCCGGAGCGGCGGGCGAGTGCAATCGCGGTTCCTTCGTCCCGACCACATTCAAAAAAAAACAGTCTGTCGCATAGACCCGACACCAATCATAAGACCACTCGCATTCTTTCACGACTTTTACTTAAGTCGCCGATGATTTTAGCCGTAACCCTAAGATCAGCCGTAGCATGTCAAAAAGCAAGATTTCCAGCCTGAAATTGTATTTGCATTCGATTGTCAGTTTTGCGCAAAAAATTATTCATTTACTATTTTTTTACGCGCGTTCTCCACTAAAATCGCTGCTCCTTACCGATTCGGATTCGCTATGAAACATACGCCACCTTGGTTATCTGCGACTCGCCTCATTCTTACTTGCATCCTCGCTTCGCTTGCACTGAGCACTAGCGCCAGTGGCTCAGGTGTCGGCAATGCGGGTAATTCACACCAAGATGTCGATCTTCGCAAAGATACTTACGCTGGCTACGATAGCAATACCACTTACGAAAAAAGTAAATTTGGCGAAGCGACGCAAAGTAACGGCGGCGCTAATCCTAACACCAACGCGCGCAGCCCTGAACAAGAGTTGAAGGCAAACCAAGCACAGCTACGTGATGCGCTGCAAAAGCAAATGACCACACTGCTGCAGGAAAACGCCGAGATCAATCGCCAACGCATACAAATCATGGAATCCGGCAAACAGCGTCTGTTGTGGGCCCAAGCATTGGTCGCTATCTTTGTCATGAGCATATTGGCCGCGCTGGCTTATTTCTGGCATCTTCATGCGCGTAACCTGGTCAACCGTGGTATGCACGCGATCTCAAATACACTGAGCAATTTCCAGGACTCCTTACTGCAGTTTGTCGACACTAGCGATCTCGCGGCACATTCAAGCGTATCCAGCTTCGCTCTTGCACAAGGCCCGCAAGATTCTAATCAACAAGACATCCACAAGCCAGATAGTTCAAAACTCGACATGTGGAAACAAGAAGCCAAACAAGAATTCAGACAGGAGCCCAGTTTCGTCAATCAAGCAAGCCAGAGCAATCAAACTGCACCTGATATCGATACCGCTGAACGTCGTCGCCAAGCCTTAAGCGCACAACGTAGTACAAATATTTCACGCGATTATTTTGTCGAAGAACTTGAACACTATCAGCTCGATCAGCTTGATCAACATCAAGCATCAGCACCAGCCAAACTTGAAGCAAGCAAAGAAGCTGAAACGAGCGCGACCACACCAACTCCGGTTACCCCCGCAACCAAACCAGATGAATTTTTTGCAGTCAAAGGTTATGTCGACTCATGGTTGCGCGTTTATAAGCCAAGCGAACAAGCCGAAGACAGCATCCGCTTAACGCCGAGTGATCCGTTGATTGAGCTTGCAAAAAAAGAGTCTGAAAAAAAGCCTGAAAAAGAGTCTGAGAAAAAGACTGAAGCAACAGCCGCGAATGATCCAGCAAAAGCAGCCGAAGAAGTGTTCCGAAAAGTGGTAGAAACGCATACAGAGCAAGAAGACGATAGTCTCGCTTTCGACCGTGATGCCAACAAAATGCAAGCACGTTCATCGAGTCACAAACCACTCGGTTATAAACTGGCCAAGGCTAGCACGACCAATCCAAGCGCCACTATACCTCAAGCAATGCCGACGACCCCAGCTGCATCCGTAGCGCAAACACCAAACGCTTCTTTGCCACAAGATACATCGATTAAAGAAATCGAACCCTTTGCGATGAGCAAGGCAAGTGACGATGATTTAGTAGAAGCCGCCAAAACATACACGCCGGCACCAAGCAAGAAGAAACCGAGTTCGCCACGTGAGCTTCTTTCTGAACTCGATCACTGCCGCGCCAATAACGACGCTGAAGCCTATCAACGCGTATATCGTGAGATCAAAAAATACTTTAACTTGAAGCTCGAACCTTGGGAAATGCCAGGTGCGGTCGAGCAAAAACAGTTGGCGGATTTCCCTCACGTGATCAACAAAATACTCGAGCTTTGGGCCTCTGATGACATCGTTGCCTATCTCGAACGTTTAGTCGGCAATTCACGCATCAATCCGCGTCAAGGGTTTGATCTGGCGATTTTCGAGAAACTCGAAGATTTGCTAACACTTGCACGTACTGCAGATCGTCCACGCGATCTACAGCAGCTCAAGAAACTTGATCGTGCAGCGTTCTTATTTGTGCCAGTGTCGACGCCAAAAGTCGAAAGTTTCAAAGCCAAAGAGAGTGCGCCAAAATCCGCCCTACAAATTGATGCTTCATTAAGCTATCAGCACTCCGAGCGCGCAAAAATCAATCATGCGAAATTAGAGGCGATGATCACGCCTGAATTCGGTGCCCTTGATGACGCGATGAGCGCAACGGTCAACGATGGCTCGAACATTGCTACAGCGACCACCACGTCGCAAGATGCCGTGGCCACAAATGAAATGAATATCGCGCCCCGCTTACCAGAACCGTCACGCGAAGCGCGTCAAATCGATGCGGATCGTAACCACGGTGGGCAGGACGATAAGTTCATGCTGTCGCCATTTGAGGTCAGAATCAAATTGGCCGTTGCGTACACTGAAATGGGCGATCATGAGGGGGCGATTCTTTTGCTGGAAGAAGTTATTCAAGACGCGCCGCTCAACCAACGCAAACATGCAGAACGTTTAATCCGTGAAATTGAGGCGAAGAAATCCCAGCAAGCCGATCATATGATCAGCCATGCAGCGCAAACTACAGAGCCTTTGGTACGATAAGCGAGCGGACATCACTCGCGTATGCAGCAAGCCATCTGACAAAGACTTACTAGCACTATCGTAAAGCTGCATTCACTGCATTAAAGAAAGCCCAGTAATCAGTGGCGGCGCCGCCGGTTGGCTGCGGCTGTGCGCCCCACAGCACCACCGCGGTTTGGGTACGCGGATTGATATACATCGCTTGCCCATGAATACCAATTGCCGCGTAGGCAGCATCGCGTTGTGCTTCTGCAGACGTTGCTGGCCACCACAAATAGCCATAGGCCAAAGGACGTCCATTTTTCAAAAGACGTGGCGTGGTGGCTTCATAGGTCCATCCATCGGGCAGGATTTTTTCGTCTTTGATTTTGCCTTGCGCCAGCATGAATAATGCAAAGCGCCCATAATCGCGCAAGGTGGCGGCGATACCGCTGCCGCCGATTTCAACACCATTCGGTGCATCCAACCACCAATACGCATCCGCTTCCATGCCAAGGCGGCGCCAAATGCGTTCACTCAAGTAGTCAGACAAAGAACTCCCCACTGCATTCCGTAAGACGTAGGCCGCGATCTGCGTTTCGCCTGTGTTGTAGTTAGCGACCGTACCAGGCTCCGCCACACGCGGCAATTGTCGTAACACTTCCAATACCGCGCCCGGCTTTTGCCCAATCTGCGCCTCTAGTAAGCGACGTCGATCAGAGCGTGGGTCTGCATAGGTTTCTGACCACGCCACTCCGGAAGCCATCATCAACACATCACGAATGCTGGCATCGCGATAGCCACTATTCTTGAGTTCAGGAACATAGCTAATGACTTTGTCATTCACACTTTTGATTTTCGCTTGCTTGATGGCCGCCCCTACCAAGGTCGAGGTGATGGACTTTGCGACCGACATCGACATCCAGCGAGTCTTCGGTGAATTACCGTAGCGGTACTGTTCCAACACCACCTTACCGTCCTTCAGAACCAATACTGCCGCGATCCGATTGGCTTCATAGAAGCGGTCAAGATTCAATCCTACACCGCGCTCATTCCAGTTTAACTTCGCCAAACTTTGCACTTGCTGCGCTGACGCCGGCACTAAGGGCAAGACTTGATTCGGCTGGGCGGCACGTATCTTATTGACGGGAAAGAGGCGATCAATATTGCGGAAGGTGGCAACTGCCAGTTCCGGACTTAATACTCCGTCATAGATTTGACGCACCGTGCCAATCGGCTCCATGGCATGTGGATAAACACTGGCGCTAGCCGCTTTGTCTTGGGACTTGGTGGCTGCTACACCGAGTTTCTTTTTCGCTTCATTTTGTTTTTCAACTTCGGTCGACAGGACTAGTTTGGCTTGAGCTTGCTGAACAATGCCAAAACCAAGCCCTGCCATGATGAGAAAAGCCGAAGCACAAAGAAAAGACGGAGCAGAAGAAAACTGAGGAGCCCAATGTGTAGAAGAATGAGGACGGTGCATAGACAACATGGCGGCTCCCACGACAATGAAAAAGACGGATGACATCAAGCGAGCAGAGCGACAGTTTGTTCACTGCAACCCACAACCCGCAAGTACTTGAGTGTTAGCCAAGTATTATAAACATGTGCCCCCAAAAATACAGCGCGGCCATCTCCGTCACTTTAACAGAGAAGGCCGCATCGACTAGTACAGAAAACCCAATGAATTACATAGTGCTTCGCTTTTGCAAACCGGATTCCAAACTCAGTTGCAAATTCAGTGGGGTTGTCTCTTTGCTGGTATTGGTCCACATCCAGCAATAAGTTTGCTGCAACTTCGTTTTGAGTTTTCCAGTGGCCTCATTTTGTTGTTTCAGCTTCGCTGGAAAGTTGACCTTCTTCCCAACGTGAAAATGAATATTGAAGTCAAGCGCACGTTCCGCTTGATAGCTCCATTGTATCGTCTCACCTTTTTGAAAATCACCACAGACTTCCACCATATCGCCAGCCGCGATGCTATTGGACAATGTGTACTTGTGCTCAGCATCGAAACGAATCTCGTGCACACCAGCATAGGCCGATGCAGCACTCATGCCGAAACCCAAGAGGCTCGTGACAAGTACACATGCCATTGGTTTAAATTTCACTTTTTCAACTCCACTTTTGGATTATCTCTGTCGGCATCTACCGACACATATTTGTCATCACTTACTGAACTTCACTCATTCTCGATGGCCTTAATGATGATGCTCATGCCCTGCTTCTGCTGAAGCTTTACTATTTTTTGCCTTAGACGCTTTCACAGGAGCGAATGGCGTAAAGCGTGCTTGTTCTACGCCTTTACCAGTTTCATTAAAACTCAGCGCTGCTTTCAAATCAGCACTCGCGTTATAGGCTGCTTGCCCCACCAGTTGATTGTCGGCCTGCGACTTAAGTTCCACTGTAATTTTCTGTTTGCCTTGTACGATCAGTAAATTCGCTGTCGCACCTTTGGTGGCAATCGCTTTACCAGCGTGATCGGTCACGTAAACCACCACAGGGCTAGTCTGCGCATTCGTCGCACCGGCTTTCAGCACCAATTCAAAGTGATAAGGCCCTGCCATCCGGGTTTGACCACCATGCGGCGATTTAATCGAATCAAAGTACTTATCATCATGCGCCCAAGCGCTGCTCGTGACGGCGACCGTCGACATCATACCGACCATGCTCAAAGCGACCACTTTCGACAACACATTCTTTTGCATCTTCATTGCCTTGCTCCTTCCATGTTCAACACACATTGATTCACATCCTACTCAAAAACTCTGTTCAGCCACAGACTGCTGACGGCCACCCTGCTCATGCTGTCCGAGTGCGCTTAACTTTTCTTGCTGCTCAGCCAAATGCGACGCTTGCAATTGTTCTACCGCTGGTCGGCCCCACAACCAAAACATCAAGGGCGTCAGAACAGTATCCAAGATCGTTGAGCTAATTAAACCGCCAAAGATCACCACCGCTACCGGATGTAAAATTTCCTTACCTGGTGCATCGGCAGAAATCAGCAAGGGCAATAAAGCGAAAGCCGCGACCAAGGCCGTCATGAGCACTGGCGTCAAACGTTCCAGCGAACCTCGAATAATCATCTTTTGGTCAAACTGTTCGCCTTCAAACAGGCACAAATTGATGTAATGACTAATCTTCAAAATCCCATTGCGCGTAGAGATACCGGCGAGGGTAATGAACCCAACTAGCGCTGCCACCGACAGACTTTGACCAGCAATCCACAAGGCCACCACACTACCGACTAATGCGAGTGGAATATTCCCCATAATGATCAACACCAGTCGCATAGAACGATAACGCCCATATAGCACCAAGAAAATTAAACTCAAGGACACTAAGGCCAACACGGCGATCAAATTTGAGGCTTTTTCTTGGGCTTGGAATTGCCCTTCGAGGCTGGTCGAATAGCCACTCGGCAATTTAAACGCTGCCAACTCTTCACGGATATCGGCAATCACTTTCGCCATATCACGCCCGTCGGTATTGGCCGATAACACTATACGACGACGCGAATTTTCACGATTAATTTGATTCGGGCCTCCGTTTTCTTCGACGGTCGCCAGCAAACGCAAAGGAATATAACCACGCGGAGTCGCAATCAACAGTTCGCGTAAAGCGGCCAAATCACGCCCTTGTTCTGGTAGGCGCAAGACGAGGTCGAAACGACGGTTCCCTTCTACCAATTGCGTAATTTTTTCGCCCTCGATTTGCTGCTGCAAACTACGGAGCAATTCGCCTGGATTCAAACCATAACGCGCAACTTGCCCATAATCGAGATTGATCTTGATCTGCGGGATGAGCACTTGTTTTTCGATCTGCAAATCGGTAATACCAGGCACTCGCGCTAAACGTTGTCGTAGATCTGCCGCTTGATTGCGCAAGAGATCAAGATCATCGCCGACAATCTTCAGCGCGATTTGCGCCCGCACGCCGGACAATAAATGATCAAGTCGATGGGAGATCGGTTGGCCGACATTACTATTGGCTGGCAAGCTCTTCAGACGTTGGCGAATATCTTCGATGATCTCGTTGCGACTGCGTTTCGATTTGCGTAAATCGACATCCATTTCACTGTAATGCACACCCTCAGCATGTTCATCGAGTTCAGCGCGCCCAGTGCGTCGCCCCACCTGTGTTACTTCTGGCACTTGCATCATCAATTGCTCAGCCATACGCCCTAAACGGTTCGACTCTTCCAAGCTCGTGCCCGGATTCAAGACCAAATTCACCGTGAGCGTACCTTCATTAAACGCCGGCAAAAAAGCGCGTGGAAAGAAAGGAATGCTGGCACTCGCCAACAGCACCAAGATCACGGCGCTGCCCAACAAGGGTTTAGCGTGTGCAAATGACCACTGCAGTAGACGGGTATCCCAAGCCTTCAATTTACTCACCAGCGCGCTGTCACCGTGGTGAATTTGCTTCATTGTCGGTAGCAAGAAATAACACAACACTGGGGTCACCGTCATTGCCACCAACATACTCGCGAAAATAGAAACGACGTAGGCGATGCCTAAAGGCGTGAACAAACTTCCTTCAATGCCGGGCAATGCAAATAGGGGAACAAAGACCAGCACCACGATCATGGTCGCATAGACGATGCCGCTACGCACTTCACCCGAAGCATTCGCGATCACGGTCAATACCGGTAAAGGTGTAGCCGCTTGCGCATTCTCTTTCAGGCGCCGCAGCACATTCTCCACATCGACTACCGCATCATCGACCAATTCACCAATTGCAATCGCTAGTCCACCCAAGGTCATGGTATTGATCGATAAGCCGAGGTAACGGAATACCAAGACCGTGACGACCAAAGATAAAGGAATCGCGATCAAAGAAATGAAGGTCGTCCGTGTGTTCAAAAGGAAGAGAAAGAGCAAGACCGCGACCATGATCGCGCCATCACGCAAGGCGTCTTTGACATTATCGAGCGAATTTTCAATGAAGTCGGCTTGGCGGAACAGGAACTGCGGCTGGCCTACACCGACAGGCATGCTTTTACTGAGTTCCGCAATGGCTTTTTCCACTTCGCGCGTCAGTTTCACGCTGTCGGCCGTCGGTTGTTTTTGAATCGACAAGATCACTGCAGCAGCGCCCGCATAGCCGCCGTCGCCACGCTTAAAAGCCGCTGCCAACTTGACATCAGCCACTTGTTTCAACAAAATCGGCTGTTCATGCTTCATTGCCACGACGGTATTTTGTAGATCTTCGATGCGTGTAGTGCGACCAATTTGGCGAATCAATAATTCGCGACCATTGGCCTCTGTGAAGCCACCGCTGGTATTCCCGCCAAACTGTTGCAAGGCACTTTCGATCTGATTGGCCGTCAAACCAAACGACTGCAATTGCGCGGGTTTGAGTTCCACACGAAATTGGCGCACTTCGCCACCGATCGGTGTCACCTGCGCCACGCCGGGAATGTTTAACAAGCGGGGGCGCATCACCCAATCAGCGAACTCCCGCGCTTTCATGGCAGGATTGACTTGCTCGTCCGTATTGGCGCTGGCGTTGTGATCGTGGTCTTGTTTCGCATCATTCCCACCGGATTCAACAATCGGCAAAGCCACCAACAAAATCTCACCCATAATCGACGAGATCGGTCCCATCTGTGGCTGTACACCGCTCGGCAATTGCTCGCGCACCAAATTCAGTCGCTCCGCCACTTGCTGACGGTTACGATAGATATCGGTACCCCAATCGAATTCCACATACACAATCGACAGACCAACGCCGGATACCGAGCGCACACGACTTACTCCCGACATACCATTCATACTGGATTCAATCGGAAAACTCACCAATTGCTCCACTTCTTCTGGCGCCATACCACCTGCCTCGGTCATCAAGGTCACGGTGGGCTTATTCAAATCGGGGAAGACATCGACGGGCATCTTACGCATACTCATGATGCCGAGTACGACCAACAACAGCGAGATGGCGATGACCAGGAGGCGTTGCTTGAGGCTGGTGTTAATGATGGCTTGAAACATGTGTCATCATCCTATTTCACTTGCGCCAACAGATGCGCACCGCTCACCAAAATCCGCGCGCCCTCTTCCACTCCAGACAATATCAAGACGCGTTCCGCATCGAGCGCTTGCAGCTTGACTTGCTTCTGCACAAAACGTTCTGCTTCGGTATGTACCCACACCGCACTCTGACCCGTACCCACTTTCACAATCGCCGACAAAGGCACCGCGACGCCTTCGCTATCACGCTTCTGCTGCACGAAGACTTGCAAACTCTGTCCGACCGCGACGTTTTGTGATTTGGATCTTTGATCTGTAAGCACACGGAACAATAAAGGAATCGCTTGCTCACGCATTTGCTGACCGCCGCCCAAGAATTTTAAATCTAGTTTCGTACTCACCACGCCCGCATTCTTCCAACTCGCCGTCGCACCAATCACCTCGTTCGCATTCAAGGGTTCATAGGCTAAAGCTTCGACCATCAAACGGCTAGGGTCGATAATCTCAAGCAACGTTTCGCGTGCATCCACCACTTGGCCAGCAACGGCATTGGCAACACTAATTACGCCCGAAACAGGAGCGATCAAGGCTTCCGTTTTAGACAAACTCGCTTCGACGGCGGCCTTGCGTTTGCGCAGCGCTTCATAGTCGTAACGCGCGGCTTCGACGACCGCTTTCGGCAGCGCTTCCGCCAATGCTTCGTAGCGCTGCACTTTTTTCTCAGCAATCGACAACTGCGCATCGAGATCGGCCAAGATCGATTGGCTATTGCCGCGATCCAAACTACTCATCACTGGTCGAAGATACGCTAAAACCTGCCCTTTGCTGACGCGTTGACCGAGCACTGGCAAGCTCTGACTAGTGACTTCGATGCGCCCCGCTTGACTCGCTTGCACTTTGCCGCCTGCATTCGGATCCGCGACGACTTTACCATTGAGCTCTAGGCTGGTCGCATATTGATCAACTTCCGCGACGATGGTCCGCAGTTGTAATTGTCGTTGCACCAATTTCGGCACAAAGACCGAACCATCAGGCAAGCGGGTCGCCGCTGCAGCTTCGACTTGGCTTCCATTGGTTTTCTTGACTGCCGTCGCACTCGGTTTCTTGCTGTGATCCTCGTCGCCGTGTGCCCAAGTTTGGTTCGACCCAACTGTCAACATCAAAGCGTTCAAGAACGCTAATCGCCATAAAGTCGCCCGCATCATTGCACACCTCCAGTAGTGGAGTTTGTAAGCCTGGCGGAGTTTGCAGAATTAAAATTCAAGGAAGTACGCCCCGCTCTACGGCGCATCCACAACAGCAAGACCAACACCGCAGCGGATATCACCGAGGCCAGCGCCAACCATCGTTGCCAAGTGGGTGCCGACGCTGCATGGTCATGCAGTGACTCATCATCGGCCGCAATCTCCAATGTGCTGGCTAACACATCGCTGGTGTCCGCTGCATCAATCGTAAAGGTCAATGGATACTTGCCCACGGCGGCAGGCATCTTGGCTCCCAAGCTTGAAAGGTCGATTACATACACACCGGGCTCGGACTCTTTCGCGAGTAACTTGAACAGACCTTTGCTCTCGACTTCGATCTGGGCGCCGTTGACCGCTTCGTTGCTCGCAAATTGATCGAGATAAATAACTAAGCGCGCACCTTGCAAGACCGCGACCAATTCAAAATCTTCACTCTGCGCACTAGCGCGTGGTGCCACCGTAATTTGATTCGCCACTGGCGCCGCATGTTCGTGGTCGTCATTGCCATGCGCCCGTGCCGACGGCGACAACATGGCAAGTACGAGAGCCAAAGCAGCCGCAAGCAAGATGCCAAGGAAACTGTGAGAGATCTGGGCCTGATTCATTTGCATTCTCGCTTGCACAAGAATACGAGTAGACCGAGCTAAGTTCATTTTCATCGCCATGCGATCATGCGCCGGAACATCCATAAAACCAAACCTCATGATAAAAAAACAAGCAACGCTACCTAAACCCAGGGCGGCTCTTTAATGCTGCACATTATGGCGACATCATCCCAACACAAAGCTGACAGCAAGATTACAAATCGGTAATCTAGGCTTTCGGCTATGCCACTCTCCTCGTAATTGCGCGAATTCGCGTTAGAATGCATGCCAAAAAAGTGCGAAGCAAACAAGACCTAACCCAAGCCACCATCACGCTGTATGAAAATCCTAATCGTCGAAGATGAAATCAAAACCGGAGACTACCTCAAGCAAGGATTGAGTGAGTCTGGCTTTGTGGCGGATCTTTGTCGTGATGGGAATAGCGGTTTGCATTTGGCATTGGGTGAGCAATATGACCTGATTATTCTCGATGTCATGTTACCCGGCTTAAATGGCTGGCAAGTTCTGCAATCCTTGCGCACCAAAGACTTGCAAATGCCAGTGCTGTTTTTAACTGCGAAAGATCAAGTGGAAGATCGTGTAAAAGGCCTTGAGCTTGGTGCTGACGACTATTTGGTCAAACCGTTTGCCTTCTCCGAATTATTGGCGCGTGTGCGCAGCCTGCTGCGGCGAGGCAAACAAATGGAGGCCAGTAGTTTGCGCGTGGCTGATCTGGAGTTAGATCTGCTCAAGCATCGCGTGACACGCCAAGGGCAACGCATCGACTTAACTGCCAAAGAATTTTCTTTGCTCGAGTTATTCATGCGTCGACAAGGCGAAGTACTGAGTCGATCTTTGATCGCATCGCAAATCTGGGATATGAATTTTGACAGCGATACCAATGTGATCGAAGTGGCCGTGCGACGCTTGCGGGCAAAAGTGGACGATCATTTCGAACCCAAGCTGATTCATACTTTGCGTGGGGTCGGCTATGTCTTAGAACAAAAGCCCGGCGACACTGCGTGAGTCGTGCACACTGAATCATTATTCAATCCATCGTTCACCACTTTCCTCTAATTCATGCTAAAGCGACTCTCATTAACCGCCCGCCTCAGCCTTTTCTTCACGAGCCTCGCTTGTGTGGTGCTCTTGGCTTTGGGGTGGTTGATTGGTGTATCGATCGAGCAGCATTTTGAAGAGCAAGATCGCCATGCTTTGAGTGGCAAACTCGAACTGGCACAACACATCATCGAACGCGTTGAAACCGAAGAGGATTTACAGCATCTACAAACACAGCTCAGTGATGCCTTAGTGGGCCATCACGATTTGATGATTCACATTTTGGACAATCAGCAACGCGCAATCTTATCCTCAGACCACCATCGCTTTCCTGTTGACATATTCAATGACAAAACAGGCAGCCACGCAAACAGCATCACGAGTGGTGCGGTTGATACCCATGCGCTGCCCTTGCGACAATGGCAGAGTGAAGGTCAAAGCTATCGTGGTCTGGTGACGCAATTCAACACCAAGAATCCAATCTACGCCCCAATCACAGTAGCGATCGCAACCGACATCGCGCACCATCAGAGTTTCATGCGCACTTTTATGAAAACGCTGTGGTTATTCGTCGCAGGCGCTGCCGTGTTGACGGCATTGTTGGCGTGGGTCGCAGCGAGTCGCGGCCTAGGTCCTTTGCGCACCATGGGGCAACGTGCCTCCACCATCACAGCTGACAAGCTCGATCAACGTTTAGCGATCGATGCAGTGCCGCCAGAATTGGCTGATCTCGCTGAACATCTAAACCAGATGCTGGCGCGTTTACAAGAAGCCTTTGATCGATTGTCAGCCTTCTCCTCTGATCTCGCCCATGAGTTAAGAACACCGATCAGCAATCTCATGATGCAAACCCAAGTCTCTTTATCACAACCGCGCGATGCACAAAGCTATCGCGAGATTTTGGAATCGAATGCCGAGGAATATGCTCGATTAGCGCGCATGATTAGTGACATGCTGTTTCTCGCCAAAGCCGAAAATGGCGCGCAATTAGTGCATTGTGAAACGGTTCAAATCGATAGCGAAATCAAAGCGCTGTTCGACTTCTATGAGATGCTCGCTGAGGAAAAAGCACTAAGCTTTCACTTAGCACTGGACGCCCCACAGGCAAGCGATTCTTCAAACAATACACAAGACGCTCAGACCGAGCTTTTCACGCTCGAAGCCGACCGACTGATGTTGCGGCGCGCCTTCAGTAATATTCTCAGTAACGCGATACGCCATGCGCAAACCAACAGCACGGTTGAGGTCAGCCTCGCAGTAGAGGCTGACTACATCACGGTCAGCATAGAAAACTGTGGTGACACTATCGCTGCTGATCAATTGACGCGTTTGTTTGAACGTTTTTATCGTGGTGACTATGCACGCCAACATGCATCAGGTGAAGGCGCTGGATTGGGCCTTGCGATCGTGCAAGCGATTGTTCGTGGTCATCATGGCAGTATCAGCGCCCAATCTGAACAAGGACGCACACGCTTCACGCTGCTGCTACCGCGCCGACAAGATCAAGCAAAGACAACTGCTGCTGAATAAGTTTCGGCAGCAGTATGCCTTTTCATCATATTTGACTAGGACTTTCGCAGGCGTCAAGACTGTGCTGATTCGGCACGAAGCCACATCCAACACAGCGATTCGGTCGGACGAACACAACGATATCAACGTCGGTTTTTGCCTAGGTCCGTTTGACCTTATTGCGCGATCCGTTTGGTCAGTTCGTTTAAGAATTTCTGTCCTTCATACAAGGACTTTACTGGCAACTTCTCATTCAAACCATGTGCATTCGCACCTTCTGGGTAGTGAAACATACCGCTAATTCCGTAAGTCGGAATGCCGACTGTATTCAAGAAACGACCATCGGTACCACCCGGTGACAAGGTCGGTAACAGCGGAGTACCTGGCCACATTTCTTGGGTGATGGCGCGTGCGTGTTTGACGACTTCCGTTTCTAAACTCGGCACTGGTGGCACCGTCGCCACACCCAGTGCGGTAATCTTGATGTCTTTATCGGCGATCACATTGGTCAAAGTCGCTTGCGTTTGTTCGACCGTTTCACCTGGCAAGATTCGGCAATTCACCATCGCTTGTGCTCGCTGCGGTAAAGCATTGCTTGCATGGCCGGCATTGACCATCGTCGCAACGCAAGTGGTACGTACCGATGCATTATTGAAAGGGCTGCTGGCACTAAAGCGCGCCAAGGCTTCTTGGTCGACAGGCTCACGCAAAATCGCCTTCATATCCGCACCAATTTGACCGCCTTCTATTTCTGCCATTGTTTCGAAGTAGGCGCGTGTTGTTGGAATTAAACGGAATGGAAAATCAAATTTTCCGAGGCGGCTCAGTGCATCACTCAAACGATAAATCGCATTATCTTTGCGAGGCTGAGAACTATGCCCACCCGAATTGGTAATTTCAAGTTGGAAAGTCTGAAATGTCTTCTCACCCGCCTGCAAGCCATTGCGAATCGGCTTGCCATTTTTATCCATCAAACCACTACCGCCTTCGTTCAAGGCAAACTCCGCATCGATCAATGGTCGATGATGCTTGAGCAAAAATTCGACGCCATTAAAATCAGAAGGGATCAATTCTTCGTCGCAAGTCAGGGCCAAAATCAGGTCACGTTTGGTTTTCAGTTTTTCCTGCTTGTATTGCATCATGTTTGCCACGAAAATTGCCGCCATGGCCTTATCATCTGAGGCACCTCGCGCGTAGAACAAGCCCTTCTCTTCGATCAACTTAAACGGATCACGTACCCAATCTTCGCGCTTTGCTTCCACCACGTCGATATGCGCCAACAGTAATAATGGTCTTTTACTGGCACCACCACTACCAGCATTCGCGCTAAAGCGTGCCACCAAATTTCCTTTTTGCGGCCCCTTTGGTGGCACTAGCACTTGCACTTCTTTATCGCTATAACCCGCTGACTTCAAGCGCGCTGCCATGGCCTGCGCCGCTTTGGTGCAACTACCGACCGAGTTAGTGGTATTGATTTCTACGAGCTCTTGGTAGACTGCCCGCAATTGTTTTTGTTCTGGGCTTAAATTCGGCGTCGTTTCAGCCGCTTGCGCCAAAGAAGCACTGCCAAGGCTCAAGGCGAGCATGGCTGCAAGGGCGATATTTTTCTTTTCAAGGAAAGTTTGAAGTGAATATTTGAAAGGAAACTTGAACAAAGATCCGTTATTTACCTCGGAGGATGTCAGCGCGTGTTGTGTTTTTGCTTGCATCACATCGTACTGCCAATGACCTAACATCTTCATCTTGTCGCCTTTCGAAAAGTTATGAGTACAAACTGTCGCTCCACATCATATCAAAGCCCAGCGCAGCCGAGCCGATCAGAAACTGATGGAGTCGTTTTACGATAAATAGTTCCCGTAACAGGATGAGTTAAAGATGTTCAACGCGAAGCTCGCAAAATGAAAAAGGCGCGAACCTCGCGCCTTTTCAAAAAACTTAACTCTTGTTTTTAAGTTTTCATGCCGCCTGCAAAGCCTGCTGCGCTGATTGCATGATCTCGCGACGGAATTGGAAGTGCATCCACACGAGTGAGATACAGACCGTGCCGTACAAGAGCATGAAGCAAGAGCTGCGAACCCCAGTCAAGTCAACCATCGCACCAAACATAATCGGTAAGATGAAACCACCTAAACCGCCAGCCAGACCAACAATGCCGGATACCGCGCCAATATTGTGTGTGTACTCATCAGAAATAAATTTGAACACTGATGCTTTACCCACCGCCATCGCGATACCGACCACAAACAACAGCAATGTGAAGACCGTTGGAGACAAGGCAATCGCGAAACTTTGCTGTCCATTCACCGTCTTGATTGTGAAATCAGTTTGCGGATAGGACAACAAGAAGAAAGCCACCCAGCAAACCCACATCACCCACCATGTCACTTTGTAGGCGCCATATTTATCCGACAACCAACCACCGAAAGCGCGCAAGACACCACCAGGCAAAGAAAAGCAAGCCGCCAACAGCGCTGCATCTTTCATGTCGAAGTTGTACTCGGTCACGAAGTATTTCACCATCCACAAACTGAGGCCGACATAACCGCCAAACACCACAGAATAGTACTGGCAATAGCGCCACACTTTAGGATCTTTCAGCATCTTCAACTGCGCAGCAAAACTAACCGAAGATTTCACGTTGTGGCTAGGATCAGTTGCCGAAAACACCCAGAAAATCAAAGCCGCAGCCAGCATCAGCACGGCATAGACTTTTGGTACCATGACCCAACCGGCCGATGCAATAATCGCTGGCGCAATAAATTTATTGACGGCTGCACCTGAGTTACCAGCACCGAAAATACCCATGGCCAAGCCCTGACGCTCCTTCTTAAACCAGCGCGCCACATACGGTGTGCCGACCGAGAACGAACCACCAGCCAAGCCAACAAATAAACCGAGCACGAGGAAATGCCAGTAAGCGGTCGCATAACTAATCAAGAAAATCGGAATCACAGTGGCGATCATCAACAGGAACAAGACAATCCGACCACCAAAGCGATCGGTCCAGATTCCCAAGGGCACGCGAATCAAAGATCCAGTAAGAACCGGCATCGCAGTTAATAAGCCAAACTGGGTCTCGTTCAAACCCAAGCTTTTCTTAATCGGAATACCGATCACACCAAACATCATCCAAATCGTAAAACACACGGTAAAGGCCAAAGTACTCGATGCCAGTACCGAATTTGCCTTACCGCTTACTGCTGCACTACCCATTTGCTCAGCCATTTTGCTCTCCTACTTTTGATATAGGTTCACTGTAAACCTCGAGCAGAGCTTTGGACATTCACCTGACGGCGATCAAGAATGGGTAAAAAGGATAAGCAACTACGCCAAAAGAACTAGGGCGGCCAACAAATTGCTGTAAACTACGGCTATCGTGCTACCACGCTACGCATAGAAGCCATGCCAGCAAAAGTAGCACTCCTCACAGATCAGCTTACTAAAGAAATATCATGGATCAAGCCCTCACCATCGACCAATACGACGCCCTCGAACAAATCACCAAGCTCGCCAAAGGCGCGCGCCCGAGTGCGTGCATTGCCCGCAATTCAAAACATTTGGTGGGGATTAAATTAGTAGCGCATCGTCGTGATGGTGGTTTTGAATTGACCGAGCTCGGTCGCCAAACCCTGTTCATCAAACAGTGTATTGATGGATTGCGTCAAGTGGCGCAAGGTGAAGTCACGCTCAGTAAAGCGGTCGCGACATTTTTAGGAAAAAAAGGACATATCGAAATCGATGAGGCGAGCGGTACTATGAAAGTCACCGCGCGCGGTTTAGAGTGTTTGGCGGATATTGATGCTAATCTCGCCAAGAAAAAGCCCTAAGCTTCAGTCTTTTCATTAAAGCTCAGGGTTGACGACGTCCACCGATTGCTGCCACTGCAGCGATCGCCAAACAGGCCAAGATCAAGCTAGGCCAATCGCCAAAGCGAATATACGGCGTAAGCCCCTGCATGCCTTGCACTTGCGCAGTTAATGTTCCTCGTTTGAGGAAATCAAGCTGTGCCAACACCTTACCTTTAGCATCGATGATCGCAGTCGCTCCCGTATTGGTTGATCGCAACATCGGGCGACCTGTTTCTAATGCACGCATTTGCGAAATCTGCAGATGCTGCGGCATGGCGATCGAATCGCCGTACCATGCGAGGTTCGACATATTCAAGAGAATGGTCGCCGCCCCACTCGTTTCTCGATGTTGAGCGCGTAACTGCTGGGCAATTTCATCACCGAACAAATCTTCATAACAAATGTTGGGCATCACGCGTTGATCTTTGACTTGCATCGCTGGTTGGATCACGCCCGGATTGCTAAATTCGCCCAGAGGGATACGCATCATATTGACGAACCAGCGAAAACCAAACGGCACAAATTCACCAAACGGTACCAAGTGATGTTTATCGTAGCGATAGACCGGCTTGTTCGCGGCCAAGCCCAGCACGCTATTGGAATACCGATTATTACCGTCATCCATCGCGATACCAACGAATACATGGCTATTACTGCGTTGTGAGAAATCTTGCAGGCTCTGCAGATATTCCGGCGGCACTTGTGAACTCAAAATCGGGATCGCGGTTTCGGGAACAGCGATGATATCAGCTGGCTGTTCGGTCATCATGCCATGGTACAAACGCAGCGTTTCATCAATCATTTCTACGCTAAATTTTTGCCCTTGATCGATATTGCCTTGCGCAAGTCGCACACTCAATGCTTGTCCATGGGCGTGAGTCCACTCCACTTGTTGCAGGCTCCACCCTGCTCCCAGAATCGCAATCATCACAGTTCCAGCGATCCAGACTTGGCGCCTATCAATCATCAGCAAGGCCAGCGCCGCCGCCATCAGCGCCGCGATGCCCGCTAAACCATAGACACCGAGCACCGGAGCAAAGCCAGCCAAGGGACTGACACTATGCGCGTAACCGACCGACAACCATGGAAAACCCGTGAACAAATAAGAACGCAAAAATTCAAATAAGGTCCATGCGGCTGGCAGTACCACTAACAGAGTCGCCTTTATACTCACCTGCCAACGCGTCTGACAATAACGACTGAAGACAAAGCCGCCCATGATGAACAACGCCATATAGGACGCCAATAAGGCTACCGCGATGATTGCCAATATCCACGGCATACCACCATAGCGCGTCATCGCGATCGTCAACCAACTCACCCCCACACTCATGGTGCCGAAGGCATAGCAGAAGCCAAGTTTCGCGACTTGTTTCTTGGTCCATTCAGGATGCGCTGAAAAAAGTGCAAACATCAAAGCCAAACTCAGAATTTGAATCGGCCACATAAAAAAAGGCGCGAATGATAGTACATTCAACGCCCCGAGTAAGACTGCCGCGAGACAAGCTCTTGGCAGACTCCATTGTTTCAATTGTGCCAGCAGCATGCCGCCTTAATCCTCCGCCACATAGCTCGCGCTACGTTTTTCAACCAAGATCATTTGTACTTGTCGCGCATCGGCACGCAAGACCTCGAAATGCAAATTACCGATATCGAAAGCATCACCTTTATGCGGCACACGCTGCAAATGGTTCGAGATATAGCCGCCCAGCGTATCAACATCTTTATCGCTCAGCTCAGCACCAATCACTTCATTGAAGTGCTCAATTTCGGTCAAACCTTTGACGCGCCAACGTTTGCCATGTCCAAGATTATCGAGCGCGATGATGTTATCTTCCTCTTCATCGAAGTCGTATTCATCTTCAATATCGCCCACGATTTGTTCCAGCACGTCTTCGATCGTGATGAGACCAGCAACACCACCATATTCATCGACCACCATCGCCATATGGTTACGATTGGCACGGAAATCACGCAAGAGAATGTTTAAGCGTTTCGATTCAGGGATATACACCACAGGACGCAGCATATCGCGTACATCGAAACTCTCTTCGGCGTAGTAGCGCAACAAATCTTTCGCTAACAGAATACCGACGACTTTATCGCGTTCGCCATCGACCGCAGGAAAACGCGAGTGCGCTGTCTCCAGCACTTCTGGCATCCATTCATCGATTGGTTTGGAGATATCCACCACGTCCATCTGAGCACGCGGCACCATGATGTCACGGGCGCATAAATCAGAGACTTGGAAAACCCCTTCGATCATTGCCAAGGCATCGGCATCGATCAAATTGCGCTCTTGCGCATCATGCAGCACTTCTAACAGCTCTGCACGGTTTTCAGGTTCGGGAGAAATGAGGGCGGTCAGTCTTTCGAACAATGACCTATGTTGTTTAAGGTCAGATGGTCTGACCTTACTAGAGTGCTCTTGCATAATGGGCTTGACGCCGTTGTTTCTAATCCTACAGGATACAACATCTGCACGTATTTCCCAAATTTTGAGCCGATTTTATCTGGAAAACCACGTCTAATTGGTCCAAAGCGAAGGAATGCGCTGCAACTTATCGGTTTCGCAAGTCCCCTAGTTCGGCATTATGCGGACATGGAATTTATCAAGAAATCAATCTCTTAGGAATGAGAGTTCAACTGATACACTGAGAGTTTTGAAAGATACCGCGCCCAGAGCGCGTGAATACAAGAGCAATGAATCTACCCAATGAGATCCTGCAGTGGCTGCAGCAACAATCGAATACTCTCGCCTTCATTTACTATCTAATCACCAGTTTCATTTGCTTCACGCTGTATGCGCGGGACAAGTGGATTGCAGTGCGAGGACATCAACAAAAAACGGCGAGCCAAACTCGTAAAACGAAGCGAGGCACCCCAAGCAATCCGCCAACTCTCCCGAATTATCCATCACGCATTAGCGAGCAAAAATTACTGGTTTGGACTTTCCTTTGCGGCGGTCTTGTGGCGCTACTGGCGCAACAAGTATTCCGCCACAAAACCAGAAAGCCCCTCTTCGAAATCAGCGCGATTGTGGCGTGTATCATCCATGCTGCTGCATGGTTTTACATCAAAGTCGCTAGCTAAACCTGCCCATTCAATAGCGAAGTATCGTCACCTCAGGTGCACCTTGCTGATTGAGATGCACCACCACCATGCGATCGAATTCATCTTCAGCGACCTCTTTTTGGCCACTCACACCCAAGCCCTTTAAGACGGTATTGATGGTATTGGAATGCGCCACCACTAAGGTATTTTTACTGGCTCCACGTAACTGCTGTCCCAAGGCTAGCGACTCTTTGGCAACGTAGGGCGTCAAGCTTAGTTGCTTGCTGTCGGCCAAAGGCTTCGCGGTCAACTGCGTACGCTGATATTCAGTGGCGAAGATTTGTTCGATATTCGCATCACGCAACATGCGGGCGAGGTTCTGTGCACGCTGCATTCCTTTTTCGCTGAGCAGAGGATCGCGGCTTTCATCGACTTTTTCCGCATGGCGCACAATCACTATGGTTTGAAATGCCAAGGCAGGTAGTGCACTCGTCGCGCCCACGATTACGAGCGAGCTAACTAGGCAAACACGAATCAATTTTTTCAACATCGCCATATCCTTTCTTCATTATTCTCGACTAAGGGGCTTCCGCCTGTTCACTCAACACCGCATCGATCTCTTCCGACAAATGAAAGCGTGAGTAGTGTATCACTTGGGTCGGTCCATCTTGATCCTCAAACACATCCAGATAACGATGATTCCAACGTACCAATTCAATCGGATAATACTGACGTCCACGTTGATTTTGGTTAGTCGTTTCGTCCACGCCGTCGACACTTAAAATCAGAGCCGCCTGACGCTGTTTCAACTCCTCCAAACTCACGCCATACAATGGGCTCGCTTCATCGATAACATGGAATATAGTCCATCCTAAAACGAAGATAGGATGTTGATCGCGTTGCAGTGTCAAATCATGAATCTTCCGAAATTTGCCATTCGTGACCGAGACTTCATTCCAAATCAAACGCAACTTCGCGGACGCTTCACTAATCACATTCATACGTGCATTTGCCATGCGTATCATCAGCAAACGTTTGCCATCTGCCACGTGACTCACAGGATGTTCGGCAAAAACGATACTCGAACGTGGTCGCGAAAAGCGCGCAAAAATCAATCCGGTCACCAAGGCTAAGCCCGACATCCCCAGAAAAATCTCGATGATCGAAACCCAATGCCCATACACCGTTTGTGGATGCATATCGCCATAGCCGACCGTGGCCAGGGTCTCGACACTAAAAAAGAAAGCGCCCCAAAATCCTTCGGGGTACATATTCGCGATCGCCTGCTCCCCTGCCATATAGAGGCCTGCAAAAACAAAATTCATCATCGCAAACAGAAAGGCAAAACTCGCAAAAAACCAAGGCCAGGAAATCGTCATCGCGTAGTAATAGATGTCTTGCCAAAAACGGGTAGGCATACCGTAAGTAACGACTTGACGGCCACTCATTTGGATTATCCGTTTGTGTTTTTGATCTTTGTCTGGCTGCATAAAAACCCGATAGAAATGAAATTTAGAATCGATTGTAACGCAGCAGGCAAATCGCAGACATGTAAATCACGCGCTTACAACAGACACAAAGAATTCTGTTTTTCAGTAACTTATTATCGATTATCGATAAATTTTAATTGACTTTCAGTTCAAACAAGCACTACACTAAAAAAAGGCATGTACCAAAAAGGGAAATCATGAACGCCACACGTAAAGCTAAAATTCAGAGCATTGGAAGAGTCAGTCAAGTCTTACTTTACTTGCTCAAACCAACCAGCTTTCTTCTTTATGCACTTGGACTGCTCTTTCTTCTGACTTTCAGCGTTATGCGCCCAGGATCGGTCTCAATCACTGCTTTGGTGACTGCAGGAATTTCTGGCGAAGACGTGTTCGATGTAAGTAAAGTAGAAGGCCTGATGCTGTCGACACGTTTCTTCTGTATCGCATTGACTTCATACTTTTTGCTTATGTGCATTTTTCTCTTGAGGCACCTCAAGCAATTACTGCATTGTTTCTATCAAGGTGACGTGTTCAATCTCACTGCTTTGACTCATGCTCGCAAGGCATACAAGATCAACGCTATGATCATCGTTTCATGGATCATCCTTCACCTGCTATTTGCCATTATCGCTATGATCGGCAAAGGCGAATTCGAGTTAAATTATCTTTCGAGCTGGTGCATCGACTCAGTAAGCGAACTCATCTCACTCGTGATTAGTACTTTGTTGCTCTGGGCATTTGAACTTGGCACTGATCTCAATGAAGAAGCCGAATTGACTATTTGACCTGCAGAGATATGAAAGAGCTGCTTTTCAACATTACATACATCTTGATCGAATTATGGATCAATTTATTTGATCGCATAGTCCATCTGCTTGAGCTACTCTGTCGACTCGTCGGCATGCAGAATTAAACTGAGCCAACCTATTTTTGAGCCCTCACCATGCCCATTATCGTCAATCTCGATGTCGTCCTCGCCCAGCGCAAAATGCGGCTCAACACGCTGGCCGAACTGGTCGACATCACGCCACAAAATCTGTCGGTGCTCAAATCGGGGCGAGCGAAAGCGATTCGTTTCGATACTTTAGAAAAAATTTGTGAGGCCTTGGAATGCCAACCCGGTGACATTCTCGCCTTTGACGCGACTGCAGTCGTTCATGATAACGAATCCGACCCTGAATAAAAAAATCCCTCGTTCGAAATTGAGCGAGGGATTTTTTGTGCGTCTCAAGCAAGCATCGCATTGAAAGTCCACAAGCACTTTACGCGCAGTCGGACTTCACCAATACGCTCAAGGCTTAAGCATAAGGATTCTTCAGTCCTAAACCCTCGAGAATTTCAATCTCCAAGGCTTCCATCTCTTCCGCTTCTTCATCGTCTTCGTGATCATAGCCTTGCGCGTGCAAAACACCATGCACCACTAAATGTTGCGCATGTTCGAGTACCGTTTTCTTTTGTTCTTGCGCTTCTTTCTCGAGTACATCAGTGCACAAGATGATATCGGCTTGTGTCACTTCGGCGTCCATATCTTCGGTGTAGGCGAAGGTCAGCACATTGGTCGCATAATCTTTACCGCGATAGTCGCGGTTGAGAGTACGGCCTTCTTCAGCATCAACGATGCGCAAGGTGAGCTCGGCAGGAAAGAACAAGGCTGCTTGTATCGTCTTGCGTAACAAAGGACGCGTCAACAAGTCTTTGAGACGTTCGTCCGCGTATTGCACAGACAGGTTGAGCTTATGTTTTTGCTGAGTTGCAGTCGCCATGATTGATTCGATCTTATTTGCGTTTACTTTTACTGATAGCCGTTGCTTGTTTCAGGTTCACAATCTCAGCTTCTTGTTGCTCATGCTGTTGGCTGGCTTCTTCGTAGGCATCAACGATACGCGCCACCAATGGATGGCGCACTACATCGACACTGGTGAAGCGATTAAAAGCGATACCACGCACACCCTTCAAGACCTGACAAGCATCGACCAAACCGCTCCGTTGATGACGCTGCAAATCAATTTGCGTGACGTCACCCGTAATCACAGCTTTACTGCCAAAACCAATGCGGGTTAAGAACATCTTCATTTGTTCTGGCGTGGTGTTTTGCGCCTCGTCCAGAATAATGAAAGAATGATTCAAAGTACGACCACGCATATAGGCCAAAGGCGCGATCTCGATGATCTGCTTTTCAAACATTTTTTGCGTACGATCGAATCCGAGAAGATCGTATAAAGCGTCATACAAGGGGCGCAAATACGGATCAACCTTTTGTGTCAAATCACCGGGCAAGAAACCCAGTCGTTCACCGGCCTCTACCGCAGGACGCGTCAGCACAATGCGTTTCACCGCATCGCGCTCCAATGCATCGACCGCACAAGCAACCGCGAGATAGGTTTTACCAGTACCCGCTGGGCCAATCCCAAATGTAATATCGTGTTCCAGAATCGCGCGCAGATAAGTGTTTTGATGCGGCGTACGGCCACGCAAATCACTACGGCGGGTTTTGAGTATGGGGCTCTCGACATCATGATCATCGATGTCCACATCGTCTTGATCTTGATTTTGATCTTGCACAGTTGCAGTCGCGACTTCGTCATCGAGCGGAATTGCTTTCTTACGCGCACTGCTGACGCCACCTGTTTTGCTGACCGCTGCATTGGTTTTCGCACGAGTCTTGCTCGGTGCTTTTTGATTCGCACCAGCTTCCGCACTTTCACTATCGAAGCCCTGCTCGGCTGACAATTTTTTACTACTTGATGCGCGTTGTTCGACTAAGGCTAACTGTACTTCATCGATGCTGATAATTTTTTTCGCTTGGGCGTAAAACTTTTCCAGCAATTCCACACCCTTGTCCGCGTTATGGCCACTGACAATGAACTTATCACCACGACGAAAAATACTCAAATCCAAAGCCGCTGAAATTTGACGTAAGTTCTCATCCAAAGGGCCGCATAAATGGGCAAGGCGCAGATTGTCGAGCGGCTGCGGAACGAAATGCAGGACAGGGACGGGTGTGTTTCTCAAGATTTGATATTCTCTATTCGTCTAAATGATTAAGTCCGATTAAACCAACTCACCGCGCAGGGTGTAGTTGTAGGACTCTGTAATACGGGTGCTGACGATGGTGCCGACTAAGTCTTTATCGCCGATGAAATTCACCACGCGGTTATTTTCAGTGCGGCCTTGCAATTCGTTCGGGTCTTTTACCGAAGGTCCTTCAACTAAGACTTTTTGCACGCTACCGATCATGGCGTTGGAAATCTTTTTCACATTGGCGTCGATCTTGGCCTGCAAGTGTTGTAAGCGTTTCAGTTTCAACTGAGCTGGCGTGTCGTCTTCCAAACTCGCCGCTGGCGTGCCAGGACGTGCACTAAACACGAAGCTAAAACTATTGTCGAAATCCATGTCTTCGAAGAACTTCACCAAGGCCTCGAAATCTTCATCCGTTTCACCAGGGAAGCCGACGATAAAATCAGACGACACCGTGATATCTGGTCGCACCGCACGCAAACGACGAATCACCGATTTGTATTCCAACGAGGTGTAACCACGTTTCATCGCCGCCAAAATACGATCCGAACCGTGCTGCGCTGGCAAGTACACATGATTCACCAACTTCGGCACTTTGGCATAGGTATCGATCAATCGTTGGGTGAACTCTTTCGGGTGACTGGTCACAAAACGAATACGTTCGATTTGCGGGAACTCAGCAATGTATTCAATCAACAAAGCGAAATCGGCGATTTCGCCATCGTCCATCACACCACGATAGGCGTTGACGTTTTGGCCTAGCAAGGTGACTTCTTTCACGCCTTGTTCAGCTAAACCAGCGACCTCCACCAGAACGTCGTTGAACGGACGCGAAACCTCTTCACCACGCGTATAAGGCACCACGCAATAGCTGCAATACTTGGAACAACCTTCCATGATCGACACAAAGGCACTAGCACCTTCAACCCGCGCTGGCGGCATGTGGTCAAACTTTTCGATTTCAGGGAAACTGATATCGACTTGCGAACGTCCTGTATCGCGACGCTCTTTGATGAGCTGCGGCAAACGATGCAAAGTCTGCGGACCAAACACCACATCGACGTATGGTGCGCGACGAATAATCGCTTCACCTTCTTGCGAGGCGACACAACCACCGACACCAATCAAGAGATCTGGTTTGTCACGCTTCAACTCGCGCAAACGTCCCAAATCAGAAAAAACTTTTTCGGAAGCCTTTTCGCGAATACTGCAGGTGTTGAGCAAAATCACATCGGCGTCTTCTGGCTTCTCGGTTTTGATCATGCCCTCGGTCGCTTGCAAAACGTCACGCATTTTGTCGGAGTCGTACTCGTTCATCTGGCAGCCGAAAGTCTTGATGAATACTTTCTTTTGGCCAGCAGTTGCGATCGTTTCTGCAGATGGATTGGCGCTAGTCGCTGACTCCTTTTGAACAGGTGCAGCTTCAATAGTAGCCAGATTTTCATGACGCGCGATTGGTATAGACATTCGATTCACTTCTAACAAATAAAATTAAATTCTTCATGCATCAAGCACGATGCAGATCAGCACTCAGACATTTGCAAGGCGCTGCCGCGAACAGGAAGACAATCGCAAGCTGCCCACAAATTCCTCAGTATCACTTCATTTTTTTCTGCCGACTTAAAATCGAGCAGCCGAGCATCCAACAGGGATGATTCAAAATTCACATGCGTTCGAGCACAATTGCATCGAGCCTTCGTGAGTGGTGATTCATGCTTCGTGAGTGACCACACGGAGTCACCACTCTGAATCACCACACTAAGCCACCACACTAAGGTGCGAATTGTGTTGAGCACGAGTCATCGGAGCTCTTAATCAAAACTCCTGATCAACGCTTCTTTATTGCGCTTTCGGCAAAGGCAGTTTGGCCTCTTCAGGAGTCAAGATCCAAATTTTTTGGATCTCGCCAATATCATCCTCAAGATAATTCACGACGACGTTTCTCACATACACATGAGCCACTGGGACAATCGCGTTTTCTTCGTTATAGATACGCAAACCCATCGAAACTAATCTCAACTTGCCATCAATCACAACGTCGGCCAAGTCTGTCGTTGTCATCTTGCCGCGCTTAATCCCCACCGGGAAATTGCGCTCAAATTGCATTGCGGTCGCCAAGGTGCTGCTAATCGCCATCGCGACACACATCACCAACAGCAAAAGTCGAATGGATATTTTCATCAACATACAAACCTTCACGAGTTAGAATTTTCTTAAAAATCAAACGCTTAGATTTTTACAGCGCAAACGACCAAGGCGCGATTTTAACACAGCTCGGTCGCTTCTAGCGCCCCAGCCCCGATCGCACCTTGCTCTGTCATTGACGCAACTGCAGCTGTCCCGCGATCTCCCTAAATTAACACCCATGCAATTCCAAACTGAGATGCAGAAATCTGGGATAATGTCGGAAATTATCTATGGATTTTCGATGCAAAAATCGCAACTCACCGACCTGCCATCGGCCCTTGCGCCCGATTTCGACCCGCGCCAATTTCGCAATGCACTGGCTCAATTCGCGACTGGCGTTACCATTATCACAACCAAACTCAGTGATGGTCGCTTCATCGGTCTGACCGCGAACTCTTTTAATTCCGTTTCCCTCGATCCACCCTTGGTGCTGTGGAGTCTGGGCAATCGGGCTCAAAGTCTGCCTGTCTTTCAACAGAATTCTCATTACGTCATCAATGTTTTGACTGCCGACCAGCAAGCTTTGGCGGAACAATTCGCCAGTCGCGCTGAAGATCGCTTTGAAGGTGTGGAGTTTGAATTGTCACGCACTGGTTTGCCGATATTGAAAGGTGTTGCCGCTTGGTTCGAATGTCATAATCGCAGCCAATATCCGGAAGGTGATCATGTGATTTTGGTTGGCGAGGTCGAGCGTTGCGCCTACAACGAGCAAAGTGCCGACACGCAAAATCGCCCTTTGATTTTCCATAACGGTCGCTTTCTCACGTAATCGGATTCGCAACTCCATAATCTCATTGAGCAAGACTGAAACGGAGCCCCATTTGCCCATGGTGTTTGCGCAGTACGATCGCGGCGCACCCCTCCCCAAATCGTCTTTTTTATTCACCGATCTTTACCTTCTCGCCCCATGTCATTCATCGATTCCATCGGCTTCATCGCTGCCTTCCTCACCACCAGTGCCTTCATTCCTCAAGCATGGATGACGTGGAAACGCAAACGTGCCGAGGGCGTATCACTTGGCATGTACTGCATCATGGTCAGTGGCGTGATCTGCTGGTTGATTTATGGACTGATGTTAGGTGCCATGCCCATCATCATCGCGAACCTGATTTCACTCGCGCTCTCGGCTTTCATCTTGGCCATGAAGCTGATTTATAAGTAAGCGATGCCTCGACTACGCGGGATTTTGTGGGACAACGATGGTGTATTGGTCGACACCGAAAACTTGTTCTACCAAGCCAATCAACGCTTGTTCGCCGAACATGATGTGGATCTCACACATCAACATTTTTTTGATTGGTTCCTACTCGAAAATCTCGGTGCTTGGCACATTTTGCAAGCACGCGGTTATAGTGATCACACCATTGCCGAGCTGCGCGATCAACGCAATCATTATTACGCCGACTTACTGCAATCGACCTCAGAATTACTGATCCCCGCCGTGAAGCCAGCCATCGAATCGGTCTCGGACCACATGCGTATGGGCATCGTCACCAGTTCACGTCGCGACCACTTCGATCAAATCCATACGCGATTGCGCGAGCAAGGACATGATCTCCTACCGCACTTTGATTTTGTCGTCACCGAAAGCGACTACCAAGAAAGCAAACCAGCCCCCGATCCCTATCTGCTAGGGCTGCAACGCATCAACTTAGATCCGGCAGAATGCATCGTGATTGAAGATTCACCACGAGGACTACGCGCCGCCCTCGCGGCTGGATTGCGCTGTATCGTGATCCGCAATCCGTTTTGCGAGGAGTATGATTTTCCTGGGGCGTTCGCGGTACTCAACTCGCATGATGAACTAAGCGACTATCTTTCCAAGCTCATCGACGGTGACGCAGCATATTGAGCTAGTCGCTCACTGCCTCAGCTATCTATTGGCAAAAACAACAAGCCAATCTAGCATCAATTGTTATACTCACCTCTTTCTCGAATTAAGTGATCTAATTCATGCGCTTTGCTTTCTCGTTTGTTATCGCTGGGTGGCGAATTTTCCGTGTTTTTATTTGTCTTTTCGCCTGCCTGCTCCCCCTTATGTCTTCGTTGGCAGTCGCTCAAGAATCAAGTCAAGTCAAAAAAGAAGGGCAAGTGGAAACTACAAAGTCCGCGCAACAAGTCGAAGTGCAAGGTGATACGAAAAAATACAATGCGCGTCGCGAAGATACCGTGACGAAGTTTGTGATCACACGAGAGGACATTGAAAAACATGGTGATGCCACTGTTGCCGACATCTTAAATCGGCAAGCGGGCGTCGTGAATGGCAATATCAATGGGCTCAAAGGCTACACGCAATACCTGGTTGATGGACAGACGCCTCAAGCGGGTTTTCGAATTTCTGATATTGCGGTGAGTCAGATTGAGAGAATAGAGATTATTCGCTCGGCCGTCGCTGAATTTAGTACTCAAGCGATCGCGGGCACCATCAACATCGTACTGCAGCGGACGGTGAAAACAGGTTCTCGAAAATTGGATCTGCTCATGACACACCAAGATAAATCGGCCGTGTCAAAACAGGTGCGTCTGAACCTCGCCGACAAATACGATCATTTCTCCTACGATACTGGCTTCTTTATCAATCGAGCGCAAAATTCGGGCGAATACTACGAATACCTCGAGCGCAATAACAAAGACGAAAACCTGTCTGACATATACACGCGCCGACTCACCCAGAGCACCAAAAACACAGCTTATTCGGTGACGCAAAATCTAACATGGTTGCTAGGAGAAAACGAAAGTTTTTCGATTCAAGCCTACGTTGGCAAAGTCTTAGCTTCATTCAAGGTTGACAGCAGAACGTTCAGGCCCACGGTCTCAGAGTCGACAATCCAAAATGATACTTTTTCAGACAAATTTAGCCCCCAAAGTAATCACATCAAAACAATTTGGGAAAAACCATTTTCCGCAAGCACAAAAATGAGTTCCACTCTGATGCTCAGCCAGAGCACAGCTACCACCAAGAACCATTCCGTAATGTCGGATGGTTCGGTAGCTGTAAACTCTCATCGCGAAATAGAATACTGGCGCAAGACACTTTTATGGGACGCCAATATCCTCTTTCAACAATCAGATAACGACAATATCAAGCTTGGTTGGAACGTCAGAAACGAAAATTATGACTCCAACACAGCCGACTATGCCGAAGCACAAGTTGCATCAACGCTTCGTTCTGGCCAATACGCCCTATTTGCACAACGTGAATGGGAAGGGGCAGAGCAATGGTCACACTATATCGGTGCGCGATGGGAAGGGTTTCGTGCCGAGCTCAGCAACTCAGTGAATCAACAGGTCAAGCAATCGACAGCGAATGCGAGCCCTATCTTCCAAACCCGATGGAGACCCCATAAGGACGCGCAAGATCAATTTCGCTTGGCACTGGCGAGAACATTCAAAAATCCCGACCAATCACAGTTACTCGCAGACTCGCTCTCCTTCTTTGGTCAAGATCCACAACGACCTTACTCCGTCAGCAATCCCAACCTACGCCCGGAAATCGCCTGGGGGCTTGATACCACGTTCGAACATTTTGGGGAAAACGAACTCAACTATTCGTTGAGCCATTACTTCAAATCGGTCAAGAATCTCATCCGTGATCAAGTCTTCTTTGAGAACAATCGATGGCAGCAACAGAGCATCAATAGTGGCGACGCGATTTCACATGGTATCGTGCTTGATACGAGGTTACCGTTGGGAGTCGTGCTGAAAGATGCGCCGAAGATTTACATCAACGCTAATATGTCGCGCAACTGGTCTCATGTGAACGACGTCCCTGGTCCCAACAATCGCTTCGCAGAACAAGCCAAATACAACGCCAATTTTTCTGTGGAATACAAAGTCAATGACGCATGGAAAGTGGCTGGCAGTTACCGTTTCATTTCGGGAGGTCCATTGCGGGTTGCCGCTGACAGGATCAATTTAGAACAAGTCAAACGATACACATCGCTGACAGCCAACTGGACGATCAACAAAGAGACCAGCTTTCGCTTAGCTGTATCCAATCTGTTGAAACAAACCCAAATCACACAGACAAGAATTTGGACACCAACAACTAGCTATTATTCACGCGGCGAATCGCCTAGCATTTTATTCGCTAGTGCGCGTCTGAGTTTAAAATTTTAATGCAAGACGAGTTGTCAAAAAAATCGAAAACTAGGCACCCAACATCGCCTGCAACACCCCTTGCGAATCAAACGCAGCGCGACGCAAACGGTCGGCCACACCTTGCCATTCGCGTGTCGTGGGTAAAGCTTCGACGAGGATAATGTCGGCTTGGACGTGATCAAGATCGCGTAGGTCGGCATACAAATCGTGCGCGTAGGCGATCGGATCATTATTGAGTTGGCGCCACGCTTGCAGTTTTTCAGTGTCACGATGCGCTTCATACGCCATCACGGCGACGCGCTTGCCTTTGGCGTGTAACATAGCAATCGTCGCATCCAATTGATCGACGGCGACCAAGGCCACGGGAGTGCTTGGTGCGTAATGCGCTTCTAAGGTGCCGGATGCTCGCGGTGCGGCTTGATCAGGTGCGTTGACGGTGACGCCTAAGACTTGTTCTAACTGTTTCACCGTGATGTGACCAGGACGTAATAGAACCGGTCCGTGACTCGCGAGACGACTCATATCGACGATGGTCGATTCGATACCGACATCACTTTGTCCGCCATCGAGCACAGCGGCAATCATACGGCTCGCCACTTCTTCAGGAAACTCTTCTAAAACGTGCTCTGCTTTGGTGGGGCTCACGTGTCCGAACTTATTCGCTGATGGTGCAGCAACACCACCTTTTCCGTGTTTGAAAGCACGCAATAAAGCCTGCGCGACGGGATGCGATGGACAACGAATCCCCAGCGTATCTTGACCACCTGATACGGCATCAGGAATATGCGGCGCGCGCTTTAAAATCAAGGTCAGTGGACCAGGCCAAAAGGCATCGATCAAAGCTTGTGCGGGAGCGGGAACTTCACTCACCCAATGTCGAATATCAGCCTCTGGCGCGACATGCACAATCACCGGATGATTCGATGGGCGACCTTTGGCGCGATAGATGTTAGCAACTGCCTCGACATTCTCGGCATCAGCACCAAGCCCATACACGGTTTCGGTCGGAAAAGCGACCAAGGCGCCCTGCTCTAAAGCGAGGGCCGCGACTTCGATTTGCTCCGCAATTTTGAGACTGAAATTCACAAGCGACTCTCTACTCCACAACCAAACAAAAACCAATCATGCAACAATCAAGAACGAATCACGATCAAATGACAATCAAAGAGCGATACCCAAGATCTGGCAGGCTTGCTGCATTTCAGCCTGCGCCTGTTCTAAACTCGGGGCGATGAAAGTGATATGCCCCATCTTGCGCGCACGACGCGCCTCAGCCTTACCGTACAGATGCAAATGGGCTGAAGGAAGCGCCAAGACTTTGTCCCATGCGGGTTGAATTTCACGTTCACCATCAAACCAAATATCACCAAGAATATTCAGCATCACGCAGGGGGAATGTTGACGTACATCGCCCAATGGCAAACCGGCCATGGCGCGCACTTGTTGTGCAAATTGGCTGGTGACGCAGGCATCAATCGTGTAGTGACCGCTATTGTGCGGACGCGGCGCCATTTCATTGACCACAACACTACCATCTTGCAAGACGAAAAATTCGATACACAGAACGCCCACGTAATTGATATCGGCAATCAATTTCAAAGCCGCATTTTGCGTCTTCAAAGCGGCTTCAGCGGAAACATGAGGACTAGGCACGGTAGTGGTGAACAAAATACCGTCGCGATGGACGTTCTCAGCGATAGGATAGACCACCGCTTGACCATCTGCACCACGCGCGACCAGCACCGAAATCTCATACGCCAGTGGCAGCATTTTTTCTAAAACACAGACCACGCCTTTGAGTTGTGCAAACGCGAGTCGCAACTCATCAATGTTCTTAACACGGACCTGACCTTTGCCGTCGTAACCCATGCGCGCTGTCTTCAAAATGCCAGGAAATAGATCATCACTAACCTGCGCCAAATCCGCTTCGCTACGCAAAATCGCGTGAGGCGCTGGCAAGATGCCGGTCTGTGGAGCGCAGCGTGTGAAGAAGGCTTTTTCTTCGATGCGGTCCTGGGCAATCGAAACGCAAGCAGCGCTTGGCGCAACGAAGCCGGTCTCGGCGAGCTTCGCTAAACTGGCGGCAGGGACGTTTTCAAACTCGGTCGTGAAGGTACTGCAGTACTGCGCTAATTGTTGCAATCCTTGTGCGTCATCATACGCCGCTTGGATGTGAAGATCGGCAGCCTGTGCCGCAGGGCTCGCCGCTTCTGGCTCCAACACTGCGACCTTGAATCCCAGAGCTTGCGCTTCATGCACAAACATCCGTCCCAACTGACCGCCACCGACCAACCCTAAAGTGGTCTTTGGCGCATTCGGGAATTGAGGAAGTGTTGGATGGGTCATCGTTGGCTTTTCCATGCTGGTGCGGTACAAATTAAACGAAAGGTAAAACTGGTTTGACGGCTGGTTTGCTTTCGCTCACTGCCATTTATTTTTGCTTTCTCGTAGGGCAGGTGAAACCCGCGCTACTTGCATTTTCATCGAAATACATCAGTATTCGATGGCTTGGCGGCGCGGGTTTCACCCGCCCTACAAGGCTGTTTGACTCCTCAACACAAAAAGCTTCTGAGTCGCCACTCCTTCCCCTTCAAGGGGAAGGCTGGGATGGGGATGGGTTTCCTTCCCAAACGATGGAACCATTCATGCGAACCCCATCCCCACCCTAACCCTCCCCTTGAAGGGGAGGGAAAACCTGTAACTAATCCTGTAATTAACCCTGCAACTAATTCAGTAACTACAGCGGCAAATGCATATCCCGCGCAGCTTGTGTTTGCTTGGCGCGGAAGGCTTCGAGTTTTTCTGCGATGGATTCATCAGTCGTCGCCAACATCGCGATTGCTGCCAAGGCTGCATTGCCTGCGCCTGCTTCGCCGATGGCAAAGGTGTTCACCGGCACGCCTTTTGGCATCTGTACGATCGACAACAAAGAATCTTCACCGCGCAAATATTTGGAAGGCACTGGCACACCAAACACAGGGACGATCGTCTTTGCCGCAATCATGCCAGGCAAATGCGCTGCACCACCGGCACCAGCGATAATGCCGCGAATCCCGCGACCACGCGCTGTTTCTGCATAGCGAAACATTTCGTCAGGCATGCGATGTGCGGACACCACTTGGGCCTCAAATGGAATACCGAATTCCTTCAACATGGAGACGGCATGTTGCATCACATCCCAATCAGAAGAAGATCCCATCACAACACCGATCACCGGTGCTTGGCTACTTGTACTCATTATGCTTTCCTAAATCCAATTATGCTTTTAAGGTTTCACCGGTCAGGCGTTCCAAAGCTTCGCGATATTTCGCTGCCGTTTTCTGCACGACTTCATCTGGCAAAGTTGGCGCTGGTGCAGTCTTGTTCCAAGTGGTGATTGTTTCGAGGTAATCACGCACAAATTGCTTATCGAAAGATGGTGGGGAAATGCCAGTTGCATACGAATCTGCAGGCCAGAAGCGTGAAGAGTCGGCAGTCAATACTTCATCCATCAAATGCAATACGCCATTCTCATCGAGACCAAATTCAAACTTTGTGTCAGCGATGATGATGCCACGTGTCGCTGCATAATTTGCTGCTTCGGTGTACAACTGAATACTGATGTCACGCATCTTCGCCGCCAATTCAGCGCCAATACGTTTTTCCATTTCGGCGAAGCTGATGTTTTCATCGTGCTCGCCCATTTCAGCCTTCGCAGCTGGTGTGAAAATCGGCGTTTCCAACTTCGCCGCTTGTGGCAAACCTGCTGGCAATTGAATGCCGCAAATCGCACCGGTTTCTTGATAATCTTTCCAACCAGAGCCGATGATATAACCACGCACCACCGCTTCCACCATAATTGGTTTGAGGCGTTTCGCCACCACTGCACGACCACGTACTTGCTCAACTTCATCTGCAGCAACCACAGATTCAGGAGCGATACCAGTCAAATGATTCGGGACCACATGACCCAATTTTTCGAACCAGAAATTCGCCATCTGATTCAACACGCGACCTTTGTCCGGAATCGGTTCGTTCATGATCACGTCGAAAGCCGACAAGCGATCACTAGTCACGATCAACAACTTATCTTCGCCAACAGCGTAGTTATCACGGACTTTGCCACGACCTAAGAGTGGTAGCGAATGTAAAGTAGAGTTAATTTGCGTAGTCATAATGTGGTCTCAAAAAAATACTGAAGGGAGATTCATCGGCAATCCGAATGATTCGAATCACGTTTGAAACTCCCTGATGGGCATAACAACTACCCTAAACTTTTTCTTGTTCTTCGCCTGGTAAGCCATGAAAACAAGAATCAAGAATTACTCATTTCAGATCATCGTCATACCGGGCTTGACCCGGTATCCATTTTATTTATTAACATGCACGACACTTCAAACATGGATGCCGGATCAAGTCCGGCATGACGCTATTTACCGTTTCAGCAAATGGCACGCAAAACTTATCGTCTTCATCGCGCCAAACGCTCGTGCCGTTCTTACTTCACCAACTGTGCCAAAGCACCGGATTTATATTGTTCAGCAATTTTTTCCAAAGTGATTGGCTTGATCTTCGCTGCTTGACCTTCGCAACCGAATGCCAAGAAACGTGCTTTACATACTTGTTTTGCCGCTTCACGTGCTGGCTTCAAATAATCACGTGGATCAAACTTGCTTGGATTCTCAAACATGTAGCGACGGATCGCTGCTGTCATCGCCAAACGAATATCGGTGTCGATATTGATCTTACGCACACCGTTTTGAATACCAATCACGATTTCTTCCACTGGCACACCGTAGGTTTCTTTCATGTCACCACCGAATTGGCGAATTTCAGCCAAGAGTTCTTGTGGCACAGAAGAAGAACCGTGCATCACCAAATGCGTGTTTGGAATACGCGTATGGATTTCTTTAATGCGATCAATCGCCAAGATATCGCCGGTTGGCTTACGCGAGAATTTGTAGGCGCCGTGGGAAGTACCGATCGCAATCGCCAAAGCGTCGCATTGTGTTTGTTTAACGAAATCAGCCGCTTGATCAACGTCGGTCAACAATTGTTCACGTGTCATTTTGCCGTCAGCACCGTGACCATCTTCTTTGTCGCCCATCATGGTTTCCAAAGAACCGAGCACGCCCAACTCTGCCTCAACCGTTACACCAATCGCGTGCGAAAACTTCACGACTTCCTTGGAAACCGCAACGTTGTAGTCGTAACTCGCGACTGACTTACCATCTTCCATCAAGGAACCATCCATCATCACCGAAGTGAAACCGGATTTAATCGCTGCCATACAAACCGCTGGCGACTGGCCATGATCTTGATGCATGACCACAGGGATATGTGGGTAAGCTTCCACTGCCGCAGAAATCAAATGACGCAAAAACGCTTCACCAGCATACTTACGCGCACCCGCCGATGCTTGCATAATCACAGGAGCACCAACTTCATTGGCCGCTTCCATAATCGCTGTAACTTGTTCCAAGTTATTGACATTAAACGCTGGAATACCATAGCCATTTTCAGCTGCATGGTCCAACAATTGACGCATTGATACGAGAGACATAGTTTTTAACTCCGCAAATAAAAAAATCTTTTTTGAGGTATTGATTAAGCTACTGCGCGGGTAGATTTTGAATTTGCGATGCTCGCTGTACTCAAGTACAGCTGTGCTTCTCAATCCAAACTTTACCCGCTCGCTACGCTTACTCAACGCCTCAACGAGCTTGTGGCTTTCAGACCTTACTGACTTCGAACCTTATTCGAAATTCTATTTAACTTGCGAGGTCTCTAGAAATTCAATTTTAGGGATGCAGCGCTAGGCGCAAAACGGAGCAATACGTCAGTATTGCGAGTATTTGCAACGACGCGATGCGCCCTACAATTGGATTTATTGAGATCTCACTATTCGCCGACCTTCACGATACGCATTGCATTGGTCCCCCCTACCTTCCCCATCTGCTCACCCCAAGTCGCCACGATCAGGTCGCCCTTCTTCACGGCGCCTTTTGCGATCAACAATTTTTCAGCTTCTTTCAAAGCGAAATCGCGATCAGCGGAGTAAGGCAAATTAAAGGTTTGAACATTACGATATAAGGCTGCTTTGCGTTGCGTTGCGACACTCGGTGTCAAGGCAAACAAAGGTACATCAATACTTTGGCGGCTCATCCACAAGGCAGTAGAACCAGACTCAGTTAAGGCAGCAATCGCTTGTACGCGTAAATGGTGGGCCGTGAACAGCGCACCATAAGCGATCGATTGATCGATACGCGTGAATTGCAAATTCAAGAAGTCGGCATCCAGTTTGCACTCTTGGAATTTCTCTGCTTCGACGCAAATGGCAGCCATCGTCTCCACGGTTTCAATCGGGTACTTACCAGAGGCCGTTTCAGCCGACAACATCACTGCATCAGTACCATCCAACACTGCATTTGCCACGTCCGACACTTCAGCGCGCGTTGGTACGGCGTTGACGATCATGGACTCCATCATTTGCGTCGCCGTGATCGCCAATTTATTGGAATCACGCGCCACTTTGATCATATGCTTTTGCAAAGCCGGCACCGCCGCATTTCCAACTTCTACCGCCAAATCACCACGTGCCACCATGATGCCATCAGAAGCATCCAAAATTTCTTGCAAGGCGGGGATCGCTTCCGCACGTTCGATCTTTGCGATCAGCATCGGCTTGTGACCATATGGCTCGCCGGCGATATTCGCTAACTGGCGCGCCATTTCCATATCCGTCGCATTTTTCGGGAACGAAATCGCCAAATAATCGGCTTGAAAAGACATCGCCGTTTTGATGTCTTCCATGTCTTTTGCCGTCAGCGCAGGAGCTGTCAAACCACCACCTTGACGATTGATCCCTTTGTTATTGGACAGTTCGCCACCAATTTTCGTAATCGTGTGGATCTCGTTGCCGACCACTTTTTCAACGATCAAAACGATCAAACCATCATTGAGCAAAAGAACGTCATCTTTCTTGACATCACGTGGCAAATTTTTGTAATCCAAGCCAACGCGTTCTTGATTACCCAAGGGGCAATCAGCGTCGAGAATGAAACGATCGCCCTTGGCCAATTCGATCTTGCTGTTTTCGAATTTGCCAATACGAATCTTCGGACCTTGCATGTCGGCCATGATGGCGACTTCGAAACCACATTGCGCAGCCGCTTGACGCACCAAATTTGCGCGATCGATATGGTCTTGTGCTTTGCCGTGCGAGAAATTCAAACGTACTACATTCACACCAGCCTTCAACATCTTGACCAAGGTGTCTAGATCACTCGATGCTGGGCCTATCGTCGCTACAATTTTGGTTCCGCGTAACATTGAATCTCCTAAGGGATGAATTTCACAAGGTCTTGCTTAAAACTGGAAATCTTTCTTGCAAGCCCTCAACGTTGGGGTTTGGACTTTCTTTTTTCGACGTTGAGAACTACACCTGCACCTATGCTGCCGCTCTTTGCAACAAAATCTCAACCGCTGGCAATGTCTTACCTTCCAAGAATTCAAGGAAAGCACCGCCGCCTGTGGAGATATAACCGATCTTGTCGGTAATTTGGTATTTCGCAATCGCTGCCAACGTATCGCCACCGCCTGCGATGGAGAAGCCGTTCGACTCTGCAATAGATTCTGCCAGCACTTTGGTGCCGTTACCGAATTGGTCGAATTCAAACACACCCACTGGGCCATTCCACACGATGGTTCCAGCTTGGCGAATTTGCGTTGCCAAGGCAGCCGCTGTTTGCGGGCCAATATCCAAAATCATGTCATCATCAGCCACATCGGCGACCGCTTTAACGGTAGCGACCGCGCTCGATGAGAATTCTTTAGCACACACGACGTCAGTTGGAATCGGCACCGTCGCACCACGAGCAGACATCATGTCCATAATGGCTTTCGCTTCTGCCACCAAATCTGGCTCAGCCAAGGATTTACCAATCTTCAAACCGGCTGCCAACATGAAGGTATTCGCGATACCGCCACCAACGATCAATTGATCCACTTTCTCAGCCAAGGATTTCAGAATCGTCAATTTACTGGAAACTTTAGAGCCCGCGACAATCGCCGACAAAGGGCGCGCTGGTTGACCCAAGGCCTTACCCAAGGCATCTAATTCAGCGGACAACAAAGGACCTGCGCATACTACTTTGGCGTACTTCGCGATGCCATGCGTGGTTGCTTCCGCACGGTGTGCGGTACCGAATGCATCATTGACATAGATGTCGCACAATGCAGCCATTTTCTGCGCCAGGCCATCATCGTTTTTCTTTTCGCCTTTATTGACACGGCAGTTCTCGAGCAAGACCACTTGACCAGGTGCGACATCAACGCCATCGACCCAATTTTGTATCAACTCGACGCTCACACCCAATAATTCAGACAAACGTTTCGCCACTGGTGCCAGGGAATCTTCTGCTTTAAATTCACCTTCAGTCGGACGACCCAAATGCGATGTCACCATGACCGCAGCGCCTGCTTGCAAGGCTTGTTGAATCGCAGGAATTGAAGCGCGAACACGTGTATCTTCAGTGATATTGCCTGCGTCATCTTGTGGCACGTTTAAATCAGCACGAATAAAAACACGTTGACCTTGAAGTTGATTAGCTGCGATCAGATCGCTCAGACGATTAAATTGCATGTTTATGACCGTAAATGATGGAGGATTCGAACTCGTTCGTAATGATCATTGCCGATTGAGCCATGCGCGCTATCTGCGCTTGTCGCTCGACAAAACTAAAAGGCAAAAAACCACTACACGGAAAGTCTTTACTGCTGGCACTGCGGGAATATCCGCAGACGCTGAGAAACGCCGAAGCTTACTTTTTGAGTGGCACGGGCAATTTTCTGTAAACCCAGCATTTTACCAAACAGTGAGGGTAGTTTCAGCGTTTTTTATCAGAAACTAGGGCGTCATCGATCATGGCATTTAGTTAAGTCCGTGCGACATAGACGTCTATTTTGCGATGAAATAGATCAAGCACCTATGACCAATAGAGCCACAACAAAGCCACAACAGAGCCAAAAGTGAGCCACTAGATTCCCGCCTCCACGGGAATGAGAGAACAAATACGAAATCGAAGCGGCTTTACCATGCCCGCCAATACGAATGTAGTGAGAACTCTTTGAAGACTGTTGAAACACGATGAAGGTGCGACCGAATACACCAAGGGACGGACATCAATAAAGGGTTGGTTCATTCGCGCCGAAGGTCTCAAAATACCAAAATAACAAAACTAAGCAGGAAAATACAGCCTTAATCCCGTATAAGTCGCCATTCCAAGCACAATTGTCGTTAACATGCTGCGACGCCAAATGAAGAAAATGGTCGCCACGATACCCGCCAAACACTTGGGATTGTCCAAACTAAAATCAATTTGATTACCATTCACGAACATATCCGGCACAATAATCGCAGCCAAGGCACAGGCTGGTGCGTATCGCAAGGCCTCTTGCACTCGCTTAGGCAATTGGATGTGATGGCCTACCAACCAAAAAGCACTACGGTCAATGACAGTCGCAACTGTTAAAAAAATGATTACAAGCCAAATATCGAGATCACTCATTTCCGTCTCCCTTGGCGTCATTAGTAAGCTCTGCATCATTAGTACGCTTTGCATCGTTAGTGATCGCTGCGGCCAAACCATCACGACGTTCAAAATACTCTTCGAGGAACATGGCAAACCCCATGCCTAAGACCACCGCCATTAACAAGCCGAGTTTGTAAGGCCATTGAAAACTCAAGATTCCGACCACACTTGCCAAAACCACACCGCCGATTGCAGCGCGGTTCTGCACCAGAGGCACCATCACACATAAAATCGCCAGAGTTCCCGCAAAACCAAGGCCCCAGTGCGTAGGAATCTGACTCCCTAGCAAAATACCGACAATCGAGGCCGCCTGCCAATTCAACCAGTTCGGCACTACCAAGCCCTTTAAGAATTCGCGTTGCTCGATCTCTTGTGTCGTGTTTTGCCACATGTCGGGATAACGATTCATAAACAGCGCTACCGTGATATCGCCACTGAAAAAACCAAGCACCAAGCGCTTAAACCAGTGCAAATGCGCAAAGCGCGGCGCAATCAAGGCCGACATAATCAAAAAGCGTAGATTAACGATCAAAGCAGTCACGAAGATCACCCAAATCGGCGCTTGCACTGCCATCAAGGGCAATGCCGCCAATTGCGCAGATCCGGCAAACACCAGCAAAGTCATACCCAATGCTTGCGGCAAAGTCATGCCCGCTTTAATCATGGCAACGCCGACCACCAAACCCCAAGCGGCCATGCCGAATTGAGACGGCATACTCAAACGTACGCCCTCTTTAAATGCGGGAGAGTGCCAAGCAATGAATTTCATGCCAATACCATCAGAGGGGACGAAGCCCACATAGAAAAATTCCTAGGGAACCAAGATAAGAGATGGTCAATGTGTGTAAGCCCCACACTTCACATCTCAACAAACTTGCTCTATTGTAAGGCTTTATGAGCTGGACTGCCGCATTCGCAGGGAAATAAGCTCAGGTTTGGGCCTCCGATTGTGATGCCACATCGAACGCAAACACCACGCCTACGCTTGAAACGATTACATCAGATTCACTCAAGCGTCATGGAATCCGTTAAAATTCGGCAATCTTTCTGTACATTCGCAATACTCCGAAAAATGCGGTCTGGGTCCATTCGAACAGGCTCTAGTCAACTAGTTAGGATGGCGTCACATGACCACGCAACCTGAGCTGAATTCGGAAAACACCGGAGAATATGATGTCAAACAAACCAAGTACTGCCCCAGTTGAATTGCAAGCTAAAGACCTACCTGCCCATTGCCCTAACCCTGCAATGCCGTTGTGGTCTTCTCATCCACGCGTGTATTTGGATCTTTCACATGGTGGTAGCGCCACTTGCTCTTACTGCGGCACGACTTATACTTTGGCGCCAGGTACCGTAATCAAGGGTCATTAATCCCTTCCGCTATACCTGAGATGCCAAAAATCTGAGACTCTGGTACTTCGCTACTTACATAGCGGGACTGCGGCTTTCACCCAATGACAGCACGACGGTTTCGCTTTCACATCGACAAAGTATGCCTGCAAAAAAACAGTTCAACGGTACGGCGGACGATCTTGAAGTCGCTTTCTATGATGCGATCTCACGCGGCGACATCGAAGCCTTGATGGCATTGTGGGCAGACGATGACGAGATCGTCTGCGTGCATCCGAATGCGCCACGTCTGATCGGACATGCGGAAATTCGCGCCTCGTGGGAAGGCATTTTCGAGAATGGCAGCGTGCATATTCACACCACGCAACTCCACGCTTACCACAACCTGATGAGTGCGGTACACAGCGTGATCGAAACCTTCCACGGTGGCGTTGAAGCTGCCGAAGATGTCCACATCATTGCGACCAATGTCTACGTCAAAACAGCCAAAGGCTGGCGTATCGTGACCCATCATGCGTCTGTCGCCGCTGGCAAAGCACCGCCCGACCTTTTTAAAACCGGCGTGCTGCATTAATTCACTCGAGCACATGCATTACTCTTCACCTTTCTGGCTGCCTGGTGGCCATCTACAAACCATCATTCCAGCCCTGTTTATGAAGAAGCCTGCGCTCGAGTTTAGACGCGAGCGCTGGCATACACCCGACAATGATTTCATTGATCTCGACTTCATTGATGGCGAAGTGGGCAAACCTTTCTTGGTGCTATTTCACGGCTTAGAAGGATCGAGCGATAGTCACTATGCACGGGCGACGATGGACGCGGTGCGCGCTCGCGGTTGGTCTGGCGTGATTCCGCATTTCCGTGGTTGCTCCGGTGAGCCCAATCTAGCACCACGCTTTTATCATTCCGGCGATTCCGCTGAGATCAACTGGATTTTACGACGACTGCAATTAGACTGGAAAGCACGCCACCCGCAAGCTAAGTTCTATGCTGCAGGCGTCTCTTTGGGCGGCAACGCCTTACTACGTTGGCTAGGCGAATCCCAACAAAGTGCAAACATCGTCGATGCAGCGGTGGCGGTTTCCGCACCACTCGACTTGACCAATAGCGGTGCAACTTTGTCGCGTGGATTTAATTGGGTCTACACACAAAAATTTTTGCAGACACTCAAACCCAAATGTCTTGCTAAATTGAGCCAATTCCCGGGACTCTTCGACAAAGACAAAATGCTCAGTGCGCGCAACTTGTTTGAGTTCGATAATGTCGTCACCGCCCCGGTCCATGGCTATCGCGACGTGCAAGACTATTGGCATCGTGCCAGCGCACGCTTGGTCATCGATGATATTCGCGTTCCGACCTTGATTTTGAATGCAAAAAACGATCCCTTCTTGCCAGCCCGCTTTTTACCAAGCTGTCAGTCTGTGTCCGTGCAACTGGAATATCCAGAGCATGGTGGTCACGTTGGCTTTGCCCAAGGCCCCTTCCCTGGCCGCCTGACTTGGCTGCCGCAACGCATCATGCAGCACTTAGAACAACATGGATGAAATCGTTAAACTCGCCATGGCCAGGTGGCCAAAAGTGCCGCACTGCTATGGCTGGTTAGCGCTCGACGCGCGTGGTCAATGGCGCATGCGCGATGAACGAGCGCAGGCTCTCAACTTACCAGGCGACCCGATTCGTAATCTCGCCCTACAACAGTTCATCAACCGTAACTACGACGTGGATGCCGAAGGTCGTTGGTATTTTCAGAATGGCCCGCAAAAAGTCTATGTCGATCTCGACTGCGCTCCTTACATTGCGCAACTGTTGCCGAGCCAAGAGTGGCGCCTCCATACCGGACAATTGTTGAAGGCACCGCATTGTTTGTATTTGCTCGATGATGGAAATCTAGTGCTAAGGCATGAGAAAATTTTGGCGCAAATCGACGATCGAGATCTCAGTCAAACACTGGACTTGCTCTTAGTCGATGGCAACAAAGCACAAGACGAACAGTTGAATGCGCTCTTTGACGCTGCTGATGCTTTTCTGCAAAAACATCAGGTCGAACTCCTGTGGCAAGGAGAGCGTGTGCCTTTACACCTGAGTGGCTTGCCAGCTTTGATGCAAGAACTTGCTTACCAAGCGCAGGCGCGCCCAGAACAAAGCGGCCAAGTCGATTGATCGATACTCGGTTGACGTTGCTCGCTATTGCGCTTCTTTGTCTTGCTTGAAGTGCCGATCGCATCACTTGGGTTGGAGTCTAAACCTGAGCTTGAACGTGAACTCGAACTAAAGTTTGTGCCGATGCCGCCAGCGGCATCCGAGCCGTGCGTCGAAAACTGAAAACTCAAATTCGAACCACGATCACCACGTTTCTTCTCAGCCTCGATCTCTTCTTTATAGCGTTCTTTCCATTCACGTTCATAAGCGTCGATCACCGACAAATCATAGTACTTCACGTCCTTCGCCGCGCGCGCGATTTCTAATTGCTGCAGAGCGCCAGGCACGGCACCTTCGATCACATAGGCCTCAGCCAAAGCGATGTGCTGCAAAGCCTCTTTGCCCTGCGCCGCATAGGCCTTGGCCAATTCATGCTGCAAACGTGCATCGCGGCGATACAGAGAAATTTGGTCGCGCAAAAAATTTTCAACTTCTTGGTATTGTTTCGCAGCGATCAGCACTTCAGCGTATTGATACACCATGCCGCGTGCTAGCGGCAGATCGCGCAAAGCTGCCTTGGCTTTACTCAAAGCCTGTTCAATTCGACCGGCACCGAGGTCAACATCGATGGCGAGACTGGCAAAAGAGCTGGTTTCTTTCAGCCATTTTTTTTGTTTCGGGCTCGCCTCGATATCTTTCACTAATTCGTTTAACAACGACTCAGCTTGTTTATATTCGGCCTTTTTGTAGGCAATAAACGCTAAGCCATAGCGGCCCGCTAAGCGTGACTCCTCATTGCCATTCTTAATTTGATTTTCAAAAATCGTTTTCGCATCGATCAGCCCTTGACCTTTCATGTCCTGCAAAACGCGCACGCGCGCTTGCATCAAAAAGAAATCAAGTCCATCGACACGTTGTTTATAGCGCTCACCGAAGAGGCGCCCTTGAATATCAGCCATACGCTCAGTGGTTAAAGGATGGCTGCGCAAATAAGCTAATCCATTATCACTATAATTTCTCGAAGCGTGCTGCATGCGTCCGAAGAATGCAAACATGCCCGAAGTATCAAAGCCGCCATCTTTCAAAATCTGAAAACCGATGCGGTCAGCCTCGCGCTCCGCATCACGACTGAAGCTCAATTGACGTTGTATGCTTAATCCCTGCCCGCCGACAACCATCGCCATCGCCGCATCGGGACTCGATTTCGCAGCTAAAGCTGCCAGCAAAATCGCTGCCAAGGGGATCAATACGTCCTGCTTCTGTTGGCCAATCATACGGGCCACGTGACGTTGCGAGACATGTCCAATTTCATGCCCCATGACCGAGGCTAACTCTGATTCGGATTGCGCTGCCAGTAGCAGCCCCGAATGAAAACCAATAAAGCCTCCAGGAAAAGCAAACGCATTGAGCACAGGGTCGCGCACTGCGAAAAATTCGAAATCATAATTTTCCTCACCGCGTGCATCGGGCCGTTTGTCGAGCAAACTATTGCCCAGCTTAGTGAGATATTCTGAGATCGGGCCGTCTTCCATGTAGTCAGGATCGCGTCGAACCGACACCATCACTTGCTCACCTAATTTTCGTTCCATAATCGGTGACAAATCGGCGCGTGCTGTATCGCCTAGATTCGGCAATTTTTGTCCCTGCGCCAGGGCCGGCTGCGTCGCGACGATGCCAAGCGAAAGTACGGCACCCATGAGCTGGGTCAAGACAAAGCGAAATTTCGAAAATTCTTTTTTCACGGTGATATCATCACAGGTCAATGAGGTCTGATCACATCCCATCACGACTATAAGCCGTCAGACCATGTTTTTTGCTACTGGGATCTTAATTAGACATTATCTTACCGCACAATTGTTTTTTTGATGATATGACTCAAGCCATGGCCAACAGTTCAACAGATTCGAGCATTTCCGAAACAGGATTGACCCACTTTGATCAACAGGGTCAGGCCCACATGGTGGATGTCGGTGGCAAACCCAATACTCACCGCATCGCGATCGCCAGCGGCGTGATTCAGATGCAAGGTGAGACATTAAATGTGATTAAGAACGGCACGGCAAAGAAAGGTGACGTTCTTGGTATTGCCCGCATCGCGGCAATCATGGGCGCAAAGAAGACAAGTGATCTAATCCCACTTTGTCACCCACTCGCATTGACACGGGTTCGTGTTGATTTTGAGCTCGATGACAGCACACACAGTGTGACTTGCGTTGCACAAGTCGAGACACAAGGACAAACTGGGGTGGAGATGGAAGCACTGACCGCAGTTCAAATAGGCCTCCTCACCATTTACGACATGTGCAAAGCCATCGATAAAAGCATGGTCATGCACTCAATCTATGTGGCTGAAAAACGCGGTGGCAAGTCGGGTGATTGGAAATTTGAGGGGCCAACGCCGACCATTCAGTCTGATAGCGCCCGCTGAAGCATCTCAGAGCGTGCACCGCTTAATTTTTTACTCAGTGCTTCACTCAATGCTTCTCTCAGTGCTTCGCTCCCATGAGCACTTTTAAGGCGGTTTTCACCTCGGTGATGGTCTCTTGCCAAGGGCGCCAAACGCCCTGCCTAAACAAACGCACAGAATCATACCAAGGGCTCTTGTCGCTATTCAGCATCCAACGCCAATCGGGTAAGAACGATAGTAAGACCCACGTCGGCTTACCCATTGCTCCAGCTAGATGCGCGATGGAAGTATCGACGGTCACAATCACATCCATCAATTCCACCAAAGCCGCACTATCGGTGAAATCCCCCACTTCATCACCATAGAAATGCACATGCTTCAACTCTGCCAATACGGCTCTTTCTTCGGCGCTTAGATCTTTCTGCAATACAGTGAATTGAGCCGGAAGCTCAAAAAGATCGCGTATCGACTCAAACGGAATCGAGCGCATATGATTATTGACATGATGAAGATTGCCCGACCACACCACACCTATACGAAGTCCGATTCCTTGTTGCTTAACCCTGCCACGCCACTTTTCTAGACTCGGTGCAGGACAACTCAAATAGGATTGCGCACTCGGGATGTTTGCCGTCGTTAGATGTAATCCCACTGGCAAACTCATGAGCTCGCAATAATAGTCGAACGGTGGCAAAGGATCGTCATTACGCAACAGAATATCGACGCCTGGGACCTGTCGCATCAACTCCATCAATAAAGGTAGTACGACGAAAACAACGCGGGCTCCTTTTTCCTTTAATACTGGGATCAAGCGACAAAATTGCAAAGTGTCACCAAAGCCCTGCTCGGACAGAACCAAAATCGTTTTACCCTGCAGATCCTGACTACCATCCCAGATTGGCTTATCAGTTTTGAATTGAATCGAAGCTAAAGCAGGTGTTTTCCAGCGCCACTGAAATTGACGCCAGCCACGTTCAAATTCACCACGCTGCAATCTCAACATGCCCTCTTCAAAATTTGCATTCACATGATCTGGTTGCAGTGACTGAATGTGAGAGAGATGCTCCAGAGCTTCGTCAAACAAAGCCAAAATCATGCAGCTGACAGACAAGTTGTAACGCAATTCGACTGAGGTGGGTAACTGCGCAATCGCTTGTAGATAAACGTCGTGCGCTTCTTGGTAATGACGTAGGTGTAGATGAATGTTACCAAGGTACTGCAACATCCCGAGATGTTGAGGAAACTCTTGCAAACCTCGCTCAAGTAATTCAATCGAATCGCTGCCACGTCCAAGCTGGAATAGTGCGAATGAAAACTCAAGATAGAGATGTTCCTGATGTGGGTCTAAGGCGAGAGAGCAACGAAACAATTCCACCATTCGTTCCGCTTGGTTTTCCTGCGCCGCGATACTACCCAGCATATAGTTCACATCAGCCAACTGCGCATCGAGTTCGAGCGCCTTGGTGAGATAGTGCTTAGCCTGACTCAGATTACCTCGTTCTCTGTAAAGAAAACCCAGCATCGTCGCCGAGCGCACGTGTTGAGGATCTTGACTGAACACCTTGAGAAACTTCTCAAGCGCCGATACCGTATCGCCGCGTTCAAAGCTCGTTTGGGCGTCTTGATAAAGCTGCTCAGTCGACACTGCAAGTGTCTTGCTTGTGCCACCTTCATCGACCGGTTGAGGATGAGATGAAGGATCAGCGGGACTCAGTATTTGGCGTAAGAACTTAAACATGAACGACGAAAGCACTTATAGGCTAGTGAGCACTAAGTGCGTCATTTCATTGACGAATTCTGCCTCGAATTTTTCTTCGAGTAAACGCCATTTAAACGTATTACCGAGTTGTGCCTTTTGGTACAAATTGAGTTTATTATTCTTTTTAAACTCATCAATTTTCCACAACATACTCGCAATCACTTCACTGCGTTTCTTGACAAGCTTGTCGCTTTTACCGGCATTATCACGAGGCATTTTCTCGATCAGCAAATCTGCAAGTTGATTCGCAAATTCCTTGGCCTGTTGTGCATTAAACCATTTAAACATGTGGCTTTTCCATTCCCATAAAACGCGTCAATAAAAAAGATAAATCAGTAAGATAGATAAGCAAGATAAACGAGCAAAACAAACGAGCAAGATAAATCATTTCCGAGTGCAGATGCGTCGCACCAGGATTAATCATTCATGAAATCCCTTTTTGGCATGCTATTGAAAACCTCCACATAGCGTACATCTTGCTTTGCCAATTGCTGCCAATAATCATAATACTCAGGGTAGTAAAACGGATGAATGCGAGACAAAGTGCGCATCGTAGCAATCGCCTGTTCTGGTCTTCCATTGAGCACATACACCTCGGCTAACTTACTCAGCACATGAACATAGCCGAAGCGCCGACTCGTATCACGTAAAAATAAGATTTCATCTTCCGACATGCCTGCTTGCGGCGTCATACGCATCACGATGAAATAGGCGTAATAGTCCGGCATCAAAGTAAAATCTGGACGCCGAATTTTTTTCGCATCCAATTTTTGATAATCACTCGTTTTCCGAAATTCCGCAAACCCGTCCACTACGCGATGATAGTCAAACACGACAAAAGCACTGAATAACAGGCCAAGTATAGCGCCTCTTTGTAGGAACGATGCCGAGAAATTCGCTGGCTCACCCTGCCACGCCATTCTATGGGCCAAGCCCGCCAAGATGAACAGCGGAATCATGACGAAGGCATACCACAGTGGAAATTCCACCATGCTATGCACTCCAACCGCGAAAAAAAACAACAGGAAAAATCCAATTTCAGGCAAGTCCCGCATCGCCCGTTTGGAAAACGACCGCCACAGCCACACAGCGAGAGCGCCGAAAAAGAGCACGGCAAACGGCAATCCCAATTCAGCAGCGAAGTTCAACATAAGATTGTGCGAATGCTCGGCATAAATCGTCGGCGTAAACTGCCCACCGATATCGACCTGCGCGGGCCCAAACCCAAACCACCCCACCCCCAACCAAGGATGAGACGCAATCATCGCGAGAGCTTGTTGCGCCAAGATCGTTCGTTCAGAGCGGCCACCAATTCGCTCAATGACGGAGCCACTTGAAAAACCAATCCAGCTCGAAATTTGCGGTAGATTAAACACGAGTAGAGCATATAAAACAATCAAGCCCAAGATAGCGATAATCGATTCACGTTGCCGTCCAACGAAGCCAGAACCTGTCATCAGGCCAAATAGGGGCAAAATAATCCATGCAATTCGGGACTGGGTCAACGCAAGTCCCCAGATCAAAATGGCCGAGAACACGAATGCCAACCCACCATGCAATTTCCGCTGCTGTCGCAACCACCAAATTGACGCTAAACCAAAACACAAAAGCAAAGCCAACTGATTTGGTTGCGCAATATTGGCGAACGGCCGTACCCCACTCACACCTTGCGTCGGAATGTACATCACAAATGGGCGCCAATCCCACCCCAAAATTTGTATGGTCTCCATACCTGCCGAAACCAAGGCTGCAACAAGATGGGCGATAGCAATACCCGTGCAGAGAGCCTGCCCTTGTAGAGATTGCTCACCAAACCGTGCCCCAAAAAAGATTGCCAGGATGCCCAATACCATAAACATCGACGGGTAGATGATTTGATGCACTTGAACCTGCTGCATCAAGAGCTGCAGCACAAACATCATAAGCAGAGCTAGCAGGCCATAAATCAAGCGCGGCTTAGCAACTTTAGCGCTCCACGTCGACTGCGAAAAACCGACTACGCATGCCAATAGCAAGGCCCAGACGATCGCCAATTCGTTGTAGAAGGTCCGAAACGGATGGACATGCGACGAAATCAAATTTGCAGCAAGTATGCCGATCGCCAAAATGACAATTGACAAGGATGCGCGAGTGACAAGCAACATCTCAAAAACTCTCAATGTAAAAAAAGTACAGGGTAGATCACACAAGCGAGGCATCCATTTTTTATGCGTCGACATTGATGTATCAATAGTGACACTTCTATTTTTGCCTCTCGATTGTGAGACCCATAAAAAAACAGACCGTCGCAATCAGTCGGTCTGTTCTTTATTGAAATCAAAATGATCTATGTTGATGAACAACGATCACTGATGATCAAAATTAAGCTCGTATCATCTCACTACAGAGAGCCATCGAGCAATATGTATCCAACAAAAGCACCATTTTCTTTGTTGATCAGCAAAGTAAATATCCCTTGTTTAGATAGGACTGGGAAAAATCCAATGTTCTGCAACTTCACACCAGCTTTTGCAGCAATCTGTTCGAGCTCAGACTTCGCATCAGGGTAACGCTCAATCAGTAGATCGACCTTCTTCGCAATGTCTTTGATGCGCGCCTGCTCTTTCTCGTAAGGGGACCAAAACTCTGGGCGCATACCGATATCACGGCCCTCTAGGGCGATGAACAAAGCATCCTGCTCCTCTTTATGGGTAAGGACGCGCGTGCCAATCAATTTCGGGCCTGTCCAAGACAATTCACCTAAACCTGAGCTCGCTTTCTTGAGTTCTTCAAGACTTAAATCACCAGCACGAATGGCTCTAAAGCGACTCATTTCAAACACCACAGCGACTGGACGCGAGTCTGATACCGCATTCACACCATACACCAAGGCGCATAACTGCAGTACACCAATCACGATAAAGTCGCCGACCATCAAAACTTTACGTTTATGAGGATCAAATGCGACCATGGTCAGCATTGGGCCTAAGACCAAATCAACCCCGGTTACCAACAAAAATAACTGCAAGCCACCACTTGCGAACCCGAAAGGATAGGGATACCACCAAAAAAAGACTATATAGCCGACGGAAAGCGCCACAAGAAGAGAACAGAGTAAATGTACTCCCATCGCCTTCAACTTCGAACGTAGCAACGCTTTATTCACTTTTTATCCTCCACTATTGAAATATTTGTGTATCACAGGACTACCAACCTTTATACACACACAAGGCAATTATCCCCTTAGCGCACAAATTTGTCGAAAACAGGCACATTGGCTGCCAATTTTTGTCACTCAAATTTCTCCATGCCATTTTTTGTCAATTTTAACGAGCAAAAATCGTACACTCAAGCGGCACAAAATCATCATTTTTGGGAATTCTAAAACTTTCAGCTATATCAAAGTCTCTGAATCTACGTTTTGACCTATGAAACACCAAAAAAAATAGTCGAAAGATTTTTCAAAACTTTAATTCCCCCTTCCAAAACGAAACCTGGCACGACATCTGCTAAAGAGAGAGTGGGGTTCCCACTCTTAACTTAAATAATTGGAGTTTCATATGAAAAATGTATCTAAAAAAGTTCAACAAGGTTTTACTTTGATCGAATTGATGATCGTTGTGGCGATTATCGGTATTTTGGCTGCAGTTGCTTTGCCAGCATACAAAGACTACACAGTTCGTGCGAAAGTTACTGAAGTTGTATTGGCAGCATCTGCTGGTAAAGATGCAGTTGCAGAGCACTACAACTACAAAGGCACATTGCCAACAACAGCTGAACTCAACCTCGGCACACAAGCATCACAATACGTTTCCTCTGTTGGCTGGAGTGGTACAGTTCTGACAGCAACTGCAACTGGCGAAACAAAGATCAACGGTAGCACAATCACTTTGACACCATCCGCTAGCGGCGACGTGTTGAATTGGGTTTGCTCTGGCACGATCGCTGCTCAGTATCGTCCAGCAAGCTGCAAGTAATTTACAGTTTAACGAGAGAAAAGGTCTCGTAAGGGACCTTTTTTTTCGGCTGAAACACAGAATAATAATAAGATATTTATTTATTTTTTAAAGAAGGATAGGGTTAAACAATGCATATCACAACAAGAAACTTTCAAAAGGGTTTTACTTTAATTGAGTTGATGATTGTTGTTGCGATCATCGGGATCTTGGCGGCAGTCGCATTGCCAGCCTACAAAGACTACACAGTGCGCGCCAAAGTAACCGAAGTCATGTTGGCTGCAAGTGCTGGAAAAGATTCGGTGGTCGAACACTTTGTAGTAAAAGGTACGCTACCGACAACTGCACAAATCGCTTTAGCGACACAATCTACTAAATATGTAAGCAGCGTAGGCTGGAGCGGAACAGTACTAACGGCGACCGCAACCGGTGAGACTAAGATTAACGGCAGTACAATCACATTGACACCAAGCGTTACTGGCGATGTTTTGAATTGGACTTGCTCCGGCACTATCGCAGCACAGTATCGTCCAGCCAGCTGCAAATAAACGCCTGAACATTAGATACATTCCCCCAATAAAAAAAGGTCTCCTCGGAGACCTTTTTTTATTGTCGCTTGCTCTTTTACTGCAAGCTAATTCAGCGTATTTAGTTGGCAGCCAAAACGAATTCCATTTTTGTACCAGATAAATCGATGACGTCACCACTTTGCAATAAACGTGGTCGAGCATCGAGGGATTCACTATTCACTTTCGGGAAAGCTTTCCCTTCCACGAAATTCAAAAAGAAACGATTATTTTCGTCACGTTTGATCGATACGACCAAGATTCCAGGGCTACCGAGTGTCACGGTTGGCTTGCTCAAGGTCATTTCTTTCCCTGCGTTGCTACCGGTGAGAACCTTGATCTTGCCAACTTTGGATAAATCATCTTGGCTTGGCACGTAATTATCGACTTCCAACTTGAATTGCAAACGATACTTACCCAACTCAATAATATCGCCATCTTGCAGCAAGTGTTTCTTGATAGGTTGGCCGTTGACCGAAGTACCGTTAGTACTTCCGAGATCTAAAATAAATGAGCCTTCGCTGGTGGTATCAATCGCGGCATGGCGACCGCTCACCGCGAGATGATCGAGCACAATATCGTTGCTAGGACGACGACCAATGTGTAGGCGTGCCTTATCAATCCGCACTTCACGCTGGACTTGACCATTAAAATTTACGACTAGTTTCGTCATAGAAAATTCACCAATGAACCAGAACTACTTATTCGAATTATGTTTATTAACTAGCAAAAATATACTCCATAAAGCGTCTTTCATGCAATTCTTTCACACGAAATAGCACAACAGAAATATTATCCAAACCACCCTGCCGATTCGCTAAGTACACCAAGGTCTTACAACAGGTATCGAGATCATTCGCGAGTTCACGCAGAATCAATTGAATCTGCGCATGATCTAACATGTCGGTCAGCCCATCTGAGCACAGCATATATAGATCGTCTGGCTGCATATCATGTTCATGCACCTCGACATCGATTTCATCGCTAGAACCAACTGCTCGCGTGATCAGATTCTTGATCGGAGAAAATTGTGCCTCGCTCGGAGAAATCAGGCCTGCATCGATTTGAGATTGCAAGACGGAGTGATCATGAGTAATCAATTCAAGCGCACCACCACGAAAACGATAAGCGCGTGAATCGCCTACATGCCCGATGACCAATCGATCGAGGTAACAGAGGGCCACGACGATTGTGGTACCCATGCCAAAGTTCTCAGGGTTCTGATTGGCTTGGTCGATCACCTTAGTGTTCGCTTCCGTCACCGCATCTTTAATCCACCGAGTCGGCGCGGAACTTTGCCAAGGCATATTGGGAAACCAGGTCGAGCTACGCAGCTCTTTGATCCGCTGAGCCACAATTTCAACACTCATTTGGCTAGCCACTTCGCCCGCATTGTAGCCACCCATTCCATCAGCCAATATCAGCAAACCTTCATTCGGACAAATGGCAATCGCGTCTTCATTGTGACTGCGTACGAGCCCTTTATCTGTATGACTAGCAAAATCGAATTTGGTTTGAGATGGCATTGATCAAAACTTGATTTGATAAACGTTTAGCTGGAACGCTTGCGTGCTTGCAGATGATTCCACATCGCATTCACAACGATCAAGCTGAGTGCACCGAGTAATCCCGCAACACTGAGCTTAACATTAATCACCGGTATTATGATCTGCAAGTGCAAAAATTCGTGTTGCATCATTGCAACCATACTAGATGCGCTCAATGCCATGCCCACTGCGATATAGGCCAGCATGCCTGCCCCAAACAATAAAATGACGGGAAAGCGGTCCAAGAGACGCAAGAAAACACTACTTCCAAATAGGATAAATGGAATGCTGACCATAACCCCAACAATCATGACAAATAATGGATTACTAGCACCACTAACATGAGCCGCACTCGCCACCGCCAACACATTATCGAGGCTCATCACAATGTCAGCGATCATGATGGTGCGAATCGCATGCATTAACTTATCATGTGCAGTGATATCTTGACTGTCGTCGTCTTCGATCAACATTTTGAAAGCGATCCAATACAACAAAGCTCCGCCCAAAATTTTGACCCATGTCCAATGCAAAACAAGGCTCGCGACTGCCAACAAAATAATGCGCGCAGCGATCGCCCCAACGGTTCCCCAGATCAAACCCTTACGACGCAATTCCGGAGGCAACTGACGGCAGGCCATGGCGATCACAATCGCGTTATCTCCACCCAGCAGGATATCGATCAAGATAATTTGACCAATGCTGACCCAACTAATGTCCGTCAAGAATTCCATAATACGACTCCAAACGCATCCCTTCTCGATCAAGAAGAAGGCGCAGACGCTCAAACAAAAAAGGGGAGCAATGCTCCCCTCATTCTTGGTTCAAGTTTAACTTAAAACCAAAATCAAAACCGCAACTGAGAATTACAGCATCGCTTTCAACAAGCGCGCCATTTCAGATGGGTTCTTGGTTGCTTTGATACCGCATTCTTCCATGATGTCCAATTTTGCTTGCGCAGTATCAGCACCACCAGAAATCAAAGCACCTGCGTGGCCCATACGTTTGCCTGGAGGAGCTGTCACACCAGCGATGAAACCTACCACTGGTTTCTTCATGTTGTCGCGTACCCAGTAAGAAGCATTCGCTTCATCTGGACCACCGATTTCACCGATCATGATCACAGCGTCTGTATCTGGATCATCGTTGAACATCTTCATGACGTCGATGTGTTTCAAGCCGTTGATTGGATCACCACCGATACCAACCGCAGAAGATTGACCCAAGCCGAGTGCTGTCAACTGGCCAACCGCTTCGTATGTCAATGTACCAGAGCGGGAAACCACGCCGATACGACCTTTACGGTGAATGTGACCTGGCATAATGCCGATCTTGATTTCGTCTGGTGTGATCAAACCTGGGCAGTTAGGGCCGAGCAATTTTGTTTTGCTGCCCGCTTTAGCCATGCGGTCTTTCAACATCATCATGTCGCGAACTGGAATACCTTCAGTGATACAGATCGCCAAATCGAGTTCCGCTTCAACGGCTTCCCAGATCGCAGCGGCTGCGCCTGCTGGTGGAACGTAGATGACGGAAACTGTTGCGCCTGTCGCAGCTTTCGCTTCAGAGACATTCGCGTAAATTGGAATGCCTTCGAAATCTTCGCCAGCTTTCTTAGGATTCACGCCCGCAACGAAGCAGTTTTTGCCGTTCGCGTAATCGCGGCACATACGTGTATGGAACTGGCCTGTTTTACCAGTGATACCTTGTGTAATGACTTTAGTGTCTTTATTAATCAGGATAGACATAGTGATTCCTTGCGATAATTAAGCGTTGGCAGCAGCTGCAACAACTTTTTGCGCTGCTTCTTCCATCGTGTCAGCGGAGATGATAGGCAAACCAGAGTCAGCCAACATTTTCTTACCGATATCTTCGTTAGTACCTTTCATACGTACTACCAATGGCACTTGTAATGACACTGCTTTTGACGCCGTGATCACGCCTTCAGCAATCACGTCGCAACGCATAATGCCGCCGAAGATGTTGACCAAGATCGCTTTCAAGCCTGGGTTTTTCAACATGATCTTGAAGGCTTCTGTTACTTTTTCTGCAGTTGCGCCACCACCTACGTCGAGGAAGTTCGCTGGCTCACCGCCGAACAATTTAATCGTGTCCATGGTCGCCATCGCCAAACCTGCACCATTGACCAAGCAACCGATGTTGCCGTCGAGGGAGATGTAAGCCAAGTCGAATTTCGATGCTTCGATTTCCGCTGGATCTTCTTCGTCCAAATCGCGGTAAGCAACGATTTCTGGTTGACGGAACAAAGAGTTCGCGTCGAAGTTGAATTTCGCGTCGAGCGCAATCACTTTGCCTGAGCCTGTCAAAATCAAAGGATTGATTTCAGCCAAGGATGCGTCTGTTTCCATGAAGGCTTTGTACAAACCTTGCAATTGCGCGCGTGCATCAGCAACGGATGCATCTGGCACACCAATCTTACGAGCGATGTCGTCAGCTTCAGCGTCTTGCAAACCAGCAGTTGGATCGATCGCGATAGAGTGAATCAATTCTGGGTGTTTTTCAGCGACTTCTTCGATGTCCATACCGCCTTCGGAGGATGCCATCAATACTACACGTTGACTGATACGGTCAGTCACCATACTCACGTACAGTTCTTTCTTGATGTCCGCGCCTTCTTCGATCAACAAGCGACGTACTTTTTGACCTTCTGGGCCAGTTTGGTGAGTCACCAACTGCATGCCCAAGATGGCGTCTGCGTATTCGCGTACTTGTTCCATGGTTTTAGCGACTTTCACGCCACCACCTTTACCACGGCCACCAGCGTGAATTTGTGCTTTAACGACCCATACTGGACCGCCCAATGTTTCAGCAGCTTTGACTGCTTCATCAACCGATAAACATGGGATACCGCGTGGTACGGTCACTCCAAATTTGCGGAGGATTTCTTTACCCTGATACTCATGGATTTTCATACGACTTCCCTTCAGACACTGAGGTATTAGTTAAAAAGTAAAACAAATCAAATCGGTACTACGATGCGCCCATCGTTCAATCACTTCGAATTCAATTTAATGTAAAACAGACCCTGTTGTCGCCATCCCCAAGGACAACCGGCGCGCAAACGATGCGAGCATGGTGCGGGAAAGTTTTGACAAGGGTGTAAATAACTGAAGTTCAAAAAAACGAACGAGAAAAGCGCGAGAATTTGCACTTACAAGAAGTGGACTATCAAGATGTGCGCAAGCAAACTCCGCCCGCCAAACACGCTGAGGGTGTTGAGCGCTTGAGTACCGGCGAGAACCGGTCAATTCAGCGAAGAATGTTGATAGTGGCATCATGCCCGAGGCGGCCATTTCAGAATAAAAAGCCACAATTGCGTGCGTTATCGCAGCTTCTACGATAACAGCCGCTCCTGCGGCGTTGCAAAAAACCTTCGGATTTTAGCACAGCTACCCCTCCAATTCCATTTGCAAGCCCTGTTTCAGCGCAAATTATGGGCATTTAATCACCGTTAAATGGGACGAAAGCCGCAACTTCATTATCAGAATTCCTACAAAAATGTAAGTTCGACCACAGTTAATTATCAATCAAACGATATTCGACTGATCGCCGAAACAACTGCGGTCGCCTTCACTAACACGCTCAATCGTTGACACAAACTATTTACTCGGTTTTTCTTTGTTCGCGCTTTTCGCTTTGCCGTCAGCGATAAATTGATCAATGCGCGCGTCCAACACCGACAAGGGTACCGAGCCTAAGGCCAAGATCGCATCGTGAAAAGCACGCAGATCAAAGGCACTTCCCAAAGCAGCTTCCGCACGCTTACGGTTTTTCCAAATCGCCATCGAACCTAAATAGTACGAATCCGCCTGCCCCGGCCAAGTGATATAACGATCGACTTCCGTTTCGATTTCATGTGCCGACAAGGCGGTGTTATCGAGGAAGTATTGCTGCGCTTGTTCACGGCTCCAACGTTTCGCATGAATACCGGTGTCAACCACGAGGCGGCAAGCACGCCACATTTGGTAACTCAACATGCCGAAGCGCTCGTAAGGCGTGGTGTACATGCCCATCTCGACACCAAGTCGTTCTGCATACAAGGCCCAGCCTTCACCGTAAGCCGAGATATAAGAATTTTGGCGGAACACGGGCAAGTTCTTATTCTCATTCGCCAACGACATTTGCATCGCATGACCCGGTGCAGACTCATGCAGGGTCAAGGCAGGCAAAGAATACAAAGCGCGCGAAGGCAAATCATAAGTATTCACCAAATACACGCCAGGACCACCACGGCCACTGGTGTAAAACGGCGCGATATCATCGGGCACCGGAATGATGGCAAAACGTTGGCGCGGCAAGAGCCCAAAATATTTGCTGGCTTTCGCATCAAACATTTTGGAAATCCACGCCGCGCGATTCAATAAATCTTGGGGTGTCTTGGCATAGAACTCAGGTGAAGTCCGCAAGTATTTGAGGAATTCGGGTAAGCCGCCTTGGAACTTTAGCTCAGCCATCACCTCATGCATCTCGCGACGAATACTCGCCACTTCATCGAGGCCGATTTGGTGAATCTCCTCGGGTGTTAAATCCAAGGTCGTGTAAATCTTAATTTGTGATTGATAAAAAGCGCGGCCATCGGGCAAATCATATGCAGCTGTTGAGCTTTGCGCATGAGGGAAATATTCTTCACGCAGGAATTTCAAAAGATTTGCGTACGAAGGCAAAACCTTTTGTTCAATGATCTTCTTGGCTTCTTGCTTCAAGGCTGCTTGTTTTTCAGCCGAAATGGACGACGGCATTTTCTTCAACGGGGTGAAGTACACATTATCTTCCACGGTCTTTGCATCCAACACTGAAACGACTGATGCATCGCGTCCGGTCAAACTGATCTTAGGCATAGAGAAGTTTCGTTTCAAACCAGCCCGCATATTGTCGATATGCTCGCCAAAATAGCGTGGGATATCAGCGATCTGACCGAGATAGTTTTCATAGTCTTTTTCGCTGCGCAAATCGCGCCGCGCGGCATCAGCCAGATTGCCCCAAAACGATGTATCACCATTGAAGGGGCGCTCGTACAGTTTGAATTTTTGGCCTAGATACAATGACTCAATCTGATTACGATACACCGCGAAATTAACTTTATCTTCCTCTGACAAATCGGCGACTTTGACGCCATCCAAATCACTCAGGACTTTGCGCCAAACCGCCTCCCGCTTGTCTTGCATGGCTTTTCGCACGACCGGCAACTTCGGCAGGAGCTTGTCTTGAGGACTGTCTTCATCGTCTGCCATTTGATGTTGGCGCCACTCCCATTCTTTGGTGTAGATCGCCTCAAAATCACGTGTCGCTTTATTCTTTGCTTGTGCTTGTACCTGAGCCTGAACTTGTACTTTAGAGGCTGAAGCAGACTTTGCTTTGTTATCCGGCGAGCTCGCGGTTTCTGCCGCCATCGCCGTGTTTGCCATGGCGCTGATGCTCAAGCTCAGGCTCACTGCAAATCCGATGGTCGCGAATGCCGTCACGATGGGCCGCGTGCGCATGTTCTGTCTCATATGTTCTCCTCGCTTGAACCCGTCTCGGGTGTTATTCGTTATCGAAATGTTTTTCACAACATCGTGGCAATCGAATCTTCTGGTTCGATTGTAGTAATCAAATGTTGGCAATCCAGATTCGGCCTTCGCTCAAACGCCGTTAAAGCCAGCAAAAACCACAGGTCTACGCTTAGACATTGCTGCTCGTGTTTAATTCAACTATATTCGAAGCAGCTAATTATATTCTAGATATATTTAAATATTCTGCGCATTTTGTCGCTGGTGGCGATACTTTCATCTGCCATCGCTCAAAAGAACACATACTTTTGGATCACCCATGACGGATACAACAAAACACAACTGGCGTCGGCGCCATCTACTCAAAGCAAGTGCAGGGGCGTCTGTCTTGGGGTCTCCGTTATTCAGCTTCAGCGCCGCTGCACAAACCGATGTGCTCATAAAAGGGACAGGCGTTGATGTCGCGAGTGAGCTACAAGTTGCCCGCCCAATTCCATTGGAACAGGTGCGCTTGCTTCCGTCCATTTATATGGATGCCCTCAAAGCCAATCTCGCCTACCTGCTTCGGCTTGATGCCGATCGCATGCTCCACAATTATCATCGCTTTGCCGGCCTCCCAACCAAAGCGAAAGCCTATGGAGGATGGGAAGCCGACACCATCGCGGGCGAAGCCTTGGGACACTACCTTAGCGCACTTTCTTTAATGTATGCACAGACCGGTGAAACAAGCATGTTAGCTCGTGTCGATTACATCATCGATGAGTTGGAACGTGTTCAAAACGCCCATGGAGATGGCTACCTTGGTGGCTTCATGCGCAAACGTGCTAACGGCGACATAGTCGATGGTAAGGAAATTTTTGCAGAGATTATGGCAGGCGATATTCGGTCTGCGGGATTTGATCTCAACGGTTGCTGGGTGCCGCTCTACAACTGGCATAAAGTGTTTGCGGGTTTGCTCGACGCACAGCGCTATTGCAAGAATCAAAAAGCCTTACAACTTGGGCTCGGCTTGGCGAACTATGTCGCCAAAGTGTTCGCAGCACTGGATGAGCAACAATTGCAACTCGTGCTTAACTGCGAACACGGCGGCATCAACGAAAGCTTCGCTGAATTATTTGTCCGCACTGGTGACCGCAGATGGTTGGCGCTCGCCGAAAGAATTTACCATCACAAGGTACTCGATCCGCTCGCTGAAGGCAAAGACGAGCTCGCCACCTTGCATGCCAACACCCAAATTCCCAAGCTAATTGGCTTGGCACGACTTGCCGAGATCACCGGCAAATCACACTACCGCAAAGCGAGCACGCAGTTTTGGCACAGCGTGACCGAGCATCATAGTTATGTGATTGGCGGCCATGGCGATCGAGAATATTTTGATGCCGCCGATAGTCAAGCCCAACATATCTCCGAACAGACTTGTGAAGCGTGCGGCACTTATAACATGCTCAAACTGACGCGGCACTTATTTAGCTGGGCGCCGCACAGCCAATATTTTGAGTTCTACGAACGTGCTCACCTCAATCATATCTTGGCGCATCAAAATCCGAAGACCGGCATGTTCACCTACATGACGCCACTGATGTCCGGTATGCCGCGCGAATTTTCGACCGAAGACGATAGTTTTTGGTGCTGCGTACTTTCGGGTCTAGAGAGCCACGCCAAACATGGTGATAGTATTTATTGGTCACGCGAGGCGACCTTGTTCGTCAATTTGTACATCCCCTCGCGTCTTGACTGGCAAGCGCAAGGACTGCAGCTAGAAATGACCGGTGCTTATCCCTACGATGAATTCGTCACTCTACGAATCACCCAAATCGATAGGCAAAACAAAAGGCAAAATCAAACTCCATCCCACGCGGAAACTCATCTCCAGGCGCAAGTTCAGTCTACGAAAGATTCGAACGCAAAGCTGACCCTCGCCTTACGTATCCCAACTTGGGCGAATGGTTTTAGTGCAGAAGTTCACGCCACTCAACACAATCACGCAGCGCAAACATCAAAGCGGTCGAATGCAGCAACAAAAAAATATTCGCACAGAGATAGCGATGGCTACTGCCGTATAGAACGCCGATGGCAAGTCGGCGACACGATTCGTCTGCATTTGCCCATGCAACTACGTTTTGAAAACGCCGCTGGCCGACCAGCGCAAGCTAGCGATAGTCCAGTCGCTCTCTTGCGTGGACCAACTGTCATGGCTGCCGACCTCGGCCCAGCGGACAAAGCCTATACTGCACCGGCTCCAGCTTTAGTGGGTGATTCGCTGCTCGGGAAATTCATACGTCTCAAAGGACGGACTTTACGTTATCAATCCATCGGTATCGTTCGTCCGAAAGACCAACAATTTCTACCCTTTTTCCAAATGCATGAAAGACGTGCGGCAGTCTATTTCCCACGCTTTAGCAACGCGCAATGGAAGGTCGCCGAACAAGAATATGCGCGCGAACAAAAAGAGAAACAGGACTTAATTGCACGCTCAGTTGACATCATGCATTTGGGTGAAATGCAGGCCGAGCGCGATCATCAATTGACTGCAGATATTTCTTATCCAGTGTCCTATCGAGGACGCAACGGGCGCGATGCACGAACCGGTGGATTCTTTGAATTCACGATAAAGGTCAAACCTGGACAACTTCATCTGATCGCCGCGTATTGGGGCGAAGAACGTAGACGACGCTTCCGCATCCTGATCGACCAAACTGAGATTCAATACGTCGAACTCAAAGGAGAGTTTCCCGGACAATTCATTGAACAAACCTACGTGATCCCAGAATCTGTGACGAATGGAAAAACATCGGTCCGAGTGCGCTTCCAACCAGAACAGGGTTACACCGCTGGGCCTGTTTTCGGCTGCCGGCTTGTACTGGCGAAGTAGTTGGGAGTTTTGAGTAATTACAGAGGGGCGCGGACCTCAGAAAATTTGCACATTTTGTGGTCGCGCGCTTTTGAATTTCAGACCACCAAGTGAAACATTTTCAGGCGTACGCGCTACTAACTCCCAACAAAATTACTCATCACTAAAATCCACATCGCGCTCGGCCCGCATCGCCTGCTGTACGGCGCGACTAGAAAAACCGCGCTGCATCAGAAACTTCATTTGTTTAGCCTTCGCTTCATGATCTTGCGGTGCGGTCGGGAATTTCTTATGCAAGACTTCGGTCGCACGCTCAATTTCAGTCTCTTGTAGCCTTTCTTTTACTTCGGCTATGTCGTCTGTGCTCAAATCATGGGCATGTAATTCCGCCATGATGCGCTGATTGCCAAATCGGCTTTGTCGGCGGTTCGCGAGTGACTCAGAAAATCGTTGATTCGACAGATACTTTGCGCGCTCAAGGAAATTAAGCACTTCCTCCAAATCATCACCCTCTTGCACATACGGCGTTAGTTTACGGGCCAACTCGACGCGACTATGTTCCCGCATCGATAAATAACGTAAGGCTCGGCCTTTTAAACTCAAAGGTGGTTTCTTGAACATCACTTTGTAATTCCAGAAGTGCTCAATTGGTCGACAAGTTCAACAAGGCTACATCGTGACTTAGTTATCCTCAGCGCACCGCTTCAAAAACAAATCGAAAACAAATCGAAAACAAAAAAAGTCGATCCTCCATGGCAAGGAAGATCGACTTAAGACTAACGTGAACTTTTACAGCGGAACGAATTATTCGTCAGCAAATGATGGCAAGAGCGGCACACCCAATTGCTCACGAACTTTATTCTCAATTTCGAACGCTAATTCTGGATGCTCGATCAAGAAGTTACGAGCATTGTCTTTACCTTGACCAATCTTTTCGCCGTTATAGCTATACCATGAGCCAGACTTCTCAACGATCTTGCAATCAGCGCCGAGATCCAAAATCTCACCTTCGCGCGATGTACCTGCACCGTACAAAATATCGAAATGGGCTTCCTTAAACGGTGGCGCCACTTTGTTCTTAACGACTTTGACCTTGGTTTCATTACCGATCACTTCATCACCAGATTTGATCGAACCAGTACGGCGAATATCCAAACGTACAGAAGCGTAGAACTTCAAGGCATTACCACCTGTGGTCGTTTCTGGACTACCGAACATGACACCGATCTTCATACGAATTTGGTTAATGAAGATCACCAAAGTATTGGTGCGATTGATACTGCCTGTCAATTTACGCAAAGCTTGCGACATCAAACGTGCTTGCAAGCCTGGCAAAGAGTCGCCCATATCGCCTTCGATCTCTGCTTTTGGTGTCAAGGCAGCAACCGAGTCAATCACCACCAAATCAACGCCGCCGGAACGTACCAAGGCATCGGTAATTTCCAAAGCCTGTTCGCCAGTGTCTGGTTGCGAAATCAGCAGATCACTCAAATTAACGCCCAACTTCTGCGCATAGCCCACGTCCAAAGCGTGTTCCGCATCGATAAATGCGCAAGTACCGCCCAACTTTTGCATCTCAGCAATCGCTTGCAAAGTCAGTGTCGTTTTACCTGAAGATTCTGGCCCGTAGATTTCAACGATACGGCCACGTGGCAAACCACCGACGCCGAGTGCGATATCCAAGCCCAAAGAACCAGTTGAGACAACTTGAACTTCTTCCGCAGCGGTACCATCAGCCATACGCATGACGGAGCCTTTACCAAACTGCTTCTCGATTTGCGCTAATGCAGCCGCAAGTGCTTTTGATTTATCTGCGTTATCTGATTTTCTATCGTCCATGTTCTCTCTCAACTCTCTTCAATTTACGTTGGCAACAAGTTGACTGCCTGCAGTCAACCACAATGATCAAAATATTCATTAGGCTTTGCGCTGACACTAGTTAAGAGACAAGTTATGCCTTTTCTAGTGCTTCTTATACAGCTTTTATACAGCTTTTTTTGCGCAAAACACTGTATGAACGACACTGTATAAAAAATCAGTGGTTTTAGCAAGCCCCATTTTCACTTTTTTTTAAGTGTGGGGATTTTGCATCGCTTGACCTTTGATCTTCTTGTTACTTTACTTCTCAGCTCAAACTTCAATTGCGCGTTTATAAACATGAGCTTTCATCCCCACTTAGTTTCGAAGAAATTGTTCAGATTCTCATAGCACTTGCTCTTCTGCCAAAACTAACGAACAATCAAAGTATTGATCCTGATCTTCATTACTACACGAAAGCTTTTCTCATGTTCTCGCTGTTCAAATCAAAATCCGATACGCCATCAAACTCGGCCACAACCATCAAACTCAACTTGGGTTGCGGCTTCAACAAACTGCCAGGTTTCGTCAATGTCGATAAATTTGACGCCTGCGCACCAGACGTGGTTGTGGACTTGGAAGTTCTTCCCTGGCCATTTGCGGATAACTCCGTGTCTGAAGTTTTATTGAGCCACGTACTCGAACATCTTGGTGCTTCGGTTGACGTGTTTCAAGGCATCATCCAAGAGCTGTATCGCGTGTGCTGCCATGATGCCGTGATTAAGATTTATGTGCCGCATCCAAGAAGCGATAATTTCATTAACGATCCTACTCACGTACGCATTATTACTCCCAGCCTATTAGGATTATTGGACATGGAAAACTGCGAGCTATGGGAACGTGAAGGCGCCTCGAATACGGCCCTTGCGAAATACTGGAAGGTAAATTTCAAACTGGTCGACACCAAGATTGTGCCAGAGCCCAAATACTTAGCTGCACTTGAAAGTGGACGTCTCAGTCAAGCCGAATTTCTCGAAATGGCCGAAACCCGCAACAATATCGTGACGGAATATCAGATGACTTTGCGGGTGGTGAAATAATCGCTATTCAGACATGAAAGGCGAATTCACAAACGAAAGATATCAATCCCTTGTCTCGAACAAGACTCGACGCATCAGCCTCCTTTGACATTTCACCTCGCCTTGAAGTGAGGCAGAGAATTTTTTCACAACAACGAGTAAAGTTAATTGTGATCTAAAACAGCACTGCTTTTTTGATCATAGGTTGGTTATTTCGGCGTGCTGACATAAATAGATCCAATACACTGAAGATAAGGTCGAGACATATCAAAAAAGAGCTCTGCCTGACTCCCACGCTTCTTGTAGTACTCTCGAGGCGACGCCATATGGCCCGACAACGTGGCAGCGATGACCATCTCCCAACCTGTAGCTTCTGCGAACTGACGAAATTGTGAAATGCCGATGCAGAAATAGGGGTCAAACCATATCTGGAAAATGACTTGCTCCGTGCTTTCATGAAGCTTCATGCCCAAAAACCAATCCCGACCAGGCAGTACAAGAAAAATTAGCTTATCGGTGTATCCAACTTGATCTTCATCGCGGGGCTTGTCAGGGACCTCAATTTGGAAAGCCTTCGTTACGACTTCCTTTCGTACAACACCATCTTTGGCTGCCAAGGCTTTTCCCAGATTTACGAGAAACTCTTGGGTAGTGAAAGGATATGGTGGGGAAAAATCTCTTGGTGCAGTGCCCTGGCTTTGGCTTTTGGTTTCGTTTTGGCTCGTACGATTCTCCAAAGACTTCTGGCTCTCTTTTTGGCTCACTATGGAGGCGAAACATGTACAAGGCACAATCAATGCACAAGCGAGGAACAAAAACGCGACGATGAATTCTCTGGCACTTCCGCGATTCGAACTGACCTTCGGCACAAAATTGACACTGGTCTCTCTCAAACTCATCAAGTGATTTCACCTCATCTTTGAACAACTTTGTAGATCGTTACAGCAATACCGTAACGAGTTAGTGAGCCATCGCGAAAGATTCCACCCGAGCTGGATTGACTACCCTACATCGATAAAAGAAAACTACACAGTCACATCAAAATGATGGCCTTAAAATATAGCAAACCCAAAATTCAACAGGCTCTGTACGACTCGTGTTACCGCTTTAATCGCAAAAATTAGTGCGGCAACCCTGCCACTTTCGCTTCAAACTGCAAGAATTTTTGATCAAGCAAACGCAGGTGCTTTTGTTTGTCGGCATCGGACAAGAAAGAGTAGCGGATGCTGTTGTAGACGATGCTTTTGAGTTGGTCGTAATTGGGCTGGTAACGTGAAGCAAACAAAATGTATTCGTTGCTCAAGTTATTGCGCGAGACGCCCATATCGTCGCTGCTGATCACCACCGGGATGCCATGACGTAGATACAAAGTTACGGGATGATTCGCTTCCTTCACACCCAAGATGAAGGAGTTACTGGTGAGATTGATCTCTATCGCCGTTTTGCGTTGTTTGAGTGCCGCGAGTAATTGCACTGCGTCTTTTTCGTAGGCGATATCAACGCCGTGGCCGATGCGTTCAGCGCCAGCAATTTCCAGCGCGTCACGAATATGTGATTGCAGATATTCTGGCGCAACCAAACCTAAATTCAATTCTCCCGCATGCATTGCCAAACGCGCTTTAGGGAAGATCGTTTTCAGGTAGCCGAACATGTGCATATGCAATTGATAGTCACGCAATGCAATCAAACCGTGTTCAGGGCCGACGATATTGATGCCGACGATTTTTGGATTGCGCTCGCTGGCAGCGAAGGCCGCATACAGACCTGCAAAGGTTTTGCCGGGTGTGGAGTTACGCGAGACATAGGTTTGCACGCGCAAATCAAAATCGGCGCTATCGATATCCTTGGTGTCTTGATTGACTTCCTCGACATAGGCAGCGATCGCGTCTTGTGCTGCTTTATCTTTCGCGAGGAAGCTAGAATACGCTGCGAAAATAGCGTGCAACTCGCTGACATCAAGCGCTTTCGCCGATGGTGTCGCTAGACTATTTTTTGCGGTAATGGCATCAAGGCGTGCCGAGAGCTCTGCGTTTTCAGTGATCGGCGCGCTCTTCAGCATGGTCTCAAGATATTGCTGATTTTCGGCTTGTGCACGCTCTTTGAGACTACGCAGACCAGCATTGGTGTTGAACTTGGAGACCGCACCGAAATACCCGAAGGTGTTGAAAAACTGTTGATCCGGTGGCAGTTGCTGATGTGTGTGCGTATCGAAATCGAGATCGGACCACGTCATTAACAATTCGCGATAAAACAAATTATCTTTGCGAATCGTCTCTGGCTTCCAACAATTTTTGGCAAGCTCAGGATCATTGATCGCTTTCACTTCGATTCTGAATTTTTCTTGCTTCGCCGCTGCATTATTCTCGCGATAGACGCAATAGCCCTGCGTCGTAACCCAATCCAAATACACTTCTGCGTAAAGAGCGCCCGTGTAATGATGATGGATATCACCACCTTTCGGTAACATCGTCATCAACATGGTTAATTCCGCACCGCGTTTCGAATGAGGCGCAATCAGGGACTGATAGTAAGCGCGTGTGGCTTGTAGATTTTTTTTGGCTTGTGCAGCTGAAATGCTGACGCTGTTTGAGCTACTGGAGCTACTAAAGTTACCTGCGGTTGCGGAACTCGACATGAGTTCAACCGACATCATCGGGGCCGCGAAACTTGCAGCCGACAATGAGGCCGAGAGAGAGATCAGAGTGAATGAGAATAAGGGGGATGAAACGAAGCTTATTTTTTTCATGATCTTCTCTCTCGATTTTTGCTAACTTGACGATAGCTCAGTGTTAGCTCAGTGCTAGCTCAATTGACCTTATGGATTCTTAGAGTGCAGTTCGTTCAAGCGCTCAGTCAAATAAGAACCGGCCGTATGACGTTCCGACAGCACCACGTCTGGACGTGGGTGCAAGAAGAGTGGCAATGATACACGTGACTTCTTGGCCTCTTCGCCCGTCGGATTCAAGACACGGTGCACGGTCGAAGGATAATAGCCAGCGGAAGCTTCTTGCAGCATGTCGCCGATATTCACAATCAACATACCGAAGTCACAGGGTACATCATGCCATTCACCATCTTTACCAATGACCTGCAAACCCGCCGCCGTCGCGGCCGGCAAGATCGTCAACAAGTTGATGTCGCCATGCGCTGCAGCGCGAACTGCACCAGGCTCTTCATCACCACGCAATGGCGGATAGTGCAGGACGCGCAACAAAGTTTGTTCGCTGCCTTCGATCATTTTTGGCAAAGGCATCGAGTATTTAGCGCGTACATCGTCTGGGGAATATTGCTCTACCCAGCTTAACAAGGTTGCCGCCAAATCCGAGGCTAGCTTGTAATACTGACTCGCGGTGTCTGACACCTCGGCCGGATAACGACCCCATGGGTAAATGTGGTAGAACTCTTTCAAATCACGCTTCGTAAAACCTTTTGCGGTTTCCGAGACCGTGGGAGAAAAATAGCCATCATATTTTTGGGGATCATAAGCATAATTCTTCTTCGCATCGCTTTGGAAGAAGCCATACCATTCCGCATAAATAGCGTTCAACATCTCGGAAGACAAAGGATGATTGGTCAACACGCCAAAGCCCGTATTGTGCAAGCTTTCAGCGAAATCTTTCGCCGCCGTTGGGCTGGTGAAATCAACTGGTGTAATTAACATAGAAACCTCAGGTTCAAAATGGCAAGACGACGATTACAGCACGAGCGGTGCTTGTAACCAATCGCTTTCTAACGTTTGTTTGATCAAGCTCAGACATTGCTCCGCATCGACTTTCATGCACACTGTCGTTTGCGGACGATGCTTTTCCCATCCTGCTTGGGCGTACTGCAAACCACCGTGACGGTCCATCATCGTTTGTCCATTACCCAAACCTTCTAACTGCACGCGAACACGGCCATCTTGGGTTTGAAATAATTGCGGTGCGACCAAATACACAAAGGTTAGGATGTCGTGACCGAAACAAGCGTGTCCCAAGTCGGGGCGTTCACGCAAATAAAAATCGCAATAGAACTGTGCGGCGTGGTTGAGCGTGTCCATCGCAAGATGGTGCTGGTGATGCTCTGCCAATTGGGTGAAATAGGTCGCTGGCATCACCACACGATGCGTCACATCGAGGCCAACCATCACCAAATTCCAACCTGCCGTAAATACCAAATCCGCCGCGTGCGGATCGTTCCAGACGTTCGCCTCGGCAACTGGGGAGACATTGCCAGGTTCTATCACGGTGCCAGCCATCATGATCACTTGTTTGATCAACTTCGGCAGCTCAGGTTCTAACTTCAGCGCCAAGCCCAAATTCACAAACGGGCCCACTGCCACCAAACTAATTTCACCGGGATAAGCACGCGCCATAGCAACGATAAACTCTGCCGCAGATTGACTCTCGGCTTGCCCCTGAACCGCGACGCGCGATGGCAAATTTCCTAAACCATCGTCACCGTGAATAAAACCGGGAGGAGTACCAGGTGCCTTCATCAAAGGTACCGCACCGCCACCAGCAACGGGAATCTCACGTCCGCAAATACGGCTCAAGTACAAACCATTGGCAGTCGCTTGTTGCACTGTCACGTTACCAAATGTCGTGGTAATGCCGATCACTTCAATCTCGGGATGAGCCAAGGCAAAATACAAAGCCATTGCGTCATCAACGCCTGGGTCTGTATCGAATATCACTTTATGAACCATGCTGGTCCACCTTTCATTAAAAGTACTACTTTGCTCTCTTTGTGCGGCTCGCTTAGCGCGATTTCACAAATGGCGTACCAAGCGCTTTCGGCGACACGGACTTCGCCATCACACCAGCCAAGACGATCACGGTCACCACATAAGGCAACATCTGGATCAAAGAACCAGGGATTTGTCCGACGACTGGGAAGGCAATCCCTTCCATTTGGATCTGCAATGCGGCGAACAGCGCAAACATCAAACAACCGGCGGCCGTTTGCAATGGACGCCAGTTACCAAACACGACCGCGGTCAAGGCTAAGAAACCATTACCTGCCGACATATCACGCAAGAAGAAGCCGCTTTGTACGATGGCCAAATACGAGCCTGCGAGTGAACACAAAACCCCACCCCACAACAAGGACATATAACGTGTCGCAGCAACGTTAATCCCAGCAGAGTCGGCGGCGTGAGGATTTTCTCCGACTGCGCGTAAACGCAAACCAAAACGGCTATGTGAAATCACCCAGTGCATGATGGGAATCAGCAAAAATGCTAAGTACACCAAAATCGTATGGCCACCCAAGAACTTACCGAAAAACCAATTCAAAGGTTCGATCGAAGACCACCATTGCGCCATTGGAAAATCCAACACCGCAAAGCGCGCAGAACCAAGATCTGGACTACGGCCACCGAGTTGGAAGAAATACTGGGCTAAAACGAAGGTCAAACCCGAGGCGGCGATATTGATGGCAATACCAAACACCAATTGATTACCACGCTGATTGATCGCAACATAGGCTTGCAATAAGGCGATCAAGCACGACACCGCAATCCCTGCCGCTACACCCCAATACGGGTTCTGGGTCAGGAAAGTGACCGATGCCGCAGCGAAGGCAGAAGACAGCATTTTGCCTTCCAAGGCCAAATCAATGACCCCACTACGCTCCGCGAATACGCCAGCAAAAGCGGCAAACAAAAGCACCGGTGCATTACGTATCATCGACACCAAAATGGTCGAAAATTGGAAATCTTCAAGCATGACGTGCTCCTTTCGCGTTCAAGGATTTCAAGAGACGTGCAAGCAAAGGCGCGTACATATTTTCCATCGCACCGCAGAACAAAATAATCATGCCCTGAATAAAGACAAAGGTTTCTGGTGGAATATTGGGCTTCTCAAACGAGAGGTCAAAACCACCCTGCATCAAGACACCAAACAAGGCTGCGGCAAGGAACAGACCCACCGGTTGTTGGCGTCCCATCAGCGCCACCGCAATCCCGACAAAGCCAGCACCAGCCGTGAAATTAAGACTCAAGTAATGGGTCGAACCAGCGACACTATTGACTGAAGCAAGACCGGCCAAAGCCCCCGAAATCAACATCGTGACCATGATGACTTTAGCGATAGAAATACCAGCATAATGCGCAGCATGTGGATTCTTACCAGCGGCACGCAAGGCATAACCCCAGCGTGTGCGCCAAACGACAAAACCGTACACGCCAAGACACACGAGACAGAGCAAAAAGCTGATATTCAAGGGATTGTCGCCAAGTGCCGGAATCAAGGTATTCAAGCGCGGCAACCAAGCGGTCTCGGCAAACATGCGACTCGCAGGATTTTGTTCCCCAACCGGAATCAGATAAGTGATGATGATAAAGTTCATCAGCGATGCCGCGATGAAGTTAAACATAATCGTCGTCACCACCACGTGACTACCACGACGCGCCTGCAGATATCCCGGTAAGAATGCCCAAGCTGCACCAAAAATCATCGCTCCGAGTATACCCATCGGTACCAACACCCAAGTCGGCATACTGGCATCGAATTGCAACATCAGGAGCGTTAAGCCGAGACCACCAAGATACATCTGGCCTTCACTACCAATATTAAACAAGCCCGCTTGCATCGCCACCGACACCGACAAACCTGTCAAGACATAGGTCGTGGTGTAGAACAAGGTGTAACCCAGTCCTTCTGGTGTACCCAAGGCGCTGTTAATCAAAATGCCGAGTGCTTCGCCGGGCTGTTCACCGAGCAAATAAATCACGCCTGCCGCGACCGCCAAGGCCGACAGCAAATTCAGCAGTGGTAAAACGATGTTGGTCGCCCAACGTGGCAAATCAGAATTCATTTATGCAGACCACCCATCAATAAGCCAATACGTGTCGTGTCATAGTCGGCAATCGCCACTTCACCAGTAATGCGGCCGCCTGACATCACGAGAATACGATCCGCCAAAGCACGAATTTCTTCCAGCTCAGCGGACACCAAAAGAATCGCGACGCCTGCGTCACGCAGCGCCAGCAATTCGGTATGAATACGTTGTATGGTGCCGATATCGACACCACGGGTCGGTTGACCGACCAATAAAACTTTCGGCTTGGCAGCGATCTCACGTGCCATCACCACTTTTTGTTGATTACCACCCGACAATTGGGAGATCCGCAAAGACGAATCCATGGGACGCACTTCAAACTGCTCAAGCAAGGCATCGCAAGCAGCGATACTGGCTTTTTTATCGAGATAAATCTGATCGCTTTGCTGGCCCAACAGGAGGTTTTCCCACACGCTAAATTCTTTCACCACACCATCACGCAAGCGATCTTCGGGCACATGCCCCAAGCCGAGGCGACGCAAAGTCGCAGGCAAACGTGGGTCTGCTTTGTTGAAGGAAATTGATTGGCCAGCTAAGGTGATACTTCCCTGCAGGTGTTCGGTCTTATCCAAGCACATGCCCGCAATCACTTCCAACAATTCGGATTGACCATTACCCGACACACCGGCGATCGCGACAATTTCACCGGCCTTGAGATCGAAATTAATATCACTCAACAAACTCACGCCTTGTGCATTTTTCAGCTGCAAATCGTGGACGCTCAACATCACATCGCCAGCATGCAAAGTTTGGCGAGGCAATTCCGTCACCACTTTTCGACCGACCATCTTGAGCGCTAAATCTTCTTTATCAGTTTCCGCGGTTTCTACGGTCGCCACCACGCCACCGGCACGCATCACTGTTACGCGATCAGTAATCGCCATAATTTCAGGCAGCTTGTGAGTAATCAGAATCACCGTCTTTCCCTGCTGCTTGAACAATTTCAAAATCGCGAACAGGGCTTCCGTTTCTTGTGGTGTCAATACCGCGGTTGGTTCATCAAGGATCAAAATATTGGCATTGCGATACAGCTGCTTGAGAATCTCGACCCGCTGCTGTTCACCAACCGATAAATCATGCACCAGGGCGTCCAGCTTTAGTTCCAAACCATACTCATTGCACAAGCGACGAAGGTCCTCGGCGATTTCTTGACGACGGCGCTTTAAGCGGAATCCACCTTCCATACCGAGCATGATATTGTCGAGTACGCTCATGGTCTCAACCAACATGAAATGCTGATGCACCATGCCGATGCCGAGCGCGATCGCTTCATGGCTATTCGGAATCGCACGCACTTGGCCATTAATCAAAATCTCACCTTCATCTGCATGGTAATAGCCATACAAAATACTCATGAGCGTAGATTTACCGGCACCATTTTCACCAATCACGCCGTGCACAGTGCCGCTGGCGATGGAAAAACTCACCGCATCATTCGCGAGCACTTTGCCGAAGCGCTTTGATATCTGACGAAATTCAACGGCATTAGACATAGGCAAACACAGATAAAAAAGGCTCCCCGGTGTGTTTGATTGGGAAGCCACGTTAATCAATTTAGCGTTCAATGATCGACTTGAACGCAATGGCTCAATTGCGATGTAATTGGGCCGTTCAACTTCTTATTTTTTACTGTCGATCGATTCAGTGTACTCTTAATGAATAAATAAATGAGTCGATCGACCAACTTTCTGGCATCTTAAATGACAAAAAGAGTTGCCGAACCACGTTCGGCAACTCTTCGAGTCTTTCATCTTACTTCACTGGGCAGGTGCTCGCTTCGCGATAATCAACTACTTTCACCTTACCACTCAAAATATCCTGCTTCGCTGTATTAATGCGCTTTTCCATCTCAGCGCTGACGACCGCGCGATTGTCTTTATCGAGTGCCCAATCCACGCCGCCTTCCTTTAAACCGAGGTTGGTCACGCCAGCTTTCCACGTGCCATTCTTCAATTCCATGAAATTGTTGTACACCGCATTATCGACGCGCTTCACCATCGAGGTCAGCATCACGCCAGGGAACAAATAGTTTTGGTTGGAATCAACTCCAATCGCCAATTTGTTTTTTTCTTTTGCCGCCTGCAAGGCGCCCATACCGCTACCACCTGCAGCGTGAAATACCACGTCCACACCACGCTCGAATTGGGAACGTGCTAATTCGCCACCTTTAGCTGGATCATTCCATGCTGCAGCTGTGGTGCCGACAATGTTTTGAATCACTTCCGATTTCGGATCAATCGCTTTAGCACCTTGGGCGTAACCGCAGGCAAAGGCACGAATCAAAGGGACGTCGATACCGCCGATGAAACCAATTTTCTTAGACTTACTCGCCATAGCCGCCGCCATACCGACCAAGTAAGAACCTTCTTGTTCTTTAAACAGAATCGACGCTACGTTTGTGCCAGCAGCAGAACCGTCAACGACGACGAACTTTGTGTTCGGAAATTCTTTTGCCACCACTTGGACTTGTTGTGCATGAGTAAAACCAATCGCTGCGATCAACTTCACGCCTTTGCGAGCCAAATTGCGCATCACCTGTTCACCTTGCACACTACTCAGCGCTTGCACGTCGATATAGTTCAGACCCGTGTCTTTCTTAAAGCGTTCCGCACCTTCATAAGCAGATTGATTGAAAGAGCGATCAAATTTTCCTCCTGCATCGTACACCAGCGCATATTGAGCTTGTTGAGCCATCGCTTGCATACTCAACATTGCTGTCGCACATGCCAAAATAATTGAACGCAGTTTCATACAGTCTTGCTCCTCGATCTTAGAAGTCTCAGCGAGCCTCGCTTTAAAGTTTCATGGCCCACATTTACGTAAATACTCTTTTTACTCTTTTTTAATTTTTTATCTTTACTTCAATGCCAAATCTGGGCGTTTATTGCAATTCATGCCATTGGATTTGATTTTCACTGATTGTGCCGAATTATCTTCGCCGGCGCGAAATCATAGCATAAGGGCTTAGTCGATTAATGGAAATGACTCTCTACTAAGGACCGATGTGGTATTGATGTCTGCGCACCGAGCTGGGTAACCGCTATCGCCGCCGCTCTTTGAGCGAAATCACAAGCTTTTTGCAGGCCTTCACCTTCCCCTAAAGCAACTGCCAAAGCCCCAACAAAGGTGTCTCCTGCCGCAGTGGTATCAAGCACCTCCACTTTATAGGCGGGCATCGTCATACTGCCCTCTGCCGTTACCACCACCACACCGGCAGCGCCCAAAGTGACGATCACCGTACCGACACCGCGTTGACGCAAAACTTGTGCCGCTGCCACTGCACTTTCTGCATTTTCCACGGACATCCCTGTCATTTGCTGGGTCTCCGTCTCGTTTAAGACCAAGAAGTCGACTTGGTTCAAAAGATCGGTCGCGATATCTTGCATGGGCGCGGGGTTCAAAATGACTTGCAAGCCCAATGTCTTTGCTTGCTGGATCGCATAGGCGACGCTTGCCATCGGTGTCTCTAACTGGCACACCAAAAACTGTGCCCCTGACATTATTGTCTTTCCAGCGTCAATATCCGTCGATTGCACTTCCGCATTCGCACCAGCGGCCAACACGATGCTATTTTCACCGCTGTCATCGAGCAAAATTCCCGCTACACCAGTGGCGCAATTCGAAACCTGACGTACCAACTGCGTATCAATGCCATCCGCTTGCAATGCGGCGACACTGCTGCGGCCGAAATCATCCTGTCCAACGCAGGCGATTAAACTGACCTCACCACCCAATCTCGCGGCAGCAACCGCTTGATTCGCGCCTTTGCCTCCATGAATCTGATGAAAGCTTTGCCCCATCAAGGTTTCACCGGGCGCTGGCATGCGTGGCGTCTTGAATAGCAAATCCATGTTGACGCTACCGACGACAACGATCTTCGCAGCTTTATGCTTATGCGTTTGCATCAGACGACCTCGCTTTCAATCGAAACGATGTACTGGAGAATAAATGATTAGGCGCGCTCTTGCGCTTTCCACTGTAGAAAGTGGGCTAGCATCTCCAAGCCTTTTTCGAAGTGGTGATTGTTGGGGATGACGATATCGGCTTTACTGCGATGCGGCAAGATAAATTCTTCGAAGGCAGGCTGATGATGACGACTGAGTCGGTACATCACATCGTCTTGGTCGTAACCACGCTCAACCGCATCACGTTGAATACGGCGTTGCAAGCGATGATGGTCATCAGCATCAATAAACACTTTCAGATCAACGATCGCATTCAGCTGCTCATGGTGTAGTGCGTAAATCCCTTCCAACAAAACCACGGGCGCGGCTGGGATATGAATAATTTTGGGCACCACGTCGGTACGATTGAAGGTATATTCCTTGATCGCTAAATCTTGGCCTTCCTGCAGGCGCAATACGTCAGCATAGAATTTATCGAGATCGAGCGAACTCGGAATGTCGAAGTTTTCTACGCTATTTTCATCACGCGTTTGCTGATCGATGGTTTTGTAGTAATTATCTTGAGAGAGCAATGAAACGCTATTTGCCGGCATCATTTTCATCAACGCATGGATGAAAGTTGTTTTGCCGCTGCCACTACCGCCAGTGATTCCCACTAAGTATGGTTTCATTGTTTTGCTCTTCATGATGTGTTGAAGTTTGACCTCGCATTGCCGCGCGCACCGATCGGGCGCTGCGTCGACTCATCCTAGCTTCATTCTCGATGCTTACACTATCCTAACAGTAGTCATGGAGAGCGAAAACACTTAGCAGGAAATCCGAGGCGAAAAAAAACGGCTCAATCTGTAATTGAGCCGTTTTTTATCTGGCGTCCCCAGGGGGATTCGAACCCCCGTACCCACCGTGAAAGGGTGGTGTCCTAGGCCTCTAGACGATGGGGACAAAAACTTGTCCGTACTGCCGACCTATTTACTTTTTTCGCTACGCTTATTTCGTTTCGCGATCAAGTAAGACCAAGATTATATACTTCATTTCTTAGTTTTGGCAAGCATTTTTTTATAAATCTTGTTCAAAACTGAAATTTGTCTCGCTCTTGGTGGAGGTAAGCGGAATCGAACCGCTGACCTCTTGCATGCCATGCAAGCGCTCTACCAACTGAGCTATACCCCCGCACGAAACAGAAACGAGAGTATAGCAAGTTCTCGCGAAAGTTGTAAAGCTGATTGCTGGTCAGCGCAAACGCTCTAACACGCACTCACGGCCAAACAACTCAATGACAGCGTCGATTGATGGCGTTTGTAACTGGCCTGTTAACAGTAAGCGTAATGGCATCGCGAGTTGGGGCATTTTCAAACCATGTTTCGCCAAGACTGCCTTCATCGCCGCAGAAATTGCCGCCTTATTCCATTCCACTTGGGCACAGGCTTCCGTGAATTCAGCTAAAGCTGGCTTGATCGCTTCTGTGAGATGCTGCTCTAACAATGCAGCTTCAGGCGCAGGTTGGCGATAAAACAGTGTCGCTGCTTGCGCCAATTCGACAGTAGTGTTGGCACGTTCTTTCAAGAGCCCAATGACGGCCGCCAAATCGGGGCCCTGCTCTGCACTCACACCCAACTTAGCCAAATCAACCTTCACCAATTGCGCTAAGCGTTGATTATCCGCGGCTTTGATATAGTGATTATTCAACCAAGCTAATTTCTCTGGATTGAATTGCGCAGCAGAACTCGACAAGTGCGTCAAATCAAACCAGCTAATCATTTGCTCCATACTAAATACTTCATCATCGCCATGCGACCAACCAAGACGCGCGAGGTAATTTAAGAGCGCTTCTGGTAGATAACCTTTATCAAGGTAATCCATGACGCTGACCGCATCGCGACGCTTCGATAATTTCTGACCATCGGTACCCAAGATCATCGGCACGTGACCATAAAATGGCAATGGTGCTCCCAGCGCATTCAAGATATTAATTTGGCGCGGAGTATTATTCACATGGTCATCACCGCGAATCACGTGGGTGATTTTCATATCACTATCATCGACTGCCACACAGAAGTTATAGGTTGGCGTTCCATCTGGACGCGCGATGACCAAGTCATCCAACTCACGATTCGAAATAGTGATCGTGCCTTTGACGACATCATTCCACGTCACCTCACCATCGAGTGGATTCTTAAAACGAATCACAGGTTGACGGTCGGCGGGAATTGCTGGCAATGTTTTGCCTGGCTCTGGGCGCCATGTGCCGTCATAACGCGGTTTTTCACCGGCGGCACGTTGACGCTCGCGCATGGCTTCGACTTCTTCTGGAGAGCAATAACAGTGATAGGCGGTGCCTTCTTCCAGCATCTTTGCCAGCACTTCACGATAGCGGTCCATGCGCTTCATTTGATAATAAGGACCTTCGTCATGCTGCAAGTTCAACCAACTCATGCCATCAAGAATAGCTTGCACCGCTTCCGGCGTTGATCGCTCCAAATCCGTATCTTCGATACGCAACACAAAAGTGCCGCCAAAATGACGAGCGAAAGCCCAGCTAAACAAAGCGGTACGGGCGCCACCAACATGGAGGTAACCAGTTGGACTTGGCGCGAAACGGGTACGGACCGGTGCAGCCGTAGTGTGAGATAGATGAGAGGCAGTCATTATTAAAATCTTTTTGTGAGAATCTTTTGAACAAGTGATGAGCAAATGATGCATGCTAGCCGAGCAAAACAATCTGCTAACAAGGAATCATCTTTACCGGAAAACCGCTATTTTACCTTGTTGCATCGAACTAATAAAACCTTGCCTTTCCGCTACCATTCTTGCTCTTCCACTTGTAGTCCACGCTGCCCAATGCCAGCGCATGATTTACAATGCCACCGACAAACAAAAACTAAAGCAGACTTCTAGCCGAATTTAAGTCGCCACCTCGCCGCGGCCCACTATCACAACCATCACTCATGAGCAAAATCAGCAGCCCACTTCCTATGCGCGATGGCGTCAGTCCCAGCTTTGTTTGGGTGCCAGAAGGAAAATGGACAACTGTGCTCAATTTTCTGTGTCAACATTTTCCTGACATCAGCGAAGAAACCTGGCGAGCTCGTTTCACCAAGCAAGAGGTTTGCGACCAAACAGGCCAGCGCTTGACAGCGGAGAGTTCGATCGAGCGCGGTATGTGCTTGTTTTATTATCGTGAAGTGGCCCACGAGACGCCGATTCCATTTGAGGAAGTCATTTTGCATCAGGACGAGCATCTCCTCGTGGTCGACAAGCCTCATTTCCTTCCCGTCACACCAGGTGGGCAATATCTGCAAGAAACGCTCTTAGTCCGCTTAAAGAATAGGACTGGCATTGAAGAGCTAACGCCCCTACATCGATTGGACCGTGAGACTGCGGGCGTGATTTTATTTTCCGTCAATCGCACAAGTCGCGGAGCTTATCAAAGTCTATTTCAACAGCAACAAATTCGAAAAATCTATCAGGCAATTGCGCCGAAAATCGAAAACCTGAGCTTCCCTTATCTCAAACGTAGTCGACTAGTAGAAAGCTCACGTTTTTTTGTAATGGAAGAAGTTCCTGGAGAAGCCAATGCCGAAACATTGATCGAGGTACTCGAGGATCGTGGCGAATATGCGCTGTACCGCCTCTCACCGAAAAGTGGGAAGAAACATCAACTGCGTGTTCACATGGCAAATTTGGGCGCACCTTTAGTCAATGATTTGTTTTACCCAGAGATCAAGCCAAGCGGCAGTGATGACTATACGAAACCATTAAAGCTGTTAGCCCATTCAATCGCTTTTCGCGACCCGATCACTGAGCAGGAGCGCAGATTTCAATCCAACTTAAGCCTCTAAGGCATTCACTCGTAGCGATCAAACGACTGATTTAAATCAAAAATGCATGATTCACCACTCGCTTACTGGAATCGAAATACAGAAACCATGGCACTGCGGTTGACAAGATCTGGCCGGCAAAGTATCATCTTGCTTCTCGGAGTGTAGCGCAGCCCGGTAGCGCACCTGGTTTGGGACCAGGGGGTCCAAGGTTCGAATCCTTGTACTCCGACCAATATTTGAGGATCGTCGAATATTTTTGACGATCCTTTTTAGTTTCATCATGTTTTACGTCGGCGTACCCGAAGTGAATACATGCAGCAGTTTTCGGAGTGTAGCGCAGCCCGGTAGCGCATCTGGTTTGGGACCAGAGGGTCCAAGGTTCGAATCCTTGTACTCCGACCAAAATAAAGCCTCGACTATTCACTTAGTCGAGGCTTTTGTTTTTATTTCTCATTTTTCTTTCTCATTTTTCTTGCTCATTTTTCTTTTTGCATCTCTTTCATTTATCCAATCTGCAATTTTACGGCCTGCAATCTCTTCACCTAAGCCCGCAAGATCACCCGCACCGCATTCCCCACTTGGCGCAAGTCGCTCATCGTCCACTGCTGAGCCTGCTCAACATGCTGCAAGCCAGGCAAGTCAAACATCGTTCGACCGCTTCCCAAAAATTTCGGCGCCAAGTACAACAACAATTCATCAACTAAGCCAGCGGCAAGTAATGCACCGCTCAACTGAGCTCCCGCTTCCACATGCATTTCATTGATTTGCTCTCGCCCAAGTTCTTGCATGAGGCGCGACAAATCAACGTGAGTTCCATCTGGATTTGGTAAATGCAAATACTGGATTTCGCAATCTTGCTCAACCTTACATTCACAGCAATCCACATCAAGAGTTTCATCTCGAGTTTGGGCGTGAACCAGTAAGACTCGCCCACTTTCCAATAAACGCGCTCTGTTTGGCATGCCATGAATTCTAAGTCGAGAATCAACCACGATCTTGCGCGGCTGAAAACGCGAAGTGTATTCAGGGTAACGAATATTCATTTGCGGATTGTCGGCCAATACTGTGCCTATGCCCGTCAAAATCGCATCAGCACGAGCGCGCCAATGATGGCCATCTTCACGCGCCGCGGCATCCGTAATCCATTGACTCTGACGATTCGGCAATGCCGTAAAGCCATCCATACTCGCCGCCATTTTGAGGCGAACCCACGGTTTCCCAGTGCGCATCCTGTGCAAGAATCCAATATTCAACTCGCTCGCCCGTTGCGCCAGCACACCACTCAATACGTCGATACCCGCCTCACGCAACATCGCAAATCCACGACCTGCCACCAAGGGATTCGGATCTTCCAACGCCGCGACCACGCGCGCCACACCGGCTTCAATCAATGCATTCGCACATGGCGGCGTACGACCATAATGGCTACACGGTTCGAGAGTGACATAAGCCGTTGCACCTTGCACAGCATGTCCTTGACTAGCGGCATCGCGCAAGGCCATCACTTCCGCATGCGCCTGCCCTACTTTCTGGGTACAACCACGACCGATGATCTGCCCATCCTTTACCAACACACAGCCCACCCGTGGATTGGGCGCCGTTTCCATACTCGCACCCGCAGCTAAATCCAAGGCGAGAGACATCATCTCCACATCTTGCGATGTTGGACCTGGCCCTGTTTGATGTTCTTCATTTACTGTGGTTGTCGTCATAAATAACTGAAGCGATCAATGAAAATAGCGTTTAAGCGCTCGGCTCACATTTAAGTATTTTGCACGGTAATGCTGGGGAACTTGCTGCTCATATCCTTGGCTTTATCCGCCACATGGACCGCAACTTTACGCGCAATGGTTTTGTAAATTTCGGCGACCTGACCATTTGGATCCGCCACCACGGTCGGCTTACCGGAATCCGCCTGCTGACGAATACTCATGCTGAGCGGCAGGCCGCCCAAGAAATCCACACCAAAGTCACGACACATTTTCTCGGCACCGCCGGTACCAAAAATCGCTTCCGCATGACCGCAGTTCGAGCACACATGCATACTCATATTTTCGACAATGCCGAGAATCGGAATGCCAACTTTCTCAAACATCTTTAGACCTTTGCGGGCGTCGAGTAATGCAATGTCTTGCGGTGTCGTAACGATCACAGCACCTGTCACTGGGACGCGCTGCGATAGCGTCAATTGAATGTCGCCGGTGCCTGGCGGCATATCCACGATCAAATAATCGAGGTCGCGCCAATTGGTGAGTTCTAGTAATTGCTGCAAGGCTTGTGTCACCATCGGACCGCGCCACACCATGGGCGAATCAGGATCGATCATGAAACCAATTGACGACACCTGTACCCCATAGTTTTCTAAGGGCTCCATGGTTTTTCCATCATTCGATTCGGGACGCGCATCGATCCCCATCATCATCGGTTGCGACGGTCCATAAATATCCGCATCAAGCAAACCCACACTAGCGCCTTCAGCGGCTAAAGCCAGCGCCAAATTCGCGGCGGTGGTCGACTTGCCGACACCACCCTTGCCCGAAGCAACCGCAATAATATTTTTCACATTCGGCATCAACTTAATGCCACGTTGCACTGTGTGCGCCACAATCTTACTGCTGACGTTGACGACGACTTGCTCAGCACCGGCGACACCATGCAAAGCTTTCGCTACGAGTTCGCGGATGAGGTCAAATTGCGACTTCGCCGGATAGGCCAATTCAATATCAAGGCTCAATTTGCCGTTTTGCAATTGGATATTTTTGGCCGATTTGGTCGTAATGAAATCCTTGCCTGTATTTGGGTCAAGCACGCTGCTCAACAGACTTTTAACTTGTTCAACCATGGAATTCTGATCTTGCATACACATCTCTTTTTCAAATGAATCCCACAAGTCTATCCGAAAATCGCAAAGAATCGCGGGAAAGCCCTGCGCCGTACAAGCTTAAAACGCACTCGACAGTACCCATTTAGCCGCGAGGCAACTAACGCAAAAGCGGCCGAATATCGCGTATTTTCTCGCCAGATCCCCACACCAAGGGGCAAATGCGAGGGTAAAACTCGGTTAAAATACTGTTTTTGTCCAATTCATAGAAGAAATTCAATTATGACCCGCAAGCTGTTCGTCACCACTGCCCTGCCTTACGCAAACGCACCTTTCCATCTCGGCCATATCATGGAGTACATCCAGGCTGACATCTGGGTTCGTCATCAGCGAATGTCGGGCCACGAAGTCAATTTCGTGTGTGCAGACGATGCCCATGGCGCGCCGATCATGATTGCGGCGGAGAAAGCTGGTTTGACTCCACAAGAGTTCGTCGGTCAAATTGCCGCTGGACGCAAACAATATCTTGATGGATTCCATATTCAATTCGACAATTGGCATTCCACAGATGGCGCAGAAAACCACGAATTATCGCAAGACATCTACCGCAAGCTGAAAGCAGCGGGCTTCATCACCAGCAAAACCATCGAGCAATTTTACGATCCAGTAAAGAACATGTTCTTGCCGGATCGTTACATCAAAGGCGAATGCCCAAAATGTGGCGCCAAAGATCAATACGGCGATTCTTGCGAAGTGTGCTCTGCTGTATATGCCCCAACCGAATTGAAGAATCCGTATTCTGTCTTGACGGGTGCAACGCCGGTCATGAAATCGTCTGAGCACTTCTTCTTCAAACTCTCTGATCAGCAATGTGTTGATTTCTTGCGTGGCTGGGCTTTGCAAGATAATCGCTTGCAATCCGAAGTGGCGAACAAGTGCAAAGAATGGTTGGAAGGTGAAGGCGGCTTGGGCGATTGGGATATCAGTCGTGACGCGCCTTACTTCGGTATCGAAATTCCTGATCAACCAGGCAAATATTTCTATGTATGGCTCGATGCGCCTGTCGGTTATTTGGCTTCCTTGAAAAACTACTTCAACAAAACCGGTAAAGATTTTGCCGCCTTCATGGCCGATCCAAGCACCGAGCAAATTCACTTCATCGGCAAGGACATCACGTATTTCCACACTTTGTTCTGGCCTGCGATGTTGAAGTTCTCCGGCTACAAAACGCCGGATCGCGTCTACGCTCACGGTTTCGTGACCGTGTCCGGCGAGAAAATGTCGAAGTCTCGTGGCACCGGCATCTCGCCATTGCGCTACCTCGACATCGGCATGAATCCTGAATGGTTGCGTTACTATTTCGCAGCCAAATTGAACGCTAAGGTCGAAGATTTGGATATGAATCCCGATGACTTTGTCGCTCGCGTAAATTCCGATTTGATCGGTAAGTACATCAATATTGCGAGCCGTGCTTCTGGCTTTATCAGCAAACGCTTCGAAGGCAAACTCAGTATGCAATGGGCGAGCGGCGACGATGCTTTCTTGAATGGCTTGCGCGCGGTTGCTAGTGAAATTCAAGCGCTTTACGAAGCGCGTGAATTCGGCAAAGCCTTGCGTGCTGTGATGGAACAGGCCGATGTGATCAATGCATATGTCGATGCGAATAAGCCTTGGGAATTGGCGAAAAAAGAAGGTAGCGAAGCGAAATTGCAAGAAGTCTGCAGCCGCTTATTGGAAGCTTTCCGCATTTTGACCATTTACTTGAAACCGGTACTTCCAAACCTGGCTCGTGGTGTTGAAGCGCAGTTGAATATCGCACCATTGCAATGGGCCGATGTGACCGTTGCGATGGCGGATCAGCATATTGTCAATCCTTACGTGCATTTGATGCAGCGTGTTGAGCCGAGTATTTTTGACCAATTGTTTGATGCCCCTGCTGCACCAGCTGCACCGGCAACAACTACAGCAACGCCGGCAGCAGACGCGACACAAGCCGCTAGCGATGCAGCAGCCATTGAAGCGATCGCACCCGAAATCAAGATCGATGACTTTGCCAAAATCGATTTGCGTATCGCCAAAATCGTCAACTGCGAACATGTCGAAGGCTCCGATAAACTCTTGCGCCTAACGCTCGACGTCGGAGAAGGCAAAACACGCAACGTCTTCTCAGGCATCAAATCCGCTTATCAACCAGAACAATTGGTCGGCAAATTGACCGTGATGGTCGCCAACTTGGCCCCACGTAAAATGAAGTTTGGCATGTCTGAGGGCATGGTATTAGCAGCGTCTGCCGCTGATGAAAAAGCCAACCCAGGTTTGTACATTCTCGAGCCATGGCCAGGTGCACAACCAGGTATGCGCGTCGGCTAAGTTAGAAAGACGGCGGTCGCTATCGACTATCGAAAAGGAATGCGCATCGACTCGGTGCGCATTTTTTTTACTGAGTTTTCCTGTCGATGTCATGCGAGCCGCGACCGACAAAAGTAACGCGATAAAATACGCAGAAATACGAATAAATCAAGCAAGCATTTAACACAATCGAGCACATCATGAGTATCAGCATTCCACAACGTCTCAGCCAACTGCGTGCCGTCATACAGACACAAGGCTACGACTATTGCTTAATTCCATCCGCCGACCCACATCTCTCCGAATATCTGCCAGAACGCTGGCAAGCGCGCGAAGTGTTCTCGGGATTCACTGGTTCGGTGGCGACCTTGATCGTCGGCCAAGACTTCGCCGGCCTGTGGGTCGACAGTCGCTATTGGGAACAAGCGGACATTGAATTGCGCGGCAGCGGCATTGAAATGATCAAGATCGTCGGCTCGGCCGCGACTGCCCACATTGATTGGCTCGCACAACAAATGCAGGCGAATCAACGTCTCGCTGTCGATGGCAAAGTGCTTGGACTTGCCAGTGCTCGCGCCCTGCAAAACGCGCTCTACCCTAAGCGTGTTCAAATCGACACGAATATCGATCTTGTCGATCAAGTTTGGTCAGATCGACCAGGTTTACCAACAGCCGCGGTGTATGAACATCAAGCGCCTTTTGCGGTGGTCAGCCGCTCTGAAAAATTAGCTACTGTGCGCAAGGCCATGAAGGACAAAGGCTGTAGCCACCATTTCATCTCTACGGTCGATGATATTGCTTGGCTCCTCAATTTACGTGGTGCCGATGTGAATTACAACCCGGTCTTCGTCTCCCATCTTTTGCTCAGCGCAGACCAGGCTGAACTTTTCCTCCCTTTGCAAAAGATCGACGCTGATTTACGCGACCGCCTCGCGCGCGATGGTGTGATTTGCCGTGATTATGATGAGGCTGAATCGGCTTTACAAAACCTGAGCGCATCAAGCTCCATCTTGATCGATCCACGCCGCATCACCTTTGGCTTTCGCGAAGCGATTCCGCAACATTGCAAAGTGATAGAAGCACTCAATCCCTCTGTATTCGCCAAGTCACGCAAAACACCAGAGGAAGCTCAATTCGTGCGACAAGCAATGGAGCAAGATGGCGCGGCCCTTTGTGAATTTTTCGCGTGGTTCGAAAGTGCTATCCAAGATCCTACAAACAACATCAGCGAACTCACCATCGATGAAAAAATTTGTGCGGCGCGCGCTCGTCAAGCGCATTTTATCTGTCCGAGTTTCGGCACCATCGCCGGCTTCAATGGCAACGGCGCCATGCCGCATTATCGCGCTACAGAAAAATCCTATGCGCAGATTAAAGGAAACGGCTTATTGCTGATCGACTCGGGCGGTCAGTATTTGAATGGCACCACCGATATCACACGAGTGGTCAGCGTAGGTACCGTCTCAGCTGAGCAAAAACGTGATTTCACGCTTGTGTTGAAAGGCATGATCGCGCTGTCACGTATGAAGTTTCCGCATGGGACTTACTCTACGGTATTAGATGCAATCGCTCGTGCGCCGATCTGGGCAGAAGGCATCAATTACGGCCACGGCACAGGTCACGGCGTTGGCTACTTCTTGAATGTACATGAAGGACCTCAAACGATTTCGGGCGCCATTCCAGATGCCAATATGGTGATGGAAGTGGGCATGATTACTTCGAATGAACCGGGCATTTATCGCCCAGGAAAATGGGGTATCCGCATCGAAAATCTCTTACTCTGTGTGCCAGCGGAGAGTACCGAATTTGGCGACTATTTGCAGTTTGAGACTTTAACTTTGTGCCCTATCGATACGCGTTGCATTGATCGCAGTATGATGCGCGAGGATGAGATCGCATGGTTGAATCACTACCATCAAATGGTGTTTCAGCGTCTTTCGCCGCGGGCATCCGGCGCGGCACTCGCATGGATCACACAAAGAACGCTGGCGATCTAGGCCTTGCATTTAGATTTATTCGTTCAAGCAAAAGCCTCGCTCACTATCCCAGAACGAGGCTTTTTTATAAGCGATTTGACTCATCACAAAAATTCGAAGCCGAGCTCAGCAAGAATGAAACGCCTCCCTCAATCCGATGGATTATTGACGATATTTGCATGAGGCAAACACATGCAGAAGCGCGCCCCACCAAGCTTGGCATTACCGACCTCGACTTTGCCGTTATGCATTTCCACAATTTGTCGAACAATTGCCAAACCCAAACCAAACCCACCGCTATTGCGATCACGACTACGATCTAAGCGGTAGAACGCTTCGAACACATTATTACGTTCCGATTCGGGAATGCCCAGACCATCATCTTCGACGATGATTTGAAAGCCTTCTTTACTTGCGCGCACTTCAAAGTGTATCGATTTACTCGCGTACTTCATTGCATTCTTCAGCAAGTTTTGTGCAGCTCTCGCCAACAATCGTTGGTCGCCACTGATAACCAATGAAGCGGGTTCAATAATCGTCCCCAGTTGTAATTCTTCACGCATCGGAGGTAGGCTTTGGATGCAGGCCATCGCAAACTCCTCTGCCACAAAACGGTCGCAACGCAAATCATGTTGTTGCTCCATTTTGGCCAGATTCAACAACTCAGACACCAGCGCATTCAGCTCAAACAGATCGCCACGCATTGCATCAATCTTGTGGTGTACTTTGGCGTCGTGCGAGGTATCTTGCAGGATTTCCAAGGCAAATTCTAGGCGTGCGATCGGGGTGCGTAATTCGTGCGAAACCGCATGCAAAAGTTGGCGTTGTGATGTGAGTAGCTTGGCGATCCGCTCAGCCATTTCATTGATCTGCAAAGACAATGGATAGACGCTCGACGCAATCGGTGTGCTGGCTCGCGCAGCTAAGTCACCGTCACCAAAACGTGCCGTCACTTTGGCTAAGGCCTGTACTTCACGCCAATGATTACGTGACCAAAAAGCGAGCGGCACCAACAGTACCAATGCAACCAAGATATAACGCAACAACTCAATACGAATAAACTGCCACATATCAATCGGCAAGTCTTGCGCATACAGGACATCATTCTCGCTATCGACATAGCGGTAGCCAGTCAAATCAACGCGGCGGTAAAAAGCTCGGCCAGGCGCATCAATCACGATACTGCCATCCATCAAGTGCGCCTTTTGGCTTTCGTTCAATTGCGTTAAGGCCGTGCGCAACGGTATCAATTCAAACTTCACTTGCGAAACTTCACGTACCTTGTTCAAGCGTTGCAACCATTCATCGCCAGGGGCTTTGTCGATATACTGCTCCAGCAAGAAAATCTGAGGGGCCGCCTGCTTCTCTGCATTTTCTCTGATCGGTTCACCAAAGATCACCGTGATCACAAGGTAAACCAGGGTCGCGGCGAGTGCGATCGATAGGAAAACCGGGGCGACAAAACGGAGAAAAACGCGATTCATGGATGGCACTCCAAATCACACGCTGCACACTGACTCATGCCATTTGACAGGACTCTTGCCATGCTAAGACAAGCGCAGAAAAAGGACGACGCACTACGTGCGCAATACAACGCACCTATTCGCACCCCACTCCATATCCGCATTTGTCTTACAAACGTCATCTTTAATCTCCTTGCGACATTCTATAAGAAGAAGGACGATTGTAAAAAATATTTCACTCTGTAGAAATAGATGCTTATCTCTACAATTTCATGACAAATTGCACGAAGTTCACAGGGGATTCTTTATTCAAAGCGATTTAAGATTGCACACAGTCAAGATCCGGGTGGGCCGAACAAATCGCCACATTAGAGGTCCGCTTCAACACGTTCAACACGTTCAACACTCATGAAGTCGGTAGGAAAAATGAAATTCGCTATTTCAGACACACTAGGTTTTATCGCCGCCCTTATTGTGGCCGCCTGCGTGACTGCCTGCTTGACGGCCTGTGGGGGATCGGGTGAGAGTGCGGCGAGTCCGAACGCAAAAACAGCCCCATCACCGTTCGACACTACAGCATTCCAAAACTTAGCAAAAGACACGAGCTGTGCTGAGCTCGAAAATCGCCTTTTCGTCATCGATCAACAGTACGTCTTGTCTGAAAAAATCGGGAACTGTGCCGACGCACGTTACCGTCAAACTCTGTACGGGAAAAGCCCTGACAACATTCTTTGTACCAACGTCGACTCGATTGCTGGTCCACGCTACAGCTGTAACGACACTAGCCTCAGTCCACTTTTCCGACAAATCATCAATAACCTAGATATTGCCAACTTAGGCTTAGATAACACACACCAAGTACAACAGATCAGCGTTACCAGTGGCAAAGAAACCTCTCTTTCTGCAGCAAGTTTGGCACCGCGACTGTTCTATGGACAAGCGCCCATCAATGCGGTGATCAAAGACGGCAAGCTCTGGCAGCAATTTACGAGTTACGGTGGATTTAGCGACACCGTGCTACCTACTCTTGATTTCACTCAGCAAATGCTGATGGGTGTTTTCGCGAAAAGTGCCAATAACTGCAATGACGTTGGGATTCACAAAGTCACGAGCAACGGTCAACGCGTATTAGTGCAATACTCCGAACGCAGCATTGTGCCGATCGCTAGTTGCGATCCAAATAGTAGTGCGCGCGCCACGCCTATGAACCTTGTGGTCGGCCAACGCCTCTATTTACCAGTCGATTTCATGGATGTAAGTGGCGCCATCGTGGCTCAGCAATTAGTCACACAAAGTAATATCTCGGGCGTTCAATCAAGCCGCTATGTCGTCATTCACGACCAGTCTAGTTGGGAAAAACTGTGGGCAGAACATGACCAAGGAAAGCAAGCGATTCCAGCGATCGACTTCAGTCAAAAAATGGTCATCGCCGTATTTTCAGGTCTCAAACCGAACGGTTGTTATGGCATCGCAGATGTGCAAATCTGGCGCTACAACGGCAGCATCAATGTTTCGGTACGTGAATCAAGCCCGTCGCCAGTCGCCTTATGTGCACTTTATTTACCCTCACCGGCCTACCTCGTCGCGATCGATAAAACGAGTGAACCGGTGGAATTTACAACGATTTTGTCCAGGAATTGAAGCATCCCGAATGTGATTACGATGAATTTAGCCTCATAACATGAAGCGCCGCGCTGAAAAATGTAAAATGCGATGAAGCGAATACTTAACACTCTCGCCGCTATCATTTCATTCAAGTTACAAGCAGGCATGTCGAACATGAAAAAAATAATCGCCCTCATTAGTCTACTCGGAGCAGTTCCCTGCATGGCCCAGACTCCGAGCCGAAATCTAATGCCAGATGGGAGCTATGACAGCTACATCGGCTTAGGGGTGAATTCACGTCCGGTGTATGAGGGTTCTGAAACACGAAAGCGCGCCTTGCTACCGATGTTTCAAATGGAGTGGAGCAATGGTTTTTATATCTCTGGCATGAGTGCAGGCTGGCATTTATCTGAAAGCCCAGAGTTTGAGTTTGGCCCTTTACTGCAATTGGAACCTGGACGTACACCATCCGGACTTGGATCGACCATTGATACACCAATGCGCACCACCAGTTCGAGCGATTGGGGGCCTGAGCTAAAAATTATCGGCCGCAAAATAAATCGGCTCGAAGGCATGACAGATATCAAAGCGCGCTTACTCGGGGGTGGCTTCTTCAATTATCGCGTCACCGAAAATCTACGTTTTACGAATGCACTCTTGTATGGCGCTGGTAATGACCGCAAGGGTTTGAAACTCAACTCGGACTTGAATTACCGTTTTGGAAATTTACCAAGGCATCATTCGCTCAGCCTCAACTTCGGCGTGAGCATCGTCAACGAATCCTATGCGAATAGCTTTTTTGGCGTCAACGAGGAAGATTCGTGGAATAGCATCAATGAGGAATATGCAGCGAAAGCTGGAATCAAGGACGTACATGTTGATCTCAATTGGAATTACAGCATCAATAGTTCTTGGCTCGTAACAAGCCGTATTCGTACGGCAAAGTTACTCGGATCCGCGAAAGATAGTCCCTTGGTGGAGAAACAAGTAGGAACAAGTGCCTCAGTGGCACTCGCATATCGGTTTTAAGAGTTTTATTTTGAATCATTGTTAGAAATACGAAAAATCGTGAAATCCAACATCACTTCTTTGTTCGCAGTTCTTGCAGCCTTTGCGCTGGGGCCTTCAATGGCTCAAGCGCAGGGCGGCATTGACACGAACAAAAAAGTAGATAGCGAATGGATTAGCTACCGTGACGCGTACAAAACCATGGTGTGGTTCGAAAAATTCGGCAAGAGCAAGAACCTGATTCAGAACCGTTTCCAAATCGTCGTCAAAGAAAAACAGGTTAGCTTCGATACCGTTCGACTCACACTCAACTCCAAGAGTGGCGTGATGAATTTGAACCTCGACCCATTGGGACAAACCCAATTGCCGTTGCTCAAAGCGGCTTACGATGAAAATGCCGAGCTCAGTATCACGCCGCGTATCGGACAATTCAGCTTCCGCTCACGTGTGAGTATTCTGTTGCGTGCCGATGGCAATTATGAGATGAGCGATTTACGAACGGCCTGTGAGCAGAGCCTGAGCTTCTTGAGTTCCCTAGACCCGGCTGGCATGAACGGAAAAAAATGCGTTGGTGTGAAGTTCGCTTTCGACAAAAAAGATAGTAGCGCTGCAGTCGAATTGCGCACACATCAATCGACCCATCAGGCAGTCGGAATTCAAGATAATGTCCTCTTGTGGCAGGATTCCAATATACAACTCAAAGTCGCGCAAGTTCGCTTCGACACGAACTTTGATAAATCACATCTGGTCACGCGCAGCAGTCCACTGATTGCAATTGCCGTCATCGAATAAAAAACGGCGCTCAATAGCGCCGTTTTTTTGAAGTAAAATGTGTTGCGAATCTTTTCAAGCAAACATACATTCCACTTAGGCAAGCGACCATGCCGAAGGTGAAAACAAGTAACCCTCGCCCCACACTGTCTTAATTTTCTCGGAGTGTTGATCGTCGAAGCGACGACGCAATCGAGAGATAAGGTTATCGATACTACGATCCAATCCATCAAATTCGATACCGCGCATTTTTTTCAAAATATCGTCGCGCGACAAAACCTTGCCTGGCGACTCAGCCAAAATCATCAGCAACTTAAATTCCGTATTTGATAAATCGATCGCGAAATCATTCCACTCGACGATGCGATCACCTTTGTTGATTCGGAGTCCACCGAACACAATCAGTTCAGGATCATGCGCAGCGTCATCGCCTTGACTACCGTTACTACGGCGTATCAAAGCGCGTAGTCGAGCTAACAGAATGCGGGGTTGCACAGGTTTATTCACGAAATCATCCGCGCCTTGCTCCAGTGCAGATACTTCATCGTACGAATCCTCACGTGCAGTCAAGATCAAAATCGGCACTTTGCTGTGCTCGCGGATTTGGCGTGCTACTACCATCCCATCGAGTCCTGGCAGCATCAAATCAAGTACCACAATATCTGGCTTACTTGCTTGAAATTGTGGCAAAGCAAGGTCGCCGCGTGCGACTAAATCGACGGCGAACTCGTAACTTTGTAAATATTCGATAATCAGGTTTGCAAGACGCTCATCGTCTTCAACCAACATAACACGATACATAGGCAGATCTCCTCGCCCAAGATTGTATAAGCCCTTCGATGTAAGAGCAATCAACCAAAAGGTAGAAAAGCGTCTGAAAATTGTATGTTTCGAGGGGAGAAGAACGAAAAATTGCCCTAGCTGGGGTGACACGGGACGAAGCTCGGCTTCACCAACCGATGGTGACGGAGCTGATCGGCATCATCATTCGCCGATCAGGCCCGAAAGACGTCTGTTCTTTGCTATATCGCACGATAGGTCGCCAATGTATTTAACTATGCTGCTTATAATCACTATCTTGGAGTTTCTCTTGCATAAAGCGCTGTAGCGCCTCAATCATTGGTTGAAACTGCTTTTCAAGTTGCTCGAAAATGATTGGAACACGTGAAAAATCTTTGTGTTTCCCCTTCAGCTCCAAGGCCTTGGCTAACTCCTCTACTGGGTGTGCATTAAAGTTCCCCACCAGCCCTTTAAGAGTATGTGCGCTGCGGTATAAAAGTTCGGCATCCTCCTTCGTTACCGCCAACTGCAACTCCTGCAATTGACCTTTATAAGCATCCAAGAACATCGGCGTGATGATAGCTAGAACCTCTTCATCACCTTGCAGCACATTGGCAAAATAATCGAATTGTAGCGCTCGACTATCAGATTTTCGTCTTGCCTCTTGGTTTGTTTCAGATGATGTATCGTCGGAAACTGCGCGCGGCTCCGCCAACTGCGAAAAGATTTGATCCAGCAGGCCCCTAAGTAAGTCCGACTTGATTGGCTTGGATAAATAATGATCCATCCCGACTTCGAGACAACGTTCTTTGTCGCCTTGCATGGCATTGGCAGTCATTGCGATAATTGGAACATGCGCATCACCTTGCTCCATCGCCCGAATTTTCTGAGTAGCCTCAATACCGCCCATCTCAGGCATTTGCATATCCATCAAAATGACGTCGTAGGCGTGGCGTTTGTGCATGGCGATCGCCAATAATCCATTCTCTGCGACATCGACTTGATGCCCCCACTTCTCAAGGAGGCTACGCGCTAATTTTTGATTGATAGGATTATCTTCGGCAACCAATACCCTTAAGGCTTTTTGCTCATTCTCACGTAAGTTTGCAGCAAGGTGAGCATAGTGCATCGCGCCATTCGAGACGCCTTTGAAAACCGATTCAATTGCAAACTGCAATTCACTTTGACTGATAGGCTTACGCACGTATCCTGCAATGCCAAATTCCTCACACCGTTTGGCATCATCTTGAGAACCTGCTGATGACAACATCAGCATCTTGCTCTTTCCAAGTAAGCCTTCTTCACGCAACTGCGAGGCCAAGCTAAAGCCATCTTGCTCTGGCATGCAGGTATCCAACACAATCAAATCAAAAGGTTTATTTTCCTCACGACTTTTTATTACAGACTGTACTGCTTGGTGAGCGCTTTCCACGGCCGCCGCCTGCATATTCCAATTACGCAGAGTATCACCGATGTACTTGCGGTTGATCGAATTATCATCCACCACCAACACATTCAAGCCTTGCAACTCAATATCGGGAACGTGTTTTTCAGAGATTTCGCCAATGCCAAAAATCGCTGAGAAAAAGAAACTGCTGCCCTTCCCAACTTCACTCACGACTTGCAACTGACCCTGCATGCCACTCACCAAACGCGAAGAAATTGAGAGGCCCAATCCCGTGCCACCATACCTGCGCGTCGTTGATGCGTCGGCTTGGCTGAATGGTTGGAAAATATGTTCAATCTTGTCTGCGGGAATCCCGATGCCGCTATCGGTAACCGCGAAATAGATTTTGACTTCTTCGTCGTCGCGATCTTCAAGATCGACGTCAACGGAGATCACTCCTGAGTCACTAAATTTGATTGCGTTACCCACCAAATTAGTGATTACTTGACGCAGCTTGCCCGGATCACCAAGCAGCACATGTGGCAATTCTGGATCGATTTGATAAACCAATTCGATATGCTTTTGTTCGGCGCGTAGTGCAAGCGACTTGAGAGTTGTCGCAATCAACTCACGCAAGGGGAACTCGATCCGCTCCAAAATCATTTTGCCCGACTCAATCTTGGAGAAATCGAGAATATCGTTAATGATGCCCAATAAGGAATTCGAAGATACCTTGACTAGCTCCAGATACTCTCGCTGCTGCGCATCCAATTCCGTATCAAGCGTCAGTTCCGTCATACCGATGATGCCATTCATCGGCGTGCGAATTTCGTGGGACATGGTGGCTAAGAATTCACTCTTGGCACGGCTCGCCTCCTCCGCTCCAATTTTGGCTTTGATTAAGGCAGTCTCAAATTCTTTACGGCTCGTTATATCACGACATGATCCGTAAATGCTACCGTCGGGCAGCAGAGCGGCATTCATCTCAACAGGGACTTGTCCACCCGCCTTGGTCAACAGTCGAATTTCTTGGCGAATAAATTTTTCTTGCTGCAGGCGTTGATTGAAAGTTCTGCGTCCAATCTCACGATGCGCATCCGGCAACAAATCATAAATCAAGTTACCCAATACTTCATCGCGTTCAAATCCAAGCATGTTAAGGGCTAGATCATTCACATAAATCCAGCGCTCGTCGGGGCCCGCCACAAACACGGCATCCGCTGCATTGTCTAAGATCATGCGTTGCTTATTTTCACTCTCACGCAGAGCAGCTTCCGCAGCATGTCGCGCCGTAATATCTTGGAAGGCCGCCACCGAGCCAACAATTTCACCGTTCTCAAAAATGGGAGACGCGACTAAAGACACAGGGAAAAAGCGTCCTGACTTATGCCGGAAGTACTCATCGTCGGAGCGAAATACTTGGCCATGATTCATAGCCTGGCTGATGCAGCAGTCCTCATGTGACACCACCGTGCCGTCCGGTTTATGGGCGTGGATGAGATCGTGCAGAAGTTGCCCGCGCGCTTCATCGAGAGTCCATCCAAGTATCTTCTCGGCCTCAGGATTGAGAAAGGTACATGCACCAACATGATCTAAGGTGTACACGCCTTCACCCAAGGTGTTCATCACATTCTGCAGTAAGCGTTTGCTGGCTTCAATTTCATCCTTTAGCAAGCGCTCATGCGTAATGTCGGTCCGGATCGAAATAAATTGATATGGTTGCTTGAGTTCGCTCAAGAACGGAACGATGGTGGCGCTGGTCCAATAAAAACTTCCATCTTTGGCTCGATTACGAATTTCTCCATGCCACACTTCGCCACTCTTGATGGTGTCCCACATATTGGCGAAGAAGCTAGGGCTGTGCAGTCCGGAATTGACGATACGATGGTTTTGTCCCAACAATTCTTGCCGATCGTATTGGCTAATCGAGCAAAATTTATCATTGGCGTACAACAAATTACCATTCTCATCGGTGATACTGACAATGGCATGTTCATCGAGTGCAAACTGTTGATTTTTGATTGCATTTAATGCTGTTTGAAGTTCGCTCCGCGTACTCAAGACATCACTGACTAAACCAGCCAATAAAGTACTCAGCGACTCTAAGCTCTCATCATCGCCGAGATGCTTACCAAGTTGTGCCAACACTTCGTTTGCGGTTCGACGCAAAGTATGGATGACCTGTTGACGCATTTCCGCTTCATGGCGCAAGCTTTGGTTAGCTTCCATCAATTCGGTAGAACTAAGCTCCAAGCTTCTTTTACCTAAGGCTAGGTCACGATCTGCCTGTTCATACGCCTCATCCACTTGCGCGAAGAAATGGCGGAATCCTTTAAGCGCTTGGCGTGCGCTTTCACTCAGTCCGCAGTTTTCGTCCAGTGATTCGAACTCGGATAAAAGCGCTTCTAACTGAGGCTCACCTACGATCCCCAGTAGACGCTTATATTGGCGCAAGGACAGCTTATGTGGCATCAGGCAGCCTCGGCGAGATACGTAATCGTCATCGTTTGATTGTGAAGACTGCAGGCTTCCAATTTATAACCGGGACAAATTTCCCCATTTGAATAAAAACCGCAGAGTACCGTGTGCTCGCCGAGAATATCCTGCACCGCTTCAACCTCTTCGTCGACTCGGCCACCCATGACGAGTTTGCGCCCCACGCAACTCACCAATAAACCTAAGGCTTGCCCACTTGCGGATCCAACATTCTCGATGGTCGAATTCGCTGCTGTTTCAGCGCCATCGACCAAGTCATTCGTATGTGCATGCATTAAACGCAAATACCCGTCAGGGTTAATCACTCCTGCTAATACCAAACTACCATCAGCTTCATTCACTCCAAGAATGGTTCGAATCTGCCCTAGAGATTCACGGGCGTCACTGAGCATCTCGAATGGGAACAGTAAACCTGAACCAGGTAGGTCTTTTGCGTAGTCACCTAAGTAGCGTTTATAAACATCGAGCGCTGGCTCGCCATCAAGTTCATACAATATATTGCCAACACAGCGCGTGACTTTTCGCGTCGGGCCAAATGGTTTCCAGCCGCCGAAACTACCGTGCGAAAACATCAGTTTTTCCCCCTCAAAACCAATCCCAATAATGTGATCCGTAGAAACCGCTTGATTCGACATGGTGTAGGTTTTCACAAAAGCACCATCGTCCCCGGCCAAGCCGCCAGTAATCGGCATACTCGCCCCTAATACGCTCACCATCCCTTCAATCATGCCGCTGCCATTGATGGCGACACCTTGTCCTAAAACGAGCACCGCTTTCAGTCGGTCCGACTGCAATTGCCGAGCTAGAGCAGCTCCCGCATCATAGGACTTCTCCATCGATTCCAAAGGGGCGGTCGCAACCGTGAACTGGGTATTTTCAAAGTGAATCGCTGTCACCACCGTCGTATGATTGACGACGCCACTCGGCGCAATTTCACCTGCCGTGGTGCAACCGACGCATTGAGCATGAGGGAATTTAGCCCGCAGTGCTTGATGCAGACTAGGGTTCGCGAAGTGCTCCGTAAAACCAAACACTAGCACCAACTGAGGTTCGAGTGCCATTAAACTATCAAGTTTTGATAAGTCAGTAGAAATATCCTGCATCACGGTTTGAGCAATTTTCATTTTATGTCCTTCCTCATACGAGAGATACCAGCCAAACACTGCAAAAAAAATTATATTTATCGCTTTAACTTTAAATTAGAACGAACCTAAACCACCTAATTCATTCTTGTCGTCCTTATAGCGCTCACGAATCTCTAAGACTTTGTCCCAATCTAAAAGAAAAGCATCGACGCAGACGGGATCAAAATGTTGCCCACTGCCTTCGCGCAAAAATTCCACCGCTTTCTCAAGCGGCCAAGCCGATTTATAAGGGCGTTCTGAGGTTAATGCATCAAACACATCTGCAACGGCCACGATACGTGCGAACAAGGGAATCGCATTGCCGACTAGTCCCTGTGGATAGCCGCTACCATCGTATTTCTCATGGTGAGAAAGCGCAATCTGCGCACCAGTTTGCACAATCTCGGATTGACTGCCTGCCAGAATTTGATAACCCAGAGTCGCATGAGTTTTCATGATGGTAAACTCTTCTGGGGACAACTTACCGGGCTTCAAAAGAATATGATCAGGGATTCCTACTTTGCCGATGTCATGCATGGGTGCTGCATCAAGTAAGATCTGCTGTTGTGACTCGGACAATCCCATATTGGCGCCAATCAGCTTCGAATAATTCGCCATCCGAAGAATGTGCGCACCAGTTTCAGGATCGCGCGAATCAGCTGCTTTCGACAAGCGCAAGACGGTTTCTTGTTCGCGCGCCTTAATCTCGGCAGTCGCCTTTTGTACCTCTGAGTCTAGCCATGCGGCACGGTTTTCTAGCAGGCGTTGGTTCTTACGCAGCGCCAACATGTTTTTTGAACGCGCTAAAAATTCAACTTTATCGACTGGTTTAATTAAGAAGTCGTTTGCCCCTGCTTCGAGTGCGTCATAACGTACTGCCGTTTCATCATTGGCAGTGATCATGAGAATAGGTATATCCACGCACGATGGGATCTTACGGAATGCGCTGATGAACTCCACCCCGTTCATACGAGGCATCATGAAATCAACTAGCACAAGATCTGGAACATTTTCCGCGCACCATTGCAATGCACGTTCGGGCTCGGTAAAACTTACCGCGCAGCACTGATCTAACTTGCCTAACAGACGACACAGCAGCATTACATTGATCTCTGCATCGTCGATCACAATGACCCGCATTTCCATCATCATTCCTCACTTCGGAGAACCATAGCGAAAAGGCGCAAGGATTTACAGCAATTGAGCCCTCGGAAATTTCACTTTAAATGATAGACGGATTACTGAGAAATTTGTTTCTTTTTGGAAAAACTTTAGCGCGCTTGGTAAAAATACGACGAAGTATTCCGAGCGCCAGATGCGTCATTGTCAATATAAAAAGATGCGTGCCGAAAAGCGTGCAATAAAATCAATAACTACGCGAGATTTATGACTCAATTAAACGTGAGACAGGAAACTGCACACAAAATTTGCTACCAACACCGGGCGTCGACTCAATCACAAGCTGGGCGTTATGGCGCAACAAGACGTGCTTCACAATGGCGAGGCCAAGACCGGTGCCTTGCGTCTCGCGCGAACGGCTTTTATCGACGCGATAGAAGCGCTCGGTCAATCGTGAAATATGCTCGGAGCTAATGCCGATGCCCGTATCTTGCACAGATAATTTCGGTCCTTTCTCGCCTGCATGCCACGCAACGGTGATGCTGCCACCTTCTGGTGTGTAGCGCACCGCATTGGTCACTAAATTACTGATAGCACTTCGAATTTCATCGCTGCTACCTTGTATATTTGGTCCGGAGAAATCGAGTGCGATTTGGTGCTTCCCTGCTGACAGGGCTTGCGCCTCCTGCACGATATGTTTCAGCATCATCTGCATGTCTATCGTTTCAGAACGGACTTGGAACTCAGCTGACTCGAGTCGACTGAGAGTTAACATATCTTCGACCAAGCGTTGCATGCGCTGCCCTTGTTCGACCATCAATTTCAGATGGGAGGACATGATCGAGACATTCTCATCGGTCTGCATTGAGGCGATTTCCAGAAAGCCATTGATGACGGTCAAGGGAGTACGAAGTTCGTGCGAAGCATTAGCGATAAAGTCGCGACGCATCATGTCGATGCGCTCTGATTCCGTCACATCGTGGGTGACCAAAATTTGTCGACGATTTTCAAAGGGAATGATGTGAACTATCAACTTCCGTTCGCGGAAAGTGAGGGTCAACGGTGTGTCGTATCGACCTAAAATAATGTAGTCGATAAACTCGGGCGTGCGCACTAAGTTAGTGACCCGCATTCCTTTATCGCGTTTCAAATCGAGACCAAGATGATGCTCCGCGATGGGATTGCACCACTCTAAGAACATCACATCGTCCATGATCACAACGCCGTCTGGCAGCAAGGTCATGGCCTGCCGAAAACGTGCCAACCACTCGGCCAGTTCCGCTTGATTCTTTTCGTCTTCGCGGCGCAATTTGTATAGGCGCGAAAATATTTCAGTCCAAGCGCCCCAACCATCCGGCAAACGCGTGCTACTTGGATTCTCTAACCAATCGGACAAACTGAGCAAATACTGCAACTGCATGATTACCAAAGCCAACATTCCCAGCGCAGCCAATGCGAAACCAAGTTTGGCACCCCAGAAATGTCCACACAACCCAGCCCCTGCCAAAATGAGCACGATACGAACAAGGGCAGAAATCCAAAAAATCAGATGAGGTCGCATAAATGAATGAGGAGGTGGTAGGGCGGGAGCCGACAAGCTTAATCGAACAGCCTTAGATCAAGTAGATTGTAGCGTATCGCCGACGCCGAAGCACCAAAGACATCACGTGAAGTCAAGGCAACAAAGGCGTCGATAGGAACGACTATTTTTCTGACAGCATATAGCCAACACTACGCACCGTCTTAATAAGGCCTTCGGCCTCCTTCAAAACTTTGCGTAAGCGCAGCACATGGACATCAACGGTGCGCTCTTCGATGACGACATGGTCGCCCCATACTTTGTCCAACAATTGGCTGCGCGAGAAAACGCGCTCAGGATGCGCCATAAAAAACTTCAAAAGCTTGTACTCAGCATGGCCGATTTCAATCTTCTTGTCGTCAATCTTTACGGTACAACTGACTGGATCAAGATGCACATTCGCAATAACCAAAGCAGATTGCGCGTGTTCTGGGCTCTTACGACGTAACATAGCCTTGATACGCGCCGTTAATTCGCGCGGTGAAAATGGCTTGGTAATGTAATCATCTGCGCCATGATCTAAGCCTGCAATCTTATCCTCTTCCATGCTTTTTGCCGTCAGCATGATGATAGGAATCTCATTAAAATTGCGATCAGACCGAATGCGAGATAACAATCGCAAGCCACTTTGATCCGGCAACATCCAATCCAACAAAATCAACTGCGGCGTACGACGCTGCAGGAATTCCCAAGCCTCGCTGGTATTACCCACCGCACAGGTATTCCAACCGGCGGCACGCAAAGTAAAACTCACTAATTCGCTAATCGCTGGCTCATCTTCAACGATGAGTATGGTTGTTTTATCGGCTGACATTATTCTTGATGACTTCCCTGTTCTTGTTTACTCGCCACGTAGTCAGAATGGCGAATATCACGACCTTCTACGATATAGATGGTGTGCTCTGCGATATTCTTGGCGTGATCACCGATACGTTCAATCGCTTTGGCAATCCACAATGCATCGAGTGCAGATGAAATTGTACTGGGATCTTCCATCATAAAGGTGATTAAGTTGCGCATGATAGAGCGGAAATCATTGTCAATGATTTCGTCGAATGCGATCAATTGCACCGCCTTCGCATCATCATGGCGGGCGAATGCGTCCAACGCTTGATGCAACATTTGACCGACGCTATTGGCCAAGACTCGCACCGTATCGTAACCATTAAACAGCGTATTGCCGCGTGCTTTGTTATGCATCTCTAAAGCGATACGCGCGATCTTAGTCGATTCGTCACCAATCCGTTCGATATCGGTGATGACCTTGCCAGTCGCCATCACCGTACGCAAATCGTTCGCGGCGGGTTGGCGCTTGACGATCAAATGGCTGCACATATCATCGAGCGCAACTTCCAAACGATTGACTTCTTCATCGGCTTTCACAACCGCCGCCGCGTGTTCGGCGTTACCAGTGCGGTAGCAGGAAATCGCATCATGAAAATGGGATTCAACCAAGCCGCCCATCAATAAAACTTTGGAACGGATCGCTTCTAGATCGTGGTTATACTGAGATGAGGAATGTTCGCCTAACATAAGGGCTCCTGAATGGTATTTTCTATTATTTACATCACATCGAAGTTGATTTAAGCGTAGCGTCACTTCTTACGGCTACGCGATCGCCTTAGCCGAATCGACCCGTGATGTAGTCTTGTGTCTCTTTGCGTACGGGGTTCATGAAGATCTGATCGGTTTCACCAAACTCGACCAATTCCCCCAAATACATATATGCCGTGTAATCAGAACAACGGGCGGCTTGCTGCATGTTATGCGTCACAATGGCGATGGTGTAGTCTTCTTTGAGTTCATTGATCAACTCTTCGATCTTGACTGTGGAAATCGGATCCAAGGCTGAGGTTGGTTCGTCCAACAAGAGCACTTCAGGTTTCACCGAAACACCGCGAGCAATACACAAACGTTGTTGTTGACCGCCGGACAAACTTAAGCCGCTGCTATTGAGTTTGTCTTTGACTTCATTCCACAAGGCTGCCTTCTTCAAGGCCCACTCCACGCGTTCATCCATCTCACCTTTGGAGAGATTTTCATAAAGACGCACACCGAAGGCAATATTGTCGTAAATCGACATGGGGAACGGTGTTGGCTTTTGAAACACCATACCGACCTTCGCGCGCAACAAGTTGATGTCTAATCCAGGCGCCAAGATATTATGGCCGTTGTACAAAATTTCGCCCTCGGCACGTTGACCAGGATAGAGATCATACATACGGTTAAAAGTACGCAATAGAGTTGATTTGCCGCAGCCGGAAGGGCCAATGAAGGCAGTCACTTTCTTGTCATACACTTTCAAGTTAACATCACGCAGACTACGATTATTCCCGTAGTAAAAATTGAGATTCTTCGTTTCGATCCCAGCACGCAGCTCAACTGGCGCAGATGCTGTTTGATTTAAAGGGTTGGATATAGAGTTCATCTGGGCTACTCAATTAATGTTGATTTTTCTGTGCAAATACGGTGCGAGACAAAATGTTCAATGCAAGAACGCTAAAGGTCACCAGCAAGGCACCGGTCCAAGCGAGGCCACGCCAATTGTCATAAGGGCTCATAGCGAACTGATAAATCACGACAGGCAAATTCGCCATCGGTTTGTTCATGTCGGTATTGGTAAATTGATTGTTCAAGGCCGTGAACAGCAACGGCGCGGTTTCACCGGATATACGTGCCACTGCCAATAAAACGCCTGTCAAAATACCAGCCTTCACTGCCTTAATACGAATAAACAGAGCAACTTTCCAACGCGGCGCACCCAATGCGAACGCTGCTTCACGCAGGCTCGTCGGCACCAAGGCCAACATATTGTCGGTAGTACGAACCACCACTGGGATGGCAATCAAAGAAATCGCCAAAGAACCAGCCCAACCAGAGAAGTGTTTGATGTGGGCGACATAAATCGCATACACAAACAAACCGATGACCACTGACGGCGCTGACAACATAATGTCCGTCACGAAGCGAGTCAGATCGCTAAACCAATTACGTTCACCATATTCGGCAAGATAAATACCTGCCAAAATGCCAATCGGCGTGCTGATCAGCGTTGCAAAACCTACCATCATCAAACTACCAATTAAGGCATTCGCCAAACCACCACCGTCCTCACCCGGTGCCGGAGTTGGCAAAGTCAAAGCATCCCAACTTAAAGAGCCAAAACCTTTGATGAACAGCGTCAATAAAATCCAGATGAGGAAGAACACACCGAATGCCATCGCCGCTGTCGAGAGAGCGATACCAATCTTGTGGCGTAATAAACGACGGCGATAAACAGGATTATCAGAAGTATTGAAATTTGCTAAGCTCATTTCACACCCTCTTTCTTTTTCATACTTAACAGGAGCAATTTGGCAGAAGCCAACACAATGAAGGTGATCACAAACAGAATCAAGCCGAGCAAGAACAAAGACGCGATGTGCAATTCAGATTCCGCTTCGGCAAACTCGTTCGCCAAGGTGGAAGCAATACTATTGCCACCTGCGAACAAAGACCAATTCAACTTATGCGCATTACCAATCACAAAGGTGATCGCCATCGTCTCACCGAGGGCACGGCCAAGACCGAGCATCACGCCACCAATCACACCTGCTTTGGTATAAGGCAAAACAATTTTTCGGACGACTTCCCAACGTGTACATCCCAAACCGTAAGCTGATTCTTTCAGAACAGGTGGCACAATTTCGAAGACATCACGCATCACCGATGCAATGAATGGAATGATCATAATGCCGAGAATGATGCCTGCTGTTAGCACGCCAATACCAATCATCGAACCAGAGAACAATTGGCCGATCACAGGTAATTTTCCCAGAGTATTGGCCAGCAACGGTTGACCGTATGAACTGAAGAATGGCGCAAACACGAACAAGCCCCACATACCGTAAATAATACTAGGAACACCTGCCAACAACTCAACCGCAGTACCCAATGGGCGCTTCAACCAAATCGGGCAAATTTCCGTCAAGAACAAGGCAATACCAAAGCTCACTGGGAATGCGATTAACAGCGCAATGATTGAGGTCACAAGAGTGCCAACGATGGCAATCATGCCGCCGAATTTATCGTTAATGGGATCCCATTCAATGGTCGTGATAAAGGCGAAGCCAAATTCCTTCATCGCTGGCAAGGCGCCGTACACCAGAGATACGACGATACCAACCAAAACCAACAAAACAAACAGGGCAAAACTGAAGGTGATTTTGTGGAACAGAAAATCCTGAATCTTCTGCTTCCGCATAGTGGGGCTATTCGTCACTGAGTAATTGGTGCTGGCCATAGTTTTTTCTTGATTATTAGATGAAGCAGCAGTCTCAGGTGACAGTAAATTAGGGGTGGAGTTCACTGACATTCTCACTCTTTTAGATGTGCAAACATCCTGAATCTTGATCAGGATGTTTGCGTTCAATTCAAACTTCTACGATTTGATTAGAACAATGCCTTACCAGATGCATCTTTCAAATTGGCTTTCCAGCTCGTGCCAATCAACTTGATCACATCTGCTGGCAATGGCACATATTCCAACTCTGTCGCCATCGCACCGCCGTTAGCAAATGCCCACTCAAAAAACTTCACAACTTCTTTTGTATTGGCTGGGTTTGGTGAAGCTTTGTGTAAGATAATGAATGTTGCACCGCTGATTGGCCATGTGTCTTTACCAGCTTGATTTGTCAAGATCACGCCCATGCCTGGTGTTTTAGCCCAGTCAGCACCAGAAGCAGCTGCTTTGAAGTTGACATCATCTGGGGCTGCGAATTGACCATCACGGTTTTTGACGAGAGTGAATGTCATTTTGTTGCGCTTGACGTAAGCATACTCAACGTAACCGATCGAGCCTTTGATCCGCTGCACGTTTGCTGCAACACCTTCGTTGCCCTTACCACCCAAGCCCACTGGCCATTTCACTGCCGTACCGGAACTTACTTTTTCTTTGAACTCTGCGCTCACTTTAGACAAATAATCAGTCCAAATAAATGTCGTGCCTGAGCCGTCAGAGCGATGTACTACTGTGATGTCATCTGCAGGCAACTTCACGCCTGGATTGATCGCAACGATTTCCGCTGCATTCCATTTTGTGACTGTTCCCATGTAGATTTTTGCCAACACTTCGCCGGTCATTTTCAATTGACCTGGAGCGATCCCTTCAACATTAATCACTGGCACTACACCACCGATTACTGCTGGGAATTGCATCAAACCATCGGCATCGAGTTCTTCGGGTTTCAATGGCATGTCAGAAGCGCCGAAATCGACTGTCTTGGCTTTGATTTGTTTGATACCACCACCGGAACCGATGGACTGATAATTGATTGTATTACCTGTTGCCTTTTTATAAGCATCAGCCCATTTCGCGTAAATTGGATATGGGAAAGTCGCACCTGCACCAGTCACTTCCGATGCGTGCACCGATGTGAAAGTTAATGCTGCTGTGGCCGCGATGACCAAAGACTTCACAATACGATTAAATTGCATATTTACCTCAGGTTAAAAGTAGACAATACTTAAAGCAACATTTTGGCGACTTAGGATCGGCAATCAGCCTGATCGACCGCGAGGCGAACTTTACAGATCGAATATGACAGGATTATGACAAATAAAGGAAGACGTGAAATCTGTCGTTTTTTATGATTTTGAATGTCACAAACTTGTCATATTCTTACTCTAATATCGTGCAAAACCTTGATTTATATCGAAAATCAGGAATTTATGTTCGGCACAATAGAGTTCAACTATGCGACAAAAACCTGTCATAAACAATGTCACAAATGATGTCACAGAGGTCCGTGAAAATAGTTCCAAAAGTACAATTATGACAAACTCTCATAAGCTTACCAGCGACTCTGAAGCGGCCATTATGGGTGCCACAGGTCTCGCTCGTAGCGCAATTTACTTAGATCGTGAACATTCACAAATCGCTTTCAATTGGCGAGTACTGGCGCAAGCCGAAGACAAATCTATTCCGCTTCTTGAGCGACTCAAATACCTGTGCATCGTCGGTAGCAATCTTGACGAATTCTTTGAAGTGCGGGTGGCCAGCCTGCTCGCCCAGAACACCGTCGACGGCCAATTAGCCAAACATTCGGCCTTCACCTCGATGATGAATCGCATCTCGATTGAATGTCATCGACTTGCCGAACGCCAATATGAAGTGTTGAATCAAGAGATCTTGCCAGCTCTTTCACGCAAAGGCATTCATTTACTACGTCATTCAGAACGTACAGAAGCACAACGTGCGTGGGTGAAGTCTTATTTTGATCGTGAAGTTCGCCCGCTGTTAACGCCGATTGGGCTCGATCCGGCCCATCCATTTCCACAAGTCGTCAATAAGAGTCTGAACTTTATTGTGTCACTCGCGGGCAAAGATGCGTTTGGTAGAGGGACTGCCATCGCGATTGTCAAAGCACCTCGAGTTCTGCCGCGCGTCATTAAAGTGCCTGATGAGCTGACCGAGAAGGGGCATGCCTATTGCCTGCTGTCCTCAATTATTCACGCGCATATTGGCGATCTCTTTAATGACAGGGAAGTACTAGCTTACTCACAATTCCGCGTCACCCGCGATAGTGACTTGTGGGTCGATGAAGATGAAGTGAAAAATTTGCGCCAAGCCTTGCAAGGAGAATTGCAAGGTCGGCAGTTTGGTTTGGCGGTACGACTCGAAGTCGCCAAAAATTGCCCAGAAGCGCTATCACAATTCTTACTCGAACAATTCAACCTGAACAAAGATCAGTTGTATCAAGTCGATGGCCCGGTCAATATGGTTCGCCTCTCTGAACTGATCGATCTTGCCAATCAAGCTAATCTGCGTTTCCCCGCATTTTCAGCGAAGATCGACAATAAGCTCACGCAGAAAAATATTTTTGAGGTTTTGAACAAACACGACATTTTGCTGCATCACCCGTTCCAACCATTCCAAACGGTGATTGATTTCATCCGCACCGCTTCGACTGATCCCAATGTGCTCGCCATTAAGCAAACGATTTACCGCACCGGGATGAATTCGGACTTGATGGAATGTTTGATTACCGCGGCCCGCATGGGTAAGGAAGTGACCGTCGTGGTAGAACTGATGGCGCGCTTTGACGAAGAGGCCAATATTAACTGGGCAGATCGTTTGCAACGGGCGGGGGCGCAAGTCGTTTATGGTGTGGTCGGTTTGAAGACGCATGCCAAATTGGCCTTGGTCATCCGACGTGAAGAGAATGGCCGTTTGAAACACTACGCCCACATGGGAACCGGCAATTACCACGCCTCGACTACCCGCTTTTATACCGACTTCGGACTCCTCACTGCTCATCCCAAAAAAGCGGCTGAGGTCAGTGAAGTTTTTATGCATCTAACTGGCTTGAACAAGCCGAAGAAGTTGGAATACCTGTGGCTCGCACCTTTCTTCCTCCAGCAGAAAATCATTAAGGCCATTCGCAATGAAGCCCGTATTGCACGTGAAGGTAGACCGGGTCGCATCATCGCCAAGATGAACGCTTTGGTCGACGAATCGGTCATTCGCGCTTTATATGCGGCTTCCGCCGATGGCGTCAAAATCGATCTGATTGTGCGTGGTGCCTGCACACTGCGGCCCGGCGTACCAGGGCTCTCTGAAAACATCAGCGTCCGTTCGATCATTGGTCGCTTTCTTGAACATTCACGCATTTACTATTTCCGCAATGATCTAGAACACGACGTTTATCTCGCCTCCGCTGATTGGATGAGTCGTAATCTGTATCGCCGTATTGAAGTGGCCTTCCCAGTTCTTGAGAAGAATCTCAAAAAACGCGTTATGAGCGAAGGGCTTGATCCCTATTTGAAAGACACCACCAACGCGTGGATCCTCGATAGCAACGGTGTGTATGAGAGACGTAAGCCGCGTGGCAAACAAGCACCATTTGGCGCCCAACAATTTCTGATGCAGTCACTTGGTTCCCCTGAGGCTGAGGACTGAGATGGATCTCATTTTATGGCGACACGCTGAAGCGGAAGATCTAGTGCACGGAATGGACGATTTGGCTCGTCGTCTGACCCCGAAGGGCCGCAAGCAAGCCAATAAAATGGGGACTTGGTTGGATAGTATGTTGCCAGAGGGCTGCCGAATCTTGGTCAGTCCAAGTACTCGCACGATCGAGACAGTACAAGCCCTTGGTCGCAAATACAAAATCATGGACGAACTAGCTCCCGAGGCCAAGCCTGAACACATACTTGCAGTGGCAAATTGGCCAGAGAGTCGTGATCCTGTCTTAATCGTTGGACACCAACCTGGACTCGGCCAAGCAGCGTCCCTCATCATTCAACCATTTCAGCCTCAGTGCGCCATACGCAAAGGCAGCGTGTGGTGGATTAGCCAAAAACAACACGCCGCTGAAGGCCTCAAAACTTATCTGAAAACGATCGTTGCACCGGATCTATTGCCACGCTAAGGCAGTGCTGACTTGCCAGTAAAGCCGCGGCACTTGATAATGCGCCTTACACATCACTTTTCTATGCTATCAGTGCTGGAAATCTAATTGACTCAATGCATTTTCGGAGTACGATCATGGCAACGCAAAACCCAAATGAAATCAATTTACTCGCGCTGGAAAATCAATTTTGCTTCGCTCTGTATTCAACTTCGCTAGCCCTGACCAAGTCCTATAAGCCACTGCTCGATAAAATTGGACTCACCTATCCACAATACCTTGTGATGCTGACTTTATGGCAGCAGGATCACTTATTAGTGAAAGAGATTGGTGAACTTTTATTCCTCGATTCGGGCACCCTCACCCCGCTCTTGAAACGTATGGAATTAGCAGAGCTGATTCAACGCCAACGCGATCCAGAAGATGAACGTCAAGTCCGAATTTCACTGACACGCCAAGGAAAACTGCTGCGCAACCATGCGAAAGATATTCCTGAACAAATCCTATGTGCGAGCGGCCAAAGCGCAGCAAATTTACACAAGATGCGACAAGAACTCGTCAAACTACGCACAGAATTGCTCAATAACGCCATTGAGTAAACCCGCAAAAATAACGCGTCTTCGTCTCGGCCAACCCCAGAAAACCCAGCCTTCGGACAATCATCAAGTTTATTAATCACTGCGATTAATAAATACAAGCATCAATTAAATTGCGAACAATTGAATTGTGCGCTATCATAATTCCATGCATGAATAAAACCGCATTCATGCCAAAGCTCGCATCATCAAGCCAGAAAACTTTTAACTTTCCAATGAGAGGAATTTATCATGCAAATTTTGTACACAGCCAATGCTACTGCGACTGGTGGTCGTGATGGACAAGCCGTTTCTGACGATCAAAAACTCAGCGTCAAACTCAGTACGCCACGTGAACTTGGTGGCGCTGGCGGCGAAGGTACGAATCCAGAACAATTGTTCGCCGCGGGCTACTCTGCTTGCTTCATCGGCGCCATGAAATTTGTCGCGGCGGCTCAAAAATTGAGCTTACCAGCAGAAACAAGTGTGAATGGAAAAGTTGGTATTGGCCCCAATGGCCAAGGTGGATTTGGCCTAGCAGTCGAACTCAATGTATCGTTGCCGGGTCTAGAACGCGAGGCGGCATTGGCTCTAGTGAACAAGGCCCACGAAGTCTGTCCTTATTCCAACGCAACACGTGGCAATATTGAAGTTACACTGAACGTTCTGTAAAAAATCGTCGCCGCTGAATGCAAGTTCTAGTGTGTCGCTAGGCTTGCATTTTTTTCGTGTTTTCGTAATTACAGAGCTTCGAACGCGCATAAAAAAATGCGCCATCACAAGAATGGCGCATCAACCGGTAGGATCTATTTACAAAACTTAAGCTTACGCTCAGCGGGAGCACCAAACGAGGTGTCGACTTTCTGGCACTCCCAAAACTACATTAGAAACTGTATTGCATACCAACAGAGAAAGTGTTCACATTTTCTTTCTCACTACCAAGCTTCACACGGCGTGTTTCAAACTCACCACGCAAAGCCAAGTCTTTTGATACTTTGTAAGTCAAGCCTAAAGCGCCAACTGGTTGTGTGGAAGTGGTGTCGTCGGAGAAACCGAGCAAATTACCCACATTGCCTTTCGCCGACGTCGTGACGCGAGACACACCAAGTTTCACAAAACCGCCAAATTCATCTGTGAAATCCGCTTTCGCAACACCAGCGAAATCAATACCAGACGCTTTCACTTCCGCACTGGCGATAGCATTGCCCAAAGGAGCTGACGCAGTGATTTTTCCCAGGGAAAACAAGGAAGTTTCAAAAGCAAAATTCTTATCGAAATTGTAGCCACCGATCAACTTGAAGGCATTCGATTTTGTGTCGCACTTAGAAACTGCTTTGCAATCGTCGTTCCATTTAGCTTGACCTACAGTGCCACCAACATACACGTTTTGCGCAGAAGCCACGCCAGAAGCCAACATCGCTGCCAAGCTTACTGCACCAACTAACAAAGATTTTTTCAACATAATTTTCTCAACTTCCAATTAAAAAGACTTTCAATAACCACATACAGAAATCCGCCTTGTGTTCAAAACCCTTATCCGGAGAGCTTTGCAACGGGTCGAATTTACGCATTCCTGACGATCTTCACAGTCGTGCTGTGCTGTCGTTGGAGGCATCATGGCAAAGGCATTTACAAGACGCCAATCGAAAGTGGAAGGTTGATAAAGACTATACAAGCAGTACTATCAAATAATACTTCGTGCAGATACGGATCGTTTTAAGGATCCAATCGAGATGGTGCGGCCATTTAGAGAAAGCCGAGAATTGACGTAAAATAATGCCATAACAAGTTCATACGACAAGCAATGAAAATTCATGGCGAATGGGAAATCACTGTGGTTCGCAACGTATTAGTACGAACAACAGCAGGCATTTTCAATGATGAAGGCACCTTAGCGGTTTTTGAGGAAACCAAAAACAAAGCGCCAACGGATCAGGCTTGGGCTGGGCTCACCAACGCCGAACGTTGGGAAATGTCGACCGCCTCAAGCCTGCAGATGTTTCCAGGGATGCGGGAATGGGCCTTCGCCAACAACTGTCAAGGTTTGGCAATCGTCGTTCCGAGCGCCTTGAAGAAGAAAATTCATCAGCAACAAACAGGCCAATACCCGAGCGACAAAGTCGCGTACTTCAGCGATATGGAAAGTGCTTGTGATTGGTTGACGCAAAAGGGATTTCCAATTTGCGTAGACGAATATCCACATCGTGAATTTCTCGAAAAATCCCGTCACCACAGTCATGAGTGAATCAAACAAGCACGACCTAGACTTCGTATAACGATCGTGCCCAATTTGCTGCTTTCACGCACTATTCAAAATGACGTAGCATAGTGTTGAGGTAGTCGGCACATCCCGGTTCTCCCTCTGCTGGTGCCCAGTGCGCTTTCTCCTCTGCAGCGATCGGTACATAAGGACCCGCCTTCGCTTCAAAGAACACCGAACCACTCTCTAACGCCACCATACTATGAAAAGTCCCGACAGGAATCGTAATCCCAAAATGTTCTGATTGCGGTGCAAGGATCGCGGTCTCAGTCACTGCGCCAGTGGCGTCGAAAATCAAAACGCCAAATCGTCCCGACAACACCACCAAAGTCTCTTCTTTATGTGGATCCAAATGGCAATGTGGTTGCACATAGGTTCCAGGTTCGAGTGCGTTCAACAAACGATGGCATTGCGCCTCATTATTTGCATGAAAGTTCAAGTTCTTACGCAGGCGCGGTTGTTGCGAAGCCTCTTTTGAGAGTTCTCGCACAGTCGTTTGACCAATCAGTTGTACCATAAAGTTTTTCCAAGTTTGAGGTTCGGGTTGCGATAGAGCGTGCCAACCGAGGTTAGCAAAAAGCTGATGCGCTTCGGCTTAAAGTTGATCGTATTTCTTCAAAGTGCCGAAAGCTTTTTCAACAGGATATTTGATGGCGTTCAGTGCTATCTTTTCGCGGGTCGCTTGTAACAAATCAACGTCCAGTTTATCGGCCAACATCACCAGATAATTCAACACATCTGCCATTTCATGCTTCACAGCTCGCAGGCCGGCTTCACCTAACTCGTCGGCGCGACCATGTTGCAACCACTGAAAGGGTTCAAGCAACTCTGATGCCTCTACACTGAGCGCGCTGGCCAAATTCTTGGGAGTATGAAAGGGATGCCAAGCTCTTTGATCGACAAACTCGCGTAAGGCTAAACGCAGGGATTCAAGATCATCAAATCGATCTTGCTGTTTTACAGTTCCATCTTGATCAGAATCTTTTCGCTCGACCGACATACTTGCTCCTATAAAAACCATATTTTACGAGCTTTTCTCGGTCCTTCATTTGAAAGGGATGCATTCACCTCGAGAAACCAACTTAAAGCTCGTTTTTTAGTGAGTTCATTAAGCGCCAAGCAACACCAACTGTGTCCGGCAATCCACATATCATGCATCGCAACAATATATCCTACATACATCTCGCATTTTTCACCAATCAAGCCTAAAATCGACGATATTGCATTGCAAAATTCGTAGCTATATTTCACCATTTTTTGTGCAGGAGTTCGATATGTTCTCAGCAAAGCAGTTCCCTTTCACAGGTCTACACGATAGCGCAAGCACTTTCAGCCCTTTGGAGAGTCAGCTGGCCAACTTCCAAGATCTAACGCAATTATTGAGTGAAGACATCGATCGTTACACGGAAACCTGCCATCAAATCTGGCAGAACGTGGCCGATTCAATATGGCAGCAGCAATTAGATCTCTGGAGTGGCAAACCTTCCGACGAACTCATGATGAACTTGAGTGCGCGGTTGCAAAGCTTGTTTGAACAAAGCAATCAGGCGCAAGTGTGTTTGCAAAGTATCGTCGATGATGCCGTCAAAAAGGCGACTGGTTTGTTTGCGCAAAGCTGGCAAATGCCTGATCAATTTTCTGTCAGCACACCTTTCTCGCAATTTAACTTCACACAATTAACCACCCTCGCACCCTCGTTGAATCGTGTTGTTAACCTTACTCCCGAGGAAGCGAGCAAGCCATCAGCGGCAGATTCAGTCAAAAAAGTAGCGCAACGAAAATCAAAAGTGCAAGCCACGGCGGTCGTTACGAAAGAGCCCGCCAAAACTGCAAAACGCCAAACGAGCGCCCCAAAAGCTGTGCGAAATAAGCTGCACTAGAAACCGCACTGGCAGTGGCAGTAGCAGTGGCATTGACCGCACGAGCATCGTCCTGTCACAAGAACGAGCCAAAGAAAAACGGCATCTCCTGACAAAGGACGATGCCGTTTTCGCCGGTAGGTGCAAGGCTTTTAGCAAGACTCACACCGAGGTAGCCCCACTAAGTCCAACGTAAGTCATTACGTGCCAGAGGCAAGGTGCGAACTCGCTTTCCTGTCGCCGCAAAGATGGCATTACAAACCGCTGGCGCGAGTGGCGGTAAGGCAGGTTCACCAAGACCAGTCACAGGGTAATCCGTCTTGAGGAAATGCACTTCGACTTTGGTCGGAGTATCCGGCATGCGCAACAATGGATACTGATCAAAGTTCGATTGCACGATGCGACCACGTTGAATATCCAATTCAGGATACATCAGCGTACTAAGACCATCAATCACCGAGCCCTGCACCTGATTTTCGGCACCACTGAGATTCACAATTTGTGAACCGATATCGGTCACGACCACCACGCGATCCACTTTTAACTCACCTTGTTTTGAGACCGTGACCTCGGCGACTTCAGCGATATAGCCGCGATGACTGAAATGAAAAGCTATGCCCTGCCCTTGCCCTTTCGGGAAACGGCGCTTACCCCAGCCAGCCTTCTCCGCCACTTCTTTCAAAACTCGGCGCATACGTGCCACGTTGTACGCTTGTACGCGTTCGCCAGTGCCGGGCATGATTTCTTTGTCGCCTAAAATTTCCAGCCTAAACTCCAAAGGATCTCGTCCCGCAGCATGCGCTAACTCGTCGATAAAACTGTGAAATACCCAAGCAAATACATTACTTCCTGGTGCACGCCACGGCCCCATCGGAATGCCACACTCCATCGGCGTTTGTTCAAGCAGACAGTTCTCTAACCAGCGACCTGGAAATTCATCGCCGGATAAACTAGCTCCACTTCCCGGTTGCAGAATACTCTTACCGTCTCGCGTAATACGATTGGCAAAGGTGACGAAATGGTTGTGCCATGCACTTAACTTACCTTTCTGATCAACCGCACCACGCAAGAAATGGAAACCACCAGCACGATAATGATCATGACGCATGTCGTCTTCACGCGACCACATTAACTTCACCGGTCCTTTGACACGCTGCGCAATGGCCGCAGCTTCGATGATGTAGTCCGCACTTAATCGACGTCCAAAACCGCCACCACTGCGCGTCATGTGTAAGATGATTTTTTCTTTAGGAATCTTTAAAACATTCGTAATGATGTTCTGACCTGCTGCAGGGTTCTGCGTCGGCGCCCACAATTCAAGTTCACCACTCTCTTCCTTGAACCAAGCGGTGCAATTTTGCGGCTCAATGCTGGCGTGCGAAATGAAGGGGTACACATATTTCGCTTCCACCAACTTGCTGGCTTTGGCAAACGCTTCTTGGATGTTACCGTCCTTACGCAAAGTAATGGTTCCCGCTTGTTTCGATAGTTCGTCGGCTTTCTTGACGAAATCATCCCAATTTTGCTGAGCGACTTCACCTTCGTCCCATTGCACTTTCAGTTGTTTGCGCGCGCTAAACGCTGCCCATGTCGATTCCGCAATAATCGCCACACCGGGCATGAGTCCATTGAGATTGGCCGTTCCTTCCAACACAAATGCATCACGTACACCTGGCAAGGCTTTGATTGCATCGAGATTTGCACTCAACACTTTACCGCCAAAGGCCGGGCACTTTTCCAGCACGGCATACACCATGCCTGGCAACTTGACGTCGATGCCAAACAAAGGTTTACCGCTCACAATCGCTGCATTATCGACACCACCAACACGCGTACCGAGCAACTTATATTCATTGGGTTTCTTCAACACCACACTACCGGCATCAGGCATCGTCAAGGTGGCAGCCTTAGACGCTAAAGTTCCATAACCGAGACTACGCTTGCTCGGCTTATGATAGACCTTACTCATCTCAGCGTAACACTCACTGACAGACACCTTCCATTGGGCGGCTGCCGCTTGAATCAACATGGTTCTCGCGGTTGCCCCGAGTTTCAGGAACTCGTTGTAGTTCATCGGCGTCGACAAAGAGCCCCCGGCAAATTGATCACCGTATTTAGGATGAAAATCGGCTTGAACGATCTGCACGTCCTTCCAATTCACTTCGAGTTCCTCGGCGATCACCATGGGCAAAGATGTCTTGATACCCTGCCCGATTTCTGGCTGCTTCGACACCAGCGTCACCTTGCCACTCTCAGCGATATGTATGAAAGCATTGGGCTTAAATTCATTCGATGAAGTGGGCGGCAAATTATCAGCTTTGACCACGGTGGTCTGGGCCGAGGCATCATTGTCGAGCTGCGTTACGAGCACCAATCCTGCACCTAGTGCAGACGATTGCTTAAGAAAATTTCTTCTGGCGAGATGCGATGGGACATTCAGATCAGCCACCGCGTTAGCAGTTTGAACGAGTTCTGGCGTCTTCATTTTTTTCCTTTCCGCGCAATTTCAGCAGCACGATGTACACCAGCACGTATCCGTAAATAGGTCGCACAGCGACACAAATTTCCGCCCATCGCCGCATCGATATCGGCATCGCTTGGATTTTGATTATCCTTCAGCAGCGCGGCAGCAGTCATCATTTGGCCAGCTTGGCAATAGCCACATTGCGGCACATCGAGCTCTTGCCATGCTTGTTGCACTGGGTGCATATGTTTCGGATCAAGGCCTTCGATGGTGGTGACTTTTTGTCGACCTACGCTCGACACTGGCGTCATACAAGAGCGGCTTGGCACACCATTGATGTGCACGGTGCAGGCGCCACATTGACCAACCCCGCAGCCATACTTAGTGCCGACTAAATCAAGCGAGTCACGCAAAGCCCACAGCAATGGTGTCTCTGGTGTCAAGTCGAGCGAACGCGCCTGACCATTGACATTGATCGTATATTTTCCCATTTCGCCAGTCCTCCAGAAAAAACAAAAACCCCGCAAAGCGGGGTTCGGAAGTGATACCAAATTACGGTTTGACAAACTTCAGAGTCATGCGATCACTCTCGCCGATCGCTTGATACTTGGCCTTGTCTTTCTCTTTGTTCGCTAACACAGGTGGCAAAGCCCAGACACCGTTCTCATGTTTTGCATCGTCCTTAGCATTTGCATTGACTTCAGATTTAGCGACTAGCTTGAAACCGACACTCTCCGCCAACTTGATGACGAATGCTTCATGCACATAACCGGTGCTAGCCTTCGCATCTTGCGTCATATCCGCTGGCAAACGATGTTCAACCACGCCAAACACGCCGCCCGGTTTCAAGGCATCAAACGCACTTTGAAAAACTTTCTTGGCCGCCGTGTCGCTCGCAGCGACCCAATTGTGTACGTTACGGAAAGTCAACACGACATCAACACTGGACTGTGGTGCGTAATCAATCTTATCAACTGGATTGAAATCACCAATCACCACCTTATCAAACACCACAGGATTGGCAGCCAGTTTCGTTTTCAATCCATTGCCAGCACCCGCCAAAATCAACTTACCGTTATCACGCAATAACGGCGCTAAGATCTCGGTATACCAACCACCACCCGGAGCCAATTCCACCACAGTCATCTTGTCGTTGACGCCGAAGAAGCTCAAGGTTTCAAAAGGATGACGTGCTGCATCACGTACAACGTTAGCAGGTGTGCGTTGAGGATGAGCCACAGCCGCTTTCAAAGGATCCTGCGCATAGGCGCCGTTAGCAAACATGGCGATGCCAACTAAGCTCAAAGCTGAAACAAATTTTTTCATCGTGTCTCCTGGGTCAAAATGAGAATATAAGAATTTGGTCATGTGGTTTGAACCGCTTCGTACGCCAACATCGAATACGTCCAGTTCGTCCAGTTCGATTCCAAACTAGTTCAAACAGATTCATACCATAACAAGCGCCTTTGACGCTGTTTCGCTATAAATAGTTCATCAATCCATCGCTCAATTTGCATTACCCTTAGACTTTGCATGGTCTTAGCGCCGGCCTTATGCAATGATCTTCAAGATCTGCGCAATTTCTTGACGCGTATCGACCATCATCGCTTCGGTCGTTGGCTTATCCAATTGCAGATTCTTTAAAGGTACCGGCACATTTTCCCAGTCCAAATCATCCAAAGACTGCTTCACAAATCCAGCATCTAAGAAGTCTGCTGCCGCCACCACATCTGTCAAACATGGACGGCTAGTGAGTGGTAGGTCGGCCCTTTTTCTATCCATAACCGCAGTACGAATATCGTCAGACACTTCCCAACTTTCCAAGATGGCGGCACCAATATCGACATGCCATTGATCGACCAAGTCCCACAATGCTTCTTCGGAGGTAAACAGGCCCTCGTATTGATGGGCTCGGCTCAAAATATAGAATTTACCGATATCGTGCAGTAAGCCGGCCACCATGGCTTTGTCTGGGCTGAGCTTACTGCGCTGCTTCGCGAGCACACAAGCTAAAGCGGCAACACGCATACTGCGCGTCCACAGCCCTTCCATCTGCTCCGAATTTCCAGTATGACTTTGTTGGTCACGCAATTGCTTCATCCCAACCGAGATAGCAATGTTCTTCACCACACCAAAGCCTAATAAAGACACGGCTAGCTTCAACTCTTCGATTTTGCGGCTGCTACGATTAAACATGGGCGTGTTTGAAAGCATCAATACTTGAGCCGACAACACTGGTTCAGTACTAATAATGCGGGACACTTGGTCGCTCGACATATCGGGGTCGTCAAGCGCTTGACGAATTTTCATAGTCGCTTTAAGCGAGGTTGGGAAAACTAAATTCCTCGAGGAGAGTTCGGCGCTGAGGCCTTTAATAAATTCGAACTCTGATTCACGTTGGTTCATAAAGACTAATCTCGATCACAAAATGGCCAATAAAATGCGGTACCTAGCGATACCAGAGCTTTCTACCACCATCAAACAAAAAAACGCTCTGGACAAACACTCAATAAAGTTGCCATAGTAAAACAGATTTACCAGAATCCCTAGGGGGATTCGGCATTTCTGCACGCACTTAAAATTAAATCAAACGAATTCAAAGCGAATCAAAGGAAAACATCAAAGATCGATTTCTTCTGCTCCGTTTTCCAAGTTATGGAATTCAGTCACATTCATTGAAAGCGACTAGAAAAAATTAACAATAAAGCAAAGGTACTTTGAAAATCTTGGTCATACAGAAGACCCGCTTCTAGCGACACTTTCATACGAAACAAAAGAGTTTTGTTTTTTTTCATGATCAAAACATCGTTTTGCATTGGACCCAAAGAAAGTTTCTGCTAGTCTAAGAATTATCAACTATCTCAAAAGTAGCTTCGTTTTCGGGAGACCAAGGATGTTCACGGAAGATGATTTTTTCGCCATTAGCAAATTCTTAAAGCTGGGCGTGAAGATCCATGTCAAAAACCCCATGGGTCAACACCCCATTTTTAGCACTAGCTTTCCCAATCCGAAAGGCGGCCTAGTCAAAATCGAGGTTGCTAGTCTGTACGATGTTGAGCGTAAATTGCGCGCTTTGCTCGCCAGCGATGTGCCAGTCAAAACCAAATTGACTCCGTTCACCTATCTCGGCACCAATTTTGAAGGTGTTTTGCAATGCGTAAAGGGTACCAACGAATACCAAGTTCTCGAGACACGGGACATGTTTGGCATGGAGTCGAAGAAGGTCGTGCGTGCTGCCGAACACTTTATTCAGCTATTGCAGTAGTTTGAGTTGACTCGCTAGGCACCTACAATATGTCTGCTTCACTCACAGACCAAGAAATAGAAGATCGCTTTTTTCTATTTGGACAGGTCGAAATACTCAGTGTTTTAAATGAGCTGGCCCATCGACGTGAGCCGGTCTCGGTGTATTTCAATGGCGGCCAGAATTTCATCTTAACTGTCATCTTGTCGGCCCGCCCCGATGGGCTCGTGTTTGATCTGGGCGGCGATCCTAAAATGAATCATCAACTGGAAAAGGTGAAGAGCTGCGTGTTTATGGCTTTCCCTGATGGCATCCGGGTACAGTTTACGGGACTCAATCCTCAAAGGTTTATGTGGGGTGAAGATGAGGCGTTTTGGGTGCCAATTCCTGAGCGTATCATCCGTTTACAGCGACGCGAGTTTTACCGCAATTTACTCCCCATCAGCCAAGACATCCGAGCCAAACTACACAATGCCAACGGTGAAATCATTGCCAATTGGCGCATCCATGATTTAAGTGTCGGTGGCTTTGGTGTGGTGGTGGAAGGCGAGCCTCCATTACGCCTCGGCGAAACCATTCCACAAGTTTGGATTAACCTGAGCCCGAAAGCGCATGTGCACTGCCCCGTGAGTGTGCAACACATCACTTTTATTGAGCGAACCAAACTCGGTAAGTTCCAAATTGGTTTTCGCTTCCAAAATCTATCTCATGCGATGGATATCGCGATACAAAAAACGATTCTGCAAATCGAGTACGAGCGCCATCGTCTTTTGGGAAAATAAATCGCAACATCGATCTAGCACAACATGTTTCAAAACAATCTCTTCACTACTGAACCCGAGGAATCTGATCCAAGCAGTTTGCAGATCGAGCACTTTGAAATTCCCGATGCGGAACTCGACTATTACCCACATTTTTTTGCACCGGACGACGCCGATCAGCTTTTCAAACAACTGCATGAGCAACTCGCTTGGCAACAACATCATATTCGTATCGCTGGGATTGTACGCGCGCAGCCACGTTTGAGTGTGTGGTACGGAGATCCCGAGGCGCATTACAGCTATTCAGGTCTTTCGCTAACGCCCTTAGCGTGGCACCCATTACTTGCGCAACTGCGTACCCGCCTAGAATCGCATTTGCAAGTGAAATTCAACAGTGTACTCGCCAACCTGTATCGTAATCAGATCGATAGTATGGGATGGCATGCTGATGATGAACCCGAGCTGGGACCTTTACCGGTGATCGCCTCGTTAAGCTTCGGCACCAGTCGCGAATTTCTGATTCGGCACAACACCATTAAAACGGCCAGACATAAAATTGAACTTGGTCACGGCAGCTTGTTGGTCATGGCAGGGACGATGCAACAACATTGGCAGCACGCGATCGCCAAGAAAACCAAGGAAATGGGGCCGCGCATTAACTTAACCTTTCGCTTCATCCAACACGGTTCAAGAAAGAGCTAACTCTTCCGTCTTATGCTCCTAGTCTCTTCGTCCTACGCAGAGAAAAAACCATCCGTTTCGCAGATTTTTCGGCATTCACCGACAAAATTCGGCGTTCGCCGACAAGCGCATGACTTCCTTTCTCGCTTGTTTTACCTTATCGATGTGGGCAACGCAAACAGATCAAGCCCAGAGCCACTAAGCAACACGAACATCAAATATCGCACATTAAATATCGTACATTAAAGAGTCGAAACGGAAAGGATAAATCATGGCACGCTGGAACAAACAACACAAAACTGATCATGTCGAATTCGGCATTATGATGGTCTTAATCGGCTGCGCTGCAATGGCGTACAAGATGGGCTACCTCCCCTACAAATTCACATGGTGGGAATTAGTCGCCAGCTTCGCCGCTGTCCTCGGTGCCGTGCGCTTGTTGTTAGCGCGCAGCTTGTATCAAGTCATTTCAGCCGTGTTTCAAATCGGTGTCGCAGGTTTGTTTTATGCGATGTTTGAACATTTGTGGGATCTCGATTTTCGCGTGCACTGGCCGCTCTTCTTAATCGCTTTTGGCTTGAGTAGCATCCTCAAATATGCGGCACGCCCAAAAGACGACAACGCCACTTGCTGAATCCGCCCATTTAAACAACAGAACAACATCGCACGGAGAAATTTTATGAAACATCGTCATCGCGACCCACAGCAGCGCTTAATTTTTGGTGCTCTTATCATCTTGGTTGGCGTCTTAGCCTTAATCGACAATCTCGGCTTACTACAAGGGATACGTTTAGTCAGCTTTTGGCCCGCAGTATTTATCATCGGTGGAGTTTTAAAAATGAATCAAGCACAGACACGCTCTAGCATTATCATTGGCGCTGCTTTCGTCATCATCGGCGCTACCATGACACTGAATAATCTCGGCATCATTAGTATTCGGATGCGTGATTTTTGGCCTTTGATTCTGATTGGCTTTGGTCTCTTGGTGATCTTCAAAGACAAGGCGAAAGAAGGTATGGATCAATACACGCAAAGTAAGATCGACCAAAGCGCCGATGGAAAAGTCGACATTGTAGCGATCATGAGCGGCAGTCAAGGAAATATCGCTAGCAGCAATTTTTCTGGTGGCGATATCACCGCGGTCATGGGCGGCGTCGAGCTTGACTTGCGCAATGCATCAATTCAAACTGAAGCCGTTGTGAATGTCTTCGCTTTTTGGGGCGGTATCTCGCTCAAAGTACCAAGTGACTGGAGTGTGGTCAATAACGCGAATGCCTTCTTGGGCGGCGTTGATGACAGCACCGTACCAAGTATGAGCGGAAATTTGGCGAACGACGGTAGCGTTGCGCCGAAGAAACGTCTGATCATCACTGGCACGGCGATTATGGGCGGTGTCGAAATTAAGAACTAATTCTTTCATTTACTTGAATAAAAGTACGTGCGCCGATGAGAGTTCGGCGCACTTTTTGTAGAGAAACAGCGCGGCATGAATCCACTGTTATCCAACTTTAGAGCAACCCTTTACAACAGCATCATTTGGGCACTACTAGGTGCCCTTTTTGCAGCTCTATTGGTTTTGATCGGCAGCGGCACTTGGCTACGCGCATTGAGTTTCACTCTACCCTTGGCGCTATGTTTCGGCTTCATCTCAAGCTCTGCGTATTACGTCTGTCGCGCCTTACCTTTGGAGCGACGCAAGTTCCTTGCATGGCTTAGCTATTTTGGCGTGAGTGCTGTGCTCTCGGCTGGGATCTGGCTGAGCATCGCCAACTTTTGGCATCAAGCCTTACAGTCCGTCGATTTCGCCTTAGATTTGCCACAAAATACCTGGTGGATTGCTGGTTTCTTAGCTGCTCTGCTCTACATTTTATCGATCTTAATTTACGACGTACTGCTGGCATTTGATTCGATGCGTCAGGCCGAATTACGGCAAGCCGCATCCGATCTTCATGCACGTGAAGCGGAGCTCCAAATGCTCAGAACTCAGATCAATCCGCATTTCTTGTTCAATAGTTTGAATTCGATAAGCGCATTAACCAGCATAGATCCCGCCAGCGCGCGCGATATGACGATTGAACTCGCACAGTTTTTTAGACAAACTCTGGCGCTGTCGGATCAACAGAAAATTTTGCTCAAGCAAGAACTGCAGTTGTGTCAGCATTTTCTGGCGATCGAAAAGATTCGCTTCGGTAGCAAACTCTCGACTGAGTTTGTGATCGACCCTGACAGTGAACTGTGCTCGCTACCGCCAATGATCTTGCAGCCTTTATTGGAAAACGCCATCAAGCACGGCATCCGTGACTTAAGTGAAGGCGGCACCATTAAGATCTACGCACGTTGCCAAGATGACTGGCTACAAGTCGCCATTGAAAATCCTATCGACGCTTCTTCCCCGCAGATGGACGCCAAGCAAGGAACAGGTACGGGCTTAAAAAATTTGCGGGCACGTTTCCATAACTTGTATGGAAATCGCTGTCGCGTTGAATGGCAAAAGAACGAACAGCATTTTCGTGTAGAGCTCACGCTTCCTCGCGAAGTAAGCACACTAGTAAGCTCACCTGAAAATCTTCTCCAATAAAAATTTCATAGGTCGCTCACACTTATGCAAACCCCAAGAATACTGAAGACTCTCCTCGTTGATGACGAAGAACTGGCCCGTCGACTTGTGCGCGAATACCTCAAAAGCCATACCGACATTGACATCATTGGCGAATGCGAGAATGGCATGCAAGCTGTCGAAGCGATTACTCAACAGCAGCCTGACCTGATCTTTCTTGATATTCAAATGCCGAAGTTAACTGGCTTTGAAGTGCTAGAAGCGACCCAACGCCAACATGGCGTGATCTTCACAACCGCCTATGATCAATACGCCCTCAAAGCCTTCGATCAACATGCCATCGACTACTTGCTCAAGCCCTTCTCGCAGCAGCGCTTTAATGACGCCTTAAGCAAAGCCCGAAAATTGCTTGATCAAACCGATCCAGCGATTCATGCAGTGGTGGCGCAGCAAGTACAAAAGAGCGATCGCATATTGATACGCGATCGAGGCCTCACGCTTGCCATTCCATTTGCCGACATCGATTACATTGAAGCGCAAGACGACTACGTGCAAATTCACTATGGCGGCAAGAGCATCATGAAAACGCAAAGCTTGTCTGAGTTTGAGAAGCTATTGCCGAGTGAGCAATTCGTCCGCATCCACCGCTCAGTGAGTGTCCGAGTCGCTGCTGTCAAACAACTGGAACGTGCAAGCAAAGATAGTTTCCAAGCTGTCTTACATTGTGCGGCCGTGGTGCCGGTCAGTCGATCTGGATATGACCGAATCAAGCTAATGCTGTAAAGTGCTGACTTTTCATTTTTCGCGCTCTCGCAAAATTGAGCGCCTGCAATACCATCATGACCACTATCATTATCAATCCAGCATTACGCGACTATATCGATCCCTTGACCACACAAGAATTTCTGGCCTTAGAGCGCAGTATTTTGCGCGAGGGTTGTCGCGACGCCCTCGTCTTGTGGGGTGAAACTTTGATCGATGGCCACAATCGCTATCTCATTTGTCAAAAACATGGGATTCCTTTTGAGACTCGTCAAAAAGATCAATTTCAAAATATTGAAGAAGTCATGCTGTGGATGATTGATAACCACCTCGCACGACGTAGTGTTTCCAACTTCCAACGTGGTGTATTAGCGCTGCGCAAAAAGGAGATCATCAGCGAGCGTCGCAAGCAGCAAAGCAATCAGGAAAAAGCCGCGGAAGCGGAGTTGGCTTTAAAAGAGCCAGACCCAGTGTCGGTTGAAACACGAGACGAAATCGCGAAGGTCGCCGGTTTGAGCAAACCGGCTGTGGCACAAATCGAAAAGATCCGTAAAGCCGCTACGCCTGAACTGGTCGAGGCAGTGCGAGCGGGGACTATCTCCATCAATACCGCAGCAACCATTGCCGCTTTGCCTTCCGAGCAGCAAGTGGCGGCCGTCGCTGGTGGTAAAAAGGAATTGCAACAAGCGGCGCGTCAACTGCGTGAAAGCCGCACCCCGCGCCCGCCTAAAGAGGTCTCGAACGCTAGCGCCGCACCGACAGCTTCAGCGAGTGGCGACAGTGACGCGGTAGCTGCGATGACGCCGATGCAGGAAGCTGCTGCCAATGTTTCTGGCTCAAATGCTTCCACTTCAACTGCGGTCGCATCGGCAGATGTCTACGCCGAACTGGAACGTTTGCGCAGTGAAAACTTATCTTTACGCAAACAAATCAGTGAACTTCAACAGCAAATAGCCGACAATCAAGGGACTTCCCTGTAAAATGCCGGTTCTCGTAAGTCGGTTTGAATGCAAGCAGATTCCCGCTTGACACTCAGATTGGCCACGCTTTGCATACGGCACTGAATTCTGTTGTGGTCCCTGACTAAGCAAAATTTTTGTTCCTTTTTTTGCACTTTTGATTAATAACTATTTTGTTAGGACCACTATGACGATCTCCGTTAACGGCACAGAAATTAATGAATCTGCAATCGCTGCAGAAATGAACCGTGCACGCTCCGCTGGCTATCCTGAAGGCGAGGAATTGCGTGATGGCGCGATCCAAGAATTGATCTTGCGTCGCTTGATGCTGGAACAAGCCGAGAAATTAGGTATTGCTGCAGAAAGCGATGAAGAAATCATCGGTACACTCTTACAACAAGAAGTGAACTTCAACGATATCGATGAAGCAAGCTGCCGCGATTTCTACGACAACAACCCAAGTAGCTTCACACAAGGCGAAATGGCAGCAGCAAGCCACATCTTATTTACAGCCGCAGACGGTCTCAGTGCTGGCCTCGTGAAAGCAAAAGCTGAAGGCATTTTGGCTGATTTGCAGAAAAATCCTGCCGCGTTTGCCGCAATGGCGCGCGAACACTCTGCTTGCCCATCGGGTAAAGAAGGTGGTGCATTAGGCCAATTCGGTCGCGGTCAAATGGTTCCTGAATTTGAACAAGCGGTGTTCACGACAGAGCCAGGCACCATCACACCAGAACTCGTCGAAACCCAATTTGGCTACCACATCATTCAGGTGACCGCTCGCAAAGGTGGTGACTTGATTTCTTTCGATGAAGTCAAAGAACGCCTGCAAGCTTATCTGACCGATATGGAAGGTCGCAAAGCAACCCATGCGTACTTGGCTGGACTGGTACAAGCTGCAGACATTCAAGGTTATCAATTGCCTGCTTTTGCCTAATCAGCGCGAATTAAGTTTCTCTACTAAGCGTCACCTTCAAGAACGAACGCTAGTTGACACATAAAAAATCCCCGTTGACCATGTCAACGGGGATTTTTTACATGTAAGTTTAAAATGACCAAAGGTAACATACCAATGAAGCTGTCAAATTTCTCCCATACAGTAAATCTGGCACGCAGTTTGCTCTACAGCAAATTGATCTCGTATTAGCAATTTCCTTTACCAGTCAGCATGTAAGGCTCTAAAGCGTGACGGGTTTTGACCGAAATAGACTATAAACAAAGGTAGGTAGTCCGCTAGTCAGTCTGAGCATGCCGCTAATACCAGCTCAGTCTTATGGGCGATTGCATTTTGCTGGATAAGCCTTATAGTTCAGAGGATGCTCGGCACATGTTTTCTATTAAAAAGTTGGCATACTTACCAAGCAGGCCACTGCTTAATCTTTGAATCAATGATGTTAAACCTAATATTCAGACGAAGAAGGGAGGTTCTATGTTTTCTCATTTCCTAGACAGAGATTCGAAATCGGAACCAGATTTCGAAAAACGAAAGTTCTTTGCTGCTGAAGAAGAAGTGTTCTTTAAACGTTTGATCAAAGCACTGCCCAACTGCAGTATTTTTCCAAAGGTTCAACTAGCTGCGATCCTCGAGCCGCATATTAGCAACGAAAAAAAGCGCCAAATCATGCGCCAAAAGCTGCAATCACGTCATGTTGATTTTGGCATTTTCGATAAGAACCTCGAACTCTTGTGTGTTGTCATTCTCGAGGGCGATGAAGAGGTGCAGGAAGAAGAATATCCAACGCGTCATCTACTCAAGAGTGCGGGAATTAAAAACATACGCTGGAAACGCTCCGCCCTCCCGACCTACGAACAAGTCTTGCGTACCTTAGCACCCTTCTCTGATCTCGAGTCGCCACGTGCTGAGAGTAGCCTCCACACCATCGGCAAACTCTTCCCCGACGAAGACATTCGCGATGGTCAAGTATTTACACGGGTTGAGCATGGCAATCCGAATGCCCTGTCTTTGGCAGCGATTGAACGAATCACGCCGGAGAAATTGATCAAGACGCAGTATCCCCACATTTGGCAGAAAATCTGCTTGTTTGCTGGCGATCCAGGTTATCTCAAAAACTATCTCGATTCCTTGTTCTTGCAAAACCGCCCGACGAAACGTCGCGGTTTGCCGAAACCGGTGGCGAATGAAGTGATGGCGATCTTGTATGAAAACAGTCGCTTCGTCATCTCGAAGGAGCCTCAACCAATTTGGGACCCTAGCTTTTTACATCGCTAGACAGTCAACGCTGGGTAATCAAGCCTAGACCATCATCGCCAACTTTGTCGTTCATGTGATGCAGCATTGCACTGCATCGCATGAAAGGCACTCTCGTTCAGCTTACTTCAGACCTTATAAGTCGGGTGCCAACATATGGCCGAGCTTGGCGGCCTTAGTTTCGAGGTAGCGTTGATTGTATTGATTGCGAGCGATAATCAAGGGCAGGTGTTCCTCAACTTTGACTTCCATACTTTCCAAAGCCGCGATCTTGCGAGGATTATTGGTCATTAATTTGACCCGTGTAATGCCCAAATGCTTGAGCATAGGATCACACAAAGTGTAATTACGAAGGTCTGCTGCGAAGCCTAACTTTTGATTCGCTTCGACGGTATCAGCTCCATCATCTTGCAAGTGATAGGCACGAATCTTGGCTAACAAACCAATGCCGCGCCCTTCTTGGCGTAAATATAAAATCACGCCACGGCCCTCTTCAGCGATGCGTTGTAGCGCCGCTTCCAATTGTGGACCGCAATCACAACGCTGACTAAACAATGCATCGCCGGTTAAGCACTCGGAATGAATCCGTGCCAAGACTGGTTCGCCATCGGCAACGTCACCTAAGGTCAGTGCCACATGTTCTTTTCCGGTCGCGGGCTCAACGAAACCATGCATGCGAAACTTCGCCCATTTGGTGGGAAGGTCGCAACTATCAACAAATTCCAATGCCTGTTCGGGTGAATTCAAAGGCAGATCTACAATCGACATAATATTCTCACGCTTGATCTTCACATCATACGGAAGACTCGAGGCTTGCAGCAGAAGATAGTAAAAAAATAATATTTAATCTGCGTAAAAGTAAGAGTATAAACGACTCAGCCCAACTCAGCCTGATGCAGACTTGAGCAAGCTCACTAATGAGCCAGATTGCCGCGATTTGCGAGCTAACACTGACTTCAATAATTTGCGGCAGTCGCTGTGACAGACGTCTATGTAGTCGGATGAATCACATAATCGACTTGCGCTTCGAAAAAGGCCCGCCTCGATTCAAATTCCTGGCGCGACACCATCGCATCTTGGTCCACCGCTAAATCGAGTGCTAATACGCCATCGAGATGATCGATTTCATGTTGCAAGAGTTCTGCAAGATCACGCTTCAATTGATGCCATTCTTGAACTTGACCGCTTTCATCGAGAAAACGTACCGAGATCGAAACGTATCGTTGTACTTTCACAAGCGTATCAGGAAAACACATGCAATCGTCCCACATCGTAAAGCGCACCTCGCTATGCCAGACGATTTCAGGGTTGATCATACAAAAAGAGCCAGTCCCCAAATTCAGGGCAATGAAACGTAGCGGCATGCCGATCTGCGGTGCGGCGATGCCGCGTCCAAATCCATGTTGCAATCGAAAAGCATCGAGACAAGCCTTTAAGTTTCGGCTTTGCTCTTGAAACTCTGGGGTGAACACATCAACTACCGAAGCAGCAACCTGCTTGAGACGTGGATCATCACTGGGCAAGACTTTGGGTAATGACATATCGATCCTTCACGCTCATGGGAATATAATTTTTTACAATGAGACTACGAGACTAATAGTGATTTCCATCGCACGCAAGATGTATGTCCTCCCTGCGACAAGATAATGAAAAAGGGCGCCCGCATATTACGCAAGGCACCCTTCATCCAATCGCTACCAAGCCCCAATGCCACAAGTCACAAGTCACATTAAGACACACAGGTTTTACAGAAAACAGGTTCTACAAAAAATTCAGCGACGCAACTGTGAAATATCGCGCACCGCGCCACGATCAGCTGAAGTCGCCAGCGCTGCATACGCTTGCAAGGCCTGCGACACATAGCGTTCACGTTTGACTGGTTGCCAGGCATCCGCGCCTTTGGCCTCCATCGCTGCACGGCGCGCTTGCAATACGTCGTCACTCACACCGAGATGGATACGACGATTCGGAATATCGATCTCGATACGATCACCCTCTTCCACCAAGCCAATCGCTCCGCCTTCTGCCGCCTCAGGTGATGCGTGACCAATCACCAAACCTGAAGAGCCGCCAGAGAAGCGGCCATCGGTAAACAGTGCACAGGCTTTGCCCAAACCTTTTGATTTGATGTAGGAAGTTGGATACAACATCTCTTGCATGCCTGGGCCACCTTTCGGGCCTTCGTATCGAATGATGACAACATCACCAGCATGGACGGTGTCACCCAAAATCGCTTCGACCGCAGCGTCTTGGCTTTCGAACACACGCGCCTTGCCAGTGAAGGTCAAAATACTTTCATCGACACCCGCAGTCTTCACGATACAGCCCTTCTCGGCGAGATTGCCATATAACACCGCCAAACCACCATCTTTGGAATAAGCATGGGCAAGGTCGCGAATACAACCAGCACTGCGGTCGAGATCGTGCGTTTCAAAACGTTTATCTTGTGAGAAGGCGACCTGCGTCGGCACACCGCCAGGCGCCGCCAAGAACAAAGCGCGCGCCTCGGCATCGTCACTGACAGCGATATCATTTTTCGCAATCGCCTCCGCGAAATCGCGTGAATGAATAGTCGGACGCGAGGTATCAAACAAACCGGCGCGGGCCAATTCACCGAGAATTGAAATAATGCCACCAGCACGATGTACGTCTTCGATATGGTATTTATCCGTCATCGGTGCGACCTTACACAGGCACGGCACTTTGCGTGAAATGCGATCGATATCCGCCATCGTAAAATCAACACCTGCCTCATGTGCAGCAGCTAAGAGATGCAAGACCGTATTGGTCGAACCGCCCATGGACACATCGAGCGCCATCGCGTTCTCGAAGGTTTGTTTGTTAGCGATCGAGCGCGGCAATACGCTGAGATCATCTTGTTCGTAATAGCGTTTCGCGAGTTCAACAACTAAGCGACCTGCGCGCAAAAACAAATTTTTACGATCAGCATGAGTCGCGACAATGGTGCCATTACCCGGCAAAGACAAACCCAAAGCTTCGGTCAAGCAGTTCATCGAATTGGCGGTGAACATACCCGAGCATGAGCCACAGGTCGGACATGCGGAGCGTTCGATACGACCAATCTCTTCATCGCTGACCGCGCTATCGGCGGCCTTGATCATGGCATCGACCAAATCGATTTTCATGATCTTTTGTTCGCCCGATGTTTTGGGATGCAGCGTTTCAATCACTTTGCCGGCTTCCATCGGACCACCGGAAACGAACACGACAGGAATATTCAAACGCATTGCCGCCATCAACATGCCCGGCGTAATTTTGTCGCAGTTCGAAATACACACCATGGCATCGGCACAGTGAGCATTCACCATGTATTCGACCGAATCAGCAATTAATTCACGCGAAGGCAAGGAATACAACATGCCACCGTGGCCCATGGCGATGCCATCATCGACCGCAATAGTATTGAATTCCTTCGCCACGCCACCAGCCGCTTCAATTTCACGCGCCACAAGTTGCCCGAGATCCTTCAAGTGCACATGGCCCGGCACAAATTGTGTAAAGGAATTGACGACAGCGATAATCGGTTTATCGAAATCGCCATCCTTCATACCGGTGGCACGCCACAGTGCGCGCGCGCCGGCCATATTGCGTCCATGGGTGGTGGTTCTTGAGCGATACAATGGCATAGCTAATCCTTCGGCAAAGAAATTTTTAGAATACGAGCAGCATGCCTCAGCTTTTTATATACGTCAAATATCCAATTTATCGACATTTAATATTCAAAACATATTAATCAGTAGCCCCAAAAAACCGAAAAACTTCTTGAAAACGCTCTGAAATCATCTGAGATACACATTTGATTTGTGTTTGGTTTGATCTTCAAAGATTGTCGCCATCGCTGAACTTGGTTACACTGCGCCGCATGAACTCGCCCGATATCAGTCATTTAACGCAGACACTCGTCCTCAGCGATGAAGATTTGATGCTGCGTTATTGCGATGGGGATTTCGCGGCATTTAAGGAACTGTATCAACGCCACAGTAAGCCACTGTATCGCTTCATTGCTTGGCGTTCGCCGCGTGCCGAATGGGTTGATGAAGTCATGCAAGAGAGTTGGGCGGCCTTGCACAAAGCGCGAGCGAGTTATCAGGTCAGTGCTAGTTTTAAGACTTTCCTATATCAAATCGCCAAACATCGCTTGATCGATCTGATGCGACAACATCAACTGCTTCTGTCTAGTGATCTCCAAGATTTCACCGAGGAAGATTGGCAGCAAGATTTAGACGCCATGCAAACCCAAGCTCAACATCACGGCGAAACTGCATTTTCAAGCGGAGAACAAGCAACGCCAGAACAAGCGCTAATCGCCAAGCAAAACGCAGCGGCTTTGCAAAGAGCGATACATCAGCTGCCAGGTGTGCAAAGAGAGGCTTTGGTCCTGCAGCAGTTCAACGATATGAGCCTTGAAGAAATTGCGTCCGTCAGTGATGTTCCAGTCGAGACGATCAAGAGTCGCTTACGCTACGCGATGCAAAAATTACGTCAGCATTTTGTCAAACATGAACAAACTCAAGAGGAGCTTGTATGACGAAGCTCACCCATGACGATCAACAAATCGACCCATTGATCGCCTCAAGCGATCCGCTTTCGGCTGCGCTGAAAGATCTACCACAACCAGCTCCCTCAGCGGATCTCGATGCCGCCATTCTGGCGAAGATCGAAGCAGAATTGGAACAGGAAGCCATCGCCAAGGCACAACACTCCATATCGAAAGGCGTAGGCGAAACCGCAGTTGCAGTCACTACAAAGCCAGAGCGAAAAGAATCACTTATCCAAGCCTGGGCAATGAAATTCAAGCAGTATTGGTTTTTCCCGGTCGGCGCGATGGCCGTTTTGCTGGCCAGCGTTGGCCTACAACAAGTACCATCCCCGATGGGAACACCAAGCGACGCGCATCCACCCGTGAATATGCAAATCGCTAAAGCTGAGGTGAAGGAAGACCATTCAACTAGTGACCAAGAAGCAGATCAAGCGCGCCGCGACGCAAGACAATCGTCCGAGACCTCAACTAAGACGCCTCAAGAAATGACACCGCAACGACAAATCGTAGTAAGAGCACAAACCGAATTAGGACGAGCAAAAATCGCGAGCAAATCTGCATCGATCTCTGAAGCCCCTATTGGAATCCTAGCCAATAACAAAATTCCAGCAACGCCACCGGTCGCGGCGGCACCGCCGATTGAAGTCAAGAGTGACGCCAGCTCGGTGATCGTTCATGCGTCAAGAACTCGTGCCGCTGAATCCGTCACGACGACAGAAACAGATCAACTCTCAGCTGTGCCACAACGAGTACAAATCACCGGTAGTGCGCTACGTCGTGCGGATGTAGAAAGTAGCCAAGCCGCTCTCAGTCTCAGCAAGAAACAAACTGAAGAGGCTCAAGTGATCTACACGATCCCTAAAACCGAGCTTTACGTGCATAAAGAATTGATGGCTGCTACGGAACCGAAACCGACATCAGCACCGATCACGCAAGATGCACAAGAAAAACTCAGTATCAGTACAAACACTATGCCAGCCCCACCCGTACCGCCCCAAGCCATGGTTGCGCCCATGCCGGTCGAGCCAGCCAAACCAATCATGGCTATGGTTACAACAAAAGATGGTGCTGAGAGACAGATCATGATCGATACTATTGAGGAGCAACTACGCAAAGGTAATAAACGCGCCGCCATTCAAATCTGGAAACAGGAGCGTGAAAAAAATCCAAGCCTCGAGCTGCCTTCTCCTCTGTTTGACAAGCTCAAAGAGGTCGAGCGAGAGTTATCATCCGGACCAAAACCAAAGTCAAAAAATTAATCAAGCACGCGTGTTTCGACTTGAAGGCATCACTTTGCACCGCGCTCTTTTTGTCGTTTTAGAAGTCGAATAAAGATTTCTTTTAAAATTTAACCCCGTCATTTGCTCTCCCTCGTTCAAGTTCATACCACGGTCCAACCGGATGAAGGGAGAACAATATGAAGAGTCCAATTTACAAGCGCTTATTTGCCAGTCTGCTGCTCATCACAGCGAGTTTTCAGACTGCCACAGCCTACAGCCAGACTACACCATCAGGCGCATTGCTCGAGACCTCCATTGATAATTTGAGAGGTGAACGGGCGATTCAACTGAAACAAACAACGATCAAGAGTGCCGTGGCCGGCAGCATCGCCGAGACCACCATCGACCTCGTCTTTTATAACCCCAACAATCGTGTTCTTGAAGGCAATTTGCAGTTTCCCTTAGCCGACAATCAAAAAATCATAGGCTTTGCGCTCGACATTGGTGGAAAAATGCGTGATGCGGTGCCGGTCGAAAAAGCCAAAGGCCGCCAAGTCTTTGAAGAAATTGTACGGCGCGGCGTCGACCCCGCCTTACTAGAAATGACGCAAGGGAATAACTTCAAGTTACGGGTCTACCCTATCCCAGCCCGTGGCACCCGTACCGTGCAACTTCGCATCATGCAGAACCTTGATCGGGTTCGTCATCAATGGGAATTCCCACTCGCGCTCGGTTTCGCGGACGCCTCTGAAAAAACCCAAGTTTCGATACACCTACGTGGCATCAACGATCAACCAGAGGTCAAATTTGGCGCAAGACAAATCAACTACGAAAAGGCACTGGATGGCTACAAATTGGAATTCAGCACTCAATCCTTAGGAAAGAATAGTCGCATTATCACCAGCTTTCCGCAGCCACTTAAAGCACAAACTTATCTCCAAGAGTTCCAAGGTGAGAGCTACTTTCTCGCCGAAGTTCCGCTCAAGTCAGAGCGTAAATCACGCAGTCTACCCAGCAAAATTGGATTACTGTGGGATAGCTCAAATTCAGCGACACAACGCCATATCGAGGCGGAACTCGATCTACTCCATCACTATTTCAAGGCTGTGGGCAACGCAGAGGTTCATTTGCAGCGGTTGCGAGATCGCCCCGAAGCCATTGAAATTTTCACGATCACCAATGGCAATTGGAGCAAACTACGCAAAGCCTTAGAGACCACCGTTTATGATGGCGCCAGTGCTATCGCCGATTGGAAAGTCGAGGCGGACATCGGGGAATATTTACTCGTGAGCGATGGCCTCATGAACTATGGCCCCAAGCAATTCCCTCAACTGAGCAAACAACAAAAGCTGTTCGCCATTAATTCCGCACAGAGTGCCGACACCAACCGCTTGAGTGCTTTAGCCGAGCGTCAACATGGACGCCTCATTCAAGTGGATATCAATAATGTGAGCAATGCAAGCAAGCTCTTGTTGACAGATGCCAATAGCGTGGTCGAGGCGCTCGGCACTCACCTGAGCGATATTGAACTCGAGTCAATGGTCCCAGACGGTGATGTACTTAGAGTCGCGGGAAAACTGAAAGCCAAACAAGCTGAATTAAGCTTGGACCTGAAGCTCAACGGAAAACCGCAAAAAATTAATTTGGCAATCAATAACAACGCACCACAACATCCTCTTGCCGCATTTTTATGGGCCAACTATCGCCTACGCAAATTGGAGGGCGATCGCGAAATGCAAAAAGCAGAGATACGTCGACTCGGTAAGAAATTCGCTATTCCAAACAGCGAAACATCATTGATCGTTTTGGAAAACTTGAGCGACTATCTCCAATACGACATCGCACCACCGGTAGAATTACTTGATGAGTTCAATCGACTCAAGTCCGATGCATATCGTCAACGACAAGATAGTCAGCGCCATCAAACGGAAGCCTTGGTTACTCAATTTCAAGAGAAAATTAAGTGGTGGGAGACTGACTTCCAGAAGCTGCTGGCAAAGAAAAAAGAGGAGGAGTTAAGACGCAAAGAAGAGGCCCTGAAAGCCGAAGCGCTGCGTCGAGAAGAAGACCGGAAAGCCGCCATCCAATTGAGTAAAGTGAGTGCCAAACCGGATTCTAGTGGAACCAAGCAAGTTGCCTTGGAGATGCGTGCCGCTCCGCCAAGACCAGTCGCTCCAGAGATGCCGAAGAGTGTCACCATCACAGGCGCACGGGTTCGTTACGCCGAGGTTATGAATTCTAATTCTTATCAAACCGTCTCTACGCTAAACCGTGAATCAGCAACCATGGACGCCGTTGCTTCCAACGAAAACAATTCGGCCAGCATTTCGCTCAAAAAATGGGTCCCGGATGCGCGATATATTAAACGCTTGACGGCTGCGGAAAAAGATAAGATCTACACGATCTATTTGGACGAGAAACCCAGCTATCAAAATAGTAGCGCTTTCTTTCTGGATGCCGCCGACATCCTCAAAGAAAAAGGTCAGTCTGAACTCGCAATGCGCGTCTTGTCTAACCTATTGGAGATGGATTTAGAGAATCGCCATATCCTGCGTTTGTTGGGTTATCGTTTGATGGAGCTAGGCGCCTACCACCAAGCAGTCCAAGTATTTGAAAAGGTCGTGCCACTTGCGGAAGAAGAACCCCAATCCTACCGCGATCTTGGTTTGGCGCTTGCGGCCGACAAACAATACCAAGCGGCCATCAATCAACTACAGCAGGTCATCCATGGGAATTGGAACGGACGTTTTCAAGAAATCAAGCTCATCACTTTAGCGGAAATCAATGCGCTTATTGTGGAGGCTAAGAACTCTGGAGTACAGGTCGATACGTCTTCGATTGACCCGCGTCTGATTCGGAATTTGCCACTGGATATTCGTGTTGTCATGAGTTGGGACGCGGATGCGAGTGACATGGATCTCTGGGTCAAAGATCCTTCTGGTGAAGAGTGTAGCTTTAATCATACTCGTACATCACTTGGCGGACGCATCAGCTACGACGTCACGCAAGGTTATGGCCCAGAGGAATTTTCGTTACGGAAAGCGATGCCCGGTAAGTACCAAATATACGCGAACTTCTACGGAAACCGCCAACAAATCGTGGCTGGAGCCACAACGGTACAACTCAAATTAATCTCGCATTTTGGCTCAGAAAAGGCCAAAGAGAAGCTAATTACAGTGCGCTTAAAGGATCAAGGTGGTCGCGTATTCATTGGTGAATTTGAATTTATGCCTGAGGAGCCGGTGAAGAAATGATTTTTAAACAAGCCTAATAAACCTGATCAGCCTTATCAATATCAATTTCAAACATGCGTGGGAGCAATTCAGCTTGCTGACATTGCCTCACGCTTTTCCACATTCTAAGAAGCGCATCTGTCACTGCCTGCCTTAAAAACATTTGATTTCATGAGCTAGTTACCAATCAACAAGAAAAAGCAGGTCTTTTTTATTCGATGTAAAATTCAAGACTCACAACACTCTTACGTGCGTTCGTCCATTGGACTCCATACGCGCCCCAAGCTTCATGCAGCAGCAACTTAAGCCTCGCACCATTATTCTTCTCACGATTCCACCTCTACTTTGGGCTGGCAACGTGGTGGTTGGTCGCATGATCAACCAGATGATCCCACCGATCACTTTGAATTTTTTTCGGTGGCTGATCGCGTTTTTTATCTTGCTGCCATTTAGCTATCAGATCTTCCGTCGTGGCAGCGGCATTTGGCAACAAGGAATGCGCTTAAGTCTTTTGGGCTTACTCGGAATTGGCCTTTACAATACCCTACAGTACATCGCCCTACAAAGTTCATCGCCCATCAACGTCACCTTAGTTGGCTCCAGCATCCCAGTATGGATGATGATCGTTGGTGCAATCTTTTTTTCAGTCAGGATTAGGCGCGAGCAAATGATCGGCGCTAGCTTATCCATCGCAGGTGTCCTGATCGTATTAAGCCATGGTGAACTGCAGCAGCTGCTTGGCTTGCGTCTTGTGTTTGGCGATCTGTTGATGATTTGCGCCAGTATCGTGTGGGCTTTCTATAGCTGGCTCCTCCTCAAAACAAAAGAGCCTGCTAGAATACGACATCAATGGGCACCGTTCCTTTCTGCGCAGCTCGCCTACGGCGTGCTTTGGTCTGGATTATTCTCCATCGGTGAATGGACAGGGCGCGATCTTCATATCCAATGGAATCTCAACCTAGTACTCGCGATTGCCTACGTTGCTATCGGCCCAGCCGTATTAGCGTACAAATGCTGGGGCGATGGTGTACAACAAGCCGGTCCCAATATCGCCGGTTTCTTCACTAATCTCACGCCATTATTTACAGCGGTTCTCGCAGGTGCGCTTCTTGGAGAGATCCCCCAACTTCACCATCTAATCGCGTTCTTGTTCATCGTCAGCGGTATCGCCATTTCCTCATATCAGAGGCGACAGCCAGATTCAACATCCCCATAGGAGCATGCATTGAAATCGATAAGCTTACAGAGCAAAGCAAATGCTAAAACAGCACAAGTGATCACCTCTGATCAACATCAATTGATCAGCGACATCAGCAACGCGGAAGGTGGAGAAGATTTTGGCCCTAGCCCACACGATCTGTATGATGCGGCGCTCGCATCTTGTAAAGCGCTGACGCTGATGTGGTATGCCAATAAAAAAGGGATCAAGATCAGCAATATCGATACACGGGTTGAACGCGATGATAGCGAAGAGCGACAAGGAATCTACAAACTTCACACGCGCTTAGTGATCAGTGGCGATTTCAGTGACGCCGAGTTTAAACAACTCAGCGCCGTCGCTGAAAAATGCCCTGTACACAAATTAATGACGAGTGTGACGACTGAAATCACCACCCAAGTGGAGCGTGCCTGATGAGCGCATTTAACTTTACCCCAGAGCACCTACTGAAACCACACAATAAAGATCTCGGTGGCGGTTTCGTTGTGCGTCGCTTACTGCCGGCTATGCAGCGTCAAGCGGTCGGTCCCTTTATTTTTTTTGATCACTTCGGCCCGGTCACGGTGACGCCGGCCGATAATCATGATGTGCGACCGCATCCGCATATCGGTTTAGCCACGCTGACTTATTTGTTCGATGGCGTCATCATGCACCGTGATAATCTCGGCTATCAACAGAGAATTGAGCCGGGCGCGATTAACCTGATGATTGCCGGACGCGGCATCGTGCATTCCGAACGCAAACCCGAACAAGAGAAAAACAGCACCTACACCAACCACGGTTTGCAGTTATGGATTGCGATTCCTGAGGCTGAAGAGATGCGTGCGGCATCGTTTTCTCATACACCGGCCGAGGCCATCCCTGAAGTTCAGATCGGCAAGGCCCACGTGCGCGTGTTGGTCGGTAGCGCCTTCGGCGCTAGCTCACCAGTGCCGACACTGTCGCCCACACTGTATCTCGATGTCAGGCTCGAGGCCAACACCGAATGGCACTGTCCGATGCTGGCTGAGGAGCAGGCAATTTACCCTATTGAAGGTGCATGCAGCGTCGATGACATGGCACTCGAAGCACATCACATGCTCGTTCTCCAACAAACCCATACGATACGCACACAAGAACATGGTGCGCGTTTTGTCATCATTGGTGGTCAAAATCTTGGGCGTCGATTGATGTGGTGGAACTTCATTGCGAGCAACAAAGATTCGATCGATCGTGCTGCGGAAGTATGGAATCAAGCGCCATCGGAGGGGCCACTATCACAAGTGCCAGGCGAAACTGAGCGCATTCCGCTGCCATCGAGATGATCAAAAAAAGAGGTGACAGCTGACGCCGCCACCTCTATCAAGTTTCTAACGGAGAGCTACTTCGGTTAGAATTTGTGGGTGAACTCCACTTTAAACTTCATGGTACGAGGTGCCGCATATTGGCGAACTTCACCATAGGTTGGCACAATCGATCCATCACCAGCGTCATAGGCTTCTTGACGGGTTAATGCGACTTGATTGTTGAACACGTTGAACACGTCAAAACCAAAGGACAAGCCCTTCAAAGCCGCTGGCTTATAAGTCAAGCTAACATCCAAACGAGTCTCCCAAGGCATGCGTCCCAGACTACCGCGTGGCGCAGGCTTACCATCACACCACATATAGACATTGCCGTAGCCAGGGCCGCCCCAATCGTGGCCGAGCGGATTTTTCAAACCCTCTTCGGCGTCTAGATCCGTACCTTGGCAGGTTTTTGGACGACCAGACTGCACCAAGGCATTGGCACCCAAGGACCATTCCTTATTGAACTCATAGAAACCAAAGGCTTTAATCGCATGAGTACGATCATTCGGCAAAACCCCACGGGTAAAACTCATGAATTCTGGGAAGTCCCAGTTCGCCGTAACCGCAACGTCACTCTGACCCGTATCGGAATTTGTTTGCCCTTCCATATTGCCGGCACTACGCGACCAAGTGTAATTCACTTTACCGTACCAAGAATTGCTCAGAGGATGTTCGGCGAAAAAGTCCAAGGCGGTGTATTTACGCTCGGCTTTAGGGAAACCTAACTCTCTTGCAGTAAATGTCACCCAGCGACCATTTCCAGTCGCCAGGCCTTGCGCATTATGGCTTTCTAACCAGATGGTCGCATCACGCCCAGGATTGAAAATGAAGCAGTTCAGATACCCACGCGGATTTCCCTCTTGAACCAAGCCGACCTTTTCTGAATAAGCCGCCAATGGACGTACATCGCAATTATCGTCGATACCTGCACCAAGATTACGGTAGGTGAATTTCATACCGAGGTTCAACTGAGACGACATCGCTTTCTCAAAGCCCACGGTGAACTCATCTTGGAAGTTTGGTTTAAGTCCTTTTGCGACTACAGAACGTGGATCCTTAGCCTGCCCTAATTCACCATCGGGGGTGCCAGGTTGATTAATCGCGCGCAAGCCGGTTGGTTGTCCATTCGAGTCAATACCCGTATAAGTGAAATCTTGCAGAGTATAGGTCGAACGACTTGCGGCACGTGCCGCTACCTGCGTTGGCAACTGCAAGAAATAACGCCCTGCACTACTAAATACTTTGAACGTGGAGTCGCCATTTACATCCCATGAAGCAGACAGACGTGGTGCCAATTGATTCTTCATGTCGATAAATTTCTGACCATCACCATTGGTGTTGCTATATTGGTCGTTACGTAAACCTGCAACGATCAATAAATCTTTAGTCGCTTGGTAGCGATCTTCGATGTACTGCGCGGATTGTTCTGACTGCGCTTTGGTCAAACTGCTAAAAGTGAATTCAGTAACATAATATCCACGGGTACCGAAGCCGCCGTAATTAGCGACGATCGCTGGACGGCTGATGGACAAATTGACTGGAGTGTTTTCTTTTCCATCAGGTACTTTGCCATACGTCCAAGTACCACCACCGGCGGTTGCTGCACCAACGTTGCCGGAATCGAGAGTATTTTTATCGAGACCACCACGAATGGTGTGCTTACCAATTTTGTATTCCAAGTCCAAGCGTAAAGATTTCACTTCATCTTCACCTGGACGACTCAAAGTACCACCGTACAAAACCTTATTTACATACAGATTCGGATCAAGCTCCGGCACCCGAGCACGCGCCGAGGAACGAATCGCATGTACGGTACCGTTAGGATCACCGTTATAGTAAGTGATGCTACGTGGTGTCTTAAGAATCCCGCCAAGTGCCGTGAGCGTCAGGTTGTCGGTCAGATTGCTGGTGTATTTCAAGGCATTTGAAGTTGCACCAGAAGCGCCGCCGTTCTTGGAATTGGTCTGTGTGTACAGAACATCATTATGAGTATCGTTGGCGACGTTGTAACCGTAGGTTCCTGTAATGGCACGATTGGTATCGCCAATCGCCGTCCATTCCAAGCGATTATCATCGTTGATATTCCAATCTAACTTGGCCAAATAACGATTGGTCTCTGTGCGTGTAGCGGTCCAGCCATCGCGTGCCAAAGTATTGCTATTGACGAGATCGCCGACTGCACCAGATGTGCCAATAGTGCGTTCCACGGCGGCAAACATGAACAACTTATCTTCGACGAGTGGCCCACCAACATAAGCACCATACTGTTCTACTTGATTGGTGCTGACGCTATTCTTAAAATGCAGTTTGCCATCAAGATGACTATCACTACCGGTTTGTGGGAAGTAAATATCTTTGGCTTTGGAACGTAAGGAATTCGGCGTAATGCTATACGATGCGCCGGTCTCCCAACGATTAGTACCGCTGCGTGTCGTAATATTCACTACCCCACCGATCGAGCGACCAAATTCAGAACCAAAGCCACCTGTAATGACCGAGGTTTGCGCAATAGCACCCCATGGCAATTGCGTCGAACCGATTTGTGATAAGGGATTCGTCACCGGCAGACCGTTGATGTAGTAGGAGTTTTCCGAAACACCACCACCACCAAAGCTGGCAACATTACCGTAGGCGGCATCACCGCGTGTGGTGTTCGGTGCCAACAAGACGACCGCGGTTAAGTTGGTCTGCACCGGTAACTTTGCCAACTCCTTGGCTGTAAATATCGCACCATTATTGGTGTTTGATACATCGATACGACTACGCAAACTCGAGCCGGAAACCGTCACTTGCTGCGACGCGGCCGCAAGGAAGGAAGCTTCCATACCTTGACCAATCAGGATATCAAACTCTTGTGCACCAGCACTACTGCCATTGCGCATCAACTCGACTTTGTAATGCCCTGCCGGCAAAGCTGTCACCGTATAGCGACCATTGCTATCGAGAGTGACTTGGCGTTTAAAACCCGTGTCCGTATTTTGAATCAATACGCTCGCACCTGCAGGTGTATCGACCTTACCGTAAATCGATCCTGTCGCATTCGACTGCGCATAGGCTGTCGATACACCACCAACTACTGCAACTCCTATCCCAAATGCCATACACAAGGCATGTGCCACTAGCGTTTTTCGAAACGCCCGACCGTTATTTTTCATTTTGATCTTTCTGAAAATATGTAGTTCATCGCTCACAAAACATCAGAAAACAAATATGTTCTCATGACGATGAAACTATGCCTTGCCGGAAAAATAAGCGTGACTACGATGGGATCAATCACCGCAATTTTGGGATCTTCAATATCAAAAAGTGTGCACTTTTTGCTACCAATCAAGAATTATTTGGAAAGAGAAATGACGCGCAATGTCAATAATTTGAATCGAATTACGCGTTTGAGAAAAGTCCTGAAAGCCGCATGCCTATTGACTTTGAGAACATCGCACCAAGCCCACACCTAGACCAAAAATGCGGGCAATCGAAAGACCTTCTAAGCATAGTATCACGCACAAAATCGTGTTCAATTTCGAATTGGGATCAGACGCCAAACTGAAGGGACGAAGCGCCCTCGCCGTGTTTCATTCAAAAAATTGAACGTGCCGTCATGGTGGTGAACAATTCTAGAGCCATCACGCCAGCCAAAGAATTTCCGGCGGTATCAAGTCCTGGAGACCACACACATACAGCGAGCTCGCCAGGAACAATGGCGAGAATACCACCACCAACACCAGACTTAGCTGGCAATCCCACCCGAAACGCAAAGTCACCTGCGACGTCATAAGTACCGCAAGTCAGCATCACGGCGTTCAAGCGCTTCGCCGAACTCGAATCAAGGATGCGCTGGCCACTCCAGGGAATCGTGCCGTGATTGGCGAGGAAACTACCCGCTTGTGCCAACTCCATGCAACTCATACTGATCGCACACTGGCGACAATAACTATCGATGACGGTATCGACTGGGTTGTGTAGATTGCCAAAATCTTTCATCAAATGTGCGATGGCATTATTACGATGCGCATGCTTTTGCTCAGACAAAGCGACGGCACGATCGAATTCAATTTTCGGCTGATCAGCCAGCTGCCGCATAAACTGCAAGACGGCGATATCTGCTTGCACAAAGCGTTGCGCCAAAATATCGTTAATCACTAAGGCGCCCGCATTGATGAAAGGATTACGTGGCACACCACGTTCGTATTCCAACTGCGTTAAGGAATTGAAGGGATTCCCAGAAGGCTCACGGCCAACGCGCTTCCAAATCGCATCACCTTCACGTTCAAAGGCGAGCGCCAAAGCAAACAACTTGGTGACACTCTGCGTCGAAAATTTCTCATCAGCGTCGCCGACCGCAAAGCGTCGTCCATCAAGACAATAGACCGCCATGCCAAAGTGATGTGGCGACACTTTCGATAGCTCAGGAATATAGGTCGCGACTTTGCCTAATCCCAAAAGAGGCCGGACTTCTGCTTGAATTCGCTCCAGAATGTTTTGATAATCGATCGTCATTTTCTCTTCGCCATAAATTACGAGTTAAAACGGTATCTGTTCATGCTGCGAATAAAAAAAGCACGCGTCGGCGTGCTTTTTAGCTTAGAGAGCAAGCGAATGTTACTTCGCCTCTTGGTGATAACGCGTCACCAACTCCACTTCATTCTTCGAACCCAAGAATACTGGAACACGTTGATGTAAGGCGGTTGGTTGAATATCGAGCATACGTTGTTTGCCATCGGTTGATGCGCCGCCGGCTTGTTCGACGATGAAGGACATTGGGTTCGCTTCATACATCAAACGGAGCTTGCCTGGCTTGTCCGGTTCACGCTTGTCAGCCGGATACATGAAGATGCCGCCACGGTGCAAAATACGATGAACGTCGGCCACCATAGAAGCAATCCAACGCATATTGTAATTCTTGTTCAATGGACCGGTTTTGCCCGCCAACATTTCATCGACATAGCGCGTGACTGGAGGATACCAATGACGTACGTTGGACATATTGATCGCAAACTCTTGAGTATCGACAGGGATTTGGATATTGCGTTCGGTCAGTACCCATGAACCCATTTCACGATCCAAGGTGAAGCAATTCACGCCATTGCCTGTCGTCAAAATCAACATGGTTTGCGGACCATAAATCGCATAACCAGCGGCCACTTGTTGGCTACCCTTTTGCATGAAGTCTTGTTCCGTTGGCGTTTGTACGCCCTCAGGTGCTTTCAAGACTGAGAAGATGGTACCGATCGACACATTCACGTCAATATTGCTAGAGCCGTCGAGTGGATCGAACAGCAATAAATATTCACCTTGCGGGTAACGATTGGGAATCGGATGGATGGTTTCCATTTCCTCGGACGCCATCGCCGCCAAATGACCGCCCCATTCGTTGGCTTCCAACAGAATCTCATTCGACAAAATATCGAGTTTTTTCTGGACTTCTCCCTGGACGTTTTCGGAATGCGCGGTACCTAACACCTCACCCAAAGCGCCCTTGCCGACTGCATGACTAATCGTCTTACAGGCACGTGCCACCACTTCAATTAACAAACGCAATTCAGCGGGGATGCTGTTATTGAGGCGTTGTTCCTCGACGAGGAATCGAGTCAAACTAATACGTTTCATAGCTTCCTTCTTTCAGTTTCTAAATTCTAGTTTTCAATTTCAATTTCAATTCAAGGGTGATTGAGCTGCAGGTTTCAGCAGATCTACAAGCACAACTCCGTTTTCATCGCTAAGGCTTTATTGACGATTTCAGCCACATCTTTCGACAATCCCTTGGTAGTTGCAACACGTTGCAAAGCTGCGCGCATCATTTCCTGCTGCGCTACCGGATACTTCGTCCATCGATCGAGGCTACGTGCCAAACGCGCGGCCACTTGAGGATTCAATTTATTCAAAGCAATTACGGCGTCGCCCCATAACTCATAGGCACTTCCGTCTGCAGCATGGAACTGAGCAGGGTTCGCATTACAAAAGGCGAAAATTAAGCTGCGCGCACGATTAGGGTTCGCGAGGCTAAAGGCCTTGTGCTTCATTAATTGACGGATCTGTTTGACATCGGTCGATGGTGCGCAAGCTTGCAAGCTAAACCACTTATCAATCACCAAGGCTTCGTGTTGAAACTCGTCAAAGAAATCTTGCAATACCTCAGCGCGGCGCGCTTGATATTGAGGCTGTAAGGCACTCGAGCAATGCAGCATCGCACTCAGCGCTGCCACCTTATCTGTCATATTCTCGGCCTCGAAATACTGGGTGTACGCTAATTCATAAGTCGATTCATGAGACCATTCGAGCAAATAGCTGAGCGCACAATTTTTCAATGCACGCTTACCGGCAGAAACCGCATCCGGTTTGTATTTACCCGGCGTTAAGTGATCTTGGTACACACTTAAAAATTCTGCTTTCAAAGCTTGCGCCAGACTGGCGCGCACAAATCGACGAGCTTGGTGAATACTATGCGGATCAGCAATTTCCATCTCCTCTGCCAGCATGACTTCGCTCGGTAAGGTCATGACTAATTCACGGAAAGCAGGGTCTAAGTTGGCATCGACTAGGGTCTTTCTCAATGCCTCGACGAACATATCATCCAGCGCCAAAGCTTCACCGTTCTGCACCGATTTTACGAGCTTCAGAAGACGGCGCATTGCCAAACGTTGGCCCGCTTCCCAACGACAAAAGGCGTCGCTGTCATGTGCCAACAAATGGGCCAATTGCGCGTCGGAATAATCAAAATCCAAGATCACTGGCGCGGAAAAATTACGCAGTAATGAGGGCGTTGGTTCATGCTCGATATGATGAAACTCAAACTCTTGCGTCTCTTGCGTCAATTCCAAAATAATAGAGCGAGGTGCCTGCGGATGGGCTTTCCCCGACTCCAATTGCAAGGCGAACTCGCTACCATCTTGTTGCAGCAAACCCATCGCAAAAGGAATGTGGAACGGAAGCTTGTGGTCTTGTCCGGCAGTCGCTGGGCAAGCTTGGCTCAACTTCAAGCGATACACGTGACGCTTCGCATCGTATTCCCCGTCGGCTTTGACACGCGGCGTACCCGCTTGGCTATACCAGCGCTCAAATTGACTGAGATCACGCCCGTTCGCATCGGCCATCGCCGCACGGAAATCGTCGCAGGTCACAGCTTGTCCGTCGTGACGTTGGAAATATAAATCCATGCCTTTACGGAAGCCTTCATGTCCCAACAGTGTGTAGTACATACGCACGACTTCGGAACCTTTTTCATACACCGTTACCGTGTAAAAATTATTGATCTCCGCGTAGGAATCGGGGCGAACCGGATGTGACATCGGCCCCGCGTCTTCGGGGAACTGATGTTGCCGCAAGATGCGCACATCTTCAATTCGTTTCACCGCACGCCCAGTGGCATTGCCCACCAAATCTCCCGAGAATTCTTGATCACGGAAAACGGTAAGTCCTTCTTTTAAGGACAATTGAAACCAATCGCGACAGGTCACACGGTTACCAGTCCAATTGTGGAAGTATTCATGCCCTACCACCGATTCAATGCCCGCATAATCTGCATCGGTTGCGGTACGTGAATTGGCCAACACATATTTGGTATTAAAAATGTTGAGGCCTTTGTTCTCCATCGCCCCCATATTGAAATCGCTGGTGGCGACGATCATGAAGCGATCTAAGTCGAGCTCCAAACCAAAGCGTTCTTCATCCCAACGAATGCTATTTTTGAGCGAATCCATTGCGTGTTGGGTCTTATCGAGGTTGCCCTCTTCGACCCACACCTGCAACAACACCTTACGGCCTGACTTCAATCTATATTTTTCTTCTTGGCAGACCAACTTACCAGCGACCAAAGCAAACAGATAAGAAGGTTTTTTGAATGGGTCTTCCCATTTGGCATAGTGGCGTCCATCACCAAGATCACCCTGCTCAATCAAATTGCCATTCGACAGTAATACTGGGAATTGCTTTTTATCGGCGCGCAGCATGACCGTATAAGTCGCCATGACATCCGGACGATCTGGAAAGTAAGTAATCTTACGGAAGCCTTCTGCCTCGCATTGCGTGAAGAAATTGCCGTTTGAGACATACAAACCCGACATGGTCGTGTTCTTATCGGCGGCAATGCTGGTTTCAATTTCGAGCACCACGGTATCAGGCGCATTGGAGATGATCAGACGTTCCTTGTTACGTTGGTAGGCGGAACGCTTGAGGTCCACGCCATTCAAGCGCAATTGATGAAGTTGAATATCTTCGCCGAACAATATCAAATCTTTTTCTGCACTATCGTGGTTGCGCCGCATATGCAAACGCGTCGCTACATGGGTGCGTTGTGGATGAAGATCAAATCCCATCTCTACCGTATCGACCCAGTAACCTGGTGCTACATAGTCTTTGCGATAAATTGTCTTCACATCTTGATTGGTATTACGCATAGGTTCCATTCACTCAACAGCTTATTCAAGCATCAGGCTCAAAGGGAAAGATCGCAGTGGCGTCAAATTAATTGATAAAATGAGTAGTAATGCAAGCAAAACGACGAGGCGTATACACTAAGCATCCATTCGACTTGGCGGCGCAAAACTGCAGATCCAGCGAAAGCATTATTTTACCTTGCTCTCGACTGGGTTTAAGAAAAAATAAACGAAATGGCAAACGAAGGAAATGCCACCCGATGTCAGCAAAACGGCTTGGATCCCCGCAGATTGAATCGACACTGCACACTTGGTGAGTCTAAAAGAGGCTGCAGTTTTCCCTGCCATAGGGTGTGAGCGTTTGCTCAAGTCTATCGGCAAGTGGTATCAAGCCCCCCGTTTTTACTGAAAGTTGTTGCCATGGTTTTGCTTGAAACTCAAACATCAGTTCTGACACGACTTACAAATCATTACAGACTTTTCAAGAGCAAAAGCGCATGATAAAGTCGCCACGTTTTTCGACTTATGCTTGCTTGATACCGTGTTATAGAGCACCGTTTCCCTCACAAAGACGATGCGACGAATGGTGTGACAAGTGATGTGATAAGTAGTGCCACAATGAGCAAAGTCGAAAGTAGTCATTGGAAATTATGGAGAGTCGTTATGAAGGTCGCGTTGAATAAGCTAGGCATCCTTTTTATGGGTTTGCTCCTCAGTGTATTGACTGGCTGCGCAAGTACCTATACCAGCCATGTGGTCACGGTCAATCAACTCCCGCGGGACCTAACACAAAAAAGCTATCAAATCGTCGCCACTCAAGAACAGAGCACCAGCCCTGAATTTCAACATGCCAGCGATGAAGTGCGAGCGCGTCTGAAAGAACTTGGCTTTACTGAAACGCAAGAGCAAGCGGCGCTGCAAGTCAAACTAGGTCTGCGCAGTAGCTATGGCGACGTCGAAGTGTGGTCGGCACACGGCACCGTACATTTCATTCCAACTGCTTTCGGCACACTGATACCAGTCGGTGCTTTCATGAACCCTCGTTATATTCCGATGTATAGCCGCTTGCCCATGCGCCGCCCATTTGCGTATTGGTATGACCCCTTCTATTCGCCATTTTACATAGGACGCTTCGGCTCTCCGTTTTATCAGCCTTACACCGTAAAGCAATACTATAAGCACGAAGTCGCGATTGATATTAGCGAAACGAATGGCAACAAGCCGCTGTATCAAGTGACCGCGCGCAGCGAACGCTCCAGCCCAGAAATTGAAGAGCAAATTCCTTTCTTAGTCGAAAGTGCATTACGTGAATTCCCGATGAAAACCGGGCGAACTTGGGTGCAACTCAAGATCGAGAAATAAGACCAAAACGGGTGCAAATCGCATCACAAAATAAAAATGCCGACGTGATGTCGGCATTTTTTATGGTCACAGTTTAGCTGATACGCCGTGATCTCAGCGTCCTTAACCAGGAATATCGCGCAAAGCAAAACCCAGCGCGCGATCGAGCAAAGAGTTCACCACCACGTTGGTCACATCACCTTCACGGCAACGTTTCGTCAGTTCTTCTGCCGAGATTGAAAATGCTCCACCACCTTGACGATTAGTGAAAATAAAGCTCGTGCGTTTCGGGCTAATCCACGCTAATTTGTAACGTGTCACATGGTCAAAGGCGTCGGTAAAGTCCAACCACATACCAATATCCAATTCCTCGACTTGCTTACTCGCTTCGTCGTCCAATTGCGTTTGTTTGCTATGCACTAAGCGATCTAAGCGACGATTACTGGCTCGTTGCGCGATATTCACTGCAATTTCTAATTGGCGGCGTGGCGACAATTCAAGCGGGGCACGCGCCATCGCGGCATGACGTTCGGCCAGTTTGGAGAAGAACAGGACACGTTCTGGCTCATCCCAACGAATCGCATTCAACCAAGCGTTCAACAAGGTCAACATCGACGGCAATTTCACTATCAACTCTTTGCGTTCCTCAGCGCTGTTTTTCGGTTTCAGACTCCAAATGAGATCGTCCATCGTTTTGAGCGCGTTTTCCAAGGCATGCGGCTTTTCATCTTTGACGCTATGTGCAATCGTTAAGATGCGTATCCATTGCTCCTGTAAAAAATTCTCCAAGAAACCTGCCACCTCACCCGTTTCAACCCGAATTGCCACATCATGTTCGGCAAGCTCGCGAGCGACCCGCATTTTTTCTTCACTCAGAGCCGTTTGCACGGGCTGACTAATCGCTTCTTGTGCGCGTTGTTCTTCCTCTTTCAAGAAATTTTCTAAGTCGATCACGACATCAGAAAACATATCGATTTGTTCGTTAAATTCCGACTGCACGCGTTCAACGATATCGCCAATCTTCTCGAGCAAGGGATCTTTATCGGCATCCAACACCATGCCAGAGCTACCTAAAATATCCATCAGCGTTCGCGCAGGATGCGATTCCCGCATAAAGAAATCGATGTCGGACAAGGCAACACGAAGCATTGGTATTTGCAATTGCGCGATCAAAGCCTTGATATCGTCGCGCAAAGTTTGATCAGCAAAAATATAATCAAAAATACGCGCTAATAATTCAATCGAATTACGTTCCACCACACCGAGCTTGAGCGCGGAGCGTGTCTTCAGTAAGCGACGTAGATTTGTTTCAAGTGGCGCCCGAAGACTACTGGTAGCGGCTTCAAAAGCTTCGTCTGTCTCAACACCGACTTCAGGAAAAGCCATCGTCTTTTGCATTTCGATGAGGTCCTCAAAGAAATGCTGATCGACAACTTGCTTATCAAAATTGTCCTGTGTAGTTTGTGCCTCTAAGGTCTCATCAAGAACCGCTCGTTCATCATTTAAGTCTAGGAAGGAGGCCGGTGCATCTTCCAAAGAGATCGGCGCCAACTCAATATCGCCCGAAAAGACTTTGCGCAGCTTTGCTCGCATCACAGGATTTTGCGAAATCGAAGTCGCTGGCAAAAATGCTTGCAATACCGTCGGGCCATCACTGTCATGGCTACTATCAGGATGAATTCCCTTGGCCATCAATTCGCGATTGATTTCATCAAGAATCGGTGTCAGTTGAATGAAAATATGGGGCTGTAAAACGCGCAAAATCACCAAATGTGAGGTGGAATTCGAATCAAGTTCTTTCCACGCCTCATAGACCGCATTCACAAACAGCTCAGGCCTAAAGGGATTCTGTGAAATATCGATAGGCATGCGGTTGAGGATTCTGCCGATCAAGGTATTCAACATGACCAAGGCTTCAGCGCTCATCACATCAAGACTTTGGCTCGCATGGCGTAACAAGATGCGCTCTTCCATCTGCTCATAAGTACGCGCCGTGTTGTCGAGATAAAGATCCTCTTTCTTAGCCCGCTTTTTGGTGTTGAAAATACTGACTTCCTTGCTCAACGCAAGATTGATCTGCGCCGCAACCAAACGGTAAAACACTGAGCTATTACGCTTAAGAAGAATTTGCGCATCAAGCGCGATCTTGGCATCTTCTGGTCGCACAGCTTGATCTGCCAGACGACCTAACTCATCGGCGAGTCGGTTCGCGAATGCTTCCAACTGGGATGAAGCAAGATTCGTTGCAATCGGCACGGTTGCCTGCAAAATCAAAAGGCGTGCAGCGTTGCTCGCACGGGCCCGTTGTTTGCTCATCGCGCTCTCTTCGGAATTTTTATGCGCACCAATCTCGTCTGGTGCATTGGAATTACTATCCATTGGTTCTCCGCCAAACTACTTGGTGTAGTACGCCTCAGTCGCAAAAGTGATCACCACGATGAGGGCGACTGCGCTGATCAGGACCAGCAATAGTCTGCCGAATCGAGGACTGCTAGCCTCTTCATGTTCTTTTTGATTGCGTTCAGACATTCTGCTTTTACACTCTCACATCAAAGAGCAATGACCACATCGCTCATTTTTTAAGCAAAGTGCATTGAAGCTGCGTCCGCAGCTTTCCCTTTTCTGCACTTTTACATGGAAACTCCGAGTATATGAGTTTTTTCATAATGCAGGCACTCTACGCCGACAATCGGTCGCATCTGAGAGGTGTTTTTAACACAGCTTGCACTTTTTAATTTTCTTATACGCAACAGTTGCGAGGTATCGATATGCTGAAAATTGACTGATGCAACATGCTATTTAAGCTTACTCAGCAAATACATCCCTGAAATCACTAAGCTCGCTCCCGCAATTTGCCATGCACTGACCTGCTCCTGCAAAAAGACCGAACCCAAGATCAGCGTCGACACCGGACCGATCATGCCCGCTTGCGACGCGATCGCAGCGCCGACGCGTTTGACCGCGAACATGGTTAGAAACACCGGTAACACCGTGCAAAAAATCGCGTTCAACATCGACAGGCCCATCACTGCCTCGGGCTGAAAGAGTTGATCAGCTGGTTTGAGAATAAAGAATTGCAACAAACTGGCGGCGCTCGAAACACACATCGCATAAGAAACCAAGCGTATAGATCCCAAACGCTGCACCATTTCACCCGACTGTATCAGATACGTGGCATAGGCGATCGCTGAACCTAACACGAGCCCCGATCCTAAAATCACTTGAGTTCCATTGAAGCCCAAGTCATGTACAAACACCAGAACGATACCAAGATAGGCCACCGCTAAAGACCACCACTGCTTGACAAGGATGGGCTTTTTCATAAAGAAGGCATGAATGAACAACACGAACGAAGGCGTCAAAAACAGGATTAAGCGTTCTAAACCCGCCGAGATGTATTGCAGCCCCAGAAAGTCCAGAAAACTCGATAAGTAATACCCGACTAAACCAAGTCCAACCAAACGCCAACGATCGGCCTTAGTAAGCGGCGGATGACGATATGCCTGCCATAGCGCGATCGCTGCCATCAGAGGAACCGTGAACAGCATACGCAGGGCGATGACCGTGATGGCGTCGACTTGATATCGATAGATTAATTTTGCCAGAATTGCCTTGGCCGAAAAAAGTACGGCGCCGGTGATTGCCAAACCGAGACCCAGTAAATGTTGACGGCGTTGCGCCGCATCTGTGCTGCGGGACGTGGAAGTAGAAACTGGGGAACTCACAAACAAGGCCTATGACGTGCAAAAACCTCAGCATAACCTAATTCTGACAGATCCATTTTCAAATCTCACAAACGGGTAGACCGCAGCTAGTTTGAATTACGTCGACAACTTGCTTAGTCGCCTTGACCATGTTTGAATGAGGCCGATAGCACATTGGAAGCCACTGAATTGAATCGATTTGAGTTGAATAAAGTCGTATTAAGTCGGATTCATTCAGAAATGGATAACTGAGATTCTGTCTACCGAAGCCGTCAATTGAGCGCCTTCCCAAAAATCACCACAAGGAAAATACTATGCACGATTTTCTCTGCCGACCAGCCCAAGCAAGTGATCTCGATGGGATTCGGAACTTATACCAGCAAGTCGCCAAAATCGAAGGTGGCCTTGCTCGTGTAGAAGTAGAAATTACAGAAGACTATATTCATCATAATCTCCAGCAAGGCATCGCACGTGGCATCTGCATCGTGGCCGAAGCGGCGCAAGGGATTGTCGGCGAGATTCATTGTTACCCCCCGACGCCACGCGTTTTCAGTCATGTTTTATCAGACCTGACCATTGCAGTACATCCCAACTACCAAGGCAAGGGTGTTGGACGCGCCATCTTCACCAACCTGCTCGAAACTGTGATTCAACATCGCCCTGAAATTCTACGAGTCGAATTAATTGCCCGAGAATCGAATCAAAAGGCGATTCGGTTTTATCAAAGCTTGGGCTTTACGATTGAGGGAGAAATGAAAAATCGAATTCGTCGTCCTGACGGTGCATTTGAGTCCGATATTCCAATGGCGTGGCTTCGTTCAGGGCAATGAGCTCCTTGCATTGGCGAGCCGATTGAAAATTCAATTGAAAATCAAATCTCGCTCACCAATTCATCAATGACTCGTACCACGCCTAGGCTGAATGATAGCTAAATGATGGCTGAATGATGGCGATGCATTTCAACTCACTGTTTGGCGGGTGGTGCAAATACCAAACGGAAAGCTTTCAAAGCTGCAGGGTGATAAATTGTGGCGTGCGTCTCAGCAGGGAACTTTTCGTAAGTCCATTGCAAGCCTTCAGGTTTCGTTTGTTCCAACACATTGGCAAATGCACTGATCACCTTCTCCATACCTGCCTGGCCGCTGCTCGCAAAATAAACTTTCTTCGCAAGCCGTGGCTGCAGTTTGAGTTTTTCTGAGAAAGCTGCCGTCAACTTCTGGTCATTCCACCACAAACTCGGATCAATTGCGATAAAAGTTTGAAAGGCATCCGGCGCATAAAACAGGGTTTCCAGAGTAAATAAACCCGCCAGAGATTCACCTACTAAAGCGCGTTCATCAGTGACGCGGTACGCTTGTTCAACAAAGGGAATAGCTTCTTTCAACAAAAACTCGCGGAAGCGCGGGGCGCCACCAAGATTGGGAATATCACGCTTATCTAAGGCGTTGTCGCTTGGTCCCGTCAAGTCGCGGCGGCGTACCGTATTCTCAATCCCCACCAAAATAAATGGCCGCATGGTTCCATTGTCGATCGACACTTGCATCAAGCCAGCGATATGCAAAAAGTCTTCCTTCAGACCGCCGTCGAGCATGTAAATCACGGGCAGTTTGAGATGTGGGTCACGCTGATAGACGTCGGGAACCATGACATTGATGCGCCGCTCCTCTTGCATCAGCTTAGAAGTCAACACATAGCTATCACCAATACTTAGTGCTTGCTTGTTTTTTGTTTCAGTGGCGGCAAGCATTGGTTTGCCTAGCTTGCCTTTTGCATCGTTTGACTGAGAAGCAGAGATCACTACGCTTAAAGGAATTGCTTCAGCGACCGCGGTAATAGAGGCACTGAACAACAGTGCAGACAATGCGAAAGTCCATTCGATACGTTTCATAGCGGGGTCCGATCAAGTGCAGGAAAGAGGGAATGTCGATATGGCTTAGTGAGTGTTCAATGAGTGATTAGTGAGCGAACCAGAGAAAAAGTTCCCAGGTTCGACACTCCCATATCGATCACTTTACGTATTCGGTCGACTGACGATCCTGAGTACTGTTGAGTACTATCAATCGATTGCGGCTAGTCAGCTTATCGCTTCTTGACGATCGAGCCTAAAACACCACGAATAATCTCGCGCCCAACTTGCGAACCTATGGTCCGCACTGCTGATTTCACCAAAGTTTCAGCGACATTATCGCGACGACGTATGCCCGAACCACCAAACAAATTTCCAAACATGCCGCCCAACATCCCGCCGATGCCGCCACCGTCTTGCTGCGCCGCTGGTTCTGATTTGGTTGATCTATTTGATGAATGACTTGGCGAAGAGCTCGGCGCACTGCGTCCCCAAGCTTGCTCATCTTGTGCGCTCGGTGATGCTTGATCAGCTTGATCTGCAGTACTAGCAACCCTGCCCTTCAGTTTCTCATAGGCCGATTCTCTATCGATCGCTTTTTCATAGACACCAGCCACGATCGACTGTTTCATGACCGCAGCACGCTCCTCAGCCGTCAACGCACCAATCTGCGAGCTTGGCGGCACGATGTAAGCGCGCTGTACCATATTCGGCCGACCTTTGTCGTCCAAGAAGGAAACCAAGGCTTCGCCGACGCCAAGCTCACCAATCACGGCGGCTGTATCGAGATCAGGATTCGGACGGAAAGTTTCTGCCGCTGCTTGCACGGCTTTTTGATCACGTGGCGTATAAGCTCGCAAAGCGTGTTGAATACGATTGCCCAGCTGGCCTAAGACGGTATCTGGAATATCCAGCGGATTTTGTGTGACGAAGTATACGCCCACGCCTTTGGAGCGGATCAAACGCACCACTTGCTCAATCTTTTGCAGCAAGACTTTCGGCGCTTCATCAAATAATAAGTGCGCTTCGTCGAAGAAAAACACCATCTTAGGTTGTTCGACATCGCCCACTTCCGGCAAATTTTCATAAAGCTCGGATAGCATCCACAACAAGAACGTCGAATACAAACGTGGTGATTGCAAGAGCTGATCGGCCGCCAAAATATTGATATAGCCACGGCCGTCCGCATCGGTTTGCATCATATCGTCGAGATTCAACATCGGCTCGCCGAAGAATTGCTCGCCGCCTTGTTCCGAGATTGCTAACAAAGCGCGTTGAATGGCGCCGATACTGGCGGCGGAGATATTGCCGTACTCGGTTTGGAACTCGGAGGCATTGTCGCCCAGATGCTGCAGCATGGCGCGCAAGTCCTTCACATCGAGTAGCAACAAACCATGATCGTCAGCAATCTTGAAAGCCAATTGCAGCACGCCTTCCTGTGTTTCATTCAGGTTCAACATGCGCCCTAATAGGACCGGACCTAAATCCGAAATGGTGGCACGCACAGGATGACCTTGTTTGCCGAACACATCCCAGAAAGTCACCGGACAAGCGCGCCATTGCGGCGCTTCGATCCCGAGCAAATCGCAACGTTGCTGCATCTTGCTGCTCATGCCGCCAGCTTTGGCCATACCCGACAAGTCGCCTTTGACGTCGGCCATAAAGACGGGCACGCCAATATCCGAAAGGGACTGCGCCAAGACTTGCAAGCTGACCGACTTACCGGTTCCCGTCGCACCAGTGATGCAACCGTGACGATTGGCCCAATCCGATAACAAATGCCAATCACTGATCTGTCCCTGATGCACACTTTTGGCGATTAATAAGGCTTTCGACATCGATACCGTCCTCTCAAATAAGTCAACAAGGAGCTCAAAATGAGCTCAAATCAGCAAAACAACTTCTCCCATTTCACGCATGCCAGCATCTTCTGTTCAGAGCGTTCACACCAAATCCATCCTGAATTTTGTCAACCAACTTTGATGCGCGACAAGAAAGCACCCTTTTCTGCACTTTTGCCGTGTTTTAGGCGGCATTTAAGGATCTTTTAGTACGCTTTTCCGCACAAACTTCTGGCACTTCACCGGATTTAGCAAGGTTTTAAGGGGGCGCTCTATGGTAGAATAGCGGTCTTCATTATAAAACCAATCCTTTGCAAGCTTGCCATTGCGCTACGAAATTTCCTCGTACGCAGGGTCGCACCGTTGGCAAAGGTGCCTATCCGAGAGAGAAGATCATGGCTGGACATAGTAAATGGGCCAATATCAAACATAAAAAAGCAGCGACCGATGCCAAACGCGGCAAGATCTGGACGCGCTTAATCAAGGAAATTACGGTTGCCGCACGTATGGGTGGCGAAGATATCGCTTCCAACCCACGTTTGCGCTTGGCTGTTGAAAAAGCAGCAGACGCCAACATGCCAAAAGAAAACGTGACACGCGCGATTCAACGCGGTGCGGGCACTTTGGAAGGCGCGAACTACGAAGAAGTACGCTATGAAGGTTACGGTATCGGCGGCGCCGCGATTATCGTTGACTGCATGACCGACAACCGCGTGCGTACCGTGGCTGAAGTTCGTCATGCTTTCAATAAGCACGGCGGCAATATGGGCACTGAAGGTTCTGTGGCGTTCTTGTTCACGCACTGCGGTCAAATGTTTTTCGCTCCTGGCACCAACGAAGATGCCTTGATGGAAGCAGCTTTGGAAGCGGGTGCCGATGACGTTGTGACTGATGATGAAGGCGGTATCGAGGTGATTACGCCACCGCATGATTTGTCGGCCGTTAAAGATGCACTCGAAAAAGCCGGCTTCAAACCAGAAGTCGCTGAAGTCGTCATGAAGCCACAAACAGAAACCGAATTTACCGGCGACGATGCAGTGAAAATGCAAAAGATTATCGATGCCTTGGAAAATTTGGATGATGTACAGGAAGTTTTTACAAACGCCATCATCGTTGAGTAAGCATAAATCCAATTCTAGGGCGCATCGCGGCGTTGCCAATGCGCGCAATGCTGACGTATTGCTGTGCTTGGCGCCTTGCGCTGCATCCCTATAATTGAATTTCTGGCTTACTCAAAGGCGCAGTTTAGGGATTTAATCTTTTAGCTGAACCATCTCGTAACAAACATCAACTTAACTCACTTATTCAGAGTACAAAATGAAAATTCTCGTAGTCGGCTCCGGTGGTCGTGAACATGCATTAGCATGGAAATTGGCGCAATCTGAACGTGTGCAAATGGTGTTTGTTGCGCCTGGTAACGGCGGCACCGAGTTGAATAAGAATCTACGCAATATCAATTTCAGCGATCCGCAAGCTTTGGCTGAGTTCGCGATGCAAGAGCACATTGCGATTACCGTGGTGGGCCCAGAAGTGCCTTTGGCGGCTGGAATCGTGAATATTTTCCGCGACAAAGGCTTAAAGATTTTTGGCCCTACCAAAGAAGCGGCGCAATTGGAAAGTTCGAAAGACTTCGCCAAAGCCTTCATGCATCGCCATCAAATTCCGACAGCCGAATATCAAACTTTTTCTGACTTGCAAGCAGCACACGATTACATCAATCAAAAAGGCGCACCGATCGTCATCAAAGCTGATGGTCTAGCGGCAGGTAAAGGCGTGGTCGTGGCCATGAGTTTGGATGAAGCGCATGCTGCGATCGATATGATGTTGGCCGATAACAAACTAGGCGACGCGGGTGCTCGTGTGGTCATCGAAGAATTCTTAGCCGGCGAAGAAGCCAGCTTCATCGTGATGGTGGACGGTAAGAATATTTTACCTTTGGCGACCTCGCAAGATCACAAGCGTTTGCTCGACAACGATCAAGGTCCGAATACTGGCGGCATGGGCGCTTACTCCCCAGCCCCAATCGTCACGCCGCAATTGCATGCACGCGTGATGCGCGAAATCATTCAGCCGACTGTGCAAGGCATGGCCAAAGACGGCATCATCTTCACTGGATTCTTGTATGCCGGTTTGATGATTGACGATCATGGCAACCCTAAGACTTTGGAATTCAATTGCCGTATGGGCGATCCTGAAACACAACCGATCATGTCGCGCTTGAAAACCGATTTGGTGACCGTGATGGAACACGCCGTCAACGGCACTTTAGACAGCATCGAACTCGAATGGGATCGCCGTACTGCAATGGGTGTGGTGATGGCAGCCAAAGGCTATCCAGTCACACCAGAAAAAGGTGCGGAGATTACCGGCATCCCTGCAGAGACAAGCGACTGTGTGACTTTCCATGCTGGCACCACTTTAGTCGGTGGCAAATTGAGTGTCAGTGGTGGCCGCGTACTCTGCGTAGTCGGCTTGGGTGACACGGTCAAAACAGCGCAAAAACATGCGTATGACGTCGTTGAGAAAATTAACTTCGCTGGCGCGCAATACCGCAAAGACATCGGCTGGCGTGCACTCAATCGCAAACACTGAGCGTAAGCACTGAGCGAAAATCAAATTCAAAACCCCTCAACACGGAGACACAGAGACACAGAGGAAAAGCTAGAGAAGTGCGAATGAGACTTCGAGTTTTGCTTCAGGGTTTCTCCTGCTCTTCTCTGCGCCTCTGTGTCTCTGTGTTGAGTGGTTTTAAGAAAAATAGTTTTTTATCACATCAAAAAAATGACCGACGCCAATTCCGTAAAACAATACCTTCTCGGCCTCCAAGCCTCTATCGTTGCGGCGATGGAAGAAGTCGATGGTTGCTCTTTCATTACCGATAGTTGGGAACGTCCTGAAGGTGGTGGCGGTATTTCGCGCGTGATCGAAGAAGGCAATGTCTTTGAACGTGGTGGTGTAAATTTCTCACATGTGATGGGCAATAATTTGCCACCGTCTGCTGCGGCTAGTCGGCCCGAGTTGGCGGGACGCCAATGGGAAGCGATGGGCGTGTCGCTGGTGCTGCATCCGCGCAATCCCTACGCGCCAACAGTGCACATGAATGTGCGCTTTTTCACGACCTATGCTGAAGGACAAGATCCAGTTTGGTGGTTCGGTGGCGGCATGGATTTAACGCCCTACTACGGCGAAGAAGACGATGCCAAGCACTTCCATCAAACCTGCAAAGATGCATTGCAAGGTTTTGGCGATGATCTATATCCGCGCTTCAAAAAATGGTGTGATGAGTATTTTTATCTCAAACATCGTAAAGAACCACGCGGTGTCGGTGGTGTGTTCTTTGATGATTACAACCATCAGCCGTTTGAACAAAGTTTTGCGATGATGCGCAGCGTCGGCGATGCCTTCGTGAAAGCCTATCGCCCCATTTTAGAGCGCCGCAAAGATACCAGCTATGGTGAACGCGAACGCGATTTCCAAGCCTACCGTCGTGGTCGCTACGTTGAATTCAATTTAGTCTTCGATCGTGGCACGCATTTCGGTTTGCAATCCGGTGGTCGCACCGAATCAATTTTGATGTCGATGCCGCCGATCGTGAAATGGCGTTATAACTGGACGCCAGAAACCGGCAGCCCAGAAGCGCGTTTGTGGACAGATTTCTTGATTCATCGCGAATGGGTTTAAGCGAGCTTGTCGGCACTAAAAACAAGTGCCAATCAATCAGCATCGATAGTGAAGTGCAGATCGAATCAACAAATTTAAACCATGCCTATCCCTACTAAAACCGTGCTCATCTTTGGCGGGAGTTTCGATCCCGTTCACAGTGGACATGTGGAGATGGTCAAGCATGTGGCGCAACGCTTTTCTGTTGACGAGGTACGTTTGATTCCGGCGGGTCAGCCGTGGCAAAAGGCAGGCTTAAAAGCGAGCCCAGCCCAACGCTCAGACATGTTGCGTTTAGCATTTGAAGGTGAACTCAGCATCCCGGTTCAGATCGACCAGCAAGAAGTCGAGCGTGCAGAACAACAAATCCCCAGTTACACGGTGGATACTTTAGAACAATTAAGGCAGTACTATGGTGAGACCACTGCTTTGATTTTATTGATAGGCGCGGACCAGTTCCGCAATCTCACTACCTGGAAGAATTGGCAACAGCTCTTCCAACTGGCACACATCGTCGCAGCGGCAAGACCAGGCTACAGCTTGCAGCTCGACGAACTTCCCAGCGAATTTGTCAGCCTTTGGGGTCATGCACAAAACGAATTGGATATTGCGCGCTTCAAGCAATGTTGTTTTGGCAAAACATGGCTAGAAACGGGCTTGGCTTGGGATATTTCTGCAACACGAATTCGCGCGTCGTTGCAGCAACAAGGGCAAAGCAAGGAAAGCATCGCGCTAATTCCGCGCAAGGTGTTAGACTACTTGCAAAGCCATTCGATTTACAATTAGCGCGTGCTGTTCATACCAGCGATCGCGCCACGGCAAGCTTCAGTTCACATGAACCTTTGCCCTTGAACTAACATCGCAGAAAATTAGGACATTATGGATATCAAAAAACTACAAACCCTCGTATTCGACGCACTCGAAGACGTTAAAGGCCAAGAAATTCAAATCTTCGACACCACCGAGATCACTAGCTTATTCGACCGCGTTTGCGTCGCTTCCGGTACTTCGAATCGCCAAACCAAAGCATTGGCTGCATCGGTACGCGATAAGGTCAAAGAAGCTGGCGGCGACATCGTCGGTATGGAAGGTGAAGAGACCGGTGAATGGGTATTGGTTGACTTGGGCGATATGATCGTTCACATCATGCAACCAGCGATTCGCGCTTACTACCGCTTAGAAGAAATCTGGGGCGGCAAAGAAGTGAAAATGGGTGCAGCAAAACGCGGTGCGAAGAAAGTCGCCAGCGACGATGCTGACAAACCAAAACGCGCAACGCGCAGCAAAGCAGCAGTGGAAGTCACGCATGACATGATGGCGATTCAAACCACAGTCGACGACGAAGAAAAGAAACCAGCACGTAAGCCACGCGTCAGCAAAGTCGCAGCAGAATTGGCTGGCGACAAACCAGCGCGCAAACCACGCGCTACTTCTAGCGCCAGCGGCACTGCCAAAATTCCAACAGGCGGCCGTGTCAAAGTCGCTGCATCCAAGACAGCCACGGCCTCCGCTAAAGCAGCCGCAGCGAAGAAAACGACTACGCGTCGTAAGGCTGCTGAATAAGCCGATTCGCTTGATGTTGAATCAAAAAGGAAGCTTACGGGCTTCCTTTTTTTGTTTTGCGCTAGGAACCATCGAGCAAGTATCGATCGGTAACCATTCTAAAATTCATTCCAGAATAGACTTGGCCTTTCGTGACGAGTGCAATGCGATGACTGAGATCAGTAGTTGAATTTCTGCCTCGACGCGCATCGCAATAAACCATTGACCCAACGTATAATCACAAAACACAATCCATCTCGCCACCATCATGCAACTCATCATCGCCGCCGTCGGCCACAAAATGCCATCATGGATAGAAACCGGTTTTCAGGAGTACGCTAAACGTATGCCGCCTGAAATTCGGATACATCTTAAAGAAATAAAACCGATCGAACGCTCTGGCAGTAAGACCGCCGAAACCGTGATGGCCTTGGAGCGTGAGAAGATTGAGGCAGTGATTCCCAAGAATGCACGCGTGATTGCACTCGATGAACGCGGTAAGGACTTGACCTCAGTGGCGCTCGCCAAGAGCCTCACCGACTGGCAACAAGATGGTCGCGACGTGGTCTTCGTGATTGGCGGTGCCGACGGTTTAGATGCCGAATTTAAGGCGAAGGCTGATGGCTTGATTCGTATCTCCAGTTTAACTTTGCCACACGGGATGGTGCGTGTATTATTAGCAGAACAACTTTATCGCGCTTGGTCGATCACCCAGAATCATCCCTATCATCGGGTTTAGCGACGCTTTCGCCCTCGCCACAAACAGTGACTAAACCGTGACGGATTTGCTTTGCCACAAACGATGCTCCGTGTATTATTAGCAGAACAACTCTATTACGCGAAGTCGATTTCCCCTGAAGCCTAGTTGATTCAAGGATGCGACTGAGCCGAGCATCAGGAATGTAGCTATGGGCTATCAGCAAAAACTTTATCTCGCTTCGAAAAGCCCACGTCGACGTGAATTATTGCGTCAGGTTGGTATCGATTTCGAAGTCTTACTTCTGCGTGATCTACCGCCGCGCGGACCCGATGTCACTGAAGAAGTCTATCCAGGGGAATTGCCTGAAGCCTATGTGGCCCGCGTAACGCAAGAGAAAGCCAGCGCCGCATGGAATGCGATGTTGGCGCGGCACTTGCCGCCACATCCCGTTTTAGCTGCCGATACAACGGTCGTCTTGGGTCAACAAATCCTCGGCAAACCGAGTGATCGCGAACATGCGATTGCCATGCTGACGCAGTTAGCCGGCAATACGCATCAAGTGCTGACCAGCATCGCCGTGAAATATCAACATCAGCTTCTACAACGAACACAATGTTCGGAAGTACGCTTCGCTCCTTTAAGTGCTGCGCAAATCGCCGCTTATTGTGATAGCGCTGAACCGTATGACAAAGCCGGTGGCTATGGCATCCAAGGTATGGCTGCGCGCTTCATCGAACATATCAGTGGCAGTTACTCAGGCATCATGGGGCTTCCCCTGTTCGAGACCTGCGAACTACTAGGCTACTTTAAGAATTCTTAAATATCAAAAATTGAATCCAAATGAGCGAAAATCTTCTGATCAACATCACGCCGCAAGAAACGCGCGTTGCGCTGATGTTTCAAGGTGCGGTGCAAGAGCTGCACATCGAACGCACGCTGTCACGCGGCTTAGTCGGCAACATCTACCTCGGCAAAGTAGTGCGTGTCTTGCCCGGTATGCAGTCGGCCTTTATCGACATCGGTTTAGAACGAGCGGCATTTTTGCACGTGGCCGATATTTGGGATGCACGTCCACAAGGTCACGAAGGCAGTCCTAACAATGTGCCTTTAACACCAATCGAAAAATTACTCTTCGACGGCCAAACGGTCACTGTGCAAGTGGTGAAAGACCCGATCGGCACCAAAGGTGCACGACTCTCTACACAGATTTCGATTGCAGGCCGCATGTTAGTGTTCTTGCCGCAGGATTCGCACATCGGTATTTCGCAGCGTATCGAAAACGAAGAAGAGCGCGAAGCCCTACGCACCAAGGTGCAAGGACTGGTCAGTGAAGACGAAAAAGGTGGATTTATCGTCAGAACCATGGCCGAAGACGCCTCTGAAGAAGACTTGCGCACCGACATCGAATACTTGCGTCGCACCTGGTCCAACATCACCAAGCTAGCCAAAACCAAACCGCCGTGCAGCTTGCTGTACCAAGATTTGAATCTAGCACAGCGTGTTTTACGTGACTTCGTCAACGAAGAAACCGACAGCATACAAATCGACTCGCGCGAAAACTTCCTGATGCTGCAAGACTTCGCCCGCACTTACACGCCATCGGTATTACCGAAGCTGCAGCACTACACTGGCGAACGCCCTATTTTTGATTTGTATGGTGTCGAAGAAGAAATTGAACGCGCGCTGAGCCGTCGCGTGAATTTGAAATCGGGAGGTTATCTCATCATCGACCAAACCGAAGCGATGACCACCATCGACGTCAACACCGGTAGCTTTGTCGCGGGTCGCAATTTCGACGATACGATTTTCAAAACTAATTTGGAGGCAGCGATTGCAATCGCCCGCCAACTACGTTTGCGTAATTTAGGCGGCATTATCATTCTTGACTTGATCGACATGGAAAGCCAAGAACATAAAGACGCCGTCCTAGCAGAGCTCAACAAAGCCCTAGCACGCGATCGCACCAAACTCTCAGTCTCGACTTTCTCTGCATTAGGATTAGTCGAAGTCACACGCAAACGCACGCGCGAATCACTGTCTCATGTACTGTGCGAGCCTTGCCCAGCCTGCAACGGCAAAGGCCAAGTCAAAACAGCGCGTACCGTTTGCTACGAAATCCTACGTGAGCTCCTACGCGAAGCAAAACAATTCAACCCCCGCGAATTCCGCATCATGGCATCCCAAGTCGTGGTCGATATGTTCCTCGAAGAAGAGTCACAACATCTAGCGATGTTAGGCGACTTCATCGGCAAACCGATTTCACTGCAAGTCGAGAATGTGTTCCATCAGGAGCAGTACGATATTATTTTGATGTAAGCATCTCGAGCTGATCACTTCCCAGATCCTAATTCGATCAGCTCTTACTTGGCTTATGCAATTGCCAAAAAAATAAAACATGATGATCAACAAAAAAGACCATCCGGTCGAATGGGCTGGACTCATGTACGAACTCGAAGATGCGCATGAGCACTTAGGGAAGTTAATCACTGAAATGAACGAAACAGCAGAATTTGATGAGGTCGACTTCCGTATACAGTTACAGCACGTCTTTCAACACCTCAGTCGTGCCTGGCACCGAGGCATTTTCGCCCGTGACATGACTGAGGCAGAGTGGGAGGCCGCTAGCCAATTCCCACAAGATCTCGATCAGATTCAAGACAGCGAGCTCCAGCGCTAACACCTCATTCCAAGCCAAGATATGCAACGCATCATTTACTTCGACATCGACGATACCTTGATTCGCTCCTACGGTAGCAAACGCATTCCCATGCCAGCCGCAATCGCTGCCGTGCGTAGGCTGAAACAAGAAGGTGCCTTGCTGTATTTGTGGAGTTCCGGTGGTGCCGAGTATTGTCGAAGCACTGCTCTCGAGTTGGGCTTGCAAGATTGCTTCGAAGCTTACTTACCAAAACCGACCACCTACATCGACGATCAACCGGTGCATGAATGGCGCTTTTGTGAGCATCTTTATCCTAGCCAAGTTTAACGAACAAGAGTCACTACAATAGCACCACAATAGTTGGCCACAGTATTATGATGTGAAGGTGAGTACGTTTCAGCATTTTTAGTCAAAACCGCCCCCCCCAGTCGAACAAAGTACATCATGATCTTTCATTGGTTCAAAAAGAAGCAAGAGACCCCAGCTACCACCATATCAACCGTGGACCACGATCGCGTTGAGGATCTAATTAAGCAAGGCAATGCATTTCTCGACCAAAACCAACTGCAAGCCGCGGTGAGTAAATATCAAGAGGCGATCACATTAGACCCAGAACATGGCGATGCTCTACTCAATCTCGGTTTTGCTTTGCAGAGCATGCAGCGTTTGGATGAGGCACAAACCATTCTGCATGAGCGAACGCAACTGGCCCCAGCATCGGCCGACGCTCATTTTATGTTGGCGAATATCGCGCTCATGAAGCACACCCCGCAAGAAGCTGTTCTAGAATGCGAAGCTGCATTAAGAATTAACCCCGCATTTGAGGCGGCTACGCTAACGCTGGTTGAACTATTGGCACAGCAAGGGAATTTTACAGAAGCGCTATCGCGTCTGAGCCAATTTTGCGCACAAGTCCGCACCTCAGCACAGGCTCATTTTTTACTGGCACAGCTATGCGTCCAACAGAAAAATTTCGCGTCGGCTTTACAAGCACTACAAACAGTTCAAGAATTGCAGCCTGACTTTCCGAGACGTCGCCTCGCCATGGCGCAGGTGTATGAACAACTCGGCCAGGCAGATCGAGCCCAAGCTGTTTACCAAGAGATACTCGATCTGAAAGATCAGAAAAAAGATCAGGACTATGAAATCGCTCTCACGAAGTTGGCACAGTTCCACCTTGATGCGAAACATCTGGTCGAGGCAAAAACCTACTTGCAAAGGCTGCTTCGCCACAATCCTCAAGCCATTGAAGCACTCAATAATCTTGGCAGCATCGAGCGTAGCTTAGGTGCTCATTTAAGTGCGCAGCGCTACTTCGAACAAGCATTACAAATCAATCCAAATAATGCGAGTATTTTGTGTAATCTGGCCCTATGCCTACATGATCAAGGCAATACAGCACAAGCCATCGAAAAGCTCACGCACGCCATCACACTAGAACCACAGCAAAGTGTCTTACATTTTAATCTGGCCAATATTTACTCAGACGACCGCCAGTTCAAACTCGCCAATCAGCATTACTTGATTGCTTTGGAGCTGAACCCCGAATATGCTGAAGCGCACTCCAACTATGGTTTTTGTTTACGTCAACAAGGCAAATCAAACGAGGCCATTGCGCACTATAAGAAAGCCTTTGATTTACGCCCCGATCTCGTCGTGGCACTCAGCAATGCGATTTTCGTTTTGAGCTATCACCACGACTTTACTGCGGCTGACTACATCGAACATGCACGGGCATACGATCAAGCGATTTGCAAAGACCTGAAGCCATATACGCAATGGAATTGCCCGAATCAGGGCAAGTTACGTTTGGGTTTTGTGTCGGGTGATTTCCGCACCCATCCTGTCTGCTATTTTCTCGAGAATGTTTTAAGCTCGCTCGACAAATCTAAGTTCGAACTCGTCGCGTACTCCACCATCCCATTTTCTGACGAAGGAACCGAGCGCCTTAAGAAGCACTTCGATCTGTGGCGCACGATTCACGATTTGAGTGACGACCAAGCGGCGCAAAAAATTCATCAAGATGGGGTGCACTTCTTATTTGATTTGGCGGGTTTTACAGCCCACAATCGTCTCCCTATTTTCGCGCGCAAACCGGCTCCGGTTCAGATCACCTGGCTCGGATATTTTGCTTCAACCGGCATGTCGAGTATCGATTATCTGATCGCAGACCCTTACACATTGCCGCCCGATCAAGAGCCCTATTTTTCGGAGAAAATATGGCGTTTACCCGAGACACGTCTGTGTTTCTCAGAACCGAATTCAAACGTTGAAGTCGGCCCACTCCCCGCATTAGAGAATGGCTTTATCCGCTTCGCTAGCTTCAACCAATTAATGAAGATGAATGATCATGTTGTTGATCTTTGGTGTGAAGTCTTACAGGGGGTTCCGCAGAGTCGTTTGTTTTTGAAGTCTCCTCCACTCGCTGATGCCGAGGTACGAGCAGAAACTTTGGAAAAATTCACTCGTCGCGGTATCGCGTCAGAACGCATCGAGTTTGAAGGGCCAACGCCGCGTGATGCATATTTCCGCGCCTATCAAAAAGTCGATATCTGCCTTGATCCTTTCCCCTACACAGGTGGCACAACCACCATGGAGAGTCTATGGATGGGCGTGCCGGTGATCACTTTAGAAGGCGAGCATTTCCTTGCGCGCCAAGGGCAAGGACTACTAATCAATGGCGGTCTTCCACAGTGGGTCGCTCGCGACAAAAAGCACTACGTCGAAATCGCGCAACATTACAGCCAAAACCTACAAGAACTCGCCGCACTGCGTGCTCATTTGCGACAACAAATCGTGCAATCGCCAGTTTGCGACGGACCACGTTTTGTGAAGCATTTTACCGAGGCCTTAGAGCAAATGTGGGCACAGCATTTAGCCTCGAAATAATCGGTTTGGTATATACCACTTAATACATGGCGTCCGTGGATGGACGATATATTTTGTTCATACTGGAAAAATAAATTCATATGAATCCATAAATCCTACATTCTTGTGATGCAATTATCAGCGCTCGAAACTCATGCGAAAAGCGTTTAAAGCAATAGCATTCTAGCCATTGCGATGCTGAAATGATGGCCTAAGATTAACTGAAATTTGAAAGCCAATTTTCAAGCGCCCCTAGTTTTTACATTCCCTTCAAAGTGATATGAGTCCCTCGCGGCTAACTGTGTAATTTGAACCACCACTGCGCAAAGCAGCTATGACATAATACATAGACATAATATTTACTCTAAATACTAATGACATCGATGAATACACAAGGTCGAGATGTCAGATAAGCCCTCGGAATGCGACTCATGGAAACGCTCAGGGCAATTGAGTAAGAGAGTAAATCGCGGTTGAGGTCGCGCAAGTTCGTATCGACAAGAGGCGCGTCTCCGCATCACAACAATAAATCAGAGACCAGAAATAATCGAACCGCACCGATCGATGCAGCCTAGGCCTGCCTATCGTTTCGCTGGATCGGTAATCGATATTCGAGCACGATGTGTGGCGGGCATCTGGGTCCTAGTTGACCGAGTCACATGTTCTAGTTCGAAAATCTGGTTCAGAAAAGGCATAACCGATCGCCTGCATTGGGCGCGGCGTTTCGCCATCCACCAAGGAATTACTGTGTATTTGTCGACACTTGCTTATCAACGATTCTATGCATTCTTCATCTGAAAAAACACCACTTGCAGACGCCTTATTTTCCTTATTCGCGATCTGCCACCGAATCGAAACGCGCGATACTTTCGCTGACCATATTTATCCAATTATTCAAGAACTCATGCCGCACCAACGATTTCTGTGTGGCATCGCAAGTGTCACTCCGGTGGCTTTACTCGATTCCATTAATATGGGCTTCCCTGATGACTACATCAGAGATTGCATTAGCAGTGATGGCAAAATTCGAAGCCCGATGATTCGATACTGGTTAGAACAAGACGCCCCAGTCTTCTTCACCGAAGACTTTGAACACGCTTTGTCGAATCCACGTGACAAAGAATGGATGGAAATGTTCAAGCGCCACAAAATGCAGAATATGGCAGCGCATGGTTCGAAAGATTTGCATGGTGGCGCCACCAGTTACTTCTGCTTCTCGGGGATCCCCCATTGGGATGAACAGACTCAAGAAATCATGCGCATGATCGTGCCACACTTACATACGGCGCTCCGAAGCCACTACCAACTCAAACAGAAACAACAACTTCCCGATCATGCACTTTCAGCGCGCGAAATGCAGGTCTTGGAATTAGTCTGCATTGGTAAAACCAACCACGAGATCGGCATCATCCTTGGCATCAGCCCTTGGACTGTGAAAATTCATGTGCGCAATACCATGTCAAAGCTCGATGTGTTCACACGAGGCCATGCCGCCGCTAAAGCGATCCAAAACAATCTAGTCCAGATTCCTCGTGAAATTGCGAGAGATTAGGAAAATCACTCCGGCATTGTTGGTGGAGGTTCTCTCATTCGCGGGCTGATCGTAAATGCTCGCCTTACATGATACTAATGTTCACTAGCTTATTCTTTATTCTTCACGCCCCCTGCTCAATGTTCCATGATGGGGGCAGTAGAAGGTTCGACATGTCGGCTTTTCAAACGAAGATAAAGAATTAAGACAAGTCCTAATAAAAAAGCAGTGGCCATGAGTCTATATACATCGCTAAAACTTAATACCAAAGCCTGCTGACGCAATGCTGAGTCAAGTAACTTGGTGGCTAAAAGCTGAGCCCTATCACTATCGACTATATGCCCGTTGAGTTGAAACAGGAGTTGCTCGGACGCCTGGCTAAGTCGAGCCGATGCACGCACGGAGTAGTCCGCCAGTTGTCGATAATGAAGATCGAAGCGATTGAAGAAGAGCTCGGTATTGATCAATGCCAGACCAATTGCTCCGCCGAGGTTACGCATCAAGTTATAAATGCCGCTGGCCCCTTTCAGCACCTCGCCCGTAAAGCTCCCAAGTGCAAGACTGGTTAAAGGAATCACGCACAACATCGTGCCCATTCCACGTAAGGCCTGCGGCACTAACAATTCCCAATAACCCCAACTGGCGGTCACTCCTTGAAATAGCACACAACTGACGTAAAAAATGAGAAAACCTAAAGCCAAGATCGTTTGATTGCTCAAGTATTTACGCAATGCGATCGATAGAAACGTCGCTCCCACCTGAAACAAACCTGTGACAAAAACCGTGGCGCCAATTTGCAACGCACTAAAATGCCGAATCAAACCAAGGAACAGAGGTGTCATATAGATTGATCCGTACAAACCTATACCCACCACAAAACTTAACACGCATCCAAGCGTGAAGGACAAATTGCTAAAAGCGCGCAGATGAACAATCGGATGTGAGTATGACAAACTTCGCCATACAAAAATCACCCCGGCCATCATCGAGACCAACAAAAAGCTAAGCAGATGAACATCTTCGAGCCATGCTCGCCGAGGCCCCTCGTCCAAGACGTATTGCAGCAAACCCAAAAACAAGGCCAATGAGACCGCACCCAAAATATCAAAGCGACGCAAAACACTGAAATCGGGTCTATCGATATCAACGATGAAAGCAACCGCAATACAGACGACAATACCCGGAACGATGTTGATGAAGAACAGCCATCGCCATGTCAAAGCATCGGTAATTAACCCGCCAATACTTGGCCCCAATACCGGCGCTAGTGTCGCCATCAAACCCAACACTGCCGCAATTTTTGCTTGATTGCGTTCACCAGGAAACATCATAAAACCCGAGGCAAACGCTGTAGGAATCATTGCGCCACCCAGAAAACCTTGCGCTGCGCGAAAGACCATCATTGATTGGATATCCCACGCACCGCCACAACCGATACTGGCAATCGTAAAACCTGCACACGAAATGCTAAAGAGCACGCGCGTAGACAGTATGCTAGAGAACCACGCCGCCAAAGGAATCATTATGACCTCGGCGATCAAATAGGAGGTTTGAACCAGCGAGATTTCTTCTGGCGTTGCTGATAAACCGGCTTGAACTTCGTGCAAAGAACTTCCAAGAATTTGCGTATCGAGCAAAGCCATGAACATACCGACCGCCATCAAAATAAAACCGAGTAGTGGCTTCAAGGTTTTTTCCTTGGATGCGGACATCACGTCCACCTGCACCACACCGTTCATTAGCGCAACCATAAAAACGAGGTGAACGAAGGTGCCGCGCCTAGTCTAAGGTCTTGATTCGCGCCTTCACGTTCTTTGGTGCTCACTTCCACTGTCACCGACAGTCCGGGGCGGAGTAAATCTGCGATCTGAGATTTCGCTTGCTGGTCGACCAACATAATCTTGACCGGAACCCGCTGCACAATCTTCGTGAAATTACCGGTCGCATTTTCGGCAGGCAGAAGGCTAAATTCAGATCCCGTTGCGGGTGCCAGACTATCGATCACTCCAGCGAAAGGTTTTGTTTGATCCGCATCGACCACAATTCGCACCACTTGCCCTTTGCGCAAGCGGGCCAGCTGCGTCTCTTTGAAATTGGCCTGGATATAAATCTGTGTGCTGGGGACGACCGTCATGAGCTGTGTACCCGCCTTTACAAATTGCCCAAGATTGACCAACTTGTTAGCGACCACCCCATCGCTCGGGGCATACACGACCGCATGGTGTAAATCAGAACGGGCGGATCGCACCTGCGCCTCGCTTTGTTCAATATCTGCTTTAATCTGCAAACTTTTTGACTGTATCACTTGCAATTGATCACGCGTCGCTTGTAATTGCGCCTCGGCCTGCGCCAGCCCCGCTGCGCTGACTTCGAGTTGACTGGCGCTAGCATCGCTACGATCATGCGAAATAAAACCTTTGGCCAGTAAAGCCACATCTCTACTGTGATCTTTCACTGCTTTTTCATAAGCGACTTTAGCACTACGTACATTCGCCAGAGCTTGATGAATCTGAGATTTCTGTAGATTCTCTTGGTAGGCCGTCGTCACCAGCACCGCTTGCTGAGAGCGCACCGCTGCGAGTGTCTGCTCTTCTTTGATTTGATAATCCGTGGCGTCGATATGAATCAAGGCCTGCCCCTTCTTCACCTCCTGATTATCATTCACGTCGATACTTGTAACGTAGCCGCTGACCTTAGGGCTCACCAGAATATTATCGGCTTTCACATACGCGTCATCGGTCTTCTCGATATAGCGCAATTCTCTAAAATAGTAGAGCGAAAAAAGTACGAGAAAAGTAATTACAAGAACGCTTGCAAGCAGAAGGAAGAGTTTACTTTTCCTCATCGTGAGTTCCTTTTAAAAGTGCATGACTAAATACTTCAAAGTGCTTAAAAAAAAGACCGTGGCCATCTGAAGGTATAGCCACGGTCCATCCCTCCCAGGACAGCAAACCTATTTTTCAGTAAATGAACGTTCGATCACGTAATCTCCCATTTGCCCCACGCCAGGAGAAATCGAGAAACCTTGGCTATCAAGTAAATAGCGCATATCCTCCAGCATGGCGACGCTGCCGCAAATCATGGCGCGATCGTGCTTCGCTGAAATCGCATCAATTCCCAAGTCTTCGCAGAGGCGCCCAGACTCAAGCAAATCAGTGATACGACCACGATGTAAAAATTCCTCACGCGTCACGGTCGGATAATAGAGAAACTGAGATTGCACCAGTTCACCCAAGAAATCGTCGTGCGGCAGTTCCTTCTCAAGGTAGTCGCGATACGCTAACTCCGCCACTTTTCTCACACCGTGTACCAAGATCACTTTTTCAAACTTTTGATAAGTGTCGGGATCGCGCACAATACTCATGAAGGGGGCCAAGCCCGTTCCCGTTGCGAACAGAAAGAGATTGCGCCCTTCATACAGATCAGAAATCAGTAACGAACCAGTAGGCTTACGACTCAATAAGATTTGATCACCCGCCTTGATATGCTTTAAGCGCGAAGTCAAGGGACCGTTCTCAACCTTAATGCTCAAGAATTCCAAGGTTTCCTGATACTTTGAACTCACTACACTATAGGCGCGCATCAACGGTCGTCCGTCAATTTCCAAACCCAAGGTCACGAAGTGACCATTCTCAAAACGAAAATGAGGGCTTCGGGTCGTGGTAAAACTAAACAAAGTGTCGGTCCAATGTCGGACGCTCAAAACGGTTTCATACTCAAATACTGCCATGTCCTTACCTCTTGAATTGCCGCGAATTCGTAAATCAATTAAATTCAAAATCTGCTGTGTCTCTCGCACATTGCTAGAAGCGTCCGCTCAGAACATCTTGTCCGAATCGCTTCCCAACAACCATGGCTGCGGCTTCAACGCCAGACGTCATCGCACCGAAGATGCCATGGCCATTACGCATATTGGCGCCGCACATCAACAGACCTTTGATATCCGTCTTCGCACCCGGACGATTATGCAAAAACTGTGAAGGGATCAAGGACATTCCGTAGGACGTGCCATTACTCGCATCGGTGTAGCGCATCATGGTGATTGGTGTAGAAACTTCCTGAAACACGATATCCCTTGAGAGATTCGGAATAACCCGCTCGGTTTCACGAATCACTGCCGCCGCAAACTTTTCCTTTAACTCGAGATAGCGTGGGTTCTTGCGATAACTGCCATCCTTGTATTCTTGTTCAGTGATTTTCCAGGCTGAGAAGCTCGATGGTGTTACAGACATCAACTGAAGATTGGTGATTCCTTCCGGCGCGACTTTGGGGTTATGAGGGTCTTTCAAACTCGCGTTACCGACAAAGACGTGGGGGCGTTCCGAGAACACATCGTTCTGCACGTCGCGATATGCGGTCTCAAAGTCATAACTAGGATAAATTCGTAAGTTGGTATTTCGCATCCCTTCCTTGGCGAGATCACGCCGTATGCCGAGATAAACCACGCCCATTCCTGGCGACATCTCATAGGCTTTGGTACGCTCGGCTGTGCGCGTCGAAATCTCGCTCTCACCGACCAGATTCAGCATGGTCTGCTTCAAATCAGCATTCGAAATGACAATCGGTGCATAGGCGCATCGCGTTCCCAGCGCCTTATTGGAAAATTCAACACCGACCACACGCCCACCTTCGATCAACATACGTTGCACTTTTGTACGCAGTAAGATCTTATTGCCCTTACTTTCAATCGCCTCGGCAAGTCTGTCGGAGATCACTTGTCCACCACCTGCGGGATAAAAAGAACCCTGCATAAAATGCATAGTGACACCTGCATGTCCCATCAAAGACGCCCGGCTTGGCGGCTGGTGATATACACCGAGCTGACCTGTCAGGATCGCGCGCAGCCTTTGATCGTGGGTACAAGTATCGAGAAACTCAGCGACTGTGGCGTTAATATGGCGCAGTGCTAGCATACAGCGAGGATAAACTTGCAAGGCCTTCAAAGCTCTTCCATGCACGCCCATGATCGACCACACTTGATCAAGCAACTTGAAGTACCGTTCGATTCCTTTTTTTTCGCGCGGAAATAATTCGAGTAAGCGTTGCTTGAATTGCTCCGCACCGCGTGGAATTCGAAATTCAAAGTCGGGGAAGTAAAGACTATCGAATCCAGCAGGATCTTGCTCGATAAAATCGACGTGCTCGACACCAGCACCACGGAGGATGCGTGGAATTAGACCTTCACGCTCGCAGTCACCGATATAGTGCAGACCAACATCAAATTCGTAGCCTTGACCTTTGCCGACCCGGCTAAACACCGTTGCGCAGCCCCCGAGTTCATAATGCATCTCGACCACTAACACTGACAATCCCTTCTGCGCCAGCAAAGCTGCCGAAGTTAGTCCGCCGATGCCTGCACCAACTACAATTGCATCGTAATGTTCTTCCGTGTATTCACGGTAACGATCAGGAACTACACTCGTCACATCCCACTCCCTATCTCAATCAACTCAAAAAAACCGCGAACTCAAATTCTTAACGAATCAAGTACGCTAGCTTGTTCTCGCGCTCCGCCCATTCAGCAGCATTCGGTAATGCTGGTTTCCGCTCGACGAGGCGCGGCCAGTTCTGTGACAACTCGGCATTCAATGCCAAGAAATGCTGTTGCTCTGGTTTCAATTCAGATTCAGAGCGAATCGCATCAACCGGACATTCCACTTCACACAAGCCACAATCCACGCAAGATTGTGGATCAATCACCAAAAAATTCTGGCCTTCATGAAAGCAATCGACGGGGCAAACTTGAATACAGTCCGTGTGCTTACAGCCAATACAAGCTTCCGTAACAACGTAGGTCATACTCATTCCTTCTCTATGGTTTTATTCGATATTCTTTAACCAGCTTGTCCAAAGCCGCCGAAAAGCCGCTGAAAAGACGCCAGCAGGCCATTCTGAGCACGCAGTTTCACGGCTGGTTTCGCATGTGAAAAGTAGCGATCCACCAAAACCCGCGCCGACAACAAGGTGCCAATAAAACCAGCACCAGGAAAGGTCCAAGCACCCACTTGATAAAGTCCTTGAATGGGGTATTTCTGACGGAAACGCCGCAATAATCCCGACTGATGAATGCTTTGTTCAAACCCGTAGATCGCACCTTGCGGATTGGCTGTAAATTTCGTGAGCGTGCGTGGCGAACCGGCCTCGCAGACTTCAATATGGGCACGCAGGCCGGGCATTAATTTTTCAGCTTTGCTGATCAGCAGCTCAGTAAGCTCTAACTTGCGTTGTTTGTAGTCCGCTTTACTCAAGCTCTGCCATTCACCATCACCGAGTAGCGTAAAGATGCCGAGACTGGCCTTGCCAGCAGGGACCAAACTCGGATCAATATTTGAGAAAAAATTCAAGGACCAACCACTCAGATTGTCGGCCACCCGGTTCTCCATCATGGCTTGATGTTGCTGTTCTAAATCAGGATTGTCTGACATGAAGATGATCGTCTCATCGCGGCTAATTCCGAGCGACTCCAAACTGCAATCCAAGCCCAAATAGACTTGAAAACCTGAGGTGGAGACTTTCATCGCGCTCAATTTGTCACAAAAGCCGCCAGGGAAATGCTCTTTTCCCACGAGTTCGGTGACCGCAAAGGGGCTAATGTTGGCGATGACGGTATCCGCTTCCACTCTTCCAGTCTTTTTCGAGGTGATTCCCGTGACACGGTGTTTTCCATCGACGTGAATCTGCTTCACAGGGGAGGACAACACGATCCTCCCTCCGTGACGCTCGATCACTCGACTCAAGGCATTCGACAAACTTTGTGAGCCTCCTTTTATCGAATAACCGCCGTTCTTCAGATAATCGATAAAGGGATAAGAAAAATAGGGGAAGGCTAGACGCTGCGGCGGCAATCCATAATAAGTCCATTGCGCTGCCAGTACGGTCTTTAGACGTTCGTTCTGCGTAAACTTTGAAAAAAAGGCGTGCACGGTGGTGTTCTCGTACCGTAGCACGCGGTGAAATAAAAACGGTGTCAAAATCAAACGGACAAGGAAGGGCCATTTTTTGTACAGGAAGCCAGCCACATTGGCATAAGTCCGCTCTGCCTCGGCAAAGAGGCGTCGCAAATTGTCTTCCTCTCCTGGAAAAAGTTGCGCAAGTTGCTGCAGATAAGCTTCTAGGTCGCGCTCTTTCACACTCAAATCAATTGCGCCAGAACGATAACGATACAGGCGTTTATGCGGTAGGAACTCTAGCTCGTCTTCAATGCCGCAGGCTTTAATGCACTCGTATGAGTCGGCCCCTTCTATCATGCCGTCAAAGGAATGCAATGACACGTCAAAGGTAAAATCTTTGCGTTTAAAATTGGTCGCGTATCCACCGGGAATATTGTGTTTATCGACCACCAAGACCTTACGTCCCGACTGTGCCAGTAAGCTCGCACTTGCAAGCCCTCCGAGACCAGCACCAACCACAATGACGTCAAACTTTTCCATCTATCTCTATGCTCTAGCAAAAATTGATCAATTGACTCAACTGACGACCGCGACTGACGCCGTCGAGCGGTTCTATTACAAGTAGGCTTGCTATGCTGACCACCTTAGCGTAGCGAACTAAGCTGTCAGGCCACCATCAATCACAAAAGTCTGGCCCGTGATGTAAGCATTTTTCGGGCATGCCAAGAAGGTCGCTAAGGAAGCAACCTCCTCAACCGTTCCCATACGTCGCAAGGGAATCGTATCGACAATCGTTTTCAATTTCTTTTCTGGAATTTCAGACACCATTTCGGTTGCGATATAACCTGGTGCGATCGCATTTACGCGAATATTGAAACGTCCGAGTTCGAGTGCGAGAGCGCGTGTCATACCAATCATTGCCGCCTTACTCGCGGCATAATTACTCTGTCCAATATTGCCCTTAAAACCTGAAACCGAAGACATTTGCAAAACGACGCCATCGCCTTCGCTGAGCATCGAGTCGATAAACGAACGGGTCGCGTAAAAGACTGAATTCAAATTCGTGTTGATGACCTCACTCCACTGTTCTCCACTCATGCGCATCAAGACAGTGTCACGGGTAATTCCCATATTATTGACGAGGGCATACGGGGCACCACGTTCATCAATCAGGGCCTTTGCCAAGGCTTGCATTGCGGCTTGATCAGCACCGTCGCAGCAGTAAGCTTTCGCAATATACCCTTTTTCCTGCAAAGATTTTTCAAGCGCTTCAGCACTGGCGGTCGAACTCTGATAGGTGAACACAACTTCATACTGTGCTGCGCAAAAAGCCTCGACCAAACCTTTGCCTATGCCACGCGTTCCACCTGTGATCATGACCCAAGGTTTTTTATCAGGAGATTTCATAATGTCTTTCTTTCTGTATTGATGACGTTATCAAGCAAGCGTCAGTGACGGTTTAGTGCGGCTATGCTGATCGAGAAAAGCCAAGGCCTGGCCAAAATACTCATCCTGATACGTCTTTCGAATTTCCAAGTGGCCGCAGTTAGCAAATCGTCGAATGCAATCGTGACCAACCAATTCCTGCAAGCGATGCAGCTCGTGCGAGGTAATGAAAGCATCATCTGCGCCAAACATGTACAAACGAGGAAGTTCCGCTGGCAAGGGGAAAGATTGAAACACGTCATGGGTGCCGGTCAGATGTCCCCATCGACTTCGACTAAGAGAGCGCATGACCAATCCCAATGCGCCTTTACCAAAGAAATGCACCAAAGAGACAGGCGCACTATCAAACAGTGCACTATCGAAGCGGGCTCGACCACTGCCAATCGCATGCATACCGTGGAATGCGCCAAACGATACCCCCCAAAAATGCAAAGGCAGATCAGGATAAGTATGGCGGGCCCAGTCAACGATCGAAGCCACATCATCTGCGAAATTCATACTTTCCACAGTGCTGGAGCCGAAGCCTTTAAAGTTAAAACTCACGACGTGATAACCCGCTTGATTGAGTTTTTCGTGATAAGAATTTTTGAAAAAGTAGCTCATGCCAAACTTCAAGAATGGATGGCATAGTAAGACCACGCCCTTAGCAGGAACGCCCTTGGCCAATTTGCGCGCCGCCTCGAGTCGACTCATGTCGCGCCCGATGAAACTAAAATATTCAAGTCCGTGTTGCTCTGAATCGCGCCAACCAAACAAAGGCCGAAATAAACACTTCATCACGAACTTACTGCTATGTCGTGCTAACCATGGACGCCGCGACGCCATTCTGCTCTTTATGCTGTTCTTTATGCTGCCCATTGATTCACCTTCATTTCTGCATAACCAAACGCGGCCTCATAACTGGGGCCCGCGACCCAAGCACTCAAGAAATGCACACCAGAAATCGGGAATCCGTGATGAAAAATATGGCCGGATAAATCAGTACCCACCATCGCTCCATAACCCGCGCCATCGGTATTATTGGTAAATCTTTCATAGGTGCGTGGCGACGAGAGTTCAACATATTTCACGTGCCCACATAATTGCGGCTTGGCCTGATATAGGCGTTCCAGCAAAGCTAACTGTGCGCGATGCTTCTTCTCTTTATAGAGCTCGGATTTGCGATGGGGCCAATGTCCGATGTCGTCGAGCACGTTGGCGCACAAGATTGAACCTCCACTCGGATCGAGTAAATGGTAATTCGTCAGCTCCATGGTGCTCTCATTCCAAAATGCCTGCTCGGCCAGCATTTCGCAGGAATCATCACTTTGGCTGGGCGGTTCCCAATCCAAATTTTCGGAAAAGATCATGCTTTCAGCACTCTCGACTCCGAGTTGCTCTGGCGGTAGATCCGTGGTCAGATACAGTGTGGTTGTCGACCGCGACGGCTGTAGCTTGGCTAACTTCATACGCACCAAGGTAAGGCCTGGATGCTCATCAAACAGCTGGCTCATGGCGTAATGCGGCGAGGCATTGATATACACACGATTCGCATAAAAATTACCCTTCGAAGTGACGACGCCATTCACGCTATCTTGATTGTCGCTGATGACGCGATGTACATTAGTGCCTAGTAACACCTTGCCACCAGCGTTTTCGATACGCTGCGCCAATAGGTCAGACAAGCGCTGCGAACTTCCTTTCACATAGGCGTTGCCTTGCGTGAGGGTGGCGTAAAGTACATGTAAAAAATATAGATAGCCAAGATCGCTCGAAAATCCTCCGACGTAGATGCCCGTCGCAGCAATAATGCGGCGCAGATCTGGATCATTGAAGCGTTGGCGCAATGCGTCTTCGACGGTCAGATTCTTTAAATGCCTATGCGCAAAACGCAGCTCCGCAAAATCAACTTCGTAGTTCCCTTGCATCATTTGGAATTGATAATAGCCATTACGACCATGCACGGCGAGCTCTTCAAAGAATTCCTTCAAAGCCTGACTTTGCGCTGGAAATTCACGCAATAGATCGACTTGAAATTGCTCAATGCTGTTACTCAGTTTGAATACGCGATCATGAAAATTCGCTTCGAAGTATTCCTCAGACCGATGTAGATCTAATTCCTTGGTTAAACCAAGGTCGGACAAGATACGAAACAAATTTCCGCGTTCGCCCATCCCACTCAGCTTATGCAAGCTGCAATCGAAAATCGCATCGGCCTTTGGTCGCCGAAACATGGTCGCATAGCCGCCAGGAACCGTATGCTTATCTATCACCAACAATCTCACGTTTGGATAGCGATGCACAAGCTGCGCCCCAAAAGCAAGGCTGGTAATTCCCGCGCCAACACAAATCGCGTCCCAATGGCGTTCCATGATTACATCACTTCCAGTTTATGCAACCAGTTATAAATAGGCGCAAAGCAGGCCTCGTTTTTGGCCAAGTTGGCGGGTGAATTTCGCACCTGTTCAATCGCCTCTTCGTCATCACTCGCAATTGGGAAAATAAATGAGGTGTGTGCAGCGATCTCTGGGTTATAGGTAAATTGCGGTATGAGGCGTGCCATCAGGCCGCGCATTAATGCGCGCATCTTGGCGGCGTCTTCTTCAGAGGCTTTCTCAAAAAAGGACTCCCCAACCCAACGCGCAAAAGCGATGTGGCGCGCTTCATCGACATGGTGTGCACGGAACATTTCGCGCGTGAGAGGATCAACGCTGCTGGCTTGCGACACGTACATCGCCGATAATTCAGCAACCCACTCAATCAACAAGGTGCAAATAATGCCAGCCACCGGATGCATCTTCGGTAACTGCTGTGTCAACAACTCATACAGACCATCGGCTGGTGCAAAAAGAGGAAGATTTGCCATCTTCATATAACGCTGAAACATCAGTGTGTGCACGATCTCCTCTTTCGAAAAAATCATCAGGTATTCATAGACCGCTGGGCTCATTTTCCCAGCATAAGTATTCAGATATCCCACATACAATGGTGGCAAAGTCTGCTCTAGCGTAATAAACATGGACACATCGCGTGCATTCTCGAGCCACAAAACTTCGTGTTTTTGAGCCGCATCTAATGCGTCAAAATAAGGTGTTCCGAACAACCAAGAATGCTCAATCATCTTCGGCACTTGGTTTCGGTCCACGCCCATTTCCCAGCGTACGACATCATTCAAATCCATCGGTGCTGCATGAGACTTAGAAATCAAGGATTGAATTCCCTCATCTGCACGTTGGTTCAACCAAATCAGTGGTGGCAAGCTTGTCATGATGTGTCCTTCCCAAAGTTTCTTTACTGATCAAGCTGCGAGCGCTTGTTCTTGGTTCGCTTCGATGTGGCGATACAGGTCGCCCAAGTTTTTTAACTTACCCGTTGAGAACAGCTCGGGACCAATCGCAACTTTAAAGCGCTTCTGTATGAGCAATTGAATTTCCACATAATCCAAACTGTCCAAGGCCAATTCTTCGAAACTCAAAGACGGAACCAACTCAGATTCGTCGATATCTTTCAATTCGAGAATCGCGTCACATAAAAATTTCTCTACATTCATTTCCATTTCCTTTCACTCAATTTAATTGATCAAACTTCGCAACCAAGCCGATCTCAATCATCATGACGAGTCGGTCCGCGTGTACTACCGGTAATAAAACAGTTCCTGCTAATTGATGCTCACTCGCCACCATGGACGGCAAAGCCATGGCGTAACTAAAGCCACTCCAATCGATTTCATCTCGGTTCTGATTCGAGAAAAAACGTGTATCAAAACTTACTGTGTGACTTAACTGCACCACGACCTTATTGCGTTTCTTGGGGCCGTGTAGTTCGAACATCTTCACTTGTGCGATGTCCTCTAAAATTGACAACTTACTTTGCATGAAACTGGCAAACACGACTGCATCGAGTGCTATCCAAGTTTCTTGAATTGCGGGATATAGTTGGAAAAATTTTTCTGCTTCCGAGGCCAACAACTCAGTATGGAATTCAAAGTCATGGGAACGATAATCGCCATGCATACTTTCCACGCCCAGTAAGGAACCTCGAAAATGCTCCTCGCGCGTGTCTTGTGCGCACACTTTGAAATTGACTCCAGCGTCTAAGCCGCGTTGTTCGATATTGATGCGCCGCCCGTGCGGAATTGGCTGTCGAAACAGTGCACGAAACCGACTCCAATCACATCCCTTCACATTCAAATCACTGACGGAATGATCCGTGCGAAGTTTTTGCGAACGACTCACTTCTTGCTTCACCGGTAGTAGCGCCAACATGCCGTGCAAGATCAGCTCATCCATACCAGCCAAGCGTGCATCATCCAAACTAAAGTGAATAGGGTTGTAGTCGCCAGAAAACTCGGCCCATTGCTGCACGTCTGCCAAATCAAAACAGTAATCCATCTTTTCCTCCTATCGAGTACTAGATGCGTTTGATCAGCAATGCGCAATTCGCACCACCAAATCCAAAACTAAGATTGAGTACATGGTCCAGGGTTTTCAATTCACGATGATGATTAGGGGTGTAATTGAGGTCGCAGGCAGGATCATTTTCCTGCAGGTGTACCGTCGCAGGAATCACCCCCGTTTCGATCGCTTTCAAGCAAAAGATGGTTTCGATGGAACCGGCCGCGCCAATCAAGTGGCCGGTATAGGACTTGGTACTCGACATCGGAATTCCTGCAGCGGCGGCACCAAATGCTGCTTTTATCGAGTTAGTCTCATTCACATCATTGATCGGGGTCGATGTGCCGTGCAAATTGACGTAGCTGATTTGTTCTGGAGCGAGCTTTGCTTCTTCCATCGCTCGAGTGATCGCCATTTTGCGTGCTTGCAGATCCTCGGCGGGCGCTGTCATATCAAATGCATCGGAAAAATTGCCATAGCCAATAATTTCACCGAGGATGTTCGCTCCACGCGCTTTCGCATGTTCGTATTCCTCAAGACAAATAACTGCTGCCCCTTCCGCCAACACGAAACCACTACGTTTGGCACTAAACGGACAACACGCCAACTGCGGATCCTCTTGTTCTTTGCTAAGAGCTTGTATCACGTCGATCGACCAAACATTAAATTGTTCTTTCAAGGATTCGCTACCGCCGGCCAGCATGACTTTGGCGCGCCCCGATTTAATGACGTGATAGGCGTCGCCAATGGCGATAGTGCCAGTCGCACACGCAGCTACCGGTGTGTTTTGGTAGCCACGTATATTCCAATTCAAAGAGACTGCGGCGGTCGCCACGCTGTGCATGGACATCAAAGTCGCGAACGATGAAGACATCCCTGATTCACGATAATCATTGTTGTTGTAGTTGACGGAGTCCATGCCACCCCAGCCAGTGCCGATAATGGCACCGATGTCGAACGGCGATGCGACGTGTTGGTGCAGATGATCACTGTTACCAAAGGCCATATCGAGCGCTTCTTTACTTGCGACGAGTGCATTTTTGGCGAACTCGGGCAACATTTTGACAACCGCTTTTGGAAAGGCCGCATAGCGTTTGCGATCGTTTTCCATGAGACTAAAGAACTTCGCCTTAATGGAAGGATCGTCAAAACGATGTTTCTGATAGCCCACTCGATAAGACAGAATGCCGTCCCAAATTTCCTGTGCGGAATTTCCCATTGCGGATACCGCACCATAGCCCGTTACCACCACTCGTCGTTCTGTCATCGCACTTTCCCATCCAGTTGTTCATTGCGCTCTCTTAATCTGCTGTCTTCGAAACAAGAATTTCAAAATTAAGAAAAAAATGTAGGGCGCAGTTTCACACGAGGTAAAAAAGGCAACAATAACCCGAATGGGTTATTTTTATGACAATATAATTTCAAGCAAATGTGAAACAATGCGCGGCATAAAACGGGAATGCTTGAAAGCTTTGATATCTCAAGGATATCGACCGTTTGAGCGCAGCGAGAGAGCGGAACAACAACTTTGAAGGAAGATGAAGAATGTCCCTAGGCTATCAAGATTTTTTCCTATTCGGTGCATGTTGCTGCGCACTGGCAAGCCTTCTCCACCTTGGATGTATCGTCTTTGGCGAACCATGGTATCGCTTCTTTGGTGCTGGCGATAAGATGATTCAATTGGTCAATCAAGGTTCAAGCTACCCACACCGACTCACGTTTTTCATCAGCGTGGTATTGATGGTATGGGCCTTATATGGTTGGTCTGGTGCGGGCTTCATCCGAGAACTACCTTTCCGCGATCTTGTGCTGTGCCTCATCAGTGGCGTACTGATCCTTCGGGGACTGATGGCAAAACCTTTGTCCCAAAAAATAAGCGGCAACTCGATCATATTTTGGTGGGTGAGTTCCCTTATTTGTTTAATGATGGGATTGAGCTTCCTCGCCGGTTTAATGCTGCGCTAAATAAACCTGAATCAACTCCTCCCACCATTTTTTCCAAATAACGTGTAAATGACACGTAAAACGCCACACTTAAATTCCACACGGAAATAGTTTCTTAATCTTCCTGATGATCTGATTGCAGATCATCGAAAACTTTGCCAAACTCGCATGAGCATTCAGTTACAGCGCGATCCACTTTTTCGCGCAGCAAGCCGGGCGCCTCCGAACGCGAACACGAACGCGAACATTTATTGCCTGTAAAAATTTAACTGGCACGCGACTTGCTATCCCTAGACTTATAAAAAAATCCAGCCCCTATGATCTTATATGGGCTTTTGCGCGGGCTGAAAAGAATCTGGTCAGCCCGAAGGATTCAGGGGAACTTGTGTTATGCCAGGACTGTGTTTGAGAGAGCTTAATTTTAAGACGTTGACTGCGAGTCTGGTGACGACGCTCGCTAAGGCATGCACTGTCGCGTTCCATTATTCCTCCCAAAGTCTCGATCTGTCGTGCCGAACACAGGTGATCCAAGCGTTCCGGTTCGGACTCGCGCTGCTGTGCCTATCATCGACAATCCCAGCCTACGCTGAAATTTACCGCTGCACTAGCAACGAGGGCAAGCCCGTTAGCTCCGATCGCATACCGAATGAATGCAAAGGTAAAGTAATTCGCATTTTCTCTAACCAAGGTAGCTTCAAATCCGAAATCACACCGCCGTTAAGTGCTGCAGAAAAACAAAAGAAGGCACAGGAAATCGAGTCGCAACAACAGCAAAAAATGGTGGAAGATGAGTTGCAACGTGAAGAGCGGTTTCTGACTGCGCATTTCCGTAGCGAATCGGATATCACGCAAGCGCAAAAGAAAGCGCTCGAAATCATTGAAGCGAAGAAGAAAATGGTGCTGGAACAATTGGATCTGCTTGCCAATATGGTCAATGACCTTAGCAAGGAAATTAGCAGCGCCAAACAAGCCGACAAAAACTCGAAATCGTTCCAACAACTGTATCAATCCCGCCTAGACGAATTGGCCCGTTCGATCAAAAAGAGCCAGGACCAACTCGCCACCTATGAAGCCGAAATAGACCGCATCAATCGTGAATTCAATCAGACGTTGCAACGTTACCGTGTTGTTGTCGCCAGTCGTCGTCGCTAGTCGTGGACGCTGTCGAAAGTTTTGGCGAAGCTCAACCGCCTCACCAATTCGCTGTACACACTACAAAAACTAACTCATCAAGCTTGCAAAAAATACTGAGACGCGCTGATCAAAGACGGCTCATGCTGCATGATGTCACCAGGTCGATTCCCGTATCCCAACAAACTACCTTGCCATTTCATCTGCATATAGCCTGCCGTCAACTCGAGACTGCTCACTAGTGTTGAAGCATAAGATGTATCCTCGTCGCTTAAAACCGTGATATTCCACAGTCGTTTGCCTGACATTTTCTCGCGAAATTGCAGATCTGCCACTCGCATCCAGCCAGACCAATGATCTAAGTACCGCTTGGCCAAGGTTGGCAAGCTATACCAATACAAAGGCGTGACTAGTACCACATCAGTGGCGTTCAAGGTGGCTTGTAGGAGCGCCAAAGCATTCCCTGATGGCATCATATAGTGCCCGTTACCTTGATGGCGTTGATCAACGAATTCGGGTAAATCAAGCTCCTGCAAAGAGACCCAGGTTTGTTGTACGTTCGAGTCTAAGAAGCTGGCGGCGTAACGTGCCAACTGAGCCGTGTTTCCGTCACTGCGACTGCTACTCAAAACGAATAAAAAATGAATTTTCTTGGCACCCGGCGCTTCGTCCATATCGCTATTGCTAGCGGCTTCATTATTCATCTGATTGTTGAACTTACTACCGATATTATTCGAACTCATACTGCCTCCGTTTGAAAGTGAGCACAGTTTGGTTTAAAGCATCAATGCTGACAAATGATGTTTTTTGCGTTTCAGATTAGTTCTGCTAAACTGAAACGATGACAAGATCACGCTCATCACCTTCACTTAGAACTGCTCCGTTTGCTGCCCTACGCGCATTCGAAGCAGCCGCACGGTTCGGCAGTTTTAAGCTAGCAGCAGAAGAATTATCCGTTACACCCGCTGCGATAAGTCATCAGATCAGTGCGCTCGAAGACTACCTAGGTATCACACTTTTCACACGCTCGAATCGCCTCGTAGAGCTGACTCGTACCGGTCAAGAACTCGCGCGCGAAGTCAATGCCTCCTTCAAACGCCTGCAAAGCGCACTTGAGCGCGCCAGTGGTCAATCATCCGATAACAAAGTGTTGATCGTCAGTGCTGCGCCATCAATCGCAGCCAAATGGCTGGTACCACGCCTCAATCGCTTTCATGCGCATCATCCTGATATCGATCTCAGACTTTCCTCAGAAAATCAAACGCATGACTTAATCAATGACAAGCAGGTCGACATCGTGATTCGTTATGGACTAGGCGAGTACGAGCACGAAGAGCAATTGCATATTGAGCGACTATGGCAGCAAACCGCTTTATTCCCGGTATGCAGTCCGCATTTGGCATCGTCGAAAAAGCATCTAAAACTCAACTCCCTCATCGACTTACAACAGCACAGCTTACTACGATTGCCCCTTCCCCCAGATCGACAAACAGGAAAGATTGGCGAACGTTGGAATGCTTGGATTAAAGCTATCGCCGAAAGTGATCATCTCAGCACTCGGCAGCGGAACGCTCTACTTAAGCAAGCCGACAAAGGTCCTTATTACAGTCACGAACATCTCGCCATCGAGATGGCCAAGTCGGGACATGGCATTGCTCTAGCACTCGATGTATTGGTCATAGAAGATCTTCTCAATGGCCACTTAATCCGTCCCATCTCGCAATCTTGCCGCGACCCTTACGCCCATTTCTTAATTTATCGAATGAGTGATCAAAGAAAACAGAAAATCCGCGCATTTGCAGAATGGGTTCGTGCAGAGGCTGAGCTTTCGCGACAAACTTTGCAGCAATGTCGAAAGGTATAAGAGCCTAGATCCGTCGAAGAAACGCTAGAATCATCCATCCCTTTTCACTCGAACCCTAGATCAATACCCAGTACAATTCCTCCTGATTGAGGGACGCAGCTCAAACACTTTATCCTGCAGGTAAAAATAAATCTCGCCACTTCAAACAACAATGCAAATCGCCGACCTCAAAAGCCTAGGCCCCAAATCGCAGGAGATGCTGAACGCGGCGGGCATTCACTCGGTCGAGCAGATACACCAACTCGGCGCGGTGCAGGTCTATTTCCAAGTCAAGCGACAGCAACCCAACGCCAGCTTGAATCTCTTGTGGGCCTTAGAGTCGGCGATCACGGGGATGCCGTGGCAAGAAGTGTCGCGCCTGCATCGCACGAGTCTCTTATTGGCACTCAATGAGCTTGAGCAAATCGCGGCACGTACGCCCAAATAATCAGCAGCATCAAACGCTTTCGACTCCAGCGACAACGATCAACTAGTGTGGTTACACGTCAGATATGCGCTGGCAAGCTTGCTTTCTAATCGTTTTATTATTTATGCAAAATCGTGTCGACAGAAAAACTCTTGATTCTACATTTCTATAAATGTAGAATTATCGAAATTAAGATTCACAAAAGTGCCAAGCACCGTTTTATCGAAAGGTCCTATGGAAACCAAGTCGGCCTTGTCTGCGCTCGCAGCACTCGCCCAAGAATCACGTCTCGCCATCTTTCGTTTACTGGTCGCGACCGGTCCCGAAGGTTTGGCCGCGAGCAAAATTGCCGAAGAGTTAGGAATCCCGAGTTCTTCGCTCTCTTTCCATTTAAAAGAACTCAATTACGCGGAACTCATCGAAGCACGTCAAGAAGGTCGTTTCATCATTTATTCCGCCAACTTTTCGGCGATGAATGACTTGATCGGTTTTCTGACGGAGAGCTGCTGTGGTGGAAAATCATGTATGCCAAGCACTCAAAAACGCAGTCGCAAATCGACCAGCTAAAGCGGCCAACTAAAGCGGCAAATCTCGCATCAGATTCAAAAACTAAACTCTCAGAAATTAAAAATGAACTCAGTAACACTCTCCCGAAAACTCGTCGCCGAATTTCTTGGCACGGCTTTGCTGTTAGCCGTCGTGGTCGGTTCCGGCATCATGGCGCAAAACCTCTCGGCAGGAAACACGGCCATTGCCTTGTTAGCCAACACCATCGCCACCGGCGCCGGTTTGATTGCCTTGATTTTGATGTTTGGTCCACTCTCCGGCGCGCATTTTAATCCCGCGGTTAGCTTGATTGATGTCTTACAAAAGAATCTCACGCTGCCAGTATTTGCCCTTTACTTAGTGGTACAAATACTTGGCGCTTTTGCTGGCGTTGCTGCGGCACATTGGATGTTCGAACTTCCTAGTTTCTTTGCTTCGACCCACGTCCGCACTGGCATCGCACAATGGTGGAGCGAGGGGATTGCGACCTTTGGTTTAATCGCAGTGATCATCAGCACGTCGCGCAGTCGTCCCGGCGTGACACCGTTTGCTGTGGCGGCTTACATTACCGCTGCCTACTGGTTCACCTCCTCGACCTCATTCGCCAATCCAGCCGTCACCCTAGCCCGTGCTGCGAGCGACACCTTTGCCGGTATTCGTCCAGCTGATAGTTTAGGATTCATTGCAGCGCAGTGCAGCGGAGCGGTGCTGGCATATCTCGTATTTAACTGGCTTTATCCACTCCCCACCTCTCCTGCTCAAGAAAGTGCAGAATCATGAACGTACTCTTTTTATGTACCGGCAATTCCTGCCGCTCTATCCTTGGCGAAGCTTGCTTTAATCACCTCGCACCAGCCGATTGGCGTGCCATGAGTGCAGGTAGCAAGCCGACGGGACAAGTGCATCCGCGCTCCCTGGCTTTACTGCAACGCGAAGGAATCAGCACCGAGGGCTACCATAGCAAATCGTGGGATGATTTACCTGCCACACCCGATATTGTCATCACGGTGTGCGCGAGTGCGGCTGGCGAAACTTGCCCAGCTTACCTTGGTCCCGTTTTGCGCACCCATTGGGGTGTCGAAGACCCAGCCCACGCAACTGGAAGCGACGAAGAAATCGACGCCGCTTTTATGCAGGCCTATCGCATCTTACGCGCAAGAATTGAAGCGTTTCTGGCACTGCCGCTGGATCAACTCAAAGACGACAAGCTTGCGCTTAAAGCGGCGATGGACCGCATCGCCCTCGTGATGGGATAAGGCCATGCACTTCTTACAGTCACCACCTCCCTATTTGTTTTTCACCGGCAAAGGTGGTGTCGGTAAGACTTCCATCGCATGCGCCAGCGCACTAAAGCTGGCCGAACAAGGAAGATCGGTGCTGCTCGTCAGCACTGATCCGGCATCGAATATCGCCCAAGTCTTTGAGCAAGACATTGGCGCGCAGATTACGCCACTCAAGGTACATCCTTCGCTATTTGGGCTCGAGATCGACCCGCATATTGCCACCGAACATTACCGCCAACGTATCATCACGCCGGTACGCGAGAGCTTAAGCCACGCCGAGCTTCAACAACTGACTGAACAACTGAGCGGTGCTTGTACGACAGAGATTGCCGCGTTTGATGAATTCACATCGCTACTGTGCAATCCAGAAATTCGCGCGCGCTTTGATCACATTATTTTTGATACGGCGCCGACTGGCCACACCATACGCTTGCTGCAACTCCCTGCAGCATGGTCAGACTTCATTACGGCAGATAAAGGCAGCGCGTCCTGTCTTGGCCCTTTAGCGGGCTTGGAAAAACAAGCACAACAGTATCAACACGTGGTGAACACCTTGTGTGATCCGCTACAAACACGCATGGTCTTAGTGGCGCGTCCGCAGAAAACCAGTTTACAAGAAGCCGCGCGGACTCACCACGAACTCGAAGCGCTAGGAATTGGACACCACTATCTCGTCGTCAATGCTTGCATGCCCAAGGCCGAGGCGGATAATGATGAACTCGCTGAAGCCATTTATTTGCGTGAACAAAAACAACTCGACAATATCAGTACATTGGCGATCTCGGACAATGTGCTCCAGGTACCGCTACAAGCGTTCAATATGGTCGGGCCAGAAAATCTGCGCGAGTTCTTTCGCAGCTGCGATGAAAATGCTGAAAAAGGCGTTTCTCCGCAACCACAAAGCGTACCGGAACTACATCACGCTCTAGGAAGAACTCCTCCCAATGAACTGCTTGCGCTGCATGATCTCGTGGATCAAATCGAAGCAGATCAACATGGTTTGATTATGACGATGGGCAAAGGTGGTGTCGGCAAAACCACCATCGCTGCCGCTATTGCAGTTGAACTTGCACGGCGTGGCCATCAGGTGCACTTGAGTAGTTCGGATCCTGCTGCGCATATCAGTGACACCATTGATGTGAACAATCCACAGATTGCCGAGCATTTGAGCATCAGTCGTATCGATCCACAAGTCGAAACCGAACGCTACCAAGCGCATGTTTTGGCAAGTAAATCGAAAAAGCTCACAGAAGAACAATTACAACTGGTCAAAGAAGATCTCGCTTCGCCGTGCACACAAGAGATTGCTGTATTTCATGCCTTCTCACGCATACTGCGTGAAGCAAACAAAAAATTTGTGGTGATGGACACGGCACCAACTGGTCACACCCTGCTATTGATGGATACGACTGGAGCCTATCATCGTGAAATCGAGAGACAAATGCAGCAACATGGCATGCGCTTCACCACACCATTGATGCAACTCCAAGATCGGAACCAAACCAAAGTGATCTTACTGAGTCTCGCCGAGACAACTCCCATCCTCGAGGCACTTTCACTCCAAAAGGATCTACAGCGCGCTGGCATTCAGCCTTGGGCTTGGGTTATCAATAATAGTTTGGCTTACAGTGTTACTCACTCGACTTTACTGAATCATCGAGCGCAACTTGAGCGTCAAGAAATCCAAGCACTGCTACAGCAACATCCACCGCGTTTGAGCTTTGTCGCCATGCAAAAACAAGATCCTGTTGGTGAACTTGGATTACAAAGATTATTGTGATTTGTTTGACCGACTACAAAATTTGGTCACTCATCGATTGCTAACTAGCGACACTAAATAAGCGAATCAACGCATCATTCAGAAAATTCCAAACCTTTTGGTAATAAGTGGAGACCACCCAAAATACAAATCAAGCGGTTTGTACAAATTCAACGACAACATCTTAATCAAGTCAGAATCGACCAAGAGTCACAAATTTCATGGAAGCTTTCGCACAATACCCTTTTTCAAAAATAAAAATTGGTATTTTGCGCACTTCGCTTCTTGGCTCCCTTTTCACATATTCGAAAAGTATATTGTAGATATTTATGCAGCAGTGCTTTGCCATTTAAGTCGATGGCGAAACTTCAGGCTTCCTTTGTAATAGCAAGGCCCGTGTAGTAGTTGGGAGACAGCGGGCATATCCATACTATTCAAATAAAGGAAAAATGATGAAGTTCACCTTAACATCGATGGCGTTCGCCGTCGCATTGATCACATGCGCTAGCGCCGACGCAAAAACTCAAGCCAGCACCAATCTCAAAGAAAGTCCTAACAATCCAACGGCCAACGCCGCTGCACTTACCAACGCCACGGCATCGCGTGAGCCCCAAGGTCTGCGCAATGCGGCCGAGCAAGGTTTGCGCACCGTCATTGCTGAGCTCACGCGCGACCTCAAGGCCGGCAATCTACCGAATGATTTCCCGATCGAGATCAACGATTTGTCTGAACTCAAAAGCGCTAAGCTGGGTATTGGATTTGAAATCCACACCATACAACCGCAAACACTATTGGCAGGCAATCGGCCTATGGAGCAAATGGTCAGCGGTACAGGTATTTGGAATTTCGTGATCACCATCAACAACCATCCTGTGGCTTTGTTAGAGATGGAAAAGTCCTACGGCAAATGGACGGTCAATGGCATCGGCGGCGCTAAGCTAGCGCAAGATGTCCAAAACGCCGCGCAAACGCATAGCGGAAAAGACGCGTTCCGCTTCGTTCGCATTTATCAAGCCACGGCAGATTTCATGGAAGTCAAAGATAGCAATAGCAAGGCGCGCTATGTACCACTGATCGCTGCACGTGAGACCTTGAAGATGGCACCGGCTCCGGCTACCAATGCCAGCAATCTGTCCGATGGCAGCGATTTGCTGCCAAGCCTGCAAAACACCGTACGCGCCAACATCGCACGTTTGCCACGTTAAACCATGAATTGAGCGCTCAGATCGAGAGATGGCCAACTGAGCCAACTCCGGCGTCTTGGGCATCCACAACACCTCAATTCAAATCACTTTTTTGGAGTCTTTATGATCAAATATTTTCGCCCCGCCATCGCAGCGGCTTTCTTCACGCTTAGCACAGCCATTTGCGGCATAGCCAGTGCGCAAACTTATAACCTCAATGTTCCTTTGCGTGTACAAGAGCACAGCAACTGGTGCTGGGCTGGTTCAAGCCAGATGGTTTTAAACTTCTTTGGCAAAACTCCGAGCCAATGCGCCGAGGTCAACTACGCTCTCGGCATCAACTATGCCTGCGGCAACTCGACCTTCAATTGGAATAGCAATGCCAATCAACCCAACTACACCAGTGCAATCACGAGCATCTTGAATGCTTGGGGCGTCAGCGCCTCCACCGTTGGCGTGCTCTCGCAATCCAATTCCACGGCGCGCATTAATGCAAAACGTCCTTATGTACTCTTGTGGCAATGGAATGGTGGCGGTGGCCACTTCGTGGTCGTAAAGGGTTACAGCGGCAATTACTTGTACATCAATGATCCTTGGCCGGGGAATGGCGCCTATAGCCGCACCTATGCGAGCACCGTTAGCGCCTCAGATCGCTATTGGTATAACACTTCTGTTACCAACTAATGCGTTCTCAAAGAGCCTCAGCAGATCATTCTGAGTACTGAGGCTCCATCAAAAAAGACCCTCTTCAGCGAGTGCCGACGAGGGTCTTTTTTGCAAGCAAAGTCAAGAATTAGCTCAGCGATTTTTCTACCGCTTGCGCTTAAAATTCAGATCACAAAATACGTGATCTGCCGCGCCTCGCTGCAAATCATAGTGCGCTTGATGGCGATCTTTTTGCGATTGCTGCTCTTGCTCATCAAGGACTTCTTGCAAGCGCTGCTGCAACAACAATGTGGCTAAACGCTTGTTAGCGAGCTGACTGCGCTCCGATTGCACTTTCACACTGAGACCGGTCGACGGATGCGTCGCTCTGATCGCTGTGTCCGTTTTGTTCACATGTTGCCCACCAGGCCCACTGGCCCGACAACTTTCGTAGCGAATCTCTTCGTCGAATACAGTTGTCGTCACAGTTTGCAGACGAATACTGAAGAACCAATTCTTGCGTCGATGGCGAGGTCTAAAAGGGCTGCTACAAATCCACTGACAAGTCCCACACCAGTCCCTGAGAAATTGTGCGACCGCATCTTCTTGCTGGACTTGCTGTGCGCCGCAATCTTCCAACTCAAACAAGGCCGAACGTAGTAGTGGCGCACGCTCTGCCGCACAGCTTTCAATCAAACGTAAGCGAATGCCGCGCTTTCGTGCATCGAGCAAGATGGCATCGCAGGCTTTCAGCACAGCCAAACAACATTCATCGGGTCCTTGCGCCGCGCTGATCTGTAATAGGGATCGAGTCATACGCAACACGCTCCCGCCGTCTTATAACTCAAGACAGGCTTCAGTCGTGCAATGACGCGGATCAAGCCCGCGTCTTGCAAAGCCGCGATCACACTAGCGATCGATTTGTACGCCTCTGGAGCTTCTTCGAAGAGCAAATGTTTGTCCGCACAAATGACACGTGACCCCAACTTAGTGCGCTGTAACTGTTCTTGTGTATAACGTGGCGACAGCCTATCGTAGCATTCACTACGCTGCCATTTACGCCCCGCCCCATGCGCCAACGAAGCGAGACTCACATGTACAGCGCTATCGCCAATCGGCGCTTTCGCTTCCACCAGATAACTGTAGTCGCCGCGCGAACCAGGAATCACCACCGGTCCGCGATCCGCTGGTGCGGCGCCTTTGCGATGCAGATACAGAATTCCTTCAGGACGCTCAACCCGTTCCAGAAAATTGTGATGCACATCGAGCACCAGCCGTGCGCTAGCATTGAGTCTTTCAAGCAGGCGCTGCTCAATCAAAGCACGATTATGTAAGGCAAAACACAAGGCCAGATCATGCTGCTCGAAATAAGCCGTTTCCTCTATGCTATTCGCCTCTAGGCCATGATGTTGATACTGATCGATATGAGATCGCAGAACTTCACCACCAAAACCGCGTGAGCCACTATGCACGAGGATTAACAATCGTTTTGCATCAAGACCCAACTCTTGCGCTCGCACTGGGTCATCAATTGTATCAAGCTCTTGTACTTCAGCGAAGTGATTGCCACCGCCAATACTGCCCAAGGAGGTTTGGTGCCCCGTGACCTCCAATCCGCAAGCCTGCACGCGTTCACGCCACGCAGCAGACTCATCAATCAATGGGCCATCGATATTGCCTATGCGCTTAGCCAATTTATCTAATGAGAACTGACGACGATCGATATTCGTCATGCATAAACGCATACCACAACCGATGTCACCACCGATGAGCGCTGGATAAAATCGCCCTTGAGTTAAGAATGCAGCACCAATTGGATAACCGCGCCCTGGATGTAAATCAGGCAAACCAACGGCTCTTAGCATGCCTGGCAATTCAGCCGTTTTATGTAACTGTTGGATCGCGCCTCCCTCGATCCATGTTTTGTTAGAGGCGATGACAGACACCTTGTCTATCAAGGATGTTTTAATAATGGGATTGCCCATGAGTTTCAACCTGTGAGAATGTACAGGTCGCCGTCAAGGCGTCATCAAGGCACACTTCCGCTACGAACTTGCGATGCAAGATCGAGTCGTACTCGCGCTTTAGTTTTGGCGCGTGTAATGACTTGAGTAATAGCTTGAGTAATAGCCTGAGTAATAGCTTGAGTGTAAGCGATGCTTAAAGCTTTAGTTTAGAGATGAGAACTAACAATTAAGCCTGACGTGACCCGTGAAAAATAAAAAATTCGGGATGGCAGAGTTGAGTTGGGGACATGATGTTTCTCCTTATTTTTATTGTTGTTATTGTTGTTGGTGGCACCGTTTCCTTGCATTCGGGTGCTTCGCTTTTCTCTTCCGATGAGGAGTTGAAATCTCATCTGAACTAATGTGAGTCAAAGCTTTTGTGGTGCACGATTGTAACGACAAATGCTCGTCATTAGCAAGCAAGCCTTCAAAGTGCAAGGCCCACTGGTGCGCACGTAAGTTGCGATGGTTACCAACTGGTCAAATTCACTTCACGGGCACCGTAGCGGAAGGCACAGCGGGAGGCACGAAGTTTTTAACACAGGTTTGCCAGTTACTTTTACTGGTACAGGCCTGCATACTCTGCTCCCAGGCGTCGTCCACAGCCTTCACGCATGAATCGCGCAAAGTTCTACCGCAGGACTCTTGTTTCGCGCGAAAACGCATGTTGATGTAGCGATCTCTCGCATACATTTCACGCCATTTCTCGACCTCCTCGACTGTATAAACTTGAGGCTTAGTAGATATGGCATGCCGTTGCCAATGCTTTCCGAAATCAGTCGATTCAAAGTAGAGAAATTGCTGGTAATCAAGCGGATTCGTCAATTCCAAGCGCACTAATTTGCCATCAAAATCGACACGAGCCTGATGATAACCAAAGCTTTCTATAGCAGCGCGTTGTTCAGAGATTTCAGCTTCGCTATTCCACGCATTTCGCGCTGATGGAAATATGTTGTCACTAAAATGGCGACCACCATCTTCGCTCACTACCAACACATTGCCGCCACGCTGACCTTCACTATCCATCCGCCGATAAACGCTGGTACGAGAAAGATAGAAAATTCGCTGATCATGCATGACAAGCGCGTTGCATTTTGGCTCTTCATCACGAAAGAACATTTCATGCTGTGGACCCAATTTTCCACCCTTTTGATCTCGAATCGTGAATCCAAATGCATATGCAAAAGAGTCCCTAACGCGGCCACTATGATGTTTTTCATATTTTCCGAGACCTATCTTCTCATAGGCGATGAGGCGACCGGAGAACTCGACCTGAACTTGAGGTGAAAGCCAACAGGTCTTTCGTTCACTCGCATGCACTGGGGTAACTGCGATGATTGAGACAATCATTGAAAGACTTAATATCGCGCGTCGTATCAAGTCAGTCAATTTTAAATGCATCAAGGCGCTGATTCGTGGATTCATGGACGATTTTCCTAGAACTGATCGAAGCGCCTAGTGCTCAGACACTTTCGAGATGCCCCATTTTACAGTTGATTCTGTAACTGCTGACTCAAATCAGTAATACTTCGTTTCGCTTTGTCTATTTGAGCTTTCCCATCGTTGCTCAGGGTACCGAGAGGCAAGGTCTTCAGCAAATCGACCGAACGCACATACCAATCAGCCCAGGTAGCCAGAATATGTTTCTCTTTTGTGACATCAGCTCCGGCACGAGTGGCGGTCTGACTTAAGGAAAACTCAGTCTGTAGGCGTTGCTTGGCATTGAGGGATAACTCTTCGCCGACGATCAAGGCCGTGTTTTCGTCAGCACTGGACAATATCCATGCACTGGCCAAACCACAAATTCCCACATTGTGCATTTCATCTTTCGATACCTTATCAAGTCGGTCTAAATCGGTATGATAAAAAGTATCTGTGAAATGCCACATCAACAAGCCAGGGATCTTCGCTTGCAGGAAGGGCGTATGATCACTACCGCCTTCGAAGGGATTAGCATTCACGACCCAGCCCGTTTCCAGACCTTGTTGCACGCAACGATTGATCAAGTAGTCGGTAAAATAGTTTGGCACCATGTCTGATTCCTTCAGAACCGAGCCGCCCCATTCTGTATGCTTGTCATTACCGCGCGTCCAAATCGCGGAAGGGTCTGGCATCTTCTCGATCAGGAAACTGCCGCCGGTTTTGCTCACATCTTCGCCCACCATATCGAGGCTCAAACCCCACATGATGCCCTTAGCGCGTTGCGGGTCTTCGTTGATATACCGTTGTGTCGAGACAATTTCGTCACCCCATAAGAAGGTGATGGTACGATCCAGTACGTACTTCTTTTCTTTCACCAATTTCGCTGCAACACGGGCCATTTCCGCTAGAGTGCCAACCCCAGTAGCATTATCGTTAGCACCAGGCTCTTGAACATGTGCACTAAAAACAAATCGCTGCTCTGGCTGAGTGCGGCCGCGAATATTGGCAACCAAAGTCAACTCTTCTGCTTGGTATTGTTTGGTTGAGACATGTGCTTGCACCAGCACTGGAGCAGCACTATTTTGCAAAGCCGATTTCAGTCGTTCTTTTGCTTGATATGACAAAACTAAAGCCCAGATCGCTTTATCACCACCCACCTGTGGCACTGACTGAAATTGAATCGAGTCTTGGTATTTCTGCGGCTGGGTATAAGCAGGCATCGAGTAAGACATCACACCGACTGCGCCAGCACTAACAGCTTGTTTATAAACAGCCGCCGCTGCATTTTCGACAAACACTATCTTGCCGCGGAGGTCTTTGTCTTTCAGATCTGCTGAGCGCCCCTTACCCACATACACCACTTCCGCTTTCACACCAGCATCCGGGGTTGATGCAGAGTTAATCGCGATCATATTTCGATTGGTAGAGAAATTCAGCAAGCTCTGTTGCTGATCACCCGCGCCAATTAAATTCAAGCTTGCGGCGATAGGCTCCCACGTCGGCTTCGCCATCTTACGAGTCTCAATTCGATAGCTCAGCTCTGCTTCTTTCTCTGAATTTTGCTGCTTTTGAAAACCGGCCTCTTGCAGAATCTTTTCAACATGGCGAATGCTTTCGTTAAAGCCCGCGTTTCCTGCCAAGCGCCAACGTTGCTCGACAAACGCAACCGTGTTGTAGGCATTTGTGGCATTAAATTCCTGACGTAATTGTTCGTATAAAGGCTCGAAATGCGCTTGTGCGCTGGTCAAACTGGGCTTAGATATTTTCTGGGATGTTGGTTGATTTTTTGGCTCTGGCGCTGCTTGCGCCGCACTTACCAGCGGCAAGATGCTGATGAGCACTAAGGCGGCGCAGCCGAGATAATTACTCATTGTTGCTGACCTAGGAAAAATGAAAGGAGCACGGGGCGAATAATTGGACTTAGTACACATCAATTTTCCTCACGCTAAAAATGGCGGTTTTAACCAAAAGCAATCATGCACAGGCTTAGACCAATTTAGATGATGTCATAGTGACTTGGTTCCGTAAATCGACTTCAATATTCGAATTGACCAATAAAAAAGACTCTGTGACCGATCATAGCCACAGAGCCTTTTTATGAGTTATTGCCTCACCATGACTTATTGCGCTTTATTTCACGATGGTGTCACCTGCAAATCCAATCACGGTCGCATTGGCCCAGTTTGCGCAAACGGGTGCTTTGGCCTTGGCTTTCACGCCGGTGGTGCGCAAGCTCAATTTGCTAATGCCACGAATATCAAGCTCAGGCTTTACCACGGCAGGCGCTTCAATTAAGCCACTGTCAAACAGCAATTTGCCATCACCATAGACTTGGAATTGCAAGCCACCATTTTGGCGGCATGCATCATCGATACCGACGTCAGCCCGGAAAATTTGCCAGTTGCCTTGTAGACGATAAGTGATCTCACTGACATCGCTCACACCCAAGCCTTTGCGGAATTTCAAACCATTCATCTGCATCATAGTCTCGTGCTTTGTAGCATTGGCTACTTTACCGATCATCACCTTATCTTTGGCGACCACGGTGCCCTTCGCTGCGGCAAACGGGAAATCAGACAAGGCGGACTGCAATGCTGGCTTGTCAGGATTTTGCTGCTCCAATAAATGGAATTCAGAAATCGTCACTGGTGGCACGACAATTGGCGTGAATGCATTGTAAGCACGCGGCGCATTGCCAGCACTCGCATCATTCGACGTCAAGACCATAGGATCTTGGACGTTACCATCTTCGGCCTGATCATGTGAGCTCAAGATACGGAAGCGGAAGAGACGCCCAGCTTTGGCCGGGAACTCCACGCGCTGCTTGCCTTCTTGTTTTTTCAACTGCCCCACATAAATCGGTTGGCCCCACTCACCATTGGTATCGGCCATATAGACCTCAAAATCTTTGACTTGACCTGCATCCCAATGTTTATCGTTACGCGGTGCGATCTCGAAGCCTTTAATCAAACGACGCTCACCTAAAGCCAAAGTAAATTCATGAGGGCCGGTCTTTTGCGATTGATCGCGCAGGGTACGGAACCAAGTACCAGGCTTACCATCGAAAGCATTCTCCACGGGATGACCGGGCTCTTCCGCGGAGCGATTGAGCACGATCAGAGAGTCCGCCGGTACCACATCACCGGTCGCTGGCGCCGCTGGATAATCAGCCGTGCTCGCCAGACTTGCCGTGCTTGGAATATCCAGATCAACGGCCAGCGCTTGTCGCACATCGAGCTTCGCCGTCTTCACATACACCACGCCGTATTGATGGGCGGCGTCGTAATACCAGCCAGTATTCGCTTTTTCAAATTCTGCGCGACTCACTAACTCGGCTAAAGCCTGTTTCTGCAGTAAGACTTGTGACGGCTTGACGCGCGTATGCACTTGGAACACTTGTACACGTTGCGTTTCCATCCCTTGATATTGACCACGCACACCATCGAGCTTGATCTGAATCAGACCTGCTTTGTTTTCAGGTGCGAAAACACGAATCTGTTGGGTGGACTTTTCCCCTTGCTGATATTGGCGCGTTTCACCATCATCTTCGTATAAAGTGAAATTGCTTTCACCATGAGGATAGATATCCCAAGTCAGAACGTCCTTAGCGACTTGACCATCATACAAGGCGCTAGGATACATCGGCAAAATCGCACCGGCGCGCACCATCACCGGCAATTTGTCGAGGCTCACTTGATAATCGATCAGCTTACCTTGGGTGCCGGCTGTCACGACTCGACCATCCCAGTAATCGATCCATTGTCCTTGCGGTAAATACACACCCTTGCGCCAACCTTGACTGGCCGCTTGACTACGATACACCGGCGCCACCAAGAGGTCTTTACCGAGGAAGAATTGGTATTTGTAATTCTCGTCATTCGCATGAGGATCTTGTGGATGATCCCACATCAAACCGCGAACGATAGGCGCGCCGGTCATTTCAGTTTCTTGTGCCAAGGTGTACATATACGGCATCAGACGCATTTTGAGTTTGAGATAATCGCGGTTAATGCTGCGATACGGCTCGTCAAAGGCCCAAGGATGCTTGCGCACATTTTGCGACCATCCTGACATCCCCATCAATACTGGTGTAAAGGCTTTCCACTGCAAATCACGTGTGAAGGTTTCGGGGCTACCACCAAAGATCCCATCAACGTCACCGGTTGCATAGGCTTGGCCCGACAACCCAGAACCAATCAGTGTCGGAATATGCCAACGAATGTAATCCCAGCTACCGCTTTGATCACCAGTCCATGTCACTGCATAACGCTGCATGCCAGCCCAGCCCATCACTGTCCAAATGAAGGGACGCGAATTCGAATTATCAAGTATGCCTTGCGCCGCCGCTTGGTTCGCATCGAGCGCGAATTGATAGCCTTGGCCAGTCCAAGCCACATCGAGTTTCTGAGCGCGTGTGCCCGCTGTGCCGACTTCCCATTTGATCTTATCGACTCCGTTTTCGGTCCACAAACCGGTACGGAAACCGTATTGTTTCAGCCCTTTCACGACCGCTTCAAGATCGGTGTAACCGCAGCCATAGCCATCATTTGGTAAGATCCAACCACCTGGCATATCGTGCTCACGATATTTCGCTGCGACTGAGAGAATCACATCCGGTGTTTTACCAGTCGGACCATCACTCCAAGCTTTGGGAAAGGTGCCCGGCTTCTTCACATTGTCGCCATCGTTGTAGCAATCGGCATCGCCATATTCATAGGCCCAGCGCGGCAGCATCCGTGCGCGGCCAGTTAAGGTCGTGTAGCCATTCAAGACATCTTTGATGCTATCGCCGACAAAGTAATAGGCATCAAATCGCTTCTCATTATGACTACTCGTGATGAAATCATTAGAACGAAAATCGTAACTACCATTGCTCCAAGTGTTACGTAGCACGCCATAGCCTTTACTGCTCATATAAAACGGCGCTGGACTTGGTCTATCGTTTTCTTCCCAGCCACCCGAATAAGAAACCTCTAATGTTTTTCCTTTGAAAGCGTAATTACCATTCTGTTGACCACCGCCGAAGAACGCCTCATCAGCGCTACTCGACAGCGTTTGAAAGCTACGCTTTTCACCAATATCTAAGGCCTGCAATTCCTGCCACAGCATCGTACGATTATCAGCGCGATATAAAGCCAAACGCAGTGGTTGACGATAAATCCGCAAAGCCATGTCTTTGGTCTTCACCAACAAATAATCGCTTTGCTCCTGCACCGTAAAGTCCACTTTGCCGAAGTCTTGTTTCAAAACGATAGGCGCGGCCTTATCACCCGCATCGACTAACTTTGCATCGCTACCAGCCCAGACGCGGAACAAATCGGAACGCAAGATGGAGATCTGTATCAAATTGCCTTTGTCAGTCGTAATACTCAGCTGAGATTGGCCATTCACATTCTCAATTTTGCGTACATTACCGACACTAGCCGCCTGCACTTCATGGCTCGGGATTGCAGTTGAAAACGCTGCTGCTAACATTAAGCTGAGACACTTCGCAGGGAACTGGCCTTGATTGGGACTGTGTTTTTGATTCACTTTTGATTTACTTGCTTTGGTGCTGGCAAACACCTGCAGTGCATTTTGAAAGAAGGACATAAACCACCTAGGGTAGGATAAAAATGAAAGAGGGATCCAAGGAGAAAAATCTCAGAGCGAACACGCAAAAAAGGAACGTGGCGCTCACCGAGTTGACCGTACTGTATCCACATTTAATTGCAGCGAACAGCGAGAACTTTTTGATCGTGCTTTAAAAAAATTAGGGGGCGATCGCTTTCAAAGTTTTTTCTTGATGTCCTTGCAAACGGTGCAATTGTTGTCGCACGACTCTTTGCGCATGATCCAACTGACTTCGTCCTAGCACCATCATCTTGCGCGATAAATGAGAGCAACGTAAAGCTTGGCTGACGCACTTCTGCGCATCACCAACAAAAATCACTTCATCAAATTTGATAGGGTTCAAACTCGCTCCGTGAAGTGAATCATGCTGTGGGTCGGCAGCACTGTGATGCGTGGCGAAAGCAATCACATCGACTTCGAAACGATAGCGTTGTCCACGCAAGTGCACACGGCCCTGCTGAAAATCCACTGCTTCAATGCGATCACATAAGGCCGCGCTGCTGGTCCATGTTGGCGCTTGCTGTTGCTGCCGCTGTTGCTGCCCACCTTGATCAGTGTTATGTAATTGCAGCATCAACATCGAACGATCTAACTCAGTGCTTAGACGTGTAGCACCGGTGATACCGCAACGCGCCGTCACCAAAAGTAATTCACGGCGAATTAAAGGCAGGTCAGCAGAGTTGTGAAAGATACGATTGAGCGACAACATGGCAATCAAAGAATTATTGGAGGAACAGGTCGATTCAATATCAGCGTGTGCGTGCTTCACTTACCAACCATTGATGGAAAGCTTGGAAGGCTGCGTTCTCTTTCATATCTGCCGCATAGATCAAGTAGTAATCGAGACGCAAAGGTGTTTGCACATCGAACGGGCGCACCAAACGTCCCGCCGCGATGTCGTACTCAACTAACAACGCTTGACCCAAGGCCACACCTTGTCCATCAATCGCTGCCTGCAGCGCCATTAAAGCCAGAGTAAACAAAGGACCTTTGCGCACTTCTTTATCATTCACGCCCAAGGTCGAAAACCACGACTGCCAACTTGGATAGTCAGGATCATTCATGGCACTGACTTCATGCAGTAAAGTTTGCTTACTGAGATCCGCTGGGGTTTGTAAAGTCTTCGCGATGGCTGGACTACACACTGGAAATACTTCCGTCACGATGAAAGGCTCGATACGAAAATCGGCAAATTGCGTACGCCGAAAATCAATGGAGATATCGCAATCGCGATAACTACGATCAACTTCAGAGACGATCTCGACGCGTACTTGCGGATGACGATTCAAGAAACGGTATAAACGCGGAACCAACCATTTTGAGCCGAATGAAGGTGGCACACCGACACGTAATAAAACATTATTATCATTCAGCAAAGCATCGGTGGCTTGCTGAAATATTTTGAAGCCTTCGCGAATGCGCGGTAAGTAGCGCTCCCCTGCTTCGGTGAGTTTCAACACATTATTACTGCGTTGAAAAAGATCGAGTCCCAAGAAGTCTTCGAGCAATTTAATTTGATGGCTCACCGCGGCGTTCGTCACATGCAATTCTTCTGCCGCGCGCGTGAAATTGAGTCGGCGCGCAGCGACTTCAAAAACTTTCAATGCGTTTAACGGTGGCAGACGTTTTGACATGGTAGCCTCATTAGAAAACGATACCATATCAGAACTTCATTAAGAAAAATTTGATGAAGTCTTGAAATATTATTGCGGTCTGATGAGACACTTATTTTGAAGAAAGAATGCTACTATTTTACCCATTGTTTTTGGGAAACTTGCTTTTCATTAAAATCAGAAACTCAGCTCAAAGCGAGATTTGGCGCGGGTCTTGTTCGAGATTGCCCGCTGCACTCAATGAGGAAAACTTCTGCCATTAAGTATTTCTTAATGACATCTCAAATATTCCTCGCTTGCGACACTCAAACCAGCCCGTTAAGCTGCGAGCATCTGATCAAGGCAGGTCTTCTCAAGCGATGACTATTGAGCTTGATACCTAGGCAATTTTGCAAAAAGAGAAATGAATTTCGCTTGAGATATCAGCAAACGTGTTTTCCACACGATCGCATTTTGATTGAGGATGCGTTCACGCCAATGGGATAAAGACAAGGCGGTGAACAAACCATTTAGGTCTACAACGACATGACAACAATTATTACTATCGATACCGGCACCACCAACACTCGCGTCACCTTATGGAAAGATGACCAAGTCATCGCCCACCAAGCATGCGAGGTCGGCGTACGCGACACCGCCATTACCGGAACCCGCGAGCGCCTGCAAAACGGAGTGCGTGACACCATTATTAATGCCCTCGCTGCCGGTGGTATCGATGCCGAACAAGTCGATTTCGTGATCGGCTCAGGCATGATCAGTTCGAATGTCGGCTTATTTGAACTACCGCATGTCCTAGCACCTGCTGGTTTGCAGCAATTAGCGCGCGGCATGGTGTCGGTGACGATCCCCGAAGTATTTCCAAAACCTATTTGGTTCGTACCTGGTGTGCGCAATGTGGTCGACAATATTGGCCTACATAACTGCGAAGCCATGGATATGATGCGTGGTGAAGAAGTTGAAGTCATGAGCGTGATTGACCAACTTGGTATTACCGGTCCCGCCATGATGGTGATGCCCGGATCGCACTCCAAATTTGTCTGCATCGATGACAAAAATCGCATCACGGGATGCGTGACGACGCTGGCTGGCGAATTGATGTATGTGATTACCCACAACACCATTTTGGCGCAGTCGCTCGATTCCCAATTCGCCACCTCGATCAAAGAAGAGATGCTATTGGCTGGTGCGCAATCGGCGCAAACGATAGGCCTCGGTCGCACCTGTTTCAATGTACGCACCCTCGATCAATTCACCATCTACGAACGCAATGACCGCGCCAACTTCCTACTCGGTGCCATTCTCGGCGCCGACTTATTGACACTCAAAAATAGTACGGCAATCACCATGCTACCAGGCACGCCAGTGGTGATTTGTGGCAAACCGATTATGAAAGAAGCCTTGGCAATCTTGATTAAACACGACGACTACTTCTCTGGCCAGATCACCGTGGTTTCTGATGAGACGCAAGCTCACCTCGCTGGACAAGGAGCCATTTTAGTCGCCAAAGCGCGTGGACTGATCAAATAATTCTTGGGTCTAGATTCATCGATAAGTTCAACTTAAGCAGGGAATATCCGGATAGTTTCAAGCTGTGCATTTCGCTAGGATCTATCCTCACTTACTAGCTTGCCTCTGCTATTTACCAATCACGCATTTCAACTTCAACGACAACAACGATCATGACAAAAACCATCACTCGCTTCGGCAATATTCCTAGTGGCGCTGGCGGACAACGCTTGCCTTTTTCGCCTGCAGTCCGCGCTGGTGATTTCGTATTCTGTTCTGGCCAAGTCGCCATGAAAGAAAACGGTGAAATCGAAACCGGCGGAATCGAATCGCAAACGCGTCGCACAATGGAAAACGTCAAAAAAGTATTGGCATTAGCCGGTTGCACTTTAGAGGATGTGGTCAAGGTCAGTGTTTGGTTAGATGACACACGCGATTTCTGGACTTTCAATCGCATCTACACCGAATATTTTGGTGACAATCCACCAGCACGTTCATGTGTGCAATCCGCCATGATGGTGGACTGCAAGGTCGAAATTGAAGTGACTGCTTATAAGCCTCTGTAACGATGAACAGTGGGATCGTTTAACCAACATCCATCGCGCCACCAGCAAAACAACAGCGTAACAACAACCGCGTAACAAAAACTTCAACGATACAGTGAGCCATTCATGAGCCAGCAGCACGCGCCAAGCTATCAGTCACTCTACACCTACGCCTGGGACATTGCCGATCAAGGTGTCACTTCATTTGTGGATGAGGCGCTCGGCATGGGCATCCGTGATGTCACGATCGCCACGGCCTATCACGCAGGAAAATTTATCCGCCCTCATGCGAAACAAGGACCACGCGTGATTTTTCCTGAAGATGGCGTGACCTATTTCACACCTGATTTGGCGCGGTATAGCGAAATCAAACCGGTTGCTCATGGCGATGCGAACATGACTACCGTCGTGCAAGATTTATTGTCTGACGGGCGTTTGGGTGTGCATGCATGGACGGTGCTGTTACACAATTCTCGCATCGGTGCAGCCTATCCACACTACACTGCCAAAAATGCTTTTGGTGATGGCTATGTGTATAGTTTGTGTCCTATGAACAACGAAGTTTTTGACTACGCCGTCCATCTATGCGCCGACCTTGGTTCACAGTTCGCATTCAAAAGCATCGTGCTCGAAACACCGGGCTGGTTGCCTTATGGCCATGGCTACCACCACGAGTTTGCACAAGTCGCGAGCAACGCCTGGCTCGACAATTTACTCGGCACCTGTTTTTGTGAGGCTTGCCAAACCGCGGCTCGTGAAAAACGAATCTCCATCGATGCTTTGCAAGAACGCGTGCGCACTGCCATTGACCACTATTTGCGTCTCCCTGCGAACGCACAGAGTGATCAGGCACAAGCTTGGATGCAAGCAGAACTTTTAAGTGACGCCGACTGGTTGGCCTACATCGAAATGCGTCAACAACGCGTAAGCGATTTGGTGGCTGCCATTCGTGCCGCGATTCCTTCGGAAATGAAACTCGCCGTGATCCCCACCGTACAACGCCCTACCGCGGCCTGTTGGACCGAGGGCAGTGATTTGCGAGCACTGTCGGACATCGCCGACTATTTGGAAATTCCATTTTACGAGCCGAATGCCCAACGCGCGATTGCCGATGCCTGGGAGAGTTTGCGTCAAGTAGCGCATCCCGAGAAAATCCGCGCCATCTTACGCCCTGGTTTGCCTGACTTGAACCATGGTCAAGAAATCGCCGCTGCCATCGACGGTATACGTGCACTCGGCATTAGGGACTTCGCGTTCTATAACTACGGCTTATTGCCACGAGATCGATTAGACCATTTGGCGCAAGTGTTAAGAGCGTAAGTACGTAAGGGACAAGTTCTCTATTTTTAACGGACTACAGAAAAAAGCCCGTTAGCAAGGAAATGACTATGGCAAGAAATATTCTCATCACTGGCGCCTGTGGCGGCATCGGACGCGCCCTCTGCCAAGCTTTTGTCGACGCTGGCGACTTCGTCTTCGCGCAAGATCGCGAAGCAAGCCAACTCGCAGAACTCACGCAGCAGCTTGGCAGCAATAACAGTTGTGCAGTGCTAGCCGACATCACTGACGCACAAGCACTACGCAGCGCGATCGACGCACAGACTAAAGTGCACGGCGCCATCGACGTCTTAGTCGCCAACGCAGGTGCTGCGCAAGCGCTCACGCTTCAAAGCACCAGCGAAGAAAGCTGGAAGCAAGACATGGATTTGAACCTGAACGGTACTTTCCACTCCGTCGAAGCAGTGCGCGCATCGATGCAAGCCGCTGGCAAAGGCAACATCGTCATCATCGGTAGCGTTAACGGCCTCACTTCATTCGGCCACCCCGCCTATAGCGTTGCCAAGGCCGGCCTCATCAGCTACACCAAAGCCTTAGCAATGGAATTTGGCAAGTACGGTATCCGCAGCAATATGGTCTGCCCCGGCACCGTCAAAACCCAAGCTTGGCAAGCACGCGTCGATAAGAATCCGCAGGTGTTTGAAGACTTGAAAAAGTGGTACCCGCTGCGCGACTTCGCGACACCAGAGGACATCGCGAATGCAGTCATGTTCCTAGCCTCCGACGCCGCCCGCGTGATCACTGGGGTGATCTTGCCGGTTGATGGTGGGTTGATGGCGGGGAATCAGGTGTTTGCTCGGGAGTTGACGCAGGAGGATATTTAGGGGGTTGTTTTTCGATTTTCGATTTTCGATTTTCGATTTTCGATTTTCGATTTTCGATTTTCGATTTTCGATTTCCGATTTTCGATTTTTGTATTTATGCTCCTTCCCTTTCAAGGGGAAGGTTGGGATGGGGATGGGTTCGTTTGGCTTTGATTTTTGTTTTGAATTTGATTTTTGTTTTGAATTTGTTTTTGTTCGGAAATTGGGGTTAGTAGGTCGGGGGTGGCCCGACAGCCACTCACTTTTCTTGCTTCGCCAAGAAAAGTAAGCAAAAGAAGGCGACGCAGGTACAGCCGCCCTTCGGGTTCCCAATTGCGTGAGCTCAAGATAGGGAGAGTCAGAAACTCGCCTTCGGCTCAAACATCTGCCTCTCTTTTTCCTATTTTGAGCTCACACAATTGGCGTCTGCACATGCGGTAACAACTAACACATACAAGATCAGAGGCCGCGCAAATTACTAGTGACGGTGGTGTGTTTTTGGTTTTGCAGTTGATTTTGAAGTTAATCCACTTCTGACACTGCCAATTGTGCTAGGCAGAAATGGGATAAAGAGAGTTAGATGTTTGAGCCGAAGGCGAGTTTCTAACTCTCCCCATTTTTTGCCTTGCACAATTGGGCACCCGAAGGGCAGTGGCAGCGTGGTCGCCTTTTTGGGGTTACCTTTTTTGGCGAGACAAAAAAGGTAACTGGCTGTCGGGCCACCCCCGACCTGCGAACGATGAGAACGACCAGAATGCAAAAAGGATGGAACGTAAAAAGATACTGGATTCCCGCTTTCGCGGGAATGACGAATCTAAAGTTTCGAGACAGCTAATTGTCTAATAGAGGGTGTTTAGGATTTTGGTTTTTGGTTTTTGGTTTTTGGTTTTTGGTTTTTGGTTTTTGGTTTTGCAGTTGATTTTGAAGTTAATCCACTTCTGACACTGCCAATTGTGCTAGACAGAAAATGGATAAAGAAAGCCTTGCTGTTTGAGCCGCAGGCGAGTTTCAAGGCTTTCCCATTTTTTGCCTTGCGCAATTGGGAAGCCGAAGGCCAGAGGCAGCGTGGTCGCCTTTTTTGGGTTACCTTTTTTGGCGAGACAAAAAAGGTAACTAGCTGTCGGGCTACCCCCGACCTGCGAACTTTGAATTTGACCAACCGTCAAAAAGAACGAAAGCCACTAGATTCCCACCTCCGCAGGAACGACAAGCATAAGGAAAGAAAAGAGTAATCAGCATCACCCACAACAAAAGAGACACTCTTCCCACAAGAAGAGCCCATAACAAACCCAAACCGGAAGTACATCATGACATCTGCAAGCGTCACTGCACCGAGCAAAAGCAACAACTTGATTGTTGCGATGCTCTTTATTGCCCTCCTCTTTTTTATTCTCGGCTTCGTCACTTGGCTAAATGGTTCACTGATTCCATTCCTCAAAATCGTCTGCGAACTCAGTGACTTTCAAGCTCTGTGGGTGACCTTTGCTTTCTACATTGCATACACCGTGATGGCTTTACCATCGGCTGCGGTGTTGAGTCGTATTGGCTACAAGAATGGCATGACTGCTAGTTTGGGTGTCATGGCGATTGGGGCGCTGTTATTTATTCCGGCGGCGAAGACCAGTCAATACTCGCTCTTTTTAGTCGCATTATTCACTTTAGCGAGCGGCATGACTTTGATGCAAACAGCGATTAATCCTTACATCGTTTGCATTGGGCCACGTGAAAGTGCTGCGATGCGTATTAGCATTATGGGTTTGTTCAATAAAGGGGCTGGTATCGTCGTGCCTCTGGTATTCACTGCCTTGATCTTATCCGGCATTAGCCAAACCTCGACCACTGAACTGGCAGCGATGGATGTCGCCGCGCGCGCTAGTTTTCGTGCGGATTTAGCGAGTCGTTTGGTGACACCGTATATTGTGATGGCGGCGGGATTGGTTTTATTCATGGCCATCATCCACTTCTCTTCTTTAGGTGAACCTGATCTTAAAACCAATGCTGAGGACCAAGGTCAAGCCACCACCCGTTTTGGTGTCTTGCGCTATCCGCAGTTAGTGCTAGGTGCGATTACTTTGTTTGCGTATGTCGGTGTCGAGGTGATTGCAGCCGATACGATAGGACTGTACGGGCATCATCTTGGTGTAAAGAATAGTATCGGTTTGACCTCGTACACGATGGGCTTCATGGTGTTAGGTTACCTCGTCGGTGTCCTTGCGATTCCCAAATTTCTTTCACAGAAAAATGCGCTCACGCTCTGCGCACTAAGTGGCATCGTCTTCGTTTTGGGTGTCTTGCAAGCATCGAGTAGCGACACTAGTTTGTCACATTCCTTATTGGCGTGGGCCGGTGTACCAGAGGTTCCGAATAGCCTTTTGTTTTTGGCGATGCTAGGATTTTCAAATGCCTTGGTATGGCCAACTGTGTGGCCCTTGGCCTTGGAAGGTCTAGGACGCTACACCGCTGCAGGTTCAGCTGCGCTGATTATGGGTATCGCCGGAGGTGCGATCCTGCCCTTAGCATACGGACACTTCTCTGATACCTCTGGCGCGCAACAAGCCTATTGGGTAATGTTGCCTTGTTATGCCTTGATTCTGTTTTACGCTTTGAAAGGGCATACAATTCGTCGTTGGTCACGTTAGAACTTTGTGCGCTCATCGACCGCTTCATTTCCTTTTTTTGATTTCCACTATTTTCGTACCATGCTGAATCTGACTTCGCTCGAACAACAACTTCTTCCTCCTGGCACCAAGGGTTTGGCTTTACATGCCCCATTGGCGCAACAAGCACTGGCGCAGCAAAATTGGAATCTTTTGCGGGGCGATACTAGCTTTCCGGTGGCGGTGTTAAAGGACGGTGCCCTGCAACACAACTTGCAGTGGATGAAGCGTTTCTGTGAGAGTCGCAAAGTCGTCCTCGCGCCGCATGGAAAAACCACCATGAGCCCGCAGCTGTTTGAGATGCAGTTACAGAATGGTGCTTGGGGCATGACCTTGGCAACCGTCAATCAAAGTTTGATTGCGCATCGTTTTGGTGTGAAGCGAGTACTGCTGGCGAATCAACTCGTCAGCAGCAGCGATATTCGCGCGATCGTGACCTTGATGAGGCAAGATCCTGACTTCGAATTCTATGCGCTCACCGATTCTCTTGAGGCGGTCAAACGACTGGCATGTGAAGTGCGCGATGCGGGTCTTGCTCGCCCTCTGCGCTTATTGGTGGAACTAGGATTTCCCGGTGGTCGCACTGGCTGTCGTTCCCAAGCCGAGGCAATCGCTGTTGCGCGCGCGATTCATGCCAGTCCCTATTTGCACTTAGCGGGCATCGAAGGTTATGAAGGACTGTTGGTGAGCAAAAACCGAGAACAAGATTTAATCGCAGTGCGGGAATTCATTGCAAGCCTTTTGCAACTGACCAAGATCGCCGACACCGAACAATTATTTGAAACCGATCACATCTTATTGTCGGCCGGTGGTTCTGCTTATTTTGATCTGGTGGGGCGTGGTTTCGAACAAGAGCTCGCGCTCTCTCGCCCCGTAACAGCCATCCTGCGTAGCGGTTGCTATGTCACGCATGACCACGGTTTTTATCATGGTTTAGTCGAGGAAATGCGCGAGCGCGAAGCTGGTATGCAAGACGATTATTTGCAACCAGCACTGGAAGTGTGGAGCATGGTGCAATCGCGACCTGAACCGGATCTCGCCATTCTGACCATGGGCAAGCGTGACGCTTCTTATGACATCGACTTGCCCTTCCCGCTCTATCATCATCGTCCGCAGTCAGTGGCGAGTGGCGTTGCGCAAGCATCGACCTTACCTGCAGGATGTAAGATTGAGAAAATGAACGATCAGCATGCTTATCTGCGTCTACCGCCGCACAGTGAAATTCAACACACTTTAAAAGTCGGTGATTTAGTCGGATGCGGCATTTCACATCCCTGCACGACCTTTGATAAATGGCCGCTCATCTTGCGCGTCAACGATGCCTATGATGTGACCGGTGCTATCAATACCTTTTTCTAATACGTATAACGAGATCCTGCATCAGCTCAGCACAAAATATGAAGGCCATAGTATGACGATCGTTCAGCCAATTTCCACCACCACCGCTCTTCCTCAGACTCACACAATTGACATCGTGATTCGCAATGCCGAAGTGCTCGACGGTAGTGGCACGGCTGCCTATCGCGCTGATCTGGGTATTAGCGATCAGAAAATTGTGGCGATCGCCCCAGCCCTCAGTTTGCAAGGCTATGAGATTCTCGATGCCAGCGGTCTGGTCGTAGCACCAGGCTTCATCGACGTTCATACCCACGATGATAGAGAAGTGCTCGATGCCCCCAACATGTTACCCAAGCTCACGCAAGGCGTGACCACGGTCATCACCGGTAACTGCGGCATTAGCTTATCGCCTTGGGCTGCAGATCGTACACCCCCAGCGCCTTTGAGTCTCATCGGTACGCAGGCAGATTTTCGTTACGCTTCCGTGCAAGACTATGTCAAAGCAGTCAAGCAAAGCCAACCAGCTGTGAATGTAGGAATACTGATTGGCCACTCTACTTTGCGCGTCAACGCGGTGGCCGATTTGCAAACTGGCGCCAATGCAGAAGAACTGCAACGCATGCAAGATCTATTGGCCGAAGGCATGCATGCTGGTGCGCTCGGCTTTAGCTCGGGTCTGTTTTACCAAACCAGCAAAGCGGCAGACAATCAAGAAGTCATCGCTTTGGCTAAAATCAGTGCAGCCGCTGGTGGTGTGTACACGTCCCATATTCGCGATGAATACAATGGGGTCATGCAAGCCCTAGCCGAAGCTTTTGACGCTGGTGCGGAAGCCAAGCTGCCTGTGATCTTATCGCATCACAAATGTGCAGGCCCAGCCAATTGGGGCCGCACCACGGAAACACTCGCCTACATTAGCGAGCGTAAACGCAGTCAAGCGATCGGCTTGGATGCCTACCCCTATACCGCTGGTTCGACCGTGCTTGATCCCGACTACGTCGATGGCGTGATTCGTATCATGATTAGTTTTTCTGAGCCTCATCCAGAAATGCAAGGACGTGACCTCGCCGATATCGCGACGGAATGGGGTGTCGACCAAAAAGAAGCTGCGCGCCGTTTGCATCCAGCGGGCGCGGTGTATTTTCAGATGCGCGAGGATGATGTCGAACGCGTCTTGAGCTACCCACACACGATGATAGGCTCAGATGGCTTGCCCCACGACAGTCATCCCCATCCCCGTCTATGGGGCGCCTTTCCTCGCGTATTGGGACATTACAGCCGCGATAAAAAATTGTTCACCTTAGCCGAAGCAGTACGTCGCATGACCACACTCTCCGCCGATCATTTTGGCCTCAAACAGCGCGGTCGCATTGCGCCAGACTGCTGGGCCGATCTCGTGATCTTTGATCCGGCCACTATCAGCGATCAAGCAACTTTCGCCTCACCGAAGCAAGCAGCGACCGGCATCCATTGGGTCTTGGTGAACGGTGCGATTGCACTCGAAAAAGGTGTGCCAAGTCCCTCTCGTCATGGTCAGTTTCTCGAGCGTCGACAAGAACGTTTTCCAGGGATACCGGTGTAGCTTTGGCGTCGCAAAAAATTAGTTTTACAGCTATAAGTCCCAACAATTTTTTACAATTGTCTTTTTCAGGTTCATTCCGCACGTCAACTTCTTGACACAAGGCAATAATCTCCTTATAAGAATACTGTTTAGCAAAGTTCTTCGGACGTGCCAACGCCAATGCGTTGCACCTTATCCCCGGTTGGCTTGATCGCCAATATTGTCTGTGACAATTCAAGGAGTTCGGTATGCGTAGCTTGCAGTCTCGCCTTAACTTTCTGGTTCGCGTTGCACTCGCCCTTTTACTCGTCGTCGGCCTCATCGGCATTGTTAATACCTATCGACAGAGTCAATCAAGCCAAGAAATGGTGGCAGCGAGCAAAATACTACGCTCGCAAATGAACGCTGATATGCTGCATGACACCATTCGTGCCGATGTCTTAAATGCGATGCGCATCGCTAACGATACTGAAGCAACTGAGGCCGAAAAACAAGGCGTCCTTGCGGAACTCAAAGAACATAGCAATACTTTTAAGGATCATCTCGCTACGGTCGAGCAAGGTGGCAGCAAGGACGTAAAAGCAATTCTCACTAATCTCAGTAGTGATCTCAATAGCTATCTACGTTCTGCAGAAATCGTCGCACAAGCCAGCATCAAGCGAAGCGCCGAAGCTAACAAAACTTGGGAACAATTCGAAAAAGATTTCGAGACCTTGGAAAAAGGCCTCGAAAAGCTTGGTGATGAGATTGAAAAATACACTGAATCCGTGAATCTCAATAGCCGAACCCAAGGTCGCAATGCGATTATTTTTGACATAGTTATTCTCGTTCTCGGTGCAACAGCCTTGTTCCGCATCGCTCGCAAACTGGTCAAAGAAATTCTGACCGAACTTGGCGGCGAACCTGAAGTCGTCGCGAATGCGGTGCGTGAAGTCACGAATGGCAACCTCGCTGTTCAGCTCGAATTGCACGACAATGATCAAGGCAGTCTGCTGGCATCAACCGATCAACTCATTAAACGCATTAAGAGCGTCAATGATCGTGTCCAAAAACTCAGCGTCGATCAACAAGAAGGTAAGCTCGCCGCACGCATCGTCGAAACAGATTTACCAGGCGAATTTGGTCAGCTTGCCAAACAGATTAATGCCCTAGTAGAAGTACAAAATCGTGATGTTCAGACACTGACTGATCTGATCGGTCAATACGGGCAAAACAATTTCGAAAACAGCCTACCGCAACAACCCGGGGACAAAGCCATTCGCAAAGAGCAAATGGATGCGGTACGTGAACGCTTACAAACCAACGTGTTAGAGGCCGACACCAATGCCCGCATCAAAATGGCTTTGGATTCTGTTGCTGTGCCTGTTCGTATTGCCGACAACGATGGCACCATCACCTATATCAACCATGCGCTCAAAGATACTCTGCATAAATACGAGCCACAATTCCGCGCGCAAATTCCAAGCTTCGATGCCAACAAAGTTCTGGGCGGCAGCATCGGCATTTTTTACAACGACCCTGCTGCAGCACTTGAACGTCTTCGTAACTTGAACAGCACTGTGAAATCGCGCCTTACACTTGGTGGGCGTGATTACGATGTGATTAGTAGCCCCATCGCCTCCTCAACGGGCGAGAAAATCGGCACCGTAGGTCAATGGTTGGATATTACTGAACAATTGGCGATCGAAAAAGAAATTGGCTACGTAGTAGAAGCCGCGGCGAGCGGTGATTTCACGCAAAGCATTAGCGAAGAAAACAAGCAAGGTTTCTATCTGCAACTTGCCACTGGCATGAACCATTTAATGAAGACCAGTGCCCAAGGTTTGAATGATGTGATCCGCGTATTGAGCGCGCTTTCGCATGGGGATCTGTCGCAGAAAATTACTCAGAATTACGAAGGTGCCTTTGAGCAAATCAAAGAGAACACGAACTCGACCAGTGAGAAGTTGGCGGAAATCATTAACGAAGTTCGTGCTGCTGCCGATCAACTGAGCAATGCAGCAGAACAAGTCAGTGCGACCGCACAGAGCCTGTCACAATCAACCTCGGAACAAGCTTCTGGGGTCGAGCAAACGAGTTCATCCGTAGTTGAGATGTCCGCATCAGTACAACAAAATACCGAGAACGCAAAGATTACCGATGGTATTGCCAATCGCTCAGCGAACGAGGCCCAAGAAACCAGCAAGGCGGTATTAATGACCATCCAAGCCATGCGTGACATCGCTGGCAAAATTGGGATTGTGGATGACATTGCCTATCAAACCAATATGTTGGCATTGAACGCAGCCATTGAAGCAGCGCGGGCTGGTGAGCATGGCAAGGGTTTTGCTGTGGTGGCTGCCGAGGTTCGCAAACTGGCCGAACGTAGCCAAATTGCGGCACAAGAGATCGGCGAACTCGCCTCCAACTCGGTATCTATTTCTGAGCGTGCAGGGAAATTGCTCACTGACATGGTGCCTTCGATCGGTAAGACTTCTGACTTGGTACAAGAGATCGCCGCAGCTTCAGAGGAACAATCAGCTGGACTCCATCAAATTAGTCGAGCAATGGAGCAGCTGAACGCGGTCACACAACAAAATGCGTCGGCATCTGAAGAACTCGCCGCAACCTCTCATATCTTGTCGGATCAGGCCGAGCAACTCCAAAGTCTCATGCAATTCTTCAATCTTTCTGCAGCTCGTTAGGCGCACTTTCGACGTTTTCCAAATAAGAATAGAGCCAAGCATTGCTTGGCTCTATTTTTTTATCTCATGGGCACTTCATCATTTACACGCCACCCACGCTTCGACTTTTGGACGGATCGCTCTTTCAATATCCACTCCCTTTGGGAAAGTCCCTAGCGCACCTTGGCGAGCGATAATACCAACGTAAGATTTATTACGATCCCAGTAAGGATAAGCGCCATAAGCACCGGGACTAGAAATGCGGGACGCAGGCATACAATTAAAGCTTGAACTTTGACATTCATGCCAATATCCGAAGCCATAGTGCCACACTTCGTTTAATGCAGCGGCGGGCGAGTAGGTCAACTTCACATTCGCGGTCCGATCTTGCAAATACAGATTTTGCATCGCCGGCGTCAATAATTTCCCAGCTTTGAGCGCACTTAAAAAATCAAGATACTCAGTACCATTCCAATGCATACCGCCAGCAAGACGCGGATTACTCAGCGACGGCAAATCATAAGCCGCGCTCTTAAATAGGCCAGTTTGTTGTTTAAATTCAGAAAAAAGTTCTTGCCACGAGCTCACACCACGCGCCTTGATCGCCATCAAACCAGCCACTTGCGAGTGGCTACTGGAATAATAAAACTCAGTGCCCGGCTGCGCAGTATTATTTTGATTAACATTTGCGATACTAGCGACGCAGGATTCAAAATTTGAAATACCCACATTGATACATGTCGATTCCTCGGTCAGCCCCGATGTAAAGCTCAATAGATTCGCCAGAGTCATATTCCGCAAAGGCGAATTTAAAGGCATAGGCCAATTCGAAATCCAATCTTGAGGTTTATCCTCTAACTTAAGGTAGCCCTTTTCAACCAAGCGCAAAATAATCATGGCGGAGACCATCTTCGAAGTTGAAGCAGACTCATAAGAAGTGCTCATACTTGATGTGCCACGGTTATAGGCATAACGTCGACCGTCATCACGTTCAACGGCGAAACTAAAATCCGCGTCGGTACTCAGTTGTCCAAGCTGGTTCGTCATGTCGGTTTCTAACTGACTGACTGAACACGTTGTGCCGCCAGTTCCGCCACCATTTGAGCTTCCAGTGCTTGTGCTAGCAGGCGTGTCGCTACTACCACCGCCGCAAGCTACTAGACCTAAGCTCACGAGCAAACTTATGGCACGTTCTTTATAGGGCAGAATTGAACAAGATTGATTTGAACGCTGCAGCATAAACGCTTCCTCTCCGGCAAATCGCAAAACTGATACACGCTACCGCAGTAGCTATCCGATTGAATTGCGCCAGCATAAAAAAGAGTTTGCTAAATTTCCTTTACTTTTACAATTGATTACAGCAAAAACACTTTCCTTACGACATGCACCAAATTGGTAAGCTGTTGCTAGGAAGTTTCACAACACAGCTGAACGCAAACCAATCTGGTATCCTGCAGCGATATCATTCGGCAGCCACGCCTCAAAGATGCAAGTGGTGGCCAGATGAAGCAGTCCATGCACTTCGACCTAAGATAAGCAATTAAAACCGCGGCGTTGAACTATGCCGATATAAAACGATCCAAATTAGCTCCTAATCTCAGCTTCCAAACCTATTTACGCATCTTCATTTTTGTTCAAAGGACAGATCATGCAAACTAAAACAAAATCTGTATTGACGCTTCGTCGTGTCGCCTACGGTGCACTTCTATGCACCGTAATGGCAAGCAATTTTGCAGCCACGCCGATTTATGCGGCGGAGCGAGTGGACTTAGCTCAAGCGGTTAAAGTCAAAAAACAATTGGACCAACTCGCTGACGCATTCTATGATGCACGCGCCAAATTCGAACCGATGATGATGGCGACCGCCAACGGTGACAGCCGTTTTGACGATCAAATTGGTTTGAGCATCAATCCTGCCAATCGTGCGCGCCAATTTAAGCTGTACCACACCATGCAGGCCAAGCTCAAACTGATCTCACGTGATCAGCTAGGCAGCAAAGAACAGCTCAACTACGATCTGCTCGCCTTTGAACTCGACAGTGCTCTGAATTTTGAACATTTCCCCGAACATCTGTTACCACTCAACCAGATGGACAATGTACCCAGTACGGTCGCCAACTATGCAAGCGGTACGGGTTCGCAACCACTGCATACGGTAAAAAATTACCAAGCATATTTGAATCGTCTCAAACAATTAACACCGTGGATTAATCAAGCCATCGCCAATATGCGCGTCGGCATCAAGCAAGGGATCGTCCATCCCAAAGCGATTACCGTGGCAATGCTGCCGCAGTTCAAACAACTACAAAGCACCAAGGTCGAGGACAGTATTTTCTACTCGCCCATCAAACGCATGCCGGCAGAGTTTTCGCAGGCTGACCAAGAAAAACTGAAACGTGCCTATCATGAAACGATAGAGAAACAACTGAATCCAGCGGTAACTCGTCTAGTGAAATTTCTTGAACATGATTACTTAAAAGCGGGACGTGATAGCACCGGCCTCAACGCCTTACCAAACGGCGCTGCATGGTATCAAGCGCGTATCAAAGATCATACAACGACGTCTTTAACACCCGACGAAATTCATGCACTAGGTCTCAAAGAAGTCGCGCGCATTCAACAACAATGGGATGTGTTAGCGCCGCAACTGGGATATAGCGGTCCCTCCAAACAATTACCCACCTGGGTCGCGGCACAAGACAAATTTAAACCCTTCAGCAGCGATCAAGAAGTGCTAGAGGCGTATCGCAAGATCGACGCACAAGTGCGGGCTAAGTTACCAGCACTGTTCTCGATGTTACCGAAGGCCGAGTTGTCTTTGCAGTTAGAACCGGAATTAAGTCGTGCCACTGCATCCGACCACTACACACCCGCTGCGGATGATGGCTCACATCCTGGCGTATTCTGGGCCGTGGTTAATGATCCTAAAAAATACAGCCGCACTGGCATGGTTACCTTGTTCTTGCATGAAGGCCAACCAGGCCATCATTTACATGCCGCGCTTTTGAAGGAAATGGATTTGCCCAACTTCCGCAAATTCAATACAGAGAATTTCAACAGTGCCGCCTATACGGAAGGTTGGGCTTTGTATTCAGAGACCTTGGGTCGTGAGATGGGCTTTTACGAAGATCCTGCTTATTACTTCGGCCATTTGAATGATGAACTCTTGCGTGCTGTACGTTTGGTCGTGGACACCGGGATGCATGCCAAAGGCTGGACACGTGAACAAGCCATCACTTACATGATGGAGAATTTGGGCTATAGCGAAGCACGCGCGAAAAACCAAGTGGAGCGGTATATGGTCATTCCTGGTCAAGCACTCGCTTATAAGATTGGGGCACTCAAAATTTTAGAATTGCGCGCCAAAGCGCAACAAGCGCTTGGTTCTAAATTCACGCTCGCCGATTTCCACAAAGTGGTAGTAGGTGATGGTACTTTACCGATGCCTATTCTCGAGCAACAGATCAATCGTTGGATCGCGGCGGCAAAGTAATATCGCTCTGATTTGGCATAAAAAAACGCACTTCACTCTTATCGGTGAAGTGCGCAAGACCACTGGAGCAGGAATCTAAAGACCATCAAATCATTGCTACGGCAATGCCATCGGCGTAGAGCGTGGCCCACCCGGCATATTCAAAGGCTGGCCAACAGCAGTGCCACCTGTGCTGAGTTTGAAACGACCCGCTTCCACAGTGTGAGAATAGTTGCTGCACACTTCATTGTGCGTCGGCGTGTAGACTGCCGTGCCATTCGCTTTTGTCACATTCACCCAAGCGCCGCTAGCGTGATCAAGATACTTCACATTACCGAAATAAGCTGCGCGCGGTTTATTATCGATACAAGAACTTCCCTCCGTTCCCCAATCTTCAACGAAGCCATAAGCGCCTGCATTGGTTTGTGGGCGTGGTAGGCGCATGGTGGCTAATTTCTGCCGCACATTGGTACTGGTGTCTGTGAAATAGACGGTGTAATCCTGCGTCGCCGCTGGCGCGTCTGCTACTTCCATCTCGAAACGATAGGTCACATTGGTTTTGGGTACGAACGCTGTTTCACATTTAATGCCGGTGCCCTCACCTCCAAAATTAGAACACCTCGAAGTGCCCTTATCGATCACCACCGGACTCACACCATTCACATCCCACAAAGAGAACAGCAATTGATGGCTCTGAATACCGGTGTAGCCACCATTAATCCCAATCACTTCGTAATAAGTAGTTGGCTCCCAAGTAATCGGCGTGACTTCCGCACTAAATTTATCCCAGTTCGGAGTACTCCACGATAAATGGATAGAGTTGGCACGGGTTGCATGGGGGCTGGCGCTGCCGACAATCGTGGTCGATTTGATGGTGCCGTCTTTTTGTTGAAGGCTGACATCGAGACTTTGCGAAAGGGCGCTACCTGCGGTCCACCATGCGGAGACATAGCCATTGGCATCACTGTTCGGCGCATCAGGAAAGACCCATCCGCTTTGCTCGCCCTGTTTAGGAATCCAGGCAACGTTACAACCGCTGAGTCCCTTGCCATTCATCGTGACTTGCACTTGGATTTTTTGCGGTTGATGCGTGTCGTTCGGCGAACTGTCCGATGGTTGGTACAGCGTCTTTGAATACACCGAGCCGACTCGCGCATAACCTGCATTCGGTGTGATCGCGGTAATCTGTGCACCATTTTCGCAATCTTTGGTTTCGGGTCTGCTGACTGTCGTTCCTGTTTGTGTTCCACTCGTTGCCGTCGACGGTACTGTGCTGCTTGATGCGCCGCCGGAGCCACCACAGCCACTCAATTGCAGTAGTACGAGCACCACGCCTATAATCACTTGATACGAATTCGATATCTTCATTTTCTGTCCTAAATGATTCTTGAGTTGAAATGCATTGTCGAGCGCATGGCCAATCACATTGATTGAACAAGGTGCGAACCTGCACACGCATTTTGGTCTAAACAGAATAGAAGGAAATTGAAGATCGCGACAGCGATCATTTTTTGACTAGATCTCAAATAAAACTTGATGCCTAGTCCAGAGCAGGATTGCGAGCCTCAGAAATCAAATTTGTTTAATCATAAAAAAAGGAGGCTGCACGATGCGCCTCCCTTCTCTCACATACAATAAATCATCTATCGATATAATTGAGCGACGCCAACTGTCGCTGGTCACTAACTTGTGCGCATCGCTTTCAATTGCTTCCATGCCGTGACATAAGTCACTGCATTTGCACGCAGTTTTTCAAGACTGTCACCCGCACGATAGAGATTGGAACCCAGCCCGAATCCGTTAGCCCCAGCGGCTATATATTCGACCATACCATCAGGCTTCACTCCACCTACAGGCAAACACAAGACTTCTCGCGGCAAGACGGAGCGCCACGCTTTCAGAACTGATGGTGGTACGCTCTCTGAAGGGAAACATTTAATCGCATCAGCACCCGCCTGCAAAGCGGCAAAGGCCTCCGTTAAAGTCGCCACGCCCGGCGCACATTGCATGCCGCGTTGTTTGCCAGCACGAATGATGTTCACATCGCTGTGCGGCATCACTATCAGTTGGCCTCCAGCCTGATACACTTGCTCAACTTGTTCGACACTCATCACCGTTCCTGCACCTAAGCAGCCATCGGCTGGCAAGGCCTCCACCAAGCGCCGAATACTTTCAACCGCATTCGGCGAATTGAGGGGCACTTCGATGCAACGAAAACCGGCTTCGTATAAGGCCTGACCATATTCAACGACCTCGTGATTCTGAATACCACGCAAGATCGCGATCAAGGGTAAATCCGTCAAACTCTGTGCCAGATTCAGCATAAAAACTCACTTCACAACAAAAGAATAACAACAAAAAAGTAACAAACAAGCACACCACATGCATAAGAAAAAACGCTCTCACCAACATAGCATGGTGAGAGCGTCAACACAAGATCGAACCCAACTCAGCGTTTCAACATACCAATTGAGGTTCGCCTTGGCCAAGTCGATTAAAACTTATAGTTGTACTCAGCAGTTAAACGTGCGGCACGTGCACCGATGCGACTACCACCTTGACGGTAAGTTGGGCTGATATTGCCACTGCCGCTATTCGAACCGCTGTTTTCAGAGTTGATGGTGCGGCTATCAAACACATTGAATACATCAAGCTTCAAGTTCAATCCTTTGATCGCGCTTGGTTGATATGACAGGTTCAAATCCAATTGCGTAGTCCATGGTAAACGACCTTGGCTACCACGTGGCGAGAACGCACCGCCTTTCGCGTCACAGAAGAAGAAGTAGTTGCCTTCATAATGACCAACGTCTTGACCGGCATATTCTGGCAATTGACCAAAGCAATTACGTGGACGACCAGAAGCAATTTGCAAGTTGGCACCGACCATAACTTCTGGCAAGACTTGGTAGAAACCGTAGGCCTTAATTACATGACGGCGATCACCCGACAAGTCACCGTTCGAACCGATCATCAATTCACGATAGTCTGAACCTGCACTCAAGGCGACGTCACCACCAGTCACACCAGAATCTGTTTGGCCTTCGGTATTGCCATAATTATGCGACCATGTGTAATTGATCTTACCGTACCAACCATCACGGAATGGATGTTCCAAGAAGAAGTTCAAAGCGGTGTAAATACGTTTTGCTTTTGGCAAACCGATATCGGCTGCGGTCAAATGCGCTTTCACGAGTTCACTACCACTACCGGAACCATGCGGATCAAACCAGACTGTGTTAGCTTCGCCGGTATTGATGACCATACACCACGATGGATACAAACTGTTATCGGTGCCGCCAGTATCTTCTTCAAGATTTGGATAACCGTTACGTTTACCCCATGCAAAAATAGGGCGTGGGTCACATGTATCGTCATAAGTCGTACGCAAAGTACGATAAGTTCCCAAGACACCAAAATTCAAACTCGAACTGATGGCTTTTTCGAAACCCAAAGACATTTCATCTTGATAGAAAGGCTTGATATTTTCTGCGGCAACCGAGCGTGCATCAGGTGAAGTATTGATATTCACGATGACGTCACTAATCGGATGCAAACCCTGTGGCACACCAGTCACTGGATCAACCCCAGTGTAGGTGTAGTAACGCGTAGTGGTCTTCAATTCCGAGCCCATGTTACCAACCAAGTTCGTCGGCACTGGCATGAAATAACGCCCCGCATTGGCGAACACTTTGAAGCTACCATCGCGATTGACGTCCCATGTTGCACCTAAGCGCGGAGCAATTTGACGCGTTTGTGAAATCACCAATTGGTTCTTGTTGTTATAGTTATGGAATTGCTCATTACGCAAACCCAGATCTAACAAAATATTATCGGTGATTTGATAGCGATCTTGGATGTACTGCGCTGCTTGTGTGGTCGATGGTTCGCCAGATTTGAAATAGGTGCCTTCGGAAACATAGAAACCTTGGGTACCGTAGCCGCCACCCTGAGCCAGTGTTTCGTTCGCTCCACTCGGCTTCCAAGTGGTCGGATTATTATGGTACAAGTAGGCCCAGCTGCGGCCACCCGGACGTGATGCGCCCACGACCGAAGAAGCCTTGTTGTAATCGATACCGCCACGCAGTGAGTGCGCGCCTAATTTGTATTCGATATCTAAACGTAGTGTCTGCTGCTTGTCTCCACTATCCGGGCGAACTTGGTCACCAAATGGCTGTGGGTTACTCGTTGGATAAGTGACGCCTGGTGCGCGTGAAGTGATCGAACTCGATACGGAGCTAATCGCTGGGTTATAACCAAATGGGATCACTTTTGGCGAGGTATGTGACTTGCCATACAGTGCCGTTACAGTCAAATCATCGGTCAAATAACCAGTGTATTTGAAGATATCGTTCACTCCACCTGGGCTACTTCCACTGCTACCACCGCGCGTATTGCCAGCATTCCAAACAGTGGAGCCATTGCGCTTGTTATTATCGCGTTGGAAGGTTTCATAACTAAAACCATAGCTCGATGATGTATTGCGCGATTCATCCAAAATATGGGTGTATTCGAAGTGGTGATCATCGGTTAAGTTGTAATCCAACTTCACAAGACCACGCGTGGTACGTGCTTGATTCACGGACCAACCACTGGCATTAAATGCTGTATCAGAGCTTGCTGCAACACCTTCGCTATCACTACGCGTTTGTTCTAAAGCCGCAAACATGAACAACTTATTTTTAATCAATGGACCGCCAACATACAAACCAACTGTTTTACTAGTTGAGTGATTGTCGCGGTTATAGAATTGCAGCTTGCCGTCAGTCTTAGGATTATCACCAGTATTAGGGAAATAGATATTGAGTGGACGTGCCGCTAAACTTGCTGGCGCCATCGAGATTTTCCCACCCGCTTCCCAGTTGTTAGTACCGCTCTTGGTCGTAATATTCACCACACCGCCAGTGGAGCGGCCGAATTCGGAGCTATAACCGCCGGACAAAATCTGTGCATTCGAAATGGCACCGAATGGCAACTCAGAGGCACCGACCTGAGTCAAAATGTTCGTCACTGGGAAGCCGTTGATGTAGTAGGCATTCTCTGAAACGGAAGCACCACCGAAGCTCGATACATTGCCGTAGTAACCTGAGACATTACGCACCGTTCCTGGTGCCAAGGCAATCACCGCTTGCACGTTCTGCGAAATCGGCAACTTCGCCAATTCACGCGCCGTCAAAATAACGCCATTATTGGTGTTGCTGACGTCGATTTTATTGACCTTCGCCGCAACCGTCACGGTTTGCACATTGGCTTCTGTAACAAAGGACGCTTCCACACCTTGACCAATTAAGTTCTCAACTTCCAAACTTTTTTCAAGTGCGCCGTTACGCATCAATTTCACTTGGTATTTACCCGGTGGCATTGAGGTCGCTTGATACTTCCCTTTGGCATCGGGCGTCACTACACGACTGACGCCTGTGGCCGTATTTTCAATGACGACAGTGACGCCTTGATTGACGGGTGCTTGACCAAAAATCGTACCGGTCGCATTCGATTGTGCGAAAGCAGTTGATCCAACACCGAGGCTTACTACTGCTGTCCCAAAAGCAATCGCAAGTGCCTTTGCGATGACTTTCTGTTTCATTGTCTTTGTTTTGATTGGCATGATATTCATCTATTTGATTTGGCTAGGTACTCAGCGTGGCCTGCAAAGTCCATTACATGTCGACTTGCAAACCACGCCACTCTCTCCGCAACCACTCCCCCACGGACGGGTCGCACATCAAGTCAATTTCTGAACATTCGCTCTTATGAAGCTCGCCACAGCTCTTGCTTGATTGGTGATGAGAGTCTAGTAATTGCAAATTCAATGCGCCAACGACATAAATTTGACTTCTCATTGAGATTTTTTTTAGGTGAACTTTGAGATCAACGATGTGTGCCACCGCGCACTACCGATCATCAGAGAGAAATTGATGTTCTCGACAAGTCTCGATAGCCGCAAGCAAGTGGAACAAAAAAGCGCGACGTTGAATATTTCTTGATGAGCTAGGATTTACCCCCAAAATTTCTCGGGGCAAAGCATGGAGTAAAGCCAAGTCATCAACAAAAAAACAACATGGATCACGCAAAAACCAAGCGACTTGACATGCCATTTGCAGCGGATGATATGAGTGCAGCCGCACTTTCATGTATCTCTTTAGAAAAACTAAATGACGCGCAAAAACAAACTAACTGTGCCATTTCTTCAAAACAAGTTATCGTTAAAGACATCAGATTTCTAGCAACACCTCTCACTTTGAGCAACTCTTTGCTCCATATTCTTGCTCCTTGTTTTTTGCTCAAAGTTTTTCATTCTACGTTTAACGACTTACTCCTATGCTTAATCGACGACAGTTCGCAAGTATCACTGGCTTGAGCCTACTGGCACCTGCCCAATGGATTCAACCCGCAGCTGCGGCTCAGCAGAGATTCAGCTTTGCCAAAGACAGCAATCAATTTTTACTGAACGATCAACCACTGCAAATTCGTAGTGGTGAAATGCACCCTGCACGCATTCCTAAGGCGTATTGGTTACATCGCATTCAAATGGCGAAGGCGATGGGGATGAATACGATCGCGATTTATGTCATGTGGAATTACCACGAAGTCAAACAAGGGCAATTCGATTTCAAAAGCGAGAATCGCGACATCGTTCACTTCATCAAACTCTGCCAAGCGGAACAGCTACACGTGATTCTTCGACCCGGCCCTTACGTCTGCGCCGAGTGGGATCTGGGCGGCATCCCGGCCTACTTACTCGCCGACGAGGATTGCGTCTTGCGCGCCAATAGCCAACGTGCGCCCCGCTATATGCAGGCAGCCAGTCGCTATATTGCGCACTTGGCGAAACTAGTGCGCCCCTATATGCTCACTCAAGGTGGCCCCATCTTAATGGTACAAATTGAGAATGAGTTTGGTTCCTACGGTAACGATCATGCTTACCTCGAAGAACTGCGAGCACTGTGGATTAAGCATGGTATCGATGGACCGTTCTATACCCAAGATGGCTACGACCAGCTCATGCAAAACAAAACCAATCTTGCTGGCGCTGCGATTGGGCTCTCTGGTGGTGAATCGGCGGATATACTCAAGACCCGCAAAAATTACCCAGACGTGCCCGTGTTGAGCGGTGAGCTCTATCCAGGCTGGCTGACGCATTGGGGCGACCCCGTCATGCAAGGTAAAGAGGTCGACATGAGTCGCGCCCTCAAAGAAATGATGGACGCAGGTCAGTCTTTCAATTTCTACGTCATCCATGGCGGCACCAATTTCGGCTTTAGTGCCGGTGCCAATACAGAAAAAGGTGAATACCAACCTGACGTCACCAGTTATGACTACGCCGCACCGATCAATGAACAAGGACTGGCGACCGCAAACTATCATCGCTATCGCACCATCATCTCTGAGAGTTTAGGCGCAGCTTTACCACCGATTCCGAAACCGATCAAAACGCTGAAGGAGTCGATGAATCGTCCCCTACAAGCGCAATACTTTACGTCGATCTGGCATCACCTGCCACCAGCTCAGCCATACGCAAGGCCACCAACGATGGAAAGCATGGGGCAAGATAGTGGCTTTGTCTTGTATCAAACCACACTAAAAGAAGCGAATCAGTCTGTGCAAATCAATGAGCTACACGATTACGCACTACTGCATGTGAATCGCCAATATCAAGCTGGTATCAGCCGCGCTAAATGCCCCGCCACTTTATATCCGGACGCTAAGCTGTATACGCATCGTCAAGAAATCACACTCAAGCATTCCGCCAACGCTGAATTATCGATCTTGGTCGAAGCCATGGGACACATTAACTATGGACGTTCTCTGATCGATCGCAAAGGCATTGTCTCGGAGGTTTTCGCTCGCTCCTCGCAAGAAGCAGCAGCGCGTCCACTCAAAGATTGGCGCGTACATCGTCTCCCTTTCGATACGCGTTTTATCAGTTCCTTGAAATCGACCGCACAGCACGGTGCGCCACAACAGCACGGGAATTTCTTTAAGGTCGAGCTATCACTGCAGGAACTCGGCGACTGCTATCTCGATATGCACGAATGGGTGAAAGGTCTGGTCTGGGTCAATGGTCACTGCCTCGGTCGCTACTGGCGTCTCGGCCCACAACACCGTCTATACTGCCCCAGCGTCTTTTTGAAAAAAGGGAAAAATGAGATCTTGATGTTTGATCTCCACTTTCTCGAAGCGCCGCCTATTTTCTTACGCACGTCGTTGGAAGAGTAGGCTTGAACATACAATGATAAAAAAGAGCGAAGGACAACCCGTAGAGTGGTTGGTGTTTCATAAGGCCACTAAACGATCAAAGAATTTAGTGTGGTACAAAGTCGTTGGCTTCGCTTTGCACTACAATCATCGCTTACTTTGCGCTTCTGCGAAGTGATTTTTCTACGTCTTATCCTCCCAAGTTCAACATGCCTACACAACGTCGCGATTTTCTCAAACAACTTGCTGGTGCCACAGCGTTTGGCGTCGCAAGCAGCGCAGGTGCTTCCCTACCAAGCAGCATCGCGCGGGCGCTCAGCATTCCGGCTACCAAAGGAACAGGCAGCCTGCAAGACGTCAAACATGTCGTCATTTTTATGCAAGAGAATCGCTCGTTCGATCACTACTTTGGCTGCCTACGTGGTGTGCGTGGCTTTGGGGATCCTCGTCCCAGCGTGCTGCGCAATGGCAAACCCGTGTGGTTCCAACCGATGGATAACGGACGCTATCAACTCCCATTTCCACTCAAGGGTTACGGCGATCTCAGCGAAGATCGTTCGCAGTGCCAACCGGCCGATTTGCCACATAATTGGAAATACAGTCAAAAAATGTGGGCGCACTATGATGTGTGGGTCAAAGAAAAAACTAGCATGAGTATGGGTTACCTGACCCGTAGCGATCTGCCGTTTTACTATGCCTTAGCCGATGCATTTACGATTGGCGATGCTTATCACGCCTCGGTGTTTGGTCCTACTGATCCGAATCGTTTGTTTCTCTTCAGCGGTACCAATGGCGTCTCGGTCGGTAGAGATGGACGCCATGCCTTATCGAATGTCGATGATGGCAATGAAACCGGCTCAATGTTACGTGACAAAGCTGGTTGGAAATCACCTTACACCTGGACCACGTATGCCGAGCGTTTAAGCGCCAATAAAGTCAGTTGGAAAGTCTATCAAGAGTACGACAACTTTGGCGACAATGCGTTGGCGTATTTCCCACAATTTCGCAATCTCAATCGCAATGATCCGGCACAAGAAGAACGCTATCAACGCGCTCGCGCCTATGCTGGTGAGACCACCGAATTGGATGAAAAAGGTCTGCCCCGCAATACCAACACAGCGGATGCGCAAGCACTGGTGGATCGTTTCGCAGCCGACGTTCGTTCTGGCAATTTGCCGTCGGTATCTTGGATCGTTGCCCCCACTAAATTCTGTGAACACCCTGAGAAAAATCCTCCAGGTTATGGCGAGTCACTGACCGCGCGCTTGCTCGACGTCCTGACCGAAGATCCTCAAGTGTGGTCACAAACGGTCTTCATTCTTTGCTATGACGAAGAAGGCGGCTTCTTTGATCACGTACTGCCGCCAGTACCACCCGCCAATCGGCACGACGGTTATAGCAGTGTCAGTACGGCGGGCGAGATCAGCAAGGGCGAAGCCTTTGGTCTCGGTGCGCGCCTCCCCTTTATCATTGCCTCACCATGGACGCGCGGTGGCTATGTCTGTTCCGATGTATTCGACCATACCTCGATCATCCAATTTCTCGAACAGCGCTTCGGTGTTCATGAGCCCAATATTTCTGCGTGGCGACGCACGATCTGTGGCAACTTATTGTCGATGTTCGATTTCAAACAACAAGATGCGAGCCGCCCTCAACAGCTTTTCATCACCCCGCACCAATACTATATCGAGCAAGCAAACCTCTCCTGCTCCGCAAAAAAAAGCACAGAGACACCACGCTTAGAACAATTAGTACGCACCGAAAATACTAGTGATGCGCCACCACGGCCTGCACGTGCGCTTGCGTATGCGATTGAGGTGAATGCCACGTTCATCCAGGCTCAAAGTGGTCAATACAATGATGCGGCGATTCAACTGAATTTGAAGAATCAGGGGCAGCGCGGTGCAGCCCTTACCGTCTTCGCGCAGAACCACAATGCAGGCCCTTGGTACTATAGTTTGGCGCCGAGTGATCAATGCAGTGATGTTTGGTCTTTAGTTGATTTTGGCAGCACAAAATATACGTTGCGGGTGCATGGCCCCAACGGTTTCTTGCGTCAATTCCAAGGACGCATCTCTACCAAATTAACTGTACAGACTCGGTATCAAAATCAACAGTTATCAATCATTTGCACTAACTTGGGCGAATCCGCCTTGAGCTTGCATCTACAAGACCTATTTTACGGCCACTCACCACAACACATCGTGCTCGAAGCACGTTCGTCCATCACCGTGGCGTGGCCTTGTAAAGACAGTGGCAATTGGTATGACGTCTTAGTGCAAGTAGCAGAAGACAAGAACTACGCCTGGCGTTGTGCGGGACATATCGAAAATGGGCACGACAGTATTAGTGATCCTGCCAACGGAAAAATCGAAGCCGCAAAGATCATTTCAGGATCGTAACCATCGGGGCGATGTTAGGAGATTGATTCTGCTTCAGCAGAGAGGTTCTCAAACTGTGCCGATGGGTCGATTCTTTCGAAGCTAATCCAGAAGTCGGTACCAGCTTGTACGGAACTCGTGAATCCGATTTTGCCTTCCATGAGCTCGACCATGGACTTGGTGATTTTCAAGCCCAGTCCACTGCCTTGTTTTTGACGGGTATCTGAATTATCAGCCTGGGCAAAGCTGTCAAACATGACCGCTTGAAAGTCCGATGGAATGCCAGGGCCATGATCAATCACGTGAATATGCCAATGAGCTTCATCTCCCATGAGTCTCAGAACGACTTTCTGATGGGGTTCAGAAAACTTCACCGCGTTGGACAGCAAATTACCGAGCACTTGATGCAGGCGTTCTTCGTCACCCCAGATAAAGGCGCCATCTTTTTCTAACTCAAGCTCAAAGCTGATGTAGCAACTCTGAGCATAAGCGGCGTTCGCTTCGAGCACTTGCGGAAGTAGATTCACCAGATCCAACACGCGCATCGACAATTTCATTTTGCCCGTACTGAGTTTTTCCATATCGAGTATGTCGTTCACCAGATTTGATAAGCGCTTACTGTTGCGATGCGCCACGCTAATCATCTGTAGAGCTTTCTCAGGCAATGCTCCCATCACGCCATTTTCCAATAGTGAAAGAGAGCCACGAATCGAAGTCAGTGGAGTTCGCAGTTCATGACTCACGATCGCGATAAATTCCGATTGCAAACGTTGGACTCGATTGCGCTCAGAAAGATCCAATACGAAGGCCACCCAATCACGCTCTTGTACGTCAACCATGGCAATTCCAACTAGCACTGGGATCACTCTGCCATCGGCGCAAATCAACTCTTTCTCGTAGGAGCTCGCGACGTGATCGAGTTGCAAAGAAGCGAGCGCTTCTTGATCACGTTCACGATAGATTTCCGGCGTAAGGTCAGCCCATGATAGAAGCTGCTGTTCTACTAGTTCTGCTGAAAATCCACTAAGCTTAAGGAATGCTTCATTGGCGCCATACAGACGTCCGTCTTGGCGCCCTTGGACGATTCCGATCAAACAGGCATTGATCACTTTACGCAAATGTGCCTCACTGCTCTCAAGCGCGTTAAGCAAAGTTTGATATTCGGTGACGTCGCGGACCGTGCCCTCTAAACTATGCTCACCGGTCGCTGGTTCAATCGAATTCCTCGCATCCGCGACGAAAAAACGCACATCGCCGAGAGGTTCGACCAAGCGAAACCCAATATGCAGGTCGTGCTGCTGTTCGATTGCTCGTCGCAAAGCCTGCTCAACACTTTCCCTATCGAGCGAGTGAACTCGCTCAAGAAAATTAGATGTAGTTAAATCTCCATCGACACAATGAATCGATAATAATCGACGTGCTGCATCAGAAAAACTAAACAAACCACGCTCAGGATCGAGGCTCCAACTCCCCATAGACGCCAAATTCTGCGCTTCACTCAGTTTTCGCCGCTGAGTTTGCAAGACCTGTTTGGTTACATTGCTTTCTAAGAAGTACAGAAGAATGAAAGCAACGATGATGATCACACAGCACCCGGCGACTGTGGAAATCATCAGAGTCCGGTCTTTCTCACTTTCTAGGACATCGATTTCGGAAAGTGATAAAGCGCTCATGACTTCCAAAGGTTTTTCGCTCAACTGAAAGCGTCCAAGTACTGACGGTGTTTGCTGGTTCCCGATCTGCTTCAAGCTGGGGAATCGTGGGTCGTGCCAAGCTTTTACATCGAGTAATGAAAACTCGTCTCGTCCGTACAAAGACTTGCGTTTTTCAGGCGGCAAATCGAACACTCGGCTGGCTTGATTCGCTTTCATCACTTGCTGCCCGTCCTGCGCCAAAATCACCACGCCATTTTCGTCGATCAGGAAAATGCCGCTCAGATCAATATGCTGCGCGAGCCGCGCGATATCTATTTTCGCCACCATCACCGCTACGATTCTTTCGCCATCAAATACGGGCGCGGAAAAGTAGAGCCCAGGCGTACGCGACGTTTTTCCAAGTGCAAATTGATAGCCTGATTCTCCATTGAGAGCAGCTTTAAAATAATGGCGCTCTGAATAATTGTTACCAATGAGTGACTCGGCCGACTGAAAATCACTCGCCGCGAGACAATCACCATTACGATCTAACACATAAGCAAAGTCAAAACTGAGGTGGTTGCGCGCGTTGTAAAGTGCCTGATTAATTTGGCGCCATGGATCTTTCGCATTTTGCTGTCGAATTCTCAGCTTGCGTTTTTCGGGGGGCTCTTGATCAATTGAAACTTGAACTGCACTGCGCACGCCCTCCAATACAAGAGCTTGATTCGCCAAAACATAGGGAATGCCTTGCATATTCCGCAAACTGCGCTGCAAATCAGCCACCACGCTTTGCGCGAGTGCATTCGCACGCTTTTGTTCAAGTTCTATGACCGTTGCCGCTCGCTTCTCGAAAGCAGCGTTCTCAAAACGATAAATGGAGAAAGACCACAGCAGACACAAGCACAAACCCAGCATCAACGCGTGACGTCGATACTGTTGAATTTTGGATCGTAAGTGCGATTCCTGCATACTCGAACGGTGAGATGGCGAATCCTAGCCAATGCTGGTTGGTCAATGTGGTCACGCCGTTTCTTGAGGTAAGGAATACTGCGCTCTCCGCAGAAACACAAAAATTTCCGTGACGCAATACAGTGTACGCCGATTTTTCATACACACCAGCGTCTCTTAAGCAAAAAACAAGGAAATAGCTCGAGAAAACAACGACTTACATTTAGGTCATCTTTTTACCTTGGGCAATCATCGTACGCTAGGTCACAGCTCAGGAACTCGAACTTTCCAAAATGAGTTCTGGCGCGATTTCACTACTGTCTTTTAAGGTTTGTAAGACGATATTCGATCGAATATCAAGTACGCCCGTAGTTTTGTAAAGACGCTCCAGAACAAACGAAGAGTAGTGCTTGAGGTTTCTGGCTCTCACCCGCAACAAATAGTTGGCGTCGCCGGTAATGATGTAAGTACCTACGACTTCCGGCCAACTCTGAATCGCCTTGGTGAAATTTTCGTGCCATTGTTCTACATCGCGCCGCATCGTCACTTGCACAAAGGCGTCGACCTCCAAGCCAATCACGGTTGGATCTAACACTGCGCGGTAATGGCTAATCATGCCACTCTCTTCAAGCATACGGACTCGGCGCAAACAAGACGAGGCCGACAAAAAAACTTTCTCTGCGAGATCTTGATTACTGATACGGCCATCAGCCTGGAGCAAGGTCAAAATTTTGAGATCGGTCTGGTCTAATTGCATACGAAATATTCAGTCAAAAATAAGTTTTGTTTTTCAATTTTATTCTACTTTTGCCGACAAACCCACCCCATTTTGCAAGGACACATCAGAAAATACGGCATAAAATGTCAGCTCATTTGAAGTGTTTTACTAAACTAATTGTTATCACTTTCCAATTCAGAGTCCGACTACCTATGACTGCCCTATCTCGTGAAGACTGTATCGCTCTTGACCAAGCCGACCCACTGGCCCCACTGCGCGAGGACTTTAGCCTCCCGCAAAACATGATCTATTTGGATGGTAACTCGCTTGGCGCACAACCTAAAGCATCACTATTGCGTGCTCAGCAGCTCATCACGCAAGAATGGGGACAAGATCTCATCACCAGTTGGAATAAAGCAGGATGGTTCGAAATGCCATCACGACTTGGCAATTTACTCGCGCCTCTCATCGGCGCTGAGCAAGGCGAAGTCGTGGTGACGGACTCCACCTCAATCAATCTTTTCAAAGCCATTGCAGCGGCGCTTCAAATTCAAGCGCAATCCACGGATCACGCAAATCGCCGCGTGATTGTGACTGAGCGTAGTAACTTCCCGACCGACATTTACATGGCCGAAGGCATTATGCGCTGGCTCGATCGTGGCTATCGTTTACAGTTAATCGACAGCCCTGAAGAACTTGAAACGGCGATCAATGACGATACCGCTTTGGTGATGCTCACTCACGTAAACTACCGCAGCGGGTATTTGCACGACATGGAAGCTGTCACAAAACTGACCCATCAACGTGGAGCCTTGTGTATTTGGGATCTTGCCCACTCAGCCGGCGCGGTTGAAGTTCAACTGAACCAAGCTCAAGCCGACTTTGCGGTCGGTTGTTGCTACAAGTACCTCAATGGTGGACCCGGTGCGCCGGCCTTTGTGTGGGTACCGCGCCGTCATCAGGAGCAATTTAACCATCCTTTAAGTGGATGGTGGGGACATGCTGCGCCATTCGCGATGGCACCGAGCTTCACTGCAACGGTTGGTATCCGTCGTGCGCTGTGCGGCACCCAACCGATAGTCTCTCTGGCTATGGTCGAATGTGGTCTGGCGACCTTCGGCAAGACCTCGATGAATAACATCCGCAAGAAATCTTTGGCATTAACCGATCTGTTTATTGCCCTCGTGGAAGCGCAATGCGCTCATCATCCGGTCAGCTTGGTGACACCGCGTGAGCATCAACGTCGAGGCAGCCAGGTCAGCTTCGCCCATCCTCATGCTTACGCCGTAGTGCAAGCCTTGATCGAACGTGGTGTGGTGGGAGATTATCGCGAACCATCGATCATGCGCTTTGGTTTTACACCGCTCTACACACGCTTCGTTGATGTATGGGATGCGGCTGAAATCCTGCGAGATATTTTAGATCGACAAGATTACCAAATCGACCTCAAGCGGAATGCAGTGACCTAAACACTCGTCAAAGTATTGAAAAACAAGATGCGCTCGTAGGCATCTTGCATTCGTCGAATCCCTAAAAAACGCCAACAACCATTGAGAACAATATGACCGACGCTTCCAATCAAGAACAGAAATGCCCGATGTCTTGGCACGGTGCCAAGATGGACTTCAGCCACGACATGAGTTACGGCGATTATCTCGGCTTGCAACAAATTCTCAGCGCACAACACCCGCTGTCTCCGAATCACAACGAAATGTTGTTCATCATTCAGCATCAGACCAGTGAATTGTGGATCAAGCTAATGCTGCACGAACTCCATGCCGTTCGTCAGCAAATTCAAGTTGGAGACCTTCCTCCTGCGTTCAAAATGCTGTCACGCGTTGCCCGCATCATGGACCAATTAGTGCACGCATGGGATGTACTCGCCACGATGACGCCGAGTGAATATACGGCGATACGTCCCTACTTAGGAAACTCATCCGGTTTTCAATCCCACCAATATCGCGAACTGGAATATTTGTTAGGGAACAAAAACGCCAACCTACTCAGCGTGCACGAGAGCAAAGCGGAGGTTCATGCAACATTGAACGCCGCATTGCACGCACCGTCCATTTACGACGAAGCCATCATGTACATGGCTCGCAATGGTTTCGAAATCGATGCAGAACGATTACAGCGCGATTGGACCAAATCTGTCAGCCCCAATGATTCGGTCAAAAAAGCCTGGCAGAAAATCTATCAAGCACCAGAACAACACTGGGCTTTCTACGAATTGGCTGAAAAGCTAGTTGATATGGAAACATCCTTCCGCATCTGGCGTTTCCGTCATGTCACTACAGTCGAACGCATCATCGGCTTCAAAACCGGTACTGGCGGCACAGCGGGAGTGAGTTATCTACGAAAAATGCTCGATGTTGTTTTATTCCCTGAACTGTTCTCAATTCGCACAGAACTTTGATCAGAGTTTTTAGTGCTGACGATATTCAAAACGGGTGAGTTCTCAAAGGCTCACCCGTTTTTTGCATTGCAATATACAAATCAATTTTGCTGCCACAAGGAAAATCTTTTGTGCCGATAGAGGCTCAAGCTAAGCCCTCAATTTATCGATTCCTCATGCGATATGTGGGTCAACGTGACTCGTTAAAGCTCCGCATGCAAAAACAAAAACGTAGTCAATTCGACAGTAAAACGTTGTAAAAATGACGCAATCAAACAACGTGAAAAATTTATTTTTTCAAGCGTGATGTTGCCTATAAAAAAATTTCCTCAAAACAACACTATTACAGTGCTGCAACTGTGGAACCGACTGCGCGGAGCCCACCGCACACCGTCAAACAAAATCACATTTTTTATCGCTTCCGTAGAATAAAATTTCCAAAAAAGTTCATGTTATCGAATAAAAGCCCGACACACCCCAGCATCGCACGCTCACGAACAGTATTCCCAAGGATCAATCATTAAAGCCCTCAATTGGTACTAAAGTGGCACTATTCTAAAAATACTTTTTTGACAATGTTTTGCAACATTTGCCAGCTTGACACTGCAGCGCCGCAAATGTTCTCATTCGGGGTGAATGTTTTTTCAGGGCAAATTCGATAACATTTTTTTACGTTCCAATGAATAGTTCGTTTACTTAAACAAATCCATTCATCGAAAGCGTAAAGAAAAAATCGAAGGTCTGGTTCCCACAAGGAAATGCATTTCCGGAAATGTTTTTAAGAAAATACAAGAACTTTTTTAAAAGCTAGTTTCGTTGTTAAATAACTGGAGGAAGTTAACATGGTAGAAAAGATCTTATCTCGCTCCGTTCGCATGATGTTTGTGAGCGGCGCTGTGATGGGTGTAGGCGTGGTTGCTCAACCAGCCTTCGCACAAGATGGTGCAGCACAACGTATTGAAATTACAGGTTCTTCGATCAAGCGTATCGCTGTCGAAGGCGCATTGCCTGTACAAACCTTATCTAAGGCTCAAATCGAACAGTCCGGCGCTACAACAGCTGCTGACTTGATCGCAACTTTGCCTTCTATGCAAGGTTTCGTGACTTCCTCTACATCGATTAACGGTGGCGGCGGTGGTACACAAACTGCATCTATCCACGGTATCGGTGACAACTACACTTTGGTTCTCTTGAATGGTCGCCGCGTTGCGCCTTTCACAACAGGCTCTACAGTTAACTTGGCAAGCATTCCTTTGTCAGCTGTTGAACGTGTTGAAATTTTGACTGACGGTGCTTCTGCATTGTACGGCTCTGACGCGATTGCGGGTGTTGTGAACTTCGTTTTGAAGAAAAACCAAAAAGACTTCAACGTTGAATTCACATACAGCACACCACAAGAATCTTCTAAAGGCAAAACAACAAACTTTGCTTTGTCCAAAGGTTTCGGTGACTTGAACAACGATGGCTACAATGTTTTGTTTGCATATAGCCACGACGAACAAGCTGAATTGAATGCATCTGACCGCGAATTCTCTCGCTTGGGTGGTGTAACACCATTCAACGAAGGCGGCAAAGCATACACAATGTACATGTTGAGTAGTAACTCCATCCCAGGTAACGTTAACCTGACTGGCGGCACAATTGCTAACTTCAACCCATACTTCGCTAACAACGGTACTTGCCCAGCAGAAAACACATTCAACGTCGGTCGTCGTTGCTTGTTCAACTACGGCGCAACTGTACAATTGTTGCCAGAATTGAAGCGCGACAGCTTCTTGACGAACATTAACGTCAACATCAATGATGACTTGCGTTTCTTCGCAGAAGGCATGTTCACAAAATTCACAAGCACAGCACGTTTTGCTGCACCAGCACAACCATTGGGTATCGACCTCAATAGCTCCTTGTGGAAAAACACAATTGCTCCGGCTTTGACAAAAATCGGTGGTAATCCAGCTGCTGTAACACGCGCAACAATGACTTTGCGCTTGGTTGATGCAGGTGGTCGTACCGACGGTTGGGCAACAGAATCCCGTCACTTAGCGACAGGCTTCGAAGGCTCTTTCAAAGGTTGGGACTACAACGCGTCTTACATCTTCTCTGAAAACAAAGCAATCGATAACGCTGTTGCAGGTTACACGTCTGGCGAAAAACTCGATGCATTGATCAAATCTGGTGCGTGGAATCCATTCTTGCCACCAAGCGCATCGACTAAAGCAGCCTTAGCTCCAGCCGTGTTGAAACAAGTGTTGGATACATCCACATCGCAAATCAATGTTTTGAATTTGCGCGCTTCACGTGAGTTGTTCAAGATGGCTGGCGGCAGCTCTAGCCTCGGTTTGGGCGTAGACACAATGAAGCAAACTTTTGTGGACAATCCAAGCGCGATCGCAATGGGTCCAAACAGCTTGCAACCAAACTGGACTGACACTAACGTTGGTGGTGGTACAGGTGCATTGCCGATTGACAGCTCACGCAATAGCTGGGGTGCGTTCGGTGAGTTGTACATGCCAATTGCTAAGAACTTCGAAACAACATTCGCAGCACGTTACGACAGTTACGATGCAGTTAAGAATGCGAAAAACTTCGATGTTGACGGTAATTTGATCGCTCCTGCGGTTCAAGGTACAAAACAAAGCTCTGCAACTTACAAGTTGTCTGGCGCATTCCGCCCAACTGACACAACATTGTTGCGTGCATCTTATGGTACAGGCTTCAAAGCTCCATCCATGAGCGCGATCACATTGCCAGTTGTGAACGGTGGTTCTTCTAACTTCTTCCCATGCCCAATCACATCTGGCCCATTGTTGCCATTGTGCACAGGCACAGCTGAATACAACCTCTTGACTGGCGGTAACTCCAGCACTGGTGCGGCTGCGTTGAAACCAGAAAAATCCACACAATGGACTATGGGTTTCCGTATCGAACCAACAGCAAACGTATCCGTTGGTTTCGACTTCTGGAATGTTGAGTTGAAAGATCAGATCAAGACTTTGTCCCAATCTGAAGTCTTCTTGAACCCAGCTAAGTACGCTTCCTTGTTCTCTGCTTACTACGATCCAATCCAAAAGCAAAACGTTTTGGCTGCGACTTTGTTGCCATTCAACTTGGCAAGCGCGAAATTCCAAGGTATCGACTGGGATCACTCTTACCGTATGAATACATCTAACGGTAAAGTAACTTTCAACTGGACAGGTACTTACATGTTGAAAGCTGACTTGGATTCCGGCATCAAAGGTGACGCGATCGAAGAAAGCGTTGGCAAGTTCAACAAATACAATGACGTAACATTCCGCGTAATCTCTCGTTTGGCAGCAACATGGAAACCATCTGAGCGTTATACACATACAGCAACCTTGGGCTATCACTCTAGCTACAAAGATTCTGTGATCACAGAAGACGATGGCGCAATCCGTGTACGTAATGCTGACGGCACACCAGGTGACTACGTTGGTTTGACACGTAAAGTTAATGCTTACTACACAGTTGATTTGCAATCTAAAATCAACTTCAGCAAAAACTTGACGTTGACAGCTGGTATCAAGAACTTGTTCAACCAAGATCCACCATTCTCTCAACGTATTGAAGGTGGTGGTAACCAATTGGGTTACGACGGTCGTTACACAGACCCACTCGGTCGTCAGTTCTACGTTGTTGGCAACTTGAAGTTCTAATCAATTCTAAATTGTTAGAACCAAGCTAAAAACAACATACTTTACTGAGTATGCTGTGCAAGCAAAAAGCCCTAGGGAAACCTAGGGCTTTTTTTTATGCTCTTTTTCGTACTTCGTCTTGTGTATTTTTCGTGACTTCCTCGGTTCGCTGTACAGCACGCCGCTTCCGAATATTGTTTCCGAAAGCGGAACTCTCTCCAAACTTTTCTTGTCTGAGTTCATCTAAGTCTATGTAAAAACGAGCTACACTGCATGATGATTCGAGCAGCTGTAACCCGACCAGCCATCACGGCAAAATGAAAAAAACTCATCCAGAAGTATCTGGATAAATTCCCAAAAGTGAGAGAGGACACTATGCAGGTTAAATTCATTCGCACCACACTCAGTTTGATGATCTCAACGATTTTTGCGGCTGGGGTAATGACAAGTGCTCAGGCTACGTCAGAGAGCCCAAAAACACCATCGAAGGCGATGGAACCCGATCAGAAAGCAGCCGAAAAACTAGGCTCTGGAATTGAACTGCAATGGATCGATAAAAACGTACGCCCACAAGATGATTTTTTCCGTTTCACTGCAGGCAAATGGCTCGACACAGCCGAAATTCCAGCAGACAAAGGTCGTACCGGTTCATTTGATGCCTTAGCCGATCTCTCACTGCAGCAATGCCGCGAAATTATCGAAGCACTGGCCAAACGCAAGGATTTGAAAGCTGGAACAAATCAGCAAAAGATCGCTGATATGTACGCCAGCTTTATGGACGAAGCGCGTATCGAAGCAGCTGACATCAAGCCCTTAAAAAAAGACTTCGCTGTTATCGACAAATTTAATGACAAGGCTCAATTGCCAAAGGTAATGGCCTACTTAGCACGCATCGGCGTTGCAACACCAATCGGTGCTGGCGTGACACAAGATGCGAAGGACTCCTCCAAATATGCCGTCTCCGTTGGACAGAGCGGCTTGAGTTTGCCTGATCGCGAATACTATCTAAAACTCGATGACGCAAAATACAAAGATGCACGCGCAGCCTATCTCGAGCACGTCGAAAAAATGCTAAGTATGGCTGGTATGAAAAACCCCAACCAAGCTGCACAATCTATTCTCGCCTTTGAAACCGAGATTGCGAAAATCCAATGGAGTAATGTAGAGAACCGCAATCCAGTCAAAACCTACAACAAAGTCGAAATCAACAAGCTCAACGACTTACTGGCCAATTTTGATTGGAACGCTTACCTTACGAGCATGGGCACCGCGGGAAAAATCGATTACGTCGTCGTGCGTCAACCGAGCTATCTGACAAACTTTGCAAAACTAATCGATGAAACACCAGTCGCGGTTTGGCAAACTTACTTTAAATGGCGCTTATTGAATGCTTACGCCCCCTTGTTGAGCAAACGTTTTGTGGAGCAAGACTTTAAGTTCAATAGCGCGAAATTGCGTGGTATTCCAGAAATGCAACCGCGCTGGAAGCGTGCCGTCGCCAGCGTTGAAGGCAGCCTATCTGAAGCACTCGGACAACTCTTCGTCGAGAAGCACTTCCCTGCTTCTAGCAAAGCGCGTATGCAGGAACTCGTTAACAATCTTCTGTTAGCCTACAAACAAAGCATAGAGACTTTGCCTTGGATGGGCGAAGCGACTAAGAAGGAAGCCTTAGCGAAACTTTCGAAATTCACGCCGAAAATCGGCTACCCAGACAAGTGGCGCGACTATAGTGCCTTGTCGATCACTCGTGATAGTTTGCTGGCAAACATCCGTGCGACACGCGCATTCAACTACCAACGTATGATCGATCGTCTCGGCAAGCCCGTGGATCGCGCAGAATGGGGCATGAGCCCACAAACGGTGAACGCCTACTACAACCCACGTCAAAACGAAATCGTCTTCCCTGCAGCGATTTTGCGTCCACCATTCTTCAATCCAGATGCGGATGATGCCGTCAACTACGGTGGTATCGGCGCCGTGATTGGTCATGAAATCGGCCATGGTTTCGATGACTCGGGTAGTCAATCCGACGGTGACGGTAACTTGCGCGACTGGTGGACGGCCGAAGACAAAGCGAACTTCAAGAAATTGACGGATGCAATGGTTGAGCAATACAACAGCTACAGCCCCATCGAAGGCTACAAGGTCAACGGCAAACTGACCTTGGGTGAAAACATTGGTGACAACTCCGGTTTGGCAATCGCCTACAAGGCCTATCAAATTTCCTTGAACGGCAAGAATGCACCGGTCATCGACGGTTTTACTGGCAACCAACGTGTGTTCTTGGGCTGGGCACAGGTATGGCGCGGCAAATCGCGCAATGATGAAGCGATTCGTTTATTAGCGACTGATCCACACTCGCCAGCGATGTTCCGCGCGAATGGTCCATTGACCAACATCGATGCGTTCTACGAAGCATTCGGAGTGAAACCTGGCGATAAGATGTATGTGGAACCTGCCAAGCGCATTACGATTTGGTAAGCGAACACAGAAGCGAAGTAAGCTAGGAGCGGCAATACAGCAGCTCCTAGCTCTCTCGATTTCTGCGTCTTAGCGCGATCGGTCTGACGTCCTTCGTTGTTCGTCAATCGCTTTCCCAATGAAATCAGTCGCATCATGAGTCAGCATCAATAAACAAAGCGCGTCTATGTTCAACAAATTCAACATAGCGCGCTTTTGTTTATCTACCGCTAGCAATACATCATCCTAGGCGTCGCCACACCTGCCAGCGTTCGCGTCCAACGAACACTGTGGTCGAATCGGGCACAGCCTCATCCTCGATGCATTCAAACCGATCTTGCATCAGTTCTTGCAAATCGAGAGGCGACATCACAAAGGGTGGCCCTTTGATGACACGTGCAGCATCAGCTAAAACCTGATCAAGCGACGCGTCCAAAAAGAAGAAGCCAAATAGTACGCCACCGGGCGGCAATAAATCGAACCAGCGCTCCACAATGGCGGCGCGCTGTTGTGGTGGTAACGCACACAGAAAAGCGCGTTCATAAATGCTCGTGAGCTTTGGCTTCGCTTGGTAAGCAAAGAAGTCGGCATGGACGATAGCAGCTGCCTGCTGCGGAAACATCGCTTGGGCTCTCGCGACGGCCGAAGCTGAGAAATCGATCGCTGTCACCAGCCACTGCGCTTGAAAAAAAGCGGCTAGCTCATAGCCATGCCCACATCCTGGCACCAAGCACACCTTAGGGTCAACACGCATCAAATACGCCTGCAATTGTTGTGGCACATGGCCATCGGTCCAAGGTGTAAAGTCCTTCTCGAAACGTTCATCCCAAAACTCAGCGCGTTGTGGATCTCTGGTTTGAAAGTCCATAGATGATCAACTTGTTACAGTCACCTTTGATTGGTGCTAGAAATTCCAGTGTAAGACATATCGCGCCAAGCAATACGCTAAACCACAGACACCAATCAGAACCGCACTTCCGATAAAGATACGCAACAAACGATTCGTCGCTTTCTGTTCGGCCAGCAGCTTTGCCAATAAGAGATCTTGTTGATTCCCCTCTGCCGCATGACTCAAGGCTTGATGCAGTAAGCGCGGCAGTTGTGGGAAGATATGGCTATAGCGAGGGGCTTCCGCACGCAATTTCTCGCTGAGACCACGCCAGCCTACTTGTTCACTCATCCATCGTTCAAGATAAGGTTTAGCAGTCTTCCACAAATCAAGATCGGGATCGAGTTGACGTCCCAAACCTTCGATATTCAGCAAAGTTTTTTGCAGCAAAACCAACTGCGGTTGCACTTCCACATTGAAGCGGCGTGAAGTCTGAAACAGGCGTAACAAAACTTGGCCGAACGAGATATCTTTTAATGGTCGGTCGAAAATCGGCTCGCAACAAGCGCGTACGGCAGCCTCTAATTCATCGACGCGAGTTTCTTTGGGTGCCCAGCCCGATTCAATGTGGGCCTCGGCAACACGTTTGTAATCGCGTCGGAAGAAAGCCAAAAAGTTTTGCGACAAATAATCTTTATCGAAATCGTTAAGCGTACCAACAATACCGAAATCCAGCGCGATGTAGCGTCCCAAAGTTTCTGGTGCGGTCGACACCAAAATATTCCCCGGATGCATATCGGCGTGGAAGAAACCATCGCGGAAAATTTGCGTGAAAAAAATGGTCACGCCATCGCGGGACAGCTTGGCTAAATCGACGCCCGCTTCGCGTAATTTTTCTGTCTGCGAAATCGGGATGCCATACATACGTTCCATCACGATGACGGATGGTGAACAATAATCCCAATACATCTCAGGCACGATCAAGAGATCGGATTCGGCAAAATTGCGACGCAATTGGCTGGCATTAGCAGCCTCGCGCATAAGGTCGAGTTCATCATGCAAATACTTATCGAACTCTCCGACGACCTCTTTGGCCTTGAGACGTTTGCCATCGGCCCATAAAAATTCCAACCATCCAGCGGCGATGCGCATCAGGGCGACGTCGCGATCGATGGTCTCTTTCATGCCGGGACGCAGTACTTTCACAGCAGCTTCACGACCATCTTTTAATTTCGCAAAATGCACCTGAGCGATCGAGGCAGAAGCCACTGGAATGCGTTCGAAACTTGCGAACAATTGATCTGGCGGTGCGCCCAAAGACTTGGTAATCTGCGCCACCGCTAAATCGGGATCGAAAGATGGAACCCGATCTTGCAACAATGCCAGTTCGTCTGCGATATCAGGCGGCATCAGGTCGCGCCGTGTCGACAACACCTGTCCAAACTTTACAAAAATAGGACCAAGCTCTTCCAATGCACGACGCAAACGTTCGCCACGTGGCGCAGAGAGGTCGCGCCAAAACAAAAGCGTCTGCAAAAAGCCCGCGCCGCGCGGAGCACGAATCGCGTTGACGATAATTTCATCGATACCATATTGCAGAACGATGCGAACAATCTTAAAAAGACGTAAGGAATTTAAAATCATTTCTCTACTTTCTCGCTATCCATACGCTCGTTTTGTATTTCAGTGGTGGTGCTCATCTTCTGCTTTTTACGCGCCAGTAAATCACTACGCTCGATTTTTTCAATCCGTTTCATGAGACGCTCAACATCGTCACGGGTTTTGACCACACCATCAGCAAAACTTTGCACCGCTTGCGGCCTCACCAGTGTGGGGTTCTCTTCCAAGAAATACTCTGCCAAACTTTCCTGCAAATTCTGATGGGTGCGCTGTAAATGGCTTACTGCCAATCGGCCAAGACCAATTAAACGTGTGGCAGGCACATCGCCCACCAATTTCGCCAGATCGTCTTCGATTTCCCATTTCAGATCTTGGCTTAAGCCTGATAACACATTGGCAAAATCAGCATCGCCTTCAATCTTGACGTAAGCCACGGCGCGCTTGGTATCTTGAGCTATCAGTGGCAGATCGGCGGGTTTAATACGTAGAGTGACATTATCCTCTGTCGTGCCTGCATCAACCGCCTGAAATAAGCCATCGGCACCAACTTGAACGCGCACTTGGGTCACTTCCAGATCCACACAAGCAGACTTACCGGCATAAGGACGTAATCGCGCCTGAGCCCAGGGTTCCTTGCTCAACAGGTGGTTCACAAATAAGACGAAAGAAGTAGAAATCATGCGCACCAATAAAAAAACCGCGCATCGATTGTGCGCGGTTCTAAGTTTAACAGCATTCGCTCGTTTCACCGAGATCTGCACCTGTTCTGCAGCTCCAGATCAAGCTCTGACCTGCAAAATCAGGCAACTAATTCAAGATTTTTTGCGTCATCGCAAATCGATGCTTTAGCAAAGGCCTGACTTCTCTTAGTTGAGTTGCTGAATACCAGCCAAAACCCAACCACCTTGTCCATTGATGGGCTTCGCCAAATTCCATACTTCAGCAAATGGTTCTGCCACTCCGTGTTCGCCTTCTTTGATGGTGCCTGTGAATTTGACACTCGCCAAGTAATCGTAGGCTTGCGTTTCGATGCCCAATAATTCAGCGTCCAAGCTCACCACATCGGTGACATTTTTCGTTGCGCCACGGTCTTGCAACTCGAGTTTCATTTCAGCGAACATTTCCGGAGAAGTGAATTCGCGGATGTCGTTGATATCACCGCGATCCCATGCCGCTTGCAGGCGGATATAGTTGCTCTTTGCATGGCGAATAAAGCCAGCCACATCAAAATCAGCAGGAATCGCCCAGTTAGCTTGATTTGGTACGGCATTCAAATTCGCAGTACTCACTGAAGCTGGTGTAAAGGCACCCGCACCACTCGATGCTGGCGTGTAAGAGTTCGGCTGCGATTCAACGCGTTGGAAAGGTTCAACATTATTTGCTGCACCAGCATAGGCAGGTTGCGCCTGATTGAACATCGCAGGTGCATTACCTTGTTTCTTACGCATAATTAAGCGATAGATAAAGACCACAGCCATAGCGATTAAAGCCCAAGTCAGAATCGAGCCCAATGCGCTCGCCAAGCCACCACCCATACCAAGTGAGGAGAACAAACCTGCCAACAATGCGCCGCCAATTAAGCCACCAACGATACCCTTCCAAGGTAAGCCTGGTTTTTGTGGTGGAATCGGTGCCGCCGCGTTAGGCGTGCCAGGCTTCGCAGCAGCCGCTGCTGGATTGGTTGGTTGTGCTCCGGGCGTCGCCGCTGGCGCCTTCTGGGTGACGTTATTGGATTGACGCCCGAACGAACCACGTTTGCCCATACGTTGGGCATCTGCATCGGCTGCGACCATCGTCATCGCACCAAATAACAAAGCGATACTCAACAAAATATGTTTCATTAACTTCTCCTATTGAAAACGAAGGTTTTCACGAATTAAACAACAATTATTTTTGACAGCAATTTCTGACAGCGCAATGACACCACCAAGCTCAGTTTTTACAGTTTGATACCGGTATGCAGGGCCGCCACACCCGCCGTCAAATTAAAATATTCCACACGCTCTAAACCGGCTTCTTGCATCATGCCTTTCAAAGTTTCTTGGTCTGGATGCATTCGAATCGATTCGGCTAAGTAGCGATAACTGTCCGCATCATTCGCGATTTTTTGCCCCAGCCAAGGCAGCACCTTGAACGAGTACAAGTCATACGGCTTTTGTAATACTTCAGGTACTTTAGAAAACTCCAATACCAACAACTTTCCGCCCGGTTTCAACACACGCTGCATTTCTTTCAACGCTTGATCTTTGTGTGTCATGTTACGCAGACCAAAGGCCACGCTCACACGGTCAAAGTAGTTGTCGGGAAATGGCAGCTTCTCCGCGTCACACAGCAAAGTTGGGGTGACTAAACCCTTATTCAAGAGACGATCACGACCCACGCGCAACATCGACTCATTGATATCGGTATGCCAAACTTCCCCGCTCTTCCCGGCTTGCTTCACGAATTCTTTCGACAAATCACCCGTGCCGCCGGCAATATCCAAGACCTTAAAACCAGGACGCACGCCGGCTTGTGCAATTGTAAAAATCTTCCATACCCGATGCAAACCCGCCGACATCAAATCATTCATCACGTCGTACTTCGCCGCCACCGAGTGAAATACCTCGGCAACTTTGTGGACTTTCTCTTCTTCAGCAACCGTGGTGTAACCGAAGTGCGTGGTGTTCTGTGTGTCGCTCATGCGATTTCCTTGTATTTTTATCAAATTCGACAGCATAAGGTCGTGCAAAGCTGCGATTCTTGAACGTAGGCGCGATTATAGGGGGGAATGCTAATTTTTAGGCGGGACAAAGACCATTTTCTGGGCTTTTTTTGCGGTAATTTAAAACAAAAATTACCTGTGCTTGGAAGAACAGCTAGCTGCAGCTTTTGGGGCGGGCTCTGCATCACGTCCCGACTCGTCCGTGTAGCCAGCGGCTTGCAAACGTTGCAAATAGTTTGCCCACGCCACGTCTTGATGCAAGCCCAACCAGTACAAATAAGCCCAGGTATAGATGCCAGTGCTATGACCATCGGTGAACAAAAGTTTAATGGCGTAGTGCCCAACTGGTTCGATGCCAGTGATGCTGACCATGCGTTTTCCGACCTGTAAAACTTCTTGTCCCTCACCATGTCCACGCACTTCGGCCGATGGGGAGTACACACGTAGATACTCAAATGGCAAGACAAAATCGCGTCCATCCTCAAAGCTTAGTTCCAAACAACGCGATATGGTGCGCGCATTAATCGCTTGTATTTGTGGCGCATCAGAGATGAAAGGTGGCAAAGGGGAACGCTGATCTTGCATACGAATATCAAAACATCTTAGTGAAAAACAATCAGTGAGTTGCGGGTGCGAACACAAATGAGCGAATGAACTGATGAACTAATGCCCGACTCGTCTAGGCAAACATCGCTTCAATCTGCCGCCGTAATTCAGGCAACAAGGCACGCTTCGCCGCTAAGTTCTGTGAACTACGTTCGGTACTCGCCCAAATGGGGCTTGGGAAATGCGCATCGTCACGATAACGCGGTATCACGTGCCAGTGGAGATGCGGCACCATATTGCCCAAGCTCGCCAAATTGATTTTATCTGGTTGCATGACATCGCGAATGGCTTCTTCGACTTTACAGACCGCTTGCATCATCGCCGAGCGATTGGCAATCGCGAGATCGGTCATCTCTTTCACATGCGCATGCCAAATCACACGGCAAAAGCCAGGGTAATTATCATCATCGACCAATATCACGCGTAATAGCGGCGTGCTGACCACCACATCTTCGTTGGCGGCCACACATAATTCGCAGGAGCTACTCATCAGACCAAGACCCTTTCAATCCCGCCATTATTGGCGCGCGCCACATACTCTGGCATCCAGTTTTCACCCAACAAATGCCGCGCCATTTCGACCACGATGTAATCGGCTTGTGCGCCAGTATCATCACTGTAACGCGACAAACCTTGCAAGCAAGATGGGCAAGAAGTCAGTACTTTGACGTCACCGCTAAAACCATCTTGGCGCAACTTATCCGCACCTTTGTTCATTTCCTCTTGTTTGCGGAAACGCACCTGTGTCGAAATATCTGGACGGCCTACAGCGAAGGTCCCTGACTCACCACAGCAGCGATCATTCTTTTCGATCTTCACTTGATCCACCGTGGTGATCAAGCTATTGATGGTCTTACTCGACTCCTGCAATTTCATCGGGTTATGACAAGGTTCGTGATACATGTAACGCGTACCAGTCACGCCTTCAAGTTTGACATTCTTCTCAAGTAGATATTCGTGAATATCGATGATGCGGCAGCCTGGGAAAATCTTATCGAACTCATAGGTGGCCAACTGATCGTAGCAAGTGCCACACGACACCACCACAGTTTTGATATCGAGATAGTTCAGCGTATTCGCCATGCGATGGAACAGCACGCGATTATCCGTCATCATCTTCTCCGCTTTATCAAACTGCCCTGCGCCACGTTGCGGATAACCGCAGCACAAATAACCCGGTGGCAGCACCGTTTGCACACCAACATTCCACAACATCGCTTGCGTTGCTAAGCCGACTTGCGAGAACAAACGTTCAGAACCGCAACCAGGAAAATAAAATACCGCTTCAGTGTCAGCCGTCGTGGTTTGCGGATTACGGATGATAGGGATCACTTTATCGTCTTCAATATCCAGCAAAGCGCGCGCGGTTTTCTTCGGCAAGTTGCCCGGCATTTTTTTATTAATGAAGTGAATCACCTGCTCTTTGATCGGCGCTTTGCCCACCGTTGCGGGTGGTGCTTTGGTCTGCGTCTTGGCAAATTTCTTCAACAGATCATGGCCCAAGCGTTGCGCTTTATAGCCGAGCCCGACCATCACTTGACGCGTCGCATTAATCGTCGCCGGATCGGTCGCGTTCAAGAAAAACATCGCAGCACTGGTGCCGGGATTGAATTTCTTTTGTCCCATCTTGCGCAACAGGTTGCGCATATTCATGGAGACATCACCAAAGTCGATATCGACCGGGCATGGATTGACGCACTTGTGACACACCGTACAGTGATCTGCCACATCAGAAAACTCATCCCAATGTTTGATCGAGATTCCCCGTCGCGTTTGTTCTTCGTACAAAAAGGCTTCGACTAACAAGGAGGTCGCCAAAATCTTGTTACGCGGTGAGTACAACAAATTCGCACGCGGCACATGAGTCGAGCAAACCGGTTTGCACTTACCGCAACGCAGACAGTCTTTCACGCTATTCGCGATTGCACCAATATCACTCTGCTGCATGATCAACGATTCATGTCCCATCAAACCGAAGGAAGGCGTGTAAGCATTGCGCAAGTCGGCGGCAAAGCCCGGCATATTCAAGAGCTTGCCTTTGTTGAAGCGACCTTCTGGGTCAATACGCAATTTGTAAGAACGGAAATCCTTGATCTCGTCTTCGGTCAAGAATTCGAGTTTCGTAATACCGATGCCGTGTTCGCCAGAAATTACACCATTCAAAGAACGCGCCAAGACCATGATGCGCTCCACCGCTTTATGCGCGACTTGCAGCATCTCATAGTCATCAGAGTTGACTGGCAGATTGGTATGCACATTGCCATCGCCTGCGTGCATATGCAGTGCCACGAAGACACGGCTACGCAGAACACGTTTATGGATGCTTGTGCACTCTTCCAAAATCATGCGGAAGGCAGCACCATTGAAAATCTGGCGTAGTAAAGCGCGCACTTCGCTTTTCCACGATATACGGATGGTGCGATCTTGCACCACTTGGAAGACCGTCGCATTTGCCTGCGTTTGCAAGCGCTGCGCGAAAGTCTCATCGAGCTTATCCAATCCATGCGCAGATAAAGCCGGACGTGCTTCACTCAAAGCTTGATCGAGGTTCTCTAGCAAATAAGTCCAACGCGCTTGAACTTCCTTGACCAACTGCGTCGCTTGACTGACACGATCTTCCAACAACTCTGCAGCAGGAATATCGTCGCCATCCGCATCTTCACTCTTACCCAATGGCAGATTACCGCGCGTCAAAAATGCATGCAAGGCCGACAAAGCAGCGAGTTTATTCTTGATCGACAACTCGATATTGATACGCTCAATGCCGTCGGTATATTCGCCCATACGATCGAGCGGGATAACCACGTCTTCATTAATCTTGAACGCATTGGTGTGCTTAGAAATCGCCGCCGTTTTAGCGCGATCAAGCCAGAATTTTTTGCGTGCTTCAGGACTCACCGCCACAAAGCCTTCACCGACGCGCGTATTGGCAATTCGAATCACTTCAGAGGCTGCGCGCGCCACCGCATCTTCGTCATCACCAACGATGTCACCAAACAATGCCATCTTTGGAATCACGCCGCGTTTCGATTTGGTGGTGTAACCCACCGCTTTCAAATAACGCTCGTCCAAATGTTCTAGGCCCGCCAAAATTGCGCCGCCCTGTTTACTTTCACCTTCGAGATAATCTTTGATTTCGACGATGCTAGGAATCGCATCACGCGCTTGGCCGAAGAACTCCAAACAGACTGTGCGCGCATACTTTGGCATACGATGCAAAATCCAACGGGCCGAGGTGATCAAACCATCACAACCTTCTTTTTGCACGCCAGGCAAACCCGCGAGGAATTTATCGGTGACATCTTTACCTAAGCCCTCTTTCCGGAAAGTGCGGCCTGGGATTTCTAACAGCTCAGATTTGAACGGTTTCTTCTCGCCCGGGTGGGTCCATTCGAGCTGGAATTTGGCCAGTTCAACGTCATGAATCTTGCCTAAATTGTGTTCGAGGCGCGTCACTTCTAACCAATCGCCATTCGGATCAACCATGCGCCATGAGGCCAAATTATCCAGCGCTGTTCCCCACAACACGGCCTTCTTACCACCGGCATTCATGGCGACATTCCCGCCGATGCAGGAAGCCTCAGCCGAAGTCGGATCAACCGCAAACACGAAACCGGCTTTGTCGGCTGCGTCAGACACACGTTTAGTCACCACGCCGGCGCCAGAATAAATCACAGCATAATCACGATCGACGCCAGGCAAGCGGGTCATCTCAACGGGGCCCAGATGTTCCAATTTTTCTGTGTTGATCACGGCTGACATTGGCGTCAATGGAATCGCGCCACCGGTGTAACCCGTGCCACCGCCTCGTGGAATGATTGTGAGACCGAGAGCGATACAGCTCTTCACAAGACCCGCAATTTCTTCTTCGGTGTCGGGCGTCAACACCACAAATGGATATTCAACGCGCCAGTCGGTCGCATCGGTCACGTGCGACACGCGGCTTAAGCCATCAAATTTGATATTGTCTTTGGCGGTATATTTGGTCAGTAACTTGCTAGCTTTTTTACGTAAGTCCCAAGTATCACGAAACTCTTGAGAGAACTCCGCAACCGCTTTACGCGCTGCCGCCACCAAAATTTCGACCGACTGGCTACGATCGCTATCGCTATCGCCACTCTTATCGGTCGCCACACGACGTTTTTCGACTTCATGAAGACGGTGATTCAAAGCATCGATCAAAGCTTGCCGACGCTTGGGGTTCTCCAACATATCGTCTTGCAAATAGGGATTGCGACGTACCACCCAAATATCACCGAGAACTTCGTACAGCATCCGTGCCGAACGACCCGTCTGACGTTTGCCGCGCAAGTTATCCAACAAAGCCCAAGACTCTTCACCAAGCAAACGAATCACAATTTCACGATCGGAAAAGGACGTGTAGTTGTAAGGAATTTCGCGCAAACGCGTTGCGCTGGTGGGCTGAGTTTGAAGGTCGCCGTTTTCGAAACGGGCATCGAGCTGGATAGGGGCGTTCATCTGCAAGGTCAGGCGAATGAGTGGACGGCGTAGCCGGCACTATAGGTTTGTATAATTTAGCCTCATTCTAGCCTATTGCGCTGCACCATGCTGGAACATCCTTGACATTTTTAGGGATATCTTTTGACTTTTACGCAAAATACCTGAGGAAATTCTGGGCTTTTTCAGAAATCTTGAATATTTAGTATAGAAACTGTTGTTTTTACCGGATTTTCAACAGTTTCCCCATAGCCACACGCGCCCTCAAAACGCCGAGGCAAGGCGCTCTGGCGGTTCATTCACAGATTATTTGCTTGCCCTAGCGATTCCGCGTCTGCGGCTACATCCGCAGAGGTTGCAACCGTCAGAACTTTCTCGCGTTTCTTGATCGCCTCTTCAATCAACTCTTCTAAATCGCGCTGCAAGCCCACCGAGATACCCACATATTTCAGTCCCAATTGGGCAAAAGCTTGGGCGCTCTCGTATAGTTCATACTTCATACGATAACGTGCGATCGACAGGGCTAGCCGCCCTTCGGTGGTGTCGAACTGATTGAAGCCCATTTTTTCGACACTAAAATCATCGGGAGTGATACTCGCAAACGGCGAATTTTCACTACAAATCGCGCGCGCCAACGAGCGGATTTGCTGCACGTAGCATTGCGCGGCGGACTGCAGCGCTTCACTCATACTTTCAGGGGTGGAGTCGAACTTCCACCACACGTCGATCTCCGGGGTCAGCACGCGACGTCGAAATTCACATAGTTGCACTTTGATTTTTTTCGGGTCAACTTCTTTCCCTAGACTATCGGGCGCAAATTTCGCTTGAATACCGAGGTTTAAAGCAAAGGCGTTACCGGCTCTCGAAGTCTCGACACTCAGCACTAAAACCCAATCCGTGTGAATTTTACGGAAGTTACGACCACTGCCAGTAAAACCATCTGCGCGCAAAACTGGGGCCAAATGCTGGCGAATCAGATCACTTAAGTTAGGACCATCGCTCTTGTTGTCACCCTCACTTTTGTCGCTACCTGGTCGATTCTCATGGACGTCTCCGCTTTCAAGCTCATGCTCTGCGTCAGAAGCTTCACCATCAATTTTGACTGAAAATAAATCTTTAATTTTTTTCCACAAAATAGCACCTGCTTTGAAATACGAACCCTATGCTCGTTTATGGTCAAAAATCATAAAATCACCTCCTTACAACTACACTTTCTTGCTGATTATTCGACGAAAATTTAAGCCATTCGTCGTGGACAAATCATGTGTATAGGGAGAACAGTTATTAGTACGAGAGTCGAACCAAGCGAGCAAAAAAGGGGCGCATTATACTGGCGCGGAAAGCCTCATGCTAGGGAAATCCAAAGATTCTTTTTTTCACCCACTTTTTACAACATAGACGAAAAAATTATGAATCCATATTCGACTTGAACCCTAAAACATCGTTTCATGTACTTTGATCAACATGTCACGCCATAAACAACATACAAACAACAACAAAGTAGGGAGCAAGACGAGTTTTGTTCTATGCTAAGGTTTGTGCCAATATTTCTTGGCAAAATAAGCGCTCGCACTTTCGATGATGTTCATGCTCTTCAGTCTATGAATGCCAAATGAAAAAGAATTCAATCATTTTTCGTGTGATCGCGCACTTATGTTTGCTACCCATCTGCCTCTGCTTAATCAACCCTGCCACGGCAAGTAGCGCAAATGGTGGCAAACGAAATAATCACTCTTCTGCTCTGCATACTCCACCAGCACCCGCGTGCCAGCGCCCACTCAGGATCGCGATTAACCCGCAAAGTCCGGCTTTAACCGTCAACAGTCAAAATCAAGTCAGTGGGATCCTGAGTGATTTCTTTGGCAGCATCGAAAGTGCCAGCTCATGCCGCTTCACTTGGGATCTGGTACCCCGAGCGCGTGCCATGCATTACCTCAAGAACGGATTGACGGACATCGTATTTGCAATTCATAGTGAAGAACGTGATCGCTATGGCGAGTTCATTCCTCTCATCGAATTTCACCCAAGCCTTATTGTTCGTAATGAGGTGAATCTCAACGAAGATCCCTCACGTATTTTGGAGAGCGAACAGCTTCGATTTGGTTTTGTGAAGGGCTATGATTTCGGCAAAGAGTATCTAGAACTGGTCTATCGCGTCAAAACCGCAAAGCGCGGCGAGGAAATCATCGAAGTTGATGAGGTTGCACGCAAAATGGATCAAGGCCATATTAACGCGAGCATTATGTCTGCCACGGTGTTCGTACAACCGGCGCGCGACATTCTGCTCGATCAAAAAATACAAGCAATACCGCTCAAGCAATTTCCCAAAGCACGGGTCGGCCTCTATCTGTCGAATCAAACCATCAAACCCGACGAACGTCGCTACTTACGTGAGATGATGTCAAACAAAACACAGATCGATCTCTTTTATAGATTGTTCAAAACCAATTACCCAGCATGGGCTATGAAAGCCATGGCGCCTGCGAACCCCAACGCTGGCAATTGATATTTGGCGTGATTCCTTGGTTTCTTTAATCGGTATTTTGCACTGTGTTTTACGCTGTGTTTTGCTAAGTATTGATTATGATCCGTCGCTGCAGGCTGCAAGACATTACCAAAGATCGCTCAGTGCCGTTTCGAATTATCATCCCAGCCAATGCGCTATTTGTTGCCACATACCGGATGGAACCGAAAGCAGTAGCATCGTCATACAAACATAGCGCAAGCCCTTTCCAATCGCCATATATAGGACGCACTGCCAAAATGGCAACTTCAGCCATCCGGCTAATAGGCACAAAGGATCCCCCACCGCAGGCAACCAAGATAGCAACATAGCCTTGGCGCCATACCTCTCCAGCCATCCGAACCAATGACTGGCACGTTCCTTATGGAAGGCCTTTTCTGCTCCATATCCCATCCCATAATTGACCGCCCCGCCTAAAGTATTGCCGACCGTGGCCACTGCAATAACGAGCCAAAACATATCGGGATTCGCCTTTACCATTGCAAAGACAACGGGTTCAGAGCCCAAAGGCACCAAAGTTGCGGAGATGAAAGCAATCAAAAAGACCGCAGGTAAGCCGACTTGCGAGACTGCAAGTACTTTGAGCAACCAGGCAACAGCGGCTTCGACCATAGGAAATCCAGAAACAGAACAAGGGATACATTATAATGACGCAAAGGACTTTAGAATTTTGCATCGTTTCCGCATATTACCGTATCTGGAAACCTTCGCTGCTCGAACTTTGAAACATCAAACAAGGTAACGAGCTTCATCTTTGTCTATCCATAGAGATATGAGTGTCTCCATTGCATTCGTCTCGCTGCGAAGATCTATTGGATTACTTCGATGCAGCCTATGCGCTGAAACCGTCGATCGAAGACCTCTCTGAAAGATCACGCGTGGCTCAAGTCCCTTATTGAAAAGACTAAATTGAAAAGATTTCCCATGTCCACCGACTATCTCAAGAAAATATTAACCGCCCGCGTCTATGACGTGGCTTTTGAAACCCCGCTGGAGTTTGCGCCGAATTTGTCCAAACGCATGGACAATCAAATTCATTTCAAGCGCGAAGATATGCAAAGCGTATTTAGCTTCAAGCTGCGCGGCGCCTACAACAAGATTGCACATTTGACCCCAGCGCAAGTGAAACGCGGCGTAATTTGTGCCTCCGCGGGGAATCATGCACAAGGCGTGGCGTTGAGCGCCAAACGCCTCGGATGTAAGGCCGTGATCGTCATGCCTACCACTACCCCACCGGTGAAGATTGATGCAGTGCGCAGCCACGGTGGCGAAGCCGTTGAAATTGTCTTGCATGGAGAATCCTATACCGATGCCTACGGACATGCGCTCGAGCTTGAAAAAAAACGCAAGCTAACTTTCGTGCATCCATTCGATGATCCTGATGTCATCGCTGGTCAAGGAACGGTTGGCATGGAAATCTTGCGACAACATGCGGGTCCTATCCACGCCATCTTCGTCGCCATCGGCGGCGGGGGACTCATCGCTGGCGTATCCGCCTACGTCAAAGCAGTACGTCCTGACATCAAAATCATTGGCGTGCAAACCACCGACTCCGACGCGATGGCACGCAGCCTGAAAGCCGGTAAACGTGTCACATTGAATGACGTGGGACTTTTCTCGGACGGTACGGCGGTCAAATTAGTTGGCGAAGAGACTTTCCGCCTTGCCAAAATGTACGTCGATGAAGTGATCACGGTCGACACCGATGCGGTGTGCGCTGCTATTAAAGATGTCTTCCAAGATACGCGTAGCATTCTAGAGCCGGCTGGTGCATTAGCTGTGGCTGGTTGCAAAGCCTATATTGAGCGAGAGAAAGCACAAAAGCGCCCGCTCAAAAATGAGACCTTAGTGACGATTGCATGCGGCGCCAACATGAACTTCGATCGCCTACGTTTTGTCGCTGAACGCGCCGAAGTTGGTGAAGCGCGCGAGGCGGTATTTGCAGTAACGATCCCCGAAGTTCAAGGCAGTTTCAAACGCTTCTGCGAATTGGTGGGACCACGCAATGTCACTGAATTTAACTACCGCATCAGTGATAAAAAATTAGCGCACATTTTTGTCGGGATACAAGTCAGTAATCGCGACGAGTCCAGCAAAATCGCCAAGAGCTTTATCAAGCATGGTTTCCCTACGCTCGACCTTACCGATGATGAATTAGCCAAACTGCATATTCGTCACTTAGTAGGCGGCAAAAGCGAATTGGCCGAAAACGAATTGTTATACCGCTTCGAATTCCCAGAGCGTCCAGGAGCGCTGATGCGCTTCTTAAACAGCATGGCGCCGAATTGGAATATTAGTCTGTTCCACTATCGCAATCATGGCGCAGATTACGGCAGAACCTTGGTTGGTTTGCAGGTACCGAAAAAAGAAATGAAAGCGTTTAAAGATTTCCTTAATGGACTAGGCTACCGCTATTGGGATGAGAGCGACAATCCAGCCTACAAACTGTTCTTGTAATAAACCTGCATCCTGAGATAAATAGTGAGAGTTGCTTTACCCAAGCAATTCTCCTCCACAACTTGACGTGCGCCACCCCACCTCGTCTTTTGTTATTTTTGTTTAACCATGACTACACAAAACACCCCGATCAACGAATCGGGCAATACGGCAGAACAATCCCAACTTGGCAAGATTTCCGCCTACGAGACCCATTACAATCCAAGTCTCCTATTTCCGATCCCTCGTGCTGAGAAGCGCGCTGAAATTGGCCTGAAAATTGTGGATGGTAAAGCCGTCAATTTACCCTTCTTTGGCATGGATATCTGGAATGCCTACGAAGTGTCTTGGCTCAATGCGCGTGGCAAACCGCAGGTGGCGATTGCAAGCATCATGGCCCCCGCTGATTCGCCAAATATCATCGAATCTAAATCGTTCAAACTGTATCTGAACTCATTCAATCAGACGCGCCTCAGTGGAGTCGATGAACTTCATACTCGTCTACAAAAAGATTTAAGCCAAGGATTCGGTGCTCCGGTACAAATCAAAATTACCAGCAGCGAAGAGTTTGAACAATTCAGCTTTGGCGAATTGGAAGGACTCTTACTCGATCGACTTGATATCGAAGTGGATCAATACTCTCCAATTCCGGAAGTGCTGAAGGCAGATCCACAACAAGCGATTGTCGAAGAACGTTTTGTCTCTCACCTCCTCAAATCCAATTGTTTAGTCACTGGTCAGCCAGACTGGGCCAGTGTGCAAATTCACTATATCGGCGCGCCAATCGTTCAAGAATCTTTGTTGCGCTACTTGATTGGCTTCCGCAATCACAATGAATTTCACGAACAATGTGTTGAGCGTATCTTCACGGATATTCTGAACCAATGTAAACCGCAAAAACTCTCTGTGTATGCACGATACACGCGACGCGGCGGCCTCGACATCAACCCGTGGCGCAGCAACTTCAGCACCGGGAAAATGCCATCCAATCAACGAAATGCACGTCAATAGATCCTTGGATTGAGACCAAGCTCATTAAGCTTTGATCAGATCAACATAAATGCCTTTTCGACAGCTTGCGAGAACACGATTAATTTGTAATCATTCCTGAAAGCTTATTTGCAATGCGTATCTGACAGTGACGTTTTTACAAACAAAAATAACTGGATGATAGTGCTAGCACGCTCGCGGTATGAAGTATGTGGTTGGTCAGTTTTTTTGTGCTGTTTTTTTGCTGTTTTTTTTCACGCTGCGCCTCACCCTTTTTTGATCAAAATGCTTGAGAGATGGAATAGCGACCGAGCATTTGCGAACGAGTCCTCCAACTGCAATTACAGAAAATACGATTTGTGAATTACTCCAGTAAGCCATCAAACAATTTTACCGACATGATTTATCCGGCAAATTGGCAGTCTCTGCTTGAACAATATGCACAAGACGCAAGCCTTGTCCTCATTGATGGGGTGATCGTTCACGCAAACCGCTTTGGTATTGAGATGCTGCGCGCTAAAAATCTCAATGAAATTACCGGCATGCGCTGGAGTAGTTTTCTGCAGTTTAGTCACCCCAATCAACTCAAAACCCATTTACAAGCTGGTGCGAGCCTACTCCCCATCGCAATTGCTGAATTTTGCCAACTCAAAACGCGCGACGCACATTTAATCGATGTCGAGGTCCGACTGCACAGTTTCCCGGTTCACAGAAATACCGCCTATGTTCTGCGAATTCGTAATTTACAAACACAGCCGATTGCGAAATCACTGCATGTGCGCCCCACACGAGAATTTGCCACCGCCAATAGTCTAAGCCATGAGGCCCTCCATCACGAGAAAGAAATTCTCGAGATGATCGCCTTAGACAATCCGCTCACACAGATTCTGCAAGATGTATGCGACCGCATGGAGCGCCTACTCGATAACGGCTCTATCTGCGCCATCATGCTCTTCAATGAAGAACGGAAACGCCTTAAGCTGGCAGCGGCCCCCTCTTTCGACACTGACTTTCTGAATGAAGTTGATCAACTCGAGCTCAATCTTAAACAATGGAGTTGTGGCCCGGCGATCCAAAGCGGCAAAATCAAGATTGTTGAGAATATCGCTGACAGCGAACTATGGCCGAAGCATAAAAACACGCCTCTCAAATATGGCTATCAATCCTGTTGGTCGGTCCCGATCAAAACGGCGTTTAATAGCCTACTTGGAACAGTCGACATTTACCATCGTGCCACCCGTACTCCAAGCGTCGACGAGCAAACTTTGATCATGGACGCGATGCACGTCATCGCCTTAGCCATCGACAAGAAAAATATGGAACGTAGCTTAGCGACCAGTGAAGACCGCTATCGTTCCGTCGTCAATAACTTAACCGAAGGCATTATGGTGATTGCGCCGGGCGGAAAGATCCTAACGTGCAATCCGAGTGCCCAACGCATCTTGAAAATATCCTCGGTCGACACAACTGGACGCCGTCATCGTTATTTCTCCAGAATCTTCCGTGAGGACGGCAGTGAAATTAAGATTGGCGACGATCCTGCCTCGGTCGTACTGCGCACGGGCGAGCCGATCTCCAATCTCTCGATTGGTTTGCAACTGCACGATCAGTCTGTAGTGTGGTTGCTGGTCAATGCGCAAGCAATTCATTCCAGCCATGACCATCACAAAAATGAAGCAGTACTGATTTCTTTCACTGACACAACCGAAATTCGTGAGACTGAGCGTCAACTGCAGTACATCGCGACCCACGATGCCTTGACCGGTCTTCCCAATCGCCATCAGTTACAGCAACGACTCAGTTACGCGCTATCGCATTCGTATAATCAAAAAGTCGCTGTCATTTTTCTGGACCTTGACCGCTTCAAGAACGTGAATGATACAGCTGGTCACGCTGCCGGCGATGGCCTCCTATGTGACGTTGCCAAACGTCTGAGCTCTTGCATACGAGCGACGGATATGTTGGCGCGGCTGGGTGGTGACGAGTTTGTGATCGTGGTGGAAGAATTTGCCACTGCACAGCATCTCAAAGAACTAGCAGAGCGCATACTGAACAAAATGCGCGAACCCTTTGTCATTGACGAAAACCAATATCATCTAGGAACATCGATTGGCATTAGTGTCTTTCCACATGACGGTACTGACGGACCAACTTTGCTCCGCTGCGCAGATTCAGCGATGTATCTAGCTAAAGAACTGGGGCGAAATAACTACCAGTTCTTTACTTCCGAGCTGATGATCCGCGCCCAGCATCGTTATGCTTTGGAACGCAATTTGCGACGAGCATTAGTTGAAGATGAATTTTTGGTGTACTACCAAGCCAAGGTTAATCTTTTGACGCAAAAAATTGTTGGGGCCGAGGCGCTTATTCGTTGGCAAATGGAAGATATGAACATTGTCGCCCCCAACGAATTCATTCCCTTCGCTGAGGAAATTGGTTTAATCGTACCGATCGGACGCTGGGTCTTGACCCAAGCTGCGCGTCACGCCCAGCAATGGCGGCAACAATACCAATTCGACTTCAAAATTAGCGTCAATATCTCACCTAAACAATTCCAAGATCCGAATCTGCCGAGCTTCATCAAAGATGTTTTGGATGAAACCGGCCTCGATCCAAATGCCTTGCAATTGGAGATTACCGAAGGCTTGTTAATGGTTGAGGCGGACCACCTCGGCGGTGTCTTTGACGCGATTAAACAACTCGGTGTCAGCATTTCGCTGGACGATTTTGGTACCGGTTTTTCCTCACTCTCTTACCTGCAAAGATTCCCGATCGACAATCTCAAGATCGATCGCTCATTCATCCGTGAAATTCCAGCGAATCAAGACTCCGTCGTACTCACCAAGGCGATCATCGCGATGTCCAATGCGCTTGGCATGAGCGTCACCGCCGAAGGTGTTGAAAGTCTTGAACAAATGGACTTTTTGAAGGAAGCTGGTTGCCAAGAAATGCAAGGCTTTTACTTCAGTAAACCCCTCTCTGTCGAGGCCTTTGAAGCACTATTGCAGAAAAATTTGCATTCCTGACAGGTAAAGTCGCACACCCGCCAAAAGAAGCCTATAATCCAACCTGCTGAACCGACCAAGAATCGAGTTCAGTTTGTTGTGCAAGTTGCGCCTGCGACACCTCAGTCGGGCTCCCAACTCAGCCCTTTTGCGCCACCTTAAGATTTGTAACATGACCAATATCGCGAAAATTCTGCCGCTGGAAAATGTGCTGCTGAACCTCGATGTCTCAAGTAAAAAACGTGCGTTTGAACAAGCAGGCTTATTGTTCGAGAACAATTGCAGCATTGCCCGTTCAGTTGTTTCCGAGAACCTGTTCGCACGCGAACGACTGCAATCAACCGGTCTTGGTCATGGGGTCGCAGTGCCACATGGACGCATCAAGGGTCTCAAGAATCCAATCGCGGCCTTTGTTCGATTGAGTAAAGCCATCCCATTTGAATCTCCCGATGGTCTGCCGGTTGACCTCTTAATTTTCCTTCTCATGCCTGACAACGTCACGCAACAACATTTGGAAATCTTGTCGGAAATCGCAGAGATGTTGTCCGACGATGAGTTCCGCGAAGGCTTGCGCGGCGAAACTGATGCAGCCCTCGTTCACCGTAGCATCGTTGACTGGGAAACCAAGTCACAATTCAGTTCCTAATTCCCGATCGCGTTTTATTTCTGTTTTTGAGACCGACCTATGCCATTAATCACCGAACTCAGCATACAAAGAATTTTCGATGATAATCGCGATACATTGCAGCTAGGTTGGTTTGCCGGTTTTTCCGGTGGCGAAAAACTCATCACCGATGACGCCACGGCTTCATCCGATCAAGTTGGTCACTTAAATCTAATTCACCCTGGTCGTATTCAAGTTCTTGGTCATCAAGAACTCAACTATTTCCAAAGGCTCTCCCCCGGTTCTCGCGCTAACCTGATCAAGGAACTGATCGCCGGTAATCCACCTGCACTGATCGTTGCGCAAGGCTTGGAGTCACCGCAAGTGTTTCTCGATATCTGCGATGACAATAATATCCCACTCTTTTCGACACCATTGCCTGCAGCTCAGGTGATCGATTATCTACGCGTCTACCTATCGAAGAAACTGGCACCGCAAGTCACCATGCATGGTGTCTTTATGGACGTGCTCGGTGTGGGCGTTTTGATTACAGGTGAATCTGGATTGGGTAAGAGCGAACTTGGTTTGGAGTTGATTTCACGTAGCCACGGTCTGGTGGCGGATGATGCGGTCGAGTTTTCCCGCATTGCCCCTAACATGATTGAAGGCCGCTGCCCTGAAATTTTACAGAATTTGTTAGAGGTACGCGGCCTCGGTCTGCTCGATATCAAAGCCATTTTCGGTGAGACCTCTGTACGTCGAAAAATGCGTTTGAAATTGATCGTTCACTTGGTTAAACGCAGTACGCTCGAAGAAAATTACGAACGACTGCCGATAGATTCGCAAACCCAAGATGTGCTTGGTTTGCAGATCAAAAAAGTGGTGATTCCTGTGGCAGCTGGTCGAAACATTGCGGTTCTCTTGGAAGCAGCGGTACGCAACACGATTCTGCAGTTACGCGGCATCAATACCTTAGAAGAATTCATGGAACGTCAACGCCGCGCCATGGATGATACGATGGGCTAGATCACCATGCGTATTTTGCTCATCAGTGGGATTTCTGGCTCGGGTAAATCAGTCGCCCTCAATGTCATCGAAGACGCTGGCTTTTACTGCGTCGACAATCTTCCGCCGAGCTTATTGGTTGATTTAGTCAACACACTGGAGTGGGAAGGCGTGCAAAGTGCAGCGATGGCGATTGATTCACGCAGCGCGCATTTGCTCAAGACCGTGCCGGAGGCTATCGAACGACTACGCCAGCTCGGACATGAAGTGAAAGTCTTATTTTTGACTGCCAGTTCCGAAACGCTGATCGCCCGCTTTTCCGAAACAAGACGCAGCCATCCACTGTCACATCATCTGCAGCAGCAACAGTTATCGAGCGCGCCGCTGAGTCTGATTGAGTGCATACAAAAAGAACGCGAGTTGCTCGAACCCTTGCAGTTTTTGGGCAATGTCATCGACACTTCAAACTTAAGTGCTAATAGCCTACGTCATTGGATCAAAGATGAAATCGGTGTTGAACAAGCGCCCTTGATTTTGATGTTTGAATCCTTCGCTTTCAAAGTGGGCGTGCCGCTCGATGTAGACTTTGTATTTGATGTGAGGATTTTGCCGAATCCACATTACGATCTTGCCTTGCGTCCCTTGACTGGTAAAGATCAGCCAGTGATCGACTTCCTCGACCAACAGGAAATGGCACAAGAACTATTCAATGATATCCGACATCTGATTGAAAAATGGTTGCCGGAGTTTAAACGTGATAATCGCAGCTATCTCACGGTGGGTATTGGTTGTACCGGCGGCCAACATCGCTCGGTTTATATGGTCGAACGCCTCGCCGCACACTTTCAACAGAACGAGCGAGTCTTGATCCGTCATCGACAATCACACTGTAAATAAATCGACAGCACCTAGATCAAACAGAAAATCATTGCAAAGGCCCCATACAAAGAAAAAAGGCCTCGAACACTTCGAAGCCTTTTTCATTACGACTTGCTAAACGCACTCAGCAAGAATAACTCAACATTACTGCGCCACCACTTCGCGCATCTTTTTCGATACAAAAATCAAACTCGCGGTCATGATACAAAGTGCGACGACAATGGCGATGGCGAAAGAAGAAGTCGCTACCGCTTCACCTTTCAGCACTTGATTCATCATCTGCGTTTGTGCCATCACGGGCACCCACGTTAGCCAGGCTGGTTCTTTGCCGGGGTTGACGATGAAGAACATGGGCATAAACGATACGGCCAAACTCAGTAACTGATTGCGAACATTCGCTTCCTTGAAGGACTTACAGGTCAAAGAAATCGCAATTTGTAAGGATGAAAGCGCACCAGCTAAAGGAATTAATACAATCAAAAAGGCGAGTGCATCTTTCATCCCAAACTGAAACTCAGCCCGTAAAGCTTCATTTCCAATCACAGCCTGGGCGGGAAAAAAGCTGCTCACCGTCAGAATTACGATAAGAATGCTGACCGAAGCCACTGCTGCTGTCTTCCCGATCGCCAATTGAAAACCTGATACGGGATTCATCATCAATGGTTCCAATGAGCCACGTTCACGTTCACCGGCAGTGCTATCAATTGCCGCAAACATGCCACCCATCACGATCGCCATAATTAAGACCATCGGCAACATTGCGGTAATCGTCACACGTCGCTCATCTGGTCGACTGATATGGCGCTCTTTCACTGAAATTGACTGCAGTAAGTCTGGTGATACGCCACGCATCATCAAATCAAGACTTGATCGTTCCCGTGCATAACCGGCCAATAATTGACGCAAGGGTCCCAAGCCCATTTCTGCCTGACGATTGGAAGTGTCAAAAGCAATTTCCAACTCGACCCGTTTAGCCGATTGCAAATCCAGTTCAAAGTTCTCCGGTACCAATAACACCGGCTTGATCAGTTCTTTACTACGAGATTTTTCCTCGTAATCGACTGGCGCCGTCTTGATCTCATAGCCTTGGCGCAAAATATAGTTTTCCAAACTTGGCGCATCCTTGATGTTGACTGCCGTCACAGTGCGGTCGACAGCCTGTGATTCAACTTGGGACATCACGGTGGAAAACACAAAAAGTAATACTGGAACCAGTAATAATGAACTCGCCAATACCATCATGAGAGTACGGCGATCACGCATCGCGTCTGAAATCTCTTTCCAGTAAATTGCCAATACCTCTCTCATGCGACACTCCCTTGTTTCAATGTTGAATGGAGACCGCCATTGAGTGGGCTAGACTTATCCAAAAAAGCCAACTTCACAAAGGCGTCTTCAAAATCCGACTCTTGTGCTTGATGCATCAGCTCGGTGACAGTACCCTTCGCAACCGTGCGACCTTGAGCCACGATCACCACGGTATCGCATAAACGTTCAACCTCTTGCATGATATGGGTCGAGAAAACAATGCACTTACTCCCGCCTTCAGGACTACGCAACCATCGCAAGAATTCTCGCAGTGCTCGTGTTGCCACCACATCCAAACCGTTAGTCGGTTCATCTAGAATGATATTTTTGGGATCGTGAATGAGGGCACGCGCTAAGGCGATTTTCATACGTTCGCCTTGGCTAAATCCCTCAGTACGGCGATCCAATAACTTTTCGATTTCCAGCCAATGCGCTAATTGATCAAGACGTTGTTCAATCTTGGCTTTTTCCATTCCATGCAATTTGCCGTAGTACTGAATGTTCTCGCGTGAAGTCAAACGCGGGTATAAACCACGAGCATCCGACAAAATTCCCAAGTGTGCTTGCGACGCTGTTTGACCTTCTTTTACTTCCACACCATCAATTTTGATCGAACCACTATCCATTTTGAGCATGGATGCCACCATGCGAAGGCTGGTGGTTTTGCCCGCTCCATTCGCGCCGAGCAAACCCAAAATAGCACCATCTTGAGCACTAAAACTGACACCATTCACCGCTTTCACTTTTTCGGTCTGGCGTGCACCAATACCAAACTTAGGTTTGCCCAGTTTGATAAATTCTTTATGGAGGTCTTCAACAATGATCATCTTATTCTCCTGCTTTCTTTAGATTTGCAGTAGCGCCGACCTCGGTGCTCTTGGTGGGCGGCAACCATACCAAGGGGCGAGGAATCTGTCGCACGCAGCTCACATCTACCGTTAATGCCTCATCATCGGTCTTCGCAGCGAGGAACTTATTCACCACATCGCGTACGCATCCCTGCCCCATCACACCATGACTCGCATTTTCGATAGTGATATGGCGCGCTTTCGCACCCAATGCTTTGGCTATTTGATCGCCGTAGCGGATCGGTGTGACCGGATCAATTCCGCCACTGAGCAATAAAACCGGCGACTTAGAAGGCGGTACGTTAAAGAACTCTTTCGGAATTTCCGCACGTGGCCAGGTCGCACAAACTCGGTCATACATTTCAGCGCTTCGTGCTGTGAACTGATCACTCACTGCGTTCGCAGGACGTGGCTTGGCATATGCCTCACCGCACCATACTGAATAATGCATTCCCAACGTCAAACCACCGGGGCCCGCTTGATTAAAACTGCCACTCATGGTCAACAAAGCATCAAGTTTTCCTTTATCTGCTTGCGTGATCGCATAAGGTAATACGGATGTCATACTAGGCGAATACAAAGCCTTCAAAACCATACCGAGCAAATCTTCACGCGCGATCTTTGTGGTGATCGTCGTCAATAGTCGTGAATTGGTATAGGTGAACTGGCGCGGCGTACTATCGAGCAAGTGTTTCCAAGTGCCAGCTAAATCAGGGTAGGCCGCGCTACAACGCCTATCTTTTGCACACTCAGCAAACACGCCTTCTAAAGCAGCCTGCGCATTGGTTCCCAGCAAACCAAGGTCAGGCGGAACCACACCATCAATCACCAATCGACGCACCGACTGCGGGTATTGACGCAAATATTCCAAACCAACTCGGGTCCCATACGAGACGCCGACTAAATTTACTTCACTATAGTTTTGCGCCACGCGTATCGCTTCTAAGTCTTGAACCGCGATGCTGGTGCTATAAAATTTCAAATCACCATGTGGCAGCTTTTGTAGGCTCTGCATACAATCGGTGGTCGCCTTGAATGCACCGTCGCTATCCAATATTTTGTCGCTTGTTTCAAGCTCATCACATTTCAAAGAAGCACTTCTGCCAGTGCCACGCTGATCAACAAAAACCAAATCACGACGACGATTAAGCTTCCCTAAATTTGATTCGCCAAATCCGGCTGCATCGATGGCACTTTGCCCAGGGCCTCCGGCCAATAAAAACACCGCATCAGGTAATTTATTCCGATCTTTTGATGGCAAGACTACGTAATGCACCTCGATCTTCTTACCATTGGGCTGATTAGGATCAAGCGGCCGGACAATTTGTCCACACTGCACTTCCTGCGGAAAACTTGGAATACGACAAGCCTTGGTGCCAGCGTGTGCTGCCAACGGAGCCGTCAGCAAAGTCAAACAAGCGAGCTTTCTTAATGCGGAATTCATTTGCATGAGCCTCCCCTCAAAATGAAGTAACAACATAATCTCAATGCTGAGATTGTAGTGAGGCTGTGCAAAAAATGGGAAAGCAGGTGACGAAATACGAGCTTATGCGACAAACGACGAGAAAAACGTGACGAGCTCGTAGCGCGGGCACATCACTCCAGAACAACACAGTTTCATTGTTTCATTGTGCAAATCAATGCCGCATTCTCTAGAGCAAGGAATCTCTTTCTTGTAAAAGTAAAGTCTTGATCGGAGCTGGCAAGCCAACCTGATCGATCGTGTCTAAATCAAACCACTGATACCGCGCTTCTTGAATGGTCGGCGAAACACACTGCATCGATACTTGCAACACACGGAACTCTAAACGGAAGTGGGTAAAGACATGCTGCATCTCAGCCAAAATGGCGATTTTATCGACTTCACCAAATTGCTTGGCAAACTCCAGAGCGCGCTGTTGCTGCTGCGGGAATTGCGCTCGCGCCGGTTCTGGATTTTCCTGCATACCACTAACTTCAGGAAGAGACCATAGCCCCCCCCATATACCAAGCGCCGGACGCTGCTCCAACAAAACCTGGTTGCCGTCGCGCAGTAAAAACATACAGGCATACTTTTGCTTCGCTTTCGTGGCTGGCTTCCGATGTGGCAATTCATCTGTTCTATCCTGATGAAAAGCGACGCAACGCTGGGAGAAAGGGCAAGAACGGCAATTTGGCTTACTTCGACTACACAAACTTGCACCAAGATCCATCAAACCTTGCGTGTAAGCCTCGATCCCGCTGACAGGCAAAAGCGCTTCTGCGCGCAACCACAATTGATCCTCGATTGGTTTGGATCCGGGGTAACCTTCCACTCCAAACACGCGAGCGAAGACGCGTTTCACATTACCATCTAAGATCGCGGCTCGCACGCCATAAGAGAAGGCGGCGATTGCGGCTGCAGTCGAACGCCCAATGCCGGGTAACTGCTGTAGTAATTGCGGATCGCTAGGAAAGCGTCCAGCATAGTGTTCAACCACTTGTTTGGCACATTTATGCAAGTTACGAGCACGGGTGTAATAGCCAAGCCCACTCCAGAGTGCCATGACCTCTTCATGACTGGCTTCCGCCAAGGCAAACACGTCGGGGCAACGCTCAAGGAAGCGCTGGTAATAGGGAATCACCGCTGCCACCTGAGTTTGTTGAAGCATGATCTCAGACAACCACACACGATAAGGATCGCGGGTTTGTTGCCATGGCAAACTGTGGCGCCCATAGACTTTCTGCCAGGCGATCAAATCGGCCGAGAAGCTCGGATCCTGCAGACTCATCAGTTCGCCTTGATGAGGGACATCCTGCTTTTCTCTTACCACACGCTTCATCTTCTGATTGCTCCAAACCCGCCAAAAATCACAAAGCGTCGCCGACAAATTTCATGATGAGACCTTTAGGACCGACCGCCCAACCGTGCTGTGGTGTCGCGAAAGCCGTTGCATTAAGCGGCGTCTCACCTAGCCATTGCCAAGTCTTACCGAAATCTTTGGTGACCACAGATCCTGCTAGTCCTCCGACTACAAAACTGGCCGAGCCAGGCACCCGACTCACCACCGACATAAATCCCGTTGGGCTCGATGGCACGGTTTGCCAAGTCTTACCTGCATCACGGGTGCTGACGATGTTAATTCCAGCGCCCTTGGCTTGCTGATAGTCACCGCCCACCGCAAACCCCTGTCCCTGTGCATTGATATTGACGGAGAACAAGCCTTTCGGCGGCGCAGCTGCGGGCACTTCGGTCGCACTCACTTGCCAATTTTTACCACCATCGTGCGAACGAAACACGCGACTTTGCGCAGCGCTGCCAGTCACAAACCAGACGTCTTGCTTGCCTGTGACCGAGATGCAAGTTCCACTCGCAGCAAATGCACCTTCACCTGTTAAGGCAGCTAACTGTTTCTTATCAAGTACCGGGCTATTCCAACTTGCGCCACCATCCGTCGTCACCAGCACCTGAAAGCTACCGTCGACCGGATCGCCAAACACAATGCCATGCTCGCGATCCCAAAAGTCCATCGCATCCCAAAAGCCGGCTTCGTCACCATTGACTTTGAGGAGTTCCCATGTAACCCCACCATCACGCGTTTTATACAAGCTTGATGCTTTGCCGGGACCCGCACTCATGGCAATCGCCGTCTGCGCATCGAATCCTTGAATATCACGAAAATCTAATTTGTCTGCACCGGGCACTTGCATGGCCTGCCACGTGTCACCATCGACCGTGCGCAAGACCGTGCCCTTGGCGCCACTCGCCCACGCCGTACGAGCATCAACCACGGATAAGCCCCGCAATTCAACCTGTACCCCGCTGTCGATTCTCTTCCAAGCGGAACCTGACTGCTTGTCTTGTGCAAATCCGCTCGCGCTCATGCTCAATAAAGTAGACAGCACGCAGGTCTTCAACAAATTTGGACACACTCGCTGCGCTGCTTGGGTTGGCTTTAAAGACTTCATCTAAGACTCCAAAAAAAGACGCCCCGTTTGAATCGAGGCGTTTGGTGATAAGGTGATTTGGAACGACCGGAAGACCGAAAGTTCCATTCCAGTCTGGATTCGCATTCAAACTTAGCGATCAATGGCTAGAATGGTTGAAATGGTTAAATTGGTTGGATTGGCTGCCACAATTGATTTAAGTTTCGCTAGCCAAAGCCTTTTCTATATTGTGGCGCAAGGCACTCAAGGCTGCCTTTTGTTGTTCGACCTCGGTATTCAAAGATTCAAAACTGGCGATTTTTTCTTCCAAACTGTCGGTAGCGACGTGTATCCGTTGAATCGATTGCATACGATTTTTCAATTGATTTTTGTGCTCACGAATTTGTGCTTCGATCGGTGCCATCACGACTTTCTGCCATGCTTCCACATCACGATTAGCTTGCGAAAAACTCTGTTTGACGCGAGCCGAAATCGAATCAAAAAACTTTTGCATCAATACCTTTTGCGAGGTTGTTAACATCGTGATGGTGTTGAACTGGCGTTGGAATACCGATTCAATTGCATTCACTTCGTTCACATATTTTTCTAAGGAAAAAGGCATGGGTGTCGTCAAAGCTAAACCGTGTTCGGTCGAAAATTTACGATACATAATCGCCATCATCTGTGAGATCTCATCCGTCTTACGATTGGATGCCTCTAAGTTAGTCTTCACCTGATCGAAGAAATTCTTGATGGCGTCTTTCAAGCCGAGAGAGAACTTACTATTCTCCATCGCCTCACGTGCGGTATTGATCTCTTCCTTGAGCAAATCCATACCCAAGGTCGTGTAAACTTCGGTCGACAAACGCGTGAATACAGAACGCGTGCCCTGCATCTTCATGAGGCTAGCATCAAATTCTTGCTTCTCCATCGTCACACGCTTCATCATATGCTCGATCACGTTTTGATTCTTGCCGCGCAAGCTTTTCAATTCGTGTAACTGCTCGCTGATCCCACGCGCACGCGCAGCGATCACCGCCATTTGTCCTTCAGCGATTTCACTGATATCGGTAGCGAGTTGATCGCGGATGATGTTTTTCTTCGATGGAATTAACTCTTTCGATAAAGCATGCTCAAGCTTAGGCAGGCGGCTCTTAGCTAACAATGGCGCATCTTTGTTGATTTTGGCGACTAGACCTTTCTGGGCCGAAATCGGAAAAACCTGATTCTTTTCCAAACTGAGCGTATGCGCAACCGTATCGATCTGATGCTGAATTTGCCCCTCAACTTCCTCAGCAGTGCGCAATTCGTCCCACATGCTATCAATCTTGTTCAGGACCACCATACGACCAGGGCCGCTACCAATATGGTTGCGCCACACATCGATATCACTCTTGGTGACACCCGTATCTGCCGCCAAAATGAACAGGACCGCATGCGCATTCGGAATCAAATTCAAAGTCAATTCAGGCTCAGTACCAATCGCATTCAAACCTGGTGTATCAACAATGATCAAACCTTGTTTGAGCAGAGGATGCGGGAAATTAACAATCGCATGGCGCCACTGAGAAATTTCGACAAGGCCATCTTCATCGACTTCTAAGGCAGCATCTGGATCAGATTCATCGTACAAACCGTAGGACTTGGCAACTTCCTTTGTGACTTTCTTGGTCAAGCTTACCTGCTTAAACGCTTCCAACATGCCATCGCCAGAGCGTGGATCCAATGGCAATACCGTCCATACGTGGTTATGGCTCTTATATTCGGTAGTACTCAGAGTTTCACTACGCGTTTCGATTGGCAACAAGCGAATGCAAGGAGGAAAAGTTTCGTCGTACATCAATTCGGTCGGACACATTGTGGTTCGACCCGCTGACGATGGCAAAATCCGCTGACCATAATCGGCGAAGAAAATAGCGTTGATGAGTTCGGATTTGCCGCGCGAAAATTCAGCCACGAAGGCAATCGTCAATTTATCGTCCACCAAGCGCTCTTTGAGACGCACAATGCGTTGGTCAAGAATATGATCGGCAAAGTCAGAATTGGCGATCCAAGTACGATACGCTTCAATCGCGCTAGCGACTTCTTTGCGCCAACCGCTGTACTCTTGGAAATTCTGCACCAAATTACTCATAGTTTCCTCATTATTCTTCTGATTGCTTGTATTGCCTCAGTTCCATTTGATCTCAAAGCGTCTGTGCCCTTTCTGGGCTTGACGATGAAGAACACGTGGCGAATACACTTACGCTCAACAATACGCCATTCTGGCCTATTTTTGACAATTCACACAATAAAAGCTGCTACGCTGCCCTTGAACTATGTGTCTTATTGTTCCTTGACAAACACGGCAAGCCTCTCCGGCTCGATCATAAACAAAATAGCTTTGCTGGAAATAACCGGTCTTACCATCTGCGCCGACAAAATCCTTCAGAGTACTCCCTCCATGGGCAATCGCCTCCCTCATCACTTGACGAATTGATAATTCCAAGCTTTGATATCGCTTCAGACTGATACGATTCGCTGCCGTTTTGGGACTAATACCTGCCCGAAACAAACTCTCAGAACAATAAATATTGCCAACTCCCACGACAATCTCGCCAGACAATAAAACCTGTTTAATGGCGGCACCCCGATTGCGCGTCTGTTCGAACATCAGCTGTCCGGTAAAATCTGCTTCGAGCGGCTCCACCCCAAGCTTGCGCAACAAAGGGTGAAGTTCAAGCTCACCGTCTTCTTCTGCATGCCAAAGCACCGCGCCGAAACGCCGAGGATCCGTCAAACGCATCAAACACGTCGACAAAATTAAATCAAAATGATCGTGCTTTTGTGGGGGCGTGTTCAGCGGCATGATCCGTAGGTTCCCCGTCATTCCCAAGTGAATAATCAAACAACCATGATCAAAATGGAGTAGCAAATATTTGCCACGTCGACCAGTGCGACGTATGACTTGCCCTTTCAACGTTCTTGCAAGATGGGCTGGGAAAGGCCAACGCAGACCATCTCTACGCATCACAACTTGTTGAACCGCTTGCCCCTCAATGTGAGGCGTCACCCCCAAACGGGTCACTTCAACCTCTGGCAATTCTGGCATTCCAATGGACTCCTCATTCAAGCTCTAATTCATCTACCAACTCAACCGCTGCTGAAGCTCACAATCTTTAAACAACTTACCTATCTCACACAGAGCCGCAACTTGTAAAAACTTGTAAGACTGCCCCGCTCGACAAATTTGCGCGTAAAATCGCTCACACTGTTCGTTTAAAGAGAGATATGTTTTTGAAATTCTTGCATCAATTCTTGCACAACTACTTGAGTTACAAGTCCACTATTGTAGCGACAAGCTCAAAAAACGCGGACCTTGCCCCGACGATCGGTCAGACAAGTGTCGAAAACAAATCCATTCTCCGCAAAAGCTTGGATGCCAGATATCTCCTAGTAACGCCTTCCGAGCACTCCAACTGTGTTCGCACCACCACTTCTCACACTTTATTCCCTATTGTGGCGCGATTTGCCATCGGTATCACTGGGCTGATGGGGGCATTGACATATCTTCCGGCCAAGGCTCAAGAAGCTGATGCGCCCCCCATCTTCAAGAATGCCAAAGGAAAATCTTCCAGTAACAAAGTCAAGGAAGAAGACTTACCGAAGGTAGAGCTCAGTAAAGAACTGATGTTTAAACTCTTGAGTTCAGATGTTGCACTTCAGCGTGGTGAAACGGGAAGCGCGTATGTCACCTTGATGAGCGTCGCCAAGGAAACTAGGGATCCGCGTATCGCCAAGAAAGCCACCGACGTCGCCATGAGTGCGCAGCAACTCAATGAAGCACTCGAAGCGGTGCAATTATGGCGCTCGATTAGCCCAGAATCCTTTGAAGCGGGTCAGTACTTTTTGAGCCTCATGGTTGTCAAATCCGACTATGAAGAAGTCGAATCCTTCTTCATCGATCAACTGACCAAGGTGAAGCCTGACGAGCTCGCCCCTACTCTTTATCAAGCCCAAAGTTTATTGGCTCGGATGCAGGATAAAAAACGTGCATTCGCGAGCCTCGAGCGTATCGTTGGCAGCACTCCCGCCAGCGTTGATACGCATATTATGCTTGCACGTGGCGCCACGACTCAAGGCGATAAAACACGCGCGATACATGAAGCGCGTCAAGCTCTGACACTACAAGCGGATTCTGAACTGGCGCTGTTGACGCTGGCGCAAGCGTCCGAGAAAGATGAAGCCTTGAAGCTGGCCAAGGATTTTATCCGTAAATATCCGAAAGCCTTCGAAGTGCATTTAGCCTACGCTAGCATGCTGGTTGAGATGCGCCAATTGCAAAGCGCACGCGACGAATTTGCGCAACTCTTGAACAAATTTTCAGCAGCCAAGAGGCCCACATCCCGACTTCTTTTGGCCTTGGGATCAATCGAATTAGAGCTGCAAAGGAGCGACTCGGCGATTGTGTATTTCCAACGTTATCTAAATGAAGCCGATAGCGACGAAGATAAGAACAATGCTTATCTGAATTTAGCTCAAGCAGAGTTACAAAAGAAAGATCTGAAACGAGCTGACCAATGGTTATCCAAAGTCGAAAATACACAAGACAAGAGTGAGACTTGGTTTAACGTACAAACACGTCGAGCGCTGTTGATGGCGAGTGACCAACGATTTGGCGAAGCACGGCAGTTCTTACAAAGCCTCAAGTTCAATAACGAGGCCGAGGAAGCGCTCCTATTACAAACCGAAGCCCAAGTGATGAAAGCGGCAGGACAAAAAACCGAAGCTTTTGTTCTGTTGGAAGCGGCACTCGCCAACTATCCACGCCATCCTGATCTACTATACGACTACGCCATGCTGGCAGATAGCTTTAAACGCTATGATGAGATGGAAGCGGCACTCAAGCAACTGATTGCGGTGAATCCCAACAATCCGTTTGCCTACAATGCGCTAGGCTATTCTTACGTGGATCGCAATGTTCAGCTGAACGATGCAGAACAATTATTAAAACGGGCGCTCGAGTTAGCGCCAGAAGACCCCTACATCCTCGATAGCTTTGCCTGGCTCAGATTTCGTCAGTCTCAGTTCGAAGAGGCGGAACAAGTCTTGCGTCGCTGCTATCAACTGCGACCTGATCCGGAAATTGAAATTCATCTAGCTGAAGTGCTGTGGGCTCAAACGAAATTATCTGAAGCAAAAAAACTCTTAGCTTCGGCACAGAAAAAAGATCCGGATAATGAGTTACTCAAGAGCACCCTTGAACGTTTAGGTATTTCCCTACCTTGAGGAGTATTACGCAAGTCCGAAAAACCGGAGGTCAACGCAAATCTAATATGCGTTTGAAGTACTTTCAGTTCTGATAGGCGCCACTTCGTCATTCATGATTGACAAACGGAGCCTTCAGTTGCACGATGTCGCGACTTCATTTTCACCGAGCATCGCCATGCGCATGAATCCTTGCTACGCCTACACCAAAACCATTCTGCTGTGCTGCCTCGCACTCAGTATCAGTGGCAGTCTTGTTTCTTGCGCTAACGCGCCGAAACTATCGCATGAGCAAATGAGTCGAACTCGCCAATACCAGGAGCAAATTACACTCTCTGGCAAGATTTCGATTCAATATCAACAGAATGAAAAAACCGAGACTTTAAGTGGTAACTTTGACTGGCAACAATTGTCGAAAGAGCTGACCATCAGCCTCAATTCTCCCCTTGGACAGACCATCGCCATCATTCGCGAAACCCCACAAGGCGCGAGCTTACAGCAGGCCAAACAAGAAACTCGTTATGCGCAAGACGTCGAACAATTACTTACAGAATCACTCGGCTGGTCGCTTCCTGTGGCGGGATTGAAAGATTGGTTACAAGGCTTCGATCGCCAAACCAATGGTCAAAAGCTAGCTGTGCCAACTAAGGATTACCAGCGCCTCATGAGTCAAGGTTGGCAAATCGATTTCACCACCTGGCAAGAAGATCAGCAGCAAGTACACCCAAAGTTGATCAACCTCTATCGTCGTACTGAAGAACTAGGTGAGCTCAAAATACGAATCGCCATCCTCGAATGGAACGCCGATCAAAACTCCAACACTGCGCCCGTCGGCGTGCCGAGCACGCCTTAAAACTGTGCAAGCCTAGCTGAGACTGTCGATGCAACATACCATCCAACAAACAATAGCAATGCCCCGCGAACTTAAGAATTGCCCTGCGCCTGCCAAGCTCAATTTATTTCTACACATCATTGGTCGCCGCGCTGATGGCTATCACTTGCTACAAAGCGTCTTTCAACTGATTGATCGATGCGATTATCTCGACTTTACAGTTCGAAGCGATGGCATCATTGAAAGAGCCAATCAGGTCGCAGGCGTTCCAGCCGAACTGGATCTGGTGGTGCGCGCTGCCCAACTTCTACAAAAGCATAGCCAGTCAAGCTACGGCGCCACCATCACCTTGCATAAAAATTTGCCGATGGGTGGCGGTGTCGGCGGCGGCTCATCCGATGCAGCGACGACCTTACTGGCATTAAATCATCTGTGGAATTGCCAGCTTTCCACCACCGAACTGATGCAGCTCGGCTTACAACTGGGCGCTGACGTGCCATTTTTCATCTTCGGCAGCAATGCTTTTGTCGAAGGTATTGGCGAACAACTGCAAGAGGTTCAGACACCGGAACAATATTTTCTTGTCATTGAACCGGGAGTTAATGTCCCCACCCCCTCGATTTTTTCAGCGAAAGAGTTGACAAGGGATACGAAAGCCGTCAGAATAACGGACTTTCCTGATGCGACAACAGTCGCTTGGAAAAACGATATGCAAGCCGTTGCTTGTACTTTGCACAGCGAAATCAAAGAAGCGATAGACTGGTTAAGTCAATTCCAGCAAGAGTCTGGAAATCTGCGATTAGCAAGTGCCAAGATGACGGGTTCTGGTTCCTGTGTGTTCTGCGGTTTTGAAACCGAGAAACAAGCAAACGAAGTTTGCACACAAGTACCAAAACACTGGAAAGCTTGGGTCGCAAAGGCACTGCAGCAGCATCCCATGAAGTCATGGTTGCAAAACTAAAATTTGATCGATTGCTAGCGTAAGATAAGCTGGTGAAAATGAGATGAGAGCGATAAAATGATGTATCGCCAATTATCGAATAGCAATTGATAAACGGTTGTGTAGGGGAATCGCCAAGCTGGTTAAGGCACCGGATTTTGATTCCGGCATGCAAAGGTTCGAATCCTTTTTCCCCTGCCATTGAATACAAGCCGCCGCATACAACATGATGCGGCGGCTTTTCGGTTTTTACGGCTGCATTTTCAGTAATCATTACAACAAGAATTTAAATCTTGATACTGATCAAGCGCTCTGAAAATGAATTTATTCATTCCTTTCAGTTCTCTTAGGTGATCTCATGGCACACGCGCTCAATAACATGATGGTCTTTACTGGTAATGCTAATCCTGCTTTGGCTGCAGGCGTTGCGAAACAACTTGGCATTCAACTCGGTAAGGCAGACGTTTCTAAATTTTCTGACGGCGAAGTGGCTGTTGAAATCAACGAAAACGTGCGCGGTAAAGATGTGTTCGTGTTGCAATCAACGTGCGCACCGACGAATGACAACCTGATGGAAATTATGTTGATGGTTGACGCTTTGAAGCGCGCCTCAGCTGGACGTATCACCGCAGCGATCCCGTATTTCGGTTACGCGCGTCAAGATCGTCGCCCACGCTCTGCTCGTGTTGCTATCTCCGCTAAGGTCGTCGCTAACATGTTGGAAGAAGCAGGCGTTGATCGCGTTTTGATTATGGATTTACATGCAGATCAAATCCAAGGTTTCTTTGATATTCCGGTCGACAATATTTACGCTTCCCCAATTTTGTTGGGCGACTTAACAGCGAAAAATTATGAAGACTTGTTGGTGGTTTCGCCTGACGTTGGTGGCGTTGTTCGCGCCCGTGCTTTAGCAAAACGTTTGGGTTGCGATTTGGCGATTATCGATAAACGCCGTCCAAAAGCGAATGTCTCCGAAGTCATGAATATCATCGGTGAAGTTGAAGGCCGTAACTGCGTCATTATGGATGACATGGTGGATACAGCAGGTACCTTGACGAAAGCCGCAGAAGTGTTGAAAGAGCGTGGCGCTAAGAAAGTATTGGCGTACTGTACACATCCTGTGTTGTCTGGCCCAGCAATTGATCGTATCAATAGCTCGCCACTCGATGAATTGGTCGTTACCGACACCATTCCATTGACACCAGCAGCGCAAGCTTGCAGCAAGATTCGCCAATTGTCATGCGATAGTTTGTTGGCCGAAACATTCCGCCGTATCACCAAAGGTGAATCGGTGATTTCTTTGTTCTCGGAATAAGCTTAAGTTTTGTGGTGCAAACATCCGTGTTTGCACTTTTTCTGCTCTCCTGGTCGCGGGAGAGCCAACGCAAGTTGCTTGAAACTATTCATCAGCTTGTTTATTTTGGAGTATTAAAATGAAAGTAGTTGCATTTGCACGTAAAGATCAGGGGACCGGAGCGAGCCGCCGCCTGCGCAATGCTGGTCAAACACCAGGTATCATCTACGGTGGTAACGAGCCAGCTGTTAACATCGCATTGGATCACAATGCTTTGTTCCATGCATTGAAAAAAGAAGTATTCCACTCTTCCATTCTCGATATGGATGTTGATGGTAAAGTTGAAAAAGTATTGTTGCGTGACTTCCAAATGCACGCTTACAAAGCTTTGGTATTGCACGCTGATTTCCAACGCGTTGACCCAAACAAGAAAATCCACGTAAAAGTGCCTCTGCACTTTGTTAACGCTGATGTTTCTCCAGCTGTTAAATTGGCATCCGCTGTGATCAGCCATGTTGCAGTTGAATTGGACGTAGAATGCTTGCCAGCAGACTTGCCAGAGTTCATCGAAGTTGACTTGTCCAAATTGGAAGCTGGTCAATCGATCCACGCTTCTGGCTTGGCATTGCCAAAAGGTGTGGCAGTTGTTGCACACGGTGATGACGCTACAATCGCTTACGCTGTTAAACCAGCTGGCGCAGCATCTGCTGAAGCAGAAGCAAAATAAGCTACTCGCTTTTAAGCTTAGAAAAACCGCAGTTTCGACTGCGGTTTTTTTTCGCCTCAATGTCTCACAATAGCGAGCTGTTCCACCCCACTTCGCAGCTATAGGCGCGTCAAAATACTGCAAAGACTAAAAGTCTCATGCAGCTCAAAAACCAACATATAACAAAGTTATTCATTTCAAATATGACTTTCCTCGACGAGCAAAATCGAGGAGACCCTGCTTTGAAAACTATCGCTTAGAAACTGTGGTTTGTGCAGCACAAAGACGATTACAAAGCACATATCGCAAAGGCCCGAGTCAGGCACAAGATCTGACTGAATGGTATCCTGCTTACTTCATCTTCATACAGTCTTGCAGAACGAACTTCAAACCTCGGCACTGCCAACACTGCGTTCACAACATCACCACGACATCGCGAGGGAATAGCGTGTTTTCATTCAAAAAAACCAGCATCATCTTATTGAGTGCCTTGCAACTGAGTTCATCACTCGTGTTCGCCCAAGCGCAAAGCACTGGCGCGCAGATTCAATATGACACCAGCTATGACATCGTCACCCCTATCCACGCTCAGCATGGCGTGGTCTCCAGTGAGCATGGTTTGGCGAGTCAAGTCGGCCTCGATATCTTGAAACGCGGCGGCAATGCGGTCGATGCAGCAGTGGCAGTTGGGTTCGCTTTAGCAGTTGTCCTTCCGAACGCTGGCAATATTGGCGGTGGTGGATTCATGCTGATTCATGACGCAAAATCCGGTAAAGACATTGCGCTGGACTTTCGCGAACTCGCACCAGCGCTGGCCAAGCGCGATATGTTCCTTGATGCGAGTGGAAAAGTTATTCCTGGTGGCTCGACTTCAAGCCATCTCGCAGTGGGCGTTCCCGGCACTGTCGCGGGACTCGATCTGGCGCTACGCAAATACGGGACAATGAAACTCAAAGATGTCATTGAACCCTCGATCAAACTCGCCGAACATGGCTTCGTCGTCACACCTCATCTCGAAACCTTGCTCAACGCCAGTAAGAATCAACTCGGTAAATGGGCGTCCAGCCGAGCAATCTTCTTCAAAGGTGATCGTCCATTAAAAGCGGGCGAACTTTTGGTCCAAAAAGATCTGGCAAACTCTTTGCGTCTGATCGCCAAAGAAGGACCGAAAGCATTCTACGAAGGTGAAATTGCCAAAAAAATCGTCGCTGAAATGGAACGTAACGGTGGTTTGATGCGTGCTGACGACTTAAAAAATTACCGTGCTGTAGAACGTGAACCTGTACGTGGAAGTTATCGCGGCTATGACGTGGTTTCCATGCCGCCACCAAGCTCAGGTGGTGTTCACATCATCCAAATGCTAAATATGCTGGAACATTATCCCTTGGGCGCACAAGGTCTCAACAGTGCAAAAACAGTGCATCAAATGACTGAAGTTATGAAGTTAGCTTATGCCGATCGCGCCGAGTATTTAGGGGACCCTGATTTCACCAAGGTACCAATCAAGGGCCTGACCTCGCGTGCCTATGCCGATGAGTTAGTCAAAAAAATCGACCTCGACAAAGCGACTCCTTCATCGAGCATCAAACCAGGCAAACCTATTCCTTACGAGAGCGATCAAACCACTCACTATTCGGTGGCGGATGAACATGGCAATTTGGTCGCGACGACATATACCCTGAACCTCTTGTTTGGTAGCGGTATCGTGGCAACTGGCACCGGTATTACACTCAATAACGAGATGGATGATTTTTCGATTAAACCCGGTGTGCCCAATGCCTTCGGTTTGCTCGGTGGCGATGCGAATGCGGTCGAAGCAAAGAAAAGACCTTTGAGCTCTATGACCCCGACCATCGTATTGAAAGATGGTAAGCCATTCTTGATCACCGGTAGCCCAGGTGGCAGTCGCATCATCACGACAACACTACAAGTCATTTTGAATACGATAGATCACAAACTGAACGCAGCGGAAGCATCGATTGCACCGCGCATGCATCACCAGTGGGAACCCGACATTATTCGACTAGAACGCGGCTTTAGTGCGGATACGCTCGAGATTCTGGGGCAAAAAGGTCATCGAATCTCGATCGGCCGCAGTATGGGGCGCACCCAAACGATCAAGTTTAACGGTACCGATATTGAGGCTTATTCTGATCCACGTAACCCGGATGGTCGTGCCCTCGGCTATTGATTTACCCTCGAAAAGGATCTGCACTCGTGTCGTTCAAAGTCAACGGCACGAGAATGATTCTTAATCCAAATCAAGAAAGCATTTCTCAGCCCCACTAAAATCGAACCCTCGTACAGAATAATGGGGGTGCACGTGGCGATTGAACTTTACAATGATGGCAAACATATTTGCCTAATGTTTAATGATTTGGTAACGGACGATGTCGAAGAGGCCGTCCAAGCCAATCAGTTTCTCATCGTCTCGAATGGCGAAGGTACTTTGATCGACCCGTCCGGCAACATCACCTACAATCCGCTCACACTGGCGATGACCAAATATCTGCAGAAAAAAGATCTCAAATATTTATTCGCCTCCCATCAAGATCCGGACATTATCGGCGCCCTCGATAAATGGCTGTTTAGTACCCAATGCAAACTGTACGTTTCAAATTTGTGGTCGCGTTTCGTTCCCCATTTTTGCAATCTCAATCGCGCTGACGGCCGTATCATTGGCATTCCCGATGAAGGTACTGGGGTGCAACTCGGCGCCTCAACTCTGTACGCGATACCTGCGCATTTTCTCCACGCTGAAGGTAACTTCCAGTTTTACGATCGCACGTCGAAGATTTTGTTTACTGGAGACATGGGCGCATCCTTGGTCGAAGCAAAAACCATCACTAAACCGATCGCCACCAAAGACGAGTTTTATGACCAGCTCCATACGATGAGCGGCTTTCATAAACGTTATATGGTTTCGAACAAAGTTTGCCGCTTTTGGGTCAATATGGTGCGCAATATGGAAGTTTCGATGCTGGTGCCGCAGCATGGTCGCTACATGGTCGGCGAAGCGATTCCCGCCTTCTTAGACTGGATCGAAAACCTTCAATGTGGCATTGATTTGTTTACGCAGGAACATTATCGCTTCCGTCCATAGACGCATCATCCCAGCGCAATGGAGCTCTCGCAAAAATAGTGTATCCACAGAATGTGGAGAAACAATGGAGAAACTAAGGAGAAACCACGGAGAGCGCTGCAGACCTGAAAACTTGTTGGAAAAAACTGAGCGAATCGCTTTAATTTTCCGACCAAGCTTGGCAAGCCAGACCTGAGACTTTACACTCGGCACCAGATCATCAACTAGGTGCTAACGTGAAATTTCCGATTGGCTTGCGCCTCTTCCTCGCCTTACTCTGCTCCAGCTTTGCGGTCGCCGCAATTAGCCTCTTGCTTTTAAGCGGCAGTGTACTCAATGTGTTCTCCGACTACACCGTCAAGATCGACCTCGATCGTCTGGATGAAGTTGCCAACGACATCAGCTCATCCTATACACAAAAAGGCGACTGGTCTTTTCTTCCCACATCAGCCGAAGAGCGTCGCTATTGGTTTGGGGAGAGTTTCAATCGACTCAACCAAGAAAGAGTTGAAAAACGAAGCGAGGCAAAACCGACTCAGCCGCTGCCACCAATTCCTCCGCTTACCCCACATTCACCACATGCTCCACTTGCGCCCAAAACCTCCAAGACACCACCAATCGCGCCGAAACAAGCCGTTGCAGCCATATCGTCGGTCGCTCCAGCAGCGCCTGCACCTGCTGCACCTGCTGCACCTGCTGCACCTGCTGCACCACCAGCGCCGCCACCACCCCCACCATTACCGCCCTTGCCTAGCAACTTAGATCCACTCTCTGAACCTGATCCTTACATCGCTGCCGACCCGAACCTGCTCGCGAAACATGGCGATTTGTATCTGCGCGTGACGCTACTTGACCAGCACTCAAATTACCTTGCTGGACTGAGAGAGAACCACATTGGACAGGATCAACGTGCACTGTACGCATATGGAAAGTTGATTGGCTATCTCGTTGTAAAACGAAGCAATAATCGCCCAGATGAGATCACAGCACGATTTCTCAATGCCTATCGCGATACCATCATCCGCTTCGTCATCTTCAGCGTAATCTTGAGCGCTATTTTGGCCACCATTCTTGCAATCCATTTTCGACGACCACTAATACGCTTGCGAGACGGAACGCAACAACTCGCACAGGGACGATACGCAACCCGTCTTGAGATACGACGAAGCGACGAACTTGGCGAGTTGGCCGACAACTTTAACCTCCTCGCCGAAAAACTGGAAAGCATAGAAAAAGAAAGGCGCCTATGGGTTGCCGATACTTCGCACGAACTACGCACGCCGGTCTCGGTAATTCGCGCTCAGATTGAAGCTTTTCAAGATGGCGTGAGGACACCGACGCCAGAAAATCTTGAGCTTCTTCTACGCCAAATTCTCGCACTCGACAAACTCATCAACGACCTCTATCTGCACGCGCAAATCGATGCTGAATCCTACCAGTTGCACCTAGAAGAAGTCGATCTGGTCGCCTGCTTAGACGAAGTCAGTCGTGGCTACGAAGAGAAATTGAAACGCGCCAATTTGCACTTCAGCTTTGATCACCGACATCATGAATCACTGATGCTTCAACTTGACCGAGCAAGACTCACTCAAGTTTTGTCGAACCTAATCGAGAATGCCATTCGTTACACAGCCGCTCCCGGTGAAGTCGCGCTCAGTCTGACGGAAGATCTGAATTCGATTCAGATTCTCGTAGAAGATAGCGCACCGGGGCTGAGTCAAGATCAGTTACAACAACTCGGACAACGCTTCTATCGCCCGGACGCAGGACGTAGTCGACAGCATGGCGGTAGCGGTCTCGGCCTGTCTTTATGCGTCCGTATTGTTCAAGCGCATGGCGGGCAAATTCAGTTTCAGCCATCGCGTCTTGGTGGTTTGGCGGTGCAAATCAGTTTACCTAAACACACACCGCGAACACCTGCTGCAGAGAAAGGGCAAGCACGATGAATCAGCAACATGTTATGGTGGTGGAAGACGAAGCAGATTTGGCCGCGCTCTTGCTCGATTATTTAAAACACGCAGGCTTTCAAGTGTCGATATTCAACGATGGATTAGTGGCGCTGGCAGCGATCAAATCGGCACCACCCGATTTCGTCGTGCTTGATCTGATGCTACCAGGGCTGGACGGCTTGAGCGTATGCAAAGAGCTACGTCGTGTTTCGAATCTCCCGCTACTAATGCTTACTGCAAAAGTCGAGGAGATCGATCGATTGCTCGGACTCGAAGCGGGTGCAGACGACTATATGTGCAAGCCATTTAGTCCGCGCGAATTAGTCGCTCGCATCAAAACTATCTTGCGACGCTGCCAGTATTCGAATCCTGCATCGCCTTCAAAGTCTGTACTAACTTACGAGTGGAATGAGTCCACACAAAGCATCAAGATCGCTGGCACTACGCTTGATCTGACGCGTAGTGAATATGTATTGCTGTTGAGTTTATTGCGTGCGCCAGGACAAGTTTTTTCGCGTGCGCAACTGCTCGACAAGTTGGGACAAGATTGCATTGATGTGACTGACCGTGCCATTGATAGTCACATCAAAAATCTCAGAAAGAAGATTGATGCGGTGATACCGGATATACCTGCCATTCATTCCATCTATGGGCTCGGGTATCGTTTTGATCTTGAAACACAGGAGAAGAAAACGGGATTTTAATTTTTGTATTCTTTGATTACCAAGGTACTTGCTAACGTCCTTACCAACGCTGGCTCCATACTTTCTCCACAATCTGAGATCAGTATCGATACTACGTCATTTACGCTGACGTCATTTGATACCAAGCTCAACTAGGAGAAAAACATGGGTTCCAAAACCATTCCCATTCTTATTGCGGTAACACTGTTGTGCCAATTCACCACAGCCGCTTCGCAAAACGAAAAACAAGATCCATCACCAGCGACCTCGAGCAATCAAAATCAAAAGCCATCGGCTGATTCGTTCAATGAAAAATCAAAACTAAGCCCGATGAAACCGCTCGCTCCGATGGCACCGATAGCGCCGATAGCACCAATGACATCAGGCGCGACACCCCCGCCACTACCACCACTACCACCGCTACCGCCAGCACCACCTGCCCCACCTGATGCACCAGCACTACCAGATGCGCCATCTGCTCCTGAGCTGCCAGCACTTCCAGACATCGATGACGAAATGCTTCCGCCACCACCGCCACCACCAGCACCTCCACCACCGCCAAAAATCAAAGTGCCCGCGCAAGCACATGCCGCTTGCCAAGGCAAACAAGAGGGTGAAACAGTGGAATATCGCCCGAACTCAGCCGAATATTATCGGGGTAGCTGCCGCACAATCAAAGGCAAGCCTACTTTTCAAGTCCGCCAACTCATGATTGAGCACTAAGTCAGAGAGAGAGGGCTTGCCTAAGCGATTCATCGATTCATCGATCCATCGATCGATCAATACATAGAGCAAGCTCTTTTTTATGCGTCGGACTGACTCATGTAAGAAGACCAAAACGAGCGTGAAAATGGTGATGGTGTTGCGGAATGGATCGCAGAATGGTTTAACTCAACCATGACAAGGCTTTCTTAAAAATACCTTCACGGATAGGCTCATCCGAGATCAACGCCGCATCCCCCTTTACATGGTCAGAGGTCTCAGCTTCTAAGTCGTAATGGCGATACGCCCGATCGGCAATATCTTGGCCAAAATTTTCACGAAAATGGAGATCCGCCTGATCGATGCAACGTTGCACTAGATGCGCTGCACTGGCCTCATCAATTTCAAAAAAATCCAGTAGCCCGCCACCTTGACGCGCATGATGCAGAATGCGCCATAAGGCTTCTAATGCTGCGCCGCTATCTTGCGCTCTAGCTTCAAATACACACTCATACTTCCCCGGAATTAAATTGCTCTTATCACGATTAAGTTCTAAGGCTTTGGCCCATCCACCACGGCGCGACATGCCAATATGAACCAAACCCGCTTTCAATGCAGAATTTCGTAAAACGTAAATATGACCAGGAATGCCACGCAAAGCCCGTGGATCCAAAGCTTGTATGTTTTGATTTCTACTTGCCAGCCGATTTGATTGCCTCATAGCCTTACCCTTGACGAATTGCATGTTGCTATTGTCTGCGGACTGATGACTTTCGAAAGTCCGAAGCAAGACTGAAAAACAGGCCTATTTTTTGTTTTCGATTACAAATGCAAACGACTGCGGGGTAGATTCGCCGCCAATTGATAATATTTCGTCATCGTTTTACGCGATTTGTGCACAGCATTTGTGCGATGCATCATCTATAATGAGGCGTCACTTTCTCTCTCTTATTTATTCACGATTTTATTCCCTTGTTTACTTCTTTCCTGTACCTGCCATGAATAGCCAAGATCTCGAAAATATTAATATCACCTCGTTCGCGCCGATGCCAACGCCGGAAGAATTGCATGCACGCTTACCCATTTCGGAGCATGCCGCCGATGTGGTTGATGCGGGACGTCAGGCGCTGAAAGAGATTCTTGATCGCAAAGACAAACGCATTTTTGTAGTGGTAGGTCCGTGTTCGATTCATGACCCCGTGGCGGGCCTCGATTACGCGCGTCGCCTTAAAGCACTGCAAGCGGAAGTGGCCGATAGTATGTTATTGGTGATGCGGGTCTATTTTGAAAAACCGCGCACCACCACGGGATGGAAAGGCTATATCAATGATCCTTTTATGGATGACTCTTTTCAAGTCGATATTGGCATGGAAAAGGCCCGTCAATTCTTGCTCGATGTATGCGAACTAGGCTTGCCCACAGCAACTGAGGCACTCGACCCAATTTCTCCTCAATATCTGGGTGACTTGATCGCATGGACAGCAATTGGCGCACGCACCACCGAATCACAAACCCATCGAGAAATGTCCTCTGGTCTGTCGACACCGGTCGGCTTTAAAAATGGCACCGATGGAGATATCAGCATTGCGATTAATGCGATTCTGTCGGCTTCTCATCCACACGCCTTCCTCGGTCTAAATGGACAAGGTCGCGTCTCTATCGTGCGTACTAGCGGCAATCAATATGGGCATGTGGTATTGCGTGGTGGAGATGGTCGTCCGAATTACGATACCGTCTCGGTCGCGATGGCCGAACAGGCACTAACCAAAGCCAAATTGCCGGCGAATATTGTGGTCGATTGCTCGCACGCGAATAGTTTCAAAAAACCAGAGCTTCAACCGTTAGTGATGGCGGATGTTGTCAATCAAATTTTGAATGGCAATCAAGCCTTGGTCGGTGTCATGATTGAGTCTAACCTTGTGGCCGGCAATCAAAAAATTCCAGAAGACTTGTCTCAAATGACCTATGGTTGTTCTGTCACCGACGCTTGTGTTGATTGGAACACGACCGAAACAATGATTCGTGAGGCAGCACAACGTTTGCGTACACGTTCTACTCAGTAATTCAAAACAGGGACAAGACGGTCAACTGAAACAGATCTCAGCTCGTTCCAACATGATACGATGCGGTTTCGGTTTTCCGTCTATCAATGATCACCTGTTTTTGACCTCGATATTATGCAAACCAGCAAAATCTGCCTCATCAGTGCACTTGTAATCGCTGCGAGTGCCTGCAGCACACCAAAACAAACCAGCATGCATAAGGAAGAATTCGGCAACGCTGATATGTTCACTTATGCCGTACCCGGCAATAGTGCAGAAGGTTGCGAAGCAGCACGCAGGGCTTTGATGAGCCAAGGCTATATCATCTCTGAGGCAAACCAAAACGGCGTTCGTGGCAAGCGCAAATTTCAAGCAAGTCCGGAATCCCACGTCGAGGTCGAATTCACCGTTGTATGTGCCGCCAATAGTAAAGGCAGCAATACCTCCACCATTTTCGCCAACGCAGTGCGCGACCAATATGCTTTGAAGAAAAGCAGCACCAGCGCCAGTCTGGGCGTGGGTGGGATAGGGTCTATCTCATTACCATTTGGTGAAAGTAACGACTCTTTGGTCAAAGTCGCCAGTGAAACGATCTCGGACGCCAAGCTCTACAGTCGTTTCTATGATTTACTCGAACGGTATATGGACGATGTCCGTGTGAGTGAGAGTCCCAAAGAGGTCCCCGCGCCTGAAGCCGTCAAATCTCACGAAGAGAACAATCAAGGCAAATCCGGAAATTCAAGTTCCGAAAACTAAGTCGATCGCCTTACAACTTTTCTCGTTTTTTCTCTTCACCGAGCGCATCGTATTCAATGCGCGTATCCATTTTTCCATCAAGATCACTATCCAATTCACACTGCCGCAATAAGCCGAGTTGATAAGCGCAATGCTTACGCGGCAGGCCCGTGGTCGGATAAATCACTTCACTTTCGGTCAGCACCCCAAAACGAAATCTCCATTTTTGATCATGAAAACCATCATGATCGGTATCGATCTCGGTCAGCTCAGGATTATTATCACGATAGCTCGTTATGGTCTCGAAAACACCATCGAAGTCATCGTCGCTTTCGCTGCGCTCAATCGCCCCATCAGCTCCATAGCTTTGTTTCAAGTCGATCTTTCCATCGAAATTTCGATCAAAGCTAGCTTGCGTAGCTTTGCCGCTGAGGTTATATGTCCAATGTTCATCGGAGCGATGATCGCGATAAAACGGGAAGAAAAAATAGGCGTACATCATGAGCAAGCCTAGGCCAAATCCCATGAAGAATAAACTCATGCCACCGAAACGTTTCATCGGCTCGGGCGCCGTATGCACTCTTCCATCGAAGCTAGAAGTTTGTTGCGCCTCCCATTCGGCGACCAATTTAATCGCCTCAGCAAACTGCTCTTCTCCCACCACAACGCGCACCAGTCCCATTGCGGGTAAGTCACCAATACCGCCTTGCAAGTGCTCGCCCTCAATAAAGGCCTGAATACCTTGTTGCGTTAGCAAATCGCAAAGCATATGTGCTTCGATGGGATTGCTTGCGTCATAAACCTTCTTGAGATTCGACATATCAATTGAAAAATTTAAAGTGAGCAAGTGTAACGGAACCATATTGCTCGTTATGGAAAACGGAGAATGAGGATAAAGATTTTGGCAGCATGCGCGTCATTCTCCGGTCATAAATGAGCGTTATGATGCAGGCTCATCTGACTACTCCTCCAAGGGTGTGGATTTAGCCCGCATTCAATTGCGGGCTTTTTTTTTCGGCGAGATTTAGCTTTGCGGTTCTGTCGGTGGCGGTGGTGCATCATTCATATCGACCGTGGCTACCCCACCACCATTCTGATATTCGATATACATCCACTTACCGTCAACATTGACGACATTTTCAGGAACCTGCCGTACGAACTCTGGCTTACCTGCCAAGGCATGACGCATCGCGTCAATCCAAATCGGCAAGGCGACTGTCGCACCAAATTCACGACCGCCCAAAGATTTAGGATCATCATATCCCATCCAAGAGACCGCTACGATATTGCCAGCGTATCCAGCAAACCATCCATCGACCGCATCACTGGTAGTACCTGTCTTTCCAGCTAAATCGCGTCGACCCAGTTTCTGCGTTGCCGCCGCCCCCGTACCACTACGAACCACTTCTCTCAACATACTATCGGTGACGAAAGCATTACGTTCATCGATCACACGCTGATCTTCAGGAGGCATTGCTGGCACATTCGCTTGAAACAGTACCGTACCTTTCGCATCGATCACTTTATCGATCAACCATGGTCGCACTTGATAGCCACCATTCGCAAACACGGCATAGGCACCGGCTAACTGCAAAGGCGTGACGGATCCCGTTCCGAGCGCAAGGGTCAAGTTGATCGGATGTTTGTTCGCTTCAAATCCAAAGCGCGGCAAATAATCACGGCCATATCCCGCACCAATGTTCTTTAAAACGCGCACGGCAACGACGTTCTTAGATACAGCCAATGCGCGCTGCAACTCAATCGGACCATCATACTTGCCATCATCATTGCGAGGATCCCATTTCAAGTCTTCTTCACTGGTACTCGACAATTGCACATCATTGACGAGCGTCGCTGGATACAAGCCCTTTTCCAAAGCAGCGGAATAAATGAAAGGTTTAATCGATGACCCCGGTTGGCGCCAAGCACCGGTCACGTGGTTAAATTTTTTGCGATTGAAATCGAAGCCACCAACCATGGCACGATAAGCGCCGTTTTGCGCATTTAATGAAACATAAGCGGCATCGACTTCGGGCGCTTGCGTTACCGACCAATTGCCTTTGAGATCTTGCATGACACGAATCAAAGCACCTGGACGAATTTTGATATCGCGATTAGCCTTCGCCTGCAACGCTGCGTTCACCAAACGCAGACCTTCACCACTGATCTTGATCGATTCACCCGTTGCCAAATCCGCCTTAATCAATTTCGGTGAAGCCTCAGTCACAACCCCCGAAATAAGACCTTCGCTGGCAGGATATTTCGCGAGGAATTCATCAATCACATCATCGCGCTGAGTTTCATCGGTCGGCAAATCAATGAATGCTTCTGGGCCACGATATCCATGACGTTGATCATACAAGAGTACATTGCGACGCAATGATTCATAGGCTGCTTCTTGTTCATCCCGATCAATGGTCGTAATGACTTTAATACCTGCAGTGTAAGTATCTTCTTTGAATTGCGCGTAGATACTTTGACGCACCATTTCCGCCACAAAGGCCGCATGCGATTCAAAGCTCGGCACTTTCGTCACATGTAAACGCTCTTTACTCGCCACCTCGTATTGCGATTCCGTGATGTACTTATGGCGCTCCATACTTTTCAGGACCACTAATTGTCGCTCTTTAGCGCGTTCGAAGTTCACCGCTGGATTATGCCGCGCGGGATTCTTTGGGATGCCCGCTAGCATCGCCGCTTCAGCGATAGAGAGATCTTTCATCGACTTATTGAAATAGATCCGGGCCGCGCTCGAAAATCCATGCGTACGCTGTCCTAAATAAATTTGATTCATGTAAAGCTCGAGAATCTGATCTTTACTCAAAGCATTTTCAATGCGGCGCGCCAACAAAATTTCTCGCAACTTACGCGAGACGGTACGTTCACGTGTCAGGAAAAAATTACGTGCAACTTGCATGGTAATGGTGCCACCGCCTTGCGGGGAGCCGGTGGCGGTTGAGACTACTGCACGCGCCATGCCAATGTAATCAATCCCGTTATGTTCATAAAAACGCGCATCTTCAACGGCGAGAATCGCATTCTTCATGGTGTCAGGAATGTCTTTAATCGGCACGAAGTCACGATGTTCCTCACCGAATTCGCCGATCAAGGTATTGTCCGCCGTATATACCCGCAGTGGAATCTTAGGTTTGTAATCGGTGACTGCGGTCAAAGGTGGTAAATCTGGCACCAGAATTAAATAGACATAAGCCAATAAACCAAGGATTAGAGCAACGATGCCCGCAAGTCCGGCGAATAGGAATTTCATCATGGTGCGTGAACGCGATAAAGAAAAACCCTAGTGTAATGTGCTACAAAATCCGCGCAAGCCCTAATTTAATAAGGTATTGCCTAACGATACCTATCAGAGCGAGTCCTGCTGCATTATTTGAAGGCGTAGTCGGAGAAAAAAGAGCACATTAAGCTTGCTTTTTTTGATCACGAGAGGACGCTATGCAAAACAGTTTAACTGCGCCTGTTTCCTCTTACCGTACGCAAGGAAAGCAGCACAAGATGCTGCTGACACTTATCGCTCTCGTGCACGTGGCAATCATCCTAGCGATCATCAATCTACCGCCGAAAACCCAATTCACGCTTGATCGCGAGAATCCCAAACAAAGTATGCTCGTCTTCATGTACGCTCCGACCGACCTACAGAGCAAAAATGTTCAAGGAGCGAAACAACGGAACATTGGCACTGATAACAAGATCAACACCATTCCAGCAATGGCTTCGACAAAGAACACCAGCAAGCATGGACAATCAGTCATCAGCAAACTAAGCGCACCGTCTTTACAATCTCAAACGGCCAAACTCAATGCAGCGCCTCAAACTCAAGAGTCAGATCGTGAGAAAACCCGATCTAGCATTGATCATCACATCCCTGAACTGACGAAACAACTCGAACGAGAACTAGCGCAAGAAGAACGCAAGAACGAGGCCGCCAAGCCACCCAATCAACTTGTACGTGAATATTGGGAGAAGCAAAACCATCCTTACCAAACCAAATGGCAAGCACTAGCAGCAAATATCGAGAAGGCGGCGGTACCACGCGGCACACAAGAAGAAAGTTATACTTTAGATGATGGATCGCGCATCACCAAATTCAATGGTGTTTGCTATAAGGCGCCTGATCCGGGTCGAGAATATCTTGGGCAGGCTGAGGTACGCCGCGTTTTCTGTCCACGCCATTAGCATCCCCCATGTACTCGTGAGAGTGCCGATTCATAGACCGTTTTATAGAACATAGATCCGCTGATGCATACTTTCGATTCACCTCCATATTCAACCCCACTTTCATGGCGCACGCAGCAAGGCGGTCAGCGTATTGTGATGTTGATGATCTTGCTTCTCCATCTCATGCTGGGGTGGACTCTTTTGGATTGGCATCCTATCAGCGCACCCAATGAACCGAATTCACGCTTGTTGATTCAATGGTTTAACCCTGAGCAAACTACGCTGCCGAATCCAAGTAGTGTTGTGCAAGCATCGCCGACAAGTGCTCAAAACCGAACTCAAGTACGCAAGGGCATTTCGATCAACAAATCAGCCCAAACGCCTTCGCGACTTCAGACTAAAGAGGCGACCTTACCTTCGGACTCACCCAAAGCAATCGAACAGGAAAAACCAAACCGCGATGATCCATTCGCCAGTCCGGCACCCACGGCACCCGCGACTACATCAAAGCAAGCCAATCAGATCGAGCAATGGCGTTCAGAGGTGAATAAAAGTTATAAGCAAGTGGAATCGGAACAGCCGATCAAACGTTGGCTGATGAATAAAAAAGAATTAACGCCGATGGAGAAATTTGCTCGCGACGCGCTTGGAGCGACGCCGGCTCGCGAAATCCAAACTGCTGAAGAAATGCGTCCCGATGGTTCGCGCATGACCAGAGTCAAAACTCCGCGTGGAGAATTTTGTGTGGTGGGACAACCACCGGGGCGGCCTTACGAAGCACGCATGCCCGATCAACGCATTATGCAATGCCCAATCTACTTCTAAGAGCGAAAAACAATAGCATCAATTTTCGACACTTGCCTCTAGGCTCTGAAGTAGATACAACTTCTGATACAGCCCACCAGACATTTGCATCAAATCTTGATGACGTCCTTGTTCGACGATACGACCATGATTCAGGACGACAATTTGGTCTGCTTCACGAATCGTCGACAAACGATGGGCGATCGCTACGATCGTGACCTTGCCACGTAACTCATTCAGTGCGATCTGCACGATTTGTTCGGTCTCGCTATCGATATGCGATGTCGCTTCATCCAAGAACAAAATTTTTGGTTGGCCCGCTAGAGCACGAGCAATCGCAATCAATTGTTTTTGCCCAGTTGAGAGTTTGGCCCCGCCTTCACCCAGAGGGGTGAGATATCCATGCTCTAACTGCATAATGAAGTCATGCACATGCGCTGCTTTGGCCGCGGCGATAATCGCCTCTTCGGAGAGCGTGCGCCCCATCGCAATATTTTCACGCGCACTGGCGGCCAACAAGAAAGGTTCTTGTGGCACCAAGCCTAGCTGCGCCCGAAACTCGGCATCACTAATCGTAGAAATATCAATGCCATCGATTTGCAATTGCCCTTGTTGCGCCTCATAGAAGCGCAGCAATAAGCTCAATAAGGTCGATTTACCGCTACCAGTGTGCCCGACCACGCCGTAAAAAGCCCCCGCTGGGATGGCGAGATTCACACCATGCAATACCGTCTTGGCGCCGTCATAGGCAAAACTTAACTCATGCACGCGAATAGCACCTTGCGCTATGCGTGCCGTGCTGTGGACATCAGCAACCGCCCCTTCGTTCAGTAAATGGTTGACACGCGCCGCCGACACCACCGCTTGCTGAATCTGACCGAACTGCAAGGTAATTTGAATCAAGGGATCAACCACGCGAGCGATGTAGCTAACAAACGCATACAACACACCAACTTCGAGCCCAGAAAATTCGCGTTGACCAAAGACGTAGATGACTAAGACCAGAAGACAGGAATTCAGTAAATCCAGTGCCGGTCGTAACAACCAAGCATTCGCACGCAATTCATCTAATCGTGCGCGATAGTGTTCCTGATTGTTTTTTTCAAAACGTTCGCCAAAAGCGGTTTGCGCATTGCAGGCCTGCAGCGCTGCCATGCCATTGATGCTTTCTGCCACTTGCGCATTGATATCGCTACGCTTTTGCCTTGCCCGCGTGACAGCAGGTGCACTCCATCTTTGATAGAACCACACAATCACAACCACCGCGGGCACCAGCAACAACACGATGGACATCAGACGCCAGTCGAGCCACGCCATCGCGATTAAAGCGCCAAGTACAACGATTGAGCTGTCGAGCATGACGAACAATACTTGTACGTAGAGATTTTTGACTGCCTCCGTATCATTGGTAACGCGACTCACCAATTGGCCGGTAATCGCCTTGTCAAAGAAACTCATCGGTAAGCGCAACACGTGATGATAAACCTGCTCACGCAAGCGCCGCACTGAACGCATGGCAACACCGGCCAGGCGCGTCAGCTGCTGATATCGCAACCAAGTGGCCCACCAGCCCGTGATCAGGTAGGCACCAATCAACAACGAGATCATGGTCATGTCGGCATTGCGTGGCAACAGGTAATGATCGATAAAAGCTTTACCCAAGAAAGGCCCAGCGGCCTCGAGCAATGATGCCAGCAGCAAGAACACGATACCCCAAACGACATGGGCGCGCTCGGACGCAGCCGCTTGCACCAATAACTGAATCGCCTGCCGTTTTTCAGAAAGCGGCTTTGAGGCTTCCTTTCGGGCTTCCTTGTGCGCTGACTGCTGCTGGTCTTGCTTCTGATCCTGCAAATCTTCTTGCACCTTTATTCCCCATCCTTCTCAGAATTTTCGTGTAGCGCGGCTTCCTCGAAATCGTCGGCATCCAAATCAGCTTCTAATTGCTGGTAGCGCCATTGACTTGCATACCATCCGTCTAAAGCGATCAACTGCTCATGCGTGCCCTGCTCGATCAAACGCCCTTCACGTAACACTAGGATATGATCCGCTTCAGCAACAGCGCTCAAACGATGGCTAATAATGATGGCGCTGCGCCGCGCTGCATGATGGCGGCGCAACTCCGCCAAATGACGCAGAATCTTGGTCTCGGTATCGGTATCGACCGCAGACAAGGCATCATCTAATAACAAGAGACGACAGTCGGTCAACAAAGCACGGGCGATGGCGACCCTTTGCTTTTGTCCGCCCGACAGCGTAATCCCGCGTTCGCCGACGGGCGTGTCATAGCCTTGTGGGAAACGCATAATGTCTTCATCGATTGATGCCAGGCGAGCCGCTTCGCGAATTTGTTCGCGTGTGGCATTCGGTTTTGCGAGAGCGATATTGTCGGCAATCGAGGCCGAGAATAAAAATGGTTCTTGCGCTACCCAATTCACCGCCTCGCGCAAGGCATGCAATTGGATTTGTTCGATGGCATGCTCACCCCACATGAGCTTGCCATCGCGCGTTTCGAACTGACGCAGCAATAGCCGCGCGACACTCGATTTACCCGCACCAGTTGGTCCAACAATGCCTATCGTCTGTCCTTGTTCGAGAGTGAAACTCAACTCACGCAACGCCATGCCCACTTGACCGGGATAAGAGAAATTGATGCGTTCGAAATGAATGCGTTGGAAATCGGTTTGCGTGATCTTGCCTTGATCCTGAATCACAAGATCAGCTTCTAGCACCGGACGCAAACGCGCCCATGCCGCCTTGCCGCGCTCGAGCAAAGACAAAACCCAACCTGCAGCAAACATCGGCCAAATCAGCTGTCCTAAATACATGCTAAACGCGGTGAGGTTGCCAACACTCAGCTCGCCTTGCCATACCAAATATCCACCGACCACGAGCGTCAAAGCACCTGCGCTGGTGAGGCTTAAACCCACTGCGGGTTCATAGGCGGCCTCCCAACGTTGAGACCGCAAACTGGCTTCCGCTGCGGCATCAGCAAGTTCAGCAAATTGCTGCGCGCTTTGATGTTCAAGTCCCAATACGCGCAGAGTTCGAACACCCGACAAACTTTCTTGTACATGATCGTTCAATTGACTAAACCGCTCGAGCGAATCTTTTGAAGCATCATGAATTTTCTGAGTAATCCATTTGAACGACCACGCCATGAAAGGAAAAGGTAAAAGACTGGCCAATCCCAAACGCCAATCCACGCCCAAGGTCATCATACTAATCACTAAGACGAAGGTCATGAAACCATCAAAGCCAGCCAAAGCGGCTTCGCCAGCGGCGAGCTCGATGGCATCCGCATCGTTGGTACCCAGTGCCATCAAATCGCCAGTTCTCTGCTGCTGGAAAAAAGCAGGGCTTTGCAAACTGAGTCGTTGATAGAGACGCAAGCGCAATTGCGCGCCGAGTCGATAAGAAGCTGCGAACAACTGCAAGCGCCAACCCACGCGCAAAAAGTAAATCGCAACACCCATCGCGACCACCATCGACAAATCGAGCAGCAGATTCGGATGGGCTCCGTGTTGCACCATATGGTCAATAATCTGCCCGATTTTTCGCGGTATCAGTACCGTGAAAGTGGCCACCAAAAACAACATCACACCAGCGGCAATATAGTGCCGCCAGTGTTGTCGGATGAACTGGGCTAAAAGTTGATAAAGACTCATAGAATGAAAAATACAAATGTACAGCAGAGACTGAGTGCCTGATTCAGCGCTTCAAACATCAATACAGAATGACTGCGCTGAATGATTGTGCTTAGTGCAGCAGCATCGGTCCCTTACTTCGGAACGACCCCTTACTTCTTCAAGGTTTGCCACAAGAAGGCGTAGGCGATGGCGCTCATGTCGGCGCGCTGAGCATTGTTTGCAGCGCCACCATGGCCACCTTCGATATTCTCGTAGTACCACACATTTTGATGACCTTGATCCAACATTTTGGCGGCCATTTTACGTGCGTGGCCTGGATGGACACGATCATCACGGGTCGAGGTAATGAAGAGCACTGGTGGATATTTGACGTCAGCTTTCACATTTTGATATGGCGAATACTTTTGAATGAAATTCCATTCATTGGCCAGATCAGGATTACCGTACTCACCCATCCAAGAAGCACCCGCCAGTAGCTTATTAAAGCGCTGCATATCGAGCAAAGGTACTTGACTCACGACCGCGCCAAACAAGTCAGGGCGCTGCGTCAACGCGACACCTGCCAACAGCCCACCGTTACTTCCTCCCATCGCACCGAGATGCTGTGCACTCGTCACTTTTTTCGCAATCAAATCTTCTGCCACGGCAGCAAAATCATCATAGGCACGTTGACGATTTTCTTTCAAGGCAGCCTGATGCCAACGTGGTCCATATTCGCCACCGCCGCGGATATTCGCGACCACATATACACCGCCTTTTTCCAACCACGCTTTGCCCGTACCACCCGAGTAGGACGGCGTTAATGACACTTGGAATCCGCCATAGCCGTACAACAAAGTCGGATGGCTTGCATCAAAGGTGAGATCTTTTTTGCGCACCATGAAATAAGGTACACGCGTACCATCTTTCGAGGTCGCAAATTTTTGCTCGGTCACAAAATCTTTACTATCAAAAAAACTCGGTGCGGATTTTAAAAGTTGACGTTGATCATTGCCCGCCTTAGCCAACATCAAGACACTCGGCGTCAAGTAATCGGAGTAACTCAACAAATAATCATCACTCTTATCCGCATCGACAGGACTAATACCCACCGCGCCCATCGTCGGCAGCTGGACATTGCGGGCACGCCATTGAGCATTCTCAAAACGAAGCTCGACCACATTGCTCTTCACATCGTTCAGCAGTTGAATCAGGACATAGTTCTTGGTCATACTCAAACCAGCAAAACTAATCGTTTCGGTCGGCTGAAATAGAACGGTAAAGGCACGATTTCCTGCCAAGAAGGACTCGAAATCAATCGCCAACACACTGCCAGCTGCGAAATTCTTACCGCCCGCGGACCACGCTTGATTCAAGGTCAAAATCATCTGGGTACGGAAAAACTCAAGCCCGACCTGTTCTGGCACATCAAGTTTTTGCAGTTTTGAGCCTTGAATCAGAAAACTTTCTGAGGTGTAGAAGGTAATTCCGCGTTGTACGATTTCATGGCGAATACCGCCGTGCTGCACGCTCGCCGCAGCCACCGAAATATCGTCCTTCTTCCCTTCGAAAATCATACGTGCCGCACTCAACGGTGTGCCGCGCTGCCACTCTTTCACGATCCGCGGATAACCGGAGTCAGTCATGCTATCTGGTCCGAAATCGGTGGCAACGAATAAACTGTCTTTGTCACGCCAATTCACCGACATCTTCGATTCTGGGAGCGTGAAACCATCTTTGACGAACTGGCGTTTTTGCAGATCAAACTCACGCACGATCACGGCATCTGCGCCGCCGCGTGACAAACTGATCAAGCAACGATCAAACTCAGGTTCCCGACAATTAGCACCTTTAAAGACCCAGCTCTCATGGTCTGCTTTGGCGATCGCGTCAACATCAATAATCACATCCCATTTTGGTTGCGCCTGACGATAGTCTGCCATCGTCGTACGACGCCAAACGCCGCGTGGATGCTCTGCATCAGTCCAGAAGTTATAGACGTACTTGCCCATTTTCTGAATACCCGGAATACGATCCTTCGAATCCATAATGACCTGCAAGTCGCTACGCATTTTGAGGAAATTGGCATTTTGATCGAGTTTTGCGCGTGTCTCAGCATTGCGCGCCTTGACCCAGTCCAAGGCCTTCTCACCTGCGACATCTTCTAGCCACAGAAATGCATCTGGTTTCTCTTGATTTGGGCCGGTTGGGCTACTTGCACTAGTCGTGCTTGGTGCCTGCGCCGAAGCCGCTTGATTTTGAGGGAAAGCGAGCGCGAAACTTGCGCTGGCAAAATGACAGGCTAAGCCTGCTGTCACGCCTAAGCTCAGTCGGCGCAAGGCTAAAGATGATGGCAATCGCATGGTTATTCTCCGCAAGAATGATGTATGACAGACCTGCAGTATAAACTGATCTGATGCTGGTATTTGGCTTTGTGCTTGGAAAACTCGGCAAGCAGTCATTCTCGCTCGCGCAACTTTAGATCCGTGCTGGATCTTGCTAGTCTATTTTTTTCGAACCGCGACGTTATTGCGTATCCACAACTGCATGTCTTGCCAAATACGAGCAACTTCGGCATCAGGCGGCATTTTAATTGCATGAGGCAATTCTATCGTTAAGACTGGAATTTCTTGGTGTAAGCCACTGTAATTGCCGAGTGAGCCGGGATACACGCCCACACGGTTATACACTAAGCGACCAAAACGGCTCGGTGGTTTGGCGGGACCATCCAGATCCAAAACTCCAAATGGTGCATGCACTGAGATGATCACGTTCGGCTTGAAACTCTTCATGGTTTCAAAAACCCAGCGACTTTCTGGCTCAGAAATAGGTGCATTCCCAGGAAAGCGGCGCGGATCACTTTTGGTCTTCTTTTCCCAGTAGGAACGCGCCTCTTTGTCCCACTCCGGAGTTGGGAAATTGCGATTGAGATCGATCCCGTTAGCATTCACGCGTTTGCGCGCCAACAAACCATCAGGATTCACAATGGGCACGACTTTCCATTGGAATTCTTGACTACGATTTTTCTGCAGCGTCTCCATCCATTTGAAAACAATCGAGGAGGCTGTGTGTTCATCGCCATGGATGCCGCCAATCAGCAAGATGCGTAGCGGATGTTTGCGTTTGCTGTCGGCCGCAAAATCGCGTTGCATCAAAGCGAGGCCTTGCACCGAATTGACACCAGTCGTACTCAATTTCGCCGCTCGACAATCGTTGAGACTGACTTTCGGTAAGCGCGGCGTGACGCGTTTGCACCAATCGACCAAAGGCGCTGATGACGGACTCGCTTCAGGATCTGGAGCGCTTGGCGGTGTCGAACTCATCGCAGCAGCATGGCTTGGTACGAGATACGCCGAGCAAACCAACAGACATAAAACATGGCGCAGCAAATAAAAGAGCGATGCGCTCTTGATACGCATCGCTCGTTGCCCACTCACTTCGACAGTTACTCGATGCAAATTACAAACCCGCCGCTGCACGCAAGATCTGTGCTTTGTCTGTACGTTCCCAAGTGAACTCTGGTTCTTCGCGGCCAAAGTGACCATAGGCTGCAGTCTTAGAATAGATAGGACGCAAGAGATCCAACATTTGAATAATGCCGCGTGGGCGCAAATCGAAATGTTCATTGACCAAAGCAGCAATTTGCTCGTCTGGAATCACGCCTGTGCCTTCGGTATACACCGTCACATTCATAGGACGTGCTACACCAATCGCGTAAGCCACTTGAATTTGGCATTGACGTGCAAGACCTGCCGCCACAATGTTCTTCGCCACATAACGTGCCGCGTACGCTGCGGAACGATCAACTTTCGTTGGATCTTTACCGGAGAAAGCACCACCACCATGTGGGCAAGCGCCACCGTAGGTATCGACAATGATCTTACGGCCAGTCAGACCGCAATCACCTTGCGGGCCACCGATCACAAAACGACCGGTTGGATTGATCAGGAACTTCGTGTCTTTCAACCATTCTGCTGGCAAGACTGGGCGAATGATTTCTTCAATCACCGCTTCAACAAACGATGGCTTCATCTTGTTACCATCGCTTTGATCTGGACTATGCTGCGTCGACAAGACCACGGTATCGATGCTATGTGGTTTGCCGTCGACATAACGCATCGTCACTTGGCCTTTGGCATCTGGACGCAAGAAGGGCAAACGGCCATCCTTACGCAATTGCGCTTGGCGTTCTACCAAGCGATGTGCGTAATAAATTGGCGCTGGCATCAATTCAGGTGTTTCATCGCACGCATAACCAAACATCAAGCCTTGATCACCGGCACCAGTGTTCAAGTGATCGTCAGATGCATGATCGACACCTTGGGCGATGTCGTTGGATTGCTTGTCATAAGCGACCAAAACCGCGCAGCCTTTGTAGTCGATCCCAAATTCGGTATTGTCGTAACCGATACGTTTGATGGTATCGCGCGCCACTTGAATGTAATCGACGTGCGCATTGGTCGTGATCTCACCGGCCAAAACGACTAAGCCCGTATTGACTAAGGTTTCTGCAGCGACGCGGGAACGCGGATCTTGTTCAAAAATGGCATCTAAAATTGCATCAGAAATTTGATCTGCAACTTTATCTGGGTGACCTTCAGAAACTGATTCTGAAGTAAAGAGAAAATCATTTGCCATCGCAGGCTCCTAAAAAAACGGTTGTTCAACAATAGCCGCAGTGGGAGTGATGCCTGCGACGCTTTAGCGAAATTTATTACCCGCTTCGCAAGTTGTCTATTTAACTCGGCGGGGGCGTGCAAAGTGGTTTGCATTGCCAATATGTGCTATTTTACGCCTCTTATTGCTTTCGTGTCGAATGCCCTTCGATTTTTACGGCATATCGATATGATCTCCCACAAAATTTCTATCATTTGTTCAGCAAAAGACCAAAAAACTGAGCAAAAAAATATCTCTCTCACTCGCTAGCACCATGCTACTTCGTTTGTTTCGAATTCTTTCATTTGTTCCCTTGCCTTTCTTGCATGCGATCGGGGTTTTCCTCGGCTATGTCGTGTACGCTCTTTCGCCGACCTATCGCCGCCGTATGCGGGCCAATATGGCTTTAGCCGGCTATGAGCAGCATCTCGGTATCGCCTTGCGTGAGGCGGGCAAAAATGTGTTGGAATTACCCTTGGTCTGGCTTGGCAAACCCGAGCGCTTAGCGGCCAAAGTACGTTTAGAGAATTGGGAAATCGCCCAACAAGCAATCGACGCACAGAAAGGTGTGATCTTCCTGACACCGCATTTAGGTTGTTTTGAATTATCTGGCAAATCGATTGCACTGCGCACCAAGACCACCGTTCTATATCGTCCTCCGCGCAAGGATGCTCTTAAACCTTTATTGGAAGATGCGCGTGCCTCCAGTGGCATGTTGCTCGCCCCCGCCAATCTTTCAGGTGTGCGGGCACTAGCAAAAGCTCTCAAGCGCGGTGAAGCAATCGGCTTGTTGCCCGATCAAGTACCGCAGCAAGGCGAAGGTGTGTGGGCCAACTTCTTTGGTCAACCGGCTTACACCATGACTCTTTCCGCAAAACTGCATGCAATGACGGGAGCGCCGATTATTTTGACTTACGCTGAGCGTCTACCATTCGGCCGCGGTTTTGTGCAGCGCTTTGTCAAATTCGAGGAAGACATGAGCGGCGACGCAAATGCCCAAGCAGCGGCGATCAATCGAGCCATGGAAAAACTGATCGCCCAAGTGCCAGCGCAGTATTTCTGGAGCTATAACCGTTACAAAACACCGGATGGCGTGTCCGGCCCTGATCAAGCTAGCGCTACTGAAACGCCAGCGTCACAGGAGCCAACATGAGACTTGCACTGTTCATCATGTGGCTACTGCATTGGCTGCCGCTGCCACTCCTAGGACGTCTTGGTGAAGCGCTTGGCAGCTTACTGTTTAAACTACTCAAACGCCGTCGCCATATCTGCCTGACCAATTTACGACTCTGCTTTCCCAATATGAATGAGGCTGAGCGGGTCGCAGTAGCACATCGACATTTTCAGGTTTACACACGCAGCGTGTTTGAACGTGGCATCTTGTGGTGGGGTTCTGAACGCCGCTTGCGTCGCTTAATCCATGTTGAATACAGCATGCCGATGGCGGAGATGGTAGCCACACCAACCGTGTTTATGTGTCCTCATTTTGTGAGTCTCGATGTGGCTGGTGTCGCTGTTATGTTGGAATCGTCGCTGTGCTCGATTTACACCACACAACGCAACAAAGTTTTCGACCAGGCCTTACGCAAAGGTCGTTCACGCTTTCGTCCTGTGAAGTTGTTTTCGAGGGCGGAAGGCGTCAAGCCTATCATCCGTGCGATGAAAGAGAATTTGCCTTTCTTCATGTTGCCAGACATGGATTTCGGCTCAAAAGATGCTGAATTTATTCCGTTCTTCGGCGTACCTGCTGCAACCTTAACAGCCCTACCACGCATCGCAGCGGCTACCCATGCAAAAGTGATCCCAGTGATCGCCAGTATTCGTCCAGATTATTCCGGTTGGAATGTCAAATTTGATCAAGCGTGGGAAACGTATCCAGAGGGTGATCTGCAAAAAGATACACGTCGTATGAATGCCTATATCGAGCACGAAATTTTAAAGATCATGCCCGAATATTTTTGGACCCATCGCCGTTTTAAAACACGTCCGGATGGCGAGACGAGCGTCTATTCAGGTTTATCGAAAACCTTCCCCGATACACGCTATTGAGCATCACGAGAGAAGCACCTTGCTTCTCTCTTCGAAACCACGTTCACGCAATACCTCAAGCTAGATGGCGCTTTCAAAATCCGTGCGCCAAGTATCCGGTTCGTAACGTCGCGTTTGATTGCTTTCATGACGGAACAAAGAAATAGCGCGATACACCACTTTACGCGCACGGTTGATGCTACCGAGAGGACGGTGTTCCGGCAAAGCATGCCAAGGTGAAAAACTTAGATTGTCGCCATAGGCACGCTGGGCCTCGCTATCAAACTCCTGACGCAAAATTTTGATGCGGGCGACGGCTTGAAACGGCGACACCGCTTCATCCCACAGAACACCGGGATCTTCAATCGGCATACTTTCCGTATCTGCTTGGAATTGCACGCAGAAATCGAACACATGTTCATTCGCTTTGAGATCACGCACCAATCGTTCGCGTAAAAAAACATCGCTAGGATTGTCTGGTAGCGCTTCTTGTTTTGGCAAGTGTGGGCGTGCTGAATACTTCACGGCCTTATCGCCAAACAAATACGGCGTCGCACTGAAATACTGGATCTGCAGTAGATTTGAGAATTTTCGCATCGCCCCCAAAGTGTTTTTTGTAACCCTCCAGTGAGTTAAGAAGTACCACGCTTTCTCTAGGAATCCACCGCCCAAGGCCTTAATCATGGCATCGAACTCTGCCACATTTTTGGTCACAAACACCGGCGTCGAAATCAACACGAAATCATGGGTGACTGCGGTGCTCGCCTCATCGAGGATTTTCTCGCCTGGTACGCCCATCAACTTAATCGCCATACCACGGATATCAGGATTAATGTCCGGGCTCAAAGAGCTATCTTGATTCGAATAGCGTATCCACGCCTGATAGGTCTTCGGTTCTTTGAAAAGTCCGACTCGCAAATGCGAAGGCAAATCACTCAACACGGTAAACTCCGCCTTCACTAAGCCATGCATCTTGGCATGGGCATCACGCCGCATTTGCCGCTTAGGATTATCGTGCACGATGCGTTGCTTGAGACGAGCGACTAGATCGTTGACGAGTTCATCTTCATTTTGTTCTTGAGCTTCCAAGTTTGTGAAATTTTGTTTTACTACAGTTTGCATGAGGTTCGCCCATTCTTATCATTATTAATTGATGTAAAAAATCTCCCCCTACCCCTTCCTTACCTCCGCCTTACCGAATAAGACGCCAGAAACTTTCAGATCCGCTTTTCACTCTACTATTTGCTCGGATCGAGGTTCATGACATACTTAAACTTGATGTTCATTATATTAATTATTTTACTATCTAACAACGAGCAAACGAGAATTAGTAAACTTTCCCTCCATAATGAACTTGCTCCATTTTTTCTCCGCATTTTGCTACTAAATTTCGACCTCACCAATCGTTCGAGAAAATAACTATGAAACCATTGCGCGCCATCTTCACTTTCCTCGCCATCGTTCTATACGCGCCAACAACAAGTGCGACCGATACTGAAGTTCGAAGTAAAGAATATGAGATTCATGACCAACTCATGATTCCGACACCCGATGGAGCCATGATTAGCGGCATGATGGTTCGCCCAAAAAATTCAACGTCAGCACTGCCTGTGGTTTTCCAGTTCACGATTTATGCGCGGCCACAAGAGCGGGATTTAGAAAGCCTCAAAGATGCCGCGGACCGTGGCTATGTGGGTGTTATCTTTTACAGCCGCGGAAAATATCTCAGTACTGACGATATCTGGCCATATGAATTCGATGGTAAAGATGCGTACACCGCAATCGATTGGATTTCGAAACAGGCTTGGTGTAATGGGCACATTGGGATGTACGGCGGTAGCTATAACGGCTTTACTCAGTGGGCAGCGAGCAAGCGTCTCCATCCTGCCTTAAAAACGATCGTACCGATGGTTGCTGGACAACCGGGTATGGGTCTGCCGATGGAAAACAATATTTTTATCAACCCCAACTACCAATGGGCATTTTACGTCGGCAACAATCGGCTTCTCGACACCAAGACAAACGACGATCGCCAGCGTTTTCGTCAATCTCAATTTAAGTGGTGGTACTCAGGTCGGGCTTATCGTGAATTCGATGAAATCGATGGGACGCCAAATAAATGGCTACAAAAATGGTTACAACACCCCAGCTACGATGACTATTGGAAAGATATGGTGCCGCAAGAGGCTGAATTTGCACAAATCACGATTCCCGTCTTGACCATCGATGGTTATTACAACGACTCACAAGTTTCGAGCCTCAACTACCTACGCCAACATCTGCGATATGCGGAAAATGCGCAACACTATCTGGTGATCGGTCCTTACGGACACTTCGGTGCACAACGTGGTGGTGAAGTTGTCTTAAATGATTTACCCATCCATCCCAATGCCTTATTTGATATCAAGGCACTGATCTACGCATGGTTTGATCACACCTTAAAAGGCCAGACCATGCCGGCCATGTTAAAAGACCGAGTCAACTACTTCCCCATCGATGAATCGCAATGGCGGCATGCAAAATCGATAGAGGATATGTCGCCCGACAAAATGCGCCTGTACCTGACGACCACAAAAAAACAAGGCGACTACCAACTTCAAGAAGTGGCTCCAAGCAAACCCGCTTACTTACAGCAAAGCGTAGACTTCCGAGATCGACGCAATAGTAACAATGACTATTATCCGGCGCCGATTGTGCGCGATGATATTGATCGTCGCAATGGCTTCATTTTTGTCAGTGATGCACTCAAAGAAGATCTACTATTCAATGGCGCTTTTACGGGCGAGATCGTGGCCAGCATCAATAAGCGGGATATGGACTTCGGCATTACTTTGTATGAATTGACCGACAGCGGAAAGTACTTTCATCTTTCCTATACGATCCATCGAGCGAGCTACATCAAAGATCCGAGTCAACGTCAGTTATTGAAGCCCCATCAGATCACACATATGAGCTTGGGGCAAACACGTCTCATCAGTAAACGACTCAAGGCCGGTAGCAGAATCGTCGCCTATCTCAACATCAACAAGAATCCTTTCTCGCAACTCAATTATGGCAGCGGAAAAGACGTCAGCGACGAGTCAATGGCTGACGCCAATTATCCCTTAAAAGTACGTTGGTTCAATTCAAGCTTTATCGAAATTCCGATCATGCGTATCACCCAGACCGGAGATCGATAAATGAAGTATGAACGACGCACATCTCGCGCTGGCTCAATGCAAACGTGGAAGTTTTAAGATCTCCGCACAGGTATGATCGATCACTGCGCTCCATGGTTGACCAAATCCTTGGCGCACCAATGTCACCGATGGATACCAAGGACTATCTTCACGTTCGAGCAGCCAGCGCCAATCTGCGTGATAGGAGAGTAAAACATAGGTTCGCTTGCCCATGGCACCCGCCAAATGTGCCACTGAGGTATCGACCGTGAGCACCACATCGACTTGATCAATCAATGCCGCAGTATCGGCGAATCCACCAACCTGAGCACCGAAATGCCGAACCTGAGGAACCGAATCAAGATCGGCCTTCGCGTCAGGATTTAAGTCTTTTACAAGCACGATAAATTCCGCATCAAAGGCGAATGCAGCTCGCGCCTCCGTCAACGGAATCGATCGATATGCATCGTTCGCATGCTGCGGATTTCCCGACCATACAAAGCCAACTCGCATGCGATCCGTCGCACCTAAAATGCCCTTCCATTTCTGTACGGAGGTCACGGGCGCTGCTAAATACGAGGGCTGGTTCGGAATATCACCGAGCTCAATCCCTAACGCACGCGGCAAACTCATCAGCTCACAGTAATAATCATACTCAGGTAACGGAGCCGTTTCATCGAGTAGAATTGCGACGCTAGGAATTTGCACCATCAATTCCTTCAGCGGCCCCAACACAACAAAAATGACCTGCGCGCCACGTGAAGCAAGTTCTGGAATGAAACGACAAAACTGTATGGTGTCACCATAACCTTGTTCCGACAGAACCAAGATCGTCTTGTCACGAAGATCTTGACTGCCATCCCACCGCTCTCGCGCTGATTTAAATCGTACCTCACGTAACGCAGGCATCTGCCAGCGCCATTCGAATTCCTGCCACCCCTCTTTGAATTGGCCGCATTGCAAGGACAAAACCCCACGCTGAAAGTGCGCCATCACGTGCTGAGGGTCGCGTTTGATGATACGATCGAGTGCTTCCATCGCGTTCATCGGTTGGCCAAGGATGCTCAACACCATGGCGTAGTTATATTCGAGCCCGAGATCGAGATTATCTTCTTGCCGCGCTTGAACATAAGCATCGTGCGCGGCCAGCATATCCTTTTGCAAGTAATAGAAGTTACCAAGACTTGCCCACAATGGCTTGCTATTGGGGAAGCACAACAAACCTTCTTTAGCGACCGAAATCGACGCATCGAGCTCTTGCGTTTGATGAAGATCGAAAGCGAGGGCAAGGTAAATATGCTCTTGGTGTGGGGAGAGCTTCAGTGAAGCTCGATAATTATGACGCAACACATCACGCTGGCCCTCGGCACTCGCGATCACACCAAGCAAATAGTGGGCATCCGCTAATTGCGGGTTGAGACTCAAGGCCGTTTGCAAATGATGTTTTGCTTGCGTTAAATTACCCCGTTGCTGATACAAGAAGCCTGCCATCACATGGGCTTTTTCAAAATCTGGGACGTGTTTCAACACCGTCAAGTACATGTCCAGCGCTGTAACCGTATCGCCACGATCTAAGCTTTGCCCCGCACGAGTAAATAGCTCATCGATTTGTTCTCGTGTGAATGGCTGCGGCACTGAGTTGGCTTGCGGACTACCGCTTTGATGCGCCGTATTGCCCTTTGTAGATGCGACATCTAGCGCTCTTGTCGGCGTATTTTCTTTTTTGAAGATCGAGAATAAAGTCTTGAGCATGAAAAGCAAGCGTGGAAACAATCAACCGTCACATTATGCAACAAGCATGATGAATGTAGTAAGGATCTCGCTGCGTGCAAATTCTTCATGCAACTTTCAGCCATCAAAGCGCAAATGGAATTTATTTTCCAAATAATCCGAGCTTTATTTCCAGAGAGAATGTGTGCTGCACAAGCCTGGCACTGAAATGCCACAAATCTGTGAAAGATTGTGTCGCCATAAAATCTTTTCTTTTTCACTTCGTATTTGAGCAAGATAATCGCTCCCGTCGCGTTCACTACTAACGCGGCAGCCGAGGTGAATGCATGCACCTTTCTGAAAATCCTTGTGCGCGATCGAGCACAAGTTCATGACCTTACATTGATCGACAAATCATGCGGGTCGCTTCTTTTATAGGAATAATTATGTCATTCAAGAAACTCAGTCTCTTCGCAGCCAGCGTCGCAACCGTCGTCGGCTTAGCCACATCAGCCAGTGCAATCAACCCGAATGGCCCAGTCGTCAAAGACCCTGGTCCAGCACCATTTGGTAACTGGGTCGGCGAATACAAATACATATCACCATTTTGGGGGCCTGACGGACGTTACTACACCTACAAATATGTGCAAGTGTCTGGCACTACCCAAGCTTACTGCCAACAGCAGATTCCAAGCTCCGGTGTCACGATCACTAAATACTGCACGTTGACGCCATAAGCTTTCAATAGCATTCAGGGTGCCGAGCCGTTCGGTTTTACAAAATGACGGTTTCACAGCGTTCTGAAACAAAAAACCCAGCGAAATTCGCTGGGTTTTTATCACGATATATGCACGCACCAAAATTGGCGTGGATAACATCAACTAGTGCGGTGCCGGTAATAGTTCTACTTCACCCGGCAACAAGGTGTTGGCTGGCAGCACATCCATCGTCTTTAACTTTTCGTATAGAGGCGTAAAGTCTGGCGCTGTACCATCAAACAATTGTTGGAAGCTATCGATCACAAAGTAAGTCTCTTGATAAGAATCGATCTTGTACAAAGTACGCAAGCAACGTTCGATATCCAAACGAATGTGGCGTGATTTGGTTCCCGGTGTCAGGCAGTATTCCACTTCACCACCCGATGACAAAATACCGGCACCGTAAATGCGCACGCCTTCCGCCGTATTGATCAGGCCGAACTCCACTGTGTACCAATACAAACGCGCCAATTCATCCAAGCCACCGAGTTTCATCGCCTTTAAACCACCTTGGCCGTAGCGTTGAATGTAATCAGCAAAGACAGGGTTGAATAACAAAGGCACGTGTCCAAAGAAGTCGTGGAAGACATCGGGCTCAACGATGTAATTGAACTCTTCGGGCTTACGCAGCCACACAGTCACCGGGAAACGACGATTTGCGAGGTGATCAAAGAAGGTCAGTTCAGGAATAAGGCCTGGCACGGCAACGATAGTCCAACCTGTCGCTGCGAATAATTCTTTGGAAGTTTTTTCGAAAACAGGAATGCCATCCGCTGCATCCATCTTTTCCAAGGCATCAATAAACTCTTGGCAAGCGCGGCCTGGTAGCAATGCCAATTGACGCTGATACAGTTTGCGCCACAATTCATGTTCTGCTTCGGTGTAAGCATCCCAATCTTGTTGCACAACATAGTGAGCATCCATGTGCTCATAGTCACCGCGTAAAGCGGCACCATTCGACTTCGTCGCCACTGTGGCGAGAAAATCTTCATTCGAAACAGAGGTATCCATTTTGGTCTCCAAACAGAAGCCGTCGTCATGCGTCAGCTTTTCTTTTTTATGTGTTTCCTAAAGGCCTTATGAGCCTAGGGTCCCCGTGTTCAGCAATCCAGCACGTCCACAAATCGTATTAGCAACATCATTCTGAACTCGCCGCATTGCACCGCTAAGTTGCGAATGTTTAAGATGACGGACAACAGAACAATTTTCCGACGCAACCCGCAAGTCACGCAAAACGGTTCCAGCTAGGCGCATCGCCGCAGGCAGTACGCCAGTACGACAAGGCGAGGCAACAACGCTGGAGCCTTTTTTCGTGGCTTGCTGAGCAACATCGTCCCAGCTAGGCGCTTCGCCGCAGGCAGTACGCTAGTACGACAAGGCGATGCAACAACGCTGGGGCGATGTTTCGTGGCTTGCTATTAAGCGGTTGTTGTATCTTTCAATACCCCACGACGAATCTGATCCAACTCAATCGACTCAAACAAAGCGCGGAAGTTACCTTCACCAAAACCTTGATCGCCTTTACGTTGAATAATTTCAAAGAAGATCGGACCGATCACTGTTGTTGTGAAGATCTGCAATAACAATTCACGTGTTGTTTCTGTACTCTTGCCATCGATCAGAATACGCAATTTGCGCAAGGCTTCAACGTCTTCACCGTGACCTGGCAAACGACGATCAACCAAATCATAGTAAGTATCGATCGTGTCTTGGAAGGAAACGCCTGCTGCTTTCATGTCTGTCACAGTTTGATAGACATTGTCTGTTCCCATCGCGATGTGCTGAACACCTTCGCCATGATACAGATCCAAGTATTCCGAGATTTGAGATTTATCATCAGACGATTCGTTAATTGGAATACGAATCTTGCCGCATGGCGATGTCATTGCTTTCGATTTCAAACCGGTCAATTTACCAGTAATGTCGAAGTAACGGATTTCACGGAAATTAAACAAAGTTTCATAGAAATCAGACCATTCAGCCATACGACCGCGGTGCACGTTGTGCGTCAAATGGTCGATATACGTCAAACCGTGGCCAACTGGGTTAGGATCAACACCTGGAATCGCTACGAAGTCAGCGTCATAAATACTGATGTTACCGATCGCGCCTTTTTCGGCGCCATCTTTACCTTGCCAACGATCGACGAAATAAATCAAGGAATCGCCAATACCTTTGATCGCTGGAATATTCAACTCCATTGGACCGGTTTGATTATCAAAGCCCCATGCGCCCAATTCCAATGCGCGTTTGTAGGCAAAGTTCGCATCTTTCACGCGGATCGCGAAAGCACAAACGGAAGGGCCGTGTTTGCGGGCGAAACGTTGTGCGAAAGAATTTGGTTCGGCGTTGATGATGAAGTTGACATCGCCTTGACGATACAAGGTCACGTTCTTGGTGCGATGTTTCGCGATCGCGGTGAAACCCATTTCGATAAACAGTTTTTCGAGTTCTTTTGGTTCTGGGGCTGCGTATTCGATAAATTCGAATCCATCGGTGCCCATTGGGTTTTCCCACGTTTGAAAGCTCATCTTCATCTCCATAGTTAAATTGAAGGCAACCCCACTTAGCCTTTTGCTCATGATGACAAGGCCGATCGACCTCTTCATTTGAGCAAAATATGTCGCAAGTTTGCGCTAAATCAAACCGCAAGTATAAAGCCTAGAATACGCCATAAAATTCCAAAATTAGCCACATAAGCACCAATTTGAGCAATAATATCGCTTCAAATATCAATCAAAGAGCACAAAATGCCTCAAATTGAACTCGATAAAATTGATCGAAAAATCCTTTCGATTTTGCAAGCTGACGGACGTCTCACCAACCAAGAGGTGGCGGAGCGCGTCAATCTCTCGCCCTCACCTTGCTTACGCCGTATCAAAAGACTAGAAGACGCTGGCGTGATACGCAAGTACGTGGCGCTCATTGAAGCAGAAAAAATCGGTTTAGGCTTGTTAGCCTACATTAACGTGCGGCTCGAGAAACATACTGACACGCCAGCCAAAGGTAGCCCGCGTTCGCCACGCATTGATTTTGCGGCATCCGTAGCGCAATGGCCAGAAGTCGTCGCCTGTTACGCGATGACCGGGGAAATGGATTATTTGCTAAGGGTGCGCGTTGAGGACATGAATCACTTTTCGCGCTTTATGATGGACACGCTGCTCAAACATCCAGCGGTGCTAGATGTGAAGTCGAGTTTCGCTTTGCAAGAAATCAAAGACACCACCGCCCTGCCCTTAAGCGGCGTTTAAGAAGTTGAACTATTAGTTTGGTGTTCTGACAAAAAAATAGTGCGATGCCTATCATCCAGCATCGCACTATTTATTTTGAGATTTTGAGATTTTGAGATTTTGAAGTTTAGTTTTTCGGTTCGCGCTTCAACAACTCTTCAATCGTGACACCGACTTCAGGTTCACCACCGAACGCAGTACCAGTCTTCTTTACCTTGTAATTCACGGACGTATGACGGTAATCCTTGAGCGACAAAGGAATATACTTCGCTTGCTTGGCTGCACTGTCGGCGTTCGCCAAATAATGCTCCACAAAAGCGCGCACTTCTGGTTTTTCATCGGCTTTTGAATTCACATAGATAAATAAAGGCCGCGCCAAAGGTTGATAGTTCGCTTCCATCACTGTCTTCACAGAAGGTAGTACTGCGGCTTTAGCATCCTTCGCCACAATCGCTGCAGCCTTCAACTTCTTGCTATTTTCTTGGTAATAGGAATAGCCGAAATAGCCAAGCGCATTCACCTCGCGCGAGACCGCTTGCACAATCACATTATCGTCTTCTGACATGGTGTAATCATTACGACTAGCCTTAGCTTTGCCAACAATCGCTTCGGTGAAATAATCGAAAGTGCCAGATTCCTTACCTGGTCCAAACAACTTGATGGGTTCCTTAGGCCAACTCGGATTGACTTGATCCCAAGTCTTAATGACACCATCGGCGGCGGGCTCCCACATTTTTTTCAATTCATCGACCGTGAGTTTACTTAGGAATTTATTTTTAGGGTGCACTACGACTGTGATCGCATCGAATGCCACTGGCAATTCCATATAGGTGATGCCATTCTTAGCGCACTCGGCCATTTCCTTTTTTAAAATCGGGCGAGACGCATCAGAAATATCGGTTTCACCTTTGCAGAATTTTTTAAAGCCACCGCCGGTTCCAGCGATCCCTATCGTCACTTTCACCTGTGGATTTTTTTCGTGAAAGCTATCGGCAATCACCTCAGTAATCGGGAACACCGTGCTAGACCCATCGATCTTGATCATCGTGGAAGATTGCGCATGACTCACTTGCTGAATACACGCCGCTACGCAAAATATCAAAGCACTACTCACTGTAAATTGGAATTTCTGGAAACTCATAATCTCACTCACTGTATTAGAAAATCTCAACGACGTTCGGCGATGATGCGAGGATCAGGAACCAAGCCGTATGTTAAACGCACCATCTCCACCATCATTTCAGCAATACGATCGCTGGTCGAAGAAATGTTACGCAAGTCATCCGGTTTAAACGCACCCGCTTGTAAAGCGCGGTCGTAGAACATCCACTGTTGCTGCGCCAAGCGCATGCGTTCACGCAAAAATCGATCCGAATTCGTCTCGTTCGCGAGCAAACTCATGCCATTCAAGAACTCGATACGCGATTGTTCTAAATCGACCTGCAAGCCTTGTCGCGCGGCGGTCGACTTATCCAACGAACGCAACAAAACGATCTTCGCCATACGCTGAGCTAATGAAGCCTGACGCATCGCCAATCCTGAGATACGCGAAGAGGTATCACTGGTATCGGCTTCCAAAGCGAAGGATAAGAAATTCATCTTGATCAAAACATCTTCATTCACTTCATATAAGGCTGCGGCATTTTTCACATTCAAGTTTGAAATGCCATCGAGCTGATCACTCAAAGCCACATTAACGCGATTAAATGCTTTGCCAGCTTTTTCAGATCTTTGGACTGCACGTGTCAACTCCTTTTTGTAGCGCTCCACAGCCTGCAGAGAATTGCTTCTTTCAATTTCTGTGTGCCCTGTCAAAATTCCGAGTGCCATTTGCAAGCTGAGCTTGTAGCTACGTTCCGACTCAAGTCGAAACATACCGGCGGTCAGCAAAGTGGGGGAAGCACTGCTGCCGGAAGGAGGTGTCGGCGCTCGGAAATCGGCGCTCGCAGCGCCACTACAAATACAAAGAGAAAGTACAACAATTTTTAACGCTTTATTTAGCATGGTGAGATCAATCATCTGTGTGTGTGAATACATATCCCGAACACTTTGGCTTGAACGCCAGTGTTTTTCTTGTAGGACTTGCTATCGTCATTGAGTGCGTACTTTGAAGACGAATCGAAGATCTGTTTGAAACGCGTCTGCAGAGTGAAGCAATCAACTACGATCGCTGGAAATGATAGTGATTAGATATGACGACAATATGACATCGTCGTCAAAAAGGAATGATGGGAACGTGGAGAGTGCAGCTTGCGTCCGCAGTGAAACTCAATCTAAATCTGTCGCGCCCAATGTTTTGCAATAAGCGCGTATCGCGTCAATCCGTGCGATTCGAACTGCTTCACCAATTTTTTGTGGCTGACCGAGATGCTGTTGTGCGATGAGACCAGCATTGACGGATAAGGATGCTTGCAACACATTCGCCAAAAACTCTTGCTGTGGGAATGCAATATTTTCGAGGCCAGAACGGCCAAAACTGTCGGAGCGTGCCGCTTCGAGCAGCGCTAAAAAGCGTTGCGGCTTACGGATAGCATCACAACGATCGAGTAAATCCTGCAAGCTAGCAGGGCGCATTTGTTGGGAGCGCCCGACATTACCATGTTCACGCGCGGTCATCACTGCGAGATCACGACAATCAGTCGGCACACGCAAGCGTTCACAAACTTGTTTGACCAATTCCACGCCACGTTGTTCATGACCATGATGGCGCGGCCAAATTGCTGGATCGGTGGTGCCTTTGCCGAGATCATGCATCAATGCGGCAAAACGCACCTCTAAAGAAAATTGCTGAACGGCGGCATAATCCACCACCAGCATCACATGTACACCGGTATCGATTTCAGGATGGTACTTCTCTGGTTGCGGTACACCCCACAAGCAATCAAGTTCAGGAAGAAGTCGCTTCAATGCACCACACTCACGCAAGACTTCAAACATTCTTGATGGCTTCGTTTCCATCAGGCCACGTGCGATCTCCTGCCAGACACGCTCTGGCACCAAGGCATCCACCTCACCCGCATCGACCATTTGCTTCATCAAATCCATGGTCTCATCGGCCACGGTGAAAGCATGAGGTGTCCCCGAGAAGCGTGCTGCAAAGCGAGCAAGCCTTAAGATGCGCACTGGGTCTTCAGCAAAGGCTGTTGAGACGTGACGGAAGATGCCGCGACGTAAATCTTCCTGCCCACCAAAAGGATCGATCACCGTGCCATCGTCTGCCAAGGCCATGGCATTAATGGTCAGGTCTCGACGAACCAAATCTTCCTCCAAGCTGACACTTGGATCTGTGTGAAAGACAAAGCCTTTATAGCCCTTTTCCGTCTTACGTTCCGTGCGCGCCAAGGCATATTCTTCATGACTATGCGGATGTAAGAACACAGGAAAATCCTTACCGACAGGGCGAAATCCCAACTTCAACATTTGCTCAGGTGTCGCACCAATCACCACATGATCACGATCTTGGACAGGCAAACCCAACAGATTATCCCGTACTGCGCCACCAACAATGTAAGTCTTCATTCAGTTATTCCCTGTACTTCAAAGGTCGCGGCTTACTCAAGGAAAGCGCCTATCTCGGTTCAATCAAGTTGATCAAACTTCGCAATGCTTTCCTTCTCCTCGTGCGCAGCTTTCACCCACTCCATCACCGCTGGGTGATGTTCGATGCGTTCGCAATACGCTTGCAGTGCAGGTGCTAATGACACCCCATAAGTTTTGAAGCGCATAACGACAGGCGCAAAATAAGCATCTGCTATGGAAAAGTCGCCAAACAGGAAACGATGCGCGCCATAGGTCGACAAACAATCCTCCCAGATTTCGCTAACACGCCCAATATCAGCTTGAGCACCAGCCGTGCGGCCTTTACCAAAAAATGAAGCGCGAATATTCATCGGCATGGCGCTACGCAGTTGATTCAAACCAGAATGCATCTCGGCGCAAATACTACGTGCTGTGGCACGCGCCGCCTGACTTTCGGGCCACAAATTTTGCATAGGAAAGCGCTCTGCAAGAAACTCACAAATCGCTAACGAATCCCACACAACTAAATCATCTGCCAATAAGACAGGAACCCGTCCGGATAAAGAATACTCAGAAATTCTTTGGGTTGAATCTGGATGATACAAAGGCACATAAATTTCTTCGAATGGCACGCCAAAGGCCTTCATCACTAACCACGGCCGCATCGACCAAGATGAATAATTTTTGTTACCGATCACCAATCGAAAACTATTCTTTTTCTCATCTTGCATGATGGGTGCGAGCACACTCTGCAAATCGATGTTTTGCATTTTGAAGCCTCTTCTCTTTAAATTATGGATACTCTGGCTCGTCGCCGGTCATATTTTTCGGCGACACACTCCCAAGACGAGCCTTCAATGACTGCGGTTTCTTTTCTAAAATCGCAGCGTAGTAAGTGGCATTCGATAAGACGTTCTTTACATAATCACGGGTTTCTGTGAATGGGATAGTCTCGGCAAAAATAGCACCTTCAACGGTTCGACTCAAAGTAGAACGCCATGCACGTGGACGCCCTGGTCCGGCGTTGTAAGCGGCCGACGCTAAAGCTTGCGACCCACCTAAGTCAGACAACACCATATTCATGTAGCTCGTGCCAAGCTTGATGTTGGTCTCCACATCATTCACTTGATGTGGCACATAATTGCCAAGACCAATTTTTTTCGCAACATATTTAGCGGTCTTTGGCATAATTTGCATTAAGCCAGAAGCGCCCACATGGGATTTTGCCGCTGTCGCAAAACGTGATTCTTGCCGTATCAATCCATACACCCACGCCATATCAATACCGACCGCTTGAGTCGCCTTGTACATACTATCGTTGTACGGAGTTGGGAAGCGTTGATTGATATCAATATCGGTCCTCGTTTTATCAGAAGTGTTGACCATACGATCCAACATTTCGTTTTGGCGCGCCAATTCTGCAGCGGCCAAGATCTCGCGCTCATTCATGCTGCGCAAAGCCCAATTCCACTCACGTGTGCCTTCAAACCGCAAATTCATCGCATAAAACTTGAGTGCTCGTTGCAAGTTCGGATTTTGCGAGATCGCATTCACTTCATCGGGTGCAACCGGTTTACCAAGCGATGGTACGCCGATTTTTTGCCCGCGTTCTTCGAGTGCAAGCTGCCCATAGAAATGCATTTGATCAGACAGAGAAACAAAGATCGCTTGGGCCTCTTCGCTTTTGCCTTCTTGCTGCAAAGCGCGGGCATACCAATACGACCAACTTGGCATACTTCTTAAATTGGCAGGCATGGCTTGTATCCCCGCTTTGACCAAACGCCAATCACCTTCGCGTAGGGCAATACGAACACGCCACTGATGCGCTTCATAAGATAAGTTCGCCCCCTCGGCAAGTTTCCAATAGGAGTGGGCTTCTGTTTGCAACTTCTGCGAAGTCGGCAAAGCAATCTGAGCCCATGCTTGCGCGCGTTCGCTGTTACTAAGCTTGCTACCTGCATGTTGCAAGGCATTAACGGCATCCTCGGGTTCGACCTTGGCCGCACGGGTCAGCGCCAACAAGAATAATTCCTTACTCAAACGATCGGCGCCAGGCGCTTTTTTTAGGACGCTCTTCGACTTATCGAAAGCCTCAACCAAGCGTTTCTCGGGCACTTGAAGCAGCGTCGCCAAACGCTTCGCTAATGGCAAAGCTGAACTCTCGCCCGCCATTCGCATTTGCGCCCATAAATCGGCGTCGGTGAATTGACCATGCTCATAGATGTAGTTAATCAGATCGTAGCAGCCCTCACCATACTGTTTTGGCGAAGTCAGCAAAGCACGTGCCTCTACTGCGACCTTTTGCTGCTTCACTGCTTTTGAAAGCAGTGCATAACATTTAACTTGGCTGTCATCATTCAAAACGAATAAGGGCAGTTGCTGGTCGAAAGTTGTCCAGTCTCCGCGATTGCCGAGGATTAGCAACCAATCATTGCGCAAACGATCGGCAATCGCACTTCCTTCGTACTTTTTTAGAAATTGCAGAAATTCTGCATTCGATGCGGTTCTTAATTTTGCCCGCAACTGGTAATAGTCGACGTAAGATGGGATCTCATATTTCCCTAGGGCTGCTGCGTGTAATTGTGCGGCCTTACTGTCTTCGTGCAATGCCGCGTCGCGCAGAGCCATAAATCGATCATCATCATTGATAGGCTGAGCGACCATGGTGACCGGTTCGAATGCCGTAGAGTGCGCTCCCGTTGGCTGCGCCGCGACCGGATCAGACCAAGCGCTGGCAAACCCCAACGCGACTACCCCACCTGCCAATAAATACTTCATTCTGTTCTTCAACCTCAAAAATTTGCGATGCCAGTGACCGTTTCACCCGATCCGTGTACACTCGAATCAAAGGCAACAAACGAACACTTTTCAATAACTCACAGTATGACACAGGCAAAGGAACAGGTAAAAGTGGCAATCAGCGGAAATATCGACGAAAAAACGCTCGCGCGCCGAGAATTACGCAAACTTCTGAAACAAAGAAGATCCGCCATTTTGCCCGCCGCCAAAAGCCAATGGGATAGCCAAATCGCCCACAAGCTCAGCAGTCTTATCCGAGAATGTAAGCCGCAATGCCTCGCGGTGTATTGGCCAATTCAATCTGAACCCAATCTGATTGCCTGTTTCGAGCAACTACACCATGCAGGAATAGCTCTGGCTCTGCCCATCGTCGTCGGACCAGCTCAGGCACTTAAATTTGTGGCATGGATTCCGGGGCAAGAAATGGAACTAGATTGTTTCGGTATCCCTATGCCCAAGCAACGCGAAATCGCGCTTGAGCCCGATTACGTTTTGGCGCCTTGTGTTGGCTTCAACCCAAGCTTATTCAGGCTTGGTTATGGCGGAGGCTTTTATGATCGTACCTTCGCGCAATTAAGCAAAGCGAAACGAATCGGGATTGCTTACGAGCTCTCACACACAGAATTCGAACCAGATCAATTTGACCTAGCACTCGACTACATTCTGACCGAAACGCAACTCTACGCTCAGCAAACTTAGCCTGCGCACGGCACTTCTGAGAACCGAACAAGACCGCTCAGGAGGTACTCAGGTGACACTGAGCCATGGCACCTATGCATCCATTGTGTTAGCGCCGTTCTTCCATCAAACCAATCAAGTTTTGATCAGGGTCGCGAATAAAACCCATCCACAATTCATGATCAGGCATTTTGGCCACTAAATTGGGTGCTTGTACCCATGCCACGCCGAGTGAAGAGAGATGGCTTGCAACTGACTCCAGCTGATCGACCTTGTAATAAATCACCGATGTCCTATGGTCAGCGGTATCGCCTTGCAGTGTGGTCAGCATTAAGCGGGTACCACCACACTGAAAAAAACTGAGAGATGGGGGCGCATCAAACAACAGCTTGAGTCCTAAGACTTCTTGGTAAAAAGATTTCGCCTTTTCTACGTCACTGACTGCAATTGCAATCTGACCGATTGACTCAATTTGCATCGCATCCTCCGTTTTCTTTTGGTTTCGCAAAATCGCATGCTAACATCAAATGGAGCTTGGCTAATTTTCTAAAATCATGTGTGTCAATTACACCCCAACCCGAAAAGATCAAATCGCTGCAAAGTTCGACGCCATCGATCAGACTGGCATCGACTGGCGACCAGAAACTTGGCAGGACTACAGCGCGCCTTTTATCACTCACGACGATCTCAAACGTCGACGTGCACAGCTTGGCAGCTACAGCATGGTGCCGAAAGATAAAATTCCAGCTGGAGTAAAGCGCTACTCAACCATGAATGCGCGCGCTGAAACCATAGGTGAACTGCGCAGTTATCGAGATGCCTGGAAACGCAGCCAGTTGTGCCTCGTGCCGATGGAGAATTTCTTCGAACCCAATTATGAAAGCGGTAAAGCTGAGCGCTGGCAAATTGGCTTGCTCGAACAGACCGATTTCGCAGTCGCCGGAATTTATCGGGCCTGGCCCGAAGCCGATGGGCAAATGAGTTTCTCGTTTTGCCAGATCACCATTAACGCCGACGATCATCCATTAATGAATCGCTTTCATAAACCCGGCGAAGAAAAACGTAATTTGGTGATTCTCGAACCGCACGACTACGATGATTGGCTCAGCTGCACCAATCCTGAAATGGCGCGCGCCTTTTTGCAAAATTATCCCGCCGAGAAAATGTGGGCGAAAGCGCTGCCAAGCAAACCTCGAATCCGCAAAAATTTGCACGAGACAGAGGATTCCAACTTGAATCTACCAATACAAGCCAGCTTGCTCTAAATTAAGATTGCGGAAACGTATCCAACCTCAAATAGCGTTCCCGAGGGAAAGTATTCATCCCACTACACCTCAAAATTCTGGTACACAAGATAATTTTTTTGCAAAATTTCTTTTGACTAATTGCAAATATTTTTCGAATCCTCTATGGTGACGGTTCCTTTGTTTTTTTAGGATGTAACCGTGAAACTAATTACTATTTTGATGCTGAGCGCCGGCATCATCTCGCCAGCATTTGCCACCGAAGCGCCAGCGGCTGCGCCGGTCGCTGCTAAACAAAACACCGCTTCCGCAGTGAAAGTGACCTCTGTTGAAGGCATGACAGAATACAAAATGCCGAACGGATTGCGCGTTCTGCTGTTCCCTGACGCAAGTAAACCAACTATTACGACCAACATCGTCTACATGGTGGGTTCACGTCACGAAAACTATGGCGAAACCGGTATGGCCCACTTGCTCGAACATCTCTTGTTCAAGCCAAGCGCCAATTTCGGCATCAAGAAAGGCACCAAAACACCAGTCGAAGTTTTGAATTCCACTGGTGCTGAATTTAACGGTACGACATGGTATGACCGTACCAACTACTACGCGACATTCCCAGCAAAAGAAGAAAACTTGCGTATGATGTTGGCGATGGAAGCAGATCGTATGATCAATGCCGCCATCGATCAAAATGATCTGTGGAATCCGAAAACACAGAAAGGCGAAATGACGGTTGTCCGCAACGAATTCGAGATTGGCGAGAGCGATCCAATTCGTGTGACAACAGAGCGTATCCAAGCGGTCGCTTATGACTGGCACAACTACGGAAAATCAACTATCGGTGCGCGTTCAGACATCGAACAAGTTAACATTCCACGTCTGCGCGCTTTCTACAAAAAGTACTACCAACCAGACAATGCGATTTTGATCGTTGCAGGTAAATTCGACGAGAAAAAAATCCTGCAACAAATCGGCGACACACTCGGTCGTATCGCTAAGCCAAATCGTGTGATCGAACCAACCTACACCAAAGAGCCAACCCAAGATGGTGAACGCTCTGTCACAGTACGCCGCAATGGTGGTACTCAATTTGTTGGTGCTGGTTACCACATGGCACCAAGCTCACACGCTGATTCCACGTATTTAGGTTTGCTGTCCGATATATTGACCAGCTCACCAAGTGGCCGTTTGCACAAAGCTTTGGTCGAAACAAAATTGGCGACACGTGTTGGTTTCGAATCTGTCAGCAATTTAGAGCCAAGCTATGGCATCTTCAGCGCAGTAGTCCCGAAAGACAAAGATTTGGCAGCTGCTGAACAAGCCATGTTGAAAGTTTTGGAAGATTTGAAATCCAATCCAATCACCAAAGAAGAACTCGATCGCGCTAAGCAAGAAGCCAACAAGAACATCAAAAACGCAATGAATGACACAACGCGTTTGACGATTGCCTTGACTGAATCATTGGCAGCAGGCGATTGGCGCTTGTTCTTCATCGATCGTGACTTGGCGGAAAAAGCGACTCTCGAACAGGTACAAGCTGTTGCAGAGAAATATCTTAAATCAAGTAATCGTACACTCGGTCGCTTCGTCCCTACAGAAAAAGCTGATCGTACCGAAGTACCAGCGGCACCAGACGTGATGGCGATGGTCAAAGACTACAAAGGTCGTGCTGTGGTTGAACAAGGCGAGGCTTTCGATACATCTCCAGCGAATATCGAAGCGCGCACACAGCGTTCTACTTTGGGCAATGGCATGAAATTAGCCTTGTTACCGAAGAAGACAAAAGGCGCCTCTGTGAGCGTTAGCCTCCGTTTGAATATGGGTAGCGAAGCGGCATTGTCTCGTAAAGCGGAAATCGGCGCTTTCACGGCAGCTCTGTTGAACAAAGGTAGTGAGCGTCTCAGCCGTCAAGAGATCAAAGATAGCTTCGACAAATTGAACGCACAAGTTGGCATCGGTGGTGGCGCAGAAGGCGTGACTGCAAGCATTACAACTACCCGTGAAAACTTGCCTGCAGCGATCAAGTTATTGGCAGAAGTGCTGAAAACGCCAGCGTTCCCAGAGAAAGAGTTTGAAGAATTCAAATTGGCGAGCGTGGGTCGTTTAGAGCAAAGTTTGCCAGAACCACAGCCATTGGCATCAAACGCTTTGGGTCGTTTGTTAGATGCGACAAGCGAAGGTCATGTACGCCATATTGGTACTTTGCCAGAACAAATCGCAGCCAACAAAGGCGTTAAACTGGAAGACATTAAAGCCTTCTACCATGACTTCTACGGTGCACAATCCGCGACTTTCGCGGCAGTTGGTGACTTCGATGCAGCCGCATTGAAAACACAACTCAATGAATTGTTCGGCAACTGGAAAGCAAAGCAAACTTACACACGCATTCCACGCAATGTGAAACCTGCAGCTGGCCAAAAAGTTGAACTCAACACACCAGACAAAGCAACGAGCTTCTTGTTAGCGGTACACCCTGTTGCCATCAACGATAGCGCAGAAAACTACCCAGCAATGATCATGGCTGACCACATGCTCGGTGGCGGTGCGTTGCGTAGCCGTTTGGCTGATCGTATTCGCCAAAAAGAAGGTTTGTCTTACGGCGTTGGTTCTAATTTGAGCGTACCAGATCAAGACAAGAGCGGCATCTGGATTGCTTATGCTTTGAATGCGCCACAAAACACAGCGAAGGTTGAGGCAGCGTTGCGTGAAGAATTGCAAAAAGCGCTGACTGAAGGTTTCACCGAAGCTGAGTTAGTGGAAGCTAAAAAAGCTTGGTTGCAATCTGAAGAAGTCGGTCGTACACAAGATCAAGGCTTGGCACGTCAGTTGTCTGGCTACTTGAGCACAGGTCGTACGTTCAACTTCAACAAAGACTTGGAAACCAAAGTAAGCAAGTTAACTTTGGCACAGGTCAACGATGCATTGCGTAAGTTGATCAAAGTTGAAAACCTCAATGTCATCATTGCTGGCGATCAAGCAAAACAAGCCGCAAAATAAGTTGCAAATGATGTGAAAGTTACGCATCACAAAACGGGCCTTCGGGCCCGTTTTTCATGGTGTGGCGACAAAGTCAATTGGCAACTCCAATCAATTTTGAGGGCAATACAATCGAATCGCCAAGAAAGCGTAAAATACGGTTTTCGCTTTTCTGCCACCATGCTTCGTACCTTCTCCACTCCATTCATCTTCTGCCTGCGCAGTAAACTCGGAACGTGGCTTGTTCTCATACTGTTGATGAGTTTTGAGATGACAGCTTCCGCGCAGTCTAAAAACACTCCAAGTAGAGATGCACATGTGCTTCTGCTGGCGGCTGGCGATATCGCAGACTGCCGCAAAACACCTGCAGAGACTTCAAATGCAGCGCTCACAGCAACTCTGGTCGAGCAAGAACTGAAGCAGGTCAATCAAGGTTTTGTCGTCACACTGGGTGATAGCACTTACCCCATAGGCGCTTTTAGCGAGTTTCGTGATTGCTATGACAAGACCTGGGGTAAATTCAAGTCTAAGACACTGCCAGCTCCTGGCAATCATGAATATGGCGTACCTGAAGCGAAAGGCTACTTTGGCTATTTCGGCGAGGCGGCAGGCAGTCGCGAGCGCAGCTACTACAAGAAAAATATCGGCACTTGGCGTTTGATTTCGCTGAATAGCAATCTCAAAGGCACGGCCATGCAAGAGCAAATTGATTGGCTGAAGAATGAACTCAAGAACAAAGATGCCTCCTGCACACTAGCATTCTGGCACCATCCTCGCTTCTCCACGGGTGGGCATCGCGACAATGATTTCATGGAGCCTATTTGGCGCTTATTGAGCAGTGCCAACATCGATCTGGTATTGAGCGGTCACGATCATAACTATGAAAGATTAGCTCCGCTCAATGCTGACGGTGAACGTGACAATCTGAAGGGCATGCGAAGTTTCGTGGTCGGTACCGGTGGCGCCAAATTAACGCCGATGTTTTTTCCTCGGGCGATGACTGAGGTGCGCCAAAATGAAGTCCATGGTGTCCTGAAACTACGTCTATTCAAAGCAAGTTATGACTGGGAATTCCTGCCCGTATCGAGCACCAATTTCAGTGATCGCGGTCAAGCGACATGTCATTAAAAGAACATTACCTATGCCATCCTATCTTCTTTTCATCATTGCTTCATTGATTTGGGGCTCGACCTTTTGGGCCATCACCCAGCAATTAGGACAAGTCGCCCCGGCGGTATCAGTAGCTTATCGTTTTGGTTTGGCGGCCGCTTGTTTATTCGCTTGGTGCATCTGGCGCGGCCACAAAATCAAACTCCCTTGGCGCCAACATCGTTGGTTGATGCTGCATGGTTTTTGCACCTTCAGTCTGTCCTATGTTTGCACTTACTCCTCTGAACAGTATGTCGTGTCGGCCTTGGTCGCGGTGCTCTTTTCCTTGATGGTCATTTGGAGTCCGATTCTCGAGCGGATCTTTCTCGGTCGTGCCCTCAGTGCTCAAATCTGGCTTGCCGCTTCCGTCTCAATTGGTGGCGTCATCCTTTTGTTTTACCCAACACTCCGAGAAAACTTTGGTAGCGGTCACCCACTCGCACCGGCCGAACTTCACCATTTCGTGTTCGGCATAGCACTTGCGCTGACGGCGACTTTGGCCAGCACCTTCGGCAATCTCGTCGTGATCAAAGTGCGTGAGCTCAATCAGGATGTACTCGGCACCATGGCGTGGGCGATGGCCTGGGGCACTTTCTTTATCAGCCTCTATGCGATCTTCAAAGGAGAATCTTGGTCCATCCCACATACTTTGCAATATTGGGGAGCCTTGCTGTATTTATCGATCTTTGGATCTGTTATCGCATTCGCTTGTTACTTCACCCTCATCAATCGAATCGGCGCACAAAAAACCGTTTTCATTGGCGTCATCACACCGCTGATTTCGGTATTGTTATCGATTCAACTAGAAAACTATCGCCCCGGGTGGATCGAGTGGTTAGGCATGCTGTTATGCCTGTCTGGTGTCGCATGGGCCATGCTCGGCAAGAAAGTCTCGCCACGCCTGACAGCAGAGAATTAGAAAAGCTAGCAAGGCCCATGTTCGAACCGTGTCTGGAAGCATACAAATTTCGTGAATAGATTCGCAACTAACTTTGCAATTTAGTAGATGATCTGCGATAGTGCTTTGACTTCAGACTGACGTTTCCAGAGCACTGTATGGCCTCTTTTCGAACCGAATCGAGCTCGGTCACCCCAATCCATCCACGCGATCAAGCGGGGGCTTCCATCGACCTCTTAGGTTTATTAGAAAAAGGTCGCCTGCTCTGCGTCTCTGGTCAATTCGATGAAATTCCTCAACATCTCGACTACATCAAAACTTTTGAGCTCGAGCCGATTTGCGCTGTGATGCTTGAGACGCTGCAGCTTTACCCGAATGCCAACAATGGACATTTACAAGACTCACAGCGTCTTCAACGCCTCAGTGATTTATTAGAACTCGCCAAAGTTCTCGATTCCAAATTGGCCCAAGCGTGGGCTTGGGAACTCATGCAACTGCTGCAAAACAATTTGTTGTTGCATCACGCAGCACTGCATAGTAATGCCATGGCGGTCGAACTGTTCGAACAATGCGATCGCAAACGCGAAGCCTTCACTACAAAAGTGAGTCGCTGTCTAATCATGGTTCCCTGCGAAATGTATCGCGAAGTCATCGAAATGGGTGAGCAACTTTTGCGGGAACGTGAACATCTTGATCCGGTAGCCTTGTGCAATATTTTGCGCTCTAGCGCGTCAGCCAACTACTTTCTCGGGATCGAAACTGACGGCGATCAGCATCAACAATTCTTGCAAACTGCACTGAGTCTTCACGAGGAATGTTTGCGCATTGCCAAGGGCTATCAGATCCATAAATTCGAGCTGATTAGCCATACCAATATAGCCATCATCAATGCCTACCTAGGACGTCGAGAACCGACCACCTACCATTTGCTCAAGATCGAAGGCATGCAAGTCAATGCGAATAAGGTCAATCCGAGTTGGGGATATTGGCTACGCTTTTGTGAGGCGCTTCTCCTGTGTGAGAGCCCTGAATTTGAACGTGGCTGGGAGGCCTTGATTGCTCTGGATCTTGAACTTCGCAAACTCGATCTCAGCACTGCCGCAGTCCATGACTCTGTACTACGAAAAATTATCAGTTATGGTCGACGTTGGCATTACCTTGAGATCGCGCTCGATGCTAGCCTTGCACTAGCCGAGCTTAATAGTAAGCGACGTCGCTTGCTGTCACAGACACTGAGCGCCACCGTTGAAGACATCATGAGCTTACCGAGATTGGTGCAGAAAAATCAAGAATTGAGCCAACAGGGACATCAATTAGAAGCCTCCTTAGCACGTCAAAATGCAGAACTCAACAACACCTTGGAGCAACTGCGCGCAGAGGCAAACATCCGAAAAAAGGCAGAGTATGCTTTGCACCAAGCGCACGCCAAACTGGAACAACAGATCCAAGCACGCACCCAAGAACTAGAAGCTGCGATGGATGTCGTTATGCGCCAAGAAAAACAATTGGCGCTCGGGCGCTTGGTGGTGGGCATCGCACATGAAATGAACACCCCACTCGGCAATGCTCTCATGGCTGCGAGTACCATGGATGATTACTGTCAACAACTGAGTGCTGATCTGAGTGGAACTAGCCTGAAACGTAGTCAACTACAAATCAGTCTGCATGCCTTACATGAAGGGAATCGCTTGTTGCGGCGCGCGCTGGATGTCGCCAGTAACTTGGTGCAGCGATTCCGCGCCTTAGCCATCGAACAGCACACTGAAACGATTCAAAATTTCGACTTACAGGGACTCTGTGCGGGTGTCGTGGCGGACTGGCAAAAACGTTTTCAAGAACGGCAAGCCGAGTTGTCGATGTATTCCGACACTGCGGTACGAATCCGTAGTTATCCCAATGCTCTCACGCAAGTTCTCGAGCAAATTTTGGAAAACTGCCTATTTCACGGCTTGACTTCGGGTGAACTGGCGCGCGTCGAACTTCATCTGTATCAGCACGGGCAAGAAATTGAATTACAGGTCAGCGACAATGGTAACGGCATCGCGCAAGATCATCTTGGTCGACTCTTCGAACCCTTCTTTAGTCGACAACTAGGCCAAGGCGGCATGGGATTGGGGCTCAGTATTGCGCATAGTTTGATCACTGATCTTATGCGCGGTCACATCACGATTGCCAACCGCCCCGAGGGTGGCACTTGCGTCACGATTCGGATTCCGACGGACAGCGAAACTTCCTTCAAACTCTGACAGTTCAGATAACTCTAGCAAGCTAGGCCGCACAAGCTCTTAGGCACGCCCGGAAAGTTTGCGTAAGACATGTGCGGCAGCCGCCAAACCGAACGATGCGGTGACCACGATCGAAGACCCAAATCCAGCACAATTCAAACCAGAAATTCCGGTGGTCGCCGCCCCTTCATCCCCGGCTGTCCCTACAGTCGAGCTCGGCACCTCACATACCTCAGCTGTTTCCGGCATCGTCAAGGCTTCCATTGAGAACACTGCATCAATTCCAAACTTATTTTTGCTGCCGCGAGGAAAACCAAAATTTTGGCGTAGACGTTTGCGCACAAGGGCTAACAAGGGTTCCTGTTCGGTTCGTGAGAGATCGCGAATTTCGATCTTACTTGGATCAGTTTGCCCACCTGCAGCGCCAATCGTAATCAAAGGAATTTTCTTATCTCGGCAATAGGCGATCAAGGCAGTCTTGGCTTTGACACTATCGATGGCATCGACCACATAATCAAAACCAGCGGCGCCTATCATCTGATCCAAATTTCCAGGTTCGACAAAGTCCTCGACTTGATGGACTTTGCAAGTCGGGTTAATTAAAGCAATTCGTTCTGCAAGCGCTGTCACTTTTGCCTTGCCCAAAGTTTCTGTATGCGCTTGAATTTGACGATTCACATTCGATTCAGCCACATTATCAAGATCGATCATCGTGATATGACCAATCGCCGTGCGCGCTAATGCTTCGACTACCCAAGATCCGACACCACCAACGCCAATCACACACACATGTGCCTTCTGAAAAGCCGCCAACCCAGCAGCGCCATACAAACGGGCAACGCCACCAAAACGGCGCTCGTAATCAATATCATGGTCAAGATCGGGAGAGGCAGCTGAGCTATGCATAAAAAATCAATACAGAAACAATCAATATGGGGACTAAAAGAGCAGTCACTTGATTGAGCTGAAAACAGGACATTCATCGACTGCATCATCAATCACTTCAAGCTAAAACGCTCACAACATCCCCTATTTTACCCGATCACATTGCAAGACTCATGGAAACGACCTTGATTTATCAGAACGCCAACACGGGTTTTCTCGCATGAATCGAACATTTGCCACTACCGCTTCAAGCAGGTTGGGGGTGTTAGTGTCGGTACAAACCTTCCTTTGCACTTGATCTTACGCAAGCACGAATACCCGAAATCAGGGATAATTTTTACTTTCGGTTTAGTCCATTTTCCTTATGCCAAGCGACCTCCTCTTTGCCGCTGCACCTGGTTTCGATCAGCCTCTCGCTGTCCTTAAACACTGCCATGATCGCATTCGCAAACAACTAGCGACCTTACAAAAGCTCCCCGAGCATTTGCAAAAACATGGCGCAGATGAACAAGCGCAAACTGCGGCACAGGGCATCCTGCGCTACTTTATTCAAGCGGCTCCACTTCATCACGAAGATGAGGAACACGATCTACTGCCGTCACTTCAGGCCAGCGTCAGCGAAAGTGAGCGCGCGCAATTCGAAATCAATTTAAGCAAAATACTGGAACAACATCAGCGCATGGCGGAATTATGGGAACAGCTTAAACAAGTTCTTACTCGCATTAGCGAGGCACAAACCAGCATCATCGATCCCGGTCTTATCGATGCTTTCACAAACCTGTATGCAGAGCACATGGCGATCGAAGAAAACCATATCGCACCGCTCGCAGCCAAGAGTCTAAGTGCGGAGCAATTTGCGATCATGGGACAACACATGCAACAGCGGCGCGGCATTCAATCAGCCTGAGCCACATCAAACTATTTCAGTTCATTTTAATTTCGGATACATCACACCATGTCTATCGCTCATCTTCGCAAAGACTATCAACTTGCCAGCCTCTCTGAAAATGAAGTCGCAGCAGATCCATTTACTCAATTCTCGGCGTGGTTTGAGCAAGCCATGAAAGCCGAAGTACCAGAACTGAATGCTATGAGTCTTTCTACGGTCAATGCGGAAGGTAAGCCTTCATCACGCATCGTACTCATCAAAGATTTTGATCAGCGTGGTTTCACTTGGTTCACCAATTACGATAGCCGCAAAGGGCGAGAACTTGAAAGCAATCCCCACGCCGCTTTGCTGTTCTTTTGGAGTGCGCTCGAGCGTCAAGTGCGTATTGAAGGACGAATAGAAAAAATTTCCCTGCAAGAAAACGATACCTACTTTCACAGTCGCCCAGTCGGTAGCCGACAAAGTGCACTGGCTTCGGCGCAGAGTCAAGAAATCGCGAACCGTGCCGAACTTGAGCTGAAATTAGCGAAGGTGATCGAGCAGTTTGGTGAACAACCACCGCGTCCGGAGCATTGGGGTGGTTATCGATTGGTGCCGGAGATGCTAGAGTTCTGGCAGGGTCGCAGTTCTCGCCTACATGACCGCATCGTTTATCGCAAACAAGACAACGGCGAATGGAAAATTATTCGTCTGCAGCCGTGATTGATTGATCACTCTCAGCAACAAAAAAGCCAAGCATCCTAGGATCTTGGCTTTTTCATTTTTCGAATGAGATTTTTTCTCGGAGAACAAGGACCAAGTTTTAGCTTGGTGCGACCTCAATTTGAGGGCTGATCGTCGCAGAGGAACCACCGCCGACCGAAGCGCGTTTAGTTTGCCCCTCGTTTCCGACCACCTTACTTGCCGCTTGAGCATCGCTGCTCATCAATTTGTTTTTTGCTTGAGCATCGCTGCTCATCAATTTGTTTTTTGCTTGAGCATCGCTGCTCATCAATTTGTTTTTTGCTTGAGCATCGCTGCTCAAGCTGCCATCTTTTTTCTAGCGAAAATCTCCCTTGAGCGGATGATTTTGGGGACGATGAATTCTTGGCAGTAGGGGTCGTTTCGGTTCGTCTTATAGAAGTTACGGTGTTCTGGTTCGGCTGGAATAAAGCCTTGGTATGCGGCAAGTTCGGTACGCAATTTGGAACAGCAGATACGTTCTTGTTTTTTGAATGCTTCGGTCGCCTGGCGTTTTTGTTCGATGTTATGAAACAGCACTACAGAGCGATGCGGTGAAGCTTTTATATCATCGCCAAAGGTCTGCGCGCAAGGATCATGGATCTTGAAAAAAACTTCGAGTAGAGCCGCGTAAGAAACCACGGTGGTGTCAAACACGACTTGGACAACTTCGGCGTGACCGGTCTCTCCGCTACAAACCTCCTCGTAGCTCGTACGCACAAGAGAACCGCCAGCGTAGCCTGGTTGTACTGATTTCACACCACGAATATGCTGAAAGACGGCTTCGGTGTCCCAAAAACGACCTGCCCCGAACGTCGCTGCTTCAAGCGCCATACGATCGCCTCCGATGAATAAAAATTTTCATTTTGTAGGATACGCCTTTCGTAACAAAACGTATCAATTTCTTTGCGCACATTATCGATAAAGGCAAAAAAACCCACAATAGCAATCCCGAAAGTTGCGAATTTCGTACTGTGGTGTATCATTTTTCGATACTTTTTCATCTTGCTATTAAATTTATGCCAAAAGCCACCACCCTTATCGAAGTATTAAGACGCGAACTCAAAGCGAAGCGGATTACTTACCAAGAATTAGCGAAACGTATTGGCATTTCTGAATCAAGTGTTAAGCGGATGTTTTCGACCAAAAGCTTGACCTTGCAAAGGCTCGATCAAATTCTCGATGCCTCCGAAATTAGCTTACATGACCTCACTTTGCGCAGTTATGAAGAATCATTGATTGAAGAGCTCACCTACGAACAAGAGGAGGAACTCATCAGTGATCCTAAAAAGTTCATCGTCGCCGTGTCAGCAATGAACTTTCTATCGCTCGAGCAAATTGTCGATATTTATGCTTTGAGCGAACCCGAAGTGATCGCCTACTTGGTCCGACTCGACCATTTAGGCATTCTGGAGCTGATGCCGAATAATCGCATCAAGCTTTTGTTGTCACGGACTTTCCGTTGGCGCCCGAATGGTCCCATACAGCGTTTTCACCAACGTGAATCTTTTGCTGACTACCTCAACTCGACTTTCGGTGACAAACACGAATTCATGCAATTCGTGAACGTCATGCTATCGAAACAGTCGAGCGCCGCTTTTCTCACACGACTCAAACAACTGATACGTGACATCTCCGATCAACATCAACTTGATGCCGTCTTGCCGTTTGAAGAAAAACATAGGATGAGTTTTATGGTGGCCGGACGACCATGGATTCCGAACTACTTTCAAGCCATGATTCGGCCGGAGTACATCGCTAAACACGCGGAAAAAAAACGTCGCACGGGTCGATGAACTGCGCTGAGTCATCATTGACAATGTGAGCACAGTTCACCTTGTGTACAAGGGATCATACCGATAACGGTTTGCACAAGAAGCTAGCGCAAACCAATTCCTTTAAAGAGCTTTGACACACAGTTTAAAGTCCCTATCTTCTTCATATGGACGGACTTCAAACTCCAAGCTACGCATCAAACGCAACATGTTGACGTTGTTGCTCAACACTAGGCCTTCAATCATCGCCAGTCCACGACTGCGGGCCACATCGATAATCGATAGCATGAGGCGCGTCCCCAAACCTTGGCCAGCAAAATCATCTGCAATTAGTAAAGAAAATTCGCACGTCGTTTTGTCGGGATTGGTCACATAACGTGAAACGCCAATAATACGTTCGACCTCTTCGAAACTACCATCTTCATTTGGTATTTTCTCGGTATGAATCGCCACCAGAGCCATTTCACGGTCATAATCAATCAAGGTGAACTTGGCCAACATGCGTTCCGATAATTCCTTCATCGAAGAGACAAAACGGAAATAGCGGCTCTCGGGCGACAATCGTCGCACCAATTCTTGCAACATCTCGGCGTCGTGCGGATGCAAAGGACGGACCGTGTAGACCCTACCATCACGCAACGGCCATTCCATTTCACGATCTGAAGGATACGGCGAAATCGCCAAGTGCTCGTAGTTACCAGGTTCCGATGGTGAATGGTCAACTACCACGCGCGCATCCACGGCGAGTGCACCGTCGGCGTCAACGATGACTGGATTAATATCCATCTCACGCAGCTGCGGCAAGGCGCACACCATCTCAGAAACCCGCAACAAAATTTGCTCGATGGCTTCACGATGCACTGGCGCAGCACCACGCCAAGCACCCAACATTTCAGCGCAACGCACGCGCTCAATCAAACGACTCGCCAAGAATTGATTCAAGGGCGGAAGTTCGATGGCACGATCGGCGATTAGCTCAATCATGACACCACCAGCACCGAAGGAGATGACGGGGCCAAATAATTCATCGGTCGAAACACCAATGAAAATCTCTCGGCCTTCTGGCTTGCCCGACATGTTTTGCACAGTAACGCCATTGATTTTTGCTTCTGGTCGGAGACGCGTGACTCGCGTCATCATATTTTGCCAGCCATCGCGCACACCGGCCGCATTGGCTACATTCAAGACCACGCCTTGCACTTCAGACTTATGCGGGATGTCGACTGAATCGATCTTGAGCGCGACCGGGTATCCTAACTGATTAGCGACCAACATCGCCTCAGTTGGCGTTCGTGCCAAGATGGTTTTTGTCACTGGAATATGAAAGGCCGACAGCAATGCCTTCGATTCCATTTCGGTCAGGACTTTGCGACGTTCGGCTAACACGCTTTCGATCAAAATACGCGCGCCCTCGATGTCGGGTTGCGCCAACTGCGAAAGCGGCGGTGGTACCTGGCGCAACATCTGCTGGGTGCGATGGAATAAAGAAACATGATTGAACGCATCGACCGCGGCTTCAGGGGTGCGGAAACTCGGAATTCCTGCCTTAAATAAAATGGTACGAGCTGCAGTCACTTTTTCATCACCCATCCAACAGGTAATGAGCGGCTTTCCAACTGTAGTCTGAAGGTCCGCAAGAACCTGAGCAATGGCTCCCGTATCGACACCCGCAATCGGCGACAAAATGACGAGGATGCCATCCACATCAACGCAATGAGCACATGCGTTCACCACTTCACGATAATGGTGCTCGTTAGCGTCCTGCGAGAGATCGATTAAATCATCAAGCACCGCAAAAGGTGATAGCTTCTTCTGAATATTTTTAACGACCTCGGCCGGTAAGCGGGCTAATTGCAAACCAACTTCATTGACAAAATCGGCCGCCAACACCGCTGGCCCACCGCCATTCGAAATCACGGCAAGGCGGCGGCCCACTGGTAAGTAGCGAGCAGAAAGACACTTCGCCGCTGCGAACAACTGCACCATGGAATGAACACGCACCGCGCCTGCTCTTTGCAAAGCCGCATCGAAAATCGCATCACTACCAACGATATTACCAGAATGCGTCAAGGCCACTTTGGAGCCGTCCGGGCGGCGCCCACCTTTCAACACAATCACAGGTTTTGAATTCGCAGCGGCACGCAAAGAACTCATAAAGCGTCGTGCGTCACTAATACTTTCCATGTACACGACAATGGTTTGCGTGCTCGCATCATCAGCCAGATAATCCAGCACTTGCGCCATATCGACCGCGGTATTGACCCCCAAGGAAACGACGGTAGAAAAGCCCACACCATTCTTGGTCGCCCAATCCAGAATCGAAGAAGTTAAAGCCCCTGATTGCGAGACCACTGCCAAGGAACCGGGCTGCGCCATCTTGCCCATGGCACTCGCGTTCAAATGATATTTGGGGCGTTGAAATCCGAGACTATTCGGCCCTAGCAAGTACACTCCATGTTGATGGGCAATTTTATGTAAGCGTTTTGCCAGACCCGCATCGACGCCCATGGATAGGATTAAAGCCGAGCGACACTGTATGCGCCCGACCACTTCCATGGCGGCCTCTAACTGCTCGTTCGGTAAGGCAATCACGGCGAGATCAGCGCGAGACTGGGCCAGATCACCGAGCGTTCCCTTCATGTGAATATCAAGATAGGTCACCGTGCCTTCGAAAGCATTATTTTGGAAATGCTGCATAAACACTTTCGCCATCGGTGATTGGCGTTCTGGGTGGTGCTGACTTCCAGAAAAAATCAAAACCGAGCGAGGCGAAAACAGTGATGTGAGATAGTGCTTATTCATGGTCAACCTATGGTCTTCATGTGAATTGGCAAAAACGTCTTAAGGCCGTGAAAATAAAATAGTGGGGCAGCACACCTGAAACTTAATGCACCTAATCTGCACCAATCAATACTCGTACGTGCGCAGCAGCACTACGCCCTAGGGCGGATAATGCGTAACCACCTTCCAAGCAAGATACCACGCGACCTTGGGCATGTTGATTGGCGACTTTCATAATCTGACGCGTGACCCATTCATAGTCACTTTCCACCAAACCTAAATTGCCCATATCATCTTCACGATGGCCATCAAATCCAGCCGAAATGACAATCAGCTGTGGCTGGTAGGCATTCAATGCCGGAATCCATTGTTGTTCCACGGCTTGTCGAAAGGCTTCACCGCCGCTGCGTGCAGGCAAACCGACATTGATCATGTTGGAGCCCATCGGCACATCACCACAGAAAGGATACAAATTCTTTTCAAAAATAGAGCACATCAAGACATGTTCATCATTAAACAAAATATCTTCACTGCCATTGCCATGATGTACATCGAAATCAATTAAGGCGACCCGTTCAAGACCGTGCACCGCGACGGCATGCCGAATCCCCACTGCCACATTATTGAAGAAGCAGAATCCTCCCGCATTGCTGCGCTCGGCATGGTGTCCCGGTGGCCGAATATTGCAAAACGCTGCAGGTGATTTTCCGCCCAGCACCATATCCATCGCCAACACGACCGCGCCCGCAGACCGTAAGGCGGCTTGGTAGGAGTAGGCGTTGATGCTGGTATCGGGATCAATTTGCACCAAACCACCTTCCGGCACCTGCTGTGCAATTTCGGCAAACTCATCCAAATAAAAACCACTATGGGCACGCGCCAATTGCTCGCGTGTCGCAAGCGGAGCATCGCAGGCATCCATGTAATCCAACAGGCCTTTCGCGAGGAGGTGGTCATTCACGGCCCCTAATCTCTCGGGGCACTCGGGATGATGGGCACCCATTTGATGTTTATAACAATCAGGATGCGTGATATAGGCTGGTAACACGAGCTTCTCCGTAGACTACGACGTTTCATTCTAACTTTGGGTAGCCTAAGGGTAAAGCCGGAACAAGCCTGATTTGCGTTGAATCAAACAATCGAGGGCTCGCTGTCGCGCAAATTGCGCCCGACCCTATGCCCAGCACGCTTAGTGTGCCTTCGGCACGACCGGAATGGTGATGTCGAAACGCGTGCCCTTGCCGACCGCACTTTCCACCACGATGGTGCCTCCCAATACGCCAGTCACGATATTGTAGGTAATATGCAGCCCGAGACCACTTCCGCCTTGCCCCATTTTGGTCGTGAAGAATGGTTCAAAAACGCGTGATAGATGTTCTTCTGCGATGCCCGTTCCATTATCAAGGAGTTGCAGGTGGACGCGGTTTCCGTCGAGTCGACGCCCACGAATGACAATGCTACCGCCACGCCGATTTTCAAATCCATGAATCACTGCATTCATTACTAAATTCGTGATGACTTGTCCCAAAGGACCAGGGAAGCTATCCATCTGTATCCCTTCCGCGATATCAAGATGGACTTCATGTTCATCACGGCGCAGGCGATTGGACAGCGTAAAGAGAACCTCCCGAACCATCGGCTTCAACTCAAATCGGCGGCGCTGATCGGAAGTTTGGTCCACCGCGATTTGCTTAAAGCTCGTAATGAGATCTGCTGCGTTGGATAAATTTCGTATCAACAAATCGCACGCTGTCTTCGCTTTGTCTGCATACGAATCAAGCCGCGAGCGGCGGACGGTGCCTGCATGAATTTCATCCACAAACACACTGGTGATTTCACCGAGCGAACTCGCCGCTAACAAACTGTTACCGATCGGTGTATTCAATTCATGCGCCACCCCCGCTACCACAGAGCCCAGCGCGGCGAGCTTCTCTTGTTCAACCAACTTATCTTGCGTTTGCTGCAAACGGACGTAAGACTCCGCGTTATCAAATGCGACCGCGGCAAAGGCGGCTAAGGAACGCAGAACCACTAAATCGTTTTCATGGAACGCATTGGCATACTCGCTCTGTACGGATACAACCCCCACTACTTTTTCCTGCAACATCATGGGGACATACATCGCCGAACGTGGCATGGCGAAGTCACGTGCGTCTTTATGTAAGTAGGGCTCGACCTCTTTTCCTAGACGTAAAACGCTATCGAATTCGCGCGTATCAATACTTAAAGAATTGATCAGCAATTCACTCGCAAATACGACACATTGTGCGGCGGGCTGTTCTTTCGCATCTAGGCTACGCGAATAGGGTTCTAACTCCGTTCCGTTTTCTACCACGTATTCAAAGCGAATCAGGCGTCGTTCCCAGTCCACCATGCCAACGCCGAAAGTATTACAAGTAATGAGCGCTTGAACATAGGTGTAAAGGCTTTCTTGAACCGCGCGAGGATCCAACGATGCAGTCAACTTTCGGCCCATCTCACTGAGTAATGCAATATCATGTCTAGCCTTCTCGGCGGCCTCTCGTTGTTCCACTACCTCTTTCGTCCGATTCCGCACTTCCTCTTCTAAGCGTCTCTCATTTCTACGTAATCGATGCGTGTAAGCGGCGATCAGCAAAGCTAAGGTCAGCAGCGCGAGTACGCTCCAAAGGATGTAGGCCCAAGGGCTGCGGTACCATGGGGGTTGAATCTGAAATACATAAATCGCCTCTTCACTGACGACACCGAAGGCGTTTTTGGCACGTACTTTAAAGGCGTAAGTCCCCTCTGGAATATTGGTATATTCCTTACTGGTCGCGGTGTCCCACTCACTCCAATCTTTGTCGAATCCTTGCAATTGATATTGAAAACGCATACTCCCCGGAATCTCAAAATAAGGAGCGCCGAACTCGAAAACTAGGGCATTTTGCCGGTAAGGCAGATTGACAGTCTCTTGTTCAGCTTGTCTTAATTTCGCGCTGGTCAGTTCCTCTGGGAAGATCACGCCTGCGACTCCATAAGTGCCTTCAAAAATCGCTTCTTTCGTATTGGCGGTGACTTTGCGAATCAGCGCTGGGAAAGGTTTAGGCCGCCGTTTGCTGGCTTGAAGATCGATCCGAAACAAATTTTCTCCAGCGATCCACACCGCATCTTTTCCATCCAAATACAAGGACTCATCAGGCGGAGGAACGCCGACAAAAGCCTGACTAGTTTCGACATACTTTCCTTGCTCATCTGGCTTAAGCCAATGTACGCCATTTTCCGCCTGCACCAAGACACCACCTTGGTCATCACTGTGCAACTCATTAAGTGCGAGACTACCATCCGCAAACTGTTTGCCAAAGCGCGAATCTGGCGTGAACCGCGTCCCATCGGTTCCCTGCTCTCTCCAATCCGCGATTTGCGCGCGGTATAACCCTTTGCGACTACACAAAAATAGTTCACCATCAAACATGGTTAAACGTCCAGCTGCCATCTCGGGCAGTCCATGACTCAGGTCGAGACGTTTGATTCCCACTTGAGTCGGTTTATCTCCACTGAAATGGAGACGCAAGACGCCTTGCACTTCGGTACTTAACCACAACTCTCCACTCGCATCTGTCGTGATTCTCCTAACGTTTTCCTCAACACCGGGTATTTTTCCTAAGGATATCCATTGCTCGCGATCGCGACGAAAAACCTCAATCCCGCCCATCATGCCGACAAACAAATGCTGCGGCCAACGTGGGCTAGTTCCCAGACTATAGCTGTTGCCATAAGAGCTCGGAATCCGCACTGCACTCTCATGATCGATCTTATACAAGCCTCGCCCGGTGGCCGCCATAAGATCGCCATCAACTACTTTGAAAGCCCAAATCTCGCTGGGTCCATCACGTAGCGCTTGAAACTGCGGGACATCTTGGGTGGCAGAATATTTAAAGGGCAGCTCATAAGAAATCCCTTGATAAGTGCCCACATACAGGCGATTTTGATGACGAATCACAGAGATCGCGATACCCTCGACGCCATTGCGACTGGTGAACATAGAACTCGCAGCGCTCAGCTCAATATGCGAAATTCCCGAGTTCGTCTGCGCCCACAAGTTGCGATGTCGATCCAAAAAAATCCCAGCAACGGTATTGTCGAGCAAACCTCCGTTCTTATTAATGACCCGATGCAGTTGCCCATCTTTATCTAAAATTAAAATTCCCGCTTTGACGGTACTAATCGCGAATCGCTGAGCATCAAGTGCTTGTATTTTGTAAAAATACATGTGCGACTCGTCCAATAAATGATCAATTGGCGTCACGATACGTTTAGCAATTTGCGTGATTTGCACATCCTCACGATCAGCTTGATAGCGCTGCTCCTTCTCGTCCCATAAGGTAGTTAAATCGATCGAATAGAAATCACCAGCCATGCGTCCGAGTAAGACCTGATGCTGCCCCATGCTGGTCATCATGATGCGACGATTACTATTCAAACTAGCGAAAACTCTGAGAGGCCTGACTTGGTCGCCATCGAGAAAACTAATACCTCGCTCACTATCGACATATAACAGCCGACCATTCACCACCGTCGCTTGTGATGACGCTAGTTTTGCATTCAGTACACTGAGCTTGCCCTCAAACAATCGAAAGATTTTAGTGCGCGTTAAAAAGTACACGCCTTGAGGAGTACTCTCGCCCTGCCAGACATCATTGAACAGACGTTCATTTTCTGGGATACGATCTTTTAGGGAAACAGCCTGCAGTTTTCCTGTAGACGAAATTTTGAGATAGCCGAAGTCACCAATCGAACCGTAAAAAATGGTCTTATCGGCAGCGATCGTCAATGCGCGCACCATTAAACTGCCCGGACTGGGAATCAATTGCCAACGTTGGCCATCGAATTCAAGAATACCGTTTGAATTTCCAAAATACATAACGCCGCGCGCATCTTGTACCGCAACCCAATTTTGACTATGTGCTTTGTAGGTCTTTTGATCGTAGTTGCTGATGGCGGGAGCACCTAGCATCGGTGCCAGTGAACCATTGGGTGCCACTATTGTTGGAGGTTTGCCGGAGTTCGAGGTAATGTCGGCACAGGCTTGAGTCGACAATAACAGCGATATCAACACACCAAACAACAAGTGCAAGGCCACCACCAAGTTGAAATGCTTGGTGCTTGATCGATGTTCACTCCATTGTCGCGTCGATTTGGACACGCCGCATCTCCGAAAAGGATTTCAAATTGATGTGAAGCTATTCCATGTTTGAGAAGTCTTCGCCAACGAACTGCCAACTTCCCTACGAAACACGTAATGTTTCCTGTAATTTACCACCTCCCTCAAGAAAATCGAGAAAGGAAAGCGCACTGACTTGACCACAGTTTCATTTTGCCGACAAAAGACTGGTCTAATTTTCAATTAAATAAAGAAATAAATAGTCAAAAAAATCATCCCAGACCAAATCAACTTGAAACCCACTTTGGTAGCAACAAAGCAGACTGGTAAAATGGCATCCTTTATTCCTGAATATGTAATTCTCATAAAAACTCAAAAGGACTTCACATGAGCGAACTCACCGTAGCAATGCAAACAAGCAAAGGCACTATCCATCTCAAATTGTTCGCAGACCAAACACCTGTCACCTGTGCCAGCTTCGTCAATTTAATTCAACGTGGCTATTACAATGGACTCAACTTTCATCGCGTGATCGCCAATTTCATGATCCAAGGCGGCTGCCCTGATGGCACCGGCATGGGTGGTCCGGGTTACCGTTTCCAAGATGAATGCACACCACAATTGCCACATGATCGCGCTGGCATTTTGTCGATGGCAAACGCTGGTCCAGGCACTAATGGTAGTCAGTTCTTCATTACCCATGGTCCGACACCGCACTTGAATGGCAAACACACTGTGTTCGGCGTCGTCGTCAGTGCTGATGATCAAAAGGTAGTGAACAGCATTGCGCGCGGCGACAAAATTGAAAAAGTCACGATCGAAGGTGATGCGAGCGCCTTACTGGCTGCACAAGCAGACAACATAGCAAAGTGGAACGAGGCTTTGACAGCTAGCGGCAAATAAGCTCTCATTCCTTCTCTGACGCATTCGCTTTCTTCCCCCGATTGAGTGACATACCTCATCACGAGCTCGGTGCTGGTTTCAGCTCTGATCCCAGATCTCAGAAGAGAGCGAATGCAAACATCGCACAGAGTACAGGAACATAAGACCATGCAAATTCGCACCGCGACGATTGCCGACTTCGAAAAAATCTGGCCTATCTTCCATGCTGTGGTGAGTGCGGGCGACACCTACACCTACCCGCGCGACACCAGCAAAGAACAAGCTTTTCAATGGTGGATGCAAGTACCAAAAAGAACGCTGGTGGCGGAAGAAGATGGCGAGATTCTCGGCACCTATTACATCAAAGCCAATCAACTCGGCGGCGGTGCGCACGTGTGTAATTGCGGCTATATGGTGTCGGCCGCCGCACGCGGTCGCGGCATTGCTCGCAGCATGTGTGAACACTCACAAGAACTCGCCCGCGAACTCGGCTTTCGGGCTATGCAATTCAATTTTGTCGTATCGAGTAACCACACTGCTGTAAAGCTGTGGACCCAACTGGGCTTTGAGACGCTAGCACGCTTACCCGAAGCATTCTTGCACCCGAGTTTGGGGTATGTGGATGCTCTGGTGATGCATAAGAAACTGGCCTGATCATCCCCTCCAAAAATTCGTATTCGTACACGCGAATTCTGAGCAGCATTAGCGGGTCTTACATTTTGCAATCATGCTCACTTAGGCATGCAATTGAAGTCCTCGCCTTCCACTCAATGAAAGTATTTGTTTCGTTGATAGATCTGATTTGATGCCTGAAATGCGCTTGCGGTGAGTGCCAAATTTTCCTTATCGAACGACATGGAAACAAAACCAGCGGTGGGTGTGTCCTTCAGCACAATCCCATGCTGTTGCGCATACGATTGAATATCCTTCGCATCCGTTTGTTGCAAACTGAGGGCTAACCGCAATCGTGTTAAATCGAGATGGGCGTGCATATCAAACATGCGCTCGATATACGGATCATAAATACCGCGCATCACGTTGACCACGATCTTCGCGACCGGATCGCGAACATAATAGGGATCGACACCCCATCCCATCAATGCTTGTTGTTTCTCATCGCGCAACTGTTTGGCTTTTGGGTAATGAAGCACGTCGACACTTGCAAACTCTCGCTCGATTTCAACCCAGTCATACAATAGATTGAGGGTTGCATTTTTGCGATACAAGGCTGATCCAAATTGCGCCCAAAATCCCGTCTCTGCTTGTTCACGAGAAGAACTTTGCATGAGAGACCAACTATCGATATTCAATTGGCGCTCAGTCCTCAAGGCATCGCCGAGATCAAATTTTTCGGCAGCGATTGCAGACAGCGTCAACTGCAAGTCCGCCAATTCTTTGCTGGCAGAGTTAAGGCTTTGCATATCGGGAGCAATCTCGCGAATTAAGCGCAATTGCTTTTGTAAGAGACTGAGATAAACCATCTTTCCTATCAAGGTATTCGATTGCTTCAGTAAGCTCGCTGAGTAGGCTAAGTTCTCGTTGAGTTTCTGAACAGATTGCTGAGGAGACTGCTTCAGTTCACGTACAACTTTAATGTTGTCTGTCTCAAAAACATCGACAAGACTTCGAAACCCGGGAAGCGGATAATCGAGACGAGGAATGCTCACTTCTTGGTACTTCTTATATTGCTTCATCAAAGCAAACAATCGGAGCGGCGCGGCCTGTTCACTCATCAATTTCTGAAAAACTGGGTCTGAGATAGCACGATAAAAATCAACGCAGTTTTTAACTTGTACATAATCACATTGCTGCTGCCTGAGGATTTCACTTCGTGTCATCAAAAGTTTTTGTTCTTCCACTGCTTCCACAGGTGGTTTCCCCGCTTTGTAAGAGGTAATCAGCTGATCAATTGACTGCGAACCAATCGCATACGCCTCGGTATCGCTTATGTCGCGATTTTTCTGAAGTGCCATCAGGATGACAAAAGCATTGTTCTCTCTCCAATTGGACGGTGGCTTCCATTCCAATTCTTGCGCGGCCTCTGGCTTCAGAGGGGCATCAAATAGATTGCTCACCACGAAGCCAACGAACAGCAGCAGCAATGTAGCAAGAACATAAAATGCGTAGCGGAGAATTTTTCGTAAGCTCATAAACGTTCTTTGTCGTCACCATGATAGAAAAACGAATACGCGCACCATCGCCCCATATTCGTCGAATGAATCGAAGCCTAAACGAAAAATATTCTTTTTGATAGTCTCAATATAAACCCACGGTGGGTGATCGGTTTGTGCTATCACCGATGCGACATCTTTCAAATCACTACACCCACTTAGCTCACCAACTTATCAGCAAAGGCCTTTCTCGCCTTGGCGACTTTCGGAGCGACCACGAATGCGCAATAGCCTTGTTGCGGGTTACGGCGAAAGTAATTTTGATGGTAGTCCTCAGCGATATAGAACTGTGGCGCAGGGCTCAGTTCTGTGACGATAGGATCGGGCCAGTGTCCTGCGGCGCGTTGCATGGCGGCACGTGCCTCTTGCTCTTGATGCGCATCGTGGAAAAAAATCACTGATCGATATTGTGTGCCGGTGTCTGCACCTTGGCGATTTAAGGTAGTCGGATCATGCGTCACGAAGAAAATATCAAGTAGTTCCGAATAAGTAATCAGCTCCGCATCAAAGGTGATGCGGATGACTTCAGCGTGCCCGGTGCGACCAGTGCAGATTTGTTCGTAGCTCGGTTGATGCACTTGCCCACCGCTGTAGCCAGATTCAAGCAAAGTAACGCCGCGGATTTGTTGAAAAACCGCCTCAGTGCACCAAAAACATCCGCCACCAAAGGTCGCGATTTGAAGATTGGCAGATCCCATGATTTTTTCCTCTCATTGTCCTTGGGTATGATTTAAATACCTATGTTTAGAATTTAGACTTCTTGCATTTAGTCGAACTCAATCGAAAAACCATACACACCGCCCTCACTTATTCTCAATCTGTAGCGAACGGTGATTTTCAACGCGCTTAAGAGTTCGTTCTTAGCTTATTTCGAAAAATGTATTCTTTGTCTATAATCGGTTTCCCATCGACGCTTAGCCCGCTACGACCATGAAATATAATAAGTTCAACAAAGCGACATTTTTGGCGCAAATCTTATCCTTAGCGACCACTTTATTCCTGATCATGAAGGCTGGCTGGCAAAATTTCCCGGCAGACATCTATCAATGTATCATCCTTATTTTCCTGCTTTCTGGCACCGAACGTCTGTTTAAAGCGCTTATCTCGCTTTTCTGGCCTAATCCGATTGATGACGGCAGCAAGAAACAATCGGAAAACAAGAAAATTGTTGAAGATATTTTCAAGTCACGTTAAAACAACAAGCGCTTTTCAGTAGTTTTCTATCAATACTCAAGCCGCACTTGAGCAGGTAAAATGCGGCATGCACAATTTTGACGACGAATCTATAGCAAGAATTGAAGACGACTTATCTGATCAAAACGATCTCAGTCTCAAATCTTACTTCAAATCCAATTTAAGCCCCGATGACGTGTCCGCCCTCGCTCCTTTGCGTCGGGCGCAGTCCATGCTGCAAGCGTTCACTGCATTATTCCACGGCGGCATCAATAGCGTCTTGATGCGTTTATTGGTCCTGCGCGAACTCGCGTCCGATGTGGAAACCCCCGCGCTCAGTCGCGCCGATATCAATGCCAAATTAGGCTATCTCGAACCGGAAGCGCTGGAAACCGTGCTCACTCGTTTGCGCAGCACAGGCTTGATGGTGTGGGATCAAAGCCAATCGGTGTATCGCATCACGCCGATGGCACGCAACGCCTTAGCGGCGATCGAATCTTTGGTACAAGTCGAACAGCAAGACGACCAAGCCGAGATGAGCTATATGCTGACCCAAGTCGCTGGTGCTCAAGCGGTCGGTGGCGTGTCGGTCGAACAGTTACATCACCTGCTCGGACGATTGATTGAGTTGACCGAAGAATTTGCCGATGCGATCGCTTCTGGCTCCGAATTCCAATTACGGGCTGCTCAGCAAAAATGGCATACCGCTTGCGATTGGGTGGAAAAAGGTTCGCAGATTATTCACGCGATCACCAACGACAGTCGCGCTGACTCAGCAACCCATCGCGCCGCCCAAGCGATCGGTCGCGCTCAGAGTGCGCTGTTGAATATGCAAGGGATGTTCTCTCGTGCCTTGAATCAAATCGAACGTCAACGTGTGCATTTGGGGCAGTCCGGCTTATCCACCACCGACATCAAAATGTGGCTGCTGCAACGCGATGATTTGGCATCCTTAGCCGATGGTGCGCTCTCGCATCCGGTCACACCGCATTTCATTACGCCATCGGAAATGATTGACGTCGCCGAGAGCGAATTATTGGCCAATCGCGGCTCAGCCGTGCTCGGCGTTTTACCGAGTGGTCAAGATGCACCGTCGATCGCCAACGATACGAGCGAAGCTTTGTTGGAACTCGATCATTGGTTGGATTTGTTGAGCAACATCGACGCCAATAGCATCGGTGCAGACAACAAAAAAGGCAAACCCTTGCAAGAAGTCTTATTGCCCGCGAGTTTCGCCATTGCATCCTATCGCGCCTCACTGTTGCCATTGATCGGTGATGCCAATGAAGCGTCTTTACAGGGTGCCACCGCAATGCTGGCACGCCTACCGCTGGAATTCCAAACCAAAGATCGCATGCAAAAAATGAGCGATCCACACGTCGCGGCGATCTCGATTGCGAGTTTGATGCCTGTTGCAGGTTCTGCAGAGAACAAGCCGGAACAAGTAAAGGCAGCGACGAACGAGCAAGCTGAGTCAGCACAAGCTACACAAGTTGAACAATCAGAACAAGATCAGAAACAACAAGAACAAACACCAACAGAAGAAAAGACTCATGACTGAAGATGCACAAATATTGATTGCGCGTTTATTGGCGCACCAAACACTGAAACGTGAAGACAAGCTCGTCAAACGTGCTTTATCAGACGAGAATTTTCGTAGTGATGTCGACGCCCGCTTGAAAGCCTGCGGCATGAAGTTCGTCGACAACGTGTATGCCGACTATGTGACCTTGGCATTGACGCGCGATACGGAATCAAAAGTCTTCGGCACCAAAGACACCTGGCAGAACAATAATTTCGGTTTGGCGAGAGACGGTGTCGCACTATTGGTGGTGCTGTGGTCTTTGATCATTTTGCCGAAACGTGAACGCCAAGAAGCGCATCAACTCGCGCAAGAAGATCAGACCGATATGTTCGGTAAAGACAAACCCATGCCACGCGCCGAAGAAACTTCGATTGGGATTTCCTATCGCACTTTATTGGCCGACTTCGGTGAAAAGCTCGGTAAGAAAACGCGGATGGACATGAATCTCGGTCAACTTGCGCGTCTCGGTTTCATCGAACGTAAGACCGACCTGATTATGGAAGGTCCGCTACTCGACCTCTTGATGGATACCGATGCTTTAAAAGACCGCATCATCAATGGCGCGCTCTCCGACATCTTCCACATTACTATGCCGCGTACACCGGCGACTTTAGAGGTCAGTGCAAGCGAAGCTGAACAAGAAGAAGTCACGACATCGGCGGCAGTAGTCGACAAAGTCGAATCAGAAGAAGAAATTGCGTCTGTAACTGTCGAGGCGAACGCATCAGAAGATCCTAGTACTGAGAATATTCAAGAGACTGGCGAGACGGACGGCGCAGCAGATACGCCGAATACCTCAGCACAAAACTAGTCGCGCGCTTCCATTCAAACTGACTCACGTTCGAACCAAGCTACGTCAACGAATACGCATTTTTAAAGAAAAACAAGAACCATGTTTCATATCAAATCACTCGAATTAGTTCACTGGGATTACTGGCAACGTATCAAGAATATTCCACTTGATGCCAAGATCATTACCATCGCTGGACAAAACGGTTCTGGCAAAACGACTTTGCTTGACGCTTTGCGTACTTTGTTTGGACTCGAGTGTTCCATGGGACGTTCTTACAAACACTATGCACGCCACTCTGGTCAACAGACCGCATGGATACGTGCGGTGGTCGACAATAGTGCGGTCGGTGCACAAATCTCGAATCGCCCTTTCCGTATGTCCGGCTTATATGAAGACGAAGTGACCTTGTTCTGCCAAATTCAAAAGAATGGTGGCGATTGGAAGCGTCAATACCTCATGCGCAGCGGCAAAGTCGAGATTGAAGAAATTCAAGATGCCAATGATTGGCTCGGTGTGGAAACCTATCGTAAGCGCCTCTCACATGCAGGCCTGTCTTCTGCGATGGGCAAAGTGTTGGCCTTGGAACAAGGTGAAACCGATAAGCTGTGCGAATACGCGCCACGTCAATTGCTCGATCTCGTATTCCAAGTCTTCGGTGATAAAGAAGTGCTCGATGCGTATGACGATGCGAAACGTCATCAACGCGATACAGAAACCGAATTGCAACGTTTCGAGACAGAACTCGAAGGCGCGAAAACCAACCTCGAAGGTTTGCGTTTAAAAGTCGCTAACTTCCACCAATGGGAAAGTCTCAACAAAGAGAAACGCGACTTGCAGGAAGAGATTCTGCCGACGCTGCAATACCACGAAGATCTAGAACGCGCTTCACAAACCAGCCAAGCGCTGCGCGCCAGTAAGCGCTATCTGAAGACGCAAGACGAAGCCCTGTCTGAACGCCGCATGGCGCTCGCCGAACAAGCGCAATTGCATAGCGAAGCGCAAAGGAAAGAAGTTGAACTTGAGGCAGAAGAAAACGCATTGCGCGAGAAACTCACTCATATCAATGCCAAGTTGAAACCTCAAGAAAGTTTATTGGAACAAAAAGCGCGCTTGCAAAAATTGGCTGCGGAAGCCGATGCTGATATCGCCAATATTGCGGATGAACTCGAGAAAAAAGAAGCCGAATTAGCCCAACAAAAGCAAGAACGCGACGCTCTCAGTCAACGCATTGCCGCCGACATGGAAACCATTTCGGCCTTGCAAGGAAAAGCGACTCTGCCCGATCCTGAAAACGTGCGCCAAATGCGCCGCGCTTTGAATGACGCCAACATTCCACACAGCATGTTGCCTGAGATCGTTGAAGTCACCGACGCCAAATGGCAAGGCGCGGTGGAAGGCGTCTTGCGCGGCTACACTTCCGTGATCTTGCTCGACAATCCTAGCGACGCATCGGCGGCGTATCGTATCGGTGAAAAACTCCGTTACAGCCACTTCATCGTTCCCGATCGCATCAATGCACCTAGCGTTAAAGACTCCAGCTTACTGTCGGTTGTGAGTTTCAATGCCAAAGCGCCAGCATGGTTGATCGAACAATTGGAACGCATCGAAACGGTCGATAGCATCGATGAAGGCATGCGTTTATCCAAGACGCAAGAATGGATCACACCAGACGCCTATCATTTCGAACGTCGTGGTGGCCGCTCCTTATTCGTTGAGGTGTCACGCTATCGTTTCGGCAATGCGGGGCGTACGCAGCGTTTGGAGGCCTTGCAAAAAGCGCTGCCACGTCTGCAGTCACAAGAAGATCAATTGACGATCAAGATCTCCAAACTCGCCGGAGAAATTTCCTCATTCAAAGCGCGCTTAGCGGGCGTCGATGCTGCCAAAGAATTGAGTGCACGTCATGCCGAGTTCGAAGAAGCGGCGCGCAACACTGAACCATTGAAACAGCAACGCATTGAAGTCGGTACGCGCCTCGGTGAAATTTCTCCATTGTTGAAAGCGGCCACCGAACAACGGACCGTAGCGCATCTGAAATGGGAGCAAGCCAAAGCTGCTATTGCGGACAACGAAGCGCAATTGCGTAGCGCTGAAAAACGTCATGCGGAAGAACGCAAACAACAATTCGAAACGCTGCGCAAAATGCGTGAGACCTGGCATACCTTGCCACTCAATTGGAAACGTCCATCGCATCGCAAAGAATTGGTGGCAGAGCACGAGAACGTACATCAGATCGAATTGCGATTGCGTAGCTTGACCAATAATCTTGCCCGCGACGATTGGGAAACCGACTCCACCGTGGTCGATCAGTACACGCGCTTAAACAATCTGCTGCAAAATCGCCAAGCCGAAACGGATGAACGACGCTATCAAAATAACCGCGCTATCGAAGCGACGGTGAATGCACGGGCGGCTTATATGGATCGCTTGCGTTACACGATCAAGACCTATAGCAAGAACATCAAACAACTCGGTGAACTCGCTGGAATTGAAGTGCATACAGATCCGGTGAAGTTGGAGAACGACGATATCTTATTGGCGCAAGCAGGATTGCATGTGCGCTTTAAGTTCGATGGTAAAGGCCCGATTGGTATGAATGACGGTGAAGCATCGGGTGGTCAACAGGTTATGAAATCGTTGATCCTACTGATCGGTCTCTTGAAATCAGAAGATGGCACTGGCGGCTTCGTCTTTATCGACGAACCATTTGCTCACTTAGATATTCGCAATATCCAGTTGGTCGGTGAGTTCTTGAAGAACACCGACGCGCAATACCTGATGACGACACCGTTAACCCACAACACCGACGTCTACGATCCATCCGAGTTGACACTAATCACCAGCAAGAAAAAGAAAGACACAGAATGGGCACAGCCGATTTTTGTCTTGCAACGTCGCGCTGAAAAAAATAAGGATGCACGTCATTAAGATGGTCTGAGTCAACCAGACTCAGCTCATCTTAAACTGCACGAGAGCAAACCAGCCGCGCTTACGCCGCTTTTTTTAAGCGGCGAGAAGCTGCTTTGATCAGCTCCAGCCATTTCATGGTCTCAAACATGCGGCTGAAGTAATAAGCAAAACTTAAAGAGATCCCTCCACCAATCACTACCAACAATGCAAAATGCAAGTGGGTGAGATTACTTGATAGACGAAGATTTTCGATGAGATGATTCACTATCGCCAAAATCGGAATATGCACCAAGTACAGCGAATAAGAAAAGTGCCCGATACGCACGAGCTTCTTCGACTCGAATGCAGACACACAGAAGCGCTTTACGCGAGACTCTCCACGCACTAACCACAACAAGAGAATCGCTGCGAGCGGCGCAAACGCAAGGTTGATGGTTCGGCTGTGATCCGCAAATTTCATCGCTGACGTGAAATCATTGATTGGGTATTGCAGTAATTGCGTCAACAAAAAACCGCCGACTCCCGCCGTGAATACCAGCATACCGAGTTTTTCTGGCCAACCGAATGATTTGCGATAGCCGAATGCCATCCACGCGGCGAATATTCCCATCACAAACAGAAAGACGAAATAGCTAGGATGCAAAATCGCCATATTCAGGCTTTGCACGAATTGAGGTGGATGCATAGCAAACCACTCTATCGCCGCAGCTAATGCCAGCGCAACAGGCAAAAACAAAAGTCCACCAAGACGGGCCAAAATAAGCGCCAGTAAAGGCAAGAGAAAATAAATGTGCCACTCAATCGCAATACTCCAGAATGGTCCATTCACAGTCGAATACTGGGGAAAGAAGTCCTGCATGAGAGTGTAATTCGTCAGCCAAACCTGCCATGGAATATCCGCACTAAGACCCGCTGAATGGCGCCCCCAAGCTGCCACCGGCACGAAGAAATTGACAAACATGATCAAACTGAGAATGGCGTAATACGGCGGTAAAATACGACGTGCACGGCCCACAAAGAAAGCGCTAACGGAAACATTGAGTCGATTAGCATTGTGAACAATAGGCAGCGCCAGAGAAAAGCCAGAAATCACCAGAAAGACCACGACTGCCAATTCAAGATACAACAAAATATCAAGGGGCTTGGTCAACAAGGATTGATGCGATTGCCAACCATAGGCAAATAAATGAGCGTGTCCTAACATAACCCATAGGGCGCAAATGGCGCGCAGACCATCAACGAAATCCAATCGCTTGTGGGGTGACTTTTGCAAAGTAATCTCTCTCTGACTGTATCAAACATTATGCTGCGGGTCTTTATGCAAGCTTGCTCTTTTTTGTTCGCCTTTTTCAGACGGCAAGGAATATCTAATGTGCTACCCTAGCGGGCAGCGCTCGACTCTAACAAAATTAACTGCCAACATCAATCAAGCAAGTTGAGGACCGAGAAATAAGAGGAGAAAAAGAAAAGATGCTTGGAGGCTCATTGACGTGCACTCGCCTCGGCGACAAAACATACCACCAAATCATGCTGCAGGTATTTGCTCTCATCATAACGCTTGAGTTGAGCACGGCCAATGCCGCGCCCCAACAAGTTAGTAGCGCAACAAGGGTACCCGCTTCATCAACCAATATCTTCGATCAATACCTCGACAAGTCCCAACCAATCGCAACACAGTTCTCGGTACCTGCCGTTGATCGAGAACACCCCAACAAAGTCTATGCAGTGGCCGATGGTCAAGTGATCGCACTGAGAAAAATCAAAATGGCGGATCGTCGCGAGGGATATCAAATCAGCCTTCGCCATGTCTACTTTGAAAACGCCGACCGCAAAACGATCTTTTCGAATTATGAACTTACAGAATCTGGGTACTTGAAGCTCGGTGACCGCGTCAAGATGGGAACGCTGCTGGGCGATCAATTGAACGAATCGATACGCTTCACCCTATCGCAAGAGTATCCCGTCATCGTTCCCCTCACTCCTGAGGCGACGGCGAGCTTTTTCACGTACCATCGCCAACTTTTCAATCCATTACAAGAACCTACACTGATCTTGGTGGACACCAACGCTTATCGCATGCGTATGGTCAATCACGACAAAGTGCAAGATCTAGAGATCGGTATTGGACAAGCGAAAGGTGCCAAACAATTTCGCGGTGATAACAAGACACCGAAGGGTATGTATTTCACCACCAACAAACATCACGGCACATTTTCAGGGCCTGCTGCCGCTTACTTCGGTGGTTACTGGATGAAGCTGAATTATCCCAATGCTTATGATGCGGAACGTGGCCTTAAGGCTGGCTGGATTAGTGACAGCCAAGCGGCGAGCATCAAGAAGGTGTGGCTACAAAGGGGCGAGACCTTACAACAAACCAATCTCGGTGGCGGTATTGGCCTGCACGCATGGGCTTTCGAGTGGAGCAACACCGGATCACGCTTAATGTCCTGGGGCTGTGTGGTGCTGCATCCTGCCGACATGGCTAGGTATTTTGACAGTTTTCCAGTTGGTACCATGGTTGTACTCTTTTGATCAAATCTTCAACTGGCAGGTTTGACCGGTCACCTTGAGCGTCATGGGTAAATCGGGCACAATGCTGAGGATTGCAAGGAGAATAATAAGGAGCACAAGATGGGTATGGAATTAAGCGGCGCAGGAGAGACTCTCACGGCCATTGTCGTGAGCGAAGAAATCAACAACTCTGGCGGCCAAGGCGGATCCGATGCCCCCGCCCATGTTGAACACGCTTGCGCGAATTGTTCCACCATACTGAACGGTAAGTACTGCCACAATTGTGGACAAATTGGGCACATCCACCGCTCGCTCCTTCACATGGTCGAAGAAACCTTGCATGGCATTTTCCACTTCGACACCAAAGCATGGCGCACCATTCCTGCTTTGATTTTAAAACCGGGCGTATTGACCCGCAATTATATTGACGGCAAACGTGCCTCTTACGTTTCGCCATTGGCGCTTTTTTTATTCTTGAACTTCTTCATGTTTTTCGTGCTGTCACAGGTGTTTAAGGATAGCAATACCAATTTCATCGATGGAAAGTTGCCGCGCGATACGCTCGTCAAAAAAATCACCCAACTCACGACAGAGATTGACACGCAACTGAAAGAACAAGCGAACGGTGAAAAAGAAGGCAAATTCGATCTCGATGCCATGCTCGAGAATCATAAGAACTTGCGCGAATTGCGCGAATTTCAAGAGCAAATTGATGAGTTGGATGGAAAGCCTCCGACCATCGAAAAATACACCGCTGAAATACAGGCTTTGCAGGCTGAGCTCGCCAAACAAAAGACGGATAATGCAAACCTGAAAGCCACAACCAACAAAGAGGATGAAGTCGCTTATCAAAAAGTGCTATTCAGCAACCAGCGTGTAAAGTTCACTGAAGCAGATATCGAATATCTCAATAAAAAAATAAAGAATCTGCAAAAGCGAAATTCAGAAAAGGATTCTCCCGATTCGAGCGCCTCCGCAACGAGTGATGCCTCCACTGGCAATGAGAATGCGGGCAAGATCGATACCAAGATTACCGATATCCCTTGGCTTGATCGCCTTACCAAACATATTGAGGAGCACCGTGAATTAGTTGAATACAAGATGAAGAAGAACGCAGCCAGCTTCGCCTTCTTGCTGATGCCTATCTCATTACCTTTCTTGTGGCTGCTATTTATGTTTAGGCGCAATGTGGTGATGTTTGATCACGCGGTCTTTTCACTGTATTCCTTATCGTTTATGTGTTTATTGACCAGCACAGTGGTCGTTATGGGGCATTTCAACTGGGGCGCGACTGCGGCACTATTATTTATCTTTGGAACTCCGATTCATATGTATAAGCAACTGCGATACACCTATCAACTCGGTGTCTTCGGCACCTTATGGCGTACCTTCGCACTCCTTTTGATTTCACTCACCGCGCTCAGCATTTATGCAATGTTGGTTCTATATTTGAGCGCCGCACCGAAATAAAAAACATATAAAAAACAAATAAGAAACACAATGGGACACAACATACGCATCGCTTTTCTACGTGCCGTCAATGTCGGTGGCACGGGAAAACTCGCGATGTCAGATTTAGTACAGCTGTGCCAGACGGCTGGGCTAGCGAAAGTCAAAACCTATATCGCAAGCGGCAACGTATGCTACGTCAGCCCGCATAGCGCCGAGCAGGATCGTCGTTTGCTTGAAGCTGGATTGCTTGAACTAATGGGCAAAAGTACGAGTTGTTTCGTATTAGACTTGAAACAGCTCACATCGATGATCGAGCACTGCCCATTTCGCGATTACCCTGGAAATCAACATGTCACGGTCATACTCCCGCATCGCATCAACGCCGAAGGCCTACAGGGCGTGAAGGGACAAGCTAAGGAACTCATCGCACTTGGTGATTCCTGTCTTTATATTGCTTATCCTGACGGAATGGGTAAGAGTAAGTTGCTTGTTCCAGCCGCACAGGTTGGAACCGCACGCAATTTCAACACTCTCAAGAAAATGCAAGAGCTCGCCTCCAGCCTTGAATGTGCTGGATAATTTTTTCATTTTTTGGGCATCGAGATGGCCCCGAAGTACATCACGCTATCTTCGAATCATTCAACTTGAGCCTGATCGATCGCACTCTGGATAGCGACAGAAAATCGCCGAGGGGCTTGCGCATCGATTTCTAAAAAGAGTTCCGGCTCCAATAATTCTAGTTCCATCAGATAGAATTGACCGTCGCGCCAAACGCCATCGACACGTGCATAACATGGTGTTGTCGGAAGTGCCTCCAAAACGCGACATGCCTGCTGTCGCATTTCCTGAGTAGCAAACGCTGCTTCAACACGGCCGCCATGATCCGACTGCACCCGAAAATCTCCCGGCTTGGCTCTTTTCAAAAGCGAATGACTGTACTCTCCATTGAAGAAAACTAAGGACCACTCGCCTTCTGCAACAATTTCTGGCATGAACTTTTGCACCATGAACGCTTGTTCATGTCGCCATTGTTCAAATGCGCTGGCCTGCTCGTGCAATTGGTTCTTGCGTATCCTTAGAGTTCGCCAAGCGCCTGCCGATTGCACAGGCTTCACAACGACTTCATCGGCATTGATTGCATCCATGAGCTCGGTAAGTGACCGCTGATCCGCGGCCTCTAAACAGAAGCCGGGGATGATATTGACATCCTTACTTTGCAGTTCAAAAAGATAGCGCTTATCGAGATTCCACATCAAACTCTCAAGCGAATTGAGAACTAAACAAGTCGACTGCTTGAGGTGCTCCAACCACGACATGAAAGCGTCCAACTTCTCGTGATAATCCCAGGTACAACGAATCAGAACTACATCAAAGTGAGCCCATTCAACTTCAGGATCGTCCCAAATCTCAACAGATACGTGATGACCTAAGCGTTCTAATTCTGGAATCAGTAGTTTCTCGCCACCGAAAAGGCTCGGCAGCTCAGCGCAAGTCGCAATCGCAATTCTTTGTTTCATGGTCCGCTTTATGTGTAATTGGATACGTGAGTGATGATATTGACCACCTCAGTATGAGCTTCACTGGGAAAACTGTGCAAAAAAGTTACAAATATTTGCCGAGGAGATATATCCATTAAATACAAAAAGTAAAAAGCACAGATATAAAAAGTTAATTTCAGCAAATAATAATTCAACAAAAATAGTGTTTTCTCGTTACTTTTCTTATAAAACCTTATTTATTTGAAATTTAATTCCTTCTGAAAATATACCTGCATTAGCAAGAAATCAAAAGAAATAACAATTAACTATTCGTTAATCATCTTCTCTGTTTTACTGGCACTCGCCCACGGCAACTCAATCCGAGCATCCGTGTAAGGCCAATGACAACTACAAGATTTGACACAAACCACGTCTTTAGGGAGATGAACATGGAAATGAAGAAGAAAGTACTATCGGGCTTAATTCTCGGGCTCGCACTCGGTGCCAGCAGCATCGCATTGACGAGCGCTGGTTCACAACGAGTTTGGATCACCGTCGGCGACCGCGCCTTCAACGAACTCAAATTGATCGCACCGGACATGGTGGTGAGCCAGTCTCGTAGCCTTGCCAGCTCTGCCGGTAACGGTGGAGAAACAGTTCATCTCGTGCAAATCGATCGCTCGCAAATTGCAGCACTATCAGGCGCTATTCACAAAAAATTGCATCGTTGCGGTGGATTCGTTGAACACGATAGCGAATCCAGTGGCCAGGCCTTACTGGCGACCGGAACTGGCAGTTTCGCTGCCGCACCGAGCCTAGTTGCACCATCCTATGCCATCGACAATCAAAGCGTTGTCACACCTCTGCTCTCGCAAATGCAGGCCGCAAACATTGGGCAAACCATCGTTGATTTGTCCTCGTTCGTCAATCGCTATTACACGACCACTGGTGGAGTCAACGGTTCCAATTGGATCAAAAACAAATGGACCACCTTAGCCTCAGGAAAGAGCTATGTAACGGTTGAGCAATTTACACATTCCACATGGGCACAGAAGTCGGTCATCATGACCATTCAGGGTACCGATAATGCATCCGAAGTGGTGGTTTTGGGCGGTCATTTAGATTCCATCAACCAAGCAGGCACATCGGAAAGCACCAGCGCCCCAGGCGCCGATGATGATGCGTCTGGCATTGCTAGTCTCACGGAAACGATCCGCGTCTTAATGGAATCCAATTATCGACCACGCCGTACCATCAAATTCATGGCCTACGCTGCCGAAGAAGTTGGTTTGAAAGGCTCTGCAGAAATCGCCAAAAAATATAAAACGGACGGTGTCAATGTGGTTGGCGTAATTCAGTTGGATATGACTAACTACAAAGGGTCTGCGAACGACATTTATCTGTTCCAAGACTACACCAATGCAGCACAAAATACCTTTGTTTCGAATTTGATCAAGACTTATCAACCAACTTTGACGATTGGTACTGATAGTTGTGGATACGGCTGCTCCGATCATGCTTCTTGGAACTCGCAAGGCTACCCGACTTCGATGCCGTTTGAAACTTCGATGAGTCAGGACAATCCTAAAATTCATACATCCGGAGACACCTATGCCAACATGGGTAGCCAAGCTAACCATGCACTGAAATTCGCTCGTTTAGCAACTTCGTTCGCAGTCGAACTGGGAAGTGATGGCCCAGCGGTCACCACCACTGCACTCACCAAAGGTGTTGCGGTAGCGGTATCCGGTGCAGCAGGTGCCAACAGCTTCTACAGCTTTGTGGTTCCAAGTGGCGCCACCAATTTGAGTATCAGCTCCAGCGGTGGCACTGGCAACCTCGACTTGTACACGCAGCTTGGAAGCAATCCAAGTACAACGTCTTACCTACAAAAATCATCCGGCACGACCAATGCTGAAAATATTACGATCGCAGCACCGACCGCTGGCACCTACTACATTTTGGCGAATTCTGTGACTGCAACGAGTGGCGCAAGCTTAGTGGCCAACTATCAAATCACATCGAGTAATGTATTGAGCTCTGGCGTTCCTGTTAGTTTAGGTAGTATGGCCGCAAATGCGACCAAAACTTATACGATCACAGTACCTGCAGGCAAGACTACTTTGACCTTTAAAACTAGTGGTGGTACTGGTGATATCGATATCTACGCCAAGTTCGGCACTGCGCCAACAACCACAAGTTATGACGCTAAATCAGACGGCTCCACTAACACCGAAACGATCACAATTTCTGCGCCCAAAGCCGGAACTTATTACGTCCTCGTCAAAGCATATTCCGCAGCAAGCGGCGCTAGCTTAACCGGCACGATTCAGTAATTAACCGTTTTCAAGCTGGCATTCAGCTTTCTTCACAGGGTGTGCTCGTCACACCCTTTTTTTGTTTACTGGAAATGCGAGTACACTAGCGTTTTTTCTAGCTGGTTTAACGCTTGTCAAATTCCGCTCTTTCACTGGTCATTCTGGCCGGACTCATACATGCTCTATGGAACATTGCTGCGAAAAAAGCAGGTGGTGATGTACGTTTCGCTGGCCTGACTGCGCTTTTGATGGCCATCATCTGGGCTCCACTTGGCTGGTATCTCGGTAAGGACGTCGTGATTCAATGGGGCCGGCTTGAATGGTTCTTCATCATCTTGAGCGGCGCACTGCATGTCCTCTATTTTGTAGTGCTTTTGCGTGGTTATCGCAAAGCCGATCTGACCGTGGTCTACCCCTTGGCACGAGGTTCAGGACCGCTATTATCTTCGAGCATTGCCATCATTTTCCTAGGCGAACAATTATCTTTACTCGGCGGCTTCGGCATCATCGCTGTCGTCATGGGCGTATTTCTGATTGCAGGTGGGCCAAGATTGATCCGCAGTTTAAGGGGTGGGAGCGGGGGCGACAACCACGATGCACTCCGTATTCGAAAAGGCCTTTTTTACGGCTTACTAACGGGTGTTTTTATCGCGGCCTATACGGTCTTGGATGGCTATGCAGTCAAAGTACTATTGATGTCACCGATCTTAGTCGACTATTTTGGTAATTATGCGCGCCTTGCATTACTGGCCCCAACGGTTCTACGCAATTTCCCCGACACGCTCGCGTCATGGAAGAAGGAATGGAAATACGCCTTCGTGGTCGCCGCTATCAGTCCAATTTCTTATGTTCTGGTTTTATATGCCATGCAAACAGCACCACTTAGCCATGTTGCCCCTGCCCGCGAAGTGTCGATGCTGTTCGCCGCTCTCATTGGCGGACATTTACTTGATGAAGGAGATCGCGTGCAAAGAATTCTTGGTGCAGTTTGCATCGCCTTTGGCGTAATGGCCCTTGGCAATTAAGCAGTACAGCCGAACCGCTCGTGCTCCTCCCAAATCTTAACATCCCACGGAGCCAGAAAACACACGCAAACTTTGTTCACCGAAACAAGTTCGATACAGTTACATCGAACTCCAATAGACGACTTCGCAAAATTTACTTTTCCCCTCTGAAAGTCGGCATCCCACATAGGGCAAAATCACAACAAGGATGCTGCACCGGCACATGCTTCTTTATTGACAATAACAGGACAACATACTACATTTGTAGTACGACAAATGTAGTATGGATTCAGCATCAGTAAAGGAAGTACATCGTGGAAGATGACCTCAACAACGTATCGCTCAGTGACTTACAGTTAGCAATAATGCGAGCCCTCTGGCAAAAACCAAATTCGACCACCACCGAAGTTGTAGAAGCGGTTCGCGAAAGTCGCCCCTTAGCCCACACCACGATCGCGACGCTATTAACTCGACTTGAAAAGCGCGGATTAGTTGAGGTCAAGCGCGATGGCCGTCAACTGTGTTACCGCGCCTTATTGTCCGAGTCGCAGGTTAAAAGATCCATGGTCTCAGACCTCGTTTCATCTTTGTTCATGGGGAATCCGAGTGCACTGCTAAGTCACTTGGTCAAGGAACAAGAGATCGACGAGACCGAGTTAGAAGCAATTCGCACCATGCTTGAAAAGAAGCGCAAGTAATCGACACTAAAGGATAACGCCGTGCTTGAACATTACTCACCGCTGTTGTTAGTCTGGGCCTTTACTTATTTCGTTCACAGCAGCATTCTGATCGGGATCGCCTACATATCAGAACGAGCTGGCTTTCTCACAAAAACACGTAACGCCGAATTGGTCTGGCGAGTTGCCTTGTTCGGGGCGCTGCTGACGGCCAGTACTCAAGTCTATTTGGCATCGCATTCAGAAGTTCGCTCCGCCTCGCATAATGCTCCACTGCTACTCGATAAAAACCACGGAACATCTGATGCGCCCCCACAACAACTCTCGACCATTAGTTTTCCACTGCCCGAGAATTTGATCACAGAAACGAACACAAACCAATCAAGCCAAAGTGATCGCTCGACTTCATTATTTGCTGACGCTGAAAGTTTTAAACAGACACCACTCGAAATATCATTGCCGCACACAGTACGCACAACCACCTCGTACTTTATATACACTTGGCTACTGATCGCGTTCATAGGATGTTTCGCGATCTACCGATCGGCGCGCCACTTAAACCGTCTTGCTGCCTATTTTCCAGAAGCGGACAAAAGCGCTCTCAAACGTTTACTCAATCGCATCGAAGAGCGCGAACAAAGTCGGATTCAACTCAAAGTCAGTGACCAATGGAATAGCCCGTTTGTGACGCCTGACAACACCATCTGCATCCCCCGCTGGGCCTATATCAAGCTGAACGATGATCAACGTGATGCTATGCTTGCACACGAAGTAGCACACGTACTAAGAAGGGATCCCGCATGGCGCTTGGCTATGCAGGCACTCAACCGTATTTGCTTTTTTCAACCCTTACACAAGGTCGCCATTCGCAAATTGGAATTACTCGCCGAGCTAGCCTGTGATGAACGCGCAGCTTATGCCTCCGGTAAACCCCAAGAGTTAGCGGAAGCCTTATACACTTGTGCTCGCATTGCAAAAGCCCACAACGCACCAGATCTCGCTCTCGCGATGTCGCGCCAAGGCTCCCCCTTATTCAAGCGTATTTCAAGCCTATTAGACCAAGACCTTCTCACCCGAGCAGCGAAACCCCAATCGCGTCCAGAACAATGGGCGAAATTCAGCGTGCTCGCGATCGCGCTGATAGCCATCACTTACAGCACACCGAGCATTCGCATTCAATTTGAAAAGGCCCTACCCAGCTTAACGACTGCGGCAACAACAGTGCAAAGTTTTGTTGAAGAAATTCATCACCAAGCAATGTCCCCACACGAACTGCCCGAACTCAAGCCAATTCAAGCGCCAGAATTAGTGGTATCGCAAATTCCGCTTCCAAGTGAAATTACCGAACAATCTGTTGAATCAAGCAAGCAACTTAGCGTTCCAAACATCCAAAGCACCGTTGAAATTCCTGTAGAAAATGGGCTGGAATTCAGCATCGCTGAAGCACAAAGATTACGGGATAAACGCGAATGGCAAAAAGCACGCACAGTACTTCAGAACTTAGCTGAGAATGGCAATGCTGAAGCGCAACAAGCACTTGGCGAAATGTATTGGCGTGGTCAAGGTGTGGCGACCAACACACAGCTGGCCAGCGAATGGTTTAAACGCGCTTCCGCCAGTGGCTTCAGCGCAGCTGACAAGTATTTGACAATCCTCAATGAACGCGAAAACAAGCTCCATGAAATCGCCTATTACACCGAACAATATGATGGCAAAGATTGGAATTTTAATGAAATGAAATGCGTTCGTCCTGAATTCAGCACCACACTCAATAGCTCGACTGATATTGAATTCATGATCTATCAGATCAACGAGTTCGCAACTTGCTTCAACCGCTATGGTGAACGTCTGAATGCAAGCAAAGTCAGCGACCGAGTACTTCCAAACAACGTCGTCCGGATAATGACTGATGAGGAAATTGAAAAAGCGCTCAATCGAAATATTCGTGTGATGGCAACCATACGCCTGACTGCGAACCTCATCGCCGAAGACTTCATGATCGAAAAACAGAATTGGGAAACTCGCACACGCGAGCAATTTAAAGGAGCGCGCTCACGAGACTGGATGTCACTCAAGCGAATTGCACTCAATGCCGCAACAGATTCGGAACAAAATGCCTTACGCGATACCAAGCTCGTAAAAATTGATACTTCGGTTGAGTTAATTTCCAATAACTTGAATTTTTTCCAGTAATTTTTTCTCAGCTAGATTTGCCAAGCGGGACGGATTTGTATGTTCAATCACAATCCAAGCTCTAAAACTATCGTACAAAGCATACTGTCGCTTAGTGCATTATGCTTTGTCCTCTTTTCGATATTGGCTCATCGTCAGAATACGACAGCACCAACACATCTATTCGACACCAAACCACCAAGCTACCAAACTTTCGCAAAGCCAAATACCGATGAGTTGAAACCGATCGAGCCCAGCACACAGAAGCGAGCAAGTACCTCGTTCAACGAAGAGTTTCGTTTGCGTCCACTATCCCAAACCTGTGGCTTGCCGCTGCTGCCTACTGTATCGATGGATAGAAACTCGGAAAATATCGCGATCAAGGAAATGAATGGATGGATCGAGTGCCGTAATCGTTGGTCGCAAGTGTTGCACACGGCGCGTCTACAGCAGAACAAGAATGGCGAATACAAACCTAACACCGTTCAAGCCAACGAGTTCAAGGCCTTGATTGCCGACGAGAAAAACGCACTTCAACAAGCGAATGGCATTTATGTCGAGTGGAAACGCAATAGCGAGAAATTCAAACAACATTTGAACTTTCGGCGCCATTTATACACCGAAGCAAGCCCACAGTAATCGCCGGCAAGATCCATATTGGTCGCAACTTCACATCGATCGAGGTCTCGCGATATCTGAATCAGCAAGTCAAACGCGCTGATTTCAAGCGCCACACGATTATCAACTTTCGTCGAATATACCCACTACGCTGATAGAGCTAGATGGGTCTCTAAGCGCCATCGATAGCGAGAATTCATCGACAAAACAAAAACGAAGCTGCTACACTGCCCGTCCGCTCATTTCACCGCTGACAGAATGAGCACTAACGATCTCACGGGAAATTATGAACTCAAGCGAAAATCACGCGCTGATTGCCGAGGCAACTCGAGCGCGCAGCAAAGCTTACGCACCGTATTCTCAATTTCAGGTTGGTGCTGCACTGTTGTTACGAGATGGCACTTGCATTCATGGATGCAATGTTGAAAACGCTGCTTACAGCTTATGTCATTGCGCCGAACGCACCGCGATTGGCACTGCCATCGCAGCCGGATATCGATTGGAAGATTTCAAGGCCATCGCAGTAGTCGCCGATACAGAGCAAATCATCTCGCCCTGCGGTGCTTGCCGCCAAGTGCTATTTGAACTCTGTGGGCCAGATCTAGCCATCCTTCTCGGCAACCTTCAAGGCGAAATCTTAGAAACTACGGCAGGCGCATTGCTTCCTCTCGCTTTTCACCCAGGGCATCTCGCTCAACCCTAAAAACAGCGTCGCCTCCACCGACTCAGCCACCGCTGCTCATTGCGGTGGCCAACTGGGCTCTACTGAGCAGGCATTTTCTCAAAGCTGCGATCAAGTTTGGGGGTGAACAAAGTCGGCTCAATGTTGGCCGGGGCTTGGGGTACAGCGCCTGTAGCACTTGCGGCACTCGAACCACCTGCCTTCAAAGCTTGGCTCTGCGGTGTGGTCTTGATTGGTGTCTTCGTTGCCGCATTTTTCTGTTGCCACCAATAGTAGCCCAGTAAGCCAGCAACAATTGCGATCAATACCAGAGCAACCAAGATATTGGAACGCGAACGATGGCGATTTTCTGTTTCCAGATACAATTCGAAGTCATCTTTTGCATCATAAGTGACCAAGGCCGTTTCATGCGAAATAATGGCTTCTTGTGCGGATTCACTCCCTAACCGCGGTTCGGAAATGCGCTCACTCGCAGTCTGCGCTCCATCATGATCGATATCAAGAGGCAATTGCTGTTCGCTCTGCACTCGCCGCGCTATTTCTTGCTCCGCAAGCTCACTTTGCTCCTGCAAACGCTGCCGCTCTGCAGCTGCAAAGTCAGCTTGTTGTTCGAAGTCGCGACGCCGTTCTTCTGCTTGCAATACCTCATCTTGCGCACGCAGTTTTTCTTTCTCTTGCTCGATCAAACTGAGTTCAATATTGAGACGCTCCTGCGCCAAACTTTGCGCTTCTTGTTCCCTTAACTCAGTCTGTTTGGCGATCACGATCGCCTCTTTTTCCAAGTTGAGTTTGGTCTTTAACTTTTGAATATTGTCGCGTTCCAACGCAATCGCTTGATGCGCTTGTGCAAGGCGCTGTTTTTCTTGCTCGGCAATCGCGAGTGCTTGCTCGAAATCGGTATCGCTGATCGTCACTTGCTCTTCTAATTGCTGTCGTTGTTGCAGTAATTGCGCCAAAACTTTTTCTTCCTCAACAACTGCAACTTGGCAATCTTCGAGCTCTTGGCTCAACGCATGCTTGCGTTGCAAACTAGCGAGTTTTTCTTGCTCAGCCACTTGCAAACGCTGCGCAAGCTCGTCGGCCTGTTTTTGTAAGGCCAACTGATTTTGTAAATCGTTTTCAACTTGTGTATTGAGTTGTAACTCACTCTCAGCAACCTTGACCAACTCCGCATCAGTCAAGATCCTCTGTTCCAACAGACGCTGCGCATCAGCCTCGGCCTGTTGTCGCTCCAGTGTGCGTTGTTGTGCCGCGATGCTAGCGGCAACACGCTCACGCGCTGTATATTCCGCAGCAGCCTCAGCTTGAGCCAAGGCTCTGGCAGCGACCAATAAAGCTTCTTCGTGAGCCAGACGTTGACGTTCCGCTTCAATCACAGCAAGGTCATCCTCTTGCCTTTGTTTTACGAGACGTTCCGCTTCGCGCTCTTCGTGCAATCTCTGCTCTTGCAAGCGCTCCAACTCCTTCTCTTGAGCCAAACGATGCGCGGCCGCTTCTGCAGCAAGCTGTTCGGCACCGCGACGCTTCTCAGTTTGCGCGAGCAGCTCAGCCTCGGCAATTTGACGTCGCGCCGTTTGCTGTGCAGCTTCTTGGTCGGCCATGGCGCGTTCTTCCGCTCTTTGCGCCGCCAGTTCTTCGAGCATCACCTGCTCTTTTGCTTTACGTTCAGCTTCGTCCTCTGCCATAGAGAGTGCGACCGCAGCTTCCATTAATTCGGTTTCCAACTGCATTTTGTCGTGCAATAGCTGTGCTGCTTCGTTCTGCGCGGCGATGCGTTCTTGCACGCGTTGCTCGGCGACACGTCCGACCACTAAGCGTTCAGTTGCTTTGACCTTGGCTTCCTGCTCAACCGCGATACTCAATCTCGCCGCTTTCAAGAGCGCATTCTCCGCTTCTATGGTCGCATTCTTCTGCAAGATTTCCGCTTCAGCCTCTTGTTCCTTTTGTCGAGCTAACTGTGCGGCCTCTTGCTCCTTAGCGATACGTTCACGCGCTAAGGCTTCCGTACTCGCATCGAGTCGCTTACGTTCTGTACTCGCAACAAGTTCGGCTTGATCCTGGGCGATACGTTGATTCACGAGTTCGAGTAACTTTTGTTCCTCAGCCTCACGTGCTTGAGCCGCAGCCAAGGCCTCTTGCTCCACTTCAGTACGCCTTTTCGAAGCCGCGATCAAAGCATTTTCTTGCAGCTGTCTTTCACGTGCCGCGGCGGCGGCTTTTTCTTCTAAATCGCGACGCTCCAGCGCTGTTTTTTCTGCACGCTCAGTTGCCCCCAAATGCGCGTGGGCTTTAGCTGCGGCGCGAGCTTCCAACTCGTGTCGCTCTTTCGCTAGTTCCAACGCTTTTTGCTCTGCACTGGTGCGCGAGTTTTCTAGATCGGAGCTTGCCTTTTCCGCTTCTTCTCGTTCCCGCAATACCTGCAGAGCCTTTTGCTCGCTTTCAAGACGCTCTTTCGCCAATTTCTCGGCCTGCTTTTCGGCGAGGAGTCGAGTACGGACTTTGTAAAGCAACTCTTGCTCAAATTCAGCACGTGTATTCGCGTCGATCAACATGTCTCGTTCAATCTTGGCGCGAGCGTAGGCGGCTTGTTGCAGCTCCCATTCTTTATCAATCTGATCTAACACGCTCTCACTCGGTTTGCTCAGCGTGCTATTCGCTTCTAAACTCGGCATCAAAGTTTCGCCACCTAAACTCAACTGGCTATTTTTCTCAAGTGAAACCTGGTTTGAAACTTCATTCTGTTTGTTTCGCATCAGTTGGCGTAGATCTGGCCCCGACTCAGTCTCGTTGGATGAAGACTTCCCATAGCCCGAATTTGAGCTCCCGAACAGAGTTTCTTTGATTTGTTTGAACATACACGCGATTCCAGATCAAGATGTGCGAGCACATCATTTCACCCGAGCGCTAGAACAACGACCGAGGAGGCAACTTAACAATCCGTCATTTTACTGAATTTTGCTGGGATTTCCGCGTATAAAGAGGTATCAAGCATAACCTCCCGAGTGAAATGCAGCTTACCCGCCACAATTCCGAAGAATCGGGCGGTCAGCAATGCAATCTTAGAGATGCACTTAAGAAGAAGTGAACGGATCGATAACAGACTAGAACCGAATCGCAAACCCGACGCCGGCGGCGATATCGGGCGCTGCCTTACTGAGTCCTTTGGAGACCCACGCATCGACTTGCACATCATTAGAAATTAAGTGAGACACACCAAAATCGAAAGTAGTCACATTGCCACCGTTGGCACGCGACTGGATTTGTTGTCCAGACAACTCAACAAAACCGCGCCAACCGTCGGTAAGGGGGCGACTATAAGTCGCCGCGAGGATGCCCATGGTATAACGTTTGCCATCATCATTTCGATTAAGCATAACCCCAGGCATAATGCCAAATGCAGCATCATCAGCAAGCTCCCACTCGAAAACAGTACGAATCGATGGTCGAGTGCCCTGTCCTCGAAACTCTTTGGAGCCGCTGGCCATATCCGCATGAACCAGCCAAGCAATTGCTGGCCGACCGCTCGCCCCATCACCATCTTGCATCTGCCATTTCACCCCGAGCGCAGTGTCGCCAAAACCATTTTGACTCAAGGAAGTACCGTAGCCAGAAGCAGTAGCGCGAATGAATCCATCGGTCTCAATTCGGAATTCCAAAGTTTCGGCGACACCGAAACGCAATAAAGCGGAATTACTGACACTCTTGAGCGTCACGCCATCGACTTTACTGCGGTCAAAGTTCAAACCCGTTTCAAACTGAAAGCGCCCCTTACCCACGACCTGACCCGACTCTACAAAATCTGGACGATCCGTCGCAATCGGTTCACTTTTAGCAGCTTCTTGCGCAAAGACTGAGGCAGCATTCAAGCCGAGGAGCGCGAGACCGATCGCACTGATCGAGCGACGGCAAAATTGTGTTGCACCTTGCTTTAACAATGATGGCATTGCATGTCTCCCCAAAAAAAGAACTAAAAAGCTCACTTTTTACCGTGAGCAATATTGAATATCCGCAACAAATATAATCCAAGCTACTCAATCTCTCAAGAAAAAGCCAGATAGTCGTGGTATTCCACACTCACTCCCCTATATCACCGTAGCCGCTTAGCATAAGCACAAGGAAACCAAGATTATTTGGAGCATTTGAGGAACTTTTCCCGACGCATCACTTCAAAGAACCGTGAAAATTTCGTCTAAGCAAGCAATAATTTTCCGCCTTTTCCACTTTCTGGAGTTCTTACCATGCGTTTGCCAGTTTCGATTGCACTTCTGTGCATGAGCATGTCGGCGATGGCCGCCGACAAAATTGAAGACAAATTCGCCCAACTTGGCGAATTACTACCCACCCCGACCTCAATCCGCGCCGCATCTGGCGCACCGGGTCATGCCTACTGGCAGCAACGCGCTGATTATGTCATTCGTGCCAAACTCGACGAGTCCAAGCGCGCAATTACCGGCGCAGAAACTATCACTTACCACAATAATTCGCCAGACACTTTGAACTATGTGTGGGTGCAATTGGATCAGAATATTTTCCGTCCAGATTCCGATGCCAATAAAACACGTACATTGCCGTCACGTGACGCTTGGAAAAATCCGAACGCAGTGAGTTTCCAAGCCATGGAAGTCTTGAACGAACGTGAAAATTTTGATGGTGGCTTCAAAATCGCCTCCGTCAAAGGCGCAAATGGCCAAGAACTCAAGCGCGTTATCAACCGCACCATGATGCGTGTCGATTTGCCTCAGCCTTTGAAGCCAGGTCAACAATTCGTGTTCAGCATCGATTGGAGCTACAACATCGGCAACGGCAAATTGCTCGGCGGCCGTGATGGCTACGAACACTTCAAAGAAGATAAGAACGACATCTTTGAAATCGCCCAATGGTTCCCTCGTATGGCCGCTTACTACGATGTGTACGGCTGGCAGCACAAGCAATTCTTGGGTTCTGGCGAGTTCACTTTGGAATTCGGTGATTACGACGTGCAATTGACAGTACCAAGTGATCACGTGGTTTCCGCTACTGGTGAATTGGCCAATGCCGATACCGTGTTGACCGCGACACAGCGTGAACGCTTGAAACAGGCGCGCACTGCCAAGACACCGGTCGTGATCGTCACGCAAAAAGAAGCGGAAGAAGCGGAAAAGAAACGCGCTACCGATAGCAAAACCTGGCACTTCAAAGCCAAGAACGTACGTGACTTCGCTTGGGCATCTTCTCGTAAATACATCTGGGATGCACAAGGTTACAAAACAGGTACTAGCACTGGTTTAGCGATGTCTTTCTATCCGAAAGAAGCGAATCCTTTGTGGGGCCAATATTCCACACAAGCGATCATTCATACAATCGAGCAATACAACAAATTCTCTCTCGACTATCCATATCCGATCGCGCAATCGGTCAATGGCCCACAAGGCGGTATGGAGTATCCAATGTTGTCTTTCAATGGCGGTCGCCCAACCAAAGACAAAAAAACGGGTGAGTTGACTTACTCCAAACGTACCAAATACGGTTTGATCAGCGTCATCATTCACGAAGTGGGTCACAACTATTTCCCAATGATTGTGAATTCCGACGAACGTCAATGGACATGGATGGATGAAGGTTTGAACTCCTTTGTGCAAAGCTTGGCGGAACAAGCTTGGGAAGAAAATTATCCTGGCACACGCGGTGAGCCACGCGGCATCGTTGACTACATGAAGAGTCAAAACCAAGTGCCTATCATGACCAACTCTGAATCAATTTTGCAATTTGGTCCAAACGCTTACGCCAAACCAGCTGCTGGCTTGCACATCTTGCGCGAAACAATTTTGGGTCGCGAGTTGTTTGACTTCGCCTTTAAAGAATACGCACAACGTTGGAAGTTCAAACGACCAACACCAGCTGATTTCTTCCGCACCATGGAAGATGCTTCCGGCACAGATCTCGACTGGTTCTGGCGCGGTTGGTTCTACACAACAGACCCTGTCGATATCAGTATCGATGGCATCGTTGAGTACACCATGTCCAGCAAAGATCCTGAAGTAGAAAAAGCATGGCGTCGTGCACAGTTCCAAGCGGAACCAATCTCCACAGCCAATGCAACTGACAAAGGCAAGTTGGAACGTCGCCTTGACTCTCATCCAGAGTTGCGCGATTTCTACAACGAGCACGATGACTTCACCGTAACGAATCGTGATCGTAATACTTATGCCGACCTGATGAAGAGCTTGGAAGAGAACGAAAAAGCCATGCTCAAGTCCGGTAAGTATTTCTACTTGGTTGACTTCTCCAACGTCGGCGGCTTGGTCATGCCTTTGATCTTGGAAATCCAACTGCAAAGTGGCAAGAAGTATGTTGAACGCATTCCAGCAGAAGTATGGCGTTACAACTCCAAGAAGCTCACAAAGTTGATCGTGACAGACGAACCTATGGTTGGTATCACTCAAGATCCTTATTTGGAAACAGCGGACATCGACACCAATAACAACTCATGGCCACGTAAGATTACAAAGTCACGTGTTGAATTGTTCAAGATGAATTTCCCACAAGGCGACATGATGCAGGATTACAAAATGCCGTTGAACACGGACAAAAAAGATCCAGCAAAAGATGCTAAACCAGCTGACGCTAGTGCAACTCCGGCTGCCGCAGCACCGGCTACTGCAGCTCCGGCAGCAACTCCTGCACCAGCGGCTGCAAAACCTGCAGCTCCAAAGGCTGCAAAGCCTGCGAAAGCGCCTGCAAAAGAAGTAAAATGATGCATTCGTATAAGAATTGAATTGTTCAATGTTTTTATCTCGCATCAAAATTGGCCTAGTTACTGCACTCATGATGGTGAGTGCAGTAGCTTACGGCCATCGTTTTCATGCTGGCATCACTGATGTCAGCATGAATCCTCGTAGTGGCAATACTGAAATCGTGCATACCTTAATGGCGCATGATGTTGAGGCACTTCTTGAAAATCTCTATCAACGTCAATTTGATCTCAGCGATCCTGATGATGTGGAAGTTTTCAAGAAATACTTCGAAAAGCAGTTCTACATTTTGAATCCGCAGAAAGAAAAGCTCAAAATCACGTGGTTGGGCTTACGCGTCGACCCCAATAATGTTTTCATCTACCAAGAGATCGAAAATCAAAAAGTAAAATCAGACTTCGTCATTCACCAAGCGGTCCTGACTGATTTCTTGGCTGATCAAGTTAATACTTTGAACTACAGCGACGGTAACAACAAAGCCGTGCAAACCTTAACTTTCCACCGCAACCAACGCGAACTCAGCTTGGCTGAACTTGCTCGCGCCAGCACTCCTTAGAAAATCTTACATTCGATATGAAACTTCGCATTTTGGCACTGAGCATTGCTGCGCTCGCTCTCCCTGCACATGCCGACGACTCGGTGATTCATCGAGTCAGTATCGACGGTTCTCGCAGCAGCTTACTTGGTCTACTGGATGCAGCGAACGCTGGATCTATCGGTCAGAAGAAGCTCGAAGCCATGGTGACTTATCGCCCAGGTGAATTGTTAGAAGCAATTCCTGGCGTCATCGTCAGTCAACATAGTGGCGAGGGTAAAGCCAATCAATTTTATTTACGCGGTTTCAATCTCGACCACGGCACCGATCTGCGCACCACGTTGGACGATATGCCTGTGAATCAACGTAGTCATTCGCACGGCCAAGGCTGGACCGATATGAACTTCTTGATCCCTGAGTTAGCCGCTCGTATCGACTATAAAAAAGGTCCCTTCTCAGCCAGTAATGGCGACTTCGCCTCCGCTGGCAGTGCCGCCATCACCTACGCCAATCGTTTGAGTCAAAATATTTTTACTGGAACTGTCGGTCAAAATAATTTCCAGCGCGCGTTACTGGCAGGCTCGCCTGAATTCGGCGCTGGGAATATCTTGTACGCTGTTGAAGCGACCCACAATGACGGCCCATTTATCAAAGGCGATCAATTTCGTAAACTGAATGCGGTCTTACGCTACGCCGAAGGCTTTGCCAACAACGGCTACAACCTGACTGCCATGCTGTATCGTGGCCAATGGAATGCAACCGATCAGATTCCGTTACGAGCGGTCGACGCTGGCCAATTGAATCGATTCGATAGCATAGACAAAAGCGATGGCGGTGAGGCCCATCGCTATAGCCTATCCGGCACCTGGCGCCGCACGAGCAGTGATGATGCCACCAAGTTTAGTGCCTATCTGATTCACAAACAGCTCGATTTATTTTCGAACTTCACCTATTTTATGGACGATCCCATCAATGGCGATCAGTTCAGTCAACCCGATAAGCGCGTGACCAGTGGCCTCAATGCCAGCCATACTTGGCACTCACATATCAATGGCAACAACACGGATCTCACCATCGGCGCGCAACTGCAAAACGATAATATTTTTAATGGTTTGAATAAGACGAAACAACGAGCGCTCTTATCAAATGTTCGTCTTGATCATATTGTCGAAACGAGTATTGGCACTTATCTCGATCTCAGCACGCGCTGGTCCGAAGTGTTCCGCACCAATGCCGGTTTGCGTTACGATCATTACCGTTTCGATGTACTCAGCGATAGCGTCGAGAACTCGGGAAGGTCGAGCGATCAATTATTCAGCCCGAACTTCAACATCGCTCTCGGCCCCTGGCGGAAGACTGAGTTTTTCATCAACGTTGGCAATGGTTTTCACAGTAATGATGCAAGAGCGACACAAACTCGCCTTGATCCGCAGTCACTTGAAAAAACCGATAGATCGCCAGGCCTCGTGCGGTCACATGGCAAAGAATTAGGATTACGTAGCGAACTGATACCGCAAGTGCAGACCAGCGTGTCCTTATACCGCCTCGATTTCGATTCAGAACTCAGTTTCGTCGGCGATGCAGGCACCACCGAAGCAGGTGCGCCAAGTCGCCGTGATGGCATTGAAGTATCGGCTTACTATCAAGCACAAAATTGGCTCAATCTTGAACTCGACGCGGCCTATGCCAAAGCCCGTTGGAAAAACGCAGTTGCGGGGCAAGACCGCATCGTCGGCGCGATTGAAGGCGTGGTGCAATTCTCGGCCATCTTCGACAAGCTTGGGCCATGGTCGGGCGCCTTACGCTTACGTTATTTTGGTCCACGGGCACTGTTGGAAGACAACAGTGTGCGGTCAAAATCAAGTGCCATCTTGAACGGACGAATCAGTTACAAAATCAACCCCGGCCTCAAGCTAGAGCTAGAAGGTTTCAATTTGGCCAATCGCAAAGATTCGGCGATTGACTATTACTATGCTTCGCAATTAAAGGGCGAATCTCAGCCACAAGATGACATCCACTTTCATCCGCTCGAGCCACGCTCATTCCGACTGATGTTAGTGAAGTCATTTTAAGAAATCACATACATTAGGACTTACATTAGCACTTACTTTAGGCTTCATCGTTTTTTGATCGCTTCTACAGCTTCAGGTACACTCAGTTCCTCACCATAAAGCCGTGCTATGCTCTCACGCATACTCGTCCTGCTGCCGGAGGAAACATGAAACGTACGCTTCGTTATCTCGCTATTTTTCTGGGAATCGTGATCTTATTGATAGGCGCTCTATTGGCCTATCTTGCACTTGTTTTTGATCCGAATTCTTTCAAAACTCAGCTAAGCCAACTTGCACAAGATAAGTATCAGCGAAGCTTACGCATCGATGGTGATATCAAACTACGATTCTTCCCGAAGATCGGCGTCGACCTCAATCAACTCACATTATCAGAACATCAAAGCGCGCAAAATTTTGCTAGCCTTGGGCAAGCACGCGTTTCCTTAGCGGTGCTGCCCTTGATCAGAAAAAAACTGGTGGTCGATCAAGTGGTGGTCCGCGATCTTCAGGTACGCCTTAGTCGCGACGTCGATGGGAAGACCAATGTAGACGATTTCCTCAAGCAAAACGAGGCGATGCCAGCGAGCTCAAATTCGCAAGCCAAACAAAACAGTCCGCTAGAATTCAATATCGATGGGATAGAGATCAAGAACGCCAAACTCCGTCTTGAAGATCGTAAGAACAATCTGATTGGCGACATCCTATCCTTTGATCTCACTACTGGAAAAATCGGCGGTGAATCACGCTCACCGATTCAATTAAAAACCCACATCGCTTTACAGCAACCCCGTCTTGATGCACATCTCGACTTGCAATCCGAATTGGAATTAAACCTCGCTGCACAAGCCTTCCTCTTACGCGATCTCACCTCACAAATCCAAACAAAGACAGGCGCTGAGACACTTCAGCTTAAGCTCAAAAGCAAACAATTAGGATACCGTTCACAACAACTCGTCAGCGATAACACGCAGCTCGAAGCACAACTCTCTGGAGCGGAGAGTCTCCATCTCAAAATTGCGAGCGGCAAACTCGAATCGAGCACAACACCATGGCGACTTGATCAACTCTCACTCAATGTTGAGCAAAACAAAAATGGCGCAATTCGCCAATTTAATTTGAGCACAAGCCCGACTTGGCGCAATGTAGAGCAGGAACTCACATTGGCTCAACTTCAAGCCGAAATTCTCATCAAAGATCCACAACTCATGCAGAAAGAGATACGGGTGCCGCTCAAGGGTGAGGCGTCATTAAAGCTAGGCGAAAAACAATTCCGTACGACGATACAAACACAGTTTGATGAGAGCAAAGCCGACATCGCACTTGCGCTCAAGAACTTCTCCAATCCTTCGATCGATTTCAAGATTGACATCGATCAGTTCAATCTCGATCGCTACGTGAAAAACGAAGTGCAGGATCATCCTAGCAACGCTGAACAAACCAAATCACCTCTCAATTTGAAGTGGATAGAACCACTACAAGTACGCGGCAATATCGCCCTCCATCGATTACAGGTTAAGAATTTGAAGATGAGCGAGATCTCATTACCCATTGCGATTGAGGGCGGCGTGATCAATCTCAACCCGATTCGTGCCCAACTTTATCAAGGCAATTTAAACGGAAAAATCCGCGTCTCGAGTGACAATCAAATCTCCTTAGAGCAGAGCCTCAGCAATATCAATATCAATCCCTTGATCCAAGATTTTTTGCGTAAAGACATACTGGAGGGACGTGGGTCGATTGATTTGGCTCTGCAAACTCATGGGAGGCTGCCTGAGGAATTTAAACGCCACTTAAATGGCAAACTGGCCGTAAAACTCAATGATGGTGCTGTGAAGGGCATCAACGTCGCCAAGTCTTTGCGCGACTTCAAAGCCAAAATCTCAGGGCGAAGCGATCAGCAACAAAACGCGAACCAGCAAGAAAAGACGGATTTCACAGCGATGAGCGCGAGTATGCAATTCGTGAATGGGATAGGCAACAGTAAAGATTTAGACATGAAATCCCCATTCTTACGCATCGGCGGCAGTGGCGATGTGGATCTACCCGCTAGCAAAGTCGACTATACCGCCAAGGTCGTGGTGGTCAATACGGCGACTGGCCAAGATGGTGCTGATCTGGCGCAGTTAAAGGATATCTCGATCCCGATTCGGCTGAGCGGTCCATTTGATCACATTCAATATCAAATCTTATTTAGCCAAATCGGCAGCGATGCTTTGAAAGCCGCCTTCAAGGCCAAAGCTGCACCTGCAATCGAAGAGAAAAAGCAAGAGCTCAAACAAAAAGTGAATGATCAACTGAAAGATAAACTAAAAGGTTTTCTGTCGAAGTAATTCCTTGAAATTTTTGATTGAAGTCCTAGGCATCATTGCCAAACTTGGGATACGCAATAAAAAACCCAAGGACCAAAACATGGTCCTTGGGCCAAAGTTGCACACATCCCCGGGGGAGGTGTGTGCCACACACTTTTACAACCCTATCAGTTAGGATCAGAAGTTATAGCGCGCACTTAAACGTAAATAGCGTGGCGACTGATACACCGTGCCATTTTTGTAGTTCATGCTAAAACGACCCGGTGGTGCTTTACTGGTGCTACGACTATAGTCGCTGCGTTCTTGCCATTCCTGTACTGTGCGACTATCGAACAGATTCACCAAAGAGAATTGTATGGTCAGATTATTGCCAGCAATTTTGGTATCGTAGTTGACCGATAAATCCAATTGTTTCGTCCAAGGTGTGCGTTCGCCAGAGCCGCGCGGATGTAGTTCACTGATACCGGAGGCGTTCAAGCAGTAATAACTAGAAGCGCTACCATACGCGCCTGAGCCGCCCGAAGTAGTGCCGCTGGCGCCGAGGTAGTCTGGCACGGTGGTAGGCACGAAGCCGAGACAACTTGTGGCGCGCCCCGAAACGACTCGAGAATTAAAGCCCAATGTCCAGTTATCGTTCACTTTGTACGAGCCGTAAAACTTGAACTGGTGGCGACGATCATTTGGTAAGTAACCAAAGGCACCATCAGTAAAGGAACCAAAGTCGAAATCTTGCGTAATACCCGCATCACCTTGATTCAGGTTTGATTGCACGTAACCTTCAGCAGTACCACGACTCTTCGACCAAACGTAGGAGGCGCCGCCACCCCAAACACCGTCAAACGGACGATCTAATGAGAACTCCAGTGCATCGTACAGACGTTCATAACGTGCCAAGCCGAGATATTTCTTCGGGATGGTTCCATACACCAGTTTGCCATCACCATTCAGATCCATCGCAAGAGTCAGATCTTCACCAGGATTCATCAAGACACATCCCGCTAATGAATGCCAATCGAATTTAGCGTAGCCTTGCTCTTTTGCCCACTTCGCAATTGGCGCGGTACCACAGTAGTCATCCATACCAGCGTTGACTTTTCGTTTCGTATATTTCACGCCATAAGAAAGACTCTTGTCCCATGCTTTTTGGAACCCGAGAATAAACTCGTCTTGGTTCATTGGTTTCAAGTTTGGATCTGCGACCGTCGCTGGGTTTGGCAAACGATCCGATCCATTGATAATTGCTTGACCAATTTCTTTCAGACCAGTCGGCACTGCAGTCTGACCGTCCTTACCCGTGAATGTGTAATAGCGCGTCTCAGAATATTCAATGCGGGTGCCGCGGATATTAGTGTTCGATGCCACTGGAATATAGTAACGACCGGCATTGCCATAGATCTTCAGGGTAGAGTCACCATTCACATCCCATGAAGCGCCGAAACGCGGCGAGAACAAATTTTTCTTCTTAACGAAGCTGACGCCATCTGAGTTGCGATTATCAAACGATTCCCAACGCAAGCCGCCATAGGTCACCAGATTTTTGACTGGTCGCCAGTTATCTTCCAAATAGGTCGCATCATTAATGACGCGATAGATCCCGGAAGTTTGATAACCATCGGACACAGTGACATATTCAGCGCCTTTTGCCACGACATTGGGCACCCCATTCACCGCACCATCTTTGGAAAATGCATAGGCGTAGGTTTTGCCGCCAGAACTATTCACACTTCCCGCTTGGGCCGAATCGAATACTTGATTATCGATCCCTGCACGGATGGTATGTTGCCCCCAAATGTATTCCAGATCCAAACGTGTGTTACGACGCTTATCGAAATTCTCACCCGCTTTTGGATCACGGGTAGAAACTGCTGGCCACGCATAGCAGCCTTGACGTTGACCCGACGCAGGCCCCGTCACAGCAGGACAACTTGGATCATAAGGACGTGACGCTCCAGCACCCTTGGTCAGTCCATAATACGCATTGGTGCCGCCATGGAGCAGCGAAACAGAAAGATCGTCCGTTATATAACCGGTGTACTTACCGATGATCACGTTGGAGATCGACTTATTTGTGCTAATACGCGGATCACCAAGGTGCTGAGTCACGTAATTTTGGCCAGTCGGGTTGAGCCAAGTATAGCTCGTCGACTTTGCACTGTTTGAGATCCCTGTGAGCTCAAAACGATGATCGCCATTCGGAACGAAATCGAGCTTGACCATTCCAGTCGGTGTTCCTGATTCGGAAGCACTACTCGAAGTTTTACCGTAAGCATCTGAATTGGCCCGCGATTGCGTCACCATCCCCCAGATAAATAACTTATCTTGAATCAAAGGACCACCCAAATTGAAATTCACTTCAGTGGAATTACTCGTACTGGCGCGACCAAACAAGTAATAACCGTTCGGATTATCCAGGACTTCGTAATCAGGCGTATTGAGACCTTTCGCATTCAAGCCTTGCGGCGACCAAATGACAGCGGCGCCGCCTTTCCAAGTATTAGTACCACGCTTCGTCGTAAGGCCGACCACGCCCCCCAAAGAGCGACCATACTCCGCCCCATAGCCTCCTGTTTTCACTTGCTGCTGCTCGATCGCATCAAACGGCAAACTTGCAAAGGACAGAAAGTTACGAATGTTCGTGACATCCATACCATTGATGTAATATCCGTTTTCCGCAATGGATGCGCCGCCGAATGATGGGAGGTTTGCCAGACCAGCATCGCCTTGCACAGTTCCAGGTGCGAGCATCGCAACCGCGGTCGCACTTCGTGCAATCGGCATCGATTGAATTTCAGCCTGCGTGAATACGGTGTTTGATTCAGTACTTGAAACGTCAATCGCGCTGCGTGTTCTAGAAGCCTTAATCACCACAGTGCTGGCGTCTTCCAGCCTTACTTCCGATCCCGTTCCCATCGCAACTTCGATCTCACGGCTCATGCCATTCGCGGAAATCCGATATTTCCCGGGCGCGACCTTGCTGAAGGTAAAGCTACCGTCTGCATTGGCTTCAATCTGGCGGGAACTTCCATTTTCCAAGCTTTGTAAGGTTACTTTGGATTTGGCCGTAGTTGTGCGACCAAACACAGAGCCGTCAGAACTTTGCGCCATGGCAGCCCCAGCGAAACAAACGCTAATTGCCAAAGCCATCATGGTTTTTCGAACGACATTTTGGTGTCTCATGTTTTTCATTATTTTCCTTTCCTGTGTATTTTTGTGTCTCAACATGAAAAATAAATTCCATGAAGAGGCAAAAATACTAATTAAGAAAGCAATCAAAAACAATAAAAAAGATGTCTAGATAAGTAGAATTACGACATTTGTAGTAAATGCTAAAAATTTACAACAAGTTATGTTTAAGCTGCTTGAATTTTTTTTAATGAAGCCTGTTTTTTAGGCGAGTTTAGAAACTTTTCCCCATAAAAAGTGTCGCGAACTAGAAAACATATGAAACTTTCCATCCGGCACTAAATGTGGCAACTTTAAGAATAGCTATTAAAGCCGATGACAATAATTCCTTCAACGCATCAAGATCACAATCAAAGAATTAAGAAAATAAATTTCCTTTATTGCGATCGAGTCAAAATCCAACTCATCCCGCTTTTACGAAATATTCGCCACTAGGACTAGTTCCAAAAAATCAGCTCGCTAGTTCTCTCGTTGACTACTCAATGGCTGCGCAGAAACGCATGATAGAGACTCCCTTAGTTCATCTCAACATGCCATGCAACGACGCCATTTTCTTCTTAGTAGCGCTTGTGTCTTGGGCTCCAGTCTGATTCCCAATTTCAGCCAAGCCGAAATTCAAAGTCCTAGCGATGCCATCAACAAATCCGGTCGTCAACGCATGCTTTCGCAACGCATCGCAAAGGCCTACATGCAATTAGGCTTGTCAGTCGATCTTGAGCAGTCTCGTCGCATCTTCGATGCTTCGATTGCCAGCTTCGACAAACAACTGATTGAACTCAAAGTCTTTGCACCAACGGCCGAGATCAAAAACCAACTTCAGGTGGCCGAGAAACAATGGCTCAACTACAAAGATTTGCTCATTGGACGAGCCCCTAATCAAAAAGATGCGAAACAAATCTTGCAACTCAGTGACCAGCTACTCGTGGTGACCGAAGATTTAACTAAACAATTTGAATTGCACGCCAATTCAAAGACTGCTCAACTCGTGAACATCTCGGGCCGACAAAGGATGTTGTCGCAGCGCATGGCAAAGTTGTATCAAGCCGCGCAGTGGAAACTGACCAGCCATGATCATGTACGAGAATTAGAACTCTTGCGTAAAGAATTTCTCGCCAATATGGACGTGTTGGAGCAAAACAGTCAAACGCAGAGACGCTTACATGACGAGCTGAAACTGGCGCAGCAGCAATGGGTTTATTTTGACTACGCCATCAAACAACAAGGTGAAAATAAGCTGAGCCAGCAGCTCTCCACTACCGTCGCCACAACCAGCGAACGTATCTTAGAGCAAATGGACATTGTTACTGGCATGTTCCAAAACCTCAACGCCGCTAAATGAAATAGCCGCTTCAGCTTTGCACTGCGCGTCGCACTTCATCAAGATCTTGAAGGAGCGGAATGGTGGCAGGTAGTAAGGGTTGCACATCGACAGCACCTTGCCAAGCGAAGGCCTGGCCCTCGAGGCTTTGCGGTTCACCTTCCCAGTGGCGTGAGATGTAGAAGTGCAAGCGCACATGGGCGTGCGGATAAACATGCTCAACGCAACACCAAGCTTCAGCGCAAACGATGCTCACACCGAGCTCTTCCATGAATTCGCGCCGCAAAGCGCTTGCCACGTCCTCGTTGGCCTCAACTTTCCCACCAGGGAATTCCCAATAGCCGGCATAAGGTTTCCCCTGCGGGCGTTGTCCCAACAGGACATCTCCATTCGGGCGCATGAGGATGCCAACCGCAACGTCAATGGCCTTGGCGCTCGCATTGGGCTCCTGGCCTAGCTTTGCTTCTGGCTGCGTTGCATTTGATTGCCTGATTTCTGATTGCGTCATCGATGCTTGCCTCTTTACTCTATGATCCGCAACGGCTTACAGGATGCGTCCGGCATAATCACGTGCGAACTGCCATGCGACACGTCCGGAACGTGAGCCACGTTGCAGCGCCCATTGCAAAGCTTCGGTTCGAGACGCTTCGATTTGCGCTTCGTTACACTGAAAACTGCGCAACCAATGTGCCACGATATCCAGATAATCATCTTGACGGAAGGAGTAGAACGACACCCACAAGCCGAAGCGCTCGGATAAGGAGATCTTTTCCTCGATGGTCTCGCCCGGATGCAAATCGCCATCATCGCCGTGCGTATACCCATCGTTATCCGACACATTTTCTGGCAATAAGTGACGTCGATTGGAGGTCGCATAAATCAGAACGTTGGGCGATGTCCCAGCGATGCTGCCATCCAAGGCCACTTTCAAGGCCTTGTAACTGGCTTCACCATTTTCAAAAGACAGGTCATCGCAAAAAAGAACGAATTTTTCTGGACGTTCCGCGACTAAGTCAACGATATCAGGAAGATCACCCATATCGCTTTTATCGACCTCAATTAAGCGCAAACCCTGCTCCGCGAATTCGCGCAAACACGCTTTAATTAAAGACGATTTTCCGGTGCCACGTGCTCCTGTGAGCAGCACATTGTTGGCCGGCTTACCGCTGACAAACTGACGTGTATTCTGTTCAATTAATTGTTTTTGGCGATCGACGTGCTTCAGATCTGCCAAGCTTAAACTCGCTTGAATTTTCACCGGCTGCAAATACGCATGCTGATAACTTCTTTTGCGCCAACGAAACGCCGTACTCGCGGTCCAATCTGGCGCGACAAACGGAGCTGGCATCAGCTGTTCAAGACGTGTCAGTACACCTTCTGCACGTTGGAGGAATTGTTCTAGCGAGCTCATGATACAGATTGATATCGATCGATAAAGACAAACAAAAGATCAAGTTTATTCACTAAGCTTGACCTCCGTTCAAAGAAATTGTGAAGTGACTGTGATGTGAATAAAACAGCGCACGATCTGCATTTCGGCTGCGCTGTTCATTCATGTTTACTACAAGGCCTCAGAACGAATTCTTCGCCAGACGTTAGGAACGGTAGTCAGCGTTAATAGAAACGTAGTCATGCGACAAATCGCAAGTCCAAATCGTCGCATTGGCAATGCCGCGCGAGAGCTTCACACGTATCGTAATCTCGCTTTGCTTCATGACACGTTGGCCATCTTCTTCACGATATTCTGGGTTGCGCCCACCATTCTTAGCAACCCACACATCATCCAAATACAAATTGAGTTTGCTGACATCGAGGTCATTCACGCCAGCATAGCCAATCGCTGCCAGGATACGTCCGAGATTAGGATCAGAGGCAAAGAAAGCAGTCTTCACCAAAGGAGAATGGGCGATCGAATAGGCGATCTTGCGGCACTCTTCCACATCGCGGCCTTCTTCAACTTCGATGCTGATGAACTTGGTTGCCCCTTCACCGTCACGCACAATCATGTGCGCTAACTTTTGCGACAAACCAATCACCGCAGTCGCCAAAGCTTTGTATTCGGCCGATTCAATATCATTGATTTCCAAGGCTGATGCGCCTGTTGCGATCAACATGAAGGAATCGTTAGTCGAAGTATCGCCATCAATCGTAATGCTATTGAATGAATGATCAGCAGCTGTCTTCACCAAATGATCTAACACCGGTTGCGACACCTTCGCGTCTAAGGCCAAGAAGCCGAGCATGGTTGCCATATTCGGTTTGATCATGCCAGCACCTTTACTGATACCGGTCATGTTGACGCGCACGCCGTTGATCACCACAAAAGTCGATGCCGCTTTCGGCTGCGTATCGGTGGTCATGATGGCTTCTGCTGCGTCTAGCCAATTATTCTCGCTCAAGCTCGCGATTGCAGCAGGAATGCCAGCGATCAAACGATCGACTGGCAACTGTTCCAAAATAACACCCGTGGAGAATGGCAAAATCTGCGAAGGTTCACACTGGAGAAATTCTGCCAATGCCGCACAGGTGGCATTCGCCGCAGCCAAGCCAGCATCACCGGTACCAGCATTCGCATTACCGGTATTCACGATTAAAGCGCGAATAGGGCCGGCCGCCATATGCGGGCTTTCCAAATGGGCTTTACAAACTTGAACCGGAGCTGCGCAAAAACGATTGGTTGTGAACACGCCAGCCACCGTGGCAGTTGGCGCCAAACGCATGACCAATAGGTCTTTACGATTCGCCTTACGAATACCCGCTTGTGCAAATCCCAGTTCGATACCCTTCACTGGCTTGAGATCTGCAGCGACGGGAATAGGAGAATTAACTGCCATAGTGCCTATCCTGAAATGAAAATTAAGCGCACATTGTAGGATATTTTTCGCCTTCCCCTAGTGCAATTACGTGATTTCCTGTGGATTCGAGTTGATTACCCCGCCCCATTGTCAAAACGCGTTGCAAAACGTCACAATCCAAGAGCATTTCGTCAATTTTTTTGCACAAATGCCAGTATGTATCCATTGCAATCGCGAATGGCGAACTCGCGCGTACCGTAAGGCATCTCTTGCAGTGGCCATACCATCTCACAACAAGATTGCAAGCGCCCGAACCAAGCGTCCACATCGACGACACCGAGATAAATCGTGCCACTCATGTGCGGTTGAGCTTGCCACAAGTCTAAATCCGTCAACATGATTTCCGAATCGCCACAAAACACCGAAATACTGTGTTCGTTGAGATCCTCAGTGCGCAACTTCAACACGTCTTCATAAAAGCGTCGGCTTTGCTCAATGGCGTGGCAGCGCAACAGGACAGAAAGGCTCATATATTTCTAAAGAAATCAGAAGGTAAAAAATTGGAAGCAGATTAGAAGGAGACTAGAAGAAGCTACTGTCAGTTGCACCGAGCCACACACTTCAAACATGCTCAACGATGATTGAAGGGGGGAGCTCGTGGCGACGCTCCTCGTCACGCGCTATCCAAGCGCTCGCTCAGAAAAAAATCAAACAGCGTCGCTATCAGCGAGATCAGCTTCACAGCGTTGACGGAACAAGTCAGCGATACGGCGGGCAATCGCGTGGCTATCAGAAAAAGATTCGTACACTTGCTGCGCCCACTGCCAAACTAGGTCGATATATTCTTCATCGTCGTGTGCAGCATCGACATCGGTAACGGTCATCTTTGCGCGATGTGCGGCGTCAGGTTCAATCACTTTCTCGGCGGTGTGCTCTTCTTTGTAATCATCCAAGACTTCATTGAGTACCGTGGTCAAATCATAGTCCCACTGTATCTGGTCGATTAAAATTAAATGGAGACGTGCAAGGTGAAAATGATTATTCCAACGTGCATGAATCAAAGTATGTTGTAGGGCGTGAGCATCCATGCACAAGAAAATGGTCATATGCTCAAGACCTTTTTCTTTGGAAATTTTGTGAGTGATCTTACCGGCCGTGGCGACACATTCGGTAATACCATGCAAGGTGTCGGAACCACAAAGCTGGCACTGACCATCTTCGATGATTTCCAAATCATTCTTTGCTGCTTGCTCAACCCACTTTGGCATGATGACCTCCCACACGTTGAGGATGATCAGTCGTTACGCGTGAAGCCAAACGCACCACATCGAAACCACTGACGACTTCATCATAAAGCAGCTAAAAAAATTAAACCAGTGCTGTGTTGCGTGCCTTCGGCTGTGGTTTTATAGCACTTTCCTTGTTCGAAAAATCCAGCTAATCTACAAAGATTAGCGCTGACGTTCCTTCTCCCACAAAACATCATTGCCACCCGCATAACGATTCAATACCCGCGACAAAACGAATAACAGATCTGACAATCTGTTCATATATTGGCGTGGTGCTTCATTGATTTGCTCTGCTTTACCAACACTGACAATCGCACGTTCGGCACGACGGCAGACGGTACGGCACACATGAGCGATCGCCGCCGCGCGAGAGCCGCCAGGCAAAATGAAATCTTTCAAAGGTGGCAAATCTGCGTTGTATTTTGCCAATAAGGCGTCGAGACGCAACACCTGCGCTTCTGTGATCAAGGTGTAGCCCGGAATACACAACTCCCCACCCATGTCGAACAAATCATGCTGAATTGATAGCAACTCTTGCTTCATGCCATCCGGAATATCTTCGCAAATTAAGACACCAAGTTGCGAATTCAATTCATCGACATCGCCCATCGCATGAACGCGCAAAGCATCTTTATCGATACGACTACCATCACCAAGACCGGTGGTGCCAGCATCTCCGGTACGTGTCGCAATTTTTGAAAGTCGATTTCCCATTTGATTTAACTCACTTTTTGAATTCTGAAGACGACGGCTGATGCCCCATGTTTTGTGCAAAAAAAGTCTGGTGAAACACAGGTCTCGCGGAAGAAAACCGCAAGGATACTTGAATTTCAGATCAGCTGCATATTTGCTGGAAAGCGTAGCTCATCAATGTTGAGGTAACATCAAACTCACCACCAGGCCACCAGACTCACGGTTATTGAGGCTAATGCGTCCACCATGTGCTTCGATAATCTCGCGCGCCAACGCTAAACCCAGGCCCGTGCCGTGGCGTTTGGTCGAGTAAAATGGCACCAGCGCGTTCGACATCACGGTATCACTCATACCCGGACCACGATCCGCGACTTCAATACGAATACCATCAGCACTGCGACGTAATTCCAAACTCACACCATCAGGCGGCGAACCCGATTCGTGCGCATTTTTCAGTAAGTTCAACAGTGCTTGTTCCATCTGAGCGCGATCAAAATTGGCTGGCGTTTCTGGAATTTGTCCGATCAATTGAAAGCTCATTTGCGCCTGCAAGGCATCAATAAATTGTTGCCAGTGCGTTGACTCGAGACGTGGCGTCGGCAGTTTCGCAAATCGTGCGTAACCATGAATAAATCCTTCAAGATGCTTGGCGCGATCGGCAATCGTACTCAAAATTTCCGGCAGACGTTGATATTGCTGACGCTCAACCAAGGCATTCGCCGAGTGCGCCAAGGATGCGACGGGGGCCAGTGAATTGTTGAGTTCATGGCTAATCACGCGGATCACTTTCTTCCAGGTCTGTACTTCTTGTCGACGCAACTCGACAGTCAAATGCCGAATCAATAGTAGTTCGTGATCAGTTCCGTTCAGGATAAATTCTCGACGCGATAGATGATAGATTTCATCGGTATCGTCTTCGTCCACAGAATGCGTTGGGGCTGTTGTATCGCCTAGATTCACCTCTTCGTCCCGAACCGACTTCTGTGCATGCACCGTGAATAGGCCATCACCGCCCTGCGCCAAGGCCTCACGTAGTGAAGGTGATAGTTGCTGCAAAAGTTCTGGCAAGGTGTAGCCTTCAATCTTACGCCCACGATTAAGCAATTGGCGCGCCGTGATATTGGCGAACACAATATGCCCGCGCTGCCCAATCAATAGCATGGCGACTGGAGTGTTCTGTAGCATACTATCGAGTAATAGCTCACGTTGCACCAAGTCTAAACGCTGTTCACGTAATACCGCACCCAAATGATTATGCGCATCGACTAAATCCGCCATCTCATCGTTGCGGGTCCAATTGAGGCCAATCGAAAAATCTTTGTCTTGATAACTCAATACCGTGCCCGCCATGGCTCGCATCATTTCGTAGAGCGGACCAAGCACCTGCCGAACCCAAGCCAACATCAAAAAGATGGCGAGAAAAAGGAAGGCGACACTCCATTGCGGCATCGCCTCAGGCATGAAATACAGCGAAGTTTGATAAAGCCCAAAACAGATCAACAAAATCACGCTCAGACCCAAGATCAGTCGCGTATTAATCGACCAGCGTGCACCGCGTTTGACGGATGTTGAGTCTAAAGTAGGCATACGATGATCACTTTGATCCGCTGCTGTAGTGGGCTTCGTCGGCGTTGATTGGTCAGGCGCAGTCATACTGTGAGCGAAAGAAGAATGCGGAGGAAATGTAGACAACCACAGTGTAACAAAGGATACGTGGAGCGCGCGAAATTCAGGGATCAAGTCTTCACTTAAACGACATTTATCACTGCTACTGCTTGTGCGTGATCGGCATTCATCGAGGTTGGTCGATCGAGGTTGGTCGACCGCAGTGAAGCACAACAACTAACGTGAAATTCCCAAGCGATCCATGCGTCGATAGAGTGCCTGGCGACTCAGCCCCAACTCCGCTGCAGCTTGGGCGATCACACCATTTGCTCTTTGCAAAGCCTGCTCAATACTATCGCGATCAAGCTCAGTATCATTCCCGTTCGCGGTGCCTGTCGTCGCCGAAGGCAAACCCAAATCACTCGCTTGTATCACATCCGATTGCGCCAAAATGCAGGCTCTCTGCATCACATTTTTCAATTCCCGCACATTGCCTGGCCAAGTATGCGCCAGCAAACAAGCCTCGGCAGCACTACTCAACTGTTTGCCAGGCTCTAACAAAGCATGGGCGATGGGGAGAATGTCATCACCACGTTCAGCCAAAGGTGGCAGGCATAGCTCGATCACATTCAAACGATAAAACAAGTCCTCGCGAAAACTACCAGCCTTAATCATGGCGGGTAGATCGGCATTGGTCGCGCTGATCACGCGCACCTTCACTTGGCGTTCTTTATTCGAACCCAGTCGTTCAAAGCGCCCTGTTTCCAAGACTCTCAACAACTTGATTTGTCCTGCGAGTGGCAAGTTACCAATTTCATCCAAAAACAAAGTGCCACCATCAGCGGCTTCAAACTTACCTTCACGGCTTTTACTAGCTCCGGTATAGGCACCCGCTTCAGCGCCAAACAATTCCGCTTCGATCAACTCGGAAGGTATCGCACCACAATTCAGAATCACGAACGGCCCGTCTTTGACTTTGGAATTCGCTTGAATGATTTGCGCAATGCGCTCCTTACCCGCGCCATTGGGTCCTGTAATCAACACCGAGACTTCCGATTTTGCCACCTGACAGGCCATCTGCAATACACGTTCTGTCGCAGCGTCTTGCCACACGTAGCCACACAAATTAAATTGCTGTTCTAAGGCGCGTTTATGTTTGCGTTCTTTCTGCACCTTGCTTTGCAAAGCACGATTGGCTTGACCAAGTTCAATCAAATTCTTGACCGTCGCCACCAACTTTTGATCATTCCACGGTTTCGCCAGATAATCCGCCGCACCGGCTTTAATGAGATCCACCGCAGCATCCAAATGTGTCCATGCAGTAAGAAGTATCACGGGAAGATCAGGATGGCTTTCGCGGATCTTCTTAAACAGCGCGATGCCCTCTTCACCCGACGTCGTATCGGCCGTGAAATTCATGTCTTGAATGACGAGATCGATTTGATGTTGACGCAAGATCGCCAAACCTTCTTCAGGCGACTGTGCTTGCATGCTGGAGATATCATGCAAGGACAAAAGCACATCGAGTGCAATCGCAATCGATGGATTATCGTCAATAATCAAAACGCTAGGCATATCAATTTAACTTCCGTAAAAGAACACATTGTAAATTAGCACGCGACAAGCTGGCATTTTTCTTATCGCGTGTTTGATCAAAGTATTGCAAGCAGACTTCTAGGTCACTCCGCGCGTTGCTGTAGCCGGAGAAATGCTTGCAGCACGCCAGGCCGGTGCATACACCGCGATACAACCTAAAATCCAGAATGCGACAGGTGCTAGTAAGAGGTAGATCACTGGCAATTTCGTCAATTCAAACTGACTCACTAAGAACTGATTCAGGCCAAGCGCCAAGGCAGTCCCCACCACAATCCCCGTCGTAGTGATGATCCAATTTTCGATCAGGAAGTAACGCAGCACATCCAAGCGCTGAGCACCCAAGGCACGGCGCACGCCGATCTGCTTTTGTCTTTGCGAAACCCACAAAGAGCTCATGCCCACAATGCCCGAGGCGGTAATCAAGACTAGCAACAAACTCACAGCTAATAACATCCATGCTAAACCACGCTCGCTGCGATAACGCTCAACACGAAATTCTTCCATCGAACGACTAAATACATTTACCGGCGTGCTCGAAGCTTTGCGCAAGGCTTCTTCGACATCTTTCATGACACGATCACGTTGACCAGGTTCGGTGCGCACCGCATACCCAAAATACGGTTCGTTGGTTAAACGAATCGGATACAAAACCGAATATTCACCTGCCAAACCTGTCTGGGCGCCAGAAGTTTGTAAGCGCTCTACGACACCAACGATGCGATACCCGGTTGCACCGTCGCCCGTGCCTTGAAAAAGCTCTTTACCAACATAGCTGCTCGCACCGGGGAAAAGCTTCTCTGCCAAAGCTTTCGAGATGATGGCAACCTTGGGCGACTCTTGCGATGAGGCGGCATCGACCTCGATATAATCACTCGGCTTAAAATCGCTGCCCTCGACGAGACGCAAACCCCAAGTATCAACCAGCGAATCTGGAGATAGATAAATCGCCGCGCCAGTAGTGACACCCACCTGATTACGGTCGGCAGCCATGCCAGAATTGCTACCAGAACGCGAGACAGGAAAGGAATTCACACGCGCTACTGATTTCACACCGGGCACAGCACGTATGGTGGCTGCTTCTTGTTTTTGCATGGCGATTTGATCTTCATGTCCACCAAGTTTTTGGTTGCCAATATTAACTCTAAAACTGGTCGACTCGTCAGCGATGCCACTAGGGCGAGTCGCTGCATCAAGCCGAAGTTCAACCACATATAAAGCGTTGACTAGCATAGCCAGACTCAATGCTACTTGGATCGCCACCAATAATGGCCCCGTCTTGTTGCGCAATAATGCCGACAGGATCGGTCTCATTTCGGAAAAATAATTCATGATTACTCCTTACTGTTCGGGGCTTATTGCAATTTCAATTGAATTGCTGGAGTTACTTGGCAGGCGCGCCAGGTCGGTAAAATTCCAGCGAGGATCGCGGCACTGATCGACATCAAGAAAGTGACGGCCAACATCATCCAGTCCATATGCGCTACCGCGGCCAAAGCCTTCGACTGCAGTGCAATCAATTGCAAGGCACCCAGTGCTAATAGCACGCCGAGAATCGCCCCCACTAAACCGACCACGGCCGATTCAATGAGGAATTGCGCGAAGATCTCTTTCTTTGATGCGCCAAGGGCACGGCGTACACCGACCTCAGAAGCACGAACGGAGAACTTCGCCAGCAGCAAGCCGATTGTATTCACCAAACACAACAACAAGAAGCCAAAGGCCAACCATGCGGAAATTCTACTGTCGTCTCCGATCACCTTCATCTCTACCAACCACTCACGGACATTGAACAATTTATTCGGTGCTTGACGCTGAAAACGCCCTAACTTGCGTTGCTCCGCCACATAGCTATCGAGGTAAGTTTGTAATTCGGCGCGATCAGAAGCAGACTTCATCTCAAACCAGAAATGAAACCACGTACATTCAGAATCTAATAAGGCTTGCCAGCCTGGCTCGCGTGAGCTTGAGCAACTCATGCTTCCCGAATGAGGGGTTTCCCGGCGAATCGCATTGCTGAAAGGAATGAAGATTTCATCTTCACTGACGAAGGCGCCCGTTCTGCCGTTATACATAAAAAAGCGTGGGCTCTGTTTCCAATCATTGAGCACGCCAACGACTGTGTAGTCACCACCCATCACACGCAATTTTTGCCCAACCGGATTCACATTCCCAAAATACTTCTCAGCGGTTTTCTTACTCAAGACGGCGACGTCAGCGCCTGTACTATCTTCAGAAGCTTGCCACGCTTGTCCGTGCAAGAAAGGCACCTCGAACATCGCAAAAAAATCAGACGTAGTTGCGACGCCGTCGAGCGCAGAGACTCCGAGCTCTTTACGTACCGGTTCGACCACCGTACTAATGCCATACAAGCCGACGCGGCGGACACCTTTACCGCTTTTCAAGAACGCTTGCACATCTTTATAGCTGAGTTGGTGATCGACATAACTTTGACCAGGGATATAGCCTTCCTTCTGACCCGGATCGATGATCGTTGCAAATAAGCGATCACTCTTTTGTGGGATAGGGTCGCCCGACATCACATGCAAAATCGTCAGGGTCGAAACGCTCGCCGCCACACCAATGGCCAAGATCAAGACCATCAAAGTTGTCAGTACTGGATTGCGGCGTAAGCTCTTCACGCCAAGCAGAAAATAATATTGAAGCATCATCGCCACCTCGCTTAAGCGCTCTGTAACTCAGTGCTGCCCGGCACGACTAGCGTCGGCGCTTTGCGAACCAGATCAGACACTTGTCCATCAATGATGTGGACATTGCGTTGCGAACGTAGCGCCAATTCTGGATCGTGCGTCACCATCAAAATCGTGGTGCCGCGTGCATTAATCTCTTCCAAGAGCTCCATGACACTGCGCGCCATCTGTGTATCAAGATTACCGGTGGGTTCATCAGCGAGTAATAATTTGGGTGAACCCGCCAATGCTCGTGCAATTGCCACGCGTTGCTGTTGTCCACCCGAGAGTTCGGCCGGATAATGTTTCATGCGTGACGACAAACCAACTTGCGCCAAAGCTTCTTCGATCCGCTCTTTTCTTTCCTTCGCCGCCAAACCACGATAGCGCAAAGGAACATCCACATTATCGAACAAATTCAAATCTGGAATGAGATTAAAACCTTGGAAGATAAAGCCCAACTTCTCATTGCGCATTTTGGTTCGTGCGCTATCACTCATTCCGGTCACATTGACACCATCGAGAATATATTCACCGCCGGTGAAGTCTTCGAGCAAGCCTGCAATATTTAAGAAAGTTGTTTTACCTGATCCCGAAGGACCGGTCACGGTGACGAATTCACCTTGCTTGACGTGGATTTCAAAACCACGCAAAGCGTGCGTTTCTATCATATGAGTACGATACACTTTGCTGAGATTTTTCATGTGTAACATGGTGATTCCTTTCAATGCTTTTATCAGGATCTAAATTAGGTTCTAGTGCGCTTCTTAATTCGCTTCTAAACTCGTTTTTCAATTATTGAGAGAGATTTTCTCTGCATTCTCAAACTGGTCTGTACCGGCGATGACAACCTTGTCGCCTTCCTTCAAACCTTCCACAATTTCAACCGACGAGATACTGGTCGCACCGAGCTTGTAAGGCCGGCGTGTGGCGATATTGTTCTCAACCACATACACAAAACGCCCGCCTTCGCTCTCCACAAAAGGACCGCGTGCCAACATCAAAACGTTTGGTTTTTCTTCGATCAGGAGGCGCGCTGAGACGCGCTGGCTTTGACGCAAACCACTCGGTTGCGCTCCGTCAAAACGCACGCGCGCCAAGACTTGGTTCTTTACGACTTCTGGTGAGATGGCGGACAACTTACCTTTGGTCACGTTGCCATTGATGGTGATATCAGCCGTCATACCGATGCCAAGATCCGCCGCAAAAGATTCCGGAATCTCCAATTCAACTTCAAGCTGCGATAGATCGACCAGCGTCATTAATGCAGTATTGGCCGCTACCACGCTACGATTCGCTACCGACAAGGTGCCGACCATGCCATCCACTGGCGCACGCAATCGCAACTCATCCACTTTACGTTTCGCATCATCACGGACAATGCGCTGTTGCTCCAATTGCGCGACTTTGGTCTTGAGATTTAAGTCGACGTCTTCGCCTTCTAGCTGCGTCGCCGCTGCCGCATGTTTGGCACGGATCTCAGCGGTCTTCAGCGCATCTTGTGCTTTGGCATAATCAATTTTAGAAATCACGCCGGATGGCCCCGCTTTTTCAAAACGTTCAAAGGTGCGTGCGGCAGTGATTCTTTCGATCTCCGCTTGATCGGCGTCGCGCTGCGCGATCAGCTTTTGTTTACGCGCCAAGATGCGCTGACGCGCTACTTCGGCTTCCAATTGATCGTAATTAGCTTGCTCGCGTTTGAGCAAATTGGTGAGATCAGGTGATTCCAATTCCGCGACGATATCCCCCTTTTTAACGAGGTCGCCTGCTTTGACTTTTAAGGTCACGGTGCTTGGTGCGGTCGAATATAAGGTTGGGCTAATTGCCGCAACCAAACGCCCATTCACTGCCACATCGCGCACCAGAGTGCCTCGTGTGACCTGAGCAAGCTTCAGACGTGCGGCATTAATCGACTTGGTGCTATTGGAAAAACTGCGGACTAACAGCACACTGATGACGATAAAACTGAGTAAGCCGATCGCCATCAGCACTGTTTTCTTGCGGCGCCACACAGGCGCGGCCGCGATGACTTGATCTTGACCGGAGGTATCTCGAATCATGAAACTCTTCCTCAAACTTGAAAATTCAAAAATGCTACTTTCAAGTGATTTAGCAGGAAGCGTGCCAAGCCAACAATTCTGGCTAAGCCTATGATTTACATCACTTTTATCTCGACCATCGAAGCGTGAAAAAAGTGTCCATCGCTGTCCGCCAAGGTTTTTTGTCGGTCAGGTGGACACTGAGATTTGCCATTTTTGGCGGCAAGACTGTGAGGCACGGGCATCAACGCGGGATTAAGATGCCTTCTTGTTTCTGAAATAGACCACCATAATGACGAATAAAAGCACTCCCGCCAGCAAAGCAAAACCTGTCGATGCCCACTCAAAATGCTGATGAATCTCAGTGGGGGAGTTGGAAATCAGTGATGGAAACTCGCCCATCAGAAAACCTGCCGCTTGGCTTCCTAAGCGATTCGCCAAAAGCAATGCGGCAAAGGCCAGTGCCAAACGTCGTGTCGACGCAAAATTGAGGACGGCGCTATAACCTAAGGTAGTAACCATCACTTCGACACCCGCTTGCAGCAGATACGCCATCACCAAACTCGTCGTCGTCAAACTGAAGGTATTTTCAAGTCCCGCAAACAAGTCTCTGCTTGCTATCACCAGCATGCAGAAAAACAAAACATTCAGCAGTAAAGCGAGTGCCCATTTCCCCCAAAGATCTGGGTACTTCTTCGATTTGGAAAACAGCGAAATAAGGCCGACCAACAAAGGTGTGACAACGAAGATGGCGAAGATGGAGAAGGTTGCGACCAACATCGGCGAGATTGCTGCAAGGCTTGAGTTGATCTTGATCCAATTCATGAAAATGCGCTCGATATCGACTTGCAAAAATTCATTTGCGATTGCCCAAGCAAAGCTCAACACCAGCGCCAGCATAAATAACAGCAGACGTTTCCACGCGTTCTTATGTGATGCGGCGTCTGCAAACAACAGCGCCACTGCCACAAGCAAACTCGCCCAGCTGAGTATCGTGAGTCCTTGCTTGGATAAAGTGAAGAGTTGATACACCAAAACTAAGCTAACAAGAATGCCGATCCACAGCGTCTTAGTTCGCAAAAACTGCCATACGGAGTCGGAAAATTCATCCCGTGTGAGTAACTTCTTACTTCCCCAATGCAGACAGGCTAAGCTCAGCAATAAGCTGAGCCCTGCCACGACAAAAACCACTTGCAAAGCCATCTTATTTTCAGCCCCAAAAACACGTGTCGCCAAATACTGTGTCACGAGTGGCGCAAGGAAACCTGCTAGGTTCACAAGGAAATACATCAAGGTCAATCCCACATCTTGTTTTGCCTCCTGAGCCCCGAGCGTTTTGCTAAATAAAACCAAACTACCTGGCCGATACAATGCATTACCCAAAACCAGGCATGATAGGCCAATGCGGAAGGCGGTTGGATCTGGCATCACAATCATGAAGACGCCCAGCGCCATCAGGCATACACCGACGCGCGCCGCATTCAAATAACACTGACAACGATCGGCGATATAGGCACCAAGAACACCCAGACTAAGCATCAAAGCTAAGAAGGCGGAATACAAGTGTTCACCTTCGAACTTCGCTTGAAAATCGGCGGGTAAGACTTCCCACACAAAATACAGCACCAAAGCCCAACGAATGCCGTAAAAAGCGAAGCGTTCAAAAAAGATAGAAAAACTGAGGCCTAGAAAGGAGTCAAGCTTGAAGCTTGTTTCGACGCGCTCGGGCATCGTGGCAGAAACTGAGGTCATAGTGAGAGATCGATCACTTTTTGGCGATCTCCCACACCGTGAGAGATCATATTGAAAAGTGAACAATATAAGCAAAATTACATGACTTGCCTAGTAATTTCATCAACACTTTGCATAAGCAAGAGTGCTGTGCCGATGCTAAGTTAGCGGCCTATGACTTATTGCGACTGGGGATGTACCGCTCGCAGAACCGGTGGCAACTCGAGCGGGCAATATTTCAGAGTTTGGCTAAAACAGGCGAGCGCAAAATCATGGAATAAATACAGTGTTTGCGTTGGTGCATATTGCTCAAAACTCGTTTTCAATTGCGCCAATTGTTGCGGATTCAAGGCCCCCATATTGTTACTCGAAACATGCCACACCTCATCAAAGTAAGGCGCAAAATAGGGAGCGACACCGTGTCCAAAAGAATCCGTCAACAGCAGCAATCTTTGCTTGGTTTGCGTCGCATCTTGAGATACATCGCGTCGGGTGATGCGTGTAACATCCGCTAAAATAGCAGCGCTACTGAGCTCCGGAAAACACGGACCGCCTTCGCAATATGTGAAATCGCTGCGTTTCCAATCTGGCTTTTGCAGGCGTTGCCGCAAATCGACACCGGGCAAAAATCTTTGCATGTCTGATTCACTGAGCTCCTCTTGGAAACTCAACTGACCACGCGCAGCACGATGCCAATGTTGTTCGCTCAAAATTCGCGCATACACTTGTGCGCCCTTACCTTGCCAATGAAAATCATGCGCTGGATAAATGGGTCTCCGCGTTTTGGCTTGCAGCATTTGCGCGAGAGGATAAACCACATCCGCCTGTGGTAATGTTTGCCTCACTCGCTCAGAGACGCGATCTAAAGTGGCTTGATGACGCTCACACTCGCGCTGCCACCACGAAGGTAAATATTCGGGATACACCGCTGGCTTGCTCGGCACAAAGGCAATCGTGGTACGTGGATTACTAACACTGACAAACTGCGCGAATTCGACCACTTGCTGCGCCAATTCATCGGTCTGATGCGTGTCGATTCCGCGCCCGCAAATAAAGGACAACATCCGCAGAGGATGCTGAGCCTCATGCGCATTAAAAAACAAATAGCCTTCTTTACCGACGGTAATTTGCGGCGACACAACCTCATGCAAGAGATGGTAACGTCCTGCTTGATTCCACTTCACGAGATGTTGACGCAAACCAAAGTGATCACCCAAGTAGCGATCGAATTTGGCGCTCCACTGCGACCATTCTGCTCGGGTGTTTGGTTTACCCGGATACGGCGCAAGTGCGCGATTTTCCGAAGTCTGCGTTGTTGATTCAATCTGTGAAACATGAATCAATAAGGGCATACTCAACAGAATAAAACTGAGCAGCAAGAACACGATGCGTATCGTCTTCTTACACACAAATTGAGGCGCGCTTGTTTTTATCATGAACGTCCTCAAAAGCGGAAATAAATGAAGGGGTTGTAGGCCCCGCTCGCCAAACTAAACGCACATAACACCAATAAAGCCAACAGAAACCCGCGGTCGATGAGGGTCATTGCAGTGGGCCAAGATTGGTTCAGACGATCCGCAATTTTTTTCGACCATCCCGTCGCGAACACCACCGCCAATAACATCGTCAAAATAAAAGTAGTGGAACAATACGCCATGACAGGTAAAGCCGAAGTCTCGTTCGAAACGCCAGCCATCACAGTAAAGAAATGCGCTGCTTGGCTCAAGTCATTAGAACGAAACAAAACCCACGCCAAGATGACCATTAACAAGGTGTAGGCATGCCGAATAAGACGTGGCAGCTTCGCCAAAATCGAACTGAGTCCCAGCCTTTCTATCACGAGGAATACGCCATGCGCGATGCCCCAAACGACAAAGGTCCAATTCGCACCATGCCAAAGACCGCACAAGACAAAGACTAAAAACAAATTGAATAGGGTGCGAGCTTGACCGTGACGATTTCCTCCAAGTGGGATGTACACATAATCACGGAACCATCGAGAAAGACTCATATGCCAGCGCCGCCAAAATTCCGTGATCGATTGCGCAATGTAAGGAAAATGAAAATTACGCGGAAAACTAAAACCGCACATCAAGCCCAAACCAATCGCCATTAATGAATACCCCGCAAAATCAAAATAGATTTGCACGGTATAAGAGACTGCTGCTAACCACGCCAAAGGAGTCGACAATTCGGCACTCGGCAAGGCGAATAATTGATCGGCAACGCTGGCGACGGTATTGGCAATCAGGACTTTTTGCGCAAGCCCTAAACAGAAAAAACGCACCCCGATTTCGGCGCGCCACCAACTCCAACGACGATGGTGTAATTGTCGTGCTACGGTTGAGAACCGAACAATCGGACCAGCGACCAATTGCGGGAACATGATGATGTAGGTGAACAGCGCAGAGAAACTTCGCTCTGCTTTGGTCTTTTGACGATAAACGTCAACCAAGTAGGAAATCGCATGAAAACTGAAAAAGGAAATCCCTAAAGGCAAGGCGATTTCAGGCACATTTTCAAGCGCTGCTCCGCTCAACCATGAACGAAAATTCTGCCAATTGGAGAGCGCAAAATGTGCATATTTGTAGTACAACAAACCCGCCAGATTAAAGCCAATTGCTAAAGCAAAAGGCAATGCTTGCGCCCACTTCTTCTGGCCATCAACCGCGCCATCGGCAAACGATTTTGTTTGCACATGCCCCAACCATAATCCAAATCCATAGTTGGCAATCACATACACTAGCAACAGGGGAAGATTTTGTGGTTCACCCCAGCTATAGAAAATCAAACTTGCCACCAACAGCACGGCATTGCGCCATGGCAGCGCACCATTTAGCACATAAAGCACCAAGAAAATAGGGAGGAAATAGAAGAGGAAGCTAACGCTACTAAAGACCATACAAGGGCTCTACTGTACTTTCAAAATCATCTGCACTAAGCAAGCCATGTGCTGATCAATCTGGATTAGGAATCGCGATGGCTTTTCCCGCGACATGGGTCGTTAATACGATTGCCGTCGATGTGGAACCAAAAGCGTTGAGCTCATTGATGATCCGCTGCAAGTGCTCTACATCACGCGCCAATACGCGCATGACCGCACCGTCTTCACCGGTGACGGTATAGCAGTCGACAATTTCTGGGCAATCGCTCACATACTGCGAGTATGGCCGGCCTTGTTGCGTTGACACACGGATCATGGCGGTAATGTCATATCCAAGCGCCTTCGGATTAATATCCGCACGATAACCGCGAATGATATTGCTGCTTTCGAGACGCTTAATCCGTTCGGAAACCGCCGGTTGACTCAAATGAACTTGCCGACCAATTTCGGCATGCGACATACGTGCATCATCTTGCAATAACTGCAAAATTTTTTGGTCAAATTGATCGATTTTTTGATTCATAAGCAAAAGCTCGCGTTTTCCAGAGAATTCAAAGAGGAATGCAGGATTTCCCATTAATTCCCCATGTTCTTGCGGCATTGTACGCGCTACAGTGTGATCTTCCAAGCCACAGGATTGCGCCCTAATTTGCGTCGGAAATATCCTTAGTTTACAGCGCAAAAACGGCATCGATCATTACAGACAAAAACGAACCCATGATGAAACCTTCTTTCAGCGCGCAACAGCTTTCTCACATAGTTGAACAATATGGCACGCCATGTTGGGCCTACGATGCGAACTACATTCGGGCGCAGATCGCACAATTGAAGCAATTCGATGTCATTCGCTTTGCGCAAAAATCCTGTAGCAATATCCATATTTTGAAGCTGATGCGTGAGCAAGGCGTATTGGTCGATTCAGTCTCCTTGGGCGAAGTTGAACGTGCTATCGCTGCCGGTTATGAGCCACAGGTTGAGAATCAACATGCGCCTATCGTGTTCACGGCGGATCTGCTGGATCGAAGCGCGCTGAAACGCGTCGTCGAACTCGGCATTCCCGTGAATTGCGGTTCACCACAGATGCTCGAGCAATTGGGTCAAGCCAATCCTGGTCACCCAGTTTGGATTCGCATCAACCCGGGCTTTGGGCATGGGCATAGTCGTAAAACCAATACGGGTGGTGAACAGAGCAAGCATGGGATTTGGCACGAGGAGCTCGCCCAAGCGTATGCCATCATTCAACGTTACAAACTCAAATTAATCGGCCTGCATATGCATATCGGATCGGGCGTCGATTACGATCATTTGCAAAGCGTATGCGACGCCATGCTCGATCAAGTAATTCGTTGCCCGCTCGATCTCGAAGCAATTTCCATTGGTGGTGGGTTATCGATTCCTTACCAAAGCAATGAAGGCAGAGTCGATGCTGCGCATTACTTTAGTATTTGGCAAACCGCTCGCGCAAAGATTGAAGCGCATCTCGGTCATCCAATCTGCATGGAAATCGAACCTGGCCGCTTCTTGGTTGCGGAGTCTGGCATTTTGATCTCCGAACTGCGAGCGCAAAAACAAGTCGGTACCAACTTCTTTACTTTCGTCGACGCCGGTTTTAATGATCTGGTACGCCCTTCCATGTATGGTAGTTTCCATCGTATCACCGCCCATACTCCCGATGGCCAGATGCGCACCGGCAGCCCACAAGCAACCGTGGTCGCGGGTCCTTTGTGTGAGTCGGGCGATGTCTTTACACAAGAAGAAGGTGGTGTCGTCACTCATCAAGATTTGCCGCCATGTGAGATCGGCGATCTGTTTGTATTTCATGATGCCGGAGCGTATGGTGCGAGCATGTCATCGAACTACAATTCACGTCCCTTAGCTCCTGAAGTGTTACTCGATGCTGGCGAGCTTCGCTTAATTCGCCGCCGCCAGACCATACAAGAGCTCATCGCACTCGAACAGTGTTAAGGCCCTTTGGCATCCCTGCGCGATTCCAAGGTAGCGTGTAGGGATGCTTCACGTCAGAATCTTGTGGTCAGCGCTGCGGATGGCACGAACATATCACTCTACGGTCGCGAAGACTGAATCGAGTTCTTCCTATTCCATTTGACTAACTTGATTGAAGAGCCTCGGCTCTCAAGCGTCGGTAACAACGGAAACGATAGGAGCAGTAGCAAATCAAGGCTGGGCTGATGGTTAACATGGTAATTCCGAATAGACCCTGCGTGACCGCGTACTGTGATGGCACCATCAAACTCAAGCCGATAACGCTGGCGCTCACCAACAGGCACAGCGGCACAAAAACCCAAGCCCATGCACGTCGATTACGCTCACCGACGATAGCAAAGTTGAGGCCAACAAACATCACCACCGCAAACAGCGACAAAAAGAAGATAGGCTGAATCAGGTAAAAGATTGTCGCAATCAAAAGCAAAACGAAAAAACCTAGCACGTACTCAACCTCGTTGTAATGGCGTGCTCAATCGATATCGACCAGACGCGAGTTAGAAAACCCTATCTTATCATTTCGATATTCACGTACTAAATGATTTTTATCCAATCCAACAAGACTTGCGACGCTATCGCCTCCAATAAATCATCATCAAAAGTCGACACAGTTGCCGAACTCACAAACATTGCACAGAGCAATGTTTCCCCACTGGAACTTTAAGCCTGACTATGCTAAGGTGAACTTCATCTTGAGGGACTTCATCGCAAAGTGCCTCTTTGGGCGCATCTGATCCAAGCCCCCAGTCAGGGAGACTTCATGAGTGCTTCAACCACACTGACAGCCAACACGCTGACGCGCGTGCGACGCATCGGTCGCTATCACCCGCGTATCGCCATTCGCTTTCTCCGTGAATTAGAACTGGCTGCCTTCGACGCGAAGAACACTTCATTTCAAATCGATGCATTACTCGAGCGCTACACCATACAAGAACGCCTCGGTGAAACTGACGACTTAATCGATGACCTCAATAATGCGAGCTTCTTAGCGGACTCATGCGATCTCATCGAACACACTGGCAAGATCATGGTGGCGCTCGGTCGCATCAACTTCGGCGTTGGCAAATACCGCGACGCAGCGAATTTTTGGTTGCGTGCAATTGATGTGTGTAAGTTCACGCACGATATTGAATCGATGGTGGAATCCCGTATCGGGCTGGGACAAATTTATCATTCCATGGGTGATTACACCGCCGCTACAAGATTCATTCGCGATGCGGGTTCTTTGTTGGAACAGATCGATCACCCTTATTTAAGCGCCAAATATTCTATCAATCTAGCGCTGTGCTCCTTGCACCAAGATCGACGCGAAGAAACGCAACAGTTATTGATGGAAGCGCAACTAGAAGCACAACGTGCGGGGGCCGACGAATATTTTGCCGAGACCATGTGGTACCTCGGTGTTTTGGAATTCAAGGCAGAGAATTATGCATTGGCGAAGACACACACCGAACGTGCTTTGATCGCGGCCAAAAAATGCAATTACAAATGGTTGTTTGGCGCTGTCAATGACACCCTCGCAAAAATCGCCTTGATTCAAGGCGATATCGGTAGCGCCATTCGTATCTACCAAGACGCTTTATCATCAGCGAAAGAAATGGCGTCCTTGCCGCAAATCGCCAATTTTTACAACGCTCTATCGCAATTGTACGAAACCCAGGGAGATCACCAAACATCTCTACAATTTGCCCGCTTGCACCAAGAAACGGCAACAAAACTGAATCAACTTTCATCGAATGATGGTTTCCAAGATTTAAGAGAATACGATATCTCCCGCAAGGCACCGGCCGAACTTTTGCTTGAACTCGAAGCGAATCCTGCCTTAGACAATTGTAGTTTCAACGATGCCATCCGTATCATTGCTCGCAAAGCCCTCGAGATTCTGAGGATAGAATATTTGTGCCTATGGTTGCGCGACGAAAATAGCAATCATCTCGTATGTCACACCATTCTTGGCCCTGAACCACTTCCCTTTGCGCAATCCTGCGTGATGAACTTCGATCATTACGCAACTTATTTTCAAGAGCTTTCCAATACGCGCAATCCCTTTGTCGTGCACGATATCCGCTTGCATCCTGCCGCCAAGGACCTATTGGATTCGGCCAACCAAATTGAGTTAAAGTCGATTTTGGATATGCCCATGCGCAAAGACCAAACCCAAGTCGGCGTCTTGAGTCTTGGTCAGTGCCATCGTCAACGCAATTGGAGTCGTGAAGACATTCTCTATGCGAGTCATATTGGTAGCTTGGTCGTACGCGCCCTAACCACCGCACGTTTTATCGACGATCAAAAAGTGCTCGAACAAAAAGTCGAAGAACGCACCCAAGAAGTGCTCGAAAAATCGCGCCATCTCGAACTCGCTTACGGCGATCTTCTGAACAAAGACAAGGCACTGCAAGACCACGCACACCACAATCAAACCATTCTCGACAACTTAGCGGATGGCGTCATTACCATCGATATGAAAGGGGTGATCCGCTCCTTCAATCTGGCTGCGATTCGTATTTTCGGATATACCCTCAATGAGGTCCTAGGCAAGAATGTCAGTATGTTGATGCCGGAACCTGATCAGAGCCGACATGACAATTATCTCGATCAATATCACAAGTCAGGCGAAGCACATATTATTGGCGTCGGTCGTGAACTCCAAGGTCGCCGCAAAGATGGCAGCGTCTTTCCTATGGAATTGGCGATTACTAAGAGTTTTGAACGTGGTGAGGTCATCTATGTTGGTATCACTCGTGATATTACCGAGCGCCGCCGTTTGGACAAGCTCAAGTCAGAATTCATTTCCACCGTCAGCCACGAACTCAGAACCCCTCTCACTTCGATCCAAGGATCGCTGAGCCTACTCGAACACGGTGTTGCTAACACCTTGCCAGAGGCGGCTATGAAGCTAATCACACTCGCTTCACGCAATAGTCAACGCTTGATTGTTCTGATTAATGATTTACTCGACATTGAAAAGCTCGCGGCAGGAAAGATGAGCCTAAACCTCGCCAATGTCGATATCGTCACGCTCGTCAAACAATCGATTCGCGACAATGGGGGCTACGGCTTGAAATACAATGTCCAGTATGTTCTAGCCGAACATCCAGATTCAGCCACAGTGGTTGCGGACAGTGTGCGTTTAGCGCAGGTCATGGCAAATCTCCTGTCGAACGCTGCCAAATTTTCAGGCAATTCGCAACAAGTCGATGTACGCATTCTCGAAGAAGCACAGCATTGTTTGGTAGAAGTGGAAGATCACGGATTCGGCATTCCCGCGGATTTCCAGAAAGAGATTTTCAATTCCTTCGCTCAGGCAAACAATGGCGATACGCGGCAACAAGGTGGCACTGGACTAGGACTCAAAATCAGCAAGTCCCTGATCGAAGCCATGCACGGCAACATCGGTTTCCGTACCGAAGAAAATCTGGGTACCTGTTTCTGGTTTAAGTTACCGCGCGTGAACAAATCATAGGCCCAAGCTCAGCACGATTTGACCAAAAAGTCGCTAAGTCAATGCGATTTCTGGTCGGCTTGCTGAACGTGTGTCAGGCACGGGTGGATTGTCTTCTGCACGATAGGTAAAAACCAAAGAGAACTTGGTTTGCGTAGTTTGATTGCAGCCCGCCGCATGAAATAAATTACTCGAAAACAGCAGCACATCACCTTGTTGCAGAGGTAAGGCGCGAGCTTGTTGCAAGAGTTGCTGATTCTGCTCGAGATCAGATCTGAGAAATTGCGCTGGATCGAGCTGTTCGCTTTCAATCTGCCACCGATGTGAACCGGGCAGTACTAAGAGACATCCATTCTCGACTTTTTCATCCCGCAAAGCCAACCACACGCTGATCAATTCGGGCCGTTGAAAATGCCAATAGCGACTATCACGGTGCCAGCCGGTTAAACTCGAATAACGCGCTTGTTTGGTCATGATGCAGTTGTGATGGGCTTGCGACAGAAACGCCTTCTGTCCCAACAACTGAGTTAATGCTTGCGCCAGCTCGTCGCGTTTTGCCCAAGCGGATAGAGTGTCTGAACGCGCGTAAGCTTGCAATAGACGTCGTGCAGTGCGACCGCCTTCTGCATCGAGCGAGATCGGTGCACCAGGATAACGAGTGTCCGCTTCGAACTCGATCGGACCATGTTCAGCATCAAGCTCCGATTGAGCAAATGCAATCACCGCCTCACAGAAATCTCTCTGCGCCAAGGCAGGCAAGACCAGATAGCCATCCGTTTGAAATTGTTGAATTTGTTCCGCGCTTAACATGCTATGACCTCGGTTCTTTTCATCGCTGCATTATAAATCGAAGCCGACATCAAGGCGCTTGATGGCTTTTGCATTTTCCGCAGTACTCTTTTTCACGCGAAGCAGTTACAATTTGTCCACTTTGTTTTTGCGAGGGATGATGCTATGTCTACGCGCCGAGATTTTTTAAAACGTTCTCTTATCCTCACTGCCTCAGGTCTGTTTCTTGGTCAACGCGACAGTGCCGCCAGTCCGACTTTTGTGCAATCGAGTGATGACAAACAAAGCAAACTCAAGCCACCGCCCGATCTCTTTGATGCACAGGCGCTGGATATGGATTTTTGGCTCAAACCGCGCACCATCGATTGGACACGTCCCGCCAGCGGGGAACGTTTAAAGCTTTTGTATTGGAAAGACGGCGAGATCCTTGGCTCTGCCTATGAGCAATGCTGCGAAATCCTTCGGGATATCCATGCTGACAAAACAGCGCGCATTGATCCCAAGCTCATCGAAACTTTATGGGCCACGCAGGCATTCATTAACCAATTGGGCATGACCAAGCCGCTTGAACTGCTTTCAGGCTATCGCACTCCTGAGTCGAATCAACGCTTGCGTGAAGAAGGCATTCCCGCCGCACGAAAATCTTTGCACATGGATGGCAAAGCTGCTGACTTTCGTATTGCCAATCTCCATGAAGAAGTTTTAGGGGAACTGGTGCAAAGTTTCCGTCAAGGCGGTGTCGGTTTTTACTTCCGTGCTAGCAAACAAGGCGGATGGATCCATGCCGATACTGGCCTAAAGCGCAGCTGGCAAGGATAAGCAATTCTAGAGACTGAGATATAGGGTCTAGTCAGACTGGCTTTGTATCGGCAACATACGAAGGATTAACGTTTCTTGCGACTACGATCAGCCGACTCACGAATGATGGTGAAGTTCCAATCATGTTCATTGGTTTTTCCGTCATACACGGTAATAATCCGAAACATATCTGGATCTTCTTTGAGGCGATGTCCCGTCGCCGCTACCTTCACTTCCAAATCATTTCGAGCATATACATCAAGCTCAACTGTGGAACCATCGATTGCCGCCGGTGACAACAATGAGGCGATGGTTTTAGGCGTGAATTCCAACATATAAACCGGCATCGCGAAGGCACTCATGGTGTCACTCCTTATGAAGGTAAGAGGCAGGTGGAAATTCGATTCTACTCGTGCTTGTTGGGCTGTGGCAATTTTTTTTACGCAGTTACCAAAATGCCAAGGGCGACAAAACCACAAATGATTCTGTCGCCCTTTTGCTTTGAAAACACAGCGTTAATTTATTGCACTTTTATTCAACCATTCCCATCTTGAAAGCGTATTCCAAGACCTTCAATGGATCCGCACAAAGACGCTTATTGCTGCGCCTTGACCCAGTCTTTAATGCGCGTCTCCAATACATCGAGTGGCAATGCGCCAGCGCCGAGCACCTCATCATGGAAACCCTTCAAACTAAATTTATTGCCCAAGGTCTTACTGGCGTATTCACGCAATTCCAAAATTTTCAATTGTCCCATCTTGTACCCGAGTGCCTGTCCTGGCCACACGATATAGCGATCGGTTTCACTTTGGATTTCAACTTCTTCGATACCCGAATGGTTACGGAAGAAGTCAACGACTTGCTGACGATTCCACTTCTTGTAATGCAAGCCCGTGTCGACCACCAAACGAATCGCACGCAGCATTTCATCTTGCAGGTGACCGTAATAGCTATATGGATCTTGGAAGAAGCCCAGTTCTTCTCCCAGACGCTCGGAATACAGCGCCCAGCCTTCAACGTAGGCATTATTACCGCCTTGACGACGGTAGGTTGGCAAACCTTCCAACTCTTGCGCGATAGAGATCTGCATGTGATGACCTGGCACGCCTTCATGCAAGGCCGTACTCTCAATCGAAAGCGTCATGCGATTTTGAAAATCACCTGTATTCACCATCACATGGCCTGGACGTGACCCATCTGGCGCACCTTCATTATACGAAGCACCTGCCGCCTCTTTCTCACGGAACTCCTCGACCTGCATGATCTTCACTTTTGCTTTCGGCAAGCGACCAAACAGTTCTGGAATCTTGGTGTACATCTGATCGGTGTACTTGTTATACAGATCGATAATTTCCTGACGTGATTTTGGATGCACATCGGGATTCTTTTCCAAAGATGCGTTAAAACTCTTCAGATCAGCGAAGCCTAATTTCTTCGCGGTTTCCAACATTTGGCCTTCAATGCGAGCGACTTCGCTTAAGCCAATTTGGTGAATCTCTTCGGCCGATTTATCCGTGGTAGTTTGCGTACGCACTTGATATTTATAACGTTCAACACCGTTCGGCAAAGACCACAGACCTACTTCAGGACGACCATGCGGCGCATACTCTTTACGCACAAATTCAGCGAAATTCTTATAAGCGGGTAACACCTTGGTATTGACTGCTGCCGTCACTGCGGCGCTCAAACGCTGTTTGTCAGCGGCAGAAAATTCAGCAGGAAACTGTGCGATCGGTTTCATGAATGGTGAGTCGCTCAACTTCATAGCCACTAAATCATCACACTGACGCACAATTTTTGGCAGCAAAAATTGGGGCGGCATGATTTTATCTTTGATACCTTTGCGCATTTGTACGATGGTTTGATTGAACAAGTTTGGTAACTTATTCAAACGAGCGATGTAGTCCTCGTAATCTTTGACAGAACTAAAACTCAACATCGTCACCAACTCTGGCGTATCGAGATGAAGTCCAGAGTTTTGTAGCACTGGCATTTGCCAGTTCTTAAATTTTTCAGCCTCAATCTCATCCTGCAATTGACGTACCAACAAATCTTTATTTAACTTCTGTTGCACATCAAACCCAGTGGTATCAATCGCCTGCAATCGTTTGAGGAATTCACGATTTTTACGCTGACCGGCTGCAATGCCTTTTTGTGAAAAATCACGCCATTGATCATTGAAACGTTTATCGCCCAACATCGAGGCATATTCAGGATTGCTGCGTAAATTATTTTCCCAATGATCGGCTAAGATCATATCGAGCGCTTTCAAACGCTCGGCCAAAGGGGCACTCACTGCTGACTTAGTGCTTGCGCTATTTTTCATCGTGCTTGCGCTATTTGCCATCGCGCTTGCTGGCAGGCTCACCATGCTCACTACGCCCACTAAACTCGCCAATGTTGCGCCGACCGCCAACACACTGAACTTCTTTTTCATCTCTCCACTCCTCACTTGATGTGCCGCTTGTCTGTTGCGAGCACTTTATTTTTTCACTACCGAACTACCATTTTCGGACAATCAACACCGAAACGCAAAATGTAGGTTATTGCAGCCTAGTTTCAGCACACGGACTCTGATCACGCTTCACAAACTACGCAATTGCTGCATGCAACGACGGAAATCATTTTGTATCTGATCTTGATGAACGTGGCGTTGATTCTCGACGCAGAGTCGACCACCAACATAGACATCCCGCACCAAGTTATCGTTCCCAGAAAACACCAGACTACTCAAGACTTGATCAGGAGCCAGATCAGCCAGGTTAGGATGCTGATCGTCGAGTACCAGGAAATCAGCACGATAGTTGGGACTTAATTGACCGACGCGACGTCCTGCTGCTTGCGCACCGCCCTTTAAACATTCTTGCCACAAGAAATCTGCCACACGACGACGTCCCGCGACGCTGGCCACATTACGTTTTTGCAGACGCAAACGCTGCCCATATTCCAACCATCGTACTTCTTCAACAGCACTTTGCGACACATGACTATCGCTACCAATACCAAACACGCCACCAGCCTCGATAAATTCAGGCAATTCAAAAAATCCATCGCCTAAGTTACCTTCGGTGGTAGTGCAAATACCTGCCACTGCACCACGTGCCGCAATGCCTCTGACCTCGGCGGAAGTCAGATGAGTCGCATGCACCAAACACCAACGCGCATCGACTTTTTGTGTATTGAGTAAGAGTTCAACCGGGCGTTGACCAGTTGCGGCGAGCGAGGCTTCCACTTCGCGCATCTGTTCGGCGATATGAATGTGAATCGGGCGACCACTCGGTAAAGCATGCTCAAGCTCTTGAATTTGCTGAGTGTTAGCCGCACGCAAAGAATGCGGAGCAACACCCACTTCAACTTGGGCAGAGCGCAGCGACTCAAGATCACCGACCAAGTTCAAGATATCGTCGACATCAGTACGGAAGCGTCGTTGATCATCACGGAGTGGCTGATCTTTAAAATCAGAAAAGCTATACAGAACCGGCAGCATCGTCATGCCCATACCGCACTGCTCTGCAGCAGCGATCACGCGTGCCGCCATTTCTGCGCGTTGTTGATAAAAATGACCGTCAGGTGCGCGGTGCAAGTAATGAAATTCACAGACTGAGGTATAACCGTAACGTAGGCACTCTGCATACAATTGCGCCGCCACGGCTTGCATCTGCTCGGGTGTAATTGCCAAGGCAAAGCGATACATCAAATCGCGCCAAGTCCAAAAGCTGTCTGGCCCCTCTCCTGCAATCTCTGTCATTCCCGCCATGGCTCGCTGAAACGCGTGCGAATGCAAATTGGTCATGCCTGGTATCACATAGCTCGCTTGTTTCTCATGCGGAGCGGCTGGGACATTTTTTTCGATCAGGCTCAAATCGCCAGAGTCATTCCAATGCAAACGGACCTGAGTCGCCCAGCCTTCTGGCAACAGCGCATGTTGTGCATACAAAGTTTGTCGTGAACTCATGATGCTACCCCTTTTTGCTCAGCCCAAGTCAAACAGGTCTGCAATAATGCGCGTAACACTGGTTGCACCTGTTGAGCCAAATCTGCACGATATTCGAACGGAGCTGCTTCATTCATATACACCACTTGACTCATTTCCAATTGCACAGCGTGAACATGAGATGTCGGTTGTCCATAGTGGCGCGTAATATGGCCGCCCTTGAAACGACCATTGAAAACATGACTGTACTTCTGTGCCGATACTTGTGTTCGCAAACATTCAGCCAAAGCCGATTGCAAACTCAAATCACAAGACTTTTGATCAGCGGTGCCAAAGTTCAGATCAGGTAAACGGCCCTTGAAAAAACGCGGCACTTGAGATGCAATGGAATGGGCGTCCCACAAAATCGCAATGCCAAAGGTCTCTTTCATGCGTTGCAGTTCACTCTGTAATTGTTGGTGATACGGTTGCCAATAATTCTCGATGCGACGGGCGACCTCTTCACGATCAGGTGCTTGTCCTTCAGGATAAAGTGGCTGTTTATCAAAGGTATCGAGTGGACACAAACCGGTCGTGTCTTGCCCCGGATAGAGATTCACATCATCACAAGGCCGGTTCAAATCAATCACATAACGTGAATACTCTGCATGAATACGGGATGCGCCGAGTTCATCGAGCATGTTATACAGCAGCGGCAAGTGCCAGTCCGTATCGGCTTTGACTTGTGCGACTGGGTTAAGCTGGGTGGCAACATCTTCGGGGATGGTGGTTCCTACATGCGGCATCGATACCAATAGAGGTACGTGGCCTTGCTTAAAATGGAATGCGGTCATAGTGGTTTATCTTGTCTCTCGAACGAGTTTTGTAGAGATCTGCAATGGCTCGTGCGCGGTGACCCGTCAAGCATCACCCAATTGCATCAAACGTCTTACTTCGTGTCTTGTTTATTATGTGTGTGGCGATTTGTTATCGGTGATGTGTTATGTCTAAAGTCTAAGCTCTGAAGGAGCCAAAGCTAGCACTGCTAGCACTTACTATTCGGTCTTCGCACCTAATTTGCTTGTGCATTGGTGCTCTTCGATGCCCGCGAATTGTTCGCGAATTTGATCGATCGACTTTTTCTCGTCAGGGCTGATCTCATACATCTGATACAGCATCTTGGTTGCGCTCACTTGGCGCGGTGCGATCTTGGCGTCTTTGATTCCTTTTTTCGCGAGATTGGCGACATGGGTTTTCGCCGCTTCCATGGTCTTGAACACGCCTAAGGAAACACCCCACTTCAACGCTGAACCATCTTGAATCACATAGGCATCACTGACGCCCATTTTCTTGATCGCGATGGCCTTTTTATCGGCCGCATCTTTATTGCCTTGCGAAGGCAGATAAACCATATTCGAGGCACTTTCCGACAGCTCCTGACGACCAACACGATCACCAAGTGAAAGGTGTTTTAAGCGCTCCTCGAAATTCTTCGCATCCGCCAAGGTGAAATTTCCAATTTCAATGCAGGCGATCGGAGGTTCAGCTTTCTTTGCACTGGCCTCGACTAAATCTTGTGCGGCAGAGGCACTCAACAGTTTGAGCTTATCCACATTTTTTTCCGCCTTCATGCGATGTGGTTCATGCTTCTCCATTTTCAAATCGACTAAGCGATCAAAAATGCCGAGATTAAATCCCAACAACAAGCCATTAATCACCAACAATGTAAATAAAAGGAATCGCAACATAATTAATCGCTCTCTTGCATATCAAATCGCACCGTCACCTTCGACGCGCTTACCACGCCTATCGTTTTTCGCATGATGCCCCATTCCAAATTGCGAGGCGTGGTGCCCATATTTCTATCTTTCGCCAGGCTCCAATTGCGCGGTTTGCGCTACCACCGCTAAGCCCGTCAGTACTAAATTTTCAACCACATGCAATGACATCTCTGATCCCAAGCAAGGTATCAAATGGTCCGCAAAATAGGGGCGCAGATAGGGAACCGCGCCACCAGAAATGACCAATTCGACCGCAGCCGAATCTGTCTGTCGCTGTAGATCGCGAATCGCACATTGTAACGCGCCCAATTGAGCGTGAATACAGCCGCTCCAAATCGCTTGTTGGGTATTGTCGGCGAACAAGTTCGGCAATGACAATTGATCTGCCACGCTCGTCAAATCAGGAAGTTGTGCGGTGTTCTTAGCGAGGGACATCGCCATGGTTCCTAGCCCCGGGGCGATCATGCCACCAATAAATCCCTTGCCAGGCAAAATAGCATCGATCGTGGTCGCGGTTCCGCATGTCGCCACCACTAAAGCCGTATCGGGGAAGAAATGATGCGCCGCCAATGCAGAAGCAAAACGGTCACTGCCGAGTTGCGTTGGATTGGCGTAACAATTCGCCAAACCAGCGCAGCGTTCGGAAGATGTGAATCGATGACATGTCGCGTTTGGAAAACACTGCTGGATGAACTGTTCGAGCTGGGCTTGAATATGCGCACCGGCGACATTCGAAATCCACACCTCATCAATTGTCACAAGCTCGTGATCGGGCTGAGGAAGTTGTGCCTCTATCGCTTGCGGCAATCGATCCAGCTGCGCGATTTCCTCGTGTCCAAGGCCACCACTAGCAAGCCAAAGCATGGGCAGACGCATTGCACCGGCTTGAAACACTGCCCATTTGATTCGGGTATTACCGGCATCGATTAAGAGACTATAACGCACGATTTCTTGCATGATATGGGAGCCAATCGAACCGCGAAGAGTGAACCTACAACTAGGTCAAAAACGACCAACTTAGTCAAACCCCTATTCTACGCCAAGGGACGCAAAGACACATCTCCAGAATGGATGGCACGTTGTTGACCATGGTCGTCGATGAGCAAGCGGCCACTTGCATCAATGCCAAGTGCGCGACCTTGAACTAAAACCCGATCCGCATCCATGATCCTAACGTCTTTGCCAGCAAAGGCATGAAGCGTATTCCAACGTTCGACAAAGACTTCAAAGCCGTACTCTTCAAAGATAGTGGCAGCACTGGCGACTGCATGGGTGAGTTCCGCCAATAATTGGTTTCTATCCATCTGTGCCAACCACGCCGAATCAGCCACGGCTTGCCCAATTTGCAGCTCTAATTCTTGCGGGACTTGGAGATTCAGGCCGATCCCAATCACGGTCCAATAGCCACCATCTGCAGCCGAAGCGGGAGCCGATTCCACCAAAATACCAGCCAGTTTTTTGCCATCTTTGAGGAGATCGTTCGGCCACTTTACTTCTACGTGCACACCGATGTGTCGCAGGCATTCGGCAAGCGACAAACCAACCACCAATGGGAATGCGCTGAGTTGCTGCAGGCTTGTATGAAAATGCCAGGCCAAAGAAAAAGTCAAAACGCCACCTGGAGTCGACAACCAAGTCCGTCCGGCGCGCCCCTTACCTGCGGTTTGGTGCTCCGCTACCAAGAGTGTAGGCTTGGTAAGACTGACTACACGAGACATCAAATCCGCGTTTGTCGATCCCGTTTCCGCCACCACTTCAATGTCCACATCGAGGGTTCGTGCAGCCGCTTGATTACAACGCTGAAAATGATGCACGAGTTGGTCTTGATTATAGAAATTCTTCATGGTCTTAGATCATGGGAAGTGCAAAAAACACAAAGCAACCGATGCGCTGAGAAAGGTCTTATGGAAACGATCTTTGTACGGCTCAATAGATACCTTAGTTGAGATTGTAAGCGAGAGCGCCATGACTTCCTAGCGCAGATGACGAGCGAGAATGTATCGTAGAAGGGTATAAGGCGAACACCCACTTTCATCCTCATAATCACCAGCTCCGCAAAACGAAAGACGAAAAAAAAACACCGCCAAAATGACGGTGTTTTTTGCTTCGCTGATCAACCCACCGCGAAGTGGGTTGATGCAAAGACCAATTAAGCTTGTGCGTCGCCAGAGGCTTCGACATCGCTTGTTGTGACCTCGGCCACTGGTGGCGTGAACAATTCTTTTTCCGCTGCCAACAATGCTGCACGTTCTTCTGCTTCCCACGACTCTTTCATCTTGCGAGCGCGATGGTAAGCCAAGCCTGTACCAGCTGGGATCAAACGACCAACGATGACGTTTTCTTTCAAGCCACGCAATGTGTCTTTCTTGCCCATGATCGCTGCTTCTGTGAGAACACGTGTGGTCTCTTGGAAGGACGCGGCAGAGATGAAGGAATCGGTCGACAAGGAAGCTTTGGTAATACCCAACAAGATATTTTCATAAGTCGCTGGAATACCGTTTTCTTTTGTCACGCGATCGTTTTCATCGAGCAATTCAGAACGTTCAACTTGTTCACCAACGATGTAGTTCGTATCGCCTGGGTTGACCACAACAACGCGGCGCAACATCTGACGTACGATAACTTCGATGTGCTTGTCATTGATTTTAACGCCTTGTAAACGATAAACGTCTTGAACTTCATCAACGATGTAGCGCGCCAAAGCTTCGATACCCAACAAACGCAAGATGTCTTGTGGATCAGCTGGGCCGTCAACAATCATCTCACCTTTGTTCACAACTTGGCCGTCATGCACCAAGACTTGTTTGTCTTTAGTGATCAAGAACTCGTGCTTCTCACCGTCCATGTCGGTGATTTCCAAGCGCTGCTTACCTTTGGTTTCTTTACCGAAGGCGACAGTACCTGTGACTTCTGCCAACATACCTGCGTCTTTTGGTGAACGTGCTTCGAACAATTCAGCAACGCGTGGGAGACCACCGGTAATATCACGTGTTTTTTGCGATTCAGTTGGGATACGCGCCAACACTTCACCTACGTGAACTTGTTGACCGTCTTTCACTGTAATCAAAGCGCCGACTTGGAAACCGATCGTTACAGCGTGTTCGGTACCAGAGATCTTCACTTCTTCGCCAGCGTCGTTCAACAATTTAACTTGTGGACGCAAGCTCTTACCAGCAGCAGAACCACGACGCTTCGCATCGATAACCACCAAAGTCGACAAACCAGTCACATCGTCAACTTGCTTAGCAACGGTCACGCCTTCTTCGACGTTTTCAAACTTCACTTGACCTGTGTACTCAGTGATGATCGGACGTGTCAACGGATCCCATGTCGCCAACGCAGTACCGGCTTTGATCGCCATACCGTCTTTTACGATCAATGTCGCACCATAAGGTACTTTATGACGTTCACGTTCACGGCCATGATCATCGGTGATCAAGACTTCACCAGAACGGGAAATCACGATCTGATCGCCTTTACCGTTGGTCACATAACGCATCGTCGCTGTGAAACGAATCGTACCATTGGACTTCGCTTCAACAGAAGAAGCGATTGCTGCACGAGAAGCCGCACCACCGATGTGGAAGGTACGCATCGTCAACTGTGTACCTGGTTCACCGATGGACTGCGCAGCGATAACACCGACAGACTCCCCTGCATTCACCAAATTACCGCGGCCCAAGTCACGGCCGTAGCACATTGCGCACAAACCGTAGCGTGTGTCGCATGTCAATGGGGTACGAACTTTCACTTCATCGATGCCCAAGGCTTCGATTTCTTCGACCATGAATTCGTCGAGCAATGTGCCCGCTGCGAACAAGGTTTCTTGTGTTTCTGGATTGATGATGTCGTTCGCTGCAACGCGACCCAGGATCAAGTCACGCAATGCCACGTTAACTTCACCACCTTCAACGATGGCCTTCATAGCGGAACCATTGGATGTACCGCAATCGTCTTCGATCACCACCAGATCTTGTGTAACGTCGACCAAACGACGTGTCAAGTAACCGGAGTTCGCTGTTTTCAACGCCGTATCTGCCAGACCTTTACGTGCACCGTGAGTGGAAATAAAGTACTGGAGAACGTTCAGACCTTCGCGGAAGTTCGCGGTAATCGGCGTTTCAATAATGGAGCCGTCTGGTTTCGCCATCAGACCACGCATACCTGCCAACTGACGAATCTGTGCTGCAGAGCCACGCGCACCGGAGTCAGCCATCATGTAAATCGCGTTGAAGGATTCTTGTGTACCTTGCGTTCCGTCACGACGTGTGACTGGTTCAACTTTGAGCTGTTCCATCATCGCCTTGCCGACTTCGTCACCTGTTTTACCCCAGATGTCGACCACTTTATTGTAGCGTTCGCCCGCAGTCACCAAACCGGAAGCATATTGCTGTTCGATTTGTTTCACTTCGTGTTCTGCTGTCGCCAACAAAGTCACTTTTTGTGGTGGTACCAACATATCGTCGATACAGATAGAAATACCAGCACGCGTCGCCAAACGGAAACCGGACTGCATCAATTGATCAGCAAACACCACCGTCGCGCGCAAGCCGCACTTACGGAAGGATGTGTCGATCAATTTCGAAATTTCTTTTTTCTTCAATGGACGATTCAAGACTGAGAATGGCAAGCCTTTTGGCAAGATTTCAGACAAGATCGCACGACCCACTGTGGTTTCGTAACGTTTTACTGTTTTAACGAATTCACCAGTCGCTTTATCTTTTGGATATTCAGTAATACGAACTGTGATACGTGTTGTCAGTTCGACTTCCTTGTTGTCCCAAGCGCGAATCGCTTCGGAAACATCAGGGAACAACATACCTTCACCCTTACCGTTGATCTTCTCACGCGTTGCGTAGTACAGACCCAAAACGATATCTTGAGAAGGAACAATAGATGGTTCACCGTTCGATGGGAACAAAATATTGTTAGAAGCGAGCATCAATGTGCGTGCTTCCATTTGTGCTTCGATCGACAAAGGAACGTGTACCGCCATTTGGTCACCGTCGAAGTCGGCATTGAAAGCCGCGCAGACGAGTGGGTGCAATTGGATCGCTTTACCTTCGATCAAAACTGGTTCGAACGCTTGAATACCTAAACGGTGCAAAGTTGGCGCACGGTTCAACATGATCGGATGTTCGCGAATCACTTCTTCCAAGATATCCCAAACTACTGGTTCTTGAATTTCAACGAGTTTCTTCGCTGCTTTGATCGTTGTTGCCAAGCCCATCAATTCCAATTTATTGAAAATGAATGGTTTGAACAATTCCAAGGCCATCAACTTCGGCAAACCACATTGATGCAATTTCAGTTGTGGACCGACCACGATTACGGAACGACCAGAGTAGTCGACGCGCTTACCCAACAAGTTTTGACGGAAACGACCGCCCTTACCTTTGATCATTTCTGCCAAAGATTTCAACGGACGTTTGTTTGCACCAGTCATTGCTTTACCGCGACGACCATTGTCTAACAAGGAGTCAACCGCTTCTTGCAACATACGCTTTTCATTACGCGTAATGATTTCTGGAGCGCGCAGTTCCATCAAGCGCTTCAAACGGTTATTACGGTTAATGACGCGACGATACAAATCATTCAAATCAGAAGTCGCGAAACGGCCACCATCCAAAGGTACCAATGGACGCAATTCTGGCGGCAATACTGGCAACACTTCCATGATCATCCAGTCTGGTTTGATACCAGAACGTTGGAAGGCCTCCAATACTTTCAAACGCTTAGAATACTTCTTGATCTTCGCTTCAGATTTGGATTCTTTGAGTTCAGTACGCAAAGTTTCTGCATCACGATCGATATCGATAGAACGCAACAATTCACGGATACCTTCGGCGCCCATGAACGCAGTGAATTCGTCACCGTATTCTTCGTATTTCGCAGCGTAGTCGTCTTCCGACATAATTTGGCATTTCTTCAAAGGAGTCATGCCAGGGTCGGTCACTACATATGCTTCAAAGTACAAAACGCGTTCGATATCACGCAAGGTCATATCCAACACCATACCCAAACGGGATGGCAAGGATTTCAAGAACCAGATATGCGCGGTTGGAGATGCCAACTCGATGTGACCCATGCGCTCACGACGCACTTTTGCCAAGGTGACTTCAACGCCGCATTTTTCGCAGATCACACCGCGATGTTTCAAACGCTTGTACTTACCGCACAAGCATTCGTAATCTTTGATTGGGCCAAAAATCTTCGCACAGAACAAACCGTCACGTTCAGGTTTGAAAGTACGGTAGTTGATTGTTTCTGGCTTCTTTACTTCGCCATAGGACCAAGAACGAATTTTTTCTGGAGATGCCAAACCAATTTTGATGGCATCGAATTGTTCATTGGGCTGTACTTGCTTGAATAGATCGAGCAGGGCTTTCATGTATTGCACTCCAGTGAAGTGTTGAATCGCTTTAGCTAATGGACTTCGATTTTCCTACTTGAGGTTTAACCCTGTTCGCATGGGCGGGAGAGCCTGATCACCATTTGGTTGATCCAAGTTCCGCCGATACCGGGAACAAAAAGTACAAAAAATCTTGGTCCATCTGAATGACCAACGCCCGAAGTGAATTCGGGCGGTGGCTGCATTACTAAAAATGCTACTAAACTACTATTTAAAACGGATTAGTTACGTTCGAGATCGATATCGATACCCAAGGAACGAATCTCTTTAACGAGAACGTTGAACGACTCTGGCATACCAGCATCGATCACGTGATCACCCTTAACGAGGTTTTCGTACACTTTAGTACGGCCGTTCACGTCGTCGGACTTGACCGTCAACATCTCTTGCAAGACGTAAGACGCGCCGTACGCTTCGAGTGCCCACACCTCCATCTCACCGAAACGCTGACCACCGAATTGCGCTTTACCGCCCAATGGTTGTTGTGTCACGAGAGAGTATGGACCTGTCGAACGTGCATGCATCTTGTCGTCGACCAAGTGGTGCAACTTCAAGACGTGCATATAACCGACGGTGACCTTACGTTCGAAGGCTTCACCAGTGCGACCATCATACAAAGTCACTTGGTTCTTCGACGGTGTCATACCGAGTTGTGTCGCGATCTCATCTGGGTAAGCGAGGTCGAGCATGCGACGGATTTCATTTTCATGTGCACCGTCGAACACCGGTGTCGCGAATGGCACGCCGTGTTTCAAGTTCGATGCCAATTCCATGATTTCTTGATCGCTCAAGCCATCGATGTCTTCGGACTTACCAGACTCGTTGTAAATCTTCTTCATGAAGCCGCGCAGTTCTTCAACTTTCGCTTGTGCCTTCAACATTTCGCCGATACGCAAGCCTAAGCCTTTCGCTGCCCAACCCAAGTGAACTTCGAGAACCTGACCAACGTTCATACGAGATGGAACGCCCAGTGGGTTCAACACGATGTCAGCTGGAGTACCGTCGGCCATGTATGGCATATCTTCAACTGGAACGATACGAGAGACCACACCCTTGTTACCGTGACGACCCGCCATCTTGTCACCAGGTTGCAAGCGACGTTTCACAGCCAAGTACACCTTGACCATTTTTTGTACGCCTGGTGGCAACTCATCGCCTTGTGTCAACTTGGTACGCTTCTCTTCGAAAGCCAAATCAAATTGATGACGTTTTTCAGCGATAGAATCTTTGATCGCTTCGATGGCACGTGCAGCATCTTCATCCGCTGGACGAATATCGAACCAATGGTAACGATCCAGGCTCGCTAAGTAGTCCTTAGTGATGGTCGTACCTTTTGCCAATTTCGCTGGGCCGCCGTTAGCGACTTTGCCGATCAACATACGTTCCAAACGTTCGAAAGCATCGCCTTCCACAATACGCAACTGATCGTTCAAATCGAGGCGGTAACGCTTCAATTCATCGTCAATAATTTGTTGTGCACGTTTGTCGCGTTGGATACCTTCACGTGTGAACACTTGAACGTCGATCACCGTACCAACCATACCGGAAGGAACGCGCAAAGACGTATCTTTCACGTCGGATGCTTTTTCGCCGAAGATCGCGCGCAAAAGTTTTTCTTCTGGTGTCAATTGTGTTTCGCCTTTTGGCGTCACTTTACCGACCAGCGTATCACCTGCAGTCACTTCCGCGCCGATATACACGATACCGGATTCATCCAAACGCGCTAATTGGTTTTCTGCGAGGTTGGAGATATCGCGTGTAATTTCTTCCGCGCCCAACTTCGTATCACGTGCTTGGCAAGACAATTCTTCGATGTGGATCGATGTATAGCGGTCGTCAGCAACCACTTTTTCAGAGATCAAGATCGAATCTTCGAAGTTATAGCCGTTCCAAGGCATAAACGCGATCAACATGTTTTGACCCAGAGCCAATTCGCCCAAGTCGGTTGATGCACCGTCAGCCAATACGTCACCCTTCGCGACCACGTCGCCCACTTTGACGATAGGACGTTGGTTGATGTTCGTATTTTGGTTAGAACGTGTGTACTTGATCAAGTTGTAGATATCAACACCAACTTCACCAGCCATTGCTTCGTCATCGTTAACACGAATAACGATACGACCAGCGTCGATGTAATCGACTTTACCGCCGCGCAATGCTTGTACTGTGGTACCGGAGTCGACCGCTACTGTACGTTCGATACCTGTACCGACGTAGGCTTTTTCTGGACGCAAGCAAGGAACTGCTTGACGTTGCATGTTGGCACCCATCAACGCACGGTTCGCATCATCGTGTTCCAAGAATGGAATCAAGGATGCCGCAACGGAAACGACCTGACCGGTGGCCACGTCCATGTACTGTACGCGTTCTGGAGAGACCAAAATTGTTTCACCAGCTTGACGTGCGGACACGAGCTCATCGCACAGGCCGCCGTTCGCATCGATACTTGCATTCGCCTGAGCGATCACATAACGACCTTCTTCAATCGCGGACAAGTAGTCGATTTGATTGGTGATCTTACCGTCGATCACTTTGCGGTATGGCGTTTCCAAGAAACCGTACTCGTTCAAACGTGCGTACAGAGCCAAGGAGTTAATCAAACCAATGTTTGGACCTTCAGGTGTTTCGATCGGACATACGCGACCATAGTGCGTTGGGTGAACGTCACGAACTTCGAAGCCGGCGCGTTCACGTGTCAAACCACCAGGGCCCAAAGCGGAGATACGACGCTTATGCGTGATCTCAGACAATGGATTAGTTTGATCCATAAACTGGGACAACTGAGAAGAACCGAAGAATTCACGGATCGCAGCAGAGATCGGCTTAGAGTTGATCAAATCATGCGGCATCAGGTTGTCGGCTTCAGCTTGGCCCAAACGTTCTTTCACAGCACGTTCTACACGAACCAAACCAGCGCGGAATTGGTTCTCAGCCAATTCACCAACACAACGTACACGACGGTTACCCAAGTGATCGATATCGTCGACTTCGCCGCGACCATTACGCAACTCAACCAAGATCTTGATCACAGCCAAGATATCGTCGTCAGACAAAGTCATCGCACCAGTCAATTCATCACGGCCGATACGGCGGTTAAATTTCATACGACCAACAGCGGACAAATCGTAACGCTCTTCGTTGTAGAACAAGCCGTTGAACAATGCCTCAACAGACTCTTCTGTTGGTGGTTCACCAGGACGCATCATGCGATAAATCGCGACGCGTGCTGCCATTTGGTCAGCGGTGTCGTCAGTACGCAAAGTTTGGGAGATGTACGCACCTTGATCCAACTCGTTGGTGTAGAGAGTTTGGATATCAGTGACTTTTGCATCGCGCAATTTTTGCAGCAATTCTGGTGTCAATTCGTCGTTCGCATTGGCGATCACTTCGCCAGTATCAGCGTCAACAATGTTCTTCGCCAAAACGCGGCCGAGCAAGTAATCTTCTGGTACAGAGATCATCTTGATACCAGCGGATTCAATTTCACGTACGTGCTTGGAATTGATACGCTTATCTTTCGCAACGATCAATTTGCCAGATTTGTCAGAGATGTCGAAACGAGCGACTTCGCCACGCAAACGCTCAGAAACGAATTCCATTTCTGCGCCTTCGCTATGCAATGCGAAGTTGTCGAATACGAAGAAGTTAGCCAAGATCTGTTCATTGGTCATGCCAATCGCACGCAACAAGATCGTGACAGGCATCTTACGACGACGGTCGATACGGAAGAACAAAATGTCTTTCGGATCGAATTCGAAATCGAGCCAAGAGCCACGATAAGGAATGATACGTGCAGAAAACAGCAACTTACCGGAAGAGTGAGTCTTACCGCGATCGTGTTCGAAGAACACACCTGGAGAGCGGTGCAACTGAGACACGATAACGCGCTCAGTGCCGTTGATCACGAACGAACCTGTTGTCGTCATGAGTGGCAATTCACCCATGTAGACTTCTTGTTCTTTCATTTCTTTAACAACAGGTTTCGTTGGAGATTCTTTATCGAGAATCACCAAACGCACTTTTGCCCGCAATGGCGAAGCAAAAGTCAAACCGCGCAGTTGACATTCCTTGACGTCGAAGGCTGGATCGCCTAAAACGTAGGAAAGAAATTCTAAACGAGCGAACCCGTTGTGCGACACGATCGGAAATATCGAAGTGAAGGCTGATTGCAGGCCTTCATTCTTACGTACAGAAGGCGCTGCCTCTGCTTGCAAGAAATTTTGATATGACTCGAGCTGGGTCGCCAGCAAGAACGGAACGTTGTGGACGTTGGCGCGTTTCGCAAAAGATTTACGAATGCGCTTCTTCTCAGTAAATGAGTAGTGCATGGACACTCCGTGAGTGACAAGGAAGGATGGAGAATTCAGGTTTCAACACTTTTTCGCTAGAACAAAGTTCAAACAACATCGAGAAACCTCAAGTCTCAGCCCTCGCCTCAAAAGATTCAGCTTAGGAACGACAATTTCAATTTTCTGTCGCACAAACGACAGAGAAGCCAAAGAGGAACCTCTCTCGCGAGAAGGTTCCTACTTTGACTTAGACAAACCCGAAGGTCTGCCAGTATAACACGGAATTACTTAACGTCAACTTTCGCGCCAGCTTCTTCCAATTTCTTCTTAGCAGCTTCAGCGTCAGCTTTTGCAACGCCTTCTTTAACTGCTTTTGGTGCGCCATCAACGAGGTCTTTAGCTTCTTTCAAGCCCAAGCCAGTGATTTCGCGAACTGCTTTAATGACGCCAACTTTGTTTGCGCCAGCCTCAGCCAGAATTACTGTGAATTCTGTTTGTTCTTCAGCAGCAGCTGCAGCACCGCCAGCAGCTGGACCAGCAACTGCCATTGCAGCTGCGGATACGCCGAATTTTTCTTCGAAAGCTTTAACCAAGTCGTTCAAGTCCATTACGGACATCGCGCCTACGGCTTCCAAGATATCTTCTTTACTAATTGCCATTTGAAACTCCTAATTTTTTAAAAAACATCGATTCGGTATTTGACGGAAACGTCAGCTGATCGCTAGTAAGCGATTAAGCAGCTTCGGATTCTTTTTTCGCTGCCAATGCTGCCAAGCCACGTGCGAAGCCAGATACAGGTGCCTGCATCATGCCCAGCAATTGTGCCAACAGTACTTCGCGGCTTGGGATGCTTGCCAATGCAACAACGCCAGCCTTGTCCAAAGACTTGCCAGCATAGTTACCTGCTTTAACGACTAACTTGTCGTTGCCTTTTGCAAAGTCATTAACAACTTTAGCAGCAGCAACAGCATCGTCCGAGATTGCATAAATCAACGGACCTGTCATTTCGTTAGCGAGGCTTGCAAATGCAGTACCCTCAACTGCGCGACGTGCGAGTGTGTTTTTCAACACGCGCATGTAAACGCCTTGAGCACGTGCTGCAGCACGCAATTGCGTCAAATGACCGACCTGGATGCCACGGTATTCGGCTACGACGATAGTCTGTGCAGTTGCTACTTTTGCAGAGACTTCAGCGACGACGGCCTTTTTGTCATTCAGATTGAGACTCACGGTCAACCTCCATTAATGATATTCAGACTACACACCACAATGATGCGCACCCTTCCTATCGTTTCGAACACGGCGTCCGAAGTTAGGAGTTCCACTGGCGGACCAGTAATCACTACAAAACTTGTTCGGGTACACCATCTGCGTTGGGCGCTCGAAATTACTTTCTCACATTTACCTCATTAGTTTTCACTAACAAGCCCAACGGTCTTTGACACTCTGCTGACAATTACTTTCGAAACCACCAGCAGCCCAAAGATGCGCCACCCACTTTGCAGCAGATGGACTTAATTTGATATCTACTGATTAAGCAGACAAGTTAGCGTGGTCTACGCGTACGCCTGCACCCATAGTGGATGAGATCGAGATCTTACGCAGATACACACCTTTACTTGTTGCTGGCTTAGCTTTGTTCAAAGCTTCGATCAAGGCCAACAAGTTTGCTTTCAAATCGCTGTCGCTGAAGGACTTACGACCGATAGTGGAGTGGATAATACCTGCTTTGTCTGTACGGTATTGAACCTGACCAGCTTTTGCATTTTTAACTGCAGTTGCAACGTCTGGAGTCACTGTACCAACCTTTGGATTCGGCATCAAACCGCGTGGACCCAAAACTTGACCCAATGTACCAACGATACGCATTGTGTCTGGAGATGCGATAACGATGTCAAATGGCATATCGCCAGCTTTAACACGTTCTGCCAAGTCTTCCATACCAACAACGTCAGCACCAGCTGCTTTCGCTTCTTCAGCTTTTGCACCTTGTGCGAAAACCGCTACGCGAACTGTTTTACCTGTACCTGCTGGCAATACAACTGCGCCACGAACAACTTGGTCAGATTTCTTAGGATCAACGCCGAGTTGAACAGAAACGTCAATAGACTCATTAAATTTTGCTGTTGCGCATTCTTTGATCAACGCGATTGCGTTATCGAATGGGTAAGCTTTCAAACGATCTACTTTAGTTTTCAGCAATTTTGCTTTTTTGGATAACTTAGCCATTACAGACCCTCCACCGTGATGCCCATAGAACGAGCAGAACCAGCGATTGTACGTACAGCCGCTTCCATATCAGCAGCAGTCAAATCTTTCTGTTTTACAGTTGCGATTTCTTCTGCTTGCTTGCGTGTGATCTTACCAACTTTATCAGTATGTGGCTTAGCAGAGCCTTTAGTGATGCCAGCTGCTTTTTTGATCATGTATGTTGCTGGTGGCGTCTTCATCACGAATGTGAAAGACTTATCAGCAAATGCTGTGATCACAACTGGAATTGGCATACCTGGTTCCATACCTTGAGTCTGTGCGTTAAACGCTTTGCAGAACTCCATGATATTCAAACCACGTTGACCCAATGCTGGACCGATTGGTGGGGATGGGTTTGCTTTACCAGCTGGCACTTGCAGCTTGATAAAACCAATAATTTTCTTTGCCATGATGGCTCCTTCTTAGATTGAGTGGTAGCGCCTTCCAATCAACTCAATGATCAAATGGCTCCTCGCTTTTGCTCTAGCTTCGCTATTTGCGCGGTGCTAGCCCCGCTTACTACAAATTCTTACACCTTCTCAACTTGGGCAAATTCCAAATCAACCGGGGTAGCACGGCCAAAAATCGTAACGTTCACGCGCACTTTAGATTTCGCGTAATTGACTTCCTCGACATTGCCATTAAAGTCTGTGAATGGACCTTCTTTAATACGCACCACTTCACCAACTTCGTACAATACTTTTGGTCTTGGCTTCTCAACGCCATCCTGCACTTGCTGCAGAACTTTTTCGATTTCATGACGTGGAATTGGCGCTGGCTTATTCGATTTACCACCGATAAAACCAGTCACTTTGCCAGTATTCTTTACCAAGTGCCATGTGTCGTCAGTCATTTCCATTTCTACAAACACGTAGCTTGGAAACAAACGGCGCTCAGTCACACTCTTACGACCATTTTTTACTTCAATCACTTCTTCAGTAGGAACCAAGATTTGACCGAACATATCTTGCATTTCTGCACGTTCGATGCGCTCGATCAGCGCACGCTGAACGCTCTTTTCCATACCAGAATAGGCATGCACCGCATACCATTTTTTTGCACTCTTAGGGACAGAAACACCAGAGTCCTGCTCTGGTGTCAAATCCTTGCTATTTTCTGAGATTTGTTCGCTCATTCTTATTTAAGCCCAAGAATTACGTTCATTATTAAATATTCCAGAACTTTATCCGTAGTGAATAGGAACACTGCCATAATCAAGACAAAGCCAAACACTACCAAGGTCATCTGACCCGCTTCTTTGCGCGTCGGCCAAACAACTTTCTTTGCTTCACGAACTGATTCTTTCGCAAACGCGATCAGGTCACGACCTGTTTGAGAGATCAAAACCAAAATCGCCGCAACAACAACGCCACCAACCAACGCACCAAGACGAACATATTTCGGTTGACCTACCAATGCGTAGAAGCCAACAACACCAGCGATCGCAGCCACAACGGCCAACATAATCTTTAGCTTATCGCCGGAGGTACTCACAGTTTGAATGGATTGGTTAGACATGCTGATTTACTTTCGATGCCTGACGGCTTTGGTGGCAGGGGCGGAGGGAATCGAACCCCCAGCCTACGGTTTTGGAGACCGTCGCTCTGCCAATTGAGCTACACCCCTATACTTCTGCACTACTTTACTTCTGAACTTCTAAGTAAAAACAGCGATCCATGATGGATCGCCATTTTCACAATTATACCACGAAATTACTCGATGATCTTAGCAACAACGCCCGCACCAACAGTACGACCACCTTCACGAATCGCGAAACGCAAACCTTCTTCCATCGCGATCGGGTTGATCAACTTAACAGTGATAGAAACGTTATCACCTGGCATCACCATTTCTTTATCCTTCGGCAACTCGATCGAACCAGTTACGTCCGTTGTACGGAAGTAGAACTGTGGACGGTAGTTGTTGAAGAATGGTGTGTGACGACCACCTTCATCCTTGGACAATACGTAGATCTCGCCTGTGAAGTGGCTGTGTGGCTTGATCGAACCTGGTTTCGCCAAAACTTGACCACGTTGGATATCTTCACGTTTTGTACCGCGCAACAACACACCAACGTTGTCACCAGCTTGACCTTGGTCGAGCAATTTACGGAACATTTCAACACCAGTACATGTTGTTTTTACTGTGTCTTTAATACCAACGATTTCGATCTCTTCGCCGACCTTGATGATACCGCGCTCAACACGACCAGTAACAACTGTACCGCGACCAGAAATAGAGAACACGTCTTCTACTGGCAACAAGAATGTACCGTCAACTGCGCGCTCTGGTGTTGGGATGTAGTTATCCAAAGCATCTGCCAAACGCATGATCGCTTCTTCACCCAAATTACCTTTGTCGCCTTCCAATGCCAATTTTGCAGAACCTTGGATGATTGGCAAATCGTCGCCTGGGAATTCGTACTTGGACAACAATTCACGAACTTCCATTTCAACCAATTCCAACAACTCAGCGTCATCAACCATATCGCATTTATTCAAGAACACGATGATGTATGGAACACCAACTTGGCGAGCCAACAAGATGTGCTCACGTGTTTGTGGCATTGGGCCGTCAGCTGCGGAGCAAACCAAGATCGCGCCGTCCATCTGCGCTGCACCAGTAATCATGTTTTTAACATAGTCAGCATGGCCTGGGCAGTCAACGTGAGCGTAGTGACGTGTTGCTGTTTCGTACTCAACGTGCGCTGTGTTAATTGTAATACCACGTGCTTTTTCTTCTGGAGCTGCGTCGATTTCGTCGTATTTCTTCGCTTCACCACCGAATTTCGCAGACAATACTGTCGCGATCGCTGCTGTCAATGTAGTTTTACCGTGATCAACGTGACCGATTGTACCGACGTTAACGTGCGGCTTGGTGCGTTCAAACTTACCTTTTGCCATTTTAAACTCCTAACGATTGATGAGCGATTTTCGACTTCGAGCTCAAGCTCGAACAACACTGCAATACAATGAGAACTACCTGGTGCCCTTGACGTGGATTGAACACGTGGCCTCTCCCTTACCAAGGGAGTGCTCTACCACTGAGCTACAAGGGCAGCACTTGCACATACCACATGCACTGACAAACTAGAACTTTTGGAGCGGGTGAAGGGAATCGAACCCTCGTCATAAGCTTGGAAGGCTTCAGCTCTACCATTGAGCTACACCCGCGTGAGAACTTATTTTGGACTAAATAATCTCTTCAGCCGCTTACTTTATTCTGCCTGGTGGAGAGGGCTGGATTCGAACCAGCGTAGGTATAAACCGGCAGATTTACAGTCTGCTGCCATTAACCACTCGGCCACCTCTCCCAGGGAAACCGAGATTATGGAGATCTTTCCCGATACTGTCAACACCTTCAACAAATTCAGTTTGAGTTTTTTGAAGTTTCCTGAATTTTGTGGAACTCAGTCGACAAAGTTTGTTTTATTCAACGGCACGATGATTGTGCATAAAACCACATTTCGAAGCGGCTTTTGCCAATAAAATGACATGACGTTCGCTGATCCATTATCCATGAACGCTAGATACAAACCACCGAGGCAATTAATCAAGAAACAACAGCGCTACGAGCATGCCGCCTCGTGTTGATTGGCTCCCTCGGTGTAGTTCAATTGCGCGCATGCGCGAGTTGGAACGACCCCACTCCCTCAAACTTCTGCAATTCATTCGCCAATTCACTTATAGCAGTGGCTTGCTTTCGATTAAGCGCCACCGCGACAAATCTCCACTCCACACAGTCTTCTTTGAAGGTGATAACCATGGTACTCGCCGCCACTTCGTAACCGCGCTCTACGGCCAAACGTTGCACCACACTCTCACTCGGCACAAACCCTGGACGAAATTGCATCGTCACCGAAACAGCTTGCCGAGCCGGCAACCACATCTCCAGACGCGAGACCCAAATCATGCAGGCTGCCGATAAGAATGCCAATAATATCGCTGCCGCATAAAATCCAACCCCTACCAAAATACCAATCGCGGAGGATGCCCACAGGGAGGCGGCAGTGGTTAAGCCACTAATACTAAAGCCGTCTTTCATAATCACGCCAGCGCCAAGAAATCCTATCCCCGTAACAATGCCTTGAATGGTGCGCGATGGATCCAATGAAACCGGAGCAATGGCTCGACCACCAAACCAATAGTCCGGATACCCAGCCAATACCACGAGGGCCGCGGATGCCATACAAACCAAGCCATACGTTCTCATCCCCGCTGCCCGACCATGATAGGCACGTTCATAGCCCACCACGAACCCCAAGAGTAGCGCTCCAAACAAATTCAAAAAAATGATCGAGTTCGCACCGAGCTCAGCGCCTGACCAAAAATGCGAGGTATAACTAGCGAGCGTATCCATTCTCTATCTCCACGATCTCAAGCTTGACTCGTTAGACAGTGTAGCGCTGCATGCCTCAATTGCCTAGCTCATTCACCTAATGTGAGTCTGTGGCATCCAAAACTGACACCTGTCCAACAAATCCAACACATGCTTGTTTACAAATAGGGTGAGTCTGCTAGGCTTGCAAAACACGATACGAGAAACTTATCTACATCGAAGCGAGGGATACATCTATGAAATTGCCATATTGTTCTTTCTTACCCCCGCTACTCCTCTGCTTTGGTTTGACCGCTGCGAACACAGCTTTAGCAGTCGAAAGAAGCGACACTAAAGAAGCCCTATTCTTAATTCAAAAAGCGCAAGAATACATTAAGCTTCATGGGCTTGAAAAAGCCATCGTTGAATTCAACAGACTTGACTCGCCGTTCAATGTGAAGAGTGATATCAACCCCAAAGGCGATCTTTATTTGTACACCTTAGATCCCAAAGGCTATCAATCTGTGCACGGCAAAAATCCAAAGATTCGTGGCAAAGTGATGATAGAAATGCGCGACATTGATGGCGTCCCTTTGATTTCAAATATGGTCAAAATTTGTTTTGAGTCGAAAGAAGGTAAAGGTTGGACCCGCTACCGTTGGCCTAACCCGATCACCAAGGAAGTCGAACCCAAACAAGGCTATGTCGAACGTATACCTGATATGGATGTTTGCCTCGGCACGGGCATTTATAAATAAGCTCAAGACGCTATGCGCCGCTCACCCCATCAAGCCGAAACTTCAGCGCGAACAACGCTCCTCATTTCGCTCTTCGTATGCCTGACGAGTGTGGCGATTATTGCTCAGTCAATGTGGGCAATTGAACAGGACCGAAGACTCACCGTCAATGCAGAATACGAGCACGGTTTAATCGCCGTTCGGCTCTTAGATGAACATGCAACACAAACCATACGCGAAGGCGAACGCAACCTAGACTCCGTCATCAATGCGATCCAAGTGGCAGGGAAAGACCAAGCCATTTCGAATCAGTTAATCCGCGCCATCCTCACCAAAGCGCAACCCTTCAACAGCGTGATGAAGGCCTTGCAGTTTGTCAATCCAGAAGGCGAAGCGTGGGTCAGTTCAATCGACTATCCGGCATACCAAACTGATGCTGATGATCGCACTTACATTCCCTATTTACTGAAACACCAAGAGGAAACGAAGGTCATCATCGGCAAGCCATTTCAGCGATTCTATGACGCTGAATTAGTGATGCCCATTGCAAAGAACGTGTTCGATGAGTCAGGAAAATATCTCGGCATCATCAGCACCGATATTAGTGTTGCTTATTTCAATAACGTCTATCAACGCGTCGCGAAAGATAGCGCGGCCATGGTTTCGCTATTTACCAGCGATGGCGTCATCATTGTCCGCTTCCCATTAAATCCAGAACAAATTGGACAAGACCTTTCCAAGTCCCCAATGATTCAGAACTTGAAGCAACGCTCAACCGAGGGCATGTTCGAAGACAGCCACTTTTTAGACGAAGAGCATGAAATAAATCGACTCTACACTTTTCGTAAAATCGCCGGCTTCTCGATCACAGCGGTATTTGCTCGGGATACCGAGACTATTCTGTCAGGATGGCGCGAACGCAGCAAAAATCGCATCATCTTTACAAGCTTGATTATTGCATTACTTTGGAGCCTCTCCTACTTTCTATGGCGTCAAATCCGAGCGGTACATCGTTCGAGTCATCACTTACAACAGTCTGAACTTGCGGCCAAAGCCAGCGAACAAAAGTTCACTCAACTCTTTGAACACTCACCCGTCCCCTTGATTCTGATTGATATGAGTGAAGGCACTTTGATCGAGGCGAATCAGAAAATGCTGGGCATGCTCAACTTAAGCGACAATCAAGTCCGCCACCGGAAGCTGACGGAGCTCGAGTTGTGGGTAGATCAGGCTGAGTTTGAACTGCATATGAAGCGATTAGGCAGCGAAAAGCAAATTGAGAATCACGAAATTCAAATGAAGAATCCCTACGGACAAATCTACATTTGCCAAATTTCTTCGCGTACGATTAATGTAAATCAGCGTAGTCTCGCCATCATGTCCATGGTCGATATTAGCCGCTTACGCCAGATCGAATCAGAAATCCGCGAACTCAATAATGAATTAGAAGAAAAGGTACACCGTCGCACACAGAGCCTAGAGTTGACGAATCAAGAACTGGAACTGACGCTCGTAAAACTTAAGAACATGCAGGACGAAGTGCTGCGCTCTGAAAAAATGGCTGCACTTGGCTATTTGGTTGCGGGGATCTCACACGAGCTCAACACCCCCATCGGCAATAGTCTGATGGTCGCCAGTACAATGCATGACCATGTTAATGAGCTCCTGAGCATGATCAAAGAAGGACAAATCAAACGCTCAACGCTCACCGATACGCTACTGCAGAGTGCAAAGGCTGCCGATATTTTGATGCGCAATTTACATCGTGCGGCGCAATTGATTCATAGCTTTAAGCAAGTCGCTGTTGATCAATCAAGCGATCAATACCGAATCTTTGATCTGAAAATTACAATCGAGGAAATCTTGCTGACCATAGAGCCTATGTATCGTCGAACCCAACATGAAGTCATCATCAACATACCAGAAGCCATCGAAATGCACGCTTACCCTGGCGCACTTGGTCAGATCATTACTAACACGATTTCGAATGCTGTAACCCACGCATTTGATGGCATCGAGCACGGAATCATCACCATCGTGGCGAATTTAGAACCCAACCGCCGAGTCAAACTACAGATTCGCGACAATGGTCATGGCATCGCCGAAGAACACTTACCACGCGTATTTGATCCCTTCTTTACGACCAAACTTGGTCACGGTGGATCTGGACTTGGCCTCAATATCGTCTATAACCTCGCCACGGAGGTCTTAGGCGGTAGCATTAACATCGAAAGTGCAGTTGATCAGGGAACGACTGTGGTCATTGAACTGCCCTTGGTTGCCAAAGGGCCCCAATGATACAAGCACGAGTTCATGAGAAGACGACACTCACTTTACATCTCACGCAGTATTTGAAGCAACTCGCCCGATGCTAGCCCGCGTCGAATCGCTACATCAAGTCTCTGCATCACTTCTTCATAGCTGCCCTTCTTACTGGCGAAGTGTATCGTATCCAAAAACAGGGGCTTACTTGAAGTATAAAATTTCACGCCATTTAAGCTACTATCTTGCAAGCTCGGAATATACATCTGATGCAGATAATTAATTAAGTCCTGTGGCTTATCGAACTGCACTAAGCCCCACAACAAGACGTCCGAACGCTTCGCCATCAATTTACGGAAACGCGCCGCTGCTGACGCCGTATCTTCATCAACACGAAATAACTTGCCGGCCGCGTCATCAAATTCCATTCCGTGACTAACACCGCGCTCTACAGCCACGGTTTTGCCACGCAAGTCATTGATATGATCTAGTTTCAGATGTGGCTCACCGTAAGCAATCGCCCAAATCTTAGAACTCATTACAGGCTCAGAAAAACGGTAGGAGAGCAGGCGCTCTTTGTTCTTAGAGAATTCCCAGATGATCCCTTTACCTTCTAAGGTCATCGCCTGTGCACGACGCCAAGGCAAACGTTGAAAGGAAAAATCAATTTTTGCTTCGCGGCGAAAGTAGTCGAGAAAACGCTTTACACCCTGTGTCTCTTTGGTTGGCCGGCCGTCGCGATCTAAAATTTCTTGACCAAAAAGTGCAATCTTGACGACAGCATCTTTGTCGCCCGATCGAACTTCCATCGAATGCCCCTCGCGAAACGGGAGCAAGGCAAACCCACAAAAGAATAGCTGAATAAGCAGAGTTTGAAGTCGATTTAGGGGCACGATGACTTGATCGCCTTAGTGAGAATCTCGAGGGCGCAGGCCAAGCTTGACCACTTCGGGAGAATAATATTGTTGATACGCCTTCCAAATCGCATCACTCGTCGCGATTTTCTCCATCGTTGTTTTAAGTAAGTTGCGATCTGCTTCATTCAGTGCTTTACTCGACAAATAGATGCCGCTTTCACTCCAAGGAAAATCGTCCAATTTTTCATAGCGTATCTTACCGACTATATCGGCCAACTTCGATTCGGTTTGCACCATGCCAGAAAAAATTGTTGGCGCCATAATCGTCACATAATTGGGGTTACTCCTCATCATGCGCGCGACCGAGACTGCATCACCTTCCACTACCAAGCGCCCTTGCTGCTGCATATCGTCGACGATACGTTGATACGCTGCGCCATAATCAAAACCTCGCACAACTAAGAGCTTCAAGGTCGGACGCGCCACCAGTTCAGTCGTCGAGGTGGTTGGAATTTGACCATTTTCGATCGATATTAGACTCGCTCTCAATTGCACCAGTGGTATAAAAATACCGAATTGATCACGACGACTTGTGCGAACCGCCGTCAGCAACATGTCTGATTGACCTGATTCAAAAAGCGCTTCTTGGCGACTCTTCGGTACCAATTGAAAAACAAATTTACAGCCACTCTTCTCAGCGACTTGTGTCAAAAAATCCGGGAGAATACCTGCATAGCCATTGGGTTTCACAATTACCGTTAAACCAGAAGGCAAGATGGGCGCATTGATGGGGCGACTACAGCCAGCCACAGCCTCGATCGAGAACAAACACGATAGAAGAGACAGACCCGCCAAACGACAGTACAAGCGTATGGTGTGAGAAAAAAGCTTCACTATGGCCTCCTGAAGTTTGCCAAGCAGCGTTAGGTCTTAGGACTCCTATTTTGCAACACAAGCGAACACTTTCCTACGTTTTGACGACATGAATCGATGCTAAGTAAACATTTAAGCAATGGAATGTGCGTACAAAACCACACCTCCCTCAAGTGACAACACCCTTGCTATCATGTTGTAGCCTAAGCCCAATGTTGTACTATCACAAAAGGTGATGGCACGATTCTACTTGCCCCCTAGACTTCTCATTCAAGCAAATTTCGACACCAATGAAAACACTCATCATGCCCTTCTTCGACGCTGTATACACATTTGTATTCAGAATTTTACTCACAGCCATAACGTTCAGCATCGCGACTCCTCACGCATTAGCACAAGGTTTGGAAAAGCTAAATACCGAACCAAGCTTCGATGCGGCACTAGCAAAACGTTTAGGCGCCGATCAAATGGGAATGCGCTCGTATGTTTTAGTGGTATTGAAGAGCGGCCCGAACAAAGTCGCGCCAGGTAAAGAGCGCGATGAGATGTTCTCTGGTCATTTCGCCAATATGCAAACACTCGCGAAAGCAGGAAAATTAGTACTCGCAGGGCCGTTTGATGGCAAAGATGGATGGCGTGGCCTATTCATCTTTGCTGTCGCGAGTATTGATGAAGCACGTGAACTTACCAATACCGATCCAGTAATTCAGAAAGGCGAAATGGTGGCCGAATACCACCAGTGGTATGGAAGCGCTGCCGTGATGGAGGTGTCATCCATTCATGCACGACTCACACCACCGAAAGCTGAGACCGAAGCCCATAAGAAATAACAGACTTCGAGTTCATTGACGTTTTTAATCTGAGGGTTCAGCGCATGATGCGCTGGCCTTTTTCATCAATCACTTTTTCACCATCCTCTTTTGTGAATGCGCCGCGTTGCGGTGCATTCAACATGTCTAATAAATCTAATACTTCCTCGGATGGACGACACAAACGTGTTCCTCTGCTTGTCTTCACGATAGGGCGATTCATCAGAATCGGATGTTGCACCATGAATTCGATAAGCTCGGAAGGCGTCCACTTTGCATCATCAAGTTGAAGTTCCACATATTGCGATTCTTTCTTGCGCATTATTTCTCTGACTGGCACGCCGATTTGAGCGACCAATTCTTCCAATTCAGACATGCTAAGTGGCGTCTTAAGATATTCCACGATATGTGGCTCGATACCAGCATTGCGTATCAAGGCCAAGGTATTGCGTGAAGTTCCGCATTTCGGATTGTGATAGATCGTAATCATGATTCGTACAACTTGAGTTAATTAAAAAAGAAGCTCGCATTATACCTTCGCGAGCCATGCTTAACCCAGCTTCTCGGGCACCCGCCCCCCCCAACTACATATCAGAAAATGAGTCCATTTCAACTCAAACTTTTTACATGTAAATACTTGATTTTTAAGATTTTTAGTCAAAAGCGACAAAGTTAGATTTATGCAGTTTGACCTACAAAAATCTGATTGGCGAATGAAGTAAAGCAGATTACACTGCAACAGTTCCTCACGGCAATTTTGTAGCAAGCTCGAACTCACTATTTCTGATTTGTTTCAGCTGTACGGTCTAAAGAAAGCTACTCGCATGCAAGTGCTCATGTTTGATGAACTTGAAACCTTAGTCACCAGCCTGATCGACCAAATTCCGATCGGGATTGTGGTTTTGGATCGTGACTTCCGCTTACGTTTTATCAACGAGCGTCATGCACGCAATAACAAATTAAGTAAGTCAGATCAATTGGGGAAACGCTTAGTCGAATACTTACCACACGCTGCACCCATCATCGAACCCAAATTGCAGTTTGTATTGGACCATGGCATCCCCTTATTGAACCAAGAAATCATTAGCAAACAAACGCTCATTGACGGTTCTACTCTGCATCGCATCGCATCTTATTACCCGTGGAAAAACAACAAACAAGAAACCATAGGAATCATCGGTATTATCGAAGATTCCAAATGCGATCCGGTCACGCAAAAGCTCCTTGAAGAGAGTCAATACCGACTCCTTCGCGTACTCGACAATCTGTTCACTTTTGTTGGGGTCCTTGAACTCGACGGCACTCTCACCAGCGCGAACCGAGCCCCGCTCGAGGCGGGCGGTCTCACATTGGAAGATGTGGTTGGAAAAAAAGTTTGGGAGACCTATTGGTTTGCGCACAGCAAGGCATCACAAGAGCAATTTCAAAAAGATATCGAGGCTTGCCTTGACGGCACCATTATACGGAGGGATATCCAAGTACAAATGGCAGGCGGAACGCTGATGTGGCTTGACTTTATGTTAGCCCCGCTGCGTGATGCCGAAGGTCGTATCACTCACCTCATCCCTTCAGCCACTGACATTACACAACGCCACCAGAGTGAGGAAGCACTGCAAAAATCAGAGGAGTTATTTAGATCGATTATTTTGTCATCTGATGACGCCATCATCACCAAGACTCTCAGAGGTGAAATCACGGCGTGGAATCCCGCTGCAACGCGTCTGCTTGGCTATGCCGAACAAGACATGATAGGGACCAACATCGCCAAAATATTTCCCCCGCATCGACTGCATGAGGAAGAAGAACTCATGACCAAGATCGCGCGCGGGGAACATGTACCGCCATTCGATACCACGCGTTTGCGCAATGATGGGAGCGAAGTAGAAGTATCAGTCACGATTTCCCCATTACGCGATCAGGAAGGCCAAGTTATTGGCGCCTGTAAATTAGCGCGCGACATCAGCGTACCTAATCGGCAAAAACGACAACTCACACAAGCAGTCGAAGACAAGACCGCGCTCCTGCATGAAGTCCACCATCGAGTGAAGAATAATCTGCAAATCGTTGCAAGTTTATTGAATATGCAAGCGCGAAAAGCCAATCCAGAAGTCGCGACTGCATTTGCTGAGTGCCAGACCCGCGTGCGTGCCATGGCCTTGGTACATCAGCTCTTGTATGAATCAGAGAACATGGCGGAAATTGATCTCGGCCTATATCTCTCGCAGCTCGCGACCTTATCGCGAGCCAGCTATGATGATGTAAGAAGTCAGATCTCTATCGAATTCGTACCGCCGCTTTTGCCCATTAAAATCGATGTACAGCGCGCCATCCCTTGCGGTTTGATTGTGTCGGAATTGATTTTGAATGCCTACAAGCATGCTTTCCAAGATGGCAAACCCGGCCACATTACTGTCAGCCTACAAAATCTTGGCAACACACGTTTCCAACTTAGCGTCAGTGACGATGGAATTGGACTACCTCACAATTTCAGTTGGCAGAGCCGATCTGGTTTGGGCACTCAACTCGTACCTATGTTTGCCAAACAAATCCATGCGCGCTTTCAACATTCAAGCTCAGCCCATGGTTCCCGTTTCTTTTTCGACGTCCCACTCCAGATAGAGGAGCATCATTATGCTCAGTGAACGCATTCTCATTGTAGAAGACGAACCGGTCGTCGCACTAGACCTCCAGCACACTCTCGAAGAGATGGGACATGAGGTGGTTTCCATTAGCGAGTGTTTTGAAGAAGCCATTGAATCTGTGATCAACTTCAATCCTAGCTTGGTGATGATGGATATTCATCTGCAAGGCAAAATCGACGGCATCGAAGCCTGTAGCGCGATTTACCATGGATGGAAAATCCCCGTCGTATTCCTCACCGCTTATGTTGACGAGAAAACTGTCAACCGTGCAGCCGCCAGCAGACCCTTTGGCTACCTCATGAAACCGTATCATGCAAAAGAACTGTATGCAGCGCTGCAAGTGGCGCGCTCAAGGCATGATAGCGAAGCCGCTTTGGCGCGCTCAGAAGAACGTTTGTCAATCGCTTTAGAGGCCAGTGAGCTAGGAATTTGGGAATGGGAATCGGCTATCGATAACATCAAAGGCGATATTCAATTTGAACGCTTGTGTGGTGGCTTGCTCATTCCCCAAAATACGAAGATGGAATCCATGCTAGAGGCCATCCATATTGAAGATCGAGCACGCGTGCAATCGGCTTTTCAAAGAGCCGGTTTTTTCCACGTGCATTTTCGCGCGCAACGTCATACTGGCAATTACGCGTGGATAGAGCTGTATGGCAATCGCCGTGATCGCTTCGATGGTTCAAATGTGATCGTCGGCGCTATGCGCGATATCAGCATCCGCAAAGATATTGAAAACAAACTGCGGCAAGCCAGCGTAGTGTATAGCACGATCGCGGAAGGCATCATGATACTGGACGCGGGTGGGCGCATCACCTCAGTTAATCCGGCCTTTCGCAATTTGACCGGTTATGAACTGGCCGACATCGAGGGGCGCATTCCAGAGGAATTTTTGATCGTTCGCCAAGAAAACGATCCAGACTACACGAGCGTGGCAAAAACACCGAATGGCACATGGAGCAATGAAGGCATCTGCAAGTGTCACGATGGGCGCGTCTTCAACGCGCTCCAACAAATCTGCGTGGTGCGCGACGACGATGGTAATGCGATACAGTTCGTTCATACCATCTCCGATTTAAGCGCGATTCGTGCCACTGAAAAACAACTCGTTTATTTGGCTTATCACGATTCTTTGACAAAGTTGCCGAATCGACGCATGTTCATGGATAGACTCAAACATGCCATGGTTGCTGCAGATCGCAGTCAACATTACAGCGCCCTGCTCTTCATCGATTTAGATGACTTCAAAACATTGAATGACACTCTCGGGCATGACATGGGCGACCTCCTTTTAGAAGAGGTTGCTCGGCGTCTCAGCGCTGGCGTCAGAGAGTGCGATACGGTGGCGCGCTTAGGCGGTGATGAATTTATGGTCATGTTAGAGCAGCTCGGTCCAGATCGCGAACAGGCAATACATTATGCGGAGCGGGTCGCACGTAAATTGATTGCCCGCCTTGATCAAGAATATCAACTCGGCGTACACGACTATCGTTGCACACCCAGTGTTGGTGCCACCTTATTTCGGGGAAGTGAGCAAAATGCAGAGGAGCTAATTAAACAAGCCGACATCGCGATGTACCAATCGAAACGAGGTGGTCGCAATCAACTCAGTTTATTCGATCCCAAAATGCAGCAGTCGGTCATCAAACGCGCGAGTATCGAAGCTGAATTGCAGCGCGCACTCGAACGACATGAGCTTCGATTGCACTATCAAGTGCAAGTCGATGTATGGCGGCAAGCGATAGGCGCAGAAGCTCTTTTACGTTGGCATCATCCAAGTATGGGCTCCGTTCCTCCCAGCGATTTCATTCCGATTGCAGAAGAAACAGGCTTGATTCTTCCGATTGGTCATTGGGTGCTCAAAACGGCATGTCAGCAAATCCAAGCGTGGCAAGCAAGCCCAAAAACCGCACACTTGGTACTCGCAGTCAATGTGAGTGTCAAACAAATCCGCCAAAAGAACTTCTGTAGTTCTCTGCTTGGACTCATCGAACGTTTCCAAATCCCCCCTAGCTTGTTGAAACTAGAAATCACCGAAAGTCTACTCCTCGATGATGTTGAAGAAACGATCAAGACCATGTTAGAACTCAACAGAGTTGGCATTCGGTTCTCAATGGATGACTTTGGCGCTGGCTATTCTTCACTCCAATACTTACGTCGCCTGCCGTTAGAGCAACTCAAAATCGATCGATCCTTCATTCAAGATCTAGAGAATAGCAGCAGCGACAGGACCATCGTTCGGACCATCATCACCATGGCGCAAAGTCTGAATATCGACGTCATCGCTGAAGGCGTAGAGACGGAAGCGCAGCGGGAACTTCTACAAAGTAAAGGTTGCATCCACTATCAAGGATTCTTGTTTGGCAAGCCCGTCGATATTGAGCAATTCAATCGACTGTTAAGTTAGAAAGTAGCCGCCCATAAAAAAAACCACCTGCTGAGAACAGGTGGTTTTTTATTTTCTTCGAATAAATTTACTCGCCGACGATCTGTACCGCATCAACCTCTTTGTAGCCACGTGAGACATTGTTCGCAAAAGTCAATTTCACGGCTTTGACTTTATACGCAGTCTTATCAAATTTACGAACGAACCAGCTGCGTGGACCACGACGCTCATACTTCTGATCACTTACACCAGACCACACCGTGTTCCATTTACCATCAGTATCTTGCAATTCCATTTTCGTCACAGACTCAACGCCATGACTACCAGTGAACACTACCCGAACCTCAGTCGCATTGGTAGGTTTTGCGTAGCCAACTTCGAGCCAGTCGAAACCCATATCCTGCTGGGAGTTGCTCCATGTTTCACCATTCGGAGCGCCAGTTGCATTCATCGGTGCATTGGAAGTTGACTTACTTCCTTCGCCGTAATAAGTGCTCGCACTCGCCGAAGCTGCCCATTGACCTTTGGCATCGTTCAGATTCTGATCTTCCATCATGCTGTAATCAAGCAGTTCTTGTTTACGCTTGCGCTCTTCCTGTTCTTCGGTCAAAACCTCAGGCGTGGTGGATGCTGGCGTTGCTGCCACTACAGCACTCGCGGCCTCACTCGCTACAACACTCGCACTGGCAGACTCTGGATTTTTCTTATGGCAGGCCGCTAATGCAACGCACACCAACAGTAAGGCAAGGCTCGAAATCTTTTTCATCATCTTTGTTTCCCGTAGTTTGAAATAAACTCATTTGCATGCAAAAAAAACAGCTTTGCGATTTTATGCGAAAACCAGAAAAACATCAGCATTGATTTGTAAGTAGATGCATCTATTGGACTCTGAAATAAAAAAGGGATAGCTGCGCTATCCCTTTAGGTCGATAAATTCGCGAGATTAGAAGGTATAAGTCACACGTCCATACACAAAACGTCCTGAACGTCCAAATGGCGAGTAATTGGAGAAACTTGCCGCACCGTTCGTGTTCAAAGCAGGTGGACGTGGATCAGAATACACATCAAAAACGTTGTCGGCGCCCACCGCGACTTTCCATTGTTTATTGACACTATATCGGAACTCCATATCGACTAAAGTCTTGGGCGAGAGCACTTGGTCGAGCGCGGGCGTGGTACCTGGGTCGATCACCTCGCCATAACGCGTCGCTCTTAATGTTGCTCCGAATTCGTTGAGCTTCCAGTCAACACTTGCATTGATCTTGTTGCGAGGTTGCCCCTTCTCGAACGCTAAGACATTGATCCGATCAAACAGTACGGGTGCGGGTGACAAGGCCGCCAGCTGCGCTGTCTGTGGAACTTTGGTGACACGCGTTTTGGTAAAGTTACCGGCCAAAGTGAAATCAAAGCGTCCGGCGCTCGGATCAACAACAAGATAATTGGCGACAATATCTAAACCCTTAGTAGACGTGTCGACACCATTAATAAAGAATCGTCCACCACCGATTCCAACAAAGCCTTGCGCAGTCAGATAGTTCCGTACGTTGGTAGCAGTCAGGTTCTCAGACAAAACAATGCGATTGGTAATATCGATATGGTAGGCATCAACGGTTAAGCCAAATTTACCGAAATTGAAGACCGCACCAAATGAAGCATTGACTGATTTTTCTGGTTCCAATGGTTTGGCACCAAGTGCAATCGCGGCGGCTGAACCTGGTGTGAACGTGGTAATCTCAAATGGCACGCCATTAATGAAATTGGTCGCCGTCGAAGTGAAAAATTGCTGTTGTGGTGACGGCGCGCGGAAGCCATTTTGAACCGTGCCACGCAGAGCAAACTCTTTGCTGAAATTGTAGCGGCTAGTCAGCTTCCCAGTCACGTTACTACCGAAGTCAGAATAATGTTCAGCACGTGCCGCGGCAGAAGCCATCCACTCTTTCGTGAAATTGGTTTCCACGTCAACGAATACACCGGCGGCGGAGCGACTATTGTCCGAGGCATTAGCAGGCGTAAATCCTGGGAAGACTTGTGCGCCCGGCGCGGTCGGCGAACCATTGGCTAATTTCTCACCACCAAACCGATAGGAATCTGGCTCACCAGCGGTCAAAGTATAGCCTTCGCGACGCATTTCGAAGCCCGTGGCAAAACTCAATGGCGATGCCATACCGACTTTGAACGAGTTCACTGCTGTCAAATTAAATACTAATTGATCATAGGCAAAACCACCGGCATCGAACGCCGTTTTACTGGTCGGCCCAATCGAGCGATTCAGGCTGTTTTGCACGGCAAATTGCATTTTGTTTTTGCCGTAACCCAAAGAGGCATCCATATCCCAATCACCTGCTAACCAAGAGGTACCGAAGGTTGCACTATAGTCGTCCACACGCGGCGCAATTTGTGGCAAGAATCCGTTCGGATAAATGGAAATGATATTTTGGTCTTGGAGGGCGCGGCGGAAATTACCCGCCGATACCGCATCCCGTTTTTGATAACTAGCCCACGCATAAATTTTGGTTCCACCACTCAAGGTTTCACCTGCGTTCACGAACACGGTGTCTTGTTTCAAATCGGGCTCACCATACCAAGCGTCGAAACGATTGAAATCTTTTTCACGGGGATCAAACGCGCCGCTCACCAAGGGATACTGCTGCCGAAAATCCCAACCACCACGTTCGGTGTGTTTTTGGTCTTTTAGTTCCGCTGCTACCGTGACATATCCGCTTTCGCCAAACGAGAAGCCTTTCCAGATACTGGCGGTGGTCGTGTTACCGTCATGTCGGCTGCGACTGGTGCCTGGCGCTGACCATGTCGCTCCAGTCGGTGGCGTGCCTGGGATGAAATCATACGAAGTAATCCGCTCCCCATAACTGAGCGTCGCTTCACCACCATCGCGATCTTGCCGCAGACGCAAATTGATCACACCTGAAATCGCGTCTGATCCATATTGCGCCGAGGCGCCATCACGGAGCACCTCGATATTCTTGACGATCGAAGTAGGAATCGTATTCAAATCCACTGCAGCGGTACCGCGTCCGACCGTGCCATTCACATTGACGAGTGAAGATGCGTGGCGGCGCTTCGAATTCACCAGCACCAAGGTTTGATCTGGCCCCAAACCACGCAGCGTCGCGGGGCGAATTGTGTCGGTACCATCGGTTAAACCGGGACGGGGGAAATTCAAAGATGGTAAGGCGATCGAGAGTGCCTGGTTGATCTCTGTCACGCCAGAATTTTGCAAAGACTCTGCAGAAATGACATCGACCGGTGCAGATGTATCGGTCACTGAACGATTGGCGACCCGAGTACCCGTCACAATGACAGCGGTCGCTTTCTCATCGGCCGCTGGTTTTGACGCTTGGTTGGAAGTTTGGGCCTGTACCGCTGCGCTGATGAACAGCGAGGAAATGGCAATCGAAAGGACAGTTTTTTTGAGTGACGAGTACTGCATTGTAGAACCTCCGATGGTTAACCAACACAACATACATAGACTTAACTGATCTGTAGTGCGCGCCACCGTCTCAGAGACACTCAGCACTACATCGATCGATCCATCATGACAGTAAGAAAAATGCGCGTCAATTTGCGGCAACCGAGATACAACAGTTGAGTGGGTTTGAATGTCATAATGAATAGACCTGAATTTATCGATGCACTCAACAACCTTACTTCATATTTTTTTACCAATAGCTCAGCCAGACTCTCCGCCTTCCAACATGAACGAAAAAAAATATTCCCCCGCTTGCGAGCGTAACCGAGCGCCGATCTTAGAAAAACTGAAACACTATTTTGATACGGTACAAGAAGTTCTCGAAATTGGCAGCGGGACAGGTCAACACGCCGTGTTTTTTGCCCAGCATCTGCCGCACATACATTGGTACACCAGCGATCGCGACGAAAACCATTCGAGCATTCAGGCATGGATTGAAGAAACCGAGCTTCCGCGAATTCACAGCCCTTACAGCCTTGACGTTAAATCAGCTTGGCCCGAACGACTTTTCGATGCTGCATTCACCGCCAATACCTGCCACATCATGGCTTGGGATGAGGTGATATGTATGTTCAATGGACTAAGTCGTCACATTAACACCGATGGACTACTCGTAATTTACGGCCCATTCAATTATCTTGGCCAATACACAAGTCCCAGCAATGAAGCTTTTGATCACAGCTTACAGAACCAAGCCCCCCACATGGGCCTGCGCGACTTCGAGAAAATCAAAGACTTAGGCGCGCATTGTGGTTTTGAATTAGTGGCAGATCATGACATGCCTGCCAACAACCGTTTATTGGTATTCAAGAAAACCACAAATACATCAGCTCTCAACAAAAGCGTATAAAATTTCCTCATGGCAGCATTATGATGATCAGACGCTGATGGCAACGAATGTGGCGAGCACAAAAAAATCTTTCATTGACATCATCTGCAGATAGGCAAGCGCCACCTTCAGTAAAAAAGTCAGGGAGTGATTAGGAGTTTCACGCACTATTATCCATAAATGTCGGTCCAGTTTGATGCCATCGCCTTGATCAATCACTTTTGCACATGAAAATGATCCCCTCTTTTCCTGTAGTCCAACTCGGTAAATTCTGCGACAAACTCGCGCAGTCAATTTGCTTCATGGCCTGCATATTGTGCCTGATGGTGACACAGCCGACTTGGGCAGGTCATTCCACCGAACTCATTGGGAAAGCAAGTGTTTCGACTCATCGATTCGAATTAGGTACGCCACTCATGCGCGTATTCCTGCCCCAAGAATACCGAGCACAAGGGCAGAACTGGGCCGTTTTGCAAGATCAACGCGGTCTCATCTATGTCGGCAACAATGATGGCGTGCTCGAATTTGATGGTGAACGCTGGCGCTTAATCAAAGTCAGCAACCAAACCACTGTGCGCTCTCTATCGATGGATAAGAACGGCCGTATTTATGTCGGTGCGGTTGGCGAAATCGGTTATCTAAAAGCCGATCAAAATGGCAGCATGCAATACGTCTCATTGATGCCGAAACTCAGCCAAGAACAAAGCCAATTCTCCGATGTATGGCGTACCTATGCGACTGACGACGGCGTTATTTTCGCGAGCTTCCGACGCATTCTGCGCGTCAAGGAAAACGAAGTTGTGCAGTGGTTACCTAGCCAGACTTTTCAATGGCCCTATATCGTCAATGATCGGGTCTTTGTTCGCGACGCAGGCCGTGGCTTGCTCGAACTCAAAGGGAAACAGTTCGAACTGGTGCCGGGCGGAGAACGTTTTGCCAATGAACGTATCTACGTGATGCAAGATTTTAACGAGCCAGCAGCACTCAGTGCTGGCAAGAGAAATTCAAACGAACGTATTTTGATTGGCACACAACAGCAGGGTTTTTTCATCCTAGAAGACGGGCAATTTCGTGCGTGGAAGACCGACATCGATCTCGAACTCAAATCCAGTCTCTTATACTGCTCTGCCATGATGCCCGATGGCACGTTTTATTTTGGCACGGTGCAGAGCGGCCTGTTTCACCTGGATCGAAATGGAAAACTCTTGGCGCATATCGATCGAGCCAATGGTCTGCCGGATCAGGCGGTTTATGGTTTACGCCTAGATCGTGACAACGGCTTGTGGCTAACCCTTGACCGAGGCATCGTGAGAATCGAGGTTACCGACCCCTTTAGTCGCTTCCATGAAAACACAGGCTTAGTAGGATCCAGTCTGCAAGTACATCGTCATCGTGGAGAACTTTTCTCCGCTACGACGCAGGGTGTGTACAAATTACGTCCTGGTGCCGACGCACACTTCGAGCGAGTCGAAGGGATCAACGGTCCGACTTGGGGCTTAGCAAGTATTCAGGAAAGTTTGATCATCGCTAACTATCAAGGCGTTTATCTTTTGAAAGATAAACAATTAGAAAAAATTCCCTATACCGAAACTGCATTGTGCTTCCTTTTTCCCAAAGAATATCCGAACCAAATATGGGTCGGCATCCGTAGTGGCATCCTCCGCCTGCAATTCGTTAATGGCAAGTGGACTGTGGGTGGCACGCTACCGAATATCAAAGACGAAGTACGCACTATGGTGCAAGATCAAGCAGGAGATATTTGGGTTGGCAGCAATAGCACCGGCGTGGTTCGTTTACGCATTAAGCAAACCGAGGATGGTGAGCACATCGAAACGGCGCGATATGGCGCGAACGATGGTCTACCCTCACAAAACAAAAACTGGGCCTACTTGATCGACAAAGAAGTGCGTTTTGGGACCAATGGAGGCATTTATCTATTCAATGCTTCGAGCAATCGTTTTGAACCTGATCCGCGCTTCAAGAGCATATTCGCTACGCCCAGTCCCGTGTACAGCATTTATCAAGACCAACGTAATCAACTCTGGTTTTTCTCACAAAATACAGAAACGGGTTTTGAAGAGCTTAGAGCACTTCAGGTAAAAGACGGCAAGTATGAACCGATTCATACCAAGGCACTCGGAAGCCTAAATGGTGAGCGTGCCGAAGGGATGCAACGAATTTTTGACGACGAAGATGGTGTCATGTGGTTTGGCGGAACCAAAGGATTATTTCGCTTTGATCAATCTGTCAAGAAGGAATATGACGCAAGATTCAAGACCATGATCAGAGCCATCAATGGGCCCGATAGTGTTATTTTTGGTGGCAGTGGCGATCACCCAAAAACCGTGTTGGAATACAGCCAGAATCGCTTACGCTTTGACTACACAGCGAATAGCTATGATGGTCAACAGGGAAATCTGTATCAAGTCTTCCTTGAGGGGAACGACTCTGGTTGGTCAAATTGGAACAGTGAAAATTATCAGGATTACAGCAATCTAGCCGAGGGCGAATATCGTTTTCGTGTTCGCGCGAAAAATATCTACGGCGTTGTGAGTGATGAAGCCGCCTACCCATTCACTGTCAAAGCCCCTTGGTATCGAAGTTATTTCGCCTACTTGCTTTATTTTTTATTCGGTCTGTTTGTGATTCGCATGTTCAGTGAATGGCGGGTTGCTCGTATCAACGCACAAAAACAGTTACTCGAAGAGCTAGTCCTTGCTCGAACAAAGCAATTGGAACATGCCTACGCTGAAATCGAGAAAATTAGTTTACTTGATCCACTCACTGGACTTGGCAATCGTCGGCATCTCACACAAGCCTTGAGCAATTTAACCAAGCCCTCACCGAACGAGGATAGACGTGCTGCCCGCGGTAATCGCTATGCGTTTATTTTAATTGACGTTGACCATTTCAAAACGATCAATGACACCCATGGTCATGCCAGCGGTGATGCCATTCTGACCGGGATCGCTGGCATTCTGCGCGAGCATTGCCGCGCGGATGATCTGGCCATTCGTTGGGGTGGGGAAGAGTTCTTGCTTTGTGCGCGAGTCAACGATGAACACGAAGCACTTGCCTTCGCCAGCCGCTTGCGGCAAGCGGTGGGGGCAGCAAGCTTCGAAGTTTCAGAACAAAAACAGTTGAAAGCCACCGTCTCGATTGGGGTGGCTTGCTATCCGTTCTTCGCACAACAAGAACTCGCTTTGACCCACGAACAAGTGATCTTAGTGGCGGATGCCTGTCTCTACACCGCGAAGCGCAATGGCCGTGACCAATGTGTATGTGCAACGGGCAGTGGCAGTGGTTCAGAAGCCATGCTGCAGCGCCTAAACACTGACATCACAAGCTTTTTGCAACTAGAACAGGTACATCTCCAAAGTGACAAAATGAATGATTTACAATAAGTCAAAGTCTCACCTTCAAGCTTTGCGATATTGCCTGCTAGTAGCTAGCAGCCGATGACACAAAGTTTAACTTGCTTGATCGATCAAAAACTGCGATTGTGAAGAGCGATATACAAAAGTCGGAGAGTACCTATGCTCAAAAAGATTTCCGTCGATGAGCTCAAAACAGGGATGTTTTTACAATCCCTCTGTGGGTCATGGATGGACCATCCTTTTTGGCGCACCAAATTTATCATCAATGACACACGCGATATCCAGAAAATCATCGACAGCGGCATCACCGAAGTCTGGATTAACATAGACAAAGGCATTGATGTCCACCCACCTACCAAACCGATGATAGACGACGGTGGGGCAGAGCTTCCAGCGGCGTCAACCAAGCCCGTCGAAGTCATCAACAAGATCATTGAAAAACCCAAAGCAACTCAAACCTCAGACGAAATGCAAAGGGCAGCAAAAATTTGCGCTCAAGCGAAAAAATCCGTCAAATCGATGTTTGAGGAAGCGCGTATGGGCAGAGCTATCGCGGCCGATCATGCGGGAGAAATCGTACAAGAAATTTCTTATTCGGTGATGCGCAACCCCAATGCGATTATCAATCTCGCCCGCATCAAAAACGCAGACGATTACACTTATATGCACTCAGTCGCCGTTTGCGCTCTGATGGTCGCTTTGTCGCACCATCTCAATCTCGATGAAGATCAAACGCATGAAGCCGGTTTAGCAGGCTTGCTGCATGACTTGGGAAAGGCAAATATGCCGACGGATATTTTGCTCAAACCCGGAAAACTCACGGTCGAAGAATTTGACGTGATGAAAAAACATCCCGAAGAGGGCCATCGAATTCTGCAAGAAAGTGGTTTTACTGACCCAGTGCCCTTAGACGTCATTTTGCATCATCATGAACGCATCGATGGCAGTGGCTATCCACACGGGCTTAAAGGCGATCAAATCAGTATTTTTGCCAAGATGGGCGCCGTGTGTGATGTGTATGACGCGATTACATCGAACCGTCCCTACAAAGCAGGATGGGAACCTGCCGATTCAATCAAACGTATGGGAGAATGGTGTGAACAACAATACGACAAAGCGGTGTTCCAAGCGTTCGTCAGTAGTGTAGGGATTTATCCTGTAGGTTCATTGGTGCGGTTGGCCTCTGGTCGCCTAGCAGTCGTAATGGAGCAAACCAAGTCACTGGTTGCACCAAAGGTCAAAGTATTTTATTCGACCAAATCGAAGTCTTATATTCCAACGGAAATTCTTGACCTTTCGAAACCGACCATCGATGTCAAAGGCGAAAAAATCGTCGCCCATGAAGATGCGAATAAATGGGCTTTCAAGAACTTCAATGAGATGTGGGCTGGGGCTTAAGGCGCCCTCATCTCTGTGAGGTCATTAACTTCAGCTAGGCAAAGATAAATACAAATTATCCCAATCGTCGGGTTGAAATGCGCCGTCTCGTCGAAACATCAGCTGATGCTTCGAATTTAAAACGAAATGGCTAGGTGTGGCATTCAACTTGCCAAAACTATCCGTATGACCCGGCGCAAAACGCCAGACAGTTGGAAAACGCTGATCTTTAGGGTAGGCGAAAGTCGCCGCTTCATTGTAATCATCGAGCGCTTTTTTGTTTTGATCAACGTTCACACCAAGTAAGACGAAGTTCTTCTTCACGTTGCGCAGATAAAAATCGCGCATCAATTGCAAATCGTGCGAGCAAGCACTGCAGTCAAAAGTAAAGAAACTCACCAGTACAGTTCGTCCAGCAAAGTCTTTCAAATCGAGCGGCTTTCCATACACGTCAGTCCCATGTAGTTGAAAGACCTCTGCTTTCTTTTGATCTGCTTTTTTTTGATCAACTTTTGGTGCACTCGCAGAAACCGCACCAGACGACAGTGTTACTGTCAGCCCCGCAATTGTCGATTTGATGAAATCACGCCTATCCATGCTTACCCTCCGCTTCCGTTAAACAAGTCAACTGCGCTTCACTAAAGCTTCATCTTAGACAAGCCAAAGAAAGAGTAAAGACAAACATCGCCAATACAGGTTCGCAAGCCAAGCTTCTTTCAAACAAATCGAAAAATACAACAAAACCAGATCAAAAAAACAAGGGAATGACAGCGCTACCGCACTTCAACACTTTCAACACGAAACACTTCGCAAGCACCAGCCCCAGTATCGGCGCGGGTCATTGAGGTATTCCAATGCCAGCCGTCTGGTGTAGTGATGTTAACAAGGTAGCCGCGCAGATGCACCACCTCACCGGGTCTTACTTTTTTAAGTTGCTTCGCAATGCTCTCGCTCGCCGGAATCAAATGCATATTGGCGCTATGACTGGCAATTTCCTCAGGGGGCCGTGGTGGCTGATCTTGCCAGCGATAGTAATAGAATCGATTCGATTGCGAAATATCGAGTTGCTTCAGCACGGCGCTGTCTGACATCGCGCCCCAACCCAGTGCTAGGTCAACCGGGGAAAGATCCGCCTCTCGACCAAAGCTATACAACTCTTTCGAGAGCACTCGCGCCTCGATGTCGAACTCGGCCATCGCCTGCAAGGTGTACGCATCTTGCTTCCACACTGGGCCTCGATCCAGATTGACTTGTTTAGGCTCAGCGGCGACCAACACACCATCCGCCTGCTTGATCGGCTTTGAACTGCGTTGGTACAACTGATGGCCAGCTCCAATCACAAACAGCACAATGATAATCCAACGCAAAGACATTTCTCTTCTCCACCGACCTTGATCATTACAATGAACAAATGCAACAAAATAGCAGTGTAATGCAGAATCAAGTGAAGAAGCCTGCCGTCACACCAAGGTTTCATGACGACACGCCACATACTTCACATCGCGAGAAGACTCAATGCGTCATCGGAGTCGCCACAGATGAGCTCGTGTTGTCCTGTGCTGCATCAGTATGATGAAAAGGCGCAAACCAACAGGCTAAGAACGAAGGAATGGTTGCCACCATCACGAAAATAAAATAGTGAATATAGCCCATCGATTCTTGCAGGTAGCCACTGACCATGCCTGTCAACATACCGCACAATCCCATCAGACCCGTTCCAAAAGCATAGTGCGTCGTCGTATATTTACCGGGCGCTAGCTCTTGCATCAGATAGATCATGTAACCCACAGAGCCAAAACCAAAAAAGAATTTTTCGATGATGACGCCGGCGCTGATCAAGATCAAATTGTCGGGTAAGTACCAACTCATCACAAGGAAAGTTACATTAGGAATATTGACGGCACAGCAGAGCGTGAACAAACTCATCTTCAAGCCGCGCCGCGCGACAAACCATCCCCCCAATAAAGATCCGAGCAACACTGCAGCCAAACCATAGGTTCCGTACACCAAGCCCAGCATCTCATTGCTCAAACCCAAGCCACCTTTACTGGCGGGATCTAGCATAAAGAAAGGTCCGATTTTTTCGAGAAAGCCGATACTCAAACGGAACAAAAACGCGAAGGCAATCATGCGCCAGACATCGCGTTTTTGAAAAAAAGTAATGAAGGAATCTTTGATGATGGCGGCAGTTGCAGCAACCGAGCTGGGGGTATTACTGGCGCGTTCACCGTCCGGCATCACACGCCAATGCCAAACCGCCATCAGGAGAGTCACTGCCGCAACCAAGAAGAAGATAATGCGCCAAGCAGCAATCCATTCCGGTCCAAATGTACCAGGTGTTTGATGAAACACTTCGGTGTACAAGTAGCCACTCAACCACACCATACCGCCAGCAGCGACAATCGGCCCCACGTTCCAGCTCAAACTCTGAATACCGCAAAATAAAGACTGCGAGCGACTATCTAAGGACGTGACATAGACACCATCACTGGCGATGTCTTGGGTGGCGCCAACAAAAGATAAGACCCACAACAAAGGCAGCAAGACCACCATATAGTTCGGCAGTGACATCGCCAGCCCGACACCGACAAATCCTAAGGCAATCAACACCTGCGCAGATAAGACAAAGAATTTCTTCGTACGATACATCTCGACGAACGGGGCATAGAACGGTTTGATGGTGTAAGCCAAAATAAACATACTCGAATATCCAGCTGCTTCGCCATTACTCATGCCGAGATTCTTGAACATGGTGGAAGTCACATTGGTCAACATCATGAAACCAAGCGCCATCGTGAAATAGGCGGTTGGCACCCACATTAATGGATGTACCGCTCCACTCTCTTTTCCTTGTGCATTCACTGCACCATCCAACTGTGCCTGCATGTTCGTGTCTCCGTCTATTTTTTGATCGCGTGAAGCAATGTTGTTGTGCGAGCATACCTGAATTCTGTTTCAGGTTTTGAGCTTTTATGTTTAAAAGTTCACCTGAAAGTATCACCGAGTTTTTTGTTCCGCGACAAAACCGCGATACCAATACGCGCTGTCTTTCAGCGTTCGCTGTTGTGTGGCGTAATCAACGTGGACAATACCAAAACGTTTCGAGTAGCCCGAATTCCACTCAAAGTTATCAAGCAAGCTCCATAAGAAATAGCCGCGAACATCAACCCCTTTGGCCATGGCTTGAAACAAAGCTGCCAGATGGTGGCGTACATAATCGATACGGGCAACATCAGGGATCACACCGTGCACCACTTGATCTGAATTGGCCATGCCATTCTCGGTGATAAAGATCGGCGGGAGCTTGTATTCGTCATGCAATTTCAGCAGCAGCTCAGTCAAGCCCTGTGGATAGATCTCCCATCCCATGTCGGTACGCCGATTCTCCGTGGGCGGCTGTCGTGGTGGTTGTTCGGCACTGCAGAAAGCTCGGAAATAATAGTTCACTCCCAAGAAATCGAGAGGTTGTTGGATTTGTCGAAAATCATCCGCATGCACATACGGTGCCTTATCACCGTGGGTACGTAGGGCCAACTCGGGGTAGCGACCTTTAAAAATAGGATCCATAAACCATTGCACAGAACAGGCGTATTCACGTTCGGCCATGGCTTTATCTTCGGCAGAATCGGTGGCAGGATCGGCAGTCCACTGATTTAATACGATACCCAAGGGTGCGGCACATTTCTCGGCGCGCATTGCTTGCATCGCGAGGCCGTGCGACAACAACAAATGATGCGATACTTGAATCGCCTGTTTTGCATCCGCCACGCCTGGCGCAAATTGAGCATTACCGTAACCAAGGTTAGCGGTACACCAAGGTTCATTATGCGTTGCGATGCTGGCTAGACGATCACCAAAACGATGGGCGACTTGGGCTGCATAATCGGCAAATCGCGCCGTCGTATCGCGCGCTAGCCAACCGCCATCATCCTGCAATCCCTGCGGCAGGTCCCAATGATACAGCGTAAGATGGGGAGCGATATTCTTCGCCAATAAGGCATCGATCAAACGCGCATAGAAATCAAAGCCCTTTTCGTTCCACGCGCCCTTTCCTTGTGGTTGCACACGCGACCATGCCATCGAAAAGCGGTAAGCGTCGAGCCCAAGCGAGGCAATCAAGTCCACATCATCTTGATACCGATGGTAGTGATCACAAGCGACTGAACCATCGCTCTGATCTTTGATATTCGCAGGATTCTCGCAGAAGCGATCCCAAATCGATGGACCTTTTCCATCTTCTTGATAAGCTCCCTCAATTTGAAACGCGCTGGTGGCGACGCCCCACACAAAACCTGCCGGAAATTTGGTAAACGAATTCATAGTATCCAAGCCATCGTTCAATACGATCGCTATTGGTAAAAGATAGGTTAGAGACAAGTAAAAAACAGGTAAGAGATAAAGCTAAGAAAGTTGGGTGGACTCCCTCCAAGAAGGAAGCCCCGCCCCACCAAAACATCGAGTAGCCCACCCGTCACCATCAAGCTTCATGGTTGAACAGGTGACTCTCGCCTTTCTGGTTTAGAAGTTGTAGCCAATATTGACGCCGACAGTACGCGGTGGCAGATATTGCGCCACCCAAGCACCACCAGCATTCCCGGCGCTTGTTTTGATATTGTTGTTACCGACATTACGCACAAAGAAATCACTCCACCAGCCTTTGCTCGATTCATAACGCAAACCCAGATCAGCGCGGGTGTAGGCTTTCTGCTTATCGCCTTCGCCGAGATTGAAGACACTCAACCAACTTTCAGTCTCGTAATGGAAGCTCACACGGGGTACCAAAGTGCCGCCTTCTGGCAAATGGAAGATGTGTTGGTATTGAATTTGAGTCGCAAATTTCGGTGCGTGTGGCATTGTATTTCCGGTCACATCCAAGCAGGTACTGATACCCGGCACGGTACATTTTGGCAAAGCGTAATCGTTGGTACCACCGATCAACTTGCCCAATACCGCACTCGTGAAAGCCAAAGTGATATTGAGGCGGTCATCCGGGCTCAAACGTGCAGCGATCTCAGATTCAAAACCTTTGATCTTGGCACCTTCAGCATTGCTGGTTGCCAAGCCACGTGTACCATCTGGATTCGTGACTGGCGCACTAAACTGGAAGTCCTTGAAATTGGTGTAGTAAATCGCATTGTTAATGCGCAGGCTACCGTCCAAGAAGGTGCTCTTGGTGCCGAGCTCATAGTTCGTCAGGGTCTCTGCGCCATAAGTCTTGCCACCGTCCTGCAAACCGCCGGATTTATATCCTGTCGCAACGCTGGTGTAGAGCATATTGTTTTTGTCGATGTCATAACCTAAACGCAATAAGCCAGTCACTTTACTTCCGGTAAATTCACCGTCGTTGGATGGCTTACCTGGGCTATAACCTTGTCCAGGAATGCGTGGATCGATATTCGGATTCAAAGGCACTTGCGGCACTGTCGCATCGTAATTCCAGGTATACCCATTGCCGCCCACATTGGTACGTTTGTCGGAGGTGTAACGCAAGCCACCTGTCAAATGCAATGCATCATCAACATTCCATGTGGCTTGTCCAAAGGCCGCACTCGATGCAACCGTCTCTTTCGGTTGGATGAAAGAACCCTGCCAGCCAACTGTTCCTTGTTGAGTGCCATTGAAGATCGGAATATCGAAACGGATATCATTGCGCTCTGCCGCATAGTACAAACCAAGTTGCCAATCGACCTCACGCTTGCCGACTGACTGCAGCTCAAGCTCATGGCTGTAGTTAAAGTAATTCGAGGAGACGGTGTTATTGGCTTGATAGCCAGCGCCAGTGGCAAAACTGGTTGGAATGGCGACACCACCATCTTGATCGAAGTTCGAAGAACCGCTGAATTTAGAAACCCCTGCAATGTACGACAAACTCACATCATTACTGACTTTGTAGTCGAGGCGGCTGCGCAAAGAATCAGTATCACGCTGCACGAATGGCGCGGTGTCAATCAATGCAGACCACAACTTTTGTCCCGCACGAGGGCTCTGCATCAGGTTCATGCTTGGCGTACCGCGATCAGCAAATTTTTCGTAAGCGACATTCCACTTCAAGTCTGGAGTGATCTGCCATAGCAAACTCAAACGCACTGCTGTTTGATCTTGCGCGTTATATTTAGGGCCACCATTAACGAACAAGTTGGGGTTAATCGGCTGGAAGTCGGCAATCTTACCGCCGCCAGCGACGAAAGCCGCTTTTTGACTCGCCAATGGAATCACAGGCAAGGTCTGATAATCGACATAACCATCATGTTGTTCATGCACAAAAGCGACCCGCATTGCCGCAGTATCGCTAATCGGGAGATTAAAAGCAGCGCGGCCGCCTAAGCGATTGTAGCTACCGAGACCCGCTTCTACGCTACCACTTTGTTTGCCTAACACCGGTTTTGCGGTTTGCATATTAACGGCGCCGACGGTGGAATTACGTCCCCACAGAGTACCTTGTGGACCACGCAAAACTTCAATCGCATCGAGGTCGAATAACAAAGCGGTCGCACCTTCTGGGCGCGGTGAATAAATGCCGTCAACAAACGAAGCGACTTCAGGATCGGCATATTCTGTTTTCGCGCTATCGTTACCCACACCACGCAAAGTCATGGTAATCACACCGTGGTCACCCTGGCCAGTTGCTTGAAAGCTCGGGACTAAACTAACGACATCGAGCAAAGTTTGAACATGGGCATCTTCCAAAGCTGCTGAATTGATCGCGGTAATCGCGACCGGTGTTTTTTGTAGCGAAGTTGTACGCTTGGTACCTGTCACCAACACCTCTTGAATGGTGGTGGATTTTGCATCTGAGTTCGAGCTGGTCGCTGAAGTTTTAGCAGTATCGCTGCTGGGTGTGGTGCTAGCGTTTTGCGCTTGGGCACTACCGAGGCCTGCCACCAAGACCATGACGGCAAGTTGAATGGGGGTGCTTGCGCGCCGGCTTATTTGTGGACTCGTTTGTGGACCTACTTTTGTTGCCAGGTTTTTCATTTTGTCTCCAGTTGGATAAATTTTTCATCTTGTCTTACGGCAGGCTTCGTTCACGCTACCCATGAGAACGCTCACACTCCGCTACTCTTATGACTTGAGCGATTGATGGCGGCGTCTTTCAATTCCATGCCCCCTCATCGTTCAAGCTTGCCGTTCACTCTGCACTATGGGTTAGCACTTTGTGGCCGGCCCTTTTTAGTCGACTCTTTTTTGACAGCTTCTTTTTCCACTTGTGGTTCGCTTCCCGGAGCTCAACGTTTTCTTTGTGCGCCATACATCTTCATCAATGCATCACCAAACTCGCCTTGGATCGCTCGGCTTTGGACTTGGTGCTACTTAGTGCTACTTGATGCTGCAGGGCTTCAAACTCTCGTGAAATGGCGTTTTGCCGCATTTTCCATGTGGAAAGCCACCTAAAACCACGATAAATTCATTTGAAAACGTTTTCACGTCACATGAAAACGTTTTCATGATACATTTCAGTTTTTCGCGATGTCAACCAATTTTGTAAAAGTTTTTTAGTTCCAACGCAAAGTGGTATGCAATTTTTAGAAAATGACCGCGTCGCTGCAAGTACTCTAAGAATCGCCTTTAAGAATGAATTTCTGTCGGCACGAAAAGGAGTTGGAAGCGATGTTGCGTGTGGTGCGCAACACACAAAATTGCGGAAAATGCGGTTTAACTCTCGCGACAAAAGGCACGGAAAAAGCCCCACCTAGAGCCATCGCCAAACACACTATCACCTTGAGGATGGAAGCAAACATGAGCGCAGTAAAAAACATTTTGATTGTTGGTGGCGGTACCGCTGGTTGGTTATGCGCAGCCTTTCTTGCGAAGCAGTTGGGTAGTAAGCACAGCCATGGCATCCAGATTCGCTTGGTGGAATCACCTGAGATTGGCATCATCGGCGTCGGCGAAGGAAGCTTCCCATCGATCCGAGGTACTCTCGCTGCGATTGGCATCGATGAGGCGCAATTTGTGCGTGAGTGCCAAGCGACTTTTAAGCAAGGCATACGCTTCGACCACTGGCTGCACGAACCTCATCATTCAAAGTCGCAGCAGGATAGCGCAAGGCACTACTTCCATCCGTTCAATCAACCAAGTCAACGTCAAGGCACGCCCGAACTCCTTCCCTATTGGTTACAAGGTATCGCTCCAAAAGGAATGCCGTTTGCACAAGCTGTCAGCATGCAAAAACGCATTGCTGATGCGTATCGTGCTCCTAAGCGTAGTAGCGATGGCGACTTCCTCGGCCCCATGAATTACGCCTATCACTTTGATGCGGCATTATTCGCCAAGCTACTGGCCAAACACGCGAAGAACTTGGGCGTACAACATCTGCTTGGCAATGTGCACCGCGTTGAACTCGATCGAGAAGGTGCGATTGATGCTGTGCATACGCACGAACAGGGCGCGTTGAAAGCGGATCTGTATATCGACTGCACAGGCTTTCGCGCACGTCTGATCGGTCAAGCCTTGCAATCCGAATTTCACAGTGTGAGCGATACCCTTTTTGTTGATCGTGCACTGGCGATTCAAGTCCCCTATCCTCACGCTCAAACTCCGATCGCGTCTTACACCATCTCTACCGCACAAGAGGCCGGATGGATCTGGGATATTGGCTTACAAGATCGACGTGGCGTGGGCTATGTTTACTCAAGCCGCCACACTGATCAAGCGTGCGCCGAGCGAGTGCTACGTGACTATCTACAAGACGAGGCAGTGGAGTTCAAGCCGCGCCTCTTGGAATTACAACTCGGTTATCGACCGCGCCCATGGATCAAGAATTGCGTGGCGATTGGCCTATCGGGTGGCTTCCTTGAACCCTTGGAAGCGTCCGGCATTGGTTTGGTAGAAGCCGCCACTTATTTGCTGGCTTATTTATTCCCCTTCAACGGTGAGTTCGATTTGTGTGCCCAACATTTCAACCACCACATGTCGCAACGCTACGAGCGCATCGTCGACTTCATCAAACTGCACTATTGCATCAGCCAACGTCGTGACCATCGTTTCTGGATCGACAATGCGGACATCGCCACCATACCCTCGAGCTTGCGTGACAAACTCGCACTATGGAAGCATAGACCACCACACCGACTTGATTTCAACAGTGATCTAGAAATGTACCCGACCTCCAGCTGGCAATATGTCCTGTACGGCATGCACTACCCCACTCAGCTACATCCCAGTGCGATCGATGCCAACAAACTGGTATTAGCGGAGCAAGAATTCGCCGGTATTGCGGCGATGAGCGAACGGGCAGTAGCAGATTTGCCAGATCATCGACAATACATTCAGTTTCTATGTGAAAAGGCCGAGCAAGTATCAATACCGAAGAAAACGATTTCATATGCGTAACGTATCGCCAGTGACCGTTAGCGTACGCCTCAGCTTCATTGGCACAAGCAAGGCGAAGCTTAACGTCCATCAACACATCTTATGCGGCATGCAGTTTGCTTAGTCCGGCCAGCAAACTATGCTATGCTCCTTGTCTAATTGAAAACCTTTTCACACGCTAGGTGATCCTTTGAGCGAACATCATTCCAACGACAATCCAACCACCTTAATCGATGTCGCCCGACTCGCTGGCGTTTCGCCGAGCACGGTTTCGCGTATCTTGAATGGCACGGCCAAAGTCTCTGATGAGAAACGGCAGTCCGTGATGGATGCGATTGCCAAGATGAATTTCGCACCCAATCCTATGGCGCAAAGTCTCAAACGTGGCCGCTCCATGACGATTGGCATCGTGGTGCAAGATATTTCCTCTCCCTTCTTCGATGAAACCCTGCATGGCATTGATGAAGCGCTGAAAGGCACTGGCTATGCTTCCGTCATTGTCAGCGGTCACTGGAATGCGGCGGAAGAAGTGGATCGGATTCGCCTCTTATTGGCGCGCAAAGTCGACGGCATTATTTTGCTGTCAGGTCGTATCACCGATGAATCCGTCTTACAGTTTTCCGAGCACCGCCCCATCGTTTCAACTGGTCGTTCGATACAAACACAAAGGGCCTTGGGCTTTAAGCTCGACAATGAATATGGCGGTTGGTTGGCCGTGCGGCACTTGATCGAGCTCGGTCATCGACGCATCGCTTTCATCACTGGCCCAGCGAATAATTGCGATGCGATTGAACGTCTCGCGGGATACAAACGCGCCTTGCAAGAAGCCGACATTTCCTATGATCCTAAGATCGTCGTCGAAGGCGACTTTCATGAGAGTAGCGGTATGCGTGCCATCAATCACTTATTCGAAACGCAGCAGCAATTTACGGCCGTATGTGCGGCCAATGATTTGAGCGCCTACGGTGCGCGCCTTTCGTTGTATCGAAAAGGAATCCGCGTGCCCGACGATATTTCTTTAGTCGGCTTCGATGACTTACCCGGTTCCTCGTACACGACGCCTCCACTCACCACCATACGCCAACCGCTGTATGACATCGGGCGCATCGCCACCAACTCATTACTCCATTTAATCAACGGAGAGGCCGTCGAGACCAGTATTCCGCCGTTGGAACTCATCGTCCGCGAAACAACGCGACGCATACGCTAAGGCGTCTCAACTACACTCCTTTTGCGCAAAAAAAAGGCCTGCACGAAATTTCGTTGCAGGCCTTATCTCACATCTGAAGTATTTCAAGAGCGAGGCTTCCAGCGCCGCAATAGCAAGGCATTACTAATCACGCTCACGCTCGACATCGCCATCGCGGCTCCCGCAATCATCGGGTTCAAATAGCCTAGGGCCGCCAAAGGAATGCCGACCACGTTATAGAGAAATGCCCACATCAAATTTTGTTGAATCTTACGATAAGTCGCTTTCGAGATGTCGATCGCGGCCGCAACCATATAGGGATCGCCGCGCATCAAAGTGATTCCTGCAACATGCATGGCGACATCAGTGCCAGTCGACATAGCAATACCCACATTAGCTGCTGCCAAAGCTGGTGCATCGTTAATGCCGTCGCCCACCATCGCCACTTGACGACCTTCTTTTTGTAGGGCTTGAATAATGTGCGATTTTTCCGATGGCATCACTTGCGCATGTACTTGATCAATCGCCAAAGCTTGCGCGACCACATTTGCCGCTCCACGATTGTCACCACTAATCAACACCAGTTTTAAGCCCATATGGTGCAGCGCTTGGCTCGCTGCAACAGCCGTCTCTTTGATCAGATCACCAAACACCAACACCCCTAATAACTGCGCCTCAGTATGGCAATCAGGATGGGCATCAGTGGAGGCATCATCGTGGGTGTCATTATTCCCTTCAGTCGTCTCAATACAGGCCAAATAAGAAACCGTATGACCCGCCTCTTGCGCACGCTCAACTACCGCTTGAAGCGCCGTCATTTGTGTATCGCTCACTGCAAGGCTATGCATGAGAGCCGCATTGCCCAGATAAATCTGACGCACGCCTATTGGCTTACCATTCTCGACGATAGATTCTTTGGCCATTGCACCCCGCCCTGCAATCGCCTTCGCCTCCATCACATTCGCACTTAACTCGGTCGGCGTACTTGAAGATGCTGTGTCTTTTTGTTCTTGGTTTTGTTCTTGGTTATTTTCATTATCGTGAACATCCATTTGATCGTTCATTCCATCATCTTTGCGCTCAGGATTTTGAACAAGACTTTGAAAAGCATGCATCACCGCGGTCGCAAGTGGATGATCACTATGCTGTTGAACCACAGCGGCCAAACGCAGAAATTCCGCTTGATCACCCGACCATGTCGGTGACAGTTCGATTTTTTTCAAACTTGGTTTGCCCTGTGTGAGTGTCCCCGTTTTGTCGAAGCAGACCGTATCAATCCGATGCGCGAGTTCCAAAGCCTGCGCATCTTTGATCAAGATCCCAAAGCGTGCTGCAACACCAGTGCCAACCATCATCGCTGCAGGTGTCGCCAACCCTAAGGCACAGGGGCAAGCGATGACTTGCACCGCGACCGCGTTCATGATGGCCGTTTGCCAATCACCAGTGAGCCATAACCATACGGCAAAGGTAATCAAGGAAACCAACAAAACCACCGGCACGAATACAGCGCTAATTTTATCGACCAAGGCTTGAATGGGCGCCTTCACTGCTTGCGCTTCTTCCACCATACGTATGATCTGCGCCAGCATACTATTGGCACCGAGACCTTGCGCTTTGACGAGCATCAAGCCCTCTCCGTTCACCGTTCCAGCATAGACCCGCGCGCCACTCGACTTCGCCACCGGCAAACTTTCGCCCGTTAGCATTGACTCATCACAATGACTTTCTCCTTCCACTACTTCCCCATCAACGGCAAGTCGCGCGCCAGGCCGCAAGACCAAGATATCACCAACTTCAATCTGATTCAGCGCCACCTCTTGATCAACTCCACCGCGTCTTACCAAGGCTGTACTTGGTCGTAGTGTTTCCAAAGCGCGTAAAGCGGACACTGTTTGCGCCTTCGCTCTGGTTTCTAACCATTTACCAAACCACACCAAAGTGATGACGACAGCCGACGATTCAAAATACAGATGCAACATGCCATGTGACACGTGTGCTTGTTGCGTCAACAGCAAATACAGCGACAGTCCATATGCCGAACTAGTGCCGAGCGCGACCAACAAATCCATATTGCCACTACCCGCCAACACCGCTCGAAATGCGCCACGGTAAAAGCGCGCACCAAGCAGAACTTGAACTGGTGTCGCCAAGGCCCACTGCCACCAACCGGAGATCATCCAATCAATTCCAAAAGGGCTCAATAACATGGGCGCCATTAAAGGAACACTTAATGCGAAACCCAGATAGATCTGCCAAGGTGGTGTAGTGTGCACTTCGGCTTGTGCAAATTTGGTGGCGATATCCGGTACCTGGTCTTCGATCAGGCGGGCTGGATATCCCGCGCGTTGGCAGGCATCGAGACTTGCTTTGACGTCAAAACCTTGCAGCACTTCTATACGTGCACGCTCGGTTGCCAAATTCACCGTCGCAGAAAGCACACCCACCTGACGCCGCAGGACCTTCTCGACTCGTCCGACACACGAAGCGCAAGTCATCTCAGAAATCGCCAAATCGAGCACTTGCGTTGGTACCTCATAGCCTGCTTTGCGCACACTGGCAATAGCGGCATCCAACTCAAAATCACCTTCAATTTGCGCTTTTTCAGTCGCCAAATTTACTGCGACTGTTTGCACTCCAGGCAGCTTTTGCAGGACACGTTCAACCCGCGCAACACAGGATGCGCAGGTCATGCCTTGAATGGGAATACTGTATTTCAATGTCATTTCATCTATTTCACTTGATTATTCAGCGATAGCTCGGCGACTGCATCACACATCAAAGTCAGTCTTTTCTATTTGATTTTGCACAAGAAAACTCAATTCCTGCCGCAATCTAGCCCAGCTATCCACCTTGAAGAGTGGCGCTTGCCATGCTCCAGACTACAATACAAAAAAGAGAGCACGGCGCCTTGATGTTCATTTTTCAAGACCATAAAAAACTGAAGATCACACCGGTCAGGATACAATGGCAACTATACATTACAGCTTATTCTAAGCCATCATCGAGAGGACAGACTATGTACCAATTTCATATCGAAGACATGACTTGCAAACATTGTGAAGCGACCGTAACAAAGGCCATTCAAACACTAGATCCACAAGCACAGATCACGATCGATCTAGGTAAACATGAAGCGCAGGTTTCCAGCTCGCTCGATCGCGAAACATTGCTTAACGCGATTAGTGATGCCGGCTTCACGCCGCAATAAGTCCGTTTTTACTAACGCTTGATCGACCTCTCATTAAGCACAGACAAGGTATCACGATGCTCATCATCATCGGCTTCATTGTGGTTCTTATCTCCGTTTTTGGCGGCTTCGCCATCGGCGGGGGGCACCTCGCCGCACTGTTTCAGCCGAATGAATTGTTAATGATTGCTGGTGCTGCCATCGGCGCCTTCATCATCGGTAACGACAAAGAGAGTATGCTGACGACTCTCAGAGCAATTCCCACGATTTTCAAGCCAAACAGCCGTAGCAAATTTCTGTATTTGAGCCTGCTCACTTTATTGTTCGAATTACTCACCAAGGTCCGAAAAGAGGGACTGATGGCAATCGAATCGGATATTGATAATATTTACGAAAGTGCCGTTTTCGCCAAGTACCCCGTGGTATTGCAGGATGCACACTTGATGGAATTCTTGTGTGATTATTTGAGGCTTATGGTATCGGGCAATGTCGATTCACATCAACTCGAAAACTTGATGGATGTCGAGCTCGACACCCATCACACCGACGAAGATTTACCGATCCAAGTGGTCTCAAAAATGGCAGATAGTTTGCCTGCGTTTGGCATTGTGGCAGCGGTCATGGGTGTGGTTCACACCATGGAATCAGTGGGTATGCCGCCGGGTGAACTCGGCATTTTGATCGCCAAGGCACTGGTGGGTACTTTCCTGGGCATCTTGCTTTCGTATGGCTTTGTGGCTCCGATAGCAGCACGGCTCGAGCAAAAACTCAGTATCAATACCATGGCCTATCATTGCGTCAAGGTCACCATCATTGCCAGTCTCAATGGGTACTCGCCACCGATTGCCGTGGAGTTTGGACGTAAAGCTTTGAGCTCACGTGCTCGCCCAAGCTTCCGTGAGTTAGAAGAGGAAATTCGCCACGCTAAAGGGCGATAAGTTTGCTCGGCATGGAATCAATCAGAAATCAATAGGTGATCAAAAACGAATTACCACCGAATCGTTCACAAATCACAAGCACCACCTTAATAGCACCAGCGCATCAAGAGCGGCACCAACACAGGCGTCAACACCGCCGTCAACATGCCGTTCAATCCCATACCCAATCCAGCATACGCTCCCAATTCCGAACTCAATTGAAAAGCACGTGCGGTTCCAATTCCATGCGCGGACACACCCAAGGCAAAACCGCGTGCCTCCAGTGAAGAGATGTGCAAGATTGTGAACACCAATCGCGCGATGATCGCGCCGATAATTCCGGTCGTAATCACCACGGCCGCGCTAACAGCTGGATAGCCATGCAAAGCTTCGGTAATCGCCATCGCAATCGGCGTCGTGGCAGATTTTGGGGCCATCGAAATGGCCAAGGCCAAGGAACCACCGAGCCAGCTCGTGAGGATGAAGGCACAAAGGATGCTGCTCACACAGCCTAACAACAAGCTCCAAAACAAGGGCAGCAGCAAACGCTTCAAACGATGCGCTTGCTTTGCCAAAGGTATCGCCAAGGCGACTGTGGCAGGTCCCAGAAAAAAATGAAGCGCCTGTGCTCCGGCGAAATAGGATTGGTAGGAGACATCCGTTCCATACAAAACCAAAATAATCATCGCCACTGCAAGCACCACCGGGTTGGCGAGAGGGTTAGCGCGAAACCAGGTGGAAATTCGCAGCGCAATAGCGTAAGCCACAAAACTCAGACTCAACGAAAAAAACGTCAACCACAATGGCGAATCACCCATCAACTTAAGCATGATCTTGCTCACTGGCGTTTTTATCTGTATCGCTTGCAGAAGGATTTTGCAGATATTGAAAGCTCACCGCAACCACGACCATGGTCACGACCGTGCTCACCACCATCGACACCACGATTGCTATCCACGCCGTTCCAATCTGTTCTTGCGAAACCATGATGCCAACGCCGGCTGGCACGAACAATAAAGACAGGTGCTGCAATAATTCCATTGAAGCTTTTTCGATCTTTTGCAGCAGACGCGGGGAAAATAACAAGCAGAGAAACAAGACGACCATACCCACCACAGGTCCTGGTATCGGCACTGGACTATAGCGGCTCAGAACCTCGCCGATCGCTTGAAACAAGAATAGAACGAAGAAACAGAAAAACATGTGGGGCTCGCCACTTAGCAGTAAGGATCGTCAAAGAATATCGCCAGAGCAAACTTGATGCACTGAGCTCAACGTGATTTGGTATAACGCTCGACGATCTGATCGATCTTTCCTTCGCGCTTCATCTTGTCGACGGCGGCCTGCATCTTTTCTATCAATTCAGGATTGGATTTGAGATTCATACCAAAGTACAGCGCCGCACCATCATTGAGTTTCATCATGCGTTTGATGGAGTGCGCGGAAATGCCGAAGGTCTTTTGATTCTGTTGCATGCCGATTTCAGTATTGGCGACGATATCGATTTTCCCTGCTTTCAACATGCGCATCTCGTCTGTATTCGTGTTGAAAATTTGAATCGACGAACTAGGAACACCGGCCTCCAACAACTCACTCAATGAAGCCTCTTCGCGAATCGCGCCAATGCGAAAATTCGCGAGATCTTTGATCGAATGAATTTTCGACGCTACTTCGGTGCGAGCGAAAATCCACATACTGCGAGGCAAAATGGGGCCGATCCACACAAACTGTTTTTCTCGAACGGGAATACGCGAGATGGTGTAAATCAAGGTGTCAGGATTCTCCAATACCGTCTTATAGGCGCGCGTCCACGGCACCAATTCCTTATCGCATTTGATCTTGGTTTCCATACAAACCGCCTGCAAGATCTCAGTGGAAACGCCAACCAATTGATTGTCGCGCATAAAGTTATACGGAGGCCACTCTTCAGTGTAAGCCTTGATTGTCAGTTGTTGCGTTTGATTTGATAGCTGCGCGGCTGATTGTGCCTGCGCCGAAAGAGGCGCAAGCGATAGCAAGGACAAACAGGCTATCACGCCATTCAAGATACGAAGAATGCGAAGTGCGCATGCAGAGGGCTGAGGCTCAGTTTTCCTTGTGCCAACAAGCGCCCTACTCGAGCGCCCTTGCACTCGATTCTTTCCAAAAACATTTTGTAGAAACATTCCTAGCTTCATTATTCTTACATCCAAAATTACCGAGCGAAATCGTCCCATTTCACTGCAAATTCTTCTTGGTATAGTGCTGCACTATATTTTGAATCTTGCCCTCTCGTTTCATACGTTCGACCGCAGTTTGAAGTTTCTCAACGAGTACAGGATCACTCTGTATATTCATGGCTAGATAGATCGAACCACCATCGGTGACCTTCATCACGCGCTTGACTTGTTCGTCGGCGATCTGAAAGTTTTGTTGGTTGACTGCCATCGCGATTTCCGTATTCACCAAAACGTCGATCTTGCCCGACTTAAAAGTGCGCATCACATCAGTATTGGAGTTGAAAACAATAATCGCTTGTTTAGACACACCGGCATTCACTAATTCCTCTGCCGATGCTTCGCCACGGATCACGCCGATACGGAGCCGATTAAGATCGCTAAACTGTTGAATCTGAGAAGCCAAATTCGCACGCACATAGACCCACGTTGTGCGCGGCAAAATCGGACCGATCCAGACGAAATGATGCTCGCGTGCAGGAATTCGCGCGATGCCGTAAATCAACGTATTCGGATTATCTTGAACGTTTTTATAGGCGCGCGTCCATGGTACTAACTCCATCGGACAGTAAATTTTTTCGAGGTGACAGGCTTCTTGCAAGATGTCAGAAATGATGCCCGTCACTTGACCTTCACGCTGATAATTATACGGCGGCCAATCCTCTGTGTAAGCGCGCAATTCCAATTGTTGAGCTGCAGCCATTCGCGTCATCAGCATAAGACTCAGCAAGGCAAACGTAATGCCTGCGAAACGATGTATTAGCAGATTGAATTGACGAACTCTCAAGCAAGCTTCTCCAGGCTAAAAACGCCTCAATTAAAGGGAATTGAAGTGAATTAAAGGGCAAAGAATTATGGCACAAATCAAAACCCATCCATCGAGAATAGTCAGAGCAAGCCTTCAAAACAGAGGCTTGTTGCTTTCTTGCAGCGCCTCAGTTTGAACGAGCACGATGTCAGCTCAGCAAAGATGTAGTTTGCAAGATATGGGAGGGATGTGTTCTGAAGAATTTCATGCGTCGAAGGTTGCCGCACGGGTTCGATCGACGTGCTTTTTAAATGAAAATCGCTGAGATGAAAACTCAGTCCTCGGTCGGTTTTTCAAGTTTAAACAGGTCTGCCACTTGGCATTCAAAGATATCGACAAAGGCATTGATGTATTGGACTTTCCAGTGATCTGCTCGATTATCAACAATACGCAGTAATTGGGAGTGGGAAACCGGAACGCGCATCTCGATCAGCTTTCTATGCAAGGCGGCGACTGATTTGATGCCACGCTCAGCCATCAATTCATAAATGCGAAACTTCACATTGGTTTTCAATCGTGGACCTGGAGTTACCACAGCTTCGGTCGATACTAGTTCTGTCGAGGTTAGTTCTGTAGATACATTATGCGCGTTAGGTATCGATGACATGATGCAAAAAAGCGATTTCAGAAGTGTGAAATGATACACCACCCTGTTTCAAATCCAGAGATATTTTCGCCGCAATTTCATCATAAAACGGCAAAAATATTCATTTAAAGCACAAAATCGTCATGCCATGCTTGTTTTTTATAAGAAGACGTGGCATAGTGAAGCCTCGAAGTTCGATACAGCTTCGATAAGCTTTTTATTTTGCAATTTGTGACACGCGTCACGTTTTAATAAATCATTAGTCAGTAACATACGTATCACGCACTGCAAAATAATTTGCTGCGTTTCATCAACAAGCTTTGTTCTTAACCCATTTTTTGAGAAGGATTTATCGTGAAAACCAATTCGTTTGTTCAACTGATGCAAAACCTGCGCGCTTACACAGCTGTGTTGCCGGTGGTGGGCACAGCACAAACAGGTCGCACGAAATCCAAGAACACGTATTTAGCCAGCATCAATCTTATTAATTCGCCGAGCGCTTTTAGCGAATCTGAACTATGCAATGAGTTCAGCCCATTGATGCACCAACATCCAATTAGCAACACAATCCGGGGATTGAGTCCCGGCCTCACAGGAGCAAGCGCCGCTTGATTCCCAAAAGCCGAATCTCACAGCCCGGATGCCCTCAAAAGCTCCGGGCTTTTTGTTTTGTGTTTTTGTTTTTGATTGGATGTTGAACGGGCACCGACGTGTGCTTGATTTCTAACGATCTATTGCGCTGAGGCGTGAAAGGGAAACCTAGGTTCCCTTGCAATTTTGTAGTGAAACCCGTCGTAAGGCGGTCGTGCCGTAATCATCGGAATAACACGGGAGTACCCGAGTTCGTCGCTCTCATTGAGGGTGACGAACTCACATCGCGAACTCACATCGGAGTGTAGCGCAGCCTGGTAGCGCAGCTGCTTTGGGAGCAGAAGGTCCGAGGTTCAATTCCTCGCACTCCGACCAAAGAGTTTGATTATTGAATTTAAAAAGAAAAAAGAGAAGAAGAAAAATATGTTTAGAGTTTATTGGACTGAACATCACAACGATACGCCGCAAGCGCGTTTCCGTGATTTCGATACGCGAGAGATGCAAGCAGCCTTGCACTTCATTGAAGCTTTACGCCAAGGGCAACGCCATGGCTTAGCTTTACAACACATCACCATGTCTTCGCAAAATCCGCACTCGGTGGGGCTCGCTGGGGTCGCAGAACCTGCCGCCGACTACGAATGGAAAAAGCGCCGCGCCTGATCTGAAAGCGGCGTTCACCGCCATTCAGAAAACCGGTGAGTGATCCTGTTCAATGTAGGAATCATGTGGCGACATCCTGTCGCTACATCGTCCGGCAAACCTTGCTCGGGTATTTTAGGGTGACCATAGCTCAGTTGGCAGAGCTCTAGGTTGTGGTCCTAGCGGTCATCGGTTCGACTCCGATTGGTCACCCCAAAGTATCTGAGCTCCTGAGGAGCTACTGCGATACCAAGAGTGTCGAAAAGAGAAAAGATCTGATTTTCTACGAGTAATTTCGCCAAGTTCCAGCAGCAAATACTTAAGCTGCAAACTGAAAAATGGACATCAAAACCCAAATTTGAACCTTTCAGTTCGTTGAAATTTTCGAAATTTCTTGTAAAGTAGTCGCCAAATTCAGCGTGACGCATGCCTAACTGTTAGAGAAGGAAAATAATGCCAAAGAGTCTCCTACTTTTTTTGATGGCTTATGTTTTGAACTTCAACGCCCACGTCCAGGCACAAAATACTCGATTCATCAATACGAATAATTTTGATTTTCACGCAGTTTATGGTTCGATTTCAGAGTTTGCAGCACCACACACATCGGCATCAGTGACTCCTCGAAAATATGAAGCCGCAATTGAGATTTCAGATGCACTTCGATTAGGAATCTACTTCGATAATGGTTGGAAGGTCGTCGAAACTCGTGAGAACCTTTTTCAGGCCGATAGTTTCACTGGTCGAAGACTGAAATTTCCCCCAGAACTTGAGAATCAATTCATCACATGCTTTGAGAAGGAAGTTTGTCCGAATGTGGTGAGCTCTGATTTGCTCGCGAAGATCGAAGAAGTCGGTAAACCTGAAACTGACACATATGGTCTGCAATTTGATAGAGACTTCTTCGCCGTCCTAAAAAAGAATAATTTTTTTGAAAACAAGTTTGCTGTGGTCGATCTGCAGAGCGGTCGCTTTATCAATATCGGAAAATATGGTCGTAAATATGCTTTCTCCGCAAATTTACAGAGCATACTTTATGCAGACTGCGAAAAAGATAAAGTACGTTGCACCGTGCGTATGCAATCACTACGAGAGACACAAGATTTCACAGCGCTGGTTCTGCCATTTCAAATTGAAGATATGCAAGTAAGTGGCAATCGTCTTCGATTGCTCGTCAAACATGCACACAATGATCGTCAAGGTTTCTTTGATCGGGCGCTGGCTTGGATGGGGCATCCAAATACATATTATGATTGGTCGCTTGTTGAAGTGAACTTGCATGACCTAAAGCAGACTGAATATCCCCTTCATAAGAACTCTGCAAATTCATGGGGACGATTTATTTGTAAATGGTGTGATCGTTAGCCAATCAATTTTTCCTTAGTACTCATGCTGACCACACTCGCTTTCTATTTTTTGGAATTGGAAGCGAAGCTAGCGTATCAGGAGAATTCGAAACCTCCCTAGACATCGTTGCAGGCAAGACCAAACGAAAATCTCAAATATAATTAATGAGGCGTTTGCACGAATCACATCAAAATTCTTTTAGTTGAAAAAATGTGGAAAAGAATAAAACAGAAATACGATATAAGAGCGACTGCGATTGGAATTTTGCTCATTTCATTGTGGATTGGATTTAGTCTGACATATGAGAACTCGAGCGAGAGCGGTATTACTGGATCTCAGTATCTCTATAAGTCAGATTATGTTGTCGATCTCATCGGACGACCGCAACGCCACGCCCTTCTTGGCGCTGACTTTAAGGGTACAAGACTCAAGTGCGGTCACCTTCGGTACTTGGTGCTCGGAGAATCAGGAACACAAACGTTTTCTATAAGATTGTCTAAAAACGATGCGGACAACTGGACAGTGAAGGAAATCAAAACAGGGCTTTACCCTGTTTTTGAAACGCCGTGCTTCGAAAGAAACACATAAGTAAATGTGAGAAGTGGCACTAGGAAGCATGCGGTCACTTCACATATTCAAGCTGATTGCGCGGCGACATTGAACTTCGCAACTTACACCAGACAAGCTTTAGTCGCAAAGAATACATCAATACTCCTCTTATTCACCAGTGCACGACTGAAATAGGAGGAAAAATCGAAGCTCGTAATAAGAATTGGCGTAAGTCTAGGATCGCAATAAACAAGAATAGATTTCAATTATCGAACGCTCCCTTCTCTTGCTTTGCTCTTGCTTTGTTCTAGTTTTGCCAGAACAAAAAATCACTCACGCATCTTGCGGTACAAGGTTTGACGGCTCACGCCAAGCCGACGGGCTGCTTCAGAGACATTGCCTTCGGTCAAACGCAAAGCATGTTCGATCGCCTGAGCAGAAAGTGTTTTGAGTTTAGGGAAATCATCGAACTGAGAGGGAAGCCCGTTGGCACCAAAGCCATTGGCTCGCACATCACCGATCGCTAATTCATTCTGCTCAAGCGTTGAAGTCGCCTCACCATGATTGAATGATTTTTGCTTAATTGGAAGAGTGACAGCTTGATCGCGCTCGTGTTCCCCACTAAGAACGCCAAATTCCGTCAACATATCTTGGGCAAAATGCTGCCACTCGATCTGTGTTTCCTCATCGTCCAACAAAGCCGTTGCCGTACGTAAGCAGTGACGAAGTTGTCTTACATTGCCAGGCCAGCTGTAAGACTGCAGTGTTTGCATGATCTGTGGCGCGAACGTGATCGTGAGCTGAGGTGAAAATTCGTGCAAGATGCTGGCGCAGAGCGCAGCAAAATCAGTGCGGTCACGTAACGCCGGTAACTGCAATTGCAAACCATTGATGCGGTAAAACAAATCTTCGCGAAATTGTCCTAACTTGACCTTCTCACGCAAATTTTGGTGGCTGGCACAGATCAAACGAAAGTCCACTGGAACGGCACTGCCACTGCCGACCGGCATCACCGTCCGTTCTTGCAATACACGCAGAAGGCGCGTCTGCAAGCTCAAAGGCATATCGCCAATTTCATCCAAAAATAAAGTACCTCCGTCTGCCTCGCGAATACGTCCTGGCGAGCCTTGCTTCAAGGCGCCAGTGAAAGCGCCGGGCACGTAGCCGAACAATTCGGCCTCAATCAAATGCTCAGGAATCGCTGCGCAATTCACCGCTGCGAAATGGCGTGCTTGGCGCGTCGATCCCGTATGCACCTGCTTCGCAAACACTTCTTTCCCAACCCCGGACTCGCCTGATAATAAGAGCGGGATATCGCGTTCAAAAACGCGTCGGCCTTTTGCTAAAGACTCTTGCCATTGCGGATCGACGTGCGAGGACGAGCTGTGGGCAGGTATTACCTTGCCTGAGTACTGCTGAGCCGCCGTCCGCAGCACTTGCGAGTGTGGATGCAGTTGTGCAAAGAATGATTTTCCAAGGCGGGTATGAAATTGAACCAAGGTCGCGAAGCGACGCGTTTGTTGCGACAGAAATTCTTCTAACTTCAAGTCAAACATCTGACTCCAATGCAATCGACTTAGATCGGCAAAGCGCAAACCCAGCAGATGCAAAGCACGTCGATTGGCTCCCAACACGAAGCCATCTTCTGAGAGTGCTAAGATGCCTTGTGCAACGGAGGCAATACCCGCTGCTTGAGCATGAAATTGTAGAACGATAGGGTAACGATCGGGACTGAGGACCATACTGTTTTCGATCATCTGCACGGCGGTCGATACCAGCCCTAAAGTATGCGCTTGGCGACTACGATGATCGCCAGAAATATCTAAAATGCCTAGCAGATTTCCTTGCGCTGAAAGGATGGGCGCTGCAGCGCAAGTCAAAAACTCATTGGTTTCCAAATAGTGTTCGGCCCCATGTACTTCGATTTCATTACACTCTGCCAGTGCCGTGCCAATCGCATTAGTCCCTCGTTGTTGTTCCGCCCAGGTGGCGCCACAACGCAAAGCCACACGTTCAGCTTTACTTAAGAAATCGAGGTCGCCAACCGTGTGCATCAATACACCTTGCGCATCGGCCAAGACCACCATCGATTGACTTTGTTTTACTTGCTCAAAGAGGAAATCAATAATGGGCTGCGAATGCCGAATCAATTCGTAATTGCGTTGACGAGCGCGATTCAAACTAATCGCATCTAGGTTATCCGCACATGGGCTTCCACCATAATGTGGCAACCCCGCTTGATGGCTGCGCTGCCAGGAATCGGCAATACGCTTATCGATGCTGGTTTGCGGCGCGATACCGCGTTCGAGCAATTGTTGGCGCGCATGTTTAAGATGCGGCGCTGGCAAAATTGCGTGTTGGCGCATAGAGTCTCCTAAACGCTGGCGCTTGTAGCTTCTGTCGAAGGTCTAGCTTGCTGAGACACTCGACAGGGGTGAAGGGGTGATATAAGCAGGCAGCCGCGTCGTATCTTGATTTTTCTGACTACACTATAGCTGATTTGCACTCGCCATCGCGGTGGCGGTCAACTTCTGTTTGCGCTGTCACAAAATTCCACAATCAAACTGTCACAAAATGTGACACCACTGTTCCAGTGTTACAACGCCAATTCGACCTGCGTGCATCCTCATTTTTCGAAGCTTTTTCTGGAATCGATCATGCTGCATAGCATGATTTTTGTCGGTCAAGCCACCGGAAAGCATAGTATTTTGCAACGCAAAATACTATGCACAATTCCAAACGAAGTTTCTGCGGTTTAGACGACATGACAGGGTTTCACACCGCCGCTTGGCACAGCTCTTGCAAAACCTCCTTCGACAACACGAAAAACTGTTGCACAACACAGTATCCGCATTGTGTAAATAACCATCAACTTGAATCCCAAGGAGACCACCATGATCTACGAAGCACCCGGTTCTGCAGACGCACTCATTCAATACAAAGCGCGCTATGACAACTTCATCAATGGACAATGGACCGCACCGGTCAAAGGTGAATACTTCGATGTCATCACACCGATCAACGGCAAAGTCTACACACAAGCTGCACGTTCCAGCGCGGAAGACATTGAACTCGCGCTTGATGCTGCACATGCCGCAGCCGATGCGTGGGGTGCCACACCAGCAGCGACCCGCGCTAACATTTTGCTAAAAATCGCCGATCGCATCGAAGCGAATTTGGAACGTTTGGCCTATGCTGAAACCGTCGATAACGGCAAGGCGATTCGTGAAACCTTGAATGCCGACATTCCATTGACAGTCGATCATTTCCGCTATTTTGCTGGATGTTTGCGCGCACAAGAAGGCGCCCTGTCGAACTTGGATGACAATACCGTTGCTTACCATTTCCACGAACCACTGGGCGTCGTTGGTCAAATTATTCCTTGGAATTTCCCGATCTTGATGGCTGCGTGGAAACTCGCACCAGCTCTCGGCGCAGGTAACTGCGTGGTCCTCAAACCTGCCGAGTCGACACCAATTTCTATTCTCATTATGCTGGAAATCATAGGTGATCTATTACCGCCAGGCGTACTCAATATCGTCAATGGCTTTGGTCGCGAAGCCGGCATGCCGCTCGCCAATAGCAAACGCATTGCCAAGATCGCTTTCACTGGATCGACTTCAACGGGGCGCGTGATTGCTCAAGCCGCGGCCAATAACTTGATTCCCGCCACACTTGAACTGGGTGGCAAATCGCCCAATATTTTCTTTGCCGACGTGATGGATAAAGACGATGCCTTCCTCGATAAAGCCATTGAAGGTTTGGTCTTATTCGCGTTCAACCAAGGTGAAGTGTGTACTTGCCCATCGCGTGCGCTGATTCACGAAAGCATCTACGAAAAATTTATGGAGCGCGTATTGCAACGTGTGGCTGCGATCAAGCACGCCAACCCGCTCGACACCGATAGCATGATGGGCGCGCAAGCTTCAAAAGAACAGTTGACCAAAATCTTGTCCTATCTCGATCTCGGCAAACAAGAAGGTGCCGAAGTCTTGGCGGGCGGTGCGCAAGCCCAGCTCGGTGGTGATTTGGCAGGTGGCTATTATGTGCAACCGACTCTGTTCAAAGGTCACAACAAAATGCGGATTTTCCAAGAAGAGATTTTTGGTCCCGTGTTAGCGGTTACAACCTTCAAAGACGAAGCCGAAGCACTGGCCATCGCCAACGATACTTTGTATGGACTCGGCGCGGGTGTATGGACTCGCAACGGCAACCTTGCCTATCGCATGGGGCGCGCGATCAAAGCAGGTCGCGTGTGGACCAACTGCTATCACGCTTATCCAGCGCATGCCGCGTTTGGTGGCTACAAGGAATCCGGCATCGGTCGCGAAACACACAAGATGATGTTAGACCACTATCAACAAACCAAGAATTTGTTGGTCAGCTATAGCGAAAATAAGCTGGGCTTCTTCTAAGAAGAATATGCAGCAGACTTCAATCGGTTTGACGAGGTCTGCTGCAGTTTTGTTGAAGCTATTTTGTTGAAGCTATTTTGTTGAAGCTATTTTGTTGAAGCTATTTTGTTGAAGCTATTCGCCTAGACCACAACAATGCGCCGGCAGATTTTTGCATGTTATTTCACTCATCGAGGATTCCATCATGGTTGAACGTGTGATCGCCACTGAAGCCGCCTTGCAACTAATCCGTGAACTAAAGGCGCAGTATGGGCAACTGATGTTCCACCAATCTGGCGGCTGTTGTGACAATAGCGCCGCCAACTGTTATCTGCCCAGCGATCTGACGATTGGTCCTTACGACGTTAAATTAGGTGAAGTCGGTGGAGTCCCCTTTTACATCGGCAAACAACAATATGAATATTGGAAGCATACACAACTGATACTCGACGTCATCGATGGGCACGGCGGTACTTTTTCCCTTGAAGGAAATACCGGCAAAGCCTTTCACACGCGATCACGATTATTCACTGATGCCGAATGGTCTGAGATCGAAAGGTTGGTCGCACTGGATCTTCGCTAGTTCAGGGCGTTTCCGCTCAGCGCTTGCCCCAGCATCAAGTAGCACTTAACCACTCGCTCACCCGCATCGATCACACTCTCAAAAACTGCCCATTAGCCATTGTGTGATGCATTCCACATTCGACCACAGTCGCGTCGAAGCATCCTGATCCAAATCGACACCAAGCACATTTTGCTGGTGACTATCCCAACGCTCTGGCCGATATTCAAAGGCAATCACAATCAATCCGAAGGCAAGTTCGAACTTGCGTGACATCATGAAACACCCGATTCGGGCGGACCAAAAACGCCACCAGTGCACTAAGCAAAAGAGCTGTGCCGAGATCAGAGCGAGATGAGAAATGAAAAAAAGAAGAAACGATGGAGAAACAGCGTCGGCCACGCCGACAGGCGCAATGGGGTTCATAGTCAGTCAGCTTTCACGCGAGGCGGCCCGACCGTCGCTAACCTGCTGCATTCCCATGAATGCGCACCCGAGCGTATTTTAGAAAGGTCGATTCATAAACACAAGCCCCTATTGCGCACCGCAGCATTTCCACTACACTCCACTGCTCTCAAGCACTGATCCTTTCCCTCCTCGATACAAAACCACAGTCGACATGGCGCATTTGGGCTTACGTTAACGAGAAATCTGGGACAAGCTTGGAAAGAGATTGCGAGCTCTTGCTCTTACGTCTAGAATCAATTTCCAAAAAGCAAGAAAGCGCCATCCTGTGTTTGGGCCACAACCTGAGCTCAAACTTAGGCTCCATCATCAAACACATTCTTGCCGTCCTTTTTGAGTTCTTTGCGCGGATCGATTTATGCACCTAGATGATTTTTTCTTGAGTTCGAGTTCCTCGCTGCCTCTACTTAGTGGACGTTATGACCTCCCCTTAGTCGCTCTCTCCTTGTTTGTCGCCATTCTGGCCGGCATCATGGCTTTTCAATTGGCGAATATGGCGCGTTCCGACAAAGGACATTTGAATCGCCAGACTTATCTTGCCTCAGGTGCTTTTGTATTGGGCTCCGGAGTATGGTCGATGCACTTCATCGGTATGCTCGCCTTCAGCGTCTGCAGCACCGCCAGCTACGATAAAGGCATTACGGTGCTGTCGATGTTGCCGAGCTTCTTAGCTTCTTGGGTGGCCCTGCTGCTCATCGCCAAAGAGCGTGTGACACGCTGGCAACTGGTGATTAGCGGTGTGCTCGTCGGCGCAGGCATCGGTGTGATGCACTATAGTGGCATGGCAGCGGTGCACAAGTCATTGATGTTGCGTTTCGATCCCTTGATTTTTGCGGTATCGATTGTGGTTGCGGTGGTACTTTCGATCTCTGCTTTATGGCTACGTTTCGAGCTGACTGCCCGCCAAACTTGGTCCTCTCGGCGCATCGATATCCTGAGCGGCACTGTGGTCGGTATCGCTATCAGCGGGATGCATTACACTGGGATGAAGGCCACCCATTTTTTGGTGAATCCCAATTCCACCCAAGAAGCCGTCGAAAATGTGGACTTAGCGATCTCGATTGCAGGAATTACGACGCTCGCGATCTTAGTGACTGGCGCTGGCAATGCGCTGCTGCGCTATCGTAGTATCTATCGCCGCATGGTGCAGACTGAGGCGAGAACCCGAACCATCGTTGAGACTGCGGTTGATGGCATCATTACGATCGACAGTCTAGGCATCATTCGCGACTTCAATAGCGCCGCAGAGCGCATGTTCGGTTGGCAGGCAAAGGAAGTACTGGGACAAAATATTCGCGTCTTGATGCCAGAACCGCAGCGCGGCCAACATGACGGGTATATCCAAGACTATCTGCGTACGGGGCAAGCGAAAATTATTGGGTCGGGACGCGAGCTCATTGGCTTACGCAAAGATCGCAGCACGTTCCCTTTACGACTCGGTCTCGGTGAAGCTAGCCTACAAAACGAAACCTTGTTTGTTGGCTTCATTACTGACCTCACCGATAGTAAGCGCCGCAATGCAGAATTCGAAGGCGTCGTCAACGCAATTGGTCGTTCACTGGCCGTAATTGAATTCGACCTATTCGGCACCATCCTCGACGCCAATGCCAATTTTCTGAAGATGACCGGTTACACGCTCGATGAATTGCAAGGGCGTCACCACTCCATCTTATGTGAACCTGGCATCGATACGAATAAATCCTATCTCGATTTTTGGGAGAATCTCCGTCGTGGTATCTATACGTCAGGTGAGTTCAAACGCTACGGCAAACAAGGCCAAGAAATTTGGATACACGGTAGTTACAACCCTATTTTCGATCCGGAAGGACGCCCGTACAAAATCATCAAATTTGCCAGCGATCTTTCGGAACGCCATGCCATGGAACAGGATTTGCGCGAGGCCAAGGCCAAAGCGGAATATGCGGCGGCGGCGAAGAATACCTTCCTTGCCAATATGAGTCATGAAATTCGCACGCCGATGAATGCGATTCTTGGCTTCACGGATGTGTTGTTGAATGACCCTGTCACCGACACACAGAGACGTCATCTGACCACGGTACGCAACTCGGCCCGTTCCTTATTGAGTCTGCTCAACGATATTCTCGATACCGCTAAATTAGAACGCGGTGCGGTTGAACTAGAAATCGCCGACTTCTCTTTGCGTGAAGTCTGTATGCATGTCTTAGCGAGTTTGCGCGTCAATGCACAACACAAAAATCTGCCCTTGATCTTGGATTACGCCAACGACACCGCCGAGTTCTTCAAAGGCGATGCCTTGCGCATCCAACAAATACTGATCAATCTGGTGGGGAACGCCATCAAATTTACCGAGCGCGGTCAGGTACGCCTAGAAGTCGAGTTCGATGGCAAGCTAGTTCGCTTGTGCGTGGTCGATACTGGAATTGGCATCGCTCCCGATCGTATCGATCATATTTTCAATCCCTTCGCACAAGCCGACGCCTCCATGAGTCGACGTTTTGGCGGCACAGGTTTGGGAACGAGTATCTCCAAACAATTGATCGAACTCATGCATGGTCGCATTTGGGTGGAGAGCGAACTTGGTCAGGGAAGTCGCTTTTATGTTGAACTGCCGCTTAGCTTGGGTCATCAGGTCAGTGTTGTGACTGAAACACCCTTGCTGAGATTACCGCCGTTAAAGATTTTGGCGGCAGACGATGTTCCGCAAAATTTGGAGCTCTTGCAACTTCTATTGCAACGCGATGCGCATCAACTTCTCACCGTCGCCAATGGTCAAGAAGCATACAAAGCTGCCACCCGCCAAAGTTTTGACATTATTTTGATGGACGTACAAATGCCTGTCATGAACGGGCTCGAGGCCAGTCATGCCATTCGCCAACACGAACAAGAACAACAAACTAAACGCACTCCCATCATCGCGCTCTCCGCCAGTGTTTTGCAGGAGGACGTACAAGCTGCGCTTGATGCGGGCATGGATGGCTTCGTTCACAAGCCAGTCGAATTAGCCAAGCTCAACCTAGAGATTGCACGCCTCTTAAATTTGGACATCGAATTACCTGCTGTGTCGCCAGAAGCAATACCCAACAGCACACTTGTCGGTAGCGTTCTGCAAGGTTCTGTAATCGATTGGAATAAGGGACGACAACTGTGGGGCAGCGAACAGCGCTATCAACAAGCTTTGCGTCAGTTCCAACAAGAGTTTGGCGACAGTGCGCAACAATTAAGGGACATCATCAATCTCATCGAACTTAATGCACACCGAAAGTCTGAGCTCGGTGCCGGTCGTCTGCAGGAATACAATGCAGTCGACGAAAAACACGGCTATTCCGAGCTGGCTGCTCTGCTGCATAAGCTGAAAGGCGCAGCCGCCAATCTCGCATTGCCACGCATCACACAACTTTTAGGACAAATGGAGCTCGGCGCCTTGAACACTGATCCCAACTCGGCAGCAATGGATCCGCAATGGCAGACGCAGATTAACCAAGTTGCCGATGAATTCAATCATCTCGCCGAGAGTCTCGCGGTGATCGATACAGCCGCGCAGGGCAGCGCGCTGCAAGGAGCTCATACTGACAAAGCTGTCGATCCAGAAATCAGTCGCCGCCACTTACAAGAACTTGACCAATCGCTACGGCATGGCGAGTTCAATGAAGCTGCGTTGAATGCACTACAAAATCACCTTAGTGCGACAGATTTTGCTAAACTCGATCACCTTGTGAATGCGTTCGACTTCGACGCCGCGCGTGCCTTGATCGCCGAATTCAGCAAATGAAGTCAACCCACACCAGATTCGCCATTCGCGCCAACTTGCTTTAAGAGCATGTTTCAAAAAAGGACAAAGGCATGAGTAGTCTTGATCACCGTCCCAAGATCTTAGTCGTCGATGATGCCGCAAGTAACCTACAAATCTTGCGTCAAGTCTTGCAAGACGACTATCGCCTGTTGTTCGCCTTGGATGGGGAGAAAGCCCTCAAACTCGCGCAAGAAGAAACTCCTCATTTGATTTTGCTGGATGTTATGATGCCCGGCATGACAGGTCTAGAAACCTGCCGTCACTTAAAGGCGAACACAGTGACACAAGACATCCCAGTTATTTTCGTCACAGCTCTGAGCGAAGTTAGCGATGAATCGGCTGGTTTCGAAGCTGGCGCAGTGGACTACATTACCAAGCCTGTCAGTCCACCGATTGTGAAAGCCCGCGTCAAAACGCATTTATCACTCGTGCGAGCCGATGAGTTACATCGCACCCGCTTGCAAATCATTCAATGCTTGGGTCGCGCCGCCGAATATCGCGACAATGAAACCGGATTACACGTGATACGCATGAGTCACTATTCGCGCATCTTGGCGCTGGCAGCGGGATTTGGCGATGAAATGGCAGACTTACTATTTAATGCGGCACCGATGCACGACATCGGCAAGATTGGCACCCCAGATCATGTTCTCTTAAAACCAGGAAAGCTCGATCAAGACGAATGGCAGTTGATGCAAAAACACGTGATCATGGGCGCGGAAATTCTTGGTGAACATGATTCACCATTACTCAAAATGGCCCGATTGATCGCACTCTATCATCATGAAAAATTCGATGGTAGCGGTTATCCGCATCGTGCCAGCGGCGAAGCCATCCCCATCGAGGCCCGCATCGTCGCCATCGCTGATGTTTTCGATGCACTAACGTCAGTACGTCCCTACAAGAAAGCTTGGAGCGTGGAAGAAGCGGTGGCACTACTCGAAGCCGAAAAGGGCAAACATTTCGACCCGCGCTTGGTCGATCTTTTCTTGTCGCAGCTGCCAGATATTTTGGTCATCAAAGAACAATACAAAGAACAAGAACTCATGTAAGTGCAATAAGGAAGCGCATGACGAAGCTCGTCTTTCAGTCGCTCATACACAGAACGCCGCCTCTTCATCCCAACACCACTTCGGCAATGAAACTTACCTTGCTCGAACAGGGTCGAATCGCGCATAATTCCTTATTATTTTTTCAGCATCGTTTTTTGGTTTTGAATTTCTCAATCTCAAAAACTATGATGAGGTATGACGGTGCCTGCCGGTGCCACCATGCGCAGCCCGTGCGACTTCAAGCACGACCGTCCTTTTTTATGGCTTTTTATCATGTCTGATACCCAACCAGGCCAAACGGCAAACGCCATCGATTTGGCATCGATACAAGAACTGATCAATGCCAACAAAAATCAAGCTGGCGCACTTCTTCCCATTCTGCATGCGATTCAAGACAAGCTTGGCTTTATTCCGGAGCATGTGGTTCCTTTGATCGCACGCGCGCTCAATCTTTCGCGAGCCGAAGTGCATGGGGTGATTACGTTCTACCACCATTTCAAACAAGCCGCGCCCAAGCCTCATACGCTGCAAATCTGCCGCGCTGAGGCTTGCCAATCGATGGGGGCCGAGGCTTTGTGGGACAAAGTTTGTCAGCATCGTGCCGTGCGCTCCCAAGAGCTCGACGTCGAAGCAGTGTATTGCTTAGGACTGTGTTCAACCGCACCTGCAGCGTTGCTTGATGGGCGCTTGCAGGCACGACTGACTGAGAACAAATTGAATGATTTATTGAATCAGCTCCCAGCGCAATCTGATACCAAGGGGAACGCATGAGCTACACGATCTATATTCCCGATGATAGCGTCGCCCTTGCCCTCGACGCCGATGCCATCGCAACGGCACTGACCCAATTCGCGCAACAACAAGCGTTCGACTTGCACATTATTCGCAATAGTTCACGGGGGCTGTTTTGGGCAGAACCTTTAATCGAAGTGGACACAGCTCAAGGACGCGTTGCCTATGGCCCGGTCAGCTTGGCCGATCTCGATAGTTTATGCGAAGCGCAGTTTTGGACTGGCGGCGCACATGCTTTGTGCTTAGGATTAGTTGATCAGATCGAATATCTCAAACGCCAACAACGGCTGATGTTTGCACGCATGGGTGTCACTCGTCCTTTGTCTTTGGAAGACTATCTGGCACATGAAGGATTTGTCGGACTACGACGTTGTTTGGCGATGACGCCGAAACAAATCGTCACTGAAGTACTCGACTCCGGCCTACGCGGTCGCGGCGGCGCCGCCTTCCCAACGGGTATCAAATGGAAAACCGTGGCGGCGGCGAATGCCTCGCAAAAATATGTAGTCTGCAATGCAGATGAAGGTGACTCCGGAACTTACTCGGATCGCATGACCATGGAAGGTGATCCTTTCATGCTGATTGAAGGGATGACTATCGCTGCCATCGCCACTGGTGCGACGCGCGGCTATGTCTACATTCGCTCTGAATATCCAGCAGCAATCGCCAAGATGGAGCAAGCGATCGCCATCGCGCGTGCTGCAGGCTATCTTGGCGCCTCAATTTGCGATTCACCATACAGCTTTGAACTCGAAGTGCGCAAAGCGGCCGGCGCTTACGTCTGCGGTGAGGAAACCGCGATGTTAGAAAGCATCGAAGGCAAGCGCGGCGTGGTACGCGCTAAACCGCCACTGCCTGCTTTGCAAGGCTTGTTCGGTCAACCTACGGTGATCAACAATGTCATTAGTTTCGCCTCAGTACCTTTGATTATGGCGCGCGGCGCGGCCTTCTACAAAGGCCTGGGACATGGCCGATCAACCGGCACACTGCCGATTCAACTGACCGGCAATATTCGCTACGGTGGTTTGGTTGAAGTTGCTTTTGGCATCAGCTTACGTGAACTCTTATTTGACTTCGGCGGTGGTAGTGCCAGTGGGCGTCCAATCAAGGCCGTGCAAGTTGGTGGACCGCTCGGTTCTTATGTACCTGAGAGTATGTGGGACCTGCCTTTCGATTATGAAGCCTATGCCGCAGCGGGGGCCACGGTCGGCCATGGCGGGATTGTGGTGCACGACGACAGCGCAGATCTATCAAAACTAGCACGTTATGCGATGGAGTTTTGTGCGATCGAATCCTGTGGCAAATGCACGCCGTGCCGCATCGGCTCCACGCGCGGCGTCGAGGTGATTGACCGTCTGCTGGCCAGCCCAGCGCAATCCGAACAACAACAAGCAGAAGAACGATTATTACGCGATCTGTGCGACACCATGCAATACGGGTCCTTGTGCGCCTTAGGCGGCATGACACCGAACCCTGTGCTGTCCGCGCTGAATTTTTATCCGCGTGATTTTGGTTTAGATGCCACTCAAAAGAATTAGGAGAATAAAGTGCGCGATCATCTCCACGATACTGATTTTGGTACACCACGGCGCGAATCCGATCAACAAGTCAGCCTCGAAATCGACGGCGAACAGATCACGGTCGCGGCGGGCACTTCACTGATGCGAGCCGCCGTCGAAGCCGGCATTATGGTGCCCAAACTGTGCGCCACCGATAGCTTAGAACCGTTCGGCTCTTGCCGCTTATGCTTGGTTGAAATCGAAGGCCGCAAAGGCTATCCCGCTTCCTGCACCACGCCAGCCGAAGCTGGCATGAAGGTCAAAACGCAAAGCCCTAAACTGCAAGAACTGCGCAAGGGTGTGATGGAGTTATATATCTCTGATCACCCACTCGATTGCTTAACGTGTTCTGCCAACGGCAATTGCGAATTGCAAGATATGGCAGGCGTTACAGGCCTGCGCGAAGTACGCTATGGCGTTGGTGCGCAAAAAGGTGGTCAACATCATCTGGATAGCGCCAAAGATGAATCGAATCCGTATTTCACCTATGACGCATCAAAATGTATCGTTTGTAATCGCTGCGTGCGCGCTTGCGAAGAAACGCAAGGTACCTTCGCCTTAACCATTAGTGGCCGCGGTTTTGAATCACGCGTCTCGCCAGGTCAAGATCAGGCTTTCATGGAATCAGAATGCGTCAGTTGCGGTGCTTGTGTTGAGGCGTGTCCGACCGCAACGCTGCAAGAAAAAACCGTGATCATGCTGGGACAAGCCGAGCACAGTAAGATCACTACCTGCGCCTATTGCGGCGTCGGTTGCTCGTTCAAAGCAGAAATGAAAGGCAACCAAGTCGTGCGTATGGTGCCGTGGAAAGATGGCAAAGCAAACGAAGGACACGCGTGTATCAAAGGTCGTTTCGCTTGGGGTTATGCGACACATAAAGATCGCGTGACGAAGCCGATGATACGCAGCAGTATCGACGAACCATGGCGCGAAGTCAGTTGGGATGAAGCGATCACTTATGCGGCGTCGGAATTCCGTCGTCTGCAAGCCAAGTACGGCAAGAACGCGATTGGCGGCATTACTTCTTCACGTTGCACCAATGAAGAAACTTATCTCGTACAAAAACTGATCCGCGCTGCTTTTGGTAACAATAATGTCGACACTTGCGCCCGCGTTTGCCATTCGCCCACCGGTTATGGCCTCGGTCAAACCTATGGCACTTCGGCCGGTACGCAAACCTTCAAGTCAGTTGAGAAAGCCGATGTCATCATGGTCATCGGCGCGAATCCTACCGACGCCCATCCAGTGTTTGGATCGCGCTTGAAAAAACGTTTGCGCCAAGGTGCGAAATTGATTGTGGTCGATCCACGCCAAATTGATTTGGTCGATGGGCCGCATGTGAAGGCAGACTATCATTTGCAATTGAAACCGGGCACCAATGTCGCCATGATTAGCGCCCTCGCCCATGTGGTCGTCACCGAAGGCTTGCTCGCCAACGAATACATTGCCGAACGTTGCGACGATAAATCTTTCCGCGAGTGGTGTGAATTTATCGCCCGCCCTGACAACTCGCCGGAAGCGATGGCCGAGGTGACGGGCGTCGCCGCCGCTGATATTCGTGCCGCCGCCCGTCTTTATGCAACCGGTGGCAATGCCGCCATCTATTACGGTCTTGGTGTGACTGAGCATGCGCAAGGTTCGACCATGGTGATGGGCATTGCCAACCTCGCCATGGCGACGGGCAATGTCGGTCGTGAAGGTGTTGGCGTGAATCCTCTACGCGGTCAAAACAATGTGCAGGGTGCTTGCGACATGGGTTCCTTCCCGCACGAACTGCCAGGCTATCGCCATATTTCCGATAGCACGGTGCGCTCACAATTCGAAGCGGCATGGGGCGTCACACTGGATCCAGAACCGGGTTTCCGCATTCCGAATATGTTGGATGCTGCCACCAGCGGCAGTTTCAAGGGTTTGTATTGCGAAGGTGAAGACATCGCGCAATCTGATCCGAATACACAACATGTGAGCGCCGCACTGCGTTCTATGGAATGCATCGTGGTACAAGATATTTTCTTGAACGAGACCGCCAAGTACGCGCATGTATTCTTGCCGGGTTCCTCCTTCCTCGAAAAAGACGGCACTTTCACCAATGCCGAACGCCGTATCTCGCGCGTGCGCAAAGTGATGCCGCCCAAAGCTGGTTATGCCGATTGGGAAGTCACCATGAAACTGGCGAATGCGCTGGGCTACCCTATGCACTACCAGCACCCGAGCGAAATCATGGATGAAATTGCCGCCCTGACTCCGAGTTTCCGTGGCGTGAACTACGACAAAATCGAACGCTACGGCAGTGTGCAATGGCCATGCAATGAGACGACAGAAGAAACCGGCACCTCGATTATGCACGTCGACAAATTCGTACGTGGCAAGGGTCGCTTCATCATCACGCAATACATCGCCACCGATGAAAAAGTCACACGTAAGTTCCCGCTCTTGTTGACCACTGGCCGCATCCTGACGCAATACAATGTCGGTGCCCAAACCCGCCGTACTGAGAACAGTCAATGGCATCATGAAGATAGCCTACAAATTCATCCGCACGATGCGGAAGAACGCGGTATCAAGCATGGCGATCTCGTCAAAATCAGCAGCCGCGCTGGTGATACCGTCATGCGTGCTGACGTCACCGAGCGAATACAAACTGGCGTGGTGTACACCACCTTCCACTTCCCTGAATCGGGCGCGAACGTCATTACTACCGACAACTCGGACTGGGCTACGAATTGTCCTGAGTACAAAGTGACGGCGGTACAAGTCATGCCGGTGCAAGAAGAATCCGCGTGGCAGCAAGCGCAACAGCAGTTTAGTTCGCAGCAAGTGGCATTGGCAGAAGTCGCGTGGAAGTCCTAGGTTCGATGAGCATGAAACGGATCGATGAGCGATCTTTAGAATCAATAGAATCGCTAGGGAATGAACAAGGACAAGCGCCGGCACACGCGCAGTTCCCGGCGATACAGTTGAGTCAAGGTGTTCGCACAGATAGCCATGATCACATCGCGATCGAGGCCCCAGTGGCGATCGTCATTAACGGCATTTCCTATGCCGTGATGATGGCGTCGCCTGAAGCACTCGAAGATTTTGCCTATGGCTTTGCCTTGAGTGAAGGCATCGTCGATCACGCCGCACAAATTTACGACTGCGATGTGGTGCCACACGCGCAGGGCTACAACGTCGAGCTGCGCATCGCCAATGAATGTTTTTTTCAGATCAAAGAACGCCAAAGGCAATTGAGTGGGCGCACTGGCTGTGGTTTATGTGGCATCAGTAGTATCGAAGAATTGCTGCGCGACTTGGCACCATTGGATACGCCTTCGAGCACAAGTGATATCCAAGTTTCTTTGTCCGCCATCACTTTAGCGAGCCAACATTTACGCGCACAACAAGCCCTCATGGAAGCAACCGGTGCAACCCACGCCGCAGCATGGTGCAATCTCGATGGAGAAATTGTAGTGCTACGCGAAGATGTCGGCCGCCACAATGCGCTAGATAAAGTGATTGGTGCCTTAGCACGAAACAAGATGGACGGCCGTGCCGGTTTCGCTTTGATCACCAGTCGCGCCAGCTACGAGTTGATCGAGAAATGCGTACGCGCCCGCATCGCTGTGCTCGCCGCAGTCTCGGGTGTAACCAGCTTGGCGATTGATGTCGCTGAACGTAGTCAACTTTGTTTACTCGGCTACACCCGCGACAACAAAACCACGATCTACACCCATGCGCAGCGGATTCAAGTCTATGCTAAGAATGAAATCGATAAAAAATAAAATCTAAACAAAATTCAAAGAACAATCAAACAAGAACACCACCAACAACAGACAATTCAGCACGCAAGATCATGGACAATCTCGACAAACTCATACGCATGGCGAATCAAATCGGTAGCTTCTTCGAAAGCATGCCGGATCGCGAAGAAGGCCTCGCTGGCATCGCCAATCACATTCAAAAGTTTTGGACACCGAGCATGCGTCAGGCTTTGCTGTCGGCCATTAGGTCGAATGAATTACCGAGTGAACCAGCTCTCAGCGAAATCGTTCGTGCTTCACTGCAAAAGAATGAAGCGAATTTAACCCCAAGACAAACCACATCACCCTAGATTCTTGCTTCTTTACGTAAGCGCAAGAAAGCCACGCTGAGTTCGCTTGATACCTTGGCATAATCAGATGTCGATGCCAACAGTTCCTGCGCTGCCTCATACCGTCCCGCATTGACGGCCATCGCCACTTTGGCAACTTCTCGATGAAAAGCACGATGTTGGGTGACGCATTCCGCATGCGAAGCAAAACGGCCATAACGTTGTTGTCCTACGCCGTGCAACCATTGCCCAAGCTCACAGCAATCATCACGCGATAAACACGCATGATCTAATTTTTCTTGTTTCACGATTGCAGAACGCAATTTAGTTTTCCATTGCGCATGCGTTTCCACTGCATTATCTAGATTCATTTTACGCTCCTCAATGTGAATGAGAGACTGGTGGTACTGCCTACCGTTGCGAGGTCTGCAGGTACCGCCAAGCTGCTTTTACTGGAAGATCACTGTTGATTTACACTGTTTTAGCACGGACCACAGGGAAATCGATGTCGGTCGCTGCCACATTGTTGATGTAGTTGGTCAAAACATTGACGGCGACGTTCGACACGATCTCAATGACTTCTGCTTCATCGAAACCCGCATTGCGCACCGCTGTCAGATCAGCGTCACTGACGCGACCTCGGCTTTGCGCCACGCGCAGTGCAAATTGCAAAGCGGTGTGAGTGCGAGCATCTTCAGAACGCGCATCGCGTGCGGCGTCGATTTCAGTTGCACTAATCTTGGCTACATTGCGCCCCAAAAAGTCGTGCGCTGATAAGCAATAATCACAGCCGTTGTATTCCGCAATCGCCAAAGCAATACGTTCACGCAATTGGACCGGCAATTTGCCTTTGCCCAAAGCGCCGTTCAAGGATAGATAGCCTTCCAATGCCGCCGGGCTATGACCGACCAATTTCATTAAATTCGGCGTCACGCCAAGTTGCTTTTGCACAGCTGCCAATAAAGGTTTGGAAGCTTCGACAGAGGATTCAACGCTAGGGATAGATAAACGAGACATAAGGACTCCATAAAATAAGTTAATTGTTAATGATTGCCACGGTTCCATTCGCCTCTTAAAGTCACATATCGTTAGCGAATGTGTGCACTATATTGAAACCGTCGTACAATGAGAATCATCACAAAATCCAATTCACTATTCCACCAACTGGAATAATGAAGGACAATCAAAGGTAATATGGACAAATTTCACCTCATCAATGTATTCGTCAGCGTGGTTGATCAAAAAGGATTTGCAGGCGCCGCCCGCAAACTGGATATGTCGCCACCCGCCGTCACCCGTGCCATCAATGAATTGGAAACTGCATTAGGTCTACGTTTGCTCACGCGAACCACAAGGACGGTGCGCGTTACCGAAGCTGGTGAACGATATGCTCAAGATTGCCGCCGCATCTTGGGCGAAATGTTGGAGGCTGATGAATCGGTAACGGGCATGCATACAGCACCACGCGGACGACTCAGTATCACCGCACCAGTGCTGTTTGGCGGCAAATATGTCACGCCGATTGTCACCGAATATTTGTCGCGCTATCCAGAGGTCAGTGCCTCATGTTTGTTTCTCGACCGTGTAGTGAATCTTCTCGATGAAGGCGTGGATCTGGCGTTTCGCATTGGCCAATTGCCAGACTCCAGTATGCAAGCGATTCCTGTCGGTAAAGTGCGTCGCGTGATTTGTGGCTCGCCAAAGTATTTCGCTCAACACGGTAAGCCGATGACACCAGGCGACTTGTCGCACCATACGATCATCTCTGCAAGTAGCGTTACTCCAAGTCAGGAATGGAAGTTCATCGATCAAGGCGAAACATGTAGCGTGCATCTGACTGCACGCATGATTACATCGAGCAATGATTCTGCGATCCGCGCCGCGCTCAATGGCTTCGGCATCACGCGTTTGATGTCGTATCAAATCGCTCAACAAGTACAAGATGCGCAACTCGAAATGGTGTTACAAGACTACGAACCAGCGCCCCTACCGATCCATATCTTGCACCGCGAAGGACGCCGGGTGCCGCAACGGGTTCGTTCATTCTTGGACCTTGCAGTTGAGACGCTGAGAGCAGATAAGCGCCTCAATACGTCCTAAGTCATTGCTAAGAAAAAGCCCGATCAAGCACTACAAATGGCAAGCCAAAATCAAATCACGTTGTCGGTCCACACCGACCACAAATACATGCTCGCCCACTTCAGCAAACCCATACTTCTGGTAAAACGTGATGGCGCGTGGATTAAATTCCCATACACCTAAAAACACCGTTCTATAACGCCGCACACGCAAAATCTCAAAACAGTGCGCCATGAGACGATGGGCGATTCCTCGCCCATGCCATTCTGGTCGAACATAGAATCGCTGTATTTCCGCAGCATTAAGGTCTTGCACACAATCTGGCGCAGACCCAAATCGCAGTTGCGCAAATGCGCAGAGTTGATCTTTGTCTTCAACTAAAACCGTCGTCGTGTGCTCGTCTAAGATTTCGGATCGCTGGATCTCTGTGCTGTAATGCATGCGACAAAAGGTATCCATATCCTCTGCAGTATTACTCTCTGCAAAAGTGATTCTAAAAGTTACTTCAGCGATTTCACTCAGCGCCTCAGCATCTGCCGCATCTGCAAATCGAATAATCACATCCTGTTTCATGTTCATTCCCGCTACGATAATAGCTCACTATAGCATTTCATTATTTGCAGTAGATTGATATTTGGTGCTCAGCTGCGCAAGCATGTTGCGCACATTTAAGATCCACGTCATCAACGCTGGGAATAGCGATCGCAATGGCTATTTAGCCAACCACATCTGACGATACGTCCCATCCGCGTCATATTCGCGTTCTTGCTTCTCAATGTTAAAACGACGACCACCGCGCGGATCGGTGCCATGGCCAGCGATGTATAGCCAGTTACCTTGATTGCTATACACATCGTAATCAAGTAACTGCGACTCAAACCATGCAGCACCAGCGCGCCAGTCGCCATTCAGTTCATAAATCAAATAGCTGGCAACCACTTGACGCAAACGATTACTGAGATAACCGGTTGCAGCTAACTCACGCATGGCGGCATCGACCAAGGCGACGCCAGTAGTGCCCTGACACCAAGCCTGTAAGCTGCCTCGCTCGGCGCTCCCAATCTTGCTTGACTGCGGGGGTTCGGCATCACCAAGCAAACCTCGCTCACGATACAAATGCGAGATGCGAGCACGATATTGCAAATGCAAGCAACGAAAATAGTCGCGCCACAACAATTCAAACCACAACCAATAACTACCGTCATTCGCACCATGCTGGGCTTCAAACTCTTGCAGCTTCTGGAAAGCCAAACGCGCCGATAATGTCCCATTCGCAAGCCATGGTGACCATTTGCTCGAATACTCCGTACCCGACAATTGATTGCGCGTTTTTTTATAGGTGTGAGGCAAGCGACGTTCGAGGTAGTGTTGAAGGTGCTGTGTCGCTGCATACTCACTTGCGCTCCAAGCGGCCTCGACCTCTGCGTGTGGATCGAATGGAAAAGACGACTGTTCAATGCGATCTGCGCTAATCCCCATTGCATGATCATTGAGATCTGCAACAGACAACACCTCATCCTGCGGCAGATGAGAGCAGTCCGGAGAGCCGGGAAACCGATCGATGACCGCCAAGGGCGACGGTGGCCGGATGCCTTGCTGCTCAATTCGTTTGCGGAAATCCGTAAAGATGGCAGGTAAGTCCTCAGCTTCCCACGGCAAAGTGTGAGGATCCAGTAAGCTACTCTGCCACACGGTTTTTACCGTGAAGCCGAGTTGTTCCAAGCACTGCACATCATCCATCTCTTCGGGCGCACAAATCTCCTCACAATACAGCCTGTCGATCTTGAATTGCGGAGCCAATCGAGCGAGACTCACAGGAGCCGGTGCAGCGCAGATCAAAAGCCGTTGGCCGCGTTGTTGCAATGCTTGCGCCAAGCCTTGCACTGCGCGACACCACCACGCTTGTCGAAGCGGGCTCCAACGCAACCACCCCCATCGTGTGGTTTCGGCGAAGTCAGGTCGACAAACAACACAAAGAAGATCCTGACCAGATTGATTAGCATCGGTAATAGCGGCCTGCAATGCCGTTTGATCATGCAAACGAAAGTCATTGCGAAATAGAAAAGCGATGGTCATTCCATAGTTCCAAAACTAAAACAGCATTCAATTTAATTCAATTCAATTCGCGCACTTCGTCAACTCACTTCGTCAAAATCCAAGCTATGCTGAAGCGCAGCTTCTGCCCCACTCTTGCGCTTCTTCCCAACAGTATCCAATTGCTTCGATCTGCGTCGTTTCTGTCCATCGCGGAACACGCGTGAACCGTGCTTCTCGACAATCGCTGCTTGCGCCGCCTTCACATGATCGAGCCGACGTAAGCCATGCACACGATTCTTGGCGGTTCGCGTGGCCTCTTCAAGATCAACCACAGGCATAGGAATTTCACGCCCCACCCACACACCAATCTGATCCTGCACCTCCATCGGCATCAGCCAAGGTCGCAATAAATACGCATCAGGCACGCGCCGCAAATACGGCAACCAACGCCTCACAAAATGGCCTTGCGGGTCGTGATCTTGCGCTTGCTTGATGGGGTTATACACTCGCGTGGTATTGATGCCCGTAGTACCGGCTTGCATTTGCATTTGCGGCCAATGGATACCTGGTTCGTAATCAAGGAATTGTCGCGCCAACCAAATGCCAACCGGACGCCAATGCAACCACAACGCATAAGTCGCGACCGACACCAACATGGCACGCATACGAAAATTAGTCCAACCTGTCTCGCGCAACATCGCCACACAAGCATCGACCATCGGCCACCCGGTACGCCCTTCTTGCAACACTTGGAAGTGCAGGGCGTTCCATTCGTTTTCTCGCAAGCCATCATAATCGCTGTGCAAATTTTCCATTTCCATGCGCGGCTCGGATTCGAGCTTTTGTATGAAATGGCAATGCCAATGCAAGCGACTCAAAAATGCCGCCAGACTTTTAGCATGGGATTGATCACGCGCCGAGTCGCTCGCCAATAAAATATGCAAGCTATCCTCCGTCGCCTGTACCGCTTCACGCATACTGATGCAACCCAAGGCGAGATAGGGCGATAGCCGCGAACAGGCGCTGACCGCTGTGAGTGGCGATGAAATGCCACCACGGTACCACGGGCTTCTTTGGGTCAGAAACTCATCGAACACTTGCAAGCCAATTGTTCGCCCACCTTGCTGACGCTGTGGCGTATCAAACCCAGCAATCCCCAATTCACTGGGTTCCGGCCAGCGCGGATTCGGCCATGGAAGATTGCGTGCTTGCAAACTGTTGGCAGCTGGTGCGGGGCGCAGTGCCTCACACATATGTCGCGACCACGCGGCGTCCCAATCATCACGTGAAGCCAAACGTCGCACCACCGCATGCTGCGCATATTCGTGCCACGCCACTCCATGCGCTTGACACCACTTGGCGACTTCCAAATCACGTTGAAAGGTATGGAAGTTACCAGTTTCTTCATGTGAGAAAATCGCTTCAAATGGCGCCGCTTTAAACAACTGTCCGAGCACCTCGGTCGCGTCCCCCACCGCCAATTGCAAAGACGCGCCGCAAGCGCGTAGTTGCAGAGCAAGATCCCGCAAGCTTTCGCGTAGAAATTGGTAGTGCTGCACCGCGTAGTCGGGCTGACGCCATAGCGATGGCTCAAGAATATACAGACAGAGAATGCTTCCGCGCTTTGCCGCATCGAGCAAAGGCGCATGATCGTGCACGCGCAAATCGCGTTTAAACCAAACGAGGGAATAAGACATGATGCGAACAAGCCATCAAAAAGGCATCACAAATAACCCCTGATTTTAGCAATCTACTGAACCGAGCTAAGTAGTGTGAGCGGTGCATTCTCAAGCGCAAAAGTCGAATCGCCCCGCTTGTACCGATATTTGTCCAGATCTCAAGCTCTAGCGCATCAACGCATCATTTCTAGCGAACCATTCCGACCCGCATAGCGATCGGCCAGCGGATGGTGAGACACTGTTCGGCCTCGGACCACAGGTGACAAAGATCATCGCTAAAGGCCTGCAACAAGGCGAGTTGATTTTTTTCGCGTGCTACTCGAACCGCAGACCACGTCGACAGATAACCCAAAAACTGCGCGCGACTCCAAGACAAAGCGATCTCCATTGCAGGAGCTTGAATCTCGTCAAATGGAAAATCGATACCAGCATAACCACTATCGACTAAGGAGCGCTCCGGTGGCCAGTAAGGGCCGATTTCGGATTGATAGAATTGAGAAAAACGTGCATTCAGATCTCGCAGTGTTTCGTCAAAATGTAAGACGCCATAACTGATCAGCGCCAAGACAGCACCGGGTTGCGCAACCCGTTGCACCGCTGCATAAAAGCGAGGCAAATCAAACCAATGCGCCGCTTGCGCTGCGGTGATCAAGGCCACGCTGTGTGGCGCAAACTCCAAGCTTTCTGCTGCTTGACACACGTAACGCAAGTTCGGATGGACTGAAGCATGCGCGAGTTGATCTGCACTGGGATCAAGGCCGATCACGTTTGAAAATCGCCCCGCCAACTTCGTGCTGAGTTGCCCACTACCGCAGCCAACATCCAACACCAAACCATCATGCTTGACGAGGCTGGCAAGGTAATCAAGCAAGGCATCGGGATACTGCGGTCGAAAGTTGGCGTAGGCTGCACCGCCTTGGTCGAACCAATTAATGTTATTAGCACTCATAAAATACACTCACGCAAAGCTCGTTTAATTTCAGAAACAGCTGACACCATCAGCGCACCGATAGTGAACCTAAAGCTTAGGATCGGCTCTCGACCATCTCGCGCCAACGCGTTGGTAAGTAAGTGCGCAAGCAGCTCGCGATCTCCGCTTCGCGGCGTTGCCATACTAGGCCTAAGCCAATCACCGCAAACCCGATCACTGTTAGCGCAAACGGGAACATCAAACTGTCTTTAAACACCTGATATGCAAGATGCCCCACGTAACCCGCGACGCCTAAGCCACCAAAAACAGCAAAGACACGTCGTGCCAAAACCGCACCGAGTGCAATCATGCCGAGGTTGATCAAGCAGTAGATTAACTTGCCCAATTCACTACCGGAGTTCATCGATGAGAGACCGCCCCAGAACGCCAACACACCAAACAAGTAAATCCAGAACGCATAGTCTTTGCTTTGTTTATCGCGCAAATCAACGATGAGCGCCACCATCAACATCAGCAATCCAAACACCACTGATACCCACTTGCGTAACTCCCAAGAATTATCAGCATCACCGAACAAGAATGGCGTTAAATCCATGCTCATATACCAGAGCGTCACGGCAATCGGCATCACTGAAAACGGGAGGCGATAACGCCACAGAACAACAATGCCGACCACCAAGCTACCCAATTCCATGATGATCCAACGCCAATCGATAAACACGTGATAATCGCGATAGTTTTCGTGATCATCCATGTAGCCAAGCGCCGATTGCAAGCCATATATCGCCAACGGAGCGAGCACCACAATCAAAGCAGCGACTATCCCTGAAGGAATCGCGAACTGCGGGTGATTCAACACTGTTTCAAGCAAGCTAACGCAGATGCCAGCATAGACCAGCGCGATCATCATCAATCCAAACCCACCGAACTGCGCCCAGCCTAAGGTCATGAATAAGCTCATGGCGCCAATTGCCAGCATGCCACCGAGATAGTACAGAATATGCGAGGCCTTGAAACTGGCAGTGTCATTACTGTGCTCGGCGAGGAACTGCCAAAGCGCGTTACCCTGATCGTTTGAAAGAATATTGCGGTCAATCGCTTGATCGAGTTGTTGGCGTGTAATCTTCATGTTGAAAGTCACCTCTATTCGAAATACTGATCACCTGCATGTGCTGCGGCCTCATACACTTTGGGCAATTGAAATTGCCGTTGCTTCATTCTTGATCCGCTCATGGTGACGATAAACTCTTGCGAAGCGACGATTGGCAGCATTTTAGGGTCGACCTTTTTCATCACAATTTGCAGAGCCCTACGCGCGGCAATTTCGCCCTGCTCAAACGGTGAAGTACCGATTGCCATCATGCCGCCATCTTCAGTGTAGAAGCCATTCCCGCCAACCACGGGCACTAAGGAATTTTTCTCCGTCCACGCCACCACTTCCTTCGCTGGCACCAAGGACGGATCCGTCGCAGAACGTTGCAAACCGCGATAATTGGTCAACAAAATCACATCGACTTGCTGTCCTAATTCCAAAATACTGCTCTGCCATTCGCCCCAAGTTTTCACTTGACGCACTTCTTTCATTTGGTGCGGCGCCCAGTCGAATTTACGAATTTGATTGGCATCACCAGTCACTGTCTCCGAGGAATCACCAAGGTAAGCAATCTGCACAGGACGTTTCAACTGTTGCAGATGACGTGTACTTTGCAAAGTCTCGCTGATCGCGGTTAATGGCAAGCGCTCTAAGATTCCCGTCACATTCGACGCCTTTTCATAGCCGTAATCTTCCGCTTCTTTATTCACGCCACCAAAGACAATCTTGATTTTCGGATTATTTGAGAAATACTTGGCGACATATTTTTGCGCATCATCGTCCATCGCAATAATCACATCAGGTCGAGTTTGTTCAATCAAATCGCGCGCCGAAATCCCGGCACTCGTCTTGTAGCGTTCATCTGGATGACGCTTGGTATCCATATAATACCAGCGCACTTGATACAGATATTTATTCTTCAAAACACGGTTGACCCCAATATTAATATCGCGTACCCAAGAATAATCTTTGTCGTAGCTATGTAGAACCAAGATGCTCGGTTTCGTGAGGTTATACCATGCAATGAGTACTAAAGTGACTAACAAGAAGAGCCACATCAACGCTTTTTCGAGGCGCCATTTCATCATAAAATCCCCAGTGCTTTCCAATACGGAATTGACGCATACACAGCTCCCAAACGCGCAAAATTCAATACAGCGTTAAACCACAAGAAGCGTTTTTCATCGTACAAAGCATGCTTGCGATTTAACTCCTGCAAGGGTAAGTAGTAAGAACATTGAAACGGCAAAAACCATACTTCCGCAAACATCAAAACGATAAAACCAACCACCCAAGCATTGACTCCGTTCAAATCTGCCAAAGGCATGAGAACCGTCGCCAAGATCACGACCGCCGCATTAATCGGCACCACAATCCGTATCAGATTGATCAAGACAAACAGAAGTAAGACGAACAACTCAAAATTGCCACGCATGTAGGCACCCAGGATCTGTAAATGCACGCCTAAATCTTTGTCCAAATCGAGGTAGTTGAAAGTCGCGACAATGCCTGTGATACCGCTCATATAAAGCAAGAAAGTCCAATCCACTTTTTCTTTCAATTCCTTCTTGTCCAAAGAACCGCCCAACAACAGACAGAAGAACATGGTGAACCCAAGCCAGGGAGGCTGCACCCTATGAATGGAACTCGTCACAATCCCAACCACCATAAACACAATCCCCGCCACGGCAGCCCACTCACGTGGTCGCAATTTACCCAGCAATGCCAATTGTTGTTGCACAATTTCTTTGGGCAAGTGGGCACGCTCCTGATTGCGAAACATCAGAAAAGCCATGGCCCCATTCAATGCTACCAAGGTGAAGCCAGCAACAGCCGCCGCCAAACACCATGTCAGCCATTGAAACTTATCCTGCCCTTGCGGCGACAGTAGTCCAAACACAGCAAAGTTCACTGACTTACTGGTGATAAAAACCGCAGAAAACAAACTGATCCCGCCAAAGCAAGAAATCGCCAATCGAGTCGCCGCAGCGCCGCCCGACTTCAGTTTCAGGCTCTCCACCATGTCTAAATAAAATGGCGCGACGATAGCGATACGTCCATTTGCCGTGGGAATGATAGGCGTGATCAAACTGCCAGTAAAAAATAGACCGACGTTATGCCACAGCTGCGAATTCGGTAGGCGACTTAACATCCACAAAATAAATCGATAACCAAGTCCAGACGTCACCACCACGGTGCCCAGCCCCAAGGTACTCAACGCCATCAAAAAACTATCAGATGAAAAGCCCGACAAGATCACCCCGGCAGGCACCAAACCTGTCACCAAGATCACCAACAAGGCGAACAAGCTAGGGATGTAATCGTCCACTAAAGAAAAGGCCCACATGACGACGGTCGACGAGAATATCGCCGAAAAAATAATCGCCTTATTGGAAAGATTCCACTGCGCGCCGAATTCAAGAATCAGCAGCGGAATAAGAATCGTTAATCCCCACCCCAAAGCTGCGATCCAACTACCAGAGGGAGCCTTGGTCGAACCGGCCTCGGCCGTCGTTTTGCTCACCGCTTGTTCCGAGAAGCGCGACATCATCGATGCGATTAAACGATTTTTTAAAGCGGGATTGGCGTCCACCAAGATCTCGATTGCCTGACGCGGAAAACACAGCACATGACTTGGTGCGACACAGCTTGCATCAGCGCGATAATGATGCGAACCAGTGATCACTTCTTCGCCAAAACACCCTTGAAGAATGGTCTGTTCTTGCCCTTGCTCCGAACGTAAACAAAGCTCACCGTGAATGAGTAGAAAAAAATGGTCGGCCTGCGCCCCCAACCGCCCTAGCTGCTCGCCCTCCGAGCAATAGCGTTCACTCAGAAGCGGCAAAATACGCGCCAAACTTTGACGACTACAAGCGCCAAGGATCTCGCTATCAAGCAGGGCTAGCATCATACTCTTGCGTTCGCTATTCGGCGCAACATGGTTTGCCGTCACTGCAGATTCCGGGCCATCATGGGGATTGGGATCGGAAGAGTTCGATGACAAACTTGGTTCTAGAATTGAATTCATAGAAAAGTGGGGACTATACTGAAGTGAAAAAAGAGGGTTCTATTGCAGGCGATTGCTAGCAATCACAAACAGGCCAGCCTAGGTCAGCAAGAACATACAACATCAAGCAATAGAAACTTAGCGCGTGCCATTCAAGCGTTCAACAACCATCGAATCGAAAATACTCGTTCACGCGCTCGAAAAATTTATATGCACGATCCAGCACTGAATCGACAGATTTACAAAATGTGTTCAAGTATAAACATGCAAATTAATCCATACAATGAAAATACGGACTTTGCATGTGCTTAGGGAAGGCGGAACAACACTTAGAGAAAATTTGGAAAATCAGATGCGCAAAAATGTGCGTCTTTACATGTTAAAGAATGGCATGTTGAAAGATGACGCACTGAATTTGGTCATCGGTATCGACGATGAATCAAACGACACTAGTGGACTTCACCTTCTTCGTCTTTTTTGATTCTTTTTGGAGAAGCCAATGAGCCATCAAGCCTTCGAGCCTTGCACGTAATTCTAAGGGCATCGAATCCGCGGGAGCGGCAAGTAAAGATTGAACCATGTAGGCGTCATCAATACGCTTGATTTCACCTCGGCTAATAAACTTTGCGATCTTCTTTGAGTATTGCAGCCTTACTCAGAAAAAGTGATGATTCCTTTTTCCCTACATGCCGCATCCAAGCTCGCAACTCTTGCGGCACTCCAATCCAATGAAAATTCAATGAAATCGCTCAATCCAGCCATCAAAGAACGCTTAGCCTGTGACAGTGACTTAGCTTCGAATTTTCTAACTTGCTTTACCGGACTATTTTCTTCGGTTAGCAGCTCACTATGACGTTCGCGAAAGTCATCTACCAACACTTGGAACAACAACATTAATGAACGATATTCGCTATCGCTCATTGAGATTCTCCCCTCCAAAAATTCTTAAACATCTTCGCGTCGTCGACTGCAACAAGTATCTTGAAAGATACTAAGCTCAGAAAATATTTGATCGGTTTCATTACAGTGCGAAACGATCTAACGCATCCTAAGAAAGATCATGGCACCGTGTTAGGCCTCAATTCATACTCAATCAAAAACCCACCTTTTCAATCGTTCTTACGGATCTACTCACCGCATCAGCAATATGCGCAGCCACGATTGATAGTTCAGCACTATTAATTGAACGACCAACGAATATTTTTCGCCCATCTTGTAGTGTCAACTTGAGGACACACCACTCGAAGCGTTTTCCATTGACGTAATGTTCAACATCGACAGACTGAATCGAGCCGAATGAAGTAACTAAGCGCCCTGATCGAAATATGAGCTTCGATACTTTATTAAACTCGAAACGCCAACCGTCCGCGTCCAAGACCAAGCTTTCTTTATCTTCACGCTCAATTGTTAGCGTCGAAAAAACTACTAAAACGCTTCCAGGGAGAAAAGCTAAAATTCGCTTAGAGAGAAATGACATAAGTGAGACCTACAATGTAACAACAAGCCAACTTGAACTCGCAGCGGAACCGCCAATAGTCCAATGAAGATGCAAAGACGAAACGGACTTGAGCCTTTTGTTAGTGCCCAATAGTTAGAGCCCAATCGACACCTCACCGATACGCGCTGGTGCTTCGTTCGCCCCCCGATAAAACACATCATACTTGCCGTCTTTTAGTTGCCCAAGAAATGCGGGTGGGCATTGCGCATTACGCGCTTCAGCGGCGGGTCCGGATTTGATCGTTAGGAATATGGCGCTGCCTTCAATACTGACATCCACACTGCGACAATCCATGCCTGAATTCATCGTGCTGGGCTTGGCTGTGAATTCTTTGAGCCCAGAGACATTGGCATTGAGAGGAAGCCGCCAATCGCGGTCAACACGAACGGGTGTACCCACAGTGATGCCGCCGACAGACTGTACAAAGTGCCACGACTGAGACTCTGTGTTTACGCTGCAGCCAGATAAGGCTAAAAGAGTGATTGCGATGAGAAGTCTAATCATTTTGGATTTTAAAATTAGGGTAAGCTGAATCATCACTGGCCAGCTTCATGGAGAATGGTAAGCTGCGAGACAGAAGTATATGGTCAGCGATGAAAGGAAATAGTGGCAACTCATTTGGTGACGCCTTAGCGGTTTTACTCAGCTGCACCATGAGGCGCCCACTGCAATGGATCAATAGGAGTAAGGTACTCCGCCACACGTTTCAACCATTCGCCCGTTGGTACAAAAATTTCCTCGTATTCCTCATCAAACCGGATCCAACCTCCACAAGCCTTGTGCAGTTCAGAGAGGTGAAGAATGTGATCTTGGCTAATATCCAATTGCCCAAAACGTCGCGGCCCAGTTACAACAGCTTCCCAAAGTTCAAATTCCAAGGCTTCCATCCAGCCTGCGTGAAACGCAGCCTCAGACAGCTCCGACATGTAATCAGCCAGCGCCCGTTGTTGTTCCGAAAGATCTCGTAGCATCAGTTGTTCCAACTAGTTTGTTTATCTCAGCACGCGATGCACAGGACTTCCTCCAAATTCAGTTGACATTTAACAACATCAAGAACTGAGAAGGAGGTCCGTCTACTGCCGCAAAATAGAAAAGACACCAGTCGAGAGACCAGTGTCCGTGATTTTGGTGCCTCTTGTTTAAACTCTTCGGTGAATCGTTTGCCAAAAATAAGCGTTTCTTCTTTGATCTAGATTATGCGGCTTAAATCTGTCTAGTGAAAGTTAGCGAGCCCAAGTCGAGTTCTCTAATTTTCTACTATCTCAACACGCTTCAGAATTTCAAGATGCTGTTTAAGTTGTGCAGAAAATTCTTTGTAATCAAACGTTTTCGGTATTTTGATTCCTGGATGATCTAAACGTATCAAAAGCTCAGAACAAAACACTTCCAAAAACTTTGTCGATGTCAGATTCATCAGCTTTTCTGCATCAAAACAAATAGCTAGACTCATGTACTTTATACTTTTTGCAGTTATAGGGTGTTTGAATCGTCCGACAGAATTTTGCCCTTTTGAGAATGTCTCATTCGCATGACCATTTGAATCCACAGCAACGATTGCAACCACAAATTGCTCCACACCACTGCCAAATGAGCGTTCATCAAACACCTTACGTAAAGAGTCTTCTACAAATACAGCCACAGTATTGCAAATCGCCACCAGCTCTCCTGCGACGATACAGGTTACACCTATATCCATGGTTCACTCACTTAAAAATTTCATTCCGGGGGGGGGTGACTCGGAATGCCAAGTGGCATATGCAATTAACTCAATTTTTTCGACTGCTAGTCAAGTCAATTTTTAGGCGCCAATCGTTATTCCACCGTCACACTCTTAGCAAGGTTCCGAGGCTTATCAACGTCGGTGCCGCGTGCTAATGTTCTTGCTCTAACATCTCATTTTTTCTGACTCGAAGACATTGCTGGCAGTCCTGTCTTGCAAGCTATTGTACAAAGCGAAATCATCGATGTTCAAGATAGGCTCTACAGAATTCAGTAATCGATGGCGTTGAATATTCGGACCAAGCACTTTCGCCTTCGACGATGGCGCTCGCGAGCTTATCCGCTTGGTCGATTTTTCCCGCGCAATACAATGACAAAATGTATCTCTCTGGATATCCTCCATGGAGCGGCATTCGCTCGTACAAAAATGGCCCTAAGGCTTCATAGTTGCGAAGCGACGCCATATACTTTAAGCCATGCTCATAGATGGCCAATGCCAGCCGTTTCGCCTCTGGATTAAGGTCAGCGCCCACTTCAAACTCAAATGTTGGAATTTTAGGGACCAGTTCCCCAAGATGAATTGCATATGTTGCAGTACCCCCTTTCACGTATTTCTTATTCGAAAACGCAGCAGATAATTTCATAATGTCCACGACATGAATTCCGACAAAGGGATTAAGCCTCACCGTATTGCCATGGTTGCCAGTATTCAAACCAATCCATCCCAAAAAGTTGCTATCAAATTCCCAAACAACTCCGCCTCGCCTCAACCTGGTAAAGCCCAACTTGCATAATTCTGAATCGCACTCATCCTCGAGCATTTTCAGGAATTTAGTATCCGCCATCCTGACACCTCGCTCATTCCACAGTCACGCTCTTAGCAAGGTTGCGAGGCTTATCAACATCGGTGCCGCGCGCTAATGCGGTGTGGTAGGCCAGTAATTGCAGTGGCACTGTATGCAGTATCGGGGACAGCATGCCGTAGTGTTCTGGTAGACGAATCACGTGAACACCTTCGCTTGGTGCGATGCGCGAATCGGCGTCGGCGAAGACATAAAGTTCACCGCCACGGGCGCGTACCTCTTGCATGTTCGATTTGAGTTTTTCGATGAGCGTGTCGTTCGGGGCGACGGTCACGACTGGCATGTCTTTGGTGACGAGTGCCAGTGGGCCATGCTTGAGTTCGCCTGCAGGATAGGCTTCGGCATGGATGTAAGAAATCTCTTTGAGTTTGAGGGCACCTTCCAAGGCGATCGGATAATGCAAACCCCGTCCGAGGAACAAGGCATTTTCTTTGCGGGCGAATTCATCTGCCCACGCAATAATTTGCGGCTCCAATGCCAATACCGCGGTGATCGCCACCGGCAAATGACGCAGCGCTTTAATATGTTCTTGTTCCTGCGCATCCGTTAGGCGCCCTTTGCTTTGCGCCAGTGTGAGAGCTAACAAGAACAGTGCTGCCAGCTGTGTGGTGAATGCCTTGGTCGATGCGACCCCGACTTCGACACCGGCGCGCGTGATGTAAGCCAAGGCGCATTCACGCACCATGGCGCTGGTTGATACATTACAGATCGTTAGGCTATGTGGCATGCCAAGTTCGCGTGCATGTTTGAGCGCAGCCAGCGTATCTGCCGTTTCTCCACTTTGAGAAATCGTCACCACCAAGCTCTTAGGGTTGGGAACACTTTCGCGATAACGATATTCACTGGCGATTTCAACATTGACCGGGATTTTGGCGATCGCTTCTATCCAATATTTTGCGGTCATGCCGGCGTAGTAACTAGTGCCGCAAGCGAGGATCAGCACATTGTCGATCTCTTCAAAGACGCGGAATGCTTTGTCGCCGAATAGTTCCGGCATGATATTGGTGATGCCTTCCAGAGTATCTCCAAGCGCACGTGCTTGTTCGAAGATTTCTTTTTGCATGTAATGACGATACGGGCCCAATTCTGCGGCTCCGGTGTGGGCGTGCACCGTGCGCACTTCACGTTCCACTGGTTTGCCATCAACATCGGCAATCCACACTCGGTGCAGTTGCAGGTCGACCACGTCACCCTCGTCCAAATAAATGATTTGGTCCGTAGTGCCAGCCAATGCCATCGCATCCGACGCTAAGAAATTCTCGCCTTTGGCTACCCCAACAATCAAAGGTGAACCTTGCCGCGCACCGACCACGCGATGTGGCTCATCGCGACAAAAGACGGCGATGGCGTAAGCACCGGTTAAGCGTTTGACCGCTTGCTGTACGGTGTCAAACAAATCGTTGTTATAGAGATGATCGACCAAATGCGCGATCACTTCGGTGTCGGTTTGGCTCTCGAACACATAACCGGCCTGCGTCAATTCGGCGCGCAATTCTTCGTGGTTTTCGATAATGCCGTTATGCACTAAGGCGATACGGGCGTTGTCACCTTGACGCGAAAAATGTGGATGTGCATTCGCCGATGACGGTGCACCATGGGTTGCCCAACGTGTGTGTGCAATGCCAGTGAAACCTGCTAGACCGGTTTGCTCGACCTGTGCTTGCAGCTCAGCGACCCGCGCCGTGCTGCGCGAACGCTGCAGCTTGCCATCGACATGCAAGGCGACGCCACAGGAATCATAGCCACGATATTCCAAGCGCTTCAGGCCTTCGAGCAAGATGGGAGCGATATTACGTTGAGCAACTGCACCGACGATGCCACACATAGGAAACCTCTTCACTGTTTGAGTTGAATGTCACTTCATGTTGAGCAGATTTCTAGCTGATTTCAGTGGAATTAGAACCGAACCTAGGCTGAAGAAAAGCTGAAAGTAAGCTGAAAATAAGCTAAAAATAAGCTGAACACGAAAAGAACTCATACTAAGGCATACCAAATGAAATTTTCTTTCAAAATGTTTTGAATATTGGTATATTGATTCACATCAGCATTTTGATGAAATTTTTGGTCACAACGCAATTATTTTTGGAATTTTCATTCACCCATGAGCAGCTTGGACGAACTTGACCGCCGCATCTTGCAGCAATTGCAGATCAATAATGCTTTAAGCAACCACGATTTAGCGAAGTTGGTGCATGCCTCTGCACCGACTTGCTTACGGCGCGTGGCGCGGCTGGTGAAGGAAGGGTATATCGAAAAACAGGTGGCGATCCTGTCCGCCGACAAACTCGGTGCGGGCCTGACTGCCATTGTAGAAATTACGCTAGACCATCAAGCCACCGAGCATCAATTAGCGTTTGAGACGCTGGTACGCAGTGAGAGCGCAGTTCAACAATGCTATCGCGTTTCACCAGGCCCTGATTTTGTGTTGATTATTCAGGTCGCCGATATGGCAAGTTATCACGCTCTCGCGCACCGCTTGTTTGCGAGTCACGCCAATGTGCGCAATGTCAGGAGCTTTTTCTCTATCCATCGCAGCAAATTCGAGACACAGATCAACTTAGCGAGCTTAAGCGGGCCTCATTCATAAGGTTCAGGCAGTCGATCAGATGCGCTGCCTTCAATCGAATTGCCTCATCTGAAACCTGCATACCAGTCTGCATTTAGTCTCGGTTTTGCGGACCAAATCCTCATCAAATACCTCAACAATGAATGAGCTTGAACTAACTCAAATAAAGCCTCATTCTTTCACTGCCTTCATTTTGATTGATCAAGCAATACAAAGTGTCGAAACATCGCCACTTTTTCGACTTTCTGCGCATTTTTCCGTTGTATTTTCATCGAAAAGTTTGAATTATTTCTTGACGATGACAAGATATACAAATTTTGAATGATTGTTATTGGAAAACGAAATTGTATTTATATTTATCGATTCGATATGATTCCACCTGTCGCAAGTGATGCAGTTTCAAAAACATTCTGCGACAAGAAAATGTAGTTTTGAAATGTTCGTAAATTAAACTTTTTAAAGGAAAACATCATGGAATTTATCGAAATCCAATTGATCGCTACTTTGATCGCTGTTGCTGCTTTGTTGACAAGCTATATCATCGACACACAACAAGGTTAATTTGTGTTTTGAAGCGCTGGCGAAATCCAGAACTTCGTACGCAAAGTGATTAGAGTAAGAAAGTAAGAAAGCAAGCAGTATCAAGTCCTCAAAGAACCAACTCTTTTGATGGGTCAAATGAGAAGGTTAAGACAGGCAAGTTTTAAATCATATCGTTGCAAACGCTGCTCACTACAGCGCCAACAAAAGTGAACACATCAGGCGCAAGCTGCGCTATTCGAGAGAAGATATTCGGAAACTCGCCCCCTTATTTTGGGGCACAGTAGAAAACATGCATCTGCTGCGCAATACCGAACGAATAGCACTCAGGTTTGCGCCTACCGAGGCCGACAACAGTCGTCGCTCAGCTCAGTTCCCTTCCCTATTTGATCAGCAACACCAGATTGGTGCAGACTTTGCCATGCCGTGCTGCGTGCTTGAATATACGCATGAGTAAGCTATATCAAAAGTCAACATCACCAGCTAGCATGGTCAGCATACATCGCTGGTACATATCGCCACCAAATATAGCTAACTTATTGGCGAAACTATTTCTTGATTTTGACAGGACGCTGCCAGCCATCAATCGTCAACTGCTTGGCACGTGATACGGTCAACTTTCCTTCAGGCGCGTCTTTACTGAGCGTGGTTCCCGCCCCCAAAGTCGCGCCTTTACCAACTCGTACCGGCGCAATTAACTGACTATCACTGCCGATGAACGCATCATCTTCGATAACGGTACGGAATTTATTCACGCCATCGTAATTGCAGGTAATCGTACCCGCGCCAATATTGACGCGACTACCGACCGTGGCATCGCCGATGTAAGCCAAATGATTGGCCTTACTATGTGCGGCGATTTGGCTATTCTTCACTTCAACGAAGTTACCGATGTGGACGTCTTCGGCCAACTCTGCGCCAGGACGCAAACGTGCATACGGACCGACTTGACCCTTCGCACCAACGACCGCGTCTTCGATATGACAAAAGGCTTTGATCTCGCTAGCTGTGCCGATGCGCGCATTTTTGATCACGCAATGTGGTCCAATCTTGGCACCGTCTTCGAGCACCACATTGCCTTCGAACACGCAGCCCACATCGATGCTGACATCACGTCCGCACTGCAACCGACCACGGACATCGATACGACTTGGGTCCATTAAAGTCACGCCCTGCTCCATCAATTCACGAGCGATATTGGCTTGATGCAAGCGTTCCAATTCAGCTAATTGCGTTTTGCTATTCACGCCCAAAGTTTCCCACACTGCTTGCGGTTGAGCGGAAGTCACTGGCACACCTTGCGCAACAGCGGCGGCCACGATATCAGTCAAATAGTATTCACCTTGCGCATTATTATTCGATAGATTTTGCAACCATTGCTTCAAAGCTTTGGTTGGGGCGACCATGATGCCGGTGTTGATTTCTTTGATCGCACGTTCGGTTTCCGTTGCGTCTTTTTGCTCGACGATACGACGAATCTGTCCGTCTTCACGCACAATACGACCAAGTCCGAAAGGCTGATCGACCACTGCGGTTAAGATCGCTAATTTATCCTGTCCCGCGGCACTCACTAGAGCTTGCAAGCTGGTTGCACGCGTCAACGGTACGTCACCATACAAAATCAAAGTTGGCATGGCATCGTCAAGATGAGGGATCGCTTGCGCCACCGCATGCCCGGTACCGAGCTGTGGCTCTTGCTTCGCAAAGGTGATATCTTCAGCGGCGACCGCTGCTTGCACTTGCTCACCACCGTGGCCAATGATCACGCAAATTTTTGCGGCTTCCGTCGACAAACCTCGTGCCGTATCAATCACGTGCTTCAGCATGGGTTTTCCAGCAATCGCGTGCAACACCTTAGGCAGATTAGATTGCATGCGTTTGCCCATGCCGGCCGCGAGGATGACGACGTTCATAAGTGTGCTCTTCTAGCTAAAAATCAAAGACCGAAGTCTAGCATGCAGCCGCCCTAGCGTCAGCATCCGCGGCGACTGAGCGTGGTCTCGACTACTTTATATCCAAGCATCATCATGGGATAATGACGAACTTCGGCACCATCCTGTTTCTCCTCTGATTCACTTGCCCCATGACTCCAGAACTACGCAAAGAAGCCTCCGAGCTACAACTCCATAAGCGCGGCATTCGCATAAACGTTGGTCTGCACGTGATTGAAGCCGACGAAGAAGTACAACTGCGCCGTGCAGAAGAAGTGGTGCAACGCCTGATTGCCCTGTGGGCCGTCAGCTATGGCAAACAACTGGAAGGTAGCGCTGGCAGCTCGATCACGGTCTATCGCTATCTCGAAAGTCACCACTTACTAAATTGTCTATCGGAAGCGGAAACCAAATTTCTCCAACATGGCATCGATAGCACGCCAAGCCTCGCACTACGTCAACATGCATTTCACTTTCTCGGATGGTGTGCGGGCCTCGTTCCCAAGATCGATCTCGGGCAAAAACCTTGCGATGTGCGTGAGCTTCTAGCCTGCTTTCCTACTCAGCTACAATGTGAACAAGGTGATCAAGCAAACCAAAGCGCAGCACCCACACTGGGCGAGAAAATCAAGCTGCGCCGTAAAGATGTCATTATGGATTGGTCGGATTTACTGTATCGCTTGCACTGGGCCGTGCGCCACGCTGTCTTGCATCAAAAACCCAGTCCCGGCAATATCGATGGTGAATTAGTGCGAGAATGGCATCAAGCGGTGAATTGGATGTGCTGCTATGAAGAGGAAGACAACTGGGATCAGGTCAGCACGGAGACCACGGCCGGTGGTTAAGCGCCGCTAGACAGCCAACGCACGGTAATCCTCTGAACTTTTCATAGGCAGACTACTCTAACTGCGCTTTAGCGACGCACTTTAGCCAAGCTCGCCAGCGAGTCGCCCGCTCTTGCAGTTAACGATTGCTGCCACAAACCCAAGTGAAAGGATGTCCATGAACCGCCTAGCCCTTCTTCCCCTTAGCCTTGCTCTTAGCCTGGCCGGATTCAATTACGCTATTGCGACCCCGAATCAACAAGCTGTCGCAAAGAGTGCCGCACCAAAGCAACTCAGTGAAGAGCAGCTCATCGCGAAGGCAAAAGGTATTCATCAACGCGTGATCACGCTGGATACTCACAACGATATTGATGTCGGCAATTTCGGTTTTTCACGTAATTACTCGCAAGAACTTGAAAACCAAGTCAACCTGCCGAAGATGATTAAGGGTGGTCTCGATGCCTCCTTCTTTATCGTCTATACCAACCAAGCGACTGATGCTGAGGCTTTCACCGCAGCGGGCTACAAAAAAGCCTATGACACTGCGATTAATAGCTTTGAAGCGATCCATCGCATGACCACAGTGTTGGCGCCGAATTTGATCGAGTTTGCCCGCACCGCTGACGATGTACGCAAAATTAACGCCAAGGGCAAGAAAGTAGCATTGATCGGCGTTGAAAATGCTTATCCGCTTGGCGACGAGAAAACAGCGGTGAAACGCGTGAAAGAATTTTATGATCGTGGAGCACGTTACATGTCGCTCGCCCATCAAGGTCATAGCCAGTTATCTGATTCGAATACCGGCGAAGCGATCGGTTGGAAATGGAATGGTTTATCTCCGCTCGGCAAACAAGTCATCGCAGAAATGAATCGCGTTGGCATCATGATCGACATCTCGCATCCATCGAAAGAGTCGATGATGCAATCGCTACAAATTACCAAAGCACCGATCATCGCCTCCCACTCCGCGGTCCGTGCTCTGGCCGATGTCAGCCGCAATCTCGACGATGAACAACTACTGGCCTTGAAAGCCAACAACGGCGTGGCGCAGATTGTCGCCTTCAACACTTACGTCAAAACGGATAGCACAGAACGACGTGCTGCCTTCGCCGCTTTGCGTAAGGAATTCAATTTAGGGGAAACAGTATCACTCACAGGTATTCGTAGAGGTACACCGAATGGCATGAGCGAAGAAACGCGCGAACAAATTTTGAAACGCCTCACCGAAATTGACGCGCAATTACCAGCACCAACGCGCGCCACAGTAAAAGATTTTGTTAACCATATCGATTACGCGGTCAAAAAAATCGGCATCGATCATGTCGGCATTTCCTCAGACTTTGATGGAGGTGGAGGCATCGATGGTTGGAATGATGCCAGCGAAACCTTTAACGTCACACTTGAGTTGGTGCGCCGCGGTTACACCGAAGCACAGATCGCGAAACTATGGAGCGGCAATCTCCTACGCGTGATGGCTGATGTTGAGAAAGTGGCGAAAGAACTTCAATCCAAGAAGTAGTCTCACCATCACACCAAACAAAAAAGCCGCGCTTGATCGATTCAGCGCGGCTTTTTCGTTGGCGAGACTCAGTTGACAACGACGCCTGATTACATTTCAACAGAGCGTAATGTCCAAAAATCCGAGGCTAAATTGCCTTTGACTAAATAGTCGTAAGGTAGGGTGAAATAGCCTTTCATACCCCAGTCATTACCCCATGAATTCATGACGATAAAGCGCTGAGATCGCTCATCGTAACCCACCGCCAACACGGCATGACCGCCCACCTTCTTTTCTTCTTTGCGTGGCAAATGAAGGACGCCCGTTTTCGCCACAGCAGCAGAATCAAAGGATTCATATACCGTCATACCAAACACAAAAGGAAAGCCCTCGGCCAGACAAGCCTTGAGTTGCGACAATTGCCGTGGCAGACGTTGATACCAAATACTCTGGTGTTCTAAGCCTTGCTCATAGGCCAGTGCTGGTGGTTTCTTTGCATAATGTTTAGCGACATAGGGCCATGCCGACTCACGACAAACACCTTGCTTGGAAAGACTCTTCATAGCGTCGCGAATTTGTGCGCCATGGTTCTGCCTCTGCTTACCCACCAAGGCGCGCGCGTTGTAATGCAGAAACAAGCGCGACGGCGAAAAACGATGTTGATTATGCTGACGCATCAAGTTATAACGAAACGCATTACAGACCGCATTCGCGGTACAGCTGCCTATCTTTTCTCCTTGATTAAACACAGGCGGACAATGCGGTCGCAAATCGACTTTATTGGGTAGTTGCCGCAGCAGAGCGCTATCAGCATGATAATGATGATCGCGCTCATCGGGCTGATCAGGTAGCCAACCAAACCAAGATATGGTGTCGCTCATACCGAGAACTCTCCGCAAGAAATAGACAAGGGCAGGTGCCGCAAGCACCTTACCACAATCCATTTCCTGCAGGCAGACTCACTGAAATGAGCAGATTTCGCTTGTTGTTGGAATGCAGCGTAGAACTATAGGCAGTTATCTTAGATCGTCGTTGTAGACCGTCTCCCTCGCAATATTCAACAAAGCTAGCTCACCACCACCTAGGCGCTCACATTGATCGTCAAACTTGCCACATACCCCTCGGTCAAATTACCGGTGACGGTGGCCATTTGCAAGCTCGTTCCATCACTAAAAACGTTATCCGTCGCAAAACTAATTTGCGCGAGATTTCTCACACTGGCGCTATAGCGACTATCGGTGTACACCTCTTGCGAAATAGCCGTCGGAAAGGTCAATTGTGAAGTCTTGATGCGATTCAAAACACTCGTGCTCTTTGCCAAGCTCGGGAAGATTTCGAAGTGAATATGGGGCACCCGTCCCGAATAGCAACCTGGATAAATCGATGTAAATATGATTTCACCGTTTGCATCCGCCTCTTGCACCCCACGCAGATAATTTTGATTGGTCACGCCGGACGAGTACAAAGAGTAATTTCCATCTTTATCGCAATGCCACAAGTACACGCTAAAACCACCAGCCGCACCACAACTCGCATTCGCGTTATTGATTTTGAGTTTAATCGTTAATGGAACACCGTCTGCTACCGCACTAGCGCCATTGAAACTCGCACGAATATCACGACGCACCACCCCACTCATCGCCAGCACATTGACGATACCAGAAGTATTCGAATTGGTACCATCACCCGGATACGGTCCGGCGGTCTCTTCTGGGATAACGGAACATGTACCGGAACCGCTTGTGCCAGAAGTACTGCCCGAACCAGTACTCGTACTTGTACTGGTCACGGAAGCGACACTATCACCGCCACCACATCCCAATAAAGGCAAGCCCGCGAGGCCCACGGCTAACCACCGTAAGCTTTGGCGGCGGTCGGTATTCAGTGCCAATATGGCGTCCAGATCTGCGGCTAAACCATGTTCTTTCATTATTACTTCTCCTTTCACAAATTCTTCGGACACACGATCACTTCCTTTGAAGTCAAACGTTCCAATTTCTGTCTGCATCCACTTGATCAATGGATCGCTAAGCACTCGTATTGATAAAGTTTCCTTGCCGACCACCTTGATTCACTTGACTCAATATCGTCTGTAAAAAATTCTGCAGGCTTGTATCGTTGTCTTGTGACGACAGGCCCAAGGCATCGAGCAAATCCGAGAATGATTGGCTCAAGGCATCGGTGCTTGCGCTGGTGGTATTGGAAGTGGTTACCGACGTTGAATCTCCTGTGCCACTAGTGGTCGCCGAGTCGGTCGCCGCGCTGGTTCCCGTGCTAGTCGATGAACTCAAACGACGAATGAGATTTTGCAAGTCCTTGGCGAGCGGACCGCCTCCACCAGCGTCCAAATCAGCAGGTGGCGGCGGCGCACCTTTCCCAAACTCACCTCTTCCCGAGGATTGCTGCAGCGCCGCCATCAGATCCTGTAAGAAAGTCCCCAGCGCCTGCGCGGCATTGTTAGTGCTACCGGCTGCATTGGTATCGCTGGAATCACTCTCATTGCTCGCGCCTTGGATCAGTTGATCCGTATTGCTCGTGTCGCTGGTACTGCTGGTCGTGCCAGTGGTCGTTTGCGTTTGCCCCAAATTTTGTAAGGCATTGGCGATCGCGCCCAAAAGGCGTCCGACTCCGCCACCACCACCGCCACCACCTTCCAGGCCTCGTGGCGGCGGTGGTCTTTGACCAGCTCGATTAGGATTGACTTGCGCATAGCTCGAACCCACCGTTGTCGAGTTCTGAACATTCTGAGTAATTGCATTGATCGACATTGCCTACTCCTTCCTTGTTGTTTTGCCACATCCTTGCTGCCATCTGTTAGCGGAGATTATCCGCATTGCATGCGTAAAGTGCCGTAAAACTCGCGTAAATCTATGTAAAGATGGGTGACAAAATCTATGTAAATTCAAGTAAAGCCCAGCAACTTTGCCGGCATTCTTTGTTATGATCAAACTACCCAATTCAGTTTCATAAGATTATTCAGACCACACCTTTCCGATAAAGCTTTGCACGAATGAATAGAGTCCTACTCATCGATGACGACGTTGAATTAGTGAATATGTTCCGAGAATTCTTGGAACAGGATGGATTCCAAGTGCACATCGAATACGACGGTCATGCTGGTTGTGTGGCGGCTTTATCTGGTCAATTCGCGATCGCCATTTTAGATGTAATGATGCCGCGAATGAACGGCTTAGAAACGCTACGCCAGATACGCGCCCATAGCCGTTTGCCGATCCTAATGCTGACAGCCAAAGGCGACGACACCGATCGTATCGTTGGACTCGAACTAGGTGCTGATGACTACGTCACCAAGCCCTGCACACCGCGCGAACTGGTGGCTCGGATTCGGGCGATTTTACGCCGCAGTCAAGCGCAAACGAGCCATGATGCGGCAGCCGCTTCTTTGGTATTTGGCAAACTAGAATTGTGGCCCATGCAGAGACGCGCTCAATGGGATGGCAGTACGCTGGAACTCACTAGTACCGAATTCAATTTGCTTGAAGTATTGATTCGGCATGCTGGTACACCCGTCAACAAAAACACCTTATCGGAACAAGCACTCGGTCGACCGATGGCAAAATTCGATAGAAATATCGACGTGCATCTCAGCAGCCTGCGGCATAAACTGGGCAAGCTAGAAGATGGTCGTTCTTGCGTACAAACCGTGTATCGCGTTGGCTATCAATTGATTAAAGATTGACATGGCTACGCGCGAACAATTTTCATTGACAGGTCTTTTTTCCAGTCGTCTCTTCTGGAAATTTTTCGCCGCAATTTTGCTGGCGCAAGTCGCCGCCACCTTAGCGATAGGTGCCGCAATTTGGTGGAAAAATCGCCAAGCAACATCAGTCGAAACGCAGCTGCAGCTTCTCGATACGAGTCCACGCGCCAGCGAGTCCATCGAATCAGCCGCCGCGACTTTGCAATTTGGTGGCGAAGCTGCCCTCATGCAATTGCTTCAAAAAATGCAGCATCATCGCGTGACGGTGGTCGATCTCGGAACTGATAAGAAGACCGATTTAATTGGTCGGCCCATTAGCGCAAGCATGTTGCAAGAAGCCGAACTCGAATTACAAAGAACTGATCGCAATGAGTTCAGCAAAGCGTCTGTGCGTAAATTGGAACTCAAGGGCAAGAGCTACTTATTGTTCCTACTCAAGCCCACCCAATTACCGAGCCGCGGCTTACACGAAATTGATCACATGTTACCGACGATCGGCTCGGCTGATTCTGGTCCTCGCAATCAACAACATGATCAAGCGCGCGATAGAGATGGTGGCCTAAACAGACATCAAGGACCTCAAGGACATCCAGCCCAGCCACCAAGTGAAAGGCAAGAGCCGCGTCGAGTAGCACCGCCACCGCCACCACTGCCGCCCGCCAATGAAGGTGCTGCGGCTGATTTTCCATCGCTGGAAACAAACCATCCATCGTCACCACCATTGGGCGCTGATCGAGGTCCACAACATCGCGATGGTCCGAAGCGGGATATGAAAGGGCCACCACGCAATTCAGTGCTGACACCATGGGTTCTGATCGCTGCGGCGATTTTTGTGAGCCTGACTTTCGCGGCATTTCTCGCGTGGTTGTTCACGCGTCCTTTGATGGCGCTACAAACCGCATTCGAAGAAGCCGCGCAGGGAAAATTAGAGCCTCGCTTCACAGAGCGCAAACATTTGATCGACGATGAATTGCATCAGCTGGGTCGCAGTTTTGATCACATGGCAAGTCGTTTACGAGCCGTGATGGATCAGCAAACCAAGCTCATGCACGATGTCTCGCATGAGTTGCGCTCACCACTCGCGCGTATGCAAGCGGCGATTGGTTTGATTCATCAACAACCTGATCGCACACTGACTTATCTAGACCGCATCGAGCGCGAAAGCGGGCGCATGGATCACTTAATTGAAGAGTTACTGACCTTGGCCCGATTAGAAGCGGGGGCCTTCGCGGTCCCGAAAGAAGCAATTTACATCAGTGAAGTGATGGATGCGATGATTGATGATTGGCGCTTCGAGGCTGAGCAACAGGGGCAAACCATTGACTACACGCTGACACAAGACTTTAAGATGCTCGCACAGTTTGATTTGATTGCCCGAGCGATCGAAAACGTGGTTCGCAATGCGATTAAGTACAGCCCCACTCAAAGCCAGATCCGCATTATCGTCGATCAACTGACGAGTGATGCACATGCTGACGCATTCGGCATCGTGCAGGTCGCTGATCAAGGGCCAGGTGTGGCCGAAAGCGATCTCGCATCCATTTTCGATCCTTTTTATCGCAGTAGCGCGACGACGCAGGCTGTACATGGTCACGGTCTGGGTCTCGCCATCACGAAACAAATCGTGCATCACCATCAAGGCACCATCATCGCTCGCAATCGCACTGAAGGCGGCCTACAAATCAGTTTGCAATTCCCGCTCGCCTAATAGCGCAGGCGACCTCCCAGCTTCCCTGTCTGCGAATGAAGCCAACGAAGGGGCTTCATTCCATTTAAATGAGAATGATTCCCATTTACAAAAAACGATAATCCGCCTACAATTCGACTTGCTCATCGGTTTCAAAGAGACTACGCGATCGTTTGATCGATCTCAAGTTAGATCAACACCTGTGCTCAAAAAATGAACTTCTTGCCATCTCGGTAGGTCTTTCGAAGCAGATGACGAAAGTGCCGTAGAACTTAAAGCAGGCCAGTACAAAACTTGGGAATGCATTGATCACCTTCTGCAGGAACGGTGCGCTGTTACATCTCGATGCATTCGCGTGCGAGTAAGCACCTATAATGAGCGCTTCGCCTGCAGTAGCAATTTTAATTAACTTCATTTACATACGATTCATAAGTTGAACGCCGTGACCGCAAGCCCTCAGCAACGCCGCGCATTTTGGTTGCGCCATTTACATAACTGGCACTGGATCAGCTCTGCCATCTGCTTGATCGCGATGATGCTGTTTGCCATCACGGGTTTCACCCTCAACCATGCCAGCGACATTGAGGCCAAGCCGCAAATCACCTCCAAAAAAGGCAGCTTACCGAGCCCTCTCTTGCAAGCACTGGTGACTCAAACCACACAACAGCAAGGCAAGAATAGCCCGGTTTCCAAGCAACTCAGTAACTGGTTTGAGCAAGAGCAAGGAATCGAGATTCATAACAAACCCGCCGAATGGTCGCCCGAAGAATTGTATGTCGCGCTACCCCGCCCCGGTGGCGACGCTTGGCTACGCATCAGCTTGGACAACGGAGAATTTGAATACGAACTGACGCGACGCGGTGCCATCGCCTATCTCAATGATCTCCACAAAGGTCGCAACACGGGCAAAGCATGGGCTTGGTTTATCGATATCTTTGCCCTAGCCTGTTTGATCTTTTGCGTAACCGGTTTATTTCTGTTGAAAATGCATTCCAACACACGCGCACTGACCTGGCCGATGGTAACGTTAGGATTGCTGACTCCATTGATACTGGCGATCTTATTTATTCACTAGTTTTTGGCCAACCAAACACAAACACAATTACGAACACAATTACGAACACAAGTACAAACACAAGTCTAAACACCAGTATTCATCTGATTTCTATGAGGCTCACTATGCAAGCTAAATCATCCATGCAACACATTCAAAAAATCATTCCCGTGGCGATCAGCACTTTCCTCGGTTCGAACGCGTTGGCCGCCGACTTGATCGTCAAAGTGGAAGTGCCCAAATTAGATGTCGCCGAATACCACAAACCTTACGTCGCACTCTGGATCGAGCGTCCAGACCAAAGCTTGGCTGCGAATTTGCAAGTCTGGTATGACGTCAAAAAGAAAGACAATGCCGGCACGAAATGGCTCAAAGATTTGCGTCAATGGTGGCGTCGTACTGGTCGCGAATTGACCTTGCCAGTCGATGGCGTGAGTGCTGCCACACGTGTGGTTGGTGAACATACTTTGAGCTTCGCAGGCGACAGCAACGCGCTCGCTAAATTACCAGCCGGTGATTACAACTTGATCGTCGAAGCAGCACGTGAAGGTGGTGGCCGCGAAGTAGTGAAAGTCCCGTTCCAATGGAATGGTAAAGATAGCGTGGTCAACGCACAAGGGAACAATGAACTGGGCAAAGTCAGCGTCCAAGTGAAGAAATAAGTTGCGCTAGAACGCTACTCGACAAACATTCGCAAAGGAATTTAGCATGGACACCATCAAACACACCCTGAAACAAACGCTCAAACAAAGTCGCCTCAAACTAACGCTCGCCGCACTCACCATTGTAGCTGGCAGCACGATGCTGGCATCCAGTGCACACGCCGATCGCCCATTTATTTTGCCGGGCATGACATTAAACTCAGGCAATGCGCCTCTGATCACTTTTGATGCAGCAGTCGGCGAAAACGTTTTTTATTTCGACCACAATACACTCAGCATCGACAACCTCGTCATCACCGCCGCTGACGGTAGTATCGTCAAACCAGAAGGTGTTGCACTAGGCAAGCTACGCAATAGTTTTGATTTGCGCGCCACGCTACAAGGCACGTATAAAGTCAGCATCGTCAATGACTTCATCATCGCCAATTACAAAGAGAATGGCGCTCCAAAACGTTGGCGCGGTACGGTCGAAGCGTTTGCTAAAGAAGTCCCAGCGAATGCCGAAGAATTACAAGTCTTGCAGGCTCAAAGCCGCATTGAAACTTTCGTGACCAATGGCAAACCCACTCAGACCGCTTTACAAGCCACGGGTAAGGGCTTAGAACTCGGCGCGGTATCGCATCCTAACGACATCGTCGATGGTGAACCGGCGACTTTCAAAATGCTGCTCGATGGTAAGCCAGCGGCGGGCATTAAAGTGACTGTCATTCCTGGCGGCGCACGCTACCGCCAAAACCTTGGTGAGAAAAATTACACCACCGACGCCGAGGGCAAGTTCACGGTGCAATGGCAAGGTGCAGGGATGTATTGGATGCAGGCGCGTGCCAACGACAATAAAGCAGCGATCAGTGCCGCCAAAGAACGTCGCGCTAGCTATGTCGCTACGTTAGAAGTCATGCCGCAATAATTTTCATCTCCATAGTTATCATCTCAATTGTTGATCACGCAAACAGATCTGATCCATGCAAGCTAGTGAAACTTCCAGCGGCATACAACAGGCGTCGATGCCTCTAGATTCCGATCGACGCGTGCTGTTGCCGCTCGCTTTGGAGAATCTGGAAGCACCGCCTGAGGAAAGTGATTACGTCAACTTGCATGGACTCAGCATGGGAACCAGCTGGCAGGTACAACTCTATCTGCCACCTGATCAAGGGCACAACACTACGATTGAAGCGCGCATTCACGAACTACAACAAGGCATTCAAGCGCAGCTTGATTTGGTGGTCGCGCAAATGAGTCCGTGGGAAAACGATTCAGATTTGATGCGTTTCAATCGCGCTGAGGCTGGCACTTGGCACAAGCTTCCACAGGCATTCTGTGAGGTGCTCGAGCATGCCTTATTCCTCGCCGAGCAGACGCAAGGTGCGTATGACCCAAGCATCGGTCATCTTGCCGATCTGTGGGGATTTGGTGCAGCGGGCAAAGTGGCGAGCTGTCCAAGCAGGAAAGAAATTCAGGCAGCCGTCGCAATGACCAACTGGCGCAGCCTCCGCTATCGAAAAGACCCGGACAATCTTCACGGGCACTGTTACCAAGCTGGAGGCATCCATCTCGACCTGTGCTCAACGGCGAAGGGTTATGGTGTCGATCTGGTAGCGCGTTATTTGCGATCTAAGAAGATTCCGTCTTATCTGATCGAAGTGGGTGGTGAATTACGCGGTTGGGGCATGAAACCTGACTATCAGCCTTGGTGGGTTGAGCTCGAAAATCCACCGGGCCAGCCGCAAAACGCCCAGCACGAACAGAAAATACATGATGCGGACATTGTAGCCTTACACGGATTATCCATCGCCAGCTCGGGTGACTATCGCCGCTATTTCGAAGTTGATCAGCAACGCTTTTCACATACCATCGATCCGCGTACGGGCTACCCAGTACAACATGGCTTGTGCAGCGTTACCGTCTTACATCCAGAGTGCATGATTGCCGATGCACTGGCAACCGCCATCAGCGTACTTGGGCCGGATCAAGGACTCGCCTATGCACAATCCTTACAAGTCGCTGCGCGCTTGGTGGTGCGCGAGTTTGATCAGCACGGCGCAGCACATTATCGAGAGAGTTTCAGCCCTGCTTATTTACGCATGCTCGACGAGACGTCTGAGCTCGATGAAACCGTAAATGCAAGCGATGACCGCACAAAAATCCCAGCATTAGATTCATGACTTCTGCCACTCATTCCAACATTCCCCCACAATCCACGCACGAGACATTGGCCTCCAGCCCGGCGACCGAGCTCGCGGCACAAGCACGGTCACAGATCATCCTCATGAGCTTGTCGCTACTGATGAGTCTGGCTTTTTCTGTGCTCCCCTTGGATTCGTTTTTTAACGCCGCGACCATCCGTGGTTTGATCGCGATCAGCTTAACGATTGCCTTCATGCGTTTCACCCGTTGGTCGCTGCTGCGCCATAAAATAAAACACGAACACAGCTCTGCCTTAAAGCTCGCACGACAAGCGACCACAGCCATCATTGATCAATCGAATGCTGCACAGACCATCACCGTTGTATTCGCCAGTCAAACCGGCTATGCCGAACAGCTTGCCGAACTCAGTTACGCGAGTTTATCGAAGGCCGAACAGACCTCGCTTCGCATCGAGATCTGTGACATCAAAGATCTCGATTTACGTCAGCAGCCAGAGAACAGCCGATTGCTGTTGATTGCCAGCACCACTGGCGAAGGCGATGCACCTGATAGCGCCGCTACCATCATGGCGACACTGGCCGAAGACGACCTCGATTTGTCGAGACTCTCATACGCGATATTGGCTTTAGGCGATCGTCACTACCAAGCATTCTGTGCCTTTGGTCATGCGCTCGATCGCGCTTTGCAAGGCCGAGGCGCTCAGCGCATATTTGAAACGATCGAAGTCGATGATGGCAATGAAGCGGCGCTTCAGCAATGGCAAAACCAATTAGCACAGCTGACAGGACAAACCAAGGTCGAGGCGTGGCAGAACGCAGCTTACCAACAGTGGACCTTGGTCGAACGTCAGCAATTAAACATCGGCAGCCTCGGCGCACCGATTATGTGGTTACGTTTGAAAGCGCCAGTTGATGTGAAGGATGTCGACACTTGGCAAGCCGGCGATATCGTCGAAGTATTTCCGGGTCCCGCAGAGCAAGCCAAACACAGCTCATCCAGCACACCAGCGCATCGCGAGTATTCAATCGCTTCCGTGCCCAGCGACGGCTTCCTTGAACTCGTCGTGCGTCAGGCCTATCAAGCCGATGGCAGCCCAGGTCTGGCCTCGACGTGGCTCAATACCCAAGCGTCGCTCGGCGCTCCGATTGCCGCACGCATACGCAGCAACCGTAGTTTTCACGAGCCCGACCCACACCATCCTATGATCTTGATCGGCAATGGCACTGGGATCGCCGGCTTGCGCGCCCATTTAAAACAACGTCAGGTGCAACATGCACAGCAGAACTGGTTGATCTTTGGTGAGCGTCAACGCGAGTATGATTTCTTGTTCAAGAACGAACTGGAGGCCATGCAAGAAAATGGCTATCTAAATCGACTCGATCTCGCTTTTTCTCGCGATCAAACGACGCGCGTCTACGTCCAAGATAAATTGCGCGAGGCTGGCACAGAACTTCAAGCATGGATCGATAATGGCGCCGCCATTTATGTGTGTGGTAGCTTACAAGGAATGGCGGCCGAGGTTGATCAGGCTTTGCGAGATATCCTCGGTGACGCTGGCGTAGACCAACTACGTGAGCAAGGACGTTATCGTCGAGACGTTTATTAACGAAGGATTTCAGTCTATGGCAAATGTAAGAAATGTTCGTTCTTCTTTATTCAAAGCTCTCGCCACCACGGCTGGGGTCATATTGATTCAAACAACGAATCTAGCATCAGCGCAAACGACGGCACTCGGTACGCCCGAAACACAAGACACTACAAAAAAAATTGCGCAAAACATTGCACAAGAAATTCCACAAGCCTGGCTTGGCACTTGGATCGGCGAACTCAACAATTTTCCGAGCCGCCCCAACGCAGCACGCGTCGAAGTGAGACGCGAAATTAGTCAACTCAAAGTCAGCGCAGATCCAGCAATCGCCTGTGCCACTTTCAGAACCCGCTACGCAGAAAATGGCCAGGAGCGCGCCGTCAAAGAATATCAGCTTTGTCGTGACGACAAACAGCAATGGTTCATCGACGAAGGCAACGACATTCGACTACAAGCACGTTGGTTAGACGGTATGCTGGTGAGCGTCTTCAAATATGGCAACATCGTTCTACAGAGCAGCATTCGCATCGATGTAAACGACCTGAACAAAGAACCAGCGTTACGAATGGTGGAAGAAATCATTAGTAGCAAAGACGAACAAAAAGCAACCGAGATTCAAAGCCTGCCCGTGATGAATCTGCAAAAATTAGTGCTCCTCAAACAGAAGTAGAAGATCTGCGATAGTCGCTAGTTCTGCATTGACTCTGCAAACTTGTTTCCAACTCGCAAGAGATGTTGCCCTAGCGTGAAGCATGCTCCCATTTGCTACACGTTTGCTTCATACCAAATCCATATGGATCCCCTCAACTCTGTCGCATACACACAGCTTGCGCTGAAGAAATTCCCTTGTGGATGGTGAAGTTTGATACGATGCCATCTTCTCTTAATCCTTTTTTATTCATGATCGTCTTAGGTCTAGCTTCACATGCAACGCGAAAAACTCTTTCTCAGCATTATCTATTTAGTTTTATGTTTATTTTCCAGCCTCGCCAGCATTCCTTTGTTGGTCACTGTGATTCCTGACTTTCATCTGGCAACCACTATCGGTGCCGTGATTTTCTTAGCTTTGCCCGTGATCAGTTTATTGATCTTGTGGCGGGCAACTACCCAAAACCCTTATGCCCTAAGGCGTTGGAGCTTTCTCGCCTGGGGTGCGATTACGGGCTTGCTCGGCTTGGGCAATATGGCTCTCCCTAAAACGCCACAGAACATTTATGGAAATTTGATTGTGGTGGGCTTGGCTTTGCTCGCCATGACCATGCATGTCAAGAAAAAAGAAGCCGAGCGTAATGCGAAGAAAATACAAGACAAAAAAGCCTAATCGGTGTCATCTTCCGATTTAAGCTCAGAATTAAGTTCAGAATTAAACTTAGAAACAAAATATAAAAGCTGACGACTAGAGCGGCGCTTACAACCTCAAAAAAGGAGACGCATCATGGCACGTGGTATCGAACTCTACGCAAACCGAGAACCGCAACATAAACGCACTTGGACTTTGGCGGCGATCATTCTCATTCTCGTCTTTTTCATCGTAGGTGAAATTCTGGGTGGACTACTCATCCACATTCCAGGCATGCGTGATGTTTTCCCAAAGTCGACTTGGCAGAGTGAATTCTTTCAACTCGTATTTGTATTTGGTTTCGGAGCTTTACTCTGCTTCGCTTGGGTGAAGTTTTTCGAAAGACGCAGCCTAGCGACAATTGGTTTTATTTCGAATGGTTCGCGCTTGTATGGACGAGGCCTCTTGCTCGGTTTCGGTTTTATCAGCACAGTGGTTGGCAGCATCTACCTCTTAGGTGGCTACCAAATTGAAGCATCAGGCATTGCTTATAACTTCTCACTAGGTTCCCTGATGGCCTTGGTCTTCCTTTTCTTGGGTTTTGTAGTGCAAGGTGCGACCGAAGAAATTTTCATGCGTGGTTGGTTGTTTCAATTATTAACTTCACGCTATGGCGTGACGGTCGGTATCGTCGGCAATATGTTGATGTTCTCGGCACTCCATGCCGGCAATATCAAGATGTCGACCGAACTCTTGATCGGTTTATTCAATATCGTTCTGGTCGCCATCCTCCTGAGTTTATACGCCTGGAAAGAAGGTAGTTTGTGGGGCGTTTGTGCATGGCATAGCGCATGGAATTGGTTGCTTGGTGTTGGCTTCGGTTTAGAGGTCAGTGGTCAGAACTTGAAAGTCGTTCCACTTTTTATCGACCTCAAAAATGCCGATAACACACCAGTGTGGCTCAATGGCGGCGCCTTTGGTCCTGAAGCGAGTGTTGTGACCTCAGTGATCTTGGTGCTCGGCATCGTTTATTTTGGTACGCGTAAGAGCCACGGCAAAGTATTCAGTGTTCCTGGTGAAATTGCTGTCGACATTAAACCTGCAGAACAGGCATAAGCCGCGCAACAGAGACTCAAGTATCCTTAGGCATTATTAGCAACATTGGCAGAAAGAGAGTTTGTTTATGTCCACCACCCGCATCGCACCGCAACTGCTCAAACTTAGTTTGTTATTGGCTACAGCATTTGCCTTGCACTCCAGTGCAAGCGCCGGCGTTGCAATCGATAAAGCAGCAAACACGGCCGACGATAAGCAATGGCGGGCATTAGACCCTGAACAAACGCTAGTGATTGACACCAACAAAGGTCGCATGATTATCGAAATGCGACCAGAGATGGCGCCCAAGGCCATCGAAAGAATTAAGCTAGTCACGCGTGAAAAAATCTACGATGGACTGCAGTTCCACCGCGTGATTGCCAAGTTCGTCGCTCAAACCGGCAATCCCAATAACAAAGATGGCGGCGGTACCAGCCATCCTAATTTGGCAGGCGAAATGATGTTCCGTTTGCCGTACCAAAGTGTCTCCAACTTCGCCGCGCATAGTAGTGATGCCAGCACTGGTTTCATTGGTAGCGTGCCGTTTCAATCGCTACCCATGGCCGATGCGATTGCGCGTAACAATGGCAATCTCCGAAGTTGGGGTGCGCATTGCACCGGCGTGGCTGGCATGGGGCGCAATGAACCGCGTGACTCAGCCAACAGCGAACTGTATTTCATGCTCGATGCCTCGCGTCGCCTCGACCGCGATTACACGGTATTTGGACGTGTGGTGATTGGTCTCGATGTCTTAATGAGCATTAAGTTCGGTGAGCCACCAAGCGATCCCGACATCATGAAGCAAGTACGGATTTTGTCAGACATCCCGGCCAATGAACGCCCACAAGTCCTCGTTGCTTCCGAAACGGCGATGAAACAATTAATCGATCAAACCCGTGAAAAGAAGGGCGCCGACTTTTCTATTTGTGATGTGCCTATCCCAGCCAAAGTAATCCCTGCTAAATAAGTATTGATTCTAAATCTTCATTTCAAGTCTACGCTTTACGTCTTCATTACTTCAATCGCTTGATCTAGACACAACAACGAGCGTCAGTCTAGATCAAGTGCTCCTCAGCTAGATCACACTGGTTTTTCCTTCCCTGCTTTAATCTTTTTTTAGCCTCTCGCTTTAGCCCCTCACTTTGTCGCTCTTCTAGCCGCTCCCTGAATCGACTCACTAACATCGATTCAATCTGCCGTTGCGACAATGCTGCAACGAACATGGCTGGTCGATAAATTGCGTTAAGATGCGATAAACCCGTGCACTCTACTTCGACATCCTTCTCCTTGGCGCTATGCATACTCAAGCTCAAATATCGACACCTTCCGCACAGCCTTCTGTATGGCAAAGCTACGCCAGCATCGTTCTCCTGCTGGGTGGCATTATTGTCGGCAGTGCGATTGGTTTCATTTTCGGTGCCAAGGTCGAGAGTTTCAAATTTATCGGCGACATCTTTCTCAATCTCCTATTCACCGCCATTATCCCTTTAGTGTTCTTTACGATTGCCTCGTCGATCGCCAATCTGCAGCGTAATGAACGCCTTGGCAAACTGTTTGGCTTGGTCAGCCTCGTGTTCTTGATGACGGTGATCGTGTCGGGCTTGGTGATGTATGTAGTGATGTTGTGCTTCCCTATCGCCGATGACAATTCCCTGCGTGCCATGGCCAGCCAAGCCCTGCTTGATAATCCTAACGCGAGCCTACATCAAGCGAGTACCAGCATCACGCAAGTGCTCACCGTCAATGATTTCTTTGAACTGATGGCGCGCAAGAATATGCTGGCCTTGATTCTCGTATCGTTGATGGTAGGCTTCGCGACCTTACGAGCTGGAGAAAAAGGCCAAGCCTTTGCACAATTCCTCAACTCGGGTAACGAAGTCATGAAGCAATTATTAGCGATGATCATGACGCTCGCGCCACTGGGACTAGGTGCTTATTTTGCTTACCAAGTTGGCGTATTTGGTCCGCAGCTCTTAGGCGTTTATTTGCATCCTTTGGCGCTGTACTATGTCGCATGCACCGTGTACTTTTTTGTTGGTTTCAGCGCCTATGCTTATCTCGCGGCGGGGCGTTTGGGCTTCCAACATTTTTGGCGCAACAATCTGACGCCCTCTCTGACAGCAGTCGGTACATGCAGCAGCATCGCCACGATACCCGCCAATCTCAACGCGGCTGAGATCTTACATATACCTCCGCATATTCGTAACATCGTGATCCCACTCGGCGCGCCGATTCACAAAGATGGATCAAGTATGTCCTCCATCATCAAGCTCGCCCTATTGTTCGCCATGTTCGGCAAAGACTTTTCTGCACCGTCTCTATTCCTTGCCATCATGGGCATTACCATCATCGTGTCAGTGGTGGAAGGCGGCATTCCCAATGGAGGTTACATCGGCGAAGTATTCGCGATCACGGTGTTTGGTTTTCCGATGGAGCAAGCTTTACCGGTGGCCATGGTGATTGGGACTTTAGTCGATCCGATCGCAACCTTATTAAATGCGAATGGCGATTTAGTTTCGGCCATGATGGTGACGCGTTTAGCGGAAGGAAAAGACTGGCTGAAGAAAGCTTTAAGCACGCCTTAGGACAGAAATAGGGCGCATATAGAATTCATATAGCACGCATAAAAAAACGCCGCATCATCTGCGGCGTTTTTTCATGCTGCTTCAAACGGAAACTTTGCACTAGCTAGCGTCTTTACTCATAGCGTAGCGCATCAATCGGATCGAGCTTTGCAGCTTTACTCGCAGGCATCACACCAAACACAATGCCTACACCAGCTGAGAACACAAACGACAGCACGACCGCCCACCAAGGCACCACTGCATCGGGGAAATCAGGAATCATCTTGGAAATACCAAAGCCTAAGCCATAACCCAAGATCAAGCCAATTAATCCACCAAGCACGGACAAGGTCACGGCTTCAATCAAAAATTGCATCATGATGTCACGACTGCGTGCACCGATCGCTTTACAAATCCCAATTTCACGCGTGCGTTCGGTCACCGACACCAACATGATATTCATGATACCAATACCACCAACCAACAAGGCGATACTAACGATACCGCCCATTACCAACGTCACCGTCGCTGTGATGTTATCAAGACTCTTAGACAGTTGGTCAGACGATTCCATATCGAAATCATCAGGCACATCAGGATCCAAACGATGCGAGGCGCGCATCACTGAACGTATCCGTGGTTTGACTTCCTCCAACTTCGAAATATCATGCAGAGACACCGTCAACTGCATATTACGCAGACGCTGATTGTTACCGATGATGCTGCGCCCCGTACGGAATGGGATAATCACATAATCGTCCTGTGACATACCAAAGAGCTCACCGCGCTTCTCCATTACACCGATGATCTTGAACCATTCATTACTAAAACTGATGTACTGGCCAATCGGGTTGTCTGGCAGGTGCAAAGTCTCAATCAACTTCGGCCCAATCACTGCAACACGACGGGCACTGACTTCATCAGAATCACTCAAGAAGCGCCCCATCGTCGCAAAGCGTTGCTGCGCATCTTGGTAGGTCGGCGTCGTCGCTATCACTCGTCCAGACGTTTCCGTACTACCGAATCGCACCGTTGGTGCGTTGATGAATAAAAGAGGGCTAATATCGCTGATCTCGTCGACATGAGATCGCAGAAAGTCGATATCTTCAAAACGCAATTCATTCATCTTTCCTCGCATTGCGTCTTTAAAACTATTATGTGCCGTGATCGTCAGAGAATTGCCGCCCAAGCCTTCAAACTGTTTCGTCACACTTTTTGACAGACCTTGAATGAGCGAGATCACGGTAATCACCGAGGCCACGCCAATGATGATACCCAAGGACGTCAAGAAACTACGCATGCGGTGCGCACGTATTGAATTCAGAGCGGAGCGTACACTTTCAATTAAGAGAAACATATTAAGCTCCTGGCGTGTTAGCGACGTCACTTAGAACGCGACCATCATGCAAACGCACGATGCGATTGCATTGCTCCGCGATTTCAGGCTCATGCGTCACCATGACCACCGTTTGGCCATTACGATGAAGATCTTTAATCAGGCCGAGAATTTCTAAACTAGTCGACGAATCCAAATTCCCTGTTGGTTCATCGGCCAACAAGATCGATGGCTGACCGACCAAAGCGCGGGCGATCGCCACGCGTTGACGCTGACCACCAGACAGTTCATTAGGCCTATGGTGCATACGCGAACCCAGTCCAACATGCTCCAAAGCCTGTTGCGCCATACGGGTTCGTTCCTTGTGACTAATGCCGCGATAAATCAAAGGCTGGGCGACATTATCCAAGGCCGTTGCGCGCGGCAATAGATGAAAGCTCTGAAAAATAAAGCCGATCTCAGCATTGCGAACCAAGGCCAATTCATCACTGGTCATAGTGGCCACATCGCGACCATTCAAACGATAAGTACCCGCGCTTGGACGATCTAGGCAACCTACAATATTCATCATGGTCGATTTACCTGAGCCGGAGGCCCCAATGAACGCGACCAACTCGTTCTTTTCAATGTGCAGATCAATCCCGCGCAAAGCATGCACGGTCTGATCACCCATCTGATAGGTCTTTTCAATTCCAGTCAGCGTGATCACGATTATTTCCCATCTTTGTTCGGGCTGCTCGCTTTGGCGCTGGCGGATTCATTTTTGGCTTCTTTCACTGTGTCGCCATCACGCAAACTACGCAAGGTGCGTGCGGGACCTACCACCACTTTTTCACCTTCATCAATGCCTGACAAGATCTCTTGATTGCTGTCGTCAGCGATACCGAGTTTGACTTGCTTCTTACGCGCGACACCATCTCGAACAATGAACACGACACCAGCTGCTTTCAAATTCTCTTTCACTTCTTTGCTGTCTTTCGCGTCCTTATCGAGCTTCATTGCGTCGCCCGTCAAGATTGCTTGAATTGGCAAGACTGGGCGCGTACTACCCCCACCGGTCAAGATTTCAACGCGACATGTCATGCCGGTACGAATCGCCACGTTACTCTCTGTTAATTTCAACTTCACCACGTAACTCTTGCCTTGCGATGCACCAGCAATGGTTGCTTTTGGTGCCATCGAAACTTCCTCAACGATGCCGATTACTGGCTTGTCATCGAAGGCTGCCGGATACACTTTGGCTTTCTGACCGACCATCACTTTTGCGATATCGGCTTCATCAACATTCACTTCCGCCATCAAGCTGCCGACATCGGCAATCGTCATCAAAGAAGAACCAGCCATGCCTGTGGCGCTGGCGACCGCGGTCTCACCGATCTTAATTTGCACTGCGGTGACGGTACCACTGATCGGTGCCCGTACTTCGGTTTTATCGAGGCGTTTCAATGCTTGGTCCAAGGCTGCTGCGGCTTGCTGCGCACTTTGTTTGGCACCTTGCAAATCGACTTTCGCCAGATTCAATTGATGTTGAGCATCTTCATATTTGCTGGTATCAATGAACTTAGCTTCGGCCAAGCGTTGGCTACGTTCAGAGTTGGTTTTCTGGCGCTCAACGTTCAACTGTGCTCGATCGATATTCACTTCGGCGCTACGCACCATGGCGCGCTGCTGCGTGACTTCTGCTTGAATCAAGGTTGGGTCAAGGCGTAGCAAGACTTGACCTTGCGTAATTTTGTCACCTTCCTTCACCAATACTTCAGAGACCTTACCCATCACTTCGGTACTCAATTGCACCTGCTGTCGATAAACGAAATTCCCCGAGGCGAGAATCGATGGTTGAATCTCTTTCTTGGCGACTGATGTCAATTCAACTTCGGTCGCAGACTTGTTGCCTTTCATTTTGATAGCGACTGGAACCGCAATCACCGCGAGTACCGCAACAATACCGATCAACTTAGACTTTTTCATAGGAGTTCCGTTGTCTTCTAATTTCTTCTAATGACTAAATGGGTGAGAATGCGAGGAGTAAGAGGTAAGGATGCGATTAGAAAAACGCGTTCTTAGCGGCCCACAAACCATAAATCACAGCATACGGTAAGGCAGCAATCGTCAAACTCGTCGCGATGCTCTTTTCAGTCCACACTTTGATACCCGATGCAGCGACGAAAATACTCCAAAAATGTAATACGCTCAAACTGTTGAAAAAACTCGTCCACTTATCACCCATTGGGAGATGCGTAACAAGATAATTCAAGGACAGCATATTGAGGTCTTCCATACCGACTTGACCATGACCAGTCGCCACTTGCAAGGCCATTAATGGGATACCTAACAATGCTGGTACGCTAGCCCAAATCGCCAAATGAAACGAACGCTTGAAATTCAGACCACCATCCGTAATGCGCGAGGCGATCAAAAAGTACAGTCCGTGCAGCGCATAGAAGACGGGAGTTGCAATTAAAACCCAAATCAGGGTCGAATACATCATCGTGTTGCGATTCATAAAAGTTGGCATTGACTCGCGCACCTCAGGTTTCATATCGGGTTGTGCACTGATGAATCGTTCAACTAACCAAGGAAAATCAACGGTCGTGTAATACCAGACAAACACGCCAATCGTCAGAACAATCGTCATGACCAACACCAGCCATGCTGCAGGCTTTTCCTTCAAATCACGGAAAGCCGCGCTAGGTTCATAAAACATACGGAAAATCGCACTGATTTGATTCATACACCACCCCACAAGGAAAATTATCGTTTTAGCACGAAAGCACTTGGACTTTGCCAAGCTTACTAAGTTCAAAGTCTAAGACCAAGTTGATGGCTTGAGTGAAAGACGCGATGAAATGCCGGAATTTGTAGATGAAATCCGGTTATGGGGAACGAAATCCCTACCCTCAAAACATAAAAACCCTCGCACATCGTAGTACGAGGGTTTGATAAAAGTTGAATCAGCGAGAACTCTTGCGATTAAGCAGCTTATCCTTCGCTGTCTTCGCTATCATCATCGCGATCGATTTGCAGACGAATCACACTGTTCGCTGGCGTGCTGCACGGTTCTTCATCAAAGGCGATATCACCGTTCGGCACTGCCTCTCCTGTCAATTTCAAATCGCGGAAATTAAACAAATCTTTATCCATCAAATGCGATGGCACAACCGTCGACAAAGCCGAGAAAATATTATCGACACGGCCTGGGTGTTGCTTATCCCATTCGCGCATCAATTGTTTAACGTGCTTACGTTGTAGGTTTTCTTGCGAGCCGCACAAATTACACGGAATAATCGGGAAATTTTTGACCTTGGCGTAACGCTCGGTGTCCGCCTCTTTCACATAGGCCAATGGACGAATCACGATATGGCGACCGTCATCGGACTGCAGTTTGGCAGGCATGCCCTTGAGCTTACCGCCGAAGAACATATTCAAGAAGAAGGTCTCCATGATGTCATCGCGGTGATGGCCCAATGCAATCTTGGTCGCACCCAATTCATCGGCAACACGATACAAAATACCACGACGCAAACGTGAACAAAGAGAGCAAGTGGTCTTCCCTTCGGGGACTAACTTTTTCACGATGCTGTAAGTGTCTTGATTCTCGATATGAAACGGAATACCAAGCTGCGTCAAATAAGCTGGTAACACGTCTTCAGGAAATCCCGGCTGTTTTTGATCGAGATTGACTGCCACGATATCAAATTGAATCGGTGCACGCTGACGCAGCGTCATCAAGATGTCGAGCAAGGCATAACTATCTTTTCCGCCAGAGAGGCAGACCATGACCTTATCGCCGTCTTCAATCATATTGAAGTCACCGATCGCTTGTCCGACTAAACGGCACAAACGCTTATGCAGCTTGTTATTCTCGTAGGCGATTTTCTCCGCCGACTTGGTCGAGACGGGCTTGCTTGTTTCAGCCATGGCGGGCATTGATATTACTTGCATACTCTCTTACTTTCTCACTCTGATTCTCTGTTCCAGACTTTAAGCTTCAGACTTAATCTGAAACACTTCAACCCCAACGCCTTCGCAATCTGGGTACACATCTGGCTTCATAGTCGATACGCGTACCGCGCGTACGCGTGGGTGCGCTAACATAATTTTGGCGACATCGTCGCACAAGGTTTCTTGCAAATGGATATGCCCCTGCGCAACGCGCGCTGCAATCGTGCCACGCATAAAATCGTAATCGACCACTTCATCCAAGTGATCCTCTTTCGGTGTCGACAAGGCAAGGGGAATATACAAATCAACATTGATCAATACGCGCTGCTCACCTTTCTTTTCAAATTCATGCACGCCGATGTTGATAGAGACCTCGTAATTGCGCAAGAACAAACGGCGGCAGTCGGCGAGTTGTGGGTGGTGGAGTATCGATAACATAAAAATTCGCTTCTCAAATTCGTTTTAAAATTTAATCAAAAATACTTGTGTGTAAGTGCACTACGATGTCGTCGTGTTCATGCTTCATGCGCTCGAACACCATCAACTTCATTTACCTTGAAGCTCAGAAGAGCCTTTGGCGATAAACATCACATCACGCTGGGTCGGAATTAAGTGCTGTCCGCCGTCAACTAAAATGGTCGTGCCCGTGATGGCGCGCGCTTGCGCCACATAAGCCACCGCTTCAGCAATATCTTCTGGTGTGCTAGAACGTCCCAACGGTGTCAAGCGATGCGCCGCCTGAAAATCGCTGTCACTTTGATCGCCAGAAGTCATCGACAAACCAGGCGCAATACCGACCACACGCAACTGCGGAGCAAGCGCCTGCGCCAAGGTAATGGTGGCGTTTTGCAGTGCCGCTTTAGACAAGGTGTAGGATAAATAGTCGGGATTCAAATTGAATAATTTTTGATCCAAAATATTGATCACACTTGCAGCCCCCTGCACAAACGAAGTTCCACCATTCTCGCGTGCTGTCACTTCAGCATGTAAAGCCTGTGCTAACAAAATCGGCGCCATGACGTTGGCATGCATATGCTTGTCTAAGCATGCTTGGCTGAAATCCTGCGCCGTATCTGGCTCGAACAAAGAGGCGTTATTCACGACGCAATCGAGTCGACCTAATTGTGCGAGTACACTTGGCACGATGGCGCGCACTTGCGCTTCATCACCAAGCTCGGCTTGTACACAGCAAGCGCGGCGTCCCATGCCACGGATTTCCTGTGCAACTTGTTCAGCTTCGCTTTGCGATCGGCCAAAATGTATCGCCACATCCCAACCGCGCCTAGCCATCTGCAAAGCTATCACACGGCCAATCCGCTTCGCTGCGCCAGTAATCAACACTACGCCCATTTCACTTGCTTGTTCCATGATGTCGTCTTCTACATCTGATTGTTGGTTGCTACTGATTTCAAAAACTCCTCGAAATCGAATAAATCATTGATTTGCGAAAGATCTCCACGGCAAACTCATCCACAGCGACTTCATCGCATCCAACAGCATCATGCGCAGTGCGCACAATAGCAGTCTTTCTTAGCGCCAGTAGCGCACTACTAGGCGAAAATGTTTTCACTAAATGCACCGTCACACAAAATCTTTACTACAATGCCGACATGCAAAAATTAATTCCTATTCCGCACCAAAAACTAGCCTTACCACCCGCTTCGCCTGAGGCCCTTGCCGCTTCCGCGCAATTACGCGATCTGATCAGCGCTGAAATCCAACACCATGGTGGTGTGATTCCCTTTTCCCGCTATATGGAAATGGCACTCTACACCCCAGGCTTGGGTTATTACAGCGGCGGCTCAGTCAAACTAGGGCCTGATGGTGATTTCACCACCGCACCGGAATTGAGCTCTTTGTTCGGCGCAAGTCTGGCGCATTTCTTCGCCTCGCATTTGGCTAGTTCATCCATCGGTAGCAACGAGCTTATGGAGTTCGGCGCAGGTTCTGGTAAGTTGGCTTACGACATCTTAAGTGAATGCCAATATTCAGGAATCACAGTAAGCCGCTATTTTATCGTGGAATTGTCCGGCGAACTGAGAGCGCGACAAGAAGAACGCTTAAAAGCTTTTCCGCAAGTCGAATGGTTGACAGAAATGCCATCAAGCTTCAGCGGTATGGTGCTCGGCAACGAGGTGCTTGATGCAATGCCGATTGAACTGGTGATCAAAAATCAAGCTGCTTGGAATTTGCTTGGTGTGGGCCTTGACGAGGCCGGCGACTTCATCTTGCAAAGCATGCCAGCAATACAGTTAAGTCCCGAGCTGATTCTACAAATTCCTGAGGAAGACCAGCTTCCCGAAGGCTATATCAGTGAGATTCACCCAGTTGCCATCGGCTTTATGCGCAGCGTTAGTGAGATGCTGTTGGCTGGCAAACGCGCGACTGGTCATGATGGCCTCTGTATGTGGCTCGATTACGGCTTTCCAGCGCACGAGTATTATGTCGAACAACGCAATAAGGGAAGCCTGATGTGCCACTACCGCCATCACGCACACCCTGACCCATTTTATTTACCGGGACTGCAAGACATTACCGCCCACGTCGACTTCACGGCGGTAGCGCGCGCAGGCCTTGAACAGGGATTGAACCTTGCTCACTATAGTAGCCAAGCAGGTTTTTTACTGGAAGCGGGCATCACCAACATCATGGCTCGCATTCCCGTAGAAGATAGCCGACGCTATCTACCAAGCGCCAACGCGCTGCAAAAGTTGATTTCACCGGCAGAGATGGGCGAGCTGTTCAAAGTATTAGTCATGAGCACTGGCCCTGAACTAGCCCCCGGATATGCGCGCCATGATCGTCGCCATCGGCTGTGATATTTCCCCATTCTTTTGCACGATCAATAGCGTAAGGACTTTGACATGATACGTTGGGTGTTTGTGATTTTTATTGGCCTGATCATCTTTGCCAATCTATTGCCCTGGCTGCAGAAAATGGGGATCGGAAAACTGCCCGGCGATCTACGCTTCAAGCTTTTCGGAAAGATCTACACCATCCCTTTTGCCTCAACGATCTTGATCACGCTTTTGGTCATGTTGATTGCAAAAGTTTTGTGATCCAAACTCATAATCATATACATTTTGCCAACAATCTTCCCCTTTTCCTGACAAGCGTCGTTTTCCAGCGACGCCTTTGACTCCTAGTTGCATCTAATTTCCGTCCGGCTACATTTTCCCAATAGAATCGGTTAAAGTTTTGCCATAAGATAACCGTCAACCCTTAGGCGACGACATCTCAAAAAAACGGTGCTTTTTGCTTTCGACAAGCGCACTTCGATGTGCTAAAACAAAGAATAAAGAAGCCGCACCTCACTGAGTTGAGAGGCTTTATTTAGTTGCCTAACATCGATACGCGAATGATTCAATTTGAGTAATTAAGTAAATGTCTTAAAGGTTTTCATGAGTAATCTTGGGGAAATTCGGGCGCTTTTGGTTGAACCGCACGCTGGCATGCGCGTCAGTCTTCACAACATGCTGAATTTGTGTGGCATCAATAAAATTGAACATGCGATGACCGCAGGTATGGCCTTACGGGCTATCCAGAATAAAGTCTTCGATTTGGTTTTATGCGAATACGACCTTGGGGTTGGTCAAGACGGCCAGCAACTTCTGGAAGACGTACGACATCATAAACTGACGCCACTCTCCACCATTTTCATTATGGTCACGGCAGAGAGGGCTTACGCGAAAGTAGTAAGTGCCGCAGAGCTAGCACCATCTGACTATCTGCTCAAACCATTTACGGCAGATATGCTCTTAGAGCGCGTTCTCAAAGCGATCGAAAAACGCAAAGCATTCGTCGAGGTCCATTCATTGATGGAACAAGGGTTCGTGCGTGAATCCATCGCGGCCTGCATTTCCGGTGAACGCGTGCACCCTAAATACGCCATTGACTTTATGCGCCTACGCGCTGAACTACATGTCATTTTAGGTGAGGCCAGCGAAGCAGAAGCGCTCTACCAAAAATTATACGAAATGAAGGCCGTGGCCTGGGCGCGTTTAGGCTTGGCGAAGACTTTGTTCATGCAGGGACGTTACCAAGAGGCCGAAGAGATTCTCACTGGATTGGTTAACGAAAATAACAAGTACATGGATGCCTATGATTGGCTGGCAAAAACGCATGAAGCCATCGGTGCACTCCCACAAGCTAAGCAAGTACTCGATACTGCAGTGACCGTCTCGCCGCATGCGGTGCGTCGCCTGCGTAAGCTCGGTGCTCTCGCACTGGAAACCGGTGATATTGAAACCGCTGAAAATGTCTTGAAAAAAGTCGTCAGCAAGGCCAAGTTCTCCGAATTCCGTGACCCCGAAGATCATGTCAAACTGGTCAACGCGCTGGTCAAAAAAGGCGATCACGATCAAGCCAAATCCGTCATTCGTGATCTTGAAAAGAATATGGCTGGTCTCAAAAAGACCGAAGCTTGCCGGGCCATTTCAGCGGCCATGGTGCATGCATCGACAGGTGATGCACGCTTGATCGAAGAGTTAGAAGCCGCAGTGCTCGCAAGCAAAGAAGATATCGGGCTCTCCAATGATCTCAAAATCGGACTCGCTAAGAGCTGTTTAGAAAACAATAAGGAAGAGGCGGCTTCTGAAGTAATCATGGAAGTAATGCGCAATGCGCCGAATCAGAATTTGGTCAATAAAGCGATGGGCGTTTTCGAGAGTGCTGGCAAAGGGCATCTCGGTAAAGAATTAGCGCAACGGAGTCAAAAGGAAGTCAAAGATTTGGTGGCGCTTGGGGTTCAGAAAGCGAAAGAAGGCGACTTCCGTGGCTCAGTTGAACTGATGTCGAGTGCAGCACGCAAATCGCCGGATAATCCGCAAGTGGTACTAAACGCGGCATTGGCGGCACTGAAGTGCATTGAAAATCTCGGTTGGGACGCCGCTACGGGAGCACTCGCAAAACAATTGATTGAATCTGCAGCGCGCCTTGATCCTATGAATAACCGTCTGAAAGCCATTCGTGGCTTATACGAAGAATTACAGAAACGTTTTGGTATCGATGCTGTTCGCGCAAAAATAGGCTAAAACTATCGTGGCTATCCCAGCGTCTCCCGTTGGACACCAGCAGCAGAGCGTCACAGTGGCGCGCGAACAGCTTTTGGAAAAAGTTCGCGACGATAAACAACTGCCATCACTCGGCGTCGCACTCAACAAAGTCATCGAAATCACCTCATCGAATGATGACTCCATTGCTGACTTAGCACGCTACATTCTTGCCGACGTTTCTTTAACACAGCAGATTCTCCGCTTATCGAATACGATCGCCTATCGCGCGGCGGGCGGCGGCCCCGTCACGACGGTGTCGCGCGCGATCTTCTTGCTCGGTTTTGATACGATTAAAGCGAATGCCATCGCTGCCATGCTGATCAATGGATTTCGTAATCGTGTGCATGCGGAAAGTGTGCGTCATGAACTCCTGATTGCTCTCTGTGCCAGTGTCGCCGCGCGTGAAATTACGAAACGCGTACATCACATTCATTCTGAAGAAGCAGCTGTAGTGGCACTATTTAAGAACATTGGTCGAGTCATCGTCGCGTATTTCGAGCATCAAACCTATCAAAACATCCAACACCAAAGTGCACAGCGCGGGCTGCATCCAAACCAAGTCTGCGTTGAATTTTTAGGATGCAGCTTCGAGCGCTTAGGTGAACTTGTCATGCGCAATTGGCAAATCCCCGAGACAATCATCAGTGCTAGTCAAAACACCTCGTTCACTACCACTGGAAAACTCCATCCCGAACAAGATGGAATGACGCGAATCACGACTCTTGCAGAAGAGATCGCAAACTTGCTAGTGACATCCAACCAGTTTGAGAATCAAGACAAAGTCAGACATCAGCTCAGCCACGACTTGAATCAAAAAACGCTAGCTTTAGTAGGGCTCAGCAGCGAACAATTGAAGGAGGTAATTCAACAAGTCAAACAGGAAGCATTGCAATTAGCAAGCAGCTTCAATGTTGCCAATCAGAAGAAAGTACAAGTGGGCAGTAAGGCGTCGCTTCCTATCGACAAGGATACTGCGTTCTACACCGAGTTCGCGCTGCCCAGTCTGGATCTACTCAGCCTACAACCCAAAGAACGATTCCCGAGCGGAAAACCTAAAAATGCACGCGACTTACTTTTGGTCGGCATTCAGGATGCCAATCAAATGTTAGGCTCGCAGAAGCTCAAGCTCAACGACATTCTCATGCTCGCTCTGGAAACGCTTCATCTTTCCTTGGGATTTCGCTTTACCACTGCTTGCCTATCAGACGTCAAGCGTAGCAAATATCAAGCACGACTCTCGGTAGGAGACAATGCTACGCAACTGCAGAAGTGCTTTCAATTTGAAGCGAATGAAGATGAGCACGTCTTTAGAATAGCATTACAAAACAATACCGATCTGTTCGTGGAGAATATTGCAAACAAGAGGATCCAAGCACTTTTGCCCGCTTGGTATCAGGCTAATTTTGGCGCTGCAAAAAGTTTTATGGTGCTGCCCTTAGTGGTCGACACTCTTCCACTGGGTTTCATCTATGCCGACCGCGCCGAAGTTGCCCTAGAGGGCGTAGCGCCAGACGAGACCGCTCTGATTCGGACTTTAAAGGCGCAATTGTTGAGTGCCTTTAATCGCCGTCCGCACTAGGCATTTTTTGGTGTTTCGGCACCGAAGCGAATGAAGTCGATTCGGTGCGTGAGACGTTTTAAGAACGAGGAGATTTACTGTAAAGGAATGCCTTGTTTCTTGGCCAGCAAATCGACATCCTGCCACAACGTCATTTGATTCAAAATCCGCGTGGCTGGATCTTTCATCGAGTTGAGTATGAAAAACTGTTCGATGGCATCGAGTGCCCACGGAAATGATTGCGAAAAATGGCTGCGACCGTGTTGCTGATGGTAAGCGCCTAAAAGTTCAGCAGGGGCGTCTTTATGCCAGGATTGCATCAGCGCTCCCACCATCAAGGCGGCATCACTAGTTTGCTCAACGATGCGCTGATGACGGCCTGCGCCGAGATCGCGAAAATCTAATAGTCGTGGAAAAAAGCATTTCTTGATCCAAAACGACGGAATCCCACCATTGCGCTTCAAAATCACGCTCTGCCATGCTTTCCAACTCTTCTCAGCATCACCACCGATCTCGAAATGTGTGTCGGCACTAACGATGCAGTCCTCTTGCAATTCAATCTGCAAGACAACCGGTAGCCCGATTTCTTCAGCAATACTAGTCAAACCAGGAATCTCTGGTTTCTGTCCTACTTGGAACTTCACCAGTTCAATAAAACGGCTCAGAACAATCTGGTTAGCTTCATGAACCTGACTGGTGCGCCCACCGAAAGCAGCACAAGCGGAGAAATAAGCCATCAACGTTCCCACGTAGAGCTGTGGCTCACTCGGCACACCCGCTGCAGCCTCCACTCCTTCGCGGCTCACATACTGAGGAATACCCTCGCGGAAAAAGCGTTGAAGATGGCTGGTGATAGTTCCGAAATGGACTATCGTGCCTTTGCTCAAAGTAAATTCGTTCATCTTTTTTGTCTCAGTTCGAGAAGGAGCCACCACTCCTTCTATCATTCAAAATTTCGCTAGTAATACCAAAATTCCCAGCACTGCAAACACGGCTGCTGCGATCCAACGTACTAACTTGAAAGGGAAATTAGGGGAAGCCACCTTTCCCAAAAATACGGCAGGCACATCCGCGATCAGCATTCCTATCGTAGTACCTGCCACCACAAGATAAAGTTCTGAATATTTGGCCGCTAAAGCGACGGTGGCTACTTGCGTTTTATCGCCGATCTCGGCAAGGAAGAAGGTGACACAGGTCAGCAAGAACACCCCATATTTTCCCTCTTCCACTTTGGTATCGTCGATGTCGTCGGGTTTCAAAGTCCACGCCGCGATCGCTAAGAAAGAGAGGCCCAAGGCCCATCGTAAAACTTCGGCGGAAAAATGCGAGACGATCCAATGTCCAAACAGCCCTGCTAAACCATGATTGGCCAAGGTCGCCACCAAAATTCCAGCGACAATCGGGATAGGTTTGCGGTATCGTGCCGCCAGTAACAATGCTAAAAGTTGAGTCTTGTCGCCGATTTCACCGACAGTGACAGCGAGAATAGAAACGAGAAATGCGTCCATGATGATATGCGGATGGGCGTTGGCGATTGATCGACACGATGAACAATTCGTCGCCTCGCCCATCCATGGGAAAGAAAACGAAGTGTTCAAAGGTCTTGCCAAATCTGTTCTGATCACAGATCAAACGCACCATGACCGGCCGGCCAAGTATGTTGATGCGCTTATCTCTTTATACAAAGAGACAGGCTACTCCCCAATGAATACTGCGAACATTATACCGCACACGGCGCCTAGATTTTTCATCGCAATTCGAGCCCCAACAAATTCTCCTTGCCTCTCGCTGATTCTCATGCGGTACCTGAGGTAGGCTGGCCCAACTCCAGCAGTGTTTGCTCCACGATTTCCCATGCATTACTGAGAGGATCAATTAAAGCGAAGTGCCCGCAATCGCTCAATTCTCGATAAGCTACTTCAGGAAAGCGATCACAATATGAGCGTGGCACCGATGGTGGCACGATCGCATCTTCTAAACCCTGCAAAACACAGACCTTCATGGTTGGCTTTGGCAGCAAGATAGGATCGAGATCGCCGCGCTGCTCCGCTTCGGTGCCTAGAAAACGTCCTACGGCATTGTCACCAAGATCAAGTTCAGATGCCAAGCGAAGATTCGCAGCGGGAGCAAGCGCTAAAACGCCGTGTATGTGAGATAAACGGCTCGCCGCCCACAAAGCTAAATGACCACCAGCAGAATGACCAACAAGGATGAGTTGTTGCTGACGATGGGGAATAGTCGAAGGCAGTTGCGCCAGAGCGTGTTCGATATCGTGCACCATCAAATCGGGCTCACCGGGAATGCGTCGATACTCCAAGGTCAGTACATTCCAGCCAGCTGCACTCAAAGCGGAGCTCATGGCTTCGGTGTGCATGCGATCATATTCAGGCTTCCAAAATCCGCCATGGATCAACACAAGTAGTGGGCGATCTGCTCCAGCAAAACCCAAACGTAGATCGGCAATCTGGTCTGCATGTGTGCCATAACGCAGCGTTTGATCCGGCGAGTTCGCTGTGCGGCTTAGGACCGATAGATCTTCTTCCATGGTGTTTTCCTTCAACAAGTAATGAAATTGAGAAGATTAGGAGTGTAAGGTGTGCAGAATTCACTTGGGAAGTAACGATTGCATTGATCATTCCATTTTGTGTCCTGATCTGATGGATAACGGGCTGAAGGCAATGGACGATAGAAGCAGTGGCATTGCATTTTCAAATCCGTGAAACCTCTTAAACTCAAGTCAAACTAGATCCGAGAGGTGAGGAATGAAAATCACCATTTTACGTACTTCATCGGCATTGATGCTGGTATCAAAGCCCATCTGAAAATCAAACAGCTTAAAACGATTTGATTAAACCAATTTGCCCCTGAAAAGCAAAAAGCCTCAAGTTCGAAGGAACTTGAGGCTTTTCAGGATAAGAGCCTGACGATGACCTACTTTCACACTGGTTGCAGCACTATCATCGGCGCAAAGTCGTTTCACGGTCCTGTTCGGGATGGGAAGGTGTGGGACCAACTTGCTATAGTCATCAGGCATAACTTGTTGATTTGCTGTGGTTCACGTTGACTTGTGAATCGCAACAAATCCAATTGGGAAGAAGTAGCGTTGGATAGTTCCAACGTTGTAAGTCGTGTTCTTGTTGGGCTTTCCAGCCCAACCTACACTTCATAATCGGTTGTGATTGACCAAACTATTTGGCAAACACTTTGTAATACTTGTCGTAGTTATCTATAACTGACCAAAGTTATAGGGACAAGCCGTACGGGCAATTAGTACTGGTTAGCTTAATGCATTACTGCACTTCCACACCCAGCCTATCAACGTCCTGGTCTCGAACGACCCTTCAAGGAGCTTAAAGCTCCGGGATATCTCATCTTAAGGCGAGTTTCCCGCTTAGATGCTTTCAGCGGTTATCTCTTCCGAACATAGCTACCCGGCAATGCCATTGGCATGACAACCGGTACACCAGAGGTTCGTCCACTCCGGTCCTCTCGTACTAGGAGCAGCCCCCTTCAAATATCCAACGCCCACGGCAGATAGGGACCAAACTGTCTCACGACGTTTTAAACCCAGCTCACGTACCACTTTAAATGGCGAACAGCCATACCCTTGGGACCGGCTACAGCCCCAGGATGTGATGAGCCGACATCGAGGTGCCAAACTCCCCCGTCGATATGAACTCTTGGGAGGAATCAGCCTGTTATCCCCAGAGTACCTTTTATCCGTTGAGCGATGGCCCTTCCATACAGAACCACCGGATCACTATGTCCTACTTTCGTACCTGCTCGACTTGTCAGTCTCGCAGTTAAGCACGCTTATGCCATTGCACTATTAGCACGATGTCCGACCGTACCTAGCGTACCTTCGAACTCCTCCGTTACACTTTGGGAGGAGACCGCCCCAGTCAAACTGCCTACCATGCACTGTCCCCGACCCGGATAACGGGACAAGGTTAGAACCTCAAACAAACCAGGGTGGTATTTCAAGGATGGCTCCACGAGAACTGGCGTCCCCGCTTCAAAGCCTCCCACCTATCCTACACAGATTGGTTCAAAGTCCAATGCAAAGCTACAGTAAAGGTTCATGGGGTCTTTCCGTCTAGCCGCGGGTAGATTGCATCATCACAAACACTTCAACTTCGCTGAGTCTCGGGAGGAGACAGTGTGGCCATCATTACGCCATTCGTGCAGGTCGGAACTTACCCGACAAGGAATTTCGCTACCTTAGGACCGTTATAGTTACGGCCGCCGTTTACTGGGACTTCAATCAAGAGCTTGCACCCCATCATTTAATCTTCCAGCACCGGGCAGGCGTCACACCCTATACGTCCACTTTCGTGTTTGCAGAGTGCTGTGTTTTTATTAAACAGTTGCAGCCACCAGTTTATTGCAACCCTTTCACCCTTCCAGCGCAGGCTGGTCAAGCTACAAGGGCGTACCTTATCCCGAAGTTACGGTACCAATTTGCCGAGTTCCTTCTCCCGAGTTCTCTCAAGCGCCTTAGAATACTCATCTCGCCCACCTGTGTCGGTTTGCGGTACGGTCTCGTATGACTGAAGCTTAGAGGCTTTTCTTGGAACCACTTCCGATTGCTTCGACACCTAAGTGTCTCGTCTCAACCCCTTGAATTATGTGCCCGGATTTGCCTAAGCACCTTCTACAAGTCAAGAACAGGCTCTTCCAACCGCCTGACAACCTTCCGCGATCCGTCCCCCCATCGCATCATACGACGGTGCAGGAATATTAACCTGCTTCCCATCAGCTACGCATCTCTGCCTCGCCTTAGGGGCCGACTCACCCTGCTCCGATGAACGTTGAACAGGAAACCTTGGGCTTACGGCGAGGAGGCTTTTCACCTCCTTTATCGCTACTCATGTCAGCATTCGCACTTCTGATACCTCCAGCATCCGTTACCAGACACCTTCGCAGGCTTACAGAACGCTCTCCTACCATATCCTTACGGATATCCGCAGCTTCGGTGTACAGCTTAGCCCCGTTACATCTTCCGCGCAGGACGACTCGATCAGTGAGCTATTACGCTTTCTTTAAAGGGTGGCTGCTTCTAAGCCAACCTCCTGACTGTTTTAGCCTTCCCACTTCGTTTTCCACTTAGCTGTACTTTGGGACCTTAGCTGGCGGTCTGGGTTGTTTCCCTCTTGACACCGGACGTTAGCACCCGATGTCTGTCTCCCAAGCTCGCACTCAACGGTATTCGGAGTTTGCAATGGTTTGGTAAGTCGCGATGACCCCCTAGCCATAACAGTGCTCTACCCCCGTTGGTGATACTTGAGGCACTACCTAAATAGTTTTCGGAGAGAACCAGCTATTTCCAGATTTGTTTAGCCTTTCACCCCTACCCACAGCTCATCCCCTAATTTTTCAACATTAGTGGGTTCGGTCCTCCAGTGCGTGTTACCGCACCTTCAACCTGGCCATGGGTAGATCATCTGGTTTCGGGTCTACACCCAGCGACTGTCGCCCTATTCGGACTCGATTTCTCTGCGCCTTCCCTATGCGGTTAAGCTCGCCACTGAATGTAAGTCGCTGACCCATTATACAAAAGGTACGCCGTCACCCCTTTCGAGGCTCCGACTGTTTGTATGCACACGGTTTCAGGTTCTATTTCACTCCCCTCCCGGGGTTCTTTTCGCCTTTCCCTCACGGTACTGGTTCACTATCGGTCGATATCGAGTATTTAGCCTTGGAGGATGGTCCCCCCATATTCAGACAGGATTTCACGTGTCCCGCCCTACTTCTTGCAAACCTAGTACCACTACGATCATTTCCTATACGGGACTATCACCCTCTATGGTCAGCGTTTCCAAGCTGTTCTAGTATGAAAGTAGTTATCATTTGCGGCTCTTCCCATTTCGCTCGCCACTACTTTGGGAATCTCGGTTGATTTCTTTTCCTGTAGCTACTTAGATGTTTCAGTTCGCCACGTTCGCTTCGTACTCCTATGTATTCAGAGTACGATGACCTTACGGCCGGGTTTCCCCATTCGGAAATCTGCGGATCACGGTGTGTTTGCTCACTCCCCGCAGCTTATCGCAAGCTACTACGTCCTTCATCGCCTGATATCGCCAAGGCATCCACCATGTGCACTTAGTCACTTGTCCCTATAACTTTGATCTCTATTCCTAGAGCCGTTATAGTTCTTTACTACTATATGAGTATTACTTTAGCGTTGCCGTAGCTCAAGTGAGTTTTATTCTTCGTCAATTGCTTGACGACGACTTGGATCACTTTTACTACTTTGTTTGTTCGATACAATCACAACCCTTCCATAAATTTGTTCACGATGTCTCATGAACTCCTCTACGAAATAAATTTTGATTATTTCTTACTTTACTTCTTCTCAATTGTTAAAGAACGGTACTACTTCATTACTTTGCTTTCGCTTTGAAAGAACAAATCTCAATAGCGCTCGCGCCACTCACATTTGTTATTTCGACCCATCTCACATCCCCTATCTACACTTGGTAGGGCTGGTTGGGCTCGAACCAACGACCCCCGCGTTATCAACACGGTGCTCTAACCAGCTGAGCTACAGCCCCACTTATTTACTTCTTCTGTGTAAATGGTGGAGGTTACCGGGCTCGAACCGATCACCCCCTGCTTGCAAAGCAGGTGCTCTACCAGATGAGCTAAACCCCCATTTGTTCGGGTCATTACTTCACAGCACTTCTCAGTACTGTCTGCGTTCTTCTTCATTAACAGTCAATAAGTGTGGACACTTAACATTCAAGCGCACTCTAGAAAGGAGGTGATCCAGCCGCACCTTCCGATACGGCTACCTTGTTACGACTTCACCCCAGTCACGAACCCCGCCGTGGTAAGCGCCCTCCTTACGGTTAAGCTACCTACTTCTGGCGAAACCCGCTCCCATGGTGTGACGGGCGGTGTGTACAAGACCCGGGAACGTATTCACCGCGACATGCTGATCCGCGATTACTAGCGATTCCAACTTCATGTAGTCGAGTTGCAGACTACAATCCGGACTACGATACACTTTCTGGGATTAGCTCCACCTCGCGGTTTGGCAGCCCTCTGTATGTACCATTGTATGACGTGTGAAGCCCTACCCATAAGGGCCATGAGGACTTGACGTCATCCCCACCTTCCTCCGGTTTGTCACCGGCAGTCTCATTAGAGTGCTCAACTTAATGTAGCAACTAATGACAAGGGTTGCGCTCGTTGCGGGACTTAACCCAACATCTCACGACACGAGCTGACGACAGCCATGCAGCACCTGTGCGCAGGTTCTCTTGCGAGCACTCCCAAATCTCTTCAGGATTCCTGCCATGTCAAGGGTAGGTAAGGTTTTTCGCGTTGCATCGAATTAATCCACATCATCCACCGCTTGTGCGGGTCCCCGTCAATTCCTTTGAGTTTTAATCTTGCGACCGTACTCCCCAGGCGGTCTACTTCACGCGTTAGCTGCGTTACCAAGACAATTAAGTCCCGACAACTAGTAGACATCGTTTAGGGCGTGGACTACCAGGGTATCTAATCCTGTTTGCTCCCCACGCTTTCGTGCATGAGCGTCAGTGTTATCCCAGGGGGCTGCCTTCGCCATCGGTATTCCTCCACATCTCTACGCATTTCACTGCTACACGTGGAATTCTACCCCCCTCTGACACACTCTAGCCTTACAGTCACAAAGGCAGTTCCCAGGTTGAGCCCGGGGATTTCACCTCTGTCTTATAAAACCGCCTGCGCACGCTTTACGCCCAGTAATTCCGATTAACGCTTGCACCCTACGTATTACCGCGGCTGCTGGCACGTAGTTAGCCGGTGCTTATTCTTCAGGTACCGTCATTAGCAAACCATATTAGGATTCACCGTTTCTTCCCTGACAAAAGAGCTTTACAACCCGAAGGCCTTCTTCACTCACGCGGCATTGCTGGATCAGGGTTGCCCCCATTGTCCAAAATTCCCCACTGCTGCCTCCCGTAGGAGTCTGGACCGTGTCTCAGTTCCAGTGTGGCTGGTCGTCCTCTCAGACCAGCTACTGATCGTCGCCTTGGTGAGCTCTTACCTCACCAACTAGCTAATCAGATATCGGCCACTCTTATAGCACGAGGTCCTAAGATCCCCCGCTTTCCTCCTCAGAGCGTATGCGGTATTAGCTATCCTTTCGGATAGTTATCCCCCACTACAAGGTATGTTCCGATATATTACTCACCCGTTCGCCACTCGCCACCAGGTGCAAGCACCCGTGCTGCCGTTCGACTTGCATGTGTAAGGCATGCCGCCAGCGTTCAATCTGAGCCAGGATCAAACTCTTCAGTTCAATCTCTGTTTTTAGCATTTCTGCTTCCGTCGTTAGACGGTGTCGCTCACTCAAAATACTGACAGTTCGATTTCTATTTCTAGAAACCGTCTTGCTTTGTTATTTCTTGTGAACATTTGATATATTTTAAGTTTCCTAACTACCGAAGTAGCTAGTCGCCATCACTATCAAGTGCCCACATTTATTGACTGTTAATTGTTAAAGATCTGGCCTGCTACGCTCACTATTTAATCTTTCGACTTCAGTTTTTGCGTTTTGCTTCGAATCGTTTTGTTCGTCAGCAGCAGAGAAACGAGATTATGCAGCCTTTCCAACTTCTCGTCAACCCCCTCGTTTGAACTTTCTGAACTTCTTTCAAACTTCGTTTCTCGTATTTCAATTTGTTTCAATCAAAACACCAGAGAGATTAACTGGCTTACCACTCTTTTTTTGCTCCGCATTTCTGCGGGAGGCGAACTATAGCAAGAAATGATGCAGCTCGGCAAGTATTATCTAAATCATTTAGTTTAAATTCTGTGACGAAAGCTTAGGTTCAAGTTTCGATCATTTGCTTCAGCGGCACTCGATAAAACAAAGCGCAAAAAAAAACAGCCCCGCTGGCGCGGGGCTGTTTGTAAGGCTTTCGATATAGCTTGGAAAAACTATGTCGTTCAAAACATTTGAATGTCTGACTTAACAGAAACGACACCAACACCCATTCAACTTACATATTTTTGAAATTCGCTGGGCGCTTTTCTAAGAATGCGTGCATGCCTTCACGTTGATCATGAGTACCGAAGCTCGCATGGAACAAGCGACGTTCGTAGGCAACGCCCTCTGTTAGGCTGGATTCAAATGAACGATTCACCGCATCTTTGATCATCATTACCACTGGCAAAGACATCGACGCAATCGTGGTCGCCGCCGCCAATGTCTCCTCCATGAGCTTTTCTAATGGCACGACACGTGACACCAAACCAGCACGTTCAGCTTCATTCGCATCCATGAGGCGCGCTGTCAAACACAGGTCCATCGCTTTCGATTTCGAAATAGCGCGCGGCAAACGTTGTGTGCCACCACAGCCCGGCAGCGTCGCAAGCTTGATTTCAGGCTGACCAAACTTAGCGTTGTCAGCCGCAATAATGAAATCACACATCATTGTCAGTTCGCATCCACCACCCAAAGCATAACCAGCTACCGCTGCAATGACCGGCTTCCGAACGCGCAAAATATGTTCCCAATTTTTAGTAACGTAGTTACCTTTGTAGGCATCCATGTAAGTGTAATCCGCCATCGCAGCGATGTCCGCTCCAGCAGCAAACGCTTTTTCGCTGCCCGTAATGATCATGCATCCAATCTCATCGTTCTGATCAAATGCCTGCAAAGCGTGACCGAGCTCATCCATTAATTGATCATTCAAGGCATTCAAAGCCTTGGGACGATTCAAGGTGATCACACCAACTTTGTCTTTTGTCTCTACGATAATGTTTTGATATTCCATGATATGCCTATGAAAGATGTAATCTATGAAAGATATAATGAATGAATTCGTTTAACTAGCCCAAATCAGAAAACTGGCCACAGTCGCTAAGCCTTGCATCATACCTTCTTGTGTTTACTGCGGTCTAGCCTTGTCACTACTACTGGTACAATGCGCGTGACTTTTATTTAGAGGTGAAATACTTCGTATTTGGCACCAAGAATTTGAAACTTAAAGGGACAACTCTGCGATGTGGCTACTTGCTTTAGAGGCTTTTGGCGCCTTCTTTATCTTCGTTTTTATTATCTGGTGGACGATGTTTTCAGGCCGTCCTTCGAACAAGAACCCAAAGACTAAAAAAGACGACTCAACTTCGCAACAATAATTCACGCGCAAACCTTGGAGTATTAATGCAAAGTCCGAGGTAAGGACAAAACAAATTCTGGGATAGCGACTTCAAAGCGATGGCCATCCTCGGCGACGCAGAAATAACTGCCTTTCATGGTGCCATGCGGTGTTTCAAACGAACTGCCACTCGTGTATTCAAATCCTTCGCCCGGTTTCAGTAAAGGTTGATGGCCCACCACACCAAGCCCTTTCACTTCGTGCATTTTATTATTGGCGTCGGTGATGATCCAGTGACGCGAGATTAACTGGGCAGGCACATCGCCAGTATTCTTAATCGTAATCGTATAGGCGAATACAAACTGTAATTTGTCTGGATTCGATTGCTCAGGTAAATACTGCGACACCACACTCACCGAAAAATCGTAAATAGCCATATCGATCACTTTCTCCCATCGTCAATGCATTATTCAGGCTAGCTACTCGCTTACCAGAACCGAAAAAACCATATAAAAACATTTGAAGCCATATCTTACTTGAGCACGAGAATATCTGCAGGAGTAGAATATTGGCTTTCATCGACCGTGAAAAGTCGTGCGGATGAAGATTCACGATTCGAAGACTGCATCTACGGATGATCCGCTCGCACCCCTCACTATTTTTTGCAGGCCCAACCATGACTACATTCCGCATCGCCCCTAGCATCCTATCCGCCGATTTCGCTCGCCTTGGCGAAGAAGTTCGCAACGTGGTGGCTGCAGGTGCCGACATCATTCACTTCGATGTAATGGACAATCATTACGTACCTAATTTAACGATCGGCCCCTTGGTCTGCGAAGCGATCCGTCCACATGTACAAGTCCCGATCGATGTCCATCTGATGGTGAAGCCTGTCGATCGCATCATTCCAGATTTCGCCAAAGCCGGCGCCAACATCATCACTTTCCATCCAGAGGGCTCAGAACATATCGATCGCAGTTTGCAGTTGATACGCGACCATGGCTGCAAAGCGGGCTTGGTACTCAATCCAGCCACACCATTGCATGTCCTCGAACACGTCATGGATAAACTCGACATCATCTTGCTCATGTCGGTTAATCCTGGCTTTGGTGGCCAGTCCTTCATTCCACACACATTGAAGAAAATTGCCGCCGTTCGTCAAATGATCAATGAATCAGGCCGGGACATCATGCTCGAAGTCGACGGTGGCGTGAAGATCGACAATATTCGCGAAATCGCCGCAGCGGGCGCTGATACCTTCGTGGCGGGTTCAGCAATTTTTGGCAAACCCGATTACAAAGCGGTGATTGATGCAATGCGAGCGGAACTGGCAAAAGCATGAGTTTCATTAGGCAGAATACGAGAGGATTAATAGCATTCGCTGCACTCTTATTTTGCAGCGAGGCTTTCGCTTGTATCGGCAAGGTCATTCCAGATCAAGACCTCGGAAAGTATTCTGAAATATTTCAAGGTGAAGTTTCAGGCGTTTATCTGCCAGATTATGAAAGCTTGCGACTGCAAGAAATTAAGAACGCTGATGGTCGGATGAGGTTCTCCGATATTCCACCAAGCTATAGTGTCAGGATCATCGTTACCAAAACCTATGCTGGCCGCCCTAAACCGCTCATGAAGTTGGAAACTGGAGGCTGCGGAGTTCGCATTCCAGCTCCCACTACCAAAGGTATTTTTTTCATCGACAAGGTGACTGGCAATGTGATTCCCATTTACGAATCCGAAACAAGTTTGTACGCCAATATCATCAACAAACTCGAGAACAGTCGCCAGTAAAAATCCGCATTTCGCCATCGACCCATTCACTCCATGACCTCGTTTTCGAACATCAAAGCCCTCATCATCGACCTCGATGGCACTATGCTGCACACCGCGCCAGATTTTATGGTCGCCATCAATCGTATGCGCGAAGAACTCCAACTCGCGCCGCTCGATGAGATCACCATCACGCATTTTGTTGGGCAGGGTTCAGAGAATCTCATTACGCGTGTACTCAGCCACGACTTTGAAAAAGATGAAGTAGAACGTCACTTCGCATTCGCCATGCAGCGTTACCAGCATCACTACTTAGCGATCAATGGCGACTATAGTGAACTCTATCCCGAAGTAATCGAAGGTCTCACACAACTCAAACACTCAGGATATCGCTTGACTTGTGTCACTAATAAACCCATGGCTTTCACTGAACCGCTGCTATCCAAGAAGGGCTTGCGCCAATTCTTTGAAGTGGTCTATGGCGGCGATTCTTTTCCACGCAAAAAACCTGACCCACTGCCACTCACAGAAGCATGCCGATTCTTTGATTTAGCGCCGTCTCAGGTTTTGGCAATCGGTGATTCGAGCAATGACGCGAAAGCTGCACGTGCGGCGGGCTGCCCAGTCTTGGTCGTTCCCTACGGCTACAATCATGGTGAAGCTGTACAAACCATCGAAAGTGATGGTATAGTCGCTTCATTGTTCGAAGTTGCACAATTATTAGTCAAACAACGGACAATATAACGAACGATGTAATCACCGATGCAATCGACTTACATCAATAACAGCAGCAAAACTGAACCAAGAATTCTTTCAACATCTATTACCGATAGCATGTTCCTCGATAAGAAACGTCCATCAACGATTCCAGGCACCTTTGAGGCCTGGCTATGGCGACGCTGGCAAGCTTAAGTCCAGCGCGGATGTTGTCCTCTATTCCAAAACTAAGTTTTATTTGGAATCAGAACAAACGCAGCATCGACGTTTTTTCATCTCTCGTCATCTTTGACACCCATTTACTAGCAATACCAAACCATTTCGATTTTGTAATTTCGCATTAACTCTATGGCCTGAGGTCTATCGAGCTGCGCGAAACTCAAGGCCAAAGAACCCGTTGATACTCTGAAACGCTGGTTCCAAGCTAGGATCGAGATCAACGTTTTAAGAACTTGAACGACATCATGACTGAACTTGAATTTAAATCTCTCGCAGCCCAAGGCTTCAATCGCATTCCCATGATTGCGGAAGCCTTCGCTGACCTCGAAACACCTCTAACGCTCTACCTGAAACTGGCGCAAGCGACGAATGGTGGCAAGCATAGTTTTTTACTGGAGTCGGTCAAAGGTGGCGAACGCTTTGGTCGCTACTCTTTCATTGGCCTCCCTGCCAGCACCGTAATTCGCTCTCATGGTATGCACACTGAAGTCATCAAGAATGCGCAGGTCATCGAACAACACGAAGGCAATCCGCTCGATTTCATCGCAGAGTATCAGAGTCGTTTCCGCGTCGCTTTACGTCCTGGCTTACCGCGCTTCTGTGGTGGCTTAGCGGGTTACTTCGGATACGATGCTGTACGATATGTCGAAAAACGCTTAGAGAATTCTGCCCCCAAAGACGATCTTGGTGTACCCGATATTCAACTCCTACTCACAGAAGAATTGGCCGTCATCGACAACGTCTCCGGCAAATTATATTTAATCGTTTATGCTGATCCGACCCAAGCCGAAGCATGGAGCAAAGCCCGTCAGCGTCTCAAAGATTTACGTGCCATGTTACGCCGCAGCGTTGATGTACCAGTGACGTCCGCGTCGGTCCGTACACAAGAAATTCGCGACTTCGCCAAAGAAGACTATTTGAAAGCCGTACTCAAGGCCAAGGAATACATCATGGCCGGCGATCTGATGCAAGTGCAAATCGGCCAGCGCATCAAGAAACCTTACGTGGATTCACCGCTTTCCCTATATCGCGCGCTACGTTCAATCAATCCATCGCCGTATATGTACTTCTACAATTTCGGCGATATGCATGTGATCGGCGCCTCACCAGAAATTTTGGTACGCAATGAGCAACTCAGTGATGGCAATAAAAAAGTCACGATACGTCCACTCGCAGGAACACGACCACGCGGTGCGACACCAGAGCGTGACGAAGAGCTGGCTGTTGAGCTTTTAGCAGACCCCAAAGAAATAGCAGAACACGTGATGTTGATTGACTTAGCTCGCAACGATATCGGCAGAATCGCGCAAACCGGTAGCGTCAAGCTCACCGAAAAAATGGTGATTGAAAAGTACTCGCACGTACAACACATCGTGTCGAACGTCGAAGGCTTATTGAAACCAAACATGTCCAATTTGGATGTCCTCAAAGCGACCTTCCCAGCAGGCACCTTATCCGGCGCACCGAAGGTACGGGCGATGGAATTAATTGATGAATTAGAACCGGTCAAACGCGGCATCTACGGTGGCGCTTGTGGCTATCTGTCATTCGGTGGCGAGATGGACTTAGCGATCGCCATTCGCACCGGCGTACTCAAAGATGGCATGCTGTACGTGCAAGCTGCCGCCGGCGTCGTCGCAGATTCGATTCCCGAAATGGAATGGCAAGAGACTGAAAATAAGGCGCGCGCAATGTTGCGTGCCGCGGAACAAGTACAAGATGGCTTGGACGGGGATATTTAACTTATGGCGCATAAATCCAAACAGCAGGCGCAGCTCTTTGTTGCACATGCGCGCAATATCGACATATTGCTGTGCTGTGCGCCGCGATCTGCATCCCGCTGATTGAATTTCTATCGCCACAAGTACCGAATTCGATCGATATAGAAAATTCAAAATTCTTTGAATTGAGAGGTTTAAACAATATGCTATTAATGATAGACAACTACGATTCCTTCACTTACAACCTCGTGCAATATTTTGCTGAGTTGGGTGAGGACGTTCGCACTTACCGTAATGATGAAATCACGATTGAGGAAATCGAAGCACTCAAGCCTGATCGTATTTGCATTTCCCCTGGGCCTTGCACACCATTAGAAGCTGGCATTTCAGTCCCGGTACTGAAACACTTTGCAGGCAAGCTGCCGATTCTTGGTGTGTGCTTAGGACATCAAAGTATCGCCGAAGCTTTCGGAGGCAAAGTAATCCGCGCCAAAGAAGTCATGCATGGAAAAACTTCACCAATCGCACACACCGGCGTTGGTGTCTTCAGTGATTTACCAAGCCCCTATATCGTCACGCGTTATCACTCACTCGCGATTGAGCGTTCCAGCTTGCCCGATTGCTTAGAAGTAACCGCATGGACAGAAGACGGCGAAATCATGGGTGTGCGCCACAAAGATTTCGATATCGAAGGTGTGCAGTTCCATCCTGAATCCATTTTGTCCGAGCACGGCCATGCTCTCTTAAAGAATTTTTTAATGGGGAAGTAAGATGAACATCTCACAACAAGAAGCACTCACGCGCCTGATCGAACATCGCGAAATTTTTCACGATGAGATGCTGCATCTCTTCCGCAAAATCATGGGCGGCGAAATGTCACCGATCATGATCGCTGCCTTAACGATGGGCTTACGCGTCAAGAAGGAAAGCATTGGCGAAATCACAGCAGCAGCGCAAGTCATGCGTGAATTTTCAACCAAAGTACCGATGGCCAACACCAAGAATTTGATCGATATCGTCGGCACCGGTGGCGACGGCGCGCATACGTTCAATATTTCCACCGCATCGATGTTCGTGACTGCGGCCGCTGGTGCGCGTGTTGCGAAACATGGAGGACGTAGTGTGTCGTCTTCCTCTGGAAGTGCCGATGTTTTGGAATCTTTAGGCGTCAACATCAATCTACAACCCGAACAAATCGCGCAATCGATCGCACAAACGAATATCGGCTTTATGTTCGCACCGAATCATCATGCGGCCATGAAACACGCAGCGCCGGTGAGACGCGAATTAGGTGTACGTACCATCTTCAATATTTTGGGGCCACTCACTAACCCTGCGGGCGCACCCAATATTTTGATGGGCGTTTTCCATCCTGACTTGGTCGGTATTCAAGTCCGTGTCTTGCAACGCTTAGGAGCACAACACGCGATCGTGGTATGGGGACGCGACAATATGGATGAAGTGTCACTCGGCGCACCCACCATGGTCGGTGAACTCGTCAACGGAGAAATTCGAGAATACGATATCCATCCGGAAGATTTCGGATTGCAGATGGTATCGAATCGCAGCCTCAAAGTATCGGGCGCAGAAGAATCCAAAGCACGCATCCTCGACGTTCTGAACAATGTTGCGGGCCCCGCGACGGACATCGTCTGCCTCAATGCGGGCACTGCCTTGTATGGCGCCGGCATTGCGGAATCGATCGGCGACGGCGTGAAGAAAGCGCAAGCTGCCATCGCATCTGGCGCTGCGCGTGCGAAGCTTGAACAACTGATCGAAGTCACGCACCAGTTAGGAAAATAAGGAGGTCAGATGGCAGATATTCTAAAAAAAATTATCGACGTCAAAGTAGCAGAAGTTGCACAAGCGAAGGCGCAACTATCGATGGCGAACTTACGGGCGAAAGTCGAATCAGCGACCGACGAACACTTAAAAGTTCGTGGTTTCGAAAATGCAATGCGACGCAAGATCGCTGATGGCCACGCTGCGGTGATCGCCGAAATCAAAAAAGCCTCGCCATCGAAAGGCGTGATTCGCGAACACTTTGTACCGAACGAAATTGCACAGAGTTATGCGCAATACGGTGCCGCATGTTTATCTGTTCTCACCGACGAGCAATTCTTTCAAGGCTGCGCCGACTACCTCAAGCAAGCACGCGCCGCATGCAACCTACCAGTCTTGCGCAAGGATTTTATGATTGATCCCTACCAAGTGTACCAAGCACGGGCGTGGGGAGCAGACTGCATTTTGCTCATCGTCGCGGCCCTAGACTTTGGTTTGATGGCAGAACTCGAAGCTTGCGCCCATGAACTCGGCATGGATGTTTTGGTAGAGGTGCATGACGCGAAGGAACTGGAAGCAGCGCTGAAATTGAAGACGCGCTTATTGGGCATCAATAATCGCAATCTACGCACCTTTGACGTCAGCCTCGACACCACACTGGCTCTACTGCCGCACATCTCCAATGACAAATTAGTCGTGACAGAGTCCGGCATTTTCACCAGAGACGACGTCGCCAAAATGCGCGATGCCGATGTGCATAGCTTCCTCGTAGGTGAAGCATTTATGCGCGCAACCGAACCCGGTGTCGAATTGCAGAAGATTTTTTCTTAAGCATGGATGGAGGGAAGCGCCTTCCCTCCTCCACAATCATTCAGGCTACCAAAAGCCACCAAAAAATTAGAGTTCCCGCTATTTCGGCGCCCTCAAACGGCGTCCCATCTTGATCAACTCCTCTCGCGGAATATCGAAGCTCTTTGCATCTTCTAAGTACATCGCAAACTCGCCACTTTTTAAAGTCTTGAGAGTTCTATCCATTAGCCTCAAATTCATATGGCATGCTGTCATTTGCCCTGAGTTCTGTTGCACCTGCTGAGCCTCACGTCGCATGATTTCACGAAAGTAGGCACGCGCCAGATCAAAGTCATCCGTAATTTTTTGCAGCTTTTCCCTGTCCCAATCTAAATGACGCGACAATTGCATAAACGCCGCTCGATCGAACATGGAGGCGTTATCACGCAATAGTTGATTGGCGATCGAGGTGCAAATCAGGCGACGTTGGGGTTGTTTAACTGCCTCTTCATTACACGCAGTCAAAATATTTTTGCGTGGAGGAATGGGCATCATGAACACGTGCTCATAGGCCAAGCCGGCTAACTCTGTCCTATGTTGATAATCACTATTATTGGTCGGCAAAGGAGGTAGCTCATCCACAACATCAAGATAATGATCGAACCGCTTGGCCAGACTCAGTCGATACAAGGCATTTTCGAGCGCTGTGGCACCATCGCTTGATGTAGGCATTTTCATTTCTTCTAGAGCGTACATCGCAGCAGCACCGTTATCGGGGTCACGCTGAAGCCATTGTGAGGCTCCTAGTCGCGTGCACAAATTAGTTGCGTAAAACGGCCCACTATGACATGCGTTGTACGCCATTCCATAGAGTCTGGGATCTGATGTGTAAATGGCGAGTTGGAGCAAGGTCGTCAGATCAGAATTTGTCTTCTCTAACAACGCAGCCCGTAAGGTTTCAGCGCATTGATTGTCCTGATCACAATTTGGATTCTTATCGAAAATAAGCTTCTTTGCTGCTCGCACATCGACGACCAACAGCAAAGACAAAGCAGCAGCTCGTTGCCTCGGCAAACCATTCTTTGCAATATCCCGTAGCCACGCCTCAACTGTGTGATCGGAGGCATGCAAATAACTTTGTAATGCGTCAAAGAACTGAAATGGATCAGAGGTAGTTGATTTGTCTGTTGCAAAATTTTTGCAGAGTTCAGCTTCATTGGAGAACCTTGTAGCAACTCGAGGCATTGATTCATCTTTATCCCCATTCGACTCAATCGTCGCTACCGTGCGTCCGGGCGTCAAACTCTTGTCGCCGGCTTCTTTCGATAAATATTTCGAGATAGAAGTCGCGTCGTTAGCATTCTCATCCGCATTCTCATTCTGATCCAAGAAATCACGAAGCAAGAGCAGCGCAACAACGAGAAGCACGGCAAGCACAGCGATCACTGCTAAACAAAATTTGGAAAAATTTACCTGACGCATAGAATCCGTTTTTTACACACTATTTCGCAAAATTGTAAATGCAGCTCACAAATCGGGGCCTAAGCATCCTTAGTCTGAACGGGTCTCTCTTGAACGGCGTCCGATATTGATGAGTTCCTCGCGCGACAAACCGAATTGTTTAGCCTCTTGTTGAAACTGCTTGAATTCCCCTTGCGACGCATACTTGCCCACTTCAGCATATTTTTTCAAAATGCCGTGACATGCTGTTGCTCGTCCTGATGAATCTTTGTGTTGCTGTTTCTGGCGCTCGTTGCGTGCTTTGTAATAGCCATTCACTTCATCCAGATCATCCCTATATTTTTGCAGGCTATTCGGCTCCCAACCCAATTGCGCAGCCAACTTCAAAAAAATTGCGCGATCAAGCAAAAACGCATTCTCACGTAAATACTGATTCGCAACTTTTTCACACAAAGAACGGCGACTGGTATTCTTCAAATAATCACCACTACAAGCTTGAGTGATGTTCGTATGTGGAGGTAACGGTGTGATATCCCAGAAATAAGCACGCAAGGATTCTAATTCCGTCCTGTGTTGGTAATCATCCAAGGTAGACGGTAAAGCTGGCAACTCATTCCCTACGTCGAAGTAAAGATCGAATTTCTTTGCCTGACTTAAGCGATACAGTGCATTTTCAAAAGCGGTCTGGTCGTGATTAGGCGGAGGCAATTTCAGTTCGCCGAGTGCGTACACCGCTGCTGCTCCATTATCAGGATCGATCTTCATCCACTGCAAAGCTCCAACCCGATCACACACGGTATCATTGTCGAAGCTAAAGCGCTTACAAATATTGTGCGCCATCCCATACAAAACCGGATCGGACGAGTAAATGGCGTGATTCACCAAAGCATAGGCATACGGACTAGTCTTCTGCCCGACTAAGGCTTCCAACGGCCCAGAACACTCTTTCAATTGGTCACAGTTCGGTGTGTGCGAATAGACCTCTTTTCGTACCTTCCTATCAGTTGCTGCCAGCAACAATGACAGGGCTGCGCTTTTTTGCCTCGGTGAGCCCGCACTGGCGATGGATTGCAACCAGTCTTCAAGCGCATGATCATCACTGCGAACGTGATCCATCAATGCCTCTGCAAATTGATCCTCAGTCCATTGAGGTGACGCTTTTGCTGCGAAACCCTTACAAAGTTCATCTGCATTATTGAACTTCAGCTTCGTTAGTGTTGATTGGCTCGCTTCACTCGCTTTAGAGAGCGTCGGACTTACTTGGCTCGGCGCTTTTCTGCTTTGCATATCGTCGCCATCCGTGCGCACTGTCTGAGTTTGCCTCGGACTCCGCTCCGAAGTATTGCGCTCGTCAGCACTTCTATCACTAAAGAAAAAATAGACGAGCACCACGCAAAGTAGAATCACCCCCGCGATGATGAATAAGGCCACGCGTTTTTTTGAGTTCCCTCGATCCATATGTTCTCACTTTGTCTATTGCTAATAAGTCTAGAGGAGCGCACCCAAAGCGGCAACAAAAAACGGAGGCCTGGCCTCCGTTTTCGTTACCAACAACAGTTCTGCAATTACGCCAGCAAGCGTTTCCAGATTTCAGTGGTCGCCGCTGCTTGATTCAAAGAATAGAAATGCAAACCTGGAGCGCCGCCCTCTAACAAGCGCTCGCACATGTGTGTTACCACGTCCAAACCAAAAGCTTTGATTGAAGCGCTGTCATCGCCGAAGCTCGCCAATTTCAAACGCACCCAACGTGGGATTTCAGCACCGCACATTTCTGAGAAGCGCATCAGTTGGCTGCTATTCGTAATCGGCATGATGCCAGCGACGATAGGAACGTCAACGCCAGCCTTATGGGCATTCTCGACGAACTGGAAGTACGCATCGGCATTATAAAAATACTGCGTGATCGCCGCATTCGCACCTGCTTTTACTTTGCGCACGAAGTTATTCAAGTCGTCTTGTGGTGAACGCGCTTGTGGATGCATTTCTGGATAGGCAGCCACTTCGATATGAAACCAATCACCCGTTTCTGCACGAATAAATTCAACTAATTCATTCGCATAGCGAAATTCACCACCCATGCCGTAACCACTCGGCAAATCACCACGTAAGGCCACCAAGCGGCGGATGTCGTGCGATTGATAGGTTTTCAGAATTTGGCGTATCGATTCTTTGCTACCACCAACACAAGACAAATGGGGCGCAGCATCGAAACCTTCGTTACGAATTTCGACCACGGTGTCCAAGGTTCCTTGCTGCGTGGTGCCACCAGCGCCGAAGGTCACCGAAAAATACTTGGGATTGAGTTCGGCCAACTTGGCACGCGTTGCGCGCAATTTTTGCGCGCCGTCTTCCGTCTTCGGCGGGAAGAACTCAATACTAAAATTATGAGTTTTCATCGTTCTTAAGAAGTAGTGTCGAGAGCGCCCATGAGATCACGCTGTACAGTATGGCGCCGAACGTGGCCGACCAAAATCCACCGACATGGAATCCGTCTACCAAGCTTGCTACTGCCCAAAACATCAGTCCATTAATCACAAAGATAAACAAACCTAAGCTGAGCACTGTGGCAGGAAGAGTCAGAATGATGAGGATCGGACGCAGTACTGCATTCACAAAACCGAGTACGACGGCCACCACCAAGGCTGTCAGAAAACTATCGATGGTGATCGAGCTCAGCAAATAGGGCAAAGCGAGTAAAGCGATTGCATTAATCAGCCAAGTGGCAAGCCAACGCATGGGCACTCCCGAGAAAATGAGGACGCTACAAACGAAACGATCAATTCAAGCAGGCGCAAATTCTTGCATGGCGCGCCTGCTCCAATCGATGTGTGCAATTAATAGCGATAATGTTCTGGCTTGTATGGGCCTTCTTTTTTCACGCCAATATAGTTGGCTTGTTCTTCCGTCAACTCAGTCAATTGCGCATTCAATTTTTTCAATTGCAAACGCGCGACTTTTTCATCGAGATGCTTCGGCAAGGTGTACACACCAACTGGATATTGAGCGGTGTTGCAGAACAATTCGATTTGCGCAATCGTTTGATTCGCGAACGAAGAACTCATCACATACGATGGGTGACCAGTACCGCAACCCAAGTTCACCAAGCGGCCTTCTGCCAACAAAATAATGCGACGGCCCGATGGGAAGATCACGTGATCAACTTGTGGTTTGATGTTTTCCCATGTGTATTGCTTCAAGGACGCGACGTCGATTTCATTATCGAAGTGACCGATGTTGCAGACAATCGCTTGATCCTTCATCTTCAACATGTGCTCGTGCGTGATGACATGATAGTTCCCTGTCGTCGTGACGAAAATATCACCGTGTTCACAAGCGTAATCCATGGTCACCACACGGTAACCTTCCATCGCTGCTTGCAAGGCACAAATTGGATCGATCTCTGTCACCCACACTTGAGCCGACAAAGCGCGCATCGCTTGTGCAGAGCCTTTGCCGACATCACCGTAACCAGCAATCACCGCGATCTTACCGGCGATCATTACATCGGTTGCGCGCTTAACCCCATCGACTAAAGATTCACGGCAACCGTACAAGTTATCGAATTTTGATTTAGTGACGGAATCGTTGACGTTGATCGCTGGGAAGGCCAACTTGCCTTCTTTATGCATTTGGTACAAACGATGCACGCCAGTCGTGGTTTCTTCTGTGACGCCTTTGATGGCGGCTAAACGTTTGGAGTACCAAGTTGAATCAATCGCCAAATGCTTCTTGATCGAATTGAACAAGCAGGTTTCTTCTTCAGAGCCAGGATTGTTCAATACAGAGATATCGGATTCAGCGCGGGTACCGAGATGCAGCAACAAAGTCGCATCACCACCGTCGTCCAAAATCATGTTGGAGTAGCCACCGTCAGTCCATTCGAAAATGCGGTGTGTGAATTCCCAGTATTCATCCAAGTTCTCGCCTTTGAACGCGAACACTGGCGTGCCGCCAGCAGCGATTGCAGCGGCCGCATGATCTTGTGTTGAATAGATATTGCACGATGCCCAACGCACTTGTGCGCCCAAAGCGTTCAAGGTTTCGATCAGGACCGCAGTCTGAATCGTCATGTGCAAAGAGCCGGTGATGCGTGCGCCCTTCAAAGGTTGGCTGGCTGCGAATTCTTCGCGGATCGCCATTAAGCCTGGCATTTCCGTTTCAGCGATTTTAATTTCTTTACGGCCCCAATCGGCCAAACTCAAATCAGCAACGACGAAGTCTTGCGCGAGGTTTGGTGTAGTTTGTGTAGTCATGATGGTGGCGTTCTCACGCCCTCCTTTCTAAGATGTTCAAGAAAAAAGTAACGTGAGCGCAGTTGCTGAGAGACAGAAGGCATCTAGTTCAAACACCATTCTTCTCGAGAATCCAAGCCTGGCAAGGTGCAAAAATGACAAACTCATTTTGATGCACGAAGTCGCAGCGCTCCTTGGAAGAGCGTCAGTATAGCGCAATTTGGTGCAACTTGCGTACTACCAAACCGCAATATGCTTAAATTTTAAGCATATAAGCGACAAGTTTTCTTAGGTCGAAACGTACTTTTCGATGATTCAATGACCCGCAAAATCGCAAACCTTGAAGACTTCGAGTCCTGCATCGCGTATCAGCTGCGAACCGCCGAGCTCTGGTAAATCAACAATCACGGCCGCTTCCACTACGGTTGCACCTAAGCGTTCCAAAAGCTTTTTGCCAGCGATCATGGTACCGCCGGTAGCGATTAAGTCATCCACCAACAATACGCGATCGCCCGCCTTGCAGGCATCGGTATGCAGTTCAACCGTGGCATTGCCGTACTCCAAATCATATTCCTCAGCGATCGTATGAAATGGCAACTTACCTTTTTTGCGAATCGGAATGAAGCCCAAATTCAATTCATAGGCGATCACCGAACCAAGAATAAAACCACGCGCATCAAGGCCGGCTACGTATTGCAAATTGGCGCTGGCATAGCGTTCTAAGAAAATATCAATCAAAACCCGAAACACTTGTGGGTCTTGCAGTAAGGGAGTGATATCGCGAAATTGAATGCCCGCTTGTGGCCAATCGGGCACAGTACGCACATGTTGCTTAATAAATTCTTGTGGGTTGATCATTGCTTACATCCTCTCCCTGTTTTTCTTACTTTTTGCTTTGTTCACTTATTGTCCCTTGATTATTTTTTGTTCTGCGCGCGCGACACCTTCCGCGGTACCACGCAGCACCAAAACGTCGCCATTTTGTAAGACCAGATTCGGATCAAATTCAATGCGCGTTTTGCCACGGCGCACAGTCGTGATGTCTACATTGATCTCATCAAATGACAAGTCACAGATGGTTTTTCCGAGCGCCTTACTGCGCTCACCCAATACCACTGTGTGCAAGCGTAACTGCAAGCTTTCGGCATCATCGCTCGCGTCGCTGGCGCCATGGAAGAAACCGCGCAAAGATTCGTAACGTGCATCGCGCGCCATTTGCACCGTGTGCACGACTCGACGCAAAGGAACTCCGAGCAAGACCAAAGCATGCGAGGCCAACATCAAGCTGCCTTCCATTAGATCAGGCACGACTTCGGTCGCGCCTGCCTCACGCAATTTTTCTAGATCGCTATCGTCGTGACTACGCACCACCACCGGCAAACTCGGATTGAGCTCGTGCACCAAATGCAAAATCTTTAACGCGGAGTGTGTGTTGGTGTAGGTGATGACCAAAGCCGCCGCACGATTAATCCCTGCCGCCGTCAAACTTTCACGTCTTGCCGCATCGCCATAGGACACATTGGCGCCCGCCGTTTGAGCCTCGCTAATCCGGTCGGGGTCCAAGTCGAGTGCATGGTAATCAATTTTTTCTTCACTTAGTAAGCGTGCCAAATTTTGACCGCTACGTCCGAAGCCCGCGATGATAACGTGCTTCTTAGTTTTCATGGTACGTGCTGCGATCTGCGTCAAGGCTAAGGATTGCATCATCCATTCATTGGCAGACAGCTTCATAACAATCCAGTCTGACTTGGCCAAAATAAATGGCGAGATCAGCATTGATACCACCATCGAAGCCAAGATCAATTGCAACAACAAGGGATCGATCAAATTCAAACCGCCCGCTTGGTTCAATAAAACGAATCCGAATTCACCAGCCTGCGCCAAACCTAAACCAGTTCGCAATGCCACGCTGGTCGGACATTTGAACAAACGCGCCAGCGCGAAAATCAAACCAAATTTCAGCAACACCGGAATCGTCAATAAGAGAAGGATCAGCCAACCGTACTCGACCATCAATCCAAGGTTGAGCAGCATTCCAACCGTCACGAAGAACAATCCCAACAAGACGTCGCGGAAGGACTTAATGTCTTCCTCCACTTGATGTTTGTACTCAGTCTCAGAGATCAACATGCCAGCGACAAAGGCGCCAAGCGCCAAGGACAAACCTGCTTTCTCGGTCAACCAAGCCGCGCCTAATGTGAAGAGCAAAAGATTGAGCATGAACAGTTCCTGCGAGCGGCGTTTGACAACCACGGTGAACCAAGATCTGACCACACGCTTCCCAACAAAGAACAACAAGAACAGCACCGCCGCAGCCTTCACCGATGCCAAGCCCAAACTCAAGCTCAAATTTTCGGAATCACTTGCCAGTGCCGGTACCAAAATCAGCAAAGGTACGACTGCCAGATCTTGAAACAACAATACGCTGATGATTTGGCGCCCATGTGGGCTTTCCAGCTCCAGTTTTTCAGTGAGCATCTTCGACACAATCGCGGTTGACGACATCGACAAAGCACCACCGAGGGCGAATGCAGCTTTCCAACTCATCTGAAAATATTGTGGCAGCAGCATGCCAGCAGCAATGGCACCCAACATTGCCACCACGATGGTGGCGACCACCTGCGCCAAACCTAAACCAAATACCGCGCGTCGCATCGAAATTAGTTTGGGTAGCGAAAACTCAAGGCCAATCGAAAACATCAAGAACACCACCCCAAACTCGGCGAGCTGGTGTGTCGCTGCGCTCTCTCGTGCCCAGCCTAGCGCAAAGGGGCCGATCAAAATACCAACACCGAGGTAACCCAGCATCGGCGGCAAATTAAGCATGCGGAAAGCAACCACACCAAGAACGGCGCAGCTAAGGAGGACGAGAGTGGTATCAAGTGCAGTCATGAGCACTATTATTACCGATAAACTGCGGAAGTACGTCGTTAAAGTTTCAAAAAAACGGCCATTCACTTTCGCAAACGGCCGTAATTTAGTTTTTCAGGTCACCGAGGGGGCTAACACTTCAGCCCATGTAACAAGTCAATTTAATTCGATATCAACTTCACTCAGCAAAATAAATTTGGCGATAGGCAGCATAAATGGCAGCTACGACGGTTGGCCATAAAACAAATGCCCCAACGATCATGACTAAGATCATGATCCAACCTAGCATCGCGGCCAATACACCAAATACGATCATCGCACCGACCATCACAAAGAAATAGACGACGAACACGAGTACATTCTTCAAGCACGCAGAGAAACTACTTTTGATCGCCTCAATCGCATCCATTTTGTGGTTCATTACCAGTACTGGTGCAAAGTAGGTCGCGGCGGAAAGCACCAACATCATCAGCATGCCCACGATCACAACGCCAATGATTTTGCCAACGCCCATACCCATGAACAAACTAGAGAAATCACCACTTTTCGCTAAACCACCCAAGGCTGCGAAACCAATGCTCGCGAAGAAGAACGCAACTAACGCGCCAACGATGACCACAATACCCACGAACCACAGCAGCCCCACTAAAGCTAACTGGCCAGTATTGTTCTTAAAACCTGCAAACATTAAGTCAACCGACGGTGCTTCTTTTTTGTAGATCGCATGGCAAAGCATCATAAAGCCTGCCGTGAACACAGGCATCAAAACATAAGTCACGATAGAACCCACGAACGGCACTAAGCCCACCAAAAAATTAATCACAAAATTAATCAGTAGAACACCGATCCACACACCTGGCGCGGCCTTAAATGTATTGAAACCGCTTTGCAACCAAGCAATTGAACTTCCCACAGGAACGGCACGCCCCTCACGAATAAAATTTTCATCACTGGAACTGGGAACTAGATCGGATGGTGGCGGTGAATAAGATTGATTTGGGTCGATTGAATATGGATTCATGGTCCTGCTTTCTTTAAAAATTTGATGATCAGGCAATCACTAATGGCGCCTGCTTGGCGAGTATCAGTGATGATTTTCAAATTAACAAGTACAAGACGCACTTAACCCGACAAGCGGCACAAAAGTGTCAAATTCTTCCAACATTTAGCAACTTTTTGATCTAGCGCAAAGTTGAGCCCCATGAACACGATGCCCTGCTCATTTTTCTGGCAGGGTTCTTGCTTTGTCTTATTTGGTTTATACTTTGGGGCATGAGAACACTAAACCACACCTCTCCCGTCAAGCTACCGCTTAGCGCCGACAGCACCAGTCATGCGATGCAATTGGCCGTCGATACTTTACAGATCGAAGCTGATGCTATCCTCGCACTGAAACAACGACTTGCAGGTGCTGATGCACAAGCTTTCACTGATGCCATGCAATTCATCCTCGCTTGCAGTGGCAAGGTGGTTGTTTCCGGTATCGGAAAATCAGGACATATCGCGCGCAAGATGGCGGCCACTTTTGCCTCAACAGGAACGCCATCGTTTTTTGTACACCCGGCAGAGGCTGCGCACGGCGACCTCGGCATGGTCACGTCCAACGACGTGTTGATCGCGATCTCTTACTCTGGTGAAGCGGGCGAACTAGTTGCTATTTTGCCGATCGTACGACGCCTCGGTGTGAAGTTAATCGCCATGACCGGCAATCCCCATTCGACCCTCGCTAAATTGGCTGATCTGCATCTCAACGTGTACGTTGAAAAAGAAGCTTGCCCACTCAATTTGGCGCCAACTGCGAGCACGACGGTGACTCTAGCGATGGGTGATGCCCTTGCGGTCGCCGTCCTTGATGCACGTGGTTTTAAAGAAGACGATTTTGCAAGATCGCATCCGGGTGGCGCTTTAGGACGACGTCTACTGACCCACGTCAAAGACATTATGCGAACTGGCACAGCCATCCCGCAGGTCGGCCCGGAAACAACATTGAGCACGGCTTTGCTGGAAATCACCCAAAAAGGTATGGCGATGACCGCTGTGGTTGATGCAGAAGAGACTCTACTCGGCGTCTTCACCGACGGCGATTTACGTCGTCTGATTGAGAAAAATCTCAACTTAAGCACGCTTGCAATTGGCGAGGTTATGGGCACGCATCCTCGAACGATCAAACCAGAACAACTGGCAGTGGAAGCGGTTGAGATCATGGAGACTCACCGTATCAACCAACTTTTGGTATGCGATGCAAACAATAAACTTGTTGGCGCATTACATATCCATGACCTCACCCGCGCGAAGGTAATTTAATGCAAAGTACTCTCGAACTTGCACGCGAAAAAGCGGCGAGCGTTAAATTGATGATCTTTGATGTTGACGGCATTTTGACCGATGGCAGTCTGCATTTCAGTGCGGACGGTGAGGTTATGAAAACTTTCAATGTGCTTGATGGGCAAGGCATTAAACTATTGCAGAATGCAGGTATCGAAACGGCAATCATTAGCGCTCGGCAATCGGCTATTGTTACGAAACGCGCCACCGATCTTGGCATCACTCATATTCGGCAAGGTATCCACGACAAGAAAAGTGCATTCATCCAGCTCATCGCAGAACTCAATTTTGCTGCGCAGGAATGTGGTTTTATTGGCGACGATGTCATCGATCTTCCGGTCTTACTACAAGTTGGCTTTGCCGCCAGTGTGCAGAACGCTCACGCAGAAGTTCGCAAGCGCGTCGATTACACGACTCAGTCCTCAGGTGGACGAGGCGCAGTGCGCGAGATCTGTGATTTCATCCTTGCCGCGCAAGGCAAGTATGAAGCAGCATTAGCGCCTTTTCTCAAAGTGACATGACATGACCGCTGACCGCATCCGAATTTGGCTCTCTGTGGTCCTTTTAGGACTCGTCATGCTTGGCGGCTTCTGGATCTACGAAGTAATGCGTAGAAATAGCGAAGACTCCGCGAATAGTGGACGTGTTCGCACCGAACCTGATTACTTTGTTGAGCACTTCAACTTCGTTCGCATTTCTCAAAGTGGAAATACCAACTATCGCGTGACTGGACAAAAGCTCACACACTTTCCTCAAGAAGACGAGTTCGAAATTCAGCAACCACGCATTGTCGGCATTGATCAAGAAAAAACGCCGATGAACATCCGCGCAGATCGCGCCATCGTGAAGCAAAAAGTGCAAGAGAAAGACGGTGGCTTGATCGAGGATCAAATTCACCTACTCGACAATGTGGAAGTCGTACGCGCTGGCAGCGCAACGGTAGTAGAGGTCCAATTGAATACCAATCATTTGGTTTTATATCCAGACAGCGAACGCATGCGTACCGACCAAGCGATCGTTCTCAAGACCCCCAGTGCCCATATTACTGCAGTAGGAATCGAAGCGGATAATGCTCGACAAACGATACGTTTCTTAAATCAGTTGCGAGCCACAATCAATAGTAAGCAAACAAAACAAAAATGAAGACTTGCAAGTTGTCATCACCAAGGAAAACCATGTATAAAATCAACGTCTCCACCCTTATCCTAAGTTTGCTTTTGGGCTTTGTGAGCTCACAAGCCTTGGCTGAAAAAGCGGACAAGTTCAAGGAGACGAAGGTCTCTGGTATCGCTGGCGCATATGACGCTAGCAAGAACATTATTACCTTTGAAAAGATCGAAGTCACGCGCGGAACTTTATATATTCGCGGCGAGAAGGGCACTGATATTTCAATTCCAACCAGCAAAGAACATCCCGAAGGCGGTGGCACGACGGTCTTGCTCGGAACCCCGGCAAACCCAGTTTTTTTTCGCCAAAAGCGCGATGGTGGCGAGGAGCTTTGGATAGAAGGTACAGCGCAACGTGTCGAATATAACAAAGCCAGCGATGTAGTGACTTTTCATGGTGCTGCTGTGATCCGTTTTCTTGACCATCAAAAAGAAACTCGCAAGCTTGAGGGCGAATTTTTCTCGTACGATAGCCCAAATGATTTCTTGAATCTCGCGAACTCTTCGACTGGAAAAAGTACACAAAACGGCGGTCGTGTCACTTTCACTCAGCAGCCTGAAAAAGCCAAAACAGAAACAAAAACAAGCAAACCCTAGTTGTAGAGGCTAAAAAGATGACAAGCACACTTGCAATACAAGGTCTGCAAAAACGCTATGGCATGCGCCAAGTGGTCCGTGACGTCGCCCTCGAAGTCAAGAGTGGTGAAGTCGTCGGCTTATTGGGCCCAAATGGTGCGGGCAAAACGACGTCGTTTTATATGATTGTGGGACTAGTGCCATCCGATGCTGGAAAAATCGATATCGACGGTACTGATATTTCTAGCCTACCGATTCACCAACGCGCTCGCCTTGGTCTTTCCTACCTGCCGCAAGAAGCTTCAGTGTTTCGCAAACTATCGGTAGAAGACAATGTGCGCGCCGTGCTGGAACTACAAAGCGACGACAATGGCAAAGCATTGAGCAAAGCGGAGATCGATCAGCGTCTCAATACACTGCTCACCGAATTACAAATCGATGGCTTACGCGAAAGCCCTGCGCGTGCTTTGTCAGGCGGCGAACGTCGTCGTGTCGAGATCGCCCGCGCACTAGCCACGAACCCGCGTTTCGTCTTACTCGATGAACCATTTGCAGGGGTTGACCCAATTGCGGTGATTGAGATCCAGCGTATCGTGCGCTTCCTCAAAGAGCGCAATATCGGCGTCTTAATTACTGACCACAATGTGCGTGAGACCTTGGGTATTTGCGACCACGCCTACATCATTAATCAAGGCTCCGTTTTGGCAAGTGGTCGCCCTGATGAAATCATCACCAATGAAACCGTGCGTCGAGTGTATCTCGGCGAACACTTCCGCATGTAAGCCAATCGAGCGCCAATCGCATCATGAAGCAAAGCTTACAGCTCCGCACTTCGCAACATCTAGCGCTGACACCGCAGTTGCAGCAATCGATACGCTTGCTGCAGTTATCGACGCTGGAGCTCCATCAAGAACTTGAAACGCTCTTGATTGAAAATCCTATGCTCGAGCGTGTAGATGACGCACTCGATAGTGCGGTGCGACTGCTGGCGGATGGCACCATCAATAACGCCACTCAGCAGAGCGAATCAGAGTTTGCGGTGGCAGAAAAATCCGAAGCTAACGGAACCGAACAAGCTACAAAAACCGACAACACTGACACCAACGGTGATGGTGAAACGCAGATCAGCAGCGAGGATGATTGGAGCTTCGAAGATGCACCAATCTCAGGCACTAAGAACAATGATGAAGAAGATGGTCGCCCGCAATTAGAGGCCGCCCAAATCACTTTACGCGAGTATTTATTGGAGCAAATGCGCGTCACCGTCAGAGAAGGACGCGATCGCGCTTTGATCGAGTTGATCATTGATGCAATTGATGAGAATGGCTACCTTTGTGAAACGCTCGAAGATATTCACGATAGTTTGCCCATCGATCTTTGTGTCGAAATGGAGGAATTGCAGTTCGCACTCAAGATGGTGCAGAGTTTCGAGCCTGAGGGTGTTGGTGCACGCAGCACCACTGAGTGTCTCAGCTTACAAATTCGACGCTTACCGAAAATTCCTTTCGTGACGCGTCGCTTGGCCTTGCAGATTGTTGAGGAACATTTAGCCCTGTTTGCACAACGCGACTTCACCAAACTACGCAAACTGTTGCAATGTGACGACGAAGACTTGCGTGAAGCGCAATGCGTCATTCGCATGTGTAATCCTAAGCCTGGCCTCGCCTATTCGGAGGGTAAATCCGACTATGTAGTCCCTGATGTCGTTGTAAAAAAAATGGGTGACGAATGGCAGGTGATGTTGAATCGTGACGTTATGCCACGCTTACGCGTGAATCAACTGTACGCTAACTTAATGAAGCAACAACGTGGCGATGGTAGTCTCAGCCCTCAACTTCAAGAAGCTCGTTGGCTGATCAAAAATATGCGGCAGCGCTTTGATACGATTTTGCGCGTTGCACAAGCCATAGTCGAAAGACAATACAATTTCTTTACTCATGGTGCAGTTGCAATGCGCCCCCTTGTTTTACGCGAAATTGCTGATACACTGGGATTACACGAGAGCACTATTTCTCGTGTAACGACTCAAAAATACATGCTCACTCCGCATGGTATGTTTGAGTTGAAATACTTCTTCGGTAGTCACGTCGCCACCGAAGCTGGAGGTGAAGCCTCCTCGACGGCGATACGTGCTCTGATCAAACAATTAATAGGAGAAGAAGACCAGAAAAAACCTCTCTCGGACAGTAAGATCGCCGACATTTTGGGAGAACAAGGCATGGTCATCGCTCGGCGAACGGTCGCTAAGTATCGCGAGGCTCTGAAAATTCCCCCAGTCAGTTTGCGAAAATCTTTGTAAACCAGTTCTTGATTTACTACTGAACAGCGTTATATATGATGTAGCTCAACACGGTTTCATGCCAATTGAGCGATCGTTAAGTCGCAGTAAAGTTGTATCAGTTAGCACACAAAAGCAATATCACCATAGGAGCGCAGTATGAATCTCACCATCAGTGGACACCATGTCGAAGTAACTCCTGCAATTCGTGAATATGTTCAAAACAAATTAGAACGGGTAAGACGACACTTCGATCAAGTCATTGATATCGCAGTCATTTTGACAGTTGATAAGCTCCGAGAAAAGGACAAACGCCACAAAGCCGATATTAATCTTCATCTCAGCGGTAAAGATATTCACGTCGAAAGCTTAGCGCATGATCTGTATGCAGCCATCGACGCTTTAATCGATAAACTCGATCGTCAGGTCATCAAACACAAGGACAAAATCCAAGACCATCAACACGACGCTATCAAACATATGCCTGATCCGGCATCTGCATAAGATGCAGTAGTCATCTCCGCACATCATGCGAAGCAAGGCCCCCTTTTGTAGGGGGCATTTTTTTGCCTGTGACCGTGGTCCAGTTTTAAAAATCGATGTGCCTACAAACAATACGCCCTGCTTCGAAACGACCAGTTAAATCTTTGGCACCATCGGCGGTGTAAGGACGCGGTAAAATACGCCGTCACTTTTTCAGAAAAATAATTATGGAAAACTTTGTTCTTACCGAAGTCAAAAATGAGATTGGCTTTATCACGCTTGATCGTCCGAAAGCACTCAACTCCCTCTCACTGACGATGGTGCGCGAACTGACTGCGACGCTGCGTGCTTGGCACAACGACCCAGCGGTGCGTGCGGTATTCATCCACAGTAGCAGTGAAAAAGCATTCTGCGCGGGCGGCGACATTCGTTTCTTTTACGATGTGGGCACCAAAACTCCAATGCAAGATAGCGCACTGTTGGAAGATTTCTTCACCGAAGAATACGCGTTAAATCATTTAATTCATTTCTACCCAAAACCTTATATCGCATTGATGAACGGTGTCGTCATGGGCGGCGGTATGGGCATCGCACAATCGGGCGTAGCGAGTCGTTTGCGCATCGTCACAGAAAAAACAAAAATGGCCATGCCTGAAGTCAATATTGGTTTGTTCCCCGATGTTGGCGGCGGCTATTTCCTCAATCGCACACCTGGTCAAATTGGAGCCTACCTCGGCTTGACAGGTGAGATTATCGGCGCAGCTGACGCGCTCTACGCCAATCTCGCCGATGTGTATGTGCCGACTGGCGCCATCGCTGATTTGATGGATTTGCTTAGCAGCACCACCGAGGCTGATATCCGAACAGCGATCCGTGATTTTGCACGCGCATTCGCGGACGATATCAATGTCGAACATTGCAATTTGGCGCAACAAAGATCGAGCATCGATCACCATTTCCAAGGCAATCAATTGGCAGCGATTTACGCTTCACTCTCGAATGACGAATCGGGCTTTGCCAAGCATACTTTGACCACCATGGATAAGCGTTCACCACTCCTAATGGCGGTCACTTTAGAGCAATTGCGTCGCTGCCAACGCAAGTCGGTGGCTGAGTGTTTGCGCATGGAGCGCACCATGGTTCGACATTGCTTCAAACATGGTGAAGTCCTAGAAGGTGTGCGTGCCTTGGTGGTTGATAAGGACAATGCGCCGAAATGGTCACCGAGCTCGGTGGCCGAGGTGAATGAGGAACTGGTTCACAGTTTCTTCGCGCCGGTATGGCCTGATTACGCCCATCCACTGGCGCATCTACCATAAGCGTTTTAATATCTTTTGGAAGAATATCTGCAGTAACGAATTTGCGGGGCGCTGCATGTCTGTGCGCTGCGTTGCTCCGCAAATTCTTCGTTTCTACTTCGACGGGCTTATTTCAACAGCCCAAAGACTTTACCAATAATTTTGCTACCCGTACCCAAAGGATCTTTGCGGATCGCTTTTTCTTCTTCAGCGATCATGAGATACAAAGCATCCACCGCACGGCTCGAAACGTAAGCTTCTACGGTCGCTTCTTGCTCAGAAACGGCACCAAGTTTCTTGGCCTTCTCCATCACGCCATTGTACTTTCCTGCCAAGCCGACTTTATCTGTGACGCCTTTGACGATGGGCATAAATTTGACACTTAACGGCTTGGCTGTCTTCTCTTTGAAGAATTGGGTAACGGAGGTATCACCGCCGCCCAAAATCGCTTTTGCGTCAGCGATACTCATCGATTTCACCGCATCGATCAACAAAGGCTTCGCCATTGGCACTGCACTTTCTGCGGCACGATTCATCGACACGACCAACTCATCCAACTGCTTACTTTGGCCAGACAGTTTCAGTATTGGCTTGGTTTTTTCGAGGATGGAAGGCAGCGGAATACGCACTTTCTCATTGTTCAAGAACCCACCTTGCACACCGAGTTTGCTTAAGGCGGCATTCGCACCTTGTTCGAGCGCAGCCTTCAAGCCGGCATTGGCGTCTTGTCCACTGAGTTGACTCAAGTCAGCCGCGTGCACAGGCACCAAAACACTGCTGAGGATGCTCAAGAAAAAGACTTGAACGAGTTTGCTATTGAGTTTTTTCACTGCCATCTCCGTGTATTCACACCATCAAACTTCTTCGATTTCAAATAATCTTCTATGTTCGCGGATCGCATAGCGATCGGTCATCCCTGCAATATAATCGGCGATCCTTCTCGCTTGCTGCAAGCACTGTTCATGTTCACTTAATTGCTGATCGCGCACGCGGTAATCTGGCGGCAGCAAGCCTGGATCGGCTAGCATCGCATCGAATAGATCGCGTATGGTTTTCTTCGCCTTATTGCTCATGCGATTCACTTGATAATGGCGATACAGATGTTGAAACAGGAAGTGCTTTAGCTGCTTCGCCTCGTGATGCATAGCGTCAGAAAACGCAATCATGGTCGGCATTTGCCGCACATCTTCGATCGTCTTGGGTCCATGATCGGCGATTCGCTGCTCGGAAGTGCGAATCAAATCACTGATCAATGCGTTGATCATGCGACGTATCGTTTCTGAAATGGCGCGCCGACCAGCAAGACCCGGATATTGTGTTTCTACCTCATGACGGAATCGAGCAAAGAAATCCACTTCCATCATCTGTGCTTCGCTCAATAGACCCGAGCGTAAGCCATCGTCGATATCGTGATTATTGTAAGCAATCTCATCGGCCAAATTGGTGAGCTGTGCTTCAAGACTAGGTTGCTGCTTCAATAAAAAGCGCTGACCGACATCACCAAGTAGTTGGGCATTGCTAATGGAGCAGTGTTTGAGAATGCCTTCGCGCGCTTCAAAGGTCAAATTCAGGCCTTCAAAGGCGGCATAGCGCTCTTCCAGGGCGTCAACCACGCGCAGGCTTTGCAAGTTATGTTCGAAGCCGCCAAAGTCCTTCATGCAAGCGTGCAGTGCATCTTGCCCTGCATGCCCGAAAGGCGTGTGACCAAGATCATGCGCTAGCGAGATTGCTTCGACCAAATCTTCGTTAAGTCGCAAGTTGCGGGCAATCGAGCGGGCGATTTGAGCGACCTCAATACTATGCGTGAGGCGAGTGCGAAACAGATCGCCTTCGTGATTCACAAAGACTTGGGTTTTGTATTCGAGTCGTCGAAATGCGGTACTGTGAATGATGCGATCGCGGTCGCGCTGAAACTCTGAACGCGAGCCTGGTGGAGCTTCAAAGAAACGCCTGCCCCGTGACTGCGCCGACTGTGCAGCATAAGGGGCAAGATGCGTATCTGTGAACATAGTTTAGCTCTCGGGATGAGTACAAGCTCGTAAAGTATCGCGCAGATATTGAGCTGGAACAGTGGTAATGATGCTAGTTCCCAAAGGCTTGAGCAAGATAAACTTGATTTGCCCTCCCTCATTTTTCTTATCGACTTCCATCAGATCCAACCAAGTTGCTTCACCAAGATCGGGGGCGACCGTCGGCAAGCCTGCGGCCTCGACTAAATGGGTAATACGCGTCTTCGTAACGAAATCGATGTAACCAAGTCGATGCGATAAATCGGCTGCCATCACCATGCCGCAACCAACGGCTTCGCCGTGTAACCAAGCGCCGTAGCCGAGACCTGCTTCAATCGCGTGTCCGAAGGTATGTCCAAAGTTCAAGATGGCACGCAAACCACCTTCGCGTTCATCTTGTTTGACCACGTTGGCTTTGATTTCGCATGAGCGCAATACCGCATAGCTCAGTGCATCATGATCCCGTGCCCGTAATTTCTCGATATTGGCTTCGATCCAATCGAAGAAAGCTGCATCAATAATGGCTCCATGCTTAATGACTTCTGCCAATCCAGCGGACAATTCTTTATCAGGCAAACTAGCAAGTGTCGCGATATCTGCCAACACCGCCTGCGGTTGATAAAAAGCACCGATCATATTCTTACCGAGTGGATGATTGATGCCTGTCTTACCGCCCACTGAAGAATCGACCTGAGCCAATAAGGTGGTCGGAATTTGTACGAAAGGCACACCACGCATGAACGCTGATGCAGCGAAGCCGGTCATATCACCGATCACGCCGCCACCAAGAGCAATCAAGCAGGTTTTGCGATCACATTTCTTCTGCAAGAGCTCATCAAAAATGAGCATCAAGCTTTCCCAATTTTTGCGTTCTTCGCCATCGGGCAAGATGACCGATTCGACTTGCTTACCCAAGCCTTGCAATTGCTGCGTGAGACCAGATAAATATAAAGGTGCGACCACATCATTGGTCACAATCACGACCCGTTGAGCACGAATGCGCTGCTGCAACAGCTCAGTATTTTGTAAAAGTGACTGGCCAATCGAAATGGGATAACTACGATCACCAAGATCGACTTGTAGAGTTTTATAAAGATTTGAATCAGATTCCATCGAACTACCATTTTTCGCTGCTAAAGAAGCAGCGATATTTTCTACTGTGTTGGCGACTAGCTGTGGTTTCGGCAATTTATCAACAATGGTTTGTACCAAGGTCTGTAATTGTGGTTGCCCGGTTTCGATAATCATATGGGCAACTTCCCGATACAGCGGGTCGCGCTGTTGTTCGAGCTCTTCTAATTTTTTACGGGGATCAGGGGTGCGCAGCAATGGGCGTTTTTTATCGTGTCGCGTACGATGCAAAATACTACCGATGCTAGCTTTGAGATAGACCACCGTTCCAGACTCATGCAAGATCTGACGGCTACGCGGATTCAATACCGCCCCGCCACCTGTGGCGAGGACAATATCTTGTTGCTGACAGAGATCACGAATCACATCCGCTTCACGCTGACGAAAACTCGCTTCCCCTTCGATGTCAAAAATCACAGAAATAGCGACGCCTGTGCGCGCCTCTATTTCGTGATCAGAATCAACAAATCGTTTGTTAAGCTTTTTTGCGAGGGCTCTGCCAACCGTTGTTTTGCCAGAGCCCATCAGTCCTACTAAATAAATATTGCTAGACACTACTTTTCAACTTTGCTTCTTAGTTACATGCAGCTGCGCCAGAGCCAGCACCACCTTGTGAGTTATCTTTCAAGGTCATCGTCGCTGTCGCACTTACACCGAGAGAGTCAACCGCGGTGATGGTGATGTCATAGGTCGCGCCTGGAATATATGCTGGCGTACTGTCATATCGGTTAAAGCATCGATTTCCTTGCGTACCTGGGCTTACAGTGACCGTTGAGATTCCACCCGCGTTTGTCACACTCGACAAAATCAAGTCGCTCGTAAATACACGGTATGGACCGGTGCCGCCGAAAATCTGGACTGTGAAGTTCGCTGAATTATCCTCACCAATCGTTAAGACTGATGGTGAAATACGCAATTGTTTCACTGACGCGACCGCACTAATCACAACACTCTTCGTTTGACCTTGTGAGTCAATAATGGTCGCGGTTGTGCTACCGATATTCAAAAGATCAGCCGTGAATGTGCTTGTTCCTGTAAGTGGGTTGACTGCACTCGGTGCACTCACCGTTGCTACAGTTGGGTTGTTATTGTTGGTCAATGTGTAAGGTGGAGAACCACCTGTTACGTTAAAGTACATGGTATCACCAACCGCACCTTGTGAATCTCCCGGCAAGATCGATACCGGCAAGGAAGTCGCTGAAGTCACATTAACCGTACGAGTAATGGTCACGCCTTCGCTATCTTGAATCACCACACTCGCGGTACCGGAAGTTACACCGGTCACTTGGAAGGCTGTCGCACCAGACATGATCACAGTCGCAACACTATTATTGCTGCTAGTGACGGTATATGGAGGTACGCCACCACCAATGCTGTACACCAAAGATGAACCTTTGGCGACAGTCGACGGTTCTGGAGCACCAGTGAAGAGATTCAGATGTGATCCATTACTTACCGTAGCGTCGATATTAACGATTGTGCCTGCGCTGTCAGTAACTCGTATCTGCGCCGCGCCCAAAGCTACACCAGTGATAGTCAAAGAACTACCGCTAACTGACACTGTCGCAACGCTCGCATTGCTGCTCGTTGCCGTGTAAGGGGCTTTACCACCACTGATCGAGTAATTTGATACCGAGCTTGGAGTAATGACAACGGCACTTGGCGCTGTCGTGAACAAAGGTGTTGGTGTTGAGCCACCAATATTAACGACAATCGTCAATCGTGCACCACGCAAATCTGTCACCACAATGTTGGCAGTGCCAACACCGATACCCGTAATGACGAGATCACTTCCAGTGATCGTCGCTTGTGCTACGGTGGTGTTGCTAGTAGATACTTGGTAGCTACCATTTCCACCCGCAACCTTAAACGTACCCGCACCACCAACTTGAAGTGTGAGCGTATCAGGTGCCGAAGAAACGATCACATCGGGGGTTCCGACGATCACAGAGATTAGAATTTCTTTACCCGTCGTATCTTTGATCGATACAGTCGCGCGACCACCAACGATGCCATTCACAACAAATTGGTTATTGCTGTTACGGCCAATCGTTACTGTGCGTTCGTCAGACGAGCTCACTACATAGACTTCGCTACCTCCAGAGATCGTGAATACTTGTGAGGTTGCACCTGCTGCCAATGAAATCGTACTTGGTGCGGAGGTGAACAGATTCACACCAGACCCAACAGTAACTCGAACTGAACGTGTAGCACCTTTAGAGTCGGAAACGATCACATCTGCAGTACCAATTGCTAAGCCACGGATTGTGAACTGAGTGCCTGTCAATGTTGGAGTCAAAATTGCTGGGTCATTGGTTGTTACAGTGTATGGAGCCTGACCACCGCCAATTGAGAACGACTGGGAAATTGCATTTACCCCGAGATTCAAAGTTGGTGGTGCGGTCGTGAACAAATCGACGGCAGATCCCACTGTCACAATAATTGGACGAGACGCACCTGTTGAATCTGTAACGAGTACGGTCGCAGTTCCCACAGCAACGCCCGTGATCACAAAGTTCGAGCCAGTCAAACTCACTGTCGCCACTTGCGTATTCGAAGAGGTTGCTGAATAAATCGAACTACCACCACCGACTTGATAGGTTTGCGAGCTGACACCAACGCCGACCGCAACTGTCGCTGGTGCGCTGATGTAAAGGTCTGATCCAGTCGTCACAGTAACATCGATACTCTTACTTGAACCGACACTATCAGTAATCAAGACCGTAGCGCGTCCGGATTGTTGACCAGTCAAGAAGAACTGTCCACCAGTTTGAGTTACTCTGACTACGCCAGTGTTGCTCGAGATGACGAAGTAACTTGGAACACCGCCACTAATCTGGAAGGTCGAAGAGTTCAAGCCAACGCCCACAGACATTGCCACAGGTGCGGTAGTGAAGAGTTGCAAACCATTGACCACGCTGACATTGATGACTTTTACTGCACCGACTGTATCAGTGATTGTAACGGTCGTTGTCCCTAGAGTTCCTGCACGCAAATAGAATTGATTTCCATTTTGAACAACAGTAACAACTGAAGTATTACCAGACATCACGGAATAAGACTTGCTACCGCCACCAATCAAATAAGTGTTGGAGTCGATACCCAACCCGAGCGACAAGTTACTTGGTGCTGTCGTATAGAGATCTGAACCCGAGGTCACATTGACATTGATGATCACTTTCTGGCCCGATGTATCAGTCAAATTCAGGACTGCCGTGCCTTTCGCGATACCGGTTACGGAGAACTTATTACCAGCCAAGCTGACCGTTGCTACCTGCGAGTTGCTTGAGGTGACTGAATATGCTGGATCGCCGCCCGAAATATCAAACGTCACAGCAGAACCACCAATTGGCAAATCGAGCGCGCTTGGAGCTGTGGTGAACAATGGAATCGTTGAACCGACCGTGACAGCAACCAACTTCGTGCTACCACCAGTATCGGAGATCACAACAGAAGCAGTGCCTTTGCCAGCACCAGTAATCGTGAATGAAGTACCAGTGAAGCTAACTTGTGCTACTTGAACGTTGCTTGAGACCACAGTATAGCCAGGCAAACCACCACCAATAGTGAAACTCGAACTGACGCTGCCAGTTGAAAGTGTAATTGCCTCTGGAGCTGAAGTGAACAAATCTTTTGTTGAGACAGTCACGTTCGAGATCTTAGTACTACCTTGGGCATCCATGATTTGGACTTGTGCTTTACCAACACCAATCGGCGTCACAGTAAACTGAGCGCCACTTTGCTGAACCTGTACCACATTACGGTTACTGGAAGTCACAACGTATGCCGGTTGCCCTCCGCTGATCTGGAAACTGTCGTTGGCTTGATTGACAGTCATATTCACTTCGGTCGGCATGGTGGTACGCAAAGGTACAGCCGCACCGACAGTTACATCAATCCGCTTGCTCGAACCAGCAGAATCCGTCACCACGACAACTGCCGCTCCAGCATTAATACCGGAAATGTAGAAAGTAGTCGCAGTTTGCGTGACTTGGGCGATCGCCGAGTTGCTCGTCGAAACACTATAGCTGAACGTACCGCCTTCGATCGAGAAGCTGGCTGAGCGTGCGCCAACTTCCACAGTGATTGCATCAGGTGCCGATGTGAACAATGGATTCGTCTTCACCGTAACATTGATCGACTTTGTTGCACCAGATCGATCGCTAACAACGACGGTCGCTGTCCCTGGGAACTTGCCAGAAACAGTGAATCGATTTCCAGACTGAATAATGCTTGCTACCAGTAAATTGCTCGAAGTTACAGAGTATGCTGGGCTACCACCAGAAATCGTAAATTGCTCTGAGGCAGAGCCAACGCCAACCGTCAATTCCGCTGGCGAGTTTACTGTCAATGGTTGAGTGACGCCTACGGTCACTTGGATCTGTTGCGTTGCGCCAGCCGTATCTGTGACAGACACAATTGCATTACCGATAGCAAGACCAGTTAATGTGAAATTCGCGCCCGACTGAGACACCGTCACCACGCTTTGATTATTGGTACTCACCGCATAACTCAATGAGCCTCCGCCAATCGCAAAAGTTTGAGTTGTGGTGCCGAGCTCGATCGACATGATAGAAGGTGCTGTTGTGAACAACGGCGTGCTGGATCCCACTTTTACGTTGATGGTGCGGGAGCTTCCAGCAGTATCAGAAACGGAAATTGTGGTGCTACCAGCGCTCACACCGGAGATGTAGAATTGGTTTCCAGTGAGCGTTACTGTTGCAACTGAAGGATTTGCACTCGCTGCACGATAAACTCCACTACCGCCACTTAATGAATAATTATTGGTCTTACTTCCCGGAGCGATCGTTAAATCGACCGGAGCATCGGTTGCGAACGGTGCATTCGTACCAATCGTCGCGACGATTTGTACTTTAGAACCTGATGAATCCGTCACAGTAATGGTGGCTTCACCTGCCCCCTTTCCAGTAATCGTCATTGAACTACCGTTTACAGTGACGGTCGCAGCAGAAGAGCTGCTTGTCGCTGCGTAGCCTGGGTTGCCGCCGCCAATTGTGTAAGTCTGCGAGTCCCCCACATTGATCGTCACCGTTGAGTTCGCGCTAGTAAATAGCGCTCGACCGGTCGTATTGCCTGGAGAGCCACCGCCCCCGCCGCATGCCGACAGCAGGCTCAAACTGATCATAGCCACGAATATGCGAAAAAGCTTCGTCATGTAACACCTATCATATAAAAAAACTTAAAAATCAATACCAAAACGCGCTCTTTGGCTATTGTGTCACGATACTTCCAGTCAACTGAACTTTCGGAGTGATGAAAATCAACAGTTCGGTCTTGTTATTTGTTCTACCAGTGGTCTTAAATAGGTTTCCAAACAATGGAAGATCTCCGAGGAAAGGTACCTTAGTGACGTCATTTCGCTCTTCCTGAGTGTAAATACCACCCAGCACGACCGTACCACCATTCTCAACCAACACGCTCGTTTTCACTTGCTTTGTGTTGATTGCTGGTCCAAAACGTGTTTCCTCACCACGGCTATCTTTATGCACGTCCACGTTCAAGATGATAGTGCCGTCGGGTGTAATTTGTGGTGTAACGTCCAAACTAAGAACCGCTTTTCTAAAGAACACAGCAGTCCCCCCGCTCAGGGCAACGATGGAATATGGGATTTCTTGACCTTGTTCAATGTGTGCTGGCAATTGGTCGGCAGTCACCACACGTGGACTTGAAATGATTTTCCCGTCACCATCAGCTTCCAATGCCGACAACTCAAGGTTAAGGAAACGATTCGCCGCTGCTGAGAAAATACTCGTAGCGATACTACCGGCTTCTAAACCACCAATCGAAGCAGCAGGCAAATTAATAAATTGTGTATTTGGAATGAAGCTCTTCTCGGTGATCTTGGCTTGACCAGTCTGCTCACCCACACCAAGATAATTACCTGTCACAGCAACGCGTTGGTTACCCTGTAATTGATAGCCAGCATCACCACCCGAAAGCTTACGCAGATCAGCAAAACCTAATTTAGCACCGAGGTTTCGACTAAATTTGTTATCAGCTTCAACGATGCGCGCCTCAATCACCACCTGCTTAGTCGCAATATCAGTTTTCTGGATGAGCTTACGAACCTCTTCGATTTTTGAAGCGATATCAGTGACGAAAATTTGGTTAGTGCGTGGGTCGATCATGATACTGCCACGCTTACTGATAAGACGATTGGTCGTAGATGAACCATCCGCGGTAACACCAAACAATTTTTGTAAATTCTCAGCTTTTTGATATTTCAGCTGGAAAGACTCCGTCTTGAGTGGCTCTAAATCTGCGATCGCTGCTTTTTGTTCCAGCTCGAGTTTTTCCTTCAGAAGCAACTCATCTTTCGGGCCAATCATAATGACATTGCCATTTTTACGCATGTCGAGATTTTTGATCTGCATGACGATGTCGAGCGCTTGGTCCCATGGAGTATCGATCAGTCGCAAAGTAATGTTGCCAGAAACAGAATCAGTTGCAATGATATTCACGCCACCTTGTTCCGCCAACATTTGCAACACGGCACGAACATCAATATCCTGGAAGTTCATGCCAAAACGATCACCTTTGTAGCCTTGTGTTCCCTGGGTGAGCTTATTCAGTTCTTCCTTAATCGGCTTAACTTCAACCACTAATTGTGTGTCGCTCTGATAAACGCTGTGTTCCCACAGCCCTTTTGGCTCAATGTACATGCGTACATTGTTACCTTGGCGTTCAGTAATAATTTTCTGGACAGGAGAACCGTAGTCAGCAACATCCAAATTGCGCTTAAGAACATCGGGTAAGTTCACGTTAAAGAAGTCGACCACGATTTTTTGGCCTTGCAGACGCGAATCAACCGCCACTTGGTTACCTGGCAAGTCGATTACAACACGCCCTTCACCGCCAGCTAAGCGGCGAAAATCGATGTCTTTAATGCTTTGTTTGGCCGCTGTTTTCTCGTTTTTATCAACTGCTGGTAGGCCCAAGGAATTCACAGCTGTCGCTAAGCCACCAGAGCCATCAATAGTGACGATTAGGGTATTACCTTCGACAAAGGTCGCATATTTCAAAGCACGATTCAAATTAAATACAAGACGTGACCGACCTGGAACTTCAATCAAATTGACGCTTCGCACTTCGCCCAGCCCAACATCGATCACATTTTTGCCGGTCGCATTACTCGTATTGGGGAAGTCGAGCGAAATTCGAGCGGGACTGGCGATTGAAAATGAAATTGGTGCCTTTTCAAGATTATTCTTCAAAGTGATCTTGACGATCACGTTCGCACCTTGTTGGTTAGCAGTAACCGAGTCAATAGCATTTTCGGTCTGCGCGAACACGGATTGGCACAGGAATAGCAGCCCCAGAAATAGACCCTTGATGCTCATGGAGCTCCCTTTACTGAAATTGATTACATTCATTTTTTCGCCTCTTGCAATTCTAAGCTTGCTTTTCGTTCCATCCATTCGCCAGTTGCATCTTGCACTGTCTCGACCAGATCAACTCTGGTATCACTGACACTAATCACTTTTCCGAAATTTTGCCCCACATATGAGCCAACCGTGACTGGATAGATTAACTTCCCGACCTGGATCAAACCCTGAAGTTTTTTCTTGTTGTCAAACGTTCCGACCATTTTCATACTCTCGAGCGGGAAACCTTCTAAGGCCTCGCGAGGGCGATCAAGATCAGGCTTCAAGCCGCTCTCTTTCGCTGCTTTAATTCGCTCAATCACTGCCAACAGCTTGACTTGATCAAAAGGGTCGTACAGCCCACCACTCTCATACGAAACTGGGACAAACACCTTCGGCTCTTGCAAAGGATTCACTTTCACTTGGGTCTCTTTCCTGACCTGCTCCATCCACGACTGCAGTTCGCCAATCCCGCTATCACCGCAGGCTTGCAAAGTAAGCGCCAAAAAGAGTATGACTAAACCTCTAAGGAATCTCATTTATGCCCCTCTTTCTCTTTTTCTTTTTCGCCCTCTTTACCTTTGGCTGATTCCTTTTTCTTTTGTTCAGCTTGCGCTGCTATTTCTTCAGGATCTAGATATCGATAAGTTTTGACGAAACCGTCGAGAATAATGCCTGGTTTTTTGGGGTCTTTACTTGCCGAAAAACTCAAGTTATTCAATGTGATAATGCGCGGCAATTTCGCGATATCGCTAATGAATTGCCCCATATCGTGATAGTTCGACACCATGATGATCTTAATAGGAATTTCGGCGTAGTAATCTTTGACCACTACCGCGCCAGGTTCAAACAACTCCATGTTCAGACCACGACCATTCGCAGCGGAGTTAATATCATCGAGCAAAGCGGCGTACTCTGCACTGCTCGGCAACTGTTTCTCCATACGGGAAACGTATTGCAAGACTAACTTTCTTTGTTCCTTAAGGGCCTCGAGACTAATCGACTGTTGAGTCTTCGTCTTGAATGTGTCTTTCAGCTTTTGCTCTTCTTGTTCGCCGCGTTCAATATCTTCGATCTGACTGCTCCAATAAGCTCCCCAACCGACCAAAACGACCACCACCAACAGCACAAATGCAGCCAACACGCGAGGAGCAATTGGCCATAAACCTGGATGGAGCCCATTTAAATCGCGGAATTGGCCAGCCAAATCCTCAAATCGTTCTTGTATGTTTGCCATAAGCTTCTCTACTTTTTCTCTTGCACTATTGCCGCTTATTTCTTCTCAGTTGACTTAGAGTCAGCTGGTTTCTTTTCAGCTGGCAATTCTGATGCACTCGCAGCCGCAGCTTCAAGCTCCCTTGGACGACGCATACCTACGCTCACATCAAATTCGATAACGCGCTTGGCATCACGTCCTTGCCCCAAATTGACTGCCTTATTTTGAATAATCTCTGGGCGCGTCATCCATTTCGACGAACTTAAATCATTCACAAAAATGCCGACCACAGCATGGGACTGCGCATACCCTTTGATCAAAACGCGCTGACCTTCTTGCTTAATTGAGAGCAAATACAAGCCTTCTGGAGCCAAACGCACCAATTCATTCATCATGAAGACTGGTTGATTTCGATCAGACTGCAGATCTTCTACCGCTTGTTGACGAGCTTTTAGTGCATCAATTTCTTGTCGCAACGTCGCGACTTCTTTGATCTTTCCGTCCAGCTCTTTGTTCTTTTCAGTGATAAACGCGTTACGTTCAACTTGCGCTGAGAGCTGCGTCGAGAAATACACCCCGACCACAATCACAATCCCAAACCCCACAAGTACAGAAAGCGCCATCAGCGCATAAAATTGATTCTTAAGTTCTTTACGCCTAGCCTCACGATGAGGCAAAAGATTAATTCTGATCATTCGTCAAACCTCCGCATCGCCAATCCACATGCCACCAAATATGCCGGGGCATCACTGCGCAGGACTTTTTCATTGACTGAAGACCCTAATTCCATACCCTTAAACGGGCTAATTACTGTAGTTGAAAGTTTTGTTCGTTCCGCCACGATGTCCACCAAACCCGGCAACATCGAACAACCACCCGCCAAGAAAATCTGATCAATTCGAGTGAATGGCGTAGATGTGAAGAAAAATTGAATTGCACGAGTAACCTCAAGAGCCGCACTCTCTAAAAACGGTTCAAGCAACTCCATTTCATAACTATCCGGCAAATCGCCTTGACGCTTTTTGAGTTCAGCCTCTTCGAACGAAAGTCCATAGTTCCGCACAATATCTTGGGTAAGCTGATTTCCACCAAACTGCTGGTCGCGCTCATAAATCACTTCACCATTTAGCAGTACCGAAATATAAGTCACCTTCGAGCCAATCTGGAACAAAGCAAAAATTTGATCTTGCCCGCCATTAGGCAGTTGATCGATCAAGCGAAGCACAGAAGACCGCGCCGCGAAGGACTCAATATCCATGACTTTTGCTTGCAAACCGGCTGTTTGTGCTGCGGCAACCCGGTCTTCAATCTTTTCTTTTTTGGCTGCAGCCAACAAAATATCCATGTCCTCAGCAGAGTTAGCAGTCGCGCCCATCACAGAAAAATCAATCGCCACCTCATCCATTGAAAACGGGATGTACTGACTTGCTTCAGATTCAACCTGAAATTCTAAGGCCTGCTCATTTAAGTGCGCAGGCAAGGTGATTTTTTTTGTAATAACCGATGCCGCAGGCATCGCAAGTGCGACTTGTCGGGTACCCGTACCAGCACGCTTCAACAAGCGTGTAATAGTCTCAGAGACCTGTTCAAGGTTCTCGATGTTGCCATCGATAACTGCACCTTTTGGTAATGGCTCAGTAGCGCAGCGTTCCAATTTAAAGTCTTTTTCACCTGAGCGTGATAATTCCACTAGCTTGATGTCAGACATGCTGATATCCACCCCTATCAGAGGCGCATTCTTCTTTCCAAGCAGGGATGCGAGATCTAGAGCCAAGGAATTCCCCTCAAAGTAAACTTATTCTTATTTTCAAAAGCACAAGCAAATTCGTTCACAAATTGCTCATAAAAAACTATTGTTCAGCCTGAAAAACGCATTTTTTCTTTTAAAAACCGCGATTTAGAAGACACTCATACTAGCTTACGTTAAATCCTAGCAATAAGGATAGTCGAATGTAAAGCACTTTCCGGTCAGAACGGCCTTTTTGCGTTGTCAATTCTCCACTCAGGAGGTTTACTTGAAGAAATGCAATTTTTATAGTTCAGCTGGGAAGGCTATAATGGCGCTCATTGTTTTTGAAACGAAATTGCCATATGTCAACACCGTCGGAATCCCCTATCGCTCAAAGTGAATCGAGCCAGCTACCGAAGCCAAAGAGCAAAGCAGCTAGAGCGCTCATCAATACGTTTATCGTATTATTTGGACTGATGTTCGCGGGCATTTTAGTTTTGATTTTCGCCTTAACAATGGCCTACCCCAATTTGCCGGAGATCGATGCCATTACCAGTTACCGCCCCAAGATGCCGATGCGTGTCTTTTCGGCTGACAATGTTCTGATCGCCGAATTCGGTGAAGAACGCCGGAATGTAGTCCACTTCAAAGATATCCCTGATGTGATGCGCAAAGCGGTCCTCGCTATCGAAGACGATCGTTTCTATGAACATGGTGGCGTTGATTACATCGGTATCGCGCGCGCTGCATTCAATAACGTCACTGGCGGCAATAAACAAGGTGCCTCAACCATTACCCAACAGGTTGCTCGAAATTTCTTTTTATCAACCGAGCAAACGGTGAAGCGCAAAGTCTACGAAATCTTGCTCGCTTGGAAAATTGAACAAAATCTCACAAAGAACCAAATTCTTGAGGTCTACATGAACCAAATCTATTTGGGCCAACGCGCATACGGATTCTCCTCGGCGGCGCAGATTTACTTTGGTAAAGAACTAAAAGATATTACGGTCGCTGAAGCGGCGATGCTAGCGGGTCTACCGAAAGCACCGTCTGCGTACAATCCGGTTGCCAATCCTAAAAGGGCTACGGTACGACAACAGTATATTTTGCAACGTATGTTTCAACTCGGCTATATCACCAAAGCCCAATACGACGCTGCCAAAGTTGAAAAACTGAAAATCAAAACTAGTAGCATCGAATTCGGCATCCACGCTGAATACATCGCCGAAATGGCGCGTCAATTAGTGTACGAACAATTTAAGGAAGAAACCTACACGCGCGGCCTCAATGTCTATACGACGATCACAAAAGCGGAACAAGAAGCCGCCTATCAATCTCTGCGTCGAGGTGTGATGGATTATGAACGCCGCCACGGCTATCGCGGTCCCGAAGCCATCATCGAACTACCAGGCAACAAAGAATTGGCAGACGAAGCGATTGAAAAAGAATTGGCCGAGCACCCGGACAGTGATGACATCTTGGCGGCCATGGTCTTAGAAGCGAAGCCAGATCTCGTCAAAGCGGTTCTCGCGAACGGCGATGAAGTTCAAATTTCTGGCGCCGGCCTGAACTTCGCTGCCTCGGGACTGAAAGCCAATGCACCCGCCAACAAACGCATTCAGCGTGGCGCCGTGATTCGCGTCATGAATGATGGCAAAGCTTGGGCGATCATTCAGATGCCGGAAGTACAGTCCGCGTTCGTCGCGGCCGATACTAGCACTGGTGCTATTCGTGCTTTGGTCGGCGGCTTCGATTACAACTTTAATAAATTCAATCACGTGACACAAGCATGGCGTCAACCGGGTTCCAGTTTCAAACCATTCATTTATTCTTCTTCACTTGAAAAGGGTTTATCGCCCAGTACGATCATCGATGACGCCCCCATCAGTTTCGATGCTGGACAAACAGGTGGTCAGGCATGGGAACCCAAAAACTACGATGGTAAATATGAAGGCCCGATGACGATGCGTAAGGGTCTAACAAAATCCAAGAACATGATCTCGATTCGGATCTTGCAACGCGTCGGCGCCAAATATGGTCAGGAGTATGCGAGTCGGTTTGGTTTCATTCCAGAGAAGAATCCAGCGTACTTAACCCTCGCACTTGGAGCCGGTGCAGTCACGCCGATGCAAATGGCTGGCGCCTATGCGGTCTTCGCGAATGGTGGTTACAAGGTCAACCCCTACCTCATCAACAAGATCGTCGATGCTGATGGCAAAGTGATTGCTGAAGCCAAACCCGATGTGGCGGGCGACGAAAATAATCGCGTGATTGATGAGCGCAATGCTTACTTGATGGATAGCATGTTGCGAGATGTCGTACGTTTCGGGACCGCTACCAAAGCACTGGTCCTCAAACGCCCAGACCTCGCTGGCAAGACAGGCACGACCAATGACTCAATTGATGCTTGGTTTGCAGGTTACCAAGCGAAGATCGTGGGCGTGGCGTGGATAGGATATGACCAACCTCGCAATCTGGGTAATCGTGAGACCGGTGGTGGTTTGGCGCTGCCGATTTGGATCGGCTATATGCAGACTGCACTGAAAGACATACCGATTATGGAGCGCCCGATTCCGAATGGTGTGATTCAAGCAGACGGTGACTACTTCTATATCGAGAATCCACCCGGATCAGCCATTAAGAATCTGGGTAGCGACCCAGAAGTGATCATCGAATAGCAAAGCACGTTAGCTATCAAGTGAAAACGGGATGTCTCAAAAGAGCATCCCGTTTTTTTCTGCCATCTCTGGTTCAACCAATGAATTCCTTAGGACGGAGCCATTTACTAGCGCTCTGAGTCTACCAAATCACCCAAGTTGCCAATTCTTTTCACTAGTCCTAGCGTCTTCTCAAAGCTGATTTATTTCTGCTCCTGCGCGAGGCGTTGAAGGGTTTCAAAAAACTCAGTGCCATCGCGCGTGTTGCGCCAATGTTGCCCATCGTGCTTATAGTGAAAGCCGCCTGAACGTGCAGCGACCCACATTTCCTGCATCGGCGCTTGACTGTTGACGATGATCTTAGAGCCATTTTCGACAAACTCGATTTCCAGAACATTGCCACTGCGTTTGCAATCGACATCTAACTCGTCGTTTTCAAAAGCTTGTTCAAAAATATCTTGCACGCGCTGCAAGCAGGCATCGGCTTCGCGCAAAAACTCGGTTTCCGTCATGGTACACTCCACATCGCATCTAAATTCTCTCCATTTTATACGGTATTGCGATCTTGAAGAAAATCAACCTTTTACTAAGCAGTGTTTTTCTATTGACTTCATTGGCAAGTCTCAGCGGCTGCGGACAACGTGGTCCACTCTATTTGCCGGAGAAAAAAAATAGTCCAGCGCCGACCAATACACCAACGAATGCGCCAACGACAGCGCCAGATCCAAGCACTAGCAACGACAAGAAAAACTAGTAGCAGCTGCCTCGCCAAGATCGGTCTGATTCAAGCCATCGCTTGCTTCAAACCTTCGCTTGGCGCCAACGCCAAAACAAACGCTGCGCAAATAGCACGACGATGATTGCTGCGAACAAACTCGGTTGTGCGAAATTATTCTTCCCTGCTCGCATCCAAAAGTAATGCAGCAACGCGAGAACGGCAATCAGATACACCAAACGATGCAAGCCTTGCCATACCCTCCCACCTAACTGACGCATGGCCCAATGATTACTGGTGAGCGCCAACGGCACTAAAAGAACGAATGCAGCAAAGCCGACTGTAATGAAGGGGCGCTTTACGACATCGCGCAGCATCTCTGAGAGTTCAAAGAAATGATCGAACCAGAGGAAACTCATGAAGTGGCAGCTCGCATAGAAAAACGTATATAGCCCCAACATGCGGCGCAAGCGCATGAGCCATGGCCACTCGAGCCAACGCCGTAGCGGTGTCACCGCCAAGGTAATGCAGAGCATATACAAGGCCCAATCACCGGTATTCCGCGTGATAAATTCCAAGGGATTGGCGCCCAACTGATCTTGCCATCCGGCGTAAAGCAAACGCAGAAATGGCAGCAATCCCAACACGAACACCGCAACCCGAATCGCTGTCAACGATCGATTACTCAGCTTTTGAAAACGTGCAAACAAGGGTATGACTCTCTCAATAAAATTTCTTCAAGTCCATCCCAACGTACAAACTGGCAACTTCATTGTAGCCATTGAACATGAGTGTCTTGCGCTTACGGCTTAAGAAGCCATCTTCACCAATACGTCGTTCACTCGCCTGCGACCAACGTGGATGATCGACTTCAGGATTCACATTTGAATAAAAGCCATATTCACGCGCATTGGCGACATTCCATGAGGTGCGTGGTTGGTCCTTCGTCAAACGTATCGTGACAATCGATTTGGCCGATTTGAAGCCATACTTCCATGGCACCACGAGACGCACAGGCGCTCCATTTTGATTGGGCAGCACTTCTCCATACAACCCAAGAGTCAAGAGTGTGAGTGGATGCATGGCCTCATCCATACGTAAACCCTCGGTATAGGGCCATTGCAATACTGGGTATCCAACACCTGGCATTTGTTTATTGTCTGCCAGACTAATGAACTCAACATATTTGGCGTTGGCAGTAGGCTCGACTTTTTTCAGTAAGGCCGATAACGAGTAGCCTATCCATGGCACCACCATTGACCAACCTTCAACACATCGCAAACGGTAGATACGTTCCTCCAATGGTGCGAGCTTCAATAGACTATCAAGATCAAGTGTCACTACTTTCTTGACCTCGCCTTCGATTTTGATAGTCCAAGGGCGCGTCTTTAAGGTGTGCGCATTCACCGCAGGATCCCCCTTGTCGGTGCCAAATTCATAGAAATTGTTATAGCTCGTCACATCTTTATACGAGGTCTTTTTCTCGTCGAGGTGATAAGCCGGATTACTGATTGCATTCAATTTCTGCGCACTTGAATTCTGTGCGAAAGCCTCACGTTGGCTCATTTCCCACAAGCTTGTGCCCGCCACCGAACCAAGCGCCATTCGCTGGATAAAGCGACGACGCTCCTCAAAAATTTCCTTTGGGGTGATTTCTGAAGGGGCAATCGGATGGGAATCAGATGATTTCTTAATCAGCATTTCAAACTCCTATGACGAGATTGAGGAGACACCAGAATTGGCGCTTAGTTTCTCATAAGTCGAAGATCTGCGTATATCCTTACACAAAACTTGACCCGAGATCGATCTCCCCAAGAAATGGCCCGCTAGCTTGCTAAATCACGAACGCATTCGACACAATCTGAGTCGCAAATAAAAACGCCCGATGCATAAGCAATCGGGCGTTTTTCAAATGCACTGATGTTTCAGCGCTTTAGTTAATCTCTCAGAAATACTGGTTTAGAGAGTGCCGTAAGAGTGTAGGCCTGACAAAAACATATTCACACCAAGGAAAGCGAAAGTCGTTACCAACAAACCTACCAGCGCCCACCATGCTGCAATCTGGCCTCGTAAGCCCTTCATCAAGCGCATATGTAACCACGCCGCGTAATTGAGCCACACGATCAAAGCCCAGGTCTCTTTTGGATCCCAAGACCAATAGCCGCCCCAAGCTTCAGCCGCCCACAAGGCACCCAAAATGGTTGCAATCGTAAAAAATATAAAGCCGACTGAAATCGCTTTATACATCATGTCTTCAATCAGATCAGAACTGGGAAGACGTTCACATAGCATGTCTCGCTTAACGATCGTCAAAACGAACAGAAATTCCAACACTGCCAGAATCTTAGTGACCTTTAACATGCCGGAAATAACACCATCGTTTGAATTGAAAACGACGACAATACTCCATGCGAAAGCAAGCAAACCGCTTGGTGTTGCCACCAAGCCAATCCAAAGCGCACGGTTCGTTTCAGTTCTTAACAAGTAAGTCCAAGCCACCATCGCTGCTAGAGAAAAGGTTCCATAACCAATAAAATTGGCAGGGACATGAATCTTCATCCACCAACTCTGTAATGCTGGTACCAATGGTTGAATCTCGGCGGCACCGCGGCTGACCGTGTACCATAACAAGAAACCGATTGCGGCAGAAATAATCAGCAACACGAAAGCGCCCAGTTGACGCGTTCCGTAAATATCTTCGTAGTAGAGATAGAACAATGCCGTGATCAAAGCAAATAAAATGAAAACTTCATATAGGTTCGAGACAGGAATATGGCCCACATCTGGATTGATCAGATAAGACTCATACCAACGCACTAACATGCCGGTCGCACCGATCACGACGGCCGCCCAACACAAACCCGAACCTACTGATGCGCCAAAGTCAGACTTCGCCAGCAAGCCCCCCCAATAAAACAAGGTGGATAGAAAGAAGAAGGTGCTCATCCACAAAATTGCTGATTGGCTGGACAAGAAGTACTTCAAGAAAAACTTTTGATCGGCCAAACCAATTTGACCCGCATATTGGGAGACCGCGAACAAAGACAAAATAGCCAACGCCAACATCAGCGGGCGAATCGGTTTCCAACGCCACCCGAGATAAGCAAAACATGGCCCGGACAATAAGAGAATGGCCTCCTCATAGACATCCATGTGCATACCGTATGTACGGAACGCGTACACCGCGCCGACACACAGTAGCAGCGCATACACCCAATCGATCATCGATAGGCGTTTCAAAAAATTCTGTTCAAGTAATTGCTGTTCCATGATTCTTCCAAATTGCTTACACAATGAATTCAAGCGGACTCAAGATTCTAAATCTTATCAGAATGTGCGGTTGACACTTCGCCCACAATCTCACTCTCAAAGCTATTCGACAATTGCTTCTTAAGTTGCTCAAATTCTTTTTCGAAATCCAAGGTTTTACGTTGTGAACTCATCGCCATTAGCATATGGGTTGCGTTCGCCTCAGTCTTGAACCAACACCAAACGCGGCGCTCACGGATATAGAACATCGCAAACACACCAAGCGTCAAAAACAAACAGCCTAAGTACACAATATTCTGTCCCGGTGCACGCGTGACTTGGAATACAGAGGCCTTCACTTCTTCAAAGCCGCTCAGCTCCAAATACACGGGAGCGCCATAGAAGAAGGCGTCGGATAAACTCGACATACTCATTTGCAAGAACTGCGCGCGTTGCTCTGTCATTTCCAACGCACCGAGGCCATCGCGCTCACGGGCGAGCTGCCACAAATCCCACATACTGCCATTCAGAATTTTCAAATACACTTCTGCAGTTTTTTCGCGCTCGGCTTCAGGACGTTTACTAATGAACTCGCTGACTGCGGCGTATCCCGCCAATTTAGCATTCGCATCCGCGCCAGCAAAGTCGGCCAAACCTTTCGAAGCAGAGGCTGCTAATTGCGCTTGGAATTGTCGCGCATCGCCGTTTGGTAAAGCACGGTTTGCGTAACGTTCTGCTGCTTTGACCCGCAATTCAGGATCAGCGATCGCCGCTCGTAAGCGCATCCACTCTTTCAAGCTACTCTCTTCATCCGCTGGGATACGAAGATAGCGAAACGCTTCATTGGGAGAATCACGTGTGCCAGCAAGGAAGACCCATGCACCATCCAATAATATCGGTGCCATATAGTTGTGAAACTCACGCGCCTGCCCCGTCTTATCACGCAATTTATATTGCACAGTGGGGCCAACGTTTTTCAAATTACGCTCGCCATCCCGTTTCACCGCTGCGCCAGAATGTTTGTCCAAGTCGGCGCTCAGACGATCAACAAAGTTAGCACTTTGGTTCACCGAACGGACATCCTGTGCATTGCGAGACAAATCTTCGATATTGAGCGGTCTAAAACCAGACCATTCGATCGTGTATTGCTCGCCATTAGCTAGACTCGGATCCAAAACATTGGAACCACCCATTGTTCCATTCAACTCGGTAACCTTCGAGGATGCTCCGCGCATAGGATGGGCGCGCAATTGCAATCGGCTACCACCATCATCAAAGCTCGATTGAAAAATCGCGATACCTTTGTAGATCAGCGGATGATTAACCTTCACCGTAGCATCAAAACTCTTACCAGTTTCATGATCGATAATAGTGACATCACTCGCAAACAACTTCGGCATACCGGTCGAGTAAAAATCAATATTGAATTTCTTCAGCTGTATCGTGAAAGGCAGATCTTGCAACAGCACGCCTTTGCTCTGCTGGATAATCGCGACATTGGCACTCGAGCCTTCAGGCACCGCCACATTGCCACGGAAAGTGGGAGTTCCTTTTGCTAAGCGATGTTGCTCCGGCACCTTATCAATCAGCGTATTGCCGCCGTTGTAAGGCACCTTGCCCATGAACCAAGTTTGAAAACGAATCGCCAAATCGGAGTCAAAAGTCGCGCCGATACAAATGATGACGATCGCCGCATGGGCGAAGATATAGCCCCATTTATTGCCAGCGCCACGTTTCGCAGCCACCAAAATCGCCTGTTCTTTCTCGACGACTTTGTATTGATAACCGGCCTGTTTCAAATGCTGAATGACTTTGTCTTTACTAATCTCGATTGCTTCCGCAGTTTGCCACTCAGCCTTGTGATGAAAATTGCGTAAAGACTGTTCTCGCACGCTATCACGCCAACTCGCCATATCCTTCAACATCTTTGGTGCATTACGCCAAATACACAGACTCGTTGAGACCACTAGGAATGTCATGATCAACAAAAACCACCAAGCCGAGTAGAGAGAGTACAAACCTAAGCTTTGAAAAACTTCAAACCAAAAAGGTCCGAATTGATTAATGTAATTATTCACCGGCTCGTTTTGCTTAAGCACGGTACCAACCACTGATGCGATCGCAATCATGCACAACAAACTGATGGCGAAACGCATCGACGATAGCAGCTCGACCGTGCTCGCTAGCCACGGACGTCGTGTATTGATTTCCCAACCTGAGGTAGAAGTTTCGAGTTCCATAAATTTCCGCGCAAACAAAAAGGGGATGGCTCATGCCACCCCCTCCGTATTTAGATTTGTTGGGCTTCGCTATTTGAAAGCCCTAACATTGCAATCGATGGCGATTACTTCAAACCAGCGATGTAATCAGCAACTGCTTTCATTTCTTCTTCAGTCATGCCTTTAGCAATTTTCACCATTTGTGGGCTGTTGTTACGTGCACCTTTGAAGAAAGCGGTCAATTGCGCCACTGTGTAGTCTTGGTGTTGGCCAGCCAAACGTGGGAACTGCGCTGGGATACCTGCGCCATTTGGGCTGTGGCAGCCTGCGCAAGCTGGAACGCTCTTCTCAGCGATACCTGCGCGGTAGATTTTTTTACCGAGTTCTACCAAATCTTTATTCTTCGCAGAACCTGCCTTTGGTTTTTGTGCAGCCAAGAATGCTGCGACGTTTTTCATGTCTTCTGCAGTCATCGCTTTCGCAAACGTTGTCATGACTGGATTGTTGCGTGCAGGTGTCGTGAAATCTGTCAATTGTTTGACGATGTAAGCATCGTGTTGCGCAGACAATTTTGGATTTGTTGTAATCGTGGAATTACCGGCTGCGCCGTGACAAGATGCGCAAGCGACCAAACCACGAGCTGCATCGCCATTGGTGTACAAGGCTTCACCTTTGACTGGATCTGCTTTTACTGGCTTAGCTGTTTCGTTGGCATTGGCAACCGAAACCATGGAAGAAGCCACCAAAGCGATCATGCCGAGGGACTTGGATAATGATAAAAATGCACGGTTCATTCACACACCTTGAGACTGAAAATTGGAAATCGGTTCAATTGAAGCAATTGGGTACGTGCCTTGCGCATTGACTTATTTGCTTAAGCGAATGGGCACACGTCGCTAACCCCTTATTGTACAATAGCTTTTGTGGAAATGTTGAGGTATTCCAAGTCAATTGACGCGAAGAAACCTCACTTTCAGGGTGAAAATCGTCTACTAATCACCCATTCACCATCACTTTTTCAGCATCATCGTCAGCTTCGAGCTGATTTCACTCGATTGGTCTCTTATGTCTATTCTTTGGCAAGCGCGCTTCTTCACCACTGTTAATCATCTTCGCGATCTGCCCAAATTAGAAGTGCCAGAAGTCGCTTTCGCTGGGCGCTCGAATGCCGGGAAATCGACGGCGATCAATATTTTGTGCAATCAGAAGAAGCTCTGCTTTGCCTCGAAAACGCCAGGACGCACGCAACACATCAACTTTTTCTCGATCGGTGGGGCGCATGTTGGCCAGCACCGCAAAGATGAAACACGCCAAGATGAGATTCGCGCAATGTTGGTCGATTTGCCGGGCTATGGCTATGCCGAGGTACCTGGTGCCGCGAAAGTCCATTGGAATGCCTTGCTTGGCAACTACGTGCAAAAGCGTCAACAGTTAGCGGCTTTGATCTTGATCATGGATGCGCGCCGTCCTTTCACCGATCTCGACGTACAAATGTTAGAGTGGTTCGCGCCGACCGGCCGACCGATTCATTGTCTACTGACCAAATCGGACAAGCTGAATCGCAACGAAGCGACCAATGCACTGCGCGAAGCACGTAACTTGTTGGCACGTTACATCGATGGGCAAGGCAATCCAGCGCCGTACACAGTCCAGCTGTTTTCAGCATTGAAACGCGTGGGGATTGAAGAGGCCGATATGATGATTAAAAGTTTTACTGGCTTAAATGTTGAGAGTGCGGATTTGCCTGCTGTCGATGCATGAGCACGTTTTGCGGCTAGAAAATCGGAAATACATAGGCAAAGACGAGGTTGTCGACCAGTTTCAGAATTAACAAAATCCAAATTTCAAAGCATAAAAAAACCCCAGCACGCATAAACATGGGTACTGGGGTGAAAATAACGCCAATCGAATGGGAACAAATGGCGTCCCGCTTAGGGAGGACCAGCGGTAAGCATAATGCCTACTCCTTTGAGCACGTAAGGTAAGAAAAGTTTCATAAATGTTTCATTAATCGCGATATTTTTTTGATAGCCATGACATTCAATTCTTTAGCTGCTTTCCCCGCAATTCGTATGCGCCGTATGCGCCGTGATGCCTTTTCTCGTAACTTAATGCGCGAAAACCATGTGACGGTTTCTGATCTGATCTATCCCGTGTTCTTGGTTGACGGCGAAAACCGTGTCGAAGCGGTGGCATCGATGCCCGGCGTGGAGCGCATGTCCCTCGATAAGTTACTCGAAGTTGCCAAAGACTGCGTTCAACTCGGCATTCCTGTAATGGCCTTGTTTCCTTCGATCGACCAATCACTGAAAACCGAAGATGGTGCCGAAGCCTGCAATCCGCAGGGCCTGATTCCACGTGCGGTGCGTGCCCTCAAGGAAGCGTGTCCTGAGTTGGGTATCTTGACCGATATCGCACTTGATCCCTACACCAGCCATGGTCAAGATGGCGTGATCGATGCTAACGGTTACGTCTTAAATGATGAAACAACAGGAATGTTAGTGCGCCAAGCGCTATGCCACGCGGAAGCTGGTGCCGACGTCGTCGCACCAAGCGACATGATGGATGGACGTATCGGTGCAATTCGTGCTGCGCTCGAAGAAAAAGGTTTTATTTATACGCGCATCATGGCTTACTCAGCAAAATATGCGTCCGCTTTCTACGGTCCCTTCCGCGACGCGGTTGGTTCGTCCGGCAACTTGGGCAAGAGTAACAAGGCCAATTATCAAATGGACCCAGCCAATAGCGATGAAGCCCTACGCGAAGTCGCGCTGGATTTGGCGGAAGGTGCCGACATGGTGATGGTCAAACCAGGTATGCCTTACTTGGATATCGTGCGTCGCGTCAAAGATGAGTTCAAAGTGCCGACCTTCGCCTACCAAGTCAGCGGTGAATATGCCATGATCAAAGCCGGCTCGCAAAACGGTTGGATCGATCACGACAAAACCATGATGGAAGCGATTCTCGCATTCAAGCGCGCAGGCGCCGATGGCATCCTGACGTATTTTGCACGTGATGTAGCGCGTTTATTGCAAACCAAGTAAGCTCTCGACATTCGCGGTTCCCGTCTAACTGTTCACCCCTCCTAACCTATCAATGGCGGGGATATGGTCGATGTGGGCGAGCCCAACATCCCACAGTTTTCGGGGCCGTTTTTTTCGGAGCAGTACTGAATGGATATCTTTTACATCAGCGAACATCAAGTCGCGCAAAACTCTTTGCACGATTTTTCACAAACCGATTTTTTAGAAGCGGCGGCACAAGATCCGCAGAAGCTCGAAGACACTTGCCGCTTTCTTTGGCTCGATGCCACGCATGATGAAGTCGCCGCGAATCCTGAAGGCTGGCGTGATGAAATCGAACGCATCACGGGCATTCGGATTTATGACTTGCATCTCAAAGATGTCATCAATCTACATCACCCTTCTTATTTCGACGCGACGCAAGATTACGAATTAGTCGTCTTCCAAAAACTCGCGCTCGGTGCAGAATCAAATGCGAGCGAAAACACTACCAAGAAAATTCCTGCAGCGCTGAATAGACTCAACACTATCCCCGTCTCGTTTCTCTTACTCGGCACCGCGCTCGTGACAGTACGTGGCAAGCAAAGTCGCACTATTGAGGCAGCGCGCCAACGTTTGATGAGTCACCGTCCCAAGACCGAGGGCAATGGTCACACGAGTCGATTACCCTCTTCACCAGAAGACTTGATGCTACGACTGTTGAATGCGATGGTGGACCAGTATCTCGACCTACGCCAACCCTTAACGAATCAACTCGATCGCTGGCAACATGCTTTGCTCGACCCACGCAAACCTTTCAATAATTGGATCGCCTTACTCGATTCGCGCATCGAAATCCGCAAGCTCGATCATCTGTGTGAGGAGCAATACGATGCGCTGCAAGAATTACGCGATCACATCGTCGACACCTATGATGGCAACGCTGAACATCATAGTCGCGCCAAAGACCTTCTCCTAGTTCGTATCAATGATGTGATGGAACACGTTAATCGCGTTCTGAATCATGCGCGTCGACTCGAGGCTTCTTTGGAATCCTCCGTGCAAATTCACTTCGCGGCGATGGCCCATCGCACTAGCGACATCATGCGTTGGCTGACAGTGATCACCGCCCTGTTCATGCCACTGACGCTGATCACCGGCATCTTCGGCATGAACTTCGTCAAAATGCCGATGATCAATGATGTCGAAGGATTTTGGAAAGTGATCGGTGGTATGGCTGCTTTGATTGTTGTACTCGTGATTGCCTTTATCAAATTGCGCTACTTCGGCGAACCCGAACGGCGTCGGTATGACTAACTCTGAGAAAGAAGTGGATGCATAGTTTTCTTTGGCACGATTACGAGACTTTCGGCGCGGTGGCGCGTCGCGATCGACCTGCTCAATTTGCAGCGGTGCGCACGGATGCTGACTTGAACGAACTTGGTGAACCCATCAATATTTTCTGTCGCCCTGCCAACGACTATTTGCCCGATCCACAATCGTGCCTGATCACGCACATCACACCACAGCAATGCTTGGAACAAGGTCTGCCAGAGTACCAATTCGCTGCACAAATCGAACAAGCCTTAAGCGCAAGCGGCACCATCGGTGTCGGCTACAACACGATACGCTTTGATGATGAAGTCACACGCTTTTTATTTTGGCGCAATCTGATCGATCCATACGCACGCGAGTGGCAGAATCAATGTGGCCGCTGGGACATCATGGATATGCTGCGCACTTGCTATGCCTTGCGTCCCGACGGCATCGTGTGGCCACTCAATGATGAAGGGAAGCCGAGCTTTCGCCTGGAACATTTAACGGCTGCCAATGGCATTTCCCACGAAAGTGCACATGATGCGCTATCCGACGTCAGAGCAACCGTGGCCTTAGCGCGTTTGGTCAAACAAAAGCAGCCTCGTCTGTTCGACTTTTGTTTTTCGCTGCACAAAAAAGATAAAGTCGCGCAAGAATTAGGCGTACCACTATTGGGCAAAGCGTTTCTGCATGTATCAGGCATGTTCCCAACCAACCATGGCTGCTTAGCGATCATGTGGCCGCTGGCAGTGCATCCTAAGAATAAGAATGAAATCATCGCGTGGGATCTGCGTTACGATCCCGAAGAGCTGGTCGGCCTCTCGATAGCGACCATACAAGAACGACTCTTTAGTAAAATAAGTGAGCTTGCCGAACGCGTGACGCGCTTACCGATCAAGAGCGTCCATCTAAACAAATCACCAATCGTGATAGGTAATCTCAAGACCTTGAGCGCGGAGATGGCTGCACGTTGGCAAATCGATGTAGAACAAGCTCATAATCACGCGCAAAAGGCGGCCCAATTACAAGATCAAGCAGCGTTGCCAAATGAGCTGTGGGATGCCGTTTTTGGCAGATCGCAAGAGAGCACCAACGACGTGGATGAGGATTTATATGGCGGCTTCTTAGGTCCTGGTGACCGACGTCTTTTGAACGAACTAAGAAGCTACAATGCGGCTGACCTTATCAAAGCCAATCCGCATTTCCAAGACGAACGACTAGACGAACTTTTCTTCCGTTACAAAGCACGTAATTTTGCTGAGCACTTAAATGAGGAAGAGGCACTGCGCTGGGAAGAGCATCGATACTCTCGCCTAATTGAAGGTGCAGGGAATGCGCGCAACGTCGATGCGTACTTTGATCAAATCGACCAGCTCTCCGAAACCGCAGATGAAGTTGAACAAGACATCCTCGGTGCCTTATACGATTACGCTGAGATGATTGTACCGGTGCGCTAAGGACGCATCCACTGAGCCACAGAGCCACTTAGCCGCCGAGCTTAGCACCGACTACTTGGTGCTAAGCGCTCGTAACGCCCTGACGACCAAAACTAGTATGAGCAGCTTTGGCTTGTCCCTAAGGCTGCGATTGTACGGCCGCCAGCGATGCCAAAAAGGTGTCGGCATTTTGATAACCGATCACACGTTTGCCACTGATTTCTTGACCATTTCGATCGAAGAAAATGATGCCTGGTGGCCCGAACAAACCAAACCGTTTCAGCAGCGCTTTATCATCAACGTTGTTCGCAGTCACATCGACCTGCAGTAAGAGCATCTGATCCAACTTAGCTTTGACACGAGGCTCGACAAAGGTCAGCTTTTCCATTTCTTTGCATGAGACACACCAATCAGCATAGAAATCGAACATCACCAATTTATCTTTATTGGCAGCCAAAACTGCATCCAGTTCGACGCTACTACGAACGCGCTGAAATTTCACATGCACCTGCGTGCCGGTCAAATGCGCCAACGGTGAAAAAACATCACGACCACCTGTCGATACACCAAGCAACTGCACCGCAGCTAAAATGAAAAACACACCCGCAATAAACTTGGAAGCAAGTTTTCCCTTGTAAATAAAACCCTGATACACCGCATAAGCCGCGAACAGAAGACCCCATGCCAACATTTGCGTCCACGCTGGGATCACGGGTGAGATCATATAAATCGCCATACCTAACATCAAGACACCGAAGAAGCGCTTGATTTGTTCCATCCACATCCCAGTACGCGGCAGCACGCTGCCGGCCGACATCCCCACCAGCAAGAGTGGCACACCCATTCCTAGCGCCATCGAAAACAAAGCACTGCCACCGATTACCACATCGCGCGTTTGGCTGATATACACCAAAGCGCCAGCTAAGGGCGCAGCAACACAAGGGCCGACAATTAAAGCCGAGATCGCCCCCATTAAGAAGACGCCAATCATTTTGCCATTACGGCGACCTTCCGAAAAATACGTCAACTTGGTTTGAACCGCCGCTGGCATCTGCAACTGATAGACCCCGAACATTGAGAGCGACAGTAACACCATCAAAGCAGCGAACGCAGATAAGACCCAGGGATTTTGCAGAGCGGCGGCGAGCCCTTCGCCAAGCAAACCTGCACTAACCCCTAAACCTGTGTACACCAAAGCCATTCCTAGCACATAGCTCAAGGACAAAAAGAAGCCTCGGCTACGTTTGATCGCAGCCCCTTCTCCAACGATGATGAACGAGAGAATCGGTACCATCGGCAAGACGCAAGGAGTGAATGAGAGCCCGAGTCCGAGCACAAAAAACAAAGGCACAATCAGGATGAGGCGACCACTTTGTAAAGTGCTAGCGATACGTGAGCTTTCTTGCTGCGCAGCGTTGACACTTGAGCCAACTGTTTCTGTTGCGGGGCTGGTGGATGGGGGCGCAATCGCTGGGGATTCCACCTGTGTCGTTGCTGCAGCTGAGGCAGACCTCGGTACGCTGATCGGCAACACCAAATCCATAGGTGGATAACATAGGCCTGCATCGGCACAACCTTGCTGTGTCAATTTAAGTTTGAAATCGCCATTCGCTTTCACAGGAATCTCGATTACCAAACTGTCGTGATAAGTTTCAACGTCTTTTTCGAAAGTCTCGTCATACTTGATTTTGCCACGAGGGATGTCGAACTTACCAAGGCTGGCACCCTCCGCATCGAACTTGAAGCGCTCACGATATAAGTAGTAGCCCTTTGCAATTGTAAATTCGAGACGAAGCTTGTCTGCCTGCACCATTTTGGCATCGACTTTGAATGCGACGGCTGGGTCGAGAAACTCGTCGGCGTGGACGGGTCTAGCCATCAAAATGGTCAAACAAGACAAGATCGAAAAACAGATCAAAGACAGCCATTTCGGTATGAGCACTGAAGGGACGCGATTTGCTCTCACATGTAATCGTCGATTAAGTGCGGTCGATGCGTTCACCATCATGTATTTATCCTTCGACTATCTGAAAGTCGCTAACTAAGGCGTATGTCAGCTTATTGTCTTTGCTTCTATCGGAGATATGCTTGGCAGAGAAACCAATCTACCCTGCACAATATTTTTGATAAGCAAGCCGACATCTTACCGGAACTCCCCAAATCACGCTTTGTAGCTTACATTTAGACACAGACCGCAGCTTCGAGTTCGTTTCTAAAAATCGAAAAATACTATGTCAAGCGTACTTAGCCTCGTAACATATTCTGCACTATCATCGATCCGCTAAGCACGAAAAAAAAGCCGCTCAGCGAACTGAACGGCTTTTTTAATTTTAGCTTAACGACGTATCGTATTGTGCTTATTCTTCAACTGTTGGTGCATCAGCTGCGTCTGTAACTTCTGGACGATCCAACAATTCAACATAGGCCATAGGAGCATTGTCGCCAACGCGGAAACCCATTTTCAAAATACGCAAATAACCGCCGTTACGGTTTGCAAAACGTGGGCCCAATTCAGCAAACAACTTCTGAACGATTTCACGGTCGCGCAAACGAGCAAATGCCAAACGCTTGTTTGCCAAAGAATCTGTCTTAGCCAAAGTGATGATAGGCTCTACAACGCGGCGCAATTCCTTTGCTTTCGGCAAAGTTGTTTTGATTGCTTCGTGACGCAACAAAGATACTGTCATGTTGCGCAACATTGCCAAACGGTGTGAAGAGGTACGGTTGAGCTTACGTAAGCCGTGACGATGACGCATGATACTTCCTTTCGATAAATATTAAAAATCCAGTTCTTCTATCGCCAACCATTGGCGCGGACCGGTAATTATTTAGGCCAAGCAAAGTCGAAACCTTGCTTGGCCATAAAGTCAGTTATTATTTTTCCAAACCAGCTGGTGGCCAGTTTTCCAACTTCATACCCAAAGACAAACCACGGGATGCCAAGACTTCTTTGATTTCGTTCAAAGACTTGCGGCCCAAATTTGGGGTCTTGAGCAATTCATTTTCGCTACGCTGGATCAAATCACCAATGTAGTAAATGTTTTCTGCCTTCAAGCAGTTTGCAGAACGTACTGTCAATTCCAAATCATCTACAGGACGCAACAATACTGGATCAACCGCAGGAGCGCGAGATGGCGCTTCTGTTGTAGCTTCTGTGCCTTCCAAAGCTGCGAACACATGCAATTGGTCAACCAATACGCGCGCAGATTGACGAATCGCTTCTTCTGGAGTGATCACGCCATTGGTTTCAATGTTCATGATCAACTTGTCCAAGTCTGTGCGTTGTTCAACACGAGCAGACTCAACAGAGTAAGAAACGCGACGTACTGGAGAGAAGGATGCATCCAGAATAATACGACCGATCGTCTTATTCGCATCTTCAGACAAGCGACGTACGTTACCTGGAACATAACCGCGGCCTTTTTCGACCTTGATTTGCATGTCCAACTTGCCACCTGCTGTGAGGTTCGCGATCACGTGCTCTGGATTGATCAATTCAACGTTGTGCGGCAATTCGATATCGGATGCCAACACAGCGCCTTCGCCTTCTTTTTTCAAGGTCAAAGTGACTTCATCACGCTCATGCAACTTGAACACAACACCTTTCAAGTTCAACAAAATATCAACCACGTCTTCTTGCACGCCGTCGAGTGTGGAGTACTCATGTACCACACCAGCGATCGTCACTTCTGTTGGCGCATAACCAACCATCGAAGACAACAATACGCGACGCAAGGAGTTACCCAATGTGTGACCAAAACCACGTTCAAATGGCTCCATCACAACTTTCGCTGAGCCTGGGCCCAACATTTCAACATCAATAATACGAGGCTTAAACAGATTGTTTTGCATGATTTGTCCTTTTCAATACCCTCGGCTCGTTACACCGATAAGGCTGATGGCAAAATGAAAAAAGCCTGCGCATGTTTCCATGAGCAGGCGATGAAACTTAAGATTAACGAGAATACAATTCGACGATCAAGGATTCGTTGACGTCTTGAGCGATATCGCTACGGTCTGGCATAGACTTGAAGGTGCCTTCCATTTTCTTGGAATCAACTGCAACCCAAGATGGCATGCCGATGCTTTCAGCCAAAGACAAAGCTTCAACGATACGTGTTTGCTTCTTCGCTTTTTCACGAACAGCAACAACGTCACCAGCTTTAACTTGGTAAGAAGCGATGTTAACAACTTGGCCGTTCACTGTGAATGCTTTGTGGCTGACCAATTGACGTGCTTCTGCACGTGTGGAGCCGAAACCCATACGGTATGCAACGTTGTCCAAACGGGATTCCAACAATTTCAACAAAGTTTCGCCAGTGTTACCTTTTTGACGATCAGCTTCTGCGAAATAACGACGGAATTGACGTTCCAATACGCCGTACATACGTTTTACTTTTTGCTTTTCGCGCAATTGGTTACCGAAGTCAGAAGTACGTGCACCAGATTTTGCACCGTGTTGACCTGGTTTTACATCCAATTTGCATTTGGAATCCAAAGAGCGACGTGCGCTTTTCAGAAAGAGGTCCGTGCCTTCGCGGCGGGATAATTTTGCTTTTGGTCCGATATAACGTGCCACAATAATTTCCTTTGTAAATGACGTAAGTGCTCAATACACCTACGCTAGTTTGGTCTACCTGCTACCAAACAGTGGTCTTAAAAAAGTCGCTAAATTCCAAAGAACGATTCTAAAGAACAAAACCCACCAAATTTATTGGCGGGCTGCATTCTAGCATGGAAGCTAGAATTTACAAAGCTTAGCCGAGGCTAAGCTCAGTATTAGATACGACGACGCTTTGGAGGACGGCAGCCGTTGTGTGGAACTGGCGTAACGTCTTGGATCAAAGAGATCTTGATACCCAAATTATTCAAAGCACGCACAGAGGACTCACGACCTGGGCCTGGGCCTTTGATACGTACTTCAAGATTTTTGATACCGCATTCTACAGCCACTTTACCAGCGGCTTCCGCTGCAACCTGAGCTGCGAACGGTGTAGATTTACGAGAGCCTTTAAAACCTTGACCACCAGCTGTTGCCCAAGACAATGCATTGCCTTGACGATCAGTGATCGTGATGATGGTGTTGTTGAAAGATGCGTGAACGTGTGCGATACCTTCAGCAACATTTTTCTTAACTTTTTTACGAGCGCGTGCTGCCGCTGCGTTATTTTGTGCTTTTGCCATAATTGGTTCCTTGAATCCAGTAAGTTACAACTGCGCTGGATTATTTTTTCAATGATTGCGCTGCTTTACGTGGGCCCTTACGTGTACGTGCATTTGTACGTGTACGTTGACCACGAACAGGCAAGCCTTTGCGATGACGCAGACCGCGGTAGCAGCCTAAGTCCATCAAACGCTTGATGTTCATCGAGATTTCACGACGAAGATCACCTTCCACGACGTATTTTGCAATACCGTCACGGAGCTTTTCTAATTCGCTGTCGTCCAGATCTTTAACCTTTTTAGTGGTTGGAACACCTGTTGCTGCGCAAATGTCTTCCGCGCGTGGGCGGCCAATACCATAGATAGCTTGTAAGCCGATTACGGTATGCTGATGATTTGGGATATTAACCCCTGCGATACGTGCCATTCGTTATTCCTCGTTCAATAACGTTAATTAACCTTGGCGCTGTTTATGGCGTGGTTCTGTGCAAATTACACGAACAACACCTTTGCGCTTGATGATTTTGCAGTTGCGGCAAATCCGCTTAACTGATGCGAGAACTTTCATGTTTGCCCTCTTCCCTTTTAGTTCAATTTAATGCTTAAAATGCGTTACTTGGTCCTGAACACGATTCGTGCTCGGCTCAAATCGTAAGGCGTCAATTCTACTGTCACCTTATCACCAGGGAGAATGCGAATGTAGTTCATCCGCATCTTTCCTGAAATATGGCCTAGCACAACATGCCCATTTTCCAACTTAACTCGAAATGTTGCATTCGGAAGATTCTCAAGAATCTCTCCCTGCATCTGTATAACGTCGTCTTTTGCCATTCGATCTGCTGTTCCTCTGAGAACTTACCGTGTTGGTAAGCCGCCCTTGAAATTTGCTTTACGCAGAAGCGACTCGTACTGCTGCGACATGACATAGTTTTGTACTTGCGCCATGAAGTCCATTGTCACGACCACGATAATCAGCAGTGATGTACCGCCGAAATAGAATGGTACTTTCCAATGAGCGATCAACAATTCAGGCAACAAGCAAACCAAAGAGATGTACATCGCACCAATCAGCGTCAAACGCATCAGGATCTTATCGATGTAGCGTGCTGTTTGCTCACCCGGACGAATACCCGGAACAAACGCACCACTCTTCTTCAAGTTGTCAGCAGTTTCTTTGCTGTTGAACACCAACGCGGTGTAGAAGAAGCAGAAGAAAATGATCGTAACCGCATACAACAGCGCATGCACTGGCTCGCCAGTCGACAAAGAACTAGCCAAATCCTGCAAGAAGCGCACGAAACCAGATTCCTGATCTGCAGCGCCCTTGGCAAACATGCCAGTGATCGTTGCAGGCAACATGATGATCGATGATGCGAAAATCGGTGGGATCACACCAGCCATATTGAGCTTCAATGGTAGATGACTACTTTGACCACCATACACTTTATTGCCCACTTGGCGTTTCGCATAATTAACCAAAATCTTGCGTTGACCACGTTCTACGAATACCACCAAGAATGTTACTGCAGCCACCATCACGCAGATGATAATTGCTGAAATTGGTTGCATCGCACCAGTGTGTACCAAGTCAAAGAGACCTGCTAACGCACCAGGCAAACCTGCCACGATACCGGCGAAGATAATGATAGAGATACCATTGCCCAAGCCACGCTCTGTAATTTGCTCACCCAACCACATCAAGAACATCGTACCTGTCACCAGTGTTACCACTGTCGTGAAGCGGAACGCCATTCCTGGATCTAAAACCAGACCAGGTTGTGTTTCTAAGCCAAAAGCGATGAAGAAAGCTTGAATAACACCAAGAACCAAGGTGCCATAACGAGTGTACTGTGTAATCTTACGACGACCAGATTCACCTTCTTTTTTCAAGGCCTCCAACTGAGGAGAGACCACCGTCATCAACTGCATAATGATCGATGCAGAGATGTAAGGTGTGATACCAAGCGCTAAAATCGTGAACTTTGCTAACGCGCCGCCCGAGAACATGTTAAACATACCCAAAATACCATTTTGGTTTTGCTTAAATAATTGCTCAAGGACGGTTGGATCAATTCCAGGAACAGGGATGTGTGCACCTATCCTATATACAACCAGCGCGCCAAGCAGGAACCAGAGTCGTCCCCATGGAAATCCACTTGCCGCACTTTTCGTTTGTTGAGGAGATGTTGCCAATTAATGCTCCAGAATTTCGCAGTGACTCGTTATTAAGCGACTGTGCCGCCGGCAGCTTCGATCGCAGCTTTAGCACCTTTTGTGGCGATCAAGCCAGTCAAAGTTACTTTCTTTGTGATCTCGCCGGACAGAATCACGCGTACAACGCGAGCCAAGTCAGATACCAAACCTGCTTGTTTCAAGGCCAACATGTCGATTTCTGTTACTGGCAAGTTTTCCAAGTCAGACAAACGAACTTCTGCTTTGTATGGAGTCGCCAAAGATTTGAAACCACGTTTTGGCAAGCGACGTTGCAAAGGCATTTGACCGCCTTCGAAACCTACTTTGTGGAAACCACCAGTACGGGATTTTTGACCTTTGTGACCACGGCCAGCTGTCTTACCTAAACCAGAACCGATACCGCGACCAACACGACGTTTTGCGTGTTTTGCGCCATCAGCTGGTTGGATTGTATTTAATTCCATAATTTGCTCCGATCGTAAACCCAAGGGCTTACGATACAACCTTCACAAGATACGAGACTTTGTTGATCATACCGCGCACTGCTGGTGTGTCTTCCAATTCACGAACGGAATTGACACGACGCAAACCCAGACCACGCACAGTTGCACGATGGTCGTCGCGCGTACCGATCAAGCCTTTGACCAATTGCACTTTTACTGTTTTAGTCATTGCGCTCACCTTAGCCCAAAATTTCTTCAACGGACTTGCCGCGTTTCGCTGCGATCTCAGCTGGAGTGCTCATTTTTGCCAAGCCATTCAAAGTTGCACGAACCATGTTGTATGGATTTGTGGAACCGTTAGACTTCGCAACAACGTTTGTTACACCCAACACTTCGAAAATCGCACGCATTGGACCACCAGCGATAACGCCAGTACCTTCTTTCGCAGGAGAGATCATTACGGAAGATGCACCATGCTTACCGATAACGGTGTGTTGCAATGTGCCATTCTTCAACGTAACCTTGATCATCTTGCGACGTGCTTCTTCCATCGCTTTTTGTACGGCTACTGGAACTTCTTTCGATTTTCCTTTACCCATACCGATACGGCCGTCACCGTCACCAACAACTGTCAATGCTGCGAAGCCCATGATACGACCACCCTTAACCACTTTGGTTACGCGGTTGATCGCGATCATTTTTTCGCGCATGCCATCATCCGGCTTGTCGGCTGCTGTTTTTGCTTGCATTTTTGCCATGACGAATATTCCTTAGAACTTCAAGCCGGCTTCACGCGCGGCTTCTGCCAACGCCTTCACACGACCGTGGTAACGAAAACCGGAGCGATCAAACGCAACTTCCGTGATGCCAGCTTTCAACGCTTTTTCTGCAACGCGCTTGCCAATCAAAGTGGCTGCCGCAGCATTACCACCGTGCTTAGATGCCGCTGCCAACTCTGCACGTACTTCTGCTTCAACTGTCGAAGCGGAAGCAACAACATTTGCGTTAGCGTCAATAACGCTAGCGTAGATGTGTTGATTTGTACGGTGCACAGACAAGCGAGTCGCTTTAAGCTCTGCGATTTTGGCACGGGTTTGAGTCGCGCGGCGCAGACGTGATTGTTTCTTATCCATCGTCTAACCCCTATTACTTCTTCTTGGTTTCTTTAATCACAACCACTTCATCCGCGTAGCGGACACCCTTGCCTTTATAAGGCTCTGGGCTGCGGTATGCACGAACTTCAGCTGCGACCTGACCAACCTTCTGTTTATCCATACCTTTAATAAGGATTTCAGTTGGTGTTGGCGTTGCGCATGTCACGCCAGCTGGCATGTCATGAACGACAGGGTGCGAAAAACCCAAGGACAAATTCAATTTGTCGCCTTGTGCTTGTGCTTTATAACCAACGCCTACCAATGTCAGCTTACGCTCGAAGCCTTTAGTAACACCAGTCACCATATTGTTGACCAATGCACGCAAAGTACCTGTCATTGCATTTGCTTCACGGCTGTCGTTCGCTGGAGAAAAATTCAACGAACCACCTTCGTTAGCTACAGACACCAAGCCATTCAAGCTTTGTGTCAATACGCCCATCGGGCCTTTTACTGTAATCGCTGCTGCGGAGATGGCAACTTCTGCACCTGCTGGCAACGCGATTGGCATTTTACCTACTCGAGACATCTTGCACTCCTTAGGCGACGTAGCAAATAACTTCGCCACCGACACCGGTTGCGCGCGCTTTGCGGTCAGTCATAACGCCCTTAGGTGTGGACACGATGGCCACGCCCAAACCGTTCATCACACTTGGAATCTCGTCTTTACCTTTGTAAATACGGAGACCTGGACGTGAAACACGTTCCAAGCGTTCGATTACAGGACGTCCTGCATAATATTTCAAACCGATTTTCAATTCGGACTTACCAGCAGCATCAACTACTGCGAAATCCTCAATGTAACCTTCATCTTTCAAAACGTTTGCAATCGCAACTTTTACTTTGGAAGATGGCATCGCAACTGCAGTTTTTTGAACAACTTGCGCATTACGGATGCGGGTCAGCATATCGGCGATAGGATCGCTCATACTCATTGCTTATTCTCCTATTACCAGCTAGCTTTAGTCATACCCGGAATTTCACCACGCATAGCGAATTCACGGACTTTAATACGGCCCAAACCGAATTTACGGAATGTTCCACGTGGACGACCTGTCAATGCGCAACGATTGCGCTGACGTGTCGGATTGGAGTTACGTGGCAATGCCTGCAACTTCAAACGAGCTAAATAACGCTCTTCTTCAGTTTTTGATTGGTCATCAATGATGGCCTTCAATTCGGCGCGTTTGCCAGCGAATTTCTTCACCAAATCTGCACGCTTTTGCTCACGATTAATCAGTGCCAGTTTTGCCATGGCGACCTCAGTTTCTGAACGGAAATTTAAATGCGGCGAGAAGCGCTTTTGCTTCTTCGTCGGTCTTAGCTGTTGTAGTGATACTGATATTCATACCACGCAACGCATCAATCTTGTCGTACTCGATTTCAGGGAAAATGATTTGTTCCTTAATACCGATGTTGTAGTTACCACGACCATCGAACGCACGGCCAGAAACACCGCGGAAGTCACGAACGCGTGGCAAAGCTACTGTTACGAGACGATCCAAGAATTCGTACATGTGAGCGCCACGCAATGTGACCATGCAACCGATTGGATAGCCTTCACGGATTTTAAAACCCGCGATCGCTTTACGCGCTTTAGTTACAACAGGCTTTTGACCTGCAATCTTCGTCAAATCACCAACTGCGTGCTCGATTACTTTTTTATCAGCAACGGCTTCAGCCAAACCCATATTGAGGGTGATTTTCAAGATGCGAGGAACTTCCATTGGAGATTTGTAAGAGAACTTCTCTGTCAAATCTGCAACGATTTTATCTTTGTATAATGCTTGTAGACGGGCCATGACATTACGCCTTCACAACTTCGCCAGTAGATTTATAGACGCGGACTTTTTTGCCATCCACAACTTTAAAACCTACACGGTCTGCTTTACCAGATGCAGCGTTGAACAACGCAACATTGGAAACATGAATCGGCATCAATTTATCAACGATACCACCAACTGCTCCAGTCATTGGGTTAGGCTTAGTCGCTTTCTTAGCAACATTAACACCTGCAACAACAACGTAATCGCCATCGATGCATTGCTGCACTTGACCGCGCTTACCTTTGTCTTTACCCGTCAAGACGATGACTTCGTCGTTTTTACGAATCTTATTCATCACGACCCCTTACAGCACTTCAGGAGCAAGCGAAACGATTTTCATAAAACGCTCAGTACGCAATTCGCGTGTCACTGGGCCGAAAATACGTGTTCCGATTGGCTCGAGCTTTGCATTTAACAACACCGCAGCATTGCCGTCGAACTTCACCAAAGAGCCATCTTGACGACGAACACCTTTAGCAGTGCGAACTACAACTGCGTTGTAAATTTCACCTTTTTTCACGCGACCGCGTGGAGCAGCGGATTTCACTGTGACCTTGATTACGTCACCGATCCCTGCATAACGACGCTTAGAACCGCCCAATACTTTAATGCACAAAACTTCGCGCGCACCAGTATTGTCAGCCACTTCTAGCCGGCTTTCTGTTTGAATCATATTGTTCTCTTTCCCAACTTAATCCACACAATCCGCACATTGCAAATTTGTAGTCAGTCTTGGTCCCGCCAGCCAACCCACTAATTGTTGGACGCCTGTATTGCACAAGCAACAATGTACGAGTCAACCGATTAGGTGGACGATTTTTTAACCACTCTCGCAAGAGGCTTACGCGAGAGACATTTGAGCTGTCATTCGCATACTTTGCAAATGACAGCCCATCATTATTACATCAAAAAACGATTACTGCAACAACTTTATACGACTTGAGCAACTTGAATTACACGAGTCAAAGTCCAAGCCTTCGTTTTAGAGATTGGACGACCTTCTTGAATCTCAACGGTGTCGCCGGCTTTTGCTTGGTTCGCTTCATCGTGCGCATGGTATTTAGCCGTGCGAACAATGATCTTACCGTACAAAGGATGTTTAACGTGACGTTCCACCAACACTGTCACTGTTTTGTCCATCTTGTCGGAAACAACTTTGCCAATCAATGTGCGCTTCAGTGCAACTTTTACTTGATCGTTCATTATTTGGCATCCTTCTGATTCATGACTGTTTTAACTCTGGCGATGTCACGGCGTACTTTTTTGAGCTGCGCTGTGTTAGTCAGTTGTTGTGTAGCGCTTTGCATACGCAAGCTAAACTGAGCTTTCAACAGTTCGTTCAATTCTTTAGTCAACGCTGCTTGATCTTTGCCTTGGAGTTCAGAGACTTTCATTTACAACTCCTCTTATTGACCGACTTGACGCACTACGAAAGTCGTCGAGAGCGGCAGTTTGGCAGCAGCCAAGCGGAATGCTTCACGTGCCAAAGATTCATCTACGCCATCCATTTCGTACAACATCTTGCCTGGTTGAATCTCGGCAACATAGTACTCAGGATTACCCTTACCATTACCCATACGAACTTCAGCAGGTTTTTGGGAAATTGGTTTATCTGGGAAAATACGGATCCAGATACGGCCACCACGTTTGATATGACGAGTCATAGCACGACGTGCAGCTTCGATTTGGCGCGCAGTAATGCGACCACGGCCAACCGCTTTCAAACCAAATTCACCGAAAGAGACTGCTGTACCGCGTTCATGGGAGATACCCTTGTTGCGGCCTTTTTGTTCCTTACGATATTTTCTGCGTGCTGGTTGCAGCATGATTATTCTCCTGCTTTCTCAGCCGATGCTGCATCTGCTGCTTTCGTGCGAACACGTTTAGCTGCTGGTGCTGCACCAGTTGGAGTTTGACCTTCAGGGCGCTTTGCACGAGGACGGCTGTTTGGCTTGCCATCTTCGCGGCGTGGGCCACGACGTTTCTTATCGTCTTCCGGTGCTGTTTCGATTACTGGAGCGTCGCCATTTGCAAGACGATCGCCTTTGTAAACCCAAACCTTAACACCGATGATACCGTATGTCGTAGACGCTTCACTTGTACCGTAATCGATATCAGCGCGCAATGTATGCAGAGGCACACGGCCTTCGCGATACCATTCTTTACGAGCGATTTCGATACCATTCAAACGACCACTGGACATGATCTTGATACCCTTAGCACCCAAACGCATTGCGTTTTGCATCGCACGTTTCATCGCGCGACGGAACATAATACGTTTTTCCAATTGCTGAGAGATCGAGTCAGCGATCAGTTGAGCGTCGATTTCTGGCTTACGAATTTCTTCGATATTTACGTGCACAGGCACGCCCATGATCTTGCCCAAGTCGGCTTTCAATGTTTCGATATCTTCGCCTTTTTTACCGATTACAACACCTGGACGGCTGCTGAAAATAGTAATACGAGCGTTTTTCGCTGGGCGTTCGATCAAAATGCGACCAACAGACGCAGCTTTCAATTTCTTCTTCAAGTACTCACGTACTTTCAAGTCTTCACCGAGCATAGTGGCAAAATTTGTATTGCCAGCGTACCAACGGGAAGCCCAATTACGAGTGACCGCTAAGCGGAAACCGGTTGGATGTATCTTCTGTCCCATCGTGACTCCTTAGTTACCAACAGTCACGTAAATGTGACAGGATTGTTTAGAGATACGATCACCACGACCTTTTGCGCGTGCTGTAAAACGCTTCAAAATCGCACCTTTTTCGACATAGATAGTCTTCACTTTCAATTCGTCGATATCAGCACCATCGTTGTGCTCGGCGTTTGCAATTGCAGACTCCAACACTTTCTTGATGATCGCTGCACCTTTCTTTGGACTGAAAGCCAAGATGTTCAATGCTTGATCTACTTTTTTACCGCGAATCATATCTGCAACCAAGCGACCTTTTTGCTCAGACAGACGTACACCACGGAGAATTGCTTTGGTTTCCATATTATCTCTTCGCTTTCTTATCCGCGATATGGCCCTTGAATGTGCGAGTCAATGCGAATTCGCCCAATTTGTGACCTACCATGTTTTCAGAAACGTACACTGGTACGTGTTGCTTACCATTGTGTACAGCGATAGTCAGACCAATGAAATCAGGCATGATTGTCGAACGACGGGACCAAGTTTTAATTGGCTTTTTGTCTTTAGATGCTTGCGCAGCTTCGACTTTCTTTACCAAATGGGCGTCACAAAACGGCCCTTTTTTAGCTGAACGTGTCATGTGTTACCCCTTATTTCTTTCCACGGCGTGAAACGATCATGGAAGTCGTACGCTTGTTGCGACGAGTCTTCTTACCCTTAGTTTGCTGACCCCATGGAGAAACTGGATGACGGCCCGCTGCTGTTTTACCTTCACCACCACCGTGAGGATGGTCGATCGGGTTCATGACAACACCGCGAACTGTCGGACGCACACCGCGCCAACGCATTGCACCAGCTTTACCAATTTTGCGGAGGTTATGCTCACCGTTACCCACTTCACCGATCGTTGCACGACATTCGATGTGGATACGACGAACTTCGCCAGAACGCAAACGAACTTGAGCGTAAGTACCTTCACGCGCCATCAAAACAACGCCAGCACCTGCTGTACGTGCAATCTGAGCACCCTTACCTGGCAACATTTCTACGCAGTGCATAGTTGTACCAACTGGGATGTTGCGGATTGGCAAGCAGTTACCAGATTTGATAGGAGCTTGAGAACCATTCATCACTTTGTCGCCAGCAGCCATACCTTTAGAAGCAATGATGTACGCGCGCTCACCGTCGGCGTAGCACAACAATGCGATGTGCGCTGTACGGTTAGGATCGTATTCGATACGTTCTACAGTTGCTGGGATACCGTCTTTATTACGTTTGAAGTCAACAACACGGTAGTGTTGTTTATGACCGCCACCAATATGACGTGTTGTGATGTGACCGTTATTGTTACGGCCAGCAGTTTTCTTTTTCGTTTCCAACAGAGCAGCAAACGGACGGCCTTTATACAAGCCTTCTGTTACCACTTTAACCATGCCGCGACGGCCTGGTGAGGTTGGCTTCATCTTAACGAGTGCCATGCTTATGCCCCCTCGGTAAAGTTGATTTCCTGACCTGGCTTCAAGCATACAAACGCACGTTTTGTATGATTGCGGCGGCCATTAAATCGACCAGTACGTTTTTGTTTACCCAAGCGGTTAGCCACTTGTACAGATTCAACTTGAACCTTGAACAGCAACTCAACTGCAGCCTTGATTTCTGGCTTCGTTGCATCTGGTGTCACCAGGAATACAACCTGCTCGTTTTTCTCTGCAACCATGGTTGCTTTTTCAGAGATTACCGGAGCCAGCAACACCTTCATCAGGCGTTCTTCGTTATGCTTGATTGTTGCACTCATGCCAGCATCTCCTCAATCTTTGCCAATGCTGCTTTAGTGATCAAGACTTTCTTGAAGAACACCAAAGAAACTGGATCTGCATAGCGTGGCTCAACTACCAATACGTTAGGCAAGTTACGCGCAGCCAACATCAAGTTTTCATTGAAATCTTCGTTGATCAACAACACGGAATCCAATACACCCATTGCCTTCAATTTATCAGACAACAGTTTGGTCTTAGGTGCATCAACAGCCAAGCTGTCAACCACATTCAAACGACCTTCACGAGCCAATTGAGACAAGATCGAGCAGATACCTGCGCGATACATCTTCTTGTTGACTTTGTGGGAGAAGTTCTCATCAGGAGAGTTAGGGAATGCACGACCACCACCACGCCACAATGGAGAAGACGACATACCAGCACGAGCGCGGCCCGTACCTTTTTGACGCCATGGTTTTTTAGTTGTGTGCTTAACTTCGTCACGACCCAATTGCTTACGGTTACCACCGCGTGCATTTGCTTGGTACGCAACAACAACTTGATGAATCAACGCTTCGTTATAATCGCGACCAAAAATAGTATCTGGTGCAGCGACGTTAGAAGCAGCTTGACCTTCAGCGTTTAGGAGCTTCAGTTCCATAGATTAAGCCCCCTTCTTTGCTTTAACTTTAACAGCTGGTGATACGATCACCTGACCGTTTTTCGCACCTGGAACAGCGCCTTTCACCAACAACAATTGGCGGTCTGCATCTACACGTGCAATAACAAGATTCTGCACAGTACGATTCACATCACCCATGTGACCTGTCATGCGCTTACCTGGGAAAACGCGACCAGGATCCTGCGCCATACCGATAGAACCAGGCACATTGTGGGAACGGGAGTTACCGTGTGTTTGACGACCGGAAGCAAAGTTGTGACGCTTAATAGTACCGGCATAGCCTTTACCAATTGTCACACCTTGCACGTCCACTTTCTGGCCAGCTTCGAACAAACCAACAGGCACAACATCGCCTGCTTTGAGTTCAGCAGCTTTAGCAGCGTCAACGCGGAATTCTTTTAAGACAGTACCAGCTTCTACACCTGCTTTTGCGAGGTGACCGGCAGCCGCTTTAGTTACGCGGGATGCACGGCGCTGGCCGAATGTTACCTGAACAGCAGAATAACCATCTGTTTCAGGAGTTTTGATTTGTGTCACGCGGTTGTTGGACACATCCAATACTGTAACTGGAATCGAATCCCCGTCATCAGTAAAGATGCGCATCATGCCAACCTTGCGACCAACTAGGCCCAAGCTCATTGTTTTCTCCATTCTCACCTACGATTGGGTGAGGCTGATTTAAAAAAACTTAAAAAATAAACAGACAAAAGCCTATTTATATCTAAGCTCTCGATTGTAACCCGATTTTTTTTCAATCACAAGATAAAAATATTTGAAAATCGAAAAAAATATGGTATGTCGATCTTTCTAGTGCAATTTAATTTAGTAAAGTTTCCCAATTAATCACACCATTAAGTCCGGCGTATTTTTCTAATAATGCGAGAAATTTCATTTCAGGGATGCAGAACTAGGCGCTTCCCGTAGCAATACTTGAGTATTGCGAGGACAAGCAACAACGTGCTGCGCCCTGCAATGAGATTTATCGCTTTATTAATTATTGCAATTTGATTTCTACGTCGACACCAGCTGGCAAGTCGAGTTTCATCAATGCGTCAACTGTCTTATCTGTTGGATCAACGATATCCATCAAACGCTGATGCGTACGGATTTCGAATTGATCACGGGATGTTTTGTTGACGTGCGGGGAACGCAAAACGTCATAACGTTGGATACGTGTTGGCAAAGGAACTGGGCCTTTAACAACAGCGCCTGTGCGCTTCGCTGTTTCAACGATTTCGAGTGCAGATTGATCGATCAATTTGTAGTCGAAAGCTTTCAAGCGAATACGGATTTTTTGGTTTGCTGTAGACATAATATCTTCCCAAAGAGCGAACCACGATCACGAATCGAACTTAACCGAAGTCATGTGTGGCATATTTAACAAAGAACGAATACTAAACAAAGTCGGCTATTTCACATTTTTTGCGAAATAGCCGACTAGTGTACACCAATTTTCAGGAATTTCTCGTTTTAGACTAAAAATTCCTGCTTTGTGCAGATTATTGCAATTCAATAAATCTCGAATTACTCGATGATCTTAGCAACAACGCCCGCACCAACAGTACGACCACCTTCACGAATCGCGAAACGCAAACCTTCTTCCATCGCGATCGGGTTGATCAACTTAACAGTGATAGAAACGTTATCACCTGGCATCACCATTTCTTTATCCTTCGGCAACTCGATCGAACCAGTTACGTCCGTTGTACGGAAGTAGAACTGTGGACGGTAGTTGTTGAAGAATGGTGTGTGACGACCACCTTCATCCTTGGACAATACGTAGATCTCGCCTGTGAAGTGGCTGTGTGGCTTGATCGAACCTGGTTTCGCCAAAACTTGACCACGTTGGATATCTTCACGTTTTGTACCGCGCAACAACACACCAACGTTGTCACCAGCTTGACCTTGGTCGAGCAATTTACGGAACATTTCAACACCAGTACATGTTGTTTTTACTGTGTCTTTAATACCAACGATTTCGATCTCTTCGCCGACCTTGATGATACCGCGCTCAACACGACCAGTAACAACTGTACCGCGACCAGAAATAGAGAACACGTCTTCTACTGGCAACAAGAATGTACCGTCAACTGCGCGCTCTGGTGTTGGGATGTAGTTATCCAAAGCATCTGCCAAACGCATGATCGCTTCTTCACCCAAATTACCTTTGTCGCCTTCCAATGCCAATTTTGCAGAACCTTGGATGATTGGCAAATCGTCGCCTGGGAATTCGTATTTGGACAACAATTCACGAACTTCCATTTCAACCAATTCCAACAACTCAGCGTCGTCAACCATGTCGCACTTGTTCAAGAACACGATGATGTATGGAACACCAACTTGGCGAGCCAACAAGATGTGCTCACGTGTTTGTGGCATTGGGCCGTCAGCTGCGGAGCAAACCAAGATCGCGCCGTCCATCTGCGCTGCACCAGTAATCATGTTTTTAACATAGTCAGCATGGCCTGGGCAGTCAACGTGAGCGTAGTGACGTGTTGCTGTTTCGTACTCAACGTGCGCTGTGTTAATTGTAATACCACGTGCTTTTTCTTCTGGAGCTGCGTCGATTTCGTCGTATTTCTTCGCTTCACCACCGAATTTCGCAGACAATACTGTCGCGATCGCTGCTGTCAATGTAGTTTTACCGTGATCAACGTGACCGATTGTACCGACGTTAACGTGCGGCTTGGTGCGTTCAAACTTACCTTTTGCCATTTTATTCTTCCTTCAAAAAGAACGATTAGATTAATAATCAGTCTTCATCACGGCAAGCAATGAAGACTGCATTTCCGATTTAAATTACTTAGCTTTAGCAGATACGATTGCGTCGATAACATTCTTCGGCGCTTCAGAGTAGTGCTTGAATTCCATTGTGTACGTTGCACGACCTTGTGTCGCAGAACGCAAAGAAGTTGAGTAACCGAACATTTCAGACAATGGAACTTCTGCCTTAATGATCTTACCGCCGCCACCTGGAATCTCATCCATACCTTGAACCATACCACGACGGGAAGACAAGTCACCCATCACAGTACCAGCGTAATCTTCTGGTGTTTCAACTTCAACTGCCATCATTGGCTCCAGAATGACTGGGGACGCTTTACGGCAACCATCTTTGAATGCCATAGAAGCAGCCATACGGAAGGCGTTTTCGTTGGAGTCAACGTCATGGTAAGAACCGAAGAACAAGGTAACTTTAACGTCAACCACTGGATAACCAGCCAATACGCCGCTTGGCAATGTTTCCAAAACACCCTTCTCAACCGCTGGGATGTATTCGCGTGGAACTGTACCGCCTTTGATCGCGTCAACGAATTCGAAACCTTTACCTGGTTCTTGCGGTTCGATTTTCAAGACAACGTGACCGTACTGACCGCGACCACCAGATTGCTTAACGAACTTACCTTCGATCTCTTCGCATGTCTTACGAATTGTTTCGCGGTATGCAACTTGTGGCTTACCAACAGTTGCTTCCACGCCGAATTCGCGCTTCATACGATCAACGATAATTTCTAAGTGCAACTCACCCATACCGCCGATAATTGTCTGACCAGATTCTTCGTCAGTTTTTACGCGGAAAGATGGATCTTCTTGTGCCAAGCGGTTCAATGCCAAGCCCATTTTTTCTTGGTCAGCTTTAGTTTTTGGTTCAACAGCCTGTTGAATAACTGGCTCTGGGAACACCATTTTTTCCAAAGTGATGATGGATGCTGGATCACACAATGTTTCACCAGTTGTCGCATCTTTCAAACCAACTGCAGCAGCGATGTCACCTGCGCGAACTTCTTTGATTTCTTCGCGTTGGTTAGCATGCATCTGCAAAATACGACCGAGACGCTCTTTCTTGCCTTTGATCGGGTTGTAAACTGTATCGCCAGAATTGATCGTACCGGAATAAACACGGAAGAAGATCAATTGACCAACGAATGGGTCAGTCATGATCTTAAATGCCAACGCAGAGAATTTCTCATCATCAGCTGCTTTACGTGTTGTTGGTTGATCATCTTCATCCGTACCAGCTACTGGTGGGATATCCACTGGAGATGGCAAGTATTCGATAACCGCGTCCAACATCGCTTGTACGCCCTTGTTCTTGAACGCTGTACCGCACATCATTGGTACGATTTCAGAAGCGATCGTACGTTGACGCAAGGCCTTCTTGATCTCTTCTTCTGTCAAGCTACCTTCTTCAAGGTACTTGTTCATCAATTCTTCGCTAGCTTCAGCCGCAGCTTCCACCATTTTTTCGCGCCATTCATTTGCTGTATCAACCAACTCAGCAGGAATATCGCGGTAGTCAAACTTCATACCTTGAGATGCATCATCCCAGATAATCGCTTTCATTTTGACCAAGTCAACTACGCCCAAGAAGTTCTCTTCTGCGCCGATTGGAATTTGGATCGCGATTGGGTTCGCTTTTAAGCGTGCACGCATTTGATCGTACACTTTGAAGAAGTTCGCGCCAGTACGGTCCATCTTGTTGACGAATGCCAAACGTGGGACTTTGTACTTGTTAGCTTGACGCCAAACTGTTTCAGATTGTGGCTGAACGCCGCCGACTGCACAGTAAACCATGCAAGCGCCGTCCAATACACGCATCGAACGCTCAACTTCGATCGTGAAGTCAACGTGGCCTGGTGTATCGATAATGTTAATGCGGTGTTCTGGGAAGTTATTTGCCATACCTTTCCAGTGGCAAGTCGTCGCCGCGGAAGTAATAGTAATACCGCGCTCTTGCTCTTGCTCCATCCAGTCCATGGTTGCAGCGCCATCATGAACTTCACCGATCTTGTGATTTACGCCTGTGTAAAACAAAACGCGTTCTGTCGTTGTCGTTTTACCTGCATCAATGTGAGCGGAAATACCGATATTGCGGTAGCGCTCAATGGGGGTCTTACGGGCCATAGCTAATCCTAAATCTTTTAATGGACAAAACCGAGCGCAATTTTCTCGAAGAAATTACGCCCGGTCTGATTCAAAATACTGACAAAAGCCATTGCAATTACCACAAACAATGGCTTCTCACTTTGCTGTTTTCTTACGTAACTATTAGAAACGGAAGTGAGAGAATGCCTTGTTGGCTTCTGCCATACGATGCACTTCATCACGTTTCTTCATTGCACCGCCACGGCCTTCAGCGGCTTCCAACAATTCACCAGCCAAACGTTGTGGCATGGATTTTTCGCTGCGCTTGTTTGCAGCTTCGCGCAACCAACGCATGGACAAAGCCAAACGACGAACTGGGCGAACTTCAACAGGAACTTGGTAGTTAGCACCACCAACGCGGCGGGACTTAACTTCAACCAATGGTTTCGCATTGTTAATAGCTGTTGCGAACACTTCCAATGGATCTTTACCAGTTTTTTCTTGGATGTGATCAAACGCACCGTAGATGATGCCTTCAGCAACAGACTTCTTACCGGACAACATCAATACGTTTACGAACTTAGATACTTCTACATTACCGAACTTTGGATCCGGCAAAATGTCCCGTTTCGGGACCTCACGACGACGTGGCATTTCAATTCCTTTCAATCTTCAGTTGAGCGGCCAATAACAATTTATCAGCGCTCGCGGTAGGCCATCATAGCCACCACTTACTCGGCTCATTCGAGACCGACACCTTTCCGAATTACGGAGATTTTACTGAGTTAAATTTACAAGCAGGTTACAAGAACCTCTTAGCACTTAATGCACCAAGAGATTACTTCTTAACAGCTTTAGCGCGCTTAGAACCGTATTTGGAACGAGCTTGCTTACGATCTTTAACGCCTTGAGTATCCAAAGCACCGCGGACCATGTGATAACGCACACCCGGCAAATCCTTTACACGACCACCGCGAATCAAAACTACGCTGTGTTCTTGCAAGTTATGGCCTTCACCGCCGATATACGAAATAACTTCGAAACCGTTGGTCAAGCGTACTTTTGCAACTTTACGCAAAGCCGAGTTAGGCTTTTTTGGAGTTGTCGTATAAACGCGGGTACATACGCCACGTTTTTGCGGGCTGTTTTCCAGCGCCGGAGATTTGCTCTTAACCACTGCGGAAACGCGTGGTTGGCGAATCAGTTGATTGATGGTTGGCATCGTTTTTAATCCAACAAAATACAACGTTAAACACAAACCCGGAAACGGTTGCCCGGGCACTTAAAAATCTTATGATCATCCACAATGATTCGACAAATAAACTCTGCCGTTCCACTGCAAACCCCGATTATTTGTCACGGCGTACAAGCAAGAAACACAAGACGCAACAACAAACCATATAAAATCGAGAACTCGCGAGTGTACACCTACCACATCCAGCAAGTCAATGAAAATCAGTGGAAACAACAACTTAGACTGCATTTTGAACTGGAATGACGGCGATAAATTGCTCAATAAATAAGCAGCGACCGAAGGCTATTGACGTTAAGGCCATTCACGCAGGCAAGAAAAGAAAGTATATTGCGCCTAGACTTCATGAATATTGCCTGATAACCAACATGGTCTCAAAGTCGGCAATCAATAATTCTCAAAAAGGCAATTTCAAATATCGAAAAACTGCGGGCAGGGATGACACAAGAGCTACTGCCCCCATAACTAATCGCCCATTTCGCATTCAATGTTCCGAACCAAATTCTCCACCTCCAGCCTAAATCGCATTTACTTGTTGGTGAGCTATGTGTGCCTCAGTTGCATCCCTCTCATGACGTGGTGGCAAGGCAAGGATTTGGTGCATCCGTGGCGCATCCTCGCTTATGAACTACTCAGTTGGCTGGTTTTGTGGGCGATCTTCAAAAGCCCTCGGTGGCTCCATTTTGCCTTGATCCCTGCATTTCTCGCCGCTCCTATCGAAATATACTTGCGACTTTATTTTCAACAAAGCATCTCAAGTCATCACTTGGGAATCATTACCGAAACCAGTCCGGGCGAGGCAATTGAATTTCTCGGCAATAAAGCATGGCTTCTACTAGTCATTATCATTTTCATTGCGGCTTGGTGGGGTAGCTTGCTACGCTCAGCTTGGAGTTCCTCGGAGCTCGCTTGGCGTCATGTCTCACGTTGGTGGGTCTTAGCACTTCTCGCGATTTGCGTTGGCCCTTGGCTGCTTGGTCAATATTTTGGTCTCGCTTCGAGCAGTGTGGAGGCGAGTACGGACGACACAGAAGTCGCAGCATCCAATTCAACACCGCAATTAATCCATGTGCGATCATGGTCTCAATTGATGAATTGGGCCGATCAACACGAGCCTTTACCCGCATGGGCTTCGATCTTATATGACGAGGACAGCTTTAATCGTAGTTGGCCATTGGGTATTCTCGCGAGAACCTATGACTTTATCAATGAGCGCCAATATTTAGCGACCTTAAGCGAAAAGAATCGTGACTTCCGTTTTTCGGCGCAAGCCAATGATGGCAACTTCCCCGCTTTGACTCTGGTTCTCGTCATCGGTGAATCCTCACGTTACGATCGTTGGAGTCTCAATGGCTACCAGCGTGACACCACACCCTATTTGCGCCAACAGGACAACCTCGTCAGCTTCAGTGACATGATCAGTCCCGTTGCCGCGACTCGACTCTCAGTTCCCATCATCACCACTCGCAAGACTGCTCTACAAAGTTTGAAGCCGGGCTTCTACGAAAAATCACTGGTGAGCGCATTCAAAGAAGCCCATTTCAAGACCTACTGGATTTCAAATCAGATGAGTTTCGGTCAATTTGACACGCCGACCTCGGTGATTGCGAAGGAAGCCGACCATACCCAATTTCTCAATTTTGGCGGGTTCACGAATACCTCAAGCTACGACCAAGTGCTTCTGCAGCCTCTCCAAGCAGCACTCGACGATCCAGCACCACATAAGCTCATCGTGCTGCATACGCTGGGCAATCATTGGAACTATAGCCATCGCCATCCAGCGATTTACAACAAATGGACGCCATCCTTGTATGGCATCGCCAATCCGGCCTATACCAATCTTAAGAACAAAGAGCTAATCAGCAATAGCTACGACAACTCTATCCTATACACCGATTGGTTTCTGGCACGGGTGCTCGATCAACTCAGCAAAACACAAGCCTCTCCAGCATTGTTTTACGTCGCGGATCATGGGCAGACCATCTATGACGGCAGCTGCAATCTCGCCTTCCATGGGCACAACACACAGTACGAATTTCACATTCCCGCTTTCATGTGGTACTCGGACGACTATGCCAAACGTTTTCCACAAAAAGTCGAAGCCCTCGAACGACACAAAGATGCCAAACTTTCAACCGAAAATGTCTTTCATACGATGTTAGATATGGCCGATATCCGCTATCCGAGCGAACAACTATCGCGCAGCATTATCAGCGCGCAGTTGAGCCGACACAAACGCTACGTCGATAGTTACGGCTGGAGCGACTATGACAACGCCAGCTTCAAAGGAGACTGCCGTGAAGTCATCGACAATGGCACTCCGCTCCCGCAGGACAAATAAAACCTGGAATTAACGCATCTTTGAGCCGCCACAAAAAAGCCTGCGGGGTTCTTGGTCTTAGGGCAACTTGTCCTTTACACTACGCATATGCAACGCAAGCGCCCACCCAGCATCGATATTCCAGCCGATTCGCCACACACCATCATCGTCAGTGGTGCGTGGCTCGCCGATCTTTTATCTGACTCATCGATTGCCAACCATCTGCAAACACAACTTAGCCTACTCGAAAAGCCAGATGACTTAACGTGGGATCTCAGCCAAATCGGCGCGCTCGATTATATTGGTGCGCAACTCCTTTGGCAGACTTGGGGCAAACAACGTCCTCGCAGAATAAACCTGCAAGAGCAACACCTTGCTCTGTTTCAAAGGCTAGAAGAAGTTGTACAACTGAGTCACCCCATTTCTCAAAAGATACCGAGCCTGCCATTTGGGAAGTTGGGCCAGCTCTCTCTGAATTTTGTATTACACGCGATTGGCATTACTCAACTTCTCGGCCAGTTTGTGCTGGACCTTGCACGGTTCATACGCCACCCTTCGCGCGGACCGTGGAAGGAAATCTCTGCCAATGTCTACCGCACGGGTTACCTAGCTTTAGCCATCACGGCACTGGTGGGATTTCTGATTGGTATCGTCTTGTCGTATTTATCGGGTCAGCAACTAAAGAACTACGGCGGTGATTTATTTATCGTCAATCTACTCGGCGTCGCCATCATCCGTGAACTTGGTCCGATGCTGGCGGCCATCTTAATTGCCGGACGTTCTGGTTCTGCCATCACGGCGCAACTCGGCGTCATGAAAGTCACCGAAGAACTCGATGCGATGCGGGTCATGGGTATCCCTGTCGGATTTCGCTTGATCATGCCCAAAGTATTGGCCCTTGCCTTAACCATGCCACTCATCGTGGTTTGGACCGATATCATGGCGCTCACGGGAGGAGCACTATCGGCGCAATGGATACTCGACATGCCACCCGGCTTTTTCCTACATAAGCTCCCAGACGCGGTCAGTCTCGCCAATTTTTGGATAGGATTAGGAAAAGGCGTAGTGTTCGGCATTCTAATAGCCATCATCGCTTGCCACTACGGCCTACGCATCAAACCAAATACCGAAAGTCTGGGACAGGGCACCACCAGTTCTGTAGTGGTCTCGATCACCAGCGTCATTATTGCTGACGCCCTGTTCGCCATCGTGTTTAGCAAAATCCCTTATTGATGCTTTTTATATCGACTACTATTTTTTGACGCCCAAGATCTCCACGCCACTATGCAGAACGAAGCCATCATCTCCATCGAACACTTACGCAGCCAATTCGGTCGCACGGTGATTCACGAGGATCTCACCCTCGAAGTGATGCGTGGTGAAATTTTCTCCATCGTTGGTGGCTCTGGTTCCGGCAAGACGGTGTTGATGCGACAAATGTTGGGGCTTGAACTTCCTAAGCAAGGCGTGATACGCGTCTTTGGCGAAGATATTCACGATCCCAAAGAACACAACCTCGAGCACTTACGGCGGCGCTCCGGCATGCTCTTTCAGCATGGTGCACTGTATTCAGCTTTGACTGTGCTCGAAAATGTCATGCAACCGCTCCGAGAACTTGGCACGCTTGCGCCCCAGCTGATTGAAGAACTCGCCTATCTCAAATTACATATGGCTGGCATTGCCTTCGAACACGCAAAAAAAATGCCGTCGGATTTATCTGGTGGCATGATCAAGCGGGTTGCCCTTGCGCGCGCCATTGCGCTCGATCCAGAATTACTTTTTCTCGATGAACCAACGGCGGGACTGGACCCCGATAGTTCCGAAAGTTTTGTCGAGTTAATTCGGTCCTTACATCAAGAACTTCATTTAACCGTCGTGATGGTGACGCATGATCTCGACACACTGTTTGCGCTGTCGTCCCGCATTGGTGTGATCGCAGACAAACATTTCATTGCGATTGATACGCCAGAACGCGTGGCGCAAGTACAGCATCCTTTTATAGAAACCTATTTCCGAGGCGAGCGCGGTCTACGCGCGATGGCAGCACTGCCGAACCGCAGCGCCTCACACAATCTTTCCTCGCAAGGAGTCATTCATGGAAAGTAAATCACATGCACTGATTGCCGGAGTATTTTCGATTCTACTGCTGAGCCTGGCCGTTGTACTCGGCATGTGGCTAGGCAAAGATGAAATTAAGAAAACGCCCTATGTCATCACCACGGCACTCAAAGTATCTGGATTGAATGTTCAAGCTGCTGTTCGCTATAAGGGCATCAAAGTCGGCAAAGTCACCGATGTTGATTTTGATCCCAAACACCCAGGTCAATTGATTATCAGTCTCGACATCGTGTCCGACACGCCGATTACGCAGTCCACTTACGCCACTCTCGGATATCAAGGCGTGACAGGGATTGCCTACATCGAACTCGATGATGACGGCAGCAAACCAATTGCGGTAGTCGCCGATTCGCCTCTGGGAGCACGCATCCCTTTACGCCCTGGCTTGATGCAAGACATTGAAAAACGTGGCATGGCGATCCTCGCACAAACAGAGCAAATCACTGAAAGACTCAATCTTTTACTCGACCAAAAAAATCGACAGTCGTTGACGAATACGGTCGAGCAGATTGGCAAAACAGCAGCGGCTTTCGAAAAACTGCCAGCACAATTGGAACCAGTCATCAATACGCTGCCGCAAACCGTCAATCGCGCCCAAGAGAGCCTGCAAGCCTTCAAGCAGTTTTCTGAAAATGCCAAGAACACCAGTACCAATCTCAATCGTCTGATCGTCGGAATGCAAGGTGAGAACGGTAGTTTGGAACGTCTCACACGATCAGTTGAACAACTCAGCACAACCATGAATACGGAAACCTTACCGACCATTCAGAGCTTGGGCACGGAAGCACGTTCTAGCCTCCGCAACATCAACCGGCTGAGCGAAAAACTAAATGATCAACCGCAAAGTATTTTGTTTGGAAATAAAGCCACGCCACCTGGTCCCGGTGAGCCTGGCTTTAACGCCAACAGTAACAAATAAGTCCGTAAATAATAAAGTAAATAAGAAGAATAAAATCCTCATAACAAGTCGGACCAGAGATGAAACAAGCTAACAAAGGAAGTCACATGATTTTGCACCTCCGCCAATTACTCAGCCCAATACTCAGCCCCTCAAAATCTGGCCGCCTGCCACGATTTTTAGACCTTCAATTTGTCTTTCTTTTTTGTTTGATTTTCTCAGTAAGCGCTTGTAGCAGCGCACCGACTATACAACGCTACGACTTCGGTGCTCCGAGCCAAGCATCCGAGGCAAACTCGGCCGTTGGCAAGTTACTCCGTCACAAAATCGTACTCGCTGATATTGCCGTACCGTCGCAGTTAGATAGCGACAACATGTGGTACCGCCTCAACTATGACAATGCGTTGGAACTACGTGCGTATGCCCAAAACCGCTGGAGCGCAACACCCGCTCAACTCTTCGCGCAAAGCCTTAAGCAAGCCATCAACTCCGACGGCGGTCAGGTGATCAATACCAACGAAGGGGTGCGTGACTTACCTCAACTAAGAATTGAACTACTCGAGTTCGCCCAGCACTTTTCCGAGGTTCAACGTAGCCAAGCTGTGTTGCAAATGCGGGCCAGCTTGGTCTACAAGAATCAACTCCTCGCTCAACGCAATTTCCAAGCGCAAGCGCCTGCCAGCAGCGCGGATGCGAAAGGTGGTGCACGTGCCATGCTGCAAGCCAATGCACAACTTAATGCTCAATTAATCGACTGGCTACAGAAACAATTGGTCTCCATTAAGCAGCCTTAGACACATGTATCATATGCGTCATTATTTGTCCTTCTTTAGTTATGTCTGAGGTCGCTCGCCCCGTCCCATCTGCATCGCCTTTCTCAAGGGCGTGTTTGGTTGCGTACACGATCTTGATTGTGTACGCGAGCCTCTATCCTTTCGCAGGCTGGCAATTCGACACGCTCAGCACCTACCTCGACCAAATTAAGCAATGGCCCCATTACTTGATCCGCTTTGATATCTTGGTCAACATCTTGGGTTACATCCCATTCGGAATCTTAATCATATTTTCTATTTATCCGAGGCTCTCACGGGTCAGCAGCATCGCGCTTGCCATCTTTGGTGGTGTTGCCATGAGTTGGCTGATGGAGAGTCTGCAATTCTTCTTACCGAACCGTGTGACGTCTGTGTTAGACCTCTTGACGAATGGTATAGGTGCGCTATTGGGCGCCCTCATCGGCACGCTGTGCGCGCCCATCGTCTTGGGTAGTAATCGCCTCAACGATCTGCGCAAACGCTGGCTATGGCGCGAATCATCAAGAGAAATAGTCATTCTCTCTTTATGGCCACTGGCACAAATCTACCCGCAAGCTTTTTTATTTGGACATGGCCAAGTCTCCACAATGATCGCACAATGGCTCGATACAGGTCTTGGCTTAGAACTTGGTTTAGATCAGTGGCTGCAACATCAAATGAATCTGAGTGCTGAGAATTATTTGATCTCCGAGACGATTATCACCGCTTGCGGTTGTGCAGGCGCTGTGCTGCTGGGTTTGTCTTTACTCCACCGGCATGCACCAAAATTCCGATTATCGAGCTTACTGTTAATCAGTGGGCTGGCCATCAAGGCATTAGCATGCGCTCTGATGTTTGGTCCCGATAATGCCTTCCTCTGGCTCACGCCCGGAGCACAGGGTGGTTTGGTGGTCGGTATTTTGATACTTTACGGTTTTTCATTTGCGCCCATCCCTGCGCAAAAAGGATTGGCAGCAATGCTCTTGCTAATTAGCCTCATTCTGGTCAATCTGATCCCAAGCAATCCCTATTTCTTGAGCACCATGCAAACCATGGCACAAGGAAAAATGTTGAACTTCTACGGCGCGGCGCAATTCTTGGCAATCATGTGGCCCTTCGCCGCACTCTGGTATCTTGGCAAACCTTTACCCAAATCGCGCAAACATTGAAAGATTAAAACACCATGAAGCCCACCCATCTGGCGCGCGCAGTCACATTGAGCTTTGAGCGTTTCGTTCAATCAGAAAAGAGTGCCGGCATCGTCTTACTTTTCTGTACCGCCGTTTCTTTAGTGATCGCGAATTCAGCCCTAGGACCGCAATACCTCGCGAGTTGGCATGTCTCACTCGGCGGTCTGAGTCTTGAACTTTGGATCAACGATGGCCTCATGGCGATCTTCTTCCTGCTGATTGGGCTAGAGCTTGAACGCGAATTGTATAGCGGCGAATTGTCGAATTTTAAGAATGCTTTGTTACCGATCGTGGCCGCCCTCGGTGGCACCATCGTCCCGGCCGGAATTCATTTTGCTTTCAATCACGGGACGAGCAGCCAAGCTGGGATAGGCATCCCGATGGCAACCGATATCGCTTTTGCGCTTGGCGCACTCGCCTTGCTCGGTGCGCGTATTCCGGCGGCGTTAAAAGTGTTCGTGGTGGCCTTTGCGGTAATCGATGATTTGTGCGCCATTATCGTCATTGCCCTGTTCTACACCCAACAACTTCATTGGCACTACTTGCTCGGCGCATTGTCGATTTGGCTGATCCTTATTTATCTGAATCGACGCTTGCGGATCATGGCTCTGAGTCCTTACCTGATTGGCGGCGCAGCCATGTGGGTCTGCATGTTGCTATCTGGCGTGCATGCCACCATTGCTGGCGTGATGCTTGCCTTTGCCATTCCTTATTCAGCAAAAGACGAAGACAGCAGCTCACCGTCACACCGCCTTGAACACTCTCTTCATAAACCCGTTGCTTTCATGATCTTACCGATCTTCGCCTTAGCCAACACGGCGATCGTGATTGGGCCCGATTGGGCCGCCCAACTCAATAGCGTCAATAGTATCGGCGTCATGGCGGGTTTGGTGCTCGGGAAACCGCTCGGCATCACGCTATTCTGTCTACTTGCTGTGTCCTTAAAAATTTGTCGCCTCCCTGCAGAACTGCAATGGCGTCACTTGATTGGTGCCGCCATGCTCGGCGGTATTGGGTTTACGATGTCGATCTTCATTACCAACTTAGCTTTCGATGGACAAGCTGAGCTCATCAATGCATCGAAGATGGCGATCTTATTGGCCTCATTTTGCGCAGGGCTAGCAGGCTTGGTATGGTTAGGCTTCACCACAGCGTCCAGCGATCACAGTGGGTCGATTGAGACTTCGGAGAAAAATTCATGAACCCTCGACGTCATTTCTTGCAACAAGGGTGTACTCTCGCCAGTCTTGCGTTGCTCACGCCCTTGTTGAGCACCTCGGTCCACGCTCAAACGGGAGGGCGCTTCATCGATATTGAGGCGTTTCCCAGTCAATCGATAAAGCCACGCAAAGTGCGCATTTGGTTGCCACCGGACTATGACGAAAAGCAGAGCCACGCCACTCTGTATATGCATGATGGTCAAAATCTCTTTGAACCAGCGGACTCGTTTGCCTATGGCGCTTGGGGTGTTGACAAACATATCGTTGCACTCCATCGCAAAGGAGCGATTCAAAACTGCATCGTGATCGCCATTTGGAATGGTCAACAAGACCGCTCTCGTGAATATGGTCCGCAGGCGCCGATCGAAACACTCCCGCCCGAATTGCAAGCGCGCATACCACGCCCCGGAAGTGCGGGGAAAACCAGCCCGCAATCCGACGCATACATTCGCTTCCTTGCCGAAGAACTCGTGCCGTATATCGATCAACACTTTCCAACCAAAAGAGACGCGTCGCATCGATTCCTCATGGGTTCCAGCATGGGTGGCTTGATCTCGCTGTATGCACTGGCGAACTATCCGCAAACTTTTGGTGGCGCCGCGTGTTTGTCGATCCATTGGATCATCGCCACCAACCCTGAACTCACGACACCGCCGCAGCATGAAATCTTAGCCCGTGTGGCGCAGACTTATCGCGATTGGTTGACCCAGCATTTACCCACAGCGGGCCAGCATCGTATTTACTTCGATCATGGCGATCAAGGTTTAGATGCCCTGTATGGCTCGCATCAACAAGCAGTCGATGAAATCATGCGCGCCAAAGGATATCGCTCAGGTATGGACTGGCAGACGCGCTATTTCCCAGGGACTGATCACAATGAACGTGAATGGCGGGCGCGCCTTGCAGAGCCGCTCACCTTCCTCCTCAAGTAAAGGAGAAAAGCAATGGCAACCGATACTAGTTTTCTAGAGTTCGTCATGGATCAAACCGCGTTCTTGGGGAATATGCGCTTCAAGAAAATGTTTGGCGAGTACGCGCTGTATCACAACGAGGTGGTAGTTGCCTTCTTATGTGACAATCAATTTTATTTGAAGCCGCATCCACAGTTACGTGCCATGCTTGAACATGTGCTTGAGGCTCCGCCTTATCCGGGCGCGAAGAATTACCTCTTGCTAAGCGATGAACTCGACAATCCACAGCAACTTGGCGCGCTGATTCGCGCCGCTGCACATCTCTTTCCGCCCAAGAAACCGAAAACCACGAAGAAGAAAAGCAGCGCTTAATTGAAACACGGCAAAGGCTGCAACGCAGCGCTCTAGAATGCAACGTATGCAATCGCAATGCGTCCCTTCAACTCGCCTCTGGCAGTGCATTCTTCAGCTAGCGCTTTCAGTGAGTGTTTCACTTAGCTTCCTCAATCGCCTTCTCCTGCGCATCTAAGGCTTTCTGGCGTTTTTCAGCGGCCTGTTTGAGCTCTTCTTCAATCTTCTTCGCATCTTCCATGGCTTGCCGGGATTGTTCAGCAATCTTGACTATCGCTTGTTCGGCTGATGCCGCTTTGCTTGCTGCGGATGCGGCCGTTGCTTCAGCTTCCGACGCAAATTTCACGGGTTCGGAATGACGTTTGCAGGCGAGCAGAGTCGATAGGACGCATACCCCAATCAGAATTTGCCATGCTCTACTTTTTTGCTTAACCATACCCCCCCTTTTTTATCCTTACATCTTTGGTTTAATGTCATCGCTCGAATTTTAAAGCGTATTACATTTATCAACAAAACAAGTCTTAAAATCAACACACTCAAACAGCATTCGTCTCGACACATCAAGCCTCAGACAGTATCGATAGTTTTATCAATGATTTCATGCAGTATCCCGACTAGGCAGCGCCACAGGCTCACTTCAATCGTTGTATCATAGCGCGTTTCGCATGAGTTGACGTTAGCGCCGAAGGAAGACAAAGCATAATTGGGTTGTTACCTTGCTTCTTCGTCTGTTCTGAAATCGTCCACATGTGTACCTATTTTTGTACGTAAATAACGTTGATATACATCTCAAGAAAATCATCGCCATGTCTGACTCCCTCTACTATAAAAAGCACGTATTTTTCTGTATGAACGAACGCGATGATGGTCGTCCCTGCTGCGCCGATCGAGGCGCGCAAGCTGCGCAGGAGCATGCCAAGCGTCGTATTAAACAGCTCGATCAAAATGGCGAAGGTAAAGTTCGTATCAATAAAGCCGGATGTCTTGACCGTTGCGACCAAGGTCCTGTCTTGGTGGTCTACCCACAAGGCACTTGGTACACCTTTGTCGACCAATCTGATATTGACGAAATTATCGATGTCGACTTACTCGGTGGTGGCATCGTGGAGCGTCTCAAAGTCTGATTGCCAACCAAAGCAATACTTTAGGACCTTACCGAACTTGCCTGAAGCTTACTATGAATGTTCAAACCAAAAATTTCCTAATTCCCGGCCCCGTTGGACAATTGCAATGTGCCGTCAATTCGCCAGATGCTGAACTTTTTCCCCAAGCACGCGGGCTCGCCCTAGTGGCGCATCCGCACCCTTTATTTGGGGGAACGATGGATAACAAAGTGGCGCAAACCCTAGCGCGTACCTTTGTCAGTCTCGGATATGTGACGGTGCGGATGAATTTCCGGGGCGTCGGTCAGTCAGAGGGTGTGCACGATGCCGGGATTGGCGAGACGGATGACATGGAGGTGCTGCTCAAACATATGCGTCAAGAATATCCCAACCTGCCTTTGGTACTCAGTGGATTTTCTTTTGGTACCTATGTGCAATCGCGCCTCAACCAACGTCTGAGCGCAGCCGGAATAGCGGTCGAACGACTAGTATTAGTTGGTGCTGCCGCTGGCAAATGGCCCATGCCGGACATTCCTGCCGACACCATCTTGATTCATGGTGAATTGGATGACACGATTCCACTGCAAGCGGTTTTTGAATGGCTACGTCCGCAAGATATTCCTGTGGTCGTGATTCCGGGCGCAGATCACTTTTTCCATAAGCGATTACCGCACATTAAAAAAATCATCAGCGACTTGTGGAATTGATAGCGCGCCACCATTTGCGCACTTTTGAAATGGTCGTTCAAAGTCATTTCGCAATATCATTCGTCTTTCGAACCTTTTATTTCTAACCTCAGCTTTACCCACGATGAAAAAATTCCTCTCCAGTCTCGTAGTCGCCTTCACGACCGCTACGCTAGCTTTGAGCAGCCTCACAGCACAAGCACAAAGCCTTCCTAAACCTATCATTGCCGCTAAGTCTTGGGTCTTACTCGATGCCACTAGTGGACAGGTGATCGATTCCGACAATCCAGATCTCCGCATCGAGCCCGCTTCGTTGACAAAAATCATGACGGCCTATTTGGTCTTCAATGCACTCAAAGAAAAGCGCCTCGATTTAGCGCAACAAGTGACAGTTTCCACACGCGCATGGAAAGTCGATGCCAGCAGTTCTAAAATGTTTATTGACCCAGCCACACCGGTCAGCATCAATGATTTGTTATATGGATTGATCGTCCAATCGGGTAACGATGCATCGGTTGCTTTAGCGGAAGCAGTCGCTGGCAGTGAAGACGCTTTCGTCGTTCAAATGAATCGCGAAGCTGCGCGCATCGGTATGAAAGCAACTCGTTACGCCAATTCACATGGTTTGCCAAGTCCAGACAACTTCTCCACCGCCAGTGATTTGGCCATACTCGCCTCACGCTTGATTGCTGATCATCCAGAATTTTATAAGACCTACTACTCGACCAAGAGTTTTACTTACAACAAGATCACACAAGCAAATCGCAACCGTTTGCTGTGGTTGGACCCAACTGTCGACGGCATGAAAACAGGCCACACTGAGTCGGCTAAATATTGCTTGATCGCTTCTGCACTGCGCCCGAATGGTTCAGGGCAACGCCGTTTAATTTCGGTCGTGACTGGCACCGAAAGCGACCAAGTCCGTGCCCAAGAAAGTTTGAAATTATTGAACTGGGGCTTCTTGAACTTCGACACTGTCAAACTGTATGGTAAAGATCAAGCAGTCGATAGTCCTGAAGTTTGGAAAGGCAATCAAGGAAAAGTGAAAATCGGCTTCACACAAGATTTGTATGTCACGCTCCCCAAGGGTAGCGCAGCGCGTTTGAAACCAGCGATCGAACGCAAAGATCCATTAGTTGCTCCCATCGAGAAGAACGCAAAAATCGGTACCATGAAGATGATGTTAGATGGCAAACCGGTTGCCGAGTTTCCGATTGTGGCCTTGGAACAAGTCAACCAAGCCAGCATTTTCGGCCGCGCTTGGGATTCCATCCGACTCTTGTTTAAATAAGGATTCGGCACCTCGCTGGGTGATTCATTGGCGCAAACTGCATTAAGTGATAAGCGCTAAACATCCTTCGCTGAACACCGACTCAAAGAAAAAAGCTTCGCAGCGACACCCGCTGACGAAGCTTTTTTTTCGGCACTCCTCATGCTTACAAGTTCACCGCACGAGTTGGCTTCTAGACAAACTATACATACAATCGGCGATCCCCAAAGCGATCTCGCAAGAAAAGTTTGAAATGTATTAATTTGAATTGCAATTTGCACAAACAAGGACTTGCAAACTCCATCAAATCAAGCGCTTACGAGCGCAAAATGCTAAACTATCGCCTTGTTTCCCCCGCTTCCAGCCCTATCTTTATCACCGAATCGATGCAGCGATCAGATCTTCCTCGATACTGCGTTGTGCGATAAAGCCCCAACATGCGCGCTTTACCTAAGGTTCTTGATACGGTAAGCACCGTGGTGAATGGCCTGAACTAAAGGCGTCAACACTTCGATTAGGGGCTGAGTAGCTGCACACATTGAAGCCCGATTTTAAAGAACAGAACTATGCGTCCAATTTCTCCAGAAGAAAGCCTGATTGAATATCCCTGCGACTTTCCCATCAAAGTAATGGGTATCATGCAAGAGGCTTTTGCCCAAACTATTGTAGAGGTCGTCATGATTCACGACCCCACGTTCCATGCAGGAAAAATGGAAATGCGCCCTTCCAGCAAAGGCAATTACTTGGCTTTGACGGTGACGATACGCGCCATTCATAGAGAACAGCTCGATAACCTCTATCGCGATTTATCGTCTCATCCTATGGTAAAAATGGTCTTATAAGACTACGGCTCCACTCCCTATTGATGCTTTAGGCTCAGCGAAAGATCGTGCATAGAACAGTCAATCATTGAGCAACCGAGACTTCATCTAGATCAACGTCAAACAAAACAGTTTTGCGTAGAATGATGGACTCAAGTCGTACAAGATCGTGGACAATGGCGAGCCTTACCATCGGTATAAAATGACGGACGATGACTTCTTCGTGTTTTGCTTAAAGACTTTATGAATTCTCAGATCACGGAAAAACTACAGGCGATCGTAGTGCGGCAAAAACCCGAGGCACGCTTTGTGATTATGTCGAATATGTTGGGCCTCGACGTGAAAGATTTTGATGCACTAGCGCAGCAGTGGATTCGACATGGAGGCCCTGGATTTATCGTCGATGGCATTCCTTTTCGCAAGGTCATAGACGGTCAGTTTTATATTCAACGGGTGACGGTAAAACGGCTTGGCTAAACAGTGCTTGGTCGCGCATGAGCGATCAAGCCCACCCAGAACAACACAGTTTCAGTTTAAAAATCTTCAGTAAGCACACAGTGGAATCCGACATCCTCATTCGTTATCGCGGTCAAGAAGACTATCAAAGCAGCTTCGATGCGATGCGCGCCTTTACTGATGCGCGCGACGCTGAAACAGCGGACGAGCTGTGGATCGTCGAGCATCCGCCTGTATTTACCTTAGGCTTGGGCGCTGACCGTTCCCACGTACTGGCGCCGCATGATATTCCAGTGATCCAAACTGATCGTGGCGGCGAGGTAACTTATCATGGTCCGGGCCAAGTCGTGATTTACCTGCTGATTGACTTACGTCGACGTCATACCAAAGGTCGATTATTCGCCCGTGAATTCGTCTACAAGATCGAACAAGCGGTGATTGACACCCTACAGGCGTATAATATCGCTGGAAAACGTATCGAAGGCGCCCCTGGGATCTACTTAGAGGCTGGTCCACAAGAAGGTGCGAAAATTGCCGCACTTGGCCTGAAAGTCAGAGCGAATGGCTGTACCTACCACGGTGTCTCATTAAACGTGACGATGGATCTGGCACCATTTTCGTGGATCAATCCCTGCGGTTATCAAGGTCTATTAACCGTCGATATGTTAAGCCAAGGGGTCACCGCAAGCTTGGCCGAAGTACAGCAAAATTTAGCGCGGCGATTAAGTGAATTATTTAGCGTGACATCCCTAACATCTAGCACAAATTTGTAATCCATCATGACGAACGACATCACCAACACCGCTGACAACAGCAACTACGATCCAACAGAGAAACAAAAAGGTGCGAGTAAAACTTCTCGCATTCCAATCAAGATCGTACCTGCTGAACGTTTGCCAAAACCAGATTGGATTCGCGTCAAAGCGGGTTCGCCAACCACACGCTTTTACGAAATTAAAAATATCCTGCGTTCGAATAATTTGGTGACGGTTTGTGAAGAGGCAACCTGCCCGAATATCGGCGAGTGCTTCGGCAAAGGCACCGCGACCTTCATGATCATGGGTGACAAGTGCACCCGCCGTTGCCCATTCTGCGATGTTGGTCATGGTCGCCCTGATCCTCTTGACGAAAACGAACCGCTGAACTTGGCGAAAACCATCGCCGAACTACGACTCAGTTATGTCGTGATTACTTCAGTTGATCGTGATGATTTGCGCGACGGTGGCGCAGCGCACTTTGCCGAATGTATTCGTAAGATTCGTGAATTATCACCAAGCACACGCATTGAAATCTTGACGCCTGATTTCCGTGGTCGCATGGATCGTGCCTTGGAAATTCTGAATATGGCGCCACCCGATGTCATGAATCATAATTTGGAAACCGCACCGCGTCTGTACAAAGAAGCACGCCCTGGCTCTGACTACGAATATTCACTCAATCTGTTGAAGCGCTTCAAAGAACAACATCCAGACGTGCCGACCAAATCTGGCATCATGGTTGGTCTCGGCGAAACCGATGAGGAAATCTTGCAAGTCATGCGTGACATGCGCGCTCACAATGTCGATATGCTGACCATCGGCCAATATCTTGCACCGAGTGGTCATCACCTCCCAGTGCGCCGCTATGTCCATCCTGACGTTTTCAAAATGTTCGAGGAAGAAGCCTACGAGATGGGCTTTAAACACGCTGCAGTCGGCGCGATGGTTCGCTCCAGTTACCATGCGGACCAACAAGCACACGGCGTTGAAACTGATCACTAAAACAGATCACCAAGAGCCCACGATCAGCATAGCCAGAGCCTCTGAAATAAAAAGCAAGGCAAAAAATCTAGTTTTTCTGGCCCATCGAAGATAGACGAAAAGCGAGTAGCTAAAACTACTCGCTTTTTTGTTATTACGCCTCTGCGTTACACGAAAAATTGTCTGTAAATTTACATGTTAAGTGCTCAAGTGAAGCACTTTTTACGCCGAATTAGGGAAATTCTTAGCTGGCACGATTTCTGCAAACACACAGAACATCTTTCTTCACAGCTCTCGTATTCCCAAAGGTGACGACGATGGTAATGCCTCGTATCTCTCAACTCTTCACTCTCTTCTCTGGTCACGCCAAACAGAGTGTCGTGAGTTCGTCAAATAGCACTGCAGCGGCAACTCCAGAAAAACCGCCGGTATTCGTCGAACGACGTAAGACGCCTGATCGCCGCATCGCCGAACGTCGCAAAGTCAATTGCCATCCATATTTGGATACGCGAACGAACAATGGCCGTCGTCGAAGTTTTGGTCGCCGCGCAACCGACGAACAAGTGGGACAAAATTTCTAAGTAATTTCTCAACAGGAGATTGCCGCCCCAGCCGTCCACATCAAAATATTTCCGTGTAGCATCGGATTCATTTCCCATGAAAAAGTTTTAAAGGATTTTAAGAAGAATTTAGCGAAGTTGCCGCAAAGAAGCATAAAGTTAAGGACAATCCTGTCGTAATCGCTTGGTCAGATTTTACTTTGCAAGGCCATGAGTCCATTACAAATTTTTCGCATCTTTGATTACCAGCAGCCCAATACGGGAGCACTCGGCTCGCGTACGGCAAATGGCATCCAACAATCGAAGGTGACGAGCGCCACCAACAACGCTGCGAGCGCGGATAGCTTCGTAGAACGACGCAAGACACCCGATCGTCGTGGTAACGACCGTCGCGAAAAACAGCAAGCGACGTTTTTGAACACGCGCAAAACGCAGGGGCGTCGCCAGACCGCTGGACGTCGTGCCAGCGACAGCGAAGTCAAACTGGACTACAAACCGATTTCGCTGAAGGGCTGAGAACCGTACTCCTAACGCACAAATATTTTCCACGTGGAAATTAAGTGGACTTATCACCGCCTGTTTCGCTTTACTCGATTCCCACTCTATGCGATAGATCGCAACAGTTTGCGCCGTTTATCCTGAAAAACCGCGAAAATCCGCGTTTGGACTCAATCCTCTTTTGCTAACTGTCGCATCAATTGGTACGATGTAGGCTTGTACTAAATCAGCAAATTTGACAGCACTTCTTGCGTCTCGATGCTGATGAAGAAAATACTTTTTTACCCCAATTGATCCTCGATGATCCTGTTACTGAATCGCTTTTTATGCAAAATAGTCTGACACGCAAACCAATAGAAATAAAAATATCCACGGTCGTGGCAGTCGCTGTAAGTCTTAATGAATGCGCTCTTACAAAGCTCGAGCAAGCTCTCAAGGACATGACTGGAGGCGCGCCAGATTTCTTTGACGACGAATTCGCTATCCTCGATTTAGAGGCGGTGCAAGCCGAAACCATGGATTGGCCAGCGCTTCTGTCTTTGTTCCGTTCTTTTGGTTTAAACGTGGTCGCTGTTCGCAATGCGCGTGAAGATGAGCATGCAGCGATTCGTGCGCATGGTTTGACGATCGACGTCGTCAGCAAGGCACGTCCAGAAGTTCCTCACGAAGCGCCTGCAGCACCACCTGCACCCGTTGCACCCGCGGTTGCACCAGCGCCCGCAGCGGTTGTGGCTGAACCCGTCGCCGCAATGCCAACTCACATCCCTGCGATGATTATCGATACTCCGGTGCGTGCCGGACAACGCGTATATGCGCGGGGTTGCGATTTGATCGTTACAGCTTCAGTGAACAATGGTGCAGAAGTCATCGCGGATGGCAGCATTCACATCTACGCACCGCTGCGTGGGCGTGCTTTGGCTGGTGCACGTGGTAACACTGAAGCGCGTATCTTCGCGGCAGCGATGGAAGCAGAACTGGTCTCGATCGCCGGAATTTATCGAACCTTCGATAATGGCTTTCCAGAATTCAAAGCCAATCAGCCCGTTCAAATCAAGCTGGTTGGAGATAGTATTGAAATGACGTCGATGAAAACGAACTCCTAAAGGCTTCGAAAAACATCGACAATTTGAGCATTTGAGCAGTTCAACACTCAAACTCAATAACAAATTATGTGTAAATAATGCTCTTGAGCGCGCACTTTGAAACGCCTCAAGATTTTTTAAAGGAGTACTCTGTGGCAAGAATCATCGTTGTGACATCTGGTAAAGGTGGCGTCGGCAAAACGACCTCTAGTGCAAGTTTCGCGACTGGCTTGGCCTTACGTGGCCACAAAACAGCAGTGCTCGATTTCGACGTCGGTTTGCGCAATCTCGACTTGATCATGGGTTGTGAACGCCGCGTGGTCTATGATTTGGTAAATGTCATCAGTGGTGAAGCGACCCTGAACCAAGCCTTAATCAAAGATAAGCACTGTGAAAATCTCTTCATTTTGCCAGCCTCACAAACACGCGATAAAGATGCATTGACCGAAGAAGGTGTCGAAAAAGTACTCGACGATTTGATCGCAATGGGCTTTGAATACATCGTCTGCGATTCACCTGCGGGTATCGAACGCGGTGCGGTGATGGCTTTAACCTTCGCTGACGAAGCCATCGTCGTCACGAATCCAGAGGTTTCATCGGTCCGTGACTCCGATCGCATTTTGGGCATCATTCAAGCAAAATCAAAACGTGCTCAGCAAGGTGGAGAGCCAGTGAAAGAGCATCTCTTGATCACACGTTACTCGCCAAAACGCGTCGAAGCCGGTGAAATGTTGTCCTATACTGACGTTCAAGAAATCTTGCGGATTCCTTTGATTGGCGTGATTCCTGAATCAGAAGCAGTCTTGCATGCATCCAATCAAGGTAACCCAGCGATCCACATCAAAGGCAGCGATGTTTCGGATGCCTATACTGATGTCGTCGCTCGTTTCTTAGGTGAAGAGCCACCGCTCCGCTTTATCAACTACGAAAAGCCAGGTTTGCTGCAACGTATTTTTGGAGGTAAGTGAGATGGATTTGCTCTCATTTTTATTTAACAATAAGCCGAAGAGCGCCAGCACTGCGAAAGAACGTCTGCGTATCATCATCGAAAGTGAGCGCAATGGCGGTCGCGAGGGCAATGATTTCCTTCCTGCGCTGCGTCAAGAGTTGATTGCTGTAATCTCGAAATACACGAAAGTCAATCCAGATGACATCAAGGTTTCGCTCGACAAGCAAGGTAACCTTGAAGTGCTCGATGTGAATGTCATTTTGCCAGACGTTGACTCACGTACTTGAATTTAGAACCAATGCCGAGGGACACAGAAATTTTGAAAACTGAAGAAGAAAAAACTTCGAGGTCGACCATTTTTTTGCCTCCCTCAGCATCTTCTCTGCAGCATCTCAGCACCCATAAACGGTGCATGAAATACGTAGTAAAAATGTAGCCGTGATTCAGCATCTTGCGTGGCCTTTCTTTGAAGGCTACACGCAATAACGAAAAGAACGATCTTAGCAACACTTACGATTGAGAATTTATGCGAATTGCCATCCTTGATGACGACCAAAATTTGCTAGACCTGACTGCCGCAACACTGACCAGTGCAGGTCATGTCTGCCATACTTTTTCGAGTGGTAAGGCAATGATGCATCAGTTGCATCGAGAGAGCTTCGACCTTTTGATTCTTGATTGGCATGTACCCGACCTTAACGGCACAGAAATTCTGAAGTGGGTTCGTGAAAAACTGTCCGCAACGCTTCCTGTCTTATTCATGACGAGTCGTTCCGGTGAAGATGATATCGTGGCCGGACTCGCAGCGGGCGCCGATGATTACATGATCAAGCCTATCCGCCGCGCTGAGTTGGTGGCGCGAGTGCAAGCTCTCCTGCGCCGCGCTTATCCAACTCAAACCGCGAGTGAAATCGTTAACTTCGGCCCCTACGAATTCGATGTACGGGCTAGTCGCGCCAAACTCAATGGAGAAGAAATCGAACTCACACAAAAAGAGTTCGACCTCGCACTTTTGCTTTTCCAAAATCTTAGCCGCCCGCTCTCCCGTGCGTATATTCTCGAAGCAGTCTGGTCGCGCGATATCGAAGTACCTTCACGTACGATGGATACGCACATTTCCCGAGTGCGCAGCAAACTCGACCTGCGTCCTGAAAACGGATACCGCCTCGCTCCCGTTTATTCTTACGGCTACCGTTTAGAGCAGATCGGTAAAGACTAATTTTTGACATCGACTTGTCGTTCACAAACACAGGCGCAATCTCTCCAGGTGTGCGCGCCGAGTGGAGATTTTATGTACCCATTGACACCGACCAGCCCTGGTTTGAAACACACAGGGCCACACTCGTTTCGTTTCCTAGCGATTTTCCATAAGCTGAATCTCATCAGCCTCTGCATCATCTTATGCCTCGGACTTGGCGCCTTTAACTCTTTCAGCCACGCGCAAACTGTCAAGTCCAAAGGAAAGCCAGGCAGCACTGAAATTGTCGCAGGCGATTTGGTGTATTACGCCCAAGAGCGGGACACCTTGATGTCGCTCGCCAAACAATTCACTGACAAAACGGCCCACTGGGAAGCGATAGGCAAACGCAATAACATCAGTAACGAACGCGCTATCCCGATTGGATCTGCGGTGATTATTCCTGCCGAATTACTCACCGAAGAACCAGCGCCAGCACGTGTCGCAGCTCTCGCCGGCACCGTCAGTGTAATCGCTAAGAACGGCAAAGAAGAGGTGCTTGCGGTGGGCAGCATTTTGGCGGAGGGATCGCAAATCAATACCGGCAAAAATGGCTTTGTGACACTCGCACTCGTCGATGAATCACGCGTATCGATTCCTTCCAACAGCCAAGCTTTGCTGGCGAAAATTCGCGTCACCAAATTCACGAAAAGTCCTCGTACCGAAATCAAACTACTCGATGGTCGCGTCGAATCGCAGGTCAGCAAACTCGAAGCAAACAAAGGACGTTTCGAAGTCCGTTCTAAACTGGCGATCGCTGGAGTGCGAGGGACCCACTTCCGCGTTGGAGTCAATGAGACCGGTATCGCCAACGAAGTCCTCGAAGGTGGCGTCGCAGTGGGTCAAGTCGAAAAACCAAACGCCTTAGTACTACCAGCTGGACAGGGTAATATCGTCTCTTCCTCTGGTGTAGGGCAGCCAATCAAATTGCTGGCGCCCCCGAGACTCGTTGACGGTTACCAATTGCAAGCGCAAGTGCGTCCAGAGTTCAAGGTAGAGGCTGTCGAGAATGGCGTCGACTACCGCGCACAAATTACGCGCGACGCACAAGCACTCGACGTGGTCGCCGAAAGCATGGCACAGAATCAGCAGTTTCAATTCCCAGAAATCGCTGATGGACAATACTTTTTGCGCGTGACCGCCATCGATACCCATCGCTTAGAAGGAATGCCAAGCATCTTTCCTTTCAAGGTAAAAGCAACGCCTGCCCCACCATTTCCATTAGCGCCCAAGCATAAGATTCGCATTAAGACTGTCGAATTTAAATGGACCTCAATTCCCAATGCACGCAGCTATCATCTGCAAGTCGCCAAGGATGCTGCATTCCAACAATTGGTGTTAGATCAGGACCAGATTGCGACGAACAATTGGAAGACCGATGCAATCAGCCTTGGCGACTATTACTGGCGCGTGGCGACAGTGATGGAGAATGAATCGCCGAGTGGCAAACAAGTCGATCAAGGACCATATTCGGGCCCGCAGAGTTTTCGCGTCTTAGCAGGGCAAACTGTACATCCTTTCGTTGACAAAGGAAGCAATACGCTTGAATTTACGTGGCCGTCCGAATCTGGTCAGCGCTTCCTCGTGCAAGTGGCCAGCGATGTAGAATTCAAAAAGATCCTCTTCAATCAAGAGGTCAACCAAGCCAAAGCATTGATGCCACGTCCAGAATCGGGTTTTTACTATATTCGCGTGCGCGCCACCGATGCGGATCGCTTCATCGGCGCCTTTTCCGAACCGCAAAAATTTGAAATCGGCCTCCGTTGGACCACCGGTACAGGCGATGCTCTGCAATCGAGTTCTGGTAGCGTAACACCAAGCGTGAAGTAGTTGGTACAGTCTCATGAATGACGCCAGCAAAGCGAAAGCAGTCGCACACCAGACCACAGCAGTCCCTCATCTACGTCTAGGCCTGCGCGACTGCCTGATGCTGGCGATCATACTGATCCTGATCAACGCGTTCCTGATTTACAGTAATAGTCTGAAGCGCTTCGATCAAAGCCTTTACGACAAACTCTTGCAAGTGCAAACCCATCGCGCCCATGATGACATCGTCATCGTCGCGATCGACGACTATAGTCTTAAAGAAATTGGCAAATGGCCATGGAACCGACAAATTCACGCGCAATTGCTAGAACGACTGCAAGCTGCTAAGCCTAAAGCAATTGGTTTTGATGTGGTGTTTACGGAGGCTCAGCCTGGTAATTCCAACGGCATCATTTCTTCTAGTAGTGATGAGGCCTTCGCCAATGCGCTCAAGGCCTCGGGCAAGGTCGTCTTGCCGATGACTTCATTAGAAGCTGGGCGAGGTCTGCAAGCCGAATTACCTTTACCACTCTTTGCCAATGCCAGTCGCGCAGTCGGCCACAACCATATTGAACTTGATGATGATGGTGTCGCTCGTAGCGTTTTCTTACGTGAAGGTACCCAAGGACAATGGTGGTCACACTTTGTTTTAGAGTTATACAAAGTCGGACGCACGACGCAAGCCGACAAATCCATCCAGTCAGCAAACGACGCGGCACCAGTGAGTGTCGATCATTTCAGCGGTGCGTTTAGTACTGATCCCGGCATCTGGCATCGCGATTGGCGCTTCCTGATTCCTTACTATGGCGGCAGTGGTCATTTCAAATCGATTCCCTATGTGGCGGTACTCAAAGGAGAAGTGTCTGCACAAGTTTTTCAAAATAAATATGTCTTAATCGGTGCTACTGCGCAAGGCATGGCGGATGCTTTTCCCACACCTGTCACATCGAATCAAGGTTTGCTTGCTGGGGTGGAAGTCAATGCCAACATCTTAGCCAGCTTGCTCGACCACCGCAGTATTCTGCAGGCACCAGCCTGGCAACTGTGGCTCGTTAGTAGCGCCGTCCTTTGTTTAAGTTTGTTCAGCTTTGTACTGTTCTCGCCTCGGGTAGCACTGATCATTGGTGCGAGCATGGTTGTTTTAAGCTTGATCACCAGCGTAGTGTTGCTGCGCTTTGGTTTGTGGTTGCCACCTGCCTCGACAGTGGTGGTCTTAGTGCTTAGCTACCCTCTATGGAGTTGGCGACGTTTGGAAACGGCCATCGATTTTCTCGGGCAAGAATTTATTCGACTCGACCAAGAACCGCATCTTCTACCAGAACTCAACCCAGATATGACGATCAAAGATCGCCATCTCACCATCGCCAAAAACGAAATACAAGATAAGCTCGATCGCCATATTCGCGCGATGCAAAGCGCCGCTCAACGTGTGCGTGACTTGCGTCAATTTGTCACTGATAGTTTGTATAGCTTACCTGATGCGACTCTCGTAACGACCGTTGATGGAAATGTCGTGCTCGGTAATCCTGCGGCTGCAGCCTACTTCAACAGTATCGGCATGCCACATGTGATTGACACTTTGGTGCCGTATCTGTTCTCGAACATGAGTCAGCCACACACTGAATACATCGTGCAACCACAAAAATTTAGTTGGTGGCATATCCTCGATTTGGATCAAACAGAACTATTAAGTAAGGGTGTCGAAGTTGAAGACCCCAAGGGACGCGACCTCATCATTAAAAGCGCACCGTGCTACACCAGTGAAAAAGTCTTGATTGGTTGGATTATCAGCATCATTGATATCTCCGAGATCCGCCAAGCCGAACGTCGCCGCGATGAGATGCTGCACTTCATCTCGCATGATATGCGCGCACCTCAGGCGTCCATCTTGGCCTTAATTGAAATGCAGAAGAATCCCGAAACGGCGATAGATCATCAAGAATTCCTAAAGCGTATTGAGAAGTCTTCGAATACCACATTAGCTTTGGCCGATAGTTTCGTACATCTGGCCCACGCTGAGTCGAGTGAATATCGTTTTCTCGAACATGATTTCCAAGATCTACTACTCGACGCCACCGAAGAAATGTGGAGTTTGGCACACAATAAACGCATTACGATCAAGACCGACATTCCAGAGGGTGAATATCCGGTCCGCGTCGATCGCAGTTTAATGACGCGTGCGCTCACCAATTTGCTTTCGAATGCGATCAAATATAGTCCAAGCGACACCACCATTAGCTGCAGCTTACAAGCCGTCACCCGCAGCTTGAGTGACTACGTGATCTGCACCATTCAGGATCAAGGTTATGGAATTGCCCGCGCTGATCAGAGTCGCTTATTCCAGCGCTTTCAACGCCTGAGCTTTGGCAAAGGGGCAGACCAAATTAAGAATGATGGTGTCGGGCTCGGTATGGTTTTTGTTAAGACCGTCATCGATCGCCATCACGCTAATATCCGTTTTCATAGCGTACCGGGACAAGGAACAAGTTTTACTATTGAAGTACCGATGAATCAGTTTTAAGTTCAACGAAGTTCGCCTAAGTGCGCTTCGGTGCAATTAGGTGCGCTTAGGTACCATCAAGTACCCATTTCATGGCAAAAATTGCATAAAAGGCCTTGATTTTTCGCAAGTTTCCCCACGCATCGATGTAAGCCTGCCGCGCTCGCGGTATAATGACGGCCTTCACCTCTGAATCATTATGCAACTACTAGCCGTCGGCCTCAATCACACGACCGCGCCTTTATCCTTGCGTGAAAAGGTCGCTTTCACACCTGAGCAAATTTCTCAGGCGGTGGTGGGTGCGCGCGACTGGTTTGTGCGCAATGGTTCACAGCAAGCGTCTGAGACGGCAGTCTTATCGACTTGCAATCGCACTGAATTGTATGCGGTGGCCGATGTGGCAAATCCTATCGACACCACCGCGCAATTTCTCGCCGATTTTCATCGTTTGCCCTACGGCGAATTACGCCCTCACCTCTACACGCTGCCACAAGACAATGCGGTACGTCACGCTTTCCGAGTCGCCTCTGGCCTCGACTCCATGGTCTTGGGCGAACCACAGATTTTGGGGCAAATGAAAGATGCGGTGCGCCAAGCCGACGAAGCTGGCGGCCTTGGCACCTATTTGCATCAACTCTTTCAACGCACTTTCGCGGTTGCCAAAGAGGTACGCAGCACCACGGAAATTGGTGCGCACAGCGTCTCCATGGCAGCGGCAGCGGTACGCTTATCGCAACGCATTTTCGACAAAATTGCAGACCAATCCGTACTGTTTATCGGTGCTGGTGAAATGATTGAATTGTGTGCGACGCACTTCGCCGCACAGAATCCGAAACGCATCACGATTGCGAACCGTACTCTAGAGCGCGGCGAGAATTTGGCGAGTCGTTTCTCGGGTCGTGCGATTCGCTTGGCCGACGTACCGAATTGTTTGCATGAGTTTGATATCGTGGTCAGTTGTACCGCCTCGACCCTGCCTATCCTCGGTCTTGGTTTAGTGGAGCGCGCCATCAAAGCGCGTCGCCATCGCCCGATGTTCATGGTCGACCTTGCCGTACCACGCGATATCGAAAAAGAAGTCGCCAAACTTGATGACGTCTTCCTCTACACAGTCGACGACCTCGCCAGCGTGGTGCAAAGCGGTCTAGAAAATCGTCATGCAGCAGTGGCGCAAGCCGAAGCGATTATCGAAACACGTGTGCAATCCTTCATGCATTGGATTGATGGCCGCCACGTGGTGCCGCTGATTCAAGATCTCCATGAAAGCAGTGAAATCCTGCGCCAACACGAGTTAGATCGTGCACGCAAGATGCTGGCGCGTGGTGAGGATATCGAACAAGTCTTGGAAGCACTCTCCAAAGGCATCACCGCCAAGTTTTTGCATGGCCCACAACAAGCCCTGCACCAAGCGCAAGGTGAAGATCGTGCGCAATTAGTGCGCCTCTTGCCACAACTTTTCCGCACCAAGCGTTAGCTGGGCTAGCTAGCCTACTTTCACGCATACATTGTTTTTCCAAATCAAACAAAACCTCTCCATACAGCGCTAAAGTGAGGCAAAAAATACGCCGAGAAACCTCAGGCATTTTTTGTTTTTCCTCCGCTTTTCCTCTGTGTCTCTGAGTCTCTGTGTTGAGAGGTTTTAAAAAATTAAAGAACACATCATGAAACCATCCATGCTCCACAAATTGGACCAACTCTCCGAACGCTTAGTCGAAGTTGGCCAACTCTTGGTACAAGAAGGCGCGACCAACGATATGGACGCCTATCGTAAATTGAATCGCGAACATGCTGAGCTCGAGCCATTGGTTGCGCTCTACAATAATTATCGACAAGCACAAAGCGATATCCTTGAAGCGCAAGAGATGCTCAATGATCCCGATATGAAAGAGTTTGCCCAGGAAGAAATTCAAGCGGGCAAGCAACGCATCGAAGAATTGCAGCGCGAACTGCAAACCATGTTGTTGCCGAAAGATCCTAACGACGAACGCAATATTTTGCTCGAGATCCGTGCCGGTACTGGTGGTGATGAGGCGGCTTTGTTTGCCGGCGATTTGTTGCGGATGTACACCCGCTATGCCGAGCGCAATCGCTGGCAAGTCGAGATCATGTCTGAATCGCCATCGGAGTTAGGCGGTTACAAAGAGGTCATCGTGCGTCTCGCAGGTTTCGGCGCCTACTCAAAATTGAAATTCGAATCCGGTGGACATCGTGTACAACGCGTGCCGGAGACGGAAGCGCAAGGTCGTATTCATACCTCGGCATGTACCGTCGCGGTGATGCCTGAAGCCGATGAACTGACCGACGTCGTCATCAACAATGCGGATCTGCGCATCGACACTTTCCGTGCTTCGGGCGCTGGTGGTCAGCACATTAACAAAACCGATTCCGCCGTGCGTATCACGCACATCCCGACTGGTATCGTGGTTGAATGCCAAGATGGTCGCAGCCAACACCAAAACAAGGCACAGGCGATGCGCGTTTTGGCGACCCGTATCATGGACGGCCAACTGCGCGAGAAGCAAGCCAAAGAAGCGGCCACGCGTAAAAGTTTGGTTGGTTCTGGTGATCGCAGCGAAAGGATTCGTACTTATAACTTCCCACAAGGACGCATGACCGATCACCGCATTAACCTCACCTTGTACAAACTCGACTTCATCATGGACGGCGACTTGAACGAGCTGACTACCGCCTTGGTGGCCGAGCATCAAGCTGAGTTGTTAGCGAGCTTGGGGGACGAGTAAATAAGCATAAGCATTCACACCCCGACAGATTTCACCAACTCACATTAATACACCAGAAAAAAAGTCATGAATATAATAAAATTTTCGTTCTTAGTCAGAGTTATAGTAGTTTTTGCCCTAATTTTAATGACTCAAGGTTGCGCAACAAGTTTTCAAGATAAGTCCGTACTTAGAACCATTTCATCAATTCAAATTAGTGAGAATGTTGAAATGCCGAAAAGTCCTACTGTCGGTGGGGCGCTAGTTTTTGGCAAACATAATCCTGAGGCAATAGGCCGGGGCGCAAATATCCTAGAAAAAACCCTGGAATACAAAGGGGTTAACTTCAAGGATTTGCTAATCTCAATTTCAAAGGAAAAGTTCGCTGACTTTTCAAACAGACTCTCCAGCAACAAAAATGGCGGTGTTGGACTTGTTGAGTTTCATGTCGTCGAATACGGATTTGTCAAAGGGTGGTATTACACATTCAGACCTCAAATCACAATACGAGCTCTCATGTTCGTCGACAAAAAACTTGCCTTCGACCGTTCATTTTCTGTTGGTGGATATACTGAAACCTATGCTGCACCGTTGGGAGGAGATCTTCCTTCGAGCGAGTACATAAAAGTTTTCAGCTCTGGAATAGAGACGATCTTAAACGAAATGCAGAAATCCCTCCAACAAGCACTATGAAAAGGGCAACATGACTCAATATGCATTGCCACAAGAAAGTTCTGGCTGAATTATTGGGAATCTTGAAGGATGAGTAATCTAGGTTAGAACGAAGGAGGCAAGTGCCTCCTTCTTTTTTCTGGCGGTACTCAATCGCTTGTTGTGGCGACCTTCAAAGAAGGTTGAAGGCTCAGAAATCGCAAGGAATGAAATCGAATCAAATGACAAACCGCAACTCAGACCGCAACTCAGACCGCAACTCAGACCGCATCTCAGACCGCATCTCAGACCAACTTCTCGCACAACGACTGCGTAATCGCATCATGGAAGTCCTTTCCATTTATTGCTGCGATGAGGATTGGGCATATCTCGGTCCCGATGAAGTCATCAATCAATGGGAGGATTTTGTTGATCATCACCGTTTCCCTCTTTTCGTTGAGCCCGTTTTCACTGAGGAAGAGCAAACTCAACTCAAGGCGTTTCACGCTCTCTGGGAACAATACTGTCAATCCACACCCAATTCGATGCCGCCGTTCGAAGTCATTCGCACCACCTCCGAATGGCAACAACTCAAACGCCAAGCAGCTGAACTCTTGCATCTGTTCGAACAACGAGGCAGACTGTCCGAAGATGTAGAAATCCTGAATGTTTGATTTCTCAAAAATTTTTGAATTGATCTCGAAAGACATCTTGATGAAAATCTTGTTTGCGCTCGCTGTACTGCTGTTTGGGCAGATGTTTGCGTATCTTCCCTATTACTCTCTGTTTGATCGCGGCTATTTTTACTGGTCGATCGGCGCAGGTGTGGCGGGCTTAGTGATGCTCTTATGGCTGCGCATTTGGCGCAAAAAGAAAGAGGATTTCGCATACGAAGACGATGGACTGTATCCGAGTACTCATAATGAATTTCTTGGATCGCAATCGATAGGGCTTACTAAGGTTCTCGATCACCACCAGGATTAAAACTGAGCTTTAAAATAGCGGTACGAAAAGCAGCAAGACGAAAAGCAGTAAGCGCTGATGCTGTCCGTGCATCTCTTAGTCTTGCTGGCAGCCCACCGCTTCCTTGTCATTACTCTCTCGTTCACGTTTCCCTCTCTTCCCATGCGCCATCCACTCAAACTCTTCGTGCTCGTGTTTGCGCTTATTGGAACTGTAGCCATCGGCACTGAAGCCATCGCCGCAGACAGCCCGGCAAAACCGAATAAAGTGATTAGCAATCTTCGCCAACAGATGTACACCATTGGTGAAACATCGGGCAAATTAGAAGACTATCTTGCCGCCGAACACAAGGCCGTATTAGAGATACGCGCATATCTTGCGCAGGGCGAAGCGACCGGACTTCAAGAGAAAACTTCGTCTGGCCAGACCCCGTTAATGGCCGCTGCGATCAATGGATACGCTGAAATCGTCGCCGAGTTACTGAAGTCTGAACAAGTCAGAGCTGGCATTAATGATACGAATCCACAAGGATTTTCAGCATGGTTACATGCGACTTGGGCATTTCGGCAATCGATGTGGGTTTGCAATCCTCAGGTATTCAAAGATCCATTCACATGGGTACCTTTATTCGTCATCCAGCCCTACTATATTCAATCCCCGGAAAATCCTTATCGTAAAACGCGTCGTTTGCTCGAACAAGCCGGTGCGATTCCGGCACCAGAAAAAGCCAAACAAAGCTGGCTCGACACATGCAAAATGCAGGACCAAAGGGTTCGATCTTTAGTTGAAAAATCGAGTGATCTGCTGGAAACCGTGCTCGCCGAAAGCCCGCTTGCTTTTGCTGAATTTTCCAAGCAACTACAAACGCAAAACAAGAAGTAAGTTTTACTGGAAATGCGATGAAATTAAAGTTACTAGAAAAGTTAGAATTGGTTGGCTATTTTTAGTTTTAGCTTTAAAAGTTTGCGACCTTTTTCAAACTCCTGCGTCTATACCAGTACATCGCAAAAACGCGACGCATTTCAATAGGAGAATGATAATGAAACGCTTTCACGTACACGTCTCAGTCGACGACTTGGCTAAGAACATCGACTTCTACACCAAGCTCTTTGGACAAGCGCCAAGCAAGCAACAGGCGGATTATGCAAAATGGATGTTAGAAGATCCACGGATCAACTTCGCAATTTCGCAACGTGGCCATGCTGTGGGACTCAATCACTTTGGCATGCAAGTTGACTCTAACGAGGAATTGGCCGCCTTGCGCTTGATGGCCGATGCGGCGTCAGATGGACAGAGTATTGATCAAGCCAATGCGACCTGCTGTTATGCCAAGAGCGAAAAGCATTGGACGCTTGATCCGCAAGGCTTGGCATGGGAACATTACTACACCATGGGTGATGCAAAAGAATTTGGCGATGATCATGCGCCCGCTGACAGCGCTTGCTGCATCCCTGTACAGGTAAATGCTGAACAGAAGGCTGCGGGCAATTGTTGTGTGCCACAAACAAATAGCACTGCCAATGTTGGTGTTACCAGCAAGGATGGCAAAGCCTGCTGCGCATAAACCTGGCTGAATAAGGAAAACAAAAATGGGTGGAAAGCTTGCCGCAAGTGTGACGAATGATCTCGGAATCGCCTACGCGAATCTGTATCAGAACTTGCGCAGCTTTCTGCGGCGCCGAGTCAGCGACGCCACGATAGCTGATGATTTGGTGCAGGACATTTTTGTGAAGGCGCTGGTCACCGATGTTTCCGGCCGCTCCATCGCCAATGTCACAGCGTGGCTCTACACAGCAGCGCGCACAACGCTGATCGACTACTATCGAGCACAAGGTGACATGCGCACCAATCATACCGATATCGACGAGTTGCACGAGATGGACCTGAACCAGCTGATTACTAAGGAAGACGATATCGCCATCCACGCCAAACTCGCGGAATGTTTGCGCCCGTTTATCGATCAACTAGCACCGAAGTATCGCGATGCCTTAATCGCCAGCGATCTCGATGGAACTAGCCTCAAACACATTGCGGACAACGAGGGCGTATCTTTATCGGCAATCAAAAGCCGCGTCAGCCGCGGTCGCATCATGCTCAAAGAAAAACTCCTAGCGTGTTGCCATGTCGAACACCAAGACGGCTTAGTCAGCGACTATTACCGCCATCCAAAACCGGCTTGTGCCAAACCCTGCACCTGAATTCGCGCATGACTTGTCCATGATTTTGTCTTGAATTTCGTACAGTCACATCACAAATGTACGGAATTCCTTACGATGTGCGAACGCACATATTTTCTCTTTCATCTAGATCAAGTTTTTAAGCCTGCGTTGTCGCGCATATCAAGCCTGCTGCCATAATTCGCCTGACTCAATTCCCTTCGCTGATCAAGCAAAGACGAATGTCACCTTATAAGAAAAAATAGACGACTGCCCAGCGTAGTCATTTTCAACCTTTCAAGAAAGAGACATCATGATAGTTGGCGTACCTAAGGAAATTAAGAACCACGAATATCGCGTCGGTATGACACCGTCTTCCGTGCGCGAATTAACTTCACGCGGTCACCATGTGTTGGTGCAAAAAAATGCAGGTGGTGAAATTGGATTGACCGATGAACAATATGTAGCGGTCGGAGCTGAATTGGTCGACACGGCCAAAGAAATTTTCGAGCGCGCCGACATGATTGTGAAAGTCAAAGAACCACAACCGGTCGAATGCGCCATGCTACGCCCTGGCCAAATCTTGTACACCTATTTGCACTTGGCACCCGACCCAGAGCAAACAGCAGCCTTGGTAAAATCTGGCGCAATCTGCATCGCCTATGAAACCATCACAGGTGCGAATGGCGGCTTGCCTTTGTTGGCACCCATGAGTGAAGTGGCAGGTCGTATGTCGATACAAGCGGGTGCAGCGCATCTCGAAAAATCAAAAGGCGGGATGGGTCTGCTGCTGGGCGGCGTGCCTGGTGTTGCACCGGCGCATATCGTCATCATCGGCGCTGGCGTGGTGGGTACCAATGCGATGCAAATGGCGGTTGGTACTGGTGCCCGCGTCACTGTGTTGGACAAGAGTGTTGATCGTTTGCGTCAACTTGATCTGGTCTACGGCAATCGCATTTCAACGGTCTATTCCAATGCACAATCGATCGAAGAAGCCGTGCTCAGCGCCGATCTCGTGATTGGTGGGGTCTTGGTGCCAGGCGCTGCGGCACCGAAGTTGGTGAGCCGCGATTTGATCTCACGCATGAAAAAAGGCGCGGTGGTGGTGGACGTGGCGATCGACCAAGGCGGTTGCTTCGAAACTTCTCATGCAACCACACATGCTGAACCGACTTATGTGGTTGATGGCGTCATCCACTACTGCGTGGCCAACATGCCAGGCGCAGTCGCACGCACTTCAACGTTTGCCTTGAACAACGCAACGGTAGGCCACGCTGTCGCTCTCGCAAGCAAAGGTTGGAAGCAAGCTTTGCGTGATGACGTGCATCTGCGGAATGGCTTGAATGTCTGCGAAGGCAAGGTCACATATGAGGCAGTAGCGCGCGATTTGGGTTATGCCTATGTTGCTGCTGATTCTGTATTGAACTGAGTTCCTAGCTCAGGCAGTAATCTGATTTACTCCCAATAGACGAGCTGTAAACACCCAATTCGAACTCAAACAAAATGGGCGACCTGTATTTTCAGGCCGCCCATTTGTTTATGGATTTTAAAGTGCTTGATTTACTTACCAGCGCTTATGCCACCGATACCATCCACGGTTTTCGAAATATTTTTTGGATTACCGTAATAAGTCAAAGAGCCAATCCCTTGTACATTCGCTTTCAACTTTTCAGATGCATACACTTTGACTGAGCCGATTCCTTCGACATTGGCATCCACGCTTTCTGCGATCAGGTCTTTCGCATCGACATGGCCAACACCTTGCGCGCGCACTTTGAGGCTATTCACTTTGCCACTCATTACGAGCAATCCAACGCCTTCATAGTTGAGATCAAAACGGTCACCGCTAATTTTCTTCACGGTCGTCATGCCTGCGCCTTCCATTTTGAATTTGGTCAAGCTTGGTGTTGTGATCACGACTTTCAAATCGTCGGAAATTCGGATATTGCCTTTTTCTTTGTAGCTGATCAGCAATTCATCGCCAACCACATCAGTCACCACTTTCGAGATGTATTTATCATCGCCCTTGACCTTGATCGAAGCAACCGGTCCCACTTCCACTTCCACGATCAAAGCACCTTGTGTGCGAATCGATGAAAAGTTGCCCGTGTTGCGCACCTGTTCGCCTGCCAAAGCCGAACCAGACATCACACTGAGGACCGTACCTGTCACGACTGCCAAACCGAACATTGTTGCTTTACGCATGATCAACTCCTAAAAATCAAGATAAGTGGTGAAATCGGCTTTGAACCTAAGGAAGATTCTGTGCCGCGTTGAGAGTAGTGTGCCGCAAAGTGTGAGGTTTGTCTGCGCTAAGCGATAGACCGACAAATTCGCTGGCTGAAATGCAAAAACACTGCGTTTTTTGTCCTCCCAAGCATCCCCCTCTTCTGGGAAAGACTGTGATTGTCGACATGTTCATTGACGAGATAATCCGGCGAAAGTGGCAGGTCTCGCAACACAAAGCTACCCAAAATAGGTACGAAAAACCGACTTTCAAGAGGCTAAATTTTTTATTTTTTTCTGTCTTGAAAAGCCTTTTTACTCTCCACATATCGGATTCAGCAGATGCTCAATGAGGTCTGCCTGCATAGTGATAACAAGTATCGTACTCACTATTATTTTCTTAATTTATCGCTTCATTTTACAAGGATAAACATCATGCGTACTTTTGACTTTTCCCCACTCTACCGTTCCGCAATTGGCTTTGACCGTTTGGCTCAATTATTCAACGAAGCCCAACGCGCCGAGTCCGCTCCAAGCTACCCACCTTACAACATTGAATTGGTCAACGAGGACCAATATCGTATCAGTATGGCGGTTGCCGGATTTGATCGCAGCGAACTGGAAATCGAAACCGAGCGTGATGTTTTGAAAGTGGTTGGCCGCAAAGCCAAACCTGAAGTACAAGGCACCTATCTGCATCGCGGCATCGCTTCGCGTGACTTCGAACATAGCTTCCGCTTGGCAGATCACGTGAAAGTCGTTGGCGCCCGTCTCGATAATGGTCTCTTGAATATTGAACTACAGCGTGAGATTCCTGAAGCGCACAAACCACGTCGTGTATTGATCGATGCTGAGCCACTGCGCACGGTCAATGTGCCGGATCAATTGGCCGCATAAGCATCCATGACACTCACTAGTAAATCCTCTCTGTAGATTGCTTTGATTTCCCTTACGGCGTAGCTGGCAACAGCTACGCTTTTTTTTATCTATCGTTCGCTGCGATTTTTCCTTGATCGCCCCGCAAAGTATCTCAAAGATATACTTTTGCAGATAAAAGTCTAAACTAAATTCAAATAAGTTGAGTTAAGTTATCCATACTGGCAAAGTGCGCAGCACAAGCAAGTCGCTTTCAGTAGTCGTTCATCTTTAGGCAGGCGACCTTCTTGTAGCACAAGAACCGACTCTTACAGGATAGACAACATGCCTCAACCCATCAACACAAGCCAGCCAGCAAGCGATGTATTACAAGCTCCTGATGCGTTCTCACCCATCACAACGGATAAAGTCGAACAGGTCTTGCCTCTAGCACCGCAGTTGCGTTCTGCCGTCGAAGATCAAGTTGAACATTTTATGCAGGCCCTTCTACAAGAAGACCTGCAAAGCGAAGACTTCAAAATGAAGTTAGATAGTGCTTTTGCTTTGGGCCGCGAAGAAATTGCCATAGCCTCCAGCCTCATGCAATCGCGCCTGATGCAAGCTAACTTCGTGGGCGTTGAAGACGGTCCCGCTTTCAAAGCAATTCAAGACATCCGTAGCCAACTTGATGCGCTCAATCCTGGCAAAGAAGGTGATCTCTTACAGCCACATAAATGGTTGGGAATTATTCCTTACGGCAGTAAGCTCACCACCTATTTTCGTAAGTACCAATCCGCATCGACACAGCTCAACAAGAGCATGCAACAACTCTACGCAGCGCGTGACGATCTACAGCGTGATGTGATTGACATTGATAGTTCAAGGACGAAGCTATGGGATGCCATGCAAAAACTGAACGCGGCAATTCACTTCGCCAAAACTCTGGATACACGCCTTCAAGAAAAACTTGATCAGCTTCAAACGATCGACAAGGCACGAGCACAAGCCTTAGAACAAGAGGTGCTGTTCTATGCACGCCAAAACCTACAAGACATGTTGACGCAACAATCAGTTTGCACCAATGCCTATCTCGCATTAGATGTCTTGAAGCGCACGGGGCGTGAATTAATGAATGGCTGCAGCCGGGTCGCCAATACAGGCATGAGCGCCCTAGTCGTCGCGCAAACGGTGGCTCGCGCCACCGGCAATCAAATCAAAGTAATGGAAAGCCTACAAAGCATCAACGCCACCATTGAGAACTTAATTACTGACACGGGACGAGCACTGAATCATCACGTCGAGAGCGTCAACCAGTTTGCGCAAAACCCAATGATAGGAATTGAGAAACTCAAAGAAATGTTTGATCAAACTTTTCAAGCAATGGATGCCATGGACAATTTCCGTAGCAAAGCGAATGATGTAATGAGACAAAACAATCAGCTATTGAATGAGCAATTGGTTCGCGCAGAAGTGTATCTCGATCGCCATCGACATGAACGCAACCGCGTCAGCTACCAGCGCGAACTAGCTGACACAGCCGGTCCAGTCGCACTGTGAAGTGCCACATTTCATCTTCAACAATCACTCTAGAACTAAGACATTTTCTTCGTACTACAGAAAGGAAAGACAATGACAACGCAATACATTATGCAACGTGACAGTAACGGTTGGCGCTTTCAAGTGTGGGTTTCATTTATTCTGGCGATACTCGCTGCTGGCGCTGGTGTTTTCCAATTACCTGGCCAAGAACTCGACCGTGCCTTTGTCGCACTCGGACTCTTTTTCAGTTTATTTGCCAGCTTCACCGTCGCCAAAATGATTCGTGACAACCGCGACGGTCAAATTGATACCAACTCATGGACCATGACTGTGTGGTCCGCATTTGCAGCGGCGCTCGCGCTCACCGCTTGGGGATTGTGGCGCATGAATATCCCCGTTTGGGAGAAGAGTTACATGGTGGTGAGTTGGCTGTTTCTGATCACCTCAACGTTCACGCTCGCAAAGACGGTACGTGATGCGCACGAAGCTGAGCTGATGGAGCGTGCCGCCGCGGCAGCGAATAAGGGATAAGACGCGGCTCTGCATGTACATGGAAACAAGAGCCTGCTCAGTTCGGCGGCTCTTGTTTATCGTTTACAAGGTTCTATTTTTGTATTGTGTTTCAGTTTGAAATGCGCAGGTCGTGCTACTGATCTGCTTACAACGAGAATGTGGAATCATCGCTCAATTTGAGTGGCCCTAATGGTTCAGGCACAGGCTCAGGCTCAAGCTCAAGCTCAACTTCCATTTTGTTTCTTCTTACTTTCCAAGAAAACCTGTTGCTGAATCAGTTGTTCAATCGCATGCTGTTGGGTGACTTCTTGCAAGGCTTGCTGATGGAGGCAGAGACCTTCCTGCAATAAAGCGAGTTGCGAATACAAAAGTTCGTGCGCTGTCTTGCCATCCAACTGTGTCGCTTGATCTCGCGCCTCAGGTGAGACCTGAAGATAAGCATGCAAGGTATCCGGCCAATAGCGCCCAATGAATTCCCGCAAATAAAACTCGCGTTCAAGGTCGGTGCGATGACTCTGCCCGGCTTGATAAAGCGACAGTTGTAAGTCGATCACGCGACTTAACAGCTGGCGCATATCGCTCAGCATTTGCTGTAGTTGCACATCACTCTGTTGCGTGACCCTTTCCAATAGATCGTCCAGTTTCTGAAGATCATCAACTTCGAACCAGCTCAAACTTTCCAACAACTTTGTTTGTGTCTTGAGCGTCTGCCTCAACCACAGCCCTGACCCGACCAAGGCAATGAATCCTGCCCCCAGCATCCAAGCATTTCCATTCACCAATGCAGCCACGCTTACAAATACTGATGGTATGAACGCCATGGTTGCAGGCAGGCGATAAATTGGCGCACGCAAATGTGATCTTGAGAAGTTCTCGGGCATCTGCTTTGCTTGCAAATACCTATGTTTGATCGCTTCGATTTTCTTCGCCTCGAGAGGATGCAAGGTCGCTGTCTTTGCGAGCGGTTTGACAGCGGTGCGGGCATTGATTGGAGCAGTCGAACTAGGCAGATTTTTCTCTTGATCGCTCATATGCACGGAGAATAAAAGAAAGTGGACCATCGCCGCTGATCATAACATTGCGCTTGCGTTTCGCAACGCCACTGCTTTAGATGTCCGCAAATAAATCGACCAAACATTGACGCATCCACTGATTACCTTCGTCCTGAGCAAAACGTCGATGCCAAAAAATGTTGGTCTGCAAAGGCGGCAATTTTAAGGGGACTTTGCTGTACGCAAGACGAAAATGTTGTGCCGCTGTAGCCGCCAGTTTTTGAGGGACAATCGCCACCAAATCGGTATGACTAAGGACATAAGGCACAGCAGAAAAATGTGGTACTGTAAAATTCGCCGAAGCGCTAATCCCGGCTTTCTCTAAGGCCAAATTAATTTTGTCGTAGGGACTCTCCTTGGTGGAGACGATCAAGTGTTCAGCATTCAAAAAAGCTTTCAGATTGATCTCATCCCGCAATAAAGCATGATGCTGACGGTGCAAACAAACGTAGTCCTGTTGAAATAAGCGTCGGTGATACAAAGCGCCCGAAACTTCGTCGAAGGCGCCTAATGCTAAATCGATGCGCCCCGTTTCCATCTCAGCCATCAAATCAACGCTACTCGCCCGTACCGTCGCAATTTGAATCTGCGGCGCATGCTGCTGGCAGTATTCGACCAAAGTGGGCATGAAATACATTTCTCCGACATCGGTCATGGCGATCGTGAAACGTCGCTCACTGCTCGGGCCGTCAAAGCGCTCTTGTTGGTTCAATGCTTTGGTGATGGTTGCCAGTGCTGCTGCGACCGGATCCGCCAATTGTTGGGCCAAGGGCGTGGGTTGCATGCCAAGCGAAGTCCGCACAAACAGCTCGTCGTTGAAGGTCTTGCGGAGCCGTGCCAAAGCATTACTGACCGCTGGTTGGGACAGATTGAGCTTACGTGCGACGCTGGAAATTTGCCTTTCTTGAAATACTTCTTGAAAGACAACCAACAAATTTAAGTCTATGTCTTTGGCTTCGATCAAATCCCACCCCATTATTGATTTTGTGAATGTTCCACATTTTAGTATTTATATCGTAAAAAAAGGAGGATTGCACTACATTAGCGGCTAAATCATCAAACCAAGAACTGACCACTGCGGTCCACGCTTGTCTTCACATGGAACTCACTATGACGAATCTCTACATGAGCGGCTTCGCCAACGAATTTGCGACAGAAGCCTTACCGGGTGCATTACCGAAGAATCAAAACTCACCGCAACAATGCGCTTACGGTTTGTACGCCGAACAGATTTCGGGTACAGCGTTCACCGCACCACGCCATTCCAACCGTCGCTCATGGACATATCGAATTCGCCCTGCCGCGATGCATCAACCCTTCGTGCAAATCGACAACGGCAACATGACGAATGATTTCTCTCCGGTGTCAAGTTCACCGAATCAATTACGTTGGGATCCACAACCGATGCCAAGCGCGCCAACCGACTTCATCGAAGGCTGGTTGACTATGGCTGGGAACGGCTCAGCCGATTCGCAAACAGGCTGCGCGATCCATTTGTATGCGGCCAACAAAGACATGATCGACAAGTTTTTCTACGACGCCGATGCTGAGCTGCTAATCATTCCTCAACAAGGTCGTTTGCATCTCAAAACAGAGATGGGTCTGATCGATATCGAACCACATGAAATTGCAGTCATTCCACGCGGCGTACGTTTCCAGGTAAGCTTGCCCGATGGCGAAGCACGTGGCTATGTTTGCGAAAATTTTGGCGTGATGTTGAAGCTGCCAGATTTGGGGGTGATTGGTTCGAATGGTTTGGCCAACCCACGTGATTTCTTAACGCCTTGCGCATGGTACGAAGATCGCGAAGGAGACTTCCAATTAGTCGCCAAATTCAGCGGCAATTTGTGGAGTGCAAAAATCGGTCACTCGCCTTTGGATGTGGTGGCATGGCACGGCAATATGGCACCGTACAAATACGATCTGCGTCACTACAATACGATAGGTTCGATCAGCTATGATCACCCTGATCCATCGATCTTCTTGGTCTTGCAATCACCAAGCAATACACCGGGCGTAGATACCATCGATTTCGTGATCTTCCCACCGCGTTGGCTCGCTGCAGAAAACACTTTCCGCCCACCATGGTTCCATCGCAATATTGCGAGTGAATTTATGGGTTTGATTCACGGTCAATACGATGCGAAATCAGCAGGCTTCCGTCCTGGTGGTGCTAGTTTGCACAACTGCATGAGCGGCCACGGCCCTGATGCACCGACCTATGAAAAAGCCAGCACGATCGATACCAGCACGCCGCAAAAAGTCGACAACACCATGGCCTTCATGATCGAAACCTGCACCATCATCAAACCAACCCGTGCGGCGATGAATTCACCACAATTGCAGCCTGATTACTACCAATGCTGGCAAGGGATTAAGAAGAATTTCAATCCGAATCAGAAATAAGTAGGCAGTACTTACTCAGCCAGAATACACCGTTCGCCATGAGCAGCTTTGATCAGAACGTGATCAAGCACATCGCGAACCATATGATTTTTTGTGAAAGCACACCATGACAGTACAACTAAATGAAACCCATGCACCACACTTGAAAAGTTGGGTCGCGTCGGCCAACGATGGTCAGACTGATTTTCCTATCCAAAACTTGCCTTTCGGTGTGTTCCGCCGTGCAGGTAGTCACGAGCATTTCCGCATCGGCGTTGCCATTGGCGATCAAATTCTTGATCTGCATCTGGCCCAACAAGCAGGCATTTTCGCCGAAGTGACCAACTCAGCCTTGGCCAATGCACTAGCAGCATCGAGCTTGAACGCCTTGATGAACTTAGGGAATGGCGTCGCTTCGCAAGTCCGTTTGGCATTGTCGAAAGCCTTGCGTGAAGGTGCGACCGCCCAAGAAAAATTAGTCGGCGCATTGATCGCACAAAGCGAAGCCGAATACGCTTTACCTGCACAAATCGGTGACTACACTGACTTCTACACGTCGATTCATCACGCCACTTCAGTCGGCAAATTATTCCGTCCTGATAATCCATTGCTGCCGAATTACAAGTGGGTGCCGATTGGCTACCATGGTCGTTCGTCCTCGATCGGCGTATCTGGCCAACAGTTCCGTCGTCCCGTCGGCCAAACCATGCCTCCCAATGCCACAGCGCCCAATTTCGGCCCTGCCAAACGGATGGACTACGAATGCGAAGTTGGCATGTTCATCGGCCAAGGCAATGCACTCGGTGATGCGATTGCGGTCGATCAAGCCGAACAACATGTCTTTGGTTTGTGCTTGTTAAACGATTGGTCTGCGCGTGACGTACAAGGTTGGGAATATCAACCACTCGGCCCATTCCTCGCTAAGAATTTTGCATCGACCATTTCTCCATGGGTCGTCACCATGGAAGCCTTGGCACCGTTCCGTACACAATGGACGCGCGATGCGGCTGATCCTCAACCATTGCCGTACTTGGATTACCCTGACTTGCGCGAACAAGGTGCGTTCGATATCGAATTGGAAGTCTTACTGCAAACCGAGAAAATGCGTGCTGAGGGCACCGCTCCTCAACGTTTATCGCTCTCCAATTTCCGTCACTCGTATTGGACGGTATCGCAAATGGTGGCACATCACACGGTCAACGGATGCAACTTGCAAGCGGGTGATTTCCTTGGCTCAGGCACTCAATCAGGACCACGCCCAGAGGAAGCAGGCTCCTTGTTGGAACTGACCGAAGGCGGCAAGAAACCGATCGTGTTCAGCAATGGCGAGCAACGCGTCTTTATGGAAGACGGCGATAGCATCATCATGCGTGGCTGGGCGCAAAAAGATGGCGCAGTACGAATTGGTTTTGGCGCTGTCGAAGGACGCTTATTACCAGCACGCTCGTTCTAAAAAATCCGTTTCTGCAATTTAGACAACAGCTTGGGAGACTAAGCTGTTGTTTTCTTTTTGTAAGCGCGGTTTTCTCATATAAATTTCACTGCGTGCTGTTGTGCTTTCTATTCAGCTATAGCAAGCTATCTACATCATTGAAGTTGGTGACCTCACGTTTTTTGTATCAATGAAATATTGCTACCATGTTTTACCAACTACCGCTCTCTGACCATTCTATTTTCACTACGGTTCGCATCTCGGCTGCAGCGAAGTGTGTGCTGGCGGCATTCGCCATCACGCTGTCAATCAGCACACTAGGTGTAGCACAGCAAATCGTTGCGTCAAAGATGGCAACACCGTCAGTACCCAAAATTCCGCTGATGGTCAGTGAAGAAATCGGCGATGATCTGAGCCCTAGTCCATTGCCGCCAGAGACCCGCGCTGTTCTGAAATTTCTTGAAAGCCAGCTCGATATTCAATTCGAATTGCGACGTCAACCGTGGAAGCGCGCCTTGGATCGAGCGATGGTCGGCGAAGGTTTGATCTTTGGTGTATCGAAAACCAAAGCACGACTCAAGGTACTCAATTTTTCTGAAACCTTGTACGAAGATGGGGTGTGGTTGGTGAGTCGTTGTGACGCCACCTTTCCGTTCAGGACGCTCGAAGATCTCAAGGGTAAAACCATAGGCGTAGTACGTGGTGCCAGTTCGGGAGAAGAATTTGATGCGCAGGCCAACAAGCTGTTTCGTGTCGAGGATGACACTGGCGCCACACAAGGTCGCTTCACCAAACTCGCACAAAAACGCATGGATGCTCTCGTGTTTTACAAGGCCAATAGCACACCAGAGAGACTAAGCGAAGAACTGAATCGTCTTTACACACCACCAGCCTTCGCCCATACCAAGTTGCAAGGAAAACCGCTATTTTGTGTCTTACCGCAAACGATTACCACCACCAGCATTCATATCGGTCTCGCTAAAACACAAGACCAAAGCCTCATACAACGGATCAACCAAGCCATTTTGACAGGTCGCAAAAATGGTAGCTTGCAAAAAATAATCAGCGCTGAACAAGATAGAAACTGATAACCAACATTACCGTCTACAACGCACAGCAATACCACACAACAAATACTAAGCTGGCGAGTTTAATAAAGCGCCAGCGACTTTTCCTCTTCTTCAATGATGATTTGACGTTCTCGATCGACGATAAGCTTGTCGATAAGTTCCTAGGGTTCGATTTCATGATTCCTCCTTTAATCATAATAAGAGAAGCAAGTTCCATACCCCCTGCTTTTAGTCGTATTCATTCAACGAGATTAGTGAAGATCTACACTGCAACCGAGAGTGTTTTTTAGATTTCTATCCGAGCGATCGCATTAGAACGAAGATGAGCGATTCTGGACACATGAGATTGCTATGTCCGTATCCGAACACCACCGCAATCGGTCTCAGTATCCATTGGCGATTGCTGACTCTGTTTTTTACCACTTTCCTTGATAGGCGGTTACGCCAAGGATAGAATGAGCCTTTGTGCAATTTTCCACATACTCGCGCACTCTATGGTCAATTCAGCTTCTCAGTCAGCCCGTATTCTGATTATCGACGATGATCCCGACGTCGCCGTCGCAGCGCAAATGTTGCTACGTCGACGCTATGATGATATTCAAGTGATTAGCCAAGTGAGTCGTGTCGCAAGTCATCTCAAACAGCACTTGCCTGATGTCGTCTTGCTCGACTTTAATTTCACAGCGGGGCGCACCGATGGAGCGGAAGGCTTAGCGATGTTAGACCTACTGCGCCAGCAAAACCCCGCTCCAGCTGTAATCGCCATCACTGCTTATGCCGATGTGCCATTAGCAGTCGAAGCCTTAAAACGCGGCGCCAGTGATTTCATTACCAAACCCTGGGAAAACGCAAAATTACTGAGCACCATCGAAACCGCCCTAGCGCGCCGACAAAAACTCAAAGCAGAGCAAGCCGATGCCTTGAGTATGTTGATGGGACAATCGCGGGCGATGCAAGAATTGCGGGCCATGATTCACCACGTTGCACCAACCGAAGCGAATGTGTTGATCCTGGGTGAAAACGGCGTCGGTAAAGAGCTCGTCGCGCGCGCGATTCATGCGTGTTCTCCGCGTAAGCACGCTAGCTTCCTCGCCGTCGATATGGGCACCGTCCCCGAATCCACTTTTGAAAGTGAAATGTTTGGTCATCGCAAAGGCGCTTTTACCGATGCAAAAAACGACCGCCAAGGGCGCTTTCAAGCAGCGAGTGGTGGTGTCTTATTTCTTGATGAAATCGGTAATCTTGCGATGGGTGGTCAAGCTAAATTATTGACCGCACTAGAGCGCCGTGAAGTAACGCCAGTCGGTGCCGACAAACCCGAAAAAATTGATGTACGCATCGTCAGCGCGACCAATCTTTCCGAGGTCAGTTTATTCACACCAACCGTCTTCCGTACCGACCTTTTGTTCCGTCTGAATACCATAGTCTTGCGTGTACCAGCCTTACGTGAGCGTAGTGAAGATATTCCCGAACTGATCGAACATTACCTGCGTCAATATGAGCAACAATATCAACGAAGCGCCAAGCCAATCGCGCTCACTGCATTGACCCAGTTAAGAGAATTCCAGTGGCCCGGCAATGTGCGGTCCTTGAAGCATGCCTGCGAACGTGCGGCGATTTTAGCGCAAGGTAGCGAATACTTATTCGAAGATTTTGGTTTATCTTCGATATCGCACAACGGCAATACGCACTCGCCTGCAACGATCAGTGCGCCCCACGAAAACTTGTCAGCCAATACTCCAGTCGTGCAAGCACAAACCGCAAGCTCGCCTTTGACAAATCCAAGTGTCGGACAAAACACCGATCAATTCAAACTCTCAGAATTAGAAAAAGAGACCATCAGCAACGCGATTGCCGAAGCCAATGGCAATATTAGTCAGGCAGCTAAACTACTTGGCTTGAGTCGCGCAGCCTTGTACCGAAAGTTGGAGAAGCATGGAATCTGAGCAATACAAAACACAGAATGTGATTCCGAACTTGCCTTTGATTGTCGGGATCGCTCTCTTACTGAGCGCAACGTCCTTAGGCACAGCTGCGCTCGTAGGTCAATTCATCGAATCCAAGCGCATGATGGTCGCTGCGGCTTTGTTGCTGACCCTTGGATTCATCATTTTATTGGTTTGGCTCAAAGGCATCAAAGCACGCAAGATCGTCATTATTCCTGAAGCAGTGCCGCTAGCAAGTCTTGGCGAAATCGATGCCAACACCAAGTTCCTTGAGTTGGAAAGTCGTGTCGAGCACGCTCCGATCGCCTTATTTGCAGTGCGCACTGATCAACCCGAGATTCGCCCCCTCAATGGGAATGCCCGCCGAATTTTAGCCCCTGGGCGGAGTAGCAATACCGAACAGCTGTTCGAACAAATTCGCAGCAACACCTCTGGCAAGCGCGCGATGATTTTATTCGAAACCGAACAAGGCTTAGAGCGCGCCTTGCTCGCTTCCAGCGACATCTATCTGCACGGCGAACAGCAGACCATGGTGGCTTTGATGCCAGTGGAAAGCGAATTGCAACTCGAGGCGCAAAACGCCTGGCTGAAGTTAATTCATGTGTTAACGCATGAAATCATGAATTCCTTAACGCCTGTTACTTCACTCTCGCGCACAGCACAAGACTTATTGAGCGATTGCAAGACTCAGTTACAAACACCAGACTTCGACGATCTTCACACGGCGCTTGACGCCATCCATCGACGCGCGCGAGGCTTGGTCGAATTTGTGAGTAGCTATCGCAGCCTCTCCAATGTGCCAACGCCCAAGCCTGAGCAGGTACCCATCCATGACTTTCTCAACCGTTTGGCTGCACTCAGCAATCATCAATGGCATCAACGCAATGGCCGTATTATCATCACCTGTGAGCCCTCCAATTTGTGTGCAGTATTCGACCCGAATCAGCTCGAACAGGCGTTCATTAACTTGATCAAAAACGCGGAAGAAGCAACGGCTCAGAGCGAACATCCAGAACTTCAAATTCATGCCAAGCTCACGCGTGGCAACCGACTGCGCATTGAAATCAGTGATAACGGACCTGGCGTTCCGGAAGACCTGATCCCGCAAATTTTCACACCCTTTTTCTCGACCAAAGAACGTGGCAGCGGCATCGGGCTGGCCTTAGTAAGACAACTTATACAGGGCAATGGCGGCACGGTGCGTTATGCACAACGCCTGCAAGGTGGCGCCCTATTCATTATTAGCCTGTAAGACGTTTCGCCGCAGGCCAAAATACCGGGCGCCAGCTTGCATCACTTCTCTTGCGAAAAAAAACTCGACTTTTCGTTACCAGGATAGGTTTGATCGATATCCTTAATGATTTGAGTTCCCAGCTCGATGTACTGCCGATATTGCTCCAGCAGTTCGGCGCGATCGATAGCGCGTTCGCTTAAATGATGCCCCTTGCGGCTCGTGATGAGCGCAATATGGTGCTTAAAATCACCGTCTCCATTAAAGTCATTTTCGACAAAGTCCTGCAGACGATTCTGGCGTTGCATCCACTCTATTTCCGCTTGCTTTACTTGAGGCAAATAACTTTGATAAAGCTTAGTGACACGTTCGAGCAGGATATTATTCTCAATCGTGATCAACTTACCACTCGAAGTAAAACCTTCGTAGCGACTATTTTGTGGATTGAACAAGGTCTTCTTACCTATCATCGCGAAGGCTTGATCGAAAATGGTCTCATCGGTCTGCTTCGTGCTCGGCAACTGCGCCAGATAACGATACTTCTCTTCCAAGGTCTGATCTTGATTTTGGATGATGTAGAGCTGATTAATGTCAGCGCGAAGGTCCCGCTTCAAGCCGAGCAAAAACGAGCGTACTTGCTGCTGTTCGTGACGATGTTCACCAATGCTATGAAACCAAATACTAAGACTCACCGCGAACACAATAATCGCGATTTCCAATCCAATTTCTTTTACTTTATGCCACTTATCATGCTCGCTATCAGCCACGATATCAATCACATTCTTTGTATGATCTGCGATTTCTTGAAACGCCATATTGATTCTTCTCTCAAAACAAAAACCTCGCACCTCAGCAGCCGAATATAGCTAAGGTTAGTCAAACCCAAAGAACGTGGACGACCATCCACGTTCTTTGGCAGGACGACACAACTAACTACTTAATTAGTCACGCAATACCTGCACTGGCGCAATCCGGACTGCGCTAAAGGTGTGACGTAGCGTCGACAAGACTGCCACTACGATGCCCACCAATAATGCTCCTACAATTGTATTCACACCGATCGGAGCACGTTCCAGAAAGCCTGATAAGTAATCTTGGATTCTCCAATAGGCAATCGGCAAGCCGATCAGCGCCCCAATGCCAATCAAAATGAAAAATTCTTTAGCTAACAACTTGGCAATCGCCGAATTATTGGCACCATAAAGTTTCCTCAATACGATTTCTTTCGTGCGTCTTTGCACGCTATAAGCCGCCAATACATAGATACCAAATGCCGCGATTGCGATGGTGATAAAACTGGCACCGGTCAGTAAGTGCGCGATGCGCAAGTCTGCTGCGTTTTGATCTGCAAAGTCCGCCTCCATCGTGCGCATGCGTATCATCGCGTTCGGGAAGTACCGACTCCACATACTTTCAATTGCGGTTTGTAATTGATCTTTATTGGATTCGGTTCGAATTGTAAAAGTCGAGCCCCAATTTCCAAACCCATAATAGGTCGCCTGATCCGGCTGGCGCGGGTCAGCATTGCGAATGTCCGCAACCACTCCGATAACAGGAAGCGTTGCGCCGCGCTGGTTGACGACTTTGCCGATCGCTTCTTCATTACTAGAAAATCCTAATTTCTTCACTGCGCTTTCGTTAAGTACGATACCAGGACTGTGCTCCAATTGATCAAGTGCTGAGTCAAACAATCGACCAGCCTTTGCTGTCATGCCCAATGTTTCAAAGTAGGCGGGATTCACAAGTAGCCAGCGCAAACTCACTTTAGGTTTACCTTCTAATGCCACTTCATCCGCATTGTGAAGGCTACGCGGCCCTTCGTTGGCAACTGTCACTTTGGTCACGCCAGGAATTCTCTTTAGCGCATCGTAAAAAGCACGGCCAGTACTATCTTTCAGACCCGCTGGCGCATCCACCACAACCAGTTGTTGCGCATCAAAACCGGGACTGAGCTGAGTAAGAAATTTGGTTTGCCATGTCACAGCGATCGCTAAGGCTGATAGCCCCATGGCCGTCGCAAACTGCGCGATGGTGAGAATGCGGCGCACTTGCAAACCACTCGCGGTTTCTGCATTGCCGCGACCAGCCAAAGCCGCTGTCGGCAAGACTTTCAATGCGGTCCAAGCAGGATAAACGCCGGACAACATTCCCAACAGCACGCTTGATAAGAAACATAGGGTGATAGACCAAGCATTAAAAATATTATCTAGCTTTAAGTTCACCATATCCATGAAGGTTGGCAGTATCAACCACGCCAATAACAGTCCCAATGCAGCCGCAAGCACGCACACCAAAATGGACTCGCTCAGAAACTGGCGCAATACTCGTCCCGCACTGGCACCTAACACTTTGCGCATGGCAATTTCACGTTGACGTCGTACTGACCGTACCGTCGCCAAATTCAAATAATTAGTCATCGCCAGCATCAAGATCAATATCGCGATAGCACTTAAACCGATTAATATCTTTGGATCGTTAAGCTGAGCTGAATTCATGTTTGGGTCAAGATTCAATTCACGTAGCTTTTTGATTTTATATTCAATCAGTTCGCCGCCATTTAAATCTTTCAGACGTGGCTTCACATACTGATCGTAAAATTTACTCTGCTTAAGGCCATCATAGATTGCCTTTTCCGCCGCATTGATGGTGGTATTGCCGGTAAATCGCATGAATACCATGCCATTGGTCGAGCCCCAATTTTCAATCGCATTACGGCGCCATCCATCTTCCCAGGTTGCGCTATTAATGCCGCCCAAAGCTTGAAATGGCGCAGCCGTATTGCTTGGTTGATTCGGTAACAGTGCCGTGACTGTGTAAGTCTTACCGTCGATTAAGACGGTCTTGCCAACTACATCAATATTGCCAAACAGTTTTACCGCAGTTTTCTCGGTCAATGCGATGGCATCGGGACGCTTAATCGCGGCATCGAGATCGCCACTGATGGCTTTAATGCCGAAGATTTTTTTGAAATCCAAATCAACCAAACTCAATTCGATTGACTGTACTCGCTCTCCATAACGGACATCCACTGGGCGCGGCGAATATACCGAGGCGATCAGCGGCAAGCCACTATTAACCAGTGCTTCACGCCCTTTGAAAGGAATCGCACCATTCCAGTTATTGAAACCTTCCATGTGCCATTTTTCGTTGGCGTAATACACTTGATCCACATCCGGCACATGCGTATCAAAATTAGTTTGATAGCGAACCAAGCCCAGCAACAGAAAGCAAACCGCGAAGCCAATCGATAGACCGAGAATGACAATGGCTGAATAACTCGGCTCTTTGATGAGCAAACGCCAACCAATTTTAAAATCACGAAAATTCATTATGTTGAACTCCTTTTTAAGCCGCGCGCAAAGCGTCGACCACAATACGACCATCCAACAAATGTAGTGTGCGAGACGCTTGTGCGGCATGGGCTGGTGAGTGTGTCACCATCACCACGGTCGTGCCTTCTGCATTAATTTGACGCAGCAATCGCATTACTTCATCACCATGTGCCGTATCCAAATTACCAGTCGGTTCATCCGCTAATAGAATCGCCGGATTGGCAACCAGTGCGCGTGCAATCGCCACCCTTTGTTGCTGACCACCGGAAAGCTGCGACGGTCTGTGATTCGCACGATGGCTCAATCCTAATTTGTTGAGCATGGCGGCGACGCGCTCTTTACGATCCTTGCTTGGTGTATCGGTGTATTCCAGCGCTAGCTCAACGTTCTCAAAAACCGACAATTCTTCAATCAAATTGAAGCTTTGAAAAATGAAGCCTATGCGTCCTCGACGAAGTTGATTGAGTTGAGCTTCGCTATAGCCAGCCACATTCTTTCCATCAAACCAGTACTCCCCTTGATTGGGAACATCAAGCAAACCAATCAAACCTAATAAGGTGGACTTACCACAGCCAGAAGGCCCCGTGATGGCCACATATTCTCCCGATTCAATTTCTAAATTAATTTGATCCAGGGCGGTCGTTTGGACTTCACCTGTAATATGGGTTTTACTCACTCCGATAAGTTTGATCATGCTGATTCCTTGCAAAAAATGGGAGACCGCGTTCAGATTGATGGCGATCTACTGAGTTAATTCAAATGTTTACTTTTGATTGATTTGTAGGCGTTGCGTGGATTGATAGCTCACATAACTTGAGACGATCACCTTCTCGCCGGCACTCAAGCCACTCAAGACTTGTACTTGGCGATTACTGCGATGCCCTAATTGAATGGTGCGACGTTCAGCAGTCTTGCCGTCTTTGCTCACGACAAATACGGCTGTTCCACCGGTATCGTTGATATAGGCGCCCATCGGCAATATCAAACCTGGACTCGGATCACCGAGCGTGACGTTGACGTCGAAACTTTGACCAGGATTCATTTTCTCTGGATGCTTATCGATGAACTTCAACTCCGCCGTAAAGCGCCCCTCTTTAATTTGCGGAAACACATTCATCACTTCGACGGCGTATGTGTTATCACCAACACGCGCGGTACCGCGATATCCGGGAGAAATTCGACTCAAATAAAATTCATCAATCGGGGCGACCAACTTGAAGACTTTGGGATCGTCAATGCGACCAAGTCGCTTGCCGGTTGCCACCGATTCGCCAACTTGCAACTGAAAATCCGTCAGTTTGCCGTCAATCGGAGCCCGCACCGCGAGTGCCTCCAGGTTTGAAGTCACCAACTTCAGGCCTGCTTGCAAACCATTGATACCGGTCTCCATCTGTTCCAAGGCGACTTTACGAACGTTCTCTTCATTGGCTTGCGCCTGCTTCTCTTCATTGACAGCGAATTGTTGGCGATCAAGTGCATCCTGTGATTCTTCCAATGCGGCTTGCGAAATGAAACCTTGCTCAGCTAAGCGCTTGTTACGCTCATGCTTCTTCTTCAATTGCCCCAACTCGAACTCCAGTGATGAAAGCCGACGCTGATGATCTGTCGCTGCCGCTTGAAAGCCGACCCGCAGATTGGCCATATTCGAGATCTGTTGCGTGTGCTCACCTTTACGCTGCAAGAGATCCAGATTACGTTGAGGGTTGGACAGACGGAATAAAAGCTGTCCCTTTTTAACCATCGTGCCATCTTGCACAAATACTTCCTCAACGCGGCCGGATTCAACGGAGTCGAGGATCACCGAGTTGAGCGGCTGCGCATTGGCACGCACTGCAATCTCGTCCAAGAAGGTCCCTTGTTCAACACTTTGAATGCGCAGGTCGCTCGATTGAACCTGCATACCTTTCGGTAGTAAGCTCCAGATCCCCACGGCAACCAAGCTCGCCAGTACGGCGTAAGCGCCTATTCGGATGAACTTTTGCTTCGTGTTCTTGGGTACTGCTTTGTCCATTGCGGCACCAGTGATCGGCGTTGCGGTGTTTGTTTGATCCATCTTTCAACCTGTCTTCTTCAAATTTTCTGGCCAGCTTGGCCGGCATCTAATGCATCGGCTACGTCTGTCGCTCTTCACTCATCTCAACTATCAGCACAAAATGCAAAGTTCATGCCATCTCACTTTCGACGCTTATTCAGCCACTTGCACCCCAAAGTTGTTCATTTCCGAACACTAGGTTGTCCGTTTTCCGAACACCATGGAGTTCCGCACGACCAAACTTCAAAAATATACAAACGAACAACAGCACAAAAAGAAATAAGTATATTTACTAAAAGTAAACAAAAACATCGGATTGTTGTCGGGATTCGACTTGAGGTGTCGAAAATATACAGAACTAAAAATAAATACAAATTTCACTAAAAAGAAGCCAAATTATCTATACATCCTCGACTCTCCTCATATATTTAGCGAATATTTGAAGCCGTGGTTCTGTGATTTACTTGACGCTCACGTTCGAAAAAATAGTTTTTTAATATTATTTCGGCGTGTTCAGTGATCTCATAAAAATCAAAGGACAATATCGGAGGCAAGCATGAAAGAAAACTATTTGCATCACAAAGCACAGGGCATTCGTAACAGGAGTTTGATGGTACTCATGGCCCTAGCGGGAATTTCCAGCGTGGCACAAGCACAAAGCATTGCCAGCACACCCAAACAGATCGGCACCGTCGACGCAGTGATCAACAGCTTAAGCAATCAGCAGTCCATCAATCCGATGGCTCGCTCAGTGGCCAATACAAATGGCCTAGAAACTATCGTCAGCCACGTCCATAACAAAGATGGGCAAGTTTCGATTACTGGTCGTGCCGCAGACAGCAATAATTCGACTTTCTTCCTCAAAGGAACAAATAAATCTTTGCGCGGCTACATGATCAAACACGATAGCAAACGTGCATTCGAATACAGCACCGATGCGAACGGCATCGTGTCCATGGTGGAGGTGCCCATTTCAAAAGTCGTTCCTGACTATGATGCGAAATGGATCAGCGCGACCAATGCCGCAACTGCCACCATCACCAGTGCGATTCACCCAGTGTATAGCGCCTTTGCACAACGTCAGGCACCCCACATCGGCCCATACAACAATGAAGATGTGACTAAGCTCGAAAGCAAACCTGGTAGTCCATGGGTTTTCTATTTGAACACCACTGCTGTCATGAGTGGTTCCACACCACTCAACGGCGTCACCAAAGAAAACATGTATCGCGCCTGGCAAGTGGTGGCGAGTCAGTACTCGATGTACAACATCAATATTACGACCAACGCTGCAGTCTACAATGCAGCGAAATCGGCCAACATCTTGCGCACGGGCGTGATTAATTTCGTCAATCAAGATGGGCGCTCCTTCGCGCCACTATCGTCTTTCGGCACAACATCAGCAGGCACGCTGTACCGCAACCCCTCCTCAGGTTTTGACTACGGCTACGGTATCGGTATGACCGCAGCACATGAGGTCGGCCACCAGATGGGCATGTCGCATGACCATGGCGGCACGGGCGGCGAATATTTCGAAGGTATCGCGGCTTATCAATGGGGGCCTATCATGGGTAACTATTGGATGGGTGCCAATTGGGGAGCAAGCCTCTGGACATGGAGCAAAGGCGAGTACAACACCGCGACCAATTTCGAAGACGATCTACGGATCATGAACGTCAACGAGAGTGTCCCTTACGTGACCGATGACAACGCGAGTGGAAAAGCCCTCGTGATCAACAATACGGGTGTGATTGGTCCTAAAGATAACTTCGGCCAAATCGAAAAAACCGGTGATACCGACGCCTTCACTTTCACAGTCACAGGCAATGGCAAACTGGATCTCAAAATTGACCCGATCGAATATTTCGGTATGCTCGATGTCGATGCGAAAATCTATAACTCCGCCAACACGGTGGTGGCGAGTAGTAATAAGTCCGTCAACCGCTCGGCCGAATTCGTGGCCTTGAATCTGCCAGCGGGCAACTACCGTTTGGTGATCACGGGTGGTGCAGAAGGCACGCCTAAAAACGGGTTCTCTAACTACTCATCTTTAGGTTATTACGCCATGAGCGGGACATTAGTTGGCGCGACACCTCCAGTTGAAGTGGTACTCACGAGCGGTGTCGGCCTGGCCAATCAAAGTGGCGCAGCGGGTAGTTGGAACTACTACGCCATTGATGTGCCGACTGGCAAAACCAGTGTTGTGTTCTCGATCAATGGCAGCAATGGCGACGCGGATCTGTTCTCCCAACTCACCACGAAACCTACAACCACGGCCTATAAGTGCAAATCCGACGGTTCCACCTCCGTAGAAACTTGCACAGTAAACGCACCTAGCGCCGGTCGCTACTATCTCGGCGTATATGGCTACAGCGCTTACACCGGTCTTACTGTGAAGGCGACTGTGAACTAAACTTTGTAATTCACAAAACTGACTCTCAAAAGCGCAATCAGGTATCTATTCAAATACTTGTTTCCATACTAGAGATGTCAAGAAAGCAGGTCATGGTGCACAACACCATGGCCTGTTTTTTTACGTTCAAAACAAGTGTCGATGAGTGAATCTTCACATGATGCCGGCGATATCCCTACATTTTCTAGGGTTTTATCATTAAATGAACTATACTAGCGCCCCTGTTCTACATCTTCGAAATTGCATCATGTCCAACTCTATTCCTGCCTGCCCAGTATGCGGCCAAGAAAATACTTATCCTGATTCCGAAAATTTCGTTTGCGCTGATTGTGGCCATGAATGGCCTATGCAAGCGGCGGCGGAAGAAAACGACGAACGTATCGTCAAAGACTCCAACGGCAATGTACTTCAGGACGGCGATGCGGTCGTCATCATTAAGGATCTCAAGGTGAAAGGATCTTCAACCACCTTAAAACAAGGTACCAAAGTCAAGAGCATCCGTATTGTGAGTGGTGACCATGAGGTGGATTGCAAGACCGATGCAGGTAGTTTCATGCTGAAAGCCTGCTATCTCAGAAAGGCCTAAAAGGCTTGCATCTGATAGGCGGGTAGGTATGCATCAGTCACCACCTACCCGTGTATTCCTTTCACGCCAGCTGCTTTTTTGATCCCAATCGTCATCAATGTCCAGGAAGCACAGGCACGGGCAAGACTAATCCTGTTGCTTGCGACAGCGCCTTCCAAATCACGCCAACAATCGCCCTCCAAACTTTTTCGACGCTGGCTAATAGCAAACCCCGTAAAGTCTTAACGAAGCTGAGGCTCATGTCCTCAATCGCATCGAGAAAAAAATCCTTAGTCTCATCCGTAATTTGTTTGCTGGCAATGCCAATCGCGACGAATTCAGTCTGTTTCGCAATCGCGTCTAACTGCCGCTCGGAAAAGCCACGAAACGCCGTGAGGTCGGCGTTTAAGACGGCGCTCGCGGCCATCTTCATATCTAGTACGAGTTGATTGGTGTCGATGCTCATGATTGTTTCACTGCTTCCCAATATCATTGTGATTGAATTGGTTGAACTCTAAGGGTGAATTCAACGCTGCAAAAAATTCTCGTAGGTGATAGCCTGATCCAAATAAATACTGACTTGCTGCTTAAAGGCAATCACCTCATAGCTAGTCAGTCCTTGCTTCATATCGGTGTCACGCATTTTAGTCATGGTTTCGCTAATTTTCTTCATCGCGTACACGCTAGGGATTTTGATCTCCGCAGTGTTAGCACTCGCCGGCAACATCTGATCAAGCGTGTTGTTCAAGCGTTCGCTGGCCTGATTCTTGGGAACTGGACGCGCATTGGCGGCGATAATAAGTGCATCCAATTTACCAATCACTTGCGCATATCGTTCAGCGCGGTTGGCGTAATCATACTGTTTCGTTCCCGTATCAACACTCGCGAACAAAGTCATTGTCTCGGTGTTAGCAACATTCAAAGCATCAATCACTGCTTTATCATATGGTGGGACCAGAGGTAGGCTGCAGCCCACCAAAAGGACTGATAAGGCCAGTATGAACGAAGCCCAATACCCTCGAAACCACCCCACTACGCGTGTATTCATCGCTATCTCAACTCAAAAATTCAAACTTAAAGTGCCGTCGGTTATACGATTCCCATCGTTTCAAACGGCACGGCTATAGTCTATTATAGAGTGCTCAGAATCCGAAAAATCTTGCTATTTTCAAAATCTTCACTATGCTGCATTCAAGCTTGAATACCGCTCAAGCGACAGCAAAACGGAAGTCTGCAATCTCATCAATCAAGCCAAACAGACCATCATGAAAATCAGCCAATCCACGATTTCTCTCGTTCTCCGCAGTAGTATTGCTGCAGGTGCTCTTGTGACACTGCTGTTGGTGTTCGCGAACGATGTATTTCCGCAAGTCGCCTTCACCAAATTACTCTTCACCACACTGAGCGCATGCCTCGCGATTCTAATGATGGCAATTGCTGTCATTTACCTCAAAGCCAACATCAATCAGTTCGTGCTACGCCATCGCGGCGTTGACACAGCGTGGCTATGGTTCGCGCGCAATCCGCCAGGCATCGATCACATCGAGAAGTAATGCGCTATCCGCGAATTCGCTCAGCTCCACCACTGCATTACTCGATTCGCCAACACTCCTCGCTATTTTTTTGCCCGCATATCGCGCAGACTGGCTAATAACCATTCTGCGCTGTTCTGTGCAGGAGCATCGCCGCATTTAACCTGATAGGGTTTGCCGCTCATACTGCTTTTTGACGCGGCTACTTCGATAAATTGCTCTGCGCTCGCCACCATCTTTTTCTCGAGAACATAATCAAACTTCTTGGCCAGATGTTCTTTGGCTTCTTGGGCTGAATACCAACTTCCGTTACGATTGAACTGACACCCAGAGCCTGCTAATCGTTTCAATAAACCATCGACTTCAGTCTTACTCTGCGGAGGCATCTCAACGGCAAAAGATGGCAAGCAAAAAAACAAACTCATCGCCAACAACAATCCGATTTTCTTCATTGACTCAACTCTCAAAAATGTTTTCCTAAGCCTAACAAGTGAAGGCATTCAGGTGGGCATCATAACCTAGAATTTCCTTCAACAACACGGAAGATAAATCACAAACTGTCTTGGCAGCTTGGCATTCGCTCTCCTTCTTCATTATTCCTTCACAGTCTTTACTTAGACTGAGCCTATCGACCATCGCAAGGATTGTGAGCGCTGACTAGTCACCTCCCATCGGCGAGCACTCGATCAAATCTAACAATCTATTTTCGAACGCTAAAAACATTTAAGCCACTTAACCTACACACATACTGAAGAGGACCATATGAAATCGCCTGCCACTTCTCGAACGCTCTCTCAAACACTCATCGCACTCGGCGTCGCCCTCCTATGTGCCACAAGTTTTGCCCAAGCCTCTGTTCAACAGACAAACAATATGGACGCACGTAGAGATGAGCCACGTCGCGAGCCACCACCACAAGCCTTTGAAGCGTGCAAAACGAAGAAGGTAAATGATGTGGTGGAGATCACCACACCACGTGGCGACAAGATGAAAGGGACGTGCGTTGAATCTGCCAAAGGCTTATTCGCCCGCCCCGAACACCCACCTCGCCCACCGCGTGAGAACGGCGAGGAGGGCAAAGATCGACGCCCACCACCGAAACAAGCACGTGAAGGTGAAAAATAGAATGTAACCAAATCGGGAAAATTAAAATCAGCTAACGATGCGTATCGATTGGAATTCGATACGCATCTTCCCGCTAGCTTTCACGCGGCGGGCTAGGCTTTTGCGAGGCTCCCGCAAGCATGCCGCCGTCGATATTCATTTCACTGCCGGTGATATAAGTAGCCTCATCTGAAGCTAACAAAACAGCCAAGGCTGCCACCTCGTCTGGCGCACCGAAACGCTGCAATGGACAATCTTTCACGAATTCGCGCATACGCGCTTCACGTTCCACACCGCTCCCGAGCAAGGGTTCCCACATCGGGGTCAGAATCGCGGCAGGATGAATGGAATTGCAGCGAATCGCCAAACCTTGTTCGGCACAATACAGAGCCACCGACTTCGTATGATTTCTGATGGCAGCCTTCGACGATGCATATGCGGCAGCACCAGGAATGCCGACCAAGCCAGAGCGCGAAGAAATGTTAATAATCGAGCCCTTAGCTTGCGGTCGCATAGCACGAATCGCCGCGCGACATCCCAAGAAACAGCCGTCGAGATTGGTTTCGTGCACAGCGCGCCAATCGCTCAATGAAGCATGCTCAGGATCATGTGCGCACAGACCATTTTCGAAACCGGTAATGCCCGCATTATTCACGAGTACATCAAGACGACCGAAGCGCGATTCAATCTCAGCAGTCACTCTCGCCCAATGCTCTTCCCTGCGTACATCAAGATGAAAATACAGTGCTCTATCTCCAAGCGCATGCGTTTGCGCTTGCCCTACATCATCGTCAATATCAGTAAGAACAACGATCGCATCTTGCTCGATGAAGGCACGCGCAATCGCTGCGCCTATGCCACGTGCCGCGCCCGTGATAAGGGCGACTTTATTGTTTAGTCTCGACATAAACTATCCTACAAAAATTTTTGAAGCGACCGGCAGGATGCCTCATCAAAACAAGTGATGAGTAAGTAGCACGGCATGGAGGTTCAATTTTTTTAAGCGAGGATAGTGTTCATTCAATCGTCTCTAGGCGTCTTGCGCAAATCAGTCGTGAAAGTGATGAGCAGTGTCGTGTGGCTGTCGCTGATGAGGAATTGAAGAGTTCCATTCAAGCCTACTGACTATTCATTCAAATTATTGCAACATCAATTATCAATTGAATGTCATATTTTACACATCCAACATGAGCCTTGGTAATCGTATCCAGAAGACAGTCTTCATTTTCTCTTCTGAGTAGAATCCAATTTCGCCTTGCATTTTCTCGATCAAGGATTTGGAGATATGTAAGCCTAGTCCAGCACCTTCTTTTTGGCGCGTCGAGGAATCGGTCGCTTGGGCAAATTTTCCAAAAATGCGGTCATGAAATTCAGCAGGTATACCGCGCCCGTGATCTTCGACTTCAATCACATAGTGTTCGGGCTCATCTTTCAAACGCACATCGACCACATCGTGTTGATTGGAAAATTTAGCCGCATTTGATAAGAGGTTAGCCAGTACCTGCATAATCCTATCACTATCGGCCAACACGATGGCCTGCGTTAATTGAGTGTGAAGCTGATAACTCACCTGGTAAGTTTCAGCATACGGTGCATTTGATTCGATGGCATGTTCGATCACCTGACGCAGATCCAGTTCTTGCATATTCAAGCGCATTTTGCCTGTGGCGAGCTTCTCCATATCCAAAATGTCATTCACCAGCGAAGTTAATCGCTGGCTGTTTTTGTGGGCAATCTGGATCAAGTGCAAAGCCTTCGGTGGTAGTTCGCCCATCACACCTGATTCCAATAAGCCCATCGCACCACGAATCGACGTCAGTGGCGTGCGCAGCTCATGGCTAACAATGGAAATGAACTCTGACTTCAAATGATCAATGCGTTTTTGTTCCCTGAGGTCTAAAACAAAACCAACCCATTCGTTCTCGCTTTCGGCTAATTTCGCGACCCCAAACATGACAGGAATGATCAGGCCATCTTTGCGCACCAACTGCGTTTCAAAAGGCGGAACAGATTCCGCTTGATCTAAACTTCGAATCGCATTGATTTGTCGCGTCAACTCAGGAATTTGTCCAAACTCAAACCAATTCGCTTCTGAGTTTTCGACTGCCCTACGCTCTAATCCGAGCATCTGTAACAACACATCATTGGCCTCAATCAAGACGCCCGTTGCATTGCCTTGCAAGATTCCGATGATGCTGGAATTCATAAGCCTTCGTAGACGCTGCTCGCTTGCTTCAAGTGCATGATAACTATCAAGGACTTCTTGCTCCAACTTCTTGTGACGTGCCTCCACCATAGCCTGCTCGGTAATATCGTAGATGTATCCATGCCAAAGGACGCTGCCATCTGGTAAGCGTTCTGGCTGAGCTTGTCCACTTCGCCAGCGCAATCCTTGTTCAGGTAACACAACACGATATTGTGCGCGCCAAGGCTTTAAAGTTTGCGCCGACTCTCGAATCGAGGCCACCACCATTTCCGTATCATCAGGATGTATTCTTTGCAGCACCGCTGAAGCATCTTCGATTAAATCCTCAGCGCGCAATTCGTACATCTTTTCAATACCGACGCTGGCAAAGGGAAAACAAGTACGTCCATTCTCAAAGCGCTGATACTGGTAAATAGTACCTGGTACTTGACTCGCAAGTCGTTCAAACAAGCGCGTTTTCTCTAATAGTTCTCCCTCAACTCGGTGATGCTGTTGAGCATAACGTTCATTGCAAAGAAGCACAAAACCGAACGACAACAGTACCGAGAACAAGAAAAAGATCACTAGCGAGATATCTTTGAATGCGCTCCCACTAAATGCATTTTGTACAGGTGCTGTTTCAATAAACGCGAAGTTAAAGGCGCGAACCAACATGAAACCACCTGAGAACAAATACAGGCCGTACATGAAACGGCTGCTCGGCATGTGCCGTGCTCGTTGACGCAACAATCTGGCACTCGCCAAAGTGATTGCCGCAACAAATGCAGATATCAAGACAGATCGAACTGCGACATCATTTTTTTGCAAAGTAAAATAAATTAAACCTATGCCCAATGCAGTATGACCAAACAGCCAATACTTTCGATGGCCGCGATGTCCCAAAAAGTCGGACAGGATCAGGTGATACATCACAAGGGCGCCAACAATACATAGATTGCCGACCAAGATGGACCACAGCTCAGGTACCTGTCCGCGCAATATTCCAGAAACAATCCAACCACCTGCCTGCACGAGAGTAGCAATAGCCCAGTGGGACACACCTCGAATATTCCCGAGCGGCCCACGGGCAACCAAGGCCAATCCCAAGGCAATCAGCAAGGTGCTAATCGTGATAATAGAAATGACGGTACGGGCATCTAAAAGCATCGGTTCTTCACTAACTCAAGAATTTTAGAAACTCAATTAATGCACTAAAGAAACACTAACTTACCACCAAGTGCTCAAAACCGCCATCATCGACCTTTAGCTATACAGACGTGAAAACGACAAATCGAAATATGAGTGCAATTAAATAAAGAATCAACATTAACGAAAGAATGAACGAAACTCATGAACATCCAGAAATAAAAAAGCGGCCTAGGCCGCTTTCATGCTTTACCACAGCTTATTTATGATTCACGCCAAACCTTGCTGCCCCTCAAGCAACTCACGAATCTTCGGTTCGGGCTTCCAATAATTCGGTCCCTTCATCACCTTGCCACGCTCGTCATAGATAGGCAGGCCATCGGCACCCAACTTAGAGAAATTAGATTGCATGATGATTGATAGCACCTGGTCCAAAGGCAAGCCAAACTTCGCCATCTCGGACGCGCAATAAACTTGAATATCGCCAAGTAAATCGGCCAACATGGTCAGCGCTTCCAACGGTTCTTTTCCTTCTTTGAGCGCAGTGATAATTTCATCGATTTCATGTACTTCTTCGATCAAAATATCTTTGAAGGCAAGCAGACGCTCAGCGGCTGGCACACCCACTTCTAGCGTTGGCTGTGCATTCACAGGCAACTTATAAATGCCATTAAATTTTGCGATATCTTCAGCAAACTTACTCATCGTCTCGACTTTCCTTATTTACTCTTCATTTACTCTTCATTTACTCACAATTTACAGTAACGTTTTCTTGCTGCGGACCCAAAAATATCGAATGAGAAGCAGCACAAATAGCAAACCCAACCAACGCATTGGGCGCAAGGCATCCTTCCAAGAATCGTCAGCAACACCATTCCACACTTCGACCTCAAGTCCCTCGATATTCACATTCTCGGACTTCAGTAAATCAATCACTAAAGCGACGGTCTTGCTCTCTCCGAAGCGCACAGGTGCTCCCGCTTTGGTCAACACAACACTCATATCGCCCTCAACATCTTGCTTGGCAAGCGGAGGAAATGCGCTGGTTCGAACACCACCATCCACCTCCCAACCGAGGCTCAAACTCGTCGAGATATCACCGCGGTAACGCGACTTTCCTGTGAGCTTGACCACCACCGTATAAGGACTCGACTCGCGCTCTACCATCAAGCGTGGGCCCACCCACCTAGCCAATGAGGGAGTACTGGGACTTGCCGTTGGCGCACTACGCTGCTGTTCGAGAAACTGATTGAATTGCGACAAGTCCTCAGCAACGAAGGTATATTTTGCGGCAATCTGTCGACCATATTGCGGGTCCGCCTGCCCTTTACTGCAGGCAACGCAGGCCAAGATCACGATCAAGAACGTGCCCAGCCGATTCAATAAAAGATTGATACGCATATTCAAAGAGGCAAAGCCACCAAAAATTTTCACTACACAGAGGATAGCAAAAAATTGGGGGGCTGATCGAGCTGATTGAGGCGATTACGGCTAAGTCTCTATCCCCGCGTTAAGCGCCATGATGAAAAACAACATAACGCCCAAATTCCAGGTACGCGGAAGGCAAATGTGAAAGCGATCACGAAGCTGAGTATGGACAGGAGCAAAGCCACATAAGCAACAGATCGTGAATAGCGCGGCATGAACCATAAAACACCGGCCATCAAGCTCATCCCTAACACTGTGAGTGCGGCGACACCGGCGTGGGCCTGACCAAACTGCATTGGATGCAGCCACATCTGGACATCAAGCATTTGATACCATGTCAAACCAGTTGGCAAAAAAAGTAAGCTCATCGCGATCGCCAACCCGATACTTAAAGCGGTGACATTCCGCATTCGAAAACTCAACTTCATAGCAGTCCTTCTCTCAATTTAAAAATTCATCCGCGTCGGCCATTCAGCTTGGGCCTAACGTCTTGACCAAGAAGCGCGCATCTTCGCCGTAGCTCGCAAGTTTTTTTTGAAAAGCCCCACCCACATCGATCGTCTTAAAACCATGCTTACACCAATATTGGGTGGAATCTTGCACGGCCACGAGTTGCACACTTTCAAATTTCATCTGCTGTGCGCAGCTCAAAATTTTGAGCAATAAGGCGGTGCTCACACCACTGCCTCGCGCGTTGGGGTCTACAGCCATATCATGCAAGTACAAGCGATCTGCCATCGGAGAAATTTCACAGGTCTCAGCATTCCAAGCAGGCAGATCATACTGCGCTACAGGAATCGAAAACACATAAGCGATCGGCTCATCATCCCTCTGCGCCACGAAGCAGGTGTGCGGGCTCGCTCGCCACTTCGCTTGAAGCGAACTAAGGTCCTCTTGCAGTTGTTGACCATAACAAGATGCTTGTATTTTTACCACCGCAGCGAAGTCACTTACACGCATCGCCCTAACCATACAAGCTGTTTCGGCGAATGCGCTTTGCTTTCCCGGCAGGGTGGCACGATTCTCATCAGCGTCACTAAAATGCAGACTGTACGAAGCCGCCTCCGCCGAGCTTGTCGTTTCGTTCATTATCATCCCACGCAACTGCAAACCCAGTTTCTCCAGAATACGTCGAGAAGCATGGTGATCCTCTTGCACCAAGGCGTGCACCACAAGCTTGGGATGGTTTTCTTTAAACGATAAAAAACAGGCCATCGCAAATTCGGATGCGTATCCTTTTCCCCAGGTTTCGGGCGAAAAACGATACCAAAGATTAGGACAAATTTGTCCCTCAAAATCTCTCAGAGTGAAACCGCCAAGGCCCAGTATTTTCTGCTGATCACGATCACAAATGATCCAAGGCCCGAAGCCATGCTGGTTCCAATGCTGCACCCAGTGCTCGATTTTCGTGCGCATCTCATCGAGCGTTCGAACGGGCGCAAGCGGGCTCAAAGCCGAGGTTCGCTGATCTGCATATAACTCAAATAAAAAACTCGCATCGTCCAGCGAGACAGGGCGGCATTCTAGGCGCGAGGTCAACAGCTTCATGTACTTCTAAAAAAACAGGGGTTCATACCACAATGGGGCTATCATAAATGAGCCTTCAACCGGAACTTTCTGGACTGAAGGCGGTCTCTACCAGCGCAATTACGAATCATTGCCCAGAACGAAAAATCAAAGTCTAACACGGGAGTATTCAACATATGAAAATGACAAAATTTACGAGCTCGATGAGTCTTGCTTTGCTCGCCATTACCGGTGCTGGTTTGAGCACGCTCGCCATGGCTCAAGAAAACCTGAGCTACCAAACGCCGCCCAAATCCATTTTGGATTTAGCAGATGTAGTACGCGCACCAAGTGTTCAACTCGACTCACAAAAAGAAAACATGCTGCTCAGCTATCGCAGCACATTCAAAACGCTGAGCGAGTTGAATCAAACCGAGGTTCGACTCGGCGGTCTGCGCATCAATCCTTTGACCAACATCTCTAGTTCGATGAGCTACATCAATCAGCTCAAATTACGCAAAGTACGTGACACCAAGGAAATCGAGATTCAAGGGATGCCAAAGAATCCGCTGATCACCTTTATCTCGTGGTCCCCAAATGAAAAGAAAATCGCCTTTACCAACACGACGGACAAAGGTGTCGAGCTGTGGATGATCGATGTAGCGAGTGCCAAAGCAAAAAAACTCGTCGACGCCAAACTCAATGCAAATCTCGGCAGTCCCTATACTTGGTTCAAGGATAGCGAAAATCTACTCGTAAAAACACTGCCCGCAAAACGTCCAGCTTTAATCGACGCCAGCAAAGATCTTCCAACTGGCCCCATCACTTCGAATTCGTCTGGTAGTGCATCGCAAAACCGCACATTTCCAGATTTGCTAAAGAACCAAGGCGACGAGCATAATTTCGTGACCTTGACCAGCTCAGAACTTTACAAAGTCGATCTGAACGGTAAAGCGAGCTTGTTCAAAAAAGCGGATATGTACACCGATGAGAGTTTCTCTCCCGACGGAAAATGGGTCATGATCAGCACCATGCACAAACCGTTTTCGTATATCGTTCCTTACAGCCGTTTCCCTAGCAGCACAGTGGTGTACGATCTCAACGGTAAGGCGGTGAAGACAGTCAATGAAGTACCGCTCACAGAAACCATGCCCAAAGGATTCAGCGCCACCCGCGCCGGCAAGCGGTCCTTATCATGGCGCGCCGACAAGCCTGCAAGCCTGACCTATGTGGTCGCTCTGGACGAAGGTGATCCCGCAAAAAAAGTCGAATTCCGTGATGAGGTTTTCCAATGGGACGCTCCTTTCGATAAAACAGCAAACTCGCTCGTCAAAACCACGCAACGTTTCGGCGGCATTATGTGGGGCAATGATCAAGTTGCAGTTGTCAGCGACAATTGGTATGACACGCGTAGCGAACGCACTTACTTCTTTAATCCATCCAATTCAGGTGCTGCACCACGCTTGATTTCCGATCGTAATTCACAGGATATCTACAGCGACCCGGGCCGATTCGAAACAAAGCGTAATCAATATCAACGTCGCACTCTGGCGATCGAAGATGGCAAAGTTTTCTTGATTGGCGCCGGACATAGCAAGAAAGGTCAGTTCCCTTTTATCGACGCTTTGAGTATCGATACGTTGAGCAAGACTCGTTTATATCAATCTAGCTTTACTGACAAAATCGAGAACCTCATGTCGGTTGAGGATTTGAAGAAAGGCGAAGTGCTGGTTCAAATTCAATCGAAAACGGAGTATCCCAACTACTACTTCCGCAACATCAATTCTGGTCAATTGAATGCGATCACTCAATTCAAGAATCCGTATGAAGGCTTGAAGGAGGTATCGAAAGAAGTCATCAAATATCAACGCAACGATGGCGTGGAATTATCGGGTACTTTGTATCTACCTGCAGGCTATGACACGAGCAAGAAAGACAAATTACCGCTCTTGATTTGGGCGTATCCAGCAGAATACAAAGACAAGAATTCCGCTGGTCAAAGTACGCATAATCCGAATGCCTTCACTGCACCAAGTTACGGTTCCTTCATTTATTGGGCAACGCGTGGTTATGCGGTGTTAGACGATGCGGCTTTCCCTATTATTGGTGAAGGCAAAACTGAGCCGAACGATAATTTCGTGCCACAGTTAGTCGCCAATGCGGAAGCTGCGATTGATGCAGTCGATAAGCTCGGCTACATCGATCGAAAAAAGGTCGCCGTTGGTGGGCATTCCTATGGCGCTTTCATGACGGCTAACTTGTTAACGCACTCGAAGTTGTTCGCCTGCGGTATTGCACGCAGCGGCGCCTACAATCGGACCTTGACACCATTTGGCTTCCAAAGTGAGCAGCGCAATTACTGGGAAACACCTGAGGTGTACACCGCCATGTCGCCCTTCATGCACGCAGACAAAATGAAAACACCTTTGTTATTGGTGCATGGTGAAGCCGACAATAATCCGGGTACCTTCACGCTGCAAACAGAGCGTTATTTCCAAGCCCTCAAAGGTTTAGGCGCCCCCGCTCGCATGGTCATTCTTCCGAAAGAAAGTCATGGGTATGCGGCACGTGAAAACATCTTGCATCTGTTGTGGGAGCAAGATCAATTCTTGGAAAAATGTTTGAAAAAATAAGCTGAATTCACAACTCGGTTTGAGTAAGAACAGCAGTATCAACAGTAATATAAACAAGCACGGTGATCGACATGACCACCGTGCTTTTTATTTTCGCCGAATTAGTTCAACCCTGAGAACAACACTTTATCGATGCACCGAGCTTGAATGCGTTAGACTGTTTAGAAATTCGATCCGTAGAAAAAATCAGAAGAGACACCGCATGGAAAACCACGCTCACCTCTTTCGCTACCAAGAGACTTCGGCTATTTCAGATGTAAGCAAGCACCGCCAGCAAACGCGCTGCCTAGGTTGGCTTACTGTACGACTTTTGCGATGCGCAGCCTCTCTCACTTGCCTCACTTACCTCGCTTGCGTCCCTTATTCGATCGCACCCGCTGTCGCACAGCCAAACCCCATTCCGATCCGCATTCAAGATCTTGAACGCACCAATGATCCCATCGCGACTTATATCGTTGAGATTTTACGATTAGCCATCCAAAAGAGTGGTGCTCACTACGTAATCGTAAAGTCGACTGACCCCACCGTTCCACAAGCACGACAAATTTTTGATCTCGCCCAGAACCAAGGCAAACTCGACGTCATTTGGACGATGACAAGTGACGACCGAGAAGCGCAGCTACGGGCCATTAAAATCCCGATCGATAAAGGCTTCTTCGGGTGGCGCATTCCCTTCATTCATGGCGATCAACCTAACCTGCTAAGCAGCGTCAAGACCATGAAAGATCTAGCACAGTTCCGTGCTGGACAAGGTACTCAATGGCCAGATACCGACATCTTGCGACGCAATGGCTTACCCGTCGTCACCGGCAGTGACGAATCGCTTACCAGTATGCTGAGCGCGAAACGATTTGATTATTTTCCTCGTCCCATCATCGCGATCTGGAACGAACATAAGAATGTCGAATATCGACATTTTTTGATCGATAAAACTTTCGTCCTACACTACCCTACCGCATTTTATTTCTTTGTCGCGCCCAAACAAAAGCAATTGGCGGATGACCTCACCCGAGGACTGGAAAAGGCCGTCGAAGATGGCAGCTTCGAAAAAGTTTTTAACAAATATTTCAGCGAGTTTATTCGCGCAGCAGATCTTAAACACCGCGTCATTTTTGAACTAAAAAATCCGTTGATTAAAAAAGGATCCTTACCAAGCAACCCTAAGTTCTGGTTCAAGCCACAATGAAGATCTGGTGTCTAGGCCTCGCCCAGTGAAACCGAGGAAGCGAAAGACAGCTCATAAATTGATTTCGTAAAGCTTCAGCTGACGATCGCCATCAGGGTGCATCATCAGGTCACGAAACCGCATACCAAGCGCCTCCAACACTTTAGCTGAGGCAAAATTATCGGGCCGCGTTGTGGCGAGTATGTGTTTGAGGTCTAATTCAGATTGAGCGTACGCCATCACTGCCAGCGCTGCTTCCTTGGCATAGCCTTGACCCACAAAGTCGCTCAGAAAAGCAAAGCCCAAATCCGGATCAGGTAAATAATCGCGCTGCGTTAGACCGCACATACCAATCGGTGCGCCAGTCTCTCGCAACTCCACGCAATAAAATCCGAAGCCTAAAGTTTGGTAATTGGCGATAGCACCGTTTTGCAGATAGAGCTCTGCCTGCTCGACTGTACGAACACCACGATCACCGATGTATCGCAGCCATCCCGCATCGTTGAGAAGCGCGAGCATAAATTGGGCGTCGAACAAGGTGAATGGACGCAATCGAAGTCGTTGTGTTTCGGCGAGAAGCATGCGTTCAGCGAGTCACAAAAGATTAAGAAACTCGTTCAATGACTTGGCCAAACCCGGCATACTCATGGTAGATATCATCAAGATAGGTCAGCATCTCGTGTTCCGCTACATCATGTGGAATCACGAGATCTTCGACTGGCGTACGTATTCCTTGTGAGACTTGATATGCAATCCAAGCACCATCGATTTTCTCGACGACGATTTGAAAACGTCCGTAAATATTAAAGCGCATAGATTCAAAAAAATAAGTCAGCTTCCCTCTACTATACCGCAGCAAGATGCAGTATGAAAGGTGACTAGCTCGAGAACCTAGGGCTTCACGAACTTCAAAGTCATCCTATCGCTTTCGCCAATCGCCACATATTTAGCGCGCTTATAGTCGCCATTGGACAAGGTCGGCGGCAGTGACCACACGCCAAAAGTATAATCGGCATCGTCTTTCGGATTCGCATTCACTTCCGACTTCGCTGCCAACTTAAAGCCCGCTTGTTCGGCCAGCTTTATCACATAAGCCTCATGCACATAACCGCTCTGTGCTTTGCGATCTTGATACATCGCGGCTGGGCGACGATGATCAACCACACCAAACACACCACCCGATTTCAAGCTCGCATATACTGCCCTAAACGCAGCGATAACTTGTTTGTTATCTTCTGTGACCCAGTTATGCACATTGCGGAAAGTCAGCACCATATCGACGCTACCATCAGCAGCAAAATTGAAATTGTTCTCCGATGGCTGAAACACACCCATGCGGACTTTGTCATACACCGCGGGATTCGAATCGAGTAGCTTTTTGAACATCCGAGTATAAAAGCCTTTATCACCTTCGACCAAAGGATCACCAGCGCCAATCAATGTTCCCTTGTCGCGCAAATAGGGCGCTAGGATTTCAGTGTACCAACCACCTTCAGGCACTAACTCCACCACCGTCATGTTTGGCTGAATGCCGAAGAAACTCAAAGTCTCATAAGGATGACGTGCGGCATCACGTACAACATTTTCTTTGGTGCGTGTTGGTGCATTCACTGCAGCCTTCAATGCGAGATCCTCGGCGAAGGCGGGCAAGTGTATCGTTACACTCAATACAGCGGCAAAGATCCAATGTTTCATATTGCGTCCTTAGAGTTGGAGGAAGTATTGGGCCTTGCTGAAATCTCAGATCTTGATTCACTCTAGCCCTCGGAAAAATTTTGATAGCCCCACAAAAATAGAAGCTCAATCGATTATTTCAGAGGTGGACTATTTTCTCTGTTCAAATGTGACGAATGCGGAAATGCAAGTGATGAATCTTTGCGTGCCTTTTTCCACTCAACGAATTTCAGAATGACCAAAACAGAAAAGTGCTTGGAGCAAAGTAGCACCAAGCACTCTTGCTTTTGCAAACCTTTAAACTCTTGGTTTGCTTCAATCAAGCAGCATTTATTTCAACGTCGCCGCATCCTCACCTTGCAACTGCTTAATGATCTCTTTCGCTACTGGCTCCGATGACTGCCAATTTTGCCCCGTAATCACGCGACCATCGACCTCCACATGAATTTCATCCGGCTTGCCGAAATGGAAGCTGCCTTGCCGTTCCAAGACCGTACGCTTAATCAAAAAGGGGAATTGCTTAAAGTACTCCGCAGTCTGTTTCTCAAAATCTTCTGGGTATCCACTGATACGCTTGCCTGCCACCAAATACTTGCCATCCTTCGTTTTGAGATGAACGATACCTGCGGTGCCATGGCACACTGAAGAAATTATGCCATTGTGCTTCTCATAGATATCCATCACCAACTGCGCGACGCCCGCATTATCGGCGACGCCATACATGGCACTACTGCCGCCAATGTAGTGTACCGCACGAAAATCCTTTGCCTGCAACTGGCTTGGCTTCTTCGTATTCTTCAATGCGAACATGAAATCGCTATCGTAGAGATACTGTTTGTGGAGGGAGTCCGAAGTGTCAATATAGGCGAGGGGTATCGCGCCCCCTTCTGGGCTCACGAACTCGACGGTGTATCCAGCCTGTTTGAAGGTGTGAAATGCATTCACAATTTCCGAGAAACTGGCGCCTGCCGGCAACTTACTCTTACCATGAAAATGTGCATTGGAGACGATGAAGAGAATTCTCTGTGCATTTTGCTGTGATACCTGCTGCGAGGCCGCTTTGCTAATGATTTGCCATTGCCCATCAATCTTCTTCAGCAACAGCAGATCGATGAAACGCGTCTTTTTTGCAGGGAGAATAATTTCCACTTTCGCCTGCGCCAATTTGTCGCCGACGTCGATCTGCAAGATTTCACCAACGCGACCATTAAACTTCCCTTGGTTTTCTGTTTTGTACCATGTCAGGTATTCAGCCACAGGAACTTTACTTATTGGTTTAGCGTCACGCTCCAACAGCAAATCAGCGTCGGGGTGAAATGCTCTCGCAATCTGTTGCCGATGATTGTAAGAAGTGCCATCGATATAGTCTCGCAGCACTTTCTGAATGCTTGCGATCTCGCCTTGTGAGTCTTGAGCGATTTCCGATGCGCGGGCCTTGCTCATGATGACGACACAGCAAACGGCAAACAATAGCAGCGAAAAAGGGATGCTTGCCAGCGCCTTGATGGAATTCAAAAGTACTAAAAACTTTGAGACTGTTGATGGGGAATCTTGTCGTGCATCGACTTGCATGGTTGCTCCTATCAGAGGTGAATGAAAACAGGAGCAAGGCTAAAGTTTGCCGATGTAGAAGGCTATGGCGAATTATGATTTCGGACTACGGATTTATGATTTCGGAATTCCCATTTTCCTGCAAAGCCTTATATTTCGCGGGTGTCAGCTGGGTATGCTTTTTGAAGGCTGCATAAAAGGTCGACAGAGAATTGAAGCCGGAACGCTCGGCCAGGTCCTCCATTTTCATCGCCGCATCACCAGTTAGTAGTGTTTTCGCATACTCAATTCGATAAGCATTGACGTATTCATTGAAGGATTTTTGTAAATTATCGTTGAGCAGTTGAGACAACTTCGGCGCAGACCAGGTTAACATTTTCGCCAGCTTCGTTAGCGTCAAATTGGCGTCAAGGTAGGCCTTTTGCTCGGCCATAAACTTCTCTAATTCAACAATCAAAGGTGCGGCATCTTCTTCCGCGATCTTTTTATTTGCGTAAGGGCTAGGAGTTTCAGGTGTCGGCAGCTCGGCTAGCTCCGACTCTTCCGACAATTCAGGGCGTTTCGTTAAGACTCGCAAGAATGCTACCAGCAAGCCAATACAAATCAGAAAGCTAAAACTCAGAGCGCCTGCGATGTAAGAAGTGTAGGAAGAAAAGAAATAGGCCGCACACACCACCCCACTACCAAGCGCTATCGCCACAACGATGAGCAAATCCAATTCTTGGGGCCATTGATCGCGTCGAATCTGTCCTAGCTTGGACAGAAGGAAGGCAAGAGAAAGCACGGTATAAGCAAGCCAACTATAGTTAATCGCACGATAGAATGGCCCACCCCACAATTCAGGATACAGATGATAGGGATAAACCAATCCAACTGTCACCACCAAGACCAGCGGCACCAGCCAATGCAAACGCAGTGCCCAAGTCTCCCGCGCAACGCCAAGATAATACTGGGTATAACAGAACAGCAAAGGCCCAATCATGAAACAGGCCGACAAGCCCAACTGCAAAATCTGCTTACCGATCGCTGGGTTGAAATAGAAGAAGACCGACTTCAACACGCGAATACTCACGGCCAAGATCAAACCAGCGAGAAAGCGATTACTCCATGCCCCCTGCGGCCGAAAAAACAAATAGGCCGCCAAAAATAGGCCATGCAAGCCACCCAAGCCGCTGACTAATAACAAAAGTTGATCGAGTGTTGCCATGGTCTACCGTAATTGAGGATTCTTGAATTGCAGCGGTATTTTACGGCAACACACACGATTTTTAACTTTCATTTGATTTGAGCGGGTTCGCTTGCGAGATAAGTTCAAAGCAGAACAATGATTGATTGCCAAGCACCGCAGACTAAGAAATAATGGCGCCCGAGAGGGGAACTCACGACACATCATGGAAACCAAACAAATGGCGCGCTCGACCACCACACAGATCTGCCTCTTACTTTTTCCGCTACTACTGAACTTCAGTTTGAATTCAAGCTGCTTAGGGCAAGACCTTCGACATGAGCCTCCCGAATCAAAGGTGACTCAAAATGTTCTTCCTCATTCGGAACTCCAACAGTTAGACTCCGCCACCATAGAATTCGCAGAACGCCGCGTGGCAAATGCGAAGGCCACTATCGTTTTCGAGAACGGATTACTGCTAGACCTGACAACCTGGAGAGCGGTTGCGGCTGGCCTAGATCAATGCTGCAATCTATTTTTGTACAACCGACCCGGCGTCGGGCGCAGTACTCGCACGAATGGCGAAATTAACCCCGAATCCGAAAGCTTAAGATTACAGCGCCTGTTAGCCCAACGAGAACTGCCGGGACCGTACATTTTAGTGGGGCATTCACTCGGCGGACAATATGCACAAGTCTACGCTATGCGCTATCCCGAACAAATCGACGCAGTAGTTCTGGTGGATGCCTTACCACTGGGTGTCACCAAGCCTTATCACGAGTTCCCTTGGTTCACACGTGTCGGCCTGTGGGTCTTCGCATCCAAAACAGCGCGACAAGAAATCGCCAACATCGAACCGATGGGTAAGTATGTGATGGAACGAGCTAATGCGTACAACAAACCAATGATCCGCATCGTCGCCCAATCATCACCGCAACAACACAAACCACAAGGCCTCATCAAAGATTTGCTGCGCGGCGTAATCTACGCCGAAGATTTCGGTGTGTGGGCGGTTGATCCTGAGATCGCCGAGGAACGAATGAAAAGCTTTTACCCGAACGCCGAAGTGCGCTCATTTCCCGCGAATCATCGGATACAGGAACAGTATCCGGAGGTGGTGATTGAGGCTGTTTTGAGTTTGATTCACAAGAGGAAGGATACGGCGGAAGATCTAGGTACGGTATCGAATAACACGGACCAGAAATAGCTTTTTCAAAAATATTATAAATGGCGAACGATCTTGGATCGCAGCGATGAGTGCCCCTGCTTTTCAGTAGGGCGGGTGCAACCCGCGCCGCCAACATTTTCAAAATACAGCAATAGTGATTTGATTCTTGAACGAATAACAGAACGATCAATCGTTACGTTGTATTGACAGCGCGGGTTGCACCCGCCCTACGATTTCCTAGTCCTCATCGTGCTCTAGCACAAGTGATTTGCTCACCTCGCCACCCCAATTCGATGAATAAACATCTTCTTTGACCAAACGATGAAACGACGACCAAGGCCACTCATTAACTGTCTTGACCAAGCCGTGTTTGACTGGATTGAAGTGCAGGTAATCCATGTGCGCGGCATAGTCATTATCGTCGCGAATGAGATGCTCCCAAAATCGCTGTTGCCAAATCGTGCCTTGCTGTTTTTGCGCGCGACGGTCGGTATGTAAATCATCGCGAAAATATTTTGTACCAATCGCGACCGTCACCTCACGTTTGATCAAACGCCAGCGTGTAGAAAAATCCGCGTCACCTTCGGGCAAAGTCCAAATGCAATGTAAATGATCAGGGAGTAAAACCCAAGCATCAATCTCAAACGGATGTGATGCCCGTACCTTGAAAATCGCGGCACGCAAGGCTTCACGTACATCCTCGTTCGTCAAGATCCGTTGCCGACGCTCTGTCACCACTGTAAAGAAATACGTGGCACCTTTGACGTTAGCGCGGCGATAGCGGGACATGATTAAGCCAAAGAACGATAGAAAACCACCAGCGTATCACGAACCCAAAAAGAGAAAAATACCGATAATTCGTAGGGCGGGTGAAACCCGCGCCGCCAGTGGGTTCAAAATTCCGAGCAGGTGAATTGATGGATGAAAAACTAGAACGATAAATCGTTAAGGTGTATTTACAGCGCGGGTTGCACCCGCCCTACATGAATGCCGATTTCAATTGAAACCGCCGATGTTTTCAAAAACAAAACACATATCTAACTGCAATGCTTTTTCCGCTAAAAACAAATGTGTCTTCAACATAGAAAACAAGTATCCATATCCTTCGCCATCGACGTCATTTCCATCTTTGACCGAAGGCGTCGAAACTCGAGCGTTCTCAAGCATGCTTAAAATATCCTCAGGTCGGTAGGTGTATACCCAACCGTCAATTTGGTAACAGTCGCCCGTATAGGTGAGACCACAATTTGAACACCACATATGCCCATTTTTATCAACCGCAAGTTCTTGGTGTTGTCGCGTGCTTTTGGTGGCCTCGACCACTAATTCTGGCTTTGATGTAATCAACTCTAACAGTCCAGAGATTTGATTAATAAGTTTAGGTAGATCATCGTCTTGGAACGCCACAAAATCTTGAAAAAAATAGTCCAACTTTGTAGAAATAGATAGCTCTAACACGCGTTTTACGTTGTACGCCAAGACATTATTGCGAGAATGAGTCGTCGCAGTCAATTCTGGTGTATTTCGAAAAAACCTACCACGGAATACGTCTATTTCACTCAAATTTCCCGCATCGGGTAACTGAGTCCCTTTGGGAACTAAAAATGCTAGTGTGTAGTGATCTGTCGACATACTGTTCTTTTGCTGGATAAGGTCGAGTGAATTAAAGAACCACGAATACCATTCTAGTAAAAGACCTTACAAAACGGAATCGTTAAATTCGTAAGGCGGGTCTAACTCGCGCCGCCGGAATTTTCAAAATGCCGTGAGGGAAATTTGGTGTTGATGAAGAAATTTAAACGATGAATCGTTAAGGTTTTTTTCAGCGCGGGATACACCCGCCCTACGAAGCCGCTAACTTGGCACGCCAAGTAATTCAATTCGCGGGATGCAGTACAAGGCGCACGACGGAGTAATATTCGACGTCCACCCTATGCAATAACACGCTGGAAAATTCAATTAGCGGGATACAGAGCTAGGCGCTTCCCGCAGCAACACTCGAGTATTGCGAGGAAAAGCAACAACGCTATGTGCCCGCCAATTGGATTTAACAGCTTGTTATTTACATGTTACGTCGATACTGCCCACCCACTTCAAACAAGGCCGTCGTAATCTGCCCAAGCGAGCAAACCCGCGCCGCATCCATCAATTTCGCGAACACGTTTTCGTTGTTGATCGCTGCTTGTTGTAGAGCGGCGAGTGCTTGTGGTGCGACGTCTGCGTGGCGTTGGTGGAAGTCTGCCAAGCGCGTGAGTTGCGATTGTTTTTCTTCCTCTGTGGAGCGCGCCAATTCGATCTTCTGTACTGTTTCGCCACCTTTTGGATTGCGGAAGGTGTTGACGCCGATGATAGGCAAGGTGCCGTCGTGCTTGAGGTGTTCGTAGTGCATGGATTCTTCTTGAATCTTGCCGCGTTGGTAGCCGGTTTCCATCGCACCTAAAACGCCGCCACGTTCAGCGATGCGCTCGAATTCTTGCAGGACCGCTTCTTCGACGAGGTCAGTCAATTCTTCGATGATGAAACTACCTTGAATTGGGTTTTCGTTTTTCGCGAGGCCCCATTCACGGTTGATGATTAACTGAATTGCCAAGGCGCGACGGACTGATTCGTCGGTCGGTGTGGTGATCGCTTCGTCGTACGCGTTGGTGTGCAAGCTATTGCAGTTGTCGTAGATCGCAATCAAAGCTTGCAGCGTGGTGCGGATATCGTTGAAGTCGATTTCTTGTGCATGCAAGCTGCGGCCTGAAGTTTGAATATGGTATTTCAACTTCTGGCTACGATCATTCGCGCCGTATTTATCGCGCATTGCTACTGCCCAGATACGGCGAGCGACGCGACCCAAGACGGTGTATTCTGGATCCATGCCGTTACTGAAGAAGAAGGACAAATTCGCTGCGAAATCATCGATGTGCATGCCGCGCGCCAAGTAGGCTTCAACGAAAGTGAAACCGTTCGACAAAGTGAAGGCCAATTGCGAAATCGGATTCGCACCGGCCTCGGCGATGTGGTACCCCGAGATCGACACGGAGTAGAAATTACGTACTTGGTGATGCACGAAATACTCTTGAATATCGCCCATCACTTTGAGTGAAAATTCCGTCGAGAAGATGCAAGTATTTTGACCTTGGTCTTCTTTCAAAATATCGGCTTGTACTGTGCCACGCACATTCATCAAAACCCATGCGCGGATCTTTGCAGCTTCGTCAGCGGTTGGCTCACGCTTATTATCAGCACGGAATTTATCCATTTGCTGATCAATCGCGGTGTTCATGAAGAAAGCCAAGATCGTTGGCGCTGGACCATTGATCGTCATCGACACTGAAGTCGCTGGATCGCACAGATCAAAACCGTCGTAGAGGACTTTCATGTCTTCCAAAGTAGCGACAGACACACCGGAGTTACCGATCTTGCCGTAGATATCTGGACGAATCGCTGGGTCTGCGCCATACAAAGTCACAGAGTCAAACGCGGTCGACAAACGTTTGGCATCCATACCTTGCGACACCAATTTGAAGCGACGGTTAGTACGATATGGATCACCTTCACCGGCGAACATACGCGTTGGATCTTCACCTTCGCGTTTAAATGCAAATACACCCGCCGTGAATGGGAACGAGCCAGGGACGTTTTCTAACATTAGCCAGCGCAAAATTTCGCCATGATCTTCAAAGCGTGGCAATGCGACTTTACGAATCGTCGTGCCAGACAAGGATTTTTGCGTGAGGCGTGTACGAATCTCTTTGTCACGAATTTTGACGACGTATTCATCACCCGCGTAAGCCTTCTGCATGTCGGGCCACATCGTGACGAGTTTTTTCGATTCTGCTGTGAGATGGTTCTCGCGCTCTGCGATCAAGTCATCCAATTCCGCAGACTTACCGACAGCGGCCAGCATTTGCTTGGTCGCTGTCAATTGTTGACGTTCGCGAGCAATCTTTACTTGCTTGTGTGTGTGCTTGTGGTAGCTACGAACAGTGTCTGCAATCTCAGCCAAATAGCGTGTACGTGCTGGTGGCACGATCACGTTTTGTGCGCTCGACGTTTTGGTGCTGACTGCTGCCAATTTACTTGGTTTCGCGTTCAAGCCTCGTGCGACCAATTCAGGCAAGATACCTTGATATAGCGCAGTTACGCCATCGTCATTAAAGCGCGACGCTTGCGTGCCGTACACAGGCATTTCGTCTGGCTTCTTATTCCACAATTCGCGATTGCGTTGATATTGTTTGGCGACATCGCGTTGGGCGTCGAGCGCACCTTTACGATCGAATTTGTTGATGGCGACAAAGTCTGCGAAATCGAGCATATCGATTTTTTCTAACTGGGAAGCAGCACCAAATTCTGGCGTCATCACATACATCGATAAATCCACATGCGGCACGATGGCAGCATCGCCTTGGCCGATACCAGAGGTTTCGACGATCACCAAATCAAAGCCGGCAACTTTGCACGCCGCGATCACATCAGGCAAGGCTGGAGAGATTTCCGAACCTGCTTCGCGTGTTGCCAAAGAACGCATAAAGACCCGTGTCTTGCCTTTCCATGGATTGATCGCATTCATACGAATACGATCACCGAGCAATGCACCGCCAGACTTGCGACGCGATGGATCGATGGAGATCAAAGCGATGTTCAATTCATCATCTTGGTCCAAGCGAATACGACGAATCAATTCATCTGTCAAAGAAGACTTACCTGCACCGCCGGTACCGGTGATACCAAAGGCGGGGGTTTTGATCGCTTTTGCAGTTTCTTGAATTTCAGCACGCATGGCTGGATTCACTTTGTCATTCTCGAGTGCCGTGATCAATTGCGCCAATGGGCGATGTTTGTCCGCGATATCGCCTTGTTTCAATACGTCCAAAGCATTCGGTGCGTAGGTCGAGAGATCAATATCGCAAGCTTGGATCATGGACAAAATCATGCCGACCAAGCCCATGCGTTGACCATCTTCAGGACTAAAAATGCGCGATACGCCATACGCATGCAAGTCAGCGATTTCATCTGGCACAATCACGCCGCCACCGCCACCAAATACTTTGATGTGCGAACCACCACGCTCTCTCAAGAGGTCGATCATGTATTTGAAATACTCGACGTGTCCGCCTTGATAACTGGAAATCGCAATCCCCTGCGCATCTTCTTGCAAAGCCGCTGTGACGATTTCTTCGACCGAACGGTTGTGGCCCAAGTGAATCACTTCGGCACCATTCGCCATCAAAATACGACGCATGATATTGATCGAGGCATCGTGGCCGTCGAACAAGGATGCTGCCGTCACAAAACGGACTTTATTGCTAGGTTTGTATTCGGTTAACTTCTCGGCGATGGATAGATCGGTCATTTTTATTCCTTCGATGCTTGTGGCATGGTTTGGGTATTCTTTTGATGGTTTCGATTATATGACGTTTCGTTTCTGATTACTTTACGTTTACGTTCACGTCACTTATTAATTGTGTTTCTTTGTTGGTTTTGACTCCCTTCTCCCGCAAGCGGGAGAAGGGTTGGGGATGAGGGGTTCCTAGGTTCGGATAAAGCCAATACATGATTGAAAAAAACTACATATTTGCTTCACACCATATCTCTCTATTGCTGAACTCCCCTCACTTGCAGTGCGCATTCTCGCTTGCAAGCGAGAATCGCTGCGCGGGCGATCAGCATGCTGATCAAATTCCCCGCTACGCCCCCAACCCTCTCCCGCATGCGGGAGAGGGGACTTTATGCAGCCACCTGCTGTTTGCTAGGCACACTCATCAAAGCTGCTTTCTCCACATGATAAGCCTGCATGGCTTTTTCTTTCACATGGCCGAAACCGCGAATTTTCTCAGGCAAACTCGCAATCGCGACGATTCGATCGAGGTTGTCTGCATTGAGTTTGTTCAATAAAGACAGCATGGTATCGCGGTAGTCTGCAATCAAAGCACGTTCTTGGCGACGTTCCTCGGAGTAGCCGAAGATGTCGAGCTTGGTGCCACGCAGACCTTTGAATTTCGCGAGCAATTTAAAGGCTTGCCACATCCAAGAGCCATATTGCGCTTTGACTAAGCGACCTTGCGCATCTTTCTTGGCAAATAGCGGTGGCGCCAAGTTGAACTTGATACTGAAGTCACCTTCGAATTGTTGTTTCAATTTCTCAGTGAATTCGCCTTTGGTGTACAAACGAGCGACTTCGTATTCGTCTTTGTAGGCCATCAATTTGAAAGCGTATTTCGCCACAGCCATGCTTAAGCGATTGCCTTTAGCTAGCTTTTCTTCAGCACTGCGCACGGCATTGACGAGCTCTTGGTATTGAGCGGCGTATCCCGCATCTTGGTACGCAGTCAGCTCGGCGACGCGACGTTTGATGACGCTGTCCAAACTCTGCGGCATCTGCACGACGACTGGTTTGGCTGGGAAGGCGATGTTCTCCACGCGCTTCAAATCGACGGCGGCACGTCGACCCCACAAGAAGGCCTTCTTGTTTGCATCGATGGCGACGCCGTTCAATTCAATGGCACGCAACAAAGCCGCTTCAGACAAGGGAATCGCACCTTTTTGGAAGGCAAAACCCAGCATGAACAAATTGGTCGCAATCGAATCGCCCATCAAAGCCGTCGCCAACTTCGTCGCATCGACGAAATCGACATTGCCACCGACAGAATCAGAAATCAAACGCTCTGTTGACTCTAAAGGGAATTGCCAATCTGGGTTCTTCGCGAACGCACCGGTTGGTTGCTCGTGACTATTGATCACAGCACGTGTACGGCCCGCACGCATTTTCGAAATCGCATCGTGTTGGCCTGCCGTCAAAATATCGCAACCCAAAATCAAATCGGCTTCACCCGTTGGGATTCGTTGCGCACGCAACTTGCTGACTTTTTCCACCACGCGAATATGCGACGTCACCGAACCATTCTTCTGCGACATGCCCGTCATATCCAACACAGAAGCAACTTTACCTTCCAGATGCGCTGCCATACCAAGCAAAGCACCGACGGTAATCACACCGGTACCGCCGATACCGTTCAATAAAATATTGTAGGACGTATCGCAGCTTGGCAGAGTCGGCAATGGGATATCACCAAAGTCATCCTGCTTAGCTACACCCGTTTTCGACTTCACTAACTTACCGCCTTCGACAGTCACAAAACTTGGGCAGAAGCCTTTCACGCAGGAATAATCTTTATTGCAGGATGATTGGTCAATCGCACGTTTGCGACCGAACTCGGTCTCGACTGGCATGATGGAAGTACAGTTCGATTGCACACCGCAATCGCCACAACCTTCACAAACCGCATCGTTGATGAACATGCGTTGGTTCGGGTCGGGGAATTGACCTTTCTTGCGACGGCGGCGTTTTTCTGCGGCACAGGTTTGATCGTAAATCAAGACCGTGGCGCCCTCGATGTTACGCAATTCGCGTTGTACCGCATCCATGTCTTTGCGATCATGCAAAGTCACTTGACCAGGCAAACCACTACGGTCTGCGTAGCGGCTCAAATCTTCGGTGACCAAGGCAATGCGTTTCACACCTTCGGCTGCCATTTGTTGCGCCATCATTGGGACGCTGATGGTGCCATCGACTGGCTGCCCGCCAGTCATCGCGACCGCATCGTTATACAAAATCTTGTAAGTGATGTTGACCTTGGCTGCCACTGCGGCACGAATCGCCAAGTAACCAGAGTGGAAGTAAGTACCATCACCCAAGTTTTGGAAGACGTGTGGCAAAGTCGAGAAAGCCGCTTGGCCGATCCATGGTGCGCCTTCGCCACCCATGTGTGTAGTCAGCTTATTGAACTCAGGATAAATCGCAGTGGCCATCACGTGGCAACCGATACCTGCTAAAGCCAAACTGCCTTCTGGCACTTTGGTTGAGGTATTGTGCGGACAACCTGAGCAGTAGTACGCTGGTCGCGCTGGCGTGTTGACTTGTTTGGTCAGGACTTCGTCTTTGGCTTCCAAGAAAGCCATGCGTTCTTTGATCAGATCGCTAGTGTGGAAGCGTGCAATGCGTTGGGTGATCACGCGAGCGATTTGCGATACGGAGAAATCCGCTTTTGAGGTCAACAACCACTCACCGCGTGGCGCAACCCATTCACCTTTTTCATCGAACTTACCAATCACACGTGGACGCACATCGTCGCGCCAGTTGTACAGTTGTTCTTTGAGTTGGTACTCGACCATTTGGCGTTTTTCTTCGACCACCAAAATCTCATCGAGACCTTGTGCAAACTCACGCACACCATCCGGCTCCAAAGGCCAAGGCATTGCGACTTTGTACAAGCGAATGCCGATGTCCGCTGCCATTTGTTCATCGATGCCGAGGTTCTCAAACGCTTCTAAAACATCGAGGTAAGATTTACCTGAAGCCACAATACCGAGCTTAGCATGCGGGCTGTCGATCGTCACATGATTGAGTTTATTGGCGCGAGCATAAGCGAGAGCGGCATAGATTTTGTAATCCTGCATCAAAGCTTCTTGCTTACGTGCTTGCACGCCGAGAGTATCGAGTGACAGGCGAGTATTCAGACCGCCTTCCGGCATCACGAAATCTTCAGGTATGGTAATTTTCAAGCGGAAAGGATCAGCATCGACCGACGATGTCGATTCCACCGTATCCGCCAAGGCTTTGAAGCCGACAGCGCAACCGGAGAAGCGCGACATGGCCCATGCATGCAAACCCAAGTCCAAGTATTCCTGCACATTCGCTGGATACAACATTGGGATCATACAGGCGGAGAAAATGTGATCGGACTGATGCGGCAGCGTTGAAGAGTAAGCGCCATGATCATCACCAGCGACCAAGATCACGCCACCGTGTTTCGATGTGCCTGCGTGATTCATGTGTTTGAAAACGTCGGCACTGCGATCGACGCCAGGGCCTTTGCCGTACCACAAACCAAACACGCCATCGTATTTAGCAGGGCCAATCAGATCGACAGTTTGCGTGCCCCATACTGCGGTCGCCGCTAAATCTTCATTCACGCCAGGAACGAATTTAATATGATTCTGTTCCAGTAATTTTTTGGTTTTCCACAAAGTTTCATCCAAACCACCAAGCGGTGATCCGCGATATCCTGAAATGAAACCGGCCGTATTCAAGCCAGCGGCGAGATCACGCTGTCTTTGTATCATCGGCAAGCGCACTAATGCCTGAATGCCTGATAAGAAAATCGTGCCAGTATTCGATGTGTATTTGTCGTCGAGCGTGACTGGTGCCAACTGCGTGACAGCGTTGGTAGAGACAGATTGAGTGTCGACGGAAGATGTTGCTGAGGATACTTCAGATGCTGCGGCAGACGAAAGCGAAGACGCTTCCACCGGACCAGCAGATTTCATTGCTGTGTCGGATGACATTGTAGAGCTCCAAAAAATTTGTGATTTTTGTGTGCAAAGAACCTACGTTGCATCCGGTAAGACACAAGATCGTTCTGAGCTCATGGGAAGGTAATCGGCATGAGCTAGTTTGCATTGGCTGGGATAGCAGCCATTTTAATTCAATTCAGACCAAAAGCCCACTGAAGCGACGCCCAAACGATGGGCGTCAGCCCGAAAACCTTTCCTAAAGCTTAATCATTCTTCCCTAGTGTGCAGCGAGGATGAAGAATCACGATTTAAGATCCTTTTCTAATGGGCAGATCTAAATTGGAGACATCAAAGAAAGCTTTCGAAATTTGGGATGGAGACCACACCCATTCGCTGCAGCGCTTTCTCGACTTCCTTTGAAATCTGCTGTATGCGCAGTGTAGTGAGAACTAGGTCGTTTGAAAAATACGGAATTAAAATAGGGATATAAGGAAAAACGATACCCAGCCATCTTGCCCATTTATACAAGTCCGAACGACGCTTGAATTAGCTGGCAAACACACAAGAAAAAGCCCGCAAGGCCTATGCGCGTTGCGGGCTTTTTCGGCGCGAGAGATTCTTAATCGCCAATATGCTTCTTCAAAAAGGCGTCCAATTTTAGATAAAACTCTTTGCGATGCTCACTATCATAGAAACCATGACCTTCATTCTTCACCATCATCCACTGCGGTTCATTACCCGCTTTCCTCAAAGCTTCGCGCATGACCTCGGCTTGAGCGAGTTCGGTTCTCTTATCCTTATTACCATGCACTAAGAAAACCGGCACCTTCACTTTATCCGCCAAATTAATCGGTGATTCAGCCACTAGCTTTTGCAAATCGGAACCCATAAAGATATTGAGCCAATTCAACATTCTTGTTTCGCCTTTAATCCCCTCTTGGTCGTAACGACCAGCGAGATCGTAGAGACCAGCATAGCCAATCGCACACTTCACAAGATTAGGCGCTTTCACTGGCACCATCATGGCTGCATAGCCACCATAACTCGCGCCGAATACGCACACCCGTTTGCCATCGATCTCTGCTTGTGTCGAAGCCCATTTGACGCCGTCGATCAGATCATCAATCATCTTTCCACCAAATTGACGCATACCCGCATCACGGAAAGCGACTCCTCGTCCGTTCGAACCTCTAAAATTCACCTGCAGCACAGCATAGCCTCGACTTGCGAGAAACTGCGCATCAGAGTCAAATGACCAAGTATCTTGGACGCCGAACGGACCACCGTGCGGTAACAACACTAAGGGCAATGGCTTATGTGAGGGATTTGCTGGTGCTGTCAAATAGCCTGTCAAAGTGAAGCCATCACGAGCCTTCAACTCAATCGGCTTACGCACCGCCATGCGATCAGGATCGATGCCCTTCAAATTGGCAAACAACAGATCCGCTTTTCCGGTATCACGATCGAATAAATAGTACGCACCTGGATCACGATCACTGAAGACATAAAACAGCAATTTTTTGCCATCATCGGAAAAATTAATGAAATGCACGTAGGCGTCTGGGAACGATGCACTCAAGGTTTGATGCAATTTCGCGTCGCGTGAATTCTTATTGATGTAGGTCGCTTTGAGTGCGCCTACTGCCGTCGTAAAGGCAAATGGTTCACGCGGCCACGAGCTGTACTCCAACAAAGAAATATCACCATTGGCATCACCACCAAGCAATACCCGTTCACCACTCGCCAGATGTTCGCGATAGAGTTTGTTAGGCTCGCCCTGAATACTATGTTTGAGATAGAAAAATTGGCTATCGGCTGTGAAACTCAATGGTTCGTATTCATATCCCAACTTGTTATTATCAACGCGCTTCCACTCTTTTTCTTGTTCATAAAAGCGAAACAGTGCGAGCTCGTTCTTATCATCGTGACCAAATGCAAAGCGCGCCAAGCCATCGGCCTGATGGAGAAAATCGAGATCCGGCATACCGATATCTGCCACCGAATGGCGCGCGCCATTGAGGGTATTGATTTCCAATAAGTTGGTGCGCGGCCGACGCCACTCGTGGGTACTTACCAACACCGTTCCGTTATAAGATTCCGGGATATGTGAGATCAATCCTAGAGCATAATCATTGCCGTAACGCTCACCTTTTCTGGCACTACTGATGTTCTTATAGCCGAACAAGTATTCGACCTTGGTACCATCCAAGTCTGCTGCAATGATTTCGCCCGTGGCTTGTGGCGGTTCACGATCACCAACTTCAATCCCCTTCCGAATCACCAATCGCGAATTGCTGGCCCAGAAAAAATTAATAGGTACTTCAAAGCCAGGCAAGATTAAGCGAGACATGACCGTCAGCTCTGGCAAGGAATACACGGTTAAAGTCGGTACTTCACGCTCGCCTCGCAAGATCCGGACATTCACGGCAATATGCTTTCCATCAGGCGAAAGGCGTGGCATAGAAAACTGCTCACGTTCGACAAACGCTTCAACCGGTACCTGAGTTTTATCTTGTGCATGAGCCAAAGGCAGCACGCTTGAAATCAAGATAAGTCCACCTAACACGATTCTACATAACATGAATTAATCTCCATTGAACTGAGGTAGGCATGGTATGCCGAATTGCATTTATTTTCTAGTTTTTTTGATAATTTCAGAAATGCATGCCCACGATTCGATTCGGAGGTGAACTCAGCACCTTGAATGCACCTGTAAGTAGCAATCAAAGATGCCGTTTTATGTCTCAGAAAGGTGTTTGATGTGAAATTTTAAAAAAACATTTGACAAACAAATTCTCAATCAACTACATTAGTAGAACTACATGCGTAGTTTTAAATACATTTACACCTTCAACTCAAAACAAAATATGGATGAAGAAAATAGTAAAGCCACTTTGAGTGAGCCGCAGTTTGCCTTGATGCGCATACTCTGGAAGAACCCAGATTCCAACGTCGCCCAGATCGTGGAGTTAATGCGCGCGGTACGACCGCTGGCACACACCACCATCGCAACGATGCTGATGCGGCTAGAAAAACGTGGGCTGGTGCAGACTCGCAAAGACGGACGACAACTGATTTACACCGCAGCTGTCACCGAAGATGAAGTACAGAAATCGATGCTTGCTGAATTGCTGTCCTCCGCTTTCCTCGGCAATGCCAAGGCCTTATTGAACCACCTCGTCCATGAAGAAGGCTTAACTGAAGCGGATTTACAAGATTTGCGTAAGCAGATCAAACAGAAGAAAACTCAATAGGATCGCAAATGACGCTCGCTCAATTTTCACTGTGGTTGTGCACCTACCTCGTACATAGCAGCCTACTGTTGATAGGTTGCTACATGATCGAGCGTTTCGGCTTACTTAAAAGTCGACAGCTTGCAGAATGGAGCTGGCGTTTTGCCTTATTTGCTGGACTATTCAGTGCGTCAGTTCAATCTTCAAATTTGCTGGCGGATACTTCGCTTCTCACAGATGAACTTCCCTACTCGAATGTCACTGAGACCAAAGTTGAGACCTCATCCTTCCAGCGCTTTGAGGAAGTACCTGAGCACTCACCTATCGAAGAAGCACAAGATAATCTGTCGATCAAAAACGAAACTTATGCCTCGCATCATCCTCAAGTTGCGCCAAACAAATTCATCAACACAAGCACGACAACTACACCGGATGGTGCGCGGGATAGTGTGCCAAATCTCGCAACCTCAGATTTGCACACAAAGCGTATTGATCTACCTGCGCAGCTGACAATCTTCTTGGAATTCCTTGCAGGTGCGTGGTTAATCTTCGCATTGTGGTGCACACTCGCTAGCCTGTTTCAAATCCGCACGATCAATCGTCGAACAAGACAACTGCCATCTGTGCTCGATTTCAAAGAGCAACGCACATTACACACAGTGCTGCAGCAACTGCAGGTGTCACAAACGCAGGTCCGTCTCAGTGAAGAGTGGAGCAGCCCCTTCGTCGCTCCCAATCAGCTGATCTGCTTGCCCATCAAGCTGATCGACACACTAACTCAGCCCCAGCTGTTCGCCATCGTAGCGCATGAACAGCGCCATCTGATGCGATGTGATCCATTGTGGCGCATCGCGATACATTTAACGATCCGGATATTTTTCTTTCAGCCCTTGAATCACCTTGCGCAAAACAGACTCAACTTACTTGCAGAGTTCGATTGCGATCACTTCGCCAATCAAACGCCGCAAGCAAGAAGCGAATTTTGTGAAACCTTACTTTGGTGCGTGGAAACTAGTCAACAATCAAAGCTACCGCAGCTCGCGGTCGGCATGGCAACTAGCTCAACGCTGTCTCAACGCTTCAATCTACTTTTGGATGAGAATGCTATGAATACCGCTTTCCGAAAACAAAATATTTGGTTCAATTTAAGCCTCCTGTTACTCGCCCTCGTCACTAGTGCGCTTCTCGTGTTCGGTCTTCCTCGATTTGCACACGCACTACCTTTACTTGCCAATGATCATGCGGTCTTAGAGCAAACACAGATACAGACACAAACGCAAACACAGCCAGAGCTGAAGATCCAAACATCACCTATTATGTTTGATCAATCAGAAGAAGCACCGCAAAAGTCGAAAGATCCCTCCCTTGCTGAGAATGCTCATGTCCGCGAATCATCACTGATCCCTTTATTAGAAAACATCGAATCGCATCGAACTGTACCTCCAATAACAAGTCTTGCATCGAGCTTAGACTCTGAACGTGACCGCGATTCCCCTCACAAAGCGATCGACATTCCATTGCAAATCACGGGCAAAACTGAAATTCAGGCTGCACCTTTGAATCAAGCAGAAATAGATCCTCTCGCCCAACGTGCGAAAAAAGGTGAGCCTGAAGCGCAAGCGGAACTCGGCGAAAAACTATGGTATGGCGAAGGTGTCAAAGTCGATCACATTGCCGCAAGACTCTGGTTCGAAAAAGCGGCTACACAAGGTCATCCACGTGCACAAGCTTTTCTCAAAATGTTCCGTGAACGTGAAACACGCAAAACGGACATCGCATTCTTCACAAACTACTTTGATGGTCAACATTTGAAGTGGTCTGAAGATCGTTGCCCCTTACCTCAGATCGATCAACTTGATCAGAATCGAAATGTATATCCACAAATTATCAGCACACTCGAGAAATCGATTGAATGTCGGAACAAGTACCTGGCTGAGGTAAAGAATCAACTCGTGAGCCGCACCATGATTCCACTGGATTTACAGAACCTGATGACGACCGACGAGCTCGATCAGGCCAATGATCGTATGCATAAGGTTCTACTACGAAATGTACAAGCTAGCCGAGAAAAGGCGGTCGAGCTGATCGACAGTATCCGTGAAAGAGAACGAAAATTCATCACGATGGGATCGCTTAGTTACACAAACCCCAATCTCCACACCTACCTTAACTCGCAAGAACAACGTGGCTACCAACCTGACGTCTTACTGCATCCGACATACACAAATTCACCACCCGGGACGGTATCTTCACCAAGCAATGGTCCATCGGTTCCCGCTTCTTCCGCCAATAAATGAGACAAGAAAAGCCGGACCAAAGTAACGCGCCTAGTTTCGATCAGGGGCTGCTCATTCCTCTAATCGATACTAAGCGCGCGATAAAGCGGACGGGACTACCATACCATCCACATTCCTACGAGGCTCTCCGTGCAAACCATGCCGATCACCGACGGGAAAATTCCCGTGCTGTTCGTTTAAGATTTAAGCCAAATTGCCGATTTTCTGAGCGGCAGACACGCTTGTCCTTGTTTTACCAGCCATGCCCATTATTGGACGCAACAGCGGAATCCGAAGCACGAGCAAGAAAATCCCATAGCAAAAAGCAAAACATAAGAACACCAACAGAGGCCCCTCCACTATTGGAGCGAGATGCCAATCAAGTAATTGCCACGCCAATAAAATAATGACGGTTTGGTGCAGGATATACAGAGGAAACACAGCTGTGGTGAGTAACTCGCGCTTTGCATGATCCCGATTCCAGTGCTGGCGCGCAAAGCCGCACAAGGCCAAGATCGAACTCCACGCTAGCATTACCCAAACGATCCGTTGGAAGTACAAGATACTCAAGGGCGCGTCGCCGCGTTGATCGTAATATCGCATGTAGCAAACAATGAAGATCCACCCGACTAACGCCATCATCAAACTTTTCCAACGCAGCTGCGCCGTCGCATTCCAAAATCGTAGGTTCTGCGCAAGGAAGAATCCCATCAAGAAGTAGAAGAAGTAATTCGCATGGTTATACCAATCGTTGGTCAGGTTATTGGTCGGCGGATGTTCACTGAGCAGTCCTATACGTAACGCAGCCAAGTAGGCAATCGGCAAGAAAATCATTCGCCAACCCTTGGTCAACGAGTCCGTAATCTTTTCGAGTTTCAGAAACGCCGTTGGAAACATCTTCCACGCTAAAGCGATGATCATGGAATACGACCAAAGATAGGCAAGGAACCACAAATGATTCCAAGTCGGAAGTACGAGGCGCTTGCCTTCGATGAAAAATCCTCGATAGTTATGAAAATACAGGTTCAGAAAATCAAAATAACTACCTTGATACTGTAGTTTTTGCACGACTTCAAGATATGCCTGTGGCGGGACAATCACGGCCATGCCGAAGATCAGCGGTAGCAAGATTCGCCAGCTCCTCGTGCCTGCAAACTGGCCAGCGCTTTGCCGCCCCAACATAAAACGCGTTGCCACGCCCGACACCAAAAATAGAAGACTCATACGCCAAGGATTGGTTAAGAACATCAAGGGTTCCAAAGTGCTACTCGCTGCCTCACTCTTAATGTGCCAGCCCCAGCTCACGTAATACATACCGACGTGATAACAAATCAAAAGACCAAAGGCAAAAATTCTGATCCAGTCAAGAAAATACAAGCGTTCGCCAAGAGCAGCTGGCGTCTTGTTTATCACTGCGGTACTGCTCATAGATCTCGAGGATGAAACGATATTCGCGATCACAATGCACTCCTTATGTCGAACAAACGAGAAAGTGAATGCACTGTACTGTGTTCGTTTTTAGGGATCTATTGAAATGGGGTGAACTGGATCTGATTCGTGGCGAGTTGGAAGAATCACCCAAATTAGAAAGTAGGAGAAGCTTCTTTATTGCTGCTCAAGCTTGTCTAAGAGTTCTTCACGATATTGACGACTACAAGGTACTGCCGCGCCGTTTTTCAAGTGCAATTGCGCATCACCCTTACTCAAAGTTTCGATGTGACTGATTTTGTCCACGCATACCAGAAAGCGTCGATGGCAACGCATAAAGGCTGGTCCCAAACGATCAAGCAAGCCACTCAAGGTTTGCCGCAACATGTAGTGTTTATCGCTGGTATAGATCATGACGTAATTATCAGCCGCCTCCGCCCACACGATCTCCGCGATCTGCAGCACATACACCATGCCGCGATCAGAAATCATCAATGGCGCATCAACCGCTGGCGATGATGATGAAGCAGTGCCGCGGCGGACTCTCAACTTCTCCAATGCCTTGAGAAAGCGCGCCTCGTCATAGGGCTTGAGAAGATAGTCGATCGCATTCGCATCAAAAGCTTGCACGGCATATTGATCAAAAGCCGTGACGAAGACAATGTCAGGAACTGGCGCTCGCAAATGAGACGCGACTTGCAGGCCATCCATTTCCGGCATCTGAATATCAAGGAAGATGACGTCGGCACGCTGCTGCTCCAAAAATTGCAGAGCTTGCGCTCCATCGACCGCTTGGCGTAATTCCGCTTCGGGCCAATACTCGCTCAATAAACGTAGCATCTTATCGCGCGCTGGGCGTTCATCATCGACGACCAAGATCTGAATTGGCTCTACCATGTCTACTCGTTCGTAACAAAGGGATTTATGTCGATGTGCTTATCTTCAACACACTCGCCGGCAAATGAACACACGTTACCACGCCGCCCGTATCACGTTGCGTGATGGAGAGCGTCGCCTGTTCTCCAAACAAGGTTTGAATGCGCTGTCTGAGGTTTTGTAAACCGATACCACAGGAGTTCGACTGCAGCACACCCGCATCATCTTGCACGACTAGCTCCCAAGCTGAATTCAACATGGTTGCCCGCACTTCTATCGTCGTTAATCCAGAACGTCGTTCTACTGTGTGCTTGAAGGTGTTTTCTAATATGGTCTGCAACAACATCACTGGCACTGGCAAATTGAGGCATGAAGACTCAATATCCCAGCGCAAATTTACACGTTGATCGAAGCGCATCGCCATCAATTGTGCATAGGCCTGCGTGACTTCCAATTCACGCTGCAATGAAATCGTGGTTTCTTGATTTAGTTCCATACTCGCACGCAGCAGTTCCGCCAAGCGACTAATCGCAGCATCAGCAGCTTTCAGATCGGAGTACATTAACGAGGAAATCGTGTTCAAGGCGTTGAACAAAAAATGCGGTTGCATTTGTTGTGTCAGTCTTTGCAACTGCGCTTGTTGCACTAGTTGCTGCGTTTGCGCCGCACGCTCACGCTCGTCGACGAGAAATAAGTAGGATTGAACTCCAAAAAAAATAAAGTAAAACAAACCTAAAAACAGGCTGAGTTTAATCGTTTCGTAAAAAAAGACTGTACCCCAAGATTCGTGGTGATATTCGTGCCCCATCAGCGCATACACAGCATGTCGAATCGCAAAAACCACCACCACAAACACCACGCAGACGAGCGGATGCCACAGCAATACCCGCCCCAACCAACGGGCAGGTGTGCGCATCAACGCTTCATCGCGCAGTACTGGACCCATCGCGTACAAAATTAAACTAATCACACCGGCGGATGAGAGTTGCCACAGCACTGGTTGCCAGTAATATTGTCCACTATTGCGACGATAGTCGAGCACTTCGACCACCAACATCATGCTCCAAAAGAGTATCCATACAATGGCCTCAGTCCACGCCATCCTGCGTTTCAACACTTTCGCGCTGGCTTGAAGGGCGGTCGGCATGTTCGTTGGTCCACTCGCTAGTGCACTCGTTTGGGCATCCCCTGAGGTACTCATTGAATCTGATCCTCGACTAGCTCGGCACCAAGCCATTTACCACTTCGTACTAGATCACGTGATAAATCGAGGACTAATTTCTCAACTGCTTTTGCGGCATTGGTCAGAGGAATATTCTTCGACGCACATAGACTCACCGTGCGCGATAACTTCACATCGTTGATTGGTACTGCGCGCATTTCACCACGTTCGATCTCGGCAAGTAGAGGCGAGACCGGCAAGATCGTGGCGCCCATATCTGCCAAAATAGCTGACTTCAAAATCGCAATCGAAGTGATGTCGATGACGTTTTCAATTTGTAGACCTTGTTCGCGCACAACTTGTTCGATGCGTGGTCGTACACCGTGCTGAATGCTCGGCAAAATCAATGGCACTTCCAACACTTTGGCGAGACTAATGCTTTTCTTCTTGCATGCAAACTGCGAGTCACTGCGGGTTATAAACATCATCTCTTCTTCCACCAAATGCGTGGTGGAAAATTTGGAAAGCTGACCGTCATCGAACAGAATCGCAAGATTCAAACGTCCCGATGCCAACTGCTCGGTCAGGTTGCCGGTCAACTCTTCTGTCAATTGGAAAACGATCTCAGGATAAGCCGCCCGCACCGCCGTCAACAAAGGAAATGCTAGAGCACCGGAGGCACTTTGTGGAATGCCTAGTGCCACCGTACCACTAGGTTTATCCGTACTTTGCCGCACTGCCGACTTGGCGTCGCTGACTTGCTTTAAGATCGCAAGGGCATGCTCATAGAAAATTTTACCGGCGTCCGTCGCTTGCATGCCCTGGGCAGAACGATGCAGTAAGGTCGCGCCAAGCTCTTCTTCAAGTTGCTGCAACTGTTGCGTCAACGCTGGCTGCACAATATGCAAAACCCGCGCTGCTCGCGACAAAGAACCATGATCGACAATGGCGACGAAATAGCGAAGTTGGCGGAGTTCCATGATGTGAGTAACAAGACAAAGCGCAAACAAAGCTCAAGTCTAGCGCAAAAAATAAAATGGCCGCAGTTTAAATGCGGCCAGTTCTAAAAACTTTTGGAATAAAAAACGGTTTAGAAGAATTCCACACTATCTTGCGAAACTTCGATTCTCAATTCGCCGGTACTGACGAGATCTTCGTAATGGCAAACCCGATTTCGACCATTCGATTTCGCGAAATAGAGCGCTTGATCAGCGCGACCGATGATACCAACCGCTGGTTCAAATGGATCAATATGCGCAAAACCAATACTAATCGTCACTGTACCCACTTGCGGGAAAGGATAACGAGCGACGTTCTCACGGAAACGCTCAAAGATCATTTTCGCATCTTCTTTCGAAGTCGAACGCAGCAAGATCACAAATTCTTCACCGCCGAAACGGAATAATTTGTCAGTTGGTCGGAACGATGAACGCATTAAGTTCGCAACCAAAATCAACACTTCATCACCGTACAAGTGACCGAACTGGTCATTCACACGTTTAAAGTGATCGATATCCAGCACCGCCAGCCAATGTTGTTTCTCACGCTCGTTGTGACGGCGCTCAATTTCGACCTCTGTTTCAGGTAATGCATTCTTTTGAATCGTGGTACGCAGAATCTTTGAGAAATTGTCGTCGAAGGTTTTCCGATTTAGAAGACCCGTTAGCGAATCTCGTTCAGAGTAATCGAGGAGATTTTGGAAATTTCGGTAGACAACCAAAATCCCACCCATCACTTCTTTCGTATTCTCTGTATAGGTTTCGGGGTTTTGAATCTCAAGGCAGACGTTCACTTTTTCGTTCATCCACACCGGCAACCAAAGCGTACGATCACCATTTTCAGCAAGATGTTCAGCAACATTTTCATGTTTGCGTAATGCCTCAGCCAGTTGGGGATATTGTTCGATGGGTACCTCAGGCGTCGTCACACCTGACATTTCTTCAGATGGAGCCAGCTTGCCTTTAATGATGGTGATCTGTGGTTTGACGTGAGCCTTCTCGCCGACATGCAGAATATCGAGTACTCGTGCACGACCCGCGTTCGTCAATTCACTTAGAGCGGAGATTACGGAAATATTCAGCAGATCGTGATCACGATGTCCTGTAATTTCCATCAAATGTTTGATAATTGATTCCATATGTACTATCTAAGGCACAGCATCAATTGAACACAAGTACAAAATCTCACTTTGAGTCTTGCTGCCATACTGTGCGTCACAAGACTTTTGGCATTTACGTCATCTTAACAAAATACCATCAAGATGTCCCGTTTCCTTAGGACATGGAAAAAACCTGCTATCGGCGGCGCATCTCGCCAGCTGAAAGTTTCCGCTCATATTAACTTTATATGACGAAACAGAGCAAGTGAATCATCTTTCCCATCTGAAATATTCATATTTTGTTGTAAGTGTGGCGCAGATTCGCTCTAATGGACGCGACCACGCCTCTTAATATAGCCCTTTTTTCACCGAAAAACAGAATTTAGCAGTATTTAACAGAAGCAATTTTTTCACATTTTGGCTCTACAGATGGGTCTCTTGCGGTATCCTTCATCCTTTACCGTCTTACTCTCTACACTAAAAGAAACAAATGGCAAATTACGTCTATACCATGAATCGCGTCGGCAAAATCGTGCCGCCGAAACGTCAAATTCTGAAAGACATCTCTCTCTCTTTCTTCCCAGGCGCCAAAATTGGCGTGCTTGGTTTGAATGGCTCTGGTAAGTCCTCGCTGCTCAAAATCATGGCTGGTATCGATAAAGATATCCAAGGTGAAGCCGTACCGATGCCAAATATTAAAATCGGTTACTTGCCACAAGAACCGCAACTTGACCCAGAACAAACCGTGCGTCAAGCCGTTGAAGGCGGCCTCGGTGAAGTCTTTGAAGCGAAAGCAAAATTGGATGAAGTGTATGCCGCCTATGCCGATGAAAACGCAGACTTCGATGCCCTAGCCAACGAACAAGCACGTTTAGAAGCGATCATCGCTGCAGCCGCAGGCGACAATCTCGAACTGCAATTAGAAATGGCGGCCGATGCTTTGCGCTTGCCAGCGTGGGATGCCAAGATTGCGGTACTCTCCGGTGGTGAAAAACGCCGCGTGGCTTTGTGCCGTTTGCTCTTGTCCAAACCCGACATGCTATTGCTCGACGAACCAACCAACCACTTGGATGCTGAATCCGTCGACTGGCTGGAACAATTCCTGTTGCGCTTCCCTGGCACTGTGGTGGCGATTACGCATGATCGCTACTTCCTCGACAATGCTGCCGAATGGATTTTGGAATTGGACCGTGGTGCGGGTATTCCTTGGAAAGGCAATTACTCCTCTTGGCTCGATCAAAAACAAGCACGTTTGAAGCAAGAAGAAGCGACTGAATCTGCGCGTCAAAAAGCCTTGCAAAAAGAATTGGAATGGTCGCGTCAGAATCCGAAAGCACGTCAAGCTAAGAGTAAGGCCCGTTTGGCACGCTTCAACGAGATGAGCGAATACGAATACCAAAAACGCAATGAGACACAGGAAATCTTTATCCCTGTCGCAGAACGCCTTGGTAACGAAGTCATCGAATTCAAAAACGTCAGCAAAGCCTTTGGCGATCGCCTCTTAATTGACAATCTCAGCTTCAAGATTCCACCAGGTGCCATCGTCGGTATTATTGGTCCAAACGGCGCTGGTAAATCAACCTTGTTCCGCATGATCAAAGGCATAGAACAACCGGACAGCGGTGAAGTTGTGCTCGGTAAAACGGCGAAGATTTCTTTGGTCGATCAATCACGTGAAGATTTGTCAAATACCAAGACCGTGTTCGAAGACGTTTCGAACGGTGCTGATCTCTTGAGCGTCGGCCGTTTTGAAATGCCATCGCGCGCCTACCTCGGTCGCTTTAACTTCAAAGGTTCAGATCAACAAAAGATCGTCGGTAATTTGTCCGGTGGTGAACGTGGTCGTTTGCACTTGGCGAAAACCTTGCTGCAAGGTGGTAATGTCTTGCTCCTCGACGAACCATCAAACGATCTCGACGTCGAAACCTTACGTGCATTGGAAGATGCGCTGTTAGAGTTCGCTGGTAGTGTGATGGTGATCTCGCATGATCGTTGGTTCCTCGATCGTATCGCCACGCACATCTTGGCATTCGAAGGCAATTCGCAAGTTGTCTTCTTTGATGGTAACTATCAAGAATACGAAGCGGATAAGAAGAAACGTTTGGGTGAAGAAGGTGCCAAACCAAAACGTATTCGCTATAAGCCATTGACGGTGTAATCGCATACGCAATTCAGTCAACCTGTATCACTGTTCTCTTCAATATTTGCAAAAAAGGAGTACGCAATGATGTCTTACTTTCGTCGCTTCATCGTCTTACTCGCGCTAACATGTGGCTTAGCTGGCGTTTCCGCATCGGCTTTGGCGAACAGTGATAAAGGTAGTGCCAGTGCATCGGGCGCACCAACCGCGCATTTGGAGCCTTTCGTGGTCAATCTATCGAGCTTTGATAAATACTTGCAAGCCGTCATCACCTTGCAAGTGACTGCCAGCGAAATCGGTGACAAAATTAAGACTTATATGCCGATGGTGCGCCATGTTGTGATCATGACTTTGAGTAGTAAAGACTCCAGCGAAGTGCAGTCCTCTGCCGGCAAAAAAGCCTTGGTCGAAGAACTCAAAGAGAAACTCAATAGCGCCTTAAAGACCAGCGAACATGAAGGTGTCAGCGACGTCTTTTTCGAAAATTTCGTGATTCAGTAATCAGTTCACTGGTGCGCTCTTCGAAACAGGCGCAATGATCGCACCAGCCTTTTTTGGCAGCATATGTACCAACTCAAATCGGCCGTGTTTGCCGAACTCGAAATCAAAAAGAGTCGCTTCCTAGGTCAACTCTATCCCATCTACAGTCGCGCTGAAGCGCAAGCACTGCTGCAACAAATTCGCCAACAACACCCCGGTGCGGTGCATGTGTGCTGGGTACTCTTGTGCGAAGGCGATTCAGGTTTGGATGACGATGGCGAACCGTCTGGCACTGCCGCCAAACCGATGTATAACGTTCTGATCCATAAAGAACTGTTCAATGTACTTGCGGTAGTGGTGCGCTACTGGGGCGGCATTAAGCTTGGCGCAGGTGGTTTGACGCGCGCCTATGGTCAAGCCATTTCGGACGCATTTAAAGATGCAGAATTGATTCCGATCGAAATCCTGAGTGAAGCCAAACTCAAATTCGAATTTGCCGATGAATCCAGTGTGCGCCGCTTATGTGAGCAACGTGGCGCGCAAATCGTTGATGCAGCTTACGAAGATAAAGTCGTCCTGCATATCAAAATCAAATCGACCGAGCTGCAGGCTTTGCTCGACGAAACCTATAATCACTTGCGTGGAAAATTAGAAATTGAAACGCTCGATTGAGCTTTCACTTTACAACAAAATATTCAGTTGTGCTTGGGCTCCATCGGTGGGCAGCGCTTTGAATCCCGACTTCGCGTAACGATGCCAACGGCCCATCACAAAGGCCACCAATAAATTCGCGCGTGCGCTCACTTCTACTTCGGGAACTTGTCCTAGCGCCGCCGCTTGGCGCAAACTTTGTTTGTAAGCCAATTCAATTCTGTCGATCAGATGATTCATTTGGGTCTGCAAACGCTCATCCTCATTGACCAAAGCATCGCCGATGAGAACACGCGTCATACCGGGGTTGCGTTCGGCAAAACTCAAGAGCATCAAAGTGATATTCGCAGCTTGTGAAATACCATCTTTGTCTTGCACTGTAATTTGATTGATCAAACCGAAAATACTCGATTCGATAAACTCCATCAAACCTTCGAACATTTGCGCTTTGCTAGCGAAATGACGATACAAAGTCGCTTCCGAGACATCGATCTTAGCCGCCAACGCTGCGGTCGTGATTTTTTCACCCTTGGGGTTTTCTAACATCCCTGCTAAGGCCTGAAGAATTTGCAGCTTGCGTTGACCGGGTTTGGTGATCGACATGATGTGTCCTGCCTAGGGCGACGAAAAGTGAAGCGAGAGTGAATGCTACCAAGACTTGAATAGGCGTGCCAACTGAAACACTGATTTTACCGTGATATCGGCACACGCCGTTCGACTTTTCTGCACCACATGTTGTCCATGGCCGGTAATCATCACAGTACGCAAACCCAAACGCTTGGCCGCTTGCAAATTCGCCACACTATCTTCCACCAAAATACATTGGCGCGCTTGCCAACCATGCTGCGCCAGTAATTTGCGCAAATAAGCCTTGCTCGGCTTAGGATGGGCCTTGCCATGCACGCGCATCTGTTCAATCGCGATGTGGCCAGCGAAATCTCTATGCAGCCGCAAGTGCTGCAGCACCTCACGTGAATACGCGTGGGGTGCATTGGTGAAGAGAATCTTTTTTCCAGGCAAGCGGCGTAATACACGCGCCACACCGCGATCGAGATGCAGCAGCTGGGTGAGGTTGTCAAAGCGATGCGCCTCACGCAAGAATTCTTCTTGCTTCACGCCATGATGAATGATCATCCCTTGCAGCGTCGCACCATAGCGCCGCAGATATTCCGTACGCAAATGATTGACACGTTCCATGTCGACTTGACCGTTTTCATCGGCCAACACTTGCGCCATGTAGCGTGTCATGTTTTCGGCGATGGCGGGGAAAACGGCTTTGCTGGCGTTGTGGAGGGTGTTGTCTAGGTCGAAGAGCCAGATGGTTTGGTTTGGGTTTAATTTCATTTTTGGCTTGTTTTGCGACCTGAGCTCAGTTTTGAAGTTTACTGGTCGGGGGTGGCCCGACAGCCACTCACTTTTCTTGCTTCGCCAAGAAAAGTAAGCAAAAGAAGGCGACGCAGGCGCCACTGCCCTTCGGGTTCCCAATTGTGCATGCGGGAAAATCGATCCTCGTAGGGCGGGTGCAACCCGCGCTGCTTAGGTGTCAGAAGTGTTGGCTTTAACTAGAGATTGTCTAGGTTTCACATCGTTTTTTGATATCTTTAAAGAGTGCAACATACTCCTTGAAGCCATCAATCGATCTTTCAAGGTCCCAATTCTGCTTACCTACTACAAAATCATTCCAGTTTCCAAGATGGAGATCAAAAAACTTTGTCCCATTCACTTCATCGAGATACTTGAGTGCTGCCATCACATTATTCTGATCGAAAAATAATTCTGGCTTTTTCAAATAATAGTCCAAATATCTATTTAAATATTGAACCCCTATCGGTGTATTAAATTCAGCGATCGCTACACAATAGCCAAAACCCGCATAACACACATCACTTCGCAGCAAAAGACGCCCGATTTGATCTTCGAAGTCGCTTAGGCCGAGAAATGCAGCTAAATGAGCACCCGTTTTACGTGATCGCCAATCGAAGTGACTGAGCAATACCTTAACTAATTCTAGGTCGGCTTCACCTAAATTTTTTTCAACAAACGCTGCGGCCCTATCATGACGCAATCCAAAGTACAAGGGGCGTACCCATTTATCGCGAATCTCTGGCGACAAAGGCGATGTATTTGTTGGTACCACTATTTCACCGAACGGCCCAAGGTGTTGAACAGTCGCACCTGCGACATGCATCTGAAGTGGTGTCATAAATTAGTCCTCGTAGAGCGGGTGCCACCCGCGCTGCTTAGGCAATTGAAGTGTTGACGGCGCGGGTTGCACCCGCCCTACTTTTTCTAAAAGCGTGCCCCTCACAACATCAAGCTCATTCTCGGGATGCAGTGCTAGGCGCTTCCCGGAGCAATACCGAAGTATTGCGAGGACAAGCAACAACGCAATGCGCCCGAAAATGCGCTTGATTTTTAATGCGAACGAATCATCGTACCGAATGCTTGTTCAGTTAAGATCTCCAACAACAGTGAATGTGGAATACGGCCGTCAATGATGTGGACTGTGTTGACGCCGGATTTTGCTGCATCTAGGGCGGAGGAAATCTTCGGTAACATGCCGCCGGAGATGGTGCCGTCGGCGAACATTTCGTCGATTTCTCGCGCCGACAAATCGGTCACCAAGTTACCTTGTTTGTCCATCACACCTGGGATGTTGGTCATCATGATCAGCTTTTCGGCTTTCAAGATTTCAGCGATCTTGCCGGCGACTAAGTCGGCGTTGATGTTATAGGCTTGTCCGTCTTCACCGAAACCGATTGGGGAGATAATTGGGATGAAGGCGTCGTCTTGTAGTGCTTTGACGACTGCAGGATTGATTGCATCGATCTCACCAACGAAGCCGATGTCTAAGAATTCACCTGGGTTTTCGCGGTCTGGCATTTTCAATTTACGTGCGCGAATCAAGCCGCCATCTTTCCCCGTCAAACCGACCGCTTGACCGCCGTAGTGATTGATCAGCATAACGATATCTTGCTGCACCTCACCGCCCAAGACCCATTCCACAACTTCCATGGTTTCTTCATCAGTGATACGCATACCTTGAATGAAGTTGCCCTCTTTGCCGAGGCGCTTCAAAGCACTGTCGATTTGTGGACCGCCACCATGAACCACCACAGGATTCATGCCAACCAATTTCAGCAAAATCACATCACGGGCGAAACCATGCTTGAGTTTCTCTTCGGTCATGGCATTACCACCATATTTGACGACGATGGTCTTACCGTGGAACTTACGAATATAGGGCAGAGCCTCGGCCAAAATTTCGGCCTTGATTTCAGGCTCCACGTTCGCTAAGCGATCATGATCGTCATTTTGCAAAGTGGTGGTCGTGCTCATGTATGGGTTTCCTATGGTGAATTGCAAATAATGCGGAAATTGTGCGAATTTTGCTCAAACCTAAATTTTACAGGCAAACGGCAACAGGATTAGAATGCGAGTTAAGGTTTTTTCATGCAGAGCGCGAGTTTCCCCGTATCTTATTATCTAATTATCAAAGCGCTCTTTGGCAAACCATTCCATCACTAACCTACTCTCATCAATCTAACGCGCATGAACGAACTTCACCAACAACTCGATGCCATGCGCCCCGCTTTGTTACGCTTCGCGCTCCTACAACTTCGCAACAACACCCATGCCGAGGATGTGGTTCAAGAGACCTTACTGGCAGTCTTGGAAAAGCCCGACAGCTTTAGTGGAAAATCGAGTCTACGCACCTACGTGATTGGCATTTTAAAATTTAAAATTATTGATTTATTACGTCTTTCGGGACGAGAAGTACAAATTGCCGATTACTGTGAAGATGATCAGAACGAGGCCGATGTCATCGACAGCCTGTTCAAAGCCGATGGACATACGCACGAAGAAGCCTCCAACTGGGGTGCCCCAGCGGCGACACTCGAACAGAAAGATTTCTTTCGCACTCTCGAACTTTGCATTGAAAAGCTACCTGCGCAGACAGGACGAGTCTTTATGATGCGGGAATGGTTAGAGCTTTCGACCGAAGAAATTTGTAAGGAATTGGACATAAGTTCGTCTAATCTTTGGGTGCTACTGTACCGTGCTCGGCTGCGTCTACGAGAATGCCTGGACCTCAATTGGTTTGGAAATTCTGGTACAGCTTCTGTAAATTGACCCGCACTTTTCATTACTTATTCATCTTATGCGCTTCTTTTACACTTGCAAACAGGCTCATCAAATGCTGTCGGAAGGCTTGGACCGCGAGCTCAATGTCGCCGAGCGCGCTCAGCTCAAACTGCATCTTGGTATGTGCCGCTCCTGCACAAACTTCAAAAATCAAATGACTCTGATGCGCCAGGCGATGAAAAAGATGTCGAAAGATGGCGGTGAATAAAGCGAGCTCAAGCTGAAATTCGAGACCAAAACGACATTCCTGCACCACGTTCCTGCACGACGGGCAACGAAGTGCGGATTCAGTTACTATTACGGCTTCTCGACTTAATCACGATTGACACCCACGCCTCGCAGACTAGCGACGCTACTTTGTTGATCTAGACCATGGATTTCAATATGCCGAACGATACAACTTACAAGGCAGTCATTAGCGAAACGATTCCGGTTTCGCAACGCATCCGCGAACGTATCATCAAAAGCAAAACGCGTTATCACGCCAACGACAATATCGCGCAATTCATCGAACCGGGTGAGCTCGATGAATTACTCGCCGAAGTTGAAGATAAGCTGCGCGGTGTGTTAGAAAGTTTAGTGATTGATACCAAGAGCGATCACAACACGCTCGATACCGGTCGTCGCGTCGCCAAGATGTACATCAATGAGATTTTCAAAGGGCGTTATGTGCCGATGCCATCGGTGACTGAATTTCCGAACGCATCTCATCTGAATGAATTGATGATCATTGGACCGATCACCGTGCGCAGTGCATGTTCACACCATTTGTGTCCGATTATTGGCAAGGTTTGGATCGGTGTGATGCCGAATGAACATTCGAATCTGATTGGTTTATCGAAGTATGCTCGCATCGCCGAGTGGATCATGAGTCGTCCGCAAATTCAAGAAGAGGCTGTGGTTCAGTTAGCCGATACCTTGCAAGAAAAAATGCAACCGGACGGCTTGGCGGTGGTGATGGAAGCCGATCACTTCTGTATGCACTGGCGCGGCGTTAAAGATATGGACTCCAAAATGATCAACAGCGTGATGCATGGATCTTTCTTGAAAGATCCGACACTACGCCGCGAGTTCCTCTCGCTCATCAAGAAATAATTCAACATCTCCACCATAACATTTTCGCTTGAGGTCACTATGTTAGTTCGTCTCTTGTATGCCAGCCGCGCTGTCGACGGCAGTCTCTGTGATACGGTGCAAAGCATCATGCAACAATCGCGTGATCACAATCCTCAACATGGCATTACCGGCATCTTGTGCCACAGCGACAATGTCTTCATGCAAGTCTTAGAGGGTGGCCGCGATGCCATTAACACCTTGTACGGCATGATACTGCGCGACCCACGTCACAAAGATGTGGTCTTGCTGCATTACGAAGAAATCACGGAGCGTCGCTATGCAGGCTGGACCATGGGTCAGGCCAATCTCGGCAAGATCAACCCATCGATCCTGTTGAAATATTCGGCTTTACCAGAGCTCAACCCGCACGACATGTCTGGCAAAATGTCGCTCGCTTTAATCGAAGAATTGATGGCGACAGCGGCCATCGTTGGACGCGCATAAAACGCATAGAGCGGCTTGAATGATTTGCTTACGCAGCTTGTTGTACGAGTTCTGGCAAAGGAACATCGATCGCAGCTCCAATAGCTCGTAACAAATCATGCGCAGCAGGGCGCGGTGTTTGGCCCACCACTTGCATTAAAGCTCTGATCAAAAATGGTTTCACTAAGGGAGCCAACTGATTGAGTCGACCAAGTGCCTGCTTGACTTGGATGTAGTCAATCTGCGTTGGCTCAATATAATCCCTCGCTTGCAATTTCAGATCCGCAATTTGTACTTTCTGAAACGCTAGGCGTGCCGAAGTCGCATCGCCATCAGTGTGCGCCATCATGGACAAGAGTAAGGCCACCTCGCCTTGCAACTCATCAAGACTCTGATACTTCACAGAGACGGCGCGGCCACTAAATTCATTGAGCCGGCGTTCGAGTATGGTCTGCAGAACGAATTCCGTTTCACTCACCACTTGATCGGCGTTAATCAATTTCCCAACGATACGCAGTAAATGTTTTTTCTGGTCGACATCGAGCATTCTCAAAGCTGGTGTGGCGAGGTCTAATAAAGGAACTCGCATGTGCACTTGCAACTGTTCTTCAAACATGAGCGCCAATTGGCAGAGTTGCGGCACCGTCGACTTCAAAATCTCGACTTGTACTTGAAATGCGCTAGGGTCACGTCGATCAAGCAGGCACGCATAAGCAAGTGCTTGGGCAGCGGTGGTATCGCGGGCAGCGGCTCGCAACTCATCCGGAATCTTCGCATGTGAAGGCGCAGCCTTCGGAGCAAGCTCCAAACTCGCATCACGCGTTTCGGTCACGGGGTTCACATAGCCATGTCGCGGATCAAATCCTTGCTTAGTGGGCGCAATACGTTGATCAGAGATTCCCTGAACTGAGGCAAACCCCATGGCTTGATCTGAAAAACCTTCATCGACTCCATCATCTTCAATGACGTCAGCCCCCAAGAACTCCACAGGACGACCGTACAAGCGTTCCAGACGCGTGGTGATCGGAGGATGGGTCGCAAACAGTCCCGACAACAGGCTTGGCTTTGCTGCACCTAAAAACATATGCGATAACTGCTCGGCATGCGGGTTACGAATTCGCGAACCACATTGATTGACCTTTGTGAGGCCACCGATTTTTTTCAAAGCGCCGCCGATCCCATCGGGATTACGAGTGAATTGCACGGCGCTCGCGTCCGCTAAGAATTCACGCTGTCGAGAAACCGCTGACTTAATCAAACGGCCGCATACGACGCCGATGTAGCCGATCACAAAGAGTGCGACTCCCACCACCAGCAACACCAATTGAAACGAAACGCCTTTATCATCACGGCTACGCGAAACCCTAAAACGCGAGCCCCAATCAATTAGAATTTCACCGAATCCAGCAATCATCTGAATCCCAAACAACACGCCGATGAGTTTGACATTCATACGCATATCGCCGTTGAGAATGTGACTAAACTCATGCCCGATTACGCCCTGCAATTCATCGCGATTTAAGCGACTTAAGGTACCGCGAGTAACCGCAACAACAGCTTCATTTTGATGATAACCAGCAGCAAAAGCGTTGATCGCATCTTCCTCATCCATCACATACACCTTAGGACAAGCTATTCCGGATGCAAGTGCCATTTCTTCGACAATATTTAAGAGCCGGCGCTCTTGCCTATCCTTAGAATTTGGATCAACCAAGCGACCACCGGCCATCTCCGCCACCGCCTCGCCACCACTACTCAACTCAGCCATTTGATATAAACTACCGCCCGCGATCAAAGCAATCGTTAAGCCTGATACGATCCAATAATAGGTGGTCGGATAGAGGTGATAAGAAGCGATGTGTCCACCACCCTTGGTCCAAATCCACACACCTAAGGCGAGATAATTAATTGCCACCACGATCGCAATCACCGCGAGAAAAAACAAGAGCAGTAGCTTCTTGCTCTCGCGATGTGCTTGATGTTGGTGTTCGAAGAAATTCATGGACTCAATCGCAAAGACGGGACGACAACGTGCCTACATCAATCAAAACGAAACTTTAATGGCCTTGCGCTCTTCTGGCGCTTCGGTCGCCTGTAACAATTCGCCTTGTTTGAAGCCGAACATACCTGCAAAAATATTGCCAGGAAACTGTTCAATCATCGTGTTGTATTGCATCACGCTGTCGTTATAAGCCTGACGCGAAAAAGAAATTTTGTTTTCTGTGCTGGTCAACTCTTCCGTCAATTGCAGCATATTCTCATTGGCTTTGAGATCTGGGTATGCTTCTGACAAGGCGAACATTTTTCCTAAGGAGGAAGCCAATGCGCCTTCGGAACGTGCCAAGGCCTGTACTGCAGCGCCATCGCTCGGATCCGCTGAAACTTGCGAATTGGCAGTCACCGCCTGATTGCGCGCTTGAATCACTGCTTCCAAAGTTTCACGTTCGTGTTTCATGTAACCCTTGGCGACTTCCACCAAGTTTGGAATCAAATCATAACGACGCTTAAGCTGCACATCGATTTGTGCATAGCTATTCTTGAAGCGATTACGCCCCGCCACCATCGAGTTGTAAACTGAAATGGCCCAAAATACTAACAAGCCGAGTACTGCCAAAATAATGATCAGCGTCATGATGCTTCTCCTGAAAAAAAGACCGTTTAGAAAATTTTCTGAAACGGCCTGTGATTTACTTACCTTCGTCGATTATTTCTCTTCTTGATTCAAATCGACTTTACTCTTACTCGCTTGCAGCGCTTTCAATTCGTCTTCCGTGATGTACTCAAACATCTTGGTCACTTTCTTCACACCACTAACGCCGGCCGCAACACTCGCTGCAGTTGCCCCTTCACGTTGCGTGACGCGCCCCATCAAATAAACATTGCCCGCTTCAGTCACAACTTTGAAAGCACTTTCATTGATATCTTTGGTATCGACAAAGGACGCTTTAATCTTGGTCGTAATCAAGGCATCATTTGATCTTGCAGAAATGCTCGATGGGCTGCCGATGACTAGCTCGTTCATCACGAGGGTTACGCCCTGTACCGCTTTTAGTTCGCGTTCCGCCGTTGCTTTAGATTCCGCATCAGGTACCTCACCGGTCAACAGTGCGCGTCGGTTGTAGCTCGTCACATTAACGTGCGCTTGATCCGATAATAAGGCGCGCTTAATCGCAGATTCCCCCTTTAAAACAATCGCCTTATCTTCCGTTTGTGCGCCCAAGGTACGGCGATCAATCGCCGCCATCGTACCGACCACTGCACCACCGACCACCATCGCCACACAGCCTTGCAAACTCAACAAAGCAGCGCTCGACAAAGCGATCACGCTAATTGGTTTTGCCCAGCTATACACAGAAAACCATTTCGTCACAGATTTATTCATCTGTATCACCTCCAAATAATGCGGCATCAATGCCATCACACAAACAATGTATCGTCAATAAATGTACTTCTTGGATTCGCGCTGTGCGATCATGAGGCACGCAGATATGGACATCCGCCTCAGTCAAGAGTTCATTCATCTCGCCGCCGCCTTTACCTGTCATGGCGACTACACGCATATCACGTTCCAAGGCCGCATTCACAGCATTCAGCACACTCATAGAATTACCTGAAGTCGTGATCGCTAACAAGACATCGCCCGCTTGACCGAAAGCTTGGACTTGCTTAGAAAATACCTCGTGATAGCTATAGTCATTGGCAACTGCAGTCAAAATCGATGAATCGACCGTCAAAGCCATCGCCGGTAAAGGCAGCCGTTCCCGTTCAAAACGTCCCACCAGCTCGGCGGCGAAATGTTGGCAATCGGCTGCAGATCCACCATTGCCACAGGCCAAAATCTTATTACCGTTCGAGAGTGCCGTGAACATCAAATCCACTGCTTGAGCAATGGGGTCGGCCAACAACTCTGCCGAGATCATTTTCAATTCCGCACTTTCCTGGAAGTGCGAAAGTATCCTTTGGTTTTTCATAGTTCGCGCATTATAAAGTTTGAGGCGAAGATCGCTAAAGGTAATCGAGCCAGAAAATAACCGACTCGGGAATTTCCCTCGCATGCACCTTCGTATTGCAAGCTGCTGCGATTTTACTTGAAAACGTCGGCTTCTATGCCGAAATGATATTCTTCAACCAATGCAATTGATCGCCTTCGATTGCTACCAGGTCGAAACGACAAGGTGGGAGGCTAGAAAGCGCTTGCAAATACACTTGTGCCGCATGCACCATGCGCTTTTGTTTCGCTGCAGTGACACTGGCGATCGCACCGCCAAAACGGCGATCGGCCCTCTGCCTGACTTCCACAAAAACCAAGCATGAACCATCTTGCATTAGCAGATCGATTTCGCCGCCCTTGCATAAGAAACTTCGTTCGACTAAACGTAAGCCTTGCGCCTGCAGATACTGTAAAGCACGTTCCTCAGCTGCGTCTCCGCTGCGTTGTTTGGAAGTTCGAATTGCGGCCAAGCGTTTGCTGAGCCAATTTGAGGCAACCATAGCGTACAATTCCTTTACTTCGCTTAACCAATTTTCCCCGTTTGCTTGTTGCTATGAACACTGAATCTACTAGCTTTCCCATTCACACACTGCTCGAAGCGGCGCAACAGCAAACTTATCCTAACGCCACTTTGTACATAATTGCAACACCAATTGGCAATAGTGCCGACATCAGCCTACGTGCTTTACATGTTCTGAGCCTTGTGGATGCGGTTGCTTGTGAGGATACACGTACCACCGCACAACTATTGACGCGCTATGGACTGCACAAGCAGCTACTGGCCGCACATATGCACAATGAACATGAGGCCGCCGAGAAGATCATCGCTCGCTTGCAAGCAGGTGAACGCATAGCCCTTGTCTCCGATGCTGGAACGCCTGGCGTTTCTGATCCGGGCGCGATCATCGTTGATGCAGTACGAAAAGCCGGCTTTCGCATTTCTCCGTTACCCGGTGCTTCGGCGGCCATCAGCGCTCTATCCGCCAGCGGTCTCGTGAACGATCACTTCTACTTTCATGGTTTCTTGCCCAGCAAGGCTGGGCAGCGCGACAGCGTCTTGCAATCGCTGAAGTCGCTCACGGCCACACTGGTTTTTTATGAGGCACCTCATCGTATTCTTGAAACGACGAAAGCTTTACAGCAGCAGTTTGGTGATCAGCGCCACATTGTTTTTGCGCGTGAGATTAGTAAGCTATTCGAAGAAATTCATCGTTGCGAACTGGGCCAAGCATCGGCCTGGCTAGAGTCCAATCAACATGGAGAGAAAGGCGAATATGTGGTGTTGGTAGAAGGTGCCCGCAGCGACAGCAACGCCGAAATGCAAGAGGCTCGTCGTGTGCTCGAGATCTTGATCAATGAACTCTCAGTCAAACAAGCATCGCAACTTGCGGCACTGATTACCGGCCAAAAAAAGAACGCTTTGTATGAACTGGCCTTAGCAATGAAAAATGCAGATCAAGCCGACTAGGATAGAAAACGCGCGAAGCTTAGAACGCCGACAAGCGCGTCAATCAAAGGTATAAGCGAGCTTCAACGTTGCACCACAATCGCCTTGCCCACAGTTGATGCGATCTTTTCTAGAATCGTTTGTGCCTCAAGACGATTCGCGAACGGGCCTGCTTGTAAGCGATACAAATTCCCCTGTTCTGTGATCTCAAGCGGAATACTCAACGATGAAAATTGCTCTCCAATTTTCTTCTGCATTTGCTCTCGACTAGCCTCCGCATTTGCACGGATGCCAAATGCAGCGAACTGCAGATAGAACAGGCCAGAGCGTTCGGAATTGGCTTTGGCTGGGGTAGCAGTGTTAGCAGCTGTGGTGGCAGAGTCCAAGGCTCGCGTCTCCAAGGACACTTGATCCACAGACTTCGTTTTACTCAAGCTACCACGGGCAAGTTGTTCACGTTCCACCGCACGACGTGCGTCTTGCAAACTCTCTTCACTTGCCTGCTCGGTCTGCACAATACCACCCTTGCGATTCTCGGCCATGCGTGCAATTTCATCGGGTAACAATCGCTCTAATTCAATTTCACCGCTACCTTTTCCTAAGTAACCTAATTTCAAAGCGGCTGTATAGGAAAGATCCATAATTCGATTCGAATGAAATGGACCACGATCATTGATACGAACGATGATCTGCTTGCCGTTGCTGAGGTTGGTCACCCGCGCATAAGAGGGGATAGGCAAAATCGGATGGGCACCCGTGATCTTAAACATGTCATATAGCTCGCCCGAAGAGGTGCGCTTGCCGTGGAATTTCTTACCGTACCAACTCGCTATACCGCGTTGCTTGAACGGCGTGGTCGTGTCGTTAATCGGTGTATAGGTCTTACCGAAAACTTGATACGTCTTATTGCCAGTTCGCGAAAATGGCTCGACGACGGGAACTGGATCAGGTGTCTTTTCAAGATCAGGCGGAATCGCCTCAGCCGGGCCGTCGTCCATGTAATAGCCGCCCCGACCTGAATTCGCAGCAGGCAGTTTATTCGAGCCGCCGCCATCAACCACCAAGACATCCTTTGCTTTCGCTGGCGCAGCAGTAGGTGCTTTGGGAGCACTTGAGCAAGCCCATAAAGCGCTGAACAAAACAAAGCTCAGAGCAAGCCGAAAATAAGTTTTGAAATGCATCATGATTTCATCAAGCCGCGATGATGCTGAACACTCATCAAAATACCGAGGCCCATACCCAAAGTCATCATCGCTGTACCACCAAAACTCATGAAGGGAAGCGGCACACCGACCACCGGCAAGATGCCGACGACCATGCCGAGATTGACGAATGCATAGGTAAAGAAAATCGCAGTAACAGCGCCGGCCATCAATCGCGCGAATAGGGTTGGTGCGTTTGCTGCAATCATCAAACCGCGCACCACGACCAAAAAGTATAGCGTGACCAAGAACAAACTTCCGATGAATCCAAACTCTTCCAAATACACTGCCGAAATAAAGTCCGTCGTATGTTCTGGAATGAATTCAAGATGAGATTGAGTACCGTTGGTCCAACCTTTGCCAGTTGTGCCTCCAGAACCAACCGCGATGATCGATTGGATAATGTGAAAGCCTTTTCCCAATGCATCCATGGTCGGGTCAAGCATAATTTTGACGCGATCTTTCTGATAGTCGTGTAGGCGAGGCCAGATCACCGTAGGAATCAAAACGATCGCCGTGATAAACAAGCCGAACAAAAACCGCCATGAGAGCCCTGCAAGAAAAATCACCGTAAAGCCCACCGCCCCAACCAAGAGTGCAGTTCCCAGATCGGGCTGCTTAACGATCAGCCCAAGTGGAATCGCTAAGATTACTGCAGCTACCGCAAAGTCCTTCCAGCGCAAACTCCCTTCGCGTTTTTGAAAATACCACGCCAACATCATTGGCACGGCAATCTTTAAAATCTCCGAAGGCTGTATATCAAACCCGATATGCAACCAACGACGTGCGCCCTTCTTAATCACGCCCACCAATGCAACTGCCACCAATAATCCGACGCCAACGGTGTAAACCGGAATAGCGAAACGCATCAGAGTTTGCGGTGGAATATTGGCAATCACCCACATCACGAAGAAAGCAATGATGATATTGCGCAAATGATTCTCAAGGCGTCCCGGAAAATCCAAGCCCGCGGAATACATGGTGACAATCCCAGTGCTGACAATCAAAAAGATCAAGATTGCCAAGGGCATATCAAACACCATAAAGTAGGAGCGTAAGCGTTGTAGGTACAAAGACTTATTTTCCATATCACTTCCTCTTCGCTGGTGTGATGGGTGTCGACGCTGCCGCACTGTTGACGATCACCGCTGGCGCTGATGCAGGAGCCCCGTTAGTTGGTTCTGGACTCGCAGGTAATTTATTGACGGGTAGCGCATCGTCAATTTCATCATCCTCGCTAGTCGCGGCCTGACTGGCGACAGCGCGTTTGGCCTGATCGTTTGGACGCTTACCAAGCAAATAGTAGTCGAAAGCTTTACGTACAATCGGTGCGGCTGCGGCGGCACCTTTGCCACCGTTTTCCACAATAATTGCGACTGCAATTTTAGGCTTATCGGCTGGAGCAAAAGCGATATACCACGCGTTATCGCGATAGCGTTCGGCAATCCGATTGGCGTCATACTTCTCACCTTTTTTCATCCCAATCACCTGCGCGGTACCTGTCTTACCGCCTGCGACGTATTCTGCTCCTAGGAAGGCTGTACGACCAGTTCCTTCTTTCGAGACCCCAACCATTGCATTCTTAATGATCTCAACATTCTCCGGCTTCAGGGGAATTCTGGCGCTCTCTTTAGGCACAGTTAATTCGCGCTCTTTGGTGTAAGGGTCCTCAATAATCTTCACCAAATGCGGCTTCATCACGATTCCACCATTCGCCAAGGTCGCCATCGCATGCGCCATTTGTAGTGGCGTGAAAGTATTCTGCCCTTGACCAATTCCCAAGGAAATCGTATCACCGGGGATCCAACGTTGATGCTCAGGTTTTTTAAACGCTTTACGCTTCCACTCGCTTGAAGGCAGAATTCCGCGACGCTCGTTTTCTAAATCAATCCCCGTGATTTGGCCCAGCCCAAATTGCTTCATGAAGTCATGCATCACATCAACGCCGAGGTCATTGGCCAACTGATAGAAATAGGTATCACAGGAATGCACGACGGCACGATACATATCAACCATCCCGTGACCACCGACTTTATCGTCGTTGAAAGTGTGATTACCAAACACGAAGTAACCCGGATCTGAAATCGCCTGATGTGCGGTTCGCTTGCCTGACTCCAGCGCGAGTAATGCCATGAACGGCTTATAAGTCGACCCTGGTGCATAGGCCCCGATCAATGGGCGATTTAGTAAGGGCTTGTCTTCCGAAGTATTCAGCTCGTGCCAACTTTGTTGGTCGATACCTTCAACAAATAGATTAGGATCGTAGGTCGGCTTAGAAACGAAAGCCAGTACATCACCAGTTTCAGGCTCGATAGCAACCATCGCACCACGACGATCTCCAAAAGCTTCCTCGATGACCTTCTGCAATTCAATATCAACCGATAAAATCAAGTTCTTACCAGCATGGGGTGCTGTCCGCGACAAAGTACGCACCGCACGACCACCAGCAGACACTTCGACTTCTTCGACGCCAGTCACGCCATGCAGCATTTTCTCGTAGCGCTTTTCCAGGCCTTCTTTACCAATGTATTGAGTGCCCTTATAGTTCGCCGCATCTTCACTTTCCTCAAGTATTTCCGCTTCTTTCTTATTGACACGGCCGATGTAGCCAATCACATGCGATGCAGTTTCACCGAGCGGATATTGACGGAAAAGACGCGCCTGAATTTCCACACCTGGGAAGCGGAAACGCTGCGCCGTAAAGCGAGCCACCTCTTCATCAGACAGACGGGTTCGAATCGGCAGACTTTCGAAGTTCTTCTGCTCTTCCATCAATTTGCGTAAACGCTTACGATGCTTGGGTTGGATATCCACCAAGGTCGCTAATTCATCGATCAGCACGTCGATGTCTTTAGTAATTTTGGAAGGTGTAATCTCAAGTGTGTAAGCCGAAAAATTACGGGCCAAGACCACACCATTCCTATCAATAATCAAACCTCGATTAGGCACAATAGGAAGTACCGAGATTCGATTTTCATTTGCTTTGGTCGCATAGACCTCATGCTTCACTAATTGCAACCAAACATAGCGACCAATTAATGTGACAAAGCAAACCGTGGCGAAGATACCGATCACGAGCAGTCGCATACGGAACAAATACAGTTCGCGTTCGGTATTTTTTAACTCGGTCATGATAAATAATTTACTTGAGGAGGATTTAGATCGGACGCGTTTCGTCCTTGTCAACCGGACGGCGTTGTGGAGCCAGCAGCAGCCAAGTCACGAACGGCCATAATGCCGTCGTCACCACACACTCTAGGAAGTAAAGCCATCCGGGGAAATGAGAATCTGCTGAGACCAACAAACGCACGGCTAACTTCACGATCAAAACCCCGAGGAAGAGCGGAAATACTTGAAAGGTTTGTACCAAAGGCGCGAACCACAACACACGGCGGTGAATAGAAATCGCAAAGTAAGACAGCAATGTATAGGCGAGCGCATTTTCGCCGAGATACACCGCATCATGTACATCCATCAACAAGCCCATCGTAAATGCAATCCCGATGCCGACTTTACGAGGCTGATGAATACTCCAGAAAACCAACACCAAAGCGACAAAATCCGGGATCCCAATGGAGCCGCCCCAAGGGAGAAGATTCAAAATGAAAGCCAGTATTAAGCTAAACGCGATGAAAAGCGGATTCACCGGTTGCAAAATATATTGCGGATGATTCATCGCTTCACTCCTTGTGCTGGGCTTGATGCGGGTGCAGTCACAATCGGTGGTGGTACGACAACCGCTTGCGAGGCGGGAGCTGCGTTCAACCTTACTTGACTGGCACTTTCTTCAACACGTTTAAAATCAACCGGAGCACCCTCTTTGCTCACATCTCGGGTAGCATCACGCGTAATGCGGCGATTGATCTTTTCTTTCTTCGCCCGTACTTCTTCTGTCTCGGGTGGCGACATCGCGCTGGTATCCACCAACAAAATCAGCAATTGCTTATGTTGATCAATACCAGCCGCTGGAGTCAGCAAGGCAGTTTCAAAAGTAGTGGTTGCTTTGTTGTCGACCTGCGCTACTTTCGCGACCTGTATCCCGGATGGATAAACGCCATCGATGCCAGAGGTCACTAACACGTCACCAATTTTAATATCCGCGTTGGTGGTCACTCGCATTTCCAAAAAGGGGGAACGACCACGTCCTGTAACAACCCCGCGCAAACCATTGCGTTCCAATTGCACCGGTATGGCTTGGTTCTTATCGGATAACAAAGTCACTTCACAGGTTAAAGGAAAAACGCGTGTGACTTGCCCTACCACGCCACGTTCATCAATCACAGGCTGACTCAATGCCACACCATGGCTGGAACCACGATTCAATACGATCTTGCGCGTCACTTCGTCACGCGCATCGTACAAAATCTCGCCCATCAATGACTTCGAGGATGCCTTATTTTTGAGATCTAAGAGGCGGCGTAGCTGCGCATTCTCGGTTGCCAATGCCACGTTCTGATGCAAATTTTCAGCATTACGAATTTGTTCTTCGCGTAGTTTTGCCACTTCCTTTTGCAAGGTCGAAGTCGAGGCAAAATAGTCGGAGATCGAACGTGCAGCATCACGCGGAGCAAGGGCTACCATCTGTAGGGGATAAAGTGCCGTGCCAACCACCTGACGCAAAGCGCCCAGAGATTTCATGCGGGAATCGATCAACAGCAAGGTGATCGAAAAAACTGTGAAGAAGACCACCTTGACGCGTGCTGACGCGCCTTGTTTGAAAAGTGGTGGTGGACTATGCTGCATCGGTGCCAGTATTTAGCTCAGAACTATGACCAACAAATCGAAGTGGGAAGGCTCACATGAGCCGTCCCACTTCACATTTTGTACCTTGTACTTCTTGCAGATACGGGATGCCTCACTCGCGCATCCAACATGATCGATCACTTTGCCACTGCCGCTAATAAGTTGATCGTTTGTCGATCAAACAGCTGTGTACCAAGTCACTCCATCATGACGCATCTGTTTCTTCGCGATGATTATTCGTAAGAAAACAGAGAGCCCAATTTATCCATACGTTCTAATGCCATGCCGGAACCACGGACCACGCAAGTTAATGGTTCTTCTGCGACCAACACTGGCAAACCGGTTTCTTCCATCAACAGGCGATCGAGATCGCGCAACAATGCGCCGCCGCCCGTCAACATCATGCCTTTTTCAGCGATATCTGCGCCGAGTTCTGGTGGTGTTTGTTCCAACGCATTTTTCACCGCGGAAACGATGTTATTCAGTGGATCCGTCAATGCTTCCAAGATCTCATTGCTAGAGATGGTGAAGGAACGTGGAATACCTTCTGAGAGGTTACGGCCTTTGACTTCCATTTCTTTGATTTCAGAACCTGGGAAAGCAGAACCGATCGTCTTTTTAATCGCTTCGGCAGTTTGCTCACCGATCAACATGCCGTAGTTACGACGGATATAGTTGACAATCGCTTCGTCAAACTTATCACCACCAACGCGCACGGAACCTTTGTAGACCATACCGCCGAGAGAGATAACGCCGACTTCAGTGGTACCACCACCAATATCGACCACCATAGAACCGGTCGCATCAGATACTGGCAATCCAGCACCAATCGCTGCCGCCATTGGTTCTTCGATCAAATACACCTGAGATGCACCTGCACCCAAAGCTGATTCGCGAATCGCACGACGTTCCACTTGTGTGGAGCCGCATGGTACGCAAATGATGATGCGTGGTGATGGTTTAAACAATTTCGTATCGTGCACCATACGAATGAACTGCTTCAACATTTGTTCAGTCACGGTGAAGTCAGCGATCACGCCGTCTTTCATCGGACGAATTGCTTCGATATTGCCCGGTACTTTACCAAGCATTTGCTTCGCTTCTTTACCAACCGCTTGTATCGTTTTCTTGCCGTTTGGACCGCCCTCTTGGCGGATCGCAACGACTGAAGGTTCGTCGAGCACAATACCTTGACCGCGTACGTAAATCAGCGTGTTTGCTGTCCCTAAATCAATCGCCAAATCATTGGAGAGATAACTGCGAAAAAAACCGAACATGAAAATCCTTGTGTCACAAATATTGGTGTAAATAGCGCAGACGGTGTTCCCAGCGCCGAATCTTTTCACTCGCCTATGCGCCTTCTGCGTAAACAAAACAACCACGCCATCGTTACTCACTAACGACAACGTGGCCCGCATCCTTCGTTTTCACTGAACTTACTGCCTTTTAAAGGCCAATCACGAAAAGAACGACGCACATCCTTTTTTTAGTTTGTTTGTCTATGCTGCTAGCGCTTGGTCACAAATCGCTGAAAACTGGCACAAAGCCTATAACTTCGGCGATTTTTAGAGTATTAACCCGACATTCTACCTTATAATCCTAGAAATCATAGGCAATCTCACAAATTCCGAACGGCCTTTTTCGTATAAGAAATAAGCAGTTTTCAATTTGATAATTTTGTCATCCTCATGTGCCCGAACTTCAACAAAATTGAAGTTTCACATTCAAACTCGTTTTGATAATAAAATCACAATGACGTTTGAATGCTCAGTGGGATACTTAGTTGGCAATTTAGTTGATTCATTCATTGGCGATCGACTTTATCTGTGAATGAGCTGAGTCCGAGCTGAATTGGCTCAGACCTCGATCACATGAAGGCTTTCACTAAATCGCGGCGCACCCAACTTCCGATTAGCTTTGAACATAGATTGCATCAACCATCATTTTGGTCCACATATAAGCAGGTAGATTGAACATGTCTTTAGAACTCTCTGATGTAAAACGTATTGCCAACCTTGCTCGTCTCGAACTCAGCGAACAAGAAGCCGCTTCCACACTCGATAAACTGAATGGTTTTTTCAAAATTGCCGAGCAACTGCAAGCGATCGACACCGCAGGCGTGGCACCATTGAGCCATCCGCTTGCAGCGCAAATGCCTGAAATTTGCTTGCGTTTGCGTGAAGACGTCGTCACGGAAAGTAATCATCGCGAAGAGTATCAAAAACCAGCACCAGCGACCCAAGACGGACTTTATTTGGTTCCTAAAGTGATCGAGTAATCGAATAATCGATTGATCGAAGACCCGAACAACTAAATAGTCGGCTACATCATGCCAAAGTCCCAGATCGCCAGCATACCGAGGCCTTATCCGTACCCATCATTCTTGTTTGAATAAGTCATGCATCAACATACTTTAAAGCACTTGTCTGCCATGTTGCAGAACAAAGAAGTCTCAGCCACCGAGCTCGCGCAACATTACCTGACACGTATTGCCAATAGCCCGCTCAATGCCTTCACTCACGTCGACCCACAATTGACCTTGGCACAAGCGCAAGCCGCCGATCAACGTCGTGCCAATGGCGACCAATCGCCTTTACTAGGAGTGCCGGTCGCACACAAAGATATCTTCGTCACGCGCGATTGGCGTTCAACCGCCGGTTCACGCATGCTGGAAAATTATGTCAGTCCCTTTGATGCAACCGTGGTGTCCAAGCTGCACAGCGCTGGCATGGTGAACTTAGGCAAACTCAATTGCGACGAATTTGCGATGGGCTCTAGCAATGAAAATTCCTACTTTGGTGCCGTCAAAAATCCTTGGGATTTGAACGCAGTCCCTGGTGGTTCATCGGGCGGCTCTGCGGCTGCCATCGCTGCGCGTTTGAGCCCTGCCGCGACCGGCACAGATACGGGTGGGTCGATTCGTCAACCCGCCGCTTTTTGCGGCATTACCGGTATCAAACCAACCTACGGTAGCGTATCGCGTTACGGCATGATCGCCTTCGCTTCCTCTTTGGATCAGGGCGGTCCCATGGCGCAAACTGCAGAGGATTGCGCGCTCTTACTGAACGCTATGGTTGGTTTCGATGAGCGTGATTCCACCAGCGTGACGCGTGCAAACGAAGACTTCGGACGCGATCTCGAACAGAGCTTACAAGGACTGCGTATCGGCGTTCCGCGCGAATTCTTTGGTGCTGGTTTGGCAGCCGATGTAGAACAAGCAGTACGTGCAGCGCTTCAAGAATATGAAAAACTTGGAGCAACTTTGGTCGATATTTCTTTACCAAAAACCGAGTTATCGATCCCCGTCTATTACATCATTGCACCAGCGGAAGCGTCTTCCAATCTATCGCGTTTCGATGGCGTACGTTATGGCCACCGTGCAGCCGATTACAAAGACTTAAACGACATGTATCGCAAGTCTCGCACGGAAGGTTTTGGCGACGAAGTAAAACGTCGTATCTTGACCGGTGCCTATGTGCTCTCGCATGGTTACTACGATGCTTATTATTTACAAGCGCAAAAGATTCGCCGCTTAATCGCGCAAGACTTCCAAGCCGCATTTGAGAAGTGCGATGTGATCATGGGCCCGGTGGCGCCAACAGTGGCGTGGGATATCGGTGCGCAATCGGATGATCCGGTCGCCAATTACTTGGCTGATATCTTTACCTTATCCACCAGTTTGGCTGGCTTGCCCGGTATGTCGATTCCAGTCGGCTTTGGACAAGGTGAGAAAAATAGTCAACGTCCAGTCGGCTTGCAAATCATCGGCAATTATTTCGCCGAAGCCAAGCTTCTCAATGTCGCCCATCAATTCCAAAAGGCGACTGATTGGCATACTAAATCGCCGGGCTAAATCAACACCATTACCGCCACGCTGATCACCACGATCAAGTAGCTTAAAGTAGATTTTAGAATTATCGAATATTGGAATCTTAGCGATTCAAAAAGGATGCAATATGCAATGGGAAGTCGTCATCGGTTTTGAGACACACGCACAACTCAAGACGCAATCAAAAATCTTTAGTGGCTCTTCGACGCAATTTGGAGCGGAGCCTAATACACAAGCCAGCCCTGTCGATTTAGCCTTACCAGGTGTTCTGCCTGTGATGAACAAAGGCGCTGTAGAAAAAGCGATTCAGTTCGGCTTGGCGGTCGGTGCTACTATCGCGCCGGAATCGATCTTCGCGCGTAAAAATTATTTTTATCCCGATCTACCCAAAGGCTATCAAATCAGTCAGTTTGAAATTCCGGTGGTTCAGGGCGGAAGTATTTCTTGTGTGGTCGAAAAGGATGGTAAACAAGAAGTCAAAACCATCGAACTCACACGCGCGCACCTTGAAGAAGACGCTGGTAAATCACTGCATGAAGATTATCAAGGCATGACAGGAATTGATTTGAATCGTGCCGGCACTCCACTACTGGAGATCGTCACAGAACCTGTTATGCGCAGCGCTGCAGAGGCCGTCGCCTACGCCAAGGCGCTCCATTCCTTAGTGGTGTGGCTCGACATCTGCGACGGCAATATGCAGGAAGGTTCATTCCGTTGCGACGCCAACGTATCGGTACGCCCACTCGGTCAGAAAGAATTTGGCACACGCTGCGAAATCAAAAATCTGAACTCTTTCCGTTTCCTCGAAGAGGCGATCAATATTGAAGTACGTCGTCAAATTGAACTCATCGAGGATGGTGGCACCGTCGTTCAGGAAACCCGTCTGTACGACCCCGATCGCAAAGAAACACGCTCCATGCGTAGCAAGGAAGATTCACAAGATTATCGCTACTTCCCAGACCCTGACCTGCCACCATTACGCATTAGCCGTGAATGGGTGGAACAAGTTCGCTCAACCATGCCAGAGTTACCAACCGCCATGCGTGATCGTTTCACAGCGCAATACGGGCTCTCCGATTACGATGCAATGGCGTTGACGCAATCAAAAGCCATGGCCGCTTATTTTGAAGCAGCATTGGCAGCCAGCCCAGCCGGTGACAAGTCAGCGCAAGCCAAGCAGATCGCCAACTGGTTGATGGGAGATGTTTCTTCCAGCCTCAATCGCGAAGGCGTCGACATCACAGGCATTCCGGTCAACGCGGCCCAACTCGCCTTGCTCTTGACGCGCATCAGTGATGGCACCATCTCTAACAAGATCGCAAAAGAAGTGTTCGCTACGATGTGGCAAGCGCCAAGCGCAGATGCTGATCTGGCCGACAGAGTGATTGACGCGAAAGGACTCAAGCAGATTTCGGATGTCGGTGCGCTCGAGAAGATTATCGACGAGGTGATGACCGCGAATCAGCAATCAGTTGATGCTTACCGCGCTGGCAATGAAAAAGCCTTCAATGCACTGGTAGGACAAGCAATGAAAGCGACCAAAGGCAAAGGCAATCCTGCGCAGGTCAATGAGTTACTGAAGAAAAAACTGAGCAACTAAGTGGGCAACTAAGCCTACAAGCTAGGACACTCCGAGCAGATTGGAGATGTCCGCACAAAAACAAAAGAGCAGGGTTCAAATTCATCTGAACCCTGCTCTTTTCACGTTTACTAGAAACTTGTTTTTGTTACCGCATCATCTTGCGCGGCTCATTGTAGACCTCAATAGCATTGAGCCTTGGAAGATGAACAGGACACATTAGGCATCCGGCACAAAATACGATGAGACCAGTTTCACATCATCATAACTGACTGTGCCAGCGGCAACGCGCAATTTCATGTAGCTCAACAGGTAGTTATAACGAGCCGATGCAAGATCACGTTTCGCCGTCATCAACTGCTGCTCGGCATTCAAAAGATCTGCGTTAATACGCACACCGCCTTTGATACTTTGTTTGGTTGCTTCGACCAAAAGCTCAGCTGCCTTCACCGTCTTTTGTAAAGCTTCAACACGCGCCACACTACTCTTCGTCGCGCCATATTGCTTCTTCACTTCGACCGTTAATTTCGCTAGTGCTGCATCAAAATCAGCTTTCGCTTTATCACGATGAGCGATCGCTTGTTTGGTCGACGCATTCACGTAGCCGCCGGTGTATAGCGGGATCACCAACTGAAAACCAAGACTACGAATATTGTTATCTTGATTGCGTGTTGAAATCGATTCCGACAATCCATGGTTATACGAAGCATTTAATTCTACGCGAGGCATATGGCCAGCGCGATTTTTGGCAATCTCTTGTTCCGCGATTTCAATGTTATGACGACCAGCTTGAATTTCGGGATTATTATCGATCGCGATTTTTTTCCACTCTTCAAAACTACCTTCCAGAATCTGTGGCTTAAATTGATCAGATAAACGATCGATGTTTGGCAGTTCAACCCCCACAATACTACTGAGCGTACTGCGAGCGGTCTCTAGTGCGTCGTTCGCTTCCAAAATGGTCGCTTCCGCCACTTCCAGTTTTGCTTGGGTTTCAAGCATATCTGTTTTGGTGCCTTCGCCTTTTTCAAACAAACGCGTGTTAACGTTTCGCAATTCGATCAAAGCATCACGTTGCGCGGTGAACAATTTGATCTGATCGAGCGCATAGTTTGCATCAGCAAAAGCAGTCACAAGGCGAATAATCAAATCAGAGCCGCGCGCATCGAACTGCGATTCACTAAACTTGGTTTGCGCAACACCTTGTTTGTAACGAGCATACGCATCCAAATTAAACAATGGCTGACGTAGGCTCACTCCCTTACTCGCACTTGAGTAATCCTGATCTGTCTCCACCAGCTTGCCAAGGAAAGGGCTCACAGTTTCGCCCTTATTCTTACTCTTACCGAAGCTATATTGCACGTTGGGTAGCAATCCTGCCTTACCCATGGCTTCGTACTCTTTGCCCGCGGCCAAATCTGCTTTGGCACCACGGAAAGTAGGGTCGTTAGCACGCGCCAACTCATAAGCCTGCAACAAGCTGGTCGCAGAAGCTTGAAACGATGTCGTGATAAACAATGCGCCCACAAGCACGGCAAACTTAGTTTTCGTCATATTGATCACTCCTCAGACAAGGCTGAATTGGCTCGATCCAAAACTGGTTTAAACAGGTAATTCATCATCGTACGTTCGCCGGTGATCACGAACAATTCGACCGGCATACCTGGACGAATATTCAAGTTGGAAATCATCTTCAAGCCTTCCGGCGCGACTTCAGCGCGCACTTTGTAGAAAGCTTGGCCTGAACGTTCATCAACAGTGCGGTCAGCGGCGACTTCGGTTACAACACCAGGGATGTGCGGTGTGGTGTTCGCATTGAATGCAGAGAAAATCAGCTGCACTTTCAAACCTTTATGCACTTTATCGACCAAGTGAACTGGCAACATCCCCTCAACAATCAATGGATCACCATCTGGTACCAATTCCATCAACTTAAATCCACTTGGTACGACAGCACTCTTAGTGAACACGTTCATACCAACAATCGTGCCCGACACCGGCGCCTTCACTTCAACATTCTTCAACTCAAAATCCAAGGCCTGTAAGCGATTGTTTAAAGCCTCAGCCTCTTTTTGCGCATCGGTCAATTGTGTGCGAACCTCTTTTTGGTACTCCTGTTGACGCTGCAATTTCTTCAACTTCAGTTCACCAATTTGGCGGCTAATACGACTCATATTGCCGATGTCTTCAGAGATACTTCCGTTGATTTGCGCGTAGGTACGCTCAACATCAAACAAACGACTTTTGGCGATGTAGCCATCTTTGGCGAGATCGCGCACACCGTCGAGCTGCTCTTTCAATAATTGCTGTTGCAGTTTTTTGCTTTCCATCGATTCTTCCATGCCCTTCAAGCTTGCTTGCAGACCGGCGATGGTTTCATCAACCGCAGCCAACTCGTTCGTCAAAGCACCTTGGCGGGCACTGAATAGCTGTTGTTGCAGCTGAATATTGCTTTCCACGCGTGGGTCGGTACGCGCAGCCAACAACTCTTTCGGGAAATTGATAGTACGAGCGCCTTCACGCTCGGCATCCAAGCGCGCCGCCATTGCTTGTGCTGTGAACAACTGAACACGGGCTATTTCAGCGGCGGATCTGGAAGCCACGCTGTTCATGCGAAGCAATACTTGACCCGCTTTAACGTGCTCGCCATCCTTGACCAAAATTTCATCAACGGTGCCACCGACTTGGTGTTGAATCATCTTACGATTCGTCGCCACAGTGACGTTGCCCGACATCGGTACGCCTTTGTCGAGCGGAGCGAAGAAGCCCCACCCTAAAAACGCTACAAAGAAAATCAAAACCAGGATCCAACCAAGACGGGTGTAGCTGGTTGGATCATCCATTACTTGTACAACTGGCGTATCTTTTGCCACCACATCTGTGACATTACTTTTTTGTTTAACTAAATTCATGGCTTATTCCTTCCCAGCTTGTGCTGAGTTGTTCGACTCTGTCCCTGCGGCTGGGGCTGCTGGAGCCTCTGCAGTTGCGGTGGGCGCAGATGCATTCGGTGCTACATTGCCTGGCGCGTTGACAGCAGCCTGAGCAGCCATCTGCGCTTGAGCCATCTGTGCTGCGCGCATTTGGGCTTGGACTTGCGCCTGGACTTGCGCTTGAGCTGCGGCAGGAGATTGTCCCGGGGCTGGTGCGTTTGCTGGCGCAGGAGCCTGCCCTGGCGCTCTTCCTTGCAACTGAGCTTGCATTTGCGCCTGAGCTTGAGCTTGAGCCTGTTGCAGAGCCGCCAGAACTTCATTGGTCGGTCCAAAAGCTTGTGCGGCACCATCACGTAACAATAACAACTTCGTCGTCGCACTCAGTGTGGTTGGGCGATGTGTAATCAAAACGATCGTCTTGCCACGTTGGCGCAGATCATTCACAGCCGCCAACAAGGCCTGCTCACCAACATCATCGAGGTTGGAATTCGGTTCATCCAACACCAACAGAGACGGATCATCATACATAGCACGTGCCAAGCCTATGCGCTGTTTTTGGCCACCAGACAAACCGCCACCACCATCGCCAAGACGAGTATCGTAGCCTTCTGGGAAGTGCAAGATCATGTCATGCACGCCAGCACGTTTCGCCGCTTGAATGACTTTCTCAGAATCGACTTCACCGAAGCGCGCGATGTTCTCTGCCACGCTACCAGCAAACAGTTCGATATCCTGCGGCAAATAACCAATGTGAGGGCCAAGCTGATCTTTATTCCAATGGTAGATGTCAGCATTATCAAGACGTACCTTGCCGACTGCTGCTGGCCATACGCCTACTAATAGACGTGCCAATGTGGATTTACCCGAACCCGATGGTCCAATGATGCCGAGCACATCACCTGGTTGAATCGCAAAGCTCAAGCCTTTGATGACGGCGACCTTGGCCCCTGGTGGCGCTGCAGTAACTGCTTCAACAGCCAAGGCACCAGCGGGTTTTGGCAACTCCATATTTTCGATACGGGCCGGATTATTATTGAGCAATTCAACCAAACGCTTGTACGCTGTAACAACGCCACTCCACTGCTTGGAGACACCGATAATTTGATCGATCGGACCTGTCGCTTTACCTAACAAAATAGAACCAGCAATCATCATGCCGGGGCTCATTTTGCCTTCAATCACGAGCAGAGCACCCAAACCCAACACCAGAGATTGCATAGAGATACGTACAAACTTACTCGCCGCGGAGATGATGCCGGCTTTTTCACTTGCCTCTGCTTGCAAGGACAAAAATTTCGAATGCAAAGTGAACCAGCGGGTCATCAAGTTTGGCAACATACCCATGGCTTCAATGACCTCGGCGTTACGCAAGTTGTTGGTTGCCATCGTGCCGGCGACAACGGACATACCGTTTGCCTCCGCCAAAGGCTTGCGCGTCACAACTTCATTGGCATAAGCCAAAGCGGCCATCACAATCACACCGACCAAAGCGAATACACCCAACCAGAAGTCGAACATAAAAATCACGGCCAAGTAGATAGGGAACCATGGCGCATCAAAAAACGCGAACAAGCCGTTGCCAGTTAAGAACTGACGAATCTGCGTCAAATCGCTTAAGGCCTGTCCCGCATTGCCACCAGCCTTCTTCAAATTTTGTTCGAATGCAGCTGTATATACGCGTTTATTCAGTTGCATATCGAGTTTGGCACTGACACGTATCAGAGCAAAACTACGAATGAACTCCAACGCATTCATCAATAAATAAGCGCCAAGCATCAGCAAGGTCAACATCAACAGGGTCAGCTCATTTCGGCTTTGCAAGACACGATCATAAACCTGCAACATATACAGAGACGGCACCAACATCAGCATATTGATAATGGCACTGAAGATCGCGAGCGTTCGAAACGCGCTCTTGAAAGACGACAAAACTTCCGTAATTTCGTTCTTTGGAAGCTGCATTTTATTTAACATAATTTTTCCAATGGATAGCGGCTAGAGTGAAACTTGAAGTTCAAGTCCCAACTGAACTGGGCTGCGATTATGGGGGCAAACCTCGCAATAAAATGTGATGTAAATCACATTTCAGAAGAATAGCACAAATTTTGTGACGGATATCACAAATTATTTGTAACAAGATAGGTGAGTCTCGATTTGCCCAAAGAATTTCATTTTAATTAATTTCCAACAATGTTCTGCACCCATGCTAATTGTTGCGGCAGACATTGGGTCTTCAAATCGTAGTGTTTAATCGCAAACTCCCGCGCCGCTTTTCCGAGTCGTGTGCGAGTTTCTGGATCGTTCAGTAATTCTATGGTCTTGTTGGCCAGTGCTTCGACATCGAAAAAGTCAACCAATACGCCCGTTTGATTATCGATGATCGCCTCATGCAAAGGTTGTGTGTCGCTCGCGAGGATGGTGCATTCAATACTCATCGCCTCCAGCAAACTCCACGATAAAACAAAGGGATAAGTCAAATACACATGCAAGCGAGATACCTGCAGTAGGCTAATAAAACGTGGGTAATCGATCTTACCAACAAAATGAATGCGCGCCAGTTGTTCAGCGCTGAGTTGCGGTGTCAACTCGTCTAAGTAAATTTGCTTCCAGCTTCGGCTTTCCTTCGGCCGAGCACCATAACTCACATCATCGCCCCCCACCATAATGACTTGTGCGTTGGGGCGTTCACTCAAAATCTTCGGCAATGCGCGCATGAAAATATGGTAGCCGCGATACGGTTCAAGATTGCGATTGACGAAGGTGATGACTTCGTCGTCGCGACTGAAACGTCGACCATCATCAAGAGCGAAACTTGCCTGTGGATTCGGACAAAGAACATTGGTATCAATCCCATCGTGAATCACACTAATTTTGTGAGCGAAGGGCTCGGGGAAGGTGCTCTTTTGCCAGTGTGTTGGAGAAAGGCCAGCGTCTGCGAGATCGAAGTGGAGATAATTATTATTGTTCTTAAACGTGAGGCGACATTCATCGTCGATCGAGCTACGCGGGAACTCTGGATCAAAACCCATATCCTGACCTTCAGCGCGATAAAAGAATTCGCAGTAGATCGCCAGCTTTGTCTGTGGCCAAACTGTTTTGACAAACAAACTCTCACCCCAACCAGGATGTGCAATCACGAGGTCGGGCGTGTATCCATGCGCTTTCATCTGCATCATGAGATGAAAAATCGCTTCAGCCCGAATCGTTTTGGCCTCCATATCGACCAACCATGGATGAATATTCGGCGTCGAGAAACGTTTGGGGTAGTAACCAAAAATTTTCAGTCCAGGCAAAGGCGATTTGACTGGCTTGGGCGACATGATGGTCGCAGAGACATCGTGCCCCATCGCCATCAATGCGGGAACGAGATGTTTAAATTGACCAGGGAAATTTTGGTGAATAAACAGGATTTTCATTGAAGCGTACTCTTCTTCCAACGCTAAGCGCTAAGATCATAATTTCAAGTTGAGACAGCGCGGCATGCGAAAATCCTGCACCTCAAAACTCATTGGCCATTATATTGAACGATAGTACCGGGGCCCACATTGGCTCTATCATAGTACACAGTATACCAAACTGGGTTGCTGCCACAGAGCGCAGGCGCATTGACACTGGGGACCGTGCTTTGAGAAACCACATTCATACCGATCTGGTAAATGGCATGCCCCTCATAAATACGACCAATACCGCTCTCATCTTGGTACACCGCATAAGAACCCGTAGAACCAAAGCCAGCCCAACCACCGCTGCTGACTTTGCAAATGGCTCGCGTTAAAGGGTGGTAGCGATTATCGTAGGGAATATCCGTTCCCTTCCAACGCAGATTGGTCACCTGCCCTTTATTCGGGCCTTCATCGATCACAATCGAATTCGTCACCTGTTCCGCCAACAATGCTTGGAACACCGCCGACACATTCCATGTCGTCTCTGAGATCACCTTCAAGGTCACAGGATCAACCACGCGTGTCGATTTTTGACCATCACCCCATGCCATTTTCCAACCAGCCCCAACACCACTCGGCAAACTCGGGTTCGGTTCGACATTGGGTGGTGCGGTGGTGGAGCCGCCGCAAGCAGCTAGTGCAAATAGCAAAAGAAAACTCAAATATTTGATGTTCATTGATGGTGGCAATTAGGAATTTTTCAGAGACTTTGCCATTGAAAATGGCAATCCGCATCTCGACCGAACTTTATCACTATACGATTTAATTGGCGAGAACACATCGCTGCTCACAATTCGTACTTTAAAGTTGCTATACACAATAAAAAATTTTTGATGTTGTTAGCTCTCGTTACATAGAGTCGCACTCCCCTAGGAGAAATGCTTTCGTCGACATGAAAGCTCAACTTTGATCGACTGCGAAGGGAGTTGGTAGGCGGGGTCTTTGGATACTGACTTCTTATTTGCTTTACATTAACCATGTTCATAAAAAACCCCAGCTTCCTCTCGGACGCTAGGGTTTTTTATATCTCACGCCCCCTCACCAAAGTGAAGGGTATGGCCTTACATTACAAAACCAACCAGTTGTCGTAGTCAATGTAACCACTGGAAGATTGCCCGACCAATGCAACAATCTGAATCGAACCAGTAGTTCCGTCCGTTCCGTTACCGGCGTAGACACCCGTCCACATAGTATTGGATACGTCGGATTGAACCGCAAAGGCTACTCTTTGACCAGCTGCAATAGCGCTCAGATCGAATGCAGAATCCAATGCTGCCAGGATATCCGCAACAAGAGTACCACCTGCTGCTACGGCCGAGTTAATCACGTAGATAGAACCTTCGGTCGCGAGGATCGCCTCGTTATCCGTTAGATTCGCACCATTGGAATTCGACGTGTCGCGTGTTCCTCCCAAAGTGATACCGCTCAGAACGATCCTATCACTCAAAGTTTCTAAGCCAGTGATTGTGTCATAGCCTGTGCTCGCCCCCACTGCAGCGACACCTTCGACAACGTTGCCGACAACAGAGTACACCACGCGATCAATCGATCCGTCACCACCCAAGTTGATCGTGTCTGCACCATTACCACCAATAATAGAGTCTGTGCCTGCGCCGCCAGTGATCGTATCAGCGCCATTACCGCCGTTGATAGTGTCGTTACCGGCATCACCACGGATTTCCTCACCAGCCAAGCCGCCTTGGAATGCGTAGCGAATACCTGTCGCACCACCAAACTCAGTCGCTGCGCCAGCCACGCCACCGATGACGAAGTCAGGGTAGATACCGATTCGATCTGCAGTGCCGTCCAAGAACTGGGCGTTTTGCTCGATCGCGTCAGCGGCGTTGGCATCCAACTGGATCGTCAAGGTTGTACCGGCTGCATCCAATGTCGCAGCTGTACCACCAGAAACCAAGGCTGCGAAGTCAAGGTTCGTACCGCCATTGTTATGATCCCAGTACAACTTGCTGAAGTCGATTTGGCTAGTGACGGTACCAGCATAGCCTGCTGTTGCACCGTTACCATCCAAACCTGCTGCACCGAAGCCGCCTGCGGAAGATGTCAATGTCAAGGTGTTCAAGGCGTTGTTGTAGGTTGCTCCAACCAAGGATACCAAGTTCTTGTTCAGTGTCACTGCTGTCGTCTGAACCATGGTACCGACGTTACCAGCCCAGTAATCTGTTGGTGTCACTTGAATCGTCAATGTACCATTGTTCAAACCAGACAAATTAATGCCACCCAGCGAATACGCACCACTAATAGCGAAGAAAGTACCTGTCACTGCTGTACCGCCGCCACTACTGGTGATGGAGTAGTCCATACGAGACCAAGTATTCGCTTCAAACGTTGTGCCCGTTAAAGTAAAGCTACTTGCCTCTACGGCATCCACCACATTATCACCAGCCAAAGTAGCGGAAATTGTCGCAGTTGGAGCGATCGTATCTTTTGTGAAGCCGACGGTCGTCGTACCAGACACGTTACCTGCCAAGTCTGTCTGACGTACCGCAACACTATGAGCACCTTGTGCAGCTGCGCCAACTGCAGTCAGATACGTCGCGTAAGTATTCCAGCCACCTGCATCAAAATTGTACTCAACTGTGGCACTCGCCTCTGAGCCGACCGTCAGCGCGAAGGTGTTAGTAATGCCATCCGGCGCATTACCAGTATCCGTCGTCAAAGAAACACTCGGTGCGTTCGCCACTGTATCCAAAGTGAAGGTGATTGGTGTGGAGCCAATGTTACCTGCGCCGTCTTCTGCAGTGACTGTCACTGTGTAAGTGCCATCAGCCAACACCGCTGCATTGAACGCTGCCAACGCTGCTGCCATCGATGGTTGACCTACGGCCGTGAAGGCTGTTGGACCAGAAGTCACAGTGATGCCGTAAGTTGTCGATGCATCTGCACCTGCAACCAAGGCTGTCAAGTCAGCATTGTTTGTGTACAGATCCAATGCGCTTGAACCAGAGTCAGATACCAAACCAACGGTCAATGTTGGCGCAGTATTGTCTTTCACTACGTTCAATACATTGGATGTCACAGACACATTACCTGCTGCATCAACCACACGTGCAGTCACACTGTATGCGCCGTCAGCGGTTGTCGCTGCTGCATATTGTGTCGCATCCAACCATGTACCACCACCGTTGATCGAGTACTGAGTTTGTGTCGCATTTGTATCGACACCACCTGCAGTCACACTGATCGCAACGCTGTTGGAGATCAAGTCACTGTTGTTTGTACCACTATCAGTTGTCAACGCGATCGTTGGTGTTGTTGGTGCTGTTGTGTCCAAAGTGATTGCAGCTGTCAACGGCCATGCTGTGGAGTGAGTACCCGCAACGTCTGTCGAACCAATCAGCACAGTATAAACTCCATCATCATGCGCAGCCTCACGTGCATCCATAAACGCGTCGAGTGCAGCTTGAGCCGCGGCAACAGATGCAAAGTAAGGTCCGCCTACGAAGCTAACTGGTCCGGTAACCACCATAGCAATGGCTTGAGTTGCCGACAAGCCACTGAGTGCATCAGCCGCTGCAATTGTGAAGTTACCTTGTGAAGTGATGTTATCAGCTGAACCGAATGCAGTCGCTGTGGATGTGTTGTCGGTATCTGCACCCAATGTCAAACCGATTGTCGGTGGTGTCAAATCGATCACCACTGGCAATGCTGCAGAAGACACGCTTGTGTTTGCTGCTGCATCTGTCGATGTTGCATAGTATGTGTAGCTACCTTCTGCCAAGGAACCTGGAACACTCAATGTGTACGCTGTAGAGCCTGCTGGAACAACCACTGTACCTACCAATGTTGTCAAGCCTGCGTCAGAGTAGATATTGACTGTCTGATCGCTTGTCGCGTCTGCTGTCACTGTACCGTTCAATGTGATCGTTGCATCGTTCGTGATTTCGTCAGATGCGCTATCACCATTGTCTGCACTCGTTACTGCAGCAACGTTCCATGTTGGAGCGACTGGAGCTGCTGTGTCCACTGTGACGAACTTCGTCGCAGAGTAACCCGCTGCACCCAATACTGTCACGGAGTCATTGTTTGCCAAGTCGCGTTGTGATGCTGCGAATTGGTATGTACCGTCTGCCAACAAGCCTGTTGCGAAGGTGTAAGCACCTGTCGCATCTGCTACTGTTTGACCCATCAATGTGTATGTTGGGCCTGCAGATACACTGTACACGTACACTGTTGCGCCGCCTTCTGCAGAACCTGCTGCACCAGTGATCAACAATGTGTTGTCTTTTGTGACGATTGCATTCGCTGCGTCTACACCAGTTTCATTGGTCGCGCCAGTATTCACTGTGAAACCAGTGATTGTTGGAGCGGCAATACCTGTGTCCACCAACACTTGCTGTGTCGCAGATGGAGCACTCACGTTACCCACTGCATCTGTCGCTGTAACACTGAACAAGTACTGACCATCAGCCAAGTTCGTTGTTGTTGGTTTGAACGCTGCTGCGAATGTCACATCCGTTGCTGTTGTGAATGTCCATGCACCTGCGCCATCCGCTGTCACTGTGCCCAATGCTTGCATCGCATTGTACAAAGTCACTGTGCTGTTTGGCTCAGCGAAACCTGTCAATACCAATGTTTCGTCTGTAGTGATGTTGTCACCTACAACGCCTGTATCAGTACTGAAGTTTGTGATCGATGGAGTTGTTGGAACAACTGTATCGACTGTGACAGACTTCGTTGTCGACGCTGTATTACCAGCAACGTCTGTTGCAGTAATTGTGAACGTCGATGTGCCTTGGCCCAAGTTGAAGTAATCAGCTGGTGTCAAAGAGTAGCTGTAGCTTGTACCTGTCACCAATGCTTGACGTGTTACACCGCCAACATCAACGTACACTGTAGAACCTGCTTCTACTGTGCCTGTTACTGTTACACCAGTGTTTTTCTCAGCCAAGTTGATCTGGTTGTTACCAGCAACGTCATCCGCTGTGAATGGTGTTACCAACTTGTCGTTGATCGATGTTGTTGTACCAGTTGCCGCTGTGCTTGCGTTACCAGCAACGTCATTCACTGTCGCTGTGACTGTCAATGCAGCATCGTTCGCCCATGTCGCAGATTGGTTACCGAAGTTGTAGCTCCATACACCACCTGCACCCACTGTTGCTGTACCAACGACTGGCGTTACGCCGTCTGTCACTGTTACTGTGATTGTTTGACCAACCACACCGCTACCAACGTCAGACGCTGTACCACTGATCACCAGTGCATTGTCTTCTGTTGCGTTCAAGTAGCCATCAGCACCGTCAAAGTCATTGATCACGACTGTTGGAGCAACGCGATCAACCAATTGTGGGTTACCTGCTGGTGTACCTGCAGTCAATGTGAGGTTGCCAACCATGTCTGTCAATGCACCTGCAGCGATAGACACGCTGATTGGTGTTGTCGAACCTGCTGCTGCAGAAACGTCAAACGTCCATGTGTTACCTACTGTGTTGACCAAGTTAGAAGCTGTACCACCTGTCACTGTCAAATCAGACAATGCAAAGTTGGTCACTGCTTCGCTGAACACTACTGTGTAAGTCACAACGCCATCAGCTACGTTTGCGTACGCTGGTTGATCATCAACAAACGATACATACGTTGGGTTCACTGTATCCACTGGTTGTGCAGCCGCTGCAGCAGCAATGCTTGCATTGCCAGCCAAGTCGTTAGCAGCACCAGCAGCGAAACTCAAAGCGATGTTCGCTACAGAGTTGTCATCCGCTTGAACTGTCACTGTGTATTGGCTTGCTGTCACTTGTGTGAAGCCTGTGATTGTGCCACCTGTAACTACCAAATCACCTTGCGCGAAACCAGTTACAGCTTCGTTGAAGTTGATTGTGTATGTCACTGTGTTATCACCATCCCACAATGTACCTGGCTTGTTATCGGAAATCGTTGCAGATGGTGCTACGTTATCCAATGTCGCTGTCGCTGTACCTGCTGGAGATGCTGCATTACCCGCTGCGTCAGAGACGTTCGCTGTGAATGTCAATGTGCCGTTGTTCAAACCAGAAACATCCATTGTTGAACTAGACCATGTGCCATTCGCCAATACTGTCGCTGTACCTGTCACCGCTGGGTTCACACCATCACTGACTGTGATAGAGATTGTTTGACCAGTTGCACCAGTTGCAGAACCAGCGATTGTCACTGTGTTGTCTTCTGCTGCATTGATCAAGCCATCACCTGCGATTGGTGTCGCGATGGTGATTGTTGGACGCAATGTGTCAACTGCTTGAACATTGTCTGTCGCTGCAACACTGTTATTACCGTTTGCATCGATCGCTGCATTCGCTGCAACTGCTACAGTCATGTTGCCTTCGAAGCCTGCTGTTGGCGTTACCACCAATGTGTAGACTGTCGAACCTGGCGCGCCTGTGAACAAACCTTTTGTACCGTTTGTCACCACTACGTCAGATGCGTCGAAACCAGACACTGCTTCACTGAATGTGAAGGTGTAAGTAATCGCGCCTGTCGCAATGTTGGCTGTACCAGCTACACCGTCTGTAATCACGACTGTTGGGTTCGTTGTATCAACAGCGTGCGCTACAGAGTTCGATACTGTGGAGTTGTTGCCTGCCAAGTCGATCACTGCACTAGCCAATACGTTCACGGATACCGTTGTGTTCGAGTTATCGTTCACTGTGATATCGAATGTGTACGTTGTCGCACCAGTTTGTACCAAGTTACCTGCTGTACCACCAACCACGTTCAAATCAGCCAACGAGAAGCCTGTGACTGGCTCGCTGAATGTCACGCTGTACGTTTGTACTGGACGTGCATCTGTCGAGATCAACGCGCCTGTTGTGTCAACCACGACTGCTGTTGGTGCAGTGTTGTCATGTGTGATGACCAATGCTGCAGAAGCTGCACTTGCTGGACCTTGGATTGGCGCTGCTGGGTCGTTAGAAACCACTGCTGTCAATGTGTTGACTGCGTTTGCTGTCAAATTAACAGAGAAGTCTTTGTAACCCGCTGTGATATCGCCTGCTGTCAATGTCGCGACTTGACCATTGCTCAATGTCACACGGTCACCAGCAATCGCTGCTGTACCTGGTGTTGTGCTGTTCAAAGTCACACGTACTGTCACTGGGGACAAGTTCGTCACGCGATCATTGTTGATGTTGCTGTCAGAAGCAGCTAACAAGCTCAATGTTGGCGCTGTTGGAGCGATCGTGTCTTGTGTGATCACGTTGCCTGCAGCGAATGTCATAGAACTTGGGATAGAACCGTCTGCATTGCGGAAGTTAATCTGCAAGTCAGCACCGTTCAATACGCCGTCATCATTCAAGTCAACCCACAAACGACCTGTATCTGCTTGGTACACGTAGTCTGCTTTGCCGTTGTTTGCGCCCAACTGGATCGCACCTTGTGCGTCCGCGAAGTTCGCTGCATTACCTGCAAAGTTCAACAATGTGCTGTTGTTACCAAACATCGCTGCTTCGATCGCTACTTTGTCTTTCACTGTATCGAAACCAACGATCACGTCTTTATTCGCGGATGGAACCAAAGTACCGTCAGAGTCAGACAATTGGATGTAACGGAAGGTATCTGCACCTGCGCTACCAACGATCGTATCTGCACCTGCACCACCTGTCACTGTGTTGGACGATGTTGCGCTGCCACCCAATGTGATACGGTCAGCACCTGCGCCGCCGTCTACATTGTTGTTGCCTGTGCCTGTTACAACCACGTCGTTACCGTCACCAGCGACGATCACGTTGTTACCGTTACCGACTGTGATCGTGTCGTTACCAGTACCAGCGTCCACCATACTGTTGCCGTTACCCGTTGTGATCGTGTCGTTACCAGCACCAGAATTAACGTTGTGATTGCCGTCACCCAAAGTGATGGAATCAGCGCCGCCAAGTGTTGTGATCGTTTTGTTACCGCTGTGATTAGTGATCGTGTTGTCACCGCTACCAGCGTTCACTGTGTCGTCACCAGAACCCAAGTTGATGATGTCCGCGCCAGAACCAGTCGTAATGTTGTCATTACCTTCGCCTGCATTGACTACCAACGCCTTCGTGACGCTACCTGCGTTCAATGTCAAACCACCGATCGCTGCTGTCGCATTGTTTGTACCATCCAATGCTGTTGCATTGATTGTCAACGTGTTAGAAGCAACGCCTGCGAACGTGTTGTCATTGATCACCAAACCAATGTTGTTGTCATCGCTTTGAACAACATTGAAGGTTTCTACGCCTGTTGTTGTCGTCAAGTCTGCTGTGCCGTTGTCTGCTGTCAATGTAAATACATCGTTTGCAGTCATACCGCCTGTCAATGCATCACCTGCTGTGATGTTCGATGCGCCTGCAACGAATGTCACTGCAACGTTTGTTGCGCCTGCATTGATCGTGTCGTTACCGCCAGCTGCCAAGTTCACGTTCAATGCTGTTGTGACAGCACCGAAAGCTGCGTCGAGGATCACGCGATCATTGTTCGCGCCACCAACGATTTTTTGCAAGCCCATGTTCGCATCAACTTGTGCGCCCAACACCGCATTGATTTGTTTGCCTACGCCTGCAACTGTCGTCAATACTTCTACGCCAAACACGTTTTGCATGTCGTCGTCGATGAATACGCCACCGTTTTGGACCAAGGAGTCTTCTCCTGTACCGCCCAATACTGTGATGTTCGCACCCAAATCGCCGCCAGTAATCACAACGCTGTCGTTACCTGCGCCTGCATTGAAACTGACGTTGTTGTTCACACCAACGTTCAATTTTTCAAATGTGTCGCTTGTAGAAGAACCTGTGATGTTGAACTGATAGTTCGCATTTGTACCAGCTGCCAAAGTCACTTTGAAGCTGTCTTTTGCGTCTGTCAATGCACTTGCATTCACGTTCACGCTTGTGATCGTACCTGCTGTACCACCAGAGAATGTCACAGAGTTAGCATCAACGTCGTTTGTCAACGCGTCGCCATCATCACCGCTACCTGTCAACTTGAAGTTTTCAACGTTCGTCACGTTCGTCAAGTTCACGTTTGCTGTGATTGGTGCGAATGCTGCATTCGCCAATTCAACTGTGTCTGTGTCTGCACCGCCGTCGATCACGTCTGTTGCATCCAATTGGCTGCCGCTGAAACGTGCTACGTCATTGCCTGCACCGAGTTTGATGTTGTCTGTACCTGCACCGCTCACTACCAAGTCAGCACCTGCGCCAGATTCGATAGAATCATCACCAGAACCGCCGTTGATTGTGTCTGCACCTGCACCAGACTTCAATGTGTCGTTGCCGCCATTGCCGTTGATCGTCAAGTTGCCTGTTGTGTACGCAGATGCGTCAACAACGTCTGCTGTACCAGCTACACCATTGATTGTACGGATACCTGCTGCTTGTGCTTTCAAGCCCAAAGTCGATGTCACACCCGCTGTCAACGTCAAGACTTCAACGTTCGATACGTTCGTGAACACTGTATCGCCATAACCTGTGCCAGTTGTGATTGTATCTGTACCATCACCACCGTCGATTGTGTCTGCGATTGTCAAGTTCGCGCCTACGTTCAATGTGTCGTTACCTTCGCCTGCGTTGACATTGTCTGTCGCTGCACCGAAGTTCACTACGTCATTGCCAGCACCCGTTGTTACTGTATTCGCACCACCCACTGTGTTCACTGTATCGTTACCAGCGCCAGAAGCGATGACCGATGTCAATGTACCACCTGTGATGGTGTCGTTTGCTGCACCACCAGTCACGTTCAAGCCGAATGTGGAAACGCCAGAACCATCGAATACCAATGTTTCTGCTGCTTCACCTGCATCCAACATGTCGCCGTCTGTATTCAAGTCAGCGGCAGCCTGCAATGCAGAACCGTTCACTGTCAATACGCCTGCGTTCAAGACGTTTGGATTTGGTGCATTGTCGTTGTCAACAACGATGTTGTACTGGTTAGCGTCAACAACTGTGTTGTTACGGCCAGTGTCCAAGTTGATGGTTTCGAAACCAGAAACTTTGTTCGCTGCTGTCAATGTTGTGTCAGCATCCAGGTTCAATACGTCGACACCTGCGCCTGCATTCAACATGTCGCTATCATCCAAGCCTGTGACGTTGAATGTGTCGCTACCAGAACCAGTCAATACGCTGTCTGTACCTGCTGTCAAGTTCACTGTCAAATCAACGCTGAAAGTCGATGCGTCAACATTGTCGTTGCCTGCATTTTTCGCATTGATTGTACGGATACCTGCTGCTTGTGCGAAGCTTGTGCCTGGCGCTACAACGTTATTGCCTTGCAATGTCGTGTTGCCTGCTGTTTGCAATGTCAATGTTTCGATGCTCGATACATTGCGGAAGTTCGCGTCTACAGAACCAGCATTGATACGCAATTCGTCAGCACCGTCACCACCGATGATGGAGTCTTGTACTGTGCTTGGTGCTGGTGTTGTTGTACCAGATGCGTCAAAGTTTGCACCAGCGATGATGATGTCATCACCTGCGCCTGCATTGACTGTATCCAAACCTGTGCCCACTGTAATCGTGTCATTACCAGCACCAGACGTTACAACATTGTTGCCGTTGCCTGTGTTGATCGTGTCGTTACCAGAGCCTGTTGCAACTGTGTCGTCGCCGTCGCCAGCGTCAACAGTGTTACCACCGTTGCCTGCAACGATTGCATCATTGCCTGCACCAGAAACCACTGTGTTCGCGCCGTTACCCAAAGTAATCGTATCAACGCCAGTACCAGAAGTCACATTGTTGTTGCCGTCGCCTGCTGTGATGACATTAATGCCGTCGCCTGCTGCGATGGTGTTGTTACCAGCACCGCCTGCGATCGAGTCATTACCTGCACCAGCAGAAATGTTGTCATCGCCTTCGCCGCCGTCAACGAAGTTGTTACCGCCACCAGCACGCACTGTATCGTTACCAGCACCAGCCACTACGGAATCACCGAATGTGTCAGATGTTTCGAATGTGTCGTTACCAGAACCGCCTGTGATTGTTGCTGCTGCAGAAGATGCTTTTGTGCCCAAAGCGATATCGCCTGTGGAGCCCGCTGCATTCACTGTCACAACCGATGCGCTCAAATCGTTTTCGATGGCTGTCAAGCTTAAATTGGTATCACCAATCACCAACGTCTTCGCTGTGCTGACGTTCAATACTGTCGCACCTGGGGTGTTCAAGTCATTGATACGCACGTCAGATGCGCTGCCTGCTGTCGACAAGTTCACCAACTCGATACCAGCTGCTGTGTTTTGATCCACACCGCCTGTACCTTGTGCTGTAACGTTGATCGAACCCGCTGCTGTTGTGTTGTCTTCGCTGTTTGTCACAGTCAAGTTCAACTCGTCGTTGCCTGCTGCGTCCAAATTACGAATATCCAATGTGGTGTTCACACCAGCTGTCAAGTTCAACACTTGCAAGTTCACTTCGTCGAAACCATCAGCATCTGTATCCGCTACGGTGTTTGCGAAGTTGAAACGTACGTCATTGGAGCTATTTGTGCTGACCAATGTGTTCACACCAGTCGAGCTCGACATATCAAATGTCACAGCGTTGTTACCAGAGTCATTTGTAACTTGGAATGTACCAATGTTCAAATTGAAACCAGCAAACGCTGCACCACCCATTGCAGAGTCGAGACCCAAGGTCACTTTGTCGTTCGCGCCGCCTGTGATCACGTCACCTGCGTTCAAGTTGCGGTTCGTACCAATCACTGCTTCTGCTGCAGGATTTGTCATCGTCACCACGTCTTGACCCGCTGTCAACGAGTTCGCTACGTCGATCACTGTCAAACTGACTGTCGTCGCTGCAGATTGCAAACCAGCACGGTCTGTTGCGATGAATTGGAATGTCGCTGGACCAAAGTAGTTCGCATTCGGTGTGAATGTGTACGCGCCTGTTGTGCTGTTCAATGTCACTGTACCATTGGTCGCAGAACCTGCTACCAATGTGTACGTTACAACGTCACCTGCATCAACGTCTGTCGCTGCTACGCTACCTGTCAATGTCGTGTTTTCGAAACCAGATCCAGTCGCTGCTGTCGCTACCGGTGCTTCGTTCACGTTCGTCACTGTCGCAACAACTTCTTTTTCGCTTGTCGCGCCCGCTTGGTCTGTTACAACCACTGTGAAACTATAAGAGGACTTCGCTTCAAAGTTCGCAGAAGCTTTCAAGGTCACAACACCTGTCGTTGGATTGATATCCAACATCGATGCATCGCCAACTGCTTTCAAGCTATATGTCAATACCGCGCCACTATCCGCATCAGCACCAACCACTTTGTACAACTGCGTGCTGATCGCTGCGTTTTCTGCAATCGTCGCTGTCGCTGCAGATGTGATCGTTGGTGCTTTGTTGAACAACTTAGCGATCTGTGCGTTCGCCGCGTCTTGACCGTTCGCGCCTGCTGTTACCAATGGAATCAAGGTCGATGCATCAGGGATGCTTTCGCCTTGCATTTCCACCGCAAATTTCAATGCCACCGCTACTTTGTTGTTGAACAAAGATTGGGATTGCAAACCAGCTGCGTCTGTGCCGTTGTAATTAACAACCGCTGTGATCATTTCGAGAATCACGGAGCCTGTCGCCAACGCCTTTTGCAACGTTGTACCTGTCGAGCTCAGTGTGTTCAAACGACCTGTCCAGTATGCCAAACCACCTGCGTCTGGGTTACGACCCAATACGTTGACGTAGAACTTAGTAATGATCTCTTCGTTCGTCAAAAAGCTTGGATAGTATGCACGGGACGGCGCTACGTTGAACATGTCTTGAGCAATTTGCTGGAGACTGACTCCGTTGCTCAATTGCCCTACCCAGTAACCCAGTCCGCTTGCTTCTGGCGCGCGGCCAAAAAGCGAAACGTACAACTGGGCAACTTGAGTGCGCATTTGTGATGTAACAGCCATGTGTAACTCCTAAAAGAGACTTTATAAAAATGATAACTGGACAGACTGCCGTCTGATATTTGCCGACGGTATGGTAATGAACAATGAAAATCGCCAATGTGATATGCGTCACATCTGACATTTTTTACTCGCTAATACAACAAAAAATCGTCTAATAGATATTAATTTTATAATATAAGTTGCGAACAAAGAATGTTTTTTAGAACATGGTTTAATGACAGTGAATTCTGTGCACTATGGAAATAGCGAGATTTGTTCTTATGAACTCTAGCCCTTGATTCAATATAGGGATATCACTCGGCTTTAAGCGGTAACGTTCATTTATGAAATACAAAAGAAAACCCCCAACTCCCTTGCGGGAGTTGGGGGTTTTCGTTTTAGCGGTCTCCTCCCACCGAAGTGGGAAGATACAACTAAGGTCTATTAGAACGTGAAGTTACCATAGACTGGAGGTTGGATGGAAGTACCGACCAATGCTACAGCAACGTCTGTTGCTGGATCAAAAGTAGCATTTCCATCTTGGTTCTGGATCACGTAGTACACGTTGTTACCAGCAAGTGAAGCACCGGTCAACTGAACGATAAATGTATCACCAGAAACTTGCCATGCACCAGCCGCATGCTGAACGATACCGTTTGCAACGGCAGTTGCCAAGTCAGTGTTCAGAGAAGCTAAATCTGAACCTGTCGAAGCAAAAGCAGTTACTACGTTGACATCGCGTGCTGGGCCAGAGGCAGAAGCAATAGCCGCAGCTGGAGTGTAGCCAACGCCGTTAGCAGGATCGGAGAAGTAAGGCATGTAACCCATGTTCAAGAAATCAGTTGCACCGAAATCTTGGATCACATCCAAACTTGAAGTACGAGATGCCGTTACGTTGAACGTATCGTTACCTGTACCACCGGTCAAGTTATCAGCGCCATTGCCACCGATGATGGAGTCATTGCCAGCACCACCAGTGATCGTATCAGCACCATTGCCGCCGTTGATCGTATCGTTACCTGCATCACCAATAATCACCTCAGCAGCTAAGCCACCTTGGAATGAGTAGTTAATGCCTGTAGCGCCAGTACCGAAGCTGCTTGTTGTACCAGCTACACCACCGAACACGAAGTCGGACTCAACGTTGATCACGTCAGCAGTGCCATCCAAGAAGGCACCGTTTGTTTCGATCGAGTCAGCTGCATTTGCATCCAACTGGATTGTCAACGTTGTGCCGCCACTCAAGGATGCTGCTGTACCACCTGTGACCAATGACGCGAAGTTCAACAAAGTACCTGCATCATTGTGTTCCCATGACAATTTACTGAAGTCAATAGAACCTGCACCAGATGTTGGGATCACACCATTTGCCAAGCCAGCTGTACCGAAGTCACCTGTCAATGTCAATGTGTTCAACGCATTGTCGTAAGTTGCGCCAGTAATTGTCACCATGTTTTTGTTCATAGTGAAAGTACGTGATGCAGACGCGCCAACGTTACCAGCGATATCAACTTGGTTTGCTGTCACAGTGATAGTGCCATTGCTCAAGCTAGACAAGGAGATATTGGAACCAGCACCAGTCCACGTTGCCGCAGACATAGAACCAGTAATATCAGCTGTCAATGGATCAGTGTCGCTGATTGTGTAGTACACAGCTGCACCTGCCTCTGCTGCAGAACCAGTGAAGTTCTCCAATACGAAAGCAGCAACTTCAGAACCACTCAACGTGCCATCTGCACCTGCCAAATCAACCGCTGTTGGCATTGTGAAGGTTGCTGGAACAGTTGTGTCTGTAGTCCACAGTGCACCACTTACAGCAACAGCGGAGACGTTACCAGCCAAGTCTGTCGATTCAACAACAACGTTACCAGCTGCGAAAGCTGTGTTTGCAGTCAACGTCAAGCTAGAACCTGTACCTGCGAAGCCGCCAGCGATTGTGCCGTCAGTGTCGTAAGTCCATGTAGAGCCTGCAGTCAAACCACTCACGTTCACTGTACCGTTTTGTGTGTAACCGTCAGATGTTGTACCTGTACCTGGAGGGTTGCTGTTAGATGTATCTGTTGCCAAAGCGACAGACAATACATCAGCAGCTGTATCCAAAGTGAAGGTAATTGGTGTGGAACCAATGTTGCCTGCACCATCTTCTGCACTAGCAGTCACTGTGTAGACACCATCAGCCAATGGTGCTGCATTGAAGTCTGCCAACGCCGCTGCCAACGATGCATAGGTTGCAGTCGTGTAGGATGTTGGACCAGACGTTACAGTGATGCTGTAAGTTGTCGATGCATCTGCACCTGCAACCAAGGCTGTCAAGTCAGCGTCATTTGTGTACAGATCCAATGCGCTTGAACCAGAGTCAGATACCAAACCAACGGTCAAAGTTGGCGCAGTATTGTCTTTCACTACGTTCAATACATTGGATGTCACAGACACATTACCTGCTGCATCAACCACACGTGCAGTCACACTGTATGCGCCGTCAGCGGTTGTCGCTGCTGCATATTGTGTCGCATCCAACCATGTACCACCACCGTTGATCGAGTACTGAGTTTGTGTCGCATTTGTATCGACACCACCTGCAGTCACACTGATCGCAACGCTGTTAGAGATCAGGTCACTGTTGTTAGTGCCGCTGTCTGTTGTCAACGCGATCGTTGGTGTTGTTGGTGCTGTTGTGTCCAATGTGATTGTGGCTGTCAACGGCCATGCTGTGGAGTTGTTACCAGCAACGTCTGTCGAACCAATCTGTACAGTATAAGTACCATCATCATGTGCAGCTTCACGTGCATCCATAAACGCGTCGAGTGCCGCTTGAGCCGCGGCAACAGATGCATATTGACCACCAAGGAATGGAACTGTGCCAATAACATTCATTGTAACTGCTGCAGTTGCCGACAAGCCACTGAGAGCATCAGCCGCTGCAATTGTGAAGTTACCTTGTGAAGTGATGTTATCAGCTGAACCGAATGCAGTCGCTGTGGATGTGTTGTCGGTATCTGCACCCAATGTCAAACCGATTGTCGGTGGTGTCAAATCGATCACCACTGGCAATGCTGCAGAAGACACGCTTGTGTTTGCTGCTGCATCTGTCGATGTTGCATAGTATGTGTAGCTACCTTGTGCCAAGGAACCTGGAACACTCAATGTGTACGCTGTAGAGCCTGCTGGAACAACCACTGTACCTACCAATGTTGTCAAGCCTGCGTCAGAGTAAATATTGACTGTCTGTGCACTTGTTGCGTCTGCTGTCACTGTACCGTTCAATGTGATCGTTGCATCGTTCGTGATTTCGTCAGATGCGCTATCGCCATTGTCTGCACTCGTTACTGCAGCAACGTTCCATGTTGGAGCGACTGGAGCTGCTGTGTCCACTGTGACGAACTTCGTCGCAGAGTAACCCGCTGCACCCAATACTGTCACGGAGTCATTGTTTGCCAAGTCGCGTTGTGATGCTGCGAATTGGTATGTACCGTCTGCCAACAAGCCTGTTGCGAAGGTGTAAGCACCTGTCGCATCTGCTACTGTTTGACCCATCAATGTGTATGTTGGGCCTGCAGATACACTGTACACGTACACTGTTGCGCCGCCTTCTGCGGAACCTGCTGCACCAGTGATCAACAATGTGTTGTCTTTTGTGACGATTGCATTCGCTGCGTCTACACCAGTTTCATTGGTCGCGCCAGTATTCACTGTGAAACCAGTGATTGTTGGAGCGGCAATACCTGTGTCCACCAACACTTGCTGTGTCGCAGATGGAGCACTCACGTTACCCACTGCATCTGTCGCTGTAACACTGAACAAGTACTGACCATCAGCCAAGTTCGTTGTTGTTGGTTTGAACGCTGCTGCGAATGTCACATCCGTTGCTGTTGTGAATGTCCATGCACCTGCGCCATCCGCTGTCACTGTGCCCAATGCTTGCATCGCATTGTACAAAGTCACTGTGCTGTTTGGCTCAGCGAAACCTGTCAATACCAATGTTTCGTCTGTAGTGATGTTGTCACCTACAACGCCTGTATCAGTACTGAAGTTTGTGATCGATGGAGTTGTTGGAACAACTGTATCGACTGTGACAGACTTCGTTGTCGACGCTGTATTACCAGCAACGTCTGTTGCAGTAATTGTGAACGTCGATGTGCCTTGGCCCAAGTTGAAGTAATCAGCTGGTGTCAAGGAGTAGCTGTAGCTTGTACCTGTCACCAATGCTTGACGTGTTACACCGCCAACATCAACGTACACTGTAGAACCTGCTTCTACTGTGCCTGTTACTGTTACACCAGTGTTTTTCTCAGCCAAGTTGATCTGGTTGTTACCAGCAACGTCATCCGCTGTGAATGGTGTTACCAACTTGTCGTTGATCGATGTTGTTGTACCAGTTGCCGCTGTGCTTGCGTTACCAGCAACGTCATTCACTGTCGCTGTGACTGTCAAAGCTGCATTGTTTGCCCATGTTGCAGATTGGTTACCGAAGTTGTAGCTCCATACACCACCTGCACCCACTGTTGCTGTACCAACGACTGGTGTTACGCCGTCTGTCACTGTCACTGTGATTGTCTGGCCAACTACACCAGCTCCAACGTCAGACGCTGTACCACTGATCACCAGTGCATTGTCTTCTGTTGCGTTCAAGTAGCCATCAGCACCGTCAAAGTCATTGATCACCACTGTTGGAGCAACGCGATCAACCAATTGTGGGTTGCCTGCTGGTGTACCTGCAGTCAATGTGAGGTTGCCAACCATGTCTGTCAATGCACCTGCAGCGATCGATACGCTGATTGGTGTTGTCGAACCTGCTGCTGCAGAAACGTCAAACGTCCATGTGTTACCTACTGTGTTGACCAAGTTAGAAGCTGTACCACCTGTCACTGTCAAATCAGACAATGCAAAGTTCGTCACTGCTTCGCTGAACACTACTGTGTAAGTCACAACGCCATCAGCTACGTTTGCGTACGCTGGTTGATCATCAACAAACGATACATACGTTGGGTTCACTGTATCCACTGGTTGTGCAGCCGCTGCAGCAGCAATGCTTGCATTGCCAGCCAAGTCGTTTGCAGCACCCGCAGCGAAACTCAAAGCGATATCCGCTACAGAGTTGTCATCCGCTTGAACTGTTACTGTGTATTGGCTTGCTGTCACTTGTGTGAAGCCTGTGATTGTGCCACCTGTAACAACCAAATCACCTTGCGCGAAACCAGTTACCGCTTCGTTGAAGTTGATTGTGTATGTCACTGTGTTATCACCATCCCACAATGTGCCTGGCTTGTTATCGGAAATCGTTGCAGAAGGTGCTACGTTATCCAATGTCGCTGTCGCTGTACCTGCTGGCGATGCTGCATTACCCGCTGCGTCAGAGACGTTCGCTGTGAATGTCAATGTGCCGTTGTTCAAACCAGAAACATCCATTGTCGAGCTGGACCATGTGCCATTCGCCAACACTGTTGCTGTGCCTGTTACCGCAGCATGAACACCATCGCTGACAGAAACAGAGATTGTTTGACCAGCTGCACCAGTTGCAGAACCAGCGATTGTCACTGTGTTGTCTTCTGCTGCGTTGATCAAGCCATCACCTGCGATTGGTGTCGCGATGGTGATCGTTGGACGCAATGTGTCAACTACTTGAACATTGTCTGTCGCTGCAACACTGTTGTTACCGTTTGCATCGATCGCTGCATTCGCTCCAATTGCAACTGTCATGTTGCCTTCGAAGTCCGCTGTTGGCGTTACTACCAATGTGTACACTGTGGAGCCTGGCGCGCCTGTGAACAAACCTTTTGTACCGTTTGTCACAACTACGTCAGATGCGTCGAAACCAGACACGGCTTCACTGAATGTGAATGTGTAAGTAATCGCGCCTGTCGCAATGTTGGCTGTACCAGCAACACCGTCTGTAATCACGACTGTTGGGTTCGTTGTATCAACAGCGTGTGCTACAGAGTTCGATACTGTGGAAGTGTTACCTGCCAAGTCGATCACTGCACCAGCCAATACGTTCACGGATACCGATGTGTTCGAGTTATCGTTCACTGTGATATCGAATGTGTACGTGGTCGCACCAGTTTGTACCAAGTTACTTGCTGTACCACCAGCCACGTTCAAGTCTGCCAACGAGAAGCCGGAAACTGGCTCGCTGAATGTCACGCTGTACGTTTGTACTGGACGTGCATCTGTCGAGATCAATGCTGGGCTTGTTGTATCAACCACAACTGCTGTTGGTGCAGTGTTGTCATGTGTGATGACCAATGCTGCAGAAGCTGCACTTGCTGGACCTTGGATTGGCGCTGCTGGGTCGTTAGAAACCACTGCTGTCAATGTGTTGACTGCGTTTGCTGTCAAATTAACAGAGAAGTCTTTGTAACCCGCTGTGATATCGCCTGCTGTCAATGTCGCGACTTGACCATTGCTCAATGTCACACGGTCACCAGCAATCGCTGCTGTACCTGGTGTTGTGCTGTTCAAAGTCACACGTACTGTCACTGGGGACAAGTTCGTCACGCGATCATTGTTGATGTTGCTGTCAGAAGCAGCTAACAAGCTCAATGTTGGCGCTGTTGGAGCGATCGTGTCTTGTGTGATCACGTTGCCTGCAGCGAATGTCATAGAACTTGGGATAGAACCGTCTGCATTGCGGAAGTTAATCTGCAAGTCAGCACCGTTCAATACGCCGTCATCATTCAAGTCAACCCACAAACGACCTGTATCTGCTTGGTACACGTAGTCTGCTTTGCCGTTGTTTGCGCCCAACTGGATCGCACCTTGTGCGTCCGCGAAGTTCGCTGCATTACCTGCAAAGTTCAACAATGTGCTGTTGTTACCAAACATCGCTGCTTCGATCGCTACTTTGTCTTTCACTGTATCGAAACCAACGATCACGTCTTTATTCGCGGATGGAACCAAAGTACCGTCAGAGTCAGACAATTGGATGTAACGGAAGGTATCTGCACCTGCGCTACCAACGATCGTATCTGCACCTGCACCACCTGTCACTGTGTTGGACGATGTTGCGCTGCCACCCAATGTGATACGGTCAGCACCTGCGCCACCGTCAACATTGTTGTTGCCTGTACCTGTTACAACCACGTCGTTACCGTCACCAGCGACGATCACGTTGTTACCGTTACCGACTGTGATCGTGTCGTTACCAGTACCAGCGTCCACCATGCTGTTGCCGTTACCCGTTGTGATCGTGTCGTTACCAGCACCAGAATTAACGTTGTGATTGCCGTCACCCAAAGTGATGGAATCAGCGCCGCCAAGTGTTGTGATCGTTTTGTTACCGCTGTGATTAGTGATCGTGTTGTCACCGCTACCAGCGTTCACTGTGTCGTCACCAGAACCCAAGTTGATGATGTCCGCGCCAGAACCAGTCGTAATGTTGTCATTACCTTCGCCTGCATTGACTACCAACGCCTTCGTGACGCTACCTGCGTTCAATGTCAAACCACCGATCGCTGCTGTCGCATTGTTTGTACCATCCAATGCTGTTGCATTGATTGTCAACGTGTTAGAAGCAACGCCTGCGAACGTGTTGTCATTGATCACCAAACCAATGTTGTTGTCATCGCTTTGAACAACATTGAAGGTTTCTACGCCTGTTGTTGTCGTCAAGTCTGCTGTGCCGTTGTCTGCTGTCAATGTAAATACATCGTTTGCAGTCATACCGCCTGTCAATGCATCACCTGCTGTGATGTTCGATGCGCCTGCAACGAATGTCACTGCAACGTTTGTTGCGCCTGCATTGATAGTGTCGTTACCACCAGCTGCCAAGTTCACGTTCAATGCTGTTGTTACGGCACCGAAAGCTGCGTCGAGGATCACGCGATCATTGTTCGCGCCACCAACGATTTTTTGCAAGCCCATGTTCGCATCAACTTGTGCACCCAAGACCGCATTGATTGCTTTGCCTGGACCTGCAACTGTCGTCAATACTTCTACGCCAAACACGTTTTGCATGTCGTCGTCGATGAATACGCCACCGTTTTGGACCAAGGAGTCTTCTCCTGTACCGCCCAATACTGTGATGTTCGCACCCAAATCGCCGCCAGTAATCACAACGCTGTCGTTACCTGCGCCTGCATTGAAACTGACGTTGTTGTTCACACCAACGTTCAATTTTTCAAATGTGTCGCTTGTAGAAGAACCTGTGATGTTGAACTGATAGTTCGCATTTGTACCAGCTGCCAAAGTCACTTTGAAGCTGTCTTTTGCGTCTGTCAATGCACTTGCATTCACGTTCACGCTTGTGATCGTACCTGCTGTACCACCAGAGAATGTCACAGAGTTAGCATCAACGTCGTTTGTCAACGCGTCGCCATCATCACCGCTACCTGTCAACTTGAAGTTTTCAACGTTCGTCACGTTCGTCAAGTTCACGTTTGCTGTGATTGGTGCGAATGCTGCATTCGCCAATTCAACTGTGTCTGTGTCTGCACCGCCGTCGATCACGTCTGTTGCATCCAATTGGCTGCCGCTGAAACGTGCTACGTCATTGCCTGCACCGAGTTTGATGTTGTCTGTACCTGCACCGCTCACTACCAAGTCAGCACCTGCGCCAGATTCGATAGAATCATCACCAGAACCGCCGTTGATTGTGTCTGCACCTGCACCAGACTTCAATGTGTCGTTGCCGCCATTGCCGTTGATCGTCAAGTTGCCTGTTGTGTACGCAGATGCGTCAACAACGTCTGCTGTACCAGCTACACCATTGATTGTACGGATACCTGCTGCTTGTGCTTTCAAGCCCAAAGTCGATGTCACACCCGCTGTCAACGTCAAGACTTCAACGTTCGATACGTTCGTGAACACTGTATCGCCATAACCTGTGCCAGTTGTGATTGTATCTGTACCATCACCACCGTCGATTGTGTCTGCGATTGTCAAGTTCGCGCCTACGTTCAATGTGTCGTTACCTTCGCCTGCGTTGACATTGTCTGTCGCTGCACCGAAGTTCACTACGTCATTGCCAGCACCCGTTGTTACTGTATTCGCACCACCCACTGTGTTCACTGTATCGTTACCAGCGCCAGAAGCGATGACCGATGTCAATGTACCACCTGTGATGGTGTCGTTTGCTGCACCACCAGTCACGTTCAAGCCGAATGTGGAAACGCCAGAACCATCGAATACCAATGTTTCTGCTGCTTCACCTGCATCCAACATGTCGCCGTCTGTATTCAAGTCAGCGGCAGCCTGCAATGCAGAACCGTTCACTGTCAATACGCCTGCGTTCAAGACGTTTGGATTTGGTGCATTGTCGTTGTCAACAACGATGTTGTACTGGTTAGCGTCAACAACTGTGTTGTTACGGCCAGTGTCCAAGTTGATGGTTTCGAAACCAGAAACTTTGTTCGCTGCTGTCAATGTTGTGTCAGCATCCAGGTTCAATACGTCGACACCTGCGCCTGCATTCAACATGTCGCTATCATCCAAGCCTGTGACGTTGAATGTGTCGCTACCAGAACCAGTCAATACGCTGTCTGTACCTGCTGTCAAGTTCACTGTCAAATCAACGCTGAAAGTCGATGCGTCAACATTGTCGTTGCCTGCATTTTTCGCATTGATTGTACGGATACCTGCTGCTTGTGCGAAGCTTGTGCCTGGCGCTACAACGTTATTGCCTTGCAATGTCGTGTTGCCTGCTGTTTGCAATGTCAATGTTTCGATGCTCGATACATTGCGGAAGTTCGCGTCTACAGAACCAGCATTGATACGCAATTCGTCAGCACCGTCACCACCGATGATGGAGTCTTGTACTGTGCTTGGTGCTGGTGTTGTTGTACCAGATGCGTCAAAGTTTGCACCAGCGATGATGATGTCATCACCTGCGCCTGCATTGACTGTATCCAAACCTGTGCCCACTGTAATCGTGTCATTACCAGCACCAGACGTTACAACATTGTTGCCGTTGCCTGTGTTGATCGTGTCGTTACCAGAGCCTGTTGCAACTGTGTCGTCGCCGTCGCCAGCGTCAACAGTGTTACCACCGTTGCCTGCAACGATTGCATCATTGCCTGCACCAGAAACCACTGTGTTCGCGCCGTTACCCAAAGTAATCGTATCAACGCCAGTACCAGAAGTCACATTGTTGTTGCCGTCGCCTGCTGTGATGACATTAATGCCGTCGCCTGCTGCGATGGTGTTGTTACCAGCACCGCCTGCGATCGAGTCATTACCTGCACCAGCAGAAATGTTGTCATCGCCTTCGCCGCCGTCAACGAAGTTGTTACCGCCACCAGCACGCACTGTATCGTTACCAGCACCAGCCACTACGGAATCACCGAATGTGTCAGATGTTTCGAATGTGTCGTTACCAGAACCGCCTGTGATTGTTGCTGCTGCAGAAGATGCTTTTGTGCCCAAAGCGATATCGCCTGTGGAGCCCGCTGCATTCACTGTCACAACCGATGCGCTCAAATCGTTTTCGATGGCTGTCAAGCTTAAATTGGTATCACCAATCACCAACGTCTTCGCTGTGCTGACGTTCAATACTGTCGCACCTGGGGTGTTCAAGTCATTGATACGCACGTCAGATGCGCTGCCTGCTGTCGACAAGTTCACCAACTCGATACCAGCTGCTGTGTTTTGATCCACACCGCCTGTACCTTGTGCTGTAACGTTGATCGAACCCGCTGCTGTTGTGTTGTCTTCGCTGTTTGTCACAGTCAAGTTCAACTCGTCGTTGCCTGCTGCGTCCAAATTACGAATATCCAATGTGGTGTTCACACCAGCTGTCAAATTCAACACTTGCAAGTTCACTTCGTCGAAACCATCAGCATCTGTATCCGCTACCGTGTTTGCGAAGTTGAAACGTACGTCATTGGAGCTATTTGTGCTGACCAATGTGTTCACACCAGTCGAGCTCGACATATCAAATGTCACAGCGTTGTTACCAGAGTCATTTGTAACTTGGAATGTACCAATGTTCAAATTGAAACCAGCAAACGCTGCACCACCCATTGCAGAGTCGAGACCCAAGGTCAATTTGTCGTTCGCGCCGCCTGTGATCACGTCACCTGCGTTCAAGTTGCGGTTCGTACCAATCACTGCTTCTGCTGCAGGATTTGTCATCGTCACCACGTCTTGACCCGCTGTCAACGAGTTCGCTACGTCGATCACTGTCAAACTGACTGTCGTCGCTGCAGATTGCAAACCAGCACGGTCTGTTGCGATGAATTGGAATGTCGCTGGACCAAAGTAGTTCGCATTCGGTGTGAATGTGTACGCGCCTGTTGTGCTATTCAATGTCACTGTACCATTGGTCGCAGAACCTGCTACCAATGTGTACGTTACAACGTCACCTGCATCAACGTCTGTCGCTGCTACGCTACCTGTCAATGTCGTGTTTTCGAAACCAGATCCAGTCGCTGCTGTCGCTACCGGTGCTTCGTTCACGTTCGTCACTGTCGCAACAACTTCTTTTTCGCTTGTCGCGCCCGCTTGGTCTGTTACAACCACTGTGAAACTATAAGAGGACTTCGCTTCAAAGTTCGCAGAAGCTTTCAAGGTCACAACACCTGTCGTTGGATTGATATCCAACATCGATGCATCGCCAACTGCTTTCAAGCTATATGTCAATACCGCGCCACTATCCGCATCAGCACCAACCACTTTGTACAACTGCGTGCTGATCGCTGCGTTTTCTGCAATCGTCGCTGTCGCTGCAGATGTGATCGTTGGTGCTTTGTTGAACAACTTAGCGATCTGTGCGTTCGCCGCGTCTTGACCGTTCGCGCCTGCTGTTACCAATGGAATCAAGGTCGATGCATCAGGGATGCTTTCGCCTTGCATTTCCACCGCAAATTTCAATGCCACCGCTACTTTGTTGTTGAACAAAGATTGGGATTGCAAACCAGCTGCGTCTGTGCCGTTGTAATTAACAACCGCTGTGATCATTTCGAGAATCACGGAGCCTGTCGCCAACGCCTTTTGCAACGTTGTACCTGTCGAGCTCAGTGTGTTCAAACGACCTGTCCAGTATGCCAAACCACCTGCGTCTGGGTTACGACCCAATACGTTGACGTAGAACTTAGTAATGATCTCTTCGTTCGTCAAAAAGCTTGGATAGTATGCACGGGACGGCGCTACGTTGAACATGTCTTGAGCAATTTGCTGGAGACTGACTCCGTTGCTCAATTGCCCTACCCAGTAACCCAGTCCGCTTGCTTCTGGCGCGCGGCCAAAAAGCGAAACGTACAACTGGGCAACTTGAGTGCGCATTTGTGATGTAACAGCCATGTGTAACTCCTAAAAGGAAATTAATAAATAAAAACAGCAAGTCGGCCTTGTTGTGCCACTTGTCGAGCGTATAGTAAATACGCACGAAAGAACAAGATGTGATGACCATCACATCTTGTTCTTTTTTTCGTAAATACAACAAAGCTAACCGCCAAATTACTGCCTAACAAACTTTATTATTGTTTGAAACCTACATACGCAGTAGTCCATGATTCTACTTCAGATCATGGTTTCAATGTAAACACTTGTTTGTATGTACATTGTAAGAATTTACTTTAAATCTCGTAAACTTGAGGATGGCCAAACAATGGCCTAAAAACGGTACTGGAGACCGATAGAAGAGTAGTTTGATTGTTGCGAAAACAGCAAAATATTCGAGCGAACACGATTCTTTTCGACGCGAATGAGCACATCAGCATTTGTAGACGCTGAAATTGTCATTTGCATACGTAAAGTGTCCCGATCGATGCGTCGTCGCGCATTGTTATCCAATAAAGGACTGTAGCCATCCTGGTCGACAGCCTTTGAAGTTGCCACCGTTAGATCGGAACGCAAACGCGGATGAATTTGATATGCAGCCTGCAAAGCCCAGTCTCGGCGGCGCGTCTCTCCGCCTGCTCGGCTCCCCAATGGCTGATCTAAACCAGCGCGAGCTAATATAGAAAGCTGCAATGATCGATCAAGAAATCTTAAATCACATGCGGTCGCCGTCTGAGCCCAATTCACATTAGCATGTAAATTTAATAAACTCTGATAGCGACGCCACTCACTTTCCAAACCTCCACCAATTCGGCAGCTTTTCCAATGATGTTCCCATGTGCCGCCGACATGCGAGTTCATCAAGAGAGGCGTGCCACCAAGGCTAAAATATTCAGAAGTACCCGATAATGAACCAACGCCCCAAGCTGTTGAACGTCGCCAAGTCAAGTTCAAGGAAGCCTGCGCGCTTGAAAAAGCATGCTCACGCCGAAAGCTCTGATCCCTCAATAGAGTGGAAACTTCAAAAACGTCACGCCCCATGATATTTTGGTAACGCATTTCCGCGAAGCCATTAATAAAATTATCAGCTCGGGGCTTATAACTTGCATCCAATGGCAAGTCGATCGTTGTGGTACCAAAGGTAACAGGAATGATGGAAGCTAAAATGCCGCTGTTCGCATTTGAATCTCGGCCGACTGCGAACTCGACCGTACCTCGCCATTTTTTCTCACTAAAAGCAGCAAGATCCATTTGACGACGACTAGTAGTAATAATGTCGCGGATTTTCTGATTCGGCTGAAACTCTGATTCGACGTAGTCGAACATCGCTTTCGCACTAACAAACTGCTTCGCCTGCTTATATGCCAAGCCAAGATCAAGCCAGGCGCCTGCATTATTCGGATCAATCAGTACCGTATGTTCGAAGGCCTCGATCGCTTCAAGATATCGCGCCTTCTTTGCCAGCAACAAGCCAAGTAGGTAATGGTAGCCGGCATCATTGGCATATTCTGCCTTTCGCTGACTCAGGGTTTCGATCGCACCATCAGTATCGCCCGCCACAAATTGCTCATACGCGGATCCGAACTGCTTCAGCTGCAATAATAGTGGATCACTCGCAGAAGATTGAGCGAATGCCGAATTCACAGGCGCAAAAACGCACGCGCTAAGAATAAGAGCTAAGCCGAGGAGGGGACATCGCATTGGTGGGATGGCGCGTAACAAAATTACAAACGGCCAATTATAGCCAGCTCGCCAAGGTGAAACAAGAAAATAAATTTTCCAGAGGAATGTTTCAGTGGGTTAATTCATCTTTCTTTGGTGCGAACAAATCCACGAGTTGCTGGCGACCACGAATTTTCGCTCGCCCCATGTATTCCAATCGACTTTGATCGAGCTGAAGAGCGCAATTCGGTCCCACCAAAATACTGCGATCATAATTCAGCGACAAGCCCTCAATCCGGCTCGCTAGCACGACCGTCTCACCCAAGGCAGTATAGGTTCGACGATGACTCGAACCAAAATGGCCGACCAAGGTCGCACCGGTCTCGATGCCGATTCCGATCGTCACTGGCTCAACCCCTAGGGAATCACAAAATTCAGCCAAACCATCAATACGGCGCACCATCTCCAAGGCCGCTTCGAAAGCGTGCATGGCATGATTCGGATCTTCATCCGGCGCATTCCAAAAAGCCATCACAGCATCACCAATAAATTTATCAATCGTTCCACCATGGTTCACAACAGCATTTGCCATTTCGGTAAACACACGATGCATGATGGTGGCAACCAACTCTGGACTACACTTTTCAACCAAACCAGTGAAGCCGCGAATGTCAGCAAACAGCACCGTCATTTCGCGCTGCGAAGCATCAATCCCAATTTCTCCATCAACTGAAGCAACGGTTTGATCACTTAAATGACGCGCGACTTGCCGCGGTAAATAGGTCGACAGAACGTTCAAAATGCCCAGCTTTTGCTTGTTTGCTCTGTAGTATTCAGCAAGAACGCAGAAGAAAACTGCGAAAAATGGAAATAAGAAGAAAGGCACCACCGGCAATAGAAGATCGCCCCACAACATGCTAAGCATGACTACCAATACGCCAGCGAGAATGCTTCCTATCATCCAAACTGGATAGATGAAGGCAGCCGCGAAAGGTCTTTGTACGGTCTTCATTGCGCCGATCAGCAGTGCTGCAAAAGCGAGCAACACCACAAAAACCACCAATTTGGCAGCTTTGGGTTCATACAAAAAATTATTTTCGAAGAGAGCTGACAGCACTTCCGCATGAGGCTCTAAACCTGCTGCCTCGGACCGCACTGGTGTGGACACCACATCCCCCATACCAAGGGCGGTAGACCCCAGTAATACGATTGTCCCTCTTAAAATGTCAGCGTTGGCACGCCGCTTCAAAATATCAGTCGCGGAAACCATGGTCCAATCACGAAAATGATGACGATATGGCACAACGATCGCTCCATCACGCCTGAGTGGCACCTTCGCGAAAACGTCCCCTTCTCCGTCACTCAGTACTAGATGCGCAGGCGCACCGAACCAATTTGAATTAGCTTGCAGAGCAAAATTCGGCGACTGAAATAAGTTCGCATAAGCAACAATTTCCAACAAGGGACGACACTCACCTGATTTGCGGCTATCACAAATCACGGGTGGCAAATGACGAATGGTGCCATCACTATCGAAAATCGGAGTGATATGCCCGACCTGCTTAGGCATAATGTTCGGATGATTGGCTTTTGAAGGCGCTCCAAGAAAAGCTGGCACCTTACCCGGATTGGATACAAGCATAGATTTTGGCAAGCCAGATTCAATCGCTGGCAATCTACGCTCCAGCAAGTCATATACCACTGCCCCAGTCACTACCGGCTTTGCCATCTGCTTGGCGACACTGTTATCGTCAGCCCTCACCTCGGGAAAAACAATATCCAATGCAACCGACGCGACCTGATATTCATCCGTCAATATGCGCAAAAGTTCTGCGACTTTTTCACGCCGCCAAGGCCAAGCGCCTTGTTCGTTGAAGGTTTTTTCGTCAATGTCGACGATGATAAATCGACGCTCAATCGCGTCTTCGCCTCGACGGTCAAGCAACCAATGTTGGAAACGAATTGCCGTTCTGGTACGCCAATCACTTAAAGTGTGATCGACTGGAGCAACAAACTCTGGCATGAGCGTATCAGCAAAGAGCGATAACAATAATGCGAAAGCCAGAGCGAGAAATTGAATTTTTCGTTGACGCATGCGAATCTTTAGATAAAAAAAATCAGGATGAAATCCTGATTTTTTCTTTATAAAAAGAGTCCTAAAAACTAGGACTTCCTATTATTTAGTCCATCGAGTTGCCCCAACGAGCATACCGTTTGCAGTGTTTCGCTGGAAAAGATACCCAACTTGATCGGCATTTTTTGATAGAGATCCCGCCAAAATCGTGTCGGGCGAGGTCGTTTCTGCCATCAGAATACCTTGGAAGGAAATCTCACCATTTGCCCTAATTTCAGTCGGGGAGATACCTGTTGCCGTCATCGTCAAGGAAGTCTCAAACCGGCGATTTCCGAAATCAATCGTCAAACTAGGATCAGTGATCTTGCCGACTGTCATACTACGATCAGCCGCCATCAAATAGGATTCGGAATCTGCCAACTTAAACTTCGCAACGCCAGCCGAAGGTAAATCAACAATATCCCCCTTTTCACGCAACATACCGAACACCACATTTGACATCGTTACTTCACGATCCGGGCTCAAAACCGAATAAATACTTGGCGTCTCTGAAGAAGAATTTGCTTCCCAACGACCCCACCAGATTTTCGCTGGAATTACAACAACAGGATCTGGTTTTGCAGGTTCAACAGGCTTCGGCTCCGCAGGTTTCTGCGTCGCGAAAGTATTGATCTGATTTTTTACCGTAGTGACTGTTACAGCCTGACTCACTTCTTGGTTACTTGGACCTACAGCAGAAACCGTCTTTGCACCACGATCTACGCTCGGCTCCTCAGGGCGCGGTGGCGCAACTAAGTTCGGTGCACTCATCGATTTTTCAACGGGCACCAAGATAGGCGCATCTTTTCTGCTTCGTAATTCCAAATACGAATCACGCATCGCAGCAGTCAGGACACGAGCTGCAGCAGATTTACAAGGCCCATACGCTGAACTGGAGCATTCCTCATTCAGTGGGCTCATCACAATCGCACCACTTTGCACCACGACACGCGTCACGTCCGCTTCTGTAGATACGACAAAATCCGTGCCACGAATACCAATCGCGGCCAAGGGCGTATTCAAACGATAAATCTCTTTCGCTGCCTCACCCGCTTTACCGGTGATACTGCGCGCTGTGCCCTGTTCGAGCATGAATTTGATGCGGCTCTTTTTCGGCTCGTTGGCATCGTATTGGTACTCTTCGATACGGAAGCGAGAGCCTGGACGCACACTGACGAACGCACCGTCAACGAGCTTCAAATGAACGTGGCCATTGACGCCCGTCTCAATTGATTGCCCTGCCAAAACTTGGTCGCCCTTTTTGATCGCTTTCGCGACGCCATTTGCCTGCTTGGCGTTCGACTCACCAATCACAAACGACACCGTGCCTACCGATTCTTGGGCCAAGGCAGAGAGCGAAGAGGCCAGCAAAGCTGCCGCGATCGAAATCTTGAATTTAGAGAAAATCTGCCACATAACACTCAACACCCTGTAAAACGGCTAAAATTACTGAAGCCAAAACCTGTTAACACACTTTTGTTTACTGTACTCCTGATTTTACATTATTTCTGTTAGTCTGTTGTTTTTACGAGAGTTTCTTACAAATTTATTTGTACTAAAAGCTTTCGGCAAGGTCATAATTCTTGGCCAAAAAATTAAAAGCTTAATAATTTATACATGCCAATTGCGATTGAAGTTGCAGCCAGTATCCCGCTTTTCAAAGATTTTGATGAGGCCTCGCTTGCCAAAGTGGCGGGATTAATGTCGAGTCGGACTTACCTCAGCCATGACATTGTCATGCGCAAAGGGGAGCAAGCCGAGAACTTGGCATTTCTACTCAATGGCAAACTGCAGGTCGTTGATCTTAGTGAAGAAGGTAGAGAAATTGGCATTCACTTCATTCTACCGGGTGCCTACTTCGGAGAACTATCGGTCATTGACGGCCAACCGCGCTCAGCTTCGGTGGTTTCGGTCAAACTTTCCGAGGTTGCATTCCTGCCAAGCACTCACGCAAGAGAGTTGATTTTTCATCACCCTCTCGTTGCCAAACGCCTGATGACCCACTTTGCCCAGATCGTGCGAGCTGCATCCAGCCAACGAACCTTACTGAGCATCCCCAATGCGTTTCAACGCGTATTCGCCCAGCTGCAGACCTTCGTCAAGGATTCAAAAGAAGGGCAGGTGATTGAGGGACTGCCGAAGCAGCATGAAATCGCCATTATGGTGAACACAAGCCGCGAAACTGTGTCACGCGCGATTCATACGCTGATGAAATTGAACATTGTCGAAAAACAAGGCACGGTGCTCATCGTTAAACAACCCGAACGACTGAAACAAGCCGCGACGGTTGGCGTAGACGAGACTTCCCTCAAAAAATAGTCGATCAGAACGAGGTCGACATCAACTCTGTGCCGACCTTGCATGCTCAAGCGAGACGAGTTTGATCGATGATATTCAGCAATCGTTGTGATACACGCGGCCAAGCTCTTTCAGCAAACCAGTTCTGTGCTTGCACATCTTTCGTCGAAGTCCCAAGATCCGTCTCGAAGAACGCTTGCAAGGCCGCCAAAATCGCATGCTGATCCGTGCCCTGCATCACTTGCACTGCTTCCCGCACATCATCAAAAATTTTTAACGGCGACACCAAAACTGGCTTACCAGTTTCGATACCAACTCGCACTGCGGCACTCGAAGATTCTTGCGTACCTTGATACGGAAACACAATCACGTCTGCGTTCGCCAACAAGGCCAAACTCTCTTCTTCCGGTAGATAATCAGTGATGAATTTCACCTTATCCGCCAAACCAAAATCACTAATCAAGTCTGAACAACGTTCGAACTCATCCTGCGAAATATGATGAGGATACAAGGATGTCACCAGTAATAAGCGATAATCGTGCTGAGAATGATCCAGCGCCGCGAATGCTTGGATCAATTCGGCGACACCCTTATGTGGCAACAAGAAGCCGTACGACGCAATGGTACGTGTACCTTGAAATTGAGGATGCTTAACCACACTCAAATTCGGTGTTTCATTCACTCCGTGCGGGAAATACACGACATTATCGACGAGCCCCCACTCTCGCAATCGATTCACGTCCGCGATGCCATGCACAAAAATACCGTCCAATTGCGCGAGCAGGTCTTTGATACTAGCTAGGCTCACCATCGTGCCAAAAATATCTGCATCTGCTGTGGCATGCAAGAATAGATAAACACGCACTTGGCGATCTAACAGGCGACGACAGAAAGACGCCAAATTAGGCAACGAGGAAAAACCAAAATTATATTGAATCACCACAGCCTCGGCCTTGGCGTCACAAATGTGCTCGAAGGCCACCGAAAAATCCTCTGATTGTTCAGAATTCCAACAGCGAATTACATAAGCCTCATCGATACTGGTACGTTCAGGAATGTGGTTCGCCAAAACTAATAGACGATTTTGCGGAAAACTTTGCGTCAAATAATGCGAGTAATTAGCGATGCCGCAGCGCCCATTCCAAGTCGAAATCCACGCGATTTTTGAATCTCTACTCACACTCAGATCAGCTCGTACTCGCTCAATTGCAGCGATGTTTTTCTGCGCACAGCGATCCCAAGTGAATTCCGTTTCAATCAACTTTTTCGCGGCACTAACGCGTTCCTGCTTTTCAAGACTCGTAGCACGCGATAGATCCCACATCAGCTGCGCCAAATGATCTTGCTTAGGCTCAGCCCACAGAGAATGCGTCAAGCCCAAGTGCGTTTGCGCCCTCGCAAAATCAAAATCACATAACCACGCTGTGCTTTCATTACAAAAATCCGTTTGACCACCCCATGCGGTAGTGATCACCGGAAGTTCAAATAACATCGCTTCGGCCAAAGGTAGACCAAAACCTTCGCCCCGACTCGGCGCAACAAAAGCATCGCAAGCACGATATAAAGCAGAGATCTGTGCTTGCGGCCAATCTTCATTGATCACCAATACGCGCGGAAAATCCGGACGTCCTAGCCGCAATCGATCGAGATCGGCTTGCACATCTTGATGCGGATTCGGAAAGGTCTTAATGATGAGACACACATCATCATTCGACGAGAACGCTTGAGTGTATGCCGCCAATAAAACGTCAACGCCTTTACGCGGAAAACATGATGATATGTGCAGGAAATTGAAGCTGGCCAACTGTTCCTTTATCTGCTGCGGCAACGGAAGAACTTCACCTTGCTGAATATGATCAACACCTGCTCCCGTCACGGCAATCGGCACGCGCACGCCGTTATCACGCATCACCTTCGCGACAGTATTGGACAACACCGTAACCAAGTCCGCACGGCGATTAAATTCGTGCACAAACGCTGGTGGGAATCCCGTTTCTTCCCAACCATACGAATGCATGACCCGTAGACCCGCTGGCATATCATTCAACAAGGGTGGATAACAGAAACGCATTGCCACATCAGGATAATGACGCGTCGGGTTCGCTGATGCCGTTTGCTCGGACATTGCGTGCATATCTTCGTTTTGCTCCAAAAAAGCAGATGAAGGCGCAAAATCACCGTTGCCTTCATGGGAGCGCATTCGGACTTTGCGCCCTTGATGTGAGAGCGCCTTTCCTAGTTCACGATTCACAATCGCCAAACTATAGCTGGAATCATATGGCCCCTCAATTTGCCAGACTGATTCAGAACTCGTCGCATCATGCAATACTGCCACGTCATCCGCCTGCAAAGCATGACTGCGGTCGACGCCCACGCTTCGCAAATAGTCCGCCAAATTCCTTTTGATGTTAGACTTTTCAAAATCGAGCAAACGCTTTTCTTGGGCCTGCAAAATTATCCGCCGCGCACTATGCGTGAGCATCAAACTACGCACTGCAGCGGCAACATGATAGGCATCGACGCCAGCTTCCAACAAATAACCCGCGCCACCTAGCGTATCGCCAATGCTGCTGCTCTTACGCGCGACAACCGGAAGTCCAAAATGCATCGCCTCGATCAGCGGCATGCCAAATCCTTCGTGCTCACTCAAACAGACAAACACATCACACTGACGATACAAAGCGGCCAATTCCTCTTCACTGATCTTGCCAGTGAAAATGACGTTCTCTTTCAATCCTCGCTTTTCAACCTCTTCGACCAATCGGGCTTGATAGCTAGCGCTGGTGATATCCCCGGCAAGCACGAGACGAACGGTACTATCCGAAAAAGATTTTAGATGCGACACAGTCTCAATGAGTTCGAGCTGATTTTTGTTCTCACAAATACGGCCAACGAATAGGAGATTAAAACTATCGCTCAAGCCCCTCCATCGATTCAATACGCTAGCAGGTAAATCAAGCTTTGAAAAACGCTCAAAATCAACCAGCATCGGTATCGTTTGCACATTCCGATAGCCGTTCTGACGTAATTCATCAGAGTTCAGCTTAGAGTCCCCAATCGCCCCAATAAAGTGTGTCGACCATGCACGTAGCTGCTCCCTGCCTAACACGGCACATCTACCAATTTCGCTATCAGGAGGCAACCATTCGGGCGGTGTAATATTGTGGTACACCAAGAGCTTGGGATTCGGCAACGCGAATAACCATTCGGTATCGTCATATCCCAAACAATGATGCACCAACAGGAGAGCATTAGGATCCGCTACCATCGACTCACGCGGCTGCACGAGGCTCTGCAAAACTGGATCAATATGCGAGGCAAACAGCTGTGATTCAAAGCCCAATTCTTGCAACAACTTCTGCGTATAGAGCATGCCATTCGTGACACCACTGCCACTGCTGACGGCAAAACTAAATTGATGAACTGCGATAGGTTTCATGCGGTCTTACTTTCGAGCCACGAGCGCAAAATCTTGAGCGCCGAAGAAATAGCGATTGATGAGTCGATCGGCATCACTCGATCCTTGTGCCAAATGATCATCAGGGTAAGGATGCAAACGTACAATTTCCGCGCTGGCAAAACCACTCTGTTGAGCAATAAATTGCGCCACAGCTGGGACGATAGGATGTTGGTGGCTTGGATCAAAATAGAAATTGCAAGAGCCCACCAAAACATTTTCAGGATTAGGCGTTTCGAATATGATCAAGCCGCCTGGTTTTAAAGCACGATAAGCGGCCTCAAACAAGAGCAAGAGATCTGCAAAATTGAGGTGCTCAATAAGGTGGAATCCGGTCACTGCGCCTAGGCTATTTTCGTCTTGTGAAGACAAGAATTTTACGCCATCATCAACTCGCGCCGCCAAGCCCTTGCCTATACACACTTGTACTTTTTCGATGTTGAGATCAAGGCCAAGTGCGGAGATTTGGTGCTGTGCGAGCAACTCAATCCATTCACCGCGTCCACAACCGATATCAATAACGAGCGACTGCTTATCATAGTGAGCCGCATCAAAGTAGGGCAGATACACTTCGAGGCGCTGCTTGATTGCTTCACGCGTTCCTCTAAATTGATCTTCGAAATCACGGAAGAAGCGATCAACTAAAATTTGCCCATGCGCGTTGACCTGATGCGCTGCCGGTGACACCTCGACGCCTGCACCGCCAACTTGATCTGTGCCGCTTGATCTCGCGGCGAGGACTTCATGCAGATCCTTGCGCAATTTTGCATTTTCCTGCTCGGACACCTGCAATAAACGTGCGAACTGCTTCAACTTCAAATCCGCTTCAATTTGCTCCAAACGCATCAAGCGCGTTCCTGAATCAAGCAACTCTATTGTGCGCAATCGCTCTCTTATTTTGAGCGCCTCAAGGTCGGCTAGTCGTTGATCATGCAAGCTAAAATTACGTTCGATGATTTCAGTTTGCGTGCTCAAATGAAGTTGTATTTCATGGAGGACTTCATTCGTCCTATCATTCAATAAACGATTCAAGACTTCAACTTGCTCCCGCGTTTGTTGAATCTTTTGTTTGGCAGCATCCAACTGTTTTTGCTGCAACTCAATTTGAATTTGCATCAATGGTAGCCGCTTGATTGCGCCCAACACCGATGAGAAGTAACCTAAAAAGGGCAGCAAACGTAAGCGTTCAGAAACGCTCAAATTGGGCGCAGTAAAAGCTTCTCGCACACGTTGCCAACGACTGCGATAAATCGTCTGTTCTGGTGTACTGAGGTCCGGATGCCAAGGGTAAAATGGCTTCTCTGCTGGCGCTTGAAAGGCTCGGCGAATACTGGCCGAGTTCTCAATCGGATTTAGAATACGATCCACATTCGCCGCTTCATTCGCTTGCTTTTTCGCCCTGCCCAAATTGTTCAACACGCTCTGACTCGCGTCTCGCAATAATTTATCGCTTAGGTTTTGCTCAGTCATTTATCTCATCTCTTTTGTTTCAGCGTTCAGCAGGCTTAATTTTTCGACTTAACTCTTGGTTAAGCCAATCTCTTCAAGTTCGCCGGTGACACGACCATCACCTCTATCGAATAAGGAGAGTAAAGTATTTGCATCATCCTTGGAGCAATATGTCGTTCAACCACCCGGATTTCGCCTTGGGTCGTTTTATACCCCTCAGATTCGCTGAATAAACCAAGATTCGCAGTATAAAGGATGTCAGTGCTTAAGCTCACCTTGCCTGAGAAACTTTATCATTTGATTACAAACCTTATACAATGTAACAGTCCCGCTAGGGCACTCTCACTGTACAATACTGGCTTTTACAACTTACCTCGACAAGTCCATGGTAAGGTCTTAGTAAATTTGATTTAAGAGAGCATTGCCAGAGCCAATTCAAGCGCTAAGGGCACTCGTTCTGCACGAAAGGCATCATGTTACTTCAACCCGTCATTCTCTCTGGTGGCTCCGGCACTCGCTTATGGCCACTCTCACGCGAAAAACATCCTAAGCAACTCTTGTCATTATTTAATGGCGAAACGATGCTGCAGGCGACCGCTTCCCGCGTGCGTAGCTTTCACGGTGAAGTTGCCGTTAGCGACAAGCTTATCGTCGTCTGTAATGAGGAGTATCGCTTCATTACCGCAGAGCAATTGCAAACGGTTGGGTTTGAAAATTGTACGCTCTTGCTGGAACCCATCGGACGTAATACCGCACCCGCTGTGACCTTAGCAGCCATTGCAGCACTCGATAAGAACGAAGACAGCGTCCTCTTGATCATGCCGGCCGATCACAATATCGCCGATACCAAGAAATTTCATGAAGCAGTTGCCGCCGGACTGCCCCAAGCGATTCAGGGTGCAATGGTCACTTTCGGCATCGTGCCAAACCATCCAAACACGGGCTATGGTTACATTGAAATTGGTGAGACATTAGAAGGCAGCAGTGCAGTCCAATTAAGAAATTTCGTTGAAAAACCGAATGTTGAAGTGGCGCAGTCATATGTGGACAGCGGCAAGTACGTTTGGAATAGTGGCATCTTCATGATGCGCGCTAGCATTTGGTTGAAAGCGATTCGCCATTTCAATCCTGCGATGTTTATTGCCTGTGAAGCAGCTTACGCGAATGCCAATATTGACATCGATTTCGTTCGTATCAGCAAGCAGCACTTCAGTGCTTGCCCTTCTGACTCGATTGACTACGCGGTCATGGAAAAATTATCGACCACGCCAGAATTGCAGATCGGGGCCTGCGTGGTGCCGTTCGATGCTGGCTGGTCTGATGTAGGTGCATGGGACGCCGTCTGGGAAGTTTCCGAAAAAGATCAGCACGGCAATTCAAAACGTGGTGACATTCTGGCGGAAGATACACGCAATAGCCTATTGATCTCTGATAGCCGCTTAGTTGCCTGTTTAGGTTTAGACGATGTGATCGTGGTTGAAACACCTGACGCGGTGTTGGTCACCAATAAAGCCAATACCAGCAATATCAAACGGATTATCACGCGCTTGAAAGAGCAGAATTACGCCCAGACCGATAACCACCGCAAAGTCTATCGTCCATGGGGCCATTACGACTCTGTAGATCGCGGTGAGCACTTCCAAGTCAAACGCATTGTGGTGAAGCCTGGTGGTAGTCTCTCTATGCAAATGCATCAACATCGTGCTGAGCATTGGATCGTCGTTACTGGTACGGCGCGAGTCACACGCAACGACGAAGTCATGACACTCAAGGCAAATGAGTCGACCTACATACCGATCGGTGCGAAACACCGCTTGGAAAATCCGGGTGACACCGATCTCGAAGTCATCGAAGTGCAATCCGGCACCTACCTCGGTGAAGACGACATCGTGCGCTTCGGCGATATTTATGGCCGCCATGAGGAAAATGGTGAATCCTCTGCGGCGGATCCAAGCGATCAGCGCAAACTCGCTTAAACCTAATGGTGGATCAAGTTTGAAAGCTCTGTTTCTCTCATTGTGGCGTTTCCGTCATTTCATCTCCTCCTCGATCCAAGCGGAATTTCGAGGACGTTTTGCGCGCAGCAAACTCGGGGCGATGTGGATGATCCTCAATCCATTAGCGCAAGCGACCATTCTGGCGATCGTTCTGTCCGAGTTTCTCGGCGCTCGCTTACCCAACAGCACCAACAAATCCGACTATCCGATTTATTTGATGGCTGGCACCGCAGCATGGGGCTTATTTTCTGAGATTGTGAATCGCTGTACGACTGTCTTTATTGATTACGCCAATACCCTCAAGAAAATTGCCTTCCCTCGCTTGTGCTTGCCAGTCATTGTTGGTGGTAGTGCCCTCCTCAATCACCTCTTGTTACTTGTAGCGATGCTGGTTGTATTCGCATTTTTTGGACACTATCCACAATGGTCTTGGCTGGCGATTATTCCCGGAACCTTACTGATCATTCTTTTTGCCTTTGGGCTCGGCATCGTACTTGGCTTACTCAATGTGTTTTCCCGTGACGTCGGACAAGTGATGGGAATCATTATGCAATTATGGTTTTGGCTCACGCCTGTAGTGTACACCGCAGCTAGCCTACCGCCACAGTTTCGTTTCCTTGCCGATGCAAACCCTATGGCAGGTTTGGTCGCCATCTACCAAAATGCCTTATTACATGGCAGTTTCCCACAGTGGAGTTCTTTACATACCTCACTGGTCTGCGCAGTCGCCTTATTTGTTTTCTCGTTTTGGATTTTCCGTCGCGCTAGCGCCGACTTGGTGGATGCCTTATGAATCAATCGAGTCAATCGAGACAATCAAATACGCAAACTCGTACCATCCTTCAAGTTGATGGCGTTGGTAAATGCTATGCCAAGTTCGATTCGAGCATTTCTCGCTTACTGCATTGGACCGGCGTATCAAAGAAAACTAAGAGCGAATATTGGGCCAATAAAGACATCAGTTTTAGCGTCGCTAGTGGCGAAGCGGTAGCCATAATTGGGCAGAATGGTGCCGGCAAAAGTACGTTGCTCAAAATGATTACCGGCACGGTGCGACCTACCGTTGGTCACATTGCTGTAAGTGGCAGCGTGAGCGCCATGTTGGAATTGGGTTTAGGTTTTAATCCAGAATTCACAGGCCGGCAAAACGCTTACATGGCGGGGGGTTTGATGGGGTTGAGTCAAACTCAGCTCGAGCAACTCATGCCTGAAATCGAAGCCTTCGCAGAAATCGGTGATTTCTTTGAAATGCCATTACGTGTTTATTCAAGTGGCATGCAAGCGCGCCTTGCTTTCGCCGTGGCGACCGCGGTGCGACCCGATGTGCTGATTGTTGATGAGATCCTATCAGTTGGAGATAGCTATTTTCAACATCGCAGTTTTGATCGCATTAAAAAGTTCAAAGAACAAGGCACCTCTATCATCTTAGTGACGCATGGCATGAGTGATGTACGAGCGATTTGTGATCAAGTGATTTTGATCGACAAAGGTCGAGTGATTAAGCAAGGCCCACCGGACGAAGTGGTCGATTTCTATAACGCCATGATCGCCGCCAAAGAAAACGAAAAGCTCACGATCGAACAAAGCCGCGACAAGCAAGGTTGGCTAAAGACCCGTTCTGGTTCTGGCACAGCTGTCGTCAGTCGTTTAGTAATGCAAGACAGTGTCACGAAAAACGAAGTCGCGACAACTCAAGTGGGACAAGCACTCGAGCTCGTGTGTGAAGTGCAAATCAATGACGATATCCCAGAACTCGTATTGGGGATGATGATTCGCGACAAGCAAGGGGCGATCATCTGGGGCTCAAATACTTTCTACACGAACGCGATCCAACGCAATCTCAAAAAAGGCGATTGCTTGCGTTACGTTCTCCCACTTGAATGCCGTTTTGGCCCGGGTTCGTACTCCGTCACAACCGCACTCACTCGCGGTGAATCACACCTCGAACAAAACTTCGAATGGTCTGATAACTTACTTGTGTTTGATGTCATCAACACCGACAAGCCCGTGTTCATCGGCAGCCAATGGTTGCCACAGTCTTTCCAAGTACAAAAGACTTCACAAACCGACTAAATTGATGAGTCGAAACTCGTGACCTGATCACCGTCGATTCGGCCACCAAGAGATCAATCGAAATGACTAGCGCTGCAAAGATTGATAGAGCGCTTGATATTTCAGCGCCATACGATCGGCTGTGAAAAGTTCAAGATAACGATCGGCAGCGTTACGCCCCATCGTGTGCGCTAGCCCCGGATTGTCGAGTAAGGTTTGCATAGCATCACGGAATGCCTCGGGTTGATTTGGCGGCACCACTAAGCCCGTATACTGATGCAGATTTACATAGGAAGTTCCTGTTCCGATCTCACAGGAAATCATTGGTTTCCCAAACATCGCTGCTTCTAACAAGGTAATACCGAAAGCTTCAGATCGCAAATGCGAGGGGAAAGCTAGGGCAAAACACAGATTTAGCAAAGCGACTTTATCTGCTTCTGGAAGTGCGCCCAGAAAGTGTACGTTTTTCAATTGCAAACGCTGTGCTTGCGCCACCAATTCTTGTTCAACTGGGCCATCACCTAAAATCACCACCGGAATATCGGTACCCGCCACCGCATCAAGTAAGACATGCAAGCCTTTGTAGTAGCGCAGCATACCAACGAACAGGAAGAATGGCTGCGGAAAGCGAGTACGCCATTTTTCGAGATCATCTGCATTTGCTTGAGGATAAATCCCCCGCTCCAAGCCATAGGTGATGATCTCGGTTTTATCTTTAAACTTTTCCAAAGTAGGGCTGGTTGCCAGATAGTTTGGCGAGGTCGCGATAATCTTATCAACGCTATTTAAGAAAGCGTTCTGCAGAGGCTGATACAGCTTCAGTAAATGCTTCTGGCGCACGATATCAGAGTGATAGGTGACGACGCTGGGTTTCTTTACGCCGCACAAGAAATGCGCCATATCCATAAATGGCCATGGGAAATGATAATGAATGACGTCGGCTTGCTGGGCGAGCTCTTTGAAGCGAGACAGTGCTGCCAAAGAAAAGCCCGTCGAAGCGATCTCGAAGTTGAGCGGCGCGCGATGAATTGGACGGCCTTCGTACTCGATCTCTAGATTGTTGACATCACGCGTTAGCGTCAGAACCTCTGCATCCATGCCAAGGCGCGCAGACCCCGCCACCATTTGACGAATGACTTGTTCAACCCCGCCAAACGTGTCGGGGTAGTAAGTTCGGTAAAAGTGCAGAACCTTCATAGAACCAGCTCACTGACTCATTTGGTGGACATACTTGTAGGCTTCCACTGTGTTTGCTACACAGCTATCCCACGTCAATTGAGCGGCGCGTGTGCGCCCTTTTGCAATGGCTTCCAAACGCCATTGATGGTCTTCGAGGCCTTTGTGTATGGCCGCCGAGATCTGTTCAACATCGCCAGGCTCCACCAGTAAAGCAGCACCTCCAGCCACCTCTGGCATGGAAGAATTGTTTGATGTCACAACGGGAACGCCACTTGCCATTGCCTCCGCAATCGGCAAGCCAAAACCTTCGTACCACGAAGGATAAGTAAATAATCGACAGCCAGCATAAAGCGCTGGCATTTCATGCTGCTCGACAAAACCCAAATACTTCAGCCATGACTCATTTTGAGCGGCAACGATATCGGCATGGATATCGTCACTTTCCCAACCACGACCACCAGCTAAAACCAAAGGATATTGTCGACGCACATCAAGCGGCAATAATTTGTAAGCAGCAATCAAGTTTCGCAGGTTTTTACGGGGCTCGATGGTCGACACAAAGAATGAATAGGCGTTGTAACGCAAGCCAAACTTCTCGAGTACAGGACGCACTTCTTCTTCGCTACGCGGATGATAAATCTGATCAACACCAAGCAGTATCGTTCTAACTTTTTCTGCTTGCAATCCAAATTGCTCAATCACTTCGAGTCGAATCGCCTCAGAGTCAGTCAACACCAGTTGCGATCGTTCGATGGACTGCGGCAGAGATTCCAAGATGCGCTCTATCCTCGCCTTGGGATGCCACTGTGGAAAACGATACATGGATAGATCATGAACCGTCACCAAGCTCGGCAAACCTGAACTCGGCACAAAATAATTAGGGCCATGAAAAACGGCGTCACGTTGACTACGCAAACTCATGTTCGCCAGCAAGGGGGCGACTTTTCCGTAAGCGCGTGATAAAAAGCTCGATTGGCGCACTTGTCGACGTATGACATTAGGGATCTGCTCTATGCGTCGACGCATGCGCCCCTTGTAGTTGAGTTGTACCTCAACCGGTGCACTTTGAGTTGGAACTGGCAACGCGGGGCTTACTTGCGGCTCAATCTTGGGCAAGTTCACCCAACGTCCATGAGAAATAAAACGGACCGATTCAATTCCAGGATGGGACCGGCAGCGTGTCGCTAATTCCCATGCGTATCGACCTATCCCTGCTAAGGGTGGATGAATCGCTTCAACCGAAAGTACAAGCCTCACCCAGCGACCTCGAGAATCACATGCGATGCTTTTGCGTTTTGTTTCGCGGGTACTTTCAGCTTATTCGTTGCTGCTTCTCCGAGCATCCAGGCTAAAGTTTCGCGCAGTGGGATGTACGGCAATGGACCAATCGCATGATGTAACTTACGAGGATTACCGACCAATTTACGTACTTCATTGGCGCGTACAAATGCTGGATTTACTTTCACATCAATGCGATAACCCGCAATTTCCTCAGCCATCGCAATAATCTCGCGCAAGGTGTAGGACACGCCGGAACAAATATTGAAGGTCTCACCTTTCGGCGCGCGCAACAACAATTCGCGATATGCACGAACGACCATGCGAACATCTGAAAAATCACGAGCGACGTCAAGATTTCCCAGTTCGATTTCTGTTAAGCCACGTTTAAAATGGCTGACGATTTTGGGTAGCAAGAAGTTTTCAGCTTGCCCTAAACCTGTGTAATTGAATGGTCGCGTGATAAAGATGGGTAGCTTATCCATCCACAGGCGAGCCACATGTTCCATCGACAATTTGCTGACCGCATAATCATTGGCTGGCAGTGGCGGCTCGTCTTCCGCAATCACCTCGGAAGCTGAATTGCCATAGATATTGGCACTACTTGCCACTAACACAGATTGCGGACGATACTCGGAGTTGGCTAAGGCTTCGAGCAAATTGCGTGTGCCTAGAACATTAATGCGATAAATATCTTCCACATTGCCGTGAGCAACAAAGGAAATCGCAGCGAGATGTGCCACTACGTCAGGCTGAACTTCATCAACGACCGCTTGCAGTGCACTACGATCACACAAATCAACGTAGTGAATACCTTTACCAAGTGGTTCATTACCGAAAGCCGTGCCGAATACTTCATAGCCACATGCTTCTAATTCGCGCGCCAAGTACTCGCCAGTAAAACCGCGAAGACCAGTAATTAAAGCGCGCGGACGCGCATGTTTAGAATGAATGACCATGCGTATTTCGTTTCAAATCGGCTTCAACCATCATTTGACAAAGCTGCTCGAGAGTAGTCTTCGGCTCCCAGCCAAGTACATCCTTGGCCTTTTGTGGATTACCAATCAACAACTCAACTTCTGCAGGACGATAGAACTTTGGATTCACTTTCACCAAGACTTTACCAGACTCAGCACAACGTGCGATTTCATTCTCAGCTGAGCCTTCCCAGTTTAGACGAATATCTGCCGCCTTAAAGGCCATTGTTACAAAATCGCGTACGGTCTCAGTACGATTCGTTGCCAAAACAAAAGTATCCGGCTCAGCTGCTTGCAACATACGCCACATACCTTCTACATATTCCTTAGCAAAACCCCAATCACGTTTCGCATCCATATTGCCAAGCTCGAGGCAATCTAGCTTGCCGAGCTTAATTTTGGCCACTGAATCAGTAATTTTGCGTGTTACAAACTCACGACCACGGAGTGGCGATTCGTGATTAAAAAGAATACCACTGCAGGCAAAGATGCCATACGATTCACGATAGTTGATCGTCATCCAATGCGCGTAAAGCTTTGCCACACCATATGGGCTACGCGGATAAAACGGGGTTGATTCGACTTGAGGAACGGCCTGCACTTTACCAAACATCTCCGATGTCGACGCTTGATAGAAACGAATCTTAGGATTGACCACACGAATCGCTTCCAACAGATTCAATGCACCTATGCCGGTGATTTCAGTCGTGGTGACTGGCTGTTCAAAAGAGACGCCAACGAAACTCTGAGCCGCCAAGTTATACACCTCATCCACTTCGGTCGACTTGATGAGACGTACGCTCGAGGACAAATCGGTCAAATCGTACTCTACCAAATGCAACTTAGGATGATTTTGAATTCCCAATTCCTCAATACGCCAAAAGTTCACAGAACTAGTGCGACGGTAAGTACCGTAGACGGTATAGCCCTTCTCCAATAGAAGTTCTGCTAAATAGGCGCCATCTTGGCCAGTAATTCCTGTAACTAGTGCTTTCTTATTCATGCAAACGTTTTCGCCAAAGCGAACCATAAATTTTTATTAACGCGACCGTAAAGTGAAATGGTTTCACGATACAACTTCAAATTCTGTGACTAAGGTCACATTTTAACAGTATACCTGCTCTTACTTTTGCAGATAGTAAATTTTTGTCATCTTTTTGTAAGCAAGTGCTTCAAAACAATACCACTGGTAGCGTTTAGATCGCCCCGTATTTCTGACGATACGCACCCACTGCATCTTTGTATTGCGCTAAGGCTGCGTCGGCATTGGCACTCGACAAACACTCAAATAAGTCGTTCAGATTAGCAATTGCAATGACTGGGATACCGTACAGGCGGCTCACTTCCTGTACCGCTGAATGAGGTGACAAAGCGTCGTCGGCGCCAGCCCGTTCCATTCTATCCAAAGCGATCAAAACCGCAGCAGGCATAGCGCCCGCAGCACGAATCAATTCAACCGACTCACGCACCGAAGTTCCCGCGGAAATCACATCGTCCACAATCACAATCTTACCTTGCAATTTAGCGCCAACGATGGTGCCGCCTTCGCCGTGATCTTTCGCCTCTTTACGATTGTAGGCAAACGGCACATTGCGCCCCTTCGCTGCCAGAGCCACCGCTGTGGCCGAGGCTAAGGTAATCCCTTTATAGGCAGGACCGAAAAGCATATCAAACTCGACTCCAGAATCGAGCAGCGTTTGCGCATAGTAATTGGCGATCTTGCCGAGATTGGCGCCGTCATTGAACAGACCCGCATTAAAAAAGTACGGCGATTTACGTCCCGCCTTGGTCATAAATTCACCGAATCGTATGACTTGCACATCGACAGCAAATTGAATGAATTCTTGTTTGAGATTGGTATTCATGAGTTCACACTCCAACAGCAAAAAAAAGTTCGAAAATTTAAAATGAAGATTCGTTCAATACAGAAAGAATCGTCTGCAAAATCTGCGCCACATCATCTTCGGTCTCGGGTAACTTCACACCCTGATAGATGGCGCCCTGCACTTGGGCCAATAGCTCCAGCTCATGCGCCCATTGAATCGACTCAGAAGAGTCAGCAACAAAGTTCAGGATCATATCGACTGGACCCACCTGAACGGGTTCTAGATCAAATGTCGGTGCGACTGCTAGTTGGAGATCCAAGTAATCAGCAAGATCCTGAGCAGCAATACGAATGTCCGTTGTCAGCTCGGCCTTCATCGGCAAAAGCATGACATCTTTTGGCAATCGTTCCAGCAACTGCAAAATGAAATCTTTGATGCGCGCGTTTTGTTGTTGATGCTCTTGCCCATGATGTTGAGCGAGCTCATTCATCGACAATAAAAGACGGCGACGACGTGAACTAATTCGATTTTGTTCCAAGGCATTAGCAACACCCATCACATCGTGCTCTGTTCTCGGATGTTCAAGGCACGCAATGTTTCGCATTGTCGATCGCAAAGCAGCGCCCGCGCCATTCAGATAAAAATCTTCAACTGCGTCTCTGTAGCGCAAACCAATTTCGCTTGGGGCATGATGCTGCTCAATGTACTGCTGCGCCGCCACCGAGTATTGCTCTCTCAATTCGACACTTTCCCATAAGCGCTGCAGTTGATCACTCAGATCTGCTACTGCAAACTGTTCCTCGATGCGAATCAAAGGACCATCAGGTAATTCGGCCATGGCACCATTCTTGTTGATGATGGTGGGAATTCCATAAGCTAAACAGTCAAAGACCGTGCCAGACGTTTCGCCGCGCGACAAACTACGCAATTGCACGGCAACATTAGCGGCGCTGAGGTAGCGTCGGAATAAATCGAGATCAGCGAAGCCGGTAATGGTGACACGGTCCTGCAGTCCAGCCCGCTCTATGGTCTCGAGCATCTTCTCGCCATAAGCACCGTCATCATGCTTACCAACGAAGATCAACTTGCATCGGGTATCTTGAGACAAAGGTGACGCCAACCAGGCATCGAGTAAATCTTGATTCAGCTTAGTCGGGCCAAGAATACCAAACGAACACACCAAGAAATCATCTTCTGATACACCCAATTCAGCTCGCGCTTTGGTGCGATCAATCTGCTGCGGCATCACGCGTAAAAACGGGACATGCTTCCATTCTTTAGTGACAGCAGGGCCGTACCATGCACGTCCCAATGCCTTAGAAAATTCCGAATGGACCACAATACCAAGCGCTCGTTCCAACACTTCATGATTACTTGGAAATTCCCAAATGGCTTGACTTAAGTCGGACACAGTCGCCTTCTTCAAGGTCGCTGCGAAACCATGCGAGTAAAACAGAGCTTGGTCCCAAATACCAGGGCGTTTCGCGGTGAAATCGAGATGAGCGAGTAAACCACTATGATAAAAATCATGGAGCACGACGACGCCCGGATGAAGACGCATGAGATCCAACATGAACTCATGGAACATCGAATTCCCAAAATGGTAAAGAACACGATCAAATTGATCGGCATGTTCGACAAACCATGCTGGACTGCGTAAAGGGAAATTGGCCGCGAGCCAAGGATCGGAAGCCCCACTCTGCTTACTCTGCTCACTCTGTTCTGTAATGATGTGGATGTCGTAGTGCGCGGCCAACTCAGGTAAAAGCTCCGCACTGTAATCCGCGATACCCGATTGCGCTGGTGGGATCGGTGATACATACGCCATCCGCGGTCGCGCTTGATTGACCACATCCACGCGCTGCGACTGATGTTGCTCAAGACAAGCTTGAAGTGCATTCAAGGCTGTGCGAGCCGATGCATCCCAAGAAAATTTCTTCGCCTGGACCAGTCCAGATTTCACCAATTGCTCACGGAATGTAGCGTCCTCGAGTGCCTGCTGCATCTTGGCTCGCATCGCATAGATATCGCGAGGATCAAACATCGCTTCTGACCATTCTACGACCTCGGGCAAACTACTCGTATTGGCTGCAATGACTGGCGCACCACAACTCATTGCTTCCAAGGCGGGCAATCCGAAACCTTCGTGCCAAGAGGGGAACACAAACAATTTGCAAGCATGATAAAGCTTGGGCAAATCCTGATCGGGCACAAAACCAGTGAGAACCAACTCATCCGATGCCAAGCCCAGCGTAGCGGCAAGTGCAGTCAATCGCTCACGATCTCTCTCATGCACGCTACAAACAATGGCTAACTGGTGCGCCTTCCTTTGTTCGCTAGGCAGTTGCGCATACGCGGCTATCAGACCTTCAATGTTTTTACGCAGATCGATGCCACCGGTGTACATCACAAACTCACGATGCAAACCATATTTGTGACGTATCTCAGCAAACTCACTCGTCTCATCGGTATTGAGCTGGAAGCGTTGATCCACCGCGGAAGAGATATTCACGACGCGATCTGCGGGACTAAATAAATACTTGATTCCCTCCTGGCGTGACGACTCTGAAATTGCCAATAACAAATCAGCGCGTTTTAGGCTTTGCGCCTTCCGATAATACCAAGCGCGTACTTGTTGATTTTCAAGATAGGTCTTGGCGTTAATCAGCGGAATCAAATCATACAAAGTGACCGCCACTGGAATACGCCCTGCGTTCATGGCTGGTACGCTCACAACTGCATCATCGCTGAGACCTTCAAACAGGCTACTAATGTGAACGATGTCTGGACCGATTTCTCGAATCGCTTGCTCACGAATCAGTTCATTGGCGCGCAAACGCCATGTGTTGGCAGAATCCAATTCGTTGCAAGGCAAAACGCCCTGCCATACATGGATATTTTGCGGAAGGATCTGCCCCGCAAAAATCTGGCGAATCTCCCGTACGGCTTCGGTAAAACTCGCATTCAACAAAAGATGAATATCATGCTGCGCACCTTGACGCACCATTGCTTTCGCCAACTCAATCGAATATCGACCGATGCCACGGGTGCGGCTACTACTTGATTGACATGCCTGTAGATCAATTAATAAACGCATGTCATGCCTTCTTATTGATCATGTGAAGTAATTCCAAATGCAAAGCGCGAGCATTCGCGCTCAGGGTCGGTTGCACAATCACTTCCACCTCTGGTTCGGCAACCTCCTTCAAAGCCAATTCAGCCGCGACTTGTTGTGCGATACGATCTTGAAATCGTTGTATGCGTTGTGGCAAACCCGGAATCAAAGATGCGAGCTTCTCGATAAACTGCAAGAGACGAGGGCGCCTTATGACATACAAACCAAGGTGATGGATGTAGAGGCGCGGCGAAAGTGGTCGGACAATATAACGGCGGACCGCCGCCGACAAATGGCGTAAAGGGGCTGTCAATTTCCAAGAAAGACTGCCATAAACCGCATCGAGCTCTTCGCGCAGTTGCTTTTCGTTCATTTTATTTGGGAATTTGATGAGGTGCGCTAGTATAAACCAAGTACCTGACATTTCCCGTCATCTAACTGTACAACTTTGTCATAGAGGATCTGGTATTCTGCTGGAAATATTGGCAATTGCACGAACGCCATCGCGCACAAACCCCACTTACGACTTAGACAATTAGAAATCAATAGCAAACATGACTATCAAAGTAATTTCCGCAAATCTAAACGGTATCCGCTCCGCCGCCAAGAAAGGTTTTTTCGATTGGATGAAGCAAGAACTGCCTGACTTTGTCTGCGTACAGGAGCTCAAGGCACAAGAGGCCGATATGACCGACGATTTTCTGCGTCCGCATGGTTATCATGGCCACTTCCACTACGCGGAGAAGAAGGGATACTCAGGTGCTGGCGTGTATAGCAAGAAAAAACCTGATGCCGTTTTTATCGGCTTTGGCAGTGAAGAATTCGATGCAGAAGGTCGATACGTAAGATGTGATTTCGGAGACCTATCAATCATTTCAGTGTACTGCCCGTCTGGCTCTTCTTCGGAAGAGCGGCAACAAGCAAAGTTCCGTTTTATGGATGAGTTTCGTCCCCACCTCGCCGAATTGATAGCAAGCGGAAGAGAGTTTGTCATCTGTGGCGACTGGAATATTGCGCATCAAGAAATCGACCTGAAAAACTGGAAGAGCAACCAAAAAAATTCTGGCTTCTTGCCTGAAGAACGGGCATGGATGGGGGCACTCTTTTCTGAACTCGGTTGGGTCGATGCCTACCGCCATCTACACCCAGACACGACTGGCGAAGCCTACACTTGGTGGAGCAATCGGGGTCAGGCTTGGGCCAATAATGTAGGGTGGCGTATCGACTACCATGTCACGACACCAAACATGGCCGCCAAAGCGAAGTCGGCGGCGATCTACAAAGAACAGCGTTTTAGTGACCACGCCCCACTAACTCTCGTCTACAAATAGGTCGCTTGTCGTTGTTTTTTTGGGCCCTCTTGTGGCCTTTTCGTCGCTTTAGTGGCGACACCAATGATCGAAGCGCTAGAAATGAAAAAAGCCTACAATTCGAAAAACTTGTAGGCTTGCTTGATCCAACACCGACTCAATCAACGCACATCGGAAATGACTTTCACATTCGATTTATAAGGCGGCAAACTTTCCATACTCACGCCTTTGGCTCGCGCATAGAGTGGCATTACCTCTGGAAAATGTTTGCGAATTTCATTAATGCGGTCTTTTCCAGCAGGATGCGTTGAGAGCCATTTCGGCGGGGAGTTTTTATTGACATACCCCATCTTCTGCCACAAAGCGACCCCAGCACGCGGATCATAGCCGGCACGAGCCGCAATATCGAGCCCGACAATATCAGCTTCCGTCTCATCGTCGCGTGAGAACTTCAACATGGCCAGACTAGCACCTGCGCTGCCAACACCTTCAACGACACGCCCATCATAGCCCTTGTATTCTGCAAATAGTGCTGCGGCTCGCACCGCGATATTTGCCGCCACCGATTTACCTGCACGTTCGGCACCATGTTCTCGCAAAGCATGTGCAATCTCATGTCCCATGACGATCGCGACTTCGTCATCGGTGAGTTTGAGCGTATCGAGAATTCCCGTATAAAAGGCGATTTTTCCACCCGGCATACAGTAGGCATTAATCTGCGTAGAGCCCAACAAATTCACTTCCCATTGCCATTCCTTGGCACGATCATTCCAAGGCAAGGCATAAGGAATCAGCTTCTTGGCGATCGCTCTTAAGCGTATCACTTGCGGATGATTATCCGGAGCTAAAGCCTTCTTTGACTGTGCTTCGCGCATGGTTTGCACGTACTGCTGCGCCGCTTGCCCCTCAAGTGCACCGGTGGGCACGAGCTTACGCATGACGGACATCTTTTCAACCTTAACGCCCTCTTGTGGAGCTTCGCTCTGCGCATTCGCCGACGCGCTCAACGCAAGCATGGCGCTCATCGTCATCAACTTAATTGTTTTCATTGAACATCAACCTCACACATCGAGTTACAAAGCAATCAGCATAGTGTAATCGAAACTACGCAACTGCATTGTGAAGGATCTTTAACAACCACCTACATTCTCCGTCGCGGGATCGAACAATGAATTACAACTAAGTGCGCTTACAAAGGCGAAACACAGCAAGACTGCCACGCAAATTTGGCAAGAAGGAAATCTGTTTTCCTTCGTGCAAAGCGACACACTCTGTCACCATCAATCCAACGTCTTCCGCTAAATCAGCAAAATCATATATCGTCGCGCAGCGTACGTTTGGCGTGTCATACCATTCATAGGGCAAAGATTTTGATACTGGCATCTTACCTCGCAAGAGGGCAGTTCGATGTGGCCAGTAACCAAAGTTCGGAAACGACACAATCGATTCACGTCCAACTCTGGCGATATCACGTAAGAGATCCTCAACGTTTTTCATCATCTGCAGGGAGGATAAACATAAGACCGTATCGAAGCTTTGATCGCCAAATAAATGCAGACCTTGCTCCATGTCTTGCTGTATCACGTTCACCCCGCGCTGCGAACACGCCAACACTTTGTCATCAGCGATCTCGATCCCGTAGCCACTACATTGCTTTGCGCTCTGCAAATAGTCCAACATCACACCATCACCACAGCCCACATCCAGCACATGGGATTGCGGCTTGACCCAATCTGCAATAAAGGCTAAATCAGGACGTAATTGCTTTAGTTCTTGTACGTTCATACGGACTCCTTAGCAATGCGATCAAAATACGCACGTACAAAATTCAAATAGCGAGCATCCTCCAATAAGAATGCATCGTGGCCATGAGGCGCATCAATTTCGGCGTAACTCACCTGACGTTGGTTGTCGACCAGCGCCTTCACAATTTCGCGACTACGCTCTGGGGAAAAACGCCAATCAGTCGTAAAAGACGCCAACATAAATTGAGCTTTTGTTCCTGCCAAGGCTTTACTCAAATCTCCATCGTAATCGCGCGCAGGATCAAAATAATCAAGCGCCTTGGTGATTAACAAGTAAGTATTCGCATCGAAATAATCTGAGAATTTATCGCCCTGATAACGGAGATAGGATTCAATTTCAAACTCAACGCCATACCCAAATTGATATTCACCAGTCTTCAGATCACGGCCAAATTTTTCAGCCATATCATCGTCTGAGAGATAGGTAATATGGCCGATCATGCGAGCCACTTTTAAACCATTTCGGGGCACCACTTTATGCGCATAGAAGTCGCCGCCATGAAAATCTGGGTCAGTTAAAATTGCTTGCCGAGCCACGTCATTGAAAGCAATATTTTGGGTAGATAATTTCGGAGTCGAAGCAATCACCACACAATGGCGTAAGCGCTCTGGGAACAAAATGCTCCATGCCAACGCTTGCATACCACCGAGGGAGCCACCCATCACCGCCGCGAACTGTGTGATACCCAATTGATCAGCGACACGGGCTTGAGCACGCACCCAATCTTCGACCGTTACGACCGGAAAATCGGCGCCATAAGGTTTGCCGGTCGCTGGATTCAGGTGCATCGGCCCGGTTGAACCAAAACATGAGCCTAAATTATTAATGCCAATCACGAAGAAACGATTGGTATCAACGGGTTTCCCTGGCCCTACCATATTGTCCCACCAGCCTATGTTTTTAGGCTGATCTTCATAGTAACCTGCGACATGGTGAGAAGCGTTTAAGGCATGACAAATCAAGACCGCATTCGACTTATCTGCGTTTAATTGACCATAGGTCTCTACCATCAAATGGTAGTCGCTAATCGATGCACCGCTTTGCAACTGCAACGGTGCGTCAAAGCGAAAAGCCTGGGGCTTTACGATTCCAACAGAAGACATAGATTTCCCTTAAGGATCAGTTTCGTACTGATTCAACAATCACAACTTAGGGGCTAAAAGGTGGGCTGAATGGAGGGAGGTAACGCGACATTCAAGCTCGCTTTAGCCGTATTTATTTGTTCAAGATTTCTCTTAAACTGCGCCCGCAAGCTGAACTCAAATCGGCGCAATGTGCGAAGGATAGCGAAGTATTCGAGCAACGTCAAATTTGCCAAGATAACTTAGCAAAGATTTCACTCTGTTTGCGTTTTGCGACGAAGCCTGGCGTCTCCGACTTGGTTTGGGTCCAACCTAAGTAGCCAGCCGAGCCTAGACCGACACGACGCGTGAACACCAAAGAGTTGACGGTACGGGTACTCTCCGGTGCCACTGCTGAAACATACAATTCGGGATTTCGATTGGTTCGTGAATCTTGCACAATCAAACGCAAGGTATCCATTTCAGAAAAATGAAGCACGCTATTAATCTGAATAGCTGTCTCAGAATACGCTCGATCACCAGTCGCAGTTTCGCGACTCGCGTTAATCCAATTCGTCGCAAAACTTGAGTCAAGCTCGAGTCGATCAAATGGCCGAAGCTTAGCCCCAAAGGAAGCACTACCACCTTTGCCGAGGCGGCTTGCCAAATAATCAATTACATCACCCACCATGAAATCAGCACTGACACGGGCGATTTGCTTACTGGGGCTTATCGCAAATCCTGTCGAAACGCGCGACAAATTATAGATTTCACCATCAGCATTAGCACGACTTTTCAAAACTGGATTGAAGTTTAAGTAAATCGAACTATCAAATGGGCCAGCCACATTCATACCGGGAGCGATGCTTTTCGATAAGATATTTCCCTCGCTATCGAGTTTGTATTCGCTCGACACGTAGGTATTAAACTCATGCCACATGCCTATGCGGCCCCACTTCTTGGTCAAGTCATTATTGATACTTTGAAACCCAACCTGTGAAAAAAAGCCGTTATCTGCACGAAAATCCTTACTAATATCGCGCGCGCTTAAGCCAATGCTCCAAGCATCACTCGACTTCGACCAACCAGTGTAGAACGCATGACCAGTGGTGGTATTACCTTTTGCGAGATCACCATTCGCATCTGGTTGCGCCGTCGTCGAACTGAGCAATAGTTGTGTGCGGAGGCCTTGGTTGCGATCAATCTGCCAAACAAAATCAGGTCCAAAAACGCGATTGTAAGCGTCGATATTGGCATATTCTCGATCAGTGGCGACCAAGCCGAGTGACATGGTGTCGAAGCGCCAGTTCACTCTCGCATCCGTCGCCAAAGACGACTGAGTTGCATTTGCAGAAGAAGAATAGTAAGTATTCGGAATTAGAACCAAACCACCGGCGGCATCTTTCGCCACAATCACGCTGACATCAGATTGCGCATCACGCCGCGTATATCGCAAGCCCGCATCGGGGTTGGAAATACTCCGGGTACTGATCACGCTGAATGGTGTTCGCAAGATGTCAGCGCCTTCAAGAAAGAAGGGGCGCTTCTCCTGCACAAAAATACTAAAGCGGGTGTTGCCTGATAGTTGTGGTGAGTCGAGCTCAATCTGGGAGAAATCTGGATTCAGCGTCAAATCCACCGTGGTTGCCGAATCAGGGCGGATCTTAAAATCAAGACTGAACTGTTTGTCTTGTTGTCGCTGCGCTGCTTGCCCAACCGTTTGGTCGGTACTCTGACGTGCCACAAATTGGGGAGTTAAAGACCAGCTCAGATTGGATGGCAACTGATCAAGTCCATCAATGGTGTCTGAATAACACAAATTGCAATTGGTCGCTCGAGTGACTCCTCCGCTATACATACGATACCGCTGATCGCGAGTCATATTTCTTAGAACCAAAAGGCTCCATGGGGTGTGCGATCCTTTGTCATAGGCAATCGATGAGAATGGAATCTTAAATTCAGCACTCCACCCGCCCTCAAAGCGCGCTGTCGCCACATCGAAATCAAAATCAGGAGAAGAGTCCTCACCTGCCGAGTCACTAAAAATGCCATCCATGACCGTCCCGCGAGCATTCACATAAAAAATTTGAGCCGATTTATGAGCACTCGTCGGGTCAAGATAAAGAGCAAAAAAATCCTGATCAATCGTAATGCGGTCGCGGCGGGAAAAGGAGTCTCGAATACTGCTTGGGTCTGAGTCAAAAGCCTTGATGCCAACATACATGGCAGCTTGATCAAACAGAATCCGCACCTCTGTTTTTAGATGTGCCTTGCGTTGGTCAATCGGTTGGGTTTGATAGAAGGTATCGTGAGGAACCGCTTGCTGCCAAACAGTCTCATCCAAGCGACCGTCAATCTTGATTGTTTGCTTCGCATCAAGGTGTTTAGCTTGAAAACCTGCTTCAGCAGGAATAACAAACAAAAGGCTGAAGATAGCAACAATTAATGAAACAAGGGTTCTCATAGGATCTAAACCGTAATACCGTCCAAAGAAGGAAATCAACACTGTCAATGTCAGATGGCGGACTCCGAACACCAAGTGGAGCGCAGATAGAGATCAAAAGCCCAAAAAAGTTCAAAAAAAAACTGCCCGAAGGCAGTTTTTCTTATTCGATTGGTAATCGATTAGAACGCGTGATTCACACCAACAACTGCGCGAGTTGCGGAACGATTGCCTGCGCCAACGATGATACCCAAATCAGTATCTTTAGCCTGTGTTGTGCCAGCTTTTACGTATGTGAAAGATGTGTATGCTGTTGTACGTTTGCTGAATGCATATTTAGCGATACCTACGAAAGAATCTGCTTTCGCTTTCATGTCGCCAGAACGACGTGTGTTGTAGTAACCACCTGTCAATGTCCAAGCTGGGCTCAACTTGTAGTCAACGCCTGTACCGAATACACCGATACCACGTGTTGTTGTATTCACTTCATTTTGTGCGTAAGACACTTTGAATGTCAAATCAGAGGACAATTCAAACTTACCACCGCCAGTGTATGCGCGCAAAGTAGAGTTATTCGCTGCGTCACGCAATTGAGAGTAAGAAATCACTGCTGTCATACCATTTTGGGAGAAAGAAGCAGATGCGCCCATGTAGCTGCTAGCTACTGTGTCGCCTGTTTTTTCACCAAAACCGTACATACCAGAGAATACGATGCCGCCAAACATTGCTGGAGCAGAGTATTTGATGGAGTTATTTTGACGTGTTGCAGAAGAAACGCCGTTGCTTGTACCGTGTGTACCGTACAAAGTTGCGTTGTTCAATGCACCAAACACGATGTTTGGATTTGTACCAACGTGTGCAACGCCGATTGGATCAACTTGAATCAATGTGTCATATGCCAAGTTAGTTTGACGACCCGCATTGAAAGCGCCGAAGTCACCAGACAAACCAACAGTTGCTGTACGGTCAAACAAAGAACCTGCAACACCTGTATCAACTGCCAAAGAGCTTTCCAAGTTGAAGTTTGCTTTCATACCGTTACCGAGATCTTCAGAACCACGCAGACCCCAACGGCCAGAGCTCAAACCGCTCGTTTCCATAGAGTTCTTTTTAGCGCCAGTTGCGCTTTGGTTTGTTGCTGTAGATACGTTAGCATCAACTACACCGTACAAAACAACAGAAGACTGAGCAGAAGCTGCAGATGCGAATGCGCTCAATACTGCGAAAGCGATAAGTGATTTTTTCATTGAAAAGCTCTCCAAAGGTTAATAAATTTCTTGATTGATCTTATTGCTTTATAAATATCAATTCAATTTGCTGTCTCTTTATACGTGTCGCCGCCCAAACCCAAGCGGGGCGATGGTTTGCCTCGTATACTAAGTGGCATTGGAACAAATTGCACTGTTTTGGGCAAAGATAATCACAATTTTCGTGCAACTATTTTTTGAATATGTGGCATCGCAACAACAAAGCACCAAAACCGCACACAAAAATGGGGATTATAGCAATTTTTCTGTAAGTAAGTAAATTGCGGTGACGCAAACTCAGCCCTTAAATGGGGCGTACAATCACGCTTTCAAGCCCTTTTCCATTCATTTTATTTTCATTCAAAGAGTTCATGACGCCTCCAAAGATTGACAGCTTGATTGCAAATTTCGATCGCGCTTTGCGCGTGGTTAGTGGGCAAGCACGCAGCTCTAGACCACTTCCTGGTGCTGACTTTAATGAAGCCTCCATGAGCGACTCAGAGCGCAAACATGCGGCTGGCTTAATGCGCGTAAATCATGTTGGCGAGATTTGCGCACAAGCTCTATACGACTCACAAGCGGTGTTTTCACGACAACAAACAGTACGCGAACAATTCAAGCATTCGAGCATTGAGGAAGAAGATCATTTGGCCTGGACCGCGAAGCGTCTCGAGGAATTGAATTCGCACACCAGTTTACTCAACCCTTTCTGGTATGCCGGCGCCTATGCTTGTGGCTTGATTGCTGGTGCCTGCGGCGATGCAGTCAGTTTAGGGTTCGTGGTCGAGACCGAGAAGCAAGTAGAAGCCCACCTTGAAGGACACCTTGAGAAACTGCCTGCTCAAGATGAGAAATCAAGAGCGATTGTGGATCAGATGCGAATTGATGAAATCGCTCACGGTGATGCCGCACAAAAACTGGGCGCACAAGAACTGCCATCTGTAGTCAAAGCCGGTATGCAAGTGATGGCGAAAGTAATGACAAGCACGGCTTACCACATTTAATAGTACTTCAAGGCACGTTGATTGCACCTCAGTCGCACGTGCAGCAAGAATTGCTTGCGCGTTGAGATGATCAAAAAAGGGCGAATCAATCGCCCTTTTTTATCTGCACCATCCTCAAGCATTCATCGAATTGATTGCTCTCCAAGCTTTGGATGAATCGTTAAATCCGCTCCAGTTTGGCAATCCCGAGATCAAGCAACTTCATACCAAATTTGCCGAAATTAATATGTGCACGGGCATTCGTACCGCTTCCCTCAATATTCACAATCACGCCTTCACCGAATTTGGCGTGAGCAACGTTTTGCCCCACTCGCCAGATGGACTGATTAGATGACTTATTAGATGGCTTATTAAAACTTTGCGCAATGGCATTAGCGCCATGTTCTGGCGCCTCATCCCACGCCGATTTGGTTCGACCAAACCAGCTCGCTTGAACGCGCGGGGAAAGCCATTTCAAGGACGCTTCCGGCATTTCATCAAAGAACCGTGAACGTAAGTTATAGCGAGTCTGGCCGTGCAACATTCTCGTTTGCGAGAAGGTCATATACAAACGCTTGCGTGCCCGAGTAATCGCCACATACATCAAACGTCGTTCTTCTTCGACACCTGCTTCTTCTTGAGAGCTGTTTTCGTGCGGGAATAAGCCCTCTTCGAGGCCACCGATGAAAACGGAATCAAACTCTAAACCTTTGGCCGCGTGTACCGTCATCAGTTGTAAAGCGTCTTGTCCGGCTTGCGCTTGATTGTCGCCCGCTTCCAATGAGGCATGCGATAAGAATGCTGACAGTGGGGACATGACCGTTGGGAGTGCCGCATCCGCATCAAAAATTTCGACGCCCTGAGCATTGGCAATCAAGCTTGCCGCTGGAGCTGAACTTGGACCCGCGAACGCAGGCGCATCATGTCCAAAACCTTCCTCAGAAATAAACAAGGTCGCGGCACTCACCAACTGTTCCAGATTTTCGATACGATCAGCGCCTTCTTTTTCAGTTTGGTAATGCGACAACAGCGTGCTCAGCTCAAGTACGATCTGCACCATCTCTGGCAAAGGCAAATTCTGAGTCTCAAACCGCGCGCCCTCAATCAGTTTGACGAAAGCGCTCAAAGAACTACCGGCCTTACCCGCCACATAGGGCACTGCTGCGTATAGAGAAACATTGTACTGACGTGCGGCGTCTTGCAAAGCTTCAATCGAACGCGCACCGATCCCACGCGCCGGGAAGTTGACGACTCGGAGGAAGGCCGAATCATTATGTGGATTGTCCATCAACTGCAGATAAGCGATCGCATGTTTGATCTCAGCGCGTTCGAAGAAGCGCTGCCCACCATATACGCGATATGGAATACCCGCACTAAAGAGTGCATGCTCGATCACCCTTGACTGTGCATTCGAGCGATAGAGGATGGCAATCTCATTTCTTGAGGATCCATCGCGGATCAAATTCTGCGCTTCCTCAGTGATCCATTGTGCTTCTTGGATATCACTACTCGCTTCGAACACACGAACTTGTTCACCATGTCCCGCGTCAGTACGCAAATTTTTGCCTAAGCGACGACTATTGTGTTCAATCAGCGCATTCGCAGTATCGAGAATATGTCCGTGCGAACGATAATTTTGCTCGAGCTTAATTAAGTTCTGTACGCGAAATTCAGTTTCAAAGGCCGACATGTTGCCAACGTTCGCACCGCGAAACGCATAAATACTTTGATCATCATCGCCGACTGCGAATACCGCTGCTTGTGTACCCGCCATCAACTTAAGCCATTTGTACTGGAGGTCATTCGTATCTTGAAACTCATCAATCAAGATATGCTTGAATCGACTTTGATAATGCTCACGTAAAGGTTGGTTGCGACTCAACAGTTCATAAGTTCGCAGTAACAGCTCTGCAAAATCGACCACACCTTCACGCTGGCATTGCAAATCGTACAGATCATACAAAGCCACCATTTTGCGGTTGTAATCATCATAGGCATCGACTTGCGCAGCGCGTAGACCTTGATCTTTCGCGCCATTAATGAAGTACATCAAATTTTTCGGTGGATACTTTTCATCATCAATATTATTCGCTTTCAATAAGCGCTTAATGAATGACAACTGGTCGCCTGAATCGAGAATTTGAAAAGTCTGCGGCAAGCCCGCGTCACGATGGTGGGCCCGCAAAAGTCGATTACAAAGTCCATGAAAAGTACCAATCCACATGCCTCGCGTATTAATCGGCAACATGGCCGACAAACGGGTCAGCATTTCTTTCGCTGACTTATTGGTAAAGGTCACCGCCAACACACCATTGGGGGAGATTTGGCCTGTTTGGATTAGCCATGCGATGCGCGTGGTGAGCACACGGGTTTTGCCAGAACCTGCGCCAGCCAAGATCAAGGCCGATTGGGCCGGCAAAGTGACCGCGGCAAGCTGTTCCGGATTGAGATTATGAAGTAAGTTTTGCATCCCGCGATTATACGGGAGAAGACCGATTTAACTGATTTTTTATACAGTTTGTTTGCGTGTTTCGTCGAAAGTACGCAGCCACGTTAATTGGAGCACTCGTGCATCACTACTGGCGCGGTGACGGGCCACGCAGAGTTCTTTGCTGATTTGATCTTTGGTGGCTTGCCAAATCGGCATTTGTTCATCTTCGATGATTTCAAACAGATCGGTCAATTTGAACTTAGGAACAATTTCGGCGGCATCAAATAATCGTGCCATCCAAACATAATCTTGACCCCAAGCGTCGGTATAAACGGTGCGGCCACCAAGAAAGAAGTTGAGTTGTTCTGCTACAAACTGCGCTGTGTTACCACGTTCGACCAAAATTTCGCGCGCAATGCCATGCACTTTTGCAGCTTCTGGATCCCAATGTGTCCAATCAGGCTCAGGGCGGATAAGAGAACACCAACCTTCTCCATGGCGTCCGGAAAAACCCACTTCAATCGGATAGCTACCTTGACCGAAACCCGAAGCTTCGAAATCAATAATGATGGGTACGGTCATCATCGGAATCTCCTCTCACTGCATTCACTCTGGCGTCTGATCTCAGAGCCAATTCTATCCACGCGTTGCGAAATCACAGGGGAACCACAGGTGCGTTCCATTGTGCCTCAATTTTGCAGTAAAGCAAGATGTTCCACGCTAGTTTCACGCAGATCTAAGGAGAAGCGTTGTTTTTTAGCGGATACCTTTCGCTCAAGTAAATCAGGCTTTCAAATTCTTTATCACTAAGGCAAAAATTTTGCACCGTGTTCACGCTGACGTTGTAGTGTCTTAGTCGCCACGAAGATCTCGCGCAAAAAGAAAATAAAGCTGCCGATCAATGCTAAAACACCCAATACAAACATGGCCGCAATGAGTTTATCAAGATGAAAATCAAGTGCATCGCCAACGAAAAGTGCCGCAATCACCAAGCAGACCAACAAGGCACAGGTCGAGCTGAGCGTAATCGCTCGGTTGATCAAATGCATGCGTTGATACAGTTCATCCAATTCGAGTTGTACATTCTGCGTCAAACTCTCCGGCCCTTTAGTAGCGATCAAATCTTCGAGAGTACGTGAACGATCGATAATGCGCGCCAGGCGGTTGGTGAGTACGGTCAAATTTGTACCAACGCCGGTCAATAGAAACACTGGCGCGATCGCCAACTGAATAATTTGACCGATATTTCCTAGGTGAAGATTGATCACGGTATATCCATTTCATGCTAAAAGATAGTTCGCCTCATTTTAGCAGTTGCCGCTTCCAATGCGTTTGTGGAAGTACACAATTGGCTGGCGAAGCCTGTCATTCACGCCACGCAAAGGCGATTGGCGCCAGATTAAGGCCGGTCGTCGCATTCTCCGCAGGCAATCGAATCGATGGCGCATAGTGTGCACACTTTCAACGCAAACGGAGATAAAAATGTTCACACAAATAGTCAGCAACACACCAACTTGGGTTTGGATCCTCTTGGCTGGTCTAGTCGCTCTCGGTTACAGTCAGACAAAAAATCGAAGCGTCAAATTCAAGCGTAGCTTGGTTCTACCGATCGTGATGCTCGGATTGTCTTCCAACAGCATGCTGCAAAGCTTCGGGAATCAAACAGGCGTATTGATTGCCTGGCTTGCTTCATTGATCCTCTTGAGCGTTGTCGTTTCAAAATCGAAAGTGACGCAAAATGGCGTGAAATACGATGGTGTTACCGATCGTCTTGAGCTTCAAGGTAGCTGGCTGCCAATGGTCTTGATCATGGCGATCTTCGTCGGTAAATATGCCATCTCAGTGATGAAGCACGCAAACCCCAGTCTGTTTGAGCAGACCTCATTTGGCGTCGCTTGTGCCTTATATTTCGCCTTGTTGAGCAGCTACTTTTTGGGTCGTAGCTTGGCGTCTTTGAAACATCGCAAAAATCACCTAGATCAACTCCACTTAACAATCGCATAAATCATTGTACGAGTCGAGTACAACCAGCTCACCGAGCTAGCGACGCGGATGATCAGAATCGAACATCTCTTTCATGAGGAAACGCTCGGTTTCCTCAGAGTCCTCAGGAAGCATAGATATCATGACCACGCGCCCAAGTCGAGTCGATTCCCATGGGGCTTGCTTCTTGAAACGCGTCCGAATGACTTCCAGCATCTTTTTCACCACGGCCAATTCAACATTCCCACCTAAGCCCGCATCGACTTCGTAAATTTGTCTTCCTAGGCCCCCGCGCATCTCCCATCCTCTGAAGGAGAAGGTCGCAGTGCGAACACCTTTGTTTAGAATCGTAAACAGACCGCCGTCGCCATTTTTATTGTTAGCACGTTCCATGCTCCTACGCACATTTTCCTCAATTACATCTTGCCGGCTACGACCACGATTTCCTTGTTGCGCGGCATTTTCAGCAGCGGCAGCCTCACGCGCTTGTTGCCGACGTTCCCGCGCAGCATTCAGCATCGCCGTCATATCGGGAGGCGGCATATCCTCGTACTTCACTGGAGGTGCTTCAACAACCGGCACAGTTGGTTGTGGCGGAGTGAGTTCCTGAGGTTTATTAGTTGACTTCGGATTGGGGGTAGCCTTCGCTTTTGGCAGCGTATTTCTTGCCTCAGGCTCACCTTTTTTTGTCTGCGGGTGCTTATCAAACAAAACCACCATTGGCGCGCTTAAAGGTTTACCACCTTTTACATTGACTCCAATTTTAAGGAGTACATATAAAAACATTAAATGCAGAAGCAAAACGATGAGAATTGCTAATAATCGTTTCGGCCGAAAACGAATATTAATATGAACAACTCCTTGTTCATCGAGTTCACGTTGCTGTGATTCTGTGTACAACTTCATGCTGAATTTCTTGATGTCGCAATGATAAGGCGCGTAAAAGTTCGCAAGCATACCTCAAATATGCGGTGAGGCGTGTATCAAAGCATTGCGCCAAACGCGCGCATTAGGGGCATTTTCTTTAAGACAAAGTCATTTCAGATGTATGAAAGCGCAAGATATGTAACAAAGTTCACTCGTCCGTGAGCACACCAATCGTAATTCTCGACAATTTTTTCCCGTTCAGTACTCGTCAATTAAAGCTGCATATCGCCTCAATTCTTTACACACATTTACTTACAAACTGCGACTTGTTCGATCTCTTGCGCTTACCTACGCTAAGCCCATCGCTCAAGAATTTCTCTTTTGCGCAGGTCTAGTATTTCTAGAAATGAAAGGATATGTCATGCCCTATGATGTAGAAAATGCTGAAAATGCAGAAGACGTTGAGAATGTCGGCGACACAAAGAAAAAGACCAATTCGAACAGCCCCTCTTCCCTCGTTTCACCAATCACTGCGGTAGGACTAACCGCCGCGCTGAGTGCCTGCGGCGGTGGCGGCGCCTCCGATAGTGGTGGCACCGTGCCAAGCGGCCCACAACCCGATCCAGACAAACAAAAGATCACCGATGAACAAGCAGCGCGCTTTTTATTGCAAGCAAGTATGGGAGTGACGAGAACCCAGATTCAACGAGTGCAAAGTCTTGGCTACAGTGCATGGATCGACGAACAATTTTCAACGCAAGGCAATGGCAGTCGTTGGGACTGGTTGGTAGGGAAAGGCTTGGACGTCGCGACTTATAAAAATTCGCAGGCAGGTTTTGATCCATGTGCTTGGCGAAAACTAATCAGTTCACCAGACACGCTACGCCAACGTATGACCTTAGCCCTCTCGGAAATACTGGTTGTTGCCATCCAAGGGCTCGTGAACGGTGGTGGATGGAAAGGATTTGCAGCAGCAAACTATCTCGATCTGCTTGAGGATAACTGCTTCGGCAATTATCGCGATATCTTGCAGAAGATTTCGACCAGTACCACCATGAGCCTGTATCTCACCTATCGCGGCAATACTCGGTTTAATCCGCAAACAGGCGCCATGCCTGATGAGAACTATGCACGGGAGATCATGCAACTATTCACGATTGGCTTGTTGCAGCTTAATCAGGACGGTACACCTGTGCTTGTCAATGGTAACAATATTGAGACTTATACCTTGGACGACATCACTGGTTTGGCACGCGTCTTCACAGGGTGGGATTTTGATCTTACTTTAAGCAACACCTCCACACCCGACTATCACCGCCGCCCGCTCAAACAAGTTCCGTTAAAACATGAAACAGGAAGCGCAAGTTTCCTCGGCTTCACCATCCCCGCTGGCGTCAGCGGCGAGAACGCGCTAACCATGGCGCTCGACTTTCTGTTTGCTCACCAGAATGTAGCGCCTTTCATCAGCAAGCAGCTCATACAAAGGCTCATCACAAGTAATCCAACACCGGCATATGTGGCGCGCGTTGCTGCTGTGTTCAATAACAATGGCAAAGGCATCAAGGGCGACATGAAAGCGGTCATCAAAGCCATTTTATTGGATGACGAAGCACGCAGCGCCGTCGCGCCAAGCGACACGACACGTGGCAAGATACGTGAACCGATGCTACGTTTTCTTGCGTGGGCGCGCAGTTTTAATGCCAACTCGGCGAGTGATACTTGGCTGATCGGTGACACCAGTGACGCTGGTAGCAAACTCGGTCAAAGTCCTTTACGCTCCCCGACCGTTTTCAATTTTTTCCGGCCCGGCTATGTTCCACCAAACACAGCCATTGCCAATGCCGGCTTGGTGGCGCCGGAAATGCAATTAGTCAGCGAATCATCCGTGGTTGGCTATGTCAATTTCATGCAAACGGTGGTCAGCGGTGGTCGAGGTTTCGGAGACCTCAAAGCCGACTACAGCGGATTACTCCCACTAGCAGACAACGCTAATTCCTTGGTCGCGGAAATCAACCTTTTGCTGGCAGCGAATCAAATCAGCGCTAGTAATTTGGCTGTGATTAGCAATGCCGTTGCCAGCCTGCACACGGGGACGGATGTGCAACGACTACAGCGCATTTACGCCGCCATCACACTCATCCTGGCTTGCCCAGAATTTATCGTCTTGAAATAGTGAGTTTGCTATGAGCACAATCCATAATGCTTCTCGTCGCGCCTTTCTGCGCCGCGCATCCACTCTGTCCATCGCTGGCGTCGCCACACCCTGGGCTCTCAATCTCGCTGCCATGGCCGAAGCTTCTGCGGCAACTGCGACCGACTACAAAGCCATCGTCTGCGTCTTCCTTTATGGGGGCAATGATTACGCCAACACTTTGGTGCCCTACGATCAGACCAACTACAACGCGTATCAGCAGTTACGCCCCACCCTTGCCTATCAACGCGCCGCACTCTCCGCAACTGTGCTTACCCCCACGGTCGGCCCGATGGATCGTCAAGGTGTCGCGCATCAATATGCACTCGCGCCCGAACTAGCTCCCTTACTTCCTTACTTCGACAGCGGGAAAATGGGCGTGTTGCTCAATGTGGGCAGCTTGATTCAACCCACTACCAAAGCGCAATACAATGCACGCAATGTGCCGCTACCGCCAAAGCTGTTCTCGCACAACGACCAGCAATCCGTTTGGCAATCTTCTTCGCCTGAGGGCGCCACCTCAGGTTGGGGAGGAAGAATGGGCGATCTGTTTGCTGCGGGCAATGGCAATGCCACCTTCACCTGCGTCAATGTTTCTGGCAATGCAGTCTATCTCGCGGGTAAGCAAGCGGTGCAATATCAGATTACCCCAAGTGGCTCGGTGCCATTGTCGGGTCTGACAAGTCCACTGTATGGTTCGACACAATGTTCCGACGCCTTACGTCTATTGGTCACACAAACCCGTACCCATCTGCTCGAAAATGAATACAACCGGGTCACGAACCGATCTATCGAAGCTGACAGTGTACTTAGCGTCGCATTGGCCAACTCTCCCGTGGTAAAGACCGACTTTCCAGCGGAGAATAGCCTTGCCGATCAATTGCACATGGTGGCGCGGATGATTGCAGCCGCGCCTGCAGTTGGCGCCAAGCGACAGGTATTTTTTGTGTCGCTCGGTGGCTTTGATACGCACGATGGCTTGGTCACCGATCATCCCATTTTGCTCAAAACGGTGGCTGATGCGATGTCATCGTTTTACCAAGCCACTATCGAATTGGGCGTTGCCGATCAAGTCACGAGTTTTACTGCTTCAGATTTTGGACGTACCTTGACGGGTAATAATGACGGTAGCGACCATGGTTGGGGCAGCATGCATTTTGTGCTTGGTGGTGCGGTCAAAGGTCGACAGTTCTATGGCAAAGCGCCCATCGTCGCCAACAATGGTGATGACGACGTCGGCCAGGGCCGCTTGCTACCGACCACGTCGGTAGAGCAATATGCGGCAAGCTTAGGTAGCTGGTTAGGTATATCTGATTCTGCGCTTCTCGATTTACTTCCTAACCTGCGCAACTTCGACCAAAGTCAACGCAATCTAGGATTTTTGTAATCTTCTTGCCATCTTTTGTTTTGTTTGCGGAGAGATCAAACTCTCCGCATTCGTACTATTCGTCATTCAAAAAAAACGCTCTGCTTACTCGCAAAATGCTCGACCTGTGGAACATTGTGACAAGCAAAATTGAACAAATCTTAGGGCGAACAAAGAGAGAAATCATTCGATAGCGAAAAGATATGCTCTAAATGAGTTCTAGGAACTCTGCAGCGATCAGAGTAAACTATGGTCTACGCATTTCCGCAGCATTCGGAAACACCCCTCCAATCGCAAAGAGCCCATCCCATGTCTACGACCACACCATCGAGTGATATCAGTTTTGCCGACCTCCGTTTAAGCGATGCACTACTACGTGCACTCAGCGAGGTGGGTTACGAATCACCATCGCCCATCCAAGCTGCCACTATCCCACACTTGATCGACCAACGTGACGTCTTGGGACAAGCGCAAACAGGTACCGGTAAAACCGCTGCTTTCGCTTTACCCATCTTAGCCAATATCGATTTGCTCCTCTCCAAACCGCAAGCTTTGGTGCTTGCACCGACGCGCGAATTAGCGATCCAGGTGGCTGAGGCATTTCAAACCTATGCACGTTATTTGCCTGGCTTTCATGTGATGCCAATTTACGGTGGTCAAAGTTATGGGCCGCAATTGTCGGCGCTACGGCGCGGCGTCCATGTTGTGGTGGGTACCCCAGGACGCGTGATCGATCATCTCGACAAAGGTTCGCTCGATCTCTCTGAATTGAAAACCTTGGTACTCGATGAAGCCGATGAAATGCTGCGCATGGGTTTTATTGATGATGTCGAACGCATTCTGCAAGAGACGCCAGAGTCTCGGCAAACTGCGCTGTTCTCGGCCACCATGCCAGCCCCGATCAAACGGATTGCACAGACCTATCTGAACGAGCCAGCCGAAGTCAGCATCGCTGCCAAAACCGGCACGGCTGCCAATATTCGTCAACGCTATTGGTTAGTCAGCGGCATGCACAAGCTCGATGCATTAACACGTATTTTGGAAGCGGAACCTTTTGACGGCATGATCATTTTCGCCCGCACCAAACTGGGCACCGAGGAATTAGCCGATCGTCTCTCCGCGCGCGGATTCTCAGTGGCTGCGATCAATGGAGATATCCAGCAGGTACAACGTGAACGCACCATTCAACAACTCAAAGACGGCAAGATCGACATCTTAGTGGCGACTGATGTCGCGGCACGTGGTTTGGATGTGGAACGCATCAGCCATGTGGTCAATTATGATGTCCCTTACGATCCAGAAAGCTACACACATCGCATTGGCCGCACTGGTCGTGCTGGGCGCAGCGGCGAAGCGATTCTGTTCATTACGCCGCGCGAAAAGAATCTCCTCAAAATTATTGAACGAGCGACGCGTCAACCAGTGTCGCCAATGGAGCTGCCGACGATTCAAACCGTCAACAACGTACGTATCGCTCGCTTCAAGGAGCAAATCACGTCGACTTTGGCAGCGGGTGAGCTCGAACACTACTTGCAAGTGATCGAAGAGTACGAACAAGAACACAATGTACCTGCACTTGAAATCGCTGCAGCCTTGGCCAAAATGGCCCGTGGCGATGAGCCACTCTTACTGGAGAAGAAGAAGCGCGAAACCAAGTCGTACGACGAACAAGATAGCTTCGAAGATAAACGTCGCAGTAAACGTGGTGACGATTTTGAACCACGTGCTCGCCGCGAACACAGTCCACGCATTGCCGAGGAAGGCATGCGTACCTACCGCATCGCGGTCGGCCATCAGCACGGCGTCAAACCCGGCAATATTGTCGGTGCCATCGCCAATGAAGCGAATATCGAATCACGCTTTATCGGGCGCATCGATATCTATGATGATTACAGTGTGTTGGACCTACCCGACAATCTCGACGGCGACACTATCGAACAATTGAAGGGCGTGCGTGTCGCTGGACAAGCTTTGAAGATACGCGCAGAAAATTCATCAGGTGCAGAAGCGGCACCGGCGCGCGATCAACGTCACTTCCTCACGGCATCAAGCGAAAGCAAACCTACAAGATCTGTGCCTCGCGATGCAGTTGAAAAACCTAGGAAAAAAACGAGCCGTGAAGATGAAAGCCCGCTGCTCGAAGTCGTTGAAAAAGCGAGTAAAGCCGCTTTCGCTGAAACAGGAAAAGCAACCAAGGAAAAAGCCACCGACAAGAAACGTGACGCCAACAAGGGTAAGGTCGGCATTCCTATGCAAACTTATCGTATCGAAGTTGGTAAAAACGATGGCATTACACCAGGTAATATCGTCGGCGCCATCGCTAATGAAGCGGGACTCGATTCCAAGTTTATCGGCCATATCGGACTGTTCGAAGACCATGCGACGGTTGATTTACCGACCGGCATGCCAAAAGAAATTTTGGCGCATCTGAAAGGCGTTTGGGTCGGCGGTAAAAAGCTCGACATGAAAGAGATCGGCAGTAGTACTTTGATGGTCAATGCGCATTCCTCCATGCCGCTCGAATTGAAAGAACGTGTGAGTGGCGGCAATCGACGCATTGCTGAGAAGGAGAAAAAGGCGAGTGGAGGTGCGGGTAAAAAACCAGTAACGGCACGTGGCGGTTCCAGCGACCGCTTTGCCAGCAACAAAAAACCGGGCCGCGGGCGCTTATAAGTCTGTTTGGCACAATCCGAACTTGGGTCAGATCCCACTCTCGACATGAGGCGAGATGCCATACGCAAGGCATCTCGCCATCAAGCCCTCCGTAACATCCGCAAGTTGTCTGCAGGCGCCTACCGTCAAAGCAGTGCACATACCAGTTTCCATTCGAAAATAATTCCCAAACAGAAGCATTTCGAATACAGCCCTTCATTTGTTTAAATAAAAACAATAAAATTTGGCGAAATTGGCACAAACCGCAAAATTAGAAGGTTAACTCTAATTGCTGCAATGCGGCAAAAATCGTATCCCCCCTCACTCGTGGAAATACCAGCGAAACCGTCTTTTCTAGGCCTAGGCTCAGCTTTGCCCCATTGGCGGCCATGAATTTGGCACTTTTGCCTGTGTTAAACTGGCAGGTCATCACAGGATTGAAAGCGCTTTTGCTACCGATTTGTCACGCATCTGTCACAAACCGGCGGCAAACTTCACTGTTCTCAAAATTTGAGCAATTAATTTTACAAAAATCACTTGGATATGGAGTGGAACATGAAACACCAATCGAAAGCGGCGAGCACAACTTACCGCCTCAGCATGATCGCCTTTGCGTGCCAACTGGCATGCATGAGCAGCACAGCGTTTGCACAGGACCAGAAAAAGCAAACAACTGAATCGAATGAACCGATCAGTGCGAACCAAATCACCATCACTGGAAAAAAAGTCGGTATGGGTTTGATGGTCGAAGAAAACGCTCCAAAAGCACGCAGCACAATTACTGCGGAAGAATTAGCAAAACAACGTCCAACTGGCAACGCCTATGAAGCTTTGGAATTGATGCCAGCAGTCAACAGCTACAACCATGATGCATCTGGTTTGTTCGGCGGCGGCTTGACTTTGCGCGGTTTTAACAGCGACCAGATCGGTGCAACGATCAACGGTGTACCAGTCAATGACTCAGGTAACTTCGCAGTTTATCCACAAGAATTCGTCGATCAAGAGAATACTTGTACTCAATTCGTTACCCAAGGCTCCACCGACGTGGACTCTCCACAGATTGGTGCGACTGGTGGTAACTTCGGTATCACTACTTGCGATCCTGCAAAAGAAAAGCGCACCCGCGTTATGCAAACAATCGGTGGCTTGCACTTGCGCAAGACATTCGTGCGTTTCGACACTGGCTTGTGGTCTGACGGCCGCTCCCGTTTCTTTATTTCCGCTTCTGACGCAAATGTCGAAAAGTGGAAAGGCCAAGGCCGCGCGATGCGTGATCACGTAGATCTCGGCTACCGTATCGATTTCGATCGTTTTAATTCGATCAATGCAACATTGTTATACAACCGTGCAATCAACAATAACTTCGCTACCTTCAACCTAGCGGACTTAAACAAGTATGGTTACTACTATGATTACGCTGCTAAATTCCAAGGCCATGTAACACCAACAAAGGGTAAAGCAGACAACGATCCAAGCGTCGCATTCGCAGACTCCTACTACAACTTGTCCAAGAACCCATTCGAAAATGCGATCGCATCGGTTGTTGGCAAATTCCGCTTGAACGAAAACACTGATGTTCGTATTGTTCCTTATTACTGGTTCGGTTATGGCACAGGCGGCAACCAACAACGTTTGCAATCTGAAAGCCAATTCCTCAACACAACGACTGGCAAAAATACTGCTGGCGTTGATTTGAATGGCGACGGCGATACGCTTGACCGCGTTATCGTTGCAAACAGCAGCGTGACACGCACAAACCGTCCTGGTATCACAGCATCTATCGCACACCAATGGAATAACCACACTTTGCTCGGTGGTTTCTGGGCAGAACGCGCGATCCATGAACAATTTGGTCCTATGGTTCCTGTTGATGCAAACGGCATCGCAGCTGATATCTGGTTAGAATCCGATCGTATCCGCCGTCCAGACGGCTCCTTGTTCCAATCTCGCGACTGGCGCACGATCAGCACGGCTTACCAATTCTTTGCACAAGACACCATGGGTTTCATGGACGACAAAGTCTTGATCAACGTTGGTGTACGTGTACCGACCATGAAGCGTGACTTCACTAACTTCGCGAATGAAAGCGCTGGTACAACATATAAGATTGCTCGCGAATACACTGAAGTATTGCCGCAATTCGGTGCGCGCTACCAAGTTGACAACAACAATCAGTTCTTCGCCAGCTTGGCAAAAAACATGAAAGCACCGCCAAACTTCGTGTATTCCGCGTTGCCTATCGTGAACGGCGCGCCAGTATTAGGTAACGACGTTCAAGCTGAGACATCGTATAACCTCGACGTAGGCTATCGTTTGCAAAGCGATAAATTGACTTCCCAAATCACTCTGTACACAGTTGATTTCCGTGATCGTCAAGCGACGGCGTACAATCCGATTACCGATACACGTAGCTTGATGAACGTTGGTAAAGTAAAAACCCAAGGTTTCGAAATCGAAGCAGGTAATAAGCCGATCAACGGTTGGTCCTTCTACGGTTCCGTTGGTTACGCGAAGAGCGAATTCCGTGACAACATGCAATTCCTCGTTACTTCACCAACACGCCAAGTCATTACATTGCCGATCATTGGCAATCAACTGCCAAACACACCGAAGTGGAAATATGGTTTGTCCGTCAGCTATGAACAAGCTAACTGGTACACACGCTTGAAAGCAAAATACACAAGCGATCAGCAAGCAACTATGATGAATGACGAACTCGTTCCAGCCTACACATTGCTTGGTTTGGATGCTGGTTATCAGTTCCCTAAGAGCGATTTGTACAAGAAATTGACTTTGCGTCTCAGCATCAGCAACTTGCTCAATGAAAAGTATCGCAATGCTTCCTCCAATTCTGTCACCAATGCTAAAGCGGTTGGCAGTTTCGCAGCAAGTAGTGTGTTCTACTACATGGGCGCGCCACGTTTGACATCTGTGACTTTGAGTGCAGACTTCTAATCTAGGGAATTTTCTTCCTAAATTGATTGTCTAAATAAAAATCTGCGACAGCAATTTCCGCTGTCGCAGATTTTTCTATTTTGAAAGAACAACTATGAGACATCGTTTGCTGGCATCTATTTTATTCTTGATGTTCACCACGGCCTGCAGCAATAACACGCAACTCGCGCCGCAGCCCCATGCAAAAAACGATGCGATCACTGAGATCAGTATTTTTAGCATCAATGACTTACATGGTCATTTGCAAGCCACCAACCCCGTACCCATCATGGTTAACCCAGATGGTAAAGAAGGTGGTGCAATCCCTGCTGGCGGCTATGCCTATTTAGCCCACGCCATCAAAGAAGCGCGTAAAGATAAACCGAATAGCATTGTGCTCGGTGCTGGTGACATGATCGGTGCCACGCCGATTGGTTCAGCCTTATTAAAAGATGAACCGGTTTTTGAGGCCTTGAACCAACTCGACCTGACTGCAACCTCTCTCGGCAATCACGAATTCGATATTGGTAGCGCTGCGCTGTTAGAAAAGATTCGCGGTAAATGTGCCAGTTCCGGTTGTAACTACCCACAATTTCGTGGTGCGAATTTTGAGTATCTGGGCGCCAACGTCATCGACAAAAAGACCGGTAAGAACTGGATCAAACCCTACCTCATCAAGCAAGTGGGCGACGTCAAAGTCGGCATCATCGGTGCGGTCACGGTCGACACAACGCACCTTGTCGCCGGTGATGGCGTAAAGGATCTCCACTTTGAAGATGAAGCTACGGCGATCAATCGCTATGTACCTGAGATTAAACAGCAAGGTGCCACCGCCATCATCGTTTTGATTCATGAGGGAGCTAACTACCGAGGCGCCGCCAATGACCCAAGCTATCAATGCAATGGCTTACAAGGTCCTATGGTAGAAATGATGCCTAAGCTCGACCCAGCTGTCACGATGGTCATCTCAGGTCACACTCACCAAGCCTATACTTGCAAGATCGGTGGCCGATTATTGGTGCAAGCACGTAGCTACGGTGCTTACTTCACTGAAACAACTCTCACTATCGACAAGAATCAAAATCGTGTAGTGAGTGCCAAAGCGGTTAATCATTTAATCGATCAGGAAAAGCTCCACGCAGATGCAGATGCGCAAAAATTGGTTGATCAAGTGATTGAACTGACTAAGGCTGTGCAAGCGCGCCCGATTGCCCAAGTTACTGGTCCACTTAACCGCCAATACTTACCTAAAACCTGGGACTCGGTCTTAGGCAATGTGGCTGTTGATGGTCAACTCACTTATGCAAGAACCAAAGGTCCTGCCGATATCGCCATGATGAATTCAGGCAGCATTCGCAACGACCTACCGAGCGGCAAGCGTCCGGCGCCCATCACGCTGACCTACGGCGACCTGTTTGCCGTGCAACCGTTTGGCAATGGCATTATGCGCATGAAGATGACAGGTGCTCAGATTATCAAAGTCCTGCAGCAACAATGGACTGGTCGCGCTTTAAACGATCCGAAAAAAATGTTTGTTTCAGCCGGTTTCAGCTACCAATGGAAGGCGAGCCCGAATGAAAATGAGCGTATCAGCCAAGTCAAGCTCAATGGTAAAGCGCTTGATCTTGACCAGCAATACATCGTGATTGTGAACAGCTTTTTAGCCGACGGTGGCGATGGTTTTACGCTCTTCAAAACTGGTACAGAGCGTGAAGAAATCGGACGCGATATCGACGCGCTGGAGTTCTACATCAAAAACCACACGAAAGATCTGTTACAGAATTATGCGCCACGCGTCATACGTGCTGAATGAACGTACTGAATAAACGTAATGAAAAATTGAGGTGCAAAGAATCAAACACAGCACCAAGCTAAAAAAAATGCCTGACGATGTCAGGCATTTTTTATTGGCATCCCCTATCAATGTCATCGAAATCCTTGCGAGAAGGTCGATGCGATAGAGAAGCGCAACGATTAATGTTTATCTGCAGCAGATGCTGGTGCTGGTGTGATACTCATTGCTGGTGCGGATGCAGAAGCAGATGCAGCACTTGCACCAACCACTTCAATCTTGGCTTTTGCTTTCATATCGTCCAACAATTTACGCACATTTTCGTTTTCAACTTGCTGTACCAAACGTGGTTTGATTTGTTCCAAAGTTGGCACTGGTTTAGAGCGCGAATCTTCGAGGAAAATCACGTGATAACCAAATTGTGATTTAACTGGTTCTTCAGTGAACTTACCTTTTTCCAATTTAGCTGTCGCGTCACTGAATTCTTTCACCATGCCGCGTGGATCAAACCAACCCAAATCACCACCACGATCTTTCGAACCAGGATCTTTAGATTTTGCTTTGGCAATCGCTGCAAACTGTTTTGGGTCTTTTTTCAAACTAGCGATAATGGCTTTCGCATCATCCTCTTTGTCGACCAAAATGTGACGAGCCAAATATTCCGTGCCAGCGATTTTTTCTTTGATCTTGGCATACTCTTCTTCCAACATCTTGTCAGTCACAGGATTGGACTTCTTATAGTCTTCCACGAAACCTTGGGCCAAAATGCTCATTTTCGCCATTTCGATTTGATCGGCAGTTTCGCCTTTCTTGTCCAAACCTTTTTTCAAGGCTTCTTGAGCAGCAAGGTGTTCGAGAGCCAAACTATCGATAATCATTTTGCGAACTTCTGGCGTGTCTGGCATGCCTTGACCCGCTTGCTGTTTCACGATCAAGTCAACTTGCTTTTTGCTGATTGGCTGACCATTGACGGTTGCAGCAACCACACTTTCAACGCCTTCTGCTTTTTCGCCGCCTTTGTTGCAAGCAGTCAAAGCGAGCACGGCGATAGCACCGCCGATGACAACACGTGATTTCATCAACATCTTCGAATTCCTTTTTAGTTTCACTTAAATCATAGGCACGCGCGTCTTACGCTGGCCTCCACTATTTACGACGTTGTTCATCATTGATCAACCCACGTCACATCAAGCATCGTCAAAAAAACCGATGGCGAATTTTACCTGTGATTTTGCAAAAGCACGTAAAATTCAGCAAAATTCCTGCAAATCCACGACGATGGTGGGTCAAAGACGAAAGTCAAATTAGGTTTTAGAAAAACTTTTTCAAATTTTTTCTATGAATTGAGAAAAGAAGATGCTCGATTTTTCAGAAATGTTACCGGTCGGCATGGTGGCTCACGGTGGTCAAGTGGCGCAAATTATGGCCGACCTAGCGAAACGACAGCGCGGCCTTGGGGATTGGGAAGCCTTCCACTACGAACGCATTTCCGATGAGGCGGTCGAACTGACAGGTGGTATCGTTAGTTTCGTGAACGGCAGCAAGCGCTGGTTAGAGCCCCACGACTGCGTCACGATTCCCTTTACAGCGGTCGTACAAGAGATGCAAAAACAAGGCTTGCTCAACTCTTCACCTAGCGTTGCGACTGCATTCACCAGCGGGGGTGAGGCTGTGCGTTCAAACATGGATACGCTTACGCCAACTGTCCACGGGCGCGACATTTTGCATCTCAGCTTAGCGCTACCAAATGATGCCGCTGGACGACAGCGCATCCTCAAAACTTTCCATTTGCAAGCCGACTTCTTTGGTGCGGAAGTGCTGGCATGTAGCTTAGACCTCGCATCCCGATCAGATAACTCCAGCTAAAATCGCCGTCACTTGCCTGTCATAAATGCCGATTACAGTGAAGTTGGTTTCCGCAAATCAACTTCACGAGGCAGCGATGGAATTTTTACTTCGGCCCGGCATCAAATTGATGCGCCAGCTTCGGCTATTTCCCAAGTTTTGTGTAGTGAGCCTAATATTTCTGCTCCCGATCACGATTATCACCGCCTTGCTGGTACGGGAACTGAATCGCACGATCGATCACATACAGCTCGAACAACAAGGCCTAAAATCGCTCGCGCAAATTCAGCGCGTCATCGATGAAACACATTCCTATCGCGCGTGGCACTATCTCGCTCAGTCTGGCAACGCCAAGGCCAAAGAGCAAGCCAAGCAAATTAGGCAGAGCATCACTTCCGACGTAGCGGCATTGGCCAGCTCCATCCAACAAACTGAACATCAAGACTTACTCAAAGCAGCACAAGAAACCCTGCAAGCATGGCCCACTTTGATTGCCCAAGATGACAAACTCAAGTCATCAGAATCCTATGCCGCACACAGCGAGTTCTTAAAACGCTTAGAGGGGCTTCTCACTCAGGCCACTGAAGCAGGTAGACTGGGGCTTGACCAGCAAGCTGAAACAAATGGACTGATCGCGATTCAGACACGCATGCTGCCAGAAATTACAGCGAGCATCTCTGATACCGTCGCCCGTGGCGCACCCTATATCGATACAGGTCTGATGCAAGCGAATGATGATGTCCTTATCAACGCCAATTTGCTATTAGGACAGCGCGATCAAAGCAAACTCAACACCGTGTTTAGTCAGCTTGTTCAACAAGATCCAGCGCTGCAAAGTCTGAAAGCAAGTCTTGAACAAACCCTCGCGACACAAGGCCATTTTACAGAACGTACCAAGAGCGAAATTCTCAATACTTTGGCGCAAACGAATAGCGTATCCTTCCTAGAAAATGGATTGAGTAGCTTGCAAAATTGGAGCACTTGGTACGAACAGCTGAGCCAACTTACTCAACGCCGACTATCCCAGCGCCTCGGACACGCTGTCGTTCAGCGTACCGCTATCTTCCTGGGTTTATTCATCATGTGCAGCGCGGCAAGTTATCTTTTGGTTTGTTTTTATTGCTCATTCTCAGCCCAAGTTGGGAACTTACGTAAGATGGCGACCGCCATCAATCATGGCGATCTCCGTCCCTTGAATTTGCTACCCGGAAGAGATGAGCTATCGATCCTACAACACGATTTTGATGGCATGCGCCAAACCCTGATCCAACTGATCACCCGCATTCGTGGTAGCAGTGAGTCACTCAATGAGGCCATGCATGAGATCGCCAGTGGCAACCTCGATCTCTCGCGTCGCACCGAACAACAATCGACCACCATGAGCCGCACCGCAGACTCCATGACTCAGTTAAGTCGCGAGGTCGAAAACAATACTGGGCACGTCATGGAGGCCTCCGAGCAAATCAATCAGGCGACAGAGCAAGTGCATCAGGCCAGCTCGATGATGGTCGAATTAGAAAAGAGAATCTCGACCATCCATCACTCTTCTAGTCAAATTCACGACATCATTGGTGTGATTGATGCGATCGCATTTCAAACGAATATCCTCGCCTTAAATGCAGCAGTAGAAGCGGCGCGCGCCGGTGACCAAGGCCGCGGATTCGCCGTGGTCGCGTCGGAAGTACGAGCCTTGGCACAACGCTCGGCAGCCGCCGCGAAGGAAATCAAAAACTTGATTACCTGTTCGAGCCAAGAAGTCGATGCGGGCCATATGCAAGCACAACATAGTCGCGCCACGATGAAATTAGTATTGGATCAAATTGGCTCAATCGCGCAGCATATGCACGAGCTTGCACAAGCCAGTACAACACAAAATCAAGAAATCCAAGCGTTGCGGCAGAACCTCACCCAAATCGATAGCATCACTCAACAAAACAGTGCATTGGTTGAAGAGGCCGCATCGGCATCAGAAAGCCTGCGTGGGCAAGTACTGCACTTAGTGGAAGCTATTGCGATCTTCAAGACCAACGATGACCAAACTTCCTCCACAGCGATCTCACCGAGGATGCTGCCGCGAAAGCAATTACGGTTCTCGCAAGCCGAAGACTTGAAAGCCTCTTAAATTCCAGAGAAAGTTACAAGCCACCTTAAAACAAAAAAGGCCTCGCATGGAGGCCTTTACTTGTAGCAGGATTAAGAATCCCTTGTGCCGAGATTTAGCAGCTCGAAGTGGTCGTCGCGATTGTCGGCGCACCAGTTGCGGTCGCAGGTTCTGTATATTTCACGAAACAACTCAAGCCTTTCGTCGTGCCAGCAACGCTGACTGGGATCAAGGCAATTTCCGTAGCCGTAGTAGCGGGCGAGTTAGCTGTTGCGGCAGAACCAGGGCTAACCAAAGTGTAATCAGCAGTCGCCAGACCTGCTGCCAGTGCAAGATTACTGTCTGCTTTCGGGTAGCCAGATACAGCCGCAGTCGCATAGGTCACGGTAACACCTTCCAACACAACAGTGGTTGGGGAAGGGTTGGTCACTAAATACTTACCCTTGGCCATTGCCGCGACTGAATTCAAGGAGCCGCGCGCCGCTTTGATCGAAGCGGTTCTTGCATCACTACCAAAATCAGCAAATTTTGGTAATGCAGTTGCCGCAAGAATTCCAAGGATCACAATCACAACGATCAACTCAATCAGCGTAAAACCCGCTTGAGATTGACGTTGACCACGATTAGCTGTTTGCTTAAACATGACCTATCTCTCTGAAAGAATTAGCAACCTGTTGTGGTAACAGTGATTGTTGGGCTACCAGTGGCCGATGCTGGTTCTGCGTATTTCACAAAGCACGTCAAACCTTTTGTCGTGCCTGCTACACTTGCAGGAATGAAGGCGATCTCAGTTGCACTCGTCGCTGGAGAGTTCGCTGTCGCGGCGGAGCTTGCTGCAACCAAGGTGTAATCAGCCGACCCTAAGCCTGCCGCTGTTGCGAATCCGGAATCTGCTTTTGGATAACCAGAAGCGAATGCGGTAGAGAATGTCACCGTCGCACCTTCGACTGTGATTGTAGTCGGCACAGGTGTCGTAACAAGATATTTGCCGTGTGCCATTGCTGACGCAGCAGACAAGGAACCCTGAGCTGCTTTCAGTGATGCGATGCGTGCATCAGAGCCGAAGTCAGCAAACTTTGGCAGCGCTGTCGCAGCGAGAATGCCCAAAATCACGATCACGACGATCAATTCGATCAAGGTGAAACCTTGTTGTTTAGCGTTGTTCATATTCATTTCCTTTAAAGATAAAGATGCAAATTCTTGCAGGCCTACGCGTTAGCAAGAAGTAGTAACTGGCGATGGTGCGGATGGAGCACCAGTCACAGAAGTTGGTTCCACGTACTTCACATAGCAATTCAATCCTGCTGGTGAGCCTGCCACGCTATTCGGAATGATCGCGATTTCAGTAGCGGATGTGACTGGAGAGTTCGCTGTCGCAGCTGAGCCTGCAGGGATAATCGTGTAGTCAGCGGTTGTAATGCCAGACGCATTTGCAAACCCGACATCGGCTTTTGGATATCCCGAAGCGACCACGGTCGCAAACGTCACCGTATTACCTTCGACAGTTACTGTCGTGGGTGCGGGTGATGTGACCAGATACTTGCCATGCGCCATCGCGGCTGCTGCAGACATACTGCCGCGCGCTGCATTCAAAGACGCGATTCGTGCATCACTGCCGAAATTGGCAAATTTTGGCAATGCAGTCGCAGCAAGAATGCCAAGAATGACGATCACAACGATCAATTCAATTAGGGTAAAACCTTGTTGCTTACTATTTACTGTACTCATATCTTTTCCCGTTTAATATTAATCGCTGGCACCACATGAAAACGTGTCGATATCGGCGCCTACTTATTTACACGTAAATATTAGTATCCCACATGGAACATGCGCCCACAAGAAACTTTAGTTCAATTCATGCCTTTTACCAAACATAACAACGTGATTTTCGCATCCAAGCGGATCCGCTTAAACATTTTTTACAATTGGAGGCCGCACTTCTTTGGCAACCGCTACTGATTTCTTGGGGCATGTTGGGCATCGAGACAGCCAATTAAACGTAGCATTTTTCAGGATATAAGTTATACAATGCAGAGGCAAAAACAGCAACGATTTCCAGTGCAAATGACACCCAACTTTCGATCTATTGACGCTTATGAGTCACCCAATCCGGACCAGCTCAAAGTCATTTTGAACCGCTACCAGCCAGCCATCATCAAGGGTTTGGTCAAGGATTGGAAAATGGTCCAACTCGCCAAGGAATCCACTGCTGGATTACTTCAATACTTGGTCGACCACGATACCGGCGCACATGTCGATGCCATTATGTTACGCCCAGAGCAGCAAGGGCGCGTTTTCTATAACGAATCGCTTGATGGATTTAACTTTATCAAGAATAGCCTGCCCTTGAGTCAGGTGCTTGAACAATTGGTGCGCTACACACAATTCGCTGTTGCTCCGTCGGTCGCGGTACAAAGCGCCTTGATGTCACGATGCTTACCTGAAGTCTTGGCAGAACATGCAATGACGATCTTAGATCCCGAGATCGTTCCGCGGATCTGGGTCGGCAACAAAATCACGACGCCAACCCATATCGATGGTTCCGATAACATTGCCTGCGTTGTTAGCGGACGACGTCAATTCATCCTTTTCCCACCGGAACAAATCGCCAATCTCTACATTGGGCCACTGGATTTTGCACCCACGCCATCGCCGATCAGCATGGTGAATTTGCGAAATCCTGATTTGGAGCGTTATCCCAATTATCGTGAAGCCTTACAACATGCGCAAAGTGCGATTTTGGAACCCGGCGATGCCATCTTCATTCCCAATCTTTGGTGGCACCATGTCGAATCACTCGATCCCATCAACATCTTGGTGAATTATTGGTGGGGCGGTTCTAATTTCTCAACGGAAGACAAGACCTCGCCCTATGGGCTTTTGATGCAGGCCTTACTTAGCTTCCGCGAACTTCCGCCTGCGCAACGCCAAGCATGGGGCCACATCTTTCAACACTACGTGTTTTCACCACAACATCCAGCAGCGCATTTACCCGAACGACTGCATGGTGTTTTAAAACGCTAAAAACTTGTATTGATTACTCCGCCATATTTAATCATGGCAGATGCACGCTCAAGCTTTCTTACCGACGCGAGCGAAAGCCTGATCTAAGCGCTGCAAAAGTTCTTTATGGAAGGCCAGGTGATGCTTATTCCAGTGCTGCTTGAGTTTATTAATCTCATCACGCTGGGCTTCGGCAGTTGCCACTTCCCCGACGCTTAATGCCCACAAAGCATATTCTACATAGGCTTCGACACTCCCAAATTGCGTCACGGCCTCAACAAATTCAACCCGCGCTTCAGCATTTTGCCCTTCGGCAGCATAGGCCCTACCGAACAATAGATACATCGCCTCTTTTCGAAATTGCGCATCGGCGCCACGAATTTTCTGCAATAGTTCTAAAGCCGCCGCGCTTTGTCCGTTCTGCAGACGCGCACGCGCTGCGCCGTACAGCATCTCTTTCTCATTAGCGAAGGGACCTTGCAAACAACCTTCATACAATTGTGCTGCTTGTTGTGCATCACCTGCTTCCAAGTAAGCCGCCGCTAAACGCATTTGATTTTGTGCTGACGGTGTCAAGTCAAATGCCTGTTTCGCTTCGCGCAATTCACGACCTGGGTCAAGCGCACTCATGGCAGCATTGGTGGCCTTACGCACTTGGTGCGGCATACGCGAACTTGGTAAATACACGGCGAAGAAATATACAATACTGCCGAGCATAGGGAACAAAATCAAAATCATCACCCAATACAATTCGCGATTATTGCGAACGGCATGAATCGCAAAAAAGATCGCAAAAAGAATGTGAATGATCGACAGTAAATAAGCCATGATGCACCAACAATGAGAAACGAGAAGTCGAACATTTTACACGCATTCGTTAACAAAAAACGCCAGCGGTTTTACCACTGGCGTCTTAAAGTAGATCGATTCAACCAGATCTAAATGCGACCGAGCACGGCTCTCGCTTGATCGCTTCTTTGGAATGGATCTTGGCAATGAGTCTTTGTAAAGATCAATTCACGGACGATCATGCACCTATCGAAATGAATATTGAGCACTCACATAAAAGAAACGTCCACGTGGATCGGTATAACTTGGATCATAGCCAGAGATGAAAAAGTTAGCTTGGTTTGAAAAGGGTGGCGCCGTATTCAATAAATTTTGTATGCCAGCCCGCAAAGTGAGTTGTTTGTTTGGTGTATAGGCTGCCGAAACATCCCACAATGAGTATGCCTTGACCTTGTTCGCCGCCACGATCGAACCGTCATCGATATTGATCGCCGAATTCTGATCATCGTAAGCTGAATAATAGGTGTTACCCAAATTGAGCGCTACATCGCCATGTTCCCACCCGACATTCAAACGATGACGCCAGCGCTGCACCACACCCTCAGTCACAAATTTACCGAGATTGCTCACATACTGATCGCCGGGATTGGTTTGTAATTTGGAGTTCAGCATCAGCGTTCCCAACATGCGCGCTGTGAACTTACCATACGCGGTTTTGACGCCATGCATTTCTATCCCCAGATCGAGTCCCGTCGCGATTTGCGCACCGCGATTTTCTTTGCGCAGTTCGATGTAATCGATATCATCATCTTCGGTACGATGGACCAAATTACCGTACTTGGCTAAATTACCGAGAATCACATCATCGCCAATCTCGCTGATCAAATTGGTTCGCTTGATGTTCCAGTAATCGATGCTATACGTCCATTGGCGACTTGGTTCGAAGATCATGCCCAAGGTGTATTGACGGCTACGCTCCGGCTTCAAATTCGGATTGCTATAGCGGCGCGTGGTCCAGTTGTCAGCACACACGGACAAATCATTATCATTGGCAGCGCACGATACAGGATCAGGCAGGGTGGCGGTCGAACTCACCACCATAGGGCGATACAAGTCGGACATCGAGGGTGCACGGAATCCACTACCGACAGAGGCACGGAATAACAAATCTTTCGATGGCTGATAACGCAAACCCAACTTCGGACTATTGGCGCCGCCAACACCTTGATAATGATCGTGACGTAAGGCGACTTGCGCTTCCCACTCCTTACTAAACGGCACCAAGAGTTCACCGAAAATACCGGCGACATTGCGTCTATCGTCAGTACCACGTCCACCTTCAGGCGCGAAATCGTTATTGATGTTATCGCTCATCAATAAGGCTGAAGGGGTAAACACCGTACGCTCACGACGCACTTCACCGCCAACTGCCAAAGATAAATCACCGCCCTCCATGCGCATCAGATTGCGCGACGCTTTGAAATCAAGACTAGTCATGGTGCCGCGCGCATGGCGCACCACATCATTGACTTGAATGTTGTTGAGCAATGTGACGCCCGCCGCACTCGACGGACCAAATGGGTTAATCAAACCATCGGCGATGCCTTTCAACAATTTATCGTACAGCACATAACCATGCGTATCGCGGTCACTAACAATATTAATGCTTTGATTCAGACCAACATCGTAGTCCCACTCGCCAACTCGACCATTCAAACCAGTCACAAAGCGTTGGCCTTCACTCGTCAATTCGCTGGTACGGTTACCGGCCTCCTTGAGACGCATACGCAAAGTTAGCTCACCCGGCACGTCGTCATCTTCGATCGCATCGAGACCGGTGTTGGCTAACTGCGGTACTTTCTTGTAATCGATATAGCCTGTCACACGCGCCGAGGATCCAACGTAGTACGTCTTCGCTTTGCTCCACGAAGCTTCGGCATAGAATTGATGATCAGGATTCAATTGCACTACGGCACGGCTCAACAAACTACTCTTATCCGACTTTGGATAGAGTTCAGTATCGCCCATGTAATCATAGGTACAGGCGTCGACGCCGCCCGTCCCCGCTGGCAAATACAAGTTCGCTGCTGGCTTACAGCTTGGCACGGAGAGATTAATCAAACGATTGGTAATTAACTTACCGTTGATTTTGAAACCTTGATCTTGCAGGTAATCACGCTGCGCCGAAGTCAATCGAATATTGGCGGGATCGGTGTAGCTCGATAAGAGGTGGCCAAGCCGCTGCGGAATTTGTAGAGCGGGAATGAATTTGCGCTGCGAAATGAATAAGCTGCCCGTGTGCTGTTGATCGAACACCGCAAAGATGTTGTAACCATCTTTTTGTAGATCACCGATGCCACCGCCTAGAGTGAATGTGCGTTTTTCGGCACCACCCTCTTGTGTCCGCCCGACATAGGTGCTCGCTTCAAAGCCTTGATAATCTTTACGCGTGATGAAGTTGATCACGCCACCAATTGCATCGGTACCGTACAAAGATGAAGCGCCATCGAGCAAAACCTCGACACGCTCAATCGCCGCCGCTGGAATATTATTCAGATCGACACCAGCATCATCACCGGGAGAGGCAAAGTTCGCCATACGTCGACCGTTCAACAGAATCAAAGTCGACGACGTGCCCAATCCACGAAGATTGGCAGAGTTAAAGCCGCGCTGATCACCGCCGACATTGATACTGATACCATCGGTCAGACCACCAACATTGGCCGCGACTTTCGATAACAATTCCGAGGCTGTCGTCACACCACTACGTTGAATGTCTTCGCGACTGATAACTTGCACCGGCAAGGCGGATTCACTATCGACGCGCTTAATGGCAGAGCCTGTGATTTCGACTCGTGTCGGTGTTTTCGTCGTCGCCTCTTGGCTAGTCTGATCCTGCGCTTGTGCAGCAAAACTCGTCGCACACACGATAGCGATCGCACTCGCCATAAGTCTACGGGTAGATAAAGGAAGCATTCGCTCCTGACTTACAAAACAGGATGATGTTTTCATCTTGATCCTATCGGCTTCAATTAGTTGATCGATTTTTCTATTCACTTCACTTTTGCAAAAGCTTTTCGCACAACATCGAACACGCAAACAGACTAAGGTCTACAAGCCTGCCTTTTCAAAGGCTTGAATGATGCTTTCTTTCGAACTTCCATCATTGCGCCATCCTTGTATGCGCGATTCGACTTTGCCGTTGCGCATAAAGACAAACTGTGGCCAGCCTTGACTGTCGATCGCTTTCCATTGCTCTTCCTTGCCTGGCATATACATAGGAAGTTGAGGATTTTTTTGATTCCATTCACGCACAAAATTCACAGGAATACCATTTTCAAGTGCTGAGATGAGAACGAGTTTGGCACGCGCAAAGCGTGCAGAGAGTTGTGGGTCTGCTTCCATGTCTGCAAACAGTTTTCGACAGAAACCGCAGTGCTCCGATACCACCAACAAGACTTGCGCTTTATCATTCCCAGTCAATAGAGCTTGGGTGTACAGCTCACCATTTTTCTCAGCCAGCACCGTGAGTCGAGTCGACTGCTGAGTTTTTTTACCAACCACTTTAGGAACGATTACATCGGAAAGATGTGGACGACTCGCCACTAATGCACGAGCACCATCGAAGTCGCGTTGCGTCAACATGTGCTTTAACAAGCGCTCATCCAAGTTTCTGCGTGTATCAATGCCGCGTCGACTAAGTTCTTGATGGACGTGGTTTAAATCGTGGAATGCAGCAGATCTACGCGTCATGAAATTGACCTCGTCGACTACCTTAAACAAGACCAGCAAATTCCCTCGGCTCGTCAACCTTAAGTTCGATGGCTTCAACAGAGGAGACAATTGTTGCTGGTAGAAGCGTTCCGTTGCTATCCACATTTCTTTCTGATCACCTTGCTTTTCGTTCGCCTGATCACGCCTCAAGGCATCTCGCAATTGTTGGAGCAGTAATTCATGTGTTGCGCTGACATCCTCATATCGTAACGGATTCCCTTCTGGGAATTTCTCAGGGAAAAATCGCTCGATACCAAACAATGCGTAAACTTGGCGCGCTGATTCTTGGTCCAGTTCTTCAATCGGCACGGGAAAATCAAAGCGGCTTACCTGACCATTACGCCATTCAACATTACGCAATAGCTGCCCGCGTGAATATGGCGTGAGCTGATCCAATACGTTAGGACCTTGCGCTAAATACTGATCTAACTCAGCCCGACTTTTCAACACGGTTGAGGGATTCGATGCGGAAGATGCTTTGCTAATTGAGTCCACCTTTGCATCTTGTGCATGGCTGCTAGGATTCGCGCCCAAAAGTAGGATGGGGAAAATAAAAGCGGGAATCGCCCAAGGGGCTTTCAGATGCCGTCTCATATACTTTCATCAATATCGTAGAGGAAAGCAAAAATACTAACACAGCCGCTCTTGCGACTCCAGTACAGAGATGTACTTAGATCGGCAGGCACTCTTGGGCAAAAGGCGCAGCGATAAAGAAACGACGCGATGACGCAGATTAAACTCTATGTGGGCTTATGAGCAGATGGACGCCAATTACTTGATACAGACCACACGGACCTGTTTCATGTCGGTGATACCCGATAAGACTTTCTCGATGCCGTCCATCTTCAAAGTCAACATGCCATCTTCCAGTGCTGCAGTGAAGAGTTGGGCGACGCGAGCATGTTCTTGGATCAGCTTCTTGACAGGGTCGGTGCCGACCATGAGTTCATGCAAACCCACCCGACCACGATAACCACCAGAGCACTTGTCGCAGCCTTGCGCGCGATACAAAGTGAGTTGCCCTTTTTCATCGCCGTAAGTACGCATCCATGTCTTTAACACTTTGAGTTTGGCGGCGTCAGGATTTTGTTTGAATTCAGTGGTTGCCAAGAGTTCGGCGCAATATTCGTTGAGTAAGCTGGCAATTTCTTCTTTGCTTGGGTGGTACGCGACCTTGCATTCACCGCATAAGCGCTTGGCTAAACGCTGCGCCAAAATACCGAGCAGAGCATCGGCGAAGTTAAATGGGTCCATGCCCATATCGAGCAAACGGATAATCGATTCCGGGGCGCTGTTGGTGTGCAAGGTGGCGAATACCAAGTGACCAGTCAAAGAGGCTTCCAAACCTATCGACACGGTTTCCTTGTCGCGCATTTCACCGACCATGATGACGTCAGGATCAGCGCGTAAGAAGGCACGCATGACGGTCGCGAAATCCATGCCGGCTTTGCGATTGACTTGCACTTGGCGCAAACCTTTTTGTGTGATTTCGACAGGATCTTCCGCCGTCCAAATTTTGGTATCGGGCTTGTTCAGGTAGTTCAAAACCGAATGCAGGGTCGTGGTTTTACCTGACCCAGTGGGGCCGCAAACGAAGAAGATGCCGTAAGGCTTTTCGACCGTCTCTTTCAAACGTTTGAGGTTGTGCGGTAAGACGCCAAGCTTATCGAGTGGAATCGGTTCGCCCGCCGCCAAAATACGCATCACCACGTCTTCTAAACCACCAGCAGAAGGAATCGTCGCCACACGCAGCTCGATATCGAGTGGGCCGTATTTCTTGAACTTGATCTTGCCGTCTTGTGGCTTACGCTTCTCAGAGATATCGAGGTCGCACATGATCTTAATCCGCGCTAACAAGGCGCTGCGATAACTCGCAGGAATCTCGACGTAAGGCACCAGCGAGCCGTCTTTACGGAAACGAATTAAAGTTTTTTCTTTACCAGGGCGCGGCTCAATATGAATGTCGGATGCACCTTGTTGATAAGCATCGACGATAATTTTATTGAGCAGCTTAACAAGCTCATTTTCAACGGCGGCTGAAACATCGGTACTACCACCAATGTGATCCTCATCGTCATCCTCTAATCCCGACAATAATTCATCAACGGAGGCAGAATCACCCGGTTGTCCAAAAAATTGATCTACCGTTTTCTTGAACTCGCGCCGCGTGGTGACGCGGAAATGAAGCGGCACTGCAGGGAAGATCATGCTTACCACGCGCGTGGCTTTTACCTGCTCAGGATCGAGCGCTAGAATCGTCAATCCAGATTTATCGTCCGCGATAGGAATCCACGCATTTTCATCAACGTATTGCCGCTTGAGGCGCTTGATCAACTCAACGTCAACTACCCGCTCCGCTTGGTACGCTTCATACGGCACATTGAAGAATTTCGATAGCGCTGCACCGACCTGTTCGCAGGGCACCAAAAATTCATCCATCAAAATCTCTTCCAGATCGATCTGCTTTTGGCGTGCAGCAGCAATCGCAGTTTCGAACTCGGATAGAGAAACAATTCCTTCAGTCACCAAGTAATTCAGCTTGGACGGAGGTATTTGAATATTGCGGCCTTTTTGCGACATCGCAATCGAAAGAGTTTCACATAATTCCTTAACCCCTTCTTGTGCAATGATCGTAAATGGATCGCCGTGGCGGCTGTTGATAAATTGAATAATGCCGACTAATTCACCAGATTTCGCTTCCACGATAGGTGCTACCAACATTTCACGGGTGCGATAACCTGTCTTCTGGTCAATGGCCTTTTGAAAGTGCAAATGCGGCGAGATGCGAAGCAGCTCATCTTCGTCATACACATCGCGAATACAGAGTGCCTCACGATGACCAGCGGCGTAGCCCGCAATACTCTGATCCGAAATCGGCAAGCGGATATCTTTAAACGAGTTCAGCCCACGCTTGACCTTAGAAACCAATTGTTTGCCATCGGGGGAAATGGCGTAAATCGTGAGACGATCACAATCAAATAAATCACAAATATCCGCGGTCAGGTCGAGCATGATCTGATCCACAGCATTTGTTGCATGGATCTTGTTCGTTAATGTCTGCAAGCGTTTGAAGAAGATCAGCCTTTGTGCCGATGTCAAAGGCTTATCCAAGCTCGCGACGTATGCCCGTTTAACCTGCATGTACTCTCTTGCCTCGAAATTAAGATATTTGCTGTTTTGATTTTATTACTTCGATCTATTATGACCCATAGCGCGCATCCACAAAGCATTCCGCCGTCGGCAATAGGAACAATTCGCAACACAATCGGTAAAAACCCTGGGCGCCTATGAGGAATTATGATCGCTACCGATGTTTTCCTCGATTTCAACTAACTACAATGACTCGATAACAAGGCGTCTATACTTTTGCGAACCAGGTGTTGGCATAGAGCATCATTCAATTCAATTCAATTGACCACGGTCTAAGCTGACCTCCATACTGGCACGCTTGGTATTTCTTTGGCGTACTTGATTCATCCTCGGAGTTCATATGAAGTTATCAGTCACACTCACGGCCTTAGCAGCCGTTTTTTCTTTTTCTAGTTTATCGATTGCCAGCTCGGCACAAGCGGCCGATGTGTTGATCACCGGCAGCCAAATGTTGGACGTACGCACTGGCAAAATGATTGCGAATCCCTCAATCTTGGTACGCGATGGTCGCATCGTCAGTCTCAATCAAGACCCACAAAAAGTCGGTGCCGACACCAAGAAAGTCGACCTAAAGGGTATGACTCTATTGCCTGGACTGATCGATATGCACGTCCACCTCGACAGTGATCCAACCTACGGTGGCTACAACACTTTGCAATTCAATGATCGTTTTTGGTCCATCCTCACAGTCCCACACGCCAGCCGTACCCTGGATGCGGGTTTCACGACTGTACGCAATGTGGGCTCTGATGCTTGGAATGACGTTGGTCTGCGCGAAGCCATTGACGAAGGTAAAGTGCGTGGTCCTCGTATCGTGACGGCAGCGTACTCCTTTGGCGCGACTGGTGGACATTGTGACTCTACCTTCTTTCCACCATCCATGAACCAACGCAGCCCTTACAACGCCGACAATCCTGAAGAAGGACGTAAGCGTGTTCGTGAACTGCGTAAATACGGCGCCCAAGTGATCAAGATCTGCGCGACAGGTGGTGTGTTCTCGCACAATACTGAACCAGGCCAACAGCAATTGAGCTTGACGGAAATGAAGTCGATCGCGGAAGAGGCGCATCAATGGGGTCTGCGTGTGGCGGCGCATGCGCATGGCACCTCGGGCATTAAAGATGCGATTCGCGCGGGTATCGACACGATTGAACATGCTAGTTTGATCGACGACGAGGGGATCGCCTTAGCGAAGAAACACGGCGCCTACTTGTCGATGGATATTTACAATACCGACTACACGCAAGCCGAGGGTAAGAAGAATGGCGTACTCGAAGATAATTTGCGTAAAGATCGCGAAGTCGCAGATATTCAGCGCGAGGGATTCCGTAAAGCCCACGCTGCGGGCGTGAAAATGGTGTACGGCACGGATGCTGGCATTTATCCACACGGCGACAATGCCAAACAATTTGCGACTATGGTGCGTTATGGCATGACGCCAGTTCAAGCAATTCAAGCCGCCACAATTAACGCGGCAGAAGCCTTGGCCTCCAAAGACGTGGGTGTGCTTGAAGCTGGACGTTTTGCAGACATTGTTGCTGTGAAAGGCGACCCAAGTAAAGATGTACGCTTACTAGAAAAAGTCGATGTCGTGATCAAAGCGGGTGAAGTCGTCAAGCAATAAGCGCAAAACGATCAGTACGAATGAGGTCTGTTTTTGATAAGTAGCTTTTCTATAAGCACCTGTTCAACAAGCACCTATTTGCATTTTCCTATCCCAGCCCGCTCGATCGCTCAGGTGCATAGCGGGCTGTTCTTTTTAGAGCGCTTCAATTCAGCCTCACTTCATTCTAGCCAGATTTTTTGCTCAACTTGAGCTCACTCATAATCTGATTGGCACGCGTCTGTGCCGCTTGCTTCACCTGCGCACTCGCTTGTTGCGCCATCTCGGTTCGCTTAAACCAATTTGCACTGATATCGTCACCCAGTTGATCCGAGACTAAATGCCAAGCATAAGCCTCTGTCACATTCTGTTCTTGGAAATACAGCTCAGCGATGATCCCCGCTGAACGAATATTGCCCGCGACTAGGGCGTCCTTAAATGACTGTTTCGCGGCCTTAGCGTAATCAACACCTTGTTCGAATTCTGGATTGGAAGTCTGTCCATTCAATTCAAAAGCGTACTTCTCCCCCAAATGAACCATCGCATAGGCGTCGCCTGCCTTCGCAAGTTGACGCAAGGTCTTGAGATCTTTGGTGTAATAGTCGGTCGGCACCATGTAACCCAAATTTTGCAGTTTCTGACGACGTGCTAGTTCCGCTGCGGAAACGACTTCTTTTTCAGGCTCAGCCATTTTCGCTAGCGATTCGACACCTTGAGTTCGTACAGCATCGTTCTGGCCTGCCTCACCGATCACGGTTGGAGCACTCTCCCACGGGTTGGCTAAACGATGATTGTTGGCTCTAGGAAGACTAGCCGATCCATCAGCTTGATTTGCCAAAGGGTCGCGTAGAACCTGTTCCTTCCCCGTATGTTTGTGTTCGCTCAGCTGTTCTGCCAACACCTCTTGCTTGCTCTGAAGTGAGCTCCACAAAAAATAAGAACTACCGACCAATAAGCCAGCACCCAGTAGCAATATGTAGTTTAATTTTTTCATTCCCAATCTCCCCGTCCTGCACCTAGATTTTTATTTTGTCGTACAGATGTAAAGAGATGCTGTCAGTAGCCAACATCTCTTTACTGGCAAAACTTTCTTAAACGCGTGGCAAATTATTCAAGCACTTGGAAATGCCATTGGTATAGCCCCAACGTGTGTAGTAGTCACGCTGTGCTGGTGTGCCATGATCGCCACCAGCATAGGCCCGAGCCGTATTGACCGCGGTCGCCAAGAAATTCGGATAGCGCAAGGTGTCTACCGCGTAACGAATATAAGAACCACCCGCGCAATCCGCTTGCAGCTCTAAATAGGGTTGGCCTGGATTGATGTTATAAGTGAACTGAATGGTATGGCCCCACTCATGTCCGAGAATGGCTTTCGCTGCGTAATTGCCGTAGGTGTTTTCGGCATTTTGCAGAAACTGGCTACCGACACTGATCGTGTAAGGGCCGCATGCCATCGCCGACAGTTGCGACTCACCGCAAGCACGGCGATCCAGATAAATCGTTGGGTTGGAATAACGACCGAAAATTCCGCGAATTTCAGTCCCCGTTTTACTGACATAGGTTGAGTTCACTGTCATTGCGTAGGCAATCTGTGCAGCACTTGTCAGTCCCAATGCAATCGCCAGAGCGATCTTTAACTTCTTATTCATGTTTCTTCCTCCAAAGTATGGAGGTGTTCTTGCGCACCTCCACGTTCACGTTTGACCTGCAAACAAACATCATTCACAGGACTCGAAACACACCAGATTTGGTGTGCTGAGGAAGAAGTAAAAACGAATTGACGTAGCAAGAAAAGGCTGTCTAAGTGCGCTGCATCTCGCGACAAGATGCAACTTGATTGCCGCACATCAAGAGTCGCTTTTTCAGGAAAAGCTGCGCGAAGTTCCTTCGCTAACTTGCTCGCAGAATTAAATAAAATCAGCGATTGAATTGAAAATAGTCATAGATCTTATGACAAATAAAAGCGTATCAAGCGAGCAACAAGTTTAGATTTAAAATAAATTTTGTTTTGTACTGATCCAAAAAAGAGCTGTGAACCAAACGAAAATGGATTTACACGACACGTACAAAATAAAGTTTACCAATCGCGTTTCTCAGTTCGACGCGTATCAAAGAACCACAACATCAAACTCGAAACAATCATCCAAACCAGTAAAGGCCAACGAGGCATCTCCAAAGGCGCCGTCGTCACTGAACCAGCAATTCGATTCTGGTATGCCAAGGTCGCCTCGCGCTTTAATTCTCTTTGCCATGTTGGCCAAGCCTGATGTGGATAAACATAGATCCAACGGCGGATTTCATTTTGCTCGCTCGCTGAACCATCGACGTTAGTTTGCGCTGAATCCTGACCTACTTTTTGCGAAACTTTAGCGGTGTTCGGCATCAAGGAGAACGATTGCCAACCCGCCTCTTGTGCGCGCCAGCTCACACAATGTTGGCCGACTTCATCAAGACTCGCAACGAATGTGTACATCGTTTGTGTTGGATCACGCAAGGCCTTGATCTCGGCATCACTCTCGATTTCTCTATCAAGACAAAGGCTGATGCGCTCACCGACCAAGGGCATGGTTTCCCGCACACGTAAATGATTTTCAGATTGTGTCGCGGCTAAACTTTGATCCAGTAAAGCTTGCCACCACTGCTTCAGAGTTTCCGGCGCACTAATCGCATACCGATGCCAATCACTGACACCGATCCACACAATCCGCCCTTGATCCCAATTGCGTCCAACGATCGATGTGGCATCATCTTTCACAACCTTGGGCAAAGGCAAATTCGACCATTTTGGATTCGGTGTCGCCTGCAATGGCGTCGCCACCATCACTAGGCGTTTGGTTTCCATGCGTGGCGAAGCTTGCATCCATTCAAAGGCAACTTCTTGATTTGTGGCTTGATTGCTTGCATTCGACGCAGCTGGACGCAATTCCAAACCCATAGACTCGCGCCAAATGTGTGCTTGCCGGGCATTCGCCCCCAAGATCAACAAGCTACTTCCTTGCGCGACTTTCTGCAGAATTTGCTGACGTATTGGTGCACTCGCATTTTCCCAATAGCCAGCATCCATCAACACCAAATCGGTCTGCGCCATTGCATCCCGCGCCTGTAATTGATGCTGTACTGTCTGTCCCATGCGCGTTTGCCAATCGAGATTCGCTTCACTCGCCTGCAGCAATTGACGCAAGCTGCTGACATCGAAGGAGGCAGCGCTAAAACGCGCGCTGACCTGCAAAGGCCGAAGCGGTTTCACCTCGAGCGGAATGGGGCCGCTATCGATGACGCGACCATCGTGATCAAGGACCTTCAACTGTAATTCCAGACGTTCCGCGACCGGTGGCAACCACCGCAGTGTGAGCTGCGATCCCTCACTGCTCTGCTGGGTTAACAACTGACCATTCTCAGCGAGAAGTTGTGCTGACCATGTTTTCTTTGCGGTGGTCGACGACCATTGAGGACGCTGCACCAGCAACTCAAACTCGCGCCCTAAAGCAATTCCACTCGGTGCTTGAAGTTGAATGCGATCCCGCCCTTGTGGTGCTTGCCAAGTCAAACGTCGCGCAGGGACATCACGCCACTGACTGGCACGCAAACCGTCTCCCTGCATCACGATCTCAGTACGGTGCTCCAATTGTTTTAACATGGTGGAACTGAGGTAAGACTGCTGATCACTATCCCAGTCGACACTAGTATGCTGCCCGCTCGACTTCCACATCGCTTGCAGCGGTGCACGCAACTGGGTAGTGATTGAATCCCAGCACAGTAATGCAACGATGGCGACAGTGAGATTCATGACGAGAAACACCGAAAGCTTGCGTCCCTGCCGCCAATACTGCAGTGCGGACCATGCACCGACAACGACGACCGCGCCACTTGCTAGGAGCTGTGTTGGATTCATCGTTACCTCTTCGAACTTTGTTCAGAACGAGGCTCTTTCATTCCTGCAGCGCGCCAGGCTTTCTGAAAGCGTGGATTAGCAGATGCTCGTTGATCGGTTTGATGATGCTCGCGGCTCGCCGTCCAAGCTGAGGTATCAGTAGAACTCGGCGCTTGTAAATATAAACTTGCTGCAGGGGTTGCTTGCCTCAACCAAGCCCGTAATGTCTGTTGACAACTCTGACACCCTTCACTCACATCTTGCACCGCAGCCAATGCGGCTAAGCGCTGATCATCTTGTGGAATGCCTTGAGTAATCCAGGCACGCGCTTGGGTTTTCCAATCAACAGGTAAAGGGTGTTGGTTTGCCAAACGCTCCATCAGTAGTGAAATTTCGACGGGTATTCTCTTCTCGTTTTGATCTTGCTGCGCTTTCCAGTTGCGCGCTTCGAGAGCATCGCCACTCAAACGTTTTTCTTCCTTGATGGCCGGCGGTGTGAAAGCCGCCTTATGTAAGTAGATGCGGTCAGCTTGCTGTAAGCGTTTGATACCTTCTAGTGCTTTGTTCTCCGGCACTAAAGCACTTGCTGGCGTAATCGCCCGTAAGGCTTTTTCTGCATCCCACATAGCGGCCAATACTTGGCGTAAGATTGTCTTAGTGGCCTCATCGAACAAGGTGGCATTTTCCGCCTGGTCGTGCGCATGCCCATACATCGCTGCCATATCCACTGCCCTACCCGGAGCACTCTGTGCCTCACCACCATGTGCATGACCATCATCCTCGTGATGTTCTTCATCACCAAACAGACTTGATTCCTCGCCTAAAAATTTACCATAACGACGGCGTAACGCAGCTTGGTCGTTCGCAATCGTTTCACTACGCGAACGGATCACCGCTGGGTTGATACGAGGATTTGCTTTGAGATCCGCTAGCAAAGTTTCGGTATCAATAATGATTTGCCGTTGACTCCGTAAGGACTCGGGTTTCGCCAAAATAGGCAACACCGAACTCGCTTCTTCCTTGGCTTCAGGGCTCGGCATTCTTAAGGTATAAGTCGGCGAAGTAGTTTGGTGCGGTGCAGGTTGTGCATTGTCGCTGGCGCGTACAAAGAAATACAACTCATCCCCCACTTCCATTCCCAGCTCCTGCAGGCTCCAACTGCGCTTCCATTGACGTACTTTAGGATCCTGTCCCTGTGGAATCGGTACTTCACGATCACTAAATCGAATGTTCTCACCACTACCGCGTGCCAAGGTCATATGAAGTTGTGCATTTTGAACTCGGTAGTCGTCACGCACCGTGATGAGCGTGGTGACTTCTTTGGCCGAAGCGCTAAGGACCTGCAACATTTCCTGTGGTTGCTCAATCAGAATTTGAGGCGCGCTATCGAATTTGATTTTAATGGTCCAACGATTGCCCGATTCACCAACTTTTCCTGCACCATTTTTTACATCGGCCTCACCATCTTGCCAAGACCAAAAGATAGATTCAGTAGCGGTCCACTTAGCACAATACATCGAAGAGCCTTGTTCAAGTCCTGCCTGAGAAACTGAATTCGCAAGCTGCCACTGCAAGGTATCGCCGTTGCTCAAATTAAGAGGGTGCGCTTTGAGAAAATCTTCATATACAGACTCCTGGGTCGCTCCACGAAGACGCACGCACCACCTCACTTCACTCTGCTCTAAGACTTCGAGATCCTTCGGCTCTGTATCCAATGTGGCCGCCCCAGTGTAAGTTGGCGCTTGGATATGAAGCTGCAGTCGACTCACAACGATTCGATTCAGCGTGGTGGCAGCGGTGGCTTTGGTCGGGTGCACTGAAGTTGAATTCTCAGCGGCGCCCCATGGCCAAGCAAAGAATAGGATCAGGACGAGCACGGCATTGAGGAACAAACTCCACCAATAAAGAGAACCAGCGGTGGCGAAACGCAAGGCAATTTGCTGTGGCAGTCCCGCGTCGCTCTCGCGTTCCAAACGTTGCAGAATTCTATCTTGTTGCAGGCGAGCGATGGGGCTGCGAGCCTCTTGCAACAACTGACTGCTGTCTTCCATACTCGGACTAGCATGATTCAGCCATTGCCACATTTTTTGCGCAATACTGCGGCGCCAATACAGCGTTTCAAGCACAACCAATGTGAGCGGCAAAACACACGTCAGCACGACTACGCGCCACTCACCTCGCACAGAAAATAAGGTGAGCCACGGCACCCAAGCCGCAGCCCATAAGGGTGCACGATGCAACAGAACCGCACCGAAGAGTTGTGAACGGAAATGTTCAAGAAGCTTATGCTTTGCGTTTGGCATGATGCAATACTCGCTCACATAAGAAGAACAACACAAATAGACTCAGCAGTATCGTTTCGCATTCACTGCGCAAGCTCTTACCAACTTCCCAAGCTGGGCGAGGACTGAATTGCTGCGTCGTGGGTGAATTGAAATGTGTGACATTCGGTCCTTGTTTCTGCACATCCTTCATCGCAGGACTTTGATAGGAAACAGCGGGCGGGGGCATGAAAGTGGTCTGACTGGCGCGCCACGCCTCGAATAAGCGCCAAGCGGCGAGACTATCATCGGAATGCAGAGGCCAATCACGCTGATCTGCGAACCACACCCGGCCACGTGCGGTTTCAAATTGTTTGAACGACGCCGAACCATTACCGCCTTGCGGTAATGGCGTTTGAGGGGACAAGGCGACAGCGCTGGAACGATGTGATGCTGTTTGCGCACCTTGCTGCAGCGACGGATTGGTGGTCCACCACAGAGGCGCTTTGAGCCCTTCCTCTGGTGCAGAATCTCGTTCCCACACAATCAATTGCACTTTAGAGGGCATGGTCTCCTCAAGCACAAAATGCAATTGTCCCTGAGAGCTGACTTCAAAAACTTGAAACCATTTGCGCCAATCATCTGCTCGTGGCGTATTCAAATAAACAGCGATTGTCTGCGCGGGCGAAGCAGGAACCTTGCCCTTATTCCCATCCAACTGAGGTGCGATGCGCAATTCGAACGCTGGCGTGAAACGCGGTGCCTGGGCTGGCATGGATAATTCTGCTTCGGCGGCGAGTAAGTACCAACGACTCGAATCCTGCCACTGAGCTTGATGCTGTTCCAACCAAGCGAAAATGGAATCCGTTTGAATATCGCAAGGCGCGTGCTCGCAATACTCTAATACCTCAAGAGACTTCGATTGCTGCCTGAGCTGATTGAGCTGTGCTAGCTGCGCTGCAATCCAAGTTGGGTTTGCTTTTTTAGAGACAAACACGGTATCTCCACGCTGCCCGCGGATGAACTGCGCCAAGAGTGCGATCAAACAAAGCAGCATAGCCAGGCGTAACAACAAGAGAATGAGCTCGCGCCAACGCCATACTTGCACTGTTTGCGGTTCTGCATTTGGCAAAAACTGTGCACTGGCTAAAGGAAAAACTTGTTGCTGCTTCTGCCGTTGGCGATGCCACCACAAGGGTAACAACACAGTAGGTAAGGCCAGCCACCACCACGTAAAGAGCGCATTCAGCGTGAACATTAGCGCCTCGCCTGACGTAAAAAGGAACGCAAACAACTAGCGGGGCTCTCTTCAATCGTAGACTGCCAATAGGGAATATCGGCACTACGGCAATCGCTCGCCACCTGCGAAAAGTGTTTTTGCGCATTCGCTAGATAAGCTTGGCGATCGACATCGCGCCAAGCGACCCAGCGAGTCGGATGTTCTGGGTCAACATAATTTCGGTCGCGTGCAAAATTGGCTTCTTTTTCCGCTTCGGTTTGCAAGCACAAGATGCGAACATCATGTTGCATACGACGCAAGCGCATTAAACTCTCACTCTGTGCCGAAGGCCAATCTAAAGCATCCGTGATACAAAATAAAAGACTCGGCGCTCGCGCAAAATGCAAATGCGCGGCAAGGGTCTCGGCATTAGGTAAAGAACCACGCGCCTGCGCTTTTTGAGCACGCGCCACCACTCGCTGGAACTGACGTGGTCCTCGTGCTACCGGCGTCATTTGTATACCGCCATCGCTCGCAATCATGAGACCAAATGCATCACCTTGGCGCTGCGCGATCGCCGCAAGGCACGCCAACACTACGCGTGCATAGTCCAATTTGCTATAGCCCTGCGCATGCGCTTGGTAGGAAGTCTCCGCCATCGACGCACTGGCGTCCAACCAAAACCATACGGCAACATGGCTATCGCGTTCCGCCTCACGTACATAATAACGATCATTACGCGCCAACAGCTTCCAATCAACACGGCGCCACTCGTCCCCAGGCGCATAGGCGCGATATTCGGAAAATTCCACACCCGCACCGCGTTCACGACCGGCGTGCAAACCATGCCCTAAGCCCGCCAACACGTGACGAACAATGAGGTCAAGATCTTTGCTGTGAGCCAGCAAGGTGGGGAGGTCGTGCATGAGACTTATTCGATATGAATTTGAGCCGTAATCGCTTGCAAGATATCCGCAATCGCCACACCATCAGCTTCTGCCTCAAAGTTACGCAAGACGCGATGTGCCAACACCGGAAGGAGCATCGCCGCAATATCTTCGCGTGTCACGGCTAAACGGCCATATAAACAAGCACGCGCTTTGGCTGCTAACACTAAGGCTTGGCCGGCACGCGGCCCCGCACCCCAGGCAACTTGTTTGCGCACTCGTTCGACCGCGCTATCCTGTGGTCGTGTTGCACGAATCAATCGCGTTGCATAGCGCAACAGATGATCACCGATCTCTGTTTCACGCACTAAAGTTTGCAGACGCAACAAGCTAGTGACATCCATCGCTGGCGTGGCCTCGGCTAAACCGGCGTGCGTGGTGCGAGCCACCATATCAATTTCTTCTGCTTCAGTCGGGTACCCAACATCGATTCGCAATAAGAAACGATCTAATTGCGCCTCGGGCAAAGGATAAGTACCCGCTTGCTCAATCGGATTTTGCGTGGCTAACACGAAAAAAGGATTCGGCAAACGATGCGTTTGTCCTGCAAAAGTGACACTCCGTTCTTGCATCGCCTCGAGCAAAGCCGATTGCGTCTTGGGCGGCGCGCGGTTAATTTCATCGGCCAACAAGACTTGCGTAAATACAGGGCCCGCTTGAAAACGAAACACACGTTGGCGCGTCGTCAAATCTTCTTCTAAGATCTCGGTACCAACGATATCAGAGGGCATCAAGTCTGGCGTAAATTGGACGCGACGGAATTGCAAATCGGTCGCTTGCGCCAATGATTTCACTAACAAGGTCTTACCTAAGCCGGGCACACCTTCAAGTAAAGCATGGCTGCCAGAGATCAAACAGATCAGCAGTGACTCGATCACGTCTTTCTGCCCCACAATGACTTGCCCCATACTTGCGCGTAAGGCAGCTAATTTCTCATGTAAGCTCGCAATTTCTGCTTCATTCCAACTGGTGTGCACCTCAAACTCCTCTCATCTACGCACCAAGTGCGTATTGAATAATATTGACCGCGAAGCGTGTATTGTCGACGGCTAGAAATCGTTTATTACGAAAGTCGTAATCCCACTCGCAACCATAATCTTTATTGCTATACAAAAGACGGACACGGCCATTCACTTCAATCGCCTTCAAGTAGTCGTGTACTAAGTCATCCCCCCAACCATTGAGCTCAACACTTGTATTGGGCGGTCCATCAAATTTGAAGAAACATGAATACAGCGGATGGGTGTTGGGGATTTTCTTGAGAGCTTTGAGACCAAAAATTTTCATCATCTCTGCTTCAAAAGATTTCGCGAAAATCCCGTCAATGTCGTGATTGCAGTCATCGACAAATAAAAATCCACCACCACGAATATAACGCTCTAAATTGCGTCTCTCTTGCGGATTAAATTGCACCAATTTATGTCCTGCTAGATAGCAAAATGGCGCCTCCAGCATTTTGGGATCGGACAGCGCCACGACGCGTTCTACCGTATCGACCCGTAAAGTGGTGTACTCCACTAAAGAATTCAGAACATTACTCGGCATGCGAATATCGACGTCCCAATCTCCGGAATCGTAGATCAATCGTGTGAAGTAAAAATCGTAGGAACTCATGCGCAAATTCTGTATTGGCGTCAACTCGCGAGCATTTGGCTGCGTTGTGCGAGCTTGGCTGCCACACCTCAGTCATATGAATTCAGACCTTCGGTGAGTTTTCCAGCAGCCTCGCTCGCACTCTATCGTTTCGACGTCCTGGCTCTATACCGCGTCAGACAAGGAAGTGAAGTTAAAGTCACGTAATTTCATTGCTGGCACCACCATCTTCCGACCATCGCCAAAGACTTGCGTCTTCCCTAAATCCTCGATGTTGTTCAACATCGTCACTGGACTCTCATTGAAACGGAAATTCTTGATCGGGTGCTTGATCTTGCCGTTTTCGATGTAGAAAGTACCATCGCGGGTCAGGCCGGTCACCAACAGCGATTGCGGATCAACCGAACGGATATACCAAGTACGTGTTACCAAGATCCCTTTCTTGGTCGAAGCGATCAACTCCTCGGTGCTTTTATCACCGCCAGCCATGATCGTGTTGCCAGCGCGTCCCTTCGCAGCGACGCCTTGCTTCTTGGCCCAGAACTGAGAATATTGGAGCGATTCAATCTTGCCGTTTTTCACCATGGCCATCTTTTCACGAGGCAGCATCGAACCACCATCCCAAGGCACTACTGGCGCATCCGCATTCCAAGGGTCGGTCCAAATATTGACTTGTTCATCAAACATTTTTTCGCCCAAGCGATTGCCGCCTCCTTTTTTCGAGAGGAAGCTGCGACCTTCATCGGCCGATCGCGCATCGAAGGCATTGAACATAAAACTCAAAATATCAGAGGAGGCCGCAGGTTCGAGTACCACGGTGTAGCGGCCTGGCTCCAATGCTTTTGCATCGACTGAACGCAGTGCTTTTTCAATTGCGACTTCAGAGGCTTCACGCGGATCGAATAAACGAACATCGTTCGCCGAACGTGTGACCCAACCAGAACCTCGCCCATCTTCCGTCCTCGCAGTACAGCTAAAACTGAGATTGGTAGACTCTTGATAGCCAAACACATCATTCGAATTAGCGATCACCTCAAAGCCTACAGTGTCGAGGAAAAAGCCCGCCGTAATGAGCTTATTCTTTTTCGCCAAACTGATACTTTGAGCCGCGACCTCCGCACGATATTCAGGATCGATTGCGGCGGTTTCTTTAAAATACGTGTTCGACGCACGGAACTCTTGCTTACCAACGGCAGGCATGAACTCTGGATTTTCTGGCGCAAGTCGTGCAATGTCTTCGGCACGACGTACCGCACGCTCCAATGCCTTATCGTCAAACTCATTAATGGTGGTGGTGCCTTGCCGCTTGCCAAAAGCGACACTGATCGACATTTGCGTATCTTGATTGAGGCCGGCAGTCGATACACTATTTTGCGCAGTGCGGATATTACCAGCCCGTGTGCCTTGAATACTGACTCGGCATTCATCGGCGCGCGACAATGCCATCACGCGATCACAAATTCGTTTTGCTTCTTCTTGACTCATCTGCATCATTTGTTTTTCCTTGTATTTTCTTTTCACCATCGCGCCACTTCAGGCGGAGCAGATTACCTTTTGCAAGCATCTCTCAAAGGTGAACCACAACGACATACATGAATAATTTACATAGAGCTCTTCATTTGAGCTCACGTGAATTCACTTTAGGATCAGCCGATCTTACGTGCGGTATTAATCACATTGATACCATTGAAGCGCGCGGTACTAGAACCATGTGAGACGGCACTGACTTGACTTGGCTGGCCTTTACCATCGAAGAAAGAACCGCCCATGCGCCAGTCGCGTTCATCACAAATCGCACTGCAACTATTCCAAAATTCTTGCGTGTTGGATTGATACGCAACATCCTCCACTGGCCCCACAATTTTGCCGTTCTTAATTTCGAAAAAGAGTTGGCCACCGAATTGGAAGTTGTAGCGTTGTTGGTCGATGGAATAAGAACCACGTCCCAAAATGTAGATGCCTTTTTTCACATCTTTGATCATTTCGTCTGGCGTTAACGCTGCTTTGCCTGCCGCCAAAGAGACGTTCGGCATACGTTGGAATTGAACGCTGCTCCAACTATCGGCGTAAGAACATCCGTGCGATTCATTTTGATCGATCAAATGCACTTGATCGCGGGTCGCTTGATAATTCACGAGCACGCCGTCTTTAATAATATCCCAGCGTTTGCACGGCACGCCTTCATCATCGTAGCCTACCGCTCCGAGCGAACCGGGCGTAGTTTTATCAGCGAAGAAATTGACTCGCTCTGCGCCAAACTTAAAGTTCTTAGAGCGCCATTTATCCAGCGTCGCGAAACTGGTACCCGCATAGTTCGCTTCATAACCCAAGACACGATCTAATTCGGTCGGATGGCCGACCGATTCATGAATCGTCAGGAATAAATGTTCTGGGCTCAAGACCAAATCATACTTGCCAGGCTCGATCGATTTGGCACTCAATTTCTCACGCGCTTGCCGTCCACTTTCGCGCGCTTCTTCGATCAAGTCCACCGAGCGTTTATAGAGTGTGGTCACGCCACCAGCTGCTTGTACTTTATCTTGCGGGTTGGCATCGAAAAACTCAAAACCCATTCCCACTGGTGACGATAAACTTTCGCGACTACGGAATTTATTGGTCGCTTTATCGACCGCTGTGGCCGTCATCGGCGCCCACAGGCGATGAATATCTTGATCAATGTAGGAGCCATCGGTTGAAGCAAAATATTTCTCTTGATTCACCTGGAATAAGTTCGACTGCATAAAGCTAGCACCAGCTTCGAGGCCTGCACGATTGGCTGCAATCAACATCTCGGCTTTCTCTTTGACCGGGACCTTGCGCCAATCCTTAGTAAATGGCGTCGCCCATGCCACTTCACCCAAACCTTTCACTGGCGCCAATACCAAAGGTTCACTCTGTAACTTAGCGTTCGCCTTCGCGATGGCGACCGCTTGCTTAGCAGTTGCTGCGATTGCCTCAGGCGTCATTTGATTGGTCGAGGCAAACCCATATGCGCCGCCGGCAATCACGCGAATCCCAACGCCCATCGATTCGCTATTCACGATATTTTCTACGCGCGTATCACGTGTGGTGATGAATTGATTCACATAGCGCCCCACACGTACGTCACAGTAGCTCGCGCCCGCCTGCGTTGCCGCATTCAAAGCAGCGTCGGCCAACTTCTTTTTGAAGGCTTTCGCCATCGGGTTCATGAGTTCCTCGGCCGCAATTGCGTTACCGAACACTGGAATCATCAGACCACCCGCAGCGATACCACCAATCTTTAAAAATTCACGTCTTTCCATGTACTCCCCCGAAACTCTGCATGACAAGTTCAAGCTTTATTCAACGAATATTCAATGAACATTCAATGAACTTTCAATGAACATTCAATGAATAAGGAAGTATGAGCGCCTCACACTTCCCAATCCCTTTTTTTGCTGTTCTTACGAAGACCAAATTAAACCGCATCGGACAATGAGGTGAAATTAAAGTCACGCACCTTCATTGCTGGAATCAGCATTTGATATGAGACTTCGTCGCCTGCAATAACGACCGGCTTGCCGACTTCTTCGATATTATTCAACATCGTGACTGGACTCTCATTGAAGCGGAAGTTTTTCACCGGATACATGATCTTGCCATTTTCGATATAGAAGGTGCCATCGCGTGTCAAACCAGTCAGCAAAACCGATTGTGGGTCCACCATGCGGATATACCAAGTACGCGTCACCAGAATGCCTTTCTTGGTATTGGCGATCAGTTCTTCCGTCGATTTGTCTGTACCCGCCATAATCATGTTGCCATGCCCCGCACGCGCCGCAACTTTTTGTTTCTGTGCCCAGAAACGCGAGTATTCCAGTGCGTTAATGCGGCCATTTTTAATCACGTCAACGCGCTCGCGCGGCAACATCGAACCATCCCACGGCAATACTGGCACATCTGGGTTCCAAGGATCCGCCCAAATGTTCACTTGTTCATCGAACAGCTTTTCCCCCAAACGATTGCCTCCACCTTTTTTCGACAGGAAACTGCGTCCCTCATCGGCCGAGCGCGCATCAAAACTCCCTAACATGACACCGATCAATTCCGAAGTCGCCGCGGGTTCCAAAATGACGGTGTATCGTCCTGGTTCCAAGGCTTTTGCATCAACCGAACGCAAGGCCTTTTCGATCGCCACATCGGCCGCTTCGCGCGCGTCAAAACGATTCACATCGCCAATCGAACGCTTCACCCATCCCGACCCGCGACCATCTTCCGTACGAACGGTACAGGTAAAATCGAGCCCCGTTTCACGTTGATAACCAAACACGCCATTGGAATTCGCGCCCGCGGTGAAAGCACTGACATCCGTAAAGAAACCAGCCGCGACCAAGTTCTTTTTCTTACATGCCTCAATCGAGTAAGCTGCTACTTGAGCACGGAATTCAGGATCGATATCGGCCGTCTTTTGTACGAAGGTTGGTGTCGCTTTGTATGTTTGTTTTTCGACTGCGGACATGAACTCTGGATTCTCCGGCGCCAGACGTGCAAGATCTTCCGCACGACGCACCACCTTTTCCAATGATTTATCATCAAACTCATTAATCGTCGCAATACCTTGCTTCTTGCCAAAGGCGACTGCCACCACTAATTGAGTATCTTCCACTACGCCCGAAGTCGATACCGCATTGCGCGCATAACGAATATTGCCCGTCCGGTTACCATTGAGTTGGACAGTGCATTCATCCGCTTTCGAATACGACAAAACTTTATCACTGATGCGTTTTGCATCTTCTTGAGTTAACTGTTTCATAGTCGTGCTTCCTTAACCAATTTTACGTGCGGTGTTGATGACGTTGATGCCATTGAAGCGCGCTGTACTAGATCCATGCGACACAGCACTCGATTGTGACGGTTGCCCTTTGCCATCAAAGAAGGAGCCGCCCATGCGCCAATCTCGATCGTCACACACGGCGCTGCAGGCATTCCAGAACTCTTGCGTGTTCGATTGGTAAGCGACGTCTTCGAGCTGCTCACCGATTTTTCCGTTCTTAATCTCGAAGAACATTTGACCACCAAATTGGAAGTTATAACGTTGTTGGTCAATCGAGAAAGAGCCCTCGCCAACGATGTAAATGCCCTTCTTGACGTCTTTCACCATTTCATCTGGCGTCATGGCTTTCTTGCCTGCTGCAAGAGAGATGTTAGGCATGCGTTGGAATTGGACACTGCTCCAGTTATCCGCATAAGAACAACCGTGCGATTCATTTTGACCAATCATATGGACTTGATCACGGGTGGCTTGGTAGTTCACCAAAATACCGTCTTTGATAATGTCCCATCGCTTCGTCTTCACACCTTCGTCGTCGTATCCAACCGCACCCAAAGAACCTGGCACCAGCTTATCGGCGACGATATTCACATGTGGCGAACCGTACTTAAACTTCTTGGTTTCCCACTTATCGAGAGTTGCAAAACTCGTACCCGCATAATTCGCTTCATAGCCGAGAACGCGATCAAGCTCGGTTGGATGGCCGACAGATTCATGAATCGTCAACCACAGATGTTCAGGGCTCAATACCAAATCGTACTTCCCTGGCACCACCGATTTCGCTGTCAATTTTTGCTTTGCGCTCTTACCGCATGCTCGCGCATCTTCGATGAGGTCATAGGAATTTTTGTACAGAGTAGCCACGCCACCTGCGGCTTTGACCTTATCTTCAGGGCGGGCGTCGAGATACTCGTAACCACGTCCGACTGGCGAAGATAGGCCTTGGCGAGTACGGAATTTATTGGTTTTCTGATCGACCGCCGTCGCGAAAATCGGCATCCACAAACGATGTACATCTTGATCGATATAGGAGCCATCGGTCGACGCAAAATACTTCTGCTGATTAACTTGGAACATCACTGATTGCATGAAGTTCGCACCACCTTCCATACCGGCCTTATTAGCAGCAATCAAGAGATCCACTTTCTCTTTGATCGGCACGGTACGCCAGTCTTTCTTAATGGGCGTGGCCCAACTAACTTCACCGACGCCTTTATTGGGAGCCAGACGCACTGGTTCGCTCTGGAGTTTTGAATTGGCGATGGCGATAGCAACCGCTTGTCGAGCTGCTGCAGCAACACCATCGGGCGACATGTCGTTGGTGGCAGAAAAACCATAGGCGCCTTTGGCAATCACACGGATGCCCACGCCAGCGGATTCGGTATTGGCCACGTTCTCAACATTGAGATCGCGCGTTGAAATAAATTGATTAAGATAGCGACCGATACGTACATCGCAATAACTAGCCCCGGCGCTCGTGGCTGCATTTAATGCGGTATCTGCAAGACTTTTACGAAACTGGTTTGAAACTGGTTTTAATAACTCCTCAGCACTTATCTCTTTGGCATAGGCTGGTAACAGAATGGTGCCCAGTGCGACACCACCCAAATTTAGAAAGTCACGTCGTTGCATCATGTCTCCTGTGTCTGTGGCTCTACCACATGTTCAAACCGAGAACGCACCACTGCGGTGCGAAATGTCAGTGCACTTTTGACTTACAGGAGTTAAATAAGTTCCGTCTCTACTTATCGACTTATCTACTTAGGCAGCGCCCTTTCGTCTACTCAAGAAGAATGCGAATGGAACAAACGACGCGCAAATTGCTCGAATTGCGCTAAAGGAAGAGGTTTGCTGTACAAATAGCCTTGGTAAGCATGACAGCCTTGTTGCGCCAGGAAAGCTTGCTGCTCTGGTGTTTCTACGCCTTCCGCAATCACGGCAAGGCCGAGACTCTCCGCGAGGACAATCACCATCTTCGAGATCGCAGCATCATTCGGATCGACCAAAATATCGCGCACAAAACTTTGATCAATCTTCAATTGATCCAACGGCAAGCGCTTCAGGTAAGAGAGCGACGAATAGCCTGTACCAAAATCGTCGAGCGAGAAGCCAACACCGATGGCTTTCAAACGATTCATCTTCGCGATCACGTCTTCCATATTGGCGATCGAGAAGCCTTCAGTGAGCTCTAATTTCAAATGCTGTGGATCGGCCTGCGTCAGTTCGAGTGCGTCAGTCACTTGTTCAACAAAATTCTTCTGATGGAACTGACTAGGACTAACATTGACCGCAATCACCAAATCCTTAAACTCAGCTTGGTCTCGCCATTTGGCCAGTTGATTGGTGGCCGTGTACAAGACCCAATAACCGAGGATCGAAATCAGTCCCGTCTCCTCCGCGAGAGGAATAAATTCTGCAGGGGAAATCATGCCTCGCGTTGGATGATTCCAGCGAATCAAAACTTCAGCACCAAACAATTTGCCATCATCGGTGAGCTGGGCTTGATAGTACAACTCAAACTGCTCATTCAACATGGCATCGCGCAAGTCTTCTTCCAAGGCCACCCGTTGCGATACCAAAATCTGCATTTTCGGATCGAAGAAGCGAATCGTATTACGACCCGCCGCCTTGGCTTGATACATCGCCAAATCCGCGCGTTTCAGCGGTTCTGCAAGAGTTTCCACTTTCTCACCAAACAGTGTCACGCCGATACTTGGAGAACTGTGGTGCTCGTTGACACCGAGCCAATAAGTTTGGTTGAGCTCGGACAAAATCTTGATCGCCACAACTTCCGCCTGATTCGCTGCATCGAAAGCGTTCTCTTCGAGATCTTCAAGCATAACCACGAATTCATCGCCCCCCAGTCGAGCCACGGTGTCGCCCTCGCGCGTGCAGCGCGTTAAACGTTCGGCGACCTGTTGCAACAAGAGGTCTCCATGATCATGCCCTAAAGTGTCATTCAAGGTCTTGAAGTTATCGAGATCAATAAACAACAAGGCGCCTTTCCGCTTGTGTCGATTACCTGAAGCCAACGCTTGTTCCAGCCTATCCATCAGCAAACGACGATTAGGTAACTGGGTCAATGGGTCGTAGAAGGCCAAATTGCGAATCTCATCTTCCGCGACTTTTCGCAAAGTGATGTCATTGAAAGTGCCGACGAAATGGGTGATGACACCTTGCTCGTCTTTCACACTCGAAATGTTAATCCACGCATGGAATTCGCCGCCACCTTTACGACGATCGACGACTTCACCTTGCCAACCTCCGCGCTCAACGATACTGAGATTCATATCTTGAAACAGCGCGTCGTTACGGAAATCGTCATCGAGGAAATGCGGCGGTTTACCGACTAACTCACTCGATTGGTAACCCGTGATCTGACTGAAAGATTGATTGATACGCAGGATATTCCATTGGGCATCGGTCACGAACATACCCTCTTGCGATTCAAACGCCGTCGCGGCAATCCTGCGTGATTCCTCACTGCGTTTCAACTCGGTCACATCGCGCCAAGCGACGTAGACCGACGGTGCACCGTCGAAATCGATTAAGGTACCCTGTGCAGTAACATCGATCACCTGTCCATCTAAACGAAGGAATTTCAAATCATGACTCTGGTCGCGCGCTCCCAATTCACCGACACTACGGACGCGGCTCTTCAAGAAGTGGTGGTAATCAGGATGAATGATATCGGCGATCGATTTACCAAGCAGTTGCTCGGGCTTATCGGCCCCCAGCATTTGCATTGCCGCAGCGTTCACGTAAATGAGGCGACCTTTTCGATGGACGTTAATGCCCTCGGGTGACCATTCGACCAAAGTGCGATGCCGTTCCTCACTTGCTTGCAGTGCAGCCTCGACCCGCTTGCGCTCCGAAATGTCTCGCATCGTTCCTTGTATCAGGACTTTACCGTCGAGTTCAACTCGATTCAGTAAGACCTCGGCATCGAACACTTCATTGCTGTGCAGTCGCATATGCAGCCATTCAAAAGCAACTTGTCCAAATTCCTGTGCTACTTGAATTTTTTGACTAGCCAGAATTCGTGAATCGTCACCATTTGCTTGTTTGACTGGTGACAATTGAGATGGATGTCGTCCAATCAGATCGGCTCGATCATGGGCGCCGAACACTGCAATGGCGGCGGGGTTACAGTCAATAATGGTTTCATGGTCAAGTACCATCACTGCGCTGGCAGTAGTGTTGAATAAGGTTAAATGCCTTGCCTCAGAATGTTTCAACTCCTCGGTACGTTGTGAAATGGTTTCCTCTAGGTGTTTATTTGAATTTTGAATCGCTTCAATCATGTCATTGAAAGCCGACGTCAACAAACGTATTTCACTTGGTTCTTTACTATCAGCGGTGGCACGGACATTCCATTGACCTGCTTGCAAACGCTGTGCAGTAGTGGCGAGAGATTGCAGACTTGAAGTTAAGCGCCGCGAGGCCAAGTAAATTAAACCCAACGAAATGAGCGTGATCAAAAAACCAGCTACCAACAAAATATTCGCTTGCTGAGTAAGCTTAGCAAGGACGACATCCTTGCGCGAATAATTGACCATAGTCCAGGTTTGACCTGGGCCGAGTTGTACCTTGCGATACACCACGATCAGTTTCTCACCGAGCCGATTCGTTTGCTCCAACGTTCCTTCAAAGCCACCAAGAACAGGCTGATTGGGCGTAAAGAAATGTTGCTTGTGATCGACTTTCGGAAAACTGGTAATGAGCTCACCGTCTTGATCGAACAACAGCGTCGTATCGCCGTCTGCAACCGTTCTTAAATCCGATTGAAAGCTCTGTTCCAAAAACGCTTGCAGATCGAGCGTAGCGATCAAGAGCGCTGATGGTGACTGGGAGTCTGCAGAAATCACTACGGGACTGGTGATCGCTAGTACGCGTGAACCATCACGCCCATTCCAACTTTCTAACGCACGATCACCGTGGCGGTGGTCGAAACGCTCTCCCAAACCCAACTCACTAACAGGCTTACCTTGGTCTTCGGGATGGCTGCTCGCAAGAATTCTGCGGCTTGCGAGATCAACGATGAGAATCTGCCGAAAACGCTTATGATGCGTCTTTTCAATGATTTCAATTTGCTTTTGCAGCAAGTCACCCGCATGGTGGGCGACCGTAGCCATGATCAACTTGGTGTTCTCGGCAACGAATGCGGTATCTTCGGCGCGTTCTTTTAACTCAATCGCAATGAGACGACTCTGAACGTCCGCGCGCGTCTCCAGAACGCGTAAGGCAGCTTCCAAGCTCTGCTTACGGGCACCACTCAAACCTAATTGTGGGAAACCGAGATACCACAAGACAAATAACACACCCAACGCCAGCACTAGCAGTGCGGCGAAGTAACTTGTCATGCGATTTGAGAAGGAAGAAGACATAGATTTCGGTCAATGACTCCTGCATCAACAAGGATTAATGTGCTACCAAATTGCCACTATTTTTCTACTAAAAGAAACCACGCTTTAATTCTTCATGCTGCTCAGGACGCAGGCGTGGTCCGTACTGCGTTACCACTTTGGCTGCCGCGGTCGCGGCAAACTTTCCAGCAAATTCAAAACTCAAGCCTTGACTTAGACCATACATGAAAGCTCCGGCGAACATATCGCCTGCGCCATTGGTATCAATCGCCTTGACTTCAGGGGCTTCGACCTTGCTCAGTTTAAACCCATCATAAACAACCGCACCTTCAGCACCACATGTGATTGCAAAAGTATTCGCAAAACGTTGCAACTGCGCACATGCCGCGTCGATCGTATCAGCACCAGCAAATTGCATGGCCTCATCGCGATTACAGAAAATTATGTCGACACCGTCGCCTATCATTTCGAGCAAGCCGTCACGGAAAAACTGCACCATCGCTGGATCAGACAAACTAATGGCGACGCGTGTACCGACTTTGCGCGCGTGTTCACGCATTTTGATAGCCGCCGCACGACCACTCGGGGAGGTCACCAGATAGCCTTCGATATACACCATTTCCGAGCGCCCAATGGCGTCAAAATCGATCTCGTTGGCCGATAACTCGCCACTGATGCCAAGGAAAGTGTTCATGGTTCTCTCCGCATCCGGAGTAATCATCACCAAACACTTGCCAGTAATGCCAGCCTCTTGACCTAACATCGTCGGCGTCGAAACACCTGCCGCACGCATGTCTTGCAAGTAAAAACGCCCATTGTCGTCATCAGCGACCTTACACGAATAGAAATTCTTACATCCGAAGTAACTTGCACCGATGATGGAATTCGCGGCTGAGCCACCGCTGGCGCGTTTGGATGCGACCAAATGGTCACTCAAGTGCGCCATCAATTGGTGCTGACGTTCTTCATCGACCAAGGTCATCACACCTTTCTCGACTTGCATGCGATGCAAGTCGGCATCAACCAGGGTGATTTCCGTGTCGACTAGAGCAGCGCCCAAGCCGTAAATATCGAATTCGCGTTTCATTTTGCTTCTTTAAATTGGTCTTTTCGTAAGAGTGATGGCGAGTCGCTAACAATTCTGTGCAGAAGCAGTCAATGATGCCATCGTCGAGGGCTGGATTATACCCGTCAGTACCATGCTAGCAGGCGTCTATTGTTGCATTTTGAGGCACAACAATGCTGCCGCAAAGAAATATTTTATTGACGGCGTTCTGAAAAGACCGTGATACTTAAAGTCCTTCTGTCTCAGCGAGGCTTCAGTGAAGAATCCCTGGACCAATCGAGATTGGCTTTTTCCTAATTATTTACCAATCGCGATCTTCCTTTTCAGCATGTGCTTGGCAGTGGTCGGCACATGGTGGCTGAACTTTAACTTACAGAGTAAGCGTGAGCTCGACTTTCGCAATAAAGCCGATCAAATCGCGCTCGAAATTGAGCGTCGTTTCGCCACGCCACTGTATGCACTGAATGGTACCAAAAGCCTTTTCGCGATCTCCCAGAACATCACTCACGAACAATTTCAAAGCGCCATTAAAGGACGCGATTTAGAGACAGAATTTCAAGGCATACGTGGCATCGGATATTTGGAAGAAGTTCAGGACGCGGATCTCGATCATTACGTTCAAATACAAAAGAATTTGGTCTCAAGAGAATACCGCTACCAAAGTTTTGGAAATGATAAACACACTCAGCACTATCTCGCAAAGTACTTTGTAACACCATCTCAAAGTCATTTTGTACCAGGCGTTGATCTCGGTTCTGATCCGCGCCGACTCGCAGCGATTGAACTCGCCATTAGTTCTGGCAAGCCTAGTATGACCGACCTGATTTATGCACCGCCGAAAGAAACCAAAAAAGCCAGTGTAATGGTGTTCCTCCCGATTTTCAAAAACGATAGCAAACCTACCGATTCAGCCAGTCGGAAGAAACAATTGGTTGGATTGGTATATGCCCCAGTCATGTTGCAAGACTTACTCGCGCGACTCAATCAATTCGATCGCAGTGGCCTTACCTATCGTATTAGTAACATCGGTCACAACACCCAAAAAGAAGTGGCTAGTTTTGACTCCCATCCTGAACTTGGCTTCACCAGCCTAAGACGCAGTTCTCTATTTCAATTCTCCCGCGTAATCACCGTCCTAGGAAAAGATTTACAGCTCGAAGTTTTGAGCACACCCGAGTTTGAACAAACCAGCAATCGCTATGTACCGATATTATTTTTTATCGCAGCGACACTGATCAGTGGACTAATCACCGCGCTGTTACGACTGCAACTCACTTGGGGTGAAAAAACGCAGGGTCGTTTAGATGCTGCACTACGTGACAATCAAGCCTTGCTCAGCACCCTCGATATGCATGCGATTGTCTCAGTGACAGATGCTAACGGTGTCATCATTGATGTGAATGACGCCTTTTGTCGACAGAGCGGATATACCCGCGAAGAGTTGATCGGTGAGAATCATAGAATCAGCCGCTCTGGCATACAACATAGCGATTTCTGGAAAGATATGTGGACCAGCATTTCGCAGGGAACACCATGGCGCGGCGAAGTGTGTAATCGTGCCAAAGATGGCTCACTCTACTGGGTTGATACTTTTATCGCGCCATTCAAAAATAGCGATGGCGTGATTGAACGTTACATCGCCATACGTACTGACATTTCTGACAGCAAACGCGCGGAAGAAAAATTACAAGCGGCATTACGTGAAAGCGACGCACTACTGAGCGCCTTGAATATGCATGCAATTGTCTCGATAGCAGACAATTCTGGACGCATCATCGATGTCAATCAAGCCTATTGCAGGATCAGCGGCTACACCCGTGAAGAACTACTAGATGGAAGTCATCGCATTGTCGCTGCAGGGATTCAATCACCGGACTTCCTTGCCAATATGTGGAGAACAATCTCTTCTGGCACGCCTTGGCGCGGAGAGGTTTGCAACAAGAATAAATCCGGCACGCTGTATTGGGTCGATACATTTATCGCGCCTTTCAAAAACGCCCAAGGACAGATCGAGAAATACATTTCTATCCGGACCGATATCACCGCCAGTAAAAAAGCGGCGAGTCGCTTGGCGAGCCAACGCTCGGCCTTAGCCAATATCATTGAAGGTACCAATGTCGGAACTTGGGAGTGGAATGTACAAACAGGAGAAATGCGTACCAATGAACGTTGGTCAGAGCAAGCCGGTTACGAAACCAACGAACTGGCTCCGATCACGGTGGATACATGGGATCGTTTGACTCATCCCGAAGACCTGTCCAAGGCGAAAGCATTGATGCAGAAGCACTTCGAACATGAGCTGCCCTATTACGAGTGTGAGACCCGCATACGTCACAAAGATGGTCATTGGATTTGGGTACTTACACGTGGACGCATTGCCTCAATGACAGAGCGCGGCAAGCCAGAGTGGTTTTCGGGAACACAAATGGATATCACGGCCCGCAAGAAGGCGGACGCTGAAATTCAAAGGAGTAATCAACAATTATTGGCGGTGCGCGATCAGTTAACCAAGGCCGCTGAAGTGGCGGAACTCGGCATTTGGACTTGGAATCTCAGCAACAATGAATTCAAAGCGAATTCTCGCATGTACGAGATTTACGCGATTCCAGAACATCTTCGCCAAGCGCCACTCTCGACCGATTACTGGATGGACATTGTTCATGTCGATGACCGTGCCGAAGTCGAGCAGAGAATGCGCGCAGCCATCGATGATCACCAAAGCTATTCGCATATTTTCCGCATTCAGATTCGCAACAAAGAGATTCGATATATTCAAGCAGCAGGTAGCGTCGAACGCGATGACCATGATCGCGCCATCCTCATGACGGGTATCAATCGAGACATTACTTTACAATACCGCGCTGAGGAAGCGCTGCGGCAAGCCAAGCAGGCTGCCGATGATGCAAACCAAGCAAAGTCGGCCTTCCTCGCCAATATGAGCCATGAAATTCGTACGCCGATGAATGCAATTCTCGGCATGCTGAGCCTATTGCGCCGCACCGAATTAAGCGACCAACAAGCCGACTATGCAAAGAAAACTGAAGGCGCCGCACGTTCATTGTTAAGTCTTCTCAATAATATTTTGGACATTTCCAAAGTCGAATCTGGCAAGATGTACCTCGACATCCATCCCTTTACCTTAAGCGGGTTATTGGATGATCTTCAGGTCATCCTCGGAGTCGACAAACTGAAGCCCAGTTTACGCTTTGAGCTCGCAGTCGACTCCGCACTCCCAGAACATTTGATCGGCGATGAGATGCGCTTGCGCCAAGTGTTAACGAACCTCGGTAGTAATGCGATTAAATTTACCGAACATGGCAAAGTCAGTATCTCTTTGAAGCTGCTCGATTTGAATTCGCAGTGGGTCAAGATACTTTTTTCCGTACGCGACACAGGTATCGGTATCGCGCCAGAAAACCATCAACGCATTTTCAGTGGCTTCACCCAAGCAGAAGCATCAACCACACGACGCTACGGCGGAACCGGCCTAGGAATTTCCATTAGTCACGCATTGGTCGACATGATGGGCGGCGAACTCAAACTGGAAAGCAGTCTCGGACAAGGTTCACACTTCTATTTTAGTCTCCAACTAAAACGTTCCATTGACGATGTTTTAGAAGATCAACCCCATCTCCTTGAAGATCTGACTGAGCTTCGAACACAACGTTTACAGGGAATCCACATTCTTTTGGTCGAAGACAATGAGAATAATCAACAGGTCGCGACCGAGCTGCTGCGCGGAGAAGGTGCGCTAGTGAGCGTCGCCAACAACGGACTCGAAGCCCTAAACGCAGTCGCCGCCGACAAGCATCATTACCACTTAGTTTTAATGGACTTACAAATGCCGGTGATGGACGGCTATACTGCCACTCAAAAAATTCGCCACGACCTCGGGCGCCACGGCTTACCAATTATCGCGATGACCGCCAACGCCATGGAATCGGATCGAGAAGAATGTCTGCGTGCCGGTCTCAATGATCATATTGGAAAACCTTTCGACCTAACGAATTTGGTGGAGACCATCCTACGCTACGCTGGCTCAAACAACGATGTCATTGAACCGAGTACGGAAGTGGTTGCGATTCCAGAATTTGTGACTACGTTGGCAGGAAAATATGAGGTTGAAGTACCAACCGCTCTAAATCGCCTGGGCGGCAAGATCGCCTTGTATCAACGCATGCTACAGATGTTCCTTCATGATTTACAACGTACGATCGCTGAACTAGAGAGCGCCGCTGCACAACAACAGCTTGAAGCCATCTTGCGCCAACTCCATACCATTAAGGGACTGGCTGCGACGCTAGGTGCTACAAACTTGGCAAACAGACTTGCAGAGTTTGAAAAACAACTGCAGCAACACGAACGTGATACTGGACTAGATCTTGGTTTGATTAAAGATATTTGCGGCCTGCTTAGTCGTCATGAGAACCATCTCGCTGCGTTATACCATGAACTACGCGAAAATCTTGAGGTCGATAGCGGCAATCGCAAGACCCTAAGTCACCAAGAATTCAATCCTTCACAACTGCGCGAGATATTGGTGACTCTCCTTGCTCAACTGTCCAACGCCGATATGGCTGCCACCGCCACCATGTCGACACTTCATGAGCGCTACGCAGAGCATCTCGGTACGCAAATACATGCATTAGAACATGCAATCACGCAGCTCGATTTCGAATCCGCCCAACACTATGTCAAGAATCTGATGGAAGGTCTACCATCGTGAATACTATGCCCGGTTTTAATCCCATGATCGCCAACGATGGCAACTTTCCTTCGCAAGCCAAACCGCGCTTGTTAGTGGTGGATGATCAGCCAACCAACATTCAAGTGATGTATCAAATTCTGGCGCAAGATTATCAAGTACTCATGGCCACCAGCGGTAAGCAAGCGCTAGCGCTTTGCGAAAACAAGCACCCTGATTTGATTTTGCTCGATTTGATTATGCCTGAAATGGATGGCTATGAGGTTTGCCAGCTTCTCAAACGAAATACGGTCACCAAAGATATTCCGATTATTTTTATCACTGCGCAAACCGATGAATCAGCCGAGGAGAAAGGGCTTGATCTTGGCGCGGTCGATTTCATTTCCAAACCGATCAATCCGAGGATTGTCCGCGCCCGTGTCAAAACACATCTCATGTTAAAGGCGCAATCTGATTTATTGCGGAGCTGGGCGTATCTGGACGGTCTCACTGGTGTCCACAATCGGCGTTACTTTGACGAACATTTAACGACGGAGATCGGACGTGCAGTGCGCAACAATTCTGCGATGAGTTTGGTGATGCTTGATGTGGATTTTTTCAAACGCTACAACGACAAATACGGTCATCAAGCGGGCGATGACTGCTTAAGAAGAGTGGCTCACAGCCTACGAACTAGCCTGATGCGACCGGGCGATCATATTGCACGCTATGGTGGTGAAGAGTTCGTGTGCCTGTTGCCCGAGACAGGTTTTTCCGGCGCCATGCAACTTGCAGAACAAATACGCAAAGAAATTATTGACCAGCAAATTGAACACGCAGATTCATCAGTCGCCCCTTATGTCACGGTGAGCTTAGGAGTAGGAACCAAGCCCGAAAACGTCCATGCCAGTGCCAATGCATTAATGAGCTTGGCCGACGCACAACTCTACAAGGCAAAAGAAGCTGGGCGGCACCGGATCTTTGGGGCTGAACTAAAATAACTCAAACCATATTGTACCCTGCGGTTCACGCGCAGCACGCGGTACGTTTGAACTGAAATTTCACATCAAATGATTCTCTTTGAGTCGAAAGAAAATGCTTTGATGTTGAATCTCACAACACTTCGACCTCTCGTCTTTCTTGGTGGGCGAAGCGAATATTTCTATCCTTGATTTCCCAAGCATTCATTGCTGAGTAGGACATCTCGCTTCGCCGTTTGTGTAGGCCGTTAGCGTGATCATAAAATTCTTTCTCAAAATCGGTGACGGCTTATTTCTGTGATGCTGCTTGCCATTCACGATCTTGACGATCGATCGCTGCCTTTTGTTCTGGCGTTAAACGTTTGGCGCTGATCACGACGGTTTGGAAACCAGAGCTTTGCAGATCGAAGGCACGTTTTTCGGCTTCGTTCATACGTTTCGCGCTAATCGTCACCACTTGTGTCGCTTCAGTGTTGCTCACTTTTGTTGGTTGAACTGCACCTGCTGTCGCAGCGATACCAGCAACACCGGCTACCAAGGCGAGGGCGATCATATTGATGGTTTTCATTTTAAACTCCTGATAGTTAATAAGATGAATGAGATCTTGGTCCTAATATTTCCCTCTTTTCGAGGCGCTCGACCTGTGTCGATGGCTGTACTTTATGTGAGCCCAAAAAGGAAGAACAGGCCTATGCGACGAAATGCCAAAAGTGAGGAATCAAGTACTCAAAAGGCGCTGTTAACGGTGTCGTAAAGTTGATCGATTTCGCCAATTGGCGCTCAAGCATGGCTACAATTGCTTGTCAGCGTTGGCGCCTGCAAGCACCAAGTCAGCGTACAATACGGTACCTCAGAAGAACGCTGCAAATTGCTTTATGACTATTGTTTTATCCACTCTCAACGCCCGCTATTCCCATGCATCACTTGGTTTGCGCTACCTTTATGCCAACATGGGTGAATTGCAAGCACAAACCACGATCGACGAGTTTGTGATCGGAGCCCGAACAACTGATCTATTGGAACGTTTATTACGGCATCAGGTTGTTGGAGAAAAACTCATTATCGGTTTCGGTGTTTATATTTGGAATGTCGAGGAGACCTGCAAACTAGTCGCGCAACTCAAAAGGGTTGCACCAGAGGTCGTCATCGTTCTTGGTGGCCCTGAGGTTTCCTATGAAACGCAAGAACAAGAAATCGTCAGGTACGCCGATTACGTGATTACCGGTTGGGGCGATGTGAGTTTTCCCGATTTGTGTCGACAAATCTTGCACGGGCCGCAGCCTCTGATGAAGATACAGGCGGGTCTCCAGCCGCCTATGAGTGAGATTAAGCTGCCGTATGCCTATTACACCGACGACGACATCAAAAATCGTACGCTCTATGTTGAAGCTTCGCGAGGCTGTCCATTTAAGTGTGAATTTTGTCTCTCTGCCCTGGATAAAACAGCTTGGCCGTTTGAAATTGACCAATTCTTACAAGAGCTCGAGAGTCTGCACGCACGTGGAGCACGCTTGTTTAAATTCGTGGATCGCACCTTCAATCTCAACATCAAAACCAGCCTCAAGATCATGCAGTTCTTTCTTGATAAGTTAGAAGCGCATCCTGAGGATCCGGTGTTTGCCCACTTCGAAGTGGTTCCAGATCATTTGCCCGAGGCTTTACGTGAAGGCATCCTCAAATTTCCTGATGGCTGTTTGCAATTTGAGATTGGCATTCAGAGTTTCAACCCCGAAGTACAAGCCCGTATTAGTCGCAAACAAAATAACGAAAAAGCAGCCGATAACATTCGTTGGCTAGTGGAGCATTCGACCGCTCATTTACATGTCGATTTGATTGCAGGCTTGCCTGGCGAGACGATAGAAAGTTTCGCACAAGGCTTTAACCAGTTATACGCACTTGGTCCCCACGAGATTCAGTTTGGCATCCTCAAGCGCTTACGTGGCACGCCCATCATTCGCCATACTGATGACTACCAGATGCGCTATGACCCATATCCTCCCTATACGATCTTAGCCAACCAAGATATTCCATTCACGCAAATGCAGCGTTTGGTACGCTTCGCCCGCTTTTGGGACATGATCGCTAACTCCGGACGCTTCAAGAATAGTCTCAAGCTCATTCTTGCTGAACAAGCCTTCGAAAACTTTATGGAACTGTCTGATTGGATTTTTGTGCAGATCGGTGCCACTCATAAAATTGCACTCGACCGTTTAGCCAACCTCGTGACCCGCTGGTTGGTTGAGCAACGCGGCATGGATCAACATCAAGTACAAGTGATCATTGGCAAAGATTACGCAGGGGACGCACGCCACGTTCAAAGCCCGGAAGTGATGCAAGAAAAGAAAGCCAACAAGGGTCATCAAAAGACTCATTCGGAGCAGAAGAATTTGCCGAAAAGACAAGCTCGCCACGCAGAAGCAAGTGAATAAACGATGTCATCGCTGACTTTTGGTCCACGAAAGTCAGCGATCGGGGAAACCATTGTTCTCTCGGTCTTAAGATTGAGATCTAGAAACGTCATTTACACAACAATTTTTCCTGAAAGCATTTTTTCTCAAGGCAGTTTCCCGCATAATGTGCCAAGCTAGCACATTCATGCAAGGATCTCGTCATTGATGCAAAACCCACGCTCACGATACTTTCCAGCTATCACGCGACCAATCGTGCTGCGGTGGATTTTGTTGGGCATCGCCTATGGTGTACTGGCCAAAACCAGCACCATGTTCCCGTATGTACCACCAAGCATCGCTTTGATATGGCTACCAGCTGGCATCGCCACAGCAGCCTTGATTCGTTGGGGCGGGATGATGTCGCCAGCGATCTTTATCAGCGCACTGGCGCTTAATCTCTCTAACAATATACCGATTACCCTAGCGATGATTATGGCCCTCGGCAGCACTCTCGGCCCCTTCGTCGTGCACTGGGACTTACGACGCGCCGATTTTGATGGTGGCTTTGTACATCGAGGGGACGTCGTTAAATTTGTCGTCGCCACTTTGGTTGGTATGACGATTCCTGCCACGCTAGGCAGTGTGTGTTTGTGGCAGCTGGGTAAGTTGCCTGATTTAAGTTTTGCCTGGTTGAGTTGGTGGGCCGCCGATACCGTCGGGGTCTTCCTCGCCACACCCATTTTGCTGGCGCTCCAACAAAAGGTGCGTAGGTTCAATGCACAAAGCAAAGAACTGATCCTCTATCTACTGATCTTCACGCTCACCCATTGGCTCATTTTCTACTCTGAAAATAGCTTATTGCATCTGACATTCTTCGCCATGGCCATCATGATCTGGGCCGCCATGCGACTCGGTGGTCTAGTCAGCAGCTTGACCGTGTTTGCTTCGTCAGCCTTTGCCGCGATTGCCACTGCCTATGGCATGGGGCCATTCCAATCACTCGAACGTTCCGAAAGTTCTTTAGTGCTGTGGCTTTACATGAGTACCATGGCGATTACCGCTTTGGTGGTCAATGCGCTGCAAGCGGAGCGACAAAACGTCACGGCCAAGTTACAAGATGCGTTCGAGCGCATCAACAAAGTCGCATCGCGCCTGCCGGGTCTCATTATGCAATACCGTCTCAAACGCGATGGCAGTACGACCATGTTGTATGCCAGCGAGGCGATCGAAACGATTTTTGAGGTCAAGGAAAAGGATATTCAAAATCAAGTCGATAGTTTGGTGAAACGTATCGACCCGGCTGACAAAAAATCCTTCCTACAAAATTTGGCCGCCGCAACTGAGAATCAAACACCCTACCAAGTTGAATTCCGTTTTCATCGACATGATGGGGAAATACGGTGGCTTTACCTCGACGCATTACCTGAACTGGAACTCGATGGTTCTACCCTTTGGCACTGTTTCGTCAGCGACATTACCGATCGCAAAAAGGTCGAAGAAGACCTGCGGATTGCTGCGATTACCTTCGAATCGCAAGAGGGTATTTTTGTCACCGACAATCAATGGCGCATCTTAAAAATCAACCAAGCCTATACCCGCATTAGCGGTTTCGCGCCGGAAGATCTGATTGGAGAAGAATTACCAAGGCATCTCAATCAACAACAAGACGAGAACTTCTTCAGTGGCATTCTCCACGCCCTCGAACAACATCGTTTTTGGCAGGGTGAATTGTGGTCTGAGCGTAAAAGCGGGGAAGTGTATCCCCAACTGATTACATTCACGGCAGTCGCCAATGATGAAGACAATATCACTCACTACATTGGTTCCTTTAACGACATCAGTCGCCACAAAGGTTACGAAGATGAAATTCTCAATCTGGCGTTTTATGATCCGCTGACACATCTCCCCAATCGCAGGTTGTTGATGGATCGTTTGCAGCATCTCATCGCGATGAATCAACGTGACGATGCCCATAGTGCGATTCTGTTTATTGACTTAGATAATTTCAAAACCTTGAATGACACGCGGGGTCATGACGCCGGCGATATACTCTTGGTTGAAGTGGCCCAACGTTTACAAACCTGTGTTCGTGAGAGCGACACTGTAGCGCGTCTTGGCGGCGATGAATTCGTGGTCGTTTTACAAGCACTGAGTCCGGAACGCGACGAGGCCGCGCGACAAGCCGATCGCATCGCCGAAAAAATTCGTGTGCTACTGAATGAACCATATCAGATCATGGATTTCATCCACCACGGTGCGGGCAGTATCGGTGTGTGCCTGTTCCAAGGCGGTGACGTCACCGTGAAAGATTTGTTTAAACGGGCCGACACGGCGATGTACGAAGCCAAGACTTCGGGTCGTAATGCAGTACGTTTCTTTGATCCTGCCATGCAAGCGGTATTAGTGGTCAAAATGATGTTGGAATCGAACCTGCGCGTGGCACTCGCCTTGGAACAGTTCCAACTGTATTACCAAATTCAAGTCGATGCGGATGGCAAGATCGTTGGTGCGGAGGCCTTACTACGTTGGATTCATCCAGATCGTGGATTTATCTCCCCATTAGAGTTTATTCCACTGGCCGAACAGACCGGCCTCATCGTTCCCATCGGCACCTGGGTCTTAGAAACCGCCTGTAGCCAGTTGAAGAAATGGAGTCGTGATCCCAAGACAGCGCATTTGAGTCTGGCGGTAAACGTGAGTGCGAAGCAATTCCAACAATCGAACTTTGTTGAGACTGTGACAGAAATCGTCCGCTTGCATAACATCAACCCAAGCCGACTTAAAATTGAACTAACCGAATCAACCATTCTCGATAATGTCGATGCCACCACCGAGAAGATGCATCAATTACGTAAACTCGGCATCGCGTTCTCGATGGATGATTTTGGAACCGGTTACTCGTCGCTGGCTTACCTACAAAAATTACCACTGAATCAGCTCAAGATTGACCAATCGTTTGTGCGTGATCTCAACGATGATGAAAGCGATGCGACTATCGTACGCGCCATTATTTCCTTGGGTCTCAATCTCGGTCTCGATGTGATTGCTGAAGGGGTAGAAACGGTCGCCCAACGACGTTTCTTGATTGAGCACAACTGCCTCACTTTCCAAGGTTATTTGTATTCCAAACCTTTGCCGATCGAAGGCCTCAACGAGCTCTTGTCGGGCGAAAGTGACGACCATAATTTCTTTTTGACCTCGCCTGCCCCCGACGAATAAATTGCGCGTGCCTGCCACTCACAATTCATTCGATAGCGACGTTCAAATATCAGAATTCTCCCGAGCGATACGATTCTTCAATGTAATCCATTGCGACATGTACTGGCTGCTCTTCATACTATGATGACGCAGCATGGCGCCGACAAAATTACCCGCGCGATGCTGCGTCAAATTTTCCTTCAATTTTTGTATCGTCGAAATCAATAAATCTCGATCGCTTCTTGCTTGAAAAAGACGGTCAGCAATGATCTGCCCTTTCAATTGCGCATCCTGCCATTGTTCGGGATTGTAATAGAGTTCGACTGCGGCATCGGCAAATTCTTCAACCGTGTCAGCAATCGCGCCCCCCCACGGCAAATCGAGTTGCATCCCTTCCGCGCCGATACTCGTGGTCACGCTCGGCGTGCCTGCACACATTGCATCAGCAAGTTTTCCTTTGATGCCAGCCCCGAAGCGCAAGGGCGCCAAACACACGCGAGCCTGTCGCATGACTGCTTGGGCATCTTCAGCCCATCCAAGCACATGAAAGCCCTCACGCGCTTGATGTAATTGCGTCGCTTTCGGTGGTGGGTAGGCACCATAAACATGCAACTGCGCTTGCGGTAGAAGTGCACGAATGGCCGGCCAGATGGACTGCTTTAACCAAAGCACAGCATCCCAATTCGGCTCATGTCGAAAGTTACCGATACTAATGAAATTTTGTCGCTCTTCATACTGAGGCACACCGCGAGAATCGTCCTTTGTCATGAGCAAACGGTTCACCTGCAAGATGGGCGAGGGCAACCCAAAGTCGGCTAGCAAAATGTCGTATTCGACATCAGAAATCAATAGACTCAGATCGCATCGATAGATCGCTGCAAGCTCACGCAGCGTGGTATCGAGCGAGCGCATGCTGGCGATCGTTTGTGGTCGGCTCGGTACCTGCCAGATGGCGTGCGGATGACTCAATTGCGTTTTCAAAAGCAGCTGACGCGCTTCACGCAAACTATGTAAATCACACGTGTCGAGCACTTTGAGTGCCTGTGGACAATGGCGCTCCACTCTCCATCCAAACTGTTCTTCGGTGAAGAATCGGTCAAACACAACTATGTCCGGTTGATAGCTGATCAAGAGCTCATCAAAACCATCGTCATTGACCTGAATGCTTCGCTCTTCGATACCGATGTCATGCAATGGGAAGCGGTGCGGCGATAAAGCCGCGGCACTGGCATACAGGACTTGCCAACCGGCATGCCGAAAGGCTCGCACAATTTCGAGCGTCCGCCCCCCAGCCGCCGAAGAAGCTGGCTCTGGCCACACGTAGCCGAGATACAAGATTTTCATAGTAGCTGGATTGAATTGACCAAATGAATGAGGGCACCGGTGGTGCCCTCAGCTTACGTTCATGTTATTGCGATCGAACCGGTGCGGCAAACAAGAGCAAAGAGTGACTTACTCGTCTTGCGGCCAAATCGAGAGAACCAGCTGTTCGATATTATCTGGGTCTTCAAGTTTCTTGCGTGCTTCCACAAACTCTGGAGGCTCAGGCACCTCTTTCTTGGTATGAACCGGAGTTTCCACCGCCATTTTGATCGCAAACACAACGATGCCCTGCTCCACGGCAAAAGGCTGCACTTTCTTTATAGCCTCGCGGATCTCATAATCGTAATATTCATGCAAAACAGGTTCCATATCGAGCCAAGCAGCAACCTCTCCGTCTGACCTTACCGCAACGACGATATAACCGCTCGAACGACTGACTTGTCCTTTTTTGAAGGTAGCCGCTACTGCACTTTGTAGACGACGTGAGAAAATTGCCATCTGTTCGACATCAACTTTCTTTTGTTTTAAAACGTCTTCGGTTTGGAAGAAATACATCGCGTCGAAACGCGGCTGTACTGGCGTTTGGAATTTATCGCATGCCGCTAACAAGCTTAAACTCGCAAACATCAACCAAAGGGCTAGACGTTTCATAGCTTCGACCTCACATTGTTTTTGGAACGAACACGCCTGCACTACGATCTTTTTGCACATTATCCCAAGCGAAGACGCGTCCATTCATTGCGACATACACACCTGGTGCTAATAGCTGCGCAACACCGACCGCGAACCCCAAATTAAAAAACGCGTCAGAGTTATCGACTTTGTAAGGGATCATCGCCCCAGTCAACACAATCGCCTTATCGAGTTGAGCGGCACCGATGACTTCAGCCGTTTCACGCATGGTGTCGGTACCGTGAATAATGATGATGGCTTTCTCAGGCGCTTTCTGACAAGACGCCAAAATATCCAAACGATCTTGATCCACCATGTCCAGCGAATCAATCAAGGAAACTACTTCGAGTTCAACCGGCAAGGTCAAACGCGCGCGTTTCAATACTTCAGGCAATTGGCTTTCGGCGAAACCAAGCTTGCCTTGCAATTCATCATAATGCTTTTCAAAAGTGCCACCAGTGGCAATGATACGTAATGTCATAGTATTCTCATTCGGCAGATGAACGATCTCGTGTTTTGAGCATAAGATGGTCCAAAAATTTCGTCAATTGTCGTCGCTATAGCAGTCTTCATTTGCGTCAAAGACAAACCCAGCCCCTGCATCGCATGTACTCATGTCGGCTCATACTCGGTACTTCGCTACACCCTAAAACAAGGCGCAAAACTTTGTACAGCAAAGCGAAAAAAGAGCCGCAAATAATGCCGGCTGACTTATTTTTTAATCGCTAACAGTTCAACTTCAAAATACAGGTGTGCGTTCGGAGGAATGTTTCCTGAACCCTGTGTGCTATAGCCTAGGTAAGCGGGGATCAATAGCGTCCGTTTACCGCCCACTTTCATCCCGATTACTCCTATATCCCAACCGCGAATCACTTGGCGACCGCCGACCATAAAATTCAATGGCGTACCAGAATCACGCGAACTGTCAAATTTCGCGCCACGTAAATTCGGTGCTTTACTGTTGTACAACCAGCCAGTGTAATGGACTTCAATCACGTCGCCATTTTTGACTTCATCGCCTGTCCCCACTTGGGTATCAACGGAAACCAACTTTTGTACATGCAATGGCCCAGGTCCGTTCAACAGCGCTAAATTCGGGTTTGCATCAGTGGATGCGGCGCTTGCTTGAACTTGGGCGAAAGAAGTCGATGCGACTCCACAAAACAACAAAGAAACTAGAATAGAAGACAATTTCATGGCAAGTAAAACAGGTGTAATTTTCGACAAACACCATGATAAACGAAAAGGATGGGGAATCTAAATGGATTTTTGCGGTCTACTCTCGACAAAACCGGTTGCAAGCATCATTTTTGCTCTTGGGCCTAAGCGCCTTATTTGGGCGCCCCTATAAAAAATTGAGCAGAAATCCAAGTAATCATGACGGGGACGCTCAAAAGGCAAGAAAACCCGAACAACATGATTCAGTAATCGGCACTGAAAATAATCAACACTGAAGATAACAAAGGGAGAACAAGCAATGGCAAAAATTAAAAGCATGAGCGGTCACATTATCCATTTCAGTTTGATGCTCAGCATTGCCGGCAGCGCCTATTCAAAGGAGATCAGCGCCTCGCAGAAACCCACCAAATCGGACATTTCGACCAATCCCATTATTCGCGATGTCGTAAAACAAATTTCTACCGCCAAGGTCGAAAGCTACGTCAAAAAGCTGGTCAGCTTCGGCACGCGACACACGATGTCGGAGACTGAATCAGAAACCCGTGGCATCGGTGCGGCACGACGCTGGATCAAAAGCGAACTTGAAAGCTGTAGCAAAGGCCGCCTTGATGTGCAATTTGACAGCCACGTCGCGCCCGAAGGTCGACGCCTAAATCGCGCAACGGAGATCGTCAATGTGGTCGCCACTCTCAAAGGCAAAAACGATCCCGATCGAATGTACGTAGTCAGCGGCCACTATGACTCACGTGTCACCGATGTAATGGACGCCAAGAGCGACGCGCCTGGAGCGAACGATGATGCCTCTGGCACCGCAGCAGTCATGGAAATGGCTTGCGTCATGTCGCAATACGATTTCGACGCGAGCATCGTCTTTATGGCGGTGGCCGCCGAGGAGCAGGGCTTATTGGGTGCGGCACATTGGGCGCAAAAAGCCAAAGAGAATAACTGGAATGTCGCGGGCATGTTCACCAATGACATTATCGGCAGTTCACGCGCCGAAGATGGTAGCGTTGACAATAAAACGGTACGCCTTTTCGCGGAAGGAATTCCCGCGCTGAAAGAGAACTCCGAAGCGAACCGAAACCTGATCGCAACCGGCGGCGAGAACGATTCACCTTCGCGCCAGTTGGCTCGCCACGTCAAAGAAATTGGCGAGCGTTATGTGAAGGATTTCAAGGTCAACATCATCTACCGCCGTGATCGTTATCTACGTGGTGGCGATCACATTCCTTTCTTGGAACGCGGATTCGCGGCACTGCGCTTCACTGAGCCGAACGAAGATTATCGTCACCAACACCAAGATTTGCGGAGCGAAAACGGTGTGAAATTTGGCGATCTGCCTGAGTTCGTCGACTTCGATTACACCGCCAAAGTGGCGCGTGTAAATGCTGCGGCACTGGCATCACTCGCCTTAGCTCCAGCTGCCCCAAGCAATGCCATCATGAAAACAGCGCAACTAGAAAATGATACCGTGGTGACTTGGAATGCCAATCGTGATCACGATCTCGCCGGTTATCGCATCGTCTGGCGCGATACGACTTCTGCACTGTGGCAGGGAAGTATTGAGGTCGGCAACGTAACCGAATATCGCATCAAAGGGAAATCCAAAGATAACTATTTCTTTGGTGTACAAGCAATCGACAAGGCGGGCAATGTGAGTGTGGCCAGCTATCCTATGCCTGGAAAGTAATGAAAGGCTCGATCAAATGAAGTGTCCGATACTGGACAGTTTTCTTACTCATCAACAATCCTCTCCCTTCTAGTGTTCGGAATCGAACAAAAATTGAACAATAGAAGGGAGCAATCCGGCTCCCATCGGGATGAAATTGATGGAATGATTTTTGCTGAAGTTGTGATGGTGATCCTCATGCTTTCACCATTACAACATCGAAAGAATACTCCCATGAAATTTCAACTATCCGCCATCAGCATTGCCTTGTCGAATTGTCTGTTAATTGGTAACGCAGTTATTCCACACCCGGCTTTTGCCCAAAGTGCAAATACTCTTTCACTTGAACAGCGTCAAAAGCAGGCACAAGAATTCGACCAAGCATCACAAGAAGCCATCGAGAAGAAAAATTATCTTGCAGCTGCTGAATTGGCGATCAAAGGACATCAAGTAATACCAAACGGTGGCGGTCTCGCTTATAACGCGGCCTGCGCCTACGCGCTTGCTGGGAAAACTGAACTCGCCTTTCAATGGTTGGATCATTCACTTGAAGCGGGCTATGCAAGACTAGACCATATCCAGACTGATTCCGATCTGGAGAGCTTACGCGCCGACCCGCGCTGGGCATCGTATATCGGACGAGTCAAAGAGTCCGCCAAGATCCAAGCCGCCTTATGGGATTCTAGCGCTTGGAAAACGCCTTTCGCTGAGCAATTAAGTGAAGAGGAGCGTGTCGCCGGTTTGTCGAAATTTTGGTCCGAGGTGAAGTACAACTTTATCTTCACAGATACATTGAAAAAACTCGACTGGGATGCGGTGTATTTGAAATACTTAACGCGTGTGAAAGCGGCCACGAGCACCGCCGAGTACTATCGTATCTTGATGGAAATGTGCGCGCTTTTACAAGATGGCCACACTAACATAGCCGCACCGGATCAACTGTATAGTAGCGAGTTCACAGTACCACCATTTCGCACACGTTTAATAGAAGGCAAGATCATCATCACCGACGTGGCCGATGCCCCCCTCAGAGAACAGGGCATCGTTCGTGGCGTTGAAGTCAGTCGAGTCAACGGCGTCAATGCGCAAGATTGGGCACGCAAACACATCGCGCCAATCGTCAGCGCTTCTACACCACAGGACCTTGATAGTCGTATTTTTGGCAGCCAATTCCTCATGGGACGCAAGACTGACAGACTGCAAGTCGAATTTAAAGACACGACAGGCAAGACATGGGTTAGCGGCGTTGAACGTGTCACTTACGGCAAACGCAATCAAGGTATCGAGAGACCAGGCGCCTTCTCTTGGAAAATGTTAGATGGCGAGGTGGCTTATGTCGCGCTGAACTCTTTTGGCGACGACACCGCCGCGAATGAATATCTCAAGAACTTCGCAGAAATTAGCAAGGCGAAGGCTATCATTTTTGACGTACGTGAAAACGGAGGCGGCAGTAGCACCGTTGGATACAAAGTTCTTGCTACACTGACCGATCAAGCCACCTCCAGCAGCCACGCTGAAACACGTGATTACAAACCAAGCTACCGCGCCTGGGGACGCCCCGACAGCAACTTCAACTTTAATGCATGGTCGTTCCCTGCTCATGGACAATTCCATTTCAAAGGAAAGGTCGTCGTATTGACCTCACCTCGTACGTATTCAGCAGCAGAAGATTTTGCGGTCGCTTTTGATTGGATGAAGCGCGGTGTCATCATCGGTGAAGCGACCGGCGGCAGCACTGGACAACCATTGAGTTTTACCTTGCCTGGCGGCGGCAGCGCACGCGTCTGCACCAAGAAAGACACGTATCCTGATGGTAAAGAATTCGTCGGCGTCGGCGTACAGCCGCACAAGCACGTGATTCCGCGCCTTGAAGACTATCGCAATGGTAAAGACACGGTACTCGATGCGGCGTTGGCATATTTGAAGAAATAATCTCCAAGATTTCCTCAAAGCTTTCTTAAGCCATTCGTTTTACTTCCAATCGGGACGCTGCCACCAGCAAGATCGGTAGCGTCCCGCACATGCTCTATAATTTCCAACTTCTGCCTTTCCTCTCTTTTATCGCATGAACACTCCCGATTACTTCCAAGTCGATGTCTTTGCCAGCACTAGCCTCAACGGCAATGGCCTCAGTGTTTTTCCACAAGCTGAACACTGGGACGCCGAGCGCATGCAAGCGATCACACGTGAAATGCGGCAATTTGAATCGATCTTCCTAATGCATGCCAATCCCAACGGTGCCGAGGCGCGGATCTTCACGGTCGAAGAAGAGCTACCATTTGCGGGGCACCCTTTGCTGGGCGCTGCGGCTGTCTTGCACCGTATCTTCAAGGCCGATGAACCACAGGCGAGTTGGCAAATTCGGCTACAAGAACGAAGTGTGGAGGTCTTTAGTACGCAATTGGAGAAGCAACGACAGACCAAGTTGGACGAGAAAAGAAGCACCTACTATTCATGCACCATGAATCAAGGCAAGCCGCAGATCGGCCCTGTTCTGGCACGCAGCTCACTAAGCAAAGTCTTGCGCAGCCTTTCTTTATACGAGACAGACCTCGTTACCGAACTACCAGCGCGTGTGATTTCGACGGGGCTCGACTACCTCATTCTTCCAGTCACGCCTGCGGCTTTGGAGCGAACCAAGATCTGCAGCACCAGTCTTGAATCAGAATTGACCGAACTCGGTGCGAAATTTGTTTTCGTTGTGGATATTACGAACAAAGAAATTCGTACCTGGGATAACCTCGGCCAAGTTGAGGATGTCGCCACCGGCAGCGCGATTGGCCCAGCACTTGCATATCTAGTCCATCAAGGCCTCGCGAACATCAGTGAACGCATCACCTGGCGACAAGGTCGATTCGTGCATAGACCCAGCAAGTTATTGACGTGGATGGATCAACAAAACCAGGTATGGGTCAGTGGCGAAGTATGGCCTTTTGCTACAGGGTCAATCGACGCCGAAATCTAAACGCTGACTTGTTCCATCATGATTACCACGTCAAGAGCAACAAAGTGGAGCTTCGTATTTCAGCCTTATCTTCAATTCAATAAATAAACAAAAACGTTTACTTAATAACTCTATAGATTTATGATGTGAAGCATTGCCTTCGCAGCTCTCCCTATTTTCGTCCATGAAACACCCACTTCTGATCACAGCAGCCTGCCTGTTGGCGCTGCTTTCCACGGTCGGCGCCGCTTTGCCTTATCCTATTTTGCCGCCACTATTCGCGGCAGATGCTAGTAATAATCTCAACCATTTTCTGGGCTTGCCACCAAAGTTATTATTTGGCATTGCTTTGAGCATCAATCCACTTGGTTTACTGATTGGCACTGCGCTTTTGGGCCCGATGTCAGATCGTTATGGCCGTCGTCCAGTTTTACTTACCAGTGCGATCGGTGCTGCCGTAGGGCACGCGATTACCGCGTGGTCCTTGGTGATTCAAAACTATCCCCTGTTTATTTTGGCGCGTTTCATCACCGGTCTCCTCGAAGGAAATGCTTCAGTAGCTCGCGCGATGTTGGCCGACAAGTTAGAAGGCGATGTACGGGTGCAAGCACTAGCCTGGCTCAATGGTGCGGTGTATAGCGGTTGGTTAGTTGGGCCTTTGATTGCGGGGATCACTTTGCAATGGGGCGTGACCGTACCTTTTTGGGTGGCGACAGTGGCGCTATTGATGACCGCGGGCATGGTGGCGATCGCGCTACCGAAAGAACGGCCATCGCATCTGAGCACCTCATGGTGGCAGGTCGCGAAATCCAAGCACTCCTTCAACTTACTAAAAGTGCCGGAGCTCAAGCAACTCTTCATCATTCAGTTGGCCTATACCAGCGGCGTCACCGCTTTTTACGACTTCTTTCCATTGTGGTTAGTCGAAGTGCCGGGTTACCACTCAAAAGGCATCGCTTGGGTCACGGCTGCTCTGTGCGGTGTGATGGCATTGTCTTCACTGGCGGCGGGCAAACCGAGTAGCCGCCCGCCTTTGGAAAGAATTCGCTTTCATGCATTTTGCGCAGCCAGTGCCGTCGCTGCAGTAGGGCTCGGTAATGCGTGGATAGGCATTGCTGCGATTATCGCTTTCGGTTTTCCGAACGCGGTGTATAACGCGGTCTTGCCAAGTTGGTGTTCAGAGCGCTTCGGTCATCTCGGACAAGGTGCGGTGATGGGCTTGATCTCGACCACCTTTTACCTCGCCAATATTATGATTGCCTTGCTCGGCTCCTTACTGACCTTGATCGATACGCGCATCATCTTGGTATTGGGTGCCTTGCTCAGTATGTGGGCAGCGTGGCGCATCGGACATTGGGAAGCAGAACTGGCTGCGAAAGATGCGGCAGAAGCAGCGGAGAGTGCATTTTGAAATCGGCCGATCGCATTCTGTTCACACTCAAAACGCGCGGCCCATTAACTGCGCAAGCGCTGGGTGAGATGCTCGAACTCAGCTCGATGGGCGCACGTCGTCATTTGGAGCAATGGTTAGAACTAGGTTTGGTCGAGTATTACGAACAAGCCGAAAAACAAGGTCGCCCGAATCGTTATTGGCAATTATCCGAGGCAGGTCACGCCCGCTTCCCAGATCGCCACAATGAACTCACGCTGCAATTGATCAATTCAGTGCGAGAACTCTTTGGCGAGCAAGGCTTGAACAAACTGATTGCCAATCGTGAGCAGCAAAGTCTGGCGCTGTATCAAGACAAATTAAGCGGCTACAAAAGCTTACGCGCCAAAGCCAAAGCACTCGCGCAATTGCGCAATGAAGAAGGTTATATGGCGGAATTGAGCACACACGATGAAGGTGGTTTTCTTCTGATCGAAAATCACTGCCCCATTTGCGCTGCTGCGACCGCATGCCAAAACTTTTGTCGCTCAGAGTTAAAAGTTTTTCAGAAGGCACTTGGTGATGAGGTCATCGTTCAAAGGCAAGAGCATTTGCTCAGCGAAGGCCGACGCTGCGTGTATTGGATTAAGCCAAATTAGCTGATTCGGTCGCCTCAATGCGCAAGACCAACCGCGTGACGCCGCATTCATCCACGTAACTTCTGCAAAGCTGCGCTAGCACCCTGACGCTCTAAAACTTCCTCTAAAGCGGGCAACAACGGCCCCAACATTTCCTGCATCAGATTGCGCACCGTATCGACCACGACTTGGGTCTGTCTTTCGATTTCGATATTGACCTGATCGCCCACTTTTTTCTGTCCGAACACCGTCATGCGTAGTGTTTCCGGAATCAGCCACACCTCAAACCAAGATTCGTCGCGATTCGCTTCGGCGATCGTCAAACTCGCGCCATTGATGGCGATATAGCCTTTGGCGAAGATATAGCGCATCCACTGGGGTGGTACGGCGAAGCGCAGCACATAGTTGTTTTCGGTTTGACGGATCTGCGCAATCTCAGCGACAAAATCGACGTGACCTGATAATGGATGGCCGCCGATTTCCGCACCATCTTTGGCCGCGCGTTCGACGTTGACTTGGCCATCTTGAAGATAAGAACCCAAGGTCGTGATATTCAAACTTTGCTGCATGATGTCGAAGTCGGCTGCGTTGTCATGCAAAGCCGTGACGGTCAAGCACACCCCATCGGTGGCGACACTGGCACCGATGGCGAGATCGGTGGCAAAGCCCTCTGGGAAAGCCAAACGTATCGTGCGCAAACCCGGTTTATCATGAATTTCGGCGATACGAGCCACGCCTTGCACAATGCCAGTGAACATAAGATTCTCGACTTCAAAAAGATGAAATTCTTGCTTGGCAGGCGCGCTAATCCCCCATCTTCACATCAGCTAAAGGCGCAAACATTTCGTGCGTCATATTCACGAAGTGTTCGCGCAACCAGCGATGTGCTGGATTGCGAGCGTCGCGTTCATGCCAGAGCATATCCACGTGCACGTCAGGCGTTTCGAAAGGTAATTCTTTCCACACCAAAGATTCGCTCATGCCCGTGGAGGCGATAAAGTGTAATGGTAACACGGTGATGAGGTCTGAATTAGCCACCACCTTACCGCCCGTGAAGAATTGATTCACCGTCAGCAGAATGCGGCGCTCACGGCCCATTTTCAATAATTCATCGTCAATCAAACCGTGGGCACGACCCGAAAAACTCACTAAGCAATGATTCGCAGCGCAGTATTTATCGAGCGTGAGTTCCTCATTGGCCAAAGGATGGTTCTTGCTCATGACGCAAACATAATGCCCCGAATACAAACGCTCGTGACGAATCGGGCTACGTGATGCGCCTTGTCCACCTGAGAGTTGCGCCACAATGCCGGGGAAGAAACCAACGGCGATATCAATATCGGCTTGGATCAAGAGTGGCCGTGGATCACGAGTCGTCAGCGGCACCATACGCGCATTCATATGCGGCGCTTCGCGCTCAAAGGCCGTGATCAAGGTCGGCATCCACAATGCAGCAGTGGAATCCGCCATCGCCATCCTGAAGGTTGCGACGGCTTTCGATGGGTCGAAACTGGTCGGTGCAATCGCCGCTTCCAAGGTCGATAAAGCTTCACGCACCGCCGGCCACAAGATTTCAGCACGCGGCGTCGGTTTGACGCCATAGGCAGTACGAATCAGAAGTTCGTCGTTCAGTGAATAGCGTAGGCGCTTGATCGCATTCGAAACAGCGGGCTGCGTCATCGCCAATTTATCGGCGGCACGTGTCAAATTTTGCTCGACCATGACGGTGTCAAACACGCGCAAGAGATTTAAATCTAAGGTCAAGAAATTCATAGGTGGCTCTGCAAAAAAATCAGTACGCTGCCATTGTAGCCTGATTAGCTCGTATGCCAAGTCCCGCGACCACGCATTCAGGCGGCAATCGTCAACTCTCAACTAAACATTATTTCGCCCCACATGCACCAATTGAGGGATGCTCTCCACTGTGCACCGTGGAGAGCATGCCTACTGCGCAAAGCTAGTGCAGATTCGAGCACACGACGATAAATAGAAATTAAGATTGTGATGAACTGATGCGCAAGTTTGATGCAAAAGTGAACAAAAACTTTTTTTGCAATCGATACGCGTTCAAAAAATAAAAACGCCAGCCGGATGAATCGGGCTGGCGTTTGCACTAAGGTGGTAGGCTAGTGCTTTGCGACTACTTCATGTCAAACATCATGCCAAACGTTGTGCCAATGCGGCTTTAGTGGCTTCCAGCTCTGCTGGCAAACGGTATTTCAACTTATCAAACAACTCGGTATGCAATTCGAGTTCTGCTTTCCACGCATCTTTATCGATCGAGGTAATCATTTCAAATTGCTCAGCTGTGAAGTTCAAGCCATCCCATGTGATGTCCTCGAATTTTGGGCTGATACCGAAGATGTTTTCTTGGCCAGTCGTGGCGCCGTCGATGCGCTCCAACATCCACTTCAAGACACGCATATTGTCGCCAAAACCTGGCCAGACGAACTTACCATTGGCATCAGTACGGAACCAGTTCACGCAGTAGATGTTAGGTTGTTTACCGCCGAGTGCTTTGACTTTTTCACCCATGTTCAGCCAGTGTTGGAAATAGTCGCTCATGTTGTAACCCATGAACGGCAACATCGCGAATGGATCACGACGCACTACACCTTGTTGGCCCACGGCAGCTGCAGTGGTTTCAGAACCCATGGTCGCTGCCATGTAGACGCCTTCAACCCAGTTACGCGCTTCCGTCACCAAAGGCACTGTGGTCGAACGACGGCCACCGAAAATGAAGGCAGAAATTGGCACACCTGCTGGATCATCCCATGCTGGATCCAACACTGGATTTTGCGTTGCCGCTACCGTGAAACGTGCGTTTGGATGCGCTGCTTTGCGGCCAGTTTCTTTAGCGATTTCTGGAGACCAGTCTTTACCTTGCCAATCGATGGCATGAGCTGGCGCTTCTTTGCTCATACCTTCCCACCATACGTCACCGTCGTCCGTCAATGCGACGTTCGTGAAGATCGTATTCGCTGTCAAAGAAGACATGCAATTGGAATTGGTTGCGGTATTCGTGCCTGGTGCCACGCCGAAATAACCTGCCTCTGGGTTGATCGCGTACAAACGACCATCTTTACCTGGTTTAATCCAAGCGATGTCGTCACCGATCGTTGTCACTTTCCAGCCTTTGATTGCTGGAATCAACATCGCGAAATTCGTTTTACCGCAAGCCGATGGGAATGCAGCTGCCACATAATGTTTTTTGCCTTCTGGCGATTCAACACCGAGAATCAACATATGTTCTGCCAACCAACCTTGGTCGCGGCCCATAGTGGAAGCGATACGCAAAGCGAAGCATTTTTTACCCAACAAAGCGTTACCACCGTAACCAGAACCGAAGGACCAGATTTCGCGTGTTTCTGGATAATGCACAATGTACTTCGTGCTATTGCATGGCCATGCCACGTCTTTTTGGCCAGCTGCCAAAGGTGCGCCAACGGTGTGGACGCAAGGTACGAAGTCGCCGTCTGTACCCAAGACATCAAACACGGCTTTACCCATGCGCGTCATGATGCGCATGTTGACTGCCACGTAAGGAGAATCAGACAATTCCACGCCGATGTGAGCGATAGGAGAGCCTAAAGGCCCCATAGAGAAAGGCACCACGTACATGGTACGACCTTTCATGCAGCCATCAAACAAAGGATGCAAAGTCGCGCGCATTTCCGCTGGTGCCATCCAGTTATTGGTTGGACCGGCGTCTTCTTGTTTTTCGGAACAGATATAAGTGCGATCTTCGACACGTGCCACGTCGGAAGGATCGGAACAAGCGAGGTAGCTATTTGGACGCTTCGCTTCGTTCAATTTTTTCATGGTGCCAGCAGCCACCATTTGCGCGCACAAGCGATCGTATTCTTCTTGTGTGCCATCGCACCAATACACATTATCTGGCTTAGTCAAGGCGACCATTTCTGCGACCCAGTTAATGAGTTTTTGATGCTTTACGTGCGCCGGCACATTGAGTGCCGTAACGCCTTGCATGCTAGGTTGATTCATAATACTAACTCCAATGCCATTTCAATAAAAAAATCTGTGTAGCGGCACGGCAGGAAGGGCCTGATGAGCGGGTATGCGAGCAAAGCTCAAGCATGACGGGCACGTTAGCGGCATTTCTGTCGGATAATAGGAAGACAGACTGAGATGTTAGGAAGGTCTGAGATCCAGGTTCGCGGCCGGACTTGAGGAAGGAACACTGAAGCACGGGAGCGAAAGCAAAAAGCTACGTGCAGCGTATTCTACACCGAGCTGGCGTAAAGCGCCTAATTTTGCGACATATTTGTTATCACTGTTAAAACAAATTTGAAAATAATCTGCGATTGTTTTTTCGACATCTAGCACACCACTTCAATACCTTACACTATGAAGATTGCCATACTCGACGACTACCAAGATGCCGTCCGCCACTTGCACTGCTTTCAAATTTTGCGCGATCATGAGGTAAAAGTGTTTAACAACCGCGCCGTAGGCCTCGGCCAGCTGGCGATTCGCCTTGCGCCGTTTGATGCTTTGGTCTTGATACGCGAACGAACCACTTTGAGCCGGGCTTTATTGAGCAAATTACCCAAGCTCAAATTCATCGCCCAAACCGGACGCTTGGCTGGCAATATTGATCTGGAAGCCGCCAAGGAATTGGGGATTACAGTGGTCGACGGCAAGGGTGATCCCACCGCCCCAGCCGAACTGGCGTGGGCATTGATCATGGCGAGTTCACGCAAGATCACGAATTACACTAGTCTGCTACAAGATCACGTTTGGCAAACTGCTTCGCTGTATCCGCAAGCGAATGGAATTGGCCGCGTACTCAAAGGCCGCACTTTGGGCATTTGGGGTTATGGCCGCATCGGTAAGCTCGTCGCGGCTTATGGCAAAGCCTTCGGCATGCAGGTGCAAATTTGGGGCAGCGAGCAAAGCCGTGCCGCAGCAGTGGCTGATGGCTTGCAAGCGTGTGCTAGTCGCGAAGTCTTTTTTGAGAGTAGCGACATCATTAGCTTGCATTTGCGTCTCAGTGATCGAAGCCATGGCATGATTGGCTTTGATGATTTATCGCGCATGAAAAGTGATGCGCTCTTGGTCAATGTGAGTCGAGCTGAATTAATAGCTGAGGGCGCTTTAGTGCAAGCGCTCGATGCTGGGCGCCCAGGATTTGCAGCACTCGATGTGTTCGAAACAGAACCTTTGCCGCGCGACTACACTCTATTGAATCGCGAGAACGTTTTGTTGACGCCGCATATTGGTTTCGTCGAACGCGATACCTACGAAATGTACTTCGCCGAGGCCTTCACACAATTGATCGATTTTGCCCGAAAAGCGAGTGCCAACAACGCATAAAATTTGGCGTTCGCCAACAATCTGCATACTTCTATTTTCTATCTGCGGCTCAGGTCTCCGGCACATGCCGTTGACTGAGCTTTTGGGCTAGAATGCCCTTTTCCTTTTTGCCATCGAAAGCGATCCCGATGAACTTCAGCATCCTCGTCAATCTTTTGATTTCCGCGATTTTTCTAGGCGCCCTGTATTGGATGCAGCAACAGCATTGGTCCTTCACCAAACGCGTGTTCTCAGCGCTTGGTTTCGGTATTGTGCTCGGCGCCGCTTTTCAATGGCACTATGGCCTCGGCTCTGAGGTGATTAAGGAAACTAATATTTGGCTCGATGTGGTTGGTACAGGCTACGTCAAGTTACTGCAAATGGTGGTGATTCCCTTGATTATGGTCTCCATCATCGGCGCGATTTTGAAACTGAAAGATGTCAGCTCGCTCGGCAAGATTTCCTCGATCACGATAGGCACCTTAATCACGACCACCGTCATCGCCGCATGTATCGGCATTTTGATGGCGCACAGTTTTCATTTGACCGCGATTGGCTTGAACGCCAGCGATGCAGAAAATGCGCGCGGTGTGTATTTGAACGGCAAACTGGGGGAAGCGCAAACCCTGTCGATTCCCAACATGATATTAAGCTTCATTCCCGAGAACCCATTCTTGGACATGACGGGTGCGCGTAAAACCTCGACCATCGCGGTCGTCATTTTCTCTATCTTGATTGGTATTTCTGCGACCGGGATCGCGGAGAAGAAGCCGGAAATGTTTTCCTCGTTCGCCCACTTTGTTGAAGTGGCGCAGACCATCGTCATGCGTTTGGTCACCTTGATTTTACGACTCACACCATTCGGTGTTTTTGCCTTGATGGTTCAAGTAGTAGCCAAGTCAAATCAACAAGACATTCTCAATTTATTGAGCTTTGTCGCCGCATCTTACAGTGCGATTATCTTGATGTTCTTGGTCCATCTCGGCATTGTCGCTGCCTGTGGTTTGAATCCGTTGACGCATGCTCGCAAGATCGTGCCGGTATTAGTCTTTGCCTTCACCTCACGCACCAGCGCTGGTTCGATTCCTTTGAACGTGAAAACACAGACACGTCGCTTAGGTATTCCTGAAGGGATCGCCAATTTTTCCGCCTCGTTTGGTGCAGCGATGGGACAGAATGGTTGCGGCGGTATTTACCCAGCAATGTTGGCATTCATGATCGCGCCAACGCAAGGCATCGATCCTTTGTCGATTTCTTTCCTCGCCTCTTTGTTAGCGATTATTGCTGTAGGCTCGGTCGGCGTTGCTGGTGTTGGCGGTGGCGCGACCTTCGCCGCTTTGATCGTGTTATCGTCACTGAACTTGCCAGTCGCCCTGGCGGGTTTGCTGATTTCAATCGAACCCTTGATTGATATGGGACGCACTGCTCTCAATGTGAGTGGGTCGATTACCGCTGGTACTTTAACGAGCCGCTTACTAGGGGCAACCGATAAGGGTGTATTCAATCACGAACAAGACCAAGATCTTGATGATGAGGTTAGCTAATATAGCTAGTAATGTGATTGACCAATCAGACTTAGCACGATTCAATCTAATGAGACTTAACGACACATCATTAGAATCAATCTATTCACGCACCAAAGTACAAGCATCGCAGTTCTGACCGAATTCGAGCACTTTCCAGTGTTTTAGATTCTACATGCTTCGACATCGGTATTTCAGGTAAGAAATGGGGCGATCAAGCAAGTCATAAGAGCTGAAGTGCAAGCGATGCGTCCCAAGTTCATCTCGCAAGAATCAACACTTGCGGCACCAGCTTGTTTTCAGGGATGTTCAAGCTAACTTACCTGCCGTTAGGCTCATATCAGTTACTCACTCATATACGCCAGCCTTTTGCTGTCACTCTAGAAGATCTGCCCAACAAATTTCGCCGTGACGAGTGTTTCAATTCGCTTGGTTCAGGGTCGGAATCAAACCCATCCGCAGCTTCTGGACTCTTGATCAACCAGCGTCAATTAATGGGTCTGCTGATTCAGTGCACACATCCAATTTGAGTACAAGATTTTGATACGAGCGAGGTTCGAGTAAGAACAAAATACCCCCGCAAATAGAACGGTGCGACCAAAAGAAAACCCCCGCTTACGCGGGGGTTTTCATACTCGAGAACTAGATAGTTCGATAGCTATTAGAACTCGTAACGTGCAGAGAAACTCGCAGAGCGTGCACCTTGGAATGCTGCTGGATAGCCATAGTTAGGGTTCAACTTGTTACCTGTAGGCAACTTACTTTCAGCACGGCTGTAATCACGGATCTGATTAACCATAGTGATAGTTTGAGAGTTGAACACGTTAAATACGCTAGCCTGCAACGTCAACGTACGACCACCTTCTAATTTCAAGATGTATGCAATGTTCAAGTCTAAAGACTTAGTCCATGGCATAGTTGGGCCGTTACCACGGTGACCCAATACAGAAGTACCTTGTGCATTCAAGCAGTAATAGCTGGACGCGCTTGTGTAAGCACCAGAACCGCCGTTTGTTGTGCCATCTGGGCCAAGGTAATCAGGTACTGTTGTCGGTACATAACCGATGCAGCTTGTGCTACGGCCAGAAGCGACTGTCAAGTTTGCACCCAAACGGAAGTTGTCGTTCAATGCATAGTTACCATACAGCTTCAAAGCGTGCGTACGGTTGTTAGGCAATGTACCGTATGCGCCGTCTGTGAAGGAACCGAAGTCGAAGTCTTGAGTAATACCCGCATCTTCTTGACCCAAGTCAGACTGTACATAACCTTCTGCTGTACCTTTGTTTACAGAGTAAACATAAGAACCGCTCAAGCCCCATTTACCGTCAAATGGACGTTCCATGGACAATTCCAAGGCTTTGTATGTACGTTCGTACTTAGCCAGTCCCAAATAGCTGTTCGGCACAGTTACTTGAACCAACTTACCATCATCATTCGCATCGATCATCAAGTTCAATGGACGACCAGGATTCATCAAGATACACGAAGCCATGGAATGTGGATCGAAGTTTTTATAACCGTTATCCATTGCCCATTTTGCAACGCCAGTTGTCGCACAATAGTCATCCATACCATCGTTCACCTTACGATAAACGGCTTTCACACCCATAGACCAATTTTTTGCGAGTGCTTTTTGGAAACCCAAAATGTACTCATCTTGGTTCATTGGCTTCAACTTCGTATCGGCAATCGTTCCTGGATTAGGGGAAGACAAGCTACCCGAAATAATCGCCTGACCGATTTGTGGACCCAAATTGAGCGGCGCTCCAGTCTTCGGATCCTTACCTACGAAGTTATAGTAAGTTTCACTTTGGTATTCTGAGCGAGTTGCACGAATATTAGTGTTCGATGCCACAGGGATGTAGTAACGACCGAAGTTACCATAAACCTTCATTGAGGCGTCGCCGTTCACGTCCCAAGCTGCGCCGAAACGTGGAGCCAATTGGTTTTTACGGTCCACGAAACTAATGCCGTCAGCTGTCTTGTTGTCGAAAGATTCGGAACGAATACCACCATACAACAACACATTCTTCGCAACTTTCCAGCTATCTTCGATGTACATCGCATCATTTTTTGCGACGAACTCACCAGAAGTCGCTTGGTAAACACGAAGACGAACGTACTCAGCATTGCCAGGAGTACCTGCACCAACCACACCGTTAATATTACGGCTTGCTGGCATATTCAAATAACGGAAGTAAGATCCGCCAGAATAAGTCACACCGGCTTGTGTCGAAATAAAATCCTGGGCATCGTAGCCAGCACGAATAGTGTGGGAGCCAACGATCCATTCCAAGTCAACGCGTTTGCCTTTACGTGTATCAGAGTCATCCGGGGCTTTCAAATCACGAATTGTGAAGTGCAATGGATTCCAGCATCCCAATGGTGTGAGGCTTGGACTGTACACTGCTGGGCAGTCTGCACCGTAATCCGCCGGATCGTTGAGGCGGCCTTGCAACGAATACAATCGACCGTATTGTGCTGTTAAGGTCAGGTTTTCTGTCAAGTAGCCTGTGTACTTGAGGATTTCAACGTCACCGCCAGTATCTGTGGAAGTTCTCTGTGGAGCACCGATATGACGCAGCGCATATTTTTCATCGTCTGGATTTAAATATGTTACGTTGCTAGTGCGGCGTTTGTTACTAATACCAGTAAATTCCAAACGGTGATCATCGCTGATCTGCCAGTCGAGCTTCATCATGCCATTCGGAGTTTCCGCACTTGCCGTACCACTTGAGGAACCACCATAGGTATCAGAGGTGTTTTTACGGCCTTCCAACAAACCGAAGACAAATAATTTATCTTTTACAATTGGGCCACCAGCGTACACATTGTAAGACAAGTTCTTAAATGTGTTCTGTGATGGGCTGAACAATGTGTAGGATGGATTTGCTAGAGTCGTTGCTGGCCAGTTCGCGTTAGGATCACGATTGATAACCGTTTGTCCTTTTGCACTTGCCCAACCAGGAGTGATGTATGCCGAAGCACCACCCTTCCAAGTATTTGTACCACGCTTCGTAGACAAACTAACAACACCGCCCAATGAGCGTCCGAATTCCGCGCCATAACCACCGGTCTTGATTTGCTGTTGGCTAATCGCATCGAATGGCAAGGAAGAATAGTTTGTGAAGTTACGCATATTGGTAACGTCAAAACCGTTGATGTAGTAACCGTTTTCCGCTACAGATGCACCGGAGAAGGAAGCCAAGTTACCGAAAGCTGCATCACCAGCAACTGTACCAGGTGCCAACAAGGACACAGCAGTCGCGTTACGACCCACTGGCAAAGCTTGGATTTCAGCCAAAGAGAAAACTGTATTGGATTCTGTGCTGGAAACGTCGATTGGGTTACGTGTGCGTGATGCAGTAACAGTCACTGTTGCGACGTCATCGAACTTCACTTCAGTACCAGAACCGATCGCTACAGATACTTCACGTGTTTTGCCGCCTGTTGTCACTTTATAGCGACCAACTGGCAATTTAGTGAATGTAAAGCTACCGTCCTTATCGGCCTCAATCGTACGAGAAGCACCAGTTTCAGTATTGACAACCTGAACTGATTCTTTCGCCTTTGCACGACCGAAGATGGTACCGTCAGCATTTTGCGCGTAGGCCATGGAGGCGAAGCACATGCCGACCGCTACAGCGATAGCTGAGCGACGCACTTGCTTCATATTAAATTTATTGTTCATTGAGACACCTTATAAGTAAAAAACACTGTGTGATCACCGCTTTGCAAAACTCATAATCGATTGGTTGTCACGTTAACATTTCAAGAAAATTAAAAATTTCCTTTCAATATTGTTCGCGCAATCCGACTCCATCCAAGTGGAACGTCCCTTATTTTCGATATATTTGAACTATTCCAAAAAGCTATGCAGCTTGCATGAGATCATTTTCTGACTTCTAGTGTCAATTTTTACGGCAGCTTCATCACTAAAAAACAACAGCTTTCACTAAACAAAAAAACCTAAGAAAACTAGGGCTTTTAGACATTGCCAAATGGATACAAATTTATTTCGGAAAATATTGAAAACACTAAATTGAATTTAGTTTTAAGACGATTTATCTCGAATTAAAGTCAGCAAATAGTGTATATGGGCGGATTTCACCATCGCGATTGGTGAATTTTATGTAAAGCTGATTTTAATCATAAGCAAAATTATCGCGGATTGAAATAAACTTTCCCGATGAAAATTTTCTTGCTCAAAGTAGGTGACCGAAGTGAGCCCAGACATGCATTTCTACGGGATCAACCGGCATATAGAAGGGATCACAAGACCCGCAAAAATGAAAAATAATTTTCATTTTTTCGATCGCGATCAACAAATCTTTCGCTGACGACTAAATGAATTGAATTTGGCCCTCGGCGATACCAATCAACTGCAATGCCGCACTCACATCGGTCGGCGTCACCAGTTGCGCCAGCTTCATTCCGTTCGTAATTGAAGCTTCGTTGCTCGCGTAGCCTAAGCCCCACTGCACTGCGAACTGATCCGCGACCGCTACTTTGTTATCGAGCAAATCCGCAACCCATCCCCAAGTCGGGTCGCCCTTAAAGCTGTGTGCTGATGCCAAAATAACCCTGACGATGGTGCCCCGCGACGCCGCGCCGGAATCGAGCTTATCAGTCCAATAGGCAAGCCCTTCTGGGTCGGCACCCTCCGCACGACCTAAGGCATTTTTGTACAGAATGTTGATAAAGTCAGCGCTGGACATGTTTTCGCGATACCCAGTTAAGTCCGAATAGTAAAGCGCTGCGGGATAAAATGCATTGCCGATTTGATCGAGGCTCATTCCCGATTTGTATTGCGTGATCCAATAATTCAAACCATCGGCTTCAGGAATTCGATTGAAATACGCCACATACAAGTCTTCCAGGACCTTGAGATCAGCCTTAGTCAATCCTTTTGCATTCACGTGAATATTGGGATTTACCGTGAAATCTTGAAATTGAATCGACTCAAACGCATGCGCCGCCATTGTTAAACCTAGGCTTTCACCCAAGATCAAGGTACCGTTCGCCATCTGCGCCACACTAAAGTGCTGCGTATCGGCTAACTTCAATGGCAGTTTCAAAGCATCCGTACCAGCACCACCGTCGAGATAAATATTCTGTGCCGCAGTTTGGCTGCTTAAGCTTACGATGTTGTCCGATGCATTCATTTGCACGATCGATGATTTATCAGCGCTGCTCACCGTGTAAGATAAATCAGCCACTTGTTTGATGGTGCTGGTAATGGCGATGTTCTCTTTCTGCTGAGTCGAACTCAGGTTCTTCCGAATGAGACCAGTGTTATCTGTCGTAGTGAGGTTGATGCTACTCGATCCGGTCATCAAACCCGCTGCATAAGCATCAAAAAAACTACCATTGGTAGTTACGGTGCTCTTTCCAGTGGCGCCCCAAGCAAAACTGAATAAAGCGTTATTGGGTGTCAATGGGCGATAAATGCCTGGAATGCTCGATTCAACTGACAAATAGTCACCAATCGCAGAATAATAATTTAAGGCAAACGCTTCTTTTTCAGGGGCGCTAAAAGGAACCCCAAGCGACAACATCTTTGAATTGATGGTGGCTCGCCATACGCCATTCGCGCGATAGTAACCGCCCTGATAAGTACCAATCGTCCCCAATTCGCCATCGTTATAACCTAACCACGCACTCCAAGGAATGCGGCTCAATGAATCCGTGACGTGCGCACTGTTAAGGAAAGCGCTCGCATTAAGAGGGAAACTTGGCGCTACTGCGGAGTCTACATACTCATCTTGTAACCCAGCGAAGCTATGTCCAATCTCATGCAGCGCTAACTCCGATGCTGAGCTATTACCAGCAGACGCCCAAGCAAGATCACCACCAGCACCACCATACAAAGGCGTATTCACTAAAACGATGACGAGTTCATGTGCATCACTTGGCAAAGCTTTTTCCACTTCGGTCCAGACCAACCCCGAATCACCGTACAACAGACGCCCATCACTGCCATGTTGGCTGGCACTGAAATACGTGTTTACGTAAGTGCCATTATTGGGCTGATCAGTGCCAGACTGGGCCGAGGCAAAAAACAATGCATTGGCGTTGAAGAAGCCTTGATAATTCGAAAAAGGTGCGTTCAAACGCGCGTTTTCACTACCCAAAAAAGTCTTCAAAAACGTATTAGCATCGGTGATAAATTTGGCGCGCTCAGCTTGCGTGTACCCCTCAGCGACAATCACAATATCCACACGATTAGCGCTACTTCCAGAATTGAGTAATGAGATCACATCAGGCATTTGGGCACCACGCTTTCTTTAAATTGAGGACCGATACACCATCATACTAGAACTCAAATCGCAAATTCCCGCAAGTTTCATTAATTTTGGTTACAGATTTTTGACAGTGGTTTATTTCACAAAACACCGAACTATCGATTAAAAACTCGGAGCTACACATTCCATTTCAAAGGCGTATTGAAGACGATGAACACATAAAATGTGAATTCTATGGCGGAGGGGAATGCTTGACCAATCACTGATGCAAAAATTAAACACGATGACAAACACTACTTGAGCCAGCCAGCAGATTGATCAATACTGTTGAGCGACCAACTTCTTCCTTCACTCCTTTGGATCTCAACATGCCGCTCCTCAAAGAACTTTTTCTGAGCATCACCGTGAGCTTGACGCTCAATGCAAGTATTGCAGCCGATGCGGTAAAGCCCGCGCCGGATCGCGCCGAAGGGCAAGGACCGTATAAGCAATTAATCCTACGTGAACTGACGGTCATCAACGGCACTGGCGCTCCGGCTTTTGGACCAGCGGACATCGTCATCGAAGGCAATCGCATTACCCAAGTTATTACCGTTGGCGCACCAAGTTCACCGGTACGATACAACCGCCCGAAATTGCGTGAGGGCGGTATCGAGATCAATCTTGCGGGACATTTCGCCATGCCTGGCATCATCGATATGCACGGGCATATCGGCGGCGCGGAACAAGGTACTCCTGCTGAATATGTCTACAAATTATGGATGGGACATGGCATCACCACTATTCGTGATCCTGCCTGTGGCAATGGCCTCAATTTCTGCCTCGATGAAAAAAAACGGAGCGCCGAAAATAAGATCGTCGCGCCACGTATTTTTGCATATCCTTTCTTCGGGCAAGGCAATGAAGCTCCGTTCACTGAACCCGAACAAGCCCGTAATTGGGTGCGCCAAATCAAAGCGAGGGGTGCCGATGGTCTAAAGTGCTTTGGCTATCGACCAGACATCTTGCAAGCCGCATTGGAAGAAGCCAAGAAGTTAGGCTTACGCTCTGCATGCCACCACGCTCAAATCGATGTGGCCCGCGTGAATGTACTCAACACAGCACGTTGGGGACTCACTTCCATGGAACATTGGTATGGCTTACCCGAGGCCTTGTTTGACGGCCAACGTGTGCAAAACTATCCAGCGGACTATAACTATCAAAATGAGCAACAACGCTTCGGACAAGCTGGTCGCTTATGGGCTCAGGCGGCTAAGCCGGGCTCTGAAAAATGGAATGCCGTAATGGACGAGCTGCTCAAACTTGATTTCACGATCGACCCGACCTTCACCATTTATCAGGCAACCCGCGATGTCATGCGAGCTCGCCGAGCAGACTGGCACGACGAGTACACGCTGCCTTCGTTAGCGAAATTCTTCAGCCCAAATCGCGATGCGCATGGTTCCTTCTTTTTCGACTGGGGAACAGAGGAAGAAGTCGCTTGGAAAGAAAATTATCGTTTGTGGATGCGCTTTGTGAATGAGTATAAAAATCGCGGTGGCCGTGTCACCGTTGGTTCTGATTCTGGCTACATCTATAAAGTCTACGGTTTCGGCACCATTGAAGAACTCGAACTTCTCCGTGAAGCGGGATTCCATCCACTCGAAGTCATGCGTGCCGCAACATTATCAGGGGCAGAAGCGCTTGGTGCGAATCAGTTAATTGGCAGTATCGAACCGGGTAAGCTTGCTGACTTAGCGATTCTTGAGGAAAACCCTCTAGCGAATTTCAAGGTGTTGTATGGCACCGGCCACATGCGATTGAATTCACAAGGTGATGTTAGCCGTGTTGGTGGCGTCAAACTCACCATCAAAGACGGCATCGTTTATGATGCAAAAAAATTATTGAACGACGTCAAAAATATGGTCAAACAAGCCAAAGAACTTGAGCGAAATCAATCGAACAAGTAGCGCTACTTAGCCACGCATCAACATCCCGTCATTCCGCGCCTGTATACCGCAATCGATACGAGTACAGGCGCCCCTCCTGATCTAGTCTTCTTCGTTGTCGACAATTCGCACTAATCCTTCAGCGAATCACTGGCGGCGCATAGCACAACAGACTACCGTCATGTAGTGCCGCCAAGGGCTCCGTGTCGCTTCTATACCAAATGCAAATCAGAGAGACGCTTTGCAAAACACTAGCCCTATGCTATTGTCAGTTTCACTCTACAGGCTCGCATTCCTATGGCAGACGATTCACAACTCATTGCGATAGATCAGGTCAAAATCGGCATGTTCATCAAGCTTGACCTCAGCTGGTTCGAGCATTCATTTTCTATGAATTCGTTCAAGATTACGAACGAACAGCAAATTCAAGAATTACAAGCCCTCAAGCTTAAGCATATTCGTTACATTCCTTCAAAATCCGACCTCTCAAAAATCAACCCTAGCAAGCCTCAGACATCAAGCGCAAACAGCCCACCGGTGAATGGCCAAGTTTTTAGTAACATCATCGAAGCCAAAAAAGCGCGCTTTGAGAAGCTTGCGAAGCAACGCGAAGAGTTGGCAAAGTGCGAGGAGAAGTTTATCCAAGCGGCGAGTGTCGTGAGAAGCATTGGGAAGACCATTTTTTCCCAACCAGAAGCGACCATTAAGGAAGCGACTAAGCTAGTTGATAGCATTGCTGAAATCTTCCTCGACTCGAACGATACCGTCATGCACTTGATTCAACAAACGAGTGCCAATGAAGAACTGTATTTTCATGCATTGAACGTTTCGGTGCTCGCGATGATGATCGCCAGTGAAATGAAGTGTACCGAAGCGCAAATTAAATCCGTCGGTATGGCGGCCTTATTTCACGATCTCGGCAAAGTCAATATTCCAGACAAAATTTTGAACAAGACGGAACCACTAACGAAGCCGGAACAAAATTTCTTCGAACTCCACCCAGACTACGGTGTCGAGGTCGGTAAGAAAGCGGGATTACCGCCCGTTGTTCTTGAAGTCATCGCTAGCCATCACGAATATCTTGATGGCACGGGCTATCCCAAGAAACTGAAAGCCGATGCCATACGCATGCCAACTCGCATCGTCACCATCGCCAATGTGTATGACAACCTATGTAATCACATCGACCCTGCGCAATCATTGACGCCACATGAAGCGTTATCCAGCATGTATGCACATCGACGCGCACAGTTTGATTCGGCGATCATGGCCACTTTAATTAAAAGCCTTGGCGTTTATCCGCCCGGCACCATCGTTCGTCTATCCAACGAAGCTATTGGTTTAGTCATGAATGTGAATGTTGGCAAACCCTTGCGCCCGAGGGTGCTTGTCTACGATGCAGAAATCCCTAAAGAAGACGCAATCATTCTTGATCTGGCGGACGAATCAGGAGATATCTCGGTCACCGGAAGTATCCGTCCCGGCCTGCTACCGAAAGTAATTTTCGACTACCTCAATCCACGCAAACGCGTGAATTACTACTTCGATTCGAAGTCAAAAAACACGCCTGCTGGCAACTCGAAACAGTCGAGCTAGGTCTTCGATCATGAACGCAACTTCCATCCCTCTCCAACACGACTTACTGCACCACATCGTGCAGTTGGTCAGTAAGGCGATGGTCATCGTCTCTGCGCCAGACCTCAATATTTTAGAGATCAATCAAAGTGCCTGCCATCTGATTGGCGCCGAACGCGAAGACCTCATTGGAACACCGCTCTTCACCATTGAATGCGCCTTACAGGACGTATTCTTCTGGGAAGAGTTGGGTGTTCAGCCTGGATTTTCTGAACCACGTGTTGCCGAGAGCGAGTGGCTCAATCGCGATGGTGTAGCGATACCTGTGGAGAAGAAAGTTTCGAGCTTTAAAAATGGCAACGAGGTGGTTTGGATTATTCAGATCGAAGACTTGACCAGTCGACGTCGCATGATTCAAGAACAAGTCACCTTGGCATCGCAACTACAGAGTTCATTAGAAGCGACCGCCGAAGGCATCATGTCGACGGACTTAGAAGGGCGAGTCATCAACCTGAATCGGCGCTTCGGTAGCATGTGGAAAATGAGTAATGACCTCATCGTTGAGCGCAATGCTTCGGATATGTTGAAACACATTCTGACGCAGCTCAAACGTCCAAAATACTTTGAAGATGTGCTTGAAAAACTCCAGCGCGAACCAGAAGCCGAAAGCGAGAACACGCTGCAGTTGAACGACGGCAAACACTATATTTGTGTCTCGAAACCAGAATATTTACGTGATCGACTAGTCGGCCGCGTTTTCAGCGTACGCGATATCACGGCCATGAAAAAAGTGGAAAGTGATCTGGTCGAAGCACTCGGCATGGCAGAACAAGCGGTCAACGATAAATCGCACATGCTAGACGCTTTAAAAATGAGCGAATCACGCTTACGTCGTCTGATCAATTCAAGCTTGGTTGGTATTTTCCAAGGTGACATGAAAGGGCACTTAACCGTTGCCAATGAAATTTTGCTCGATATGCTCGGCGTCAAACGTGAAGACATCATCGGTAATCAAGTCGAGTGGCTGAAACTGACATCGCCGGCCTATCACACTGCCCATCAAGCAGCTTTGAAAGAGCTCGAAATTTCCGGGCAAGCGGCGCCATTTGAGGCCGAACTCACTCGCAAAGATGGAAGTAAAGTGCCGGTCATGGTGGGTCTAGCACGCTTAGAAGGCTCTAAGCTCGAGTGGGTCGGCTTCGTTCTCGATCTGACGGAGCAACGCAAAGCGGATCGCGCTAAGTCAGAATTTATTTCTGTCGTCAGTCATGAACTCCGTACACCGCTGACTTCAATCCGTGGCGCACTTGGCCTCCTAGAGAGTGGTGCCGCCGGCGAACTCGGACCGAAGATTAAACATCTAATCGAGATCGCACATCGCAACAGCCAACGCCTTGGCAGCCTCGTCAATGATTTGCTGGACATGGAAAAACTGGTCTCCGGCAAAATGGAATTCAGTGACGATGTCATTGACCTCCAACAGCTAGCCGAACAATCTGTAGAAGCGAACGCGAACTATGCAATCGCTCTCGGGGTTGAATATTACTTATCACCGCCGGTCGGTCCCCATCTCGTACGCGGCGATGCCGAACGGGTCATGCAGGTATTCGCGAATCTATTATCGAACGCAGCAAAATTCTCGCCCAAGGGTGAGAAAGTTCAAATCAAACTGTCGGATGTGGGCGAATTTCATCGTGTCGAAGTAATCGATAAAGGGCCAGGAATACCGCTCGAATTTCGTGATCGCATCTTCACCAAATTTGCCCAAGCAGATGGATCCAACACGCGTAAGCAGGGCGGCACAGGATTGGGTCTTAATATCGCCAAGTCCTTCATCGAGAAGATGGGAGGCGAAGTAGGTTTTGAAAGTAAACTCGGCGAGGGAAGTAATTTCTGGTTCACGCTAAGAAAAGCGCAATCTGATGGCGCAACTGCGAGCGGTGCATAATTTGCCGTTGTAGATGATGTAAAAATTTGCATTGTCGATAGAAACAAGCACAAGCTATCGCACCACCGTTTCTTTCCAATCGACTTCCTTTTCTTCAGCTTTCCCATGTCTTTTATCTGGCTTACTCAAGCCATCTTGACCCGGTACGGGCAATGCCATATCGAGCGTCCAATAAAAGCGATAGAAAGAATTTTTCTTGTAGACGCAAGCCGCACCAACTTCTTTAAAATCTGGCTCCATTAAGGTAGCGCAATGCGACGGGCTATCCACCCAAGCTTGAATCACCGTTGCTACATCGCTTTGCCCTGCTGCGATGTTTTCACCAGCATGCTCGTAAAAGTAACCCGTTTGATTGATGCGATTCTTCAAGGCACGCGCATCGAGACTAGTATGAGAAACCACATTGGTGCGTGCCATCTCCACGGAGTGGTGATAGGCTGCGCGCAATAGCTGAATATTCCAACGTATAGGCGGTGCCGATTCAAACTTCTGCGGACCACACATCCGTGCTTGCGCTCTCACCTGATTCAAGCGCGCCACAAACTCTTTTTCAATACCCTCGATACCGTTAAGTCCACAGTTAGGATTACTGAGACCTGCCTCGGGTGGCAAAGTACGCACATCGATCTTCTGCTGATCCAAAGGAACGACAGGGTAAGTCGGGACCACGTTGGCGAGCGAGCTTGGGCCTGATCCGTGTTCCGGTTGGGCACAAGCCGTCAAAAGAAGTACAAGAACAAAAGTAAGTCGCCTCATCCTGCTTCGGTGCTTCATGCAGCGATCAACGAGATTGCGTGAAGGCGCGCAAGCCTTTGGCGGCTTGTGCACGAATTTTATTTTGAATTAATGGAGTCCAACCCAATACCAGTCCTGGCACACCTAGCGCTTGGCGCGACCACTTCCACAGATCGAAGTGATCTTGGTGACGAACGATTTTACCGTCAGCAAATTCAAACTTGGCAGCGATATCGTTCACCACTTGCCGCCCAGTTTGGGCGAAAGTATAGGTGGCGACCCAATGAGCCCGTCCATGGTGGTCATCCGCAGCGACATCATCAAAATGTAAATGAAAGTCAAGCGCGCGGCTACACAGCATACGCCACATATTGACTGCATCGACTCCATGTAAATCGGTAAAAACAGGATCGGAAAAATGCACCTGCTCGGCGTAGCATTGGGCCATCGTTTCAGCGTCCAATTTTTGGAAGGCTGTATAGAAACTTCGAATGAGTTCTGCGTTTGGATGTTGTTGATCCATATTCGTCCTATCAATGAGCACTGGCACTGGCACTTGCACTTCCGCTAGCACTCGAACTTGCCGATTCTTCAGAAACATCTGCGCTAGAAGATGCAATGTGACGCACGACTGGTGGAAGCTCAGGCTTCACATCCTCGATTTTATTCTCGCGCATGTAATCATTCATCTCGCGCCACCCGGCATACACCGCGGCACGACCAGCATCCGGATTCAAAGCATAGCAATCCTCAATGCCTCGACCTGCATGTCGGCATGCACTACCGGTCGCCCTTGCTTCAGCTTCACGCTGAGCAGCATCACGTGCTGGATCGGGAATCCCCAATCGATCGCACCCAGAAACCAGAATTAAAGAGAATAGAAGCAAGTAAGGAAAACGCATAACACACCACCTGCATACAAACCAACATAAGCGGACTAAATTCACCGCAATCTACACCAGTTTAGGGCAAACCTTACCGAATCAAAACGCAGAAAACACGCACCTCAGGCGCTTAACTCGTTTATACAACAAAATTTCCATGGTGTCACTGACAACAATTCGGTCAACCAAGGGGCTTGCACTGCGTTAGCAGCATGTCGCCCACTTTTTGCTGTGAGTTATAATCCGTCACCTCTCACGGGTCGGTTTTCATCATTCTCTAATGGCTCAAGCAGGTCGCCGACCCACTCCAATTTTTTGCAATTCCAAGGATTTATTATGCAATTGAAGTCACTCTTCATTCCTCTTTGTATCGCGACTGGACTGTTCTCAAGTTCCCTAGTGCAGGCACAAGTATTACAAGACAACCAATGGCATGGCGGCATCTCCATTGGTGGTTCTTACGCTTCCAGCAACACAACCTCACAGGCCTTCACCGTCAACGCGAACGGAAGCAAAGCGACCAAAGAGGACAAATTAGGTTTGTACACCTTGATCAACTACGGCAGCAATAAGGTCAACGAGGTTCGCACCACCACTGCGCAACTGTTCCGACTAGGCGGCCGTTACGATTACAACTTGTCGGAAAACAGCTTCTTCTTCGGTGGTAGCGAAGCGGAAACGAATAAGATTCAAAACATCGATTCGCGCTTGTCCATCAATGCTGGTGCGGGTTACAAAGCCATCAAAACAGCTGAAACCAGTTTTGATATATTCACCGGTCTCGGTTATTCCAAAACTGAATTTGGTGTCACAGTACCGCCTTCTGCCAGCAGCAAAAAAGGTGTGGAATTCTTGTTAGGTGAAGAATCGACGCACAAATTAAGTCCCACTTCAAGCGTCAAACAACGTTGGGTGATCTACCCCGGCACCTCCGATATCGGCACCCGCAGCACGCTCGACATCAACTTAGCGACGGTGGTGGCAAATGGTTGGACCTTGAATGCTGGCGCGGCTTTCAACTACACCAGCAAACCAAGCAACAACTTCAAGAAGACCACCAGCTTGATCACCTTTGGCTTCGGCTATAAATACTGATTGCGCTGATCTTACTGATCGCACTGACTCTAGCAGCAAGCAAAAACGCCTCGCAAATTCAATATTTTGCGAGGCGTTTTTGCTTGTTAGAACGATGAGAATTGAAGCTTAACTCTGCAAAGACATCAAGCTTGCATTACCACCAGCCGCAGTGGTGTTCACGCACAAGGCACGCTCGGCCAACAAACGCCACAATGGGATCTCTGATGTTGCGTCGGTTTCAGCGATGCAGACCAAGGCTCCACTTTGCTGCGCTAATGACAGTTTGTACTCATTCGCCACGTCCTTTGCCAACAAAGCAAATTGCACATCATCGGCATTGCCCCACACGATCGACTGCTGTACCACAGCTGGTAAGTTGGCAGGCAATAATCCCTTCGTTTTCTCTTCAACCACAACCGTATTACCAGTCGCCACCGCTGCAGCGACCTGATTGAGCAAACTTGGCAAATCGTTGGCGGCACAGAAGATACGACCACGTGCGACAAACGACAAAGTATTCGTTTCACCAGTTGGGCCAGGCAACAACATCATCATCTTGTATGGATTTTGACGCGCATATTGCTCGGCGAGGGCAGCGACATCAGCATAGCCGTTTGCTTTCGCCCACACTGTCAACGCATCCAAAGTACCCGGTGCTTGCTTGTCGTAGACTGCATTGCCCGCAAAATTGACGGTCGCATTCTTTTGCAAACGTTTCAAATACAATGGGCCACCAGCTTTTGGACCAGTACCAGATTTGCCTTCGCCACCGAAGGGCTGTACACCAACTACCGCACCCACGATATTACGATTGACGTAGATGTTACCAACATGCGCTCGTTGAGTAATGAAGTTGATAGTCTCATCGATACGAGAATGAACTCCCAAGGTCAAACCGAATCCCGTGGCGTTGATCGCATCGACCAAAGCCGGCAGTTGATCACGCTGATAACGCAATACGTGCAAGACGGGACCGAAGACTTCTTTCGTCAACTCGGACAAGGAGCCAATCTCCATGACAGTCGGCGCGACGAAGGTGCCGTTCTTGCAGTGAGCTGGCAATTCTAAACTGTAGAAAGATTTTGCTTTGCCGCGCATTGCATCAATATGCGTCTGCAAATTTTTCTGTGCTTCGGCATCGATCACAGGACCAATATCAGTTGCCAAACGATCTGGAATACCAACGCGCAATTCTTGCATCGCACCGCGCAACATTTCCAAAGTCTTGTCAGCGATATCTTCTTGCAAGCACAACACACGTAGCGCGGAACAACGTTGACCAGCACTGTCAAAAGCTGAAGTCAAGACATCGTTCACGACTTGCTCTGGCAAGGCGCTACTGTCGACGATCATCGCATTTTGACCACCGGTTTCTGCGATCAAAGGAATCTCATGACCTTCCGCGACAGAACGTTTCGCCAACGTGCGGTTGATGATTTGTGCGACTTCTGTCGAGCCAGTAAAGATCACGCCTTTGACGCGACTATCAGACACCAACTGTGCACCAACGACTTCACCCGTACCAGGTAAGAATTGCAGCGCGCCGACCGGCACTCCCGCTTCATGCATCAACTTAATCGCGCGATGTGCGATCAATGGCGTTTGTTCAGCAGGTTTTGCCAGCACCACATTACCCGCTGCCAATGCCGCACTGACTTCGCCGATAAAGATCGCCAGTGGGAAGTTCCATGGGCTGATACAGACGACTGGGCCAAGCGCTTCAGTTTGCGCTTGATTCTCAACTTGAGCCGCGTAATAACGCAAGAAATCGACGGCTTCACGAACCTCTGCCAAAGCATTCGGCAAGGACTTGCCGGCTTCGCGAATCGCTAATGCCATAAAGTCTAGCGTTTGCGCTTCCAGCAAATCACCTGCTTTGAACAAACATGCAGCGCGTGCTGCAGGCGTTTGATTTTGCCATTGCGGCGCATAAGCTTCGGCAGCAGCCAAGGCCGTTTGCACATCGGCTGCATCAGCTTCGATGACTTGACCGACGACATCAGAATGATCTGCTGGATTCAATACCGGACGCGCTACGCTTGCTGACACGCTGCCAGCGAGCAATGGACCAGCAGACAAACTCTGTTGATTAAAAGCGGAGAAATGCGCGCTCACTTTTTGCAATTGCAATTCATTGCTGAAGTCCATACCAGCAGAATTCTTGCGCTCTGAGCCAAACAAATTCTGCGGCATTTGAATGCCAGAGTGCATCTTGCCTGCTAACTTCTGTGTGATCGCCACTGGGTCTTCGATCAAAGAATCGATAGAGATTTTTTCGTCGACGATTTGATTTACAAACGAAGAGTTCGCGCCATTTTCCAACAAGCGACGCACGAGGTAAGCCAACAGTGTTTGATGAGAACCGACCGGCGCATAAATACGGCAAGGCTTATTCAGCTTATCTGCGCCAACCACTTGATCATACAAAGTCTCACCCATGCCGTGTAAGCATTGGAATTCGTAGTCAGTCACTTTGGCATCTTGGGCCCACGCATAAATGGTCGCCAAAGTCAGCGCATTATGAGTCGCGAACTGCGGATAAATCACATCGGTCACGCTCAACAATTTTTGAGCACAGGTCAAATACGATACATCGGTGTACACCTTACGCGTATAGACTGGGAAGCCTGGCATGCCATCGACTTGGGCGCGCTTGATTTCAGAATCCCAATACGCTCCTTTGACCAAACGCACCATAAACTTGCGGCCACTACGACGCGCCAAATCGATCAAATAATCGATCACGAATGGGCAGCGCTTTTGATACGCTTGCACCACGAAGCCAATACCTTCGAAACCGTCGAGATCTTTATCGAATGCCAGCGCTTCCATTAAATCCAAAGACAATTCCAAGCGATCAGTTTCTTCTGCATCGATGTTCAAACCGATGTTGTACTGCTTGGCCAGCACCAATAAATTCTTCAACAGTGGCAGCAATTCATTCATGGTGCGCGCACGTTGTGCTCGCGAATAACGCGGATGCAGTGCTGACAACTTAACCGAAATACCTGGACCATCCTTGATGCCGCGACCATTCGATGCTTTACCGATGGCGTGGATCGCTGTTTCATACGCTTTGTAATAGAACGCTGCATCATGCATCGTCAAAGCAGCTTCACCCAACATATCGTAGGAGTAGCGATAACCGCGCGCTTCATTATCCTGACTGTTCTTGAGCGCCTCTTCAATCGTTTGGCCGGTAACGAATTGATTACCCAGCATACGCATCGCCAAATCGACGCCTTTACGAATCAAAGGCTCGCCGCCTTTCGCAATCAAACGCGTCAGTGCAGAACCTAAACCTTGATCGCTCGTCGTCGCCACCAATTTACCAGTAACCAACAAGCCCCACGTCGCAGCGTTGACGAACAAAGAAGGCGATTCGCCCAAATGTTTGCGCCAATCACCTTTGCTGATTTTGTCGGCGATCAAACGATCTTTGGTTGCTGCATCAGGAATACGCAACAAAGCCTCTGCCAAACACATCAAGGCCACGCCTTCTTCCGAGGACAAAGAAAATTCATGCATCAAAGCATCCACGCCCGAGGCGCGAGTACGCTGTTGACGCACCGATGTCACTAAAGTACGCGCCAAGTCATGGATACGCTGCTTGGCCTCTGGAATTTCACGAATAGTCGACAATAACCATTGCACTGCTTCAGCTTCATCACGTCGATAAGCTTCGGTAATCGCGTTGCGTAGGGGTGTTGGATTCACCAGCAGCTCTTGCTGCAAGGCATCAAATGGAATGAGCTTGGATGGGGTGGTCATAGGTGAGATTTATTATAATTTTGCCCAAACGGGCATAAACAGATTAATGTTCAATTGTATAGAGGATTGACGAGGATTAATTCTGGAAATTCGAAGACATATCGAAATATTCTATTTTGTGCGACAATAAGACCAAATTTTATTAAAAACCACCTTCACTGCCTTCTTATGCTAGACAAAATCAGTAAAAGAATCCTGGCCGAATTACAAAATGACGGCCGCATCAGCAATGTAGAGCTTGCCACACGGGTCAATTTATCTCCTGCAGCCTGTTTGGAACGCGTTCGTAAGCTACAAGAATCAAACTACATTTTAGGCTATACCGCCCAGTTAAATCCACATTTACTCGATGTTGCACTCTTAGTCTTCATCGAAGTGGTCTTAGATCGCACCACACCTGACGTGTTTGATGCCTTCAAACGTGGCGTGCAAGCGATTCCAGAGGTATTAGAATGCCATATGGTCGCCGGTGGCTTTGATTATCTGGTCAAAGCCCGGGTCAAAGACATGAATGCCTATCGCGACTTCCTCGGCAAATCCTTGTTGCAACTGAGCGGCGTACGTGAAACGCACACTTATGCCGTGATGGAAGAAGTGAAGAATACGACCGCTTTGCCGATCAAGTAAGCACTTCAGCACGTCGTTCCTGCATCGCTTTTACATGCAGTTCAAAACAAAAGAGCGTGATTTCCATCGAAATCACGCTCTTTGTTCCTTCACGCTTTGCTCATTATGAGGAAAGCGCCAAACAATTTACTGCTTAGCTTCTTGCTTGTACAAGAGCCAGTAACGTGCCAACTCTGGAGCACCATCATTGCCTGCGACTGTCTTCAAGACTTCTTCAGCTTTCGCACGATTGCCAGCAACCAAATACGCCATGCCTAAGTGCAATTTCGCTTCTTCTGGCGCCTTCAAACCACCTTTTGCAATACCAGCTTCGATCAAGCCAATACCACGCTCAACTTGTCCATGGATCACGAAGTTATAGCCCATGTTCACCATGCCCAAGCCTGTTTTACTTGCACGAGCCGCGGTTTCACCAGCGTCTAAAGACTTCGCGTCATCAGCAGCTTGCTTAGTCGCCTTGTCCAACAGCGGTTTGTGTTTTGCTGCATTCTTACCTTTGCCCAAGAAGCCAGCTTTGAAGCCGTTTTCCAAAACGTCTTTTGCTTCCAATGGCAAACCAGCTAAAAGAGCAATCTCAGCCATTTCCATGTACTGGGTATCATCTTCCATGTTGCCCGATTTGTAGAGCAAACGATACCAGTCGAGACGCAGACGATCTGAGAAACCTGGCTTGCTTGGCAAGCGATACAAAAGATCTGCCCAATATTCACGCGTCGGATGATAGGTCACGAGCAATTCCAACATCGCTGTGACGCCTTCGCTATTTTTTGTTTTTGCGTAAGCGCCGTGCAAAATGCGCAAGCGATCAATGGTAGGAACTCGCTTAGCCGCCAAATCTCCATCGATTTGTTTTTTAACTTCAGTAATCGTACTTGCGAAGTCGTCCAACAAATAATAGTTACGTGCCAACATATCTTGCATCAAAGTGCTGTCTTTGTTGTACTCAAGCGCACGCTTAGTCCATACCAACGATTCAGCGTATTTCTTTTCATTGAAGAAGATACCAGCCATCGCCTCGATGTAGCGCGCTTTGTCCGCTGGTGGCAAGAATTCACTTCCCACCATTTCTTCGAAACATTTTGCCAACAAAGCATTGTCGCCAGTGCTGGATGCAACCACCGCTTTCGTGCGGCTCAAGAAAAACTTTTCGTAGGGTGTTTTGTTTTCAAACGCATTCAAAGCCTCGATCTTCGTCATCGCTTCAGCATACTGTTTGTCACCGATTAATTTTTGAATCTCAGTGTATGGCTTAGACCACTCAGCACGGATAACTTCAACTTTCGATGGCTCTTTTTTTTCTTGGGCATAAGCAGGAGAAACTGCGCTCAAAGAAGCGGAGCCCATTGCCAACAACAGTGCCGCCAGGGCGATAGATGATTTTTTCATGGCAGTAAAATGTAGTTTAATAAAAATAGTCTCAATCTAGACTTAATAGACTTAAAAAGACGCTGCGGCCGACCAGTCAGAACCGCACCACTCAGCGGCGCATTATAGCGCGTTTAGTGGTTGCGCCCACATTAAACGTGGCATCCAAGAATCGGAGGACATGATCCACCGCAAATTAGCTCGCTAGGTAAAAATTCAATAGAAACTTTACAAGCTCGTGCAGAGCACCGCCACTGCGAGTAAACTACGCCCACTTCGACTTCTCCCATCCGCAATTGTGTCCTTGCCAACACCAAATTCACCGACCAACAAAGTCCCTTGTATCGTTCTACTCGATGATGCTCATTCGCGTGAAGCATCCTCGCGTCTGTACACCGACCTGCTCCAAGAACTTGTTTGGAATAACAATGACGAATGGGATGCTGTCTGGGCGGCAACGCAAGATGCCTGTAGCAAGGGATACCATGCGGTGAGCTTTCTCCAGTATGAGAGCGGTGCCCAACTTCTCGGCGTTGCATCGAGGTCGAAAAAGACCGACGCCAGTTCGCGCATTTTGATTTTCCGCGTTTGCCAGAAATTGAGCGCGACCGAAGCGCAGGAGTTTCTACGCAGTCTAGCGGGGGATCAGGTCGCGGGAATTCGAAATGTACAGGCCAATGTGACGGAAACCGAATTTGCGGAGTCGATTCAGACCATTCGCGACTACATCGCTGCGGGCGATACTTATCAAGTCAATTACACCTATCGCCTACACTTTTCCAGCTACGGGCCGCCTGCAGCTTTGTATCTTGCTTTGCGCCAGCGTCAGCCAGTCCCTTACGGTGCGTTTGCTATCTTGCCCGATCAAGAAGCAATCCTCTCTTTTTCACCAGAGCTGTTTGTACGCCATCAAGCCGGGACCTTGTTAGCCCGTCCCATGAAAGGTACAGCAGCTGCCAGTGGAGACGATGCGCGCGACCAAGAAACCGCTGAAGCACTGAGCAAAGACCCCAAAAATCGTGCAGAAAATTTGATGATTGTCGATCTTCTCAGAAACGACTTGGGCCGCATTGCGCAAATCGGTACGGTCAGTGTACCCAGCTTGTTCGAAGTGACGCGCTTTAGTAGTGTGTTGCAAATGACTTCCAGCATAGAAGCAAAGCTCAAGCCTCAGCTCTCGTTGGCAGAGATCATGCGAGCAGTCTTTCCGTGCGGTTCGATTACTGGCGCGCCGAAAAAACGCACCATGGAAATTATTCGAGAAATCGAAAGCGAAGATCGCGGCTTATATACCGGCGCCATCGGCTGGCTCGATCCAGTACCGAAGTGTTCCAACGCAACCGCTCAAGTCATTCCAAATTTCTGCTTTTCCGTGCCAATCCGAACACTCGAATTACAAGTCCCAAATAGTGGTGAACGCCGTGGCCGCATGGGTGTCGGCGCTGGCATTGTGTATGACAGTGTGGCCAACGAGGAATATGCCGAATGCCAATTGAAAGCACGTTTTCTGACAGGTTTACAAGCACCGTTTGAATTATTCGAAACGATCTTTGCAACACCCGAGGACGGTTGTAGATCGCTCGAGCAACATCTCCAAAGAATGCAACTTTCAGCACAGTACTTTGGCTTTCCATTCCACCAGGTTACGATAGAAACCGCGCTGCAGACGCATCTCGCCACAATCGAAAAAGCAAAACAATACCGTCTCAAAATAAGCTTAAATTCAGCTGGAGAAGTACTGGTTCAGAGTGCGCCGTTAACGCCACTGAAGCAGATTAATGATGGAGTCGGTTATCTTTTCGAAGGCGAAGTGTGCCGTCTAGATCCACTCCTTCTCGGTCATAAAACAACGATCAGAGCCCAATATGATGAAGCCTGGAAGCGTGCCGAGGCAAACGGGGGCTTTGACAGCATCTTCGTCAACCAAGCCAACTTGGTGACGGAAGGTGGGCGCAGCACTGTGTTTGTGAAGCTCGATGGTGCCTGGTTCACTCCTCCCTTAAAAGATGGCGTGCTGCCAGGCATCTTGCGTGCTCAAATGCTTGCAGATGCCACTTGGGGAATCCAAGAACGTTCGATCTCAGTCGCCGACTTCTTACGCGCCGAAGAAGTTATGCTAGGAAATTCATTACGGGGACTGATGAAGGCCTATCAGCTGCTTGAGACTGAAGCACACACGGGGCAGTGAGGATTCTTCGCAACCCTCACTTGAGACCAATCCATGTGCTTGGCATCAAGCATGAGCAAGCGACCGTTCAAAGAAGTTCCCACATTCATCAACAGTTTTAATCCTTCCGCCGCCTGCATTGTCCCGATAATCCCGACCAGCGGAGAAAATACTCCCATGGTGGAACACTGCACTTCCTCGAACGCTTGCTCGGGTGAGAATAGACAGGCATAGCACGGCGCATCATCTTTTCGAAAATCGAATACTGTAATTTGCCCATCAAAACTAATCGCTGCGCCGGACACTAAGGGAACCCGCGCAGCCACGCACGCTGCGTTGATAGCGTGACGCGTTTTGAAATTGTCGGTGCAATCGAATACCAAATCCGCTGAAACAAGTAGGTCTTTTAAGCGGGTCTCATCGAGGCGTTCCGCCAAACACTCAATCTTCAAATTGGGATTCAATGCCAACATAGCCGCTCGTGCTGACTCGACTTTTGCCGTTCCAACTCTCGCTGTCGTGTGTGCAATTTGTCGCTGCAGATTGGTGAGATCAACCGAGTCATGATCCACCACAGTAATCTGACCAACTCCAGAGCTGGCTAAATACATGAGTAAGGGCGAACCCAAGCCACCAGCACCGACCACAAGAACCTTGGCCGACAAAATCGCCTGCTGCCCTTCGATACCAATCGCATCGAGCAAAATGTGACGCGAGTAACGTAGTAATTGATCGTCGTTCATATTCTTTTTACCGGAGACGTAAGCACCTGAACACCGCTACTGAAAACGGCTTCGCGAAGTTGATGTCGGAGCCTAAACACATGCTTACGGTTTCTTAGCGCCTTTCGCTTCTTTCGTCGCTTTTTGATTGGACTTCGAGGTCGCATTTGTTTTTGCCTTCGCCACCTGTGCTACTTGAAGAGGCAAACCCTTTAGGTAATTCAAAGCTTGTCGCAATTGGAAATCAGCCTTACTACCGTATTCGAAAGGTTTGTACTTTTTCGCTAAACCAGCCAGTCGCTGCTCTTCCTCTAATTCATCGACCCGATCTTGCGCGCGTTCGGCCTCTTTTTCGGCATCTTTGTCATTCTTCAGATGTTTTTCTAAATCGACTTCACGCGTACGCAAGCTATTGAAACTATCACCGCTCTCAGTCTCTTCAACTTGCAAATCAGGCGTGATCCCTTTTGCTTGGATCGCTCGTCCATTAGGAGTGTAATAACGCGCGGTCGTAATTTTTACCCCAGTGTTTTCCGTAATTTGATGCACGGTCTGTACTGAACCTTTACCGAAGCTACGTGTTCCCATGATCGTCGCCCGCTGATAATCCTGCAAAGCACCTGCAACAATTTCACTAGCTGAAGCACTGCCGCCATTGATGAGAACGACCATGGGGATTTTCTTCGCCGCGGCCGGCAATTTGAGCAAAGGATCTTGCAACTCTTCGGTGCGATAAAACTCTGGCTTGGCGTAATACACTTGCTTAGCGTCTGCAACTTGACCATTCGTGGAGACGATGGGCACATCTTTGGGTAAGAATGCCGCAGAAACGCCTATGGCGCCAGGCAAAACGCCGCCTGGATCATTACGAAGATCAAGTACTAGGCCTTTCAGTTGAGGATCTTGCGCATACAATGCCTGAATGCGCTTCACCATCTCTTCCACGGTGGGCTCTTGAAACTGCGAAATCCGAATCCATGCGTAACCAGGCTCGATCAATTTGGCTTTCACGCTATGTTGCTTAATTAGTTCGCGCACCAAGGTGACCACCACTGGTTTATCTTCGGTTTTTCGTGCAATGGTCAGCGTAATTTTGGTATTCGGTGCGCCACGTAAACGCTTCACGGCATCGTCAATACTCAAACCTTTTACCGGCACCGAATCGATCCGAGTGATCAAATCACCGGCTTGTATCCCAGCTCTAAAAGCAGGAGAATCTTCGATCGGTGAGATGACCTTCACATAGCCATCTTCTGTGCCCACCTCGATTCCAAGACCAACAAACTTACCTTCGGTACTTTCCCGCAGCTCCTTGAGTGCATCTTTATCGAGGTAGGAAGAATGAGGATCTAAAGAACTCACCATGCCTGAAATCGCATCGGTCAGCAATTTTTCATCATCGACAGGCTCGACATAATCCGATTTAATCAAACCGAAAATTTCAGAAAACTCACCGAGTTTTTCCAAGGGCAAACTGCGTGCGCTATCCTTTTGCGCTAAGGCCGACAACTGCAGTGAAATGGCGGCGCCAGCCACCATGCCAAAGCCAATCAAACTGATACTTTTTAATTTACTGCCCATACCACCTACCTTGTTCGTTTCTGCGCAAGAGTGCTCTTAGAAATTTTAACAAGCCATCTTTTCCTAACGCATTACTTTATGTTTGCAGCAGTGTATTGAAAGGCCAAGTGCGACTTATTTTTTCATCCAAGTCAAAGGATCGAAGGCTTGTCCTTTGTACCGCATTTCGAAATACAAGCCGGCCTCATCGGCACCAAATGTATTGCCGACTAAGGCAATTGCCTCGCCAGCTTTAACCATGTCGCCGCGATTCTTCAGAACCGACTGATTGCCCGCATAAATACTGATGTATTCGCCGCCATGATCGACCAAAATCATATTGCCATACCCACGCCACCAGCCCGACACCATGACTCTTCCGGCACCAATAGCACGCACCTCAGCACCCTCGTTTGCTTTAATAAAAACGCCTTTCCAATTCAAACTATCAATGCGTTTATTACCAAATTTTGCTAATAACTCACCGGCGATCGGCATCCGCAATTGCCCTTTGAGCTTAGCAAACGAAGATTGATCCAAGACGCCAATGATGGGCGTATCGTCCATCACAGCTTTACTCGATTTTGTCTCGGTCGCTTCGCTGGATTTTTGCGCGGTGCTCGCTTTTTGTCCTGCAGCCTCAGCGGCCTTCTCGGCCGCCTTTTCTGCTGCTAAGGCCTTTGCTTGCTTCTCTTTACGCAACTTCTCGGCTTGCGCAAGTTTGATTTGCTCTTGTCGGGCTTGCTCTTCAAGCTTCTTAATTAAGCTATTTAATTGCTGTTCATCTCGCCGTAAATTATCTGCCTCTTTACGCTGCGCCCGCAGTTTATTCGCTAGTTCAGCCAACAAAGCCGCACGTTTCTTTTTCTGGGACTCCAGGCCTTTCTTATGCTGTTTTTCCTCTTGTGCGATGTCGTCCAACTCTTGTTTGGCCTCTTGCGCTTCGAGCTTGTTCTTCTCGACCTCTGCCAAACTCGTCTTCACACTCTCAATCAATTTGGCTTGTGTCTTCGAGATATAGCTCATGTAATGCATATCTCGATTAATTCGATTTGGATTTTCTCCCGATAACAACAACTTAATCCGATCGCTATCGCCATGCATGTATTGTTGGCGCAAGAATTCAGAAAGCTGATGCTTCTGCTTGTCGACTTGTGCCGCTAATCGATTAGCTTCTTCCATCAAGGCTTGTAAGCGCGCCTCTGCCTTTTTTTGCTCAGCTTGCAAATCGAGAATTGCACGATTGGCGTCAGAAATCGCTTGCTCAGATTCTTCCAAAGCATCGACCGCACGCTCTTTTGCAGTTTCGGTTTTGCGAATATCTTTCTTGAGTTCATCGAGGCGCTGTTGCACCTCGACCCGTTCCGCTTCCACCTTTTTCTTTTCTTTTGTACGCGTCGTCTGTGCTGCCACATCCAAATGCAGCGCGGCAGACAAGCAGAATCCAGCAGATACTAGAACGCTTACGGCATATCTGGACCAAGTGCGCGATGAATGAGAAAAAACGCCCTCACCAAGTTGCAGAGGGCGTGTCTTAAAAGTGTGCATCAAATTGTGCATCGGACGCATCGATTATTTGGCTTTACCTTGACTCGCGACTGCCGCCAAGGCTGCCTTAATTGCTTCCTGATCGCCCAAGTAATAGCTCTTGATTGGCTTCAAATCTGCATCCAGTTCGTAAACTAAAGGTTGGCCATTTGGAATATTCAAATTAACGATGTCCGCATCGCTGATGCCATCCAACATTTTGATCAAGGCACGCAGGCTATTGCCATGTGCAGAAACGATGATGCGTTTGCCCGAACGAATCGCTGGGGCGATGCTGTCATTCCATGCTGGCACCACGCGCTCAACCGTGTCCTTCAAGCATTCGGTCAACGGAATCTGTTCACGTTGCAAGTTGGCATAGCGCGGATCATTGTAAGAAGTGCGCTCATCGCTAGGATCGAGCGGATTCGGCGGAGTGTCATAGCTACGACGCCATACCAAGACTTGCTCATCACCATATTTGGCCGCTGTTTCGGCTTTATTCAAACCTTGCAAGGCGCCATAGTGACGCTCATTGAGACGCCAATCATGCACCACTGGTAACCACATCAAATCCATCTCGTCCAAGGTACCCCACAAAGTACGAATCGCACGTTTGAGAACAGAGGTATAGGCCAAATCGAATGTAAAACCAGCTTCTTTTAACAACTTACCGGCTTGGCGCGCTTCAGCAACACCTTTTTCAGTCAGGTCGACATCGGTCCAACCTGTAAAGCGATTATCAAGATTCCAAGTGGACTCGCCGTGGCGCATCAAAACAATTTTATACATGATTAAAAAAGCAAATAAAGAGAACGGAAATTGCGAAAATAGCCGAGTGATTTCCTCAGCTTTACGGAGTTTTACATCGGATCAAAACGAAAATCAGCTTCTATTTTATAATGAGCCGCTTCTTAATAACCATTCTTACTTCGGGAAAACCGTGAATTTCATTACCGACAATCTCTTATTGATCTCAATTGCTGTGGTTTCTGGTTTCGCATTGCTGCTTCCAAACCTCCAACGTCGTGGCGCACGCGTCTCACAATTGCAAGCAACCCAGTACATGAATCAAGCCAAAACTTTGGTACTCGATGTACGCAGCGCGGAAGAATTCGCTAGTGGTCATTTGCCAGGTGCGAAAAATATTCCACTCGACCAGTTAAGCGGTCGCGTTAGCGAAATCGAAAAATCAAAGAACAATGTTGTGATCACGGTATGCCAATCAGGCGTGCGTTCGGCGAACGCAGTGAGTGTTTTGAACAAAGCCGGATTTACTCAGGTTTTTAGTCTCGACGGTGGCGTTGCCGAATGGAAAGCGCAAAGTCTGCCAACAGTGAAGTAAAGGAAATCCTATGTCTGCCCATGTTTTGATGTATAGCACCGCAGTTTGCCCTTATTGCGTGATGGCTGAGCGCCTTCTTAAGTCCAAAGGCGTGACCGAGATCGAGAAAGTGCGCGTGGATTTGGATCCAGCGATTCGTGAAGCGATGATGCAGAAAACCGGTCGCCGTACCGTGCCACAAATTTACATTGGGGAAACACATGTCGGTGGATTCGATGATTTATCGGCGCTCGATCGCGCTGGCAAGCTCGATGCACTGCTAAATCCAACATAAAATGCACCGCACAAACAGCTTTGATTGCGATTTTCGACATCAACTTGCTACAATAGTGCGCTTGAGGCTTGAATTATTTTGATTCAGTCTTATGTAGGAGAGAGCAGTTCATCGCTGACTGATCATCAATTCATTTACCCAATATTCAGAAAGTTTCACATGTCCGACCAAAATTTGCAGCCAGTCTTTCAAATCCAACGCGTCTATCTGAAAGATTTGTCGCTCGAGCAACCAAATTCCCCAGCTATTTTCTTGGAACAAGAAGCGCCAAGCATCGAAGTAACGTTGGACGTTGCTGCAGAACCATTGGCTGAAGGCATCTTCGAATCCACAGTAACAGTGACTGTGACAGCAAAAGTAAAAGACAAAGTAGCATTCTTGGTCGAAGCTAAACAAGCTGGTATCTTCGAAGCACGCAACATTCCTGCAGAACAAATGGATCCATTGTTGGGCATCGGTTGCCCTAACATTGTTTATCCATACTTGCGCTCTAACGTTGCAGATGCGATCACACGTGCGGGCTTCCCACCGATCCATTTGACAGAAATCAACTTCGAAGCGTTCTACCAACAACGTTTGGCTAACATGGCTGAACAAGCTAAGTTGGCAGCAGAAGCTGGCAACACAGACGCAGCAGCGACAACACACTAAATCTAGTTGTCTGCATCGCAAACCCGTTGCACGGTTTCCGGCAACGGGTTTTTTATTATGTAGGCACTCCAAAACTAAGGATAGCAGCCTAAGATCTTTACGGATTACGAGTCGCCTTGTAAGATCGCTGCAATTGAACTTTTTAAACTAGGCACTTTCATGCGCTCTCACGCTCTCGCTCTTGCTTTTGTGGTTGGCCTTGGTGGCCTTGTTGGTTTTAGTTCGAACAGCTTTGCCGCAGATTTTCGTTCGGTAGGCCCATCCCCGATCATCATGTATGACGCACCAACTTTCCATGGCATCAAACGTTATGTCGCGCCAGCAGGAATGCCCGTTGAGGTGATCTTGACCCAAGGGGCTTGGTGCCGAGTGCGCGACGCCAGCGGAGAGTTCGCATGGGTTGAAGGCAAAGACCTTGTTGCTCGACGCAATGTGGTCGTCAAGGCAGCAACCGCACGCATCCGCGCCACGCCTGAGGAAAATGCCGCGATGGTCTTCAGTGCGGATAAACATGTCCTACTCGAGATGGCTGAGGCACCTGTTGGTGCTTGGGTAAAAGTGAAACATCGCGATGGTCAATCCGGTTATGTCCGCATCAGTGATGTGTGGGGTTTATAAACAACTCAGCATCATTACAAACTCATTTCATCAATCATCATGAACATCACTGTGATAGGCGCTGGTGCTTGGGGCACCGCAATGGCCATCTCTTTAGCTTCTAAGAACAAAGTTGTCTTGTGGGGCCGCAATCAAGCGGCCATGGAAGAAGCTCAAAGCAAGCGCGAGAATACGGCCTACCTACCTGGCTACCCGCTGCCCGATTCACTTTCGGTCACCGCGGATTTCGAGAGCGCGATGCGTCACCTCGGCGATGATGGACTGCTGATATTGGCGACCTCGGTTTCAGGTCTGCGCCCGAGTCTCGAACAATGTGCGAAATTCCCGATCAAAAACGTCGTTTGGCTGTGCAAAGGCTTTGAAGAGGGAAGTAGTCTTTTGCCGCATCAGGTCGTGAAAGAAGTTCTAGGTGAACGTATCCCTGCCGGTGCGCTATCTGGCCCCTCATTTGCCCAAGAGGTTGCACAAGGGCTGCCGTGTGCCTTGACTATCGCGTCGCAATCAGCGGAGCTGCGTGAGCTCGTCGTGAGTGCCGCACACAGTCCCAGCTTGCGCGTCTATTCTAGTGACGATGTGGTTGGTGTCGAAGTCGGCGGTGCAGTTAAGAATATTCTGGCGATCGCTACCGGCGTTGCTGATGGACTCGGCTTGGGACTCAACGCCCGTGCCGCACTCATGACACGCGGTCTGGCTGAAATTAGCCGACTCTGTCTAGCACTGGGCGGCAAGATGGAGACTTTGATGGGCTTGACTGGCGTTGGTGATCTCATCCTCACCTGTACGGGCAACCTTTCGCGCAACCGTCGCGTCGGCTTAGCTCTCGCCGAAGGCAAATCTTTAGATCATATCGTCCAAGAATTAGGCCATGTGGCGGAAGGTGTACGTTGCGCCAGAGCGGTGCGCGAATTAGCCAAACAAAAAGGCGTAGAAATGCCGATTACCGATGCCGTTGCGGGTGTCTTATTCGAGGATATTCCAACCAAAACGATGATAGAACGTCTCTTGTCACGTAATGCAAAAAGCGAATCGTTTTCCTGATCACTGTGGCTGGGCCAGCGAAAAGCAAAGAGTGGGTTTAGTTGCTACTTGTCCTTGATCACGCGAGTAATCACGTGTTCAGGGACGTTACGAGAGCGAAGGAAATCTGCCGCAGCTTGCTCCCCTAAGCTTTCGGTATAAGAAATGCCAAGGTCGACCAACATACGCGTCAAAAAGTCACGCCGTCTAAAAGGGCGCTTGAATTTATACAGCTGCTTGCGTTTCCGACATCCTGGCATCAACGACTCCGGTCATGTAGACTGCTGAGAAGCACCACGTGCTTCGAAGTGTGTTGCAGATGAGCTAAAGAATAATTCTTAAAAGCAAGTTTAGTCGGATTCGCTATCGCTTGCCAACTTTTTTATATGTTGCTTGTCTGCTTGGCGCAGCGCCGATGTGGTTTTTCGATGACTGCCTGCGCCAGACTGCTTCATCAAGCTGAGTGGTTTTCGAGGTTTGGATTGCGTGGCGTCGACACGAAACACCAATTTTTGCCGGGTATTTAGTGTCTTATTGGCCATTCGCAATCCCGCATTTCTTAAAGAACGTAACGCGATAAATCTTCATCGACCGAGAGTGCTTGCAAGCGCTGCTCAACATAGGCGGCATCAATCACGATCGTCTTACCACTATTTTGATGGGCCTCGTAAGAAATTTCTTCCAATAATTTTTCCATCACCGTATAGAGACGACGTGCACCGATGTTTTCTGTTGTTTCATTGACCGAGAACGCAATATTCGCCAAGCAGCGAATGCCATCCTGAGCAAATTCGATATTCACGCCTTCCGTCGCCAACAAAGCTTGATACTGACGCGTCAAGCATGCATCAGTACTCGTCAAAATACGTTCAAAGTCAGCCGTCGACAAAGACTCCAACTCGACACGGATAGGGAAGCGCCCCTGTAGCTCTGGAATCAAATCTGACGGTTTGGCTAAATGGAAAGCACCAGAGGCAATGAACAGAATATGATCCGTCTTGATCATGCCGAACTTAGTATTGACCGTGGTGCCTTCAACCAAAGGAAGCAAATCGCGCTGCACACCGGCACGCGATACTTCTGCACCACCAGTCTCGCTGCGAGAAGCGATCTTATCAATCTCATCCAAGAACACAATACCGTTCTGCTCAACATTACGAATCGCTTCTTGCTTCATTTCGTCTTCATTGATCAGCTTTGCCGCTTCTTCGTCGATCAAAAGCTTCATCGCCTCCTTGATCTTTAAGCGGCGCGATTTTTTGCGGCCGAAATTTGCACCTGAGAACATCGACTTGATTTGCTCGGTCATTTCTTCCATACCAGGAGGCGCCATGATTTCCATCTGCGGCGCAGCTTCGGCCACGTCGATTTCAATCTCTTTATCGTCCAAACTACCTTCGCGCAATCGCTTACGGAAAGTTTGGCGTGTAGAATTTTCAGCGCTGTCTGCGCTTCCTTGACCAATTCCAAAGTCACGTGCAGGTGGCAACAAGGCATCGAGGACGCGGTCCTCTGCGGCATCTTCGGCTCGAACACGAACTTTGCGCATCGCGCTTTCGCGGGTTTGCTTAATTCCAATATCGATTAGATCACGAATGATCGTGTCCACATCGCGACCAACATATCCCACTTCAGTAAATTTGGTCGCTTCAATTTTAATAAAAGGAGCATCCGCCAATTTTGCTAGACGACGTGCAATCTCGGTTTTACCGACGCCTGTTGGCCCGATCATTAAAATGTTTTTCGGCGTAATTTCGTGGCGCAATGGTTCTGCCACTTGCTGTCGACGCCAACGATTGCGCAAGGCGATTGCCACAGCACGTTTGGCCTTATCTTGTCCTACTACATGTTTATCAAGTTCAGAAACAATTTCCTGAGGTGTCATATTCATTGCGGTCATCTATTAACTCGTTCTATCGTGACACTAGCAGCGATCCAATTCGCGCTAGCCAAACCTTACTCTAAGGTCTCAATGGTGTGGGAGAGGTTGGTGTAAATGCATAGTTCGCCTGCAATGGTAAGCGCTTTCTTCACGATCTCTACCGGGCTCAGTTCTGTGTTGTGATACAAGGCCATCGCGGCTGATTGAGCATAGGTTCCGCCAGATCCAATCGCGCCGATACCATCATTCGGTTCGAGCACATCGCCATTACCGGTAATGATCAAGGTAGTGTCTTTATCGGCAACCAACAGCATCGCTTCAAGGCGTCTCAACATACGATCCGTCCGCCAGTCTTTGGCAAGCTCGACTGAAGCGCGCATCAAGTGACCTTGATGCTTCTCGAGTTTCGACTCAAAGCGCTCAATTAATGTGAACGCATCGGCTGTGCCACCCGCAAACCCAGCCAAAACTTTATTGTGATACAGCTTACGAACCTTGCGAGCGGTTCCTTTCATCACGATATTACCTAAAGTGACCTGACCATCGCCGCCGAGCGCGACTTGATTTCCACGTCTGACAGTCAAAATCGTGGTGCCATGAAATTGTTCCATTATTTCCTCAAAAAAGCAGAAAAGCCGACCATCATGTCAATGACATATGAAGGTCCGACCTGATTATCAGAGATGGGGGAGAGTTTTTTAAAAACAAGAGGCAAATCATGTCGATCGCCCCTGCTTTTCGCGAATAGAAAAAACGTGACTAAACGTGCTTACGAGGCATAATCGCCGCCACATTCTTAAGGCCCATGGCGTTAAATAAGTGCATGACCAAATAATTCACTTCCGTAAATTGAATTGGTTTGCCTTGACCCGAAAGCGGCACCAAGCCATTCAGCAATTGAGCGGACGCGCCAAATTCAACGCGCTCGAGATTCTTACAATTAAGCACAACCACATCGTGTGATTTGGCGTATTCGAGAATCTCTTGTACCAGATCTTCTGTTTTGCCTTCCACCACACGCGGCATGAAATAGCCTTCCGCACGCATTTCGGTATTCGGTGGCGGCGCCTCGGCAACTGCCGTCGTAATTTTATTGGCTGGTGCTTCATACGCTGGGGGAGACACTTCGAAAGTGACGCAGTAATCAATACTGGTTTCCTCGAACGCCTCTTTCATCTGCAATAACTGCAGAATTTCCATCAATAACAGCCATGGTGCTTCGGTTTCATCACGACGTCCCACTTCCAAAATATTTTGGATCTGGGCCGTCAAGTTTTGTGCGGCAACCATGACCAAATCATGCTTGCTCTTCTTGAGGTTGCGGATCGCGCGTAGCAACAATCCACATCCGACAGGATCAACCGATTTCACTCGTCCAAAATCAAGTCGCAGTACCTTGCTTTGCTCACTCAAATTATTGAGCTTCTGTAGTAGCTTGATAATTTCGCCATCAAGTTGAGACGGGAACATGATTCCTGGAGTCGCTTTGGGATCTGCAACGCTGTCATCGTCAACATCGATTGACTGTTCTGAGTTGCGCCACACTGGAGGCGAGGTCTCATACTTGCCCGCATAATCGAGCGACAAGCTCTCAAAAGCATATTGATTCTGTTCAATCTGATACAAATCGAATAGCATGAACCAAGCGATTGGCGTTGCATTACCCAAATTATCAAGATCGATCACGCTGCGTAGCATATGTTCAGCGACCTTAATTTGGCCCGTCGCAAAAAGAATCGCAGCTTCTTCCAAGATTGGAACAGACTCCGATTGGGAAACTGCATGCGCTTGAATTTCAGTGTGCCCCGACAATAATTCCGTGGTTGGCAAATTCAACGCGATCGTGCTTTGAAAATCGGTCGCAATGAAATCCGAGTGAAATTGATTGGGCTCGGTTCGCTTCAGCGGATCAGCCGATGGTTTCGGCGGGGGCGTTTTGGGGCGCCCCATATCGCGCGACATTTCAAACTCAATCGCGTCAATTTTTCGTTCTGTGGCACGTGCGATGTGTTTTTTCTCCGTCATTAGATGTGACAAAGCCTCGTCATCTTGAAACTGCCCGATGACGGTGTTCTTGGCTTTTGGCCGAGGTTTTTTGGAAAGCGGTTTTTCCGAGCTTACTTCCTCGTCTTTACCCGTTTTCTTTCCGAAAAGCTTAAAAATCCCCACAGCAACCTAACGTAGAAATAAAGAATACCTTTTTAACATTATCACAACAAAACCGGCTTGCTTCAAATATATTACATGAACAAGAGCGCCTTCATGCTGAAGTATAGACGGAATTCAACTGTTTTTGCTGACATATCCCCACTACACCTCAACATAATCCGACAATTGCGCAAAAACTACCGTAGAAGGCGAGAATCATAAATTTTCTACAACATCACTGTATTTCGCCCAATGCGCTGCTTTCTGTAACGATCATGCCGATCTACAGGTCGACTTCCAAGCGCCAAGTGACCTGCATTTACATAACAAAGAACTCAAAAGTTACAAAATTTTACCTTTGCCGCGTTACCAAATTAGAAATTTGCACGCAGTCCTAACACCAGACCTCGGCGTGGCTGCGGAACAGTTTCCTTCAATATGGACGTCGCTAAACGAATATCTTGATCAAACAAATTACGTACTTGCATAAACCAAGTTAACTGCGCGTATTGGTAAGGATGAGTGTAGGTCACATTCAGATCCACTTTAGTGAACGCTGGCGTCACAAAACTTTCGCTGTTCGCGAGTCGATCCTGTTTTTGCGCATGGAGAATGCTCAGAGTCCCGCGCCACGCGTTTTGACGATAACCGATATCTAATCCGAAACGATCAGCTGCCTGCAAAGGTAAATTGCCCTTCCTTTCAAGTGTGCCTCGTGATGTGTCTGCGAAACCTCGCAAGGAAAATCCATCGCCCAATTGGTTGTAAGAAATCTCTGCCTCGCCACCGCGAATTGTTGCATTGGCCTGCTTCCAGTGTCGCTGCATAAACTCGCCATCGGGATCGACATCACCTTCTTCATTGACTCGAACGCCATCGACCTGACCATATACATAATCACGTACTCGGTTCACAAATGTATTGATTTTCCAATGCCATAAGCCGGAGGATTTTTGCAAACTGAATTCGAGATTGCGCGAAGTTTCCTTGCGCATTTGGCTATTACCAATATCAAAGGTTAAGGTTGACTCGTGCGGGCCACGCGAATAGAGCTCTTCGGTACTTGGCGCGCGTTCTGCAGTCGAAAGGCTGGTCACGATTTCCAAATCTTTTGATAATGGAATCATCGCGCCAGCGGAAAAAGAAGAGAGCGAAAAACTACGCGCAGGCTCACCAAATTGAGCTTCTGGTTTACGCTCGACATTTTCAAGGCGCCCACCAAAACTGGCGGTAAAGTCCTGATACTTCTTTTGCTCTAACAAGAAAGCGGCAATCGAAGTCGAACGTGTGCTCGGTACGGTATCAGCGCGGCCAGTATCGGCAGCCAAAGCTGAAAAGCTACTATTCTCCGTATGAAGACCTAAGCTACCTTCCCAACCACTCCAGTTGGTATGTGATGCTGTCAGGCGAGTTTCTACTGTCTTGTTTTTAAATTCGGTTGCTGGAGTACCGTCTTCCATTTTTTCAGTATGCGCGTAGTCGGTTGCGCCCAACTTCAATTTCAAGGAATCGAATACCAAGAACGATTGGAACACAGCGCCATCAATATCGAATCTTGTTTGTCGCAGATCGATGAAAGAATGCTCGTCCGTTGGAATACCGTATTTATCTTCCATACGTTGCAAGGAGGCGCCGAAGTGGCCCCACCCTTGAATCAAAGATGCTCCGATACCCAAACTTTTTTCCTGAGAGAAGCTCGATGGCAGTGTGCCGCGTATCTCGCCGCTTCCGTCTACATTGGCGGCACCTGGAATTTTATAATTTCCAGCGTCTCGTGCATTGCCATCCAAATGCAAGGCAATGTTATCTATCGAACGATCCAAAAAGAAAGAAGCGCTCTTTTCTTGATTGACTGCACCGTACTTAATTTCTGCTTCACCGCTCAGTTGCTTGCTGAGTGTAGTGGGGATACGCCCATCAACCACATTCACAAGACCACCGATTGCGCCACTGCCATACAACAAAGCAGCGGGGCCACGCAGGATCTCAATTTGCTGAGAGCTTGCGGTTTCGCTCGCAACAGCATGATCGTTCGATACACTGGAAACGTCGGCGACCGCCATACCATTCTGTAAGATTTTTACGCGAGGACCTTCCAAGCCGCGAATGATTGGACGAGAAGCACCCGCGCCGAAACCAGAAGCGCTAACACCTAGCTCAGCCCCCAAGGTTTCCCCTAGTGAGCTACCGATTTTCGAACGTAACTCATTGCCAGATAAAATTTTGGTGGGGCTCAAAATCTGCATGCTCTCTTCTTTTCCAAGAGGATTAGCAGAAACCGTCACCGTAGAAGTTTGTGCCCACACTGATGCGGTGAAAGGCGAGAAAATCGAGAGAATTGCACTTGCAATTATTTTGCGTTGAATAGACATACGACACCCTAAAAGAAACAGGAAATGAAACACCGACATTGCGGTAATCAATACTTTTTGAAACGAGCTGATCTTTTAAAAGGGCGGAGCGCGCGACTGGAAAGAAAGTTGCACTGGCAGTTTAATTGAGAAAATCAAACCCAGGCTTTGTTCACGTGGAAATGAAATCGCTTCCAGATCCCACGCTAGGCTGTGCTGTACTGCATCGAAGATGGTCGATCCATCGAACAGCAAACAGGAGTGAATTTGCGCTTCTGCATCGCTGAGCTTTCTAAGCTCTAACTTGCCTTGGTCATCAAAACTGACCGTGAGAACATCTCCCCCATAGGTACTGAAGTGAGACATCCGATGCGCAAACCCAAGATATTGCGAGAACAAAACAGCGCATAACGCCAACCAAAGAATGGCTCTCGCGAAGGGCTGTCGAAATTTTCTCTGTTCAAGCAACATCGAATTTTGATATCAGAAGAAGAATGGTTGAGATCAGTTTAGTGCCACAAAGTTGCATCTATTTACGTAAAAAATGCGCAGTGATAGCTGCGCATTTTGAGTCGATGCAATCAGTGATCAATCACCATAGAGCTTTTGTTTGAGCTCGCGTCGTTGCTGTGCTTCGAGTGAAAGCGTGGCAGTTGGACGCGCCAATAGACGAGGTACGCCAATTGGTTCGCCAGTTTCTTCACACCAACCATAATCACCAGCGTCGATTGCAGCGATCGATTGTTGAACCTTACGCAGCAATTTGCGCTCACGATCACGGGTGCGCAATTCCAAAGAGTGTTCTTCTTCTATCGTCGCACGATCAGCTGGATCTGGCACAAGTACCGTTTCGCGCAAGTGCTCTGTCGTTTCATCAGCATTCTTTAGCAAATCTTTTTCAAGTTGCTGCAAGCGTGCTTTGAAAAACGCTAATTGCGCTTCATTCATATAGTCCTTCTCACCCATCTTCAGAATTTCTTCTTCGGTGAGCAAAACAGGCGCTTCATTGACTGCTGCAGTCGATTTAGATGATTTAGTTGCCACTTCGCTTACTTTCGATACATCGGGTTAATCTATACAAGTTACGAACTCCGGTAGAGCCCGCAGCTTCCCCTCAAGGAACATTCCAGGCCCTTCGTCATTCAATGAACCATTACTGAACTCATAGAGCGCCCTCTTTGACTGGCGCGACCAACTGAGTTCCGTGATTCAAACGCGTATGGCCTAGTATAGTGTCTGCTTGTTCCGCATACAAACCTATTGAATTATTCGGCGACCTTCAGGCTGAATAATTCAATAGGGCGCTAGTTTATACCAAACATTGCTCCAAACCTTGAATAAAAATCTCTTTCGGTAGATTTTTACCAATAAAAACCATTTTGCTTTCTTTTGGTTCATGTTCCGCCCATTTTCCCCCTATATCAGTCCCCATAATTTGGTGAACTCCTTGGAAAATCACTTTGCGGTCGGCGTGTTCCATATACAACACTCCTTTGTAACGCAACATGCGCGGACCATAAACCTGTACCAAACCACCTAGAAAATAATCTAATTTTTCTGTATTAAATGGACGCTCAGTGCGGAACACAAACGCTCCAATGTCATCGCTATGGTGTGCATGGTGATGATTATGGTGACCATGCTCATGATGATCATGCCCATGCGCATGGTGATGATCGCAATGCTCATCACAGGCATGTTCATGGGACTCTTCCGCACGCAGAAAGTCTGGATCAAGCTCGAGCTTGGCATTGAGATTGAAGCCTTTGAGATCCAACACTTCAGAAATAGGAACCCGACCAAAATCACTGGACACGATACTCGCACGTGGATTCATCTGCACGAGGCGCGCCCGCAAAATAGCGAGTTGCTCAGGCGTCACTAAGTCTGTCTTTGACAACAGAATCTTATCGGCGAAACCAACCTGCCGCTGTGCTTCCTCATGCTCATCGAGCTGTTGCATCGCATGCATAGCATCGACCACGGTCACGACCGCATCAAGCATATAGTGAGTGCCCGCTTCTTCGTCGACAAAGAAGGTCTGTGCGACCGGACCAGGATTGGCCAAACCCGTCGTTTCAATAACCAATCGATCAAATTGAATTGCGCCCGCGTCGCGTTGTTCGATCAACTTACTCAGGCCGGAAATCAAGTCCCCGCGCACGGTACAGCAAATGCATCCATTGTTCATCTCAATGATTTGCTCATTCGTTTCCTGAAGCAAAATCGCATTGTCGATGTTTTCTTGGCCAAACTCATTTTCGATCACGGCAATCTTAAAGCCATGGTTTTCCCGCAAAATACGATTCAATAAGGTCGTTTTTCCAGCTCCCAAGAAGCCGGTCAAGATAGTAGTCGGTATTAAAGCCATAGGTCCTCAACAAGATTCATTACACTGATCGCACCAACCCTTAATAGTCATTTCGACACTCTGGGCCGCAAAGCCGGGGCGCAAACTAGCACGCAACTGCGCCTCAATCAGGTCGATCATAGGTGCCTGCTCAAGGCAGAAAACTTTGGCGCATCGCAAACATTGGAAGTGCCCATGTTGGTGGGACTGTTGTCCATTAACATGCTGCGTACTATGGGCAGTTCCGAATCGAAATCGCGTGATGCGATCATCGCCGATGATTTTATGGGCGAGGCCCGCCTCAGCTAAACTATCAAGGGAACGGTATAAGGTCACCCGATCAATTTCAGGCAGATCTTCTTGCATCTCCGTGTGTGACATCGCACGTTGCTGAAGCAACAAAAGACTCAAGACGCTAATGCGCGGAGTTGTGACACGCAATCCCACCGAGCGAAGGGCAGAACGCGCTTCTGCAGCCCCATCTTGCTCGGATAAATAGTGGCGATGAAAGTGATCAGACATATATCAAAAATCAAACACACAGAAAGGCAAACTCACTTTCTGAAACGAAGATGCCGCCGCATTATGCCTCATTTGCAATCCAGTTGCAAAATCAGCGGTGCCATCAGTTCGTTTTATTAAAACGCTCTACTGCCACAGCAGTTCTCGTCTTAGAAAGATTTAGTCTTTCTTCTTCGCACGCGGATGAGCAGCATCATACACTTGTGCCAAATGTTGGAAATCAAGTGCCGTATAGACTTGCGTGGCGGCGATCGAACTATGCCCTAGCATTTCCTGCACCGCTCTCAAATCCCCGGAAGATTGCAAGACATGTGAAGCGAAAGAATGGCGCAAAACGTGGGGATGGACATCACTACTAATCGATGTCTTCTGCGCATGTTTTTTAAGGCGCAATTGCACCAAGCGCACCGACATACGCGTGCCGCGTGCCGTTAGAAAAAGCGGACGCGCATCCGTTTTCACAAGCTGGGGACGTGCGTCAAGCCAAGTCCTGATCGCAGACAGCGCTGCACCACCCACTGGGACGATCCGTTGTTTGTTTCCTTTACCCGTGACGTGCACTTCGGCTTGCTCCAGATCGATCCATGCAGTGCTGTGATAGCCCGCATCAGAAAAATCGCGCAGATCGAGCGCGACTAATTCGGAGACCCGCAGCCCACTCGAATACAAGAGTTCAAACATCGCATGATCCGCTAAAGCCGACGCGGCGTCTCCAGTCGCCTCTGACACCAGACTGACCGCCTCATCAGTGCCGAGCGCTTTGGGGAGAGATTTGCTTTTTTTCGGGGCTTTCACACCATCGACGGGATTTGCCACCAAGTTGGTAGACTCCGCCAGCCAACGATAGTATCCACGCCAACTCGATAGTTTGCGGGCGATGCTACGCGGATTGAGTCCTTGCGCATGCAACTTCGAAGTGAACCGTCGGATATCGAAGTAGCTCAGCTGGGAAAGATCTCGCGATTGTGCGAAATCGAGTAATTCTTGCAGATCAAGCTGATAGTTTTTGAGGGTATGGTGAGATAGCTGGCGTTGATGGCGCAAGACGTCCACATATTGTTGAACGCTGGCGCTCGAACTTCCGTTGAACTGGCTCTCCATGCCCTCTATCCTTACTCAGACTGTTTCTGAACAGGGATCTTTATACTGCGACTGATTATAAGTCGATCATGCAATACAAAGCGGCGCTCGTGGTATCCCCAATTTTCGCCAGGAAATCGGTTGCCATGTCTTTGGTAAATCGACCAGGATCTGGAGATCCCAGCACCAACAAACCAAAGGTCGGCGCATCTGCCTCGATCCGTAACGGCAACATCGCCATCGAAGCAATCGCGCGATCCGACTCAATCCAAGAAGCCGCTTCAAAATCTTGATTCTTCCCACAGAAGGGGGTTGTCATACCTTTCGCAAACAACTGTACGTCTTCGGTAGTCGGCGCGGCAAACCAAGTATGTTTAAAATCTTCCGCCACATTCCACAAGCGCAAAGTGGCGTGTGGAAGATGGAAAATATCTTGCATGCTCTTGGTCAAGATATACGGCAAATCCACATCGTTACGCGCCAACAACAACTCGCGCGTCCATGCCTGAAACTTGGCGGTGATTACATCATTATCTTGCGCGACCCGCATCAATTCAGCCAGACGCAACTCCATGTGCTTGAGCTTTTCTCGCACAATTTCCATCTGACGTTCTTGCAATGAAATGGTGCGTCCCATGATAGGACTCGTCAGTTTTACACTCGCGAGCAACTCAGCATGCTCTTCGAAAAAATGAGGGTTGTTACTCAAATAATCTGCAATATCTTGAGAATTCATAAAATCTTCAGTTCATTTAGAAAGTTCACTTAGCACTGTGCTTGTTGAGGCCAAACACCGAGGTCTTTTTCTCTATGTTGTTAACTTAGCCCCGCTGATACGTCAGGCACCTCAATTTCACCTTCAAATACAGCGACTGCAGGCCCACTCAACAAGACCGGATGCCCTGCACCTTGCCATGCAATTTGTAAGCGACCGCCTCGCATATCAACCTGCACTGGAGACTGCAACAATCCTCGTCGAATCCCTGCAACAACAGCAGCACAAGCGCCTGTGCCACAGGCGAGAGTCTCGCCCGCACCGCGTTCATAAACACGTAGTTGAATATGGCGAGGGGTAATCACCTGCATAAAACCAGCATTGACGCGTTTCTCAAATCGCGAATGACGCTCAATCTGCGGACCTTCGACCTCGACTGGATGCAGCTTGGCATCTGCGACGAGTTGTACAGCATGAGGATTTCCCATTGAGACGCTGGAAACTTGCACACTTCCTTGCGCCAAGGGAAGCTCCCACAAGGTGTCTTCTTCTTGGCTCGCTTGCGGCAGGCCTTCACAATTGAAATGTGAAGCACTGGGTCGGCAATCTGGCACTCCCATATTGACCGTTATCAAACCTTCGGCATCGATCGATGGTTCAATCACACCCGACATTGTTTGTACACGGATGCTGCGTTTTTGCGTCAGGCCTTTGTCAACCACAAACCGCACAAAAGCGCGCGAGCCATTTCCGCATTGCTCTACTTCACCACCATCAGCATTAAAAATCCGATAACGGAAATCAATGTCAGACGATGCCGCTTTCTCAACCACTAGAATCTGATCTGCGCCGATACCGAAACGACGATCTGCCAGGTAGCGCCATTGCTCCGGACTGAATGCGATCGTTTGATTAATAGCGTCAATCACAATGAAATCATTGCCCGCGCCGTGCATTTTAGTGAATTTCAGTTTCATGCTTGCATTATAGCGCGAGTGAGCATGCCTAAACACTATATCTACGGATGGCCCAAGCTAAAGCACAAACGCGTACGAGACCAACCCTCACACTTCAATTCGAAGCTTTGGTCAGACGGAACTGAGTGCCTTTTTAGATTCGAGACGGGGAGCTGAAATACCTAGACAGATTTATAGACACCACATCCGATCACAATATCATCATCGATACGTTCAATGTATGAGGATTTCCATTCCACCCGTTTAGAGACGGGGTTTTCGATCGAATAGTCGACCCATCCACCGCTCGCAGGCAGAGCGAATGCATCGGCAACAAGCTGTTTTCCATCTAGGCCCGGGACATGGAATAAATTGACAGACAGCTTTTCCTCATTACCCGCAAAGGCACAATATTGACCTTGACGATCAAAGGCAAACACATACATATCACGATCAGAAAACTGTTTTTCTGCGTCGAGGGTGATCCGCGACAATACATCCATGCCGACAATTCGATACAGAGCAGAAGCTTTTTTCACCATTGCGAATGCTTCATCAGCCGTACCTTGACGCAGCCTAAAGGTTGAGACCACCTCTTTGAGTCGAACCGCGCGGTTTTCCAGTTCACTCGACGCATATTTCGCATTCTCTGCCATTTGCGAATTACTTTTCGTGATGGCATCTAGTTCTCTGATTGCATCCGAGATATGGATGAGACCATCACTCTGTTCAGCACTGGCCACGGAAATGGAATTAATGTCTTTCGCTAAATTGCGGATCCCGCCAACAATATCGGTCAAGGTCATACTGACATCGTTAATTTGCTCGACTCCTGACTCGACCCGATTCACGGCATCGTCGATCAATCGCCGAATTTGTCTTGCCGACTCAGCGCTACGCTGCGCCAAATTCCTGACTTCATTGGCGACCACAGCAAAACCCTTGCCTTGCTCACCTGCATGCGCCGCTTCGACCGCAGCGTTGAGCGCCAGAATATCGGTTTGAAAAGCAATTTTGTCGATCATGCTGACAATTTCTTGAATTTTCATCGCGCTTTCATGGATGCCATTCATCGTCTGAACCGCTGACAACATAATGTCATTGCTCGACTCTGCGATCATCCTGACGTTTGAAGCCAAGTTATCGACCGATTTGGCGTTTTGCGCATTGGTGCGGACCGTTTCACTGAGGCTCTCGACACTAGTCGTGGTATCGAGCAAACTATGCGCCTGTTGCTCGGTACGAATCGCCATATCGTTAATACCCTCAGTCAGATTCTGACCTAACTCCAACACCATACTGGCATTGGTTCGAACATTTGCCACCAAGGCTGAAAGATGGTGGCTCATTTGTTCAAGCGCAGCGCCTGTAATGGCAAGTTCATCTTTGCCTTCCACATGCACAATCTGAGTTAAATCACCAGCCGCCACAACTTTCGCCGAGCCCTCTAAGGTTTCGATCGCGCCGACAAAATTCAAGTAAAAACCGTAGGTAAAATACAGCGTTGCGGCAATTGAAACCAGTAACAAGAAAAGTGTTAGATAAGACTTGGTATGGCCGAAACCAACGCGATTGCCCAGAATTGTTTGTAGTCGCTTGTTCCAATAATCTTGCAGTTGAAGGCTCTGCGCCGAGGCTTGCTTAGTCGATTGAAGCAAGGCTTTCACATCGACTTTGAGTTCGGGATCTTTCAACTGCGCTTGCAGCAACGAGAGAAATGTTTGGCTATCTGTCTTGGCCTTCGCATAAAATGCTGGGGCCTCTTCACCACTCCTCTCCAGTGCTGCTTGCATACGCTCAGTTTGTTGAATCGCCTTCAGCAACGCATCGCGTGCTGAAGTGAGCTCCGCATAGTCTAGCGGCCCGTTATCTCCCGCCTGAGCCAAGATGACGCTCAGTGATGACAATCTTGATAACGACTCAATCCATTCTGGGAGCCGTTGCAAGCCAACATCCATGAGTAGATAGCTATCCGACTCGGGATCAAACAGGAGGCCACTCTTCTCGTGAATCAAATCTGTCAGCTCGTGCAACTTACGAACTAAGTCGTCGAAACGGTGGAGTGTTGCATTGTTTTGCTCACTCGTGATGGCCTTAAGATCTATAGCAATCTCGGACCAAGTCTTCGCTAACTCAGGTGCCTTGTTGTCGTTTAAGGTACTTTCGAATTGTTTAACCGACGCCTGTAGGTCTGCATGTGACTTTTTTGCCGCGACCAGCAACTTCGGATCACTCGCTCCCAACAATTCAGTATGGATCATACGATCCGCCTGCAATTGATGAATGATTGCAAAAACTTGGCGAGAGGCGACGACACCAGCGAGCTCGTCACGTGCGATATTTAATTCTGAATTTTGCTTTGTAAGTAAACTCACTCCCAAAACAAGAATCGCCACGCAAAAAGCGCTGAGCATACCGACCAACTTTGTGCGCAAGCCGATTTTGCTCATCAACTTTGAGCTGGGCGTCATGATGCGATCGATAATTTCCTCGCTAGACAGCTTCATAGCATTCGATTCCTTTAGGAAAAAGTTGCTCACCTATTCTCGCAGATTTCCGTACGAACAGAGTTGAGATTTGCCAATAGGATACAAATTAATTGCCAAAATAAAAGTTTTCCTTGGAAATCACAAACCAGTACACTTTATTAAATTGTCATTCATACTGTACCGGTCTTTTTGCAGACTACTGTGCATGGGGACTGAGGAATACACATGTTACTGTCCTGCCCGCACAAATCGAGCACTGCTTTGATGACTTATTAAGCATTTTTCATCGCTCGATTTTTCTCTTTTTTTAGGACTATAAGGCGTATGATTCAGCCACAAGCTGTAGCAATGCGCCACATGTACAGATGGCTTGATCAGCCACACCAATGACAATCGGAGGCAGCATGAATTCACCCGTAAGTAAGGCCGAACAAGACGCTTTGGTCGATTACAGTATCTCTCTTGACGACAAATACACGCTCGAACGCGGCCGTGCCTTTATGACCGGTACCCAAGCTTTGATTCGCCTGAGTATGTTGCAACGTCAAGCAGACGTCAAAGCGGGCTTGAATACAGCTGGCTTCATTACAGGTTACCGCGGCTCACCTTTAGGTGCGGTCGACATGACTGCCGCCAAAGCCAAGAAACACTTAGAAAAGAATCACATCGTTTTTCACCCCGGCGTGAACGAAGACTTGGCCGCGACTTCGGTCTGGGGTACACAACAAGTCAATCTCTTCCCTGGCGCGAAATACGATGGCGTGTTCGGGATTTGGTACGGTAAAGGCCCTGGTGTGGATCGTTGCGGCGACGTGTTCAAACACGCCAACTTGGCGGGCACTTCAAAGCACGGCGGCGTGCTGGTGATTGCTGGTGACGATCACGCAGCAAAATCCTCCACAGCCGCGCATCAAAGCGAGCATATTTTGAAGGCCTGCGGTATCCCTGTTTTGTACCCAGCCTCAGTACAAGAGTATTTGGACTACGGCCTGCATGGGATCGCCATGTCGCGTTACACAGGTTTATGGGTCTCGATGAAGTGTGTGACCGATGTGGTGGAATCCGGTTGCGTGGTGGAAGTCGATCCAGATCGCGTTAAGCCTATCATCCCAACAGACTTCGTCATGCCAGCAGATGGCGTACATATCCGCACACCAGATCCGGTCTTGGCACAAGAAACGCGCATGAATAACTACAAGTGGTATGCCGCTTTAGCCTATGCACGTGCGAATAAACTCAATCAAATTATCTGGGATAGCCCGAATGCAAAAATCGGCATTATCACCGCTGGTAAATCCTATCTCGACACGCGCCAAGCATTAGCGGATTTAGGGATTGATGAACAAGTCGCGAAAGATATCGGCATTCGTTTGTACAAAATCGGCATGACATGGCCGTTGGAATCGGATGGCGTGCGCGAGTTTGCGACCGGTTTGGAAGAAATTCTGGTGGTCGAAGAAAAACGTCAGATCCTAGAATATGCTCTGAAGGAAGAGTTGTATCACTGGGAAGAGGCGGCACGTCCACGCGTGGTCGGTAAATTTGATGACACCGGTGAATGGACGAATATCGAAGGCGCAGGTCACGGTGAATGGTTATTGCCAGCCACTTATGAACTGAGCCCAGCACAAATCGCCCACGCGATTGCTTCCCGCGTTAGCCGTTATTACGCAGGCCACCCAGTTGAAAAATTGGTGAAAGAACGCGTTGAATATTTGGAAGCCAAAGAAGCAGCTTTGAACTCTGTCGCAAAACCAGATGCCAACAAAGATCGTATTCCGCATTTCTGCTCTGGTTGCCCACACAATACGTCCACCAAAGTACCAGAAGGCAGTCGCGCTTTAGCGGGGATCGGTTGCCACTACATGGTGACTTGGATGGATCGCGAGTCTACCACCTTTACCCACATGGGCGGCGAAGGTGTCACCTGGGTTGGTGCAGCACCATTTACAAACGAAAAGCATGTGTTCTCTAACCTCGGCGATGGTACTTACTATCACTCTGGTTTGTTAGCGATCCGCGCCGCTGTTTCTGGCAAAGTGAACATTACCTACAAGATCCTGTTCAACGACGCAGTGGCGATGACTGGTGGCCAAGAGTTTGACGGTCCACTCGATCCTGGCATGATCTCTCGTCAAATTGCTGCGGAAGGTGTTCATCCGATTATTGTTGTCACTGACGAACCAGAAAAATATCCAGCGAATTATCCATGGGCTGCTGGCGTCACGGTGCGTCACCGTAGCGAACTCGATGCGGTGCAGCGCGAATTACGTGAATGCAAAGGCGTGTCCGCCATGATTTACGATCAAACCTGCGCCTCCGAGAAACGTCGCCGCCGTAAAAAGATCGGTAAAGACGGCAAGCCAGGTTTCCCTGACCCAGCCAAACGTGCGGTAATTAACGAAGCGGTATGTGAAGGCTGCGGCGACTGCAGCGTACAATCGAACTGTCTCTCAGTAGAACCTTTAGAAACAGATTTTGGCCGTAAACGTCAAATCAATCAGTCTTCTTGCAACAAAGATTATTCTTGCGTCAATGGTTTCTGCCCAAGCTTCGTCACCGTGGAGGGCGGCAAACTGAAGAAACCGGCCAAAGCAAAAATTGAAGCTGGCAGCGCTTTCGATGTCACGAGCTTGCCGTTGCCAACACTGCCAAGCACCAATACACCTTACGGCGTGATTGTGACCGGCGTGGGCGGTACTGGCGTCATCACGATTGGCCAGATCATGGCGATGGCAGCCCACTTGCAAGGCAAATCCTGTTCCGTACTCGATATGACAGGCTTGGCACAAAAAGGCGGCGCGGTCATGTCCCACGTACGTCTGGCGGATAAAGCCGAAGACATTCAATCAACACGTGTTGGTACAGGTATGGCTGACTTGGTCATCGGTTGCGATTTGATCGTCACTGCGGGCAAAGAAGCGCTGTCACGTATGGGTGAAGGTCGCACCCATGGTGCTATCAACTCCAGCAGCAGCCCAACTGCGACCTTCATCAAAAATCCAAATTGGCAATTCCCAGCGGGCTCTGCAGAAAACGAAATCCGTAAAGCATGCGGCGAAGATTTGGTCGATATGGTTGACGCCACCAACATCGCCACCGCATTGATGGGCGATAGCATTGCGGCCAACATGTTTATGCTGGGCTACTCTTGGCAAAAAGGCTGGGTGCCTCTGGAAGAATCAGCCTTGATGCGTGCGATCGAGCTCAATGGTGTTGCGATCGATTTCAATAAACAAGCATTCAACTGGGGTCGCGTGGCAGCTAATGATTTGAACGCAGTGGTGCGCTTAACGACACCGGCACAAGTCATTGAACTGAAACGCGCACCGAGTCTCGACGACGTGATCAGTAAACGTGTCGCTTTCTTGACGGACTATCAAAACGCCGCCTACGCCCAGAGCTACGCCGATTTTGTGGCTCAAGTCAAAGCTGCCGAAAGCAAGATCGTTGACGGCAAAGCTTTGCGTTTGACTGAAGCAGTCGCGAAGTACTTATTCAAACTGATGGCGTACAAAGATGAATACGAAGTCGCTCGTTTGTACACAGACGGCAAATTCCAAAAGAAAATTGCTGACATGTTTGAAGGCGACTACGAAATCAACTTCCACTTGGCGCCACCGTTGTTCGCGAAGCGTGACGAAAAAGGTCACTTGATCAAACAAAAGTTTGGCCCATGGATGATGAAAGCTTTCGGCGTCTTAGCAAGTCTGAAGTCATTGCGCGGTACCGCACTCGACATTTTTGGTTACACCGAAGAACGTCGCATGGAACGCGCCTTGCCCGTCGAGTACAAACAATTGTTGAACAAGCTGTTGCCACAACTTTCCAAAGACAATCTCAGTACCGCAATCGCCTTGGCGAGTATTCCCGAAGACATTCGTGGTTACGGTCATGTGAAAGAGCGTCATTTCAAAGCGGCGAAGACAAAAGAAGCGAAATTACTCGCTGAATTTGCAATGAGCAACGAACAGAAAGCGAACGCAGCGTAACACACACTTCGCACTGTTCGTGTTCGGACGGCAAAGCACAAAAAAGGGACATCAGCTGATGTCCCTTTTTCCTAGTTAAGACAATTTGTACTAAAATCGCAGCGACTTATCGGTCCTTCGTTTTCTCTCACAATTTTTCAATCGAGTCGCAAGATATGCAAGAACGTCACATCCTCATCAGTGCTGCCACGTCCATGCTGATCGCCATCGCCTGCGGCGCTTTTGGCGCACATGGCCTGAAGCAAATTTTAAGTACTGATATGCTCGCAATTTGGCAAACGGCAGTGCAGTATCAAGTCATACACGGCTTGGCAATGCTTGGCCTCGTTGCGCTGTCAACTCGTTATGACGCGAAACGACTAAGTCAAATCGCACTTTGTTTTGTGGTTGGCACGTTGATATTTAGTGGCAGCCTTTACCTTCTTGCTATCACCGGTATCAAATGGTTAGGAGCTATCACACCGATCGGTGGTACGGCTTTCTTAGTCGGTTGGTTCTTGATGATATCGCTTGCATTGAAAAAGGATAAGTTTTAATCCTACTACCGGAGCTTGAACACGGACACCGCCGTCACAAGCTCGTGGGCTTGGCTCCTCAAACTGGCTGCAGCTGCCGCCATCTCCTCGACCAAAGCGGCGTTTTGCTGCGTGCTCGCATCCATCTGAGTCATGGCTAATCCCACGTGTTCTACACCATTCGATTGTTCCTGACTCGCTGCACTAATTTCGCTCATAATATCCGTTACTCGTCGAATGGAAGTCACAACCTCATCCATCGTCGCGCCGGCCTGATCTACTAAATTTGATCCAATGTTGACACGATCGACACTATCACCAATCAATTTCTTGATTTCACGGGCTGCCTCAGCTGAACGTCCAGCCAAGCTTCTCACCTCCGAGGCGACGACTGCAAAACCACGTCCCTGTTCGCCGGCGCGAGCTGCCTCAACTGCTGCATTGAGCGCCAGAATATTGGTTTGAAATGCAATGCTATCAATCACTCCGATAATATCCGCAATCTTGGTCGACGCGGCATTAATTCCCTTCATCGTCTCTACCACATCCTTCACGACTTCACCACCTTTAGCGGCGACCTCTGAGGCTGATGCCGCTAACTGATTAGCTTGACGAGCATTGTCCGCATTTTGTTTGACTGTCGTGCTCAACTCCTCCATCGCTGTAACCGTTTTTTCCAAAGCGTCACCTTGACTTTCGGTACGATCACTCAGATCCATGTTACCCGAAGCGATTTCTGCACTCGCTGTCGCCACGCCATCTGAACCACGACGAACTTTCGCGACTATCTCTGTCAATGATTTTTGCATGGCCTCCAACGAAGATAGTAAAGGGCTAAATTCATCATTGGCATCATCGAAAATGGCATGTGTCAAATCACCATCACGCACGCGCTCCGCCACTATTTGTGAGCTCTGAATGCGACGTCGCAACACACCTGTGATGTAAGCTGAGAATGCGAGTAAACCAACCCCAACAGCAATGGTTAAACCAACGATCTGCAAACCGGTGGTGTCGGCAGTTTTTCCAAAGGTTCCTAATTCGACTTTGAGCTGCTTACTTTGTCGTTCTTTTTCGTTACCACTTTGAGTCAAGAGTATGTTCCGCGCAGGAATAGTCTTATCCACCAAGAATGCAAAGGCCTCGTCTTTCTTACCCTCCAAAATCAAACGAATATTCTGCTCTCCCACATCCCAAAAATTCTTGACGCTAGGCTTGAAATTATTGATAAAGGCTCGGCCTTCCGGAGTGAACACGCCATTTTCAAACTCACGAATTGTGCTATCAATCGTATTGCGCTTTTCTTTGATGTCTGCCATCGTTGCATCTAACTCCGCAGGATTACGAGATAGAATTGCATGTCGTAACTGCAAAGAAACGCGCGTAATGTTCAACTCAATTGTTGCAATTTGCATGAGCTGAGGGACCCTTTTTTCCTCAGTCTTGACGACCATATCTTTCATCGCTTGCAGAGAAACCCAGCCATCAACCGCCACAGCCGCTAGCGCGAGTATCAAAACAAACGAAGCCAAATATAGACGCTTTGCAATGCCGATACGTGTAAGCATGAGGTTCTCCCGATCGCTTGGAGCAAACACTAAATTCAATAAAGACGTATGCAAAAATTCTAGCACCATATTTCTATAGTGCAACGATCGTATTCGTCATATCTGCATTTATAAGCTTGTGATTGAATCGATTGTGGTTTTTCCTACTTTTTCCACTGCAGCATTGCATCAAAAATAAGAAAAAGGCATGAGAAAAACCCATGCCTTGGCTCTCAGATTTCCACCCACTATGACGCGTCAATCATGTGGTGGTTGAAGTGTCGATCTCTATGCCGCGACTTCTACATCGTTTTTGTTCGATAAACGCTGCAAACGCTGCAAAGTCGTCTCACCATCATTGGTCTGCTTCGCCACAGAACGGCGGATGGCATCAATCTCCGCGGCTTGATCAATTGGCTTCTGGGCGATGTCGGCCACAATGCGCAAACCAGCTGCTTCATTCATGACTTTTTCTGCTCGCTTGGTCAGCGCATTTAAGGCACTTGATTGACCACGAATGCCACTCAAACTCGCCAACTGACTTTGGCGCTCCATACGTAATTCTTGCAGATCCTTTTGCGCCTTGGCGCTTGCCAAATTTTGCATGGATTTCTTTGCGGCCGCATCGAACTGCGCCAATTCCTGTGACAATGCGTCGACAATTTTCTGCAACTCGTTCATGTATTCCTGTGCATCGGCAGCCTCCTGTTCTTCAATTGGCAAACGTGCCTTATTCGCTTCGAGCTCATCACAGAATAAATTCACGGTCGCTTCGGAGATACTGCCAGCGCTCAATCGCTCAGCCAAACTCAGCGATACTTTTTCATCACTCTTAATGAGTTCGCGTAGGCGTTGTACATCACCGCTCTCCTGTTTGAAGGACGCACGCGCACTGGCTAGCTTCTGTGCCGCTTCACGCAAAGTGGCTGCTAAACGATCGCGATCAGCTTCGGTCGCGGTCTCTGGATCAAAACCTGCAATGGTTTCAGCGATCTTGTCACCCAAAGCACCAAAATGTTTGCTAATCAAACGTGCAGTCAAACCCCAACCATTTAAATTACTCATTTTCTTAACCTTTCAAAATTAAACAACATCTTCTAAGTTTCTTACATCGACTATTTACTGCACCACTAAGCGTTCTAGCTCGATCGGTATGCCCACCATAAAATCCACGAAAATCCCACGCTTATTTCTGTCGCCATTCACGCTCTCTACCACTTCTGTGGAGATCAACAACAATTCTTTATCCTCGCCTGCCAAAGCGCGCACATACGGCACATAAATCAGCTGTTGGCGTAATCCTTGACTCCCATCGCTACTATCAATACGCGTCTCACTTGCTCTAAAGGGAGCGACATACTCAGCGTACGGATCACCAATCATCCTCTGATACTGCACATGGTCTTGATCCAGAAATGTCGCATCTAAAGCATCCAATGGCCATCCCAAATCTTCGAGTTGAAAACGCCATAACGTGTAATGCAAATCACCTAAACCATAACCAGCCTCCCCCGAGAAAATCGCTTGGTCTTCATTCGTTTCAGGTATGAGTCGGCACAAACGACTGTAGTAAGTCAGTTCCGCAACCTCATCCTTGGCATTGACATACACCTCAATGAATTTCTCCGCTTGATCATCCTCGCCCGTGCCTAGGTAATAGCGATACAACTTGCCATCCATCTCGGTACGCACGCGGCTAATCGCTCGGATCAGCGTCTCATCATCACTCGGCGCGACCACTAAAGAACCTTGTGCTTGCGCTCTCAAAATGGGTGTCTTTTGTAGTGCGATGACACTACCCACACGCGCTCGCAACGGGAGATTGTCATCCTCCTGCACCACTGACGACACACCGCTGACCTTCGCACCAGAGGTAAAAACCCGTGTCCATGCATCTTTCCACGCCATCTTGCTTCCTTTCATAAGCTATAGTGAGGTTTGCCCGTTTGCATCGAGCTCTGTACTTTGTTTAATCGTCGTTTAGTCCACCAAATCAAAGCGCCCAGCAGCGCCAGTAGAATTACCCATGTCCCAAGCGAACTCGACGAATCTGATGGGCTAGAGGCACTCGACGATTTCGGTGTCACATCCTGCGTACCCGCATGCTCAACGACTTGTTGAGCGCTTTGCGCTGCATTGGTGGGTAATTCAGTGCTTTCCATCGGCTGTTCAACTTTGATTTGCGACTGTTTGAATTCACCTTGTTCTGTCACGGGCACAGGTCCATTCGTCATTCCCTCGGTTGACTGTCCGGAGCTATTCGGATGGCCAGTACTACCGTAAGCACTGTGCGGTTGACTCAACACAGAACCGATCACCACGCCAGCAATCGCACCTTTCAACATTGCGTTGCGATCATTGGTCTGTGAGCCAAATTGGGTACCGACTTGATTTCCCACTTGGGTTCCAGTTTGATAGCTGGTGTCCTTATTCATTGTGGTCTGATTACCGAAACGCGTTCCTTGCGTTGACGTATTCGAGGAGGAGTTACCAGCCGCTTGAGAGCTGCCTATTGACCCAGTCGAAGTGTCCGAAGCTTGGCGGGCGTCCCAATTTTTAGTTGCGTTGGTTTGTGCGTGCCGCTGACTGATATCGCGATACATCACACTCTCGGAACGTACCGATGAAGCACGTGGACTATTCGCTTGAGATTGCGCACGACCAAAACTCCCGAAACTACTTGGACGTGCTGGTGCCTTGATCGAGGGAGTACTGCGGCTCGAAGAGAATCCGCGTGACATGGAACTGGAAGAGCCTTTGCCGGCTAAGACCCAAGTGCTAGACATGACAAGTGCACATGCCAAACTCACTTGCATTACCCATTTCAATTGCATACTGATTCTCCGTTGCCTGTTTCAAAAAGAAGTAGGCGAAGAATAGGGCGTGAAAAACGCCTTCGCACCGGTAAAAATTTTTTGGATTCACCACAATGACATCGTATTCGAGGTGAAAAATCGCTTTTCAAACGCACGACAAGATTCGCTCGGGTATTGAGCAGCGTGACTGGAAAATGACGCTCATAAAATAAAAAAGCCGCATCAGCTTTTGCTAACGCGGCTCACAAATTTTTTAATTCGAGTCGTTTATTTTGTTTCCGTACAAGGCTAAAAATCAGTCGTCAGAAACAACACGATGCAACAATCATCTATGCTAAGACTTTTTCCATCTCCTCAAATTGTAAGTCCTTCACCAAGCGGAACTCATCTCCAATCTCCGCTGGAAATGGCTTAAAGCGTCCGGTGCGCACATAGCCACGACGCTCATAATAGGCGATCAACTCACTGCGCACACTGATCACCGACATCCACATTTTTTTCACGCCCCACAGCTTTTGCACTTCGGCTTCAGCGGCTTGCATGAACTGCTTCCCGATCCCACCACCTTGCAAAATTGGCTGTACCACAAACATACCAAGGTAGGCCGCGTCATCAGTTTTCTCAAGATGCACGCAACCGATCATTTCTTGATTTTGCAAACAGAGTAAAACGACCGATTGATCTGCTTCGATCAATTGCATGACCTCCTCCGCGTTGATACGGGTACCGGTCAAGAGATCGGCCTCGGTGGTCCAACCGGCGCGGCTTGAGTCACCGCGATAAGCACTATTCACCAAGATGGCGATCGCCGCTGCATCACTTTTTATGGCATGCCGAAAACTAACAGTCTTGTGATTTTCCGCTAATGTTGACTGCTCTAGACTCATTCTTTCTTCCTCGCTGCTTTATTTATACCAATCGCTATCAGACAAAGCGGCATGATATCACGCACGAGCACTCGCACTTCCCACTCCACCATCAAGACACCAGCACGCATGTGTACCTCGGCAAACCCGCGCATCCATTGATTTATTGCCATGACAATAAATTACTTTTAGCTCCAAGAGCTCAAAATTCGATTTCATTTCGTTCCGCGTTTTATGCATTTCATCCCGCGTTTTATGCGTCTCACAACTTTGCGTCTTGAAGCTGAAGAGGCGTTTCGGAATACTCACCATCGCGAAATCCCCATTCATGTTTTTTTACTTTGTAGGTGTCTATCATGTCTCGTAAAACACTTCTCGTCCTTGCCGTTGCTTCCGCAGTCCTTAGCCTTGCTGCCTGCAATAAAGGCACAGAGCCAAGCAAGAACAGCGCCTCGGCGAGTGCCTCAGCCATCGCCAAGACCGCAGATAAAGCAGACAAAATCATCATTGCGAACGAGGACATCTTAAATTTACAAAGCAATGCCTTAGCCTCAGGCCCGGTCATTACAGGCTCGATTCAACCAGAACGCAAAGCGGATCTTCGCGCCGAAGTATCCACTGTGGTGCTGCAAGTGCTGAAGGAAAACGGCGAACCCGTGAAACGCGGTGATGTCATCGTTAAACTCGACGAAACCGCGATTCGCGACAACCTCAATTCCGCCAACGATGCGGTACGTAATGCGAGCTTAGCGTTCGATCAAGCGGAACGTAATCTGCAACGTTTGAAAACCCTGCGTGCATCGGGCATGACGTCGATGCAATCTTTGGATGACGCAGAAGTGCGCCGCAATGCAGCGCAGAGTGAGGTCTCCTCAGCCAAAGCGCGTGCCGCAGCCGCTCAACAACAATTGGCGCGCACCGTTGTGCGTGCACCATTCGATGGCGTGATTAGTGAACGCAAAGTGTCGGCTGGCGACACCGCCGCAGCTGGTAAAGAATTAGTGAAGGTGATCGACCCTAATAGCATGCGCTTCGTCGGCCGCGTTTCCGCTGACAAAATCGGCGTCGTGAAGCCCGGACAAAGTGTGAGCTTCCGCATCAACGGTTATGCAGGTCAAGAATTCCGCGGCAAGATCACCCGCGTTGATCCTGCCGCCAACGATGTGACTCGTCAAGTCGAAGTCTTGGTCGCCTTTAGCGATAGCAAGCAGCCTAAAGTCTCCGGCTTATATGCTGAAGGAACCGTTGAAGCAGAAACCGTCGCGGCCTTGATGTTACCCGAAGCAGCCATCGTCAAAGCAGGTGATAAAAGCTATGCCTGGAAGGTCAACGGCAAGACGCTCAACAAAGTCGAATTAGCTTTGGGTAGCCGTGATGCGCGCACCGGTAACTACGAGATTCGCAAGGGCGTCGCCGCCGGTGACATCATCATGCGCAATCCGAAATCGAACCTCAAAGATGGTCAGGTCGTTGAAATGGCACCTGAACAAGTCACAAAACAAGTCGCGATGAACACCGTCGCCATGGCCGGAGCGAATTAATCATGTTTCTCTCTGATTTCAGTATCAAAAAACCCATCGCCACGATCGTCATGATCATTGCCTTGATGGCGATGGGCTTGCTAGCGATGAGTAAGCTGCGCGTTAATCAAAATCCTGACGTCGAGATTCCTGGCTTGTTCGTCAGCATTCCTTACCCTGGTGCTTCGCCCGACACGGTCGAGCGCGAAATCGTCAACCGCATCGAGAAATCTTTGCAAAGCGTGCCTGGTGTGACGGAAGTCTATTCGTATTCCAATGAAGGTAGCGCAGGCTTCGAAATGCGTTTTAGCTTCAAGAAGAATATGATTGAGGCGACTGATGAAGTACGCAACGTCATTTCTTCGGTGCGCTATAAGTTACCCACCGAAATGCGTGAACCCGTCATTCAACGGTTTGACCCATCGCAACAGCCTGTCCTGAACATGGCACTATCGTCGAGCAGTATGAGTCATGCGGAAATTTCGCGTTTTGCTGAAGACAGTCTTGCCAATCGTTTACGCGGCATTCCGGGTGTCGCAACGGTCAATGTCAATGGCGCATTAAAGCGCGAATTATCAGTCTTGCTACGCGCTGAGAAATTGCGTGAATTTAACGTTTCCGTATCCGAAGTCGTCGCTGCATTGCGCACCCAAAATACCAATGCCCCAGTCGGTAAAGTGCGCGGTAATTTGGAAGAAGAAAGCATACGCTTAGTAGGTCGGATCGAAAACCCAAGCGAATTTCAAAACATCGTGGTGAAACGTCGCGGCGATCAAATCGTTCGCCTCGGTCAAGTTGCCACTATTGAAGACGGTTTCGCTGACGTGAATGGCGTCAGTATCCGTAGCGGTAAACCGAATGTTGGCGTGCAAGTGTTGCGCTCCCGCGAAGCGAGTACCGTGTCGGTGGCCAAGAGCGTCCGCAAGGCCATGGACGAGATCAACAAAGAATTGGAAAAGGATCATCCAGGTACCAAGCTTGAAGTGACTTATGATGGTGGACGTGATGCGCAAAGTAGTCTCAATAACGTCATCGAATCTTTGATTTTCGGTGCGGTATTAACCATCTTCGTGGTCTACGCCTTCCTCAACTCTTGGCGTTCAACACTGATCACCGCCTTAAGCTTACCGACCTCGGTGATTGCCGCTTTTATCGCCGTGTGGCTATGCGGCTTTACCTTGAACTTCATGACCTTGCTCGGCTTGTCTCTGGCAATTGGTGTCTTAATCGATGATGCGATTGTGGTCCGTGAAAACATTGTGCGTCACATGCAGAATGGTTCTGACCGCCGCACTGCGGCCTTGGAAGGCACTGCGGAGATTGGTTTGGCAGTAGCAGCGACGACTTTCTCAATTATTGCAGTATTCATCCCCGTGGCTTATATGCCAGGTATGGCGGGTGAATGGTTCCGTCCATTTGCATTAACGGTCACTTGCTCGGTTTTGGTCAGTCTCGGAATTTCCTTTACGCTGGACCCGATGCTGTCTGCGTATTGGGGCGATCCAGCAGATCATCACAAGGCACCGAAAAAAGGCTTGAGCAAAGTATTAGCACGTTTTAATGACTGGTTTGATGCGCAGGCAGATCGCTACGGCAATGTAGTGGCATGGGCTCTGCATCACCGTCGTTGGATGGGGGCGATTGCGCTCGCATCATTGGTTGGCGCTTTAGTGTTGCAAGCAAACTTCGGCGGTACGAGTTTCTTACCGGCGTCTGACAATGGCAATTTGATGATTGAAGTACGTACACCAGCGTCTTCGTCCTTGGAATATGCGCGCTTGAAAATGGAGCGCGCCGCTGAAATGGCTCGCACGATCAAAGAAGTCAAGGACACTAATAGCAATATCAACGCCAACGGTGGTCGTATCTATGTTGACATCGGCAAGAAGAACACCCGTAGCCGTAGCGCAAAGGAAATCGCGGTCGAATTGCGTGAAAAGATTCGTCCTTTGGTCGGAGCCGAATACGTGGTGATTGATGACACCAATAATGGTGCGCGCAAACCGGTTCAGATTGAATTCACCGGTCCAGATTCGCGCAAATTGTTGGAGCTCACCAGCATCTACATGGAACAACTTCGCAAAATTCCGGGTGCGGTCGATGTCGGTTTGTCCGAGCAAGATCCCAAGAAGGAATTAAAGATTGAAATGAATCGTGGTCTCGCGAATTCCATGGGTATTTCGATTAACGATGCCGCACAATCTTTGCGCGTGGCTTTCGCAGGTATCGAAGTCGGTGACTGGGTTGATCCTACCGGCGAAACTCGCGACGTGTCAGTGCGCTTGCATCCAAGTGATCGCGTCAGTAAAGAGAATATTGAGCGCTTACCGATTGCCGTCAGTGGTAGTAACGAAATGGTACCGCTTGATCAGATCGCGACGGTTACGATGGGCAAGGGTCCTTCAGCCATCGAACATTCCAACGGCAAACGTACGATTACAGTGTCCGCCAATGTGCAAGGTCGTTCTAACGGCGAAGTCACCAAAGACGCGATGGACTTAGCGAAGTCTTTGAACTATCCGGCTGGCTATGGTTTGTCTTTGGCGGGCGCAGGCCAAGATCAAGATGAATTGTTCACAGAAATGTTGATCGCCTTGATCTCTGGCATTGGTTTGATGTATCTGATCTTGGTCATGCAATTCGGATCTTTCACTGCGCCTTTGGCGGTGATGTTGTCCTTACCTTTATCTTTGATCGGGGTCGTGATTGCCTTGATGGTCACCGGTAGCACGATCAACCTCATGAGCTTCATCGGCATCATCATGTTAATGGGTCTGGTGGCGAAGAATGCGATTCTCTTGCTGGATGCCGCACGCAAACAAGAGAAGGAAGGTGTCGACCGCGAAGAAGCCTTGATGCATGCGGGTCGTGTGCGTCTGCGTCCAATTTTGATGACGACCTTCGCCCTGATTGCAGGCATGATTCCAGTCGCACTCGGCTTGGGTGAAGGTGGTGAATTCTACCGTCCATTAGCGATTGCGATTATCGGTGGCACGATCACTTCAACGATTTTGACTTTGTTAGTGGTTCCAAGCTTCTACGACAGTATCGAAATCGCTCGTGATCGCATGATGGCAAAATTCCGTCGCCGCGCACAAACCTCGCACCAAGCGCTTGCCTTTATCCAAACGATGTTGGAAGCGGTCGCCACACTCTTGTTCCTGCGCCTGATCTTCCGTTTAAGTATTCGCTTGATTAATTTCATGCGTGGTCGTAGTAATGCTCATAGCCCTCAGTCTGCGACCGTCTACAGTGAAAATCTGTAATGAAAATCTTTAATGAGAATCTGTCTTTGAAAACTCTACATTGGAAATATTCATTCTTGCTATGAAAGGAGAGCGATGAATTTGTGATTGTTGGAAAACTTCGTCAACCCAAGCACCACTTCGGTTGATGAAGCGTGAGTAGTACCGGTTTAGACCAGCATAGAATTTCTTTGCTGGTCTTTTTTTTGCCTGTTCAATGCATGAACGCTTGAATACAAATCGGTCGGCTGCCGAGATAACATGCATTGCTTCAATGTACACCGCAGTCGTTTCCCAAAATTCCAAGGTCAGTGTTCAAACCATTCCTGATGCATAATGGCGATTTGCTTGGCTGCCCCTTAATCTCAAAAAATAGCGGGCAAATCAACGCACGATCAACATCAGGAGACAGGACATGGGTAAAGGACGGTTTGAAGCATTTAGCGATGGCGTGATCGCGATCATCATTACTATCATGGTATTGGAACTCAAGGTCCCCCACGGCGGCAGTTTAGAAGACTTGATGCCATTAGTTCCGGTTTTTCTCAGCTACATTTTGAGTTTTGTCTACGTTGGCATCTATTGGAATAACCATCACCATATGTTGCATGCGACCCACACAGTTTCCGCGTCGAGTTTGTGGGCCAATCTCCATCTCTTGTTTTGGCTGTCTCTGGTGCCGTTCACCACCGGGTGGATGGGCGAGAATCATTTTGCCGCCGTGCCGAGCGCACTCTATGGCGTCAATCTGTTTATGGCGGCCTTGGCCTACTGGGTTTTGCAGATGAGCTTGATGAAGACCAGCCAAGATAATCACTTACTGCGCAAGGCGATCGGCAGCGATCTTAAGGGCAAGTTATCTTTAGTGTTATACGCCCTCGCGATTCTTGCAGCGATATACCTGCCGTGGGTGGCGCAGGCAATCTACGTCGCGGTCGCCTTGATGTGGCTGATCCCAGATCGTCGCATCGAGCACGTACTCCATGAGAAATCCAATTCGACAAGTCACTAAGTCCCATCAGTGATCAGCTTGGCGCTATTTGCTGCGTGGAAAGGCGCTCGAAGAAAAGAAGGGGCCTTCATAAAATAACAGGGCTGGAGAGGCGCTTTCTTGTTACAATTCATGCCGAAAGTTGCCATAAAAACAGCGACATTACAGTTGGGGGAAGCGTTCGACGCAATCTGTTTATCGGCATTGCGATTGATGCATTGCGAACTTCAAGAGATGCGAGATTCGGTCATGTGTGGGTGAGGCAAAACGAATGCGATCACCCTTCTCGAATGACTTGTCCCCATTGAACAAACATAATTCAAGATTCAGTATTCATGATAAACGGGCGTCTTTCTCTGATCACTCCTGAGGGAGTACGAATCCTCATGACTCCAGCGGGCCCAGCGGTTCGAGCTTGGGCGTGGGCCATCGACTTCATGATTTTTCTGACTTTATTCATCGGCTATTCGATGGTCATTGGCGCTCTCGGGTTGGGACAAGGCAGTATCTTTCTTGGGCTCTTTGTCCTGTACTGGGGCTACCCCATTCTGTGCGAGGTGTATTTTGATGGACGCAGTGTTGGCAAGCGTGCGATGCGACTACGTGTCGTACGAGCCGATGGTCTTCCGGTCGGATGGCGCGAATCGAGCTTACGCAATTTGTTATTGATCGCTGATTTCCTCCCTGTTCTCTACTTATCCGGCCTATTGTGCATGCTGTTCGATCTTCAGTATCGACGTTTAGGCGACATCGTTGCTGGCACGCAAGTGATCTATCTCGATCAAGAACAGAAACGTGTATCGGCACCTGAGGTTGAGCCAGAAGCATTACCGTTCCCTCTCACGCCAGACCAGCAACGAACCTTAATCGCCCTCTTTGAACGCGAGGCAAATATTCCCATCGAACGTTTGCACGAACTCGCCAGCATCGCTGAACCTTTAACTGGGGAAAAGGGGCGCGCCTCCTTAGACCGTTTGCGGGCTTATGTCGCAGGATTGAATCAATGAAACAAAAACAGTTTGAAGCCCACCACGAGGCGCTCTGGACTAGCATTCAAGAGATCCTCAATGGCGATAAAAAAACACAAACACAGCGCGACGATTTTCCCAGCCTATATCGACGCCTGTGCCAAACTTTAGCTCTTGCTCAACAACGGGGCTATTCGCCAGCACTCACGGATCATCTACAAATTCTGGTAGGCCGCTGCCATCAACGCTTATATGGCGTGAAGGTGGAACGCAGTTTTACCCTGCACCGTTGGCTATTTCAGGAATTTCCCCAGCGCGTACGTGCCGAGTGGAAGTTGTTATTGCTCATCAACTTGTCGTTCTGGGGCGTCGCCCTGGGTTTAGGTTGCTTAGTCTGGTTCGCCCCTGAAACCGCTTACTATTTTCTAGACTCCAGCGAAATCGAGCACATGCGCAGCATGTACCAATCTGCCAGCTTCAAGGAAGGACGTGGTGCAGTGGGCGACTTTGGCATGTTCGGCTTCTATGTGTGGAATAATGTCTCGATCGATTTTCGAACCTTTGCGGGTGGCATTTTCTTTGGTGTGCCCGCGCTCTTGATCATGGCCTTCAATGGCATGCAGATGGGCATCGTTGCCTCAGTATTGTCGGCTGATCCGAGTACGCGTCACAATTTCTGGTCCTTTGTGATTACGCACGGCAGTTTTGAGATTATCGGTATGTTGTTCGCTGGGGTGGCGGGCATGCGCCTCGGTTTGACGGTGATTGCGCCTGGACGTGCAAGCCGTCGTCAAGCTTTGTATGAAGCCAGTCAGCGTGTGTTTCCCATTCTGATCGGTGCCGCTATTCTTACTTTCATCGCCGCTTTTTTCGAAGCTTTTTTCTGCGCGAGCCCGAATATTTCTGCCAATGTGAAATACATCACTGGCACCTGCTGTTGGATCGGTCTGATTGCCTTTTTTGTCTTCGCTGGACGTTCGAAAGGGGCGCGGCATGCGGCTTGATCAGCTTCAACTCGACCTCCGCCCACGCACCAATGCGCAAGCTTTGGATCTCGGCTTCGCTTTGCTACGAGCGAATGCAGGGCGCGTTTATGCAGTGTGGCTGAGTCTATGGATTCCGGCCATGCTAGTGTCGGCCTTGATCGCCAACTGGCTGTTCGATCGCTTTGAATATCAAGTCACCTACGCCTTCTTGGTCGCTTGGTGGATCAGACCTTGGCTAGAACGTGCTCCCCTGTATATCTTGTCGCGTCAAGTGTTTGGCGAACAAGTCGGTTTTTGGGAGACGCTGCGTGCTTGGCCCAAACAATTAGGTGGCGGTTTTTTTCGTCTATTCGTGCTGCGCCCATTTGCAGCTGGTCGCGGTTTATATCAAGCGATTTGGCTGTTAGAAGGCGCGCGCGGTAAAACGGCACGTTATCGTATCCGAATTATTGGACGTCACACCATTAGCTCCGCCACCTGGTTTGGTGTGGCTTGCGCACACTTCGAAGTCATTATTCAGCTTGGTCTGTATGGGTTAGTCGGCTTATTCGTCAGCGACAAAGAACTAATGAATCCGATCGCCTTGATGATGAATTCCGATCCGAAAAGTTTAGAGCTGATGAGAATCTGTGGTTTACTTTCTTATACGATTGCAGTCAGTATCCTTGGTCCCATCTACACGGCCTGTTGCTTCACACTGTATCTCAACCGCCGCGCTACCCTCGAAGCTTGGGATCTAGAAATCGCCTTACGCCAAATCGCTGCACTCCACGATAAGGCCGATCCCAACACGACGGCACCTAAATCACATTCTATCGGCAGCGTGCTAGCACTCGCCTGCATTGGAATCACAATGAGTTTGAGCCTGAGTTTGCCCACAGAGGTGCGTGCAGAACAAGCTGACAGTGCTAGTGCTAGTGCCAGCGCTGCTGCCACCACCGAGCCCGAATTCCAAATCCCCAGCTGCAAAGACGGTAAGCTAGAGAACAGCAGCAAGCCCACGCGTGCGCCAACTGAAGATACTGAGATTGCGAAAACACGCCAAACGATAGACGACATCTACGCCTCGGAAGATTTCAATTTATTCCGTTGTGAACAACGCTGGCTTCCTAAGTTCGATAAGAAAGAAAAGCCGACCTTCGAAGAAAAAGAGTGGGGCGAACGAATGAAGATGATTGCCTTGGTCCTCAAATATCTCGTAATTGGCGCAGGCCTCGCCTTTTTGGGATGGTTATTGTTCCGCTATAGCGGCAAGATCTTTCTCTTCGAAAGTGAAAAACGCTTACAACTGGCGACCGAGATTGCTGGGCTCGACATTCGTCCTGAATCACTGCCGGAGGATGTTGCGCAAAGTGCGCTCGACATGTGGCAGCTCGGTCAAAAACGTGCAGCGATTGGTTTGCTTTACCGCGCCAGTATCGCGCATCTGGTCCAACATCACGAACTACACATCACCAAAGGCGCCACCGAACAAGATTGCTTGCGACTCTCTTCCGAGCTACTCGATCAAAATGCGATGTTCAAAGCAAAACTAAGCTGCTTTGAAGATTGCACCGATACTTGGTTACGCGCTGCCTACGCACACCAATATCCGCCATCGATTCACAATCTCTGTGAACAATGGCGTCAACACTTCGCCAGCGAGGTGCAAGCATGAGCGGCACCAACACAAAGAAGACCGTGATGGGGCAGATTGAAGGGCGCGACATCGTCTATTGGATCATCGGCCTCTTGATCTGCATTGGCCTCGCATTCGCTTGGTATGATCATATGGAGCGGCAGTGGACTCCCACCTACAATCTGCAAACGGAATACCGTAAGCAGCCGATGCTCGCGGCCAAACGTCTCGCTGAACGCAATCACTATTCGACGGTGACCAAAGAACACCTGACTTTGGAACTCTTTGACGAAGGCATCAACGGCAGTCTGGTCATCGCTAACAACGATGGCGTGATGAGTGATGAACAAGGAAAAGCCTTGCTAGCCTGGGTCGCACGAGGAAATACGCTCATCACTTTCCCGCAATTGCGCTATCAACAGCCCATCCCAGAAACAAATGAAGAAGCCAAAGAGAAAAAAGAGTCTAAAAAAACTGACAGCGATGAAGACGAACTACGCAAGCAGATCCAGCCCTCGGTGGAACCCGCCAAGCGCCGCGCCGATCCAACCATGCGCGATCCGATTGGCGAATTTTTAGGCTTGTACGTCATTGACACTCGTCCATACGCAAAGGCGGGAACTCGTAACAAATCGATAACGTACACGGAAGCGAATGGTTCAGCCGCGAGTACCAGCGCCGAAAATGGCGACGAGGAAGATTATTACGACGATGAGGAAGAAGCCCTAGACGACGAGTCTGCTAGCAAAGTAAAAATGAGCTCGGCCAGTGGTGCCGCTCAAAACATCCCCGCAAACACACCAACAAGCGCACAACCGAGTCCACAAGCTTACGCGATCAACGAGCCTCGCCCAGAGGACTTGGATCAACGCTTGAGCCAAGTCACACTTCCACATACTCAACGAAGTTTATTGGTTACTCGCACTCAATTCGCCATGCTCAGCTTTAAAAATCGCGTGCAGCCGATCTATCAAGTCGATAACGGGACGAGTCTACGCATCTATCAACATGGGCGCGGAAAGATTGTCGCACTACCGCAGAACATTTTTGGTGCTTACAGCCTACGCAACAACGACAACGCGCAATTCTTGCTAGATCTGATGAGCATGAATCAGGCGCATAAGCAATTGATTATCGTTAAAAGCCTCAAAGCGATGCATTGGACTGAACTCGCTTGGGCTCGGTTCTCCTATGGCATTATCGGCTTTGGTCTTTTGATTGCTCTTTGGATTTGGCGCGTCGCTCCACGTTTTGGTTCTTTGTTGAGCAGTCCCGTCCTCGAGCGACGCGCACTGCTCGAACATATCGATGCTAGCGCCCGTTGGTCATGGAAGCATGCACTCGGCCGCCAAAATCTCTTAGACGCATGTCGCCGCGCGGCACTCAATGCCATCAAGCGCCGCGCCCCTGAACTATTGCGGCTCCCACAAAACGACATGATCTCGCAGCTCGCCCAGCAAACTGGGCTAGATGCCAACAGTCTTGCTAATGCCTGTTTCGATGCGGCATCTTCGAATCCGCTTCAATTCACCCGTCAGATTCAACTACTTCAACGATTGAGGACGCACTATGAGCGTTAATACCAACGAACAAGAAACTATGCCTGAAACTATGTCTGGAACTAAGGCCAATGGTGATGGCAGTACGGCCAATATCCCCAACCCACCATCCGCTTCAGGGATTAGCCCAGAGCGTCATCAACAAGCGGTGGAAATTGTGTCACGTATGCGTGAAGAAATTCAGCGTGCCATGATCGGTCAGAAAGCGGTCGTGAATCAAGTACTCGCTTGCTGCCTCGCTGGCGGTCACGTGCTGCTTGAAGGTGTTCCTGGTTTAGGGAAGACGCTCTTGGTCAAAGCCTTGGCAAAAACTTTTGCTGGTCACTCTGCACGTATTCAATTCACACCGGATCTGATGCCCGCCGACGTCATGGGGCATGCTATTTACGATATCAAGAATCAAACCTTTAATGTGCGTAAAGGACCGATCTTTACTAATTTATTGTTAGCCGATGAGATCAATCGCGCCCCCGCAAAAACGCAATCAGCCTTGTTAGAGGTCATGCAAGAGCGCCAAGTCACGATTGAAAATGAATCACATGCTCTCGATGCGCCTTTCATGGTGTTGGCAACTCAGAATCCATTAGAGAATGAGGGTACTTATCCGCTGCCCGAAGCACAGCTTGATCGTTTCCTCATCAAAGCCTGTATCGACTACCCAAGCGCCGAGGAAGAATTGGCGATGTTGAACATGGTGACCAATAAACGCATCGGTGACAATCTCGATGTGAAGCAAGTCAATACCATCATCAAACCGGAAACCATCGTCGCCCTACAACAGCTCGTCTCGCAAATTCAGGTCGATGAGGCTGTGGCCGACTACGCGGTGCGCATTGTGCGCGCGACCCGTGATTGTCCTGGTATTTCAGTCGGTGCTGGTCCACGCGGTAGCATCGCACTGATTCGAATCTCACGTGCCTTTGCGTTGATGAACAAGCGCGATTTTGTGACGCCCGCCGATATCAAATCGGCTTGCATTCCAGTCTTGCGCCACCGCGTGGCTTTATCACCTGAGAGTGAATTAGATGGCCTTAGCAGCGATACGATCTTAAGTAATTTGCTGGAACAGATTCCAGCGCCACGCGCATAAGGATCGCTGCATGATCCCTGGTCGCACCCTTTTATGGCTGATTGCTCTTGCTGCGAGTGCAGCTTTGCTGAGCTATTTCTTTCCGCCCCTATTGTGGTTGGCGGCAGGCTTGCTGTGTTTGGCCATCTTGGGTAGCTTTGGCGACCTGTGGTTCTTACGCACTCGCCCCGCATTACGCATCCAACGCCACACGCAGGGTGTATGGCCGGTTGATCTATGGAATAGCGTGACACTGCAACTGCAAAACGAAGGCGCTCGCACACTCAAGTTCGACCTGATCGATGCTTATCCCGATCAATGGCAGTGTGAAGGTTTGCCGTATAGCAGTCAGATCGAGCCCGATAGTCGTCTTGAGATTAGTTATAAACTCAATCCCAATCTACGTGGCGACGCTCAGTTTGAAGCCTGCTATCTCCGCATCAAAGGTCGTTTTGGATTATTGGAGCGCAGCTTCAGAATCGGTCCAGCACAAACGGTCAAGGTTTTTCCTGACTTTTCACGCATCATGAATAAAGCTTTGCTCGCAACCGACCGGCGCGTGCCGCAAGCAGGTAATCTGCGCAAACGTCGTCGCGGTGAAGGTACAGACTTCCGCCAACTACGCGATTATCGTCAGGGCGATAGTCAACGCTCGATCGATTGGAAAGCGACGGCACGCCATCAAAGGCCGATCACGCGCGAGTATCAAGAGGAGCGCGATCAACAGGTCATTTTCCTTCTCGATACAGGCCGTCGCATGTTATCAAAGGATGATAGCACCAGCCATTTCGATCACGCCTTGCATGCCATCCTCAGCTTGAGTTTCGTCGCCCAAAAACAAGGCGACGCCGTCGGACTGCTCACTTTCGGCACTGAGCGGCGTTGGCTACCGCCACATAAAGGTCGAGTTGGTTTGGATCGTATCTTGGCGGGAGTCTATGACCTACAGGCCGATGAAACTGCTCCTGACTTCAAGCTCGCCGCATCCTCACTGATGCAACGTTTGAAAAAGCGTGCCTTCATTGTCTTGATCACTAATCTGCGTGACGAAGATGATGAAGCCATGCGCGAAGCATGTGAAATCCTCTCGCGCAAACACTTGGTGCTGTGCGCTAGTCTGCGCGAGAAATCACTTGATACAGTAGTGCAAACGCCCGTGGAAGACTTCAACGATGCCTTACGACAAGCTGAAACTTTACGTTATTTGCAGCAGCGCGATGAGGCCATCCGACGTCTTGGTATTCGGGCCGACCAGCTGATTGATATCGTGCCAGAACGCTTAACGCAAAGCCTCGTCAATCGCTATCTCGACATTAAAGAAAGCGGTGCACTCTAAAGCAAAACGCCGCTTCAAACATGCAGCGGCGTTCTCGTTCAAATCAGGTGATCCTAGTAACACTAAGCGTTTTCGCCCGCCCCTTATTCTGCATAGCGTTTGCGTTTAAAGATCAAACTCCCCAAGAAAATGAGTAAGGTTGCGAGACCCAAGTAGAGTGCTGACAAACTCAGTAAGTTGGCATACCGTTGTTTCGGCGGCATCGCAAAATCGAAGGTCTGATAACGTACAAATTTTTGCGCCTGTTCAAGTTGATCAACACGGAATTGATCGCCCGGGGCACATTGATTCTCGTCCGGGAACACATAGCAAGCGGGGTTCTTCAAGTTCAAACCATTACCGCTTTTCGCCAGAACGGGTCCGATACTTAATCCTTGTGCTGAGAATTTCTCTAAGCGATAACCAAAGATCGCACTGTAACAAGCAATTTGTGAAACCCCTGCAATCACCGTGTCATTGACGCGCAATGGAATATTAGCTTCACCATAGCGCAGATTTGCTTCCAAGCCGAGCGATTGAATTTCTGGACGCAAACTACCGCTTTTCAAGTGCTGATCGGCGATCATCAGCGGCACCATACTATAGCCCTGCGCCGCATAATACTCGCGCGGCTCATCGACCATCTGCCATACCGCAATGGCGCTTAAGACTAAGGTAATCAATGCGCCTCGCGGCTTATTTTGAAAATGCTCATGAATCAGCCCCATCAGAATCGCCAACAATGGAATCCACACGAGAACCCATCGAATCGAGCTACTTAAACTATTCACAATCGGAATTTTCTTAAGAAATTCATTCCAAGCGGGACTCCAATAGTTCAGCAAAAATGGGATCGAACTCAACAGCAACATCAGCACAACTAAGATGCGTACGGTATTACCTTTTAGGGCTAGTCGTAAGGCATCTTTATTTTGTAAAGCGACATACGCGCCACCAAATACAAGGAACAAACTCAGCACTGTTGGGAAGTTATAAGCCCACTCATGTGGCGCCAGATCCCATTGCAAATTACGCATATGGGGCATGCCAAGTTGGTAGGCTTGTTGCGACGGCAGAAACAGCGCACCAAACATCACCATGATTTCTTCACCGAATCCACCAACGCCCGGCAGGCTATAGAACGTGCGAGGAAATTGGCCTAAGAATGCAAATCCAGATACTAGTTTGGATGCTGCCAGCGCACCGCCGAAGAACATAGCAAGCACAGAACGTTGAAGCAAGATCACAACATCGCAGCGTTGATACAAGCTGAACTTACGCAACATTGCCAAGATACAGATGATCGCCACCGTCAAACTACAGGCCAGCACCAAACTACCAAGTCCAGAGTGCACCCAATACGCCAAAATGAAACCAGCGCCAATGGCACACACAGCGCCACGCCAGCGCGAACGCAGCGGCAACAAGAGTAATAACGCGACCCATGGAATCAAAGCAAAGCCGTGAAAAGTAATGTGACCCACGATAATTCGATGCGGCAAAAATCCATTCAACATCAACAAACCAGCGACCAACAAGGCGGTGTTCCGATGGGTTTCAAAACAATATCGCATCAATAAATAAGTACCCCAAAATAAGGCGGAAGCCATCAGCAGCAAGGTCGTCACCGCCGCATCCAGTGGACTCATAATGAACACTAGGAACTGGGGCAATGAATAATAGGTCGATTGAGGATCAGCGAAAAAAGGCGCTCCGGCACAGAACGAAGGCGAGAACCAAGGGATTTCTAAACCATGCTCACGAAACCAAATCAGCCCATCAAACCAAGCCGGAAACATATAGGAATAGTCATGCCCCATCGCGCCATTCTGGCCCGGCATAAAGGCCAAGTAAACGAAGGCATAAGCGCCTAATAAGACTAAGAAGTACAACCAGCACAACAAGGTGGAATGGCGGGTGGGAACGGTTTGGAAAAAAACAGCATTATTCATAAGAGTTCCTTAGAGCGATCGTCTAAAGGTAAATTTCGCGTGTAAGACATAGCTCACAACCACGGCACAAAGGACAACAATGGGCTGCGAGATCAAAGGATGAACATGCAATTGATCGACCAACACCAACAACCCAAACATATGGAAACCCAACATCAACAAAGAGGAAATATTAAATCTGAGGTATTCCCTCAACGGCGGCTCCTTGCTCTTGAAGACGAAACAGCGATAGGAGAACCACGAATTAAATACACTAATAAAGTGCGCAAGAACGGTAATCGCTTGATAGTGCCAAGTTGTATGCAAGATCCAATACAAGAGCGAGAAAATGGCAATGCCGGCCAAGGTATTCGTGCCACCAATCAGCAAATACATCAGCTTCTGATTACGCCTTAATGAGTCAAGCTTGGTGCGCAAATAAGATTTTTCTAAAGACATCATCAAGTTCAAATAGGAATGACAGGCACAGATTTCACAATACTCCCTGAGAAAAATAGGATAAGCAAGGCCTTCCTCGACCAAACTCGCATCTCTATCGATACAGAGAGCTTGATGAAGATGAGGCTTTTTCAGCCGCATCACGTACATCCCCATCACGAACAATGCTTCGTCTTAAGAAGTGCGGCCTTTGCTTGACCTCTTCAAAAATTTTCGCAATGTATTCGCCGATCAGGCTGACTGCAACGAGAGTGCTTGATCCAAAAAACAATTCGACCAGAATCACCGTAGTCAAACCACGCGGCACCATCTCCGGGAATAAAAGGCGGGCGCCAATCTGAATCACAATCAAGAAACATACCACTACAAAAATGAAAGCACTAAAGGCCGACAAGACGTTCAGGGGCGTATTACTAAACGAGAGGATGCCTTTCTTCGCCCATCCTATATTCTTCAAGAAGTTGTTGGTACTGCGTCCAAACATACGTTCGGGACGCACATAGTCAACACCGGTTTGTTTAAAGCCAGCGAATGCACGCACACCACGCAAGAACAAATCACGCTCTGGGAATTGCAAGATGCAACGCACCACACGTTTATCGATTAAGGAAAAATCACCGGCATCATGCGGAATCTTCAAATACGAGAAGGCATCGAACAAGCGGTAGAACAGTTTGTAGGCCAAGCCCATATACCACGAGGCTTCACGTTTCACACGACGACCATACACGACCTCATAGCCAGCGCGCCATTCACGGATGAAGTCTTCAATCAACTCAGGTGGATCTTGTAAATCGCCATCGAGAAGGACGCAGGCATTCTTCGATGCCAATTCCATGCCGCTCTTAAAGGCTGCTTGCGAGCCAAAATTGCGCGAATGGCTGATCCCCAACACGCGACGATCGGTTTTAGAAATTTGGCGTATGACTTCTTCCGAATCGTCAGGACTACAATCATTGACGAAGATGATTTCGTAATCGACACCGGCTTTCAAAAAGGTATCAGTGAGGCGGCGATACATAATGGGGATTGCTTGCGCATCTTTGTAGCAGGCGATAATCGCGGTCACACTGTAGTGACGATCTAAATCATCTTGCTTACTCGAAGACAGATAGGCTTGCGGATTCTCAAGCGCACAAAACCACTTGCGCATTTTTTCTAAGCCTTGCTCAACCGAGGTGCGCGCCTTCCATCCTAATTCTTGTTGCGCCTTTTGCGGATTGGCGTACCAAGCTTGTACATCCCAACTGCGTGCTGGCATCGTGAACTGCGGTTCTTGTGCGATACCAAACATCTGGCGCGCAATGCCCGTCAATTCGCCGATGGTGACGCAACGTCCTGAGCCGATATTGATCGACTCACCATAGAGTTCTGGCTTCAAATGCAGAGCGGCATCTACAAAGGCTTCGCAACAATCATCGATGTAGACAAAGTCGCGTGAGATATTCGGATCAACAAAGGGCGGCAATTCGCAAGCGACACCTTTACTGACCAAAGTTGGCATCAAGCGCGCGGGATCTTCGAGCGGTCCAAAAATCGAATAAAGGCGCAAATTCATACAAGGCAATCCATGCATCTTGCCTTTGAATTGAATTAGATCTGCCACCGCACATTTGGAAACTGCATAATGACTATTTGGTGCGGTCATGGCATCTTCGGCGGGGCCGCTAGCGAGGTTGCCATACTCTGATGAAGAACCGGCATGAATGTAAGCGTGAACACCACGTTTTTGCAGCAGCTCCATCAAATTGACGGCGACGTTGACATTGGTGCGATAAATCAGGTCGACATCATTTTGGAAAGAGTAAGCGCCATACGATACGCAATCAAAAATCGTCAAAGGACGCGTACGATCGAGCAGCACTTCAATATTGGCCGGCACCATCAAGTCACACAAAATGACATTTTCTTCTGGCAAACCATCGAGACGCCATGCTGGCAATTTCGAGCAGGTACCGAACACATCGCTACGGTAACGCAACAAGGTGCGCATCAAGTTAGCACCAACAAAGCCGCTTGCCCCCAACACCAAAATAGGGCCTTGCAGATTAAGAATTTTTCGTTGCAGATCGTCCATCGTCTCACTATCCTGAATTCATTTGTCGAGCACCGTTAAGTGCTAGGGCGCTCGATACATCTTGTTGTGGTAGGTGCACCGTTGCACCGCCCCACCTATTCCTGCAAAGCACGCAACACGCTGATGGCATCGATACTCGACTCAGCGCGATGGAATACTTGCGAACCATAGTATGCAGAGGGATAACCTTGCGCGCAGAAATGACGGAAGCCGGCTGGTGCAATCCCGCGTTGGTGCAGGCTCGCTAACAAATGATGCCCCGCACTACCATGCGCCACATGTTCTTCCACCACAACCAGCTCGCGCTGATTAGCAAGTCCTTGCAACAGCAGGGGCGGCAAGTGCTCAAAACCATAGGGCAATTCACTCAAGACCCACAAAGCCGGACGCTGTTCACGCGGCAGCGCCAACAGCGGCGCAATAAAACCACCAGCCAATGGCCCGACCACCACTATGATATGACGATCGCCTTCAATCAATTGACGCCATGGCGCGTAAGCAGGTAACACAAAATCTTTAGGCTTTTCACAGCGCCCCAAGCGCAAGTAGGCTGGTTGCTCGCGCTTCGCCATGCACCATACGGCATCTTCTACATCTTCTGCAAAAGCGGGGACATACACTTGCATGCCCTGCAAAGTCAGCATCGCACCGTAATCTTCGATGGCATGATGCGACGATCCCATCGAACCGTAAGCATAACCACCGCCATTGCCGACTAAGCGCACCGGCAATTGATTTAAGCAAACATCGTTACGAATTTGCTCGAATGGTCGGGCATAGATGAAGGGGGCGATGCTATACACCCAGGTCTGCACTCCCATCTTGCTCATGCCCGCTGCCATCGATACGATGTTTTGCTCGGAGATCCCGCCGTTTATAAACCATTTGCCCAACTTGTCGCGCACCGGTTCCAAGGCCATAAAACCGAGGTCACCGGTGATAAACGCATATTCTTGTTGCTCGAAGAGTTTTTGCCAGACCAGGCTCGCAGCATTTCTCATGATGACGCGCCCTCCTCAATTTCTTGGCAAGCGAGGGCATATTGATCGGCATTGAGTGGCAAGTAATGCCATTCCATTTTCCCTTCCATGAAGGACACGCCTTTGCCCTTAATCGTCTTCAATAAGATCACTTGGAAACCTTGCTGAGGCGCTTGCAACAGACTCGATAGACTTTGCGGATCATGTCCATCGATCTCGCGCACAGTGGCGCCGAAGGCTATGATTCTTTGCGCGAGCTCACCCATCGAAGCGATTTCGGTCGTCGAACCAAAGCCTTGCAAACCATTGACATCGACTAAGACCGTGAGTTTGTCCAACTGTCTATGCGCAGCAAAAATCAGCGCCTCCCAATTCGACCCTTCCTGCCATTCACCATCGGACATCAAACAATACACTCGGCCTTCTTGCCCTTGCAATTGTTTTGCCATCGCCATCCCAGTCGCAACCGGGAACCCATGTCCTAAACTGCCCGTCGCCACACTGACATGAGGAGACCAGCCAGCAACAGGGTGTCCCGCAAGATGGGTATGATCTTTGTGAAAAGTTTGCAGGTCAGCGTCGCTCAGATATGAACGCGACCACAAAGCAATGTAGAGCGCGCCAACGGAATGACCTTTGGCTAACACAAATTGGTCGTGCTCGCCCATTACAAAATGATGCAGAAAGAGTATCGCGTCGAGGCACGACAAATTACCGCCGATGTGCCCGACTTTGGCTTCGTAATGCATTTGCAGAAGACGCCGACGCGCTGCGCGGCGTAGTTCTACAAACTGGGAAACAATTTGTGAATCGTGGCTCATGCTCATTCAAATGAGTGGGTATGACTAGAAATCGGGCTTTTCTCTATGGTAGAGAGCGTACCAAGGCTTAAACCCGATTATCCTTAACTCACTGCGAGCGAACAAGATATCTTTGAGGAAATACAGGGATTATTTCGACGGGAGAGCGTTTCAACCACAATTCGCTATAGGAGTACGACGACGATTGCGTGAATGAACCACTCGGAGGATGCTCCAAAAGTGATCAAAAAGCGCCGCAAAATTCAGAGAAATGTCGAATTTCTATCGTTCTTCGGCAATCGGTACGACACGCTCCATCGCTGCGGGCGCTTTCGCCCAATCGTTCTAGCCTTTATAAGCTGGTATTGCGATCGCCGCGATGATACCTATGATTGCCAACGCCGGTACAAGTAATGCTCCCACAATAACCGCTGTAGTATTTGCGCTCGGAGCCGGTCCGTAGCGATTACTGTCCTTATCGCCGCCGGCAAATATTAAGTACAGTGAAAACAAAGAATTCAGATAGGGCACAAAAATGATTAAGGTGAGCCATCCAGATTGACCGAGGTCATGCAAACGGCGTCTAACGAAAGTAATTGTCCCTACAAAAAGGACCATTAGAAACAATGCGACGACGATGACGCCGAGTGTGCTCCCAAAGAAGTCCGAGAATGATGCAGAGGAAGAAGAAAGAATCAGGCTAGCTGCACCGAATAAAAATAGGTAGCTACAGAGCACCATAAATACCTGATACGCCAAATAACGCATGCGACCAATCCGCCCACTGAATGAGAAAAACCGCGGCACATAGGTGGCTTCCGAACTAAGCGGTTCATCAAGGTTTGCGTTCGGTGCGGCATACATGTTTTCCATCGTGTCTCCCTTTGCTTTAAAAAGTTGGCTAAGTATCATTGCAGGAATGACTTTTTGCAAATCATTTTATCGTCACGCCTTGCACCGTCGCTTGCCATTTGCCACCAAAAAATCCAGCGGAGCGCATGCTTGGCTTTAAAATGCTGGTTCATTCGCACAATATATTTCGGCGTCCACGACCTCGGATCCATTCGCATAGCCATTTCGATTCTATGAACCTACTTCGCTTAACTGTCTTTGCTGGACTTCTCAGCGCGCATCTCGCTCTTGTATTTCCCAACCAGGCCAGCGCCGCGGTAACCGAACAAACGAGTGTGGTAAACAAATCGCGCCCCAAAATTTGCTTAGTCTTGTCCGGCGGCGGCGCCCGTGGCTTTGCTCACATCGGCGTGTTAAAGCAATTAGAAGCAATGCGGATTCCGATTGATTGTGTGACCGGTACGAGTATGGGCGCCGTGATTGGCGGCTTGTATGCGTCGGGAATGAGCGCCAGCGAAATTGAAAAACGTATCGTCAAGTTGCAATTGAACGATATCGCCGTCGATCGTGTCGAGCGTACTATCGTGCCGCACAGTTTACGCGAAGAGGATAAACAATATCCGCTCGGAGCCACCATGGGTCTCAGTAGCAACGGCGTGCGTTTGCCAACGGGAGCCGTTCAGGCCACACAATTTTTGGAATTGCTGCACAACTGGACCGCACATTTGAAGAATGATGTGGATTTTGACGATCTTCCGATTCCGTTTCGTACCGTGGCCACCAATTTGGAAACGGGTAAAACAGTGATCTTCAATAAGGGCCCTTTGCATCTGGCGATTCGCGCCAGTATGGCGGCACCTGGCATGTTCGCGCCTGTAGAAATCGATGGCCAGCTTCTGACCGATGGTGGGCTCGTCAAGAATCTACCTGTCGATATCGCCAAACAAATGGGGGCGGACGTGATCATCGCGGTCAATATCGGTACCCCGCTATTGCCTCGCGGCCAACTTTCTTCTTTGATCAACGTTAGCCAACAGATGGTCAACATCTTGACGGAACAAAACGTCGAGCAGCAAAAAGCCTTATTGACCTCTGACGATACCCTGATCGAACCGAACTTAGGCGATATCAGTTTTGTCGATTTCGCCCGGCAAGTGCAAGCCAGTGACATCGGCCGCAAAGCCGCTATCGCTTTAGAAGCAAAATTGCGTCCTTACAGTGTCAGTCAACAAGAATATGCGGCGCATCTCAAACACGATCCCGATGCGGAACTGCCTCCCATCAAAATCGGCTTTGTGGACATTGCCTCGAATGGCATCGTGCCCGAAAAAGAAGTACGACGCCAAGTCGACATTCGCATCGGTAGCAGCTACAGCGCTGAAGAGATAAATCAAAAGCTCGCGAAGCTCAATATCTCACGGGAGTACGATGGCATTACCCATGAATTGGTGCAACGTGAAGGGGAGTACGGCATCAAGATTAACGCCCATGGTCGCAACTGGGGTCCACACTTTCTACGTTTTGGGCTGGCCTTATCAAGTGGCTTCGAAGGTGCAGGCGGCTTCCGTTTGCAAGTAGGGCATCGACGTCCATGGTTAAACGAGAGCGGTTTGGAATGGCGCAACGATGTCGAGTTCGGTAATACCCTCGGCTTGCGCAGTGAACTCAGGCAGCCGATTTCAAATGATCGCAGCCAACTGATCGCGCCCTACATCGACTTAAGCAATAACACGCGCAATATCTACAACGACGAAACCAGAATTGCCGAATACGATTTTAAACGTGGTCGTATCGGCTTTGATTTTGTAGGCGATATCGGTGAACGCGGCAGCCTCGGCGAATATCGCTTCGGGATCGAAGCCAAAACGTATAAAGTGCGCCCCAAATTAGGACTACTGCAAGTGAAGGCGGAAGACGGCAGCACTAGTATTACTTCGCTCCCTAAAGTCGACCTCAAACAAGGCGGTTTCAAAGCCAATTTCACCATCGATCAACTCAGTGATATTGCTTTTCCGCGCTATGGCTATGCACTCGGCGGTGAGCTCTTTATCGGTACCAATAGCGGCGGCGATCGCTACCAAGAAGTCAGTATGAATGGCACTTGGGCCAAGAGCTGGGACAGCCATAGTGTCAATCTCAAATTCGCCAGCGCCGGCTTGTATCTGCCGAACAAAGATGTGCTTGGGGTTGGTCCCACTTTAGGTGGTTTTCAACAATTATCGGCCTACCAACCTGATCAATTTGCAGGCAACTTCATGCTGTATGGCAGTGCGACTTACCTCTATCGCGCGCTGAAATTTGATTTGGCTGGGCAAAGCCTCTTCATGGGAAGCAGCCTTGAATTCGGCAATGTGTGGGATGCAAGTAGTCAAATGTCGTTCGGCAAAACGCGCAAGAGTCTCAGCCTATTTGCGGGTTTCAATAGTTTCCTTGGACCGATGCATGTGGGATTCGCGGTGGCACCTAATGGCGTCAAGAACTTATTTTTCCAAGTCGGCCGCCAATAAGCCCGATCGAATCACGCAATCTAACTCAGGAAGCGGAACTAGGAAGCACATCTCAGCGGCACAACTCGGCCAAACAGCAGGGACTCCAAACTCTAAGAGTCCCCGATAGCCTAACAAAAAGATCGTTCTCGCTTAATCCGCATCGGGCAGACAAGGTGCGCAGGCCTCGCTCGAAAAGCGCCGTTCACAAATACGTTTTACTTCTGCACGTCCCAAGCCTTTCGGTACTTCATCACGAATCCCGCTCTTGAATTGCTGACAGCTGGCTTGTTTAATGCTGGTTTCCGGGTATTGTTGAGCGACCACACCCGCTTTAGTACGCGTTAATCTCGCGCCGTTGTCGTCGGCACGGAGGTCGAGCATTTCTGAGCCTTCCCATAACTGAAGCGAGGCAGTACCGGTTGGTCCGACACCAAAAAACACTTGCTGTTTCTTCTGGTTGTCGAGTGTCAACGCCACATTGTCACCTTGATCGAAGGTGATATAGCCACCGCGTTCAACTCCAGTGCGGTCATATAACATGATGCCAGCCACGCCATTATTACTACCACCTCGACTCAAGGTTTTGCCGTCGATCACGGCTGGAGGAATATTACCGCCGACGCGTGCGCGCACCACATTATTGTCATCGACCACCACTAACTCTTTCACCGTGATCGAACCATTATTCAAGGTCAGCGGACCAGCATGATCGACACTTCCCATCGTTGCAAGGGCAGTACCACCGATACCTAGCATGGCACCGACCAACAATAACGCAGTTTGCACGCTTAATCGACGCCGCAAAGTTTGATTTTCACTTTCGCAACGCTCTATCCGTTTCAACAATTCATCGCTCATAAAACATCCTCTTCGATTGACACAAGTCTCGCCACTTCATTGCGGCGAGGAAGCGCCACTATATGCGAGACCGACATCATCAAAATTCGATATGCGATAGCCTGCAGAATACGGGGGTTAAAAGGTTCTCCAATAAGATAAACGGTGCGCCACCAAAAAGACTCCCGCTTTACACGAGCGCTGACAAATGAATCGAATTTTCTAAAGCAAATGCAATGGCTAACAAATCTTGTTCGGCAATTTGGTTGACAGCGCTGACGACGAATTTCAAAGGCAGCTTGCCACGGTACTTGCTTAGGTTTTCCATGATACCAAGCAAAGACAGCGTGTCGTCGATGGAAAGCGCGATCAGACTATCCTCAACCCATTCGCCATACAGTCAAACGCGATGAGGTCCATCCACCTCCATATGAAAGGGGCACCCCATGGAAATCACCCTGCCAACAAGAATCACCTTTGCTAGTCTCATACTGACCTGCTTGAGTCTAAGCGCCTGCCAACAACTGCCGCTAGGGCATGTTCAAGAAACTATTCCAGGCGACATTGCACAAACTAGCCAAGTGCTCATGGTGAAAGACCGGCACAAGATCAACAATCTCTTCGCCGATGGCTATTTTGCGATCGGCAATTACGCCATTACAGGTATTAAAAAGGGGAGCATTTCAAGCACAAATTCCAGCGTGGGCTTATATTCACAGAGCAGCAGTAAGACGGACTTTCGTTTTAAGGTTTCAGATCAGCAAACACAATGGGATGTACGATGTGACCTGCGAGCCGAGGGAAATGTCGTGCGCCTATTTGGTGTGGATGGTGTCTCGCAAAAAAATAACATGCATTGCCAGATGCAGTCGCTCACCGATGTTGGGACCGCTTCGCAGCAAGCAAGTTTCGACTTAAGCGCAGAAATGGATTCGCCACGCGGTCAAGTCGTGATCAATCAAGATGCCTATTCGATGCGTGCCTATTCTTATGGAAATCCCCACCCGGACCGCACACGGATTCCAGAAATCTTTGGTTTTAGAATCGATAATGCGAATGGCAATCAAGCAGCTATTGAACTTGCTCAGACACCGGGACGAGCGTGGTTAAACACCAAACTCAACGAAACACAGAAAACCGCTTTGGTGGCCAGCCTCGCTGCGCTCCTGATCCGCTTCGGTTCTTGATCACCATCATTCTGCTTCGTATTGCTCTATTTTCTCTCGACCGAACCCTGATCATGCGTAACACGGGTTCGGTCAATGCATCACTTCTCCACATTGCCGCGACTCACTCCCATCTTCGCCACTGAAAAATCAGAGAAAAACCCGATTTTTCCTTGTACATCGTAAGACAAGCCGAATTGATGCGCGGTTTCCCCAATTCTTCAGCAGTGCAAGTACCTACACTGTGATCACTGCGATGACCTTCCCCTCTCGTGAAATCAGTCAGTCGGTCTTGCGCAGATGCAAGCCCTTGTATTCCGCTCATTGAGGTGGATAGAGCTCGCGGCCAAATGCACGTAGTAAGTATCTTCCATTCATACATTAAGGAGTTAATTATGGCTTACCCTACATCCGTCAATTCGCAAATCACTGATTCTGTTACCCAAGCAAACGTCAAAGTTCTGGGCGACGCGCCAGCAATGGCGATGGGCAACTTGTTCCAAGCGACCGCACAAGCTTTGTCGAATGCAGCACACAACGCGACTAGCGCACAACAGCAAGCCAACATCATGGCTCAAGCCGCAACCACCATGGGCGTGGCGACCTTATACAGCATCGACACTGCATCGACTGGCATGGCGACCAAATCGATTCTCGGTGCCTAAGCACACTTTTAAATCTCTTCATTAGGAGTATAGAGCATGGCATTTCCAACCTCGGTCAATGACCAAATCACAGATTCCGTGACCCAAGCAAACGTCAAAGTTCTCGGTGACGCACCAGCGATGGCGATGGGTAACTTGTTCCAAGCAACTTCACAAGCGCTTGGTATCGCCGCGCACAACGCAACAACCGCGCAGCAACAAGCTGCCATCACCGCCCAAGCGGCGACCACGATGGGCGTGACAACGCTGTATAGCCTCGATACTGCATCGACTGGCATGGCGACCAAATCGATCTTGGGTGCCTAAGCTGCCCGAGGGAGGCAAGTGACATCTACCTCCATCCCAAAGAAGTCCAGCAGTAACAGGCATGGCGCGCCCTACCAAGATACTCAAGGCGCGCCCTGCACTGGATATTTGTAGTACCTCAACTTAATCAAGGAGCAATCATGGCTTTTCCTACAGCGGTCAATGACCAAATTACGGATTCCGTAACGCAAGCAAACACCAAAGTCTTGGGTGATTCACCAGCAATGGCAATGGGTAACCTCATGATGGCAACGAGCCAAGCATTAGCCAATGCCGCGCACAATGCTGTCACTAACCAACAAAACGCGACTGTCACAGGTCAAGCTGCGACGACTCAAGGCATTTCAACTCTGTACTCAATTGATACTGCCGCAGACGGTGTAGCTACTGCGAAAATTTTCCAATAATTGCCACACTTACGAGCGATTAGGAGAACTTCAAAATGGCCTATCCAACAGCAGTCAATAGTCAAATCACTGATTCGGTGACACAGGCTAATACGCAAGTTGTTGCGGCTTCGCCTGCAATGGCAATGGGGAATCTGATGATGGCGACTAGCCAAGCATTGTCAATGACAGCGCATAACGCAACCTCGCTTCAACAGAACGCTAGCCAAACAGCCCAAGCAACAACGACTCAAGGCGTGTCAACTTTGTATTCGATTGACACGGCATCAACCGGCACTGGAACGAAGAAGGTTTTCGCTTAGTGTCCAGGCCATGCGGCACTTCGGTGCTGCATGGTTACAGTTGCAAAAGGAGAGGCCATGATCAAGGTGCCTCTCATCTGCAGGAGTTTGTTTCATGTCGAACTCGCTAACTGATTCTGTCGCAACCGTCACCTGTTTAAACCCGGGTCTGGCTGCGTCGGTATCGATGGGACTTGTCAGCATGGCGCAGGCCCATGCGATAGGCATACAAATGATGAATGCGATGCAGAACCAACGCAGCGCACAAGTAACCGCCAACGCAAGCTTAGTGCAATGCTGCGCGCTGATGATTAGTGCCGGCGCAGCAGAAGCTACCAAAGGCTAATTTACTTAACGGAACCATGCCATTCATGGTCTTTTAATTTGGAATGCATTGCATTCGTAAGGAGAAAATTATGGGAGCCTACGCTACCGCTGTGAATGATCAAATCACCGATTCTGTAAGTCAAGCCAGCACCTTAGTACTGGGAAGTGCCGCCTCACAGTCGCTCGGATTTCTGAATATTGCCGGTGCGGAAGCGCTGGGTATGTTGATGCACAATGCGGTCAACGCTCAACAAAACGCACAAGTCTCTGCGTCTGCAGCGGCGACCTCGACCTGTGCTCGTATTCTCCAAGCGCAAATGGCGCCACCGATACCACCAGCACCAAAATTGCCTCCACCATTTACACCATTATCACCACCTGCGCTTGACCCAAACGCCTTAATTTCGCAGGCCAATGCGATGGCGCATGCGGCAGCGGCTGAAGTGGCGACTGCTTCGACAGGCCAGATCTCAGCGGCAGAATTGGCGAGCTTAATCGCCACTCTACAAAATTTGCAGAAAAACTTGCCAAGCAATGCCGCAGCTGGCACGACCACAACGCCAGCAACGAATACAGCAACAACAAATACAAGCACGAGCGCACCCACGGGTGCGCCAAGCGCTGCGCCAGCGCCTGCTGCACCAACCCATTAAATAAGCCATACAACAAGCCATCCAACAAGCCGACTTCAACGCACGATCTAATTAGGGAGCAATGACATGAGCGATATCACGACTGTCAATCCGCAAATTCTGAATACGCTCGACGTATTGCAACAGACCACGATGCTCAGCAGCGTCATTAAACATGCAGGCGCGGGCAAGGCATATCAATCTGTGGCCCAATCTGCCGCGATGGCGATTCAAGACGCAACCGACAATATGCGCAACATGAACACCATGAGCGCCACTGCGATGGGTGTGGCACTGGCGCAGATGATCGCGACCAAAGATCCTGCCTTCGCCCAAGTCATTACACAAGCGCAGTCAGTGGCCACAAGTGGCATGCAAAGCTTCGCACAAATTGGTCAAGACGCGAGCACTTTGCTCAACAATTTTCCTGTCGGCGATTGAAGTCTCTTGCCACCACACCTTTCTCGCTAGACTTAGGACATCACGATGACTACGCCAAACAATCTCAACACTCCTTCGAATGTGAATATCGGACAGATTGTGCAAGACTTACAGACCTATCAGAACGATCTCGCTCAGTATTGCACTAGCAGTGCGCAGCAGCTTCAAGAGGCGCTCGAACAACTGCAATCGATCGCGCAAACAATCGTCGCGGGTATCCCAGTACTGCAACAAGCATATCAAGGCCTGGTGGCACTAGGGAATAGTGCCAACAGCCAGTCCAACGCCGCACCAACAACCTCTGACCAGAATTCAGATCAAAATTCGGTAGGCCAGGATCACACAACTTTAACGCCGGTCGTCAACGCCGTGAACAATACAGCGAATGCGGTCAGTTCGCCCGATGCAACGAACTCCAGCACCGTCGCGACTCCCACCAACAATGACGCCGATCCTAGCACCTCGTCAGCCACACCGATGGCGAGCGCAGACACTAGCGCATTGAATAGCGCCGTCATTCCTGCCACCTCAGATACCAGCAACGCCCGCAGCGCCATACAAAGTGTAAGCGCGGCCGTAGCTGCCGTGTCCGCACAACTCGCGAGTAATCCGGCCGCACGTCCGAATCTGAACAACTGGGGCTCTGAGTGAGTCCATTCAATAGCCAACGCTGCCTCGCAGCATTCAGCTAGGAGAGCTTAATCATGATGCCAATTCCATACTCCGATACGAAGCTCAGTGCCGACCAAGCCTTTAAACAGAAAGCGGCGCTTCAACAAATGCAAGATCTGCTTGAACGCATCGCGGTTGGGAAAAAACATCGCACTCTGACCAAAGCTGATCGACGGACCTTGAGCCAAGAAGGCTATGCGCAAGATCTTGTCGACAATTTGGTGCTCGTCACGCAACGCATTCCTAGTTCTGGATTAGAAGGAAAACGCTTTCAGGATCAGGTTCAAATCGGTTTTACTTATGCCGCATTTGATCCTTCTCTGTACGCCAATCTGAACATCACACAGCACCTTCGTGACACTCATCAAGGTTGCTGCGCGTTCTGTGAGAGTTTTCTGGAACCTAGCGGTGGAGGTTCCGTTTTCAGTTTCCGACCACAGTCTGTCATCTTCGATCAACAAACGACCTTACGCTCGCTCTACTGGCAGCAGGCATACGCACCGACCAATTTATACTTGGTTTGCCCAGCTTGTGGCGAACAGCATAAAAGTGCTTACTTTCCCGTGCAGGGACTCCGTAGCGCTAACCCCAATGATGAACAAGCATTGTTGCTCGCTCCCTACTGGGAGCAACCGCGGGAATTCTTACGTTTTAATCCTCTCAATGGCAATGCGTATGCGTTCGATCGCGTACAAGCCTTTTATCAAGCGACGCAGAACCTCACCACTGAAGCGGTCACGCGCTTAGTTTGGAAAAATCCACGTGCGATTCCTTTGCAAGTCGATGCACAAGGAAAAGCTTTATCGACTCCAGACTTGGATCAATCTTTTCGAGTATGGTTGTCCAGTCAGGGTGACAGCTATCCGCGCGGCCAAGCTAACATCGATTGCTTTGGACTCAATCGCAAGGCCTTAAGTGCCAGTCGACTGGTGCAAGCGCAAACCCTGAGTACGCAACTCAGCACCCAATTGAATGCCCAATCCGCGACCAGCGACATCACGCACATCGATCCACAAACCCTCGCTAAGGTCGTGACAACTCTCCTGAGCCAACAGCTTCAATATCACTCGCTCAACCTCGATGTTGTTCAAACTTGTCTGGCGCAACTACTGCCAGAAAGCAACGAAGCCGTGGCCAGTTCTGGCACCGTTCAAGAAGATCAACCTGCGTCTAAGCCCAATATTCAGTCGAGCAATCAACCCAACAGTAATGCACAAATTTCGAGTACAAACCTGCCGGTACAAACTTGGCCTAAACCTGGGTTTCCAACTTGGTTGATGTCAAGTGTGATGTACATGATGTTTGAAAACGAACTGCACATTGCAGGAAAACGTCGCTTGGTCAACCTATGTGCCGATGACAGCACCTATGGTGCCGACAATCCAGAGAAGTCTTTGTTCATTGCGGTGGACTGGTGGAACGATGGGGCCAAGGTGATTAAGGTCAAGTCCAAGAACCATATCTGGGAGACCAGTTTTCAAGAGTTGGCATCCTCTCGACCTCTCGAAGTGCGCAATTTATTTGCGAACAATCATTTATGGGTGGAAGGGGATTTCCCGCCTTTGGTGTAGCCGGCATCAAGCAACTCGGCCACCAATCTCAATCCTAGCGCCAGCGTAAATACAGACCACTTTCAAATAGCAGGATACGACCATCATGATGCAAATTCCCTATGTCACGCCAGAGCAAGATCCAACAGTACTTGAACAAGCAGACCAGTTAGTTCAAAAAATGAGAGACTTGGTCAACCTACTCTCTCACCCAAGCCGAAAGTATCGGCTGCTCACGGTCGACGATAGACAAAAGCTCGTGCATCTAAATTACCCGACAGCACTTGTCAACAATGTGGCCTTCTTCACGGAAAGGGTCAGACAAGAACAAGATGGGAAGTTCGTCGAGAGTGACCAACAAATGGTTGGTTTTACATCCGCTGCATTTAGAACCGAGCTATATGCAAATGAGACCATCAAATCTACTCTTGTTAAGTCACACTGCGGTCGCTGCGCTTATTGCGAGACCCTGATTCAACAGAGCGAATATGGTGATGTCGAACACTTCCGCCCCAAAGCGGGATACAGCAATGCGTGGTCGAATAATTTATTCCGCCCTGCTTACTACCAACTCGCTTACGATCCACGTAATTTATTCTACTCGTGCAGCATTTGCAATCAAGCCTACAAAAAGAACTATTTCGAAGTTATCGGTGGAAATCAAATCAACGCGCCGGAAACCGAACAGGCGATTTTGATCAACCCATATTTAGAAGACCCTCGTCGCTACATCCGCTTCAATCCATTGAACGGTCGCGCTTATCCATTTGACCTCGTCGCTGCTTTTTACTCGCAGACCAAAGGCTGGACTATAGAACGGACCAGCCAAGAACTCTGGACCAAGCCAAGGATGATTCCAGGACAGAGTAATTCCATCACGGTTGCAACGAGCGACTATCAGGTCGACCAAGACTTTCAGATGTGGTTACAAGGTACTAAAGATATCAGCCTGCGACGTGGCAGTAGCAATATTAATGTGCTAGGTCTTAATCGACCCGCGCTCATCAAATCACGCGTTGGTCATCTTCGTCATATGCGCGGGTTGCTATGGGCTTCGCAAGGTCAAGGACCGGATAAGGGCGCTGCCAACCAATTTTTACAAGGCCTACTTGAAAATCCAATTTCGCAGAACGCCATCACGCCACAGTACACATCGCTCAGCATTGACGCGATACAAACGTGGAATGCCGAAGGCATCCCAGGTGATTTTGCGTGGATCGAGTCTTACGATCGGATGCTCGAACAATGCAATGAAGAGCCATCTGCAGTTGAGACAGAAGCTTATAACGATGCATTTTGCTACATGTTATTCGAACACGAACTCCAGCTTGCTGGACGACGCCGATTAGTCTACATCTCGGACTCCGACAAAGTGTATGGAAATCCTATGGGACGCCGAGCGATTTCTCTCGCGATTGATTGGAGTTCTGAGCAAGACAATAGTGTCCTCATGATGCAAGGACAGAAATTGATGCGAAGTATGACCATACGAGAACTGCTCGACGAAGCGCGCCACAATCCCCAAATTTATCGACAGTTTCAACGCTATGAAATCTGGGTAACCGGTAATTTCCCCCCCTTCAAGAGCTAACACAACCGCCACACTTTGAACCACAACACCAGACCAGAGCAGAGTGTCCGACATAACTCGCGATGGTTCTAACACCCACATCACAAGAGGAAAAAATGGCTACTTTCACCATCTGTTATTCGGGCACTGATTGCTACATGGATCATGGTCTAGTTCTTCGATATCCAAACGAAATGGCGAGCTATAACGTCGAATCCGGGTACATCCCAAGCAAAGTACATCAATTACTCAGCGACAAAAGGAAAGGCGCCGAAAATCAATACAAGATCAGCACCACCTTAAATGGGTGCGGTACGCCGTACAACGAAACTTGTGACCAGTTACCAATTCGCATCTGGTCGGAACATATGATCAGCGATGCCCCCCAAAGTTTTGATTGGGAATGGGAGTGCACGGGCGCTACCCGCTCAACCCAGGTCACACTCACCAACATGGCCTTAGATTCTCTCAACGGACTGTCGATTGAGCTTATTGCAATCGCAGGTATCGCACAGATGTTGAATGTGACACTGCACTTGGTACCAAAGGGAAAGCTTGACGAACTCAGGGAACACTGGCCTGACTCTGGCAATATGGGATACACCTTAGCGGATCTCGCTTGCCCCGTGACGAATAAAGATCCTGAAGTTGGGGACTACACACTTCGTTGGAGTGCCGCGGACAACGTCAAAATCCAGCAGTTCTTAGAGGTCTTCGATCAGGTCGCGATCGTCGGACATAGTCGAGGCGGGGTGGCCTGCATCATCGCTTCCAACTATCTAGGCCAATTCTTCCCCAGTTTGAAACTGAAGATCCTCACACTTGATCCGGTGCCCGGCCCTGGCAACTGGTGGGAAGTGCTGGCTCAAATTCCTGCTATGGAAAATATGGAGTACATCGGCATCTACGCGATTGACGAGACCTCGAGTGGATTCAATGCTGTTGTGCCGCGTGTACGTGAAGGTATGGGTACGCAAGTCAAAAGAAAGATATGGGACCCACTTGCATCTGACAGTAACCCCGCTGGTTTCATCGGCTGGAGCGCGGCGAGCTACAAATTGATCTACACACGCGGCCGCCATGCCACCATCCCTGGTTCCAATAGTCGCTTCGGGCAAGGAGAGAAAGACCCGCATGACGATGACATTGGCAGCTGCGGAAGGTTGGTCTTCTCTTTCGTCGTCGATCAATTAATACGCTGGGGCGTACCTCTTTCACCCATCGACAAAGTTTCTGTAAAAAAGTGGCTGACACAGACGCTGAATGCCGCCGACAAGTTTACATCGATGCGCGCATACACGTATGAGGGTTGGCTGGCCAAGAAAGCAAACATGTTTTTCTACTATGACGCGCGTGGCATTTCATCATCGTCAGGTCCACGTCCAAGCGAATGGCAATACCTCGAGGCCTACATCACTCAATCTGCGAAACGTGATCCTGTACGTGGTCTCATCATTCAAGGTATTTACGACAATTATTACAAAACTTGCGCTGGCACCGGAACCGTACATCCCTGGGCGTTCTTGGGTGACATCTTAGAACAAGACTAGTTCTCCAAGCTTGTTCTACCTACAGACATCAAGCCCCTTAGTTTGCTGAGAACAGCGTCGATTGAGGGGTGCGACGATGCGCATTCGGGCGGCACAGGACTGAGCAGACTGGCGCAGTGCTTACGATGTTCTTGCAGCATCAGTTCAAAGCAATCATCGAGGCATCGTTCATCACACAACTCAGCTCGTCGAGCTGGATGCAGGCACGTAGAACCAAGTCGATCAGTGAAATCAATTCGATCGCTCATTTCAAATCTAGTAAAACGCATTTGATCGCCTAGCAGTCATGCTCTCACATGCAGTAGGGTAAATGCAGTTTGTTCAGCACCTTCTTTTTGCGCACCATCACACCTGCAGCACCAAAGGCGCATCATCGCTTTCCATGCTCCTAAGGTGTCCACATCCATTGATGATCGCTCTCTTTGAACTCATACCGAAGTTCGTTTTTGATGATGCTTGATCGCGACATCAACTTAAGATGGTCGCGCCGCACTTGTGGCAGACGCCTGCGCACTTTGCGCCATGTTGAGTAGTTTTTCTACTAGCGGTCGGTGTCGTTCTAAGCCATTAGACTGAGTATTTACCTGCGTCTGTGCCAACAAATTTTGCAGTCGAATTAAGGTTTGTTGGTTCTCATAGCTTAGTGCATGGGACACCTGCTGCGTAATCAAGTCCATCGGTGTGCTTGTCGCTTGATCGCCAGCTTGGTTCGTAATACTACTTGCTTGTCGTTCGCCCCCAAAAGGAGGCGCACTCGAGCCCATCGCGGGGCTTTGAACGAGTGGGTTGAGGACTTCTTGCAACGCAGTCTCCGCAACAACTCTAAGGATATTGTCGACAGGGTGCGTCGCTTGCTCAGGCGCTGTCTCTACATTTTCAGTAAGAATCGGCTGCGAACTTGCTTGATTCACGTTCTCGAGCTTCGGGAGTGCTCCCGCGCTCGTCACATCCGCTGGCTTAGGATCGAGAAGATGCTCTATTGTCTCACTCAACACTTCACCTTCGCTCTCATTGGTGATGGACGTGGCCCTGGCCTTTGAAAATAACAAATAAAGACGGCCTAATATCTTCAACAAACTACCGACAACAATGGCCGCTGAACTCGCGTGGAACGAGGAAGGAGAATCTGCTAAATTTTGTGCCGCGCTATCTAAGGGGGAAAAAATCACCCTGCGCAAAAATGAAGTGAAATCAGTCCATTCCACGCCAGCGGCTCCTTCCGTGCTGCTCGTATTTTGGATCACTGTAGGAGAAGTCACGCCACCAAGATCTGCGTCGCAATCACCAGCGTCCTCATCATCGGGATCGCATACTTCCGCGTGATGAGCAATCGGGGGCTTTGACGATATCGATGTCGCATCCGATCCCGACACAATCAATGGCGTGCGCGCCGGACTCGGCGAGGTCGATTGGGGCATGTCAGCTGTGCGGAGTTGCGCCGCGATACCGAGAGCCAAAAGAAGCACACAAAGAAATGCGCTGGCTGTATGCAATTTGTCGAGGACTGTTTGAAGCCACGTCTCATGTTCTGGCCATTGAACGAAAGCTCGTACAAGGAGCCCACATATCACTATCACGGCCCCCACCTCCGCAACTTTTGCAAACAGGATCGAGGTTCCCATGAGAGGTTCGCCTCGCGCCACTATCCAACCGGCGATGGCGACAGGAAAAGCCATAAACCATGAATGCAAATCATGTTGCGCCTGCTGCATGGGTGCATTAAGAACAGCAGGCAGGTGCGACCTCAACAAACTTAAAATGCCCCCTTGAAGTAACAAAAGCGCACACGTACAGACAAGAAACGCAAGTGCGTAGGAATATTTTCCCGCGGGCGAGATCATCACCCCAAACGCTACGACGATGCCGACTCCGACGCTGGTGAGATCACGATAAAGATGAGGGGGCGAATGCAGGTTTGCCATACAAATCTCTCTTGATGAAGGGGGCTGCTACAGTGCCACGATTTCGTGGAAGAACTCAACTATCTCGCAGCAAGAAGTCAGCATTCACCTTGCCGCCAAGAATTTGAGACCTATTTCTTAGCGCACACGGCATTCGAATTCGCCGCACTATGGCTACTTGTGGGGATGTCGGGAAACGTATTCACACGATTTAGCCAACCCCTTAGGAATTTCCGCAAGGGAGGGTGCTCGTGAGCCAAATTGCGATAATAGGAAATGCGTGCATGCTTGTACTCCATGTAGATGTCGGCTAAGTCCATCTTATTCATCACCTCAATGACTTTCGGAGTGATACGCACTGTGCCATGTAGATTGGCCCCCGCATGATTTAGCACTTTGAGTAAAATATTTGTCGCATGGCCACCCGCATTGACGTAAAAATCAAACACAATATTGGCAAGTAGTTGGTGAGCAATATCGTCACCCCGCAGTGCGTCCCAATATTCTGCTTTATAAATGCGCCCCGCCTGATCATTACTAAGCCGACGCAAGTTTTGCAAGCTCGGTTCAATTCCCAGAACGCGTTCTGCGTAGATTTTAAAGGTACCAAACGTGACCCCTTTGTTGGTTGCGCCACCTGGGTCAATCGGATCGTCGACCCACCCTCCTTCGTTGCGTAGAAGCGCCGGTAAAAATTGATAGAAGTCAGCCATATTCCCCCCGTCTATGAATGTTGAGTCGATGTGCCTTTAGTCTCTTGTGAGACTTGATAACCCAAGGCAGAGATAACGATGTCTCGCTCACTCCCTTCAAACTCGCAATCAAGGATCACACTCATACTCCGTTTGACTACACAAGACTGCGGCAGGACAAAGGGCAGGTCGACTAATTGCTCGCTACAAATGCCAAGTTTTTCTAGTCGCGTCACGGCCTCTTCACAATCGAATAATGACAAGGCATGAATCGTCGCTCCACGTTGGGTTTCCACACGAAGCCAGATCGCCTCTATCGCACTGTCGGCCGGCACAGGTAAGTCAAAATGTATTGTCAGTTGCGAAAATGAAGCTCCGCGAATTTTGCGGAGTCCATGTTCAAGTACATCCAGTTCGACAGGGCGTCCCAACATCGCGCGGCCGCCGTGGACCCAGTGCACTTCACTCTTGCGAGGTGCCACCTCCAATTGATTGGACTTTGCTCCAGGGATTAAGGAAGGAGCTCCAGAGATCGCCGAGCCCGCTAAGATTTGTCGAAAGAAGTTACGACGTGCACTGCCTGCATCTGATTTAATCATGTATCTCTCCGCGATCATTGCCAGAATATTTGTTCACTGTAGGCTCGCTCTCACCCGATAAGATTCAACTAGCCTCGCTATTTTTCCATGCACATCGCAAACGGGGAGGCTCGACGATTTTTGTGAAGAATATCGTGCCCCTATTAACTGGGCACGGTCGGAATCATGAAGTATGCGGCGAAATCTACGATGTTCTGACAAGCCACACTCACTCACCGAATCAGTTCCTAGGTTTCAGTTGTGCCTGCTTGCTGCGCGTACGCGTGCATGGCATCGGCTTGTGCGTTCACCTGTTGGCTGCGCGCTGCGATTTGCTGAGTCATGGCTGCAAATTTTTGATGAAGGCGTTGATTCAATTCAGATAGCTGATGTTGTACCTGCGCTTGAGCAGGATTCGGACTCGCGTCCACTTGCGTCTCATCCGAATTGCTTGCAACAGAGGGGATAGAAGATCCGCTGACATCAGATGCGACAGAACTGGTTTCAGGTTCACTTTGATCAAACACAGGCGAGCGTAAATCGGCGTACGCGCGGGCGCTCAAACTGCGCGTTTTCTGAAGTTGTTGATCGATCAAACTATGCACTTCTCGCAGATTCGTTTGCAAGTCGCAGAGCACCTGACGCATCTCCGGTGGCATGCTACTAGTCAATAGGTTCTCGGCTTGCGCAAGAGTGGTTTGGCCCAAAGGGGATTTTCTACGAATACGTCTTCTCATGATCTGGCTCGCTTTCAGTTTGAGGGAAATTCCGGCGTCTCGGATGGTTTGTTCTCAACATTTGGTAAATTTCGCAAGAGGCTACTCGCTGCCTCGGCGATCGATTTAAAGTGAGAGATGCTATTGGCTTGCATGGCGTTGGCTTGTTCAATCACTTGCGCATACGATTGCACATCCCCGGTTGCCAGCATTTGCGCCAATGCACTGCCCACCGCAGTCGCGTTGATCGTATTCATATTACGCATATGCGCAACCGCATCTTGTATGGCGACGGCACTTGAATGGGCGAGAACTTGCAAGGCCTGTGTTTGCGCATGCAGCTTGGCTTGTTCCAAGCTCAAAACACTTTGCGCTGATAAAAGTGTTTGTGCAAAAGGCGACGCCTCTGGAGTATCTTGCTTCATCGCGAGAATCTACACTAAGTTTGCGTCGATAATGCCTGGCGAAACTGTTGCCGATAACAACGTGGTTTCAAGCCCACCATGCGTTTGAAAGTTTTTTCGAAGTGACTCAGATCGGCAAATCCCACATCCATACACACTTGAGTAATCTGGCGCGCTGGCATGTTTTCAAAAATATGCTTGGCCTTATCGATTCTGATCTCGGTCAATATTTGCTTGAAAGATCTTTGTAAACGTTGCTTGAATAAATAAGAAAGATGGGAAGTGCTTACACAGGCTTTATCCGCGACCGTGGTGAGCGTGAGTGCACTCTGGTAATGCTTCCAGATATAGTCCAAAGCCCGCATCAACGCAGGGTGTTCATTCTCCGGCTGAGTTAATCCAAACCACTTAAAGATGCAGTCGCGCCGTTGGCTCAGGATGATGGCACTATCATCATGTGTCGGACTGTTTTCCACAGGCTCGGCGCGAATCACCATTTGTTGATGGCACCGGAGCTTCGGGAACCACTCTAATAGCGACTCTGCATGCAGTACACCTTGCGCTAGCGCGGCTGCTTTACGCAAGACGGCGTTTAGTTGAGTGCCATTCTCAGGCCACAGAAATGATTCCAGAGTTTCCCACGCATCTGTGCTGCAATCTAATTTGAGGCGATCTTCTTGCAGTAAGTGCTCCGACAAAGCACGTATGTCAGCAACGCGTTCTCGCAACGGCGGCAGGTGGACCGCCATGCCATGGAAATCGGCCCACTCGGCAAACTGATTCGAGTGTTCACGATGAGAAGAGAGCAGAGATGCTTCGGTTCTACTGCCTAGGATCAGCAATGTCTGTTGACAGAATTTCGCAGCAAAGTCACGTAGGTAAGAATGATCGGTATCAACTAAGACATCTGCATGTGCGAGGTAGAGGCTTCCGCCACGAGCAAGCTCTGCTAATCTTGGTAATTCACGTGGTGCCTCACCGCTCTTCCAATGGCGGCAATCATGTTGAACAAACGGTGCTTGCAACGCATATCTATAGCAATGCAGGCTCATCGCTGCGGGGACTTTGCCACAACCACGCTCACCGAAAATAATGATGGGTAGCCGTGAATGCGCCAAACGACTCAGTCGTGCTTCTAACTGTCGGAGCGACTGGCTCTGACCTCGCCAGCTCGCCGATGATTGATATTGTTCTTTTATTTGCTGCCGAACGTGCAGACTATCAAGTCGATCAGCCAACTGCGTCGCCAATACCTCAAGCTCCATTTGCGCCTCATGCAGTGACAACCACTGGGGTAGAAACGCCGCATGGATTTTCAAGACCCAACGGTGTTGGCGAGCCATCGATGCATTGATGACCTGATGAGACGTGGTCGGTAAATAGGCGATGCCAATTTGAGCCGCACAACTTATCACCGGTTCGAGCTGGCCATCCCGCTGGTAATCAACTCGTACTTGTATAAAGCCAGGATGACTGAGCACCTCTTGTGCTAAGGGCGACAGAAACGCTTCGATATCTTGTCGCCACTGAACGATCCAATCCGATTGCGATGGCGCGGGCGTTGACTCTTCGCTTGCAACTAGAGCATGGAGGCGCTCAAGGCGCGGCGATTCAGCTGCAAGAGGACTCACTACGGCATGCATAGAATTTCTCCAATTCATAGTTGAAACACAAGAACGCTCAGCGAAGATACGAACGCGCTGTCATTACAAGTCTGATGTTGAAAGAGTTAGCAAAGCCTATGCCAATACCTTGATTTCAAAATATATTTTCAAAACAGAGCAGGGATAAACCAGCCACGAAGATGGGCTCGACCTCTTGGATGTATGTTGTGTTCCACGGCGCAACTCGCGCCTAAAGCCATACCGCACAGTAAGAGAAGAACTTCCATCTCCGCGAATTTGCCTTGTCCATTTTCATTTATCCTCCGTCACCCCAGCCCCGTTTGAACATGTCAATCGATCATGCCACATGAAGTTTTACTGTAAATAAGCGTAAAATATTATTTTGTATGTAAAATTTTACATTTAGTTTTTACACCAAACATGTAAAGCACGACGCTTTAGAGGGAGCATTTTCAGCCGGGGAAGATCGATGATGTCGCTCGGCGGTATGTCTATCGCCAGCAAGGAGTACTGTTACACGGAGACCAAGCAAAACGGCACGAACTCGCGGTCTAGTATAGAGTTGATCGATGAGCAGAGAATCGGTGGAACTCACGGAGAACGCGGCAAAAGTTACGAAAAGCTAGAGATCGAGTTGCTGCTGCAACAGGGACTGTTCGGTTGGAAGGCGTGACAAGCAAGAATGAGGGATTTACTTAGTTGAGAAGGTTAAGGCTTCGACTCGTCGCTCTGCGAGGAAGAGCGTCGACGAAAGGCGCGCGAAAGCAAAGACGCTAACGCAAATAAGGCGATGAATCTGATGATGCCGTAGTCATCACGTTCAACGCGCAAATCGTCTGGAGTCCAAATGATTTCGAGCATGTAAGGCCAGGCCAAATGATGTGGGATAACGATGAAAAATTCATCTGAGCGGATCTTGCCGTAACTCGTCGGCGACAGATCGCCATATTTACTTCCGGAGTAAAGCAACAGAACGGTAGTTTGGGGATAGTTTTGCAATGCCTTGCGGGCAGGTTCCGAGGTCTCAAAGCGTGTGAGCGACACAAGGAGGATCACACTGATAAAAGAAAGCAGGAACCATGACTTCAGTTTAGACTTCATTTGAGAGTTCATTGGGGACTTCGTTTGTGATTTCCTGAGCAACAGCGAGGTTTCTCCACGTTCAAAGGCTTACTGCCACATTCGACGCTAGTCGCTTTCGATGATCAAGAAACGAAGATCATTTGCGTTCGGCTTTAGCGTTGAAAAGCACTCAAAGTTTGATTGAAAAATAGTCGCGCGACGTGATTACTCTGCGCTTTCGCCTTATTCGATAATATTTTGCAAGGCCCGACGCTCTTGTATGGTTCGTCGTCCCTCGTATTTACGCGGGTTACCGCACATCCAGCAGCTACATAATTTGCGAGTATGCACGAACCTGCCCTGCTGAGTCGCTTTGTCGTCTTTGTGTGCGCCACTTTCTTCAATTGCGTTTTTTTGATGTGACGATTGCCACTTGATTTTCATTCTCTGCACATGATGACGTCGAAGCGATCGCATAAACTCTGTCGACATTTGAGGCTCCTATCAATATTTGCTGTACATTACCAGAGTACCAACTCGATCGACAACAGTGAGATGCACTCGGTCTACGATACTGATGAGTGTACTATCGACAGATCGAAAAAAGAATCGACACTTCCATAATCGCAACGACTTGTACTGCCATGTGAGTCGATAAAAAAACCGCCCAAGATCAGACTTGAGCGGTTTTCTTGTCAGGCTAAATTCGACTTCTTAGCCACTTTCAGTGGCCATGAGAGAGTCTCATCCAACTGCAATGCTTAACGCGTAATGACTGCATAGCGCGCGCCACTGCCGTTGATTTCGTTCGAATTCGTCTGTACCAACACAACATGTTTGCCTGATGCGCTGTGGAAGATCTTCAAGCCATAGGTTTGTTGACCAGCCAAGAGTGGCAATGACATCTCTGTATCCGGCAAGAACAAAGCCCCAGAGAAACGCATATAGCTGGTTGGTAGCGTTGATGCATATGGATAACTATTGCTGACGCTTCCTTGTAGGACCAAAGTCTCATTCAATGTCGCGGAGTTACTCAAACTCAAAGGTCGTGTCACACCACTCAATACGCCTGCATATTGCAAGGTATCTGTGCGGAAGTAGTTGCCGTTTGAAGTAAACAGAATGTTCTGATTCTCGGACAAATACAAAGGAACGCTCATGTAGTAGTCACCATGATAGGGCGAGTCACCAAACTTAAGTGCTTGATATGTACTTGGATTAAAGCTGAAGTAGTCAATGTCAGCAGGTGATAGGCCTTGCTCCATCAAAAATACTTTATTCAGTCGATCTGCCAAAATACCGTATTGAGTGCCATAGAACATACCAAGGTAACCACCTTGCTGAACGATCTTAGTCCCGGTGCGTGCATCGAGCGCTACCACAGATTCGTCCACCCATTGTCCACCGGTTTGACCGATCAAAAATACTACGCCACTATTCATCACAAACACATCGGTTTGTGCGCCACCAGTTGAGGAAGAGCGAATCAGTGTACCGTTTACCAAATCGATCAAGCTCACAATACCTTCATGTAGTACCGCAGCTAATTTGCCGTCTGGACTCAAGCCGAGATTTTTCACAGGCAAAGGTAAAGCAACCGAGCGAACCGAGCCTACAAATGGATCGACAATTCTTAAAGTATCCGGATTCGTCGCGGTGACAATCAATTTGTCGAGTCCGACACTGTATTTGACACGGTCGGGTACAAAATTCAAGTTCACCGAACTGCTCATCCCTGATAATACTAGGAGATTGAGATAAGCGATACTTGAAGAACTTCCATCACTCACTGTCACGGCAATCGCATAATTTCCGGGCACATCAGGTGTGAAGGTCAGATTGGAAGTCTTAGGGGTCGCGATGGTCGCCGTACTATTGGACGGTTTAGCATCGATCGACCAATTAAACTGCAGCGCATCACCGTCTTCGTCGTAACTTAAATTAGCAGAAGCGCTCACTAGGCTTCCGGCTAAAACCGACATCCGATCACGATTGATCACCGCCACTGGGGCATGGGTACCGATATCGATACCGATGGTGCGTTCGGAATAAGCACCGCTGCTATCCGTGACGCGAAGACGAAACACATAAGATCCCTCTTTGTCGGCCAAAAACTTAGGATCTGCGACCATGTTTGATGACAGACTTGCGGTGCTACCGCTAGGTCGTGCATCAATACTCCATAAGTAGCTGAGCGAATCACCGTCCGCATCACTACTCAAGCTACCACGTAAAGTCACTTCCGTCCCCAAACGCAATAAGATATTTGGTGCAGAAGCTTGCGAAGTTGGTGTTGCATTCGATCCGATGTTCGCAACCGGTGTGCGATTATTAACGACGACACGTTTGGTATAGGTTGATTGTGCGCCTTGTGTATCAGTGACAGTTAAGGTAACGACATAAGTTCCCAACATATCTGGCGTGAAATTCACCATATTTCCACTGAGTGAGGACAAATTCGCACCACTGCCAGCCGGACGACTTGTCATGACCCAGGCTTTGGTCAGCGCCTGTCCTTCCGGATCACTACTATTCGAGCCATCTAAAACCACGTTATAACCAGTCGATGTATTGATGCTCGTATCACCAGCCGCATTCACCGGCGTCGTCGCGTTAGCAATCACCGTTGCAATCGGAGTACGGTTATCGGCCTGGAATGAATAGATAGACTCGAAGCTACCGCCCTTTGGATCAGTACCACGTACGCGGACCTTGTACAAACCTTGAAGGTCCGCGACAAAGCGTGCCGTCTTACCAGCAAAACTGAGCGCAGCATTGCTACCAGAAGGTTTTTCGCTCAAGTCAAAACTCACGGTAACAGGATCGCCATCAGGATCACTAACGCCGGTGCTATCGAGCACGATGTTGGAGCCGATCGTCGCCACTTGCGTTGGCATGACGACCGGTATGTTAGTGAACTGTACCGTGGTCAAAACGTTTGATGTAGGTAGCCGATTATCAGTCTGGAATGTGTAGATTGTTTCAAAGCCGACGCCTTTAGGATCTGTCCCGCGCACCCGTACTTTATATACCCCCTGTTGGTCTGTTACGAAACGCGCCGTTTTACCGACTAAGCTCAAAGCAGCAGAGCTACTTGCAGGCTTCTCAAGCAAATCGAAAGTCACGGTCACGGGATCCCCGTCGGGGTCACTCACGCCTGTGCTATCGAGCACAATGTTGGCACCAACGGAAGCAGCTTGGGTCGGCATGACGACTGGTACGGTACTAAACTGTACCGTTGTCGAAACGTTTGAAATAGGTACGCGATTTTCGATCTGGAAAGAGTAGATTGACTCAAAGCTAGCGCCTTTCGGATCCGTCCCGCGCACTCTCACTTTATAAAAGCCCTGCTGATCTCCTACGAAACGCGCGGCCTTACCTGCAAAACTAAGAGCAGCCACGCTGCTTGCTGGTTTCTCAATTAATTCGAAAGTCACGGTCACTGGATCGCCATCAGGATCGCTCACTCCGGTGCTGTCGAGCACAATATTGGCGCCAATCGAAGCCACTTGGGTCGGCATAACCGTTGTCACTGCATTGAATTGAACGGTAGTCGAAAGGCTCGATAAAGGTACTCGATTATCGGTTGCGATTACCAATTGCTGTGTACTGACGCCGCCACGGTTGTCGCTCACTCTCAGCTGGACGGTATAGCTGCCACTCACATCAGGTCTAAAGTTGACTTTAGCCTGCGTGGGACTATCGAAGCTCGCTGTGCTGCCTGCTGGTTTGGTGGTAACAGTCCACTCATAATTCATTGCATCGCCATCGGGGTCTCGGCTAGACGAACCATCCAAGACCGCCACGCCACCAAAGGTCATACTCAAGTTCGACACGGCTGGCGCACCAGCCGGCGCTGCCAAACCGGTGGCAGTAATGGAGACGACCGGAGCACTGTTCGCTTGAGCCGGAGACGTCGTCGTGCCACCGCCCCCGCCACCACAGGCAACGAGCAATGACAACAGACCAGCGGAAACGATAGACCGCATATTAATTAACATATTTAAAATCTTTCACTTACCAAAATGTTTATAAAATGTTACGCATGCGGAATTATACTTTAAATAATGATATATTTTTTTCAAATTTCGAATATTCATTGACGTTTTCTCCGCCCTCACTGAGCAAAACTCTTTCCGGTGAACTTGGTGTATTCTCGCTTTCGCATCTGCCATGCTGGCTTCATCTTTCTTGCTCTTTGACTTAAGCTAAGGACGCTCAATGAACCTCAACTACGCCAAAACAAAACAGACTTTGCGGCAATTCACTCTTCTTGCCATCTTCGCGGCAAGCATCCTGCAAACGGGTATCGCCCAAGCCCAAACGACACAGACCACTCAGCGGGTTATGACGCCGCAGGATTTATGGGACATCAAACGGGTCGACAATCCGGCCATTTCACCTGATCAAAAATGGATTGCGTTCACGCTGCAAACGTGGTCTCTGGAAAAGAACCGTGCACAAACTAATATTTGGATCATGGATACGCAAGGCCGCAACGCGCGTCGTCTCACCACGGCAGAGGCCAACGATAGCGCACCGATCTGGAGTCCGGATGGTCATCGAATTGCGTTTACCTCGCGTCGCAGCGATGACGAGGCCGCCGCCTTGTACATTCTGCGTCTCGATGGTGGTGAAGCTGAGAAGGTGCTGGAACTTCCCTTTGGTGTCATCAATCCCAAATGGCATCCGAATGGCAATAGTTTAGTTCTTGGCACGCGCGCCATTCCCGCTTTGAAAGGGGAATGGAAGCTCGAAGACTTGCAAGCCCAAAGAAAAGAAATGAAGTATCGACGCGAAAGCAAAATGACCGCCAAGGTGACGGAAGATCGACGCTATCGTTTTTTTGACCAATGGCTAACCGATAATTTATCGGCACATCTGCTGCAGTTCGATCTCAACCAGAAAACTATCAAAGACCTGACGCCACAATCGGTCGACCTATTTAGCTCATCAAACACCTTCGAGTTCAGTATCGCCCCCGATGGGCAAAGCCTCGTGTACAGTCGCAACACCATCGCTGCACCACATAGTGAATCGGACAATCTCGATCTCATCTGGATCAAACTGGATGATCCTAGCGCTGCCCAAAACATCACGGCAGATCATCGCGGCGGCGACAGTAATCCGCGCTTCTCGGCCGATGGCAAGAACATTTTCTACAGCCGCCTCAATACCCATCTCTACGATGGTAGCTCTGCTAAATTGTGGCGTTACGAGATGGCTAGTGGCAAGAGCTTTCCCGTCACTGAAGCACGTGACTATGCCGTTGCTGAATTTGAGCAAGCAAAGGATCAAAGTAAGTTATGGATGATTGCAGAAGATCGCGGCGAGACAACGATTTTTTCGTCCAAAGTCGACGGCAGCCAATTCGAAGCTGTGCTGCGAGGTGCCGCCTTATCCAAACTCAGTCAAGTCGGCAATCAATTGATTTTCTTACGCAATAGTTTTGATCAACCGAATGAAATCTATACCTTTGATCTCAGCGCCAAAACCCTCAAGCAATTGAGTCATTTTAATGATGCCCTGATGGGGAAAATCAAATTCGGTAAGGTCGAATCCTATCAATTCAAAGGCGCCAATGACACGCTGGTGCAAGGCTGGTTGATTTACCCTCCAGACTATGACAAGAACAAAACCTATCCTTTGCTGCAATTGATGCATGGTGGTCCTCACACCATGGTGGGTAATGCCTTCAGTTTCCGCTGGAACGCCCACGTCATGGCAGCCCCTGGTTATGTGGTCACTTGGGTCAATCGACACGGCTCGACTGGGTTTGGTGAAAAATTTGCGCGTAGTATCAATTTCGAATGGGGCGTGAAACCCACGCAAGATATTCTACGTTCAACCGACTTCCTGATTGAAAAAGTCGGCAATATCGATCCCAAGCGTGTCGCCGCTGCTGGTGCGAGTTACGGTGGTTTCTTGGCTGCTTGGTTAGCTGGTCATACCGATCGCTTTGCCACCATTATTGATCATGCCGGAGTGAATGATGTCGTTGCGCAGTACGGCTCTGATCAAACCAATTATTCTTTTGAGACGACCATGGGTGGCAACCCTTGGAGTAACACCGAGATCATGCAAAAGAATAATCCCATGAGCTACGCCAAGAACTTCAAAACGCCGATGCTATTAACGCATGGCGAGCTGGATTATCGTGTGCCGTATGTCAACAGCACTGCGTTGTACGGCGTCCTACAAAGCATGAAAGTACCTTCGCGCTTGGTGATTTTTCCGAACGAAAATCACTGGATCTTGTCACCACAAAATTCGGTGTATTGGAATTGGGAAGTGCAAAGTTGGTTACAGCGCTATATTGGCGGCACCCCAAGTTTGACGCAGCCACGCTTTTAAGCAAGATTCAAAGTAAATACCGTCACAAACTGAAGAACGGCACCGCGATCAACATCATGGTGATCTCGGTGCCACATTCTCCGCTCACTTCAAAACAGGGAAACATTGCTTCCCTAACATCTCCCGCCCTTAGTCCAGCCTCAATTCGCTGAAGCCGGTGCAATAAGTCCCCATTTCGCTCTGGATGTACACCTCTAAAGCATGCGTTGCCCTTCGGAATCAAGGATAATGTCAACTAATTCAATTCTTCGCATACGCTGCGCTCGGAACTCTCCATGGAAATCAAAGTCAACTTTCTCGATAAGCTTCGTATTGAAGCCAAATTCGATGATTTCACCGTCATCGCCGATCAACCCATTCGCTACAAAGGTGACGGTTCCGCCCCAGGTCCTTTCGATTATTTCCTCGCCTCATCGGCCTTGTGCGCCGCCTATTTCGTGAAGTTGTACTGCAACACGCGTAATATTCCGACTGAAAATATTCGCCTGTCGCAAAACAATATCGTTGATCCAGAAAATCGCTACGCGCAGATTTTTAAAATCCAAGTCGAACTACCATCTGATATCTCAGCCAAAGACCGCGAAGGTATTTTGCGTTCCATCGATCGCTGTACGGTCAAAAAAGTGGTGCAGCAAGGTCCTGAATTTATTATCGAAGAAGTCGACAATCTTGATGCCGATGCACAAGCACTGCTCACCGTCAAACCTGATGCGGATAGTGCCACCTATATTCTCGGAAAAGACTTACCGCTTGAACAAACCATCGCCAATATGTCGAGCCTGTTGGCAGGTCTTGGGATCAAGATTGAAATCGCTTCATGGCGCAATATCATTCCGAATGTCTGGTCTTTGCATATTCGCGATGCCCATTCACCGATGTGCTTCACCAACGGTAAAGGTGCAACCAAAGAAAGCGCTTTAGCCTCCGCACTCGGCGAATACATTGAACGTCTGAGTAATAATCATTTTTATGCGGGTTCCTACTGGGGTGAAGACATTGCTCATGCGGAGTTCGTGCACTATCCGAATGAAAAGTGGTTCAAACCGGGCAAGAAAGACGCGCTGCCGAAAGAAATCTTAGACGCTTATAGTTTGGCGATTTACAACCCTGACAAAGAACTGCGCGGTTCGCATCTCATCGACACCAATTCCGGTAATGTTGAGCGCGGTATTTGTAGTCTGCCCTTCACACGACTCTCTGATGGTGAAACGGTCTACTTCCCGTCTAACTTGGTCGAAAATCTCTTCGCCAGCAATGGTATGAGTGCAGGCAATACCTTGGCCGAAGCACAAGTGCAATGCCTCTCCGAAATTTTCGAGCGTGCCGTCAAACGCGAAATTCTCGAGGGCGAATATGCCTTACCGGATGTGCCGGACGAGGTACTCGCTAAGTATCCCGGCATCGTCGCCGGTATCAAAGGTTTGGAAGAGCAAGGCTTCCCAGTCTTGATCAAAGATGCGTCCTTGGGTGGCCAATACCCGGTCATGTGCGTGACGCTCATGAATCCACGCACTGGTGGGGTGTTCGCTTCTTTCGGCGCCCATCCTAGTTTTGAAGTGGCACTCGAACGCAGTTTGACCGAGCTTTTGCAAGGCCGCAGTTTTGAAGGCCTGAATGATTTGCCTCCGCCGACGTTCGTGAGCAATGCCGTGACCGAGCCCAATAATTTCGTCGAGCACTTTATCGATTCGAGTGGCGTGGTGTCGTGGCGCTTCTTCAGTGCCAAAGCTGATTATGCATTCGTCGAATGGGATTTCACTTGTCGCGATGAAACCGGCAAAACGGACAATGTCAAAGAAGCTGCCAATATGTTTGGCATCCTCGCGCAGATGGGCAAGGAAGTGTACCAAGCCGTGTACGATCAGCTCGGCGCCACCGCCTGCCGCATTCTGGTACCAGGCTATTCCGAAGTGTATCCCGTCGAAGATCTGATTTGGGACAACACCAATAAATCGCTCTTATTCCGTGAAGATATTTTGAATCTTCATCAACTCGATGAAGATGCCTTGTACGACTTACTCGATCGTTTAGAAAACAATGAACTCGACGAATACAGCGACATCGCCACACTGATCGGCATTGAGTTCGATGAAAACACGGTATGGGGTCAACTCACCGTGCTGGAACTCAAGCTCTTGATCAACATGGCGCTACAAGAATTTGAAGACGCCCATGAACAAGTGCAAAGCTTCTTGCAGTACAACGACAATACCGTCGATCGCGGCCTTTTCTATCAAGCCCTCAATGTGGCTTTGGAAGTCGAACTCAGCGATGAACTCGATCACGACGACTACGAACATAACTTCCGTCGCATGTTCGGCAATGAACGCATGGACGCGGTGTACGGCACGATGGAAGGCAGTGTTCGCTTCTACGGCTTAACGCCAACCAGCATGAAGTTAGAAGGTTTGGATCGCCATCAGCGTTTGATTGATAGCTACAAGAAGCTGCACGTGGCGCGAGCCAAGGCGGCGAAGGCATAGGTGGCACGAAGTTGAGATGAAAGGAAACTCAGCAAGGTCAGAAGCTTGCTGAGACCTCGCCACCATGGCCCGAGTATCCACAGAGAAAACTATCATAACAAGCAGTACGCGGATTCCTTCCCCACATACGGATTGAAGCGCATTAGAAAGATCCTCGCTATTTGCAGCTAGGAATCTGGATTAGCCGAACACGCAGAGTCCGTCAACCTTTGCCTGATTGAGATCCCCATTTCTTAGGATCAATCAAACGCCGTAGTTCAAAGTTCATGACCAAACGCAACAATGGCATCGACAAATAATTTTTCCAGAATTTGCCGATCTTCGCGCACATAGCCATAGCCATAGCCATAGCCAGCGCATTCTAGCTCTCACTTTTTGCGATCTATCCTCCGGTTTCGACCGTCAATGCCTTTGCATCTTGAATCCCCAGCCCAAGAAATTGATACTCATGCGCACTGTTCAATTTTCTTTGGCAAAGGTCATCATGAAACTATTTACATTGATCGCAGCGCTCAGTCTCACATGCGCTGCTCAAACAAGTTACGCAGCAAGGCCCATCACCGATATTAAACTCGCCTTTGACGAACAACGTCCACGTCAAATCAAAGTCGAAGTGAAATGGCAGGCGCAGTCTTCCATCCTGCATATGGCTGACTGGGGCGCCGAACAATTTCCCGATGGCTGGGCTCATTTCGTCAAAGATTTGAGCGTCACCGATACGCAAAACAAAGCCCTGATAGTCAATTTCAATGGTAAAGATCAATGGCAGACAAGTGCCACTCCGGGCCAACAACTCACCCTGCGCTACACGGTCGATATGAGCCACGATCAACATGCGTGGCCGCACGGTCTCGATGAAGCCGCTTACGTCAAGGAAGACGCCATTTTCTCAACTGGACAAGCGCTATTTGTGGTTCCGAAAGACGCAGAGAGTTTTAAAGTGAGTTTCGACTTACCCAAGACGTGGAAGAGTTCTACCCCATGGCCGAAGGAAAATCACAGTTATAAGGTCGAAAGCTACGACGCCTTAGTATCGAATGTCATGATGGTCGGACGTCATCATGAAATGGTGTTCAAAGAAGGTGATTTCGCCGTCACCGTCGCGGTAGGGCAGGCTCGCCGTGCCTCAGTGCCAATGATTGAGAAAGTGATGCGCCCTGCGATCCGCGAATATGTCCGACTATTTGGAGGTGTTCCCAAGAACAATTACTTGGTGACCTTGCATGAAGGACTCACCGATGGCGGCGGCTTTGACTCGAGTTACAGCCTCCTAGCGAGCGAAGATTTTCACCAAGGGAATATCATTGAATGGGGTCATTTAGTCACCCACGAAACACTGCACATGTGGAACGGCACCGGGATGCATCCCGACGCCAATTTAGAATGGGTAAAAGAAGGATTCAGTGAATACTATACCTTTCTGACACTCTATAAATTGGGCATTATTGACGACCAACTATTATCAAAGAAATTTGAGAATCATAGCCGACGCGTATTCGCCCATCGTGACGGCACAGCCTTAATCGACACTGTAAAAAATAAGCAAAAATATTGGGACTTCATGTACGGCGGTGGCGCCATCATGGCGCTCGTACTTGATCACGAAATTCGCCAAGCGACCTCAGGTAAGAAGACCTTGGAAAATGTTATGCATCGTTTGTTCTCACAATACAATGGCAAATCATTCAATCTCGAGCAATTTATAGCGGTTGTGAATGAGACTGCGGGCAAAGATCTCACACCACTCTTCCAGCGTTACGTCATTGGAAAAGAGAAACCAGACATGAAGGCCGCGTTCGCCCAATTAGGGTTCGAACTTGTGCCAACCACTACACGAGAAATCTACCTCATCGATCAAGCGAATGGGAAGAGCCTCAGAAGAAAATGGGTGGGATTGAAGAACTGATTAACAAGCGCAAGAAGTCGCCAAACAGATCTTAGAACCATGTAAAAACTGATCGAGCTTCGCACCCAATTGGGTGTGCAATGAAGCATCATCTATTTAGCCTTACGGCGTATTCACTTGCAAAGTAATACGCCGTAAGTTCTCACATCACCACAGAAAAATTAAACTGTCCGTTCTGTTGCGCCGCTTGTTGAGCGAACGCAATCACATGCCTCAGTTCCGCCAGCACCTCGGCATGCTGATTAGAAAAGAGTCCAAAACGAACTTGATTTTGTTGGATATGTGCGGCCAAAGTCTTGAATTGTGAAGTGACTTCACTGGCGACATCCCAAACACCTTTGAGCTTCATCACATCATTGGTCGAAGTCGCCCCCTCCGGCAACTCAAATTCATCGAGATTAAAGCGTAGATCGGTATCATCCAGTAGTCGACTAAATAGCGGTAAGCCGAGCTGCTTACACAAACTATCAAGCTTCTTTGTATGCTTGTACAACGCGTACAAATCGCTTTCTTGTGAGATCACTTCGCCATTCACCAATTGGTTAGCCCACAGTACCGTGCTCATTGAGTTCTCTCCTCTACCAATGCCTAGATCGATTGACTGACCAACATATTCGCGTCGCGCGCCAATAACCAGCGTCCGTCGATTTTGCGAATGATCGTCAGCGTATAGCCTTGGCGTACAATCGGTGAAATGGCGGCGGGTGGTGTAATCTCTACTTTGAGTTCCGACCACATATAAGCCATCTCACCACACACAACTATTTCGCGAATCTCCTGCTGCATCGCGATCTGGGGGCGTGGGCCATCGACACTGGAGGCCGCTGCAAAATCCAGCTTATTCATCGGCGCCCGCCCGGCGATGAGGAAGACGACGTCATCCGTCATCAAATCAAGCACCGCGGCTATGTCACCTTGCTGCGTAGCCTGATGCCAACGTGCGATTAGCGCGCGGATTTCTGTTTCGTCGTTCATAAGATCATTTCAATGAATGCGATTATCGATCATACACACATACGGACTACATCATTGCTTTCCAAATCGACCTTTCACATGATTCACAATACTGTCCCGCAGCACGTCCTCGTCAAAGAACACGCGATCTAACTTGGTGATATCTAACATTTGCGTGTCATCTTCGCTTTGCGTTCGAACGATCACCTCGATCTTTTGATTCAGCGTCCTTGCGATTTCTACCATCTTGCCAATATCGACCACATCTTGCGTCACCACAAGCAACATTCCCGCCGTTGCAACATGTGCTTGAACCAAAACGATAGGTTCAATTGCATTCCCGAATACCGCTTGAACGCCTTGTGCCCTGAGGCGTTCCACCAATTCACGATTCTCTTCCACCACGACCACGGGCACATCTAAATGCGTAAGCTCAGTGACAATCTTGCGGCCTAGCTTACCATAACCGATCAGCACCACGTGACCTGACAAATATCTCTCATTGGTCGACATCGGTAACTCCGCGAGAGGGTCGCTACTTCTTTCTATCAAGGATTTCAGATGGCGATGCTTCTCAAAGAAAGCGAAGATAGGTCGTTCCAATTTAAAAAGAAGTGGGTTGGCGGTAATGGAAATAATGGCTCCCGCCAAGATCAAACTCTGACCTTCTTGGGGCATCAAGTGGAGGCTCACACCCAAGCTTGCGAGAATAAATGAAAACTCACCAATCTGCGCCAAGCTGGCTGAGACCGTCAAAGCCGTCGACATTGGGTAACGGAACATTAGCACTAAAATACACGCCGCAATGGTCTTGCCAATCACGATAATCGCCACCACTGCAGCAACTTTTCCAGGCGAGTTCAACAACACAAGGGGATCAAACAACATCCCGACAGAAACAAAGAAGAGTACTGAAAACGCCTCACGGAAAGGCAAGGATTCCTCGGTTGCGCGATGACTAAACTCCGACTCTTGCAGCATCATCCCAGCAAAAAAAGCGCCCAGAGCCATCGACACGCCAAACAGCATGGTCGATAAGTAGGCAATACTGACAGCTGCGGCCACTACACACAAAGTGAACAATTCACGCGAACCAACATTGGCAACATGCCACAAAATTTTAGGGAAAAGTCGACGCCCCACCACCAACATCACCGCAATAAATGCAACCACCTTCAGCAGGGTAGAAATCACGATGGAAGCGAGTTGTTCGTTTGAGCTGGTATCAGCACCTCCGTTCAAGACCATTGCCAACGGCGGTAGTAACACAAGGACCACAATCATCACTAGATCTTCAACGATCAGCCATCCAACTGCGATGCGGCCATTGATGGAATCCATGGTTCCTTGATCCTCCAATGCGCGCAGTAGTACCACAGTACTGGCAACTGAGAGTGAAAGTCCTAGCACGAGGGCAGCACCAAACGACCATCCCCACCATAAAGCTAAGCCTGCGCCCAAACCCGTTGCGACGAGAATTTGCAACACCGCTCCGGGTAAAGCAATCTTGCGTACTTTAAGTAGATCATCAAAAGAAAAGTGTAAGCCAACGCCGAACATCAGCAGAATGACGCCGATTTCCGCGAGTTCTGCGGCCAAGGCCGAGTTCGCCACAAAACCTGGAGTGAAGGGTCCAATCAAAACTCCTGCAAACAAATAGCCGACAAGCGCAGGTAAGCGACATTTGGTAGCAACGAAGCCAAAGATGAGTGCGAGTCCAAATGCGGCGGCTAAGGTCGTAATGAGCGGCGTGTTATGCATGGGCTTATCCTCAAGGTTTTAAGATATCCGTAGCGCAAAATCTCTCTCGATATGAGGGCATCAAACGACACCAATATGAAGGAGATCTAGACAAGATCAATTCAGTGAAGAACCGCTCCAATCATTCCACGATGAGGCCGATCTTCGCTGCACTGCAAAAGGATGCGTACCTGACAGATTATAGAGACTTCTGCAAAAGGTCGCTGATCACCCTTCCACTCCATTAAAAAGACTTTGGGGCGATCGAAAGAGTGGCTCGAGAGTAGCGCCCAAATAGCTTTGCGAAATTGTTGTCGCTTCTGTTGAAATTTCTATGCCATACTCGGCTCCTCAAATTTTGTAAGGATGCCACATGCAAATCAAATATTTGGCTGGACTCATACTGCTCGCGATGGGATCAGCCCAAGCGCAAAGTTTTCCAGCAACGTCGACGGCCACGCTTCCACCTGACCAACAAATTGAGCACGTGATCCATAAGCTCGCGCCAGGTATTGTGGTGAAGGGTGAAGCGATTCCTTACCAAACACTGGCAGCGACCATGGCTAAATTCAAAGTGCCGGGCGTGTCAGTCGCGGTGATTGTCGATGGTAAGCTGGCTTGGGCGCAGGGTTTCGGTTTGAAGGCCGCAGATAAGAAAGATCGTGTGAATCCCACTACCTTATTTCAAGCCGCTTCAATCAGCAAACCGGTCACCGCCACCGCCATGTTGAAGATGGTGGAACAAGGTATGTTTTCGCTTGATACCCCGATCAACACTTATCTCAAATCTTGGCAACTGCCCGACAATGAATTCACCAAGGCTGAGCCAGTCACTTTGCGCCGCCTCGTCACACATTCGGCGGGCCTGAATGTACATGGTTTTCCGGGCTATGCGGCGGGTGCACCGATTCCGACCGTGCCACAAATTCTGGATGGAGAACAACCCGCTAACACGGAAGCGGTGCGGGTCGTGATGACTCCAGGATCAAAGTGGCAGTATTCAGGCGGTGGCACCACCATCATGCAATTGGCGATGACTGACACCAGCGGCGAAGCATTCCCGTCCTTGATGCAACGTTTGGTACTGGCACCGATGGGTATGAGCAATAGCGCGTATGAACAAGCACTCACCAGCGCCAAACAAAATCTGGCGGCTGCCGCGCATGATGAAAAAGGTAAAGTCATCGCTGGTCGTTGGCATACTTATCCCGAACTCGCTGCCGCAGGTTTGTGGACCACACCAACGGATTTGAGCAAATGGGCGATCGAGCTTGGAGATGCACGCGCTGGCAAGTCGTCCAAAGTCTTGTCACAAGCGACGGTGAATGAAATGCTGAGCGAACAAAAAGAACCCTCGGGCTTGGGACCTATGGTGCATGGCAAGGACGAGGCCATGTATTTCGAGCATGGCGGTTCCAACGAAGGCTACCGTTGCTTTGTGGTGTATTTTCCCGCCTTGGGTCGCGGTGCGGCGATCATGACCAATGGTGATGGCGGAGCATTTGTGTATCGTCCCTTGCTGACCGCGTTGGCGACTGCCTACAACTGGCCCGACTTCAAACCACGCGAAATCGAAGCGGTGAAGCTTGATGGCAAGGCCGCACAACAATACCTCGGCGAATATCCATTCCCTGCTAACTCACCGAAAGAGAAACCACCATCTGTTTTTGTGAATCTGAAAAAAGGCGAGTTGATGATCACGGTACCTAACTTTGTTCCAAGTACCCGCGCCGTCATGCAAACCAATGGCAGCTTGATCACACCAGAGAATGGCTTCGAATGGGCGTTCACGAAAGACGATGCTGGTCGCGTGATTGGGATCGAGTTTAACGGCAGAAAATTGCCGAAGAAAATGCGTTAAGGCTCTTCCGGCCACCACCATCCTCTGTTTACTCGTTCCTCGTTTTTATTGGAGCGAGTAGATCCAACTAAAACTGATGTGTAGCCAATTCCTGCAGCTGCCGCAGGTGCCCAGTAATCACCTGGCTTCGGACAATTTAGTACTGTCCACGTTCGATCGGCCTTTTACCTACTATGATTCACTGACGATCAAGACCGAGAACTTTAGCGCCGAACTTTCGTGGTCGCGTGCTGATCCTGATCAATGGCGGTAGCTTTTCCACGACGTCTGAATTTCTCACACAAGTTCATACACGCGGTGGCGCCACTTTCATTGGTCAAGGGTCGGGTGGTGCGTATTTCGGCTGCACCTCAGGCAATCAAATGACGTTAACTTTGCCGAACACCAAAGGGCGCTTGGTCGTGCCGCTGTTGAACTATCTGCTCAGCACACAAGCTGCGCATGAGGCAGATCGTGGCATGTGCCGGACTATCCAGTCCAACGCAGCACTAAGGACTATCTCGAAGGACACGATTCCGAGTCGGAACTGGCGCTCAATCTAGCGAAACAAGGGCTCGTTCACCAATCAAAGAAGTAGCGGGTCGAAGAAATTGCAAGCCGGAGTATGAATCAAAAGAGTTTCTGTGGAAGACATCGAAGCACAGATCTCAACGGGAACGGCGCACTTCGACATCCACTCTTTTTCTGAAATTCGCTTCTACGAAGCTTGCACCGCCGTGCACAACTCGACCAACACGCCATCTCGATCGGCGACATAAGCAATCGTCTGCCCCCATGGCATTTCCTTTGGTTCTTGCATCAGACGTGCGCCAGCAGCGACGGCTTTTTGCACGGCTGCCGACACATCATCAGTCACGAGCGCAATCTCAAAGACCGGATGTTTGGGGTCGGCCGCCACCGCATCTTTCCCCATTTGTTGGATCATCTCACGCGAACAAAACGCCAACGCGGTCGCGCCAGTCTCTAACTCACCATAGTTTCCGCTTTCATGAAGAAAACGTGTTTGCAAACCAAAAGCTTGCTCATAGAAGGCGAGGCTTTGCTCGACATTGCTGACGTAAAGGATGGTGTAGGCGAATTGCATCATGACTCCACTCAAAAGAAATTACGAATCTAATCTTCCACTCGACCAGTAAAAGGGCGATCTGCGAGGATAAAGCGAAATACCGAACTTGTCTCGCCTATACACACAAAAATTCGAGATTCGGGATCAAAGCGCTAAAGCAATACCCAAGGTATCGCGCAAATGCACCATACAATAAAGTAAATTTGATTTAAAAATTCTTAGTTACACTTCCGCACTCATTTACTTGCCATCAGGTCTTGTCTTAAACAATTTAATGCTCAATACGGCAGCAGTTGTGAGCCGATGTGTTCGACATCCAGCTAGAACCTTGAGTCAAGTGAATACTCCCTAAGCACAACTTTCCCGTTTGATGGAGGTCGATTCTATGAAGTATCTAGTTCTTTCACTTGTACCAGTTAGCGTTTTCTTAGCCGGCTGTGAAACCTCGCCGCATCGATTAGCTATGATTAGCGCAGGATACACAGGCTGCCCGATTGAGGACAATATTGTGAAGCACCCCAAGCTCTACTTTGAGGGCATGTCATGGAGGGTGACTTGTGGAAAAGCAGAGTACATTTGCACTAGCGTGTCGAGTGGTGGAGAAAGCGTCGAAAGTCGCTGCGCGCGGGCCAAAAAAGAGGAAGACTTACCCTAAACAGGACGACGCTTTTCTGGGAAGACCAAAAAGAATTTGAAATGATCGAAAATTCTAGATTCTGCGATTTCGATTTACAGCATCGCCTTCACCGCAAAGTCACAATTAAAAAATCTAGTCGCACTTAGTAGAGCGCGGCTAGATTTCTTTTTCGGTCAGAACAGCAGACAACTCAAGTCAGTTCAAGCTCAGAACTTGTATTCGTAAGTCACACTCAAGTTGCGCGCGGTTGGCACTGCTCGTGCGGATTGACTACGAGAATTACCAACGCTTGCATAGGACAAGTTATCGTAAGCTTTTCCGCCAAGTGCATTATTGACGGCGAAGCGCAGCTGACTTTGCTTATCGAATTTCCACAATGCATACAGGTCGACATTCTTCGGTGTTTTCACATACTGACGTTCAGTCAAACTAATTTGCTGCCAGTGTGAATCTTGAATCTTGGCGCTCAAACCGGCCGTCAACGGAATATCTTTCGCACGATAATTGGCACCGAAAGTCATCACATATTTGTACGGTGTCAAAGAATTGTACGGAGAGGAAAAATCCTTCACGTCAGACCAGAAGTGTGAATAGCTCGCTGAGAAATCCATGTCAGGGCCATTGTCCATCACACGCTTCAATGGAAATTGCGTGGACAATTCGATGCTTTCACTCTGCGCACTGCCCGCATTCACAAACTTCTTCCAGAATGCATTATCGGCTTCAAAAACCACTTCACGATGAATGTCGTCAATCGATTGAACCTTGGCGCGCACCGCATAGTTCAGTCCATCTTTACCATTGTGTTCAAAGGCGGCATCGACGCTCCACGACAATTCAGGACGCAGGAACGGATTACCGACGATATTTGGATTTTCGATGGAGTTGTTCACCACATAAATCTTCGGCATCAAGAGCTGCGTACCTTCAGGCGCTTTGAAAGTGCGCGACACACCGAGGCGAATACGCTCAGTATTTTGAGGATCAAGCTGCCACATGGTTTGCACAACAGGGCTCAATACACTGGCGCGGTTATGAACTTTATCACCGAAATTATTTTCAGTACGAATCCCTTGTGATTCCCAACGCAAACCCAAAGACACGGAAGAATTCTTCTTGAATTTCCAATCGTCTTGCGCAAAGAACGCGGCATTATCCATCACCGAGTTGGCGCTATGAGGACGGAAGATACTGTTTTGGCTCGATGGGAAGCGATCGATTTGATTATTTTCCACATCAACGTCGGCGCGCCAAGCAGTCCATCCAATCACCAAGTCATGTTCTTTGTTAGTAGGAATACTGAATTTGCCTGTCGAGATACCGACCAATACATGCACATCGGTGTTGAGATCACGGTTAAACGACAAAGCCCCATTCGGTTGATAGTTTTGCGTGTAGGAACGCGCAATGTAACTCTGTGCTTGGAAACCCGCACTAACATCGACACCGATCTCGTTGTCCAAAGTCGTCACGGCTTTCAGCGTGCTGCCAAAGTTGGTACCACGGTTATTGTCATGGGATGTGGTTTTACCAATCTCAAATACCCGACCCGAAACATTATTGTATTGACTGATCGTGTCACCGTTAAAACGATTGTGAGCGAAAATCGAAGTTGAGGTCAGATTAATATTGGAATCGGTTTTGTATTGAATACGTGGCGCAATGCGGATCGATTCATCGCTACGTTGAGCATGCTGCACATTCTGAAATTCGCTCTTCGCGCCAGTGAGCACATTTTCATTGACGAAGTTAATCGTCGAGTCAGAAGGCTGCCCTGCACTCATGCGATCTTTAGACAATGCCACGCTCACAGTGTGCGACAAATTGCCATCTTTCCCGGAATGAAACCAATCCAAGCCACCATTATTTTGGAACATATGTCCCACACTGGCCTTGATACTGTGCTGCGTATTTGACGCCGCTTTTTTCAAGATAATATTGATCGTGCCGCCCATCGCTTGCGTACTAAACTGCGCGTTCGCACCGCGATAAATCTCAACACGTTCGATCATGTTGAGAGGAATATCCTCAATCGTAATACCACGTGGAGCTTCGCCATCAATCAAAATCTGCGTGTAGCCTGCCGCCATGCCGAGTAAGTGCAATTTGTTATTGGTAACCTGCACGCCCGGCACACGTTTCATCGCATCAACGATATTCGTATCGCCAAAACGCGTCAATTCCGCATTGCTGACAATAGAACGGGAAGCCGTTTCAGTACGGGCGAACTCTTCTTGCGATTTGCCTTTCACTTCGACCTGTTGCGGCTGCGCAGGTTTCGCTTGAGCCTTCACCTCACCGGCTTGCTGCGCTTGGACAGACACCGCGAGAACATTACAAAGAATCAAAGTGATGACGGAACTTTTTGGGAATTGCATAGATACCTCTACATAGAAAAACGCTGTGCGATGAATTAGCGAACACGCTAACAATGGCTCGCACTGTATCGAATTTCAAATTGAGAGATTATGATTTTGCGACGAAGTGTCGAAAATGAGGCGTGAAAAATCAAAATATGAGCTTGAGTTCCTTCAATCTCATGCAGATTGAACAGAATCGTATTGCCAATCAATCCAATTAATGAACGCTCAATGAACACTCAATTTATCTTACTTGCGGAGTTTAGAACGACTAGTGGATGCAGCAAAAGGTCATCAAAGAGGGGCTTAGTCTGAGTGGTTTGCTCGGAGGTTCTCGTGTGTCTTGATTGTGCTTAATTGTGCTTGATTGTGCTTGATTGTTCTCGTTTAGTTCATACGATTACGCTACGCTAATCGTACTTCCCGTGCATTGATCAATGAATCAAAAAGAACTTGATGCCATTCTATTTCTTAGCGCTGAGATACTTACAGTCATCAATCCAGTTCTGCAATTTTTGGGTTGCGTGCGTCTTCTGAGCTGGCGTGGCAAGGCGCAGAAGGTTCGGTAGCATGGTTTGCATAGCCATACGAGAATTCTCTGTTTGCGAGCGGCGCTCGGCGGAATCTGCCGTTTCGAACGACGTCATTATGAGCTTTTGCACCATTGCTTGAGCGGCTTCACGGCTCGGCTTTTCCGTTTGGATGTGTGTGATTAACTGCATTACCAAGCGTTGGCGCGCCATGCTTTCTTCTAACCACTGTGCGTAATTAGCCGGGTGCTTTTCGAGGTGGCGAGTAATCAGTGCTTCTTGCTCACGATTGACACTACCGAGCCACTCATCGACTTGCTTTAAGAATTTCTTACGACGTTCTTTGGCTTGTTTTTCGGGAGTGAGATCCAAGTATTTGTCCCGAAAGTCTTCATTGTTTTTCTCGAACTTGCGCGCCAGATACGCTTTTTGCGACTCGTCCATACTCAACACAAAGTCGGTCAACTCTGGCACTGCCTTCAACAAGGTGACTTGGAGGTGTTGCTCAACTTGTCGATACACCGCTTCTATTTCAGCTGGTCCCGGATTAGCAGCCAGTACGGTTTGCATTTGTCCCAATGTCTGCGCGTATTGCGGCAGCTGGCTGCTACGATGCCAGCTCAGCAATTGCGCGATATCGCGCTTGACCTTAGCCTTCTGAGTGCTATTAAAATCCACATAGCCATCCATCCACCAGTAAGCCAAGGTGTCTGCATTGTTATAGCCTAGGCGCGCTGTGCTACAGCTCCCCAACACCAAGGTCAGCATGAGCGCCAAAAAAACGCGCGGCCACCGCAGCCACTGCTGCCTCTGATATGGGCCTGAAGATTCGGTCAACGATTGAAACGAAAAGGCTGGTGTTGTGGCGCTCATAATGTCCTCCTTGCGGTCGCAAAGATACACGATTTTGGTTTTTTGTGCGTATCGTGAGGACGGTTCAGAGGGCGGGTAATGCTGTATGCGTTACACTTTGAGCTGTTCTTTGAGTTGTGCTTAGATGCAATCACCCATGAGCCTCCGTTGTCAGTGAATTTGGGATTACACCTCAGTCTAGTAGGTGCGATTAGCAAAGCGTAATCGCACGCATGTCATCTCATTTGACACAAGCGAAGGCATCATCGCACGAAGTGTGGGATCAAATGCCTAACTTAAACGATCCCTCAAGGGGAAGTACTTAGCCGCATGAGTTATCGAGATAGCCTAAACGCCAAAACTTAATACTACTCTCTCAAGCTCCAATGCACTTCTGTGCTCGGAGCGCAATAAAAGCCTTCAACTCGCTCAGCAACACGAGCTCGTTCGAGGTCTGTGCGTGTGCCGCATAAGAAGCTGAAGTGACTGTCCCAATGAACAGTCCACAATAATGAGTGATCTGCCGAAAAAATATTGCTGTGCCCGCCGATCGGTGTCGACTCCGCCTTGCTCAACTCGTCGATCCAGTAGAGTTTGCGCTCGGTACAAAATTCATCGCCGAACCATGCCCATTGATGACCAAGATCTTTGAAGATCGCCATCACCGATTCATAATGAAATGGCGAATGTTCGCCTTCCATGGGCGGCATCACCGCGCCCGAGTCATATAAGGCTTCTAGCTGATGCGCATAAGTTTCCCACATGCGCTCCGAACGAATCCCATGAATTTGTGTCCTCAAGGCGAGATCGACTGCAGCTATGGACGGCAGTTCCGCCAACTTCATCACCTCCGCCCACGGTACTGGTGCACAAAGATTGACCAACTCTGCTTGTGAAGGATACATAGCAGGACAGAAGCGCTCGGTGGAAATTTGGGTCGGCTTGATAAACGGATTGAAGCACACATACACCGCGTCAAACACCCCCGCATAATAATCAAGCACCACACCTTCGCGAGGGCAAGAAGCGTAAATATCGGAGGCTGGCAGGATGCGTTCAGTCATGTAGTGAGCTCGATTCGTTTGTCGGAAAAATTGGCGTTCGGCGGGTGCGAAAAATGCAAGGCCATATTGCTTACGCAGGTACGTCTCTTCGACTGATTGCATTTTAAACAAAGTTAAAGAGCGCGTGGTCTATTTTGGACGGGAGATGTGGTTTGGAATCGATCGTGCATGCACGTGGAATGTCTTTGTGCACACGCCTTCGAAAGAGTGGGCAAGGTGCATCGTCGCTGGTTCGTGCGAGCTTCACTGCGCTCGTTATGATCGCCAGCCTGTGCGCGTTCCTACGATTACGCTGCGCTAATCGTAGCTACGGGGTATTCGTCGATTGCGAACTACTGATCAGCTCGATCCGTTTATTGCAGTCGTCCATTGAACTCTTGTCTTGGTGTTGATGTCCATAGCAGGATTACAGGATTCGAACTGTGCTTGACGGAAAACCACAGCAAAGTTGAACTGGAGGGCATGGCACAACAAGCCGACGCTCGTTTTTTAGTATCATCTGTGATGGCTTTCCATACGAGGCAGATTCCCCATTGAACCCCAAACTATTTACGCGCGGAGTTTTACTATGTTTTCTCATTTGACGGTCAACCAAGTCTTAAAGAGTCTGCTGCTGTCGTTTGCTGTGTCTTCAGCCAGTTTCACGAGTGAAGCTAGTGCATCTAGCGCGACTGAAGAATTCGTCACCAACACTGCAGACAAAAAGTCAGACCGCGTTGAACTTCAGCGTTGGCAAGCGACCGCTAAGCGGGTCAAGATTTTGCGAGATAAATGGGGGATTCCGCATGTGTACGGCAAGACCGATGCGGATGCCGTATTTGGTTTGTTATATGCGCAAGCCGAAGATGACTTCAATCGTATCGAACGCAATTACATCAATGCCTTAGGGCGCTTGGCCGAAGTGGAGGGTGAGGCTGAAATTTGGCGCGATTTGCGCATGAAGATGTACATACAGCCCGAAGCCATGCAGGAGAAATATCGTCAGAGCCCAGCATGGTTGAAGAAACTGATGGTGTCATTTGCCGACGGCTTAAATTACTACCTGTACACCCATCCCGAAGTGAAGCCTAAACTCATTACGCACTTTGAGCCTTGGATGGCATTGAGTTTTAGCGAAGGTAGTATCGGTGGCGATATTGAAGAGATCAATCTCAAAAATCTCGCGCAATTTTATTCCGGCGAAAGTTCACACTTAGTGGCCGACATTGGTAAGGGTTTTGACGTCGAACCCCGTGGCTCGAATGGCTTTGCGATTGCTCCGAAATTAACCGCGAATGGTCATGCTTTGTTGATGATCAATCCGCATACGTCATTTTATTTTCGCCCTGAGGTCCATGTCGTCAGTGAAGAAGGTTTGAATGCCTATGGCGCCGTCACCTGGGGACAATTCTTTGTCTACCAAGGCTTCAATCAACATCTCGGTTGGATGCACACTTCCGGCGGTGCCGATGTGATCGACGAATATCTTGAAACCGTCGTTGAAAAGGACGGGCAGCTCTTTTATCAATACGGGGCTGAGCTGCGCCCCATGCAAGTGCGTTCGATCAAACTTCCATATAGAACGGCAAACGGTATGACCAGCAAAACCATCAAGGCCTACTTCACACATCATGGTCCCATCATTCGTGCACAAAATGGTAAATGGGTTGCCGTCAAAATGATGGAAGAACCGCTGAAAGCCTTAATGCAGTCTTACGGCAGAACCAAAGCCAAGAACTACCAAGAGTTTTACGAAGTCATGCAGCTACGCACGAACTCGTCTAACAATACGGTTTATGCTGATGACAAAGGCAATATCGCCTACTTCCATGGCAATTTCGTACCGAAGCGTGACCCGCGATTTGATTGGCGCAAACCGGTCGATGGCAGTAATCCAGCGACTGAATGGCAAGGCTTGCACGAGATCAAAGAGACCATTCATTTGTTCAACCCATCAAAGGGTTGGATACAAAACACCAACAACTGGCCGTTCACTGTTTCTGGTGCCGTCGGCTCGCCAGACTCGAGCAGTCCGCTACAAAAAGACTATCCACAATACATGTGGGCCTTACCGGAAAATGCACGCGGCATTCATGCTTTACGTGTGCTCGAAGGTGCAAAAGACCTCAACATCGACCGCTTAATCAGCAAAGCTTACGACAGTTACTTGACCGCCTTCGAACCGATGATCCCTGCGCTGCTGCAAGCGTATGAAGCCAGTGAAGATGCCGCCCTCAAACAACAGCTGGCTGCACAAGTCGCCAGTCTCAAAGCTTGGGATTTACGTTATGCGGTTGACTCCGTGCCGACTTCGCTAGCCATTTACTGGGGGCAGGAGATGGTACGTAGCTCGGCAGAGAAAGCGCGTGTGATGGAAGTGCCTGTGCTCAATTACATTCGCGATCACATCAGCCCACAAGAACGTCTACAAGCTTTGCAGCGCGCCAGTGACAAACTCACGGCGGACTTTGGCACTTGGCAAACCCCTTGGGGTGAAATCAATCGCTTCCAACGCATCAGCCCCGCGATTGCACAAGAGTATGACGATAAACAACCGAGCTATCCGGTCGCCTTCGCCTCAGCCAATTGGGGCTCGCTCGCTGCCTTCGGCATGGTCGCGCCACAAAAAACCAAACGTATTTATGGCGACCGTGGCAATAGCTTTGTCGCCGCGGTAGAGTTTGGTCCACGCCTCAAAGCGAAGAGCATTTTGGCGGGCGGGAATAGCGGCAATCCGCAATCCAAACATTTCAATGATCAAGCGGAAATGTATAGCAAGGGTGAATTCAAAGACGTGTTGTTTTATCCTGAAGACATCAAGAAAAACTTGGAGCGCTCTTATCACCCTGGGCAGTAATGAGGCAGGCCAGATTGGCTTATGGCATGACGCCGTATCGGAACGGTCAAGGCGTGCTGCTGGTCCAGCCGCCTTCACCGCCTAGCCTTATGCTTGAGTATTCTTAGACCACCGCTGCGCCTGCAAAACCAGCCAAAAACCGGCGAGTCCCAAACCAGAACCCGCCACGAAGGGGATAGTCCATAGCTTGCCCCATCCCCATCCAGACGAGGATATTCCGACTAGAAGCGCTGCGAGTATAAAACCCACTTTGCCAAGCGGGCGTGTACCAAGCGCTGTGAGGGTCGAGATATACAAGCAAAGACATCCTGCAACACTCAGCACCAAGCTAAGGAAGGCTGTTGCTCCGACCTGAACCAGTTCCCAATACACGGGCGCAAAGTAAGCCGTAGCGAGTAGATGGACCCCAATCAAACTAGCCAATCGGTAGCGAGCACGCTTCGAACAGACATACGGTTCGACATGTTGGGTTTCATTTTCACTCAACGGCGAATATGGGTTTTCTTGATGCATGGAGAGAGATTTTAAAGAGACTAGATACTGACTAGATACCCTCATCGCAAACGACGAGATCGCGCTACACGACGAGGGTATCTTGGGATGATCACAGCTCACGCAGAGCTTGTTTGTTTTGGTAGTTCGTTAAGTGAGCTTGCAGCAATTCCGTTGGCAGTGCGATCGATTTAGCATCACTGATTGCCTTTTGTTGCCATTGCACGGCGTTCTCAAAATCTCCGTTTTCGGCATACACAGCGGCGGCCGTGCGATACCATGTTTGCTTATCGGCATAATCCTCAGTGATTGTTTTCAAGTATTGCAAGGCCAAGGCGCCGTCGCGTTGTGTCGCATTGGAATGCGTAGAGAGTATCCAAGCGAGTTTCAATTTAGCGCGTTCATTGATAGACAATTGCCCATGTGCCGCCTTGTTCAACCAGTACATGCCTTGCTCTTCATTCTTCTGCAAACGCGTGCCATTGAGGAGTTCGACTGCCAGCATGTACTGTGCGTCGATCAAGCCTTTCGATGCGGCTTTGGATAACCATGCAATACTCTTCTCTGGATCAGATGCAGACATTCTGCCGTTCAGGATGTTCTGGCCAAGGAAGAAACTCGCTGCAGCATGACCATTTTTTGCCGCTAACAAGTACCACTTATTGGGATTCTCATCCGCCCCTTCACGTGGCTTAAACTTTGTAAAGGTAGGGAGAATTTCGAGCATATACGCATAAGTGAACTGTTCCCCTGGGTCGCCCGCCAAAGCCTTTTCACGTTGTGCAAGAAGCGCTTTTTCTATTTGCGCCTCATTGGAGCTCATGCCACTGATTGAGAACCTGAAACGAATCTTATGACCTTGTGTTTCGACCACTTGACCATTCACGATCGCTGGTTGATATTGCCACTGGCGAACCGCGCTTAGCACAACTTGCGAGAATGTCTTGTCTGAGCTGCCATACACAATGTGGTCTTTGGTCGTGCCATCTTTCGCGATCGTCAAAAGCACGTCCACATTACCAAATTGCCCACCTCTCAACATGCTGCGCGGATAGTCCGGATTGACTTGTTTCAAGATGCGCACTTTTTGATTGCTGTCTTTTTCGTCCAGCAACACAGGTTTTAAGTTCTCATCGATCGCCGCTACGCTATATTTTTTCAGAAGCACTTGGTAGGCCTCATCGGCTTGCCGTTTTTGCTCGTCTGAAAGATCTTTGTAGATCGTCAAATGCAAAGCCTTGCCTTGATATTCTGGTGCCTGTGCCGCCAAAGCCAACCATGCATAGGCTTGGACAGGATCGCGGGCGACGAATTCACCGCGGAAGTACATGACACCCAAATTAAACTGCGAGGAGATGTCACCAAATTTTGCAGCTTGTGCAAACTCACGATGCGCTTTCTCGAACTCACCCTTCGCGTAATACTGCAAGCCCAGATCAAAATCGGCACGCGCCGCGCCGCTCACCAACACCAAGGCCAGCGCTAGTGATTTACACAAACGCATACCCAACTTTCCATTCATCATTCTGCTCCCATCTTGTTTTCAGCGGCATCTGCCATTTTTTCATATTTCACTTCTTTGACTTCAATAGACCCGGTTTTAGAAAACAGGCGTAATTTTCCGAAAGAAGTATGCGGCTTTACTTGTAAGACCTCACCATCGACCGTCACGCTAACGCGCATGTTCTCATCCCATTCAATACGCAGATTGACATCACTGTTGCGATCGAGCGTCTTCCCAAAGTACTTAAAGGCGAATACGCCACTCTCAGTGGAATACCTTACCGAGGATTCAAGTTTATTCGACGAAGAACTCCCGCCGAACAAGACCTGGATCGGTGCTTGCTCAACTTCATTATTAGTTTCGAGAGCAACTTGAGTGCTACTACCCTTCACCACGCGCAACTTAACATCGATACGTCCTGGTTCGCGGTAGAGCGGCATACGCCAATCTTGGACTTCACCAAGCTGCGTGTTTGGTGCGGGATAAGTCCCGGTCATTGGTACAACACAGCCAGCGAGCAACACACACATGCTACTAGCGGCAATTAAAGACAAGCGTTTCATCATGTATCTGAATTTTTTGATCGGAATTTTTAAAAAAAACAGTGCGTGAGTATCCTGTATTTTCAAAATTACCACAACCTTGATCTGAAGCGAATGGCCGAATTTGATACATACGATTGACATATGCAGAAGTGACCTGACCTGGGCATTCAAGCGTGGTCATTCAATGTTTGATGGAACGCGGTCGCTCATCGACCGCGCTGCTGTCCATTTAAGAAGCGCCCAAGCATGCGTCCACGCACCAAGAAGTGGTAGGTGAGAAAGGCGATTCCCAAGACTGTTCCGACGGAAAGAAGAAGCTTTGCGCTCCAATGTAGATTCACATCCATTAGGGGAATTTGGATAGCGAAAATCAAAGGCAGATGCACCAAGTACACCCAGTAAGACGCATCCGCGATATAGCGTAAGAAGCCATGGTGTACATCGAGCCAACGTTGACCGGCGATGAGACATACCAGTGTCATCCCATATCCTGCATAAGCTTGCAGCAGCGCCAAGATGACTTTTGAAAACCAATCAGTCTGCGTCATGCCCTTCGCTTGAAGAAGATAGAGAAACAGCGCATAGGCAAGAAGAGACGATAACAATAATCGAGCTACCTGCGGTTTGAATTGATCGAGCCATGCGGCTTGGTGGGATAAACGAAATCCCATCAGGAAATAAAACCCATAAAACAGCAGGGCCCACCATTGCGGGAAAAGACTTTCCGGTGCGGGAAACGGCGCTGGCACACTCATCAGCGCAGGCACCAACAACAAGGGTGCAAGCCAAACTTGGGAGATTGGCGCGATGGCCGCTAAACGGTGCAGATATTTAGCCCACTCCAAAGTGAATGCCACCCACACCAAAATGCAAAAACACATCACATAGGCGAGGAACCACAGGTGGGCGAGCGTTGGCGGCGCAGTCGCTGCGTTTGGATCAAGCACCCACGGCTTAATCATTTGCAGCAGCGGTGACAAATTCTCCACTTCAGTCACCGCGCGACTAATCAGCCCGGTCATCGAAAAATACACCAAGGGCCAAAAGGCCAACAGCGGCAAAACAATGCGCATAAAGCGGTTCTTCAACATACCGGCTATGCCACGTCTTTGCACCAACAAGGCGGCGAAGAAGCCCGTCACCACAAAAAACAAGGGCATGCGAAATAGATGGAAGAACCATGCAAAGAGATCGATGATGAAGGATTGCCCACGATCCGCCGTGGGCCAAAGTGGATGCGCCAAAACGCTATACGCCAGCGCGGCATGAAACAGCACGCCTGTTAGCATCGCGATCGCGCGCAGATTGTCCATGTAGTGCAAGCGAGGGTTCGCTTCTGACATCTGCGCGCTGGTATTCATAAAAAAGAATCCTTGCGACGATAAAAGTTACGCGCAATGGCGAGTGCCAACAGCATGACACTCAGTTCCACCGCAAAAATGGTCAAAGCTTCTGGACTCAAGACGATGTCATTCGATTGGATCTTTTTGCCGATGCTCTCAATGGTGCCAATGAAGACCATGAATGGCCCCACAAAAGTCGAGACCGCGATTTGTACGAAGATATTCCATCCCTCTGATTCTAAGATCAGGCCCGCGCTCAGCGAAATAAAAAAGTTCATGGCGAGGAAGCCGTAGATCAAAAATGACCAGATCAAAATGCCATCAGGTAGAGGCGTGAACAACACCAAGAATGCCGTGCCTGCTAACACTATCGTGAACGGTACGAGATACAGCACCAAATTCGCGAGAACCTTGCTCCAAAAGAAGGTCATCGGCGTCAATGGCAAGCTCATCATGAAGCTCAGTGTGTGCTCACGACGCTCATTCAACAGCGAAGTCTGAATCGCAAACCCACCGACACAAATCAAAAGTACCAGCAAGGTCAAGCCGCCTGCATAAAAGGCCCAAGTCTTGGCCATACCAATCAGCGTCAATCCAATCAACAAGCCAATCACATAGGCAGCGAACTGTTTTTGGTACATCTGAAATTCTTTGACAATCAGCCGTTTAATCATCTGTCGAGTGTGTTGGGCTTCACTATCTGTGTGCGTGGTGTGCGAACTTGGTCGCCCCTCGTATTGCGTTTGCAAGCTCATCATTTCTCTCCCGCGCGAACACTCGTCACAAAAATATCTTCCAAGTTCATCGGCTCGACCGCACTCACCGTAAGATTCATCTGCGCCAGTCGTGTTTCGAAGACGTCGCCGGCATTGCGCACTTTCAGCTCGATGATGGAACCGCTATGGCGCGCACTGATGACTTCTGGCAAGTCTTTGAGTTGCTCTTGCCAAGGTCCCTGACAGATAATGCGGCGCCAACTGGATAAGAAAGTTTCCTTATCTTCAGAGGCCACCAATCGCCCTTTGTGAATAAAACTAATGGCATCGGAGAGCTGCTCCACATCGCCCGTGTTATGCGAAGAGAACAAAACACTGCGCGACTCATCTCGCAATACATCTGCCAAGGCCTCCAAGACTTCGGCTCGTGCAACGGGGTCTAATCCTGTGGTCGGTTCATCGAGCAGCAAGAGTTTGGGACGACGCGCCAAAATCAACAGCAAGGCGGCTTTCACTCTTTGTCCGTGCGAGAAACCACCTAACTTCTGTTGTGATTTCAGATCAAAACGCTGCAGCAATTGTGCGGCATAGGTTTCATCCCATTCCGGAAAAATTCCCTGAATAAAATCCATATGCCAACGCAAGGTCTGCGTTTTGTAGAGACGCATATCTTCAGAGGCGTAGCCCACTTCACGCTTCGCGGCCACCTGTGCTTCAGGTAAGCGATGACCACACACATCGACCTCACCGGCATCGGCACGTATCAAGCCCATCAAGATCCGCATGATGGTCGATTTACCGGCACCATTGGCACCGACCAAGCCCATAATCTGCCCGGTGGGCAATTCGAGATCGAGCGGATGCAGCGTGAAGTCAGCGTAGGTTTTCTCGACCCCACGCAAGGAAATAGCAAGATCGGTTTGCGCGTTCATTTGAGTGTCCTGGTTGCCGAAGCGGCAGTGCTGTTTTTGGAGTGATCCGCTTTCGGGCTGGAAGCGTCGTCTGAAACATTCGCCGCCATCGCAAGGCCCACATGCTCAACGACCTCTTTCTTACCCATCCCGAGTTTCTGAGCCGCTCCCACCATCCCAATCAGATGCATATCGAATTCTTCGCGCAAGAGTTGCTTCGCCAAATCTTGATTCTCGGCGACGAACGAGCCCTTGCCCTGCCGAGTTACGATCACACCCGCACGTTCTAATTCGAGATAAGCGCGCTTCACCGTGATCACACTCACACTACTCGCGCTAGCCAATTCCCGAATGGACGGCAAAGACTGCCCCGGTCGCCAATCACCGGCCATGACCTTGGCAGTAATCTGCTCCATGATCTGTTCGTACATCGGCGTACTGTCGTGATTCGAAAGAAAAAGTTTATCTGTTGTCATGATCGACCAGCCTATTGAGGTTCCGTGCTTAACTGAGCATATTAAGTATATACAGATAAATACAGGAGTCAAGACTTTATTGCAGTTGCTGATCGGACGGTTTTGAGTGCCAAGCAAGAAAAACCGGATTGAAAGCTCTGTAGCTCATAAGCTTAGTAGGTGCGGTTAGCAAAGCGTAATCGCACGCAAGGTTCTAAGTTTTCGACGTTCGTGAACGCACAACAAAATATGGCACTTGTTTTGGAAGATGTATGAGATATGGGAAACAACGGCTTGCATGCGTACGATTGCGCTTTGCTAAGCGTACCTACTACGTTCATAATTTGAATCTATACTCAAACAACTGCCCATGACTTTTGTCTTTGAAAAAATCGATACAGCGAGAGCTCGTACACTTGCCAGCAGAGTGAACTTACCGCTCATTAGTGGTGGCAATCAGACCCTCATTGATAGGGAATGTGGGATTGAATTGTATAGCCTTGGTGGCGGTGGTTCTTATCCACAGCGCGGAGATGATCCCCCAAGTCTATGGTGCTTTATGTTTCAAGAAGAAGCTATCGCGCTAGCAACACGCCATGAATTTCAAATGGAGCACGGAAAGAATGTCGCCTACATTCATTTCGAAATATTCTCCATACCGCCCCATTTGGAGCGAGAAATTCCAGCGATAAAGCCTCACCTTCAAAAAACTTTCACTACCTATCTTAGCCATAGCTACAGATCGGAAATTGCGGCGAAGTTAATATTTCCAGATTCGAATCTGGATAAATGTTAAGTCCAGAAAGCCAGCTCGAAGGGCTTAGAATCAACAAAGACCAGGACTTGAAGTTGAACGCGAACTGGCTGTCATGTTTAACACTGTTCAACCTCAAGCTATGCTCCTCAACCGTCTATTTACCCGCTCTTTCGCTGACGGGTTCGGATTTCGGGTTCGTAGTCATTTGTGGGGTTTGTTGACGATCATAATTTGCGCGCCATGGCCAGTAGCCATTGGCATCGAAATTATCACGCGTACTTTCAGCGTTTCTCGCCTGCTGCGCATAGCGCTGGCTAAGTGTCATCTGCAAAGCTTCATTCACTGATTTTTCCTTCACAGCGAATTCGTAGTAGCGGTCTTCCGCTAGCGCGCGCGCTCGACCGATCTCCTCTTCACGCATCAGTCGACGCAGATCTTCAGGGATAAAGCTCAATGTTTGTAGGCTCGTTTTCATCGTGCTGACATATTGATTGTAGCAATCGATTTTCTTATTGAGTGCCTGCAAACTTGTTTTGAGTTGAGTGACTCCCATATTGCTCTCGCTGAGATCCGGGGCTGGGCACACTTTATCTTCCCACTTCAAGTTTCCACCATCAAATTCCTCGGTGTAAAAGCGAATCTCCGATTGGCGGCGATCACGTTCTGCAAACATCTCAATGAATTGATGTGCGCGTGTCCGTCCTTGCATAGCGGCTTTGCTTAACCATAGTCGCGCGGCTTTTTGGTCGGCAGTTGTACCCTCACCATACCAAAACATTTCACCCAATGCTTCTTGCGCCTCAGCGACTCCTTCGTTGGCAAGCTCCGCGAATAACTTGAATGCGTACGCTGGATGGTCCTTCCAGGCCTGATGTGCTTGACTCAAGCGTGTGTCACTGACGGCTTCTGAAGTAAGCGTTGGTGGTGTTACGGCGCTCCCTTGGGCCGCGGGCTTGGCATTCGGCTCTTTGGCCAATGCATTAGATGGAGAAACAGGAGTTACCTCTGCAGTTTTTTCTAAAGTGGCTGTGTTGGTTGTTAGTTGTCTTTGGTGAAGATTCATTCTTGAATCATCATAAGGAGCTTTATTCGTTGCGATTACAAAACGCGGAATGGCATAGCTCACCGCGGACAAACCAGTAATCGCAAAAACACCGAATACCAACAAAACTTTTCTTGAGAGAGTTGAAGTGCGCATGTTGTCTTCCTTGATAAGTGAGTGGACTCTCTGAGATAGAGAGGAAGGCCTTGCCATCGCTAGAGCAAATTGAGGATGCGCTGTGATTTGTCGTTGTGCGCATTCCAGTAGAGTTTCGGTATACGTTTCAAGCGTTTGATGTTGTAGCGCAGCGCGATCACAATCGAATTCAGCAAGTAGATCAAGTTGTGCTAAGGCATAGCGATTGAAGATCTGAAAGAAAAAGAACCGGCGCATCAGCTGATAGGCAATGCGCCAACGATGATCTGCTCTACGCCAATGCGCAACTTCATGCGCCAACATGGCTTTACATTGATCTTTCGTCAGCGTACTCAGAGCCCAAGCCGGAAGAAAGACGCAGACGTTCGGCGCAAGTAAGGGGCTTTGCCACGCGTCGCCAGTACGGATGACAATAGTTTTATTGCTTAAACTTAATCGCTTCGCAAATTGCTGGAGATCCTCATCCTTCAGCTTCGGCATGGAGTTGATTTTACGATTAAGGTAGCGCACTGATACCACAACACTGATGATCGAGAATACAGCAATCGCGCACCATATCGCGAGGACGGCTTGCGTAAAGAATTGCCAGCGATTGGACAGACTAATAGCAGTGATGGCAGTTGAGTCTGCGCTTCTAAATTCAGATGCGGCGAGTGCTTGATGTGTTGGTGCTGTTGTACTTAACTTGGTTGGCAGCGTTTCCGTATTCACGTCCCTCGGGGCAGATATCGCCAATGAGCGTTGGATCGAGTTATCAACGGGTGTTTGCTCGGTATGCGAATGATTCCATGCAGCTTGGAGGCCAGCCGTCACGAGTGCACCGAACAGCGCCAAACGCCAAATCATTTCAGCCATGCGATGATGGCGAAGGTAGGAAGAGCGGTGGACGACTGCAGCGCAGGCTAACAGCACACTACTGTGCAAACAATAGGCGAGCAGGAAATTCAAAAGCAAATCTTGTTGCATGACTTATCCCTCTTACTTTGATTGAGTACGATCTTTCAACGATGTGCGCATTTGCTCCAAGTCCTCGGGCTTGATTTCATCCTCTCGAACCAGGTGGTTAAGCAGGGCACGCGCGTTTCCCAAGAAGAGAGACGAAAGCAATTCCGAAACCATGGATTTTTGAATGTCGGATTCACTCACATTAGCTGAGTAAAAAAATAGCCGGCCTTCTTTTCTGGCGCTAATCAGTCCTCGTTTTTCTAAGCGACTCAACATAGTGGCGATCGTGGTATGCGCCAACGAACGTTGCTCACGCATTGCTTCAACCACGTCGCTGACAGTCGCCTCAGAGCGTTGCCACAGGATGCGCATCAGAGCTAACTGAGGTTCGCTTAGTGAGACACTCTTATTGTCTTCTTCCATTATTCGACCCAAAAGCTGGAAATTCAGAAAAACTACATTCGTAGTACTACTACTGTAGTTTATGCTTTTTGCAAAGTCAATAGCTTTTTTATCAAAGCGTTTTAAATAGGAAAAATGCCTACGATGAGACCTTGCTAGTCACAGAAGAGGAAGCCTGCACTTCCTCTTCCAACACGAAAAAACAGAATTGCGGATTAAGATTTACGTCGCTCAATCGCCGCGATGAGCTGATACAGACGGCGCTTGTTGTATTGCTGAAGCATGCAGGGATAGAGGTTGCCGAGCACATTTAATACGACGAAGCTAAGACCGATCTTCGGCCCGAAGTTCATCCAAGCATAGATGGTTGCCACCATCATCACGACAAAGCCGACCCAATGTGAAACCTCGGCCGCGGCGATGTGTTTGCGAATATCCTTGAGCAATTGCAAGTCGCGATTTTTGGGGATTTTGATTTGGGTGTTAAAAAAACGCAGCGGCGTCGCCAGCAAAATCTTGCGGTACAACGCCACCCCGAATCTTTCGTAGGTCTTTTCATCGGCAAACAAAAACCGCCCGCTGATTGATTCATAGATAGCCATGCGGCGCAGCGCCAGATCGACAAAGACACCAATGATGAACGACAAAAACATCATTGCGACAGCATTGTTGAGAATATTCACTCTTGCTTCCTTCAAAGTCTACAAGACAACATTTCCTTCTCAATCACGGTTTTCAGATCGACCTTAGCCATTTTTCAAAATGACCAGAACAAACTTTATTTTGACAAACCTTGATGAAAGTGGATAAAACGCTCCGTCAAATGTGCTTTACCAGGATTAGCTGGCCACAGCGCGAACACAGGCAGTGAGGGCACCTGATAACTGGGGATTAACTCAACCAATATTCCTTCTGCGATTGCTGCTTCCACCAAGAATGTCGGTGGTGTGGCTAGACCCGCACCTGCTATCGCCAACTGGCTGGCAGCGTCAACGCTGTCCACCACTAGCCTGGGCAAAATGTTGATCGACGCAGTGGAGCCCTTTTTATGCACAAAGGTCTTGCTGTCATTGCGCATCTTAAGCCCTATCCATTCCCATGGGATGAGATCGTCTGGCGTTCGAGGCTTTTTATATCGAGCGACCAAACTCGGCGCTGCGACCAGTTTGCGCGGCATATCGTACAGGCGTTTTGATTTTAATCCGCTGTCTTTCAGGTCACCGACACGAATCGCCAGATCAATCCCTTCTCGCACCAAATCTTCAGAACTGTCACTGAAACCAATATCAAGATGGATCTTCGGATAGCTTCGAGCAAAATCGGCGATTCGATTCATCAAAGGTGAGCGAGAAAAGAAGGCTGGTACGGTCATCTTGAATCGTCCACTCGGCTCAGCTGATTTTCCCGCAATAATATCGAGACCACGTTCGGCGGCGGCCATCATTTCCTGTGCCGCTACAAATAGTTTTGCACCTTCATCGGTCAGAGAAAGGCGCCGGGTTGATCTATACAACAAGGCGGAACCCAAACGGCGCTCGAGGCTGGCCACGTGATGACTCACAACCGATGGTGACAAACGCAAAGCAAGAGCGGCAGCCCGGAAGGATGCGCATTCGACCACTTTGACAAAGATCGCCAGTGCGCGTAGCTCATCAATCATTATCGCATCCTATGGAACAATGAAATTCAAATAGCATATCTTATCACTCAATGGAGCGGGTGCTACATTGGCGATCAAACCACCCATTTGCCCATTTTGGCATTCTGATCTATGTGAAAGGAACCTATGTCTTCTATTGTAGAACAATATGTTAGTTCGCTCGTATTCACCTCCGAGCCCAATCAAAAGCAGGAACAAAACGCGACAGAAATGACGAAGCAAGCCATGGATGCGCTGCGCCTATTGGCAATGGACGAAACCGCCAAGGCCATGTGTGATACGAATCCATTATTGAAGAGTGTGATGCGAAAGATCGCCCATCGCTATATCGCGGGGGAGACGACCGAGGAAGTGATTCCACGCCTCAAAGCGATTCGCGCACGTGGTCACGCTGCATCAGTGGAATTGATGGGCGAGAGTTGTCGCGACGAAGCACGAGCAAATCATGCAACCGAAATCTTCTTGCAGCTCATCGATCAGCTCAACGCGCATGACATAACCTGTTCTATTTCGCTTGATCTCTCGCATATCGGTTCGGTCATTGATCCTGAACTCGGTGACTACAATGTGCGGCGCATCGCAGTTGCGGCGGCGGAATCGGGTCGCGAGTTAATGATCTCAATGGAGGGTTCGGAACGCACCGATCAGATTCTCAGTAGCTACGTAAGATTACACCAAGATCCACATGCCGATTTCTCTCATGTCGGTATTACCTTACAGGCCCGATTACACAGAACTAAGGCAGACTTCGCGAACATGCTCGCCTATCCTGGAAAAATCCGATTGGTCAAAGGTGCCTACTTTGAAACCTCGGACCGCGCCCACGAACGTGAAAGCCCCGAACTGTTCAGAGCCTATCTCGACTACGCCAAGACTTTGCTGACAACTGGACGCAAATGCTCGATCGCGACGCATGACACGGCGCTACAGCAAGCACTCGTCGCTTTCATTAAGCAGGAGGGAATCAGAAACGAAGAGTTTGAGTTTGAATCGCTGATGGGGCTCGGAACACAGCAAATTGATGATCTACATGCACAAGGTTTTGCAACACGTGAATACGCGGTGTATGGCGACGAGTATTTTCTTTATGTGCTCAATCGCATTGCCGAGAATCCGGTGCGACTTTATCAGGCAGTGGTGGATGCTTGTGGTGTGTAGGAATTGAGAAACAACAACAGAATAGAGAACAACGAAATAGAGACGACTCGTTTCCCAAAAAGTGGAAAAATAGCTTTTTTGAATGCATCTGCCCTAAACACACACTTCCAGCACTTGTCGGGTCGCATGCATCCATGTCTTCCTGACTGAGTGATGAGGTGTTTAACTTGAACATTTCGCCAATCTACATTAATATATTAACGGTATATTTCAGATCTGTTGGTTTAGGCACTCGAATTCTCTACGCTCCGTGGTGAAAGAAAATCTGCTGGACGAGGGTTGTTTGCATTATTCGATTTGAGGTAAAAAGAGAAAGTTAGGATCTCGACCACAAAAGCCACTCAGCTTGGCCGAACAACATCCATAAAGAAAAAATGTACGCTCTAGCGCTAACTGGGGTTTAGCATGTCATGGACTTCAAGTGATGAGCTTAAATGACGCCTTTTGAAGACGTCACCCAATCAGTCTCGAGTTTCACCGACGCTAGTTTCTGCGTGATGACTTATCTGGTCCAATGGATACCGTAATGTTTTTAAAGAATAGGAAATGTAATGCAAACAAATAGCAAAGATTGGCGCTACACAGTAATGCCTGCGGTGTTCACTTGGCTCAAAGAATCTGAATCCGGTGCGCTTGAAATTGACTTTGATGTCACCCGAAAACAGGCTGCACATGTTTTGGCTGCGAAGGGTAAGGGCGGTAGCCGATTTGGTGGACTAGTCGCTTCGGGTACGCTCGGTGAGAACAGTTATCTGACGCCTGAGCAGCGCCTCGCTTTGCTGAAATCATTGTCTGATATTGCGCAAGAATACGAAGTTCCGTTAATCAGTGGCGCTGCCGCTGAAACTAAAGAAGCGCTGGCAAGCATCATTGAAGGACTGGCAGCGGTGGGCGTGAATACTGTGATGGTAATGCCGCCAAAAACCAAGGAAGCGCCTTCCGATGAAGAGATGTATGCCTACTTTGCGCTGGCTGCAGAAACCGCGAGAAAAGTCGGCGTGACGATTATGCCGTACAACAATCCAGATGCTGCCGGATACCATGCGCTGTCCACAGATCTGCTCAGAAGACTGTCTGCGCTACCAGAAGTCGTCGCACTCAAAATATCGACACTCGATGTGTCGATTATCGAAACGCTGATCGTAGAAAATAGTGATTTAAAAGTGTTGGCAGGCGTTGATTCCGTCACAGTACATGCAGGCTTGGCCGGTGCATGCGGTGGCATTACCGGTGTCGGCACCATCTTCCCCAAAGCCAGTATCACAATGCAAGAGCATGTCTTAAAGGGCGAGTGGGCTGAGGCTAACAAAATTTCTCAGGCGCTCAATTCCATCTCTTATCTCGATGCGCAGCCTTTGCTGTTGGAATACCTGAAGTTTGCGATGGGCATTCATCACAATGACCCCGAAGGCGGACTTCGTACCTACGGTAAGAAATTAACGCAACAGGAAATCGATGATGTCCGTGCGCGATATCTGCTGGCGAAAGAAAGATTGGAACGACTCGGTTTGGCGGATTGATTGTTTTAGACATAGCCAATTTACCCCCCCCTTCTAGCAACGTGATAAAGCTTGCTTACGAAGGGGGTGTGAACGTTTCTCTCATGCGTACGATTACGCTTCGCTAATCGCACCTACCGCGCTAACCCGCTACTAGGCTAGTAGGCAATCACCACTGCATCGCTGTTATTGCCACGGGTTTGTCGATGCGACACCGGTTGGTCGACCAGAGCGCGCGAGTGCCGCTTGATTGCCAGCCTCTTCCATCGCACCGGCGACGACGGCGAGCCCTGCAACACCAGCACCTGCGGCAACTTGCCGTCCGCCGCGTTGCACTGCTCTGGCCGACACAGACACTACATGAATCGGTATTTGCATCGCTCGTCTTAACATAGCCATTCCTCTCAAATAGGGGACCAAATAATCATCTCGATGGCAGGGATCAATACGCCCCTCAAGACTTCAGCAAGCTAGGGCAGCGCATGCAATTTTCACCAAAATCAAGATCGCATCTCAACAATTGTACGGAAATTATTCTGGACTTAATCGGTGCAGAATATTAAAAATGCGGGCAAACATCTGAAGTTTTTATGCAAGCAAACCATCCCAATGCCACCGCCTTAGATAAGGGCAAAAATCTATTCTTGGTTCGCTCTTGTTTCAAATTTGCACTCTGAAATTACTGCAAGAAGAAGAAACATCAACAGAAAAAAACTGCAAGCCAAAACGAATGGCGTTGCCGACAAATGCAACGAATCCTCGCGCTTTAAGAAAGTTTGCATAGAAATCTTCGGGGGCTATTTCGAGGTATAACTGGTAGATCAACATACCCTAAACATCCCAAAAATAGCAACGTCATCGATGGTCCGTTGAGACCATATCTTGATGAATCCTTCAACGTTTCTTCTTCGAACTAGTATGCAGCTCAGGATGCAGCTCACAATGCAGCTGATAATAGCGTGCGGCAAGTTGATGTATCTGCTGGCGCAGGCTGATCGGTTCGAGCACTTCGAAATCGCCGCCGAGGCTTAACATCAAGCGCGCTCCTTGCAGATCATTTTCGTAAGGAAGCTGTAGTAAAAAGCGATCTGGCTTTCCCTTAAGCGGCAGCGCTTCACGCGCGGCTATTCGTGCGTATTCAGCCGTGCTAGCAAGGGTTGTGAGGGTCGCTTGATCCAGCTCTATGGTTGCAATTTTGCCGCGTAATTGCCGCTCAAAAGTCTGCATAGCGTCGTCCCAATACAGCGCCAGATCAAATTCTTCTGGTGGCGTGTAACGCTGCTCTAAGATTTCCAAGGTGTTGATATTGGCGACTTTAAATGTACGCACTTTGGCTGGTTTTCCTTTTTGGCTAGAGCCACGAGCGACGAGATACCACGTACCTGCTTTGAGCACCAAACCAAGCCCTTCAAGTGTCCAAGACCGAACTGCAGTCCAACTTTCATAGCGTATTGCTAGCTGGCGCCTTTCGACCAGAGCCCGTGCGAGTTTTGGCAATTCTGGTAGTGGTGTTTGACTCTGATACCAATCACTCACATCGAGATGGAACATTTTCGCCATTGCATCGGACTGCTGTCTAAGACTAGGCGGCAAAAGCGATTGCACTTTTCGTTTTGCATGAGTGGCGGCCTGTTGCATACCGAGTGCCATCGCTGGCCCGGGCAAACCAATGAGACATAGTGCTTCCGCCTCTTGATATTCAAAATTGCCGACGGTTTGTCGATAGCCTTCCATCAACTGAAAGCCGCCGTTTGGACCACGTTCACTCTGAATCGGAATGCCTGCGGCACTGAGCTCATCAATATCACGGTAAATGCTGCGCAAAGAAACTTCGAATTCATCAGCCAAAGCCTGCGCACGCACGCGGCCTTGCAACTGCAAGAGGATGAGAATAGATAGAAGTCGACTAGCGCGCATAAAACAAGAAAACCATACAAGACCATCAATAAAGAACAAAAAAGCTAAGAACAAATAATTCATGACATAGACTGTCAACAATCTCTTTCTATCATACGCCTAATCATTCAGCACAATCAAAAATCATTCTGATGATTGCCTTTTTAGGAGAGCACATATGACAGATGCATCGAATCAAGCGGTACGCCGCCTATTTTTACAAGCGGCTGCGGGCTTAGCAATTCCAACCTTGGCACAGGCAGAGAAAATAAGCGAGACTGTAGGTACTATGCTCGACACCTCACAACTGGATCCTGGCAAGCCAGGCGACTTTGATTTTCTACACGGCGAATGGCGCATCAAACATCGTCGCCTGAAAGACCCGGCCACGAATCACTGGGACGTCTTCGATGGTGAAGCGACCTGTTGGAGTATTCTCAACGGCCTCGCCAGCATCGAAGAACTACGCATACCCGCACGCCAATTCAGCGGTATGGGCTTAAGGATATTGGATGTTGAGAACAAGCTTTGGTCGGATTTCTGGGTCAACTCCAAGAGCGGCGTGCTGACGGCACCCGGTGTCACAGGAGGCTTCAAAGATAAAGTAGGGATCTTTATTTCCGAAGAAGTCGAACAAGAAAAAACCATACTTGCTCGCGGCATGTGGGACAACATCAGCCGCCAAACCTGTCGATGGCAGCAGGCAATATCAAACGATGGCGGAAAAAGCTGGCAAACCAATTGGATAATGGACTGGCAGCGGTTTGCATAAGATGGCTAGGCCAGAGAAAGCGAAGGGGACGATTTGAATAGGGAAGAATTCTTATTTCCCTTACACTCGTTCCCATCGTAAGGCGGCAAATCGCTCTCGATTAGCGCTACCGCCCTTCGCTTATTGACGATACGCATCGCCATACTTCACATTGATCTGCCCCTTCGCCCAATCCGCCATGAGGTCGTAATATCCGGCAGCAATTCGAGTCGACTTGCGCGACAAGTCATCTGCCTGTACATAATTCAGCATGCCGTGATCAGCCTGCGGGAATACGTGAATGGTGATGTCATGTCCTTGCGTGCGCAACTTCCGCAGTCTCTCCAACGAAGTGGCGATGGGTGCTTGCCGATCGTCTTCAGCAAATGCCCAGAATTGGGGGATTTTGACGCTCACCAAAACCTGCATTGGGTTCTGTGACCAATCAACGCCTAATCGATCAAACATGGGCAGGCCATTTTTCCGTAGATCTTCAACCGAGATGTTCAAGTAGACGCCAGAGTATCCTCCCTTTATCGCGGCAAACCAGGCTTCCTTTGAGTATCTCTTTTGTATATCAGCGAGTTCGTCCAAGCCTTCTTTGTAGGCTGTCTTCACCAATTTGGCGGTGACCTCAGTAATCAATCGTGCTTGAGCAAGAACATCGGCACCATAACCGCGATCTTTCAATTCTTTTTGGACTTTGGCGACATCTTGCTCAGCGATATCGACTGCCAAACCAAATCCGATTCCGATAAATTGAGCCTGCGCTCGCGCCGATGCCAAAGGAGCGATCCAACCACCTTGGCTCAAACCCAGCAGGCCGAAGCGACCAAATCGCCCGCTTGCTTGTCGCTTTGCTTCGTGCGCTGCTGCCACCAAATCATCAGCCAATAAGGGGAAATTTTGCGTGTACTCGCCCTTTGATTTGCCTGTGCCTCGCTTATCAAACACAAAGGCCGAAACACCGCGGCCGACCATTTGATAAGGATCTGCCGCACGATCTATCCAGCCACTATCTTCCGATCCGTGGGCAAATACCACCAGAGGGGTGGTCTTCCCAGCGTCGAGAGTTTCGAGCAATCTTCCCGCGAGAATGACGCCATGCGACTCGAATTGAACATTGGATTCACGAATTTTCTGGCGATGCCAAATCTGCTTTCCGAAAACACGAACGGCCTCTCGCCCACACTCGACCAGTGCATTCGCGTCCTGCGTGTTGCCAATCAATCCCTCACTAAAGGTGTAGTTAAATCCTTGATCACCTTTCGTCAGCGTGACAAATGAGCGCTCCTCTAGGCGATAGATACCAATCTCGCAAGAGCCTGGGACAAATGACGTAGTCGCAGTTGTTGCCTGCGAGCTTTGTGGTTGATCGATAAGGAGGTCATCGTTCGACTGTCGCATGGTGGTGTCTGCCAAAACATTCGCAGAGCAGTTACCCCCGACGATAAACCACGTCGCGCAAAACATCGATGACCAAAGTTTCATAATTCCCCCACTTGCTGTGATGAAGGGCATCCTAAACTCGTTGCAAATGATTGGTAAGCTGTTTCCGATGAAGACTAGATTTAGCGGAGTGAATCTGAAAAATTCGGTGTGAATTCAAAAATGTTGTGGAGATTAGGATGCCCTTTAAACATCAAATCGAGCATAGAACAAACATCAAAGCCCATCATTTTAAATGCCGAGAGAAAACTTGTTTTCTAAATTGGCTTTTGACGATGATCACATGCGTGCGATTACGCTTCGCTAATCGCACCTACCGCGCTAGGGTTTTGCTCGAAGGTGAGGTCAACCGAGACGGTATTTCGTTTGCTGATCGAAGTTTATACAGATTTCCAAAACTGCCACCACGGTTTCTTCTCGACTGAAGTCTCTGCTTCGGCTTCATCTAAGACACAGAAATCTGTCACAAGGGAAACGACTTTTCCATCGCTGGAATAGCCGAAAAAAGAAGGATAGCAGCCATCGCCCCATCCAGAAGAGAAACAAACGATATTCGCCTTGCTTGCGGTTGATGGCAGAACTGATGCCCACGACCGAGTGTACTTATAGGTCGCATCCATCTGCTCTCCAATTTGTTCAAAGTACTCTTCGTCTTGATCCATCCGTTCTTGTAATAGCAGCGCAGCATCAGCATCCATGAAGCAGCCGGTCCCTGCATCGACACCGTATCCAAAGAATTCATCCGCACCTAGTTTTTCTACACTCTGATTTTCAACGAGCGCCATTTTCCAATCGACTACGGGACTATCAGAAAACGCTAGCTTGGCAAAAGCAACTCGCTCATCACCACCGGCAAGACGGGCAATCGCCAGCCGTACTTCATAATCGCCCTTTGCGATTTGGCACACGAAAGGCTGAGCTCCTGGTTGTACCAAAGGATCACACGCCACAATAGCCCCAGAGCTTACGTGCAAAGTCCCAGCGCTGACTACTTCGAACGAAACCAACTTTTTACCATCACCATAAGTTGACTCAGAAAACGCAAGATCTACCAACTTCGAATTCAACATGTATGCCATAAGCACTCCAAGCAAAGATCAATACGATTGGAAAAACGATAGTGTATCTCGATGAATGTTCAAAAAGCGATTTACTGACTGACGAATGCCAACGAGAGCCGAGACCTCGAGCACCAGAAATACAAAGACACGGTTTTTTGGATTTCATTTGAACTTTTCTCAAAACACCGACGGCCGGTCCCCGCTGCCGCAAAATGCTTTATCAAAACCAAACCCGCGCGGGCGATGATGGATTCTTCGGATTCGGTGCGCGGTCGCTACGAGTTTCGATGATTTCTACAATCGAAGTACAATAGTTTTAGAAAGAGGTGTCTTCTAAATTGTTTTCGTGAAAATTTGTTTTGGGCGAGGGGACCTGTTTTCTCCACCTTGTTTATTTCAAAGCGAATCATTGTTATTAAATGCTCGTACCATATGGAATGACTCTACCGGTATCAGGATCTCGCCACCTCCAGAAATAACGAAATAGTAAAGTTCTGTCGGATTTTGAATTTGCATCTGATGTACTTTCATTTTCTCGATCATGCTAGCAACACGCCTCAGTTTTCTCTCTATTTTTTTCAATTCTTTCTCGATTTTTTCTAATTGTTCCGCTATACCATCGGTGACCGACTCGAGTTCTTCTAGTTTCTTTTGGCTTAAGGTAAGTTCTTTGTCAATTTGAGAAAGTAACTCTTGTGCTTCTTCGATCAAAAATTCAATCGCTGATGTATGTTCTTCAATCGTTTCCAACACGGCAAGCTCTTGGAGTCTGTCAACACGATCATCCTCCACACTAGGCGATTCAAATCGCTTCACACTCTCGTGAATGTATATCGCCAATAATTCGTTACCGTACTCGATGGCACCAATTGCTGTTGATAATTTCTTCTTACCCACTGGGGTAACATAAAAGCCTTTCCCCTTGCCGCTACCATGGCCTTGACCCAGCATCTCTTTGCTTGGGCCGTCTTTGGCCAATGATCTGCTCTTTTCTTTGGAATCTGTTTCATGTACACCGATTTTTGTGAACCCATCCTGTGATTCAGGAAATTTTTCCCATTCGAACTTATCTGCAAGCTCCTTACGCGCTTTTGCTTTTGCTTCTTTATCGAACAAATCTAGACCAATCTCCTCTTCCTCTTCCTCTTCCTCTTCCTCTTCCTCTTCCTCTTCCTCTTCCTCTTCCTCTTCTTCCTCTTCTTCCTCTTCTTCCTCTTCTTCCTCTTCTTCCTCTTCTTCAGACAAATCCTCAAGATCCTCAACAATGTCTGCACAATCGCCATGCTGCTTTAGTTCTTCGATCAATTCGAGCACTTGTGTGCGACTGAGTTTCGTGCCTATTCCTTGAAATTTCGACCATTGAAGTGCCAAAACAATGTCTTCGCGTTCGGATCCCCGATCAATATCAAATTTTCCAATCAGCACCCTCTGTAAAACAGCATTACTTAACAATTGAATTGGAGAAGCGAAAGCCGAGTCACTCTGTTGTTTAACATTGGTTATTGCGTTAGTTAGGATCGTTGGGCTTAAGGCCTTTGCCCCCATAACATCCGCCTCATGCTCTAGCCCCGTATCATCATTGACCGGCACGCTTCCTTTCATCTGCATCGTGGGTTTGACTCGCCCTTGTGCTTGCTGCACCACATGCCATGCCTCATGAGGTAAATGCTGCTCCTGTCCTGGCGCCACATGAATTTCACTGCCTTGTGCATAAGCATGTGCATGCAACTGTGCGGGCTTGTCGGAGTTATAGTGAACCCTGACGTGATCCATACTCATACCGGAAAGACTTTCTATCCCCGATCTTAAATTGTCAGGCAGGCCGGTATGGTTTGAACTGCGTGTGGCTGCTTCACGTTGAGCAGGTTCGGCCTCGAATTTGCCTTGAAGAATTTCATCATCTTCCATCCGCTGTGTAGGCTCAGATTCATTCGCCACATTTTTCGTGAAAACATTTAGCTTTTGCGTCACAGAGCCACTTGCCATAAGCTGGGCGGCGGAATTCAGCTTTTGTTGTTGCTGGCTGTTAGCCATCATGGCTTGCCGTGATAATGAAGCAGAGGTGGATTCGCGATTATCGGAAAGTGTGGACTCAGTTACTGTAGCCACTTGCCGTTGAGTTTGCGCATCAGAATGATTTTTGCCACGGGTCGAATATGTCATTGAGATTCACCATTCAAATTCCATGAAATCCTTGTCCGGCATCGTTACCGCAGAACCTATCGGGATCGGAGATATAAAGTCAAATACTATAATAAATTTTGCATGATCGATAGAGCTTTGCCTGCCAGTATCACCAATTTGCTTGCTGGTCGAAAAGGCGGCCGATGAAGGTGACGCCGTGGGAGACATTGCGATGGAAACGGTCGGCTTGTGCAAAGTCGACGCAGGAAAAGAAGCGCGCTTCGCTAATCCCTCCTAACACTCGCTATTTGGCGCCTGCCGAGATACCGACCGCCTGCTCCGCCATCTTTACCAGTCTGCGATAAGCATCCTGATTATTCGATGCACCTGCAACGGCAATTCCCTTCGCGGGCGCATAGTAGGCAACAGTGCCCCAATAGCCGCTGTGCCAGTAGCAATCTTGGCCATCGACAGTTTTCACAAACACGCCGAGTCGATAGTTTTCTGCACCTTGGTGCGTACCGCGCCACAGCATTTCCTTCAGTGTTTCGGGATGTTTGAAGAGCTTGCCTTCAAATAGGGCGGCTGTCAGTGTAGCTAAATCGCGTGTTGACATGACAAGCCCACCACCACCATAGAGGTCGATGCTTGCATCCAACTTACTCGCTTCAAGCTCACCAACAAACTGTCTTGCGCGCGTCGTTGCCGTGCTAGGCTGATCTTCCATGATTTCCCACCACGTTGAGCGCAAGCCATGACGGTCGAGTTGCAACTGCGCGCGCACCGCCTTACCCAGCGGCTGACCAGTAATTCTTTCGATGATATCGCCGATGAGGATATAGCCGGTATCAGAATAGTGAAACGCCGTACCCGTTGCAGACGAGGGGCGCCCCCAATTCACGGCGAGGCGCACCAAGTCTTCACGAGTCCAGCGACGCTCCGGTTGCGACAGTACCAGTCCTAAATAACGATCATCAGCGGCATGATCATATATTCCGGCGCTATGGCTCAAGAGCTGCCTCACCGTTATACGATTTGTGTCATAACCGCCGTCTCGCAGAAGTTGATCGATCGCAGGCGTCAGCAAGGGACCAATCGCGGCATCAAGATCAATACGTTTGTCTCCCCACAATCTCAACACGGTCGCTGCAACGAAGGTCTTGGTGTTGCTCGCGACACGCACTGGGGTATCGACATCGAGCGTAGCGCCCGTTGAAGCTTTGCCTTGGCCTACCAGTGCGAGGGCTGTGCCTTGTTCTTGCCAGTGACGAACAAGGCGATGGGTCTGGGGTCTGATTGCACTGCGTTCTGGAGAGACTGTTCGTTGGGTACCTGCGCCATTGCTGGCGTAGCGATAGTGGTGCACAAGCACATTGCGAACCGCAGAACCACAGCGGCTGAATACCTCTGAAACTGAATGACTTGTGTGTAGGCACGCATGCTGAATCTCCGTCTTTCGAATATGGGCGTAACTGGCGGTTTAGTTTATCGTAGAAAACATGCGCTTCACAGAACCGCGTCCAATTAATTCGAAGCAGAAAAACGCATCACCTCGGGTGCCAAGTTTGGGTGATGGTCAAATACTCGCCATTCGGACTGATGAATGTGTTCTGATTACACAACTTACGAAACGAGTTAGAAAATGTCGCGCAAAACGGAACTGGTTGTTTTGGCGCGGGGATTGGCTTCGACTCACCGACCACGGCTTCGTACACCACATCATATTGATCCCCGATCAGAAAATAACACTTCCCACTCGACGAAGCCTCACACTGAAGCAAGAGCTGCCCCTCCGCAACTACTGGTACCACTTTGATGGCAATACTACCGGGAATATGATTAATGAACGTGATACATCCGCCGAGCGAGGCAAGCAACGCGAGGGACAAGGATACAAGAATCGGCTTCTTAAGAAATAAGGTCATTTGATCGATCTAAAAAGTTGAGGTGCAGTTCAGGCGCGACTATTTTTTTGACCGCCTCGAGAAAGTGCTTAATTATAACTAGCAACTGGCGCTACTAGGCACAAGAGGAAAAGCAAGGCCACCCGCCTCCAGAAGCTACAGAAAACATACTTCCCGCAATGAGTGTGGGGGGGTGATCCCATGCGTGCGATTACGCTTCGCTAATCGCACCTACCGCACGCTTTTCTTTCCAATCGCGGTACAGTTCAACACGGATTGTTTGTTGCAATTATCAATAAGCAGATTTGATTAGAAATGAATACCATTTTGTTCGAGTCGCAATCGAAAATCTTCGGGCAAAATTCCATTCTCGATCTTTCGACTATTGAACGTGTCTGGGTTTAGCTTGGTCTCAAATTTATCGCCAAAAATGAACCACTGTTCACCAACCTCCGCACGGAATTGACCGATGCCCGCACAATCTGTACTACGTTCTGTACTCATATAGGCCCGCACAATGACTTCAGTTCTTTTATCGCCAACAAACCAACGTGTGGCCTTCATTTTGACATCGTAGACAACCCCATCCTTAAAGGTTTGGGCTAAATCGATCGATGTGACAGTGCCGACAAAGACCATTGCCGTCGTATTGCCGTCTTGCAGATAGGATTCAATTCTCGGGATGTAAGGTTTGCATGCGAATGATTCAAGCGGTAGCGAAATCAGAATGAAAGAAAAGGCTAGGTTCATCAGGTTGAACGTTGAGCGCATATTTTTTCCTTTGAATAGATGTGACCTTAAGGGGCTAAAGCGAAGTTCGCAAAACGAATAAACAAGCACTTTAATTGAATTCCAGATTCTAGAGAAACCCGCCCTTAGTATCGAGAGAGAACTCGCTTCTCAAAATGGACGTCGACGGTTTCAATCTAAATACCTCACTCAAAACCCCGGCGGCCGTTCACCCGCTACCGCAAAATGCCTTTCCAAAGCCAAGCCAGCGCGGGCGATAGTGGCTTCGTCGAATAGGCGGCCGATGAAGGTGACGCCGTAGGGGACTTTTCTTGGTGTGGTGAATTTGATCGGCGGATTTTTCGGATCGGGGGCCCAGTCGCTGCGGGTTTCGGTGATTTCTACGCTGCCTGTTTTTAAGGTGAGCGATGGATGTCCGGTGAAGTTGGAGATCGTCAGCATTTCGTCGCGCAGTGAGGGCACCAGCAAGAGATCGACTTCGTTCATGATGCGGGCCATTTCGATGGCGACTTTGCGGCGTAAGCGGTCGGCTTGCACGAAGTCGACTGCGGAAAGGAAGCGCGCTTCGCGGAAGAGGTTGGGCCAGGCATCGGGGACTTGGGCTTTGAGTTGATTGACTCTGGCGTCTAAGGTGATGTCTTCGAATGCCGCCGCCGCTTCAGCGAATAGCACCACATTCAAAGAACTGTAGGGACAATCGGGTAGCGATACTGGCGTCGGTATCATGCCAAGTTTTTTTGCGGCTTCCAAAGCAGCGCGATCGACTTCGGTGGCGCCGCTATCGTTCATCCATGCGGGAAAGTAGCCGACTTTTAAGCCGCGTACGGAGGCATTGGCATCGAAATCCAAGGTCGATGGCACGCAAGCGACGTCGGCTTGATCGGGGCCGGAGATCGCGTTCAATACCAACATGGCGTCTTCGACGCTGCGCGTCATCGGGCCTAATTTGTCGAGCGACCAGCACAAGGTCATGGCGCCAGTGCGTGGCACGCGACCATAGGTGGGACGCAGGCCCGTCACACCACAACGCATACTCGGGCTGACGATACTGCCGCCGGTTTCGCTGCCGATCGAAAACGCGACCAATGCCGCGGCGGTGGCAGCACCTGGGCCCGCGCTGGAACCGGATGCACCTTCTTCCAGTAACCACGGATTCATGGTCTGCCCACCGAACCAAATATCGTTGAGTGCCAAGGCACCTAAGCTGAGCTTGGCGATCAACACCGCACCCGCTTGGTTCAAGCGCGTGATGACGGTGGCATCTTGGTTGGGCACACGATCTTTAAACGGCTCCGCGCCCCAAGTGGTGGCGATGCCAGCGGTGTCCAACAAATCTTTCACGCCATACGGAATGCCATGCAAAGGCCCACGATATTTTCCAGCGGCGATCTCGGTATCGGCTTGTTTGGCGCGCGCCAAAGCGTGTTCGCGCGTAACGGTGATGACGCTGCGCAGTTTGGGATCTAGCCTTTGAATGCGATCCAAATAAATTTGCGTCAAACGCATCGCACTCAACTGCTTGGTTTCAATCCAGCGCGACAGTTGCGATACCGGCGCATAAGCGATGTCCGCATCACTCTTCGGCAAGGGCATGGCTTTGGCCTGTGAGCGTATGAATTGATTGTGGGCAGAGCGTTTTTTGCCAGCGACGACAGCAGGGTTCCACACCGTGGCGGGAGAAATTTCTGCTTCGATCGCCAACTTACGCGGACCAGTGCGACGCTCCAAAGAAGACGCCATCGACACCCGCCAACTATTCGCCGCCATCTCGCGCTCTGCCGGCGTCATTGACACTTGCATCAACTTCTCTGCCTCCGCAAACGTCGTCGCCGTCACTTCCGGCCCCACCGCCGCTGTCGCACCAAAGGTGGGCGGCGTGCCGGGTGTTGGTGGATTTTGTTCAGTGAGCGCAGCACGACTTGAAGTAGCTAAAGCGAGCAGGCCTAAAGGCGCATTCATTAGAAATTGGCGGCGGGGTTTCATACGTTCTCTTGATTAAGTGAGGTGGATGAAAATTGATACTAACATGGGGGCGTTAGGTGTTGGAGCTGGTGCTTGGTTTTACTCAGCGAAATTGGTGGGAGGTTTGCGGGATGTGTTCCTTTTACCCAGTACGAAATGGGTAACTCAAAACTTGCCTGCAGGTCTTCGAGATGGATGTCCATCGAGTGCAGGTATCTCTTGGATTTAACAACCTAGGATCTGTCACTCCAATCAATAGAAGACGGCAACAGGAAATTTCACGCGAGCTAAGACAGTTCTTTCGTAAACTTCACTATAAAAACTAGCGAAAGCTTCTTTTATAGCATCCTGAATTTCAGGTAGTTTCTCTTGAAAAGAATTTGGGACTCGAAATTCTCTTAGGTCTTCACATGCAACATCAAGGCCGTCGATGAATTCGAAACGACTATGACTAGTAAATTTAACGCTATTGCCCCTGTACAAAAGACACCAATAATTTGGTGGCTCATTTCTTTCTGCAGGCTGATCTCCTTTACCTCCTAAACAAAGCAAAACCAAATCTCGGTCGTAATCAATAAGTACTTTCGCGGCAAATTGATAAACCGTTGTGTTTGCCAGTTTCATCAATTCGTTTGCCCGCGCTTGACTAACTCTCTCTAATTGGAATGCCATTTTGTTTTCTTTAAAAAGTTAAGGCCCGTCAATTCCAAAAGCTGAGAACATAACTCTAAGCGAAGATACGCATATAAACGCAGGCGATTGGCTTGTCGTTTAATCGGCCTAGAGCGTAGGATTTAGAGCGATAAGTTTTTCAACGATATCATCAATGGGCTTTTGGTATGCTTCCTTAGAAAAGTTTCGAAACGCAATGTAATTACGATAAATGTCAGCAGTCTGTTGAATTCGAGATGGGTCAACAAGATAAGCTAAAGTCAAAACTTCAGCTTCATACCAACTCAGAAAAAACTCACATTTCTCGCTATTATTTGTCAAGCTATTTGCCTTTTCCAACGAGAGAGTAGCTTCAAAAAATGGAAGTACTTTCTCATCTACAATAATCTCAAAATTTGACGCGAGTTCGGACAATTCTGTCAGGTTTTCAACCTTCGGATCAAAAAAATCACCAGTGAAGTACACGTATCTATACTCTATGTAGCTCTCACTTGAAGAAGCTGTTACCAATTTACTTAAGGCTTCTTCCACTTTAGCAATTTGTAATCTTGCGCGTAAAAATATTTGAAATCTATCTCGCTTTTTCTCGACAACAATTCGGAAAATCTGCTCACCGTAGGCAACTGGTCTAGCGAACCATTTTTGCTTCTTATCCCAAACAAAACCGCCACGTTCAAAGACTGGTTTCAAGCGACCAACAACAAATTCCAATACACTCTTCTCGCTTAAAGGCTTTTCCTTTACTACGGGCTTTTCATGCGCTGCAATGAAATCAATCGCCTCTTGACTCTTTGGGTAGTACAACGCGTTGGCCTGTACATCGACAACCTTTAAATTCAATTCTCCCGCTAATTTCAATATGTGCGCCAGCACCTGTTCTTGATTTTGGGCGATATCAAGCACTGCCAATCGTTGACCGAAATTCGTGATCAACGGCCCATCCGCCCATACGCATTCGTCGGCGGCATTTTCTTTGATGCTCGACAAGCACGGGAAGTTGGCGACCAACTGCTGATATAACTTCGCTAGCGCGGCACCTGGCTCAGCATTGCTAACCTGATGTTCGCTAACGAGCCGATCAATCAAACGTTGTCGCTGTGTTGCATCGCCTGGCAAGGCTGCATCAATAATCTGAACAATAAAACTCATCTATCTACTTTCGTAAAAAACCAAATCTATCTCGTTGTTTTTTAGTTTGAGAAAGCCAAACACACCCATTTCGTGAACAGTGGAAAAATTTCTTTTTGGAGCAAACGTCTCAAGAGTTTTCTTATGAATTCTCAGTACGATGATTTTACGTTAGGTGCCTAGGCTGTGCGATACTAGATGGAATTTCGATCCATCAAGGAATACTGAATGAGCGCCAACAGAATGGATACTACGCTGTCTGTGATACCAAACGACATGTATTTTACTCCGACGCCGGAGGCTGCGAACGAGGCATTGGCATGTCTTTCGCAATTATTCCCATATGCCGACAATTACAAAGTTGAGATTTTTTCCGAACCTCGATTCATCTGTCCAGAACTCCTGGCGGAGTCTGTAACATGCCCTGTTTGTCACACTAATTCAATTCGCATAGGTCCAATTGGAAGCGCAGAAAGAAAATGGTTTGCACAAATCGACGAGGAGATGAACGATCAACCCATTGAAGGCGTGACCGCTGTTCTTCCCGCCTGCGGTCACTCAGTTCCATTCGCTCAGCTCAATTTCAATTATCCGGCGGGTTTCGCACGGTTTGTCCTGCGGGCGAACCATTCCTTGTGGAACGATGAATATTTAAGTCCTGGCGCACCGCTTACCGAACAAAAAGCCGCTTTGGAAGCCATACTTGGCGTTCCGGTTGACGTTGTACAGACGGTCTATGCTCTACTCAGATCAGACAGGAAAATTATTGAACAACTTGTTGGCTCAAGCGATGACTCGAGGCTCACGGCTGCCTTTGAATTGGATGCTTATCCCAAAGGGCACTTCGAAGATCATTCTATTGCTGATTTCTATATCGAAGACATGGCGGAACGACTGTTGACTGCTTTCCGCACGACAAAGCACATTAAAGTAAAAGAGTGGATCTTGCGCCTTATTAGCTGGGCCAACTTCGTCAATGAGGAAGTATTAGCAATTGCTGCAACGGAGCTCAAGCGACCCACTGAAAAAACGCTTATGTCGCCAATCCTAAACTTGATTCAGCAGCGGCCGCAACATTTTCAGCATTTAAAAACCGAAATCAAGTGGCTAGCAGGTCATACTGATCAGGATATTCGATGGCTATGTGCGATGACCTTAAATAGACTTTTGCTCGATGATGGTGACTTTGAAGTTATACGATCTTTGCTATTTCAAGCTGATTCCAATACAAGAATATACGCCAGGTTAGCCTTTCAAAAAATGATTGGATCAAGAGCACTTTCGGACGAAGAGCAGTCAATCATGTTGCTTAGTCTCGCGGATCCGCCTGCTGCGTTTTGGAAGGATCAAGCGTTGGTCCAAGCCGGCGCACGCCGGGTTGCTGTGCGTTACGGTGAAAACTGCTTTACTTCGGCCCGAAAGTACTATTTGACGGAACTAACCAATATCTCGGATCGTCCGATCCGCGTGCTCAAATTCGCCAGCTACGTCAAAGATGATGAGAGTTTTCGTTTAGGAAATTTTACTGGAGCATGGTTTACGGAAAAGGATTTTGTCAGCTGGTATGCAACTCCCGATACAGGTTGGATCCAGCCAGGTGACAGTGTTTGCGATGACAGCAACTATGGTGGCGATAACGACGGTTTTTGGGCCTATTGGTGCTGCAACGATCGCGATGAAAGGTTCCTAGCGATGTCGCACCAGTTAAGCTCAGCGACCGGTGGCCAAGTCTTTTCCCTAAGTGAACGTCCGTCAGGGCTACCCGCAGATCCCTTCTCACCGTGTCCCAAAGGCATGCTTAATCGGCTCAAGGACTTCACCACACAATGCCTCACGCTTGCCCGTAACCACGCGGCTCGAGAAATTAGTTACGATGAAGAAGGCGTGCGCTGGCTCGATGACATCATCGAGCAACAACGAAATAGCATTAAGCCAGCAAACAAAATCGAGTTAGTCGAAATATTTGGCGCCTTTCTAGGCGAGTGTATCATCCGAAACTATGGAGGTACTTGGGCGCGCTACGATGAGGCTATTTGTGTGCAACAATCGGGCAAAGACGCAATATTCCCCTTCAATTCGGTTTTCAAACAATTCGAGAACGGGCGATCGGGTGGTGATTCAGTCCTTGGGATGTATAGGAGCATTGCCGCCCAGATGCGAAGGAAGCTAAAAGAGTAGCAATGCTTTGCTGCTTTGTTTGAAGCTTGCGGCAATCACCAGTTGGTAGCACTAAAAACTCGAAGACATCCACCTCTGAAAGCGACAAAATCTAGCTCTGCTGATTAATTCCAAATCGTGTTTAGTTACTTTTTGGAGTGGGTGTCTTGTGAACTCTCTCTCACCCCAACCCACGCAACTCCCGCAACGCCACGGACGCCGGCGCTAAATCCGTGCCATGTAGCGATGCTTTCTTTGCGCGATAGCAAACTGCGGGTGACTTGGCTGGCGATGGAATACACGTCGTCGCGGGCGCTGCCGCGGGCTTGTGTTTGCCAGAGGGTGTCGGTGGGGAGGCGTTTGATTTGGTCGCGCCAGCCGGTTAAGGCTAGTTCGGCGTCAAACCTTCATCCACCTCGGTCGGTCTGGCGTACCCAAATGCCCATCTCACCAACGTAATAGGTGTGAAAATCTTCAACCTCTAAGTCAAAGACAGGCAATTTCAAGTACGGATAATTTAGATCGCTCTTCTCGGCTTCTTCCAGCGCAATTTGTGAATTGAGTGGGTGGTCTTTCTCCAAAGCTTGAATTCTTTCAATTGCCATGGCTTGTGGCGAGATAAGTTTATCGTTAACAAAGTCGCGGAGAATCCCTGGGCGTGTGAGATCACCCATGTATGAAGGCATCCAGCCGACACCCGGCGAGTCACTTACAAAGATAGCACCGCACCCGCCAATCGCGACATGGCGGCCGTCATGTAATTCAAACTGTTCGCCATTAGTAAATCGACCTTTCGGGAGGTCATCGGCCTCAGTCCATTTTTGACCAACAACCCAAAATTGATGATCTAGGGTTGATACAATTCTTTCGAATGCATTTGGTCTATCTGGAATTTCACCACAGACCTTCATCACAGTAGCAGACTCATGCGCGAAAATCTTCACTATTGGTTTATAGGCTTGCTCACCGCCATTCTCTGGCTTCGACAACACCCAATCGCCTATCTTGATTTTCTCAATTGGTACCAAGCCTTCTTTGGTATGCACCAAAGTTCCTGCTGCAAAGCCGCCATTAAGTTCAAATTTCTTCGAATTATGATCGCGCTTCATTGTTTCCAAATCAGTGTCTTCAAGCAGCATCATTAATTTCCAGTCTCAAAACACATCAACATCTATTCGTCGGTTTTATGTACATCATAAATCGCGCCCAGGCATATTGTTTTGCATCTAGGTAATCGGACGCTATTTTTTAGGTATGTGTGGACCATTTTTTAGTCAACTATTTCTCTAGCCTCTATCCAGCTGATAAGGAAAATGATTGAAGAACATTGGGCTATCCTTTCAATTGCTGCAGGTCGAAGGATACTGATCATTAGTAATGCTCTCAACCACAGATACTTTAAATTGAAGTGAATAGCTTATTTTCGCTCGACTCTTTGATATCGTATCTACACCGACTGTAAAAGTATCTTTTCCAACATATCCAGCCTGTGATTGATAACTATATAGCCCCGCTTCTTTATCGCCACTCGACTGCACTAGTTGACCGTGTTGAGGCGGATTGATGACATACATCTTTGTACTGTCCCGCACCAATTGTGGCAAGTCAAAATCATCGATCTTTCTATTAACTTTGTAGCCTAGAGCTGTGTACACTTTGCCGAGAATGATAAAGCTGTTGTATGCACTTTTCGTGCTGTCTGGCGAATTTTTTACTTCAACACAGGGATAAACTTTCGCAACTAATTTTTGCTTTCGTTTGTTGAGCGAGACTTTCATTTCTTGGTCATCGCTAATCGTCTGCACGTAAGGAGCTTCAACGCTGTATTCCATGTTCACCATTCCATAAATAAAAAGGTGGGCACAAACATCGTGCCCACCTTACGATCCATCAAGAATCTTTATCAAGCCAAACTACGCAACTCACGCAACGCCACAGACACCGGTGCTAAATCCGCACCCTGCGTCGTAATCGTCGTCAACAATTGATTGAGCTTGGCAATCGCTTGTTCGTGTTGCCCGCGCCAGGTGGCGATGCTTTCTTTGCGAGATAGCAAACTGCGGGTGACTTGGCTGGCGATGGAGTACACGTCGTCGCGGGCGCTGCCGCGGGCTTGTGTTTGCCAGAGGGTGTCGGTGGGGAGGCGGTTGATTTGATCGCGCCAGCCGGTTAAGGCTAGTTCGGCGTCGATGCCGAAGTAAGTGCGTGAGGTGATTTCCAAATCGCTGCCTGTGCTTTGTGCGAGGTCGACTAAATCTAAGGCCGGGAAAATGAATTCCAAGGCTGCCAGATTTTCTGCCAAGCCTGCTTCAACGCCGGCATCGCTCAGGGCTTTGCTGGCTTCTTGCAAGCTGGCGTAAGCCGCTGCTGGTAACCATGCTTGCAAGTTGGCGCGTAGTTCGCGTGCGCCTGGTTGGTAGCGTTGGATCAGCGTTGGCAAGTCGGCATTTGCTGTTCTTGCGCGCAGCATCCAGCGTGAGGCACGTTGGGCAATGGCGGTGAGCTTGGTCAACAAATCTAACTGCAACTTGGCATCGACTTTGTAATCGAGCGCATCGATTTGATCCCACAATGGTTCAAGATCAAAAATCTCGCGGGCCAAGGTGAAGGCGCGGATCACATCAGCTGCAGATGCCGCAGCTTCCGTAGCGATGAAGTTGACGAAGGTTGCGCCCGTGCGATTGACCACGGTGTTGGTGATGAAGGTGGCGATGATCTCGCGCTTCAATTGGTGGTTGGCAATCGCTTCTGGGAATTTTTCCGACAAGACTTTCGGGAAGTAGGCTTTTAAAGCGCGGCTGAAGAACGGGTCGTCTGGTAAATTAGACGCCACCAATTCATCAAACACGGCCATCTTCGCGTAAGCCAACACTACTGCGTTTTCTGGTGCGGTGAGGCCTTGCTTATGCGCTTTGCGGCGCGCGATTTCATCGTCGGACGGTAAGAATTCAATCGCACGGTTCAAGCGGCCTTGGCGCTCTAAGGTTTGCATCAAGCGTTGTTGGCCGTCGAGTACATACAGCGGACGGTGGCAAGCGATGTCGAGTGCTTGTGATTGATAGTAGTTGTCGGTTAATACCAAGTGGCCGACTTCATCTGTCATCGAGGCTAACAAGTCATTACGTTGTTTGAGTGTGAGATCACCGGCTTCGGTAATCGCACCCACCAAGATCTTGATATTGACTTCGTGGTCGGAGCAATCAACACCAGCGGAGTTATCAATCGCGTCGGTGTAGATGCGGCCACCTTTTTGTGCGAACTCGATACGTCCGTTTTGGGTGCAACCTAAGTTACCGCCTTCTGCCAAGACTTTACAGCGTAATTCATTGCCGTTGACGCGGAAGGCATCACCTGCTTTGTCGCCGACTTGAGCATGCGTTTCAAACGTGGCTTTAACGTAAGTGCCGATACCGCCGTTGTACAAGAGATCAACTGGCGCTTGCAAAATCACTTTGAGTAATTCCACTGGCGTTAAGTCTGTGGTTTCAATACCTAAGACGGCACGTGCTTCTGGGCTTAATGAAATCGACTTCGCGGTACGTGGGTAAACACCGCCGCCTTTGGAGATCAAGCTCTTGTCGTAATCGTCCCAGCTCGAGCGCGGCAAGTTGAACAAGCGTTGGCGTTCTGCATAAGACTTGGCGACATCAGGTGATGGGTCAATGAAAATATGACGGTGATCAAACGCCGCCACCAATTTGATTTGCTCAGACAAGAGCATACCGTTACCAAACACGTCACCCGACATATCGCCGATACCGGCCACGGTGAATGGTGTGGTTTGGGTGTTGTGGCCAAACGAGCGGAAATGACGTTTGACGGATTCCCATGCACCGCGTGCGGTGATACCCATTTTCTTATGGTCGTAACCGACCGAGCCGCCTGATGCAAACGCATCGCCAAGCCAGAAGCCGTAATCAGCCGAGACGCCGTTCGCGATATCAGAGAAAGTTGCTGTGCCTTTATCGGCAGCGACAACGAGGTAAGGATCATCTGGGTCATGACGCACCACTTTCGTTGGTGGCACCACTGCACCTTTAACGATGTTGTCGGTGAGGTCGAGCAAACCAGAGAGGAAGATTTTGTAGCAGGCCACGCCTTCGGCTTGATAGGCTTCGCGGTCTGTCATCGGTGGCGCATTCTTCAAGACGAAACCGCCTTTAGAACCGACCGGCACGATGACCGTGTTTTTAACTTGCTGCGCTTTGACCAAACCGAGAATTTCAGTACGGAAGTCTTCACGACGATCAGACCAACGCAAACCACCGCGAGCAACTTTACCGCCGCGCAAATGCACGCCTTCTACACGTGGTGAGTAGACCCAAATTTCGAACAGCGGTTTTGGTTCTGGTACGCCTGGCACTTCACGTGGATTGAGTTTAAAACTCATATACGGTTTGAAGTTACCGTTGGCATCGGTTTGCCACAAGTTGGTACGCAATGTAGCGACGATGGTAGCGATGAATTGGCGCAAGATGCGGTCTTCATCCAAGCTTGCCACTTGGCTCATCGCTGCTTCGAGTTGTTCGCGGATATGTTTTTGAGCCACTTCGCGGTCACCCACGAAATCTGGTTTGAAACGTGCGCCAAATAATTCGGCGATCAATTGTGTGATGCCGCAGTTTTTGTTTAATGCTGCTTCGATATAGTTTTGGCTGTACGCAAAACCAAGTTGTTTGAAGTAACGTGAGCATGCACGCAAAACGGCGATAGAGCGGGCGTCAAGGGCGGTGTTCAAGACTAAGCGATTCAGGTCATCGCTTTCCACTTCGCCGCGCCATGCGGCTTTAAACAATTCTTCAAAACGCGCTTTGACGGCGGCTAAATCGGTTTCGGCTGGCAGTTGCAAACCCAAATCGTGAATCCACAAAGCGTTGTCGCCATCGGCAATATGGTAAGGATGTTCGTCAAGAACACGGGCACCCATACGCTCTAACACGGGCAAAGAATCAGACAAGGCCACTTTAGAGGTGTTGTAAATCTTAAAGCGCAATAAGCCTGCTACTGCATCGAGTGGGCGATACAACTTCACCGCTAACGGTGAAGCCGCAGACAAAGCGGCGAGGATGTCGGCATCTTCTGCACCGGCTTGTGGTGAGAAGTCTTCGCGATACACATTCGGGAAAGCATTGGCGAAACGGGTCGCCAGATCGAGGCCACGACCTTCGCCATGGGTGCGCAAGAGTTCGGCGCTGCAATCATCTTCCCAACGCTGCGCTAATTTAGCGATGCGCGCTTCGAGTGCACTGACGTTCACGTTGCTGCTCATCGTCGCATCGGCCTTGGCACGCACGAGGTAGTGAATACGAGCCAGTGGGCTGTCGGTGAGCATTGGTGTGAATTCGATGGACTGGCCATCTAAAGCGGACATCAATTCACTACTGATTTTGACACGTAGTTCGGTGTTGTAACGATCACGTGGCACGAAGACTTGTGCTGAAGTGAAACGACCAAATGGATCACGACGCAAGAACAAGCGTACACGTTGGCGCTCTTGCAAACGTAAAATACCGAGTGCATGTTCGGTTAAGGTGGCGGTATCAACTTGCAAAAGTTCGTCGCGTGGGTAGTCATCCAAAATCGATTGCAAGGCTTTGGCTGCATGGCTTTCAGGCACTACACCCGCGGCTTGCATCACTGCATTCGCACGCTGTCTGACTTGAGGAATTTCGCTAACGGCAGCAGAGTAAGCAGTCGATGTGTACAAACCTAAGAAGCGCGATTCACCGACCACCTCGCCGGCATCATTAAAGCGTTTAACAGCAATGTAATCGAGCCACGCTGGGCGATGCACCGTAGCACGCGTCATGGCTTTGGTGACGAGCACCGTTTGTTCAGAATCGATCAGCGCCACGACTTCTGGTGGCAACATGGTTTCGTTAGTTTGTGCTTTACCGCGCAATATACCGAGGCCGGAGTCGGGGATCGCCACCAAGCTCACTTGTTTACCATCGCGTTTGAGTTCGTAATCACGCGCGCCCAAGAAGGTGAAGTGGCGATCTTCCAACCATTTCAAGAAGGCGATACCTTCGCCATGGCTTTCTTGCGATTGCGCGAATTTTTCTGAGGCGGCGGTGAGGCTCTTCACACGTTGCAACATCGGTTGCCAATCTTCTACCGCGGCGCGCACATCGGCTAAGACGCGATGCAAGTCGTCGATCAAAGCTTGTTGATCGGCGGCGCTGACGATGCGGTCGCATTCCACCAAAATCAAGGATTCCACTGGGTCGTTACGGCCTGCTGCTTTGGCTGCGGCAACGGTGCTGGCGTTATCGACGCTGCCATCGGCATTACGTGCCACGCTCATCAATGGGTGAACGATCCAGTGCGCCGTGCGGCCGGTTTTATTGATCGCCATGGTCACGGAATCGACCAAGAAAGGCATATTGTCGTTCACGATTTGCACAATGGTGTGCTCGCTGACAAAGCCGTCTTCGGCCAAGCTCGGGTTATACACGCGAATCTTTGGTGTCTTTGCTGCGCGTTGAGAATCGAGCAAGCGCCAGTGGGCGTTGGCGAGGGCAAACAAATTCGCCGCACCACGCGCCGTGATTTCATCGGGATCCGTGTTCTCGAAGTAGGCTGCAATAAAGCCGCCTTGACGTTTGCTGGTGGCGCTAGAATGTTCTTGGGCGTATGCCATTAATTCGGCAAAGTGGGATGAGGTCATACTGATGGTCCTTATTTTTTTAGATCTTTACATGAACTACTGCAGAATCACATAAAGCATGTTATTTCAGGACTTGCGCCATGCTCTTTGCTTCGCCAAGGGTTTCTTGATGGGGTTTGACGAGGCTAGAGTTTCTAAGGTCACACTACCGACACAGGGAAAGACGCAAATTCTAAAGTTAAGAAATGCCATTTCGTTGTAGTAGTGCAAGTATCCACTATTCGCAGGGGAAAGACAAACAAACTGAGGTAAAACTGGTCACTGTTTGTGGTCGCGCAAAGGGATTTTTAAGTTGCTTGCTGTATTAGCCAATAAAGCAAGCTTTACTCGTGCCAGCTTGGGCGTTTTTCGAGGCCTCTAAAAGCAAAAAGGACGATCCGAAGATCGTCCTTTTTTTACTACTTTTAATACTTGTACTACCTATCCAACTGATAGTTCACTCAATTTCTGATTATTGCTGAGTACCGTTAAGCACTGCTGCAAACTGAGATTAGAACTTACGGTTGTATTCAGCTGTCAAGCGAGCAGAACGTGGTGCTGTGTAGCTGATCACGCGTTCGTACTGGGAAGACATACGTGTACCGTTGTTATACGCTTCTACTACGTTTTGAGCAGTTTGTGTATTCGTGATGTTGAAGATATCCAACTTGAATGCAAAACCTTTCAATGCAGCAGGTGTGTATGTGAAGTTCAAGTCCAAACGCTTGTCCATTGGCAAACGGCCCAAGGATGCACGTGGTACCAAAACGTTCTGCGCACTAGTTTCACCGAAGCAGAAGAATGCTTGGTTGTTGTAGTTTGGAGAATCGCCAGGTGCTGGATCACGGCCTAAGCATGAACGTGGACGACCAGTTGCCAACAACAAGTTACCGCCGATTGCCAATTCAGGCAAGACTTGGTAGTAACCGAAGGCTTTGATTTGGTGTGTACGATCATTTGGCAACAAGCCTTCTGCACCACGCATCACTTCTGGATAATCCCAAACTGCAGTTACAGAAACGTCAGCCTGTGCGTTATCGGAACGAACTTGACCTTCTGTATTACCGTAGTTGCGAGACCATGTGTAGTTCACTTTACCGTACCAGTTGTTACGGAATGGATGCTCGAAGAATGTATCGATTGCTGTGTAAGTACGTTTTGGTTTGTCGAAGCCCAAGTCAGCGGCTGTCAAATGCACTTCACGATAATCACCCTTACCATTCACGTCTTGGATGAAGGTGTTAGCGATACCTGGGTTGAACAAGTAGCAGTCAGCACCAAAGTTTGGATTAGTAATCGCTACGTTGTTACGTGTTGCCCACTTGTCGAATGGACGGTGATCGCACAAATCGTCAATTGTAGACTTCAATGTACGATATGTGAAACGTGAGCCCATGTTGTACTCAGGTGTCAATGCCTTCTCGAAACCGATTGTGATTTCATCTTGGAAGGTTGGCTTCATATCCTTAACAGCGAAAGAACGAGCGTCTTTTGGTTGACCGTATTCGTTGTTAGCGGAAATCGGCGCTGTCAATTGAGTCAAACCTTGTGGTTGACCATTTGCATCAGTACCTGTGTATGTGTAGAACTGAGTTGTGTTCAGAGTTGCACCAGCTGCACGCAAACCAATGTTTGTTGGAATTGGTACAGAGTAACGGCCCAAAGTACCGAATACTTTCAAGCTGGAGTCACCGTTAACGTCCCAAGATGCGGACAAACGTGGGTTAACTTGGCCAGGTTGATCCAAGAACTTCTCGCCCAATTTGTTTTTGTTGGAGAAGTTTTCGTAACGCATACCAGCGACAACCAAGATGTTCTTCGTTACTTGGTATTTGTCTTCCAAGTAGAACGCAGCTTGTTCGCCGTGGGATTCAGTTACGTCAGAGTAGTAAGCCTTCTGCACGTAGTAACCTTGTGTACCGTAGCCACCGCCAGTTTTCGTTGCAGGGATTGTGCCGCCTGTTACTGGAATTGGGATGTTTGGATTATCTGTTTTCAAATAAGTCCATGTACCGCCACCTGGAGTTGTAGAGCCACCCAAAGAATCTGTTTTGGATTTATCGTAACCACCACGGATTGTGTGCTCGCCCAACTTGTATTCCAAGTCCAAACGCATCACGTTGACTGTATCTTTGGAGCCTGGTGCTGCAACGTTAGCGCCGAAAGATTGTGGGTTGTTATAGCTCAAGCCTGGTACACGGTTTGCTGCATCAGCTACAACGCCCATTGCTGTTGGATTGTAACCAACCAAATTTTGCTCATGCTTGGATTCAGCGCGGCCGATCAAGGCTGTTGCTGTCAAGTTTTGAGTGATTTCACCAACGTATTTCAAACCATTCAATTGGTTACCGTTATCGTTGATGTTGCGGTTAGTTTGTTCGGAAGTGACTGTACCAACGCGGGATGTTGTTGCATAGTCATAGCCAGAACGTTTGATGTTCAACACTGGAGAATCGCCAATGGACATGAATTCCAAACGGTGTTCGTCAGTGATATTCCAGTCAAACTTCGCCATGTAACGGTTGGTTGTTGCACGTGTATCGTTCCAACCATCTTTTGCATTGGTTGTACCAGTACGCAAACCGTTCACGAAACCTTGCGTTGTCTTTGTCTGTTCTGCAGACAAGAACATGAACAATTTGTCTTCAACCAATGGACCGCCAACATAGCCGCCAACCATTTTGGTCTCAACCGTGTTGTCTTGACGACGGATATACACTGTTCCATCTGTTGCCGCGTTGTATGTACGGCCTGTCATTGGGTACAGGATGTCGCGTGATTTATTACGCAAAGAATTTGGGGACCAGCTTGTCATTACGCCAGCTTCCCATGTGTTCTTACCAGATTTAGTGATAACGTTCATCACACCACCGATAGAACGACCGAATTCCGCACCGAAACCACCTGTCAGAACCTGAGCTTCTGCGATCGCGCCGAATGGCAACTGTGCAGAGCCGAAGCCTGTCAATGGGTTAGTCATTGGGAAACCGTTGACGTAGTAAGAGTTCTCTGTGACTGCACCACCACCGATGGAAGCGCCGTTACCTACGAAGCGGCTATCACCACGAGTTGTGTTCGGAGCCAATTGAACAATCGCTTCGATACTACGGCCAACTGGCAATTTGTCCAATTGACGTGCGCTGAAGTTTGCGCCGTTGTTAGTTGTAGAAACGTCGATCGCTTTGCGTGCGCCAGAAACTTGAACCACTTGGGTTGCGCCAGAAGCTTCGGAGAATACTGCTTCACTACCTTGGCCCAAAGAGACTTCAACGTTCGTTGTTTGCTCTACTTTACCGCCCTTAACCAATTCCACTTTATAGCTACCGATTGGCAACGAAGTGACTTGGAAACGACCAGAAGCATCAACAGTAATAGTACGTTTGATACCGTTGTCGCTGTTCGCAACTTGAACGGTAGAACCTGGAGTGGCGCGACCGAAAATAGAACCACCTGCGTTGGACTGCGCGTACACTTCAGATGGTGTACCAACAGCAACCACTGCGGCGCCGAAAGCCATCATCAAAGCATTAGCGACAATCGTGCGCTTAAATGCGTATTTCTTGTTCAACATAGTTATCCTTACTCTTTTAACAGATTGTAAAGTGGTGTGTGTCACCATTAGTTATTGAGACCAAAACAACAGACCTGCCTCTATTTTTTTTGTACCCAAGCGGAAATGCACCTAACTGACCAAATTGCAATTCATGAAAGTTGAGCTTACCGGGCTCAGTCTTACATTCCCCAATTTTTGTGCACGCATACACAATTCCGCAGCAGAACATTCGCATGCGACCCGCATCTTACTCCATGTTTCAGGGATGAATTACTTTCAGCAGGGGATGAACGTTACGAAAGTGTCGCGTTTACACCAAAAAAGTTTTATTTTGGAAACAATTTTGATGTCCATCAAGTTGCACAGTGGACTCATGGCTTAGTCACTCTAGCATCCAAATTTCAACCCAAATCGGCTTCGTTTTCGTTCGACAATGTTTAATTCAACGGCGCTGGTCGCTCACGAAGCTCAAATTCAAAGCGCTGCCTTTTGCGATGAAAGCCCTTTATCCAAACTTTTCTGCAACACCAGCATGAGGGTGGCTGGCTGAGCTTTGCTTCGCGTCTCACCAAGTTTTCCCAGATTCGCCTTTTGGCCTTCGTGCAACTGAAAAGATTGACGCTGAATCTTGCCCTGACGCGCTTTTTTGTACATGAATGTCTCCTCGTAATGTCCATTCCCGTGGCGTCCCGCCCTGTTCCCTTGCAACAGAGAAGCGTGGGAGCGACCTAGGAAAACGAGTCGAACTATTGCATTGGCGATTCAGGCGATCCAGTATTTTGGGATTAAACCGCGCAAGCATGTGATATCTCAAAATCGCTTGGGATGAAAGCCAATTTCGAGTGGACGAAGGCAAACATTCAATGCATTGAGAAATGCCTTTCACACGCACTTAGCCGGCAAAGCGTGCTTTCACCGCTTTCAGATAACTCTCACTAATGCGGGCTTCGTCCCCATTGATCAGCTTGGCAAAATAAATGCCGTCTGCGCCAATTTCGAGACTACGGATCGAGCTCAAACAGACAATGGCCGTGCGATGCACGCGGATAAACTGCTCGGGGTCTAAGCGCTCTTCCATCGAAGATAAAGTGGTGCGATGGAGCACAACGCGATTGTGTAAATGAATTTCGATGTAGTTGGCAGCGGTACTCAGCCACACGATTTCTCTGACATCGATACGTTCAATCCGGCCCATCGAGCGCACAATCACATGCGTCAACAAAGGCTTCTCCGCCCCGGTTTGTTCGGCATCGTGCTCGCGCAAAAAGTCTTGCAAAGCGCCGCCTTGGGCCAACTGCTGCTTCAACTGCAAGCTATTTTCGGCGCGCGCCAACATCGCCGCAAAGCGCTCATCATCGTAAGGTTTGAGTAGATAATCGAGAGCAAATACCTCAAAGGCGGTCACCGCATGTTTGTTATAGGCGGTGATGAAGACGATTAACGGTGGATTCGGTGTGCGACACAATTCACGCGCAAAATCGATGCCCGATTGGGTTGGCATCTCAATATCGAGCAACAGCAAATCCACCGTTTCAGTATTGAGTATGGCACGCGCTTGCGCCGTCGAATGACAGCTTGCCACCAATTGCCACTGCGGATGATTGGCTAAAACGTACTGCATATTCGTCAGCGCAGGGAGTTCATCATCCACAATCAACACTTTGTAATTGGCTTTTTGATTCATAGTCTTCACTTAGCTTTTGGGGTGATTTAAACGTCGCTCAAACCAGTCTTTATCTTCGACTGAACTGAATGTGAACTTATATCAAACTTGGGTCATGTCTGGGAATACGATCTCGGCCAAAAACCGCTCTTCAGAATCCTTCACAATCACTTGAGCTTGTGAACCGAACAGAATTTCCAAACGTTCGCGTGTGCTACTCAAGCCCAAACCATGCCCCGGCTTGCGCTTTTGATTGGCGTGCTTGGTATTGCAGATTCGAAAATGCACCAAACCAAGTCGCTCGAATAAACTAATCTCTAACACGCTCGCTTGCTGATGATTTTCCACACCATGGTGAATCGCATTTTCAACGAGTGGTTGGAACAACAGTGGCGGACAAGGTACGCGCAACCAATCTTGTCCTGATACCTCAAACTCAATTTGCAAGCGATCACCGAAACGCAAGGTCTGCATATCCAGATAGTCGCGCACAAACTGCAATTCCTCTGCCACCGTTACCCATTCATGCTTTCCCGAATGCACGACGTAGCGCAACAAGTCCTGCAATTGATACATGGCTTTACCTGCCACGCGGCGATCGTGACCACGCACCAAAGCAGAAATACTATTGAGCGAATTGAATAGAAAATGCGGTTTCAACTGGCCCTGCAATAAATGAAGTTTGAGCTCCATTCCCAAATTACGTGACAACTGTATCTCTTGCTCACGTACAAGGGACCGTCGCCATGCGGCAAACCCGGCTTGCATACAAAAGGCGAGTAGCACTAAACAGAAATCGACCCATAAAGTGAATGGGGACACGTTCTCCCACTCCATGCCAAAATTGGGGAGATGCCCTTGGTCAAATAAAGCCGTAACGACCATCTTATTCAAAGTCAGCACTGGCAAGGAGATCGCGCACGATAAGACGGCGACCACCGCCAACCACGCCGCATGCAGCAGGCGCTCAGAATGGTTCCAATACAGCCACGCCAAGACGCAACTTAACAGCGACAAAGGCAAGAATATCAAACAATACTCAAGCACCAAGACCGATTGAGTTTGACCGAAATGTACGCTCCCACTATCAAGCGCACCAGCGATGGCATGGGTCACCGCCACAAACATCCAAATCAGGAAGGAGTAGCCCATTAAACTCGCTTCCGTGATCGGTTCAATGCGCTGCAGTCCTTGCCGCGTAACGATGCTAGTCATCTTCGCGCTCCCGTGCTGGAAACGATAAAACTAGCGCCAATTGACGTCCTGCTGGTCCAAGAATCACACGTTCATCGCAATAAGCTGCATTGCCAAATGCCAGACGGACCCGTTCATTGACTTCCACCAAAGCGGGCGTGATCTGACCAAATGAAGCGAGGAAAGTCGATAAGGTGATGGTCAAAATAAAATTGCCGCCATCACGTTCACATTGCACGATGATCTCTTGCGACTCCGTTTGCAGACGCTCCGCACAAGCACGCACTGCCGCATCGAGCAAGGGCAGAAACAACATGGGTGGGCAGGCAATCGATGACCATGTCCGCTCACGACCGCGCCACTCAATGCGCAAACGATCACCAAAACGCAAATTCTGGAGTGCCAGATAATCCTGCAAGACTTGTAGCTCGTCTTCGACGCTGCGCCAATCGTCATCGGTTGAATCAAGCACATGACGCAACAATTCCGATAAACGCGCTAAGGCTTTAGTCGCTAATTGCGGCTCGGCGCTGATCACGAGATCAGTGATATCTTCGAGCGAGCTCAATAAAAAATAGGGTTCCAGTTTGCCTTGCAGTTGCTGCATGCGTAACTGCAAGTAGTGCTGACGCGCGACCTGCGCTTCTAAAAAGCGTCTTTGATTCTTGCGCCAAAACGAATAGGCCAATTGCATTGAGTAAGCAAAATTGACCAAGACCATGTCCATCCACAAGGCTAGAGGTGAAATCACTTCCACCACGGAACTCCACGAAATGGGAGCTTCACCACGCCGTGCCACAATAAACACACCCTCGCCGCAAAAACTCAATGGCAAGAACACGAACATCAGATAGAAGAAAATACGAAATAGATTGCGAGCACGCAAAGCTTCGTCTTGATGGCGTTCGAAATACACTGCCAAATAACAGCTCAGCATGACCTTGGTCGATAACAGCGCCAAGAACAAATAGACCTGGCCCGAGATACTGGCGTTCATGCCCAGCATGCGCAGGTCGAAGAAATTGGCGACACCCGCCAACACTACAAACACCATCCAAATGACGCAGACCACAGGCACAATCTTCCACCACGGCGTGAGCACGCGACCTGCGTCATCGCCTCGATCAATCATCGAGCGGGAGGCTTGGTATGAATCTGAAAAGTCCATGAAGAGTGCTGCTTACCTGTGAGGTCGTAGAATGCCAGTAGCTTATCAAATTGACGAGGCTGATGGGATCAATTCGGTGTAATCAGGGATCAAATTCGCACAAAACACGCTCAACTGCAGCGATCAGGTGTCCTAAAGAAAAAGGGCGCATTCATGTTGATGAATGCGCCCTTGAATACAAGCTAAAATCGAAACTTAAGATACAGCCCTAACTGATGGCATTGCTCAAACAGCTGGCTCAGCCCGAATTGCCAAGCCCTGTTTTCATCTTACTCAAGCGCCGACTTCCATGCCTCAGCACCGCCCACGACCGGGAATTGTAGTTGGCTTTGGCTCAGGTCGAGTTGCAACTCCGTGCCCGCTTTCGGCCACAAGGTGAAGTCGCGATCACTCGAGAACACCATCAAAGCCAAACGCTTGCCGGCAGGAATGATGCGATCACCGGGCTGCAAATCAAATCGCAAGTCCACAAATTGACCAGACTTGAGTGGGCGTCCTGGTTTCTTCGAATCATAGTTGCCACCACGCGTCAGAGACTCTGCATTTTGCGGATCAGCCCAAGCGCGTGATACCACACCCATTTGACCAGCAGAGCCGACATTCTTAGGATCAAACGGCAAGGTCACCAACCACACCGACAAGTTTGCCGCAGCTTTATTTGCCGCCACGCGCAACTTGATCACCGGCGTACCAGACATGTGCAGGGCCTCTTTCAACTCTGGCGTCGCGTACAGCAAACGATTCGTCGATTGCTCAGAACTAGCCAAACTACCACCCGAGAATTGCACATCATCGATCAATTTTTCAATTGCCTTGGTTTTGTTGGCAGGGAGCTTGGTACCAAGAGCACCGATACTGTTCCCGCCTGCACCCAAATTGAGACTAACCATACTCGCTTCAGGATTTGGGAAATCTAAATACGGCGTCGGCGCAGAACCACGCTCAACACCTTCGCGCATAATCATGGCGCGCGCATCTTTCTCAACACCATTATCAATACCATACAAGTAGTGCGAGAACCAACGATTGCGCATCTCCATCGGCGGAGGGCCGCCGTGACCACCATGATGCAAGAATAATTGTGTTGGCGTGCCTTGCTTCTTCAGCGCTTCATAGATGCGAATCGAATGTTCGGGCATCACATTCCAATCATGCTGTCCATGCGCTAACAAGGTGGCTGCTTTAACTGCTTTAATCTTGGTCAGCAAATCGCGTTCGGCCCAGAAGTCATTGTAGTCGCCTTGCAGACGATCAAAGCCCGCCATGAATTTGCCATCACGGATGGTCTTGTTACAGTAATCGCGTTTTTCAGGGGCACCGCTGTACACGAAATCATAAAGCTGATCGACATCTTCGCCCAAATAGCCACCGGGGTGACGGATCAAACCATTGCTACGATAGTAGTGATAGTAAGAGGTATTCGGTGCAATCGGGATGATGGCTTCCAAACCAGCCACGCCAGTGGTTGCCGCAGCTAAAGGAATCGTGCCATTGTAAGAAGTGCCGGTCATACCGACTTTGCCGGTGCTCCAATCTGCTTTGACTTCTTCATTGCCATCGCGGCTGGTGTAGCCTTTGGCGCGGCCGTTCAACCAATCAATCACGGCTTTGGGCGCCAATTCTTCTGGCGCACCACCTACGGTCGGACATCCTTCCGACAAGCCAGTGCCCGGCGCCTCTGAGTGCACCACCGCAAAACCGCGTGGCACCCACGTATCGATTTCATCGCGTGAAATTTCGGGGCGCACTGGAACGAAAGTCGCTTGCTGGTTGACTGGGCGCGGTGGCGGTGGACTACCGAGTTCGTGCTGCACATCCCACATTTTTTGATTCTTCATAGTGCCCGCGTAATACGGCGAAGAGGCGTACACAACGGCGACTTTCAAACCCTCGGTAGCTGTCTGTTGTGGTCGGGTCACGTCAACATGCATACGATCACGTTTTCCATCGCCATCGCTATCAAATTCGGTTTCCACCCACAATTCTTGCTTGATCCATTTGCTCTTGTCTTGAAAACCGGGCACGACCTGCGCTTGACCGTTGTAGAAGGTCGGCACCGCCTTGGTGCTTGCATTTTTTTGAGTTTCTGCCGATGGCTGTGATTCTTGCGCAATCAAAGGCGCGGCGGCTAATAAACTCAAGGCTAAAGCAAGCGGCTTGAGCGGTAATAGTCTTGCAGGAATATTGCGTGACGAACGATTCATAAGACGTCCTTTTTGAATTCGGTGTGATTGATAAGTGAAATCTGAAGCAGCTTTGCCGTCCGACAGCATCGGCGAAAAACGCTAGCCTAGCTCGGACTTCGACTCGCTTTGAGCAAAATTATGCCAGCAAAGTTCCGCTTAATATATTTATTTTTGATATAAAAAGCATATTTTTGTGTGGCGAGCAAACGATCGTGCGATTGACGCCAAACGAGCGAGCGATTCACACCATTAAGCACTAAGTAATAAGCAGTGGTTGACACTAACACCGCAGTCCGCACCAGACAAGCTACAATGCGCCTCGGTCGCAACACTCTGCTTGCGTTCCGCTTGACCATTACCTGCGAACCATCCGACCCGTGCTTATGTGGAACAGCCTTAAATCATTGTTCAGTAAATCAGCCACAGGACCGACCGATGTGGCTGCTTCTGCATCTTCTGCGGCACCGTCTTCGGATTCTACAAACCCAATAAGTCAGCGAGCCGAAACGCCAGCGCAAACAAGAGGACAGATCCAAGCACAGGCAAATCAATTGATCGACACCGGCAATCAATGCGAGGAGCAAGGTCAACTCGAGCGGGCACTGGCACAATATCAAGCCGCTGCCGAACTAGCGCCTTGGTTTCCACGCGCTCACCTCAACCTCGGCAATCTTCGTTTATTGCATGGCGACGCCGTTGCAGCGCTCCGTTTTTATGAAGAGGCTGCGCGCCTCGATCCCCACTACGCTGCCGCGCATTTCAATCGCGGCAATGCCCATTTTCAACTAGCGCAACTCAAACAAGCCGAAGCGGCCTATCGACAGGCGCTGACTCTGCAACCAGATTTCATCGATGCAGCGGTGGCGCTCGGTGCGGTTTTGGATCAACAACATGCCTATGAGGCGGCGATTGAAATTTATCGCTCTGTCTTGGTAAAAGTGCCGAACTACGCTCAAGTCCATCGAAACTTGGCCTTGTGCCTGCAGAAGAAGAATCGCTTCCTAGAAGCCATTCAAAGTCTACGTCACGCGCTGGCATTAGCACCGCAACTCGCGGATACCCATGTGGCCTTAGCCAATGCCCTCCGCGATATTGGACGAGTGAAGGAGGCAGAGCCTCAATATCGCCAAGCCTTGCAGTTAGAGCCCCAAAATTGGGATGCCTACCACGGCCTTTTGTTTGCACTCAATTATCGGCCCGAGTATCCGCCCCAGATTTTGTTTGAAGAGGCTCGACAATTTGGCCTGACATTGGCGCAAGCTTTTCCGGCACGAATGGAGACGAACCACATCGAGAAGATGGAGGAATTTTCGAAGCCTCGGCGCTTGCGGATCGGTTTTGTTTCTGGTGATCTACGCAACCATCCGGTCGGCTATTTTCTCGAAAGCGTGGTGAGTGCTTTACGCGACTTTCACCCCGACTTAGAGCTGATTGCATTTTCGACCTACGATGCGCATAGCAATCCAGATCACGCGCAGCTTGATGACTTAGCACGGCATTTCCAACAACGCTGCCATGCATGGCATCCTGTCGCACATCTTCAGCCAGCACAACTTGAAGACTTGGTACTGCAAAATCAGATCGATATCTTGATTGATCTGGCGGGCCACAACGCCTACAACCGTCTCGGCTTATTTTCACGCAAATGCGCACCGGTGCAGGTGAGTTGGCTGGGCTACTTCGCGACCACTGGCCTATCGAGTATCGATTATTTGATGGCCGACCCGATCAGCCTACCAGCGGATCAAGAGCCATTCTTTACTGAGAAAATCTGGCGCCTACCCGAGACGCGCCTGTGTTTTTCCGCACCGCGAAGCAAGGTCGAGGTCAATCCGCTGCCGGCATTGAATAAGGGCTACCTACAATTCGCCTGCTTCAATCACATCGCCAAAATGAATGAGGCCGTAGTGGCTTTATGGAGCCGTGTACTCGCGGCTGTACCACACAGCCGACTCTTATTGAAATCGCCGCCACTCGTGGAAGCCCTTGCACAAGAAGATACCCTTGCACGCTTTGCTGCGCATGGGATCGGCGCTGACCGTATCGTATTCGCAGGCCTATCTTCGCGTGAAGATTACTTCCGCGCTTTCCACGATGTCGATATCTGCCTTGATCCTTTCCCCTACACTGGTGGCACCACCACCATGGAGAGTTTATGGATGGGCGTACCAGTCATTAGCCTTACGGGTCAGCACTTCTTAGCGCGCCAAGGACAAGGCTTATTGGTCAATGCTGGCTTAAGCGATTGGGTCGCGCAAAACGAAGATGACTACGTTCGATTAGCCGTCGACTGGGCCCAGAATGTCGACAAGCTCGCATCACTTCGAGCCCACCTACGTGAACAGATCATGCGCGCTCCGGTCGGTGATGCCGAACGCTTCGCGGAACATTTTGCGGATGCGCTGCGTCAAATGTGGCAGCGGCATCGAGCTTCAAATATTGAGCAATGATGAGCAATGACGATCAAGCGCTATCATCACATCAAACACTAGCTATTCCATACCGAATCACCGAATTATCGAATCATCCAATCAATGAAAAGAAACATCGCAGTCATCGCCCTCAGCACCGGCCTCATCGCTAGCCTCGGCGCGGGTGCCGCTTGGTGGTTCAATCAGAACCAAGAAGCCGAAACCAAACTCTCCTTAAAGAACCGTCTCAGCAATGCTTTACATCTCAAAAAAATAGAACAAGCCACACCTACCACCTTGTGGGAAGCCGAGACCACGCATTTTTTGTCAGCATTTGTCCTTGGCACCAGACCCGATGGCACACAAATAACGGACGAATTAAGTGATCCCTATGGGATCGCCATCGACGCCGCGCAAAATATTTATCTCGCCGATGCCGGTGAACACAATCGCATCTTGAAGATCGACGGCGCCGGAAATGTCATCCAACTTGCGGGTTCAACGGAAGGCTTTCAAGACAGCCAAGATCCTCAACTCGCGCGCTTCCACACGCCATCGGCCTTAGCGCTCGATGCTGCCGGCGACTTAATTGTGGCCGACACTGGCAACCATGCGATACGTCGTGTCTCAGCCAAAGGCGCAGTCACAACCATCGCTGGCAATGGCCAAGCGGGGTTTCGTGATGGTCCAGCCGCGCAAGCGCAATTTAACGGACCGATTGGCTTATTTGTGAGTAAGAACGGTGACATCATCGTCGCCGACACCTACAACGATGCCATTCGCCGTATTAGCAAAGACGGCATGGTCTCGACCATCGCTGGTGGCGGACGCACTGGCTATCGCGACGGAATCGGTAGCGAAGCTTGGTTCGATACACCAACCAGCGTGGTCGTTAATCATCAAGGTGAGATCATCGTCGCCGATTTGCGCAATCACGCCCTGCGTAAAATTTCACCGCAAGGTCAGGTCTCAACAATGGCGATGTCCGATCGGGAAGACCGTGAAGCCCTGATGCGACGCCCACTTTCACTCGCCATTACGCATGATGACTTCGTCTATGTCGGCGAGCAAAGTCATGGACGTATTCTGCAACTGACCCCACAAGGCGAATTACGCGGTTTCAGTGGTGTCGACATCGACATTATTCCTGGTGACGATACGACGACGCGGATACTGTCACCGAGCGGCATCGCAATTGGCCCCGACGGACAATTGATGTTTGCCGACAGCCAAGCACGCCAAGTCAAATTGATGCAGGCAAAAAATCTGCACACCAAACACTTCCGCCAACTGCCAGCCACGGTCATCACCGAGAAAGTAGCTTTACCCTCAGATCATATGTTGTGGCCGGTCTTGCCACAGAATGAGGCGCATGAAATAGTTGGTACCTTTGGTGAAGTGCGCGGCAACTATGATGGTGAGAGCCGCGACCACTTCCACCGAGGCCTTGATATTCAAGCCAATCAAGGTGAGAAAGTCGTCGCGATCATGAATGAGAAAATCGCCTCGCCCGCCAGCAACTTCGGCACCACCAGTATTAACGAAGGATTTCGTATTCACAGTCTGTCGTACATTCATATGAAAGTGGGACGTGATAGCCGTGATCGCAATTTCGATCCAAGCAAGTTTCAATTTGTGCGTGATGAAACGGGCAAGCTGGCGCAGATTCGTATTCGTCGTGGCACGCGTTTTCTAGCAGGTGAAGTTCTCGGCAGCATCAATCAAATGAACCATGTCCATCTGAATTATGCGCCACAAGGCTTGGTGCGGAATCCATTAGAGCTAGGCTTCATCGGTGTCAAAGATAGCATCGCACCACAAATCGAAAAGATCTATGTCGCCGACCGCTATGGCAAACGTCTGGGCTTACAGCGCGCGGAGATCATTAGCAAGGCAGAGAGCAAAGATAAGGGCCAGAACAGTGGCAAGGGCGCTGGCAAGAACAATGCAAAAAACAAGCGCAATGAAGTCAGAAAAGTTATCGAACGCTACCAAGAGCCGATTCTAGTTTCACGTGATTTAGAAGAACTAAATATCATCGTCGACGCCTATGACCAATTCGATGGCAATGCGGAGCGCCGACGTCTAGGCCTCTACAAACTCGGTTATCAAATCTTAAGTGCCGATGGCAATCCTATCATCGGTTTCGAAAAGCCTTTGATGACCCTACGCTTCGATCAACTCCCTGCCGATGACGAAGCAGTGAAACTGCTCTACGCTGAAAAGAGCGGCATCACAGTGCATGGCAACGCCGTCACTCGTTTCCTTTACAACACCACCCACGACTTCTATCTCGGCCAAGCCAAATCACGACTGTGGAATATCAAAGCACTAGCTCCAGGCGACTACACGATTCGTATTTTTGCGTATGACTATGCGGGCAATCGAGCGGGCGGTAAAACTGAGTTGCGGATCAGGATAGAATAGTCTTCCATCAAGAAAACAATGCTCTGATGATCGGTTTGGTACAAACTAGGCATTGGAAAAATAGTGGAGCAAATGAGTGACACAACGAGAACCCATCGAACGCCATCATCAGATCCTACGCGAACAGTACCTCGGATGTGTACAAGGTCTCGCATTGGGTGATGTGCTCGGAGCACCCTATGAAGGCGGACCACTGGAGCGTGCATTATGGTGGTGCTTGGGTAAGACCAAGCAAGGTCTTCCACGCTGGACCGATGACACACAGATGTCGATCAATCTGCTGGAATCACTTCTTGATCTACAAGGTATCGATCAGGAGGATCTAGCACAACGTTTTGCGCTGAGTTACCACTGGACACGCGGCTACGGTCCAAGTGCAGCGAAGCTTCTCAAGCGTATTCGCAAGGGCCAAGCATGGCAATCCGCTTCGAGAGCCATCCATCCTCAGGGCTCGTTTGGCAATGGTGCCGCTATGCGGGCACCGGTCTTAGCCTTGTTCTATCCACAGGACCGTGTACAACTGATACAAGCAACCGAACGAAGCGCGGTCGTCACCCATGCACATCCTTTAGCCATTGCTGGCGCCACAATCATCTCCCTTGCCACGCAAGATATGCTGCATCGACGCAACCTCGAAGAGATCCTGGCAAACACGCTATCCTTCTGTCGTGAAAGCGGTGCACAAGCATTCGTTAAAAAACTAGAGGCGGCACGAACTTTACTCGTCAAGCAAGGCGAGGTTAAGGCACCTGATATCCGCAGGCAATTAGGCAATGGCATTACCGCAGTCGATTCCTGCCTCACCGCGCTTTATCTCGCATTACGCTTTCGCGACGCCCCATTTATGGAAATGATTGAATGCGCCATCAAGCTTGGTGGCGACACAGATACCATCAGTACCATGGCGGGCGCATTGTGGGGTGCTTACAATGGTGACGAATCATTGCCACCTCTGGATTTCGAAGAAAAGGGCCATCTACATCAACTGGCACTGGCCGTATTTGAGAGAATGCAGACAAAGATCGATGCGCAACTCGCTTCATGCTGAAGCCTCAACTTACTCCATTAAGCCAAGCTTATATCAAGCATCAATCAACCATGCAGGCACCGATGATTCACAACGATCAACACCAGTCACAGGGCAAGACTGCTTTAGGTGACCGCATCATGAAGGTCAATCATGCGGGGGAACACGGGGCGATTTGCATCTACACAGCGCAAATCTTCCTTGCCCGCTTGACCGCACCAGGTCTGGTAGAGGAATTGATCGAGTTTCGTTCGCATGAAAGAGCTCATCGCGCAGTGTTTGATGCAGAACTTCAACGGCGCGGCCAAGCAAAGTGTCGCAGCTATCATGTGTGCGGCATCGGCGGCTATACGTTGGGACTATTGACCAGTCTGTTCGGTACCTCGGCAATTTCTGCCACCACCGTGGCGATCGAGAGCGTGGTCCTGCGTCATTTACAGCAACAAATCACAGCTCTCAGCAGTGGAAATGTAATCGATACCAGTGCCATCAACGCGATTAAGATCATCATTGAAGAGGAACAACTACACCATGACCACTCAGCCCGACATTGCAAAGCCGACGGATTTTGGTCGCGCCTATTGGGCCCCATTGTCGCCGCCTCAACCGAAACCGTGATTTGGCTTGGCATGCGTTTATAAATTCATCAGAAAATCGCACCTCGATCACAGTCCATCACTATCACCAAAATTATCACCTAACTATATGCGCCCAGCTTTAAGAGACAAAATCATCGCCGTTTGCGAAAAAAAGATTGCCCAAAAAGGTGCACAAGTCGGCGTCTCGTTTTATGCCTTTTTCGCGAACAAAAATGACGATCCTGAGTTACTGATGGAAGCCGCGACGTGGTGGATACAAACGCATCAGCTTGACCATTTTGAGAAGGCGCAGAAGATCATTGACATGGTACAAGCGGCGAAATAGAGTACGGTCGAACTGTATCCGTATTTATTCCTTTTTCTCAATTAGAATCTAGCTATGAACGGCTTCCATTGCAAATCCTGCGGTGAGTACCACGATGAAATGCCACGATGTTTCGGGGCAAGTGCACCAGCGATGTGGCTCGCCATGTCGGAAGAAGAACGTGCGACGCGTGCTGAGATTTCAACGGACCAGTGCATCATTGATGATCAATACTACTTTGTGCTTGGCCGCATAGCGCTTCCCGTCCTCGATAGTCCCGAACCATTTGTGTGGCTCGCTTGGATCTCGCTGAGTGAAAGTAATTTTTTGCGCTGCTCAGAGCTTTGGGACACGCCAGGTCGAGAAACCGAGCCGGCCTATTTTGGCTGGTTACAAAGTTCGCTTCCGACTTATACGCCATCAACTTTAAATCTCAAGACCAGCGTACAAACAATGCCTATCGGAGAGCGCCCGATCATCACCATAGAGCCAAGCACGCATCCACTCGCGATCGAACAGTTACATGGAATTACGCGGGCGCGGGTACAAGAAATAGCTGAATTTTGTTTGCATGGATAACGCGACCGAATGCAGCGCATCTGTTAACTGATTTCGCAAAGAACCCAGCTGATGAAAAATATCGAACTCATTCCACGCGACAAACTCGACCTCGAGAGAGCCGAAGCGGCAGTGGCAGCTGGCTATCCCGCGGTTGCTCCTATCCTACCTGAGCTCATGGAGTGGATGCAGGACATGAATTGGCCCGTCGCACGCGCCTTACAAGCTCTGCTAGCTGGAATTGGTAGTCCCTTAGAGCCTCATATTAGGCGGGTCCTAGAATCGGATGATCTGATCTGGAAGTATGGGGTCTTGCGCTGGATCGTCGCCGAGTCCCCTGAACTGATCGCTATTTTCACTCCAGACCTGCAACGTTTATCGATGCAAGCGAACGTTGCTGAACAAGCTGAAGAGCTCGATGTATTGGCGCATGAGATTCTACAAAAGTTCTGCTAAGTCTTATGTCGCTATCCCGTAGGTTGGCGCTGAATGCAATGAAGCCCAACATGTTTTTGCGGATTGGCTGCGACCATCGAAACGTTGGGCTTCGCTTTGCTCAGCGCCAACCTACAGAAAATCCCTGAAATTCCGTTGATTCCAAAACCTGAGTCTGATGAAGCTAAGGAGGCTTCTAAGTTCGAATGGGCCGATCCTCATATCGGCAAGCGGCATCGTCTGAGAGGTGAACCGCAATGATTACAAGATGACGAGACACCTCTTTGTTCGTGCGGCGAAAAGATGTCCTTTTATGGTCAGCTCGACTCTATTGGCGACGACTACAATCTAGCTGATTGTGGATTAATTTACGTCTTCGTTTGTTTTGATTGTTTCGAAACAAAGAGCTTGCTGCAATCAGGTTAGTCAGTTTTTTCACCGCCACCTTGGGATAGTACGGGTCGAGGTAGTCTTTACAACGGCCGCTACTCCGTAGCTTGGCGCTGAATGCAATGAAGCCCAACATCTTTTTTGCGTATTGATTTCAACTTTTGAGACGTTGGGCTTCGCTTTGCTCAGCGCCAACCTACATAAGAATCTCACCCCAAGGCACTATGTGAACGCAGTGCCTCTGCCATAAAATCCACGAAGCTGCGAATTTTGGCGGAACCGGTGCGGCCTTGGCGGTGTACGATGTGGATCGGTAACGGTGTCGATTCGTATTCGCTGAGCACGGTCTTCAGATCACCGCTTTGCAGGGCATGGGCGACTTGGTAGGACATCAAACGCGTGATGCCAGCGCCGTGGCGCACGGCTTCGATGGCGCCGTCGTTGGTAGTGACGGTCATGCGGGGTTTGATGCGCACCGTGGTCGCTTGATCGCCATCGCCAAACTTCCATTCCACCGATGGCGTGACGCCACTGGCGGCAATGATTTGATGGCGTTGTAAATCTTCTGGCGTTTGTGGGATACCGTGTTTCTCCAAATAGGCTGGCGAAGCACATAAGACGCGCCGCACTTGACCGACACGCACGGCGCGCATACTTGAATCGGGCAAGGCGCCAATGCGCACGCCAACATCGACACCTTCCTCCATCATATTCACAACGCGGTCGAGAAACAGCGCTGAGATTTCGACATCGGCATAGCGTTGCATGTATTCGACCACATGCGGCATCACGAAGATCTTCCCGAACAGCACCGGCGCGGTAATGCTCAGGTGGCCACGCGGTGTCGCGTTAATCCCAGCCGCACTCTCATCGGCTTCTTGCAATCGATTGAGAATTTGACGCGCGTCTTCCAAATAGCGCTGGCCGGCATCGGTCGGTCGTACATAGCGGGTAGTGCGGTTCAGTAAGGTCACGCCTAGCGCTTGCTCCAAACTGGCGACAGCACGTGTCACGGCTGGTGCCGACAAGCCTATGCGTCTTGCGCCCGCGGCGAAACTTTCTTCCTCAGCGACGGCGACATATACCGCTAATTGATGAAATCGATCCATGCTTGCTCCTGTTTGTTCATACATTCTTTTGGTGAAGCTGCACTTGTACGTCTCAAGTCAGGACGTGGCTGCTGCGACTGGAGAGAAAAGTAGATCAAAACGACACTGGATCCCTGCCTGCGCAGGGATGACTTCCGGCTTTCTGAGATTACTGAGGCTCAAACCTTGCCTTTCAACGCCTGAATCCACTTTGCTCCCCCTCAAGGCCCGAATCGGCAGCATGCAGCCCACTCCGACTCCCCCTTACTCCACTTTCCTCCACCGTTATCCCTGATTCTCCCCCAAAAACCACCGCATTATTGCGTCATACGCAATAATTAATTGTAATTCTTGAGGATTCTTTTTTCAATCGAAGATAGTCACAATGCACCCATTCGTTCAGTACTTGTGAAATTCCACAACAGGAAGGCCAGATTGGACGAAGCAGAACGAAACATGACACCCAATATCATTGAAAAAGGAAATCGTATGAGCCGCATCCCAGTTATTACCAACGAAACAGCAACGACAGAACAATTGGAATTGTTCAATGCCATCCAAGCGCAACTTGGCGTCGTTCCTAACTTTTTGAAAATCTTCGCAAACTCACCAGCAGCTTTGCGTTCTTTCTTAGGTTTCTACAGCATCGCCCACGAAGGCACGCTCGATGCTTTGACACGCGAACGTATCGCCCTCGCAGTGGCGCAGCAAAACTCTTGCGAATACTGCGTCTCCGCCCACACCGCACTCGGCAAAAAAGCGGGTCTGAGTAACGACGAGATCAACGCTAACCGCGCTGGTGGTAGCCAAGATGCGAAAGCAGCGATCGCGGTGAAATTGGCACGTTCGATCTCTGAGCACAAAGGTGAAATCGCGACTGCGGAATTGATCGAGGCGCGTAACGCTGGCTTCAGCGAGAGCGATATCGTCGAAATCATCACACACGTCGGCCTGAATTATTTGACCAACATCTTGGGCAAGGCTAGCCGCGTTGAAATCGACTTCCCTAAAGTCAGCTTGAACTAATTCAATCCCCTAATCTGAATTTTCAGCAGTAACTCTTTTTACATTTTGAAAGGTCTATCATGATTGCATCTACTTTACGTCGCGGCATCCTCACTTCTCTCGTTATCGGCAGCCTCGGCATGGCCGCTTATGTGCCGATGTCTGTTCACGCACAAGATCAAAATTCCACTGCAGCCGTCAATGTTGATACAGAAGGTGTTGGCTTGCATGGCTATGATCCCGTCGCGTACTTCACAGTGAAAAAGCCAACACTGGGCAAAGCGATGTACACGCACAGCTTTGAAGGCGCGACATATCGTTTCGCCTCCAAAGAAAATCTCGACAAGTTCAAAGCCAACCCTGCCATGTATGCACCGCAATTCGGCGGCTTCTGCGCCATGGGCGTGGCCTTGGAAAAGAAACTCGATGGTGATCCACAAGCATGGCGCGTGGTCGATAACAAACTGTACTTAAACGTCAACAAAGACATTCAAAAGAAATGGTTAGAAGACGTGCCAGGCAATATCGTCAAAGCAAGCAAAACTTGGCCAGAGATCAAAAACAAGGCACCGAAGGATCTGTAATCGCCGGACCCACCCATTTCAATCGCCACGATGAGCATTGTGGTGAGTAGAAAAAGATAGTCGCTCCTGCGCGAGCAGGAGCCTAGCGGCGTACACATAGCGGTTTGAAGCAAAGAAAGACACTCGGCTCCTGCCTGCGCAGGAGCGACAAACCAAGAACAATCAACAATCAACTCGCACCACATTGAAAGGTGAACATCATGTCCAACATCAGTATGATCAGTATGTACGGCACCACCACTTGCCCTTATTGCGAACGCGCCGAGGCGCTATTGGAACGTCAAGGCGTGCAAGTGAACAAGATCTTGATTGACCAAGTGCCACAAGAATTTAACACCATGATTGAGCGCACGGGATTGCGTACCGTTCCGCAAATTTTCATCGGTGATTTTCATGTGGGCGGTTTCACAGACTTGTATCGGCTTGAACAGAGTGGCGATTTAGCGCGCTTACTCGCGAAATAAACACTTTCACTGTACACATTGAACGGAGAAGACATGCAAATCAGCAAACAACTCTCGCGGATTAGCCACGGTTTATTACCGTTAGCAGAACTGGCCGCGCGTTTATATGTGGCGAAGGTCTTTGGCTTGGCGGGCTACAGCAAAACCCGTGACTGGGACATGACACTGTCGATGTTCGCTGAAGAATATCGTGTGCCTTTTCTCTCAGATGGTATCGCGGATTCAACCAGCACTGCGATCGCCGCAAGTCTCGCCACAGGTATCGAACTCATGGGTACGACGCTACTTGTGCTGGGTCTATGGCGCAAATCAGCAGCGAGTATCCTGTTCGCGTTTAACATCGCGGCCGTTGTGTCTTACTACCACGTCATCAACGAGATGCCCGTTGCATTAAATGATCATCTGGAATGGGGGCTGCTATTGGCGCTATTGAGCTGTCTGCCAACACAAGTTTTGAGCCTGGACGCTCTCTGGCAAAAATTCAAACCCAAACGCGATCAAGTCTAGATCGATGCCGCTGAACTAACCACAATCCGATAAACCACTCTCACGAACAAGGCCCATCATGTCTCTCGCACTTCGTAGCATTACTCGCAGTTCTACTGCACCGGCGACGCGCAGAACCATGGCACTCGCACCTCGTGTGCAATTGCCAGATGGGCGCGAGGTCGTGCCGCAACATTACCAAACCTATCACCACACACTTGCTTCGGTGAGCGCGATTGCTGCTCATATCAGCTTGGATCAACACAGCCTGTTGTTCTGCCATGAAGATCAGCACGGCATCTATTTGCAGATTGGTTTGATCGGGCGTGAAAACTATGAGGATGGCAATCTGATTCGTCCGCAGAAGTTGGTCTATGGACGCAAATGGCGTATCGATAGCGATACGCCTGATTCCGAAATCGTAGCGACTGCGATGTTGGCGTGGAAGAAAGCGCGCGAGCACGAAGTGCGTGAACTCTTGCAGATTCGCGTCTCTACACGCAGTGGAAAAACCGCGCATAGCGCCGCGCTGAGTAATCATCTCGATATCGACATTTTGCGATCGCAGGAGTCGTTTTTAAGCACTGCCGAAATCACCGATGAAACAAGGGTTGAAAAGCAAACCGTCGAAGCTTCGATTGCCGCGACGCTGAGCCAACTACGCTTCGCCCAACGTGCTATGCAATTGCAGACGTTCACACGTCTCAACGCGGATGACTACTTGATCAAACTCGCACTCGGCCCTATGCCATTAGCTCGCTCCTTGGAGGGCGATTTTGCCGAGTTCGATGCCATCAAAATCACGCTGGTGTTGAATCGCGATCGCCTAGCAGAGTTAGTGTATGAAGTGATGGACGCCTTTATCCGTCATAGCGATCGTTATGTTGAAGAGGCTTTTCGTTACCACGATTTTGCCCGATTCAGTCGCCAGCACGGCGTGGTGCAACTAGCACAGTTATCGCTACGTTCGCGCCTCTACCAACGCGATATGAAAAACGCGCGCTTCGCGCAGATTTTTCGTAACGCGAATTTCTTAGTTGACGCGCGCCGTGCTGCTCGCCTAGGCGAGGGAGCGCTAGCGCATCAGAATCGCGCCAAGCTGCGCTCTTATTCGAAGCTGACCGGACACTTACCTGCTGACTATTAAAACAAACCCACATTCATTCTTAGAAGTTTCTTTATCCTCACGAGGTTCATCATGCCACGCGCCTTCGCATCAATCAGCTTCACTCCTAGCGTCAAAGCGGCGCAGAGTCTGTATCGTAGCCGCGAGGCGAATCAAGGCTTTGAATTGGCGGAGGATGCGCGTGCGGAAATCACTGAACGCGAAGCGGAATTTATCGAGGCGCGTGACAGCTTTTATCAAGCGACCGTGAATGAAGATGGTTGGCCTTATGTGCAGCACCGTGGCGGCCCCGCAGGTTTTCTCAAAGTCTTGGATGCGCACACAATAGGCTTTGCCGATTTTAGCGGGAATCGTCAATACATCAGCGTCGGCAATTTATTAGCGAATGATCGCATCGCTTTGATTTTGATGGACTACAAAGAAAAGCGCCGTCTCAAGATTTGGGGACGTGTGCAGATCGTGCATGAACGTGAAGCGCCTGATGTGATTGCCGGTCTCGAAATGCCCGCCTACCGTGCGCGCATTGAACGTGCATTTCTGATTCGCGTTGAGGCCTGGGATTGGAACTGCCCACAACACATTACAGCTCGTTACACCGAAAACGACATCGATACTCTCGTCGGGCCGATGCAAGCAGAGATCGCTGATCTCAAAACTCAATTAGTGAAAACGACTGAGGTCAAGCAAACACATGGCGAGCAAGCGGCGCTTGATCAACTATTCATCAGTGGCCCGAGCGATCATGCGATACCCGCTTTAGACTTGATCGTCAGCGGCGTACGTCAACTCACACCTTTAGTGCGGGCGATTGAATTGCGTGCCGTTGATGGTCAAGATCTGCCGCCCGTCGATGGTGGTGCGCATCTTGCCTTGCCTGTGTTGCTGAAGAATGGGAAAGCCGCCTTACGCCACTATTCGATCGCCTCCAATCCAGCACGGCGCGACATTTATGAAATCGCTGTACGCTTGCAAACGGAGGGAGAAGGCGGTTCGGCCTTCGTGCACGAGCATTACAGCTTGGGACGCCGCTTGCTTGCCGCACCGCCACGCAATTATTTTGTTACCCAAAAGCCGAGTCGCCCTGCAGTCTTAATTGCGGGTGGAATCGGCATCACGGCGATCAAACCAATTGCCCAACAACTAGCGGCCCAGCAAGTTCCATTCACCATGCATTACGCGGCACGCTCGCAGAATGAAATGACCTATGGCGGGCGTTTGTCGCGAGAATTTGGCACTTCGTTGCGGCGCTATGCCAGTGATCAAGGTCAGCGTTTGTCGATGTCCGAAATTTTGGAAACATTAGACGATGCGTCAGACATCTATGCCTGCGGTCCGCAAGCGATGTTGGATGAGTTGCTACAACTCTCGCGACAAATGAAGATCGATCCGTCGCGTGTGCATATCGAACGCTTCACACCAACCACCATCAGCAATGAAAAACCGATCACTTTGCATTTACGCCGCTCGCAACGCAGTATCGAAGTCAGCGCGGATCAAACTGTGCTACAGGCCTTAGAAGCTGCCGAGATTCCAGTCGCTTCCAGTTGCGGCACAGGACAATGCGGCACCTGTGCGATTCCGGTATTGGCAGGCGAAGTCGATCACCGCGATGCTGTATTAGACGCTCATCAGAAACAAACCGAGAAGCTGTTTTGCCCGTGCGTTTCGCGCGCCCTTGGCGACTCGCTCAGCCTCGATCTCTAAAATACGTATGCCCTAGAAAGGAAACTCTATGAACTCCGTCGACGCAACAGTCACAGAAGCTGCCCGCCCACCTTTACCGCCCTTTAATTTAGAGACTGCCATACAAAAAGTGCGTTTTGCTGAAGATGCATGGAATTCGCGCGATCCGCAACGCGTGGCCCTGGCTTACACGCACGATAGCCAGTGGCGTAACCGCAATGAATTTATTCGAGGACGCGAGCAAATCCGCGAATTCTTGACCCGCAAATGGGAAAAGGAAATGGAATATCGCTTGATCAAAGAAGTGTGGGCCTATGACAGCCACCGCATCGCAGTACGCTTTGCCTACGAATGGTGCGATCAAGATGGCAATTGGTTCCGTTCCTACGGCAACGAAAACTGGGAATTCGCCGATAATGGCCTGATGCAGAAACGTTACGCCAGCATCAACGACCTCGCCATCAATGAACAACGACGCTTATTCCGTTGGCCACAAGGTCGTCGGCCTGATGAACATCCGAGCTTGTCGGAATTGGGTTTGTAAGAATTTGATTGAAAAGGGATAGCATGGATACGCCAATCAGCAGATTTGAGCAACTATAGCAGCGCATCGCTTCTATTTGAGGAAGGGCATGCAATTTGAGGCGAAATATTTTTCGATGAATGTAACTTGAGATGACCTTGAAAGTGAACGAAGAGTCGTGAGCCTCAAGGCGATGACGTAGGTTGGCGCTGAATGCAATGAAGCCCAACTTTTGATGTGCGCCGGGGATGGCAGAGCGTTGGGCTTCGCTTTGCTCAGCACCAACCTACAAATTTTCTGTAATGCTGTGGAATCGAGCATTGAGCAACATGCGCTGTATACACCATTGCTACCGAATGGCCGCACAATCTACTTTCGATAGGCCCACTTGGATTTCAGCCCCTTTATTTTTTCACTCAATCCACTCTTACGCTCTGCATCAACAAGCGCTTGTCCGATTGGTGCCCAAAAAGACTTACCGTAGGCTTCGATCTCGCCCCTTGCCGCCTTCGACTGCAAAAACGTCAATGCACTTGCTTTCTCACTATCGGTCATTAGAGAAGTAAATTTCTCCAAAAGACCGGGTACTAGATGCGCATAATTGAGGTAATAAGCGTAATCTTTATGACCAGCGACAATTTCGAAGGAGAGCCGTTCAAATTCGTGCTGAGAACCGTTCCAATCAGTCTTTTGGCTAACCTCAGGGGAACTTGGAAACCCTAACTCCTGTTTGCTTTTAGCAATACGAAGTTGCTGCAAACTTCGAACCAAGAAATCGAGAAATTTGAGAAACTTTTGACCTAGGGTCGACTCGTAAAAGCTCAGCACCTCATAAAAGTCTTGAAGATTGATGTGTCGAGCCAGCTCCCACACATAGGCATATTCCACATTTCCCGAAAACATCGTTTTACGTTGAGACAAGGGCTTTGAATAAACCTCATGTAGTGCTGGGTAAGTATATTGATCCCAACTTTGGTTTTGCAAATCACTGAGTTCTTTCAAAAGTTCTTGGTAAGTCGTTTGGAAACCAGGTTTGTTCCAAGACCATCCACCTTCTAGCAGAACTATTAAAGTTGTATATTCATTCGATAACCACCCTGCATCAATTGCCCCCTGATGTGTGATCGCCATGGAATAAGGAAGTGGTCGCATCGTCAGAAGCGGATAAAAATCTTCTGGGGTCGTCGCAAGGCTATCCGCACTGCCAGCAATTGCAGGTAATGATGTCTTGAATTGCTCTATAGCCTGCCTTTGCATAACGGACCAAGATTCATCTGCAATGACAGTTTGTAGACTTGGCAAAAACTCAGCAGACTCTGAGAAAAGAAAATGATAGACAGGCAGTTTCCAACTGACATTTGGTAATTCAACGAAGTCCTTAGGATCTAATTGAGCTCTTGCGGCAAATCGTTTCAACTCACATTCGATTGAAACCTTACTGGCAATTACGGCATCACATTCGCCGTTCTTCAATTGCACAAAAGATGAGCGGATCGATCTAAAACTATGGATCTTGACTGTTCGAGTTGAATCAATAAAAAGTTCCGAATCCGAGAGCTGTTTGTCGGCACATATTTTTAGATTGCCGAGAGCTTGGGTTTGGCGTTCTCCCAAGCTCTTCTTACGAACGAGGATAGCAACTTCGTCAACAAAAATGGCCGCTTCAAGCCTTACCAAATCAGGAATATTCGGTGTTTTACTATACGACCACGTAATCCCTGCGAAGGCGTACTTCTTGGCCGTTTTTGGCATCCCCGGGAATGTCCGCTTCTGCATTGCTCGCCCAACCTCTAACGGCTTTACGTTGGCCGCCACGTCAAGCTTTGCGTAAGCCCGTTTGAGCAGGTCCGCCAAAAATATGGTCAATGGATCGTACAAGGACCTAGCATGCAGAATAAAACCCTCATCTATCGCATGTACTTGCAAGGGTGCAAGCGATGTAATCCCTAGCACTTTCAGTGTTGTTCGCCTTAGCGGGTCGATTTTTCTTTGAGTGTCCATTCGGCTTCGTGATGTCTACTTGAGCAAAAAGGCCCACAGTGGGAAAGCTAAGGCTATTAGTGCCAACGTATAACAGGCCTTAGTCACTACCGGCCAAGCTTGCAGAAAGAAGCCTCTGGGATCATTGAACGCTTGCGGTTGACTGATGGTGCCGAATATCACAAGCGGCACCGCCAAGGATTGAATCACTGCATGATCGGCCTGACGAAATAGAACCGCGCCCACAGCAAGGATCAGCCAAACAGCTGAAAAGATCGCAAATAATAGAAATAGCGCACGGTCTTTCGTCTGCAAATTCTTCAACATCGATATTCTTTCTTGATCAAATTTTTCACAGCGCCTTCATCAACACCAAGTCCTGCTCAACCTTGGTGCCGAAGTGATACTCCATCAAGCCGACTTCCTCGAAACCCACTTTGAGATAATAAGCTTTGGCGCGTTGGTTCGGGGCCCACATGCTGAGCCAGAGATAGTTGGCGCCGGCATCGCGGGCGAGTTGTTCGATTTGTTCTAATAGCGGCGTAGCGATCCCTTTGCCGTGCCATGCTTTTTTGACGTAATAGCGATACAGACAAATCGTATTGTCCTGTTTGATGCATTCTGGCGGATCACGTTTGACGACCTGCGTGAAGGCGATCAGTTGATCGTCTTGGTAGCACAGCAGCACGTGATAATTGGGGTCGGCAATTTCTTTGCTTTGTTGTTCGACACTGAAGGATTTTTCGCAATGCAGACGCACGTCTTCGGGATCGGTATACGGTCCATAAGTATCGACGAAGGTTTCTCGAGCGATGTCGGCTAAGGCGGCGGCGTCGGCGAGGGTGGCTCTACGAAATTGCAAGGCGAGTTCCATGATGGTGCGAGAGATTCAAAAAGTGCGCATTATACTGCGGCGCATTCAGTCACCGCAGTACCAGCTTTGAGGAAAATGCTCTTGTCGGTGACAACCGCCATCAAGCGAAGATAATTTTGTCGCGAGCTACTTCGCGTCAGGATTTTTTGGACATTTCATCGCTGCATCGAGGGGACCAAACATTTTTTGAGTCCCCGCCAAGCCGCCCGCTTGAATGATGTACATGGTCTTCTGATCTTGGCTGACATACAGCGTGTGTATGTAACCATCGCGGATACGTCCCACGTCATTGAGACGCAAGTAGGTGGCTTTAGGATCGAGCTTAGGTGCTTTCTCTAGCAGAGGCAGCTCGACGTTCAGACCTACTGCACTGACACAGCCCTGGAATTGTTGTACTAAGGGATGGTTGGCTTTCACCTCAGTCGCACTTGCTTTCCAATCGTTTTGCGCTGATGCGACCATGCTAAGGCTTCCTAACAAAGTTCCGACAAGTATTGTTCGTAGATTCATCTTGAGTCTCCCATTTTTTGATTTTGTGTGATGGCGCCATTGATTCTTGTAGTAGTGATGTTGTCGTGGCGCTCCTTCTTACAAGAGCGCCCACAAGTGAATCATTACACCGCGGTGCCCTCATACACAGTGTACAACAAGACGAGGCAAGTAAAAATGAGGGAGAACAAAGTTAACAACATGCCCGTCGTTCTAAAAATCAACTTCTCCTTCAACTGACTGACGCCATAAGCATGCAGAACTCGTCCCACTACCAACATGCTCGCAAAGATATGGACTAAGACGCGTGAATAAGCCTGCGATTCCAACAGGAACAACAAAATCAAGGCGAGTGGCACGTATTCAGCAAAATTGCTATGCACACGAATGGCGCGATTTAAGGCCTTGTCGCCACCATCACCGAGTGAAAGTCGCAGCTTGCGACGTAAGCCGATCGTGCGGAAACTGAGTCCAACATAAATCAATCCTAAGACAGCGGCATAGAGTGGTAATACGTGCATGGAAACTTCCTTTTTTCGGTAACTAGTTTTACGTTGTGTTTTAACTAGGTTTTAGCGGAGTTGCAGCGGAATAGTTACATGAATCAGTAGTGCCAAGCGCTTTGCTCACGTTGAGCCACTACCTTAGCACGATTGTAGTTCAAAATTTGCATCTCGTTTTTTCGGAGCACAAGGTGGTCAACGCCACGCTATTCGATACCAACTTGGCAGGTGCATACGTTTTGGCTAAATCAGTGCTAACATGCAGATTACGCCACAAGATCTACAGACAATCTACAAACCAACCATACACAAGTCACATCGGTTTGACAGAGACACAGCAACATGCGAAATCAGCTCAAGCAAACTCAGGCGCCTGTTCAAGCCGCAAAACACCGCGTGGTCGCACTCGCTTATGATCAACTGTGCACCTTTGAATTTGGCTGCACCGTTGAAGTATTCGCGCTTGATCGACCTGAGCTCGGCGTCGATTGGTATCAATTTGACGTCTGTGCTGCAGAGCCCGGCAAAATACGCGCTGCTGGCGGCATTACGGTCGAGGCGCCTTACACTTTGCGATTGTTTGACCATGCCGACACCATCATCATCCCGGGTTGGCGTGGTGCTGAGGTGGAGGTTCCCCACGCTTTAATCAAAAAAATTCGCAGCGCCTATCAAAGGGGCGCGCGTTTCTGCAGTATCTGCTCAGGTGTTTTTGTATTAGCGGCGGCTGGAATTTTGGATGGTAAGCGCGTGACCACCCATTGGCGCTATGCCGAGACCTTAGCCAAACGCTATCCGCAAGTTCAAGTGGAAGCCGATGCTTTGTATATCGATCAAGGACAAGTCATTACTTCAGCGGGATCCGCCGCAGGCTTGGATATGCTGCTGTATTTAGTACGTAAAGACTATGGCGTCAAGGTCGCCAACTTGGTCGCGCAGCGTTTGGTGATCCCTCCACATCGCGAAGGCGGTCAGGCGCAATTTGTACCACGCCCAGTGCCAGAAGATGAGCGAGGTCGTTTGAGTAAATTGCTCGATGAATTACGCCAACGCCCCGAGCTCGATTACCGCCTAGCTGACTTGGCTGAGCGAGCCGCCATGAGCACCCGCAGCCTGCAAAGACATTTTAGCGAGCTGACCGGTTTTTCACCCTATGAATGGTTGCTGCGTGAACGCGTCGCTTGCGCGAAAGATTTACTGGAGAGTTCACAGCATAGTCTTGCACAAATCAGTGAGATGACGGGTTTTGGCTCAGAGGAATCTTTCCGTCGTCATTTCCGACGCATTACACAAACCTCGCCCACTGCTTACCGCAAACAATTTTCCACACCGATCGTTTGATTGGATTATGCTAGTGTTACTGACACCTTTTATCGCTCTCAATCTGTCTCTCATTCGAAGAAAATCACAATATGTACACACTCTACATCGCTAATAAAACTTACTCCTCATGGTCTTTACGTCCTTGGGCTTTGATGCGCGCGCTGAATATTCCTTTTCAAGAGAAGGTCGTGAACTTCGAAGCGCCGAGCAATTGGGCCAGCTTTCGACAATTCAATCCAGCGGGAAAAGTTCCATGCCTGCACGATGGTGAAACGATCGTGTGGGACTCTCTCGGCATCACCGAATTCTTGGCCGATCGCCATCCCGGCGTGTGGCCAAGTGAAGACAAAGCAAAAATCTGGGCCCGTTGCGCTGCCGCCGAGATGCATTCTGGTTTCAGCAATTTACGCGGTGTGTGCCCGATGCACGTCGGCCTGCGCATTCATATCGACGCCATCCCTGAAGGTGTGAAAAGCGATTTGGCGCGTATTAGTGAATTATGGAGCGAAGGTCTCGACAAGTTCGGCGGACCTTTCTTAGCAGGCGACCGCTTCACCGCCATCGACGCCTTCTTCGCCCCCGTGATCTTCCGCATCCAAACTTATGGCTTACCAGTCAATGCCAAAGCTGGGGCCTATGTACAGCACATGCTGCAACAAGCACCTATTCAACAATGGCAGCAAGAAGCCTTAAACGAATCATGGTCAGAAGTCAGCCACGAAGAAGCCGCCAAAGCGGCTGGTCGTTTAATAGATGATTTGCGTAAGAAGTAGGCGTTCGGTCTCAAGAAAAAGCAAAAAGGACAAACCAAAACGAATTGGTTTGTCCTTCTCCAGTAAAACAAAAGAAAACAGAAATAAGCGCAAATAAGCGCCACTTAGCTTATTTATTTTCTTTCATAAACAATCTTCTTACTCCCCCCCTCGCAACTACCCACCACACGTGCTTTGCTTTCTGCGGCTTTATCGAGAACAGTGAGGGTATAGCCTTTGACGCCTTTGCCTTCTAATTTTTTCTCGATGGTGGATTTCAGTTCATCGCACGATAAGCCGCTGGCGGATGCGGAAAAGGACATCAAGATCAAACTGCTGGCGAGTACGAATTTCTTGCTCATGCTTGCTCCTATCGGGTCAGTAATGGAAGGTGTCAATGGACGATCGTAATGGGATCTGCTTCAGATACTCCATGAGCAAAACCTTAGCACTGAGCAACAATTCCGAAAAGAAATATTGCATTTCTATGCTTGCTTTGTTGTAAAAGTCACTCAACCGCGCTGGGCAAATCGATCTACTCAGGGCATGCTAATCCATACTTTCCTCGTCTCCACCCGGTGCCGCTCATCATGATGTCTTCGATCTTTAAATTCAGTCTCTCGCTGTTCTTGTGTGTGCATCTCACTGTAAGTGCCCAAGATAGTCCGCCAAAATCGCAGGGACCGACGCGACGCAGTGACTTAGTGGAGCTGGTCAAACTGGACCCTAGTATCAAACTCGATATCCGCTATGCCACAGCGAATAACTTTGTTGGCAAGCCGGTGTATCCGGAGGCGCGCGCATTCTTACAACGACCAGCGGCAATGGCATTGATCGAGGCACATCGTTGGCTCAAAACGCAAGGCTATGGCATCGTGATTCATGACGCTTACAGACCGTGGGCCATCACCAAAATTTTTTGGGATATCACCCCTGCTGATAAAAAGATGTTTGTAGCCGACCCAGCGGTGGGTTCGAAACATAATCGTGGCTGCGCGGTTGACATTAGCTTATACGAACTGGCAAGCGGCAAGATTGTCTCCATGCCTGGCGACTACGATGAAATGAGCGAACGTTCTTTTGTCACCTATACCGGTGGTACCGAACAGCAGCGCAAACTGCGTGATTTGCTGCGACAAGCGATGGAACGCAAAGGCGACTTTTTTGTGTATCCCGAAGAATGGTGGCACTACGACTATAAAGATTCTAAGCATTATGCAGTACAGAATATTCCATTCTCGGCGATCAAGACTCGACCACGCTGAACTTGGCTGCGAGTTGGTATCGCGGCTGTCCGTATCCCATGTGTCAACTTGGAGCATCTATGCAAGCCCATGATCATATTGACCGTATCGTTACCACTCAAATCGATGATCGGATCTTGATCTCGTATGTGCGGGGTTCTTGGACTATGGCACAGTTCCAAGCCAATCACGAATATAGCCAAAGCTTCGTCAGGCAACTCAACGATACCGGGGACTGGGCCAGCTTGGTCGTGATCGAGGACACTTTAGTATCCTGTATTGATGTACTTGAAGCCGGCAGAAACGCCATCCCTACGAATCCCGACTGTTCACATCTGAAAGCGCTTGCATGGGTGATCGCCCCCGAGATTGAAGGCTATGTCTTGTTGCGGGCGCGGTATCGTGCCATTTTCGAAGGGATATTGCCGAACCAAATTTTTAGCGCCATCGACGAGGCAAAGGCGTGGCTGCAAGCTCAACTGAGCGCCACGCCAACGTGAGTCGATTAACTGTGAGCTATTAACTGCGATCTCTTAACTGTGAGTTCTTCACTGTTAGCTCTTAAGACGTAAGCTCGCAAAAATAGGCCGTGATCAAAAATAGCCGACTCAAATTAAACCGAGATCACGCGGCTTCACTCTCGGAAAAACCTGCTCAAGCTGAGAAGCGTTCAATCCATACACACTAGAAAAAATGCCGCCGAGCACAGCACGATATTCATTCAAGACGGGATAGTCACGATTTTGGAATAGGGTTGAGGCCTGCAATTTTTGCTGTTCACCCAACACACGGCCACCCTTAATGCCGCCACCCAAAACCCAATACACACTGCCATGACCATGATCGGTACCGGCCTTTCCGTTTTCTCGGAAGGTCCGGCCAAACTCACTGATGACGACTACGGTGGTGTTTTTCCACATTAAACCCATCTCCGCTTTGTACGCTGCAAGACCTCGTCCTAGTTCTTCAAACTTGCTGGCTAGAGCCCCCGTTGCGGCACCTTGATTGACATGGGTATCCCAACCACCGACATCAATGAAACCCAAGGCATATTTTTCACGCATCATCTTGGCAATGCGTCGCGCTTCTAACTCAAATCCTTTAGTGGTGATAGCATTGCGATTACCGTCATTGTTTTGCATTTCCATCTGCATATCACGTACCACTTCGCCACGCACGGTGAAGCCATCGCTGACTTGTTTTTCAAGCGCGGTATTGTTGTACATTTGCGCGATGATCTTGCTTTGCTTCTCATCCATATTCGACTTGTTAATGGTACGCAAAGCCGTGTTAGCGACCTTCGCGTCGCCACGCATGATGATAGGAAGTTGATCGGTAAATGACATGGCTGATCCCGCATTCAGCTGGCCCATCAAACGATTCAAAAAACCAGATTGAAAATTGCGCGAGCCGTTGAGATCTTGCCCCATTTCGATACTGTCTTGCGTCTCAAAATGACTACGCGACAAATCATCGATGCCAGCAAACGGAATGAAGGCGGCTTCACCTGCTTTAAACAAAGGGTAGATGGTGTCCTTTAATGCTGGATGCAAACCCCAATCGGCGTTCAACTCTAAAGCGCTCTGCGCATCCTGACTCGGCTTGGCGATCGCGATATTAGGACGCGACTCATAATAGAAAGAACTCGAGGTTGGCACCAACAAATGGCTGGCGTCATAACCACCCCGTAAGAACACCAACAACAAGCGGTTCTGCGTCGCTGGGGCGGCCAACAGTTGGGCTGAGATCGTACTTAAACCAGCGCCAGCGCCGCACATAGCCAAGGCCTTTAATAACTCACGACGATTCATTTGCATTCCTTTACAAGCTTTTCGATTGTTTGATTTCCATCACTCTCAACGACGCATCATCTCTGGCGTCGAAAGGAAGTACGCATTCCACTCTTGGGCTGAAGCGGCTTGGCTCATCGCTTCGCGCGAGTTACCACTGAATTGCTGGCTCCATTGTTTGACGAAGGTACTCTGTGCCAAAGAGGGTTTGGCTAATTCACGCGCTTGCTGGTTCAGCGCTTCATTTTTACCGTCATCACTCTCAGGCTTGAAGAGATTCGGTGCGCCACGCGCGATTAATTTAGCAACGTCAAAACGACTGGTCATTTGCGCGGGGCTAGACCAAGCTACTTCGTTTAGGGGATAACCGTCTGGTGTCAAATGTCCGTTTGGTGTTTGTCCCAACGTGTTCAACCAGTTCAACATCGGGCCGGTGTTCACGATCAATTTGTCGTCATACGCCATACGCACCGAAGAGATCACATAGTGCATCGGATCTTTGAATTTCTTGCCCAACGAAGCGATGAACTCCTGGCTATCAAACATCGTCTTTAATACCGAGGGAATATCACCACGCGTCTGCAGAAAACGCTGCGCCATTTGCTCAACCAAGGCTTCGGAAGGTGTGTCGGAGACAAAATAGAGCGCCATTTTTTTGCTGATAAAGCGCGCGGTGGCGGGTTGTCGAACTAAGAGATCCAAGACTTGCTCCACCTCAGCCGGGCCGCTACCTTTGATCGTAACGCCCAAAATCACTTTGTCGCCGAAGTCGTGGCGTTTCGTATCCATCACCGCCAATTGATACGGGCCAAGCGGAAGATTTCCTTCATTGCCACGACGTTTCTCCAAACGCCACCGCATGCCAATTCCGGTCAGCACACGCGCTAGCTCTTGCACGTCGGCTTGGGTGTAGCCGCTGCCCACGCCCATGGTGTGTAACTCCATCAGCTCACGTGCATAGTTCTCATTAATCTTGCCGACCGCATTATGCTCATTGTCGAGGTAACGTAACATGGCTGGGTGCGCCAAGCTTGCCCGTAAAAGATCTTTGAAATTGCCAAGGGCATGGGGACGAATCGCACGTTCATCAAAATCACCCACCATCGCGCGCAAATTTTCTTTGCGGATCGAGACATTGAAGTGATTCATCCAAAACCAATCCATCTGCTCCAACAATTGGTTCGAAGAGTAGGTGTAACGTAGCAAAGAACGCGTCGCTGCCTCGCGCGCCATGCGCGTCAGTTCTTGCTGGTAGGCTTTGTTCAAACTATCGTCGGTGCCTTTCACTGCTGCCGCGGCTTTTCTTTGCGCTTCTAAATCTAACATCATCTGCTCAAACGGCTTCTGCGAGATCGTCATCTGCGCAATTTGCTCTTGCACTGCAGCTGGCAATTGAGCACTACGCGCTTGCAACTGCTGCCGCAAATAGGCGTCCATGCCAAGCGCGTTCATCTGTTGCAAGCTGCTCGCATTCGCGCCCCAAGTTAAGCGGTTGAGCAGTATGGTCGGCTCGACTTTTGCTTCCGCGAAGTAAGAGGTTTTCGCGATTGGAAAAGCCGCTTCTGCGGATTGAGATACCTGTGTTTGGTCACCCTTCACCTTGTTACTCTCAGTGCTAGCGCACGCCGCCAAAAGCAAGACCGCCATCGTGAGCGCACTACGCTTTAGCAGACGGCGCGCACTTGAGCGCATTGGATCGCTTGGCATTTCCGGTAAATGAGCTTGTGCTGGCTCAGTGCTTTGCGCGAATCGCAACATGGTCTTCCCTCACTGCAAAAATGAATGTGCTAAGCATATTCGCAGTCAAGCAATAAGGCACGTCTCTTTTAGTAACAGGAGCAAAAGCTTGGTAAAAACTTGTAACAGACTCGGCTGAGCGCACGCTCTGCCTTGCCGCTCAAATCTGATGGACTCGATAAGATGGGGAATTTGATGTCCGAAAGTGGCGAGAAATAAGGTGTGCGAACAGACAAACTTCGGAATTAGCGCGACAAACCCATCCAAAACCTTCACGTCATTTACAGGAAAAGCATGTTTTATTTAAAACACCCCATCACCCCGATCCGCCCAGACTTTTTGCAACAAGTGCGTCAACAAGGCATCGATGATCTCGGACAAGCTGTTGAACACATCGTCGCAAGAGGTGGGGAACCCTGCCGTGATAGTCTCCGTCGTGCGAAAGCAGGTGAGGCTTTGATCTTGGCCAGTTACTGCCCCTTCGAGAAGCATGGCCCTTATCGTGAATATGGTCCCATCTTTGTCTTTGCCCACGATCAGGGCGAGATCGACCACAGCAGCGTACAGATCTCGGCACGAGCAAGTGATCTGGCCTATCTCGCTGCGCATGTTGTGTTGCGCGGCTACTCGATACAAGAACGCATCGTCGACGCCCGTTTAAGCAATCCTGAAAATGCAGAAAGCGACCTGCAAGCTCTTTGGGAGCATACAGAGGTCGCTTTCATTTTAGTGCGCTTCGCGGCGTACGGATGTTATGCACTACGCTTGGATCGCCGCCCAACACCACTAACAGTTACATAAAACTAACGCGCTTGCCGTTCACATTGCGTTGGGCTGGGTTGCCATACACGGTGACGCGACCAGAACCATTTGACTGCGCATTCACACTTTGCTCAACGCCTGCGGAAATGCCGCCAGAGCCATAGCTATTCAAATCAGCCGAGATACTTTTTACAGCTGACAATTCAGCCGAACCAGAACCATGGGTTTGGACATTGAGATTACGCACATTACCGCTTGCTGCCAATGAACCTGAACCATGCAAAGTCACATCGAGCTGACTGCCGTTGACGGTGCCGAGCTCAGTGGAACCGGAGCCATGCACACGGACTTTGGCATCACTACTCAACAAACCCGTCGCATTGATACGACCAGAACCAGTCGATGTCAAATCGAGTCGTGCCACTTGTCCGTTCAAGGTAATCGCACGTGAACCATGATTACTCAAATTAAAGTAGTTACCATTCAAACCGCTGATCGTCATACGGCCCGAGCCGTTCGAAGCGACTTCGGTCAATTGTGGCACTGTGTAAATGACGCGAATTGGATTTTGACTATTGAAACGTTCATCAATCCAAATCTTCTGCGTTGCACCGTCGGCGCGTGTCTGCACCAAGCTCAATAAATTGCTGTCGGCTACGATTTCCATGGAAGCAGCAGACCCCACCTTAACTTCCACTTGTAATGGACCACTCACGCTCAATTGATTTACGCCCGCCACTGCCCGTTTTTCCGTCGCGATCTCATTATTGCCTTTGATGGCATTCACACTCCACGCAGATTCGAAACGTGCATCGCTGCCGTCCGGGGCGATGATGATGGCGCAACCACCAAGAGCAAATAATGAGGCGCATGCCAACACCAAGGGTGCACGACGCAAGAGGGAGCGGAGCAAAGAAGGATTAGAAGAGCCAGAGTTGTTCATGATATTTCCTCAATTGAGTGTTAGTTTGAATTGATTTCAAGATCAGCTGTTTTATTGGTGCCCATTGTTATTAACCAGAATGGGTTACCAAGTTCAGCCCCTCTTCATCAGCAAATTGATGTAGTTCGGGAGTGATTTCCACGCCGATCTACTATGGTTGCACAGTGTATAGATCGATCAACTTAGGGTGAACAGGATTGCGACGAAGTGCACATTCCATGGCTTCAACTGCGCTTTTTCAAAGATGTTTGACATTTGTTTTAAAACAAACGGACTAGGTTTTCTGCGGTTTTCCACAATAGACCGCCATGCTCCAGCCTCGGATAATGCGACCCAACAATAAGAGGTCAACATCGCGCTGAGCGGCATTGCTGCTTATGTAAGCCAGGCCTCTCATTCCCGATCGATTCATTCCAGAAGAGCGCATCCAAGGATGAGCGCCAACATCCACACCACCGGAGCAGACTATGAAAAAACTCAGCGGCCATTTGTATTTTTGGGTCCTACTTGCAATTGTATGCGGCGGCCTTTTTGGCTATTTCTCGCCAGCGAGCGCGGTTAAGCTGAAGCCCTTGGGCGATGGCTTTATCGCCTTAGTCAAAATGTTGATTAGCCCGATTATTTTTTGTACCGTGGTACTGGGAATTGCTGGCGCTGGCGATATGAAAAAAGTCGGACGGGTTGGCGGCAAAGCGCTAATTTACTTCGAAGTCGTTTCGACCTTGGCTTTGGCAATTGGTTTGATTGTGGTGAATGTCCTCAAACCTGGTGCAGGATTTAATGTGGATCCTGCCACACTCGATGCAAAGGCGGTCGCCAATTATGCCAAGGCTGCCTCGGAACAAAGTACGACCGATTTCCTGCTTCATATTATCCCTAAGACTTTTACGGACGCCTTCACAGGTTCAGGCGATCTCTTGCAGGTCTTGTTGGTCGCCGTGTTATTTGGCTATGCCATGATGCGCATGGGCAAAACGGGCCAAGCAGTGCATATGTTTATCGAAGAAGCTTCGCATATTTTCTTTGGCATGATGAACGTCATCATGAAATTGGCACCGATCGGCGCCGGTGCGGCGATGGCTTTCACCATCGGTAAATATGGCATTGCTTCCTTAAAGCCTTTAGCCGCATTGATGGGCAGTTTCTACTTGACTTGTATTTTGTTCGTGATCATCGTCCTCGGTGCGATTGCTCTGATGGTCGGTTTTAACATTTTCAAATTCATCGGCTATATCAAAGAGGAATTATTGACGGTATTGGGCACATCTTCGTCGGAATCTGCTTTAGTACCCTTGATGCACAAGTTGGAAAAACTCGGTTGTGCGAAATCTGTGGTCGGCTTAGTGGTTCCATCGGGCTATTCTTTCAATCTCGACGGCACCAATATTTACATGACCATGGCCGCGCTCTTCGTTGCGCAAGCCCTGAATATCGAACTCACGATGACACAACAGTTGACCATGCTCGGCGTCGCGATGCTGACTTCGAAAGGCGCATCGGGCGTCACCGGTGCAGGCTTTATTACCTTAGCCGCGACTTTAGCGGTGGTACCGAGTATCCCTGTGGCGGGCTTGGCGCTGATCTTGGGTATCGATCGTTTTATGTCAGAGGCTCGGGCACTGACGAACTTCATTGGCAATGGCGTCGCCACCGTGGTAGTCTCGCATTGGGAAAAAGAACTGAATCACGACAGTATGAAACGCGAGTTGAGTTGAACTGAGTTGAACTAAGTTCAACTTAGTTAAATAAGATAAGAGTTGCCGTAGTCTTCAGAACAAACCAAACACCGCATTTGGCCTCGATCGCAAGCATTGCATCGAGGCCTTCTTTATTTTATGACGACAACTCAGACCAGTTTTGTCTACGCGCGCGCTGATCGCGAGTCTTTTTCTGTTGAATCGTATTCACTTTACTCGGCTCCTGCGGCAAGTACTCACGCAAAGCTTGCTGCAAACTCACTTGCGGTAAGGGTCCGATTAAGCGCATGAGCTTTTCACCGGATAAACGATGTGGTCGTTGCCACAGATAGCGCATCGGCAAGACTGCACGCATCAGCGGAGAAAATAATGCGACGACATGTAACAAGGTCCACGGCATCGTTTTAACTTGCAAAGGCAGGCCCAACAACTGCTGAAAAGCCGCTTGCAGTTCATTCATGCTAGCCGTGATGCCAGGATAATGAAATACCTCATAGGCGGCTAATTGATGATCATGCTCCGCCACTTTGACAAAGGCGCGCGCTAGGTCTGGTAAATAGGCCCAAGCATGTGGCAAATGCTGTGGCCCCATCACCGTGAATTCCGATTTCTTAAGCGATTTTGCAATCGCCATGTCTAACCAAGTACCACGCCCCCCTATGAAATCGCCCGCACGAATGATGCTCGCCGTCATACCTTGGCCACTGGCCTCAGCAAAGCGCTGTTCCATCGCGATACGTTGACGCGCTTTCTCGGTATTGCTCACAAAGGGCGTACTCTCGGTCAACATCTCTGGTAACTCGCTACCAAAATTGTAAACATTCCCCGGAATCAGGACGCGTGCACCGCAGCGCTGGGCAAGTTGAATCACGGCCTCGGTGATCGGCGGCAATAAGCTGTCCCAACGCGCATAGTCTGGGTTCAGTGCATGCACGATGATTTTCACAGACTGAGGTGAGGGCAACTGCCGCACTATTCCCTCTACATCGAGGGCATCTGCTTCGATGAAATGCACCGCTTGCACTAAAGATCTCGGCAAGTCCTTTCTTGCTTGCGCATAGACCTGCCAACCTGCCTTGGCGAAGGCGAGGCAGGCCTCGCTACCGAAGCGGCCGGCCGCTCCGAGTACCAATACCGTCGGCACGGCGGATTTCGGTAAGGATTGAGTATCTCGCTCGATGGTTTGCATCATGAACTCCTGCGGTGTAAGCGTTGTGAAATGTTGTGAGATGTTGTGAGATGTTGCGTAACCTTGTGAATGAGGGGCATTGTGCGCGTGGGGACAACTATTTACAATTGACAGATCTGAATAGAAGCTATGCATTTTTGAATAGCGCAAAAGCTTGTCTAAAGCTTCTTACGCGTTTTAGGATGCAAACCCAAGCAAGAGGTCCAGAGCCATGAACAAAGCGCAATTTCATCCACAACATAGCGATTGGAACCTCGTGCGCAGCTTCATCGCTGTGGCAGAACACGGGTCCTTAACCCGCGCCGCCGAAGTGCTAGGTCTCAGCCAAGCCACGCTCTCGCGCCAGATCAGCGAACTGGAAGAAAACAGCGGTCAGGCTTTGTTTGAACGCGTCGCGCGCGGTCTCGAATTGACCGAAGCCGGACAACGTCTCTTGGAACCAGCGCGCTTCATGCTCAGTGCCGCCCGTGGTGTCGAAATGGCCATCAGCCAACAAAGTCTCGCCCTCGCCGGCTCGGTGCGCATCACCGCGAGTGAAACCGTGGCGGCCTTTGTCTTGCCGGAGATATTGGCCAAACTCGCCGAGCAGCACCCGGAAATTCAAATCGAAGTGGTCGCGAGTAATCAAGTCAGCAATTTACTTGAGCGCGAGGCCGATATTGCGATTCGGATGATGCGTCCGCAACAAAGCGGTTTAATCACGCGTCATCTCTGCGATTGGGGCATCGGTTTTTACGCGCACCATCACTACCTCAAACGGCAGCAATTCACTCGCAGCGAAGGGAAGAAGCTCAACTGGCGCGAACATCGTTGGATTGGTCTAGATCAATCCGATCGCTTCGTCCAAGGCTTCCGCGAAGCTGGCATCAAAATCGATCGCTATGACTTTGATATTCGCTGTGACAATCATTTGGTCAATTGGCAAATGCTGCAGGCAGGTTTAGGCATTGGCGTGGCGCCGCACTGGTTGGCGCGCCAGAATGAGGGACTGGTCGCCATCGACGTCGGTCAGAAAATTCCCGACCTGCCGGTATGGCTCACCAGCCATCGTGAGCTAAAAAGCAATCTGAGAATCCGCACGGTGTTTGATTTTCTTGCAGACGAAATTTTAGCGTTTGCTGCATCTCACTCGCTTGATTGAAATCGATACTGCTAGAATCATCGCTCTCGCAACGAAAATTAGCCATGTCACGCACTCAAAGACTATTCGACCTGTTGCAACTCTTACGTTCCTATCGCTTTCCTGTGACCGCGCAAACTCTGGCGGACCAATTGCAGATCAGCGTACGTAGCGTGTATCGCGACATCGCGAGCTTGCAACAGCAAGGGGCAGACATCAGCGGTGAAGCTGGACTTGGCTACGTCCTCAAACCTGGCTTCATGCTGCCGCCCTTAATGTTTTCTGAAGAGGAAATTGAGGCAATGGTGTTGGGCTCGCGCTGGGTGGCTGAACACGGCGATGCGCATCTCGCCCAAGCTGCAAAAGCAGCCTTAGATAAGATCGCTGCGGTATTGCCGTCAGACTTGCGGCTCAGTCTTGATACGAATGCGCTCTTGGTTGGCCCCGATGCACCGCCAAGCGATTTTGATGAGGCGCTGCCTTTATTGCGTGCGGCAATTCGCCAAGAGCACAAAATCAAATTGTCGTATGTCGATGCGAAAGGGCATACCAGCGAACGCATGATTTGGCCATTCGCGCTTGGTTTTTTCGAGCGCGTTCGCGTCTTGGTCGCTTGGTGTGAACTGCGTCAAGAAATTCGCCACTTTCGCACGGACCGCATCAAGGCCTTCGAGGTCTACCCTCTCCATTATCCGCAACGTCGCCATGCCTTACTACGACAATGGCGCGAACAAGAAAATATTCCGATTCCTTGACTACTGACAAAAACTGACAGTAGCCCTGATTACCATAAGCATTCCTCACACAACGAGGACTGAGGCCGATAGCGCTAACTAGGCAAAAAGCGGACCGTCGAATACCGTACTTTGTACTTCGTATTTTGTACCGGGCGGCGCACGCCACGACCTCAGCGTTCATTTTGCCTCAGCTCAAATCAATCAATAGGAATCATCATGAAACATCCCAACTTTGTTTTGCTCTATGTACTTGATCCTCGCGCCAGCGTGGCGTTCTATCAGGAGATGCTCGGCCGTGCTCCTGTGGAGGCATCTGACACCTTCGCCATGTTCGCGCTCGACAGCGGCATCATGCTTGGTCTTTGGAAACGCGAGCAGGTTTTACCAACAGTTACCGCCGCCACGGGCGCGAGTGAGCTGGCCATCACCGTAGACGATCAAGCGGAAGTAGATCGGCTACATCACTTGTGGCAAACACGCGGCATCATCATTTTACAAACGCCGTGCTCGATGGACTTTGCCTACACCTTTGTGGCGACTGATCTCGACGGGCATCGGATTCGTGTTTTCGCTCCGCACTAGTCCATCCCTACTTCAAAGACGAAAAGAAAGAGTGACAGCGCCATCCAAATCGCTTTAGTTCGAAAATTGTTCTTGAATGGCACAAAAATAGGGAGGTAATGATCTTGTCTTTTTATTTCTTCAACACTAAACTGCAACAACCACTGAATCAGTGAGTCCTTTTTCGATTCCTTCCACAACGGAGACTATGATGAAAAAAACTGCTATCTCTGCAATGCTGTGCGCCGCGCTGGTTGCCGCCGGTTTATCAACTTCTGCTTGGGCAGGTGAAGCCAAGGTTCAGTGGAATATCGCTGATAAGCAAGTTAATGGGGACTCTATCGCCAAGATCGATCAGACCTTCGCCAAATTAGCCAAAGGCCTACCAAGCGGCTTTCAGCTCGAAGTGAATGTCAGTTTATTGAAAGCGGCTGTCGAACCAGACAATAGCAATCAGATCAGCAAGTCGAACGGCGTCGATCCCGATAGTATCGATGCGAAAACCAGTGCCAGTCGCGATCGCACACCAAGCTGGCCGCGCCTCAATTTCGACTATGTTTTGCGTGATGGTCAAGGCGCTGTGGTAAAGACGGGTCAAGAAGAATTGAAAGATATGGATTACCTCAAGCAAGCGCGTGCTCGCTACGGTGAATATGAAGCGAATATGGTGAAAGATTGGTTCAGAAAGCAGCAGCAAAGTAATGCATTTCCGGTGGCGTCGAACTAAGCACACGCTCCACCATTCAATGAGGCCTTGGCGATGCCAAGGCCTTTTTTATTTCTGCCACCACAATCCATTCTTCGCTGTGTGGCAGAACCACGCCCGATACCGCACAAATCAGGACTTGCTTGTCCCGCACTGAGAAAGTACTGCAGAATAGGGGGATTGAGAATGAATCGGAGCCCCTATGTCTTACTTTTTCCTCAACAATAAGGAAGATGTCTCATTACGCCGGCACATCATTGCTTTCCTCGCGCTGATTTGTTTGGTGGTTTGGCTCACGATTCAAAGTATCGCCCCTCGTCAAAGCCTCATTACGGCAGATCATTTGCGGAACGCACAAGCCGATCTAGCGCGCATCAGTGCCGCACGTCACCCGGTTGGCAGCATCGCCCATCAACAAGTGCGTGCCTTCTTGGTCGAGCGCTTGGAAAAAATGGGCCTCAACGTCGAGCAGCAAAATAGCTTCGCCATCAATCCTCGCAACAACAGCGCCGCGCAAGTTCATAATTTAATGGTCAAATTGTCCGCAAATAGCGGGCAGGGACAGGCTAAAACGATACTGGTCGCGGCCCATTATGATTCGGTGGCAAATAGCTATGGTGCTGGTGATGATGGCGTCTCAATTGCCAATATGCTGCAAGTGATCGCCGATCTGCAACAGCAAAAAAGGCAAAACGACCTTCTCTTTCTGATGACGGATGCTGAAGAGAATGGCTTATTGGGAGCGATTGCTTTTGCAGAACAACACCCTTGGAGTAAAGAGGTAGCGCTGGTATTAAACTTCGACAACCGCGGCAATAGCGGTCCCATCATGATGTTTGAAACCAGCAATCAAAATGGAAAACTGATTCAACATCTCGCGCAAGCTACACCGAAAGTGGTCAGCAATTCCATCATGTACGAAGTTTACAAAGCGCTGCCGAATGACACTGATTTCACGATCTTTCGCAAAAAAGGTATCGCCGGTTTGAACTTCGCGATGATCGATAATTTCTCGAGTTATCACACACATCACGACACCGCTCAGGAACTCGATCCGGCCTCACTGGCCGAGCAACAGCAATTGATGCGAGATTTACTGCAACATTTCGCGCAACAAGACCTACAACAACTGAAAACCGAGAATCACGTTTATTTCTCACTGCCTGGGCTTGGACTCGTACACTACTCGAACACGTTGGCGATGGTCTTCAGTGCGCTCATTATTCTTGGCTTGGTGCTCATCCTCATCGCACAAGTACGCTGGCAGCGCCGCCACGATCTTCCATCACAAACACTACGCCTACGCTACACCATATTCGCTAGCATTTTATTTCTGCTTCAACTCGCCATACTCGGTTTTTTAGGGCAACGTGCTTGGATCTTCATCTGCCGTCTCTATCCGGAATACGCCACGCTACGTGATGCCGATAACGGCCATTTTTATCTACTCGCTTTCATCCTCTTCTTCGCCACCGTTTTCACCTATGTACAACGCTGGCTGTGTCGTTGGTGGCGTCCTATCGAACTACAAATAGGTGCGTACCTGATCTGGGCGATCCTACTCGCGGTCACCACGGTGCTAGCACCTGGTCTCAGTTTTCTATTTGCTTGGCCACTGAGTTTCGTACTCTTGGCGAAAGTATGGCATTTGAGAGCGACCGAGAAGACAATCGAGAGGGCGGCTGAATTGTCGTCCGTACGCTTGTTTTGGGTGAACGGTATGGCACTGCTTCCTGCCATCGTCCTATTTGCGCCCCTGATTTTATTGTTCAATATTGCGCTCGGGATGCGCATGTCTGGCGTACCGATCGGTTTAAGCTTACTGGTACTGGGTCTGGCGATTCCAACGCTGTTACCGATCGCCAACCAATTGCGCCGTTGGATTCCTCTTCTCTTTGTAAAAATTTCTATCGTCGCCGCCGCGATGGCGACCGCCAATTATCACAAAGCCTTTCCCGAGCCGACTCAACTCATGTACGTCGGTGGCGCTCAAACGGGAGAAAATTACTGGGTCAGCCCGAATGAAAATCTGAATTCAGAATTAATGGCACTGTTTGGGCAAACTCTGGAATACAAGCATTTGGAACACGTGGTTGGGCCCCATTCTCGCTACGCCAAATTCCCGCTGTGGCACGCAAAAACCAGCGAACGCACGCTAGAAAAACCTGTGATACAGGTGCAACAAGTGCGCGTCGTCGACCGTCATTTGTTGGTCCAAGTCAAAGTAGATAGCCCACTGTTTGCCAACCATAGCTTTTTCGCGCTTGAAGGCAGTAAAGTGTTCAAGGCGCGCATTAATGGGCAAGATTTCGTTAGCCAAGATCCGGATCACTGGAGCATCTTGATTCATGGCCGCAATCAAGTCGGCAATGCGATGGGCAACTTATTGGAATTAGAAATCGAAGCTGGCCGTGCCGCCAAATTGCGGGTGATCGACAGCACTTACCAGAGCTTTCCAGATCTAAAAACGAATAGTGATTTTATGGCCATGAGCATCGCCACACTTGATATTCACTAAGCATCGGACCGAGGTTAATAGTCAGCGCCTAGGGCACCTATTCAGCAAGTCCTTGCTTCCGTTGTTTTGAAGATAGTGGCTTCTATGATGTAAGGCTTTGCAATAAACCCGCACTGGCATCCTCAAGATAATCGAGTACCGTTTCGAATCCTTGCGCGCCACCATAGTAAGGATCCGGCACAATCTCTGAGCGGCTATGGCGCGCAAAGGACATCATCAGTTTTATTTTATGTTGATGTTGTTCCGGACACTTGCGCATCAGCAAAGCATAGTTATCCTGATCCATCGCTAACACCAAATCGAAGCGCGCAAAATCGGCCACTTCCACTTGTCGCGTCCTTTGCTTCGATAGATCAATACCACGTTTCAAAGCGAACTCTTGTGAACGCAGATCTGGCGGCTCACCAATATGATAGGCATGGGTCCCTGCGGAATCGATCAGAAATTGATCAGCTCGCCCAGCTTGTTCAACTTGATGGCGAAATACGCCCTCAGCACTCGGAGAACGACAGATGTTGCCCATGCAAACAAAAAGAATCTTATGCATCTTCAGAAATCGCCTTTCATTTTCAATCAACAAGCTGACGCGGCTTGCCTACTGTGACACCATTGGCCCCATCATAGCAGGGCTAGGTTCAAAATTTTAACGGAGATGTCCGTCACTGTCCTGTTCAGCCTTTCTGTGTTTTAATGGCGACCGTTGATGTTTTCGCTCTTCACTCGCTTTGTATGTCGTCTTCCATACTCCACTTGCTAGAACAAGGCCAAAGTGCCCACCAGCTGGGTCAACTGGCCGAAGCCGAACAATACTATATTCAAGTTCTACAACAAGAGCCCCAACACTTTGATGCCTTGCATTTGATCGGAGCGATTGCGCATCAGCGCGGCGACCATGAAACCGCTTTGCAATTCTACGGAAAAGCCTTGCAACGCAATCCGCATCACGCCCCTTTATTACACAATATTGGTTCTTGTTTGCTGCGTCTCGAGCGTCTGCATGAAGCCTTGCAAGCCTTGGAACAAGCCCAGCGTTTGGATCCTCAGCATGTGCAATCTTGGATTTCGTCTGGCGTGGTCTTACGTCAGTTACAGGACTATCCCGCTGCCATCAAAGCATTTGAACGTGCGATGGAAATTCAGATTGATGCCATCGACGCGTATTACGAACGTGGACTCTGCCTGCAAGAGTTAGATTTGGATCTCGATGCGCTACTCGATTTCGACGATGCTTTGCACTTTCTTAAACGCGCTGACAAAGCACCAGCTCAGTGCCAATTTGCACGTGGTTTGAGTTTACAGAAATTAGGTCGCTTTGAGGAAGCGCGATCCGCTTATCAAGCTGCTGCGTTCGAGTTCACGCTGCAGACCAAAGCACTGTTCAATTTGGCGATTTTGGAAACCACTTGTCAGCACTATGATGCTGCTTTGAATTGTCTCGAAGATCTGCTCTTCATTGACGCGCAATCATTGCAAGCGCATCTACAAAAAATACAAGTGCTGAAGTTAATGGGACACCTCGATGAGGCTGTTGCTGCGATTCACAAGGCAGCTCAATTCGGTTTGGAATCGGAACATGCTCAATTTCTGCTTGCAAGCTTAGGCCGCTCAGCGAGTCCGCATGCCGCTCCCGCTGATTACGTACGATCACTCTTTGATCACTATGCGCCGCATTTCGATCAGCACCTCACCGTCAATTTGGAATATCGTCTACCTTCGATATTGCGCGCTTGTTTTCAGAAGTATCTGGCGCGCTCCGCCGCAAACTTTACAGCAAACTCACGCATGCTTGACCTTGGTTGCGGTACGGGTTTGTGTGGTGCTGAACTGCGCGATTTTGGCGCTACACTGATTGGCGTAGACCTGTCTCCGGAAATGCTCAAACGCGCAGCGGCTCGCAACATCTACGATAGTTTGGTATGCAACGATATCGTGCACTTCCTAGTAGGCGAAGAACAAGTCGCCGATCTTGTGTTACTGGCGGATGTGTTGGTGTACATGGGCGACTTGCAAGAGCTTCTCACTCAATGCCACCGCGTGCTGCAATCAGATGGTTTCTTGTTCTTTACGGTGGAGCTCGATCCAGCAACAAACTCGATCGCGCAAACTGAGGGGTATCGATTGCAGGCCTCGCAACGCTATGCGCACCAAGAAAGCTATCTACGTGATCTTGCCGCCAGCGGTGCGTGGGAAGTGTTGGAGATGTCGCCCCATGCCTTGCGGCGTGAGGGACAAGATGTGATCGATAGCTTGGTTTGCGTCTGGCGCAAGATCTAAACACTTAGCACAGAACTAGGGCACGGCACGAGATCACAAAACGCGACCGCAACTTCGATCTCAACCTTTAAGCACTTAAATAAGCTTGGCCACCAACTTGCGCGTCAATGGGGCAAACACCAAGACTAGTGGAAAGGCACACAGCCACGCCACCAAAAATGCCTTCGTCCAACGCTGTAAGAAACCATGTTCAATACCGGTGTTCAAGGCCGTTAAGATACCGGACATACACAATGCCATGAACATCGACATCAGTAAGCCAAATAGGAATTGCTGCTTCTTTTCTTTACTCATTGTTTTCCACCCTTCATTCGCGATCTCAACAGAATGATCGCTATTTTTTTAAAAGTTTCGGCCAATAGTTTACTACGTCGGGTTGATTGACGTTTGATGGCCTGCTTGCGATCTGTCCAGAAACCAAGCACTTGCAAAAAAGTCTTCACTGGTTACAATGGCGGCCTACGCTCATTGGTTTGTTCATCTGAAGGAATGTCGATGACTTTGCTAGCTATTGTTCAGAAGCGCCGAGTTCTCATGGGAGTTCATGTTGGACTACTTACGGTTTTATTAGGCGCCTGCGCGAGCAATAATATCTACACCACCGGGCATACTGCCATCAATGAGAGCGCGCTGGCCTATTCCAAAATGGGCAATGGTGGACCGACCATCGTCTTTCAAGCGGGCTTAGGTGACACCAAAGATACTTGGTCTCCGATTGCCAGTTCTTTAGCACGTGGCAGTCAAGTTTTCGCTTACGACCGACCAGGCTATGGCGACAGTAAAGAGAGCAGCAGCCCGCGTGATCCCTGCACCATTGCGACTGAACTTCGTTCCGCCTTACACCAAGCTGGGGTACGTCCACCATTCCTTTTAGTGGGACATTCGCTTGGCGGAATCTATCAATATGCGTTTGCGCAAATGTACAGCGACGACGTTCTGGGCATGGTATTGATTGATCCTACTCATCCTCGTCATTGGGAACAAATTCAAGCACAGTCACCCACCATCACCGCGACCATGAAGACGCTTAGGTTGGTGAGCTTTTCGGCGACGCAACGACGCGAGTTCGATGAGCAAACCAATTGCTTAGAGCGTTTCGATTTGAAGCAAGGCCTCAAGATGCCTGTGAAAGTTTTATTCCGCACTGAATATCAACGCCTAGAACAAGGACAACTCGAGAAGATCGTCAAGGAACTGCAAGGTGATTGGAAAACCATCACGGGTAGCGATCAGGTTCTTTACATCCAAGGCGCTAGTCACTATGTCCATCGTGATCAGCCGCAGCAGGTGATCACGATTATTTCGGACTTCCGCAAAGAGATTGCGCATCAAGCAAAGTAAAGAGATTCATCATCTCCCACGCACTTGATGCGCTCGATGCGCCTACCACTTGAGATGTCGCTCACCCGATGCAAAATAGGGCAATGCTGAGACCGACACCGACGGCCCACACGATGGAACGTAGAGTTGCTTTATCTGCCAAATAGGCCGCCACATACGCACAGCGCACTGCGATAAATCCAAGCGCTAACATGTCGATCGTCGCTTGATTCGCATGGTTTTGTTGAGCAATCAAAACACCCGCAATAAACAATGGCAGCGCTTCAAAGCCGTTGTTTTGGGCTGCAATCGCGCGCTGTTGCCAGCCCGTCAGTTTCTGCTCCCATTCGCGAGGATGGTGGTTATCGTAACCGCCATTTTTACGCGAAACACGACCCAAACTTCCTTTCGCCAAACCGACTGTAACGACCGGTAAGACACAGGCTGCTAACACACACCAATTGGCAATACTCATTTGAGATCTCCTTCAATTGCTTCGGCTTTGGTAGAAGGCGTAAGTCTACACCGATCTGGAGAATCGGATGCAACGCGAAGCAAGTTGACTTGGATGACAGCTTTTTCTGTCTATTTCTAGAGAGCCGCATCTAGCTTGGGCAGTCAACACAAATGTCTCGGCTGCCGTTTTTGGCTTACGTAGATCAACTACGCAACTTAATAAACAAAGGAAGAACCCATCATGAATAAGTTAATCGCTACTGTTATCGCTTCTACTTTCGCAATGGGTGCAGCTTTCGCCCAATCAACTGCGACAACATCAACTACAACACCTGCCGCAGCGCCAATCGCGAACACAACGCAAACAACAGCAGCAATGACTGCTCCAACCACTGCTCCGACCACTGCTCCAACGACTGCTCCAGCTGCAGCGCCGGTCACTACATCAGCCACGCCGACTCAAACTCCGGTAGCGGCGACTACGAATGTGGCACCAGCGAAAGTTGAAGCAAAAAGCGAAGTAAAACCAGTCGCCGTTATGAAAGAAACGACTGCACAAGCAACGCCTGCAACAACGAAAGCGGCAATGCCTGCAACACCTGTAGCACCTACGGCAAAAGAAACGGCTCAGCAATCCACACCAAAAGCCAAGCATGTAGCAACCAAACATGCCAAACACGCTGATAAAAAATCTGCGCAAACAAGTGGCACCGCTGTGAGTAAAACTGAAGCAGCACCTGTCACTCACAAAGCGGAACAAAAAACGGATCACAAAGCTGAGCATCAAGTCGCCGCGAAAGCTGAGACCAAAGTCGAAACAAAGGAGCACAAAACAGAGGCCAAGCCAGCTGAAACTAAAGTCGAAGCAAAGCCTAGCGTCAAAGTAGCTGCAACGAAGTAAGTTCCATGTGCGATCAGGTTCCTTGGCGGCGCCTGATCAACAGCAAGCGCGGGTCTTCGGACCTGCGCTTTTTTTTGCACGGTCCGAACAAACACGAATACTCATCAGCATTGATCAGTATCACGCGAGATGCTTCAGTGCCTCACGTAGACTCAGAGGCGATAAGAGTTTGTCGTTGTGCCGACAAAATTGCACTACAAATTCTTTATTCCAACGCCCATAGTCACGTAGTGCCCAACCAATCGCCTTGCGAATGAAAAACTCTTTTTCATCGGCCAAACGCAGCGCATAAGTTTGCAAACGTTCGGTGTTGGTCTCTAAACGCCAACCCAATTGATGCGTCATCGCGATGCGTCTGAGCCACATACAGGGATGTTCCAAGGCAGCGTCCATACTGGTGTCGCGCGGGCCATGTTGTTTTTGATCGAGCAAGAGAATATCGCCGATGACACCAGCAAGTCCGTCCACACTGTCCCACCAACTTTGGCTCTGTGCTAGCTCCAAAAGAGTACCGACATGCTGGGGCTGCAAAATTTTCACATGACGTGCCAGCTGATCAACGGCTACATAGTGATATTCGCGATAAGGCAGCGTCCACAATGCTTGTGCCAACTCTAAAACTTGTTCTGCGCTCCATCGAGGTGCGCCCAATTCTTTCATCAAAGCACGTCGCTGCGGTGCTTTGATGCCGAGAAATTGAAATTGATCGAGCATATAGGCTTCCATCGCCGCCATATTTTCGGGGCGGGCGTGGCGGATAAAGACCTGTTGCAGCTGTTCGAAGTAGTCGGTGATATGCATGGCGTGAGCTAGAAATTTTTTCACTCTCTTGTGCCGTAGTAAGTGCGCCAAGAGATGTTCATCAAGGAGCCTACTAGGTTATCTGCTGCCACTGCAAAAAACAATATGGCACGTGGTGGCAACAAGCAGCCCCGCCACTCGCTCTCTCACTCTCTCAAGAGCCACAACCACCACCGCAGCCTCCTCCGCAAGACGAACCGCAAGAAGATCCACCGTCGCAACTGCTGTCCGAGCCACTACTCCCGCATGAACTGCCGCCAGCTCCGTCAGAGGCGGCTTTTTCGGTGCGTTGGCGCTCTAACTCATACGCTGCGTATGAGGTTTGCGAGATCAAACCGAAGGCAAGCAAACTACTTGGATCCAAAGGGTGCATGACTTGTGGGCTACCCGCCAAGCGACCGTTTTGACTCATACGATGAAGGTGAATTTGATATTTCTGTAATTGGTATCCATACCCATTTGGCATCCGTAATTTGCGATCAAGCTCGAATAAGGCTGGCAGACTAGGTGCCGCGGGGTCGCGACCACCTCGCTTACGCGCGATGACTAATGTCGCCGCAAGTCCCAAGCCTGTGTCGACCGGCATTTGACTGGCTTCAACATGCGGTATCACCCGACCGAAGTAGCGTTGGCAGTAGGTGTCGATATGATCTTCACTTTGTGCAGGGAGTGTGAGCCAAGCATGCCATACCGAGTCGGCGGCCTTGCTTGGTAGGGCGCAGGGATGTTGACTGTAGCGGACACAATCAAAGAAGCGCAGCAGCCCCTCCGCCGCGCGGACAAAAAAAATGGCATCCATCGGGATGCCATTAAATTCGAGCGGCGCCTCTTTGCGCCAGTGTTCGTATAAGGTCGGGGGCAGGGCCTCCAGTTCACGTTGAAAGGCCGATTGGCGAACTAGGGCACGATAGCGATATTGCACCCATGCTTGTTTGATACTGATTGTGATGTTTTTCATCTGTGTTTCTCCTTTTATTGTTTTTAGTTTTTGATTTCTATTCTCTTTTTTTGCTGTTCCAGTGTAGGCGTCATTTATGACAAATCGATGACATCGAAGCAGGCGCAGGGGCAAGGCGAGAAAAAAACAACAGGTGGTCGCAAAGGAAAAACACTTAGAACATGGTCGAAAAAAAAGCGCCGTACAAGGACGGCGCTCTTTTCACGACGGTTTGAGTCCCCTGACGGATTAGTCGCGGCTCATGAAAATACGCAAGACGTACCAGAACATCAAGGCAATCGATGCGAATAATTGCAATGCTGCAGCCACATAGCGATCATCATCGTAATGATGGAAAACATTGGATGCGTCATACAAAATAGCTGCGCCCGCTAAACCCACCATTGCTACAGAGAAGAACAAGCCCAATTGGAAACCAAAAATCGCGCCTGCGACGATCAAAGCAAGCGCCACGACGCCGCCCCACTTTAACAAGCTGCCTAAGAAACTAAAATCCTTACGCGAAGTGTAAGCGACGGCGATTAATCCACCAGCGCCGATCAGAGTAACGACTGCTGCATTGGTGATCATGCCTGGCGCCATAGCATTGGCAATCGCTAAAATCGGTACGAATAAGAATGCTTGAGCCACAACATAAGCAAGCAATGCTGCATACTGGGCACCTTTACTGGTCGCCGTATGTGCTGTACGGGTAGCCAACCAACCGACCAACATAAATGCGCCAAGAATTGCCAACCAAGGCAAAGCCAGCATGGCACGCGCCAAACTATCGGCAATACCAGACATAAACAGACCACATTCGATCAGTGTAAAGCCAACAATTGCAGCTCCCAAATGATTAAATGTGCGACCAATAAATTGCTCACGGGATGGGCTATAACCACCTTGTGCGTCTACGATTTCCATGTTTTCCCTTTATTGTTGATTTAACTGACTGGCCCAGATCACTCCTATTCGGGCAATCAAATCACCAGCGTGCGGCAAGCTTAACGTGATTTTTTAACAATGGCAATCCACCCCAAGCACCTACGCAAAACTGCGCTAGCTAGAGCCTGCCCTCGAATGCCTTTATCGGGGGCGCGGAGCCGAAGACAGTGCGAATGCACGGCGAGACGACGACAACACCGCTCGCGTCACGATTTTCGTCAGCCGCAAGGACCGACGCAAAACTGCGCTAGCTAGGCGCGGAGCCGAAGACAGTGCGAACGCACGGCGAGGCGAACGCAACAACGCTAGCCTCATGATTTTCGTCAGCCGCAAGGACCGACGCAAAACTGCGCTAGCTAGGCGCGGAGCCGAAGACAGTGCGAACGCACGGCGAGGCGAACGCAACAACGCTAGCCTCATGATTTTCGTCAGCCGCAAGGACCGACGCAAAACTGCGCTAGCTAGGCGCGGAGCCGAAGACAGTGCGAACGCACGGCGAGGCGAACGCAACAACGCTAGCCTCATGATTTTCGTCAGCCGCAAGGACCGACGCAAAACTGCGCTAGCTAGGCGCGGAGCCGAAGACAGTGCGAACGCACGGCGAGGCGAACGCAACAACGCTAGCGTCTGTTTTTCGTCGGTCCTTCCGGGATTTGAACTTTGGCGCTGCCCACCCCATGCCTCTCCGGCTCACTAACAGCCGTCACACTACCATCGGCATGAAACACGATAGCACTCGCGGCGCCGATTTCTTTGTCGCTTTCATCGATGGTCCAACGATGCCCTTTGGCTGCAAGCGCTTGTGCCTGTGCGCTTGCCGCGAAACCCGGTTCGACTTGGGTGACCACATCATTGCGTTCGGATAAACGCGGCGCGCCAAGTGCTTTCAACATGGACATATTGAGGTCCACATGATTCACGATACTTTGCAAGACGGTGGTAATAATCGTTGATCCACCTGGACTTCCTAGGGTGAAGGCGGGCTTACCTTCCTTCAGGGCGATCACAGGCGAAATGCTGCTGCGAGGACGCTTACCGGCTTCTGGCACATTCGGGTGCGGTGCGGCGAAGTCAAAATCGGTGAGCTCATTATTGAGTAAGAAGCCATAACCCGGCACCACCATACCATTACCACCCCAGTCCTCGATGGTGTAGGTATAACTCACAATATTTCCCTCGCGGTCGCTCACCGTCAAATGCGTCGTGTGTTTGCGCTCCTCTTGCAACTTCTGTGCGGCTGTTTGCGGACGCAAGGTAATACTTGGATCGTTCTGATATTGGTATGGATCGCCCGCCACTGCAGCCACATCACGCGCCATCGCTTGCTGCGGATTGATCAATTGAGCACGCTGTTGCGCATAAGCCTTGGAGAGTAAACCTTGTACTGGCGCGTCAACGTATTCAGGGTCCGCAAGATAAGCATTGCGGTCGGCAAAGGCGAGCCGCGCTGCTTCAAGATACAAGTGCTCGACCTGTTCGCGCGGCATTTTTTTCAAATCAAAATGTTCGAGCATATTGAGTGCTTCAAACACGGTGACGCCGCCGCTACTGGGCAAACCCATGCTATACAGATCGAGTCCACGATACGTCGTATGCACCGGCAGACGCCATCTCGCTTCGTAGTTGTCTAAATCGCTCAGTTGCATTTTCCCTGGTACCACTGCGACACCTTGATTGACTGGCGGTTGATTCACGGTGTTAACAAAGGCTTGCGCGACGGGCCCGCGATAAAACCCATTCACACCGGCTTGGGCAATCAGGCGATAAGTTTTGGCGAGGTCTGGATTGCGGAAATGAAAACCAACCGGCAGGGCTTGACCTTGATGAAGATACAGTGCGCTGCTCGAACTATAACGTTGGAACTTGGCCGCAGCACCTTGATTGAGATGGTGAAAAATAGGCGTGATCGGAAAACCGCGTTCGGCCACCGCGATCGCTGGGCTCAGAACCTTTTTAAAGGACATGGTGCCGTAGCGTCTTAAAGCTTCGTCCCAGCCGCGCACGGTGCCAGGTACACCGACTGCCATACCGCTGTTGACGGCGTCTTCCCACGCAATTGGTTTGCCATCGCGCATAAAGGCATCAGAGCGGAAACCTTGTGGCGCTGTTTCGCGATGATCGAGGGTGATGAAACGCTTTTCCTTGGCGAGATATATCAGCATGAAACCACCACCGCCAATGCCACAGCTGAATGGGTCAGTCACACCCAAAGTCGCCGCTGCAGCGACGGCGGCGTCGATCGCATTACCACCACGATTCAATACCTGCATCGCCGATTGTGTCGCGTATTCATTGATGGTCGCTGCAGCACCACCTCGTCCGTGCATTTCAGGCGTTTTTGTGTTGGCTGCGGTGGTGTTGTTGGACTTTGCGCCCGCCATGCTCGGCAGACTTAAACTCAACAAGAGCGTCGCCGCGATCAATCGTGGAAGGATACGAAGTGAGGAAGTTTGCGAATCAGCAGATAAATAGGTGGAGGAATACGCGGAGGAATAAGTTGGCAAAACTTGCATAGCAATCCGTTCGAGAGTAGGGAGTGATCGATTCAAATGTCGACGTTTCTTGAACGATACCCGAAACAGAAATTACTAAGCAAGCGCCTTATGAGACAGTTCTATTTCAAGCTAAGACACAATCCACTTTTTCAACCAAACTCGCCAAGCTCCGCAGATTGGCTTTCACGACCTTGGTCTCACCGCTATGAATAAAGATCACTTCGACATCGCCCGATTTCGAGGGGCGCAGCGGGACATGGGTCGTCTCTAACCATGTCTGGAATGCATATAAAAATGCAATCAACCCCAGCAAAATGGTCGCCAAAGTCTGCACAAATTTTTTAAATGAAAAGTATTTTTGAAATCGAAAACGCATGACGAACTCCCAGTCAATCGGCAACGCTGTTTGACTATGCAGTTTCCATGCCAATTCTTGGGAACAATCTAAGTCACTGATTCTTATAGAATCTTATCTACATTACCACCTCAAAATAGTGTCCGCACTGTGCAAAAGCGAACAGTACCGAACAGTTTCCGAACACTCGTTTGGACAGTGCTACAATCGTCTAGCACTTTGTTGCCGAGTCGCCGCGTTGCCACAATGTTTAAGAGTGGTGCTCGAGGCCAACCTCTCCATGCTGAGCTTTTATGTCACGTCGTCGCTTCACTTTTCTGATCACTACGCTTCTCGGCGAATACTGTCTCAGAGCGTTTGCCTCCCATGTCATGGCGCAACCCATCACGGAAGTCACTAAGGTCAATGCTAGCGATGAAGAGCCATGGAGACTGAGTCCGGCTTTAGTGATACACAGCGCAGCCAAACGCTATCAGAAAAAAATCCAAGAACTGGCCCATGGCCACTTACTCGACCGTAGCGCGAGCTTTCTTCAACGGAGCAGCAGCATCTTGAGCACTTTGAGGCAGCAAGCGTCGCGCGATTTTCCGGAAACGCAGGCATGGCAGTGGGAACTCCACACTAGCGATGAAGCCGAAGAGAGCTCGTATTGCATGGCGGGTGGAAAACTTCTGATTAGTCTGCCACAGGCGCAGCGCATGAGCTTGAATGACATGGAACTGGCGATGTTGATCAGCCATGAAATGGCGCACGCTTTACTACACCATCACTTTCTCGAAGACCGAGAGGCCTTGCGCCGCTTTCCAAGTTTGCAGACGAAAAATTTTGAGGACTTTCAGGACGCCGTCGACGAAGATGATGTCATCCTCACTGCACTCGCTGAGTTTGATAAGGCGCAGGAATATGAGGCAGATTTGGTGGGCTTTCAACTCGCACTGCGAGCCGGTTTCGCTGGGGCTATGTTGATACGTTTTTTTGAGAAACTACGCAAACACAGCGCCTATCCAAACTTTGATAGCAAGAGTCATCCCGCACCAGCACAACGTCTACAACGCTTGCGAACGTGGTATCAACAACAGACACCTACGGCCAAGCAAGCTTAGGGTTTGTAGTTCAATAGCGCTGCGCGTAATTCCAACAGATCATGCGGTTCGAACACTTGATAGCGATCGTTCTTGCGCATCATGGCCAGGCGCAATACGCGAACCTGAGGAAACTTTCGCATCACGTAGGCCTTCAATTCAAATGACTGTTCCGTGTTTGGCACACGAACCTGCACTACAACTTCCTGATGCAAAGGAAACACATGCGCATCATGGTGTTGCTCTGGATCGCCCTGTAATTGAACGCGGATCGCTTGCTCCGAAATATCAATAATTTTCCATGCATGATGCCAAGGTCCATTCACTTCGGCGAGCATGACTGGCACATTGGTATGCGCTCGTGCTTTGGTCCTTTGATCGGTGATACTCATGGTCTCAATGGTCGGCTGCAAGCAGATCAAGGTGCTATGGGCGTAGGGACCACTTTCTAACAAGACGTTTTCGCGCACCACGGTATCCAATACCGAGGCGCCGCGCCCACTTTGCGAAGACAACAAAGAAATCGTATTGCCAATTTCAAATTGACGGCCACGCCCCAGCGCCGCTCGTCGCTCATAATCCAAAGTGCGCTCAAATTCCGACGTATCTGGCACCACGAGGTCAAACTGGGTGAGTTGCGAAACATGCAGCCTTTCACCCGCGCTGCCAATTTTGAAAAATGCCGGTGAGCCCTCTGCATCCGTGTCGATTGCTGTCAGGCTGTAAATGAAATGACCATTGACACGATAGGCCACCACCATCGTATCGAACACGATGTTTTCCTGATGATTGGGGTAATAACGTTGCTTGCGACCGATAGGAAATAAGTCCATCACGGGACGCAACCAAGCCAAGCGCTGGTCAATCGAACTGGTTTCATCCAGCACGATATGCGGCTTCTCTGTACTACCGAATGCAATACTCAAGAGCGTTTTTAACACGTCAACAGTCTCAAAAAATAGGGGGTTACACCACTTTTACATCGCTTTTACATCGGCATGATGCATCATTTTCTACGTTATCCTGCATTGTGCCTCGCGCCTCGCCGGAGCAAAAGCAAGAATAGATAGGAGAAGTACCAGCTTCAGAAGAACTTGCACAATATCGTGACACAATATAGTTTCCTTTGAGAACCATTTTCCGCTTAAAATAGTCTGCTGAGACTAGCAGCTCGCTCCATCTTCATCTTCTGTTCTCGTAACGCCGACCGAATTTATGCAACTTGATCCTCGCACTATGCTCATCGTTTGGGCTGCTATCAATGTCATGTTTGCTGGCATGTTGGGTTTGATCAGCCAGCAATCCGACAACATCCGTGGTGCGAAACAATGGGCGTGGGGTGATCTTCTGATTGGTTTATCGTTTGCGATTGCCAGTCAAGTCAGCTTCCCCCCACAATTCATCATAGTCTTTCTCGGTTCGATTGGGGTCGGCACCGGCATGGGTTTACTGTACAACGGCATCGAAGCATTTCGTGGCAAACGATGCAGTTATTGGGTTCCCGTCGTTCTCTCGCTGGTGCTCTTTCTGAATAACTATGGTTTGTCGACCGTCATTAACGAACCGCGCCTACGCATCTTCATCAATTTCTTTTTGTTTTTTGTGATCCACGTTGCCTGTGCTCGTGCACTTCTCATTCGCATTGAACCTGGCTTACGTACGGCATATTGGTTGGCAGGTCTATCGTTTTCCTTGATTGCTATGTTGGCTGTGGCCCGTATGATCAACCTGTTCTTCCTCACCAACAGCACGGTCAGCATGTTTAACACAACAGGTGTGAATCCGTATGTGTTTTTCTTCGCCAGCATGGCGCAGATGGCGATGTCACTCGCCTTCATGCTACTGATTAATACCACGCTCGCCAATCAACTCAAAAACTTAGCGGCGACCGATCCACTGACTGGCCTCATGAATCGCCGCAGTTTAGATATGGAAATCACGCGTCAGCTCGCGAATGAAAAACGCAACGGAGAATGCCTTAGCTTGATGATGATAGACGTCGATTACTTCAAACGCCTCAATGATAAATTTGGCCATCCCGCTGGTGACGAAGTTTTGCGTCGCTTGGCGCATTTGATGCAATCGGTGGTACGCACCAATGACTATATTGCCCGCTATGGTGGCGAAGAATTTTGCATTCTTCTTCCCGGTACTACCGAAACTCAAGCCTTGGTTTTGGCCGATCGCATTCGTCGTTTATTCACCGACCTGATTATCGAATGGGACGGCAATATCATTAGCAGCAGTGTCAGTATCGGCGTGGCGGATACGGAACACGACGCGCATGAAGCACATTCCCTCTTGAGTGCGGCAGACCTCGCTTTATACATGGCGAAGCACCAAGGCCGAAATCGCGTGGTGGCGTTTTCGACCTATGGTCAGCACGATGTGAGTGTCATCGCAAACCGCGCTTGATCGGCTTGCGATCAAACCCGCGATCGACGCTACTAAACACCACCATCACGCCAGCTGATCCACTGCGAAGCTTATTTGCTGCGTGTTGCCGACAGTTGTGCACGCGCCATCGGCTTGCCGCGCAAAACCACCGTATCGATTTGATCGTAGGCCTGCACCGTCTTCAAAGGATTGTCTTTGAGTAGTAACAAGTCTGCCTGCATACCGACGGCGACGCGTCCAATCTTGTCACCTAGACCCAAGGCTTTGGCATTAGCTTGCGTCAACGCGGCAAACAATTCCTCGAGACTCATTCCCGCTTCCAACCATCGATCCATTTCCCAGCGTCCATTCATACCAGGGAATTGTGTATAAAAAGGACCGCTCGGCGTGTCACTACCAAACTGCAAAGTCGCACCCGCTTTGTGTAGATTCGCCGTCATGTTTTGCACAGATCGTAAAGGCTTGGCGTACATTTTCTTCATCATGAGATAGGTGTCCTCCGCCGATGCACCGGGCTCCACCACTTGTTCGGCCAGCATACGTTTAAAGAATTGCCCCGCCTCCGATTGATACCATTTCACTAAACTGGCTGGCATGCCATGTTGCACATATGGATGGTCGAAAAAGTGGGGATTGGTCTCTTCTAATTCACCGCTCAAGACTTGAATCGTCGGTTGCACAGCGATACCGGCTTGCTTGAGTTCAACCGCCATTTCTTGTAAGCGCGCTTGGTTCAACTGCGGGTCGACGCCTTTTTCTTCATGCCACAAACCATGTACCAAGACATCGACACCGGTTTTCAAGGCGAACTCATAAGCCGCTTGCGAATTGCCATGCAAATACACCGGCATGTGACGTTGATGCGCCTCTTTGACGACCGCTTGTATCATCTCCACCGTCGGTACTGGCAAATTCTTTTGCGGGCCAAAGCCCGTTTCGTAAAACACTTTGACGCAGCTTGATCCAACCTTCTGCGCCAAATTCACGACGTATTCTGGCGTATGTTGTTCTTGTTTGAAATCGCTAGGATAAGTCTTGGCTTGCGCTGGGTCCCACAACATGGCTTGGGCGATAGGGTGTTTGAACTGTGTCTCTTTCCCCATCATGATGGCAGGGTAACCATTCGGAATCGACAAAGGCGTGCAATACAAGGCGCGTGGCGCCATCGGATTTTTATTCCAATTAGCGATGAAGCCTGATTCACCGGTCAAATCCAAGATCGTGGTGAAACCGAAGTAAGAATAGCTACGCGGAATTTGCTCGCGCGCTTGCTGCAACATCGCCTCATCTTTGGGATCGTAAGCGGTGTAGCCCGGCACTCCATCCAAATGGACGTGAGCATCAATCAGTCCCGGCGTCAGGTAGCCACCTTTACCATCGATCTGCTGACCCTTGTTTTTTAATTTGAGCTTTTTGCCAATCGCAAGAATCTTGTCGCCCTCGATCAAGACATCATGCAAGGCATCGCGAGAGACCTCACCGCCGAGTACGTGGACGTTCTTGATCAGGACTTGCGACGGATGATTTTGGACCTGCGCGGCAGCAAAATTGCTGATTAGACTTGTTAACAAAAGACTACTAGCAGCGAGAACGCTGAGTTTCGATGGAACAAAAGACATTTGATTTTTCATTAATGACATGTTGCATCCTCCCAAAAAAGTGATGCCATTGTGTTTTTTGAGCGCGAATCGAGCGACCGAAAACACGATCGAGGACGCCTCAAACGTGTTTTCGGACTCAAAAACAGCACTTTTCATATCAAAAAATTACGAAAGTGAGCAGAATGCTTGCTTTTTACGGTAATCGATAGCGAGGCGCAGTGACTTGCGACGAATGCATCAGCTATCATAAAAACATGGATTCTTTGATCAGTCATTTACAAATCGCCAACGCCATTTTGAGCACTTTGCTGGCCGTGCAATTGTTCACCATGCCGGCTTTACGCAAAACGCCTAAGTTGATATTGGCCTTCAACTGCCTGCTGTATGCGCATCAGGGTTTCGCTTTAGCGGCCATGTTGAATGGCTACACTTTCTTTTTTGGCATCAGCCGACCTCTCATGGCCATGCTCTTGGGGCCAGCGCTGTATTTGTATTTCTTGTGCATTCATCGTGCCGACAGCCGACTTGAAAAACGCGACTTCTGGCATTTCGCCGTCGTCACGCTTTTGTTTTTGACTTGCCTATTGGTTCGCCCGCTGCGTTTCCTGATCGACTACCTGATCTTCGGCAGCTTCTTGGCTTACACCCTCAGTATTCTGTGGCAAGTAAGACAGGGCGAGCGTGCGCTCACTCATCTGCGCGAACACGTCAAATCAGCACAGCTCTGGTTGCGCTGTTTGATTTTCTTGGCACTAGCCAATCTCGCTTTCGAACTAGTGATCGATCTGGAATTGATGCAAGGAACCTCCTATCGCGACTCCAAAGGCTTACTCGTCGCTAGTTTCTTCTTCCTCGGCGTCAATGGATTTTTGATGTTCGCCGCCTTACAGCGCAGCCATTTGATTGAATGGATGTATCAGTTCGGCGATCAGATCATGGGCGGCCATGAGTCCAACAAACCGACAGCGCCTGAGGCATCGCCCCAGCAAACTGAAGAGCCCGTCGAGGACAATCTACGTCCCAGCAATCTCGCTGAACTTCGCACGCTGTTCGAACGCTGGGAGAGCTTGGTCAAAACGGAACAGCTGCATCAACTCGACTTTGGCATCACACTGCCACAAGCCGCCCGCAAACTCGGCATACCCGCCCGCTTGCTGTCGAATGCGGTGAACCAAGTGTATGGCCACAGTTTCTCAGTCCATCTCAATGATTTACGCGTCGCAGAAGCAGTGCGCCTTTTGCAAACAAATCACAGCATCAGCATGACCGAGCTGATGCACGAGGCTGGGTTTAGTAGCAAATCGAATTTCAACAAAGAGTTTTTGCGCGTCACCGGCAAATCACCGTCGGCTTTTCGGGAAGCGATACAAGCACCAAACGGCGTCGATGAAGTGTGAACGTGATCCAGTTGGATCGATGGTATTGATTCAAATTTGCGTTAGGATGATGAAGGACGCGAGACGAGAGCTCGCTTATTTTTTGTCGTGAATTTGGAATGGGTGTTTACTGATCCTAAGATGCGTATTGAGTACGGTGAAAAGGTCGCGAAATAATATGATTAAAATTATCGATGGTTTAAATGGATATCAGTTCATTGATGTATCCATGGAGAACATTGACGAAAGTATTTCGTATATCTGCGCTGATTCATCTATGCGAAGTCTCTATTTAAGTTCGAAAAATCAAAATGAAGGCTTGATCGAAAGAATTTGTGTACATCCAGATCGAACTAAAATTCGACATCTGCACATCATGTGCGAAATCGAAAATGTACGATTATTCGAATCGTTTGATTGGTTAGAAGAAATTAATTTTGGTGTGGAAAACACCAGATTTAATTTTTCCAAAATGAAAAACTTGAAAATGCTTGGCGGAATATGGTCGAAATTCTGGAAAGGTTTGGAACATTGTCTGCTATTAGAATCGTTTCATGTTTCGAGATTTAGCAATCTTGTTGCCTCTATACCTAATCTAGCAAAACTAAAAAGGATTGTATTGATTCAGCCAAACTTAAGTTCATTAAACGGTATCGAGTCCGCAAAAAGATTAGTCGACTTAGAGCTTACGATGGCTAAGAAACTAGAAAACATTGATGCTTTGAACAGTTGTGCTCCTACTCTTTTGAAGTTGAAGCTCGATGGTTGCCGAAAAATTAGATCTTATGATGCAATTGAAAAACTCGTAAATCTTTCATATCTAATTCTTTCAGGAAGTGCTGACTTAGTCTCAATTTCGTTTATCGAGAAAATGCCGAAACTTGTCACACTCAGCATTTATGAAACAAAACTGCTAGACAATAATTTGACCTACTGTATTTCACACCCGTCTTTGATTGATTTTAGAAGTGAAAATAAGCGGACTTACATACCCACTGTGCAGGAAGTGGAAGCGAAGTTAATTTCAAAAACGAAAAATAGCGAGTTCAACAATATCTAGTTGGACGCCCAGTTCCATAAACAATATTTTGAGTTGGGGTCTACGACTTCCTAATTTAAGTTTGAAGGCGACCATGCAGACAACAATCAAGCACACCGAAGACTTTCAGGAAGCCCACATTCGACAACTTCACGCCTTATACCAAGAAGAGTGGTGGACACGCGGTCGCAGTCTAGAGGAAACCCAAGCGTGCATCGCGGGCTCGACGCTCTGCATCGGCCTCGCCGACGACCACGACAAACTGATCGGCTTTGTTCGAGTCCTCAGTGATTTGATTTTCAAAGCCATGATCTTCGACGTCATCGTCGATCCCTCACAACGTGGACAGGGCTTAGGCGATCAACTTCTACGCTTAGTCAAACAACATCCACGTCTACAAAAGGTCAAACATTTCGAGCTCTACTGCCTACCGACCATGCAGGCATTTTACGAGCGGCATGGCTTTTCAGATGAACTTGGAGATATCCAGTTGATGCTGATTCAGCAGACACCCACTTCAAATAGCAATAAATTATTAAATTATCTTGCAATTTAATAATCGCTAACCTAAGCTAAAGCCACTGTTTTTTCTTCTCAAACGAAGGAGGTGGCTGATGCCGATGGCTCGAAGTCGTTACGTCTCGCTCGAAGCAACACCGTACTATCACTGCATAGGGCGCTGTGTTCGTCGCGCTTTCTTGTGGGGTAAAGATCATTTCTCCGGGCGAGACTTCTCACATCGGAAAGCCTGGGTGGTTGAGCGTTTGGCCGAACTCTCTGAGGTGTTTTCTATGTCGGTGTGCGCGTATGCAGTCATGTCTAACCATTACCATGTCGTGCTGCATGTCGATCGCGAAGCTGCGGAGAAGTTAAGCCAAGAGGAAGTGCTGCAACGCTGGTCTCGTTTGTTCAATTTGCCCTACATTCTTGATCAGCTCATGCAAGGCAAAAATCAAGATGTAGCGACAAGGCGCGTTGCGGATGAGTTTGTCGAACAATTACGCGCTCGCTTGTACGATATTTCTTGGTTTATGCGCTGCTTAAACGAATCGATCGCACGCCGCGCGAATGCTGAAGATCAATGCACTGGCCGGTTTTGGGAAGGGCGTTTTAAGAGCCAAGCAATTTTAGATGAAGCTGGTTTGCTGGCTTGTTGTGCCTATGTTGATCTCAATCCGATACGTGCAGGCATTGCCGATCTGCCAGAGAATTCGGATTACACGTCCATTCAACAACGCTTACGAGATCTCAAAAAGCCAAAGGCAAAACGGCAGAAATCAACTACACCTTCAACGTTCGCAAAACAGACCAAAATCCCACTCCATCCTTTTGGCAATTCACTCAGTGTCGCACCAGCCCAAGGTCTACCATGCACCGCACGTGATTACATCGAGCTAGTCGATTGGGCAGCACGCATCGTTCGCAGCGATAAAAAGCATGCGATGTCACAACGCGTTCCACCGATCTTGAAACGCCTGGGTTTTACACCTGAAGAGTTTATCAAAGCGACGCGCGCCAAAGCGATGACGCGTGGCACAGCAATTGCACAGGTCGAGCGCTTACGTGCCTATGCTGAGCATTTAAAGAAACGTTGTGTGATTGGAGTCGCGATGCCGGTTTGCACATGATGCTGAGTGCGCTTGCACTTATCTACTACGTGACTCCAAAATAAAAAAGGAGAACGCGACCAAACCATGAACATTGTTGATTGACGTAAGGTGAGTGAGAAGCTTAAGGTGTTGAGATCGTTGGTGTTGGTGTGGTTTTGTGTAAAAATGGTGATAAAAGCGAGCTGAGTTCTCGCTTATTTTTTGTGGATTATTTGGGATGGGTGTCCATTGATTCTTATTTACCTCCTGAAGAATGGACTTCTCCAGTATTTGATTTAGTTGAGGGCCCCTTGTTTCGAAGATTGGGTAAGAACGGCGAGATTCGGAATTGGACGAATCGAGCGAATCAGACCAGTATTCACACTGACAAGGCTGCGGATTTGTTTAACCGGTATATTGTGAACTAGGTTGCTTGAAATGCGTTTAGATGAATCCACCGATGAAGATGAAATTTACCTGTTTGAACGAGTGGTGGTTCATCTTCAATCTCGTCACATGTATTCGCAAGATGATGCTGTTGCGTTAGTGAACGGATATTATGCAAATTTTACGGACCACACATTTTGCGAAAGATTTAACATTCCTGTTCAGAGTGTTGAATTTTTCTGTCACATCGAGGCGGTTTCTATGGCTGATCGTGTTCATTATTATCAAGGGCTCGGTCATACACCAGATGAGCAGGCTTTCGTAGAATGGCAAAGAAGATTTGAGAAATTGAGGGATTGAACATGGCAGTTCTTATTGAAGCAATATCTGTTGTCATTCGCTGTGAAGCTATTGCAAAGAAATTTTTTGGGGGCATCGAGAATTTTAAAGCTTCACTTCCTAATAGCACTCTTTGCGCTGATGGAGAACTGGCCAGCGTTAGTTTTATGACGCCAGTTGACGTCAAGAACTATGTTGATTACTTAGTTGAGCAAGGATTGGTTTTCAAAGAATGTGACACGGCTATAGACTTAGTCGTTGTGGACCAAAAACGTGGGGTTACATCGGAATGTAATTGGACGATTTTTGGAAAAGCAGACTGGAACAACGATCCAGATTGCCCTATTTCCGTTTGTCAACATGTGCCAAGCAAAATCAAACATGTCGTTGTGCCGGAAGGTTGGAACTACGTTTCGTCTCTGAGTGTTTCTAGTTATTTTGTCGATCAAGAAAATATTCCACCTAGTTTAAAGTTTGTCCGACGTGAGGGAAATTTGGATGTGCTCCATGACGAAAATACTAGTCAAGAGTTTTTTGTGAGGCGTACTTAATCGATTAGTGTGATAAATTGAATAAAATTCAGTGGTGAGCACGAAATATCAACCAATTCTATAGCTGAACGAACTTATATGATCGCCAATTCTGCACATATGAATCGTCGCAGAGTCTCGTGAATGGCGAGAGTGCTTCCTGAATCGAAGTGCTGTTCTTTCTCTAATCTTAAGAGAGTTGGAGAGGCAAAATTAGACGCTTTTGCGAAATCAGTGGTTAAAGCAATGCATGGCGCCTCGGCACAGCCGAGTACCTACGCGTAGAAGCTATGTGGGTCTTGCATTGAGTGGCAGACATATATCGATGTTAGTAATGTAGTTTCATCGTCATTCGCAAAGATCTACAGGCTCCTGTTGATGCTGCTCAAAACTAGGCTAAGACATTGGTTCGCATCATGGCGAACTTATGATTTTAAGCTTTGGAATACCATTGGTTTGTTGGTTGGAATTTTCCAATATTGCCTCAATAGATTTGAATGTTGAGTGGTAAGTATTGCGCTAGAAATTTTTCTGCAATCAGGTCTGCTGAGGTTCGGGCGAATGTGGATGCTCTCTTTTGCAACTGTTTGCGCAATAAATCTTTGTACTTGTCGATCAATTTTTTGAAAGATTATTGCGCAGTTTTGATATTGATGTCTAAAAAATGAGATGTAAAATATTTGATTAGTGCGGTCAGCCAAATTGAAAGTGTGGAACCTGCTATTTTTTGCCTATGGCATTTTACTCGCCACCTGGGGCAATCTTATCAAGTCGTAGAATGCTGGGTGTTATGCAGTCGAAAATTTATCATACAAAGTTAAACCGAATAAATTGTCTTCACGAAAGGAAACACGATGCATTACTTTTCGGATCGTGATCGAGCGCTAGTTGAGGCTCTCCAATACGACCCAACTTTAGAACCGTCTTTCGACGCAATGAAGAGTTGTCTGGTGTGGCCAGACGAATGCCCTGAAAATCTAACCAACGATGGATATGAAAAGTTGTGCGATTTACTTATAGCGCGATCGTTTATCCACGAAAATAGACCATTTTCGTCTTGGAAATTAGACCCCGTCTATTTTGAACATGTATGGAATGAGGCACGTGCCGCCCAAATAAAATGGCCTGGTTTCAATAGGTTAGAGTTGTCACCAGAGGATCGCGCCTATCTCAACAATGAGCTGGCAAACGACGATACCATCTAAACGGTAACAACTACCAAATGAACGGCCCTATCGAAAAAGTAAATTATAAGACTGTCCAATAAAGAGATATTCGTTGACCTAAACTAAAGCCACTGTTTTTTCTTCTCAAATGAAGGAGGTGACTGAGGCCGATGGTGCGTAGACCTTACGTCTCTTTACAGGCAACACCGTATTATCACTGCATAGGGCGCTGTGTTCGTCGTGTGTTCTTGTGGGGTAAAGATCATTTCTCTGGGCAAGTTTTTTCGCATCGGAAAGCCTGGGTGGTCGAGCGTTTGGCCGAGCTATCAGAGGTGTTTGCGATGTCGGTTTGCGCTTATGCGGTGATGTCCAACCATTACCATGTTGTGTTGCATGTCGAGCGTGAAGCTGCGGAGAAATTAAGTGAAGAGGAAGTGCTGCGACGCTGGAGAATTGAAAAGACACCCAATTCCAAAAGCAACATTTTGAGTAGATGTCTACGTGTAACCCTCCCGTAAAATCGTACCACGCAAAACTAGAGAAATGAGTCAAACTACTTGCTCAAGGAGGCTAGTAATAGATTGAAAAGACACCCAATTACAAAAGCAACTTTTTGAGTGGATGTCTACGGACTTCAAAAGATCGGTAAAACAATGATTATTCAGGAGCTGAAAAACGAGTTGCTGGCCGCCGAAAATATTTTGAACACCGAGTATTCGTTCGAGAAAGCCGAACCGAATTACTGCCGATGTCTCGAAATCATATATGGCGCACCTGAATCAAAGTCGCAGTTTGTCGATCTGATGACATCTCTTTTTGAAAGCAATCAAGTGAGTGATGAACCTTTGGCGTTTCTAATGCATTCGCTGCGTTGGCCGGAGATCCGCGCATGGGCCGAAAACAAGCTGCGCCAAATGCCCAACCCGATCGCAACAGGTCGCCCACTTGAAAAACTGATCGAAGCGTTTAATGAAGACTGGGAGAACCAGCAATTTTACGAATTATTCACTAAAGAATAGTTGGGACAAATAGAGTTTCGGCGGATGCCGTTCAATGATCACAGCTGAAATCGCGAACATCCATTTACTGCAACACGCGTAGACGAGCTAGAAACAGAAAGGACAAATAATATGACAAAGATCTACAACCTCAAGCTCTTGCTGTCTGCTGTACTCGCCCTTTGCATGTTTCTGCCGCTGTCGCAATGTACACGCTATGTTGAAAGCGCCAATGGTGGCGAGATCAAGTCTGAGGTCATCTCACACGAGTATGTATTTCAGTCTGCTGATGATCCCTATTCATGGTTGGGCGCGCTTGGCTTTATAGCACCCGCTGCCCTGTTGCTGCTGGGACGCAAGTCTTCGCACCCAAGGCGCTTTTCGATTGCGACTTTTTGTGCCGCTGGCCTCGCCTTACTCGCCGTCATGCGCGCAGCCGTGTTCAATCAATTATTGTTAGGCGGCTACCTGGCTTTGGTCAGCGCCGCTTTATTGATGAGCATCATCTTGTTTGAATGGACGCGTAGCTGGTGGCAACGTCGACATAAAAACATTTCACAAGCTGCTTGATCACTCTCTGCTACCAATCTCCTCCATCACAAAATCAACAAAAGCGCGCACCGTTGCCGACATGAGGCGGTTCGGTAAATAGACCATCGAGTACGGGCGGGTTTGTCCGGTGTAGTCTTTGAGGACTTCGACTAAGCGGCCCTGTTTCAAATCTTCATCGACGATGTAATGAAAACTTTGGCAGATGCCTCCGCCGTTTTTCGCCAGCGTCATCGCGCCTAAGACGTCGTCGGTGACGGAGACCATGGCTTGTAGATCGAATTCGCGCGTTTCGCCATCGATGCTGAAGAACCATGGAAAAGGGCGACCTGTACTCGGCAGCAGAAATTGTAAGCAGCGGTGTTGATGCAAATCTTCTGGGGTTTGCGGCACACCGTAGCGTTTCAAATAATCAGGCGAGGCATAGGTGCCGCGCACTACATCTTCAAGCTTGCGCGCGACCAAACGCGAATCGTCGGGCATGCCGAGTCGTATGGCGACATCGAATCCTTCTTCGACAAAATCAACATTGCGATTCGCCACATTCAATTCAATTTTGATTTTGGGATAGCGCTCAAAGAAACGCGGCATCAGCGGCAACAAACGATGATGGCCATAGGTTGTCGGCAGGCTGACGCGCAAGCTGCCGCTCGGTTCACGCTGTTTGCCCAACAGATTTAATTCCGCATCGCGAATTTGTTGCAGCGCTTGGGTACATTGTTCGTAATAGGCTTTACCCGCATCGGTGAGACGAATTTGACGTGTGGTGCGGACGAATAATTTCACTTGCAAGCGCGCTTCCAAACGCGCCACAGAACGACTCACCGCTGCTGGCGTAATGCCCAACAGATTCGCCGCCACCGTAAAACTTTGCTGCTCCGCCGCCTTACAAAACAATTCGATGGAGCCGAGTTGAACCGCATCGAAGCCTCGATGAATGGCGCGGGTGACATGGTTCATGGCTTGCTTCCTTTATGGTTTGACGCTCTCGATTCTGCTCAAGATACGGGTGCGATGATGCAATCGATGGGAGTGAAATACCATCACTCCATGACATCAATCATTCAAATACTTGCCGAAATGACCTCGATTTTAGCTAAAAACATCGTCTTTTCATTACATCACGTAATAAATGATATGCATTGTAATCCGTTTATTCGCAGCGTGTTGATCTCTACACTGGCGTCATTGAAAAACACATTTGAAAGGAAACAGTCATGCAAACTACAACTCCAAGCACAGTACCAAACACAATACCAAGTAGCCAAAAAGCCGTCCGCATTCATCAATTCGGTGGCCCCGAAGTGTTGGTCTACGAAGATGCGCCAGTCCCCACCATTCAAGCGGACGAAGTGCTGGTGAAAATTCACGCTGCCAGCGTCAACCCTGTCGATTGGAAAGTCCGTGAAGGCTATTTGAAAGATATGCTGCCACATCGCTTGCCACTGATTCTTGGCTGGGATTTTGCTGGTGAGATCGTCGCTGTTGGTAGTGCAGTACAAGGCTGGAAACTCGGTGATGCAGTGTATGCGCGTCCTGATATCGCTCGTGATGGTAGCTATGCTGAATTTATCGCGGTACGTGCCTCAGAAATCGCTGCTAAGCCTAGCAAAGCGAACTGGCAACAAGCAGCTGCAGTGCCACTCGCTGCTTTGACGGCATGGCAGTCTTTGATCGAAGGCGCTGCGGTACAAGCGGGTGAACGCGTGTTAGTACATGCCGGTGCAGGCGGTGTCGGTAGCTTCGCGATTCAATTGGCAAAATCACGCGGCGCTTATGTGATCACCACGACGTCGAGCAAAAATGTCGACTTGGTCAAATCCTTGGGCGCTGATGAAGTGATCGACTACACCCAACAAGACTTCAGCCAACTACGTGATATCGATGTCGTGTTCGATACTTTGGGCGGCGAGATTCAAGACAAATCTTGGCAAACCCTGAAGCAAGGTGGTCGCTTGATCTCGATTATTTCGATGCCATCCGAGCAGCAAGCGGCAAGCATCGGCGGTAAAGCCCTGTTCTGCTTTGTTCAACCAAATGCACAGCAATTGAACGAGTTGGCGAAAATGATCGACGCCGATCAGTTGAAGATTGTGATTGATAGCGTGTTCCCACTGACTGACGTCATCGGTGCCCATGCCAAGAGTGCGACCGGACGTGCGGTTGGTAAGATCGTGATTCAGGTTGCTTAAGGGGATAAGACATCATCTCGCAACATCGCACAAAGGATTCCTCAATGGCGGGGCGATCCGGCAATGCGAGATTGTACGATCTGCACGGTGTTTAAAAAGAAAGCCAAGCGACGCCCTTGAGGATACTCTTCAGTCGGCGTGGTTTGGCCCGGAGCCTCGTGTTGTAGATGAATGTCTAATTTCCCGTCGGTCGGGCACTTCAGTGTAAAGCGCGCCGCATCCCTCAAATTGTGCCATCCCATATTTTGATCGTTGATGCGAACGAGGCTGCGTCGGTTACTGCCATAGTAATGACCGCCAAGACTCACAACAATTTCTTCACAGGCTTGCGGCACCAAGATAAGCAAGGAAGAATCTGGTCCATCCGACCAACGTCCACTCCAATCGCCGCCTGGCAATTCCAGTCGACTCCACCCGCTGACAAATTGAATGAACTCTTCCTTATTGAAGTCGTCCGCAGTAATTGTTTTACGCTCTTCACACGTCACGGCACCGTTCAAATACCGCCATCCAAAACCGGCCTCAACCGTGCGCTGCCCTGCCTTAAGCTGACTTCCTGCGCCACAAATTTGTTGCTCGATACTTTGGTTATACACATGAAACATGCGCTTACGAACAAGGCCTCGGTCAATAAATGTGTAGACTTGATCGACCCGCATTTCTTCGCCGTCTCTCTGTGCGTTCAATTCGACAAAGAGCTCAGGTTCTGGGTTATAAAGAGATGGTGCGTGCCGCAAGATCTGATGCGACACGAGATTGAAATGTGGCTTCAGATTCACGAAGGCACTGACGGATAATGCCATCTGAATCGCTATAAAAATACTGAACTCGGAAAGGCCTGGTTTTCGTTCTCGCCAACAATACGCCAAAAAAACAAAGAAAGGCATGCCCGCCCAGAAAGCGTAACGCATCATACCCATCCCGCCAGAATGCCAATTTCCTGTTGTCAGCGCAGGCGCCGCGAGGCAAAGAGAAAACGCGATGATCAAGGCAAAGATGAACCATTCTTTACGGTTCACCGACGGCTTCATCAAGGATATAAGTATCGCGCCCCATACACCGCACAAGCCGATCAACATTCCTTGGTTTACATCGAAAAAGAAGGAAAACAAGCGAACACCACCCATTAAGCTTGGAATGGTCGCTACTTTCATGATGATATTGGGCGTCTCAAAAGCCCAAAGATTGAACAAAACAGCGCTCGAAAAAATCGCAGCTCCCAACAGCGCTGCAACAATCGTAATCGGCCTAAAGGCGAGCCTGAATAAAGCTCTGAGATTGTTGAAAATACTCTGATCTACCCGATAATCTACAGCCCACTGTAATAAAGGCAAAAAGCCTAAGGCGAATACGATAGGGGGATTTTGTAAGGCGGCGAAACCCACCAAGCAACTGGCAAAAATGCGGCGCTCTCGTAGATAGAGAAAGCTAGCCGCACTGAGGAAAGCGGCACACATGACCTCGGGACCTAACCAATACAAATAGTTCAATCCACCGCAGAGCATCCACACAATAATGCAGGCACTGGCTTTGATCCAATCACCAAAAAAGACTTTGGCACTCCAAGCCAATAGACACACACTCAGCAAGTTCACCAACAAGAAGGCCTTCAGCGGATTCACGCCGCCCATCTCGAGTAATTTAAAAGGAAGTGCTGCGAGCGCCGAATAAGCGAAAAAATGAATCGCCAAATACTGCCCGTGAATGCTTTGATAGAAACCAGCTTTGGGCACGATATCGTGTTGATTCATCCCTTGTGCGATGAGGTCCATACTCGGCTTCATCAAAGGTAAACGTGTGGCGATATGCGACACGTCACTGGGGCGAATATCAGGGGTCCCATGATCGGCAATCGCTGCACTCATGAGTATGTATTCCTCAATATCGCCTTGATAATGAATACTACTCGTACTGATAGCAATCAGCACCACCATGATCATACTGAAGGGTACCCATACCGTTTGGTATCGAATCAATTGCGATGAAATGCGCGAAAAAAAAGACGTGAGCCGAGACATATGTGGCAATTACAAGGCGAGTAGAAACACACCAGACAACATCAGCGCAAAGCCACACAGCTTGAGAATGCCAATCGGTTCTTGGAGAAAAAACACGCCAACCAAAGCTACCAAGATAATGGTGCAGGCGGTCATGAAAGGATAAGCAAAACTAATCGGCAATCGACGCAAAGCAAGGGCGTACAGGACAAATCCAATGCCGTAAGAAGCAACCGCCGCCCCTAAGTACATTAACCGCGTCAAGCTTGGATTGTCACTCAAGGCTGCTTGTAAATGAGACATGCGCAAACAGTAAGTCGCCACTGCACTGGCCACACCCGCAAGAAAACACAATACCAAACCCAACCAGTTCAACGCGAGATTCATGCGATACTTCCCATCACAGCTAACATGAGCGCGGCAAAAATCAATACCAAACCACGCTTATCTTTACTTACAAATAGAATCGGATCTTCATTGACTAAACCGCGCGAAGATAAGATCCATAGACGCCCCAACCACAGCATGATGATGGGCACAATGCCGATCAGGTATACCGGTTGTTTGTAGAGGCGTAAAACATTTTCTGAATTGAAGTACAGCATAAAGATGATCAGTGCCACAAAACCACTATTCACACCTAGCATACTGACTACTAATTTATCCTCCACACGATACGCACGGCCACGCGTTTTATCTTTTCCTGCTTTCGCCAAGTTATACAGTTCGCTATGACGTTTCAACAGCGCCAAACTGAGGAAGATAAAAAACGAAAACGAGAGCAACCAAAACGAAAGCTCAATGCCAGTTGCCACTCCACCACCGACGATACGCAGTGTGTAGAGGATGGCCAAGGTCACTACGTCGACCATCATCAGTCGCTTCAAATACAGCGAGTACACCAAGGTCGCGCACAAATAGACCAAGACCACGGCCAGAAATTTCAAACTTAAGCTCAAGGCGAGTGCAACCGCCGCCCCCGCCAGTATTGGCGCCATCATCAGGCCCAAAGGCAGCGGTAAATGACCCGCTGCTAGAGGACGCTTACGCTTCTCGAGATGAACCCTGTCGTCATGCACATCTAAGGTATCGTTGAGCAAATAAGCACTCGACGCAGCACAAGAGAAACACACAAAAGCAATCAAACCTTTGACGACGGTATCACTCAATAACAAGTGCGCCGCCAAAATAGGGACGAATACCAGCAGATTCTTCAGCCATTGACGTGGTCGCATTGCCTTCAACAGCGCTTGCGGCAAACCCATGCGGTCACCGCCAACTCGCTCAGTGGAGTGACGGCGATCTAATTTAAAAGCACGGGTAGTGACTGAGTAGGCGCGGCGAGCACTACGCCAAATGGCAAGGTCCGCGCTGGAGTTTCCAACGTAGTCAAATTGGCGCTCACCATAGCGCTGCACTAGAATGTCACGCTTATGATCGGCCACGGTATTGATGGTGCCATCGGAGGCAATCACATCGTGAAATAATTGCAGATGGTGTGAGACGGCCATTGCCAACTTTTGATGACTACCGGTCGCTAAAATAAGAGTGCGCCCACTGGCATGCGCTTCACGCAGTTGCTGCACAAGCACTTGATCGTAGGGCAAATGGCTGGCATCGAGCTCGGTTTCTGCGGCGATCGCGGCTTTCAAGAAAGCTTTACCACGTAAAATCCACAAGAAAAACCAAAAGAATTTCCACGGCTGGCGTCGCAGCAAAATGAGTGCGGTCTCCCACAGAAGATCTGTCTTGACTAAAGTCCCATCAAGGTCGACCACGAGTGGGACTTCAGCATCGAGAAAAACCTTGTCGTTCCGGGAATCTACACTTAATTGCATTTTCTATTCTATTTCGGGAAAGTGAGGCGCATCTTATAGGAAAATATTCTTACATACTAGAGATTTGCCAAGAATTTAACAATTCAAATAAACTCCGAGATCTAGCAGACAATTTGAAGACATTTCCAGCGAACATGTTTATCCTGACACTGCATCAAACAATACTTTTGAGCAAGCATCTCTATCACCATCGTCTCGGAAAATAAGCATGCTGAAAATCACACAGATCGACCATTTAGTCCTCACCGTCGCTGACATCGACCGAACCTGCGATTTCTACCAACGCGCCTTAGGAATGGAAGTGGTGCACTTTGGCGCTGGGCGCGTGGCACTGAGCTTCGGTCAACAGAAAATCAATCTGCACCAGGCTGGTAAAGAATTCGAACCCAAAGCACAACACCCAACCCCGGGTGCGATCGATCTCTGCTTGTTGACGAACACCGAAATCACGGAGGTGATTCAGCATCTGGAAAGTTGCGGGGTCAGCATTCTGGAAGGCCCAGTCCAAAGAACCGGTGCACAAGGTCCCATCTTATCCGTGTACTGTCGCGATCCCGACCATAATTTGATCGAGATCTCCAAGCAAATTCCACACAAATTTGAATCGTAAAGCCCTCACCATGAAACCCTTTTCTCGCAAACTCAAAGCAACATGTGGCATCGGCGTACTGCTCATCGCGAGCTGCCTCGGCGCGAATAGCAGCATGGCACAGGATCAACAGGATGCCTTGCAAACCATTGAGCGCTTTTATATCAACTACTTCAACTTCGATATACGTTTATCCCCAAATGCCACTGCACCAAGCCCGGTTTTATCGATCGCGTTTGCCAAAGAAATTCAGAAAAATGCCTTGCTGTGTAAGAAGTATTCTGACTGGATTTGCGGCTTCGGCAGTGGCGGCGATCCTTATCTCAATGCACAAGACCATGACGAACATCTAACAGCACGCAACGCAAAACTCCAAGTCCGCCTAAGCCCTCAACGTCGGCAAACGCAGGACAAGGCCACAGTGCGGGTGCAATTCTATTTATTTCCGAACGACCAAACGAGCCTGCGTGTACTCCATTATCGGATGAAATATGAAGATGGACAGTGGCGCGTTGATGATATCGTGTACGACGATCAGCGCAGCGCACGGCAGCGGATTCGAGCTGAAATAAAGTCCCTGTTACAAACGACCAAGTAGTGAACTATTCCCGCCAAGGGAAATCATCTCCACGATCAAGCCTCATGCCCGCAATGAACTCAGACATCATCGAAATCCTCAACGACGAACAGATTCGCCTCTGCTTCCCCGCCATCCAAGCATTACGTCCCCACCTCGATCTAGAGAGCGCTTTAGACCAAATACCAAGACAGCGCGCACAAGGCTATCGCCTGTTTGGTGTAAGCATGCACAATGACTTGGGGGAGCAGCAAATCCCGAGCATCATCGGTTTTCGCTATGGCGAGTTTCTCGCGTGGGGAAAGATTATTTATATCGATGATCTCAGTACGGTAGAGACGGCGCGCGGACTGGGGCACGCCAGCCTGCTACTGGATCACGTGGTCCACATTGCGCGCGAACTATGCTGCCAGGCCGTACATCTTGATAGCGGTTATGCTCGCCAAGCAGCGCATCGACTGTATCTCAACAAGGGTTTTGTCTTGTCGTCACACCACTTCGCCTTGGCACTGTAGTGCCACGTCATGCTTGGATGAGCGGATGACTTGACGACCCAATGGTCGAATGGTCTCAGCGTGAAAGAGTCTAACGCGGCTCGCTCGAGACACCAGCCGTAGCCGTTTCAGGTGCATAGTCTTCGGTCGGTTTGACCAAAGGCGGCAACTTTTTATTGATCAAAGGTAGATTAGTAACTTCGGTGCCATCAGGACGCACCGCTTGTTGGGCTGATAGCCAATCGCCATTATCTTTTTCTGTGCTTTGCATGATCTTCTCCAAAACAAAGTCTTAAACTGCGTTCAAAACCAAGGTAAAGAAAAGATCATAGACCGCGACTGTTAGGCTGCCTACCGCAGCAAAAGACTAGTCAAAGAAAGTTTGTGCCAGCTCAATAAACTGGCACAAGCTTGTTTGAAAATCAAAGTAAGGATGGACAAGTCCAAAGTTTGCAATCGGTTTGTAATGACTAGCTACCGAAGAACTCCGCATGCACCGCTTGCAAAGCTTTCTTTCTATCTTCTTGATGTACCAGCATATAGGCAGCGACTTCACTCGCGCCCGCTGCCGCCAAAGTGACTCGCACACCACTCGCAATCGCGGCTGACAAGGCTCGACTAGCAATCGCGCTACCAACATCCGAGGCTTCCAGTACGCCATCGCCGACCACCGCCACAATCGCCACTTCATCGTTACGGCTCACATCCACCACACCCGCCAAATGATGTTCTTTCAAGGCCGCATAGGCTGCGTCAAGATGATCACGCGCTAACAAAATGTTGATTGCGGTTTGTGCCGTCAACACGCTCTTGATGTTGATGCCATTTTGATCCAAGGTATTGGTCACTTGCGCCAAAATGCCAGGTTTAAAACCAACGCCTGGACCGTGTAATTTGAGGATGGCGACGTCCTCGGTCGAAGTCACACTTTTCACCACGTCTTTGGTTACCTTACGCTGAGCATTAATGATGGTGTAGGGTTGCAAGCCACGCTCTGGACGCGTGATATTTAAAATGCGAATCGGAATATCTTGATCGAACAAAGGCTCGACCGTACGTGGATGCAAAATCTTGGCGCCAAAATAGGACAGTTCGGCGGCTTCCAAATAATTTAATTGCGAGATCGAACGCGGTGCTGTGACCGTGCCGGGATCGGCACTTAAGAAGCCATCGACATCTTTCCATACATCGAGGGACTCCGCTCCGATGCAGCAGGCGATCGATGCCGCTGAGTAATCTGAACCACCGCGACCAAACAAGGTCGCTTTGCCTTCCCGATCGACACCATAAAAACCGGGAACGACGATCACTTCATTGCCTTCCAAAGCCTGGGCCACGGAAGCAGCGCTGGCCGCGAAATCACAGGCGGAGTTACCGAAGACACCATCGGTAATCAGGCCGATGTCTTCCGGCAGTGCTTCACGGGCGGCAATACCACGGCTCTGCAAGACTTCCGCCAATAACAAGCTCGATAGGCGCTCACCATAACTCAAGATCGCATCATTCACGAAAGTCGGTACATCGCCAATGCAATGGATACCGGTCAAATAGCGTTCGAGTTGATCAAGTCGCTCACCCAAGGCTTTTTCAGTACGCGCACGATGTTCGGCGTCATGCAGATTGGCTTCTAAAATCGTCTTTTTCAGAGCGCGCAGGGTTTGCGTGTAGTTGCGGCTATCCGCCAAAGCGGCCTTGGTACCAGCGCCTTCTTTTGCGGCTTGCACGCAAGCGATCAATTCATTCGTAATGCCATAAAACGCCGACACCACCAAGACCAAGGGACGTTGATAGGTTTGCACCACATTGACGATACGATCGATATCCTCAGGACGGCGCAAATTCGAACCGCCAAACTTCACTACAATTTTTTTCATGATGGGAACACTTGATGACGATGGAAATCCAAGAATGTAGGCAAAACGACATGCTCCGTCGGCGCATCGCGTTTGCACATGTTTTGTGTTCCTTGCATAACAAGCGCCCACCCAATGGCCAAAGCTCAATGACGAGCGCTCAATAACGGGCCCACAAAAAGAAGCCTGCAAGCTTACTGTATGCTGGTTTCTGGGTCAAATGCCGCATCCCGTGTTCGCGCAAACTAAGGGCAAAACCTTGGTCTATTTGCGCCTTCGTTTGCCGCGAACTCGTCTACATTACACACTCAGACTTTCCGTTTGGCATTATGAAATACGAGCAACCCACGTCCTCCATCGCCTTAGATCCACATCGCACTTTTCCAAGCGACGCCGGTCTTGCTACGCCACGCCTCAACGCACCACAGGACTTCAAAATACGCTTGAGTGCTTATGATCCACGCGCCGTGGGTGGGCGGCAAGTCGTGCGTTTGTCATTGCCGATTCACTTTGCGCACCACTACGAGGAATTAGAGTTGCGCGTGCGTTGTGACCTGCTGCCACTCAAAGTTAGTCAATATCGCTTTATTCGGGCCTTGAATCGAGAATGGCAATCCGTGCTCCTGAGTTTCTCATCACGTGACAAGGAACATGGACAATATCCATTAGAACTTGAACTCAGAGCCCATGCGTTCGATGCTCAGCATGACTCCAATTTAAGTTGCCGACAACGCTGGCTCAGCCATAGTATTTTGTTCCTACCCCGTAGCAATGCCAGCTTAAGTGAGATTCACCAAGTCTTTTTACATAGCCAGAAAAATGTACGCGTGATCGCTGAAGATGGCGCCATTGCTCGCGTTCAACATGGCGCCACCGCGAGCGCACAGACGCAATTGGATGTCGTTGCGCGCGATGGTGCGCTGGCGCAAGTCCACATCGAGACCGATCGCAGTAACGGTATCCAAGAAAGTAGTCCCGGTTATTTAGCGTGGGATGAAGCGCTCGTGGAAGTCGCCGTCCAAGTTAAAGTTGCCACACAAAATCAAGCTGACGGCCCAGCGGAAGTGGAAGTAACACCATCGCGCGCAAGCAACCTCAGTCATGCAAGCACTCACGAAAGAGCCGCGCCCCGTGGGCCTCTCGAGATGCATTCAGAGAAAAAATTGGCGGTGGAGAAACTGGCATGTCGTGTCGACTACCATCATCGTATTCGTCATCATCACCTCAGCGTCATCGCCGCTGAACAATGGCGCTTCGGTCGAACTAGTAGTAGCGATCCGACCTCGACTCCAACATTAGAAAAACAGATACAAGACATTGTGCTCGAACATCCGCGCATTAGCGCAGTCCATGCGGAAATACTGTGTCAACAAGAGCAGTTTTTCATTCGTGATCACTCGCGTTTTGGCGTTAGCGTACAAGGACAAAGACTGGTGAAAGCTCAGCCCCACGTCTTAGGAGTAGGCGATCGCCTTGATTTTTGCGCGAGTTTTCCGGGGCAACTTGAATGGCAAGTCGTGGCCTTGTTCGATAGCCTGAACACCACTCTCGATACGACCTTGCACCACAAACAAGCATGCTTGCTGCGTCGCCAAAACGAGCATGGCGCTTTCGAACATTTATGTCTGGTGCATGCTCCCAGCTTAAGTCCCAGCACCTTATTGCAAATCGGCCAACTGTGCCAACAACTGTATGCCACACCAAGCCACGCCCATTTCGTCAACACCCTGCCACCTAAACAGCACTGGCTCACTAGTCCGTCATCCGAATGGCAGGTAGAGCCAATACCCCCGGCGTCTTCCTCGCTCAGCGCAGCAAAATAAGTCTTATCGAAACGCTACAAATGCGGATATAGCCCGCTTTCACCTGCCTGTTTGCGTCTTTTGCTCCAGCCCATGACTGCTACTATTTTCAGCATTGCTCGCTGTTTTTTGTAGCTAGCTTTGCAAGCTGCTTTTGCCAGCCCCTTTCCGCGCCGGAGTTTTGTATGTTGAGCCTTTTCACACGCCCCCATCTCGATTGCCCCCGTTGTGGTTGCCATCTCTCCAAATCTTCGAGTGCTGCGCCTGCTACAGACCACCAGCACAGAACTACGGAAGAGCGCTACTGCACCGAATGCGGATTAGATCTCGATACCGAACAAGATGCACTCTTACCGGGCAAACTTCTTGCGCTCGGTTTTCATGTCAGCAAGCTCGCTAACTTCTTGCGTTTGCATGGACAAGACGCAGCTGCCTATCGCATACAAATTTTTCAGTACGGACAAATCTTCGAGTTGGGCTTAGAACACAATGAAGCGAGCCGCACCACTCAACCACTGGGATTTGATAGCACCGCGCCGGCAGGCATCCTCATCAGTCGTAGCAATACTTTTACATGCCCGCTGCATTTTGGTGAATTGCATACGGCAGAATTCTTGCCCCTTGAAGCGAAGTTGGATCTGCAACTATCGATTGCCAAAGGAAATCAGTTCGCGCGCCGTTTCATGGCGGGACAATGTCGGCTCAGTGAATCCGACTTACAAAGCCTGCTGACCGGTAGTGCGCGCCAAGCTTGCCTTGAACTGATTAGCGCCCACAGTCTGCGCGAGCTGCAGGATCACAGCACGCTCCAAATTCAATTACAAGACGAGATCAGTAAAACTCTCCATAGCCAGCTCGAACAACTGGGGCTACAGTTACACCAAGTCACGGTGACAGAATTGAGTCATCACAAATTGAGCCAAGCACGCGAAGACTTGGGTGAGAAACTGGCGAGCTTGTACCTGATCATCGACGAAAAACGGGCCCAAGTCGAACATCGGAAAACGCTTGATACGCTCTACAGCGAAAGTGAGTGGCAGCAAATCAAGCGTGATGAAGAACGGGTGCGTCTGCGTTATCGCCATGAAGAAATGCGCCAGCAATTGGGGCAAGATCTTTCTTGGCTGTACTTACGTGGCGAACACGAAAACGCCAAGAAGCGACTGAGTCGCGCCAAACTGCGGCAAGATGAAGCCGAACGTTTACACGCGATTCAGTTGCGCGAACTAGAGCTGTATGCACGCATCGCCGAAGCCAGCACCCGCAAACAAGCGATCGAACGCGGCGCTGCGGAAACGGTTGCCAATCTCGAACATCAATTGCGCGCCAAGAAAGAACAACAGCAAAACGAGAATGATGAGTGGCTACATATTCGTACTTTGGCACGCATCAAAATGCGCTCCGAGTCCGAGTTGGCGCAGATGCACAGCAAAGAGGCTGCACAGCTTTTGCAACAGAAGATCGAACATCAATTGCAACAGCAACGTCTAACGCAAGAGATCGAGCTCAATCAACGCAAAGCACAAGGCTTGCAGCAAGAAGAACAAGCTGCATGGCTGCATGATCAACAACGCAAACAACAACTACGCGAACAGGCGCTCGAAGAAGAAGCACACCAAACACGTTTATTAAGTTTGAGCCTTGAGACCGAAGTGCGCGCACGTGAATTTAAGCGGTTGCAAGAATGGGAAGAACAAGTCGCCCAACAGCGGCACCAGAAACTGGCACGAGAAGATGCGCTGGCCGCTCAGGAACACGCGCTCAAAGTGGCACAGTTGCAGCAAGAAATCGATCGTCTTGAGCAGCACAAAATGCAGACCCACAACCAAATCCAGCACGACAAGTTGCAACGCACTTTGGCGCTGGAAGCCGAATTTGCACTACAGACGCAGCAACGCGATCTGGAGCGCATCGCTCACATCGCGAAACTCGACGACGCCAGCAAAATCGCCGTGAGCGAAGTCGGCAACGCCAGCCTCTTAAGTGAACTCAACAAGATGCAAACCCTCGCGAGCATGAGCCCAGAACAAATACTCGCGATGCACGCCGCGCACTCTGAGCCAGCTGCAAGAGCCGCTGCCGAAATCAAGCGACAAACGCACGGGCTATCGTGGGAAGACACCGTGCGGATGCTACATGAACGAGTGCAGGAAGAAAAAGCGCAACGCGAAGCAGAACAGCTACGCCGCCATGAAATTGATTTGCAGGCGGCACAGAATGCTGCGTTTCATCACGCGAATAAACCTCAGCGCAAGTGACCTCGCGTGCGAGGTACATAGTCGTTTGAAGAACAAAGAAGTGAAAAACAAGTCAAGCACGTGTCAACATGCCCAGCGCTATCCAACAAATTCGTGAATTACGTGCCCTGCATGAGGAAGGCCTCCTCAATGCACAGGAATTCGCACGGCGTAAAAATACGATACTGGACAGCGTATTTGCTCTTTCGAAGAGCGAACAGCAAGACAGTGCTGACGCTGGCGGCGACAACTCGTCCCCAACACCGGACCACAGCGCGCCGCAAATCCAACGCAGCACCACCGATCTCGGTTATTTGATAGGCCAACACGTGCAGGCTATTGGCAAAGAATATCGTCTCGAAAAATTAGTAGGACAGGGCGGCATGGGGCAAGTCTGGCAAGTCCATGATCTCAGCACTGAAGCTGAACTTGGCTACAGTGAAGCACTCGCCCTTAAAATTATTAGCCCAGAATGGTGTGCCAGCGCAGCCCATCGCCGCCTATTGATAGAAGAAGCGAATCTGGTCCGCAAATTAGCGCACGACAATATCGTCAGGGTGTATGACTGGGGACGCGATCCAGCCACCGGTAGCGTTTTCATTGTGATGGAGTATTTAGAAGGCCAAGATATCGAAAGCTATCTACGCCAACAATTGAGCAAAGCAGGGCCCGGTATCCAAGGCCTCAGCCTCAAGCACGCTTTAAAAATTCTGCGCCCTGTCGCCAACGCCTTGCACTATGCATGGAATAAACAAGGTTTGGTTCATCGAGACCTCAAACCTTCGAATATTTTCTTATGCAAGAACGGCAGCATCAAGCTTTTGGATTTTGGTATTGCGGCGCGCTTTGAAAGCATGCAGGTCAATGGTGGCATGGCCGCCCCTCAGTCGGGCACGATCGGATACCGGGCACCTGAAACGTCTGTGCCACACCATACTTATCACCCGACCGCTGATGTGTACGCGATGGCATCGATGTTATATTTTCTGTTGGAAGGTCGGGTCCCCCTCCAAGACGGAAACCAGAAAAGCACATTGAAACAACCGCGCGCTCTTCAACCTGCACAATGGCAAGTGCTTTTACAAGGCTTATCGCCGGACCCACACCAACGTCAAGCCAATCCACTGACCTTAATTCATGCATTGAGTATGACGTTGGTAGAAGCGCACGATGGCCCACAACCCTCTTTGCACGAGGTCGATCTTCGAACCCAGCAGCGACAACAACGCAAAGCAGAAGAGCAACGTCGTCGCCAGCAAGCGAGTCAGGCTTTGCACTATCTGCAAAGCCTTGTGAAGACAAGATCTGAAAAAACCGCAATGATCTCTAGCAAGCGTATTGCTAGTTCCGAGATCAACTCGCATAAAAATGCGGACAACTGGGATCAAACACGCCATTATCTCGGCGCAGTCAGTCATATGACGGAAACCAAGGATATCAATCCCGGACATCGTTTGGCTTATATCCATCCACCTCAGAAATTGGACTAGGGCTAGGTTTGCAGCTGCTTAGCTTAGTCAATTAGCCCAGCAAGTCCATCAAAATACTTACTTGATAGGCGCGGAGGTAGATCCGCCCAAGGCCTTCAGGCGATTCTCCGCGTTGCGATTGGCTGGGTTTAATGTCAATGATCGACGATAGTGGTCGATCGCCAATTTGGTTTTCCCTTGCGCTTCATAGCCCTCCGCTAAGCTATCAAAGGCATTAGCATCTTTAGGGTAGAGTTGCGTCCATAAGGAAAAAATCGCCACGGCTTGATCGAACTTCTTTTGCGCCAATAATGTGTAAGCCCAGGTCTGCAATTGCGGCGCGCTCAAACTAAATTGTGGATCACGTGTTTGCGCGGCTTGATAACGTTCGGCGACTTTACCAAAACCATCTTCCGCTAGCTCTTGAGCGAAGCTGCTCTGTGTTACCACCTGAGCTTGAGCGCGGCTGATATCCATGCGCATACTATGCCGTGCGGCGCCATTCTCACTTGGATTCTTCTGTAAAAAATCTTGCGCAGCGCGATCTTTCAATAAGGATGCCGCGAGGAATTGACGAATGTAGTGCGCCATCACGCTGTAAGCTTGGACCAATTCTTCGCGCTGATATTCTCGATATGAAGCGGGGCTCGACTCATGCAAGCGCATTGCCGTGAAATCGTGATGTTGCATCGGGTAAGAAATCAATTGGTACACATCGGTGTACTTGGCAGCATTCAATAAACTAAAGCTTGTATCGATACCGCTGCGATTGATTTGCGAAATCGTATCCGGGCTGCGCGAAATATACAGCCACGGTGCAGTCAAACGTCGCACATCGATTTGTTTGGTGAGCTCTGGCTCACGCGTGCCATCTAAACTCACGATGGCGCCGATGCGCGAATCCCGCGCCGCGGCAAACACGGTGGTCATGCCGCCCCAACTCCATCCCATGACCGCGATCTTCTTGGCATCCACAAAATCAAGGCTATGTGCATAACCAAGCAAAAAGCGCACATCGGCGATTTGCGGCTCGGCAGCCTCCATTCCATCACCAATCTCTTTGCCATTCTCGGCCAAACTCGTGCTCGAGATAACAACCATGCCATGGCTAGCCAGGTATTCAAATAACTCAGCATTTTCGTCTGCACTACCGCCAGCACCAGCAGCATAAATCACGACCGGAAAACGCCCCGCCACCGCGCTTGCATTGAACTGTGCTCCGGTGCCACTGCGCAACAAGTTCTGTGCCGCTGGACCTAAGCGCCGTTGCAGGTTTTGTTCATACTTCGCAAAAGCGGCAGCGATTTCTTGTGATGTTGCTGCTAAATTGGCTTCCGTAAAACGGGTCCGTACGTAGTCTTGATACTGAACCCTTGTAGCGCTCGGTGACACTTGTGCTGGGTACCAAATCAATGTTTGCAGCGGCCGTGCGCGTTCACCTTGATATGCGGCTCCAGTCACAGGATCAAAAGCCGGATGAAAAACGCGACCATAATCTAACTGCGCCACCACGCGAAAGCCAACGGCATAGGGGCCGCGCGCGACTTGAATCGCGGGCGAGGTCTGCGCCGCGCTCACAGACGGCAAACCAGCGATGCTCACGGCCACCACCGGTGTGATCAATGCCGCCAACCCTATGTTTCGACGAACACGAGCGAGACAGCCAAGGACTTTTGCAATCAAACTGAAATGATGTAGTTTCATGAGGAGACCAACAAAAAGGAAGTGACCATAAACGTCGAGATAATGTAATCCATCATCGGAGGCTGCATCAGCAAGGGCTGCCCCAGCAAGGGCTGCCCCAGCGAAGACTGCATGTGCGAGCCTATATCGCGCAATCAAGGTCACAATTATCGCATCAAATAAGCGCACTTTTGATCGCTTCAGGTGCACATGATTCGCGTTAGGCTGTCTATTTGTTTTAGAATGGCCCATCTGTTTTCTTTCACTACATGGTTTTCTATGTTCGCTCAGCGTATCGCACTTCTTGGCACACTCGCCTCGTTCTCCATTTTCTCACCTTTAGCCATCGCTGCCAGTCCGGGTGACGCTGCTCTGCCAGCAAGAACTTTGATCATTGATGCCATCAAGGGCAGTTATGGAAGTGCCTGTGTCGACGTGAGTTCAAGGAACCCTTCGGGTGCGAGTGTGGTGTTAGATCGCATTTCCAAGGCGAATGGCCTTGCGCTTGATTGCACCGAAACCTCGACGAGCATCAGTTTTACCAAAGAAGTTGCGGAAAAAGGCAGTAGTGGATTCATTTGTAGCAAGACCCAAGCCGGCGTCACAACGAGCCTAGGCTTTGCGGCGGGTAGCGCCGATCCTTCTAGCCAATTTGTCAGCCTTGCGAACGACGGCGCAAGTCCGACGGGCTTGTATTGCTCTGCCTCTACGAATTTCGAGAAACTGCGCAGCCTGCGTCTCTACGTGGCGCTGGGATCTATCATCCAGCAAGCCAATCTGCCCTACAGTTGTGGCGGATTAGGGGCCGGAGCCAGCGCACCGAGCCCAAGCACTTATAGTTTTGATGGGAAGAATTTGTCGCTGTTTGGAAAGAGCTTCGCGCTCGAGAGTAACTTAAACTCTGAACGCTTCTTATCGAATGCCAGTACGAGTTCATTGAGCCTCAGTTTTAACGGCGGTGAAACTCTGACTTTACACTTAGGTCGCGACGGAAAAAATGTAGGCTTAATCACGATAGCCTCAGGTACGTCGATGGTGTCATGCTTACCTAAGAAAGCCAAATAAAGAACAAGCTTGTCGCCCGCATGCAAGTGCGGGCCTTGGCTGGTTAGTTCACCTCACCGGTCAACATCTCATGTATTCAATAGACTTATGCCAGGGCCAAGCCATTGCGCCAGCTTCGTGCGTTCTTGTGCCAACCAAGGTTTAAGATCAAACTTGCTAGGGCTACTGATATGAGCGCCGCCGATGAATTCAATCTTCAAACAGGCTTGCAATTCGCTCATAAATTGTGAGAAATCGAACAGTGATTCAAGTCGCGGCCACTTGAACTCATCACGATAGAAGCGTGAACTCGATTCGATGCGTAGATCATCGTAAGGTCGCCACTGCACTACAAACTCACCATCATGCCGACGGAGGTCGACGCACCAGTGTCCATAACTGGGAATACTGAGGGCGAGCCGTAAGTCCTCTTTCCTTAACTGGTCACGCGCATGAAGCCAAGCATCATTGTCAGCTGTTGAAAAGCAAAAAACGAGCGACCATGTTTGTCCACGCGTGGGTAGGCCCATGTGCTTGGCCCATTCAATCACAGTTGGAGAATTTTTTTGTATCAATCGTAGTCCTTTGGAATCCGCTCGTTGCACCGACTCACCAAAAAAGCGCTAGAGGATATCGCAGAATCAGTTGACCCATACTGCGCTGAGTCAAACGGAACTTACTCTGCCGGTTTATTCAATCGAGCGCTCGGCTCGCTTCGCATAATGCCTTCGACAGAATCTCTTTATCGATCAAACCTGAAGCTGGTTTCTTGATGGAAGCGGCTGTCGAAATAGCGCCAGTTTGGTAGGAAATCCCGTAGATCGTGAAGTAAGTACCGCTCGCATCGGGCACAAAAGCGTAAGCGCCGTTATAGCCCTCGGTGTTGAGCACTTTGGCAAATTCGGTCGCCGCCGGCATGGAACCATGCACCGCATCGAGCAATTTATTTTTCTCAAGCTTGGTCGTAAATTTCTCGAATTGCACCGATTCAATGCCATCGATCTCGACAAATTTTCTCCAACAAGCGTGCTCGAACGATTTCTCACGCATGGCTTTAAAGGACTTAGCACCGAGTTCATTCTTGCTGTAATCGAAGAAGGCAACATTCAAGGGCTTCAGGCCGGCTTCGCAGGGCGCGGCAAACACACACAAACAAGTCACAAAGAATAGGGCTTTTTTCACAGAGTCTCTCTTTCTCATACAGTTCAATAAGGCGTCACATCGCATCGTATCGCATCGTATCACTGCGGACGTGCGCCCTGCACAAAAGGTAAGAAACGTTCACCAAATTGCTCGAATCGATAATAGTGAGGAATGGCACAATCTCGACCAGGTACCAAACCTTCACCGTCGCACTCGCCCCACTCGGCACTCAACCATGCTTCGATATTGCCATCTTGATCGACGTCGCTGAGTCCAATCAACACGCCATCGTCATACTGGCCGAGACTCTGTGGCAACGCCACCCATTGAATTCCAGTATCGCTGACGACCACAAGGAATTGACTCGGCACATCATAGTCTACGAGGTAGGAAGCTTGTTTTGGCGCTGCGATTTGGGCCAGCTGTGGCCGTAAGACGAGCAGCGTTTCTTCTTTGTTTTTCCAATAGCCGAACAGAGCGCGTGGAGCTGGATTTTGCTTTAAGGCGGCCAACAAGAGCTTCACACGAGCATGTTGAGGGGGCACCAATTGATCGAGCCATGCCTTGAAAGCGGCTCTATCATTCCACTCACCGATCGCTTCTAGCGAGGTGAAGTAGAAGCCATTTTTCTTAAAGTTGGGAAGTATTCTTTTTTTGATTTCGATTTTTTCCCGCAGCCAAGGACAAATGGCGATCACATCATTCATCGCCTTATCTTCGCATGCGGTGTAAAAATCTTTTGCTAGTGAAGCAAAGGCGATGGATTTCTCGGTTTGTCCAACCAAAGCACTCAAACGTTTTATTTGATCATTCTGCATTCGAGGATAGAACTCCAAGGGAATCGCGCCACAGTTAGTATGATTGCGTTCGAGATTCGCCAGCCCATACTCAACGACGAAGTACTCAGGCCAGACCGAGACTTGCATCAGAAATGGGGTGCAGGACCACTTTTGCACTGTGCGAGGCGCGAGACTACGCAAGGCCATCTGTGTTTTGCTATTGCCGAGTGAGGCATTCACTTGCACCCAACTCTCACTCGGCACAGAGTTGGTCCCCTTCGCACGAATCCAATCGAGCTGCCGCATATTCAGACTCAGCGCGAACAACTCGTCGAAGGCGGCGTCTAGTGGTGCATTTGCCTTAGAAGCCACTGCTGCATTCAAAGGATTGCCCTTGGGATCTAGCAGTAACTTCAGAGATCTTGCTAAACGCTTATCTTGTTCGACGCCTTGCGCCAACAACTTTTCTGCCTCAACTTCTTCACTACGACTGAGACTACCCCACTTATTCTTCAAATGCGCCGGGATCACTAATGTACTCGACTGTTGCGCACAAACGATGTGCGGCATGCTGCTCAACATCGTGCACAAAACAGCGGCGGCACACACGAGCGACAAGGTCTTTCTTTTCATGGGGTTTCCTCAAGAGCGAGCGAAAATGATTAGGGACTGCATAAGAACATAGGGCCAGCTGGTGCTTGGAGGCGTGTCGCCAGATTGAGCTCGCTTTCTAGTTGCGGCCATTGCGTCTTCACGAACTCACGTGTCGATGCGAGTTCTTCGGTTAAGCTGACATGAGATTTACCATCGACTTGGAAAGTTCCAAGATAGACCAGTTTTCCTGCCGGTGCTTCAAAGGTATTGGCGCTGGCATTCAAGCGTCGCACGTTAAAGCCGGAAAAAATGTAGAAGCCTGGGGGGACGCGAAAGGCGAAAAAACGTGTTTGATCTGAGCCAGCATCGACCACCGCACTGACTTGATTATTGTGCCAGCAGTTACCCGTGATTTTTTTCTGCGTCAGATCATACTCGTTGAGTGTCACTGCAAACGGCGTTTTCGCATCCAGCGTGGCGGGAACATTTTTTAAGGCCAGTACGATGACGCTTTCATTGTTTGGAATGTGTACTTGTTGCGCTGTGAACTCTCGTACGCTATTAGTCAAACAGGCGCTTAGACTCAGGCAGAGTAGACTTAAAGAAATGAGGGAAATAATACGACGCATGATCGGCTCTCTATTGGAAAATCGTGCTGACTATTCTTGGCAGTCGTCAGTGATACTAATTGCGCATACGAATGATGCACTCACGAGCTTAACGACTACAACATTAACTGCCAATAACCCACGTTAACCCAATTCTGGAGCTTCATCCCCACTTCTTGAAATTCCGCGACTTTTTCAAAGCCAAAGCATTCATGCAAAGCGACACTAGCGAAATTGGGTAAAGCAATACCGGCAATCGCGCAGTGCAGTTGTTGTTGGCGTAATCGACTCAACAAAGCATCGTATAAGGCGCGGCCGATGCCTTTGCCCGCATGATGTTGGTCGACGTAGACGGTCGTCTCGACCGAAAAGCGATAAGCACTTCTTGCGCGCCATGGAGTAGCGTAAGCATAGCCGAGTAGTTGATCGCCTTCACAGAGGACCAACCATGGCAAGTTCACCGCTTGTTGAGCATGTTCACTTAGGCGCATTTCCATCGCCTCGATTGTGACGGCTACTTCCTCAAAAGTGATGGTCGTATTCTCAACATAATGATTGTATATGCGGCAGATGGCAGACGCATCTGCGGGTGCTACAGGGCGGATCGCGTAAGTCATGTTTTTATGCCGCTTCCTGCTGCTCTTGTTCTAACTGCTTTTGGCTGTCCTGCAAGGCTTCAATCAAAATCGCCAAGGCATCATGAATCTGTGCATGCTGTTCGCTTGGGATATGCTCAAACATGCGAATAGCGTGTGCGTTCAAAGTTTGCTCTAGCTTCTCCGCGCGAATACGCCCCAAGGCGGTTAAGCTCAATTTCATACTGCGTCCATCTGACTCATGCGGTGATTTTTGTACCACGCCATCCGACACCAGAGATTCCACAGCTCGGCTAATCCACGCTTTATCGAGCGATAAGCGCTCCGCCAAAGCTTGTTGGGTCAAGCCGTCGACACGTAACAGCTCGGTCAAGACATGGCACTGAACATTCGACGCACCATCAACCGAGGCCGATTGGGCACGTTGTGAACGGACGAAGAGTCGACTCAATTCACGCACCATTAGTGCTGGATCATCAGGAATCGGCATAAGAGGCTTTCTTGCGATATAGTTGTTGTTGACAACGATATGCTAGGGTGCCGAATCCAAACTGTCAACACATTCAACTTGATCTTTCTCAAGTACGTAAAAAAGCGCCCATGGCTCTTCGCACATGGGCGCAACGGTCATCTCCTATCGTGGCCTGGGGTCATCGCGCATCAACACCCATGCGTAACAACCCGCACCAGATCACATCACTTGGTTTCAGGATTCAATAATACTGCTTCGCCAAATCCCAAATCCTTCATGCGTGGCAATTGGGTCTTGGCATCACCCACCACCAACCACACCATCTTATTCGGATCGAGGTATTGATTCGCTAAACCCTTGATCTTGTTCACCGTCATATTCTTCACGATTTGCTCGCGATCTTTGACATAGCTAGCTTTCCATCCATACTCGGCGATGTTGTCGAGCATCCCTAATTTCGCAGATGCTGTTTCAAACGCCCGTGCATTGCTCTTGATCAGGAAGCTCTTAGTCGTCGCCAAATCATCTTCCGAATAAGTCGTCGCAAAGTCGCCCAAAATCTTCTTCACTAATTGCAGGGATTCGAGCGTAACGTTACTGCGTACACCGCTGGCGATCAAAAAACTACCAGCACTACGAGTACCGCTGAAACCAGAGTTGATACCATAGGTGTAGCCTTTACCTTCGCGTAATTCTTGCGTCAAGCGCGAGGCAAAACCACCTCCACCCAAGATGTAATTCATCACGGTCGCAGGGTAGTAATCAGCATCGGTCGCCGCTAATGCTGGGTAACCCACTTGTATGACTGACTGTTTCGCATTCGGGATATCGTAGAAATAAACCTTACCACCAGCGATGCTTGGTGCTGAACTCGGTGCGGGTAAATTCACCTTGCCAGCTTTCCATGCTTCGTTCAAGGAACTCAAGGAGGCTTGTACTTCAGCCTTGCTCAATGACCCCACCACATTCATCCGCGCTACCGAGGCCGCGAAATTTTTGCTGTAGTAGGATTTCAAATCATCGATGCTAATCGCATTCACACTCTCGGCGCTGCCCAAGATATTGCGCGAACGGATATTGTTTTGACCGTAGGTCAGTTTGGCGAATTGCGCACTGGCGACCGCATTCGGATTCGCTTCCTGTTGGCGAATTTGGCTCAACACGCTTTGCTTCGCTAAGGCGAATTCTTGCTCGTCCCAACGTGGTTGCAATAAGATTTCCTGCACCAGCGCCATGGTCTGCGCGTAATTGCGCGACAAGGTGGTGACATTCAAGCGGATATCTTCAGTGCGGGCATTGACACGAATATTGGCACCCAATTGTTGAATCGCTTCTTCCAACTCTTGGGTGGTCTTATGCGCCGTACCGCGCATCAACATACGCGACAACAAATTCGACACGCCCACTTTATTCACCTCTTCCAATAACAAACCGCCTTTGATGACGATTTCAAATTGCATCAACGGTACTTCGGTATTTTGAATGCCGCTGACGCGCATGCCATTGCTTAACTTAGCATCCCACACTGCCGGAACTTTGGAGTCGGCGCCTTTGCCATAAGGTGGTTCTTTGCTGCGATCAATTTTGGACGGCGTCTTGGTATAGGTGGCCTTGATGCTAGGATCAACCGCATCTTCCGCGCCTTGCACAATCTTTTCTTCCACCACTTCAGCCTTGGTCGATCCAGTCAAAACTTGGCTGAGTTTTCCTTTCGGTACAAAACTCGTCGCCACAAATGGTTTACCTTTGATGTATTGCTGATAGACGCGCATCACATCAGCCGCCGTCACGGCCTGCGTTTTTTGGATGTCGATACTGATATAGCCGGGATTACCGTTCAAGTAGTTGTACTCGGCGAGCAAAGAGGATTTGCCTAGCACGCTCGACAAGGATTGATAGAATTGGGTCTCTTCACCCGCCTTGATGCGAGCCAGATCACTATCAGAAATGCCTTCTTTTTCAAACTTATCGAAAGCCTGTTGAACACCCGCCATCACTTGATCGAGATTCTTGTCGTCGAAGGCACGCACCGACAACATCATCTGTCCCACCAGTTCGGCCGTGTTATTGCCCATATTCGCGTTGGCCGTCAACTTCAAGTTGTCGACCAAGACTTGATTCAATGGTGCTTTCTTCCCTTGTGCTAGATATGCCGCCAAAATCTGCAGAGGATAGGAATCAGGATGCAGTTGTTCGACGGTTGGCCAAGTCAAAGTCAAGGCTGGCAGACGTGCGAAATTATCTTCGTGATAGAGCTTGATGCTGTCCTTCAACACCGCAGGACGTTTTGCCTGTGGCTGCACATCTTGGCCGCGCGGAATCTCACCGAAATATTTTTCAACCCACTTGCGTGCTTGTACTGGATCAAAGTCACCCGCTAAAACCAAGGTCACATTATTTGGCACATACCAACGACGGAAGAATTCTTTGACGTCATCAAGGGTCGCATTTTGCAAATCATCGAGTGAGCCAATCACTTGCCAGTTATGGGGATGATCCACAGGATAGAGCGCTTTATCGATCACGTAGGAAGTATGGCCGTAGGGCGCATTGTCGACGCTCTGGCGTTTCTCATTTTTGACGACTTGCTTTTCTTTGGCCAAGACCGGATCGGTCACGGTATTAATAAACCAACCGAGCTTGTCAGCTTCGGCCCAAATCATTTTTTCTAAGGCGTCTTTCGGTACCGTTTGCAAGTAATTGGTGCGGTCTTGTGAAGTCGAACCATTGGCGCCAGAGCCACCGATACGCGCCGACAATTTATCGAGGCCACCTTTGCCTAAGTTCTCAGATTCCAAAAACAAAAGATGCTCAAACAAATGAGCAAACCCCGTACGGCCTGCTTTTTCACGCGTAGAACCGACGTGGGCGGTTAAATTCACTGCCACCACTGGATCGGAACGATCGATATGGAAAATGACTTCGAGGCCATTCGGTAAGCTGAATTTTTGATACTCAATTTTCAGTTCCGCCTTCTTGGTATTGACAGTGGCTTTGTTTGCACTCGCCATATGATCTGCATGCGCGGCCATGGCCGGCAAGCTTGTACCAAATGCGGCGCCTAGCGCTGCCGTAATCAATAGCGTCGATGTTTTTAGTTTCATGTTGTCCCCTGCAAGAATGGTATTTTCTGGTGCTCTACAATGTTGTGTACTGTGTTTGCGCTGCAAAAGTTTGAAAGAGGCAAAAGAGAAGTTCGAAAGACGAAGGCAACAAATCGCCCCCCTCGCGTGTAGCGCTTCAAAGAGATGCAGTATTCATCAATCGTAGCATTTGCACAAGAGCTACGATCGAATGCAATTTCCAATTTGCCCTCATAATGAGCATCGCACATTCAAGCAATCTCTCAATTGGCTGCTGGCTAACAGACAGCTTCTCCTCTGACAAAGTTCCCGCTGCACCACATCATCGATTCGCCAGAGTTCTTCAGCACTGGTAATATGGTTACCTTCCTTTCCTACACTCGGCGATATGGCTCCGCTTTTTCCTGCTCATGGTAAGTATTCGATCTACCGCGACGATCACATTTTAGTGACCGAAGTGATTGGCCCTTGGAATCGCGAACTGGTGCAAGAGTGGTCGAATGCGGCGATTCCGTTCTGCATAGAAATGCATCAAGAAGGGCCTTGGGTTGCTGTTGCCATCGCCTCCCAATCCATGTTGGCGACCCCCGATGCCATGCAAGTCCTACGTAAAATCGTACAAATCAGTGTGGAGCAATTCGACTGCCGTGCGCATGTGGTGGTGGCGGGGCCCGAGGTCGATGGACGCGGCTTGCTCGAGCCTGTATTCGAAAAAGCGTATGAAGGTTTATGCGCCTCTGGTTTTTTCGATGATTACGACAGTGCCAAACGTTGGGCCGAGCAACTGCTGTCGCAGAACCGATAAGTCCAACATCCATCAAAGTCGATAGGAGCGGGACAAACAGCGTGACAAATGACGTAACAAAGTCCGTCTCCTCTTTATGACTTAACAACACCGCTCGCAGAAATTGGTTCTTGATTCTCTGCAATCTTGCTACTATGCTCTTTGCTTGTCCCTCTCGTTGAAGCAGATCTGATTTGAAAATTGGATGAGGGGACACAAAAGACCCTGAATACCACCTTGGGAGTCCTATGGCAAAAGCTTTTCCCGCCCACGGCCGTTACAAACTCTACTGCGAAGATCGACTCATGATCTCGGAGGTCATCGGCCCATGGAATCTAGAATTTATTCGTGAGTGGTCGATGGCATCGATTCCCTACTGCGAACAAATGCGAGAGGGCGGGGCTTGGATTGCCTATGCCAAAATTTCTGGCTCCATGCTGGCGACGCCAGACGCGATGGATGCCTTACGCAAAGTGATTATCAATAGCCGTGAATTATATGGTTGCATCGGCCACGTCTTAGTCGCCGCCCCAAATGTTGCGGGGCGAGGTATCGTCGAGTTTGCTTTTGAACGCTCGTACGGCGACATCACAAAGACCGGTTTCTTCGATGATGACGCCAGTGCTAAGGCTTGGGCAAAAGCGCTGTTGGCCCAACATCATCCACAACCGAGTCGATCGACCGTATAAAGACCTATCACAAGCACCTTACGAAACAAGCTCCATCCTGCTGCAACATCAGCTGACTCGACTACGTACGCCTTGTTCTGATTTGCTGATATGAAAGCGCAGTGAGGCGCAGTTTGCAGAGGCCTGCATCAGAATGTTTGCCTTCTATTTCGCCATAAACTTGACCGGTATTGAGGATTTACTGAGGACCAACCAGCCATAGAGCAAACTCGTCCCTCAGCTTGTCGGCATACTCGCAATGACTGGTATGCTCGGCATACCACGTCTATTCTGACACGCCTCAGTCTCAAAGAGCACACAAACTGCCAATGAAGTAGAACGATTTTCACGCACTGGTCTGTGGTAAATATTTGGGACGAATCGCCTTGTCAAAGTAATTTATCAAATTCATATTGTTACTCATTTCTTAGGGGGGACGATATGCATATTGAGCGAGACCATCAACAAACTTATCATTCAATTTTTGGCGATAAGCACCGCCATCGTCGGCTTATGTCCACACTGTTTGCGTTGATGTTGGTGGCCTGCGGCGGCTCAGGTAGCGGTCAGGTCAGTAGCCCAACAAGCAGCGTCAACACGACACCAACAGCCAGCGTGGTTGATTTGACGCAAGCGAAATTGTTGAGCGACAGCGAACTGAGCAGCAATCCCTTCCCCAATTTGCCACCACCACCGGCAGACGAAATGGCATGGCTACAGAGCCACCATCACAAAATTCGCTCGCTCAAATACGACCAAGATTTTTCCGATTTAAGTTTCTTGGAGCACCTCTTAAACGGTAAACGCATTGTGCAATTAGGCGAAAGCTCACATGGCACACGCGAATTTAGTCAGGCCAAAGTGCGATTAATCAAATACCTGCACGAGAAACTTGGTTACAACGTAATTGCCTTCGAATCCTCCACCATTGGCTGCTACATGCAAGAGCTCGAATTGGCGCAGGGTCGATCATTTCCGGTCAATCAATCATGCATTTTCGGTGTGTGGAGTTCGCGCGAAGTGCAGGATCTGTTTACTTATATCGAGCAAACACGCAAGACCAATAAGCCGCTCTACTTGGCAGGTTTTGACGAACAGTATTCCAATCAATTTGATCAAGCCAATCTCGTCAAATCTTGGGCGCAAACGGCCATCACGCAAATCGACGATCCTGCACTCAAAGTACTACCAACCGTGCTTGACCAAGGCACTCAAATCGGCCAACTTGGGGTCAACTGTGTGACCGATAAAGCCTCACCCGACTGCGCCAGTTTTTTTGCCAGCTACCAAAGTAAAGCCGCTGAATTAGCCAACCTCGCGCAAGCGCTCACCCCTTATATCGAGCGCGCGACAGGGTCCAATAAACAAACCCTAGAAATGCTGCAATTGGTGACCATCAATTTGCAAAAGCGGCTCGAAGTAACTAAACAAAACTACGATAGGGTAGGCTACTTAGAGCCACGTGATCGGGTCATGGCAGATAACATTACTACGCTCGCCAATCGCATTTATCCGCAAGAAAAGATCATGGTCTGGGCTCACAACGGCCATATCAGTCATAGCATTTCCGGCTATGTCGATACAGGTCGCACAATGGGTAGCTTTTTAGCCGCGACCTGGGGGCCACAACTGTATTCAATTGGTCTGTTCATGCTGCGCGGTGAAACCGCCAATAATGATAGAAGCATCGTACAAGTACAGCCATTGCTCGGCAATTCGATAGAAACCTACGCGGCGAGTCTCCACTTGGCCGCCGTTTTCATTCCCTTCCCGGCACAAAACCAAATTGGCAGTGGAGACGATTGGTTATTTCGACCGATCAACTTCTATACTTGGGGAAAATACCCATCACAAGCCCCCATCACCGAACAATTCAACGCGGTACTCGTGATCGATCACTCCAGTATGCCGGACTACGTGCGCTGAAGCGCATCGTCAACTGCAACATAAAAAATGGCGCGAACTAAGTCGCGCCATTCATGGTTTGAGTACTGCGATCACATGCAGCACTCGGATGCAAAAGAACCTTTTATTAACGATAAAACGGTTCTACCGTGCCTTTGACTTTGATCATCATCGGCATGCCGCGACGATCAAGCGCTTTACCGGCGGGTACCAAAATCCAACCTTCGCTAATGCAATACTCTTCGACGTCGCGGCGTTCTTTACCGTTGAGCAAAATACCGACGTCATGTTGAAAAATCTCAGCCACGTGAAATTTGCTACGTGGGTCGACCGACAAACGGTCTGGGAATGCGGGTTTATTATTGTCTGACATATACTGACTCGTACAAAAAGAAGACCTGCATTGTACGTTCGAATGCGTGTTGAATCAAATCATGGGGAAACAAGTTCTGAGCGGCAAGTACCTCAGAACTGTGGCATCATAAGGCTTTCGCCGTCACCGCAACGCCATGTCCGCCGCCGTTTTCCTTAAACTCCTCGTTTTAATCTTGATTGTAGCAATCGGCTGGTGGGCGGGACGCACGTCCATGTTACGCGGCCCAGAACCGGTACGGGTGATCTCAGCCGTTGCCTTTTATTTACTTGCACCCGCTCTCCTGTTTCGCGCCACTGCGAAAATCGATGCCCATCATCTGCCATGGCAAACCCTGGCCGCTTTTTTTATTCCGGTGATGTTGTGGTTACTGTTGAATTATGGTCTACAGAAAATAATCGCCAAACCAAACAGTGCCGCAGAAATTCCCGCAGTTCGCGCTTTGAGTTTAAGCTTCGGCAATAATGTTCAAGTTGGCTTACCACTGATTGCATCGCTGTTTGGCGATACTGGGTTGTCCTTGCACGTGGCAATTATTAGCTTGCATGCGATTTTGTTGATGGGCACCGGCACCTTATTGATTGAGCTGGATATCGCGCGACAACAGCATCATGCCGATCAACAAAGCTTATCGAAAACTTTGCAGCAGACGCTCCGCAACATCATCATCCACCCCATTATTTTGCCCGTGATGTCGGGCTTTGCCTTCAATCTGACGGGACTTCATTTGCCGCAACCGTTAGACGAAACTTTACAGTTGATGGGTTCAGGGACCGTGCCCTTATGTCTGCTGTTGATCGGTCTCTCGCTCGCCCATCATGGGGTCAAGGGCTCGGTGAAACCGGCGCTGATGATCAGCGCTGGCAAAATGATAGGCATGCCTTTACTCGTATTTTTAAGCGCCCATTACTTGCTACATCTTGAAGGCGTACAACTGGCCGTGGTCACGCTCGGTGCCGCACTGCCTTGTGGCAGTAACACGCTGATGTTCTCGCAACGCTATCAAACCCTTGAAGCAGAAACGAGTGCCGCGATTGTGATGTCGACGGTTGGTTTCGCTGTGATGGCACCACTGTGGTTGATGGTGTTAGGCCGCTTCGCTGCTTCGTGATCACGACCGAAGCAATTCAAAATGCAGCGCTATCATGGGCTTTAGAACGGAATTAGCTGAAGCGCCTTACGCTTCAGCCATGCAAACCCCACTCAATGATCGGTGAAACTAGGACGTACCAAATAGTGTTCAACGAAACGCTGCAGCGCTAGGGGATTTTGTTTTTTCCACGCTTCGAATTCACTACGGAAAGCCTCCTCATAGAGGAATAAGAAGATCGCTGTTTCAAGCTGTTGGTCAGCTTCCGCCTTGAGTAAGGTTTTCAGGAGCGGACTTTTCACCTGGTCTCTTAATTTTACGTTGCCCAAAGCAAAACGCCATGCTTCGACCTCGGTTTTGAAAGGCGTCAGCGGCTCGGCTCTCACTAAGCCGGTTATTGGATCTTTGCCGCCACTCAGATTATTAACCTTCAAGAGTGCATACGCTAACCAGGTGGCTGAATCCGCATCTTTAGCATCTGTCGCGTCTTTCGTGCTTTTAGTACCTTTAGTGCCTTTAGCATCCTTCCCTTCTTGCTGCACTAGTTCAATCGAATACGTCGTTTCTTTATCCTTCTTTTGCGGCTTCACTTGAGCCATGCGAGTGACATTAATCTTAGTCAGCTTTGTACCTTCAATATCATGCACCAGCTCATACCAATCCCAAGCTGGCATGTAATTCGGTTGAATTTCCAAAGACTTAATCAAGGATAACTTCACCATTTCCAAAGGACGCGTCAACTTCATTTGCGCATGCGCTAAGAAACGCCAGCCTTGGAAATTGCGCGGTTCGAGATCCAAAGCTTGTCGATACAATTTTTCTGCTTTCTCAAAATCGCCTAATTGAAAATAGCAATCGCCCGCATACAAAACTGCACGTGCAAATTGTGGATCGGCAGCGAACGCAGCTTCGTATTTGCTCAAGGCGTTCTTGAAGTCGTGCTGTTGAAAGAAATTTTCGGCTTGATTAAACAAACGCGCCGCTTCTTGATTCTCCGTCAAACTCACTTGCGTCATTGGGGTATCTAACTGCCGTAAAACTTCCATGGCCATCGGATCACCGGAATACAACTGCAAAGCCTTCTGTGCCAAGCCCTTTGCTTGCGCCCGATAAGTCTCAACCTGCTCGGGTTTGGCTGACTTCGCGGCTGAAAAGAAAATACTCGCCATGCTCGACCAAGGGCCCGACGCCTTGGGATCGGCCTCACTCGCTGCCCGATATTTCGCTAAAGCCTCATTGAGCTTTTCTTGGGACTGCAAGACGTCGCCCTCCTTGATTAAACTAAATGCCTTCTCATTCCCGTACACCAATTCACGGGCACGGTCATCGGACGAAGTCTGGGCCATTCCGTTGGTCGCCAAGGCGAACCAGAGACCTAGTACAAGCAGTAGATGTTTCATGTGTTTTTCAATTCATGCAAAAGAGGTCAAAGTAAAGCGCAGAGAGTTCGGATCTTGCAGTCGCAAATTCGATCAGACCATCACAATCACCCGAAGCGACAGGCGACGGAGCCAAACTCTCAACACCCCTGTATCAAATCGCTTGCAAGTATGACAGCTGATGTTGGTTTTTCACAAACTTTCCATCCCCATCCAAGCCGAATCGACACCAAATCCCGCGCCACAACTCCTTGAAAAAAACCTAAGGTCTCTTGTCGAACACGGAAACTCTAGTCCACAATCGTGGTCAGACACATCGTTCTCAATAATTCAAACCGCCCAAACCGCTTTTTTCTGGAGACACTCATGTCAGCTTCGCGCTTTGTCTGCATTCCTGTTTTGCTTTTTAGCTTATCCAGCCCGTTTTGTATTGCGGACGCTATGGCGCACTCAGTGGCGAACTCAAGCGCCGCATCCATGCCTGCCCAAGCGAACGCCAACAAAGCCGACAGTAGTCATCACGGCGTGCGCTTGCCCGCCAGTTTTTTTGCTGGCAATCGTGCTCGTCTGCTGGCGGAATTGAAGAAAATGGGACCAGGCACCATTGCCATCATCAAGTCCATGCCGGAACAACATCGCAATGGCGATAGCTTTCACATGTACCGCCAAGACTCCGATTTTTATTACATGACCGGGATTGAGGAAGCTGAGTCAGTGGCGATCCTCGAAGCCGATAGCGACAAACCTTACACCTTGTTAGTACGTGCTCGCGATGCTCGACGGGAGCGTTACGACGGAGCCCGCCTCGGCGTTGAAGGCGCAATCAAGAACGGCGCCGATAAAGCGGACTCTTTCCCCGCCGCTGAGCAAACTTTGAAAAGCAAAATTCAAAACGCCCAACGCATCGTTTTGGTTTCCAATTTCGATGAAGACTTTCGTCGTAAAGCGCTCGATCTGATTTACCCATTCGGCAGCGACAACAACCATAGCAACTTTAAGAAAACGCTGATTGATGGTCGCCACATGATTGCTGAAATGCGCGTGATCAAACAAGACGTGGAAATCGATATGCTGCAACGTGCGGTCGATGCGACCGCCGCTGGACACTTAGCCGCCATGCGCGCCAGCAAACACGCCAGTAACGAGGGCGAAGTGGCCGCCGCCTTTCAAGGCACGGTGCGCGGCCTCGGTGCTCGCTTCACTGGCTACGACACCATCGCCGGCGCGGGTGGCAATAGCTGCACACTGCACTACGTCACCAATGACGCCGCCATCGAAAAAAATGGCGTGATGTTACTCGATGCGGGTGCTGAGGTCGGCTATTACACGGCAGACGTCACGCGTACTTGGCCAGTCACTGGTAAATTCTCTAAAGAGCAAAAAGCGATTTATGAATTGGTCTTGAAAGCGCAAAACGCGGCCATCGCATTAGTCAAAGAAGGCCACTTGCATCACGAAGGTTTCGATGCCGCCATGCGCATCATGAGTGATGGCTTGGTTGATCTTGGTATTTTGAAAGGCGACAAAGACACGCTGTACAAGAGCGGCGCCTACAACCGCTTCACCATGCATGGCATCAGCCACTGGTTAGGTCTCGATGTCCATGATGCGGGTGACTATTTCATGGAAGCGGGTAAGCGCGGCGGCCAACGCCCACTGCAAGCGGGTATGGTGTTGACGGTAGAACCCGGCATTTACATTCCTAAAGATGCCAACGATATTGATGAAAAATGGCGCGGCATTGGTGTGCGCATCGAAGATGTCTTGTTAGTGACGAAGGACGGCAATCGCAATATGAGTGGGAAATTGCCGCGCACCGTGGAGGCGATTGAAGCTGCCATGGCGAAGTAAGTTAATCAAAACTAGCGCTGCATCAAAGCATATATGCGCTGATGCAGCGCATCTTCCAGATCCAACTTCTGCTGTAATTTCGCTCTCAGATAATGTTCGGTGTAAAGCGCCAAATAGGCATCGAGCGTCTCTGCCGCCTGCCTTTCTTGCGCTAATTCCATACACAAAGCTGCCACCTCAGCGGTGCAGAAATGATCATCACGACGCGAGCGACGCAATTGATAATTCGAGATTTGCTCCGGCTGTAAGCTCAACACTGGAAATGGCAGTAAATAGGGGCTCTTCTTAAAAATCTTGCGCGCTTCAGACCAGGTCGCATCGAGCAAAATAAATAAAGGGCGCTTGGCGATGCGCACCGAGTCGACCTCGACCATCTCGGTTTCTTGCAAGCGATCGACCACCCGTACTGGGTCGACAAATTCACCGGGAAAGACCACGTAAGGCTGCCATTGCGGGTCCGCTAACAAGCTCAGCAAAGCAGGGTCAACTTCGGTCCTTGCCCAAGCAAACGCGAAAGTATCGGGAATCACATCAGCGATCAACCAGCCCGTGTTACTTGGTTTGAGCGGTTCGGTATCGGACATCAACAAACATATCGCTGCACGGGTCGGCACAATCGGCCGCAAGGCGCAAATGCAGTAGGTCGGTAACAGACGACAGCCAGCACAGCGTTCACCATGCGGTCCGCCTCGTGCCATGAAAGGACGGGTGCTGCGTTGCAGGCGGAGGCTGCGTAAGCGGGAGACGGCGTGGGCGTGGGGTGGAGGCGTGGTCGGCATAAAAAAGAAACTGATGCTTGCATACTGACGAACGACATCTTAACTCAGATTTCGCCACAGACTACCGCAATGAGGTGCCTCCCAGGGAACGCTTCATGAAGAACCCCTAACAGTTTAATCTACGAACGACGCAACGGCCTCAACCAGATCAGCAATCACTTCTATGACGTCAAGTCCGTCTCCCTTAGCCACACTCGTCTCAAACTCCGGCTTCGTAGCGGCAACACCAGATAAATCTTCCACTTTCGAAAATTTCACCTGTTGTAGAACTCTCTGAAGTTCATCGGAATCAAGCCACACCGCATAGCACTGGGGGCATACATCAATTTCAACTCCCCGGAAAAACAGCGTGTGCATAGACACCGCATGACAGGGACTAAGTAAACTCAAGCCGTCGCGCCGCGACACACGAAAGGACTGCTTTTCATGCAAATGAATTTGGATTGCAGCATTAGCCCGCAATTCAGCGATCGCGTCGGCCGTCAGGAAATGTCCATTGCATTGCGTACACAAATGCAACGACTTTCCTTCTACCGTTCGCAAACTCAATGGCGTTTGATCAATCGGACACTGCATGTTTTATCCTTCTTTGAAACTGCAAAATGTGTTTAACGACAGTAATCGATGCTCCATCACCACGTGAACACATCATGTTTAGAGCTTACTGATTCACTTAGTCAAACCAGCCGCAAAGCGCTCCAACAAAGCCATCCCCTCTGGCCACATTCCCAAATTGGCCGCCTCGCCGATATGATCGCGCGCACCGAGCACGACCAATTCAGACCCCCACGCCTCGGCAAAAGCGCGGCTGCGTTCTTCGCTGGCGTAAAAGTCGTTGGTGCTCGCCACCAACATCGAAGGGAAAGGTAAACGATTCATCGGCATCGGTTTAAAGCCGCTGGTTCCTTCCGGAAAACCCGGAGCATCAACATCGCTCGGTGCCACCAAGAACGCGCCGGCGACGGGGCCGCTGTGTTGCAAGGCCCAGCGCGCGGTTAAGACGCAAGCGAGGGAGTGCGCTACCAAAATCGTCGGCATCGTACTTTCATCTAGAGCTTGCTGCAAATTCGCGATCCAATCTTCGGCTTTTGGTGTGATCCACTCTTGATGCTCTACCCGTCGCCAACTTGGATGCGCTTGACCCCAATGCGTTTGCCAGTGGGTTTGCCAATGTCGGGAACCCGAGTTACCAAGACCAGGCAAAATCACGATTCGAAATGGGTTGAAGGATTGATTCATACTTTGTCACTCACGAAGATTCGTCAACTAAGTTTTGATGGCTGAAAACTGCATCAGCAGTTCTCCCCACATCACCAACACCGCTACAAAATTCAACATAAACACCAAGCCGCGCAAACGCACATTCGTAGTGCCGATTTGGATCGCACTATGCAATACGCGACCGACTATAAACATCCACGCGGCAACCACAGCATAGTGCGCAAACACGTCGGTGCGCGTTAGAAAAATCACAGCCGCGAGGTGGAAGAACATCGGCCATTCAAATTGATTACTCAAATTGGCGCTAATGCGCTTCTCGTATGTGGCCCATGGATTATTACCATCGGCGTCACGTCCTACGCCCCATACCGCAGGCAAGCGTGCCAAGGTCAGAGCAGCATACAAAAGCACACAGAACACCAAGTGCGCCGTCATGGGGAAAATCAACTGATGATTAAGGGCTGGGTTCATGTTTCAACGACCGTGTTGTTGGGTGGTCCTACGATTGTTCATCTGTGCTTACTTGGGGCGCTTTTCCACCCACTGCGCTACGGCCCAAGAGGCCAGGCCAGAGACAACAGCCGCGATCAGTAGATGGAGTTGATTCGCGCCTATGCTGATGAACATCAAGGCAATCCCCACCGCTGCCACGCCCCAAGCATAGAGGTAACGACGCATCACTCGTTCCTTTAGATCCGGCATGCGGGACAGTCTTTGCTCAGCGATCAAGGCAAAGATAAACATTAAGGCGGCATAGCTAGCGATGTCGTTAACAAGCTTGAGCATAATGTGTCGATGATTGGTACAAAAATTCTATTGTACAAGCCTACAAGCTCTCAAGCACACTTTCGCTGCAAGCTTCTTCTCCTAGGAATTATTTGCCATGCAGATCACCTAAGCAAACTTGTTTAGTTGAAGCAACACTAAACATGCGAACAGTGGAAGCTCTATGTCACACTCCGCCATTCTTAGCCTTAAAATACGTTAGACTAGGGCGCATTCCTGCTGTGGTGGTTTAATCCATTGAAACATCACACTACCCGATTCGAATTCGCTCGCGCTTCACTCGGTTCTCACTATGTCTAATCCAATCCCTACATGCGCTGCTACGATTTTGGTAGCCGACATCGGCGGCACTCATGCACGTTTTGCTTTGGCAAACATTGCCTCTGAAAATATCCACATCCATAGCGTAGAAAAACTCCTTTGCCACGACTTTCCTACTTTCCCTGAGGTGATCGCGCATTATCAAACGCTGCATCCTGAAGCCGTTGCTGCTGCAAAAACTGCGATGGTGATGGCGGTCGCTGCACCGATTATTGATGGTGATGTGGCGGCACAAGCGAATATGCCATGGCCAGTGCGTCGCGCCGAAATTGCCCAGCACTTTACACAGGCTCAGAGTAAACACAGTAATCAAGTTCATTTACTCAATGATTTCGTCGCTTTGGCCCATGCCATCCCGACCTTAAACGAATCCGATTTGCAGAACCTGTGCATGCCTGCCTCCGGGCCACGGCCGCTAGGCAAGGAAGCCGTTTTGGTGATGGGGCCCGGCACTGGCCTTGGCGCTGCCTTGTGGTGCCCCGGTCTTCACGAACAAGCATCGACGGTGATTGCCAGTGAAGCAGGACATGCGACATGGGCACCCGTAACGGATCGCGAGTTTGCTGTCGCCGCGCTCTTGCGCCAAGAATTTGCGCACCTTGATGTCGAACGCGTTTTATCTGGACCAGGCTTGATGAATCTGTATCGCGCCATTTGTACATTGGAACAAACGATGCCTTCACTGAGCTCTCCGGCCGATGTCACCAACCGCGCAATGCAAGATCACGCCAATCAACGAAACTCATGCGCGGTCGCTGCACTCGACATGTTCTGCGGCATCCTCGGTAGTGTCATGGCCGACCTTTGCATCAATTTTGGTTGCCAACGTGCTTTACTGGCGGGCGGCATTCCTTCACAAATCGTTGACTATTTGCGTCAAAGTCGTTTGCAAGAACGCGTGCTGGCCAAAGGCGTGATGCGTTCTGTGATGGAGCAGGTACAAGTTGATGTGCTGGATCATGGTCAATTAGCTTTGCTCGGTGCCGCACAATATTATCGCGAACAATTTCTTCGCACACTTTAAGGACCTTTCATGATTTCTCGACGCGATTGGCTCAAGACGACTTCGCTTACTGGCGCAGGATTACTCCTTCCCGCCAGCTTTGCAGTGCATGCCAAAACCAATCAACAAGCCCGCGTGGTCTCGACCTGGGATTTTGGAGTCGGCGCCAACCAAGCGGCATGGCAAGTCTTGCGCAATGGCGGCTCGGCCTTAGACGCCGTCGAGCAAGGTGCGCGTTGGGCTGAGAGCGATTTATGCAATGCCACGGTGGGTCGCTGTGGTAATCCTGATCGCGATGGTCATTTGAGCTTGGACGCCAGCATCATGGATGGCGATGGTCGCTGTGGCTCGGTCGCCGCACTGGAAGACATTTTGCATCCGATTTCGGTGGCGCGGCGGGTCATGGAGAAAACACCGCACGTCATGTTGGTCGGAGCCGGTGCACAGCAATTCGCGGTTGAACAAGGATTTCAAAAACGTCGTTTATTGACACCCACGGCCAAGAAAGCCTGGCAGGAGTGGAAAAAAGAAAGCAAGTATCAACCGCAAATGAATGTGGAGCGTTTATCGAAAGCGATTCCGGGCGATAAGAGCAACCACGACACCTTAGGCATGTTGGCGATCGATAGCCAAGGCCGCTTAGCGGGCGCTTGCACTACCAGCGGCATGGCCTGGAAATTACGCGGTCGCGTCGGCGACAGCCCCATCATTGGCGCGGGCTTATATGTCGATAACCAAGTCGGTGCAGCGACCGCTTCTGGCGTCGGCGAAGAAATGATACGCAATGCTGCCAGCTTCTTGGCGGTAGAGATGATGCGACAAGGGAAGTCACCGAGCGAAGCCTGCTTAGCCGCCTTAGAGCGCATCGTGCAAAAACGCGAAGAAGCTAGTAAGAATCTGCAAGTATGCCTATTGGCCATCAACAAACACGGCGAAACCGGCGCTTATGCTTTGCACCATGGTTTTGTGTATGCCGTGTGTGATCACGATAAAGATGAACGCCTGCTAGATTCGGCTTCGGTTTATGCCAAAGGATAACGAGATCATGCTGTTTGAAGATCTTCCACTTCATGACGCGAGTCTGTTAGAAGTTCGTGTCGACTGGAATATCTGTCAATGCGCGTTTCGTGTATTACCGGCAAGCCAGATTTCTCACGATCTTATTTTCGACAAATTCAAGCACATCGAACTTCCAAGACATGAAAGTTGGGGACCTTCCATATCGATTTTGGAGACTCGCATAGCGGCGCCGCAGATTTTTGAAATCGTGCTGCAATCGGGCGATGTTTTGCGTATCGAGGCAATGAATTGGAGCTTCGTGCAAACCCCAAATTCATAGTTAAGTGAAGGCTTTACCACCATGAACCCACGCCGCACCATCATCGAAATCGCCGCGAATTCAGTGCGCTCCGCGATCGCCGCGCAGGAAGGTGGTGCGGATCGTGTCGAGCTTTGTGAATTTTTAGAGGGGGGCGGCGTAACGCCTTCGTTCGGGACGATTTCCTTATGCCGCGACAAACTCAACATCCCACTTCACGTGTTGATACGGCCTCGCATTGGCGACTTTGTGTATAGCGAGGAAGAGCGTGAGATCATGCTGCGCGATATCAGCATTTGTCGGCAACTCGCTTGTGATGGTGTGGTGATTGGAGCTTTAGACCGCTACGGCAATATCGATCGTGATTTTTGTCTGGCAATGCGCGAAGTCGCGGGTGATATGCATCTGGTCTTTCATCGCGCTTTCGATTGCATTACGAAGCACGATGAGAATTGGCCTATATTAACGGAGCTGGGGATTCAAACCTTGCTGAGCTCAGGCGCAGCCGACAGTGCGCCGCAAGGCAAAGAAAATTTACGGAAATGGGTACAGGACTACCCGCACATCCATATCATGGCGGGCGCTGGACTTACGCCGAGCAATGTCGCGGAGCTGATTAAAGACACCCAGGTCGCCGCTGTACATGCCTCGTGCAGACGCTTGCTACAATCCAATCGGGCAAGCGACTCCACGGCATCCATAATGCCCATGCAGTCATCGCCCCTGCGCACGATAGCGGGTCTTGCTCCAGAATATTGGCAAAGCGATCTAGAATTGGTGCGTGCTTTTGTAGCAGCGGTGCGCGCTAGCGATGCTAGTACAGCTTAATACCGTCGACTTAGAATACAGTCGCGTAGCGGCTTGTGCAGAGGTCTTATCTCTTTGTCACGCTTGGTCAACATGAGCCAAAAAAAAGGCGCATCAAACTCGATGCGCCCCTTGTTCACTTCTTAAGCAGAACATGCTCTGCCCTGATCTGCCTTATATGCTCTTACATGCCTGTATTCGCGTTTATTTAGCGAACTTCGCGTAGTACGCGGCCACCGCTGGATGTTCTGCCACACGCTTCATGTGCGCATTCAATGCTGGCGCGACTTGTTCGACCAAATCCGTTGGCACATGGTCCAAACGACCCGAATTCAAACCACGAATATCAACGAAGACTTTCAGATCTGCCACGGTCAAGCGATTGTCCGCGAAGTACTCACCACCATGGGCTTTCAATTGTTGCTCTAACCAGCGCAAATAAACAGGAATTGAACCATTGACCAAAGCCAAGCGTGCCGCTTTCTGTTCTTCGCCTGTCATACGATAAGTGGGGCCCATGCGCATGCTCGCTTCTTCCACCACGAACATCACTTCATCGCACAACAAAGCTTGGAAAGCGTCATTCGGATACAAACCCGCCAACTTACCGGCATAGCGCAATTGCGCATCGCATTGTGTGACTTGCACACCATCGACCGTCAAAGTCGGCACTTGTCCGAACGGCGTGGTCTTGCGTACTTCCGCAAATTCAGGATAAGCAAAACGATGGTCTTCAAAATCAATACCACCCACAGCCAAGGCCAAACGAATTGGCTCGGCACGACCACCGTGTACGTCAAAATAGGTTACTTTTAATTGCGGCATATTGTCCTCAGAAAAAATCTTGATCACGGTAACGCATTCTTAATGCGACGTTACCACCTTCACTATGTTCGAGACACTTGGTTCGAATTAAGACAGGCGCTGATCATAGCACGCATGGATTTTTTCTTCAGAGGCGCTCTCTTTTATTTGCATTTGAAGCAACAACAGCAAGCATTTGCCGAGTGCACTATGGCGCTCGGCAAGCGAATCAAACCATGGAGGTCGTCCGTTGTTCTTACAAATACTGCTCGTTACCAATAATCCCTAAACTCGTCACGCCCCGACTTTGTGCCGCGGCCAAGACCGCTGCGACATTTTTATACGAAGTCAAGCGATGCGGATAGAGTTGCACTTCGGGTTGCTTGGCTAAACTCTTGATACCATCGAGTTTGGCCTCGAGTTGGGTGCGCTCTAACACCTGCCCATTCCACATCACCGTACCGTCGAAGTCGACATCAATTCTGACCACTTCAGGTTTCGGACAATCGCCTTTGCAACCGTCGCCGGGCATGGCTAAATTCACGGCATTCTGCGCGATGGGCAGGGTAGTGATAAACATGATGATCAACACCAACATGACATCAATCATCGGCGTCATATTCATTTCCATCATCGGTTCAGCGGAGCTATTGCTAGCTTGGGCTTGTGGTGACAATGTTTGCGTATCCATGGTGAGCTCCTTTGCACATCAATAAAAATATCTCGAACAAAATAGGGACAGCAAGCAAACCAAAATTGATGCTAGCACTGCCCGAAAAAACAAAGAACAAATGCAATCAAAGAGCGAGAGAACTCGAGCGAAGGCAGCGCCCACGCTGTCATCAAGGTCGTGGAACAAGCTACAACAAACAAAAAGAGTCTATTTAAAAATCAGCTTCAGAGGGATGGCGAAGCTTTGGTGTTGGGCACGATCTTCGATAAAGAGTGCTTGATTTCACTATCGACTAGGGTGCCGAAAAAGGCAAGGCGCAAAATGAAGTTTGGGATCAGTTGGATCGTCCTTGGGATAGAACAATTCGGCGCTGATAAAAACGCCACGCAAACCACAACAACAGGGTGCCGAACAGGGCAATTAGTTTGATCACTAAAGGCAAGTCTCTTTGCAAGACGGCATGTGAATGATTCAAGGGATCCACCCAGACCTGCACTTTACTGCCTTTCTGCAGTGCCGTTTCCCACGCCCTGGCCTCGTCGCTTGCCTCCGACTCCAAAGAGCGTAAACGTGTCAATCCGGGATGCACTTGATTGCCGAGATATTTCTGACCATCGACCTGATATTCGTAATTAACGATCGGTAGAAATTGATAATGTCTCACTTGCGAAGTCGGTTTGAGAGTACGTACATCGAGATCCACGATATAGCCATCAGTAGGCATCCAAGTCTGCACATATGCCGCATTCAGGCTAGGTAACAAGCCCGTCATCCAAACAATGGCAAATAAACCCGAAAACATCATGGCTATCACTAGCTTGTGGCTTCTTCTTAGAAAATAGATACTCATCATGATCACAGGGACCAAACCAAGCACCATGAAAATCCAGCCCATGTGCACTTCGCTCCGCGCTTCTCTCACATTCGATCCACTTTTGAAATCCGAGGCAAATTGATATTGGTGTAGATCGCTCGGTATATCGACTGTGCCAAACTCATTCGCCTGCGAAAATTCCACCGTGAGATAGAAACGAGGATTGGTTTGATGCCAACTCGGATGGCGCATGAAGATCGCCTGGCCTTCCAAATGAATAGCCTGACCGGCACTCAGGGATTGTCGCACTGGCCAACGTTCTGATCGCATCAACTGAGTACGGCGCCCTGTCTGCGCATCCACCTCCTGGCCCGAGATCAATACCGAGCTCACAAAAATCGGCTCGCTATCACTACCATTCAATTGCAAATCTAGCGCATCGAACGTGATCATCAAGCCTTGCTCGCTTTGAACAAAGTGGGCCTTTCCCTGCGCTAGAACTAGCCATGCTGAGTTGGGTTCGCTGGCGATCGAGAATGACTTTTCTGACGCGAGATTTGCCTGTGTAGTTTGCGCAGACTGCTGCGCCTGTACCGCCGCAGAACACCCAAAAATGCACAAGAACATGAGCACGCTAATAAGGCCCAAACCTCTCTGCCAGAAAACGCGCATGATCTATTCCTTGTCCTCACTAGGCCCACCAAACAAAGCATCCAAAGCCGCACGATTCGCGGCGGCATTCGGTGTCGCTCGACCACGCTTTCCATGAAATTCTTCTTCGATATTGTCGCGGTAAAAACTCCACATCGCGCTCGAAGACGCACCAGAAAAGCGGCGCCAGGTTTCGTTGCCAACGCCAGAATAATCGATCGCGGTACCATCATCGAATTCGACACGTAAGATACGCTCTTTGACGTCGTAACCGATCGCGCGTAGTTTGCCGGCGTTGATTTTTTTCATTTCCATGCTGACCTCTTTCTTCAATTGAGCTTTGCACCATCGATGCAATCTCTAGTTGGGTGCTCCATCAACATAGCCCTTACGCAGCTTCTCAGCAACTAATTTTTCCATCTCTTTGCGGGTACGTTCTGGCGTATCAAATTGCTTCGTTAATTGCTGGCCCTTGGTGCCGATACGGCCATAGCTGATTTGTAGCTCGCAGCCTTTCAAACAGGCTTGCCAAAACTTATTGGAACTTCCTTGTTCGAAGCGCAGGTAACGTTGCTCACTTGACTGAACATCCGCATCACTACCGCTGCTAGCGAGATCTTGTGGCGCCGCTGCAGGGGCTTCGCTTTGCTCTTGAGAAGGCGGCAGCGACTTGATAGTGACCAAAGGACCAAGCTCTACAAACAGGGCAGGATCTTCTTGTTTGGTCAACACACATTCGATGCGATGTAAGACGTTCTGACGATCATGCAGCCAATCCTTGCTTGGCAAATCGAGTACTTGCCAGCCAAACTGGCGCAGGATTTGTGGTTGGAAGACATAGCGTTCAACGACGTTGTGAACTTGGCGGTGCGGGCTGTCCAACAAGATCCCCAGCACATATCCACCCGCCTCATGATCCTTGACGGCGATATCACAACGGAATTGCGAACTACCGACATGGAGATCGACCGCATAACCACGCTCACGTAATGCCGCACCAATCTCATCGCGAATCAAATCCAAGGGCACTTCGTGCGCAAAACTACGACGCGCGCCTTGGGTAAGCGAGCCCAGAATGCTTTGCGCTTGACGTGTCTGGCCGAGCGAACTCGCTTTGGCAAATTGTAAGAAATTTCGTAAAGCCAAAGCACCATCATTATGAACATTGGTAATCGCCTCGGCTTCGATCGTGCTGACAACGGCCATCCGATAACGAGCGCGGCTAAAAATCACATTCAATCGTTTCTCGCCACCGCGTTGATTGATAGGACCGAAATTCATCAACATCTTGCCATCTCGACCGGGCGCGTAACAAATGCTAAGGATGATAATATCGCGTTCGTCGCCTTGTACGTTCTCGAGGTTCTTCACGAACAAGCCGTTAAATTGATCATCGTCGGTACGCACATATTCGTTTTCTAAACGGATCGCAAAGTCAGCATCGTCTTCAGCCAAACTCGTCAATGCCGCTTCAATCGCAGACTGTTGGGCCTCGGAGAACGCTACGATGCCAATACTCTTACCGGTTTCATTCTCAAGAAGTTCGCGCACCAATAAAGCGATATAACGCGCCTCAGGTTCATTCCTTCGTTCGACATACACGCCATCTTGTAACTTATGAAAACTGATGGGGCGCGACAACAAGTAATCAACACCCGTTTGCGCTTGCTCGATTTGCGCTGTACACACAAAGGTTTGTTCGGTTTCGCTACGCAGCATGCGTTCAGGCACGGTCACTAAACGGCCATCATAAAACGCCGCATTCGAAAACCCAATCAAGGCCTCATGCCGACTGCGGTAATGCCAAGCTAACATGGTTGCGCTCAGATTGCGCGCGGCTTGATTGAGCAAGCTTTCAGAGTCCAAAGAAATGGCGTACTGCTCACCATCTTCTTCGACGATCAGTTCATCTTCTTCGTCGGCGGTCGTACCGAAAAACTTGGTTGGTGGGAGTTGCATTTCGTCACCGACCACAATGATTTGTTGCGCGCGGCTCAGTGCAGGGACCGCTTCTTCCGTTGGAATTTGACTAGCCTCATCAAAAATGACGACATCGAATAAGTCATGTTCCAGCGGCAATGTATCAGAGACCGATAAAGGACTCATCAGCCAAACCGGCTTCAAGTCGCGAATCACCAATCCAGTTTCTTGGTCCGCCAAATCTCGTATGGAGCGATAGCGCATCGATTTCGCAAACTCATGTTCCAACTCGCGACGGCCAGTCGAATAGATCTTTTTCAAAGCCTTCCCGGCTTGGTCGAGTTGTGTTGCCGACAAACTCGAGGTGCGAACGTGATCTAAAAATTTGGCGTGCGAATGCGCCAAGATCATTTCAGCATTGCATCGTAAGAACTCATTTTGTCGCTTTGAAAGTTGCTCAACCGCCTGCGCTAAACAAGCACCATTAAACTTGGCAAGCGCAGGGTTGGCGCGTTGCAAACGTGCCCAAGCTTGACTCAGCACTAGGGATGTTAAGCCCGATGGAGCTTGATTAATTTCACAAATCAGTACTGCTGATGCTGGATCAATTTGATGCACTGACCTGAGGATAGGCAACAGCTCTGGCAATTCTTCCAATGATTCTCGCAAGTCTCGATGCAATTCACCGATACTCGATAAACGCATCACATCAACATGCTGCTCCGAGGTTTGACATGCTTGTTGCAAGGTTTCTAGCAGCGGCAATAAGCGAGCTCCTTGACTCGCCATCACATCAGGCTGACCCTGTTTCCTAAGTCGCTTAAGTAGCTCTAGAAACGCTGCGTCGTTGATACATGCAGCTTCAGCAGATTGCACCGCTCGCAAAAACCCATCGATATCGGCGACACCGAAATGCTCGGCCTCCGCTTGTTGTAGCTTCTGGAGATGCTCACGTTGCTGATGTTCGGCCTGCAATTTCTCCAGCACACTCACATAGCTCGGCGGCATCGCGTGCTGAGAAAAATCATATCGTTGCTGCAAAACTTGACGCAACTTCCACCAAGCTGGTTGCAGCCACCGCAACAGCGATGTTTCAACGCGTCGCGCCAATCCTAAAGCGGACTCGGTATCCATCGGAGACAAGCGGTCGCGCCAATGTTGATTATCAGACTCGAGCTGCTGCAAACGCACTTGTTCTTGTGAAAACCGTTTCCACTTTTCTTGAAAGGCACGATGCGATGCCGATCCAATTTCTAATACATCAAGATGATTTGCTAATTTTGTGGCAAACAGATGATCGCAGTGTCGTGCAATTTGTATGAGATGCGAGAGGCCAGCATCTTCATCGAAGATCGCCGTTAAAGCCGCTATGGTCGGCTCGATCTGGTCTAACAACTGCTCGACCTTCTCACACATAGTCTCTAAACGCGCATAGGCATTTTCATCGGCAACAGCATTCGCACACAATTGAGAGAAAGGATGCGCCGCCAGACTATCGAGACCAAAGTGTTCGCGCATGGCACGATGAATGCGCTCAATCAGTTCAGCGTGAGCATCCCAGGCCGCCAAACTTGGCAGCGCTTCGCGTTGTGCCAGCGTGATCTCTGCTGGCTGAGGGAGAGAGACCATACGGCGCAAAAGTGCTCTCGCCGACATCCCTAAATCAGCATCGACTTGCCCCATGACTTCTTCGAAATCCGCCAGTAAGTCATGATAAGCCTGTAGCTCATTCACCAAAATTTGGCGTTGAGTACGCAACTCAGGGTGTCGATCTTCCTCGTTCATCCAAGTCTCATAACACGATTTGAGATCTGCGATGAAGGCCTTTTTATCCCCTTGAGAATCATGAATTAAGCTACACAGTCGGTCGAGGCCACTTTGCTTGAGCCGATAAAAAACCACGTCTAATGCAGCCCGCTTCTCACACACGAACAGCACACGTTTGCCGCGCCCAAGGTAATCGGCAATCAGGTTCGTGATGGTTTGCGATTTGCCTGTACCAGGCGGCCCTTGAACAATAAAGCTGCGTGCATCGCGCGCGAGACTAATCGCCGCATTTTGAGTGGCATCTGAGGAGGCGACATTCCACTGCTGATCGAAAGCCAAGGCTTCGACCTCTTCCTGATCATACTCACGAGGCTGAATCGAAAAGACGCGATCAAAGGCTGGGTTATTCGCTGGTGTTTCCAATAACTGCGCGTAGTCGCGCACCAAAGACATTTTGCGATAGTTGAAATTCGCCAAGCTGACTTGGGTCAGATCAAAGTCCCACGCATAGCGATGTCCTTCCTGCTCATCGAGTGTGTAGCCCATACGCTCTTCTGCCAAGGCTGGCACCATATGTGAGGTAGTTGGTACCGGTGGAGCGCCTGCATCGAAGCGCTGCGGCAAGGGTTTGGCACGAACCCACTGTTCGAACAAGGCGCGACCGAGTGGTCGATAGTCTTCCTTCGCATAGCTAAACGCTGGCAAGGCAGCGCCAGCCTCCGTTTTTTGCAAGCGCCGTGGACGTGTACGTCTAAATTGCGCCAAACGTTGCTGGGCTTTCTGGTGCACGAGGCGTATCGATGGCTTCTGGATTAAGCGTAGAGCAATACTCTTTTCGGTCAACTGAATCTGGCGCTCAATATCAGCGTGGATCTCTTCAATACTGATCTTGTCGAGATCAATTCTTTCCGGAAGTTGAATACCATACAGTTGGTTCAGTTGATGTCTGAGCACAGGATTGAATTCCGCTTCAGTGCTTGAACATTGCAATTGATAGTGGTCGCGCACTCCTTTGCGCTTGCTCAATTCTGCGGGCAACCAAAGAAGAGGTGAAGTGATTCGCTCGTCTGGGTTTTCCTTCAAATTATGCCAACGTAAAAACGCCATCACTAAACGCAAATTACTGAAACCGTATTCGTTTTGATCGCGCTTCACGTCTGCAATCAAATGATCTAATGATGCAGGCAGATACACTTGATCTTCAAAACGCAGATAGTTCTGCAGAGATAAACTTTTGCCCGACAAGACTTCACTGGAAAACTTGTGATTCCACGTGCACAGGTCCTCAATCTTTATGCGCTCGACTTGCAAGACCAAAGGCACGCTAGCAATCGTTAAATTGACCGTGGCGGTAGTCGGCTTGTAGTACAACAGGCGATTACGCTTACTTAAATCAAACAGACGGTCGCGTAAATGCGTCAGTACGGCACCGCGCCGATTCTGAGCGCCTTGCAGACCAGCCAAGGCACTTTGTACCGTGCCTTCATTATTCTGCTCTCGCCAATGACGCAAACGCTTAGACAGTGCACGCAAGTCGGTGGCACGTTCGTGACGATTGAGCTCTGTCATCTCCACGATCAGCTGTGCGATGACCGGATGAAGCGAAGAGTTCAATAAGAAAAGATTAGCGCGGCTAGTCGCAAAACGACGCACATCATCGAGATCAGAAAAATCAAGGCCGCAACTCACGCTTGCAAGGACCAAACCGAGCATAAAAATATCGGTCGATTCGTCATGGTGACCGAGGCATTGCTCCCAACTAAGAGGACCAGGCAAGTAGACCGGACGTGTGATGGGTGCGTGCACATCGTCTTGCACCTCAAGACTTTCCTCACTCACGCCAAAATCAGTCGTGCTTCGCCGCACTTCACCGATAATATTTAAGTGGGAATGCATGCGCGGTTGAATGCGATGAATACGCTCCAAACTCATGCTAGGTTCCAGGCCCGCACTAGCTTTCAGGGCCAATCCGCCATGCGCAGCAACGACAATGCCACCCGCATCAAGTTGTCCCACCTTGCCAGCTTCATGTAAAGCCGCAAGCTGTTCGAACAGAGGCACAGCCAACAGCACGACATCGTCATTCAACAAGGGAGCGCCAGCCTGTGCTTCCAGCAATTCCTGCAAAGTAGCAGAAGGTTTCAGGCCTGCACGCGCTGTATTCTCAAGTCCGACCGTCACATTGGAGCTCATGCGCGGACTCCTGATTTAGTAGACGCATTCACTTCTGCTTGTGCTTTTTTACTCAATTTATCAATCTCTCGTTTATTCAACCCCACATCGCGCCGTAGATTCACGATCAAGTCATCCAGACTCTCTAAACGGATCGCATGCTGAAGAGCATGATGCAGCATAGCGTCTTGTTGATCAGGATCGGCCAAACATAAATCCATCATCAAGGCGTTTAACAAGCGTTTCACTCCGCCATCAATCTTGCAGTCCAATACCGCCTGACAATCCATCATCGGTTCATTCGCACGCCAATCGGGAAAGAGATGACGCAGTTGAGCTGTCACCGCATCGCTAACAAAAGCGGTGCCATGCAAAAATGCACTCAAGTAGCGGCGCACCATCACCTGCAACTCCTGCTGCTGCAGGAAATCAAGCGCCTCCAGCTCAATCCGACCTTGCAGTTGCTCGCGAATCCACTGATCAGCACCATCATGACCTTCCCACCATTGCATCAAAGCTCGGGCCCGCAAGTAAGCTTCTGGATGGGTATAGGCCTCACTTTTTTCTTGGGCGGCCTGCGCGATCTCCTCGGCTTGTTGCAGATAGGCCTTAGCATCGACGTGATTAATGCCGGTATGCGCTTTCACGAGAGCGGCAACCGCTGGCTCGACCGCACCAACAGCCATCGCACTACCACGATCGGCAAATAGTTCGGTATGGAGTAAATAGCGCCGGTAGGATTCCCGTACTTGGGGTTGTTGGTAATCGCTCTCTAAGGCTCCGCGCAAAATACGCTCGACCACGTGAAACTTACCACCCTCACAGGTCCACAATACATAATGCGCTAGCTCATGACCGAAGATGGCAGTCAACTCCTCTTCCGACATTTGCTCTAACAAGCGACCATGCAAAATAATGTGTACTTCACCGGGCACGAAGACTAAGCTGGCATTGCTTTCCAAGGCGCTCGATTGGTAAAGATTGGCGGGCACATGGATCCCTAAATGCTGCATGGCACGCTGTAGGCATGCGTGAATGCTGGGATGAGAATCACTAGGAATTCGATACGAATCTCGCAGTAGCTCAATTCTCAGAGCATCACGTTGCGCCTGAGCTTCTTCACTTTGGGTGTGTTGTGGCTGATCTTTGGCTGCTTCCCATCGCCAAACCTCAGGTTCTTGTCGCATCAAGAAATCAGCAAGTTCAAGATGGTAGGCCAGTGGCGTCAATTGACGCGCGGAAAGAGCTTCGGTATGCATGCGGCGACGTTTTCGGAGAGATTTTAAATTGCCAATATCAATGGCATATTATCCAACAAAATCTCCCATTTCAGCATCGATTCCACAGCTGAATTTCAAGCTAAATTTCATGCTGAAATTCAAGCGTACTCACCATGTCTACTTTGCTATTTGCGTCGATACGAGCGGTTGCTGCGCGGTTTGGAGCGCCGATGAGATCGCTTGGCTGGCGCTGATGCGCTGCATGCTGGCAAGTAGCCGTGAATGTTGACGCTGATCCAGCAAGCCAGGCCAAGTCCGCGCCAGTTCTTGTAAGAGTTGCCCAGTGAGTTGATCTAATTTGGGACGCGTCACTTGTTCGAGGCTAACGACGTTTTCAAACTTAGTGATGCCTTGCCGCTGCCATTGCTCAAAGTAGGCGCTTTGTAATTGTTTGGCGGCTTCAATTTGAGCGCGGAAGAAGGCTTCAGCCCACGCTGGTGAGATGCCCAATGCCGCGGCTTGCTGGCCTAAGTTTGCCACCACTTGTTGTTCGCGTTGCAGATCTTCAATCGGCAAACCCTGATTCCATTTATGTTTGGCGACGTCTTCCATCAAATTCAAACGTTGCACCATCAAATCTCGTAGTGGATCAAAAGAAATCGCATCGGCATGCGTGCGCGGCCATGGATGATGTAGCCACTTGTCGACGTGGGCATTGAAATTCAACACCTTCGTTTCTGGCTCTGGTGCGCTGGCTTCCTCGCGCAACCACTGATCGACGTAGGCTTTCCATTCCCTGTCTTGCGGCAGCAAATACGCTTTGAAGGAGACGGTAAAAGTTTGTTCGGGATGCACCGCGCATAAACTCGGTTTAAGTTCATGCTGCAGACGCGCTTCAATAGCATCGGTCAACATCACGTCGGCCTTACCGATAGCGATTTGATCGAAGATCGTATTGTTATCCGGGTAGACCTGCACCTGCGCTGACTTGATATTCTGCGTGACGAAACTATGATTAGTGCCACCGGGATTGACGATCACCCTCGTGCTCGCTTGATCAATCTGCGCCAAGCTTTGATAGCGAGCCACTTCATCACAACGCGTGATCGGCGTTTTGCCATCGCGTAAATAGGGCAAAGAAAAGTAGGCCTGCTTTGCCCGTTCTTCTGAGATCGAAATGCCACCCATCGCGATATCAAATTTGTCAGCAGCGAGATCTGGCATCAAACCTGACCATGTGGTCGGCACGAGTTCCAATTTCACTTGTAAACGCCGAGCCAAACGCTGCGCCATTTCTATATCGGCACCGACGAAAGGACTATTTGCCGAGGCGCGATAGCTGAACGGTTTGTAATCGCCGGTGGTACCAACGCGTAAGATGCCTCGCTTTACGATTTCGGCTTTTTTTGTCACAGGTAACACAGCTGGCTCCTGTGTCGGATCCTGTTGGAACCAACAACTAGCGCAGAAGACGAACGATAAACTCAGACTGAGCATTGTTTGATGGGGTGTAGAGTTGTGATGAGGAATTTTCAGAGGCCATTGTAAAGAGACTTCATCAAAATTCACACTAGAATTCATACCAAAATTCGCCTCGGTGCCTCACGAACAAGTACAATCTGTGACACATCGCAGTCGCGCCTTCAAAGCCCGACGAAACTTCTTGTGAAGAGGACATCATGAAATACTTCCGTACTGTACCAAGCAAACATCTCCAGCAATGGAACCACCGCCAACGCAAGAAATTGCGTTTGGGCGAATTTCAGGAATTCTGCTTTCCATTCGATGCCAAGTTAAAGCACGAGTTAAGCGATGATGAACTCAACCAATTAATCGAAGCCTTTTATAGTTTCCTGGAGCAGCATTCCCTCAATGCCGCTACTTTCTCTGATGTGGCACTCGCCGACAAAATGTCTGGTGTGGTGCAATTTGAAGGGCGCGGCGGCGTGACCAATGAACATCGCACTGTCGTACTCGAATGGCTGCGCGCCCATCCGCTGATCGCCTCTTGTGAAGCCGGCGACTTGGTCGATGCTTGGCATGGTTGGGATTAAATTGCAGCTTATTAATCGTAGCTTATTGACCGCAGCTTATAAGGTTCTAGCCCGCCCTACTCAGCGTCAATGCTTAAGGCAAAATCATGCGGGCAGATCGTTGCTTGTAAAGCGTGCTCGCAAGCTTCCTTTTTGACGAATGATCTCGGTGCTCATTCTTGTTGATCTTGTTAGGTAAAGGCAAAGAATATGACTCTTAGCCATCGACGCCAATTTCTATCTTCGAGCTTGCACGCAGGGCTTGCCCTTGCCAGCTCGGCCGGTTTGAATGGGCTTATTTCTCAGCTTGCGTACGCCAGTGAGAGAGACGAAATTGCGCCAGCATCGATCGATATGCATAAGATCCGCGCGGCGGCGCAGCAAGCGATTGAGACCCCCGCCACGCCGGGCTTAGCGATCTGCATTTGGCAAGCGGGCCTTGAACGTTTCAGCTATTACGCGGGCGTCGCGAACTTAGAACAGGAAGTGGCCGTCCAAGCTGATAGCGTGTTTCGAATTGGCTCCTTGAGTAAACAATTTACCGCCGCGATGATCCTCAAGTTAGTCGAGGCGAAGGCGCTAAGCCTCGATGATCCGGCAAAGAAATTCCTGCCAATACTGCGGAACAAACCCAGCTTTACAGTACGAGAATTGCTACAACATACTGCTGGCATCCATGACCAAGATATCGATCCACGTTTGCTGCATGTCGGTTCACAAACCGAATTAGTCAAGCTGGTCGCCAAACAAAAGAAATTGTTTGATTTCCCTTCGGGGAGCGCCTGGTTATATAGCAATTCGAATTACTTCATCGCTGGCGCCATTATCGAGCAAGTGACCACAAAATCGCTGGCCGAAGCGGGTAAAGATCTCCTTTTTACGCCACTCGATTTGCGCAATACCGGTTTCGAAGTGCCGAGCCAAGTCATCCAACATCGCGTGGCTGGCTACTCGCAAAATGACAAGGCAACTGGAACAGAGCTCAATGCGTTCCTCAACGCCGAATATGAAGACATGAAACTCAATGGCGCAGCCGGCGGTATGATTTCCACGGCGAGTGACTTATGCCGATGGCATCAAGCCTTATTCACGGGCAAAATCTTGTCCAAATCGAGTCTTCAATCGATGTTATCGCCCGGACTGTTACGCAATAAAAATAAAGCGAGTACCCATCGCTTTTCTCCGCAAGATAAGGTGATGGGGAACGCGAATTATGGCCTCGGTTTATGGATAGACGAAGAATCGACTATCGATGCATCCGCGATCGTTCATCATCACGGTGGTGTCATGGGATTTGCAAGTATGTTGGTGAGTCACCCGCAGAGTGGACTCACTTATGCGGTGTTGTGTAATACCGATTCACATCCCGGCTTGCCTTTCCGCGATGTACGGCGGGCTGCTCTAGCGTCCGTGTTAAAGCGCTAGCAGAGAAACGTAATTGGTCGCAAAAAAGGGGCAGATCGCCCCTAGTTGATATCACACACTTTTCTGCCGACTTACATCCCCAAAGATCGCAGTAACTCATCACTATCGTCGTCACCGCCACTGGCTGGTGCTGCCGATTGCGGAGCAGCACCTTGATTCGCTTGCTGCATCTCCAGCAAATCATCCGGATCTGGCACTTCGCTCACGTCGAAGTCGTGTAACTTGATGAACTCAGTTCTATCGATCGCCAGTTCAAGATAGAAGATATTGTTATTCTCGGTGAAGAAAGAGACCCGACGAATCTCAGGTCGATCCAATGGCGTATCGACGCTCAACATCACCTGCTTGGTGAGCACCAACATCTTTGGTTGATTTTGCGTGATGTTGGTTTGCAATTCACGTCGCACTTTTCCCGTGAAATCACCAACGATTTGGTTCATCAATTCGCCCAGAATATTCGCGACTTCGTCTGATGTATAAGCAGTGGCCAACTCCGATTCAGGCATACCCATGGTCAGCATATACTTTGCATAGATTTCCATCGCCGCTTGGCCGGAAAAGTTCAACACTACCAAGCCAGAGAAGCCGCCATCAAACAGCACGAAACAACCGATATCCGGTTTCAAGCCAATCTTGGTGATACGTTGCACCATGGCCGAGTAATGAATTTTGGTTTGGGTCGCGACGTTCAGCACCCGAGTGACCGAATGACAAAGACTCGTGAGCAAATCTTCAGTGCCGTAAATGATGGTTTTATCGTCTGCACTCATGCGCCACTCCTTGATTGAATTTCTTGTCCTCGCCTCAGGACCACCAGCCGTAGTCCTAAGCGGGTTATGCGATTATGCGATATGCGATATGCGTTCATCCGTTCATACACTAGATTCCCGTCTGTTCTGCTTGCAAATTCAGCATTCGCATTGAACATCATTGACTTTCATGTTAGCCAAAAAACTAGGGAAAAAGATATGCATGCGCAAATGCAAAAATTTGCCATAGTGAAAGAATATGCAATGCGGCTGATAACGTCCAGCAATTTTGTTCAGAGTGTGGGGTTTGTGGTTTTGCAGTCAGGAAACGAAGATTTTGTGTTGCGGAAATGCTCAATTCAATGGGACTCTTATACTGTCATGAGTGATTGATGCCCACATGCTTTGATTACAATGAGCTTGGATTTTTAGATTTGAGCGTGCAAAGTGTGCATAGAACGCACCACAAGAAACTTCGACATTGCCTATTTGCTTACCGTGCTTATGAAAATTTTATCAATCGCTTTACTCAGTCTATGTGCCTTCACTAGCGCTTGTGATGCAAAAAAAGAATCTCCATCCATGCGTGAAAAACGGGCGAGTGCCCAAGCTAATGTGCATATCCTCGCTGAAAAACTGAAAATGCCCGGCCTGCAAAGGCAGCGTCAACTGCGTGTCTATTTGCCACCATCATACGCAAACTCAGATAAAACTTACCCAGTGCTGTACATGCACGACGCACAAAATCTGTTCGACGATGCGACCTCGTTTGCGGGAGAATGGGGCGTTGACGAAACCCTGAACAAACTTGCACAGGCAGGCAAGCTAGAACTCATCGTAGTCGGCATCGATAACGGCGAAGACAAGCGCATGAATGAACTGAACCCATGGCCGAATCTCGACTTCAGCCCGCCTGAAGGTAAGCAATACACCGAGTTCATCGTCAATGTCGTGAAGCCTTACATCGATCAACACTACCGCAGCAAACCCGATCGCAGCAACACCGCCATCATGGGCAGCTCCATGGGTGGATTAATTTCGCACTATGCGATCAATCAATATCCGGAAGTGTTTAGCAAAGCCGGAATCTACTCGCCTTCGTATTGGATTTCGAATCAAGCGATCGAATTCATCGCCAAACGCCCAGTTCCCAAAGATGCACGCTTATACATCGCCGCCGGAGAAAAAGAGGGCGGCACACAGGCTGCTGATGCGGAGCGCTCTTACGACGAACTTTTGAAGACAGGACATCCACGTGACAATCTCAGCTTCAAGATTGTCAAAGGCGCTGAACACAATGAGAAGTTTTGGCGTGAAGATTTTGAGCAGGCAGTGTTGTGGTTGTTTACATCGCCAAGCACAACACCCTAAGGACACGACTAAAAAATAAATGAAAATACCAGAGGCGGAAAGTCACTCCGCCTCGTGACAACAAACACAAATCTTGTTGCCATCCACATCGCGAAAATAAGCACCGTAGTAATTGGGATGATAATGCAGACGCAAACCCGGCGCGCCTTCGCAACGACCGCCTAGCGCAATCGCCTTCGCATACGCCGCATCAACTAGCTTTCGATTCTTCGCCAGCAACGCCAACATCTGGCCATTGCCTGCGCTCATCGCCTCACCATTAAACGGTTTGCCTATCACCACGAGTGGTCGCGGCACACCTTCCTCAAACCAACCCGACCACGATTTTTCTGGCTCAGTGAACTTCAACACATAACCGAGTTCATCCATGATGGCAGAGTAAAAGGCATGAGCACGTGTGTGGTCGGTGATGCCGATGAAGATGTGGGAGATCATGTGAAAATTCTTTGTTTTTGATATTTGGTTTTCGATAAGAAATCTTTGATGCAAGGGCATCGTCAAACTAGCTTGTCATTCCCGCGTAGGCGGGAATCCAGTGACTTCCGGTGGGTAAGGATTTACATCTTAACGATTACAAATTTTCCAAATTCAAAAACTAAACCAACTCAATTCGGAAAATGCTCCACATGCGTCTCGCCATTGCGGCCAAGATAAGACACATGGCGGCCCTTGATCCACACAATGTACCCTATGCAACCAGCCTTCTGCGTGAGCTTCTTAAACTCGGGATACATCACCTCACCTTTTTGCGCGCCGATGATCGCCGCTTTGACATCGGCTTGCACAAAAGTTTGCCCGAACACTTCGCCTTCCGCTGCATAATTTAGGCAAAAGCTTTCGTCGTTTGGAAAGTAGTAAGACACTTGGCGTGTGCGGTAATCGACGAAGTAGGATTCAACGTCAACACTCATCAAATCAGCAATCACTTGCCCGAAATGAATACTGCCAGCTTGCGAGGCTTCAAATGTTTGGCGAATCACCACGTGCTTAGTGTTCGATTCTGCCGTGAGGTTGTGGTCTGGATTCATGATCATGTCCGTAGATAAAATAGCTTGGAAGCTTGATTGATAGGTAGTTCGATTTTCCGCGAGCTTCAATCGCGAAGAAATGCAATTTCAGGGAATGCCAACGCAAAACGCTATTTAACCGGCACTTGTTTCATTTGATGGTAGGCGACCAGCTCTTGCAAATCAGCGATCAATTGCTGGCGTTTCCTCTCACCCAAGTGTCCGAAGAAATGATCATCATTACGATCTGCCACATTCGATAACTTCGGCACCAAACGTCGCCCAGCAGCGGTCAAACTCAGCACCTGCTCACGCGCACCACCATCAACAAAATCACGCACCACCAAACCCTTGGCCTCTAGCTTGGAAATAATCTTAGAAGCCGCGCCCTTAGTCATACCCAAAGCATCAATCAACCCGGCATGCGTGGTAATCGCCTCCGCATACAAAGCCCGCAAAGCCACCCACTCCGTCACACTCACATCATGCGCCACCAACTCCGCCTCAAAGCGTGCGGAAACTTGGTTAGAAACATAACGCATCCAAAAGCCGAGATGGTCTTCGAGCGCGCTGGGGTGGGGTTTGGTGTTTTGTTTAGGGTTGGATTTCATGACGAGCAATTTCTGTGGAATGCTCACAGTTTAGTTTCCATGGAAACTAAAGTCAAATAGTTTTTACGTGGTTAAAGATGTGACTGATAGTCCGTAGACTTTGGAGCCGTAGCGATACATCATCTAATCACTCCCAAACATTGGAATTGAGTTATGAACATTTTCAACTTGAAAGAAGTAAATCTCGAAGAAACCGCAATCCCTGCAGGTTACGAAATCAATATTGAACAAAATCCTGATCACTGGCGCGGCGGATACGTTTGGTCAGTGAGTATAGAAGACGAAGAGGTCGCATCGGGGCTCGAATTTTCTCGTCGCTCCGCATATCAAGAAGCAGAACAGGTTTTGCAAACCCTAATGCATAGACCTTGATCGGCCTGTTTCAACAAAGACAAACTACATGAGTTATTTGGTACAATTACTGTGTTTACATCCAGTAAAAACTTGACTGGGACAGCTTTAGGACGTATTGTCCTATAAAGTTCCCAGCGAGGCATTCATGTCACACCCCACACAGAATCACGATTCAGAAGCCGTCCTTAAATATCTTGCGGCAGCACGCAAACTCAAAAGCCAAGAGGACATCGCTGCAATCCTCGGCGTTAATGCACGCCAAGTACGACGCTGGGAAGCTCGTGAGAGTGATCCACCACCTTATTTGTCCTATGCGCTTCAACAGATTCTTCCCTTAGAGAATAACGATCCTCACGCGGCAAACAATGCGCCGTTCACGTTCATTGATCTCTTCGCCGGAATCGGCGGCATCCGTCAGGCTTTTGATAGTATTGGTGGACACTGCGTTTTCACCAGCGAATGGGATACCTACGCGCAAAAGACTTATTTGTACAACTTCCCGAATAATCACCAACTCAATGGTGATATCACTCAAATTGCGGCAAGTGAGATTCCAGATCACGACGTATTGTTAGGCGGCTTTCCTTGCCAACCCTTTTCAATTGCTGGCGTTTCGAAGAAGAACGCACTAGGCCGCGCCCATGGTTTTAATGATGAAACGCAAGGCACATTGTTCTTTGATATTTGCCGAATTATTGATCAGAAGAAGCCACGCGCTTTCTTGCTAGAAAACGTAAAGAACCTCACCTCGCACGACAAAGGCCGGACCTTTGACGTCATCAAGCGCAGCCTCGAAGAACTTGGCTACACCATGAGTTATCGCGTCATCGATGGCGCGCACTTCGTCCCACAACATCGCGAACGTATCATTATTGTGGGCTTCCGCAATGACCTCGGCATCAAATTCGATTTGCATCAACTTGAACTCCCAGAAAAGGGAACGCGGAAGCTGGGAGAGATCCTACACAAAACTGATGGCACGGAGCCCTTCCTACCGTGGGACGGCGACGCCTACTTTGATCACAAGAAGAAAAAAACCTTAGATAAATACACGCTCACAGACAATCTTTGGGCCTATCTACAGAACTACGCCGCGAAACACAAAGAAAAAGGAAATGGATTTGGATTTGGACTCGTCACCAAAGACAGCGTAACGCGCACATTGTCCGCGCGCTATTACAAAGATGGATCTGAAATTCTGGTCAGCCAAGGGAAAACAAAAAATCCGCGTCGTCTCACACCAAGAGAGTGCGCGCGTTTGATGGGATTCCCAGACAGCTTCAAGATACCCGTATCCGATACGCGAGCCTACAAACAATTTGGAAATTCTGTCGTGGTTGATGTAATGTCGCATGTTGCAAACGCGATGCTGCCTTATCTTGCGCTAGAAAAAGAAAGTGCTAGAACACGGCGATCGAAAATTGCAGCGTAGCCTGTTCACCACGGTTAGCATTTTCACGCTTTCAAATTTTTTTGCGCCATGCCCTGAAGGACCAAACTAGTGATCCCAGCCAGTCAAGAAAATATTCAATTTTGGATTTCGAAAAGCACTCAGCTCTTCATCAAGAAATTGTCACGTAATGATTGCGTCTGGGCTGATGGTCAAGAGTTTGGCCATCAAAATGGTGTCTACATACCACGCGAAATTCGAGAAACTGACTTCTTTCCACCACTGCGAAATATCAACCTCGAAAAGCCCCATATTTTCGAAACACCTTTCAGCACCTTTTGGCCAGAAACAGGTGAGATCAGAACATCGAACCTAAAGCACTATTCGAACAAAGGCTCAGAGATGCACTTTACGGGAGTGCCGAAAGAGTACTTCACGGAACTCACGCCTGCCTCAATGCTTCTCGGTGGTACTTTGAAAAAATCACATGGCGAATCACACCATTGGTTCATGGTGATCGATTCAGCCTCTGATGAAGCAGAAATCCTCGAAACCATTTTCGACCTTAGCGCGGATTTTCATTTCGGTCTCTTCGCACCCAAGAACATTTCGAATACCTCGCATGACGAATCTGAGCAGCTAATACAAGAACTGAGCGAGAGTTTAAAAGCGGGAACCCTAGACGCATTTATCGCATCGGTTTCACAGCTCCCACCTTCGTCAGTGTTAGCCTCGCGAGCACAACAAGAATACCTCGCTCAACATGGGCTCCAAACCCTCAACCCTTATGAGCTCGAAAATCCTGGCGACGCCATCATGAAGATTAGCCGAGACATCGAATACAAGTTATACAAACGAGCGGAACTTAGACACAGGGCAGCAGAAGTCGTCAGAATCATCACCGAAAAAAATACTGATCTCGTGACTGCGGTTGTACGAGGATTTCCCGAATTGGATGCAACTTTTCTCAGCGCTAGTCAGCACAGAAAGTCACGCGCTGGTCGCTCGTTCGAACAACACATCGGACGACTACTAAGCGATGGCCACATCTCATTCGAGGAACAAGCTGTTACTGGCGGACGTAGGCCCGACTTCGTTTTACCTAATTTGAGAACCCTGAAAGACACCACAAGATCATTCAATGATGCATTGATACTTTCGGCAAAGACAACACTAAGAGAACGATGGAAGCAAATCGCAATGGAGAAGTTCAACTGCTCTCTTTTTCTCGCGACAGTAGATGATCGGGTGTCAGCCGACGCAATTCATGATATGCAGCACCAAGAGATATGTCTTGTTGTACCTGAGTCTTTAAAGAAGTCGAAGGAGACATGTTACAAGGACAAAGAGAATGTAATTACTTTCAGAAGATTTTTCGATGTGGACGTAGGATCTGATCGTCTAAATTTTCTGAATCGTTAGAAACTTTTCACTATTGCTGTCCAGCATGAACGTTCGGCCTTCTATTTCCGCCTAAACCATGTAAATGCGCTAAAACTCCACGATACCGGGACGAATAGCATGGGTTGCCCACGAGAACGCCCATTTACTGATCATTGATTCTCTCAATCGAAAATCGGCAACATAACTTATCGCCTTACTGCGTTCTGTTGTAAAGAAATATCTCAAATTGATGACAAGTTTTTGTTCTTTTCCTGAAGGATCAAGGTAGGTAGGTGATTCTTCTACCGAAGCCGGCTTTATTTTGTCTTCTAGCGCTACTGAACCAAGAATTTCACAAGCCAAAGAAAATGGAACGACACCGGGTTTTTGCTGTGTTGAATCACAAAGGCCTTCTATTTGAATATATTTTATTGAGTAGTCATCTGGCCACTTTTTAAGTCCAAATATTCGATAAGCATCGGCAATTTTTATGCCAAAGATCTCGTGAAATGTTACGTCGTCATGCCATCGCGGTATTACAGCACCTCGATCGGCTCCTGTTGTTGTACCCGTGCGAGAAATATGTAGTGCGTCATTTAAAATCGCTATTTCACTTGCAACTGGAGGTATTTTTTCCTGACTAACAGCCTTGGTTAATGCAGCGGTCCATCGGGATTTCTGCTCTGGACTGACGGTTAAATGTTCCATTTCATCAATAAGCAAAGGCAGTAGGCCTTCATTCGCTGCGGTTCTCGGTTCACGACTGGCAAACTTTCTACTCGTTGCGGTTTGAGCGATTGAGCTCAAAACACGATCAAGTTCACTATCGAATGTGATTGCTTGATTTTTATTGCCTCGAGCGACTTCTAGTAGTCGCCTCACAACGTTATCCGCTGCTAGGATAATTTCTTTCTCCCACTGCAATAGAACATTGAGGCCCCGTGACCCACTGATTTTCTCACGCAAATCTTTCCACAGTTTCTCGTAATCCGGTTCACCGGACGGTATGTTGTAGTCCGCTTTATCGAGCGAGATTACCAAGCCCGGCAATTGAAAAAGTTGCAGTCTATTTTCCAAATAAGTTGTGAGACCCTGCACTTCTTCCGGATATTGTGTCCACAGTACAAAAACATACGGAGTCCAAGGAGGGAGGTGAATTTGATGAATTAAATTCGCAATTAGAGAATAGCTGGCTTCTGGTCCGCGTGTTTGCGATGTCGAGTCTAAATGAAGGTCACTTATAATAATTCTTATATGTGTCCCTTGCTGCCCAATCGATTGAAGTTTCTCAGCCTGCGCCTCAGATGGATAAAGTAAAGGGAGGCATCCAAAACCCACTTTTGTAGTTGCCTGTTGAATGGCAATGAGGTGAGAGGATTCATCGTCAATTGCGATAGCACGCATTTTAGGAATCATTTGCTACCGCCTCTTCCTTTATTTTCGAATACCAACGCAACAATTGCTCCAGACGCTTCAGCTGGCATTTCAACATCTCCTGAATCGGGGAATTGAATACTACCATTCGACATTTCCATAACTAGATTTGCATAATAAAGACCTAATCCCATTCCTTCCGGTTTACGAGTTACGAATGGTTGAACTAATGCCGTCGGTGGGTCAATAAATCCTGGACCATTGTCGCCAAATGCAATCCCGACACCGCCACTATCGGATTTAAACGTTGTTACAAATATTTTTCGCTGATGTAGTGGCGCATTGCCATTGACTTCAGGGTACCGAACACGTAGCCAATAAAACGAATTATCGAATAGGTTGTTAATTACCCCCAGCATTAGGCTCAGTGAGACCGAGAGCTCAAAATCCAAGGCTTTATCATCAAGGACTGGGCAAATTAGATCGACCTTATGGTATGAAAAACGCAAAGTATTCAAGTCTCTTGCTTGCCTAATTAATTTAGAGACACTAATTGGCTCGCGATCATTTTTTCTCAACAACCCAGCAAATCCATCAAATAGCTTGGTTAATGACTGTGCTTGTTGCTTTAGTTCAGTAATATCAAGTTGTTTCTCTAGGCCATTGTGCAATACACGCACGCCACGTTCGATTTCATGAAAGACTACAGCAAGTCCCAACCCAGATAAGCCCGCCTGCAGCATCGTTTCTTGAAAGCTATTAAACTCTGTTTCGATGCGCTTAATAACTGGTTCGAGAATCGTCAATACCCCATGTTTATCAGCTAACCGTCGAAGATCATGTATTGGTGCACTCACTGAGTAGGTTGGTTCAGGACTATCTGATTTTAGTAGTCTTCTCAATCTTTCTTTGTCAGCTCGGCGCTCAATCTCAAATATTGATATAGAACCAAGCACAGCTCTTTTGAGTCGATCCAGTGAATCAGACTCGGTAAACCCTTCTCGATTAGTCTTTTCGCTGAGTCCAGTACTCTGCTGTTGATTCAGATGAATAGCACCGACAACGATATTCCTACTGATGCGAGCTGCTGGTACGTTAACACGACGAAGATCTAGGCCCAACCAATCATCGCCACGTTCGCCATAATTATAGACACGCACCCCATCTCGATAAACTCGAATTCCCCCACTTTCGTCTAGAAATAATTTGATTAGTTGGGTTTCAGGCATTCTAGCGAGAACCTCTTTGTCTCTATCGAATACATAGAATTCCCCCTCGATAGGACCGATCCCATTCATGAAGGAAGAGTCAACCAAGAGCCGCTCGTCTCGAGGAGTTGACGAATCTCCAAGTAGGTCGCGACCGGGATTACGAACAAGTAGCCGCGTCTCGCTAGCGCTTGCCGTACGATCCTCAAGTTTGACCCCCTTAAGACGATTTACAAACTCGTAACGCCAACTAAGTAGCCCATCAGCTGAAAGAGAAAACTTAAATCTCCAAATTGCGCGCTCTAAAATGTCTTGATAACTTGGAATTCCGATTAGATCGTCCTCACGCCCTGGCACGGTCAAATTGACCTGAAAATCTGTAGGTGCGCCAAATGGAGAGCAAATTGAAGTGACCTGTCGATACATCCGCCGCACATCTCCACGTGACCAATCTACCTGACGAAGCTTACCTATCCAGATTTTAGTACCGTGCGAATTCCCAGTAAAAGTTTGTGGAATTCGTTTTTCGATTTGAACTTGCGCATCTGACAGGAAGTTTTGTTTTGATAGATCTTCCCAGTCAATTTTTACGACAGATTCATAGTCTTCATTTTTTTTTCGTGTAGTCAACTCAATTAAGTCACCAAGTTTATGAACAGCAAAGCGACCTAGTCCTTTCTCACCCAAGGGGAGTCGACCAAACCTCGGAGATCGTTTATTTGAAAGCTTAGCAACTAGCTTATGATCTGCACCTGGTACTAGCCAAATATCCCTAAGATCTTCAAACGACATACCATCCCCATCGTCCAATACCAGAATACTTGGATTTGGATCGCCCAGCAAAAGGGTGACAGAAACAATCGTTGAGTCAGCATCATAAGCATTTTTTACTAATTCAAAGAGAGCGAGTCTTGGGCTTCCAATTAGTTGTTCACCCAGTAAGACTAAAAGACGAGCCCTAGGCCGAAATGAATAGTGATCAAGTGACATATAAACTTCCGGTCGAAATCAAATTAGTTCTAAAGCAAAAGACAGCTCATTAGTATTTTTCGAATAAATTAAGTCAGCTCGGGGAAAATACAAATAGTCAACCTAACTTGCAAAAAACCCATCTAGGCATATGGGTTACGTGCAGGGAAACTTATTCATTAAAAAAGGCCAGCCAAATCGCCAGCCTTATTTTTCCCGTGATATCAAACGTCAATATTCCCAGCCCGCAAAGCATTCCCCTCAATAAACGCACGACGTGGTTCTACGTCGTCGCCCATCAGAGTTGTGAAGATTTGGTCTGCTGCGATCGCGTCTTCGATTTGGACTTTGAGTAAGCGGCGTACGGTTGGGTCCATTGTGGTTTCCCAGAGTTGTTCTGGGTTCATTTCGCCTAGACCTTTGTAGCGCTGTTTGGAGACGCCGCGTTCGGCTTCTTCGCGTAGCCAGCCCATGGCTTGGTGGAAGTCGACGACGTTGGCTTCTTTCATGCGATCGCCTTCGCCGCGGCGGATGGTGGCGCCTTCGCCGAGTAGGCCTTTGAAGGTGTTGGCGGCGTCGGCCAAGACGCGGTAGTCGGCACCGTGCACGAAGTCGGAATCGATGCTGCACACTTTGACGTTACCGTGCACCATGCGTTCGATGCGAATGCTGAAGTTGCCGGAGAGTTCGTCGGTATGGACGGCGGTTTTCACGGTGAGGTCGCCAATTGCTTTTTGCAACGCAGCGGCCGAGGCTTGTGCGTTGTCCATGGTGTCGAGCTGCAAGCTGACGCCGGTCATGATAGCGGTGAGGGCAGCGCGATCGATGACGCGGGTTAAGCGCATCATGACGGCGTTGGCCAAGTTGTATTGACGGACCAATTCACCCAAGGCTTCGCCGACGATGGGCTCAGCACCCGTTTGTGGAATCAAAGAGGCGCCATTCAAAGCGACCGTGGTCATGTAGCTGGCTTCTTCCGCATCGTCTTTCAAATAACGTTCGTCGCGGCCTGCTTTGACTTTGTACAGCGGTGGTTGCGCAATGTAGATGTGGCCGCGTTCCACCAAGGATGGCATTTGGCGGTAGAACAACGTCAACAACAGGGTACGAATGTGGGCACCGTCGACGTCCGCATCGGTCATGATAATGATGCGGTGGTAGCGCAGTTTTTCGACATTGAATTCATCGGGGCCGATGCTGGTGCCGAGTGTGGCGATCAATGTGGTGATCTGTTCGCTCGACAGCATTTTTTCGAACCGTGCTTTTTCGACGTTCAAGACTTTACCGCGCAAAGGCAGAATCGCTTGGAATTTACGATCACGACCTTGTTTCGCTGAACCACCCGCAGAGTCACCCTCGACGATGTAGAGTTCGCACAGCGCTGGATCTTTTTCTTGGCAGTCGGCCAGTTTGGAAGACAAGCCTAAACCATCCATCACGCCTTTACGACGTGTGAGTTCGCGCGCTTTACGTGCGGCTTCACGGGCACGTGCTGCTTCGACGATTTTGCCGCAAATGATTTTCGCGTCGTTCGGTTTTTCCATCAAAAAGTCGGTCAAGGTTTTGGTGACGATTTCTTCGACAGGGCCACGTACTTCAGACGACACTAACTTGTCTTTGGTTTGTGAACTGAATTTTGGTTCTGGTACTTTCACCGACAAAACGCAAGTCAAACCTTCGCGCATATCGTCGCCCGAAACTTCCACTTTGGCCTTCTTGGCGAATTCGTTTTCTTCGATGTACTTGTTGATGACGCGCGTCATCGCTGCACGCAAACCGGTAAGGTGAGTACCACCGTCGCGTTGCGGAATATTATTGGTGAAGCACAGCACTTGTTCGTTGTAGGCGTCGTTCCATTGCATGGAAACGTCGACCGTGATGTTAGTGCCTTGATCGGATACTTTTTCACCGGTCGCTTGGAAAATCGTCGGGTGCAAGACCGATTTGTTTTTGTTGATGTATTCAACGAAGCCGCGTGTACCACCTTCGAAAGCAAACAATTCTTCTTTGCCAGTGCGGTGATCATTGAGCTTAATGCGCACACCATTGTTCAAGAAGGACAATTCGCGAATACGTTTCGACAAAATTTCGTAGTGGAATTCAACGTGGGTGAAGATTTCTTCATCGGCCCAGAAATGCACTTCGGTACCGCGCTTGTCGGTTTCGCCAATCACTTTAATCGGGGAGCATTGCACGCCATCGATCATTTCGAGTTCACGATTTTGGACCACGCCTTTGGCGAATTCCATGGTGTGGACTTTGCCATCACGACGAATCGTTAACTTCAATAATTTGGACAGTGCGTTCACGCAAGACACACCCACGCCGTGCAAACCGCCGGACACTTTGTAGGAGTTTTGGTCGAACTTACCACCGGCATGCAACTCGGTCATAACGATCTCAGCCGCGCTACGTTTGGGTTCGTGCTTGTCGTCCCACTTGATACCGGTTGGAATACCGCGGCCGTTATCGGTGATGGAAATCGAATTGTCGGTATGAATCGTGACGTTGATTTCGGTACAGTGACCGGCCAAAGATTCGTCGATGGAGTTATCCAAAACTTCGAAAACTAAATGGTGCAAACCGGTGCCGTCAGAAGTATCACCGATGTACATCCCTGGACGTTTACGAACGGCTTCGAGACCTTCCAGAATTTGAATCGAGGACGCACCATATTGTGCAGATGCGGCGGCACTTGCTGGTTCTGGAGCTGCTGGTGTGTTGTCTTGGGTATTCTCGGACATGGCTACCTTCTGAAATTAACGTGCAATTTTTTTGGAAGTACTGCCTAAGCTACTGGGCTTTATCAGTACTGCCTGCGTACTTTACTCTTGTTCAAAATTCCCTCCCTTTCGAGGGGGAAGAATGTTCATCCTACTAACGACACTGGATTCCCGCCTGCGCGGGAATGACGTTCTTTGTTTCTTGTAGGGCGGGTGCAACCCGCGCTGCTTAGGTGCCCGAAGGCTTGGCGGCGCGGGTTGCACCCGCCCTACGTTTTCTATACTCCCTCTCCCGCGGGCGGGAGAGGGTTGGGGTGAGGGTGGTTCAATCACGCATCAGGACGAAAATTTAGCGAACGCGAAGATTCAAGTACTAAGATTTTTATCGCTTGCTGAACGTCCCTCATCCCCGACCCTTCTCCCGCCCGCGGTAGAAGGGAGGATATCTACATCAAATCCGCATTGGCATCACAACGTATTTGAAATCGCCATTTTCTGGGATGGTCAACAACGCGGAAGAATTGGAATCACCTAAAGCGATATTGATTTGATCGACTTTGAGGTTATTCAACACGTCCAACAAATACGTGACGTTGAAGCCGATGTCGATGCTGTCGCCACCGTAATCGATTTCGATTTCTTCGACCGCTTCTTCTTGATCGGCATTGGTCGACAAAATACGCATCAAACCTGGTTCGATCACGCAACGTACACCTTTGAATTTATCCGAAGTCATGATCGCTACGCGTTGCAAAGAGCGCAGCAATTTCTCACGGCCCAAGGTGAAGTTGTTTTTGTAGCCCTTAGGGATCACGCGATTAAAGTCAGGGAATTTGCCTTCGACCAATTTCGAAATCAATTCGATGTCAGCAAAGGTCAACTTGACTTGGTTATTCGCGATGTCGACTTGCACGTTGTCGTCTTTGTCTTCCAGCAAGCGCTGCAATTCCAAAATCGTTTTACGTGGAATGATGACTTCTTGACGCGCAAATTCTTGTTCCACTTGCACTTGTGCGTAGGCCAAACGGTGACCATCGGTCGCGACCGCAATCACGTTCTTACCATCGACGACCAATAACAAACCATTCAAGTAGTAACGAATGTCTTGTTGCGCCATGGAGAAATGCACCATGTTGAACAAGTGCTTCAAGGCTTTTTGTGGCAAGGAGACGCTAGCGTTGAAATGCTCAGCTTGAGCAACGGTTGGGAATTCTTCCGCTGCCAAAGTTTGCAAAGAGAAGCGCGATTTACCAGACTGCACGCTCATCTTTTTATTGTCGAGCTTCAAGGTGACGTCATTGTCATCGGGCAGTGCGCGCAAAATATCGAGCAACTTACGCGCGGCTACCGTGGTCGCAGTGACATCGCCACCAGAACCGATTTCTGCATGGGTGGTGATTTGTACTTCAATATCGGTCGATAAGAACGACACTTTTTCGCCGTCTTTACGAATGAGAATATTGGCCAGAATCGGCAAAGTGTGCCGACGCTCGACAATACCACTCACAATTTGCAGGGGCCGTAAGAGGGTATCCCTGTGGGTTTTGACCAATTGCATTTTGTATCCTCACTCAATCAATGTTAAAGGATTAGGAATGGCGCAAGACTATCGCAGGCTTTGTTGCACGCAACGCTAACCACGCACTCTTTGCACGTATCCTAAGGATGCTGCTTTTACTTCACATTGGGAGGACTTGCGAAAAACTGCCCAAACTGAGTGGCCAATTTTGCGTAAATCCTACGCCGGGTACTGCTTAAATACTTCTAAACGCTACTTAAAACTTTTTACCGTCGTCCCTGCGCAGGCAGGGACCCAGTGTCTTTCATCTTAATTGCTACTGGCACATCATAGCTTTCCGTGCTTTTTACGCCACTGGATTCCCGCCCCCGACTAAAGCATTCGAGGGCAGGCTCATTCGCGGGAATGACATCCGTTGTTGCTCATCGGGCAGAAACACACCGCACTTTGCTGTTCAACTAACGACACGCGGCGCGGGTCTCACCCGCCCTACATTACTTCTGTTTTTACTCCCTTCTCCCGCGAGCGGGAGAAGGGTTGGGGATGAGGGCGCATCAGAATCTGATAACGGCATCGCTTAATCTTAAAAACATCCGACTTTCACGATCGCATTACTCAAATTCTTTTTCGTTGCTGAACCACCCTCACCCTAACCCTCTCCCGCTCGCGGGAGAGGGAATATTCAAATCCAACTACCCCTTCAAAGTCTGCTCCAGCACATGCAATTCGTGATTGCATTCTGGGTTCTTGGCGCGGTCGGCGGCGATTTTGCGGACTGCGTGCAACACAGTGGTGTGATCACGTCCGCCGAACAACTCGCCGATTTCTGGCAAACTTTTTTGGGTCAATTCTTTTGCTAAATACATCGCGATCTGACGTGGTCGGGCGATATTGGCCGGACGACGTTTGGAATACATGTCGGCGACTTTGATATTAAAAAAGTCGGCGACCGTCTTCTGAATATTTTCGACCGAGATCTGACGGTTTTGCACCGACAACAAATCTTTCAGCGCTTCTTTCACAACATCGATCGTGATGTCTTTACCGTGGAAGCGTGAGTAGGCCAAAATCTTACGCAAAGCACCTTCCAATTCACGCACGTTCGAACGCAAATGTTTGGCGACAAAGAAGGCCACATCGTCCGAAAATTGCACGCCTTCGCTATACGCTTTCTTGAGCAAAATCGCGACGCGCATTTCGAGTTCTGGCGGTTCAATCGCCACCGTCAAACCGGAATCAAAGCGTGAAATCAAACGATCATCCATGCCGGAAATTTCTTTCGGATAGGTATCGCTGGTAATAATGATTTGTTTCTTGGCCGCGATCAGCGCTTCAAACGCATAGAAGAATTCTTCTTGCGTACGGCTCTTACCGCCAAAGAATTGAATATCATCGATTAACAACAAATCGAGCGAATGGTAATAACGTTTGAAATCGTCAAAACCTTTTTTCTGGTACGCCGTCACCACGTCACGCACATATTGTTCGGCGTGGATATAACGGATCCGTGCATTCGGTTTGTCGTGCAGAATTTGATTACCAATCGCGTGGATCAAATGCGTTTTACCCAAACCAACACCGCCATATAAGAACAGCGGGTTGTAGGACACACCCGGATTATTCGCCACTTGAATCGCTGCCGCCCGTGCCAATTGATTGGCCTTACCGGTGACGAAGCTATCAAAGGTTAAATCGAAATTGATGCGCGAGTTGTCACGACGCGGCGCGGTTTCGACACTCGGCTCGGGCGCGACTAAGTCGCTGGTGCCCATTTGTGAGGTGCGTTGACTATGATCGGCGCCATTGCCTTCAGCGGCATTCGCAGCGTTGGCGGCCGCAGTGGCTGCGGCATTTTTCTTGCCGACGCGGGGGTCGATGATAAATTCGACATCGACGGTGTCATCCCAAAACTGGGATGCAAATTCGGTGATACGACTAGCAAATTGGGCTTTGACCCAATCTAATTTAAAGCGATTAGGTGCGCCGATGCGGAGACGACCATCTTCAAAGTCGACTACCGTTAAGGGCTTGATCCAAGCACTAAATTGCTGAGGCGTGAGTTCCTGTTCTAATTGTTGCGAGCAGGCTTGCCAGAAATTTTCCATGAATCGCTTTACTTTTTACTCAACACTTATTCTGAGGATTTACGCAAAAACCAAGAACTGATTGAGGTAAATCCTTCTTCTCAAAACGGCTGATGTGTTCGACCTTATGAGCCTCACATCACCAACTGTTCCACTTTTGTTTTGGTATTACTGCCGTCATCCGAGCACGTTCGAAACGCGATCGAGAGACAAGGCATCATGCAGAAAAAATAAAACACCGAAGGCGCTCGCTTCATTATAAAGGAGCAGACGGCGGTGCAAAATGTTATTCAAGCATTAAATTTTTGATGATCCAAAGCAATACTTCCAAGCCCCTTATTTTACCCTCCGCAGCCAGAGTTATCCACAGGCAAGCGCAAATTTCTTTTGAATTTCTTTTTCACCAAGTTACCAAGAACTGCCATAAAAAGAGGCAAATCCGTTGACAAGCCCAGAGAAAATGGTGTCTAATTACGGGTTCCCTACCCTGTTTTGTTATGCGCAGCTTTCTGTTGTAACCGCGCTATCGAAATACAAACGCACTAAAACGAGTCTAAACGTAGCCTGAGCCTTGGTTCTGGCCTCACGCTGAGTCTGTCTTTATGTTGTTTTGTAGCGGTCACGCAAATGGCGAATTGAATAAATTGCAGCCGTGAGCAGTGTTTGGGGCAGTAGGCGTATAAAAAACTGGGTGTAAATAGCAATAGCGCGCGTTGCCATCGTTGATTTGTAAAGTTCCATACAGCTTTGCAAAGAATTACAGCAGCAATTGACGCATAGCAGTACCCGTAATTCCGATTTATTTTTTGCTCAAATAGTGAGATCAACATGAAACGTACATTTCAACCTTCCGTAGTTCGTCGTAAGCGCACTCACGGTTTCCGCGCTCGCATGGCAACACGTGGTGGCCGCGCAGTTTTGAACGCACGTCGTGCTAAAGGCCGTAAGCGCCTCGCAGCTTAATCGGCATACATTAAATCCAATTCTAGGGCGCAGCAATTCGTTGCTTGTCCTCGCAATACTCTTGTATTGCTGCGGGAAGCGCCTTTTTCTGCATCCCTATAATTGAATTTCTTGCATACCGCTGCGTTGGTCGGGATCTTTTATAAGAACCATACGGAGTCGGTGCTTAAATTATTTGCACTTTGTCAATTTAGTTTGTTCAATAGGCTGAGTTTTTTATTGTGACTAATTTGACTGCCTCGACTTCTATGCAAGACCACGCTCAGTTTCAGTTGTCCGGCGGTAGTTTTACGCGGGAACAACGAATTCTTAAAACGGATGAGTTCTCATCCGTTTTTCGTTTGCGGCCCGTGCAACGCAGCACTCATTTTGTGTTGTATGCGCGCAGCAATCAATTTGATCATGCCCGTCTTGGGGTCGTTGCGGCCAAGCGTTTTGCGCCGCGCGCGATTACGCGCAATATGATCAAACGCATCACGCGCGAAGTCTTTCGCCAATTGGCACTCAGCAATGTTGATTGCGTAGTGCGCCTCTCCAAACCCGTCAATAGCAAGCAAGGCCCAGCCACCACGGCGGCGCTCAAACGCATTTTACGTGCTGAAATGCTGCAATTATTTCAAGCGCAACGCCACAACTTGGCCAAGCTTGCCGAAGCTGCACGCACCTCGAAGCAGATCAATGAGGCAATGCCGAGCTCCTTAACCGTGACCAAGACGACGGAGCAGGGTGCATGAAAGCCTTACTTTTACTGTTACTACGTGGGTATAAATTAGCAATTAGTCCGATGTTAGGGCAAAATTGCCGTTTTTATCCGAGTTGTTCTGAATATGCCGCCGAAGCAATACGCGAATACGGCGCATTGCGTGGTTCGTGGATGGCTGGCAAACGCTTATGCAAATGCCACCCGTGGCACCCTGGTGGTGTCGATCTCGTCCCTTGCAAACATCATCAACACGATGGGCATGAAAAAGATGGTGTCGCCCCCACATCGGATTCTGGCACACCGCAATCGCTTCCAAGCACGAGTTCAAAGTCGGCTGGGTCGCATCAGTTCGAATAGATTTTTAAGATTTTTAATTTTATCGAGTACATGGAAAAAATGGATATCAAGCGTACCTTCCTGTGGGTCATCTTCACGATGTCGCTCGTCCTGCTATGGGACAAATGGATGCAACATACGGGCAAGAACTCAATGTTTTTCCCGAAACCTGTAGCCCAACAAACTCAAGCAGCGAGCGCTTCCGCCTCTGCTAGTGCTAATGCAACTGCTGCCAGTGCTGCTGCAGTAAGCACACCAACGGCGACCACTACAGCGGCTGATGGCACAGTGACGCCAGTTAAGAGTGAAACCATCACGATTACAACAGACGTTGTGAAAGCGGACATCGATACCATCGGCGGTGAAATCAAACGCTTGGAATTGTTGAAGTACGCCGATAGCGTGGATGCGAAGAAGAATGTGGTCTTGTTTGATCATACAGCTGACCGTACTTATGCTGCGCAAACGGGTTTGATCGGCGCAAAAGGACTCGATCATCACGCTGGATACATTGCTTTGCCTGGCAACCGAGATATCGGCAATGGCAACGAAATTAGTCTCGTATTAGAAACCCAGTCTGAAGGCGTCAAGTTGACAAAGACCTACACCTTCAAAAAAGGTGACTATGTCATTGGTGTAAAACACGAACTGACTAACAATACAAATGCACCAATTGCCCCGTCTTTATATCTGCAACTAATACACGACGGTACCAAACCCAAATCTGGCGGCATGTTCTCAGGAACGACTGAGTTCTATGCGCCTGCACTTTACACAGAAGAAAAATTCTTCCAAAAACTTTCGTTCGAAGACATCGAAAAGCGCGCAAACAAAGCCAAGGAAACGAAAAAACCTGATGTACCAGATCACCCAACTAGCGCCAACAACGGATGGGTTTCAATCATTCAACATTTCTTCGTATCTGCTTTCATCTTGGATGAAAAAGTAGAACGCGAAGTTTTCACCAAAAAGGTCGCTGAGACTGAAAACCTGTACGCCATCGGTAACGTCGTTAAGTACCCAACCGTCGCCCCAGGCCAAACTGCAGCAATTACGGCCCGCTTGTATTCCGGCCCACAAGAAACAGCCACTCTGGAAAAAATCGCACCAGGCTTGGATTTGGTCAAAGACTATTGGAAGCTCTCCATGCTCGCCAAACCGATGTTCTGGCTGATGGAATTGATCCATAAATTCATCGGTAACTGGGGTTGGACGATTGTTTTGTTCACGATCGGTATCAAACTCGCCTTATTCCCACTGTCTGCTGCTGGTTTCCGTAGTATGGCTAAGATGAAAGTACTGACACCAAAAATGACAGCGCTCAAAGAGAAATACAAGAACGAACCACAGAAGCTCAATCAAGCCATGATGGAGCTCTACAAAACTGAAAAGATCAATCCGCTTGGTGGTTGCTTGCCAATGTTGATCCAGATGCCGATCTTCTTGGCTTTGTACTGGGTCTTGCAAGCCTCCGTCGAAATGCGTGGCGCACCATGGGTGGGTTGGATCACCGATTTGACGCAGCCTGATCCATGGTTCATCTTGCCAGTTTTGTACGCAATCTCGATGTACATCACCACCAAACTGAACCCAGCGCCAGCGGATCCGATTCAAGCGAAGATGATGTTGTTCATGCCATTGATGTTCTCGGTCATGTTCATCTTCTTCCCATCTGGCTTGGTCTTGTACTGGGTGGTCAACAATATTTTGTCGATTGCTCAGCAATGGGTCATCAATAACAAGATCGTGCCACCAGAACACCGCAGCTAAAATCGGCTTCGGCACTCATCAAAAGCCCATTTTCGAATGGGCTTTTTTTATGAACGACGAAACATCACAGGAGCGCGCTACCCAACCTCAAGCCATGCGTCATTCCCGCGCAAGCGGGAATCCATGGTCTTTTCGATCGATAAGAAATCAGCAAGGGATTCCCGCTTGCGCGGGAATGACGACTCAAAAATTAAGTTGCCAAAAAGCGCTTTGCGGTTGTGTAGAGCGTCTACAAACTAGCAAAAACTTGTGGTGTTTTGACGACAGCGAGCACCAATTTCCACCATTGATTCAAAGCAAGTATAGAATTTCTTCATGACACATCACTACGACAGCACTCCCATTGTTGCCATCGCCACCGCTCCAGGACGTGGCGGGATTGGCGTTGTGCGCATTTCCGGTAAAGACCTCAGCGGCATCACCCGCGCCCTCTTTGGCGAAACCGCACTCAAACCACGGCACGCGACCTATCTCGATTTCAAACAAGCCGATGGTAGCGTCATCGATCAGGGCTTGGCGATCGCCTTCAAAGCGCCGCATTCTTACACTGGCGAAGATGTCTTGGAGTTGCAGGGCCATGGCGGCCCGGTCGTGATGCAGATGTTATTGCAGCGCTGTTTAGAGGCCGGCAAAGAAGAGGGTTTGCGATTGGCGCAACCGGGCGAATTTACCCAACGCGCCTTCATGAATGACAAGCTCGACTTGGCGCAAGCTGAAGCTGTCTCTGACTTGATCGAAGCCTCGACCGAAGCGGCAGCAAAGTCCGCTTCACAATCGATGTCGGGCGCCTTCTCCAAAGTGATTCATGCACTGGTTGAGAAAGTGGTCCACCTGCGCATGTTGGTAGAAGCGACCTTAGATTTTCCCGAAGAAGAAATCGACTTCTTAGAAAAGTCCGACGCCCGTGGTCAACTCGCTGCGATTCAAGAAGCCTTACGTGCCGTTTTCGAACAAGCCGCGCAAGGTGCTTTATTGCGCGAAGGTTTGAACGTGGTCTTGGCCGGTCAACCGAATGTGGGTAAGTCGTCTTTATTGAATGCTTTAGCGGGCGATGATATTGCGATCGTCACCCCAATCGCTGGTACCACACGCGACAAAGTCACCGAAACCATCCATATCGAAGGGATTCCACTCAATATCATCGATACCGCGGGGATACGCCACGATCACGATGAAATCGTCGATGAGACTTTAAGTCCGAAGATCGATGCGGTGGAACGCATTGGCATAGAACGTACCTGGGCTGAAGTGCATAAGGCCGACGTGATTTTGCATTTGCTCGACGCCAGCCGTGGCCCAACTCGCGCCGATGAAGAAATCGCCGCGCAATTCCCTGATGATGTCCCTGTGATTTGCGTCTGGACCAAAATCGATCTGTCTGGTCATCATGCTAGCGTCGATACGATCAACGATTTGACGCAAGTGTATTTGTCAGCGCAAGAACATCTGGGCATGGATTTGTTGCGCAAAGAATTGCTGCGCATCGCGGGTTGGCAGCAAACAGGCGAATCTTTGTATTTGGCACGCGAACGCCATCTGATCGCACTCAAACACGCTCACGAACATTTACAGCAAGCAGCCGAATATGCGGCACAAAACGATCAATCACTCGACCTGTTCGCCGAAGAACTGCGCCTCACACAAGATCGACTCAATAGCATCACCGGTGAATTTACTTCCGATGATTTACTCGGCGTGATCTTCTCGCGTTTTTGTATTGGGAAGTAGGGATCATTATTGTTGCTTGGCTGCTTAGCTGCTTAGCTGCTTGGCTGCTTGGCTGCTTGGCTGCTTGGTTGCATTATCAGCCAAATGACTGGGCGGGGAATGGCATGCCCCACCCAAGTCCTATTCAAACTGATTCGCTCTGAAGCAGCTCCAACAAGCGATATCGACTACTGCGTGGATATTCCACTGGCGAGAATGGCATGCACGCTCGCGCATAATTCGTTTGTAACTCCGCGATGGTCGATGCTGAAGAGCATGACTTCGTCTGCGCAAAGCTTGGCTCTTCCGAACTTGCGCTGGTCGATTCCGCCAACTCCGTTTGAGATTGGTAAAGCAAACTAAGGCGCTCTTGCAGTAGTTCTTTCTCGACGATGTGCGAGACAGACCCCGCCTGTTGTACGCACAATCCGAAAATGCCTTGCTGTAGATAATCCCAATACTTGTTCGCACGTTCTTGTAGAGCGGACTCACATCGCTCGCCATCATCATTCGTACAATCCTGCAAAGGCCAACGCTGTTGCTGCCAATTGAGTAACGCAGCAAGACAGTGCTGCTTGAAACGCTGCTCAAAATGGGCAAGGGTTGCAGCGACGCCGTGTTCTCGCCAATACACGAAACGCGCTTGCATATCCTCTCGTAAATCGCGATGAAAGAATTGTTGGTCAGCGAGGTCGCTGGCTTCCAAATCACCGAATACCACCGAATGCAAACGTCCCGCGTGGATCCAATAACTGGGGCTCGCCAACACACCCTCTGACAATAGATGATCGAATTCTTCACGCGCAACAGACCATGCCTGCATCAAGTCCAAATCGCTGATATAAAACTGATCAAGATAGTGTTGTGTTTGCGGACTCATGCTGTGCCACCGTGGAAATGCACACTATCGTGCGGCGCTTCGACTCGTTCTTGCATGCCATAGTCACGCATCACCGACGCGACACGAATACGGTAGTCTTGGAAAATACTGGCACGCCCTTGCGCTTGCGCCGCTCGATGCATTTCCAGATTGCGCCACGCGATGACAGCAGCTTCATCGCGCCAAAAAGAGAGCGACAATAACTTATCGGGCATACTCAAACTTTGAAAACGCTCGATCGAAATGAAGCCATCGATCTTACTCAATTGTTCTTTCAATTCCGCCGCGATTCGCAGATACAGATCTTGCTGGCCGGGTTTAGTTTGTACTTCAAAGATGACGGTAATCATGGCTGTTCCTTGGTTTCATTTTGAGGCATCATTAAGATGCGAAAAGGTGGGCATGCGCGCATTCATCGATGGCCGATACTGAAACTGCAAATCCCTCAAAGCATCGCTCGAGTACGCCTGCAATAAAAGCGTTAGAGCGGAGCTGGCGATGCTCAGTGCCAAAGCCTCACCAGGGCAGCGGTGACGAGCATGACTAAAACTCATCTGCGCTTCCGCTTCACTATGATTGGCCGACGCCAGCAATAACAAAATCGTCTGCCCAGCTTTTAAAGTTTGCCCAGCAATCTCCCAATCACGCACGACGAAGCGACGAGTATTGTGGATCGCTGGATCTTGTTGTGCAATCTGCTGCACATAGCGCTGTACATCGCTCTCTAGTGGGAAATCACGATGAAGCCCCTGGGTACGCAAATGAGCAATACAACCCACAATACAATTACCCAGCAAACCAGCGCTGGCTTCGTAAGTCTGCGACAAAATGCCAAGTAAATTGGCGATCCACGCTGAGGCATCTTGCCATCCATGTTCGTCGATGGCGAGTTGATAGGCATGGGCGAAACTACCCTCTTCGCCAGATTGCTCTTGAAACATCTGCGCTAAACGCTGCTGTAAATGTAATGCTGCTTGATGCGCGCGCTGTAATGCCATCTCGTGGCTAAGTGGCGATAAACAGGCGACGAAGTCGGCAATTTCCTGCTCGATGACCGCGCTCTGCGCATGATCAAAACCGAGTGCCATTGCCATAGTGCGCACCGGTACTGCAAAGATCCATCGATTCAAGCGTTCTGGATCCAGTTGGTGAGACTGATGTTGCGGGCCATCGAGCAAGTCGATGAAACCATTCTGCGCTTGCATGATGGTTTGTAAGCGGTCCGGCGTGATCTGGCGTAAGGCTTGTTGTAAGCTCGCTTTCGCTAGACGATGCGCTTCACCTTCATTCATACGCATCAGCTTTCCAAAGATCTGACCAGCCGCTCCATTCGCAATCGCCTTCGGCACTAATTCATGCGGTGGGCGCACGACACAATCGAGAGAACTCAGAATCGCTGCAACGCTGTCGCTCGTCGTCGCAAGCCACGGTTGATGGCGGTCATCCCACCATAATTCGCCTCGCTCGCGTAACTCAACGTAGATAGGATAAGGGTTGCTGTGGTAGGGCAATTGTAATAAGTGAGGGTATGACATGCTTGATTCTCAATGAACAAGGACTGCACAAGATTGCGATAAAGAAGACCGTAGTCTACGCCTTGTGAAGCATGAACAATTCGCTTACCATCGAAGCATGGATGCCAAAACGAGTGAACTTCAATTAGCGGCCGTTGCTGCCGCCATCGCTGAGCCTGCACGGGCGAGCATGCTCTGTGCCTTGCTCGATCAACGCGCCCGCACTGCCACTGAACTCGCAACGCTCGCCGATATTTCAGCGTCCACCGCCAGTAGCCATCTCGCCAAGCTACGCGAGCAAAACTTAATCAGCATGGTGGCGCAAGGCAAGCATCGTTATTTCCAATTGCAGGGGCCCGAGGTTGCACAAGTCTTAGAAGCCCTGATGAATTTGGCTGCGCCGGCACGTCCGCGTTTTAAACCAAACACGCCTTCGCGACTACAAAGAGCGCGAACTTGCTATGACCATATGGCAGGTGAGATCGCCGTGCGCATGCATGATTATTTTTTGCAGCAAGGCTATTTTGAAACGAATCAAGACGATGTCAATCTGTATCATTTGAGTGAAGCAGGTCGAGTCTTTTTTGAAAATCTAGGAGTCACCTGTAGCATCGACAATCATCTTAGTGCGCAGCCAACAAAAAACAAGAGTCGACGTCGTTTTGCTTGTGCCTGTCTCGATTGGAGTGAACGCCGTCCGCACCTCGGTGGTGCTTTCGGCGCGCAACTGCTGCAGTTCTTGATTCAACAAGCATGGGTCGAGCGTGAGCTTGATAGTCGCGCGCTCAGCATTACCCGCAAAGGTGAGCGCCAGTTCGCCAAGTGGTTGGGCGAAGCATAATGGGGGTTTTGAATCGTCGCCCCAAGGCCATGCTAATGCTTAGGCATGCAGACTAAATAAATCCTTAAACACGACACGGCTTGGCGTACAGCCTTCCGGAAAATGCTGCATAAAATCGGCACGCATGGCTGGCGCGTGCTGTTCGAGATAACGTTGAAAATCAGCTTCTGTCTCGGCTTGATAACAGCTGCGGAATAGCGTGTCGCTGGCTTGATCAAAACGGATATGGCGAAAACATCCTGTCGCCAGAATTTCGGGCAGATGTTTGCTGCGCATATAGTGCACGAAAGCCTCGCGCAGATCGGCGCGCACCTCGACGCTGACTTCATAAAAAACCATCACACTACTCCTTAATCTTCATCCGCTTCAAGTTCAGCACTCGGTATTGCGCGACTACGTTCACGGTCAATTTGCGCCTTAAGTTTGTCAGCACTCTGCACAAAATGATCCACATCGTCATCACGCGCCACATGCAAACCGGGCGCGAATAAATCGCCCATATACAATTCGTCACCGAGCATACCGGTATTCTTTTGATGCGTCATCAACACGAGTCCTGAGCCTATCGAGGCACAGAACAGAGTGATCATCAACAAGCCCCGTGTATAACGACGTTTGATGGTACTGAGGTGGAAATAAATCGCGATGGCCAATACTAAGATTTCGATATGGCTGCTGTAACGCGATAGCCATTCCCACGAAAACATGAAGCCGATCCCCGCTGCCAAGATGTACCACAATTGCAAACCCACCATGGCACATGCCACCACAAATAAGTGACGACCAAAGCGTGGACTGCGTCCGAAAATACGATTCGCGGCGGCCCAAATGCCACTCCACAAAACGGTCGCCAATAGCACTGAAATCACTGCCTGCAAATACACGATTAAATTGAATCCATCGGTCTGCGTAATCCAAGTCGTGGAGGCGGTTAAGCCCGTGATCATCAGCGCGCCAACCAAGGCTGGACGCCATCCTTCCCATTGATAATTACTGGTGTCGAGCGCTTCAGGCTCCACTTCAAAATTCGAACGACGCACGCGAATATGAGTTTGCCCCAAGCGCACGATGGTGTGCCCTGTCAGCTCCAATTGCTCTTGACGACGCCCCTGATAACGCATGCCATTACGGCTTCCAAGATCGCGAATTTGCAAACTACCTTCTTCATTTTCATCGACCACAGCATGTCGCGCCGCGACATGTTCATCATCCAAAATGACATCGTTGTCATAGGCTCGTCCCAAACGGATCGGTAGTTCCGCAACTTGATGGCGTTGCTCGACTTCGCCGTTGCGGCTTAAGACTTCTACAAAGAATGGCGCACTCATTTTGCCTCTCCTTTGCTAGTGTTGACGTCAACCGCAATGCCCGCGGTAATCGGGCTCATGCTAATGCCCTTCAAGAACACCCGCGTTGCTCGCAAACCATTTTGATACGAAACACCGCGCACATCGAGTCGACTTTGCAGGACTTCCTTCGATTGATCAAGGCTGCTGCTGATCACGATGAAATCATACAGTTCTGGAAATTTACGATAGGCGCGGGTGCACACAACCGCTCGCATCGAGACGCCTTCATTCTTGATAAAATCCTCTATACAAGCTGGCGCAGTGACACTAGCTTGACGCGTGCTTGCGTAAATTTGATTCTTAAATCGTTCGCTAATCAAACGCGAGAAGCGCAAGGCATCCAGTTTTTTCGATTGCAACAAAGTGTGCGTCATCGCGACCAAACCAGTCTGCAATTTGCCCGACACAAAGAGCGAAGATTCCATGGCGCAGTTCATTTTGTCTTCGGAGTAGGCGGTTTCTTCTTTCGTATTCGAGCTACCCCAGCAGCGCATCTGATCGGACTCACGTACAGGCACCAAATAACGTCCCAGTAATTTAGAACTCAAATTATTTTCAAGTAACTTATCGATCATGAAGTTTTGATGCGTCAGTAATTGACGTCCCACTTCTTGGCTAAATGAACTTGGCACCTGCTTCTGTGTCTTCACACGATTAATCAAATCGACCACATAACGAGCCGGCACCAAGAAGCTCACCAATTCTCCGTCGGTTCGCTTCGCCACATTGACTCCCGCTAAAGCGCCTGCACTATTGACGTTGGGACCGCCACTCATGCCGGCATTAATCGGCCCAGTGAACATAAATTGATCATAAAACGAACGCCCGATTACACCATTGTAGGCACCTTCCGAAATCGCGAATCCCAAATCGAGCGGGTTACCTAAAGAATACAGATACTGTCCTTGCGACAAAGGTGCCAGTTGATTGGCGTTGCTCGGAATCTTAAAAAAACCTTTACCCTTGCGACTCACGCGGACCACTGCCAAATCATGTAGAACATCGACCGCCAATAATTCGACCGTACCACGCTGATCATTGGTGTCGACAAATTCACCGATGTAAACCTCGGGCTCAAGAGCAATCTGCGACACCACGTGATAATTCGTCACTACTAAATCGCTGTCATCGACGAAGAAGCCTGAGCCAACCGAGGATTGCGTGCGCCCATTTTTCACCAGTACGCGAATCTGCAATAAATCATTCTTGGCCACGCTATACAGCTTCTGCGCCGCTGAAGAGGGTTGCGGCAATACCGATTCGCCAGTGGTCTGACGCGCACTATCTTGCTCGCTTTGTTTCTGTGCGAAGGAGGGAAGTGCGACCGAACTCGCCACGATGCTCAATAACAAGCAGGCACACCACGTTAGGGTTTGAGAATATTTTTCAGACATCATGTGAATAGAAAGTTGGTGCAATCAAATTCCAAAAATGGATATGTGAATCAAAGGCAAAACAGGTGATCAGGCATCAAGCATAACGGCCTTTTATGACAGGAAGTAAAAGCCCTGCGCTTTGCCAGTGTTTTTGCATTAAAGAAGTCGATAGAGAAGTCAAAATAGCCACATATCGAAGGCTACAAAGCGACCACATTGCGGCCACACCACCCCATCTAAGCGACTGATTTATATCGAAATAAGCAAAACTCAATGACTTTGAGCCCAGCCATTCTATCAAAATCGCGGTGTTGCATTTTTTCATCGCTGGCTCGTAGAAATCGCGCCTTTTTAATCACTCTGATAGCTTCTTTAGGCAACACAACTCAACACAATTCAGTCCAACTCGGTCGAACTCAGTTCATTTAAGCTTCTGCACGGAGTAACTCGGCAAGACGGCGGCCTGCTCGCCCGAGAGCCTGATCCCGATGGTGGACCATGCGCGGCACAAATCGATAACGCGAGCCTTCTTCGAATTTGACTTCGACCAGCTTTCGTTTCTTCAGTTCGTCTTTGACCAAGAAACTCGGCATCCACCCATAACCGAGTCCCATCAATAAGGCCTCCTTCTTAGCGAAAAAACCATCCAAATAGAACACGCGTTCACTGCCAAACACGTGTTCATCATTGCCGCTTTGACTGGAGTCTTGCACCGATAATTCCGTGTGTTCCTGCAATTGGGCGAGGCTGACTTTTTTCATACTCGCCAAGGCATGTTCTGGTGCGACACACAAAACACATTCGATTTCTTGTAAATTCTCTGCATGTAAATGCGGATGCGCCACATAATCTTTCACGATCATCAAATCGGCTTTTTCGGTTTCGAAGCGATGCTGCACACCGCGTAAGAATTCCACTTTGACTTGCACGCGGGTCGGCGCTCCTTCCTCCGCCAAGTCTTTCAACGCTTTCAAAATCGTCTGCAGGGGCAAAATGCCATCAACGATCACCAGTAACTTCGCTTCCCAGGCTTGATTAAACTCACGCGCTAAGTGTTCGAGTTGGTTCGCTTGAATTAAGAGGCGACGTCCTTCGTTCAAGATCACTTCGCCAGCCGAGGTCAATTTGACGCGGTAGCCATCACGATCGAGCAAGCTCAAGCCCAGCTGCTGCTCTAGCTGTTTAATTTGATAACTAATTGCTGATTGAGCTCGATGCAAACGCAAAGCGGCCTTTGCCACGCTGCCTTCGCGCACCACGGTATCGAGTGCCAACATGAAATTAAGGTCCAGGCTCATACCAACTCCATCCATCGAAAAGATCATCGAAATATTTGATGAAGTCTAGCGAAAGATTACGCTTTTTTTGTTGATCTACCTTAATTACATTAGCGAAAACCATGGCTAACGCGGTGTTAGCCCCATAATTTTTTGGAGACCAACGATGACACAAGCGAATCCTCTCAATCTGCGCGGTATCGAATTCACTGAATTCTGCGGCCCTTCGGCAGAACACTTAGAAAAATTGTTTTGGGCTTTTGGTTTCTCCAAATTGCGCCAACATCCTAGCAAAGACATCAGCTATTTCCGCCAGAACGATATTCACTTCCTCATCAACAATGAGCGTCAAGGATTCTCCGCTGCATTCGCGAAAAAGCACGGTCCTTCGATTTGCTCTATGGGCTGGCGCGTGGACAATGCCGCTCTCGCGCTCGAAGAGGCGGTGAAACGCGGTGCGCGCGCTGTTGCCGACAGCGATAAAGATCACGCCTATCCAGCGGTCTACGGCATTGGCGAAAGTGTGATTTATTTCATCGAACCAACTTCCACCGGTGCTTCTATTTACGAGCGCGACTTCGCAGCACTCGCGTCGCCACTGATTCAAGCTGATAAAGGCTTCTTGACGGTCGACCATTTGACCAATAACGTCCCGTTCGGTGAGCAAGAAAAATGGGCTAGCTTCTACAAAGAGATTTTTGGTTTCACCGAAGTGCGTTACTTCGATATTCAAGGCGCGAAAACTGGTTTGACCAGCTACGCTTTGCGTTCACCGGATGGCAGTTTCTGCATCCCTATCAATCAACCGAAGAACGAGCAAGATCAAATTGCAGAGTATCTGCGCGACTACAACGGTCCGGGCGTACAGCATTTGGCTTTCTTGACGACGGATATTTTGCACTCACTCGATCAACTCGACGGCAGTGATATTGAAACTCTCGACATCGATGACGACTACTATGCTGACGTGTTCCAACGTGTGCCCAATGTGCGTCAAGACCATGCTCGCATCGCCCAGCATCAAGTGTTAGTCGACGGCGATGATGATGGTTACTTGCTGCAAATCTTCACTAAAAACATCATCGGCCCTATCTTCATTGAAATCATCCAACGCGAAAATAATTTGAGTTTCGGCGAAGGTAATTTCGGTGCTTTATTCCGTTCCATCGAAAAAGATCAGGAACGTCGCGGTGTAATTTAAGCGATAGAAAATAACGGAAAAAGCAAAGACACTGAATTCCCGCCTTCGCGGGAATGACGCACAAATTTAGGAGAACATCATGGCCTTACAAGGCGTACATCATGTGGCATATCGTTGCCGCGACACCAAGGAAACTGTCGAGTTTTATCAAAAGGCCTTAGGCATGGATTTCATGTTAGCGATCTCGGAAGATCGCGTGCCATCGACCAAAGAGCCTGATCCTTACATGCATGTTTTCCTTGATGCAGGCAATGGCAATGTCTTGGCTTTTTTTGAAATTCCCAATTCACCAGAGATGGGCCGCGACCCCAATACACCGGCATGGGTGCAACATTTAGCCTTCCAAGTCGATAGTTTAGAGAGCTTGATGCAAGCCAAAACACATTTGGAAAGCATGGGTTTAGAAGTGATTGGACCGACCAATCACGAACTCTTCCAATCGATTTATTTCAATGATCCCAACGGTCATCGCATTGAATTAGCGGCCAACACCTCGACTCCAGAAATGTTGAAAAAGCTCAAGGAAATCGCACCACAAATGTTGGAAGATTGGACGGCCAGCAAGCGTACGGTGCATCATGCGGCATGGTTGCATGAGAAAGAATTTGCGGCGGCGTAAGGACTGAACTTCAGTCCAACTTAAGAGCAACTCTAGAGCAACTTAGAGTTCACACGCGTATTCCGCATTCCTTTGTCTCCCTCTGTACACTTCGTACAGCTTTAACACCGGCTAGGTCTCTCTTCGAGAATAGCGCGGTGTTTTTTATTGGAGAGGCCCAAGTCGGTGCTACGCTGATTTTTAACACTAGGGCGGCACTGAAGTTACAAAAAAAGTCCGCGATGACTTCAAAAATCACGTAGAACTCTTGGCCGACTTCAAGCACATCACCAACATCAACACTGCCGAGATCAGCACTAGCACTGAGGAAAGTCCCAAGATAGGGCCGAGCGTTTCTTCAGGCAATTTTTGGGCGAGCAACAGAGTCAATGCAACACCCATGACCACGGTGCCGACATTGTGTAAGGCAAATTGCACGGTAGCGAGCTTGCCAGCGGTAACACCTAACCACAGCTTGTGAATCACACCATAGATAAACGAGGTCACAAAGCCAAGCAACAGAATATGTGCGTGGGCAGGGTGAAGACTATGATCTTTCGAAGCCGCCATATAGATGCCGTAACACATACCCGCCACCGCATATAGCAACGCAGCCACCAAAAACTTTCTATCCATCTTATTGCTCCCTTTATGTTTGTTATGAATGATGTGCGTCAACATGACCCGATCGACGCGCAAGCGACTCTGCCACATGTCGCATTGCACAAGCAAGCTGACCGAATCAATAACAACAAATAGGAACTAACGTGGCGCCACGGCCTGCCAGCGACGACTGAGGATCCAAGCGCTGACAAATCCGACAAATATAGCGGTCAGACTCTCACGCCAGGCCGATGCAGCGAAGGCGAAATACAAAGCGGCAGCGCAGCCCACGAAGAAGACACTCCACACCACGAACGGCTTGCGGACCGGTGCTGCGTAGCTGGCCGACAGCACCATCAAGAGTGCGACAGTGCCAGCGCCAACACAAAAACTGGTTTGCTCAGCAAGCGGAAACCATGACGCATAGCACATGCCCGAAACTCGTTCGGAACTAGGACAGAAATGATCAAACAAGCCATATAGGCCCATTCCCAAGATCAGCCCTGCATACCAACTACCAAGCATGGCGATCGGGACCAAACACCAGCGAAGAATGATGATTATTTTTTGCATACCGAATTTCTTAGGTGGCCTCAGTTGATCTCACTACAAAGCGCGACATGGGAGCTTGAAATCAACATGATAATGCTCATCATGGCGCACCCAGGGCTTTTTCTTCATCAAAGGAAGATGGCGCTGCAGGTAGGCGCCATGTTTGCTCGCATACACGCCGCGCATGAGCTGCGGATCGAAGATCAATAGCGCAATATCCATACCATGCGCCTTAGCCGCGAGATGCAGTTGATACAAATGTTCGCCGATGGCGGCGTAATCGATGCGCAGATCCTGGTAACGTCCTTGTCGATCAAATTCAATATCGTAGCCCCAGCGATTGCGCATCGAACGCGGTAATTGTACTGAATGACCCTGCTGATCCACCACTGGCACCATAAAGTCGACCGAGGTGCCGTTTTGGTGCGTGCGATGTGGCCTAAAACGACCGCCACGGCGGCTACCCGTCTCGCCATACACATATCGCACCTCGGGCATCGCGGTGCTTAATTGACGATAAGCGGACAGCACCACCTCCGCCACGTCTTGATGCACATAATTACGTCCGAGTACACCACTCAAACCAGCGTACGCTTCGAAATTCTCCGCACTGCTTGGCAATTGCACCGCACCCTCAATGCGGCCCTGCGCCGGACTGCCGTAACAGACACTTTGTGACCATGCAGATGCCCCAACGACAGCAAAACCAAGTATCCACACCGTGATCAAACAACGATCAATACGGCCATTTCGAGTCGAAGTTTCTTGTCGATTACATTGAAACGTCATAGTTTTGTTTTTGATGTTGAAAAGATACTCGGTCTAAGGAAATTTGCTGACGGCGACGCCAAGTATAGGCCCAAGATCGGTCTTACGGTCATGCCGGTTCAAAGCGAGCGAATACAAACTCGAAATCGAACCATCGAGATAAAGGGCATCGTTGCATTGCAGTTCATCTCGGAAGAACGCGGCGAATTCATAAAAACTGACAGGGCGATTTGAGATCACAAAGACCAAGCCTTGCGCGCGTATGCCGACGCCATTACGAATGTGCTTGGATGGTGAGGCGGGATCAAAACTGGGATGGATCTGTGCATGACGTAACAGCAGCGGTCCGGATTGCGTGGCATTCGAAAATTCGTGGGCGCGCGCTGGATATTCACTGGTCTCAAGAATCGCTACACTGTCCTTCGACCACGCCAGGACACCGTTCGGTTTTAAAAAGAAGTTGCCATAACCGCCGTCGTGATTCACCGGATTCCACACCTTGCCGTCAATTTGCAGCAAGCCCACCGGACTAAAATCATAGTGGTACATGCCTGCATTCATGGCGAATACCAAACTCTGCCCACGACCATCCAACCATCGCGCTAAAGTCTCAAATCGTTTAAAAACACGCCCTCGCTCGTCGCTCCAAAATAGGCGCAATTGCGCCGCGCTCGGCAACTCAAGCACGGTGTAATTGGCGTTTGACTGGGTTACTGTGATTGAACCTGTTGGTGGGTTTAAAGATAAACTCGTTGCCGATTTTTCTGCAGGGATTGATTGGGAATTTGCTTGGGTCTGTGCGGTGCTAACAAATGCCAATAGCCCGCTCAAAAGAAGAGGGGTGCTGAGACCAAGCATATGCGCGAACAATCTCATCATTTTGAATTACTCATGTCCTCAAACATCAATACGCGATCGGTGACAACACCGCATGCATCGTTTCTGCATCCGTTGCTTGCTCCATACAGCAACAACAATACCCAAATCGCGAGATCAAGCGAATCTCAACCACTTGTGCGCGAAACCATACGTAGGCCAAAATCAAGGCTAAGCCTGCATACATCAACAGCTTACCCACGGGCCGTTTTGCAGCAATCGGTAGATACCATTTCTTCAGCACCGAGCAAAGCACCAGCGCACCGACCATACCACCGATCAAGGCAGGCCACACGACATAGCTAGGCTCGAGCTCAGGTATGAAGTGAACCGTGCGATACAAAAAAATTTTGTAGGCGGCGGTGATAGCACCGATCACCATCGGTGCTATCCAAATCATGAGTAGGCTAGACAGATGGCGCTGCCAATTGGAGAGGCTTGTCATCGTCATTCGACTCTCGAATAGAAATTTGCGTGCACTTCAACATGTGACAACGGCAGTCAGGGTAAGCCCAACAGACGACAAGACGAAGATCGTCCAACGAGCACGTTGGAATACAAGATCCCACAGACTTACACAGGCGAACAACAGATAAAACGCATAGCCCCAACCAAGGTAATCACCAAATAGAATTGTGTGGAGCCAGTTTTGTTGGAACAGATACAAACCGGCCACCAAGAAGTTCGCAACGCTCACGAGTGCAATGCTCGGCAAGGATATCCATGCAGAATAAGCCGAAGCGAACAGCACAGTGGCAAGCATGCTGAGAAGTAGCGCATTGATGGCAGAGAAAATGCGAATTTCACGCAGCAATTTTTCTACTGTATTGCGGTACTCGTGCATCAGAAATTGTTTTAGTTTGGCTTCTTCATGTAACAGCTGATCGAGCGAAGCTTGGGCTACGATCGGTGCAAGGCCTTGCATCATCTGACGACAATAGCAGTCTGGATCTTGCATCTCAGCGATGAATTGATCAATGCTTTTTTGGAAGGCGGCATCTCGTAATATCTGAGCACGCTGCTCTTGTTTTTGCTGGAGCAGCTCACGTGCTATGCGAGTGATTTCATGTTGATCAAGGCTCGCTTCAAGTCGGTTCTGCAACTGATAGCGAATCACGCCCTCGACCGATTTTTCGATCCATACCGGCTGTAAGAAACTTAAGGCAAAGAGGCACCAAGAGAGAAGAGCGCCAGCGACAATGACGATCAAAAGAACGCGACGGGACACACGATGCTCCTTAGAAAAATCCACGTTGTTTCAAGACCGTTTGCTTCATCAGCTCGAGCAAATCTTGAGCTCGCACGCCCATTTTGCACACGGCATTGTGCCCCGTGGTTGCATACAGTGGGGACGGAAAGCGGCGCGCTACATCGTCGATACTAGATTCGGATTCTTCACTGATTTTCTTCAGATCAAATGTCAACTCAGGCACATAATCGATCGCTTGCAGTGCCGCTGGTGGCAGGCTATGGAGAGAAGCTGCGCCTTTGCTCTTACCATACGGATTTCCACAAAATGCCCAATCACCATCTTTGGTGGGATCTACCGGAAAATACTGGTACTTCACGTGGTACCACTGTCCCTCAATCTTCGTCACAAACAGCATGACTTGCTGATGTTGACCAAATTTCGGTGTTCCATAATGGTCGTATGCGGTGAATTCAATTCGATCTCCTCCCTCAAACTCACCATAGATCGGCTGCAAAATTTGATAGCGAGCGCGAAAGGCGGCATCCATACATATGCGGTTGGGCGGGCAAGGGATCTCAAATTCCTGCAGCGAAATTTTTTTGCCAATGAAAACAAATAAAGGATAGGGATTCTGCTTTGTCTCTTGGCTTTCGACTTGGTCTTGAGCGGCGCTTGGAACGCCAACAGCAAGCCAAACTAGGCTCAAGCACAGTAAAAGTGAGATAGGGCGCATAGCTTGATTTATAAGTGATATGCCAAATTGCTATCATAGCGCTACACTGTCTGTCACCACAAGCGACTATGCTGACTTGTTCGCATTGATATCGGACCTAATTCTTACGGACGCAGGTGTAAGTTAAACGCTGTTGATGAACGCCAGCGGCAGCCGCGGATTCAGGGTCATACGCTGCTTTATCAACCGCACTTCCAAGCTCATCGAAATGCCCGGGATGGCCTTCTACCGTTCCTGATACTCTGCCAAGCACATAAGACTCCGCGCATGAGCCATAGAGCGCAAACCCACCAGTGAGGTAATAACTTGCGTACGCTTGCCATGGTCTGAGTTTTCGTCCTTTGTGAGTCACTGTGACATTGATTGGCGTATCGCGCTCGCCGTCACCATAGCGAAAAAAGAAATCAACACGATAGTAGCGTATTCCTGGCGTCGGTTTGTATTTGGAGTAATCCGGAAACCGAGCAGATAGTTCACAACCATCAATGCCTTTCATGATTGTCACCGATTGAAAATACGCCGCCGAGTAATATCCCGTGTCAGGTGTATCAATCACACCTCGAGTCTCGACACGACAATCACGAAAGCGTTCTAAGGCGATCTTACTTTGATCATCTGCAATCAGCTGCAGACTCGCTTGGCCGCAGTAGGGACGGTCTAATTTCAATTCAAACCATGAACGCAATCCCTGTCTAAAGACCAAGCGACCAGTTAAGGTTTGCGGCACGACCGCTCGGTTTTCTTGCGCGTCTGTCGATGTTCTACAGTGCTCCACTTGGCTCCACGCCGAGGTAGAACATAAAAACAATATGAGACTCGCCCATAGGCGACTCAAAAAGTGGTGAAACATGGTGGGGCCTCAGAGCTTATCAAAAGCAGTAGAACTGAAGAAAATAATTGAAACCAATTCTACTTGAGCCGCTCATGCAAAAGCTAGGAAAAACACGGATCAAAGACGCAAGCACGTGCGCCTCTAACGCGTCGATTCACATTGAATGGATTTAGCTTGTAGCTTGATGAATTTGACTTTCTTGTCGTCGATTGCCCACGCTTGATTGGCTAATTTGCTCTTCTCTTTACTTTGATCTAAAGAGAACCATACCAAGGAACTCGATTCTGGTTTGCTATCGATGACGCAGGGTGACACTTCTGATTGGGGTTCACCAGCTGGATATGGCGATGCCAATACATCCTTAATGATGCCCTTTTTTTCGAGGAAGAGATATTCGCGACCACAAATAAGCCAAGTCGACATAGTCCACGGATCACCCGCAGCTTCGACGCCGATACTACCAAGGCTCTCCAAATTGAGATCGCGGTGCATCGCTTCAATCGCAGCTGGGCGGTCGTTTAAGACCTGGCGTCCCAGCAGCTGCTTAGCAACGTCAGACTTACAAGTCACTCCTCGAAAATGGGATTCCGCGGCCATAGTAGACGTGGAAAATAAAGCAAGAAAAACCAATAACGCGTTGATGCGAAATCTCATTGCGGCCCTCCCTAGTTTTTATTTTTTGCGAACGGTTCACTATACCCGCCCTCAAAACACGCTTCAACACAGGCAGCGAGTCACATCGGAAATTCATGCTTTCGGTGAGGAAAAATGTGTGATCCCATGCACACTCTTAATAAATTGCGTTCTTTAAATGGCATTTTCCTTTTTGCCGTGCTTGTATCAACGAAAATCCGCATAAGCAAATCGGTTTTTATTATTTTGCCGTATAAGCCGACTTTGTTAATGTGTGAAGCCTGTTCATTGATCGTTTTTTGGGAAGTCGACATGTGCCAGCTCCTGAGTATGAATTGCAATACACCGACCGATATCGTGTTTAGTTTTACGGGTTTCTCTGAGCGAGGAGGCCGGACTGACGAGCACAAAGATGGTTGGGGTATCGCTTTTTTTGAAGAGCAGGGTGTGCGTCATATCATCGACGATAAACCTGCAGTAGAGTCGCCGCTGGCTGAGCTGGTCAAAACACAAGCGATCAAATCCAAGAACGTCATTGCACATATTCGCAAAGCCACCCAAGGTGAAATCTCTCTACAAAATTGCCATCCCTTCATCCGTGAAGCATGGGGGCAAGAATGGGTATTCGCACACAATGGGGATCTGAAAAGCTTTGCGCCAGAATTGACTGGCGCTTACCGTCCCCTCGGCAACACCGATAGCGAACTGGCATTTTGCTACCTCATGCAAAGTTTGACCGAAGAATTTGGTGCGCACTTGCCAAGCATTCAGCAAGTGCGTCAATTTCTCAAACGCTTCAGTGCGGAAGTGGCACAACATGGCACCTTCAATTTTACGCTCTCGAACGGCGCTGCCTTGTATGTGCATTGCTCAACCAAATTACATTACGTTGAACGCGGCTATCCTTTCACCACGGCAGCATTGAATGATGACAACTTAGCGGTCGACTTTTCCACAGTGACCACACCGCAAGATAGAGTCGCGGTGATCGTCACCGAACCGCTTACCAACAATGAGCAATGGACGGCGTTCGCGCCTGGCGAGTTAAAGGTATTTGTCGATGGTCGCGCGCTCGCCGAAGCCCATTAAACAAATTGCCCACCGAGCGGTGGGCAAATGAGTTACGAGAATTGGCGACAGGTGCCGCAAAGTCTTACCAAAAAACACTAACGCCGAATACCGGAGCCAATTTGTAGTTCAGCGAACCAATTGATGAAGCGCTTCACATCGGGACCTTGATAGATCGCGCCGTGCTGTGGGCACAGCATATCGATGTCTAAATCACTGACACGACGACACCAATCCAATTTGGCCTCATTCGATCCCATCCAACGACGATGAAATCCCTCGGCGTGACGGATATGGCGATCAAAGTCCTTCACGAAGAGATCATCCTCGCCTTGCGGCAACAGGGCCGCTCCAATATCGCCTGAGAAAAAGACTTTGGCGGTCGGATCGTACAAATTGAAATTGCCAGAAGAGTGCAGATAATGAGCCGGTACGGCACGCAGACGAATACGACCCAGAGGAATTTCCATACCGTCGTCAGGAATCGGAATGAAGGTTTCACCATTGCCGCCAAAATGGGGAATGAAAGAACTCCATAACCAACTCAAATAGCACTTAAGTTCAGGATTAAATTCCAACCACAAGGACAAAGAGGAAATCACGTCAGGATCTTGATGCGAAGAGAATAGTGCTGTGATATTGCGCGCATCCATTTCCGATGTAATGGCAGAGAACACTTCAGGGAAAATTTCCATTCCACCCGGATCCGTCAAAATCGCCTTATCGCCTTGTCGAACAATGTATTCGTTGGTATCGATCAAATAGTCTGGCTTTTCTGGATCGCGTGTCACCACATCCCAACGATGGTCGCCTTGCTCGAAGATAGTTTGAATTTTTTTCATAAGATCTCTATGGAAGTTCACCCTAGGGCGATTGATTGATCCGAAGTGGTAATACCGAGCAATGCCGTGAAATAAGCACGCCGGTCTTTAAGCATTTTTCATGGTGTTGGTGAGCTGTTTGAGATAGGAAATCGTTAAATTCATAATTTCCTCAATGCGCCCTGCCACTTGCTGCATATCGGCCAGCATGGTGCCGCCATAGGCCGCTTCAATGCGGGCATTGTGCGAGAGCATGGCGCCCGAGCTACACAAGTTTAGTGAGCGTTTGACTTCACCTTCGAGCTTTTGCCATTCTTGATTAACGAGCTCATTCAACTTCTCAACTTGCTCCCGCTTGGCTTGAAAACTATGTTCGAGCTGGCCCGCTGCAGCATCCGATTTATTGATCGTAGTTCCGAGTAAATTGAGGTTACGTTGCAACTTACGCAAATCAGCGATGCGCTTCACCAAATGAAAAATCATTTCGCCCAAGCGCGACATCATCTCTTCCATTTTTTGACTGAACACACGCAACTCCATCGCCACCACTTTAAAACCGGAGGATTGCTGTCCTGCACGTTTGGCCACCAAGATCGCGTTCATCGCCACCAAATTGATTTGATGTGAGATATCGATCACCTGTTTCAGGCCATGATTGATCGACACTGAAAGCGCCAGATCTGAGCTTGGATTACCGTGTTGCATGCTGAACTCCCTTTTGAGCGAAACCGGAAGAGCAAAATTCGTACAAACCAACTTTGTACGATTATTAGTCGAAAATCACCTTGTTTTATGTCAATTTTTAGTTCTCTGTTGCAATATGGCATCATTCCGGCAAGATCAGAATGGCGCGAAAATCGTTCACATTCGTCAAAGTCGGCCCCGTTACCAGCAGACCTCCAAGCCGTTCGAAGAAACTATAGGCATCGTTATTGTGCAAGAACTCCTGTGCTGACAAGCCTTGCTGCGCGGCGCGTGCCAAGCTGTGAGGACCTATCCATGCACCAGCATTGTCTTCACTCCCGTCTATCCCATCGGTGTCAGCCGCCAAGGCATAAATGCGCGGATGTCCCTGCAAATGCAGGCAGCAACTTAATAAGTATTCGGTATTACGGCCACCGCGCCCAAGACCAGTGAGCGTGACCGTGGTCTCACCGCCGGATAGTAAGAGCTGGGGTAGTTGCCGTTCCCCCGCTTTGGGCTGAGCCTGATCAGCCAGTTGTATCGCCAGTGCCGCATGCTCGCGGCCGAGGGTACGGGCATCACCATCTAAACGATCCGACAAAATTGTGACTTCAATGCCTTGCGCCCGCGCCCACTGCGCCGCCGCGTTGAGTGCGGTTTGTGCTTGAGCGACAAGCTCAAAACTGAGATTCAGTGAAGTTGGAAAGTGTTTGGGGGTCTCTGATTCAGGTAACTGTAGATAGCCCTCAAGCGCGGTAGAAATCGGCACGCGATAACGTCGCAAAATATCCAAAGCTTGCGCACTGGTGCTGGCATCGGGCAAAGTGGGCCCGCTGGCAATCACACTAGCGTCATCACCCGCCACATCCGAAATAACCAAACTATGGATGCGCGCTGGCGCGCAAGCCAAAGCTAAACGGCCACCTTTGATGGCTGACAAATGTTTGCGCACACAGTTGATCTCATGGATGCTAGCCCCACATCGTAACAAGGCACGGTTGATCTCTTGCTTCTCCGCCAAGCTCAGGCCATTGCTTGGCAAGCTCATTAGAGCAGAGCCGCCACCTGACCACAAAGCCAGCACCAGATCCCCTTCATGCAAACCCTGCGACCGCTGCAATAAAGCCTGCGCTGCCTGTGTACCAGCATGGTCGGGAACTGGATGCGCCGCTTCGATAACCTGTATCCGGCGCGGCATTGTCTTGGGGTCGAGGTGTCCATAACGGGTAATCACCAAGCCTTCGAGTGCGAGATCACTCCACGCTTGTTCAACCCAATACGCCATCGCCGCCGCGGCTTTACCCGCACCGATCACGATCACACGCTCAGGTTGGGACGACAAGGTGCGGCGAAAGTTCTGCAATGCAGGCGGGATGCAAGTGGCGGGTACGACAGCGGCAATCGCCTCGGCAAATAAGCGACGTAAGAATGATTCAGCGTGATCGTGGTCGGGTTGAAACATGGTGCAGCGAACTTTCATCGTAGACTTGGACGCGCCCATAGAAGTGTACAAAATGAGCTGGACACGACCGTCAGCACAATTACGGGACACACATCGTATTAGCGAGCGAGGCAGGATAAAATACCAGTTTTACGGGCAAATGTTGAGTCATTTGATGCGCAATTTTCGGCGCCTTTGCTTCTTAACTTGCTTCTTGATTTGCGTCTTAGTTTGCTATGTCATTTGCCGCACCCTTCTCTCTGTTTTATGAAAATCAGTCAGCATTCTTTTGATTTCAGTGCGATTGCACCCGCGATGCAATCCTATGTCGATCGCAAAATTCTCGCCGGCGTATCGTCCGCGGTGTTACATGGTCAAGATTTAGTTCATTTCGAAACTTGCGGCTGGGCTGATATTGAACAGGGTATTCCGCTTGAACCACAGCATCTGTTTCGAGTCTTTTCGAACAGTAAATTGGTAACCTCGATTGCCATCATGCAGCTAGTCGAAGAAGGCTTGTTGAAGCTCGATGATCCGCTACAAGACTACTTGCCGCAGATGGCCAATCGCCGCGTACTCTTACCGGGCGCAACCAGCATCGATCAAACCGAAGCGGCGCAATCTTTGATCACGATACGACAGTTGCTCAACCACACTTCGGGGCTGAGTTATGGTTTGCTCGACCATGGCAGCACCATCTACAAAGCCTATGTTGAGCGTAAAGTACTGAATGCCTTCGAGCCCTTATCCGAATTGATCAATGTCTTGGAAGATTTACCTCTGAGTTTTCATCCAGGCACGGCATGGGAGTATTCGATTGCGACCGATGTCTTATCGCGCGTCGTGGAAGTGGTCAGTGGTGATAGTTTCGATATCTACCTTCATCACAAAATCTTCTCGCCACTCGGCATGAACGACACTGGCTTTTGGTTGCCTGCGCATAAGCACCATCGCTTATGTGCCTACTATGCGGGCAGTGATCCTATGAACACGCTCAATCGCGACCTCAAACGTCTCGATAAATCGCCCTATCCAGAAGCCTTTTTGAAGCCGATTCCGCGCTTTTCAGGTGGTGGTGGTTTGGTCTCCAGCATGCAAGACATGATCCGTTTGATGCGCAGTCTGATGCCGGGTGGACCACGCGTCCTCCAACAAGAAAGCATCGATTTGATGATGCAAAATCATTTGCCGGATGGCTGGGGTATTTCTTTCCCTAGTGTTGGTGCGGTGCCTGGTAAAGGATTTGGTTTCGGGGGCGCGGTCACCATCACCCCTGGACCGAATGATCCTGCCCAGTCCGAAGGAGAATTTGAGTGGGGCGGCATTGCGGGCACGCACTGGTGGATTTCGCCGCGTCACAATATGGCCGGGCTGCTGATGACGCAAAGGCAGATGGCATTTTGGCATCCGTACTCGTTTGAATTCAAACGTTTGGTGTATCAGGCAATGTTGAAATAAGAGACGCTGGCTGTCTGAGTGAAAGAATCGCTCAGCGCGATGATGTTACTATGCGAGTCAACGGGCCGTAAGTTGAACTCAGCGAGTGAGCTTGTCAGTCCACTAGCACTAACGCATTTTTTGTTTTTCGCCATCCCATGTCACAACACATTTTGCTCGTCGAAGACGAAATCGCTATCGCAGATAATCTGGCATATGCCTTAGCAACCGATGGCTTTATTCCCAAGCATGTAGGTTTAGGCCAAGCCGCGCTCGATGCTTTACAAGCGGCCGAACCAAGCTACAGCTTAGTGGTGCTTGATGTCGGTTTGCCCGATCTAAACGGCTTTGAAGTGTGTCGCCGCCTGCGCCAATTCAGCAGCGTCCCTGTGATTTTTTTGACCGCACGCAGCGATGAAATTGATCGCATTGTTGGACTCGAAATCGGTGCCGACGACTATGTCACCAAACCTTTCTCGCCGCGCGAATTAGTGGCTAGAGTGCGCGCGGTGTTGCGTCGCCAGTTGGCACCGAACACGGTGACGCATGTCAAAGAGGTTCCCGAGCGCTTTGAACTGCGCGAAGAAGAAGGACGTATTCTGTATTTCGGCCATCTATTGGTGTTAACACGCTACGAATACTTACTCTTAAAGACGCTGATTGAACGCCCGAATCAATTGTTTTCACGGGCGCAATTAATGGATAGAGTGTGGACTCATGCCGCCAACACCATGGATAGAACAGTGGATACGCATATCAAGTCTTTACGTGCCAAATTAAAAGCCATCAACGAGAACGACGACCCAATCCAAACCCATCGAGGTATGGGTTACAGCATCGCCGTCGCCTAGTTCCCAGCAGAGCCAACCCAACACTGAGCATCAACCATGAGAATCGGATTACGCATCTTACTCGGTTACTTTCTCATTCTGGGATTGGCTGCATGGTTTGTGTTGAATGTCTTTGTCATGGAAGTCAGACCCGGTGTCCGTGCCACTTTGGAAGACACCTTGATCGATACCGCACAACTTTTGGCGCGCTTGGTCGCCGAGGATGTCAAGCAGGGTGATCTGGCCCATGCGCCATTATTGAAGCGCTTGGAAAACTACGCGCAACGCAGTATCGATGTCAAACTCAGCGGCGTGCAGAAAGTAAAGTCGCAACTCGATTACCGCATCTACATTACCGACGCTCAAGGCATCGTCATTTTTGATTCAGACAATAAGGACCTTGGCAAAGATTACTCACGCTGGAACGATGTCTATCTCACTCTACGCGGTCAATATGGTGCCCGCAGTACCCGCGCCAATCCCGATGATGAAGACAGTACCGTCATGCATGTGGCGGCGCCCATCATGGATAACAACAACGACGGCAAACCGCGCCGCTTACTCGGTGTGTTGACCGTCGCCAAACCCATCTCGACCATCAAACCGTTTATTGAACGCAGTCAAAAGAAAATTTTGCAACGCAGCTTTTGGGCTTTATTGGTGTCGCTGTTGATCGGGATCGGCTTTTCTTGGTGGTTGAGTCGTTCGCTCAAACGTTTGCAGGATTACGCCAAAGCCGTCAGCGTCGATGCCAAGACCAGCTTGCCCAAATTAGGCAATAATGAAATTGGTGAACTCGGCTTGGCGCTCGAAAGTATGCGCGCCAAACTCGAGGGGAAAGAGTATGTCGAAACCTTGATGCACACTTTGACCCACGAACTCAAGAGTCCGATCGCAGCGATTCAAGGCTCCGCGGAGTTACTCAAAGAAGATATGCCAGAAGCCGAACGGCAACGCTTCCTGAGCAACATCATTGAACAAAATCAAAGACAAAGAAATTTAATCGATCGACTGCTGCAATTGGTGCGTCTGGAAAAGCAGCAAAGACTAGAACAAGTCGAACCTATCGATCTTGCGCAGCTGTTGAAAGAAGTCCTCGAGGATTGCCAAGTCGCACTCGATCGCAAGCACATCCAAACCCATCTGGTACTGCCAGAATCGAACGTTCAGCTGGCAGGCGATCATCTGTTACTGCGCCAAGCGCTCGGCAATTTGTTCGACAATGCGATCGCTTTTAGCCCGCCACAATCAAGCATCACCGTGAGCGCGGTGCGAGAAGAGCAGCAACTGTGTCTGCGCATTGATGACCAAGGCACAGGCATCCCCGACTATGCACTCGACAAATTGTTTGAACGCTTTTACTCATTACCACGTCCTGACAGCGATAAAAGTACCGGACTTGGCCTACCGTTTGTCAAAGAGGTGGCCAGCCTACATGGTGGTAGCGTGCACCTGATGAATCGCGCCAACGATGGCGTTGATCTACTCGGCGTACGTGCAGAAATGCGCTTACCGCTACCGCACTGAACCGACTTCACATCCACCACACAAAACTCGCGTTCGCACTTCACAGTCACCTCATCAAGGCTTCACAGTCGAAGCTTACAGTGCAGGCTCCGAATAATTCTCAGGAGCACCTGATGCAAAAGACCTTGTTTCTCAAAGTGATGAGTATTCTCTTACTCATGGCCGTCATTTTAGTTCCTCTCCTCATGATTGAAGGCACGATCAATTCGCGCATTTTCTTCCGCGCGGAGGCGGTACGCAGCATTGCCGAAGATTCGGTGTCGAATCAGACTTTGATTGGCCCACTCTTCATCATTCCTTATACCGAAACCTATCAAGAAGAACAGATCGAAGAGGCCAGCAAACAAAAAATCATGCGCACCCTCAAGCTGAATCGCCTGATCTATGTGTTTCCCAATGAGCTCGAACTGTCGGCCAATATGGAGACCGCCCAACGTTACCGTGGCATGCATAAAGTCTTGGTCTATAGCGGCCAACATACCATCAAGGGCGATTTCGAAATCCCTAGCTTAGACAGCATCAGTCATGAAAAGCCCAATTCACACATCACGATTGGCGAACCCTATGTCAGCTTGGGATTGAGCGACACACGTGGTTTGAAGAATGTGCCGAATATTGCACTCAATGGCAATCGTTACGAATTCAAACAAAACAGTCGCCTCGAACAATTGCAACACGGCTTGCATGCCCCGGTCACCTTATCGCAATTAAAGCAGGGCGAAAAAATGGCATTTGATTTAAGCCTCTTGATCGACGGCATTGAACAAATGGCATTTGTACCGATAGGCAAGAATAATCAATTTACCGTGCAGTCAAAATGGCAGCATCCGCAATTCTTCGGTCGCTTCCTTCCCTCTGCTAAACAGAACGAACGAAAGATTGGTGAAAACGGCTTCGACGTGACTTGGAATATCTCTTCCTTGTCCAGCAATGCGCAACAACAAATACTTGCCTCCGATTGCTGCGTGGCCACTACGCCAAAAGGAGCTGAACGTAGTGACGCGAATGCATCCGCCGAATACACTGCGGCCGCGCAAGGCGTGCGTCAAATTGATAGTTTTGGGGTGGCCTTTATCGAACCGATCAATGCCTATTCGCAAACTGCCCGTGCCACCAAATACGGTCTGCTATTTGTTGCCTTAACCTTTGCTGCTTTCTTTTTGTTTGAGGTATTGAAGCAGTTGCGCATACATCCCGTGCAATACATCTTGGTCGGTTTGGCCTTAGTGATCTTCTTCTTGCTCCTGTTAAGCCTTTCTGAACATATCGCTTTCATCAAAGCGTATTTGATCGCGAGCGGAGCTTGTATCAGCCTTATCGCCTTTTACTTGGCACATGTGCTGCAGAGTTGGAAACGTGGCTTGGGGTTTGGCTTTGCGCTGAGCGTTTTATACGGTGTGTTATATGGCTTACTGCAGTCAGAAAATAATGCACTGATCATGGGCAGCACACTGTTGTTCGCCGTACTCGCCGCCATCATGTTGATCACACGTAAAGTCGACTGGTATCAAATCGGAAAGTCCAACGAAGCCCCACTCAATCTCTAAACAACAATTTCCCTCCTCTTGCCTGAGTCGTGCTTTTGCCGGCCGCTCAGGCTTTTTTATTGTCGAAAAGACTATTCTGTCTCATTTCCATCGCGCAATTCTGTTCAATCCAGTTTGTTTAAAAATTGCCCGTGCGCATCATCAACGCCTGCATTACTATGTATTTATTCAGGCACCCATTTTTACTGCTCGCTTTTCACAGACGCTTATGAAGAACCGTGTGAAGCACCACATCCTTGCCTTAGCCCTGCTCGGCTTAGGTATTAGCACGCCCATCGCTCACACCGGCGCGGCACAACCCGGTACGCTGCGTTTCGATCAAATTACCAATATGCAGGGCTTCAACGCCCAATCCATCACGGCTGTTTTGCAGGACCGCCAAGGATTTATGTGGTTTGGCACCCAAGCTGGCTTGGTGAAATATGATGGCTATCGCAACACCGTCTACCGCAGCGACCCGCGTGACCCCAATAGTTTGATGGATAATTTCGTCTCCGCAGCATTTGAGGATCAGCAAGGTGGCCTGTGGATCGGTACCCAATCAGGCCTCTCTTTTTTCGACAAAGCGAATAATCGATTCACGAATTTCCGCCGCAAAGACACCTATAGCGGAGCCTCAGTCAACTATAAAGTTTTTACCATCCTGAGTGACGGCGAACAAGGTCTATGGCTAGCCACTGACTACGGCCTAATGCATTTCGATACCAAGACCCACGCCTTCCAAGATTACCGCCACGAGCAAGGCGATGGCGAGGGCATACGCACCGACTTACTGAATACTATCGTACGCGATAAAGAGGGCAATCTCTGGATTGCCAGCCCTAACGGTTTGGATTTAATGCGTCCACCCGATGACAAATTTATTCATATCAATATCGACATTGTGGGCCGTTCAAGAGCGGCGCAAAACAATGTGGTGGATCTCTCGCTCGGCCCCGACCAGATTTTGTGGATAGGTACCGACGCTGGCTTAGCGACCATCAATTTAAAAGAGAAACCCTACATCGTGCGCCCCGTCGGTGAAAACGAAGGTTTTTCTGTAGCACGCATTCAAACCCTTTATCGAGCTAATGATGGCAAATTGTGGATAGGCACCATCAATGCGGGTTTGCGTATGTACGATCCGAAGACTGGTGAATTCACCTCCTATCGACATCGTCCGCTCGATCCCAATAGCTTGATGCACAACCATGTCAGCAAGATTTTCCAAGATCGCACCGGGGCCTTATGGGTTGGAGCACGCTCTTCAGGATTGAGTCGGGTTGACTTACTCAGCGGTGGTTTTAATCGCTACGTCCAATTTCAAGATGATGCTACCGGCGATAGCGACAACCGTGTACGCGCTTTAGCCATTGCCGGACAAAATCAATTATGGCTCGGTACTTACGCTGGTGGGCTATTAAGACTCAACACCAAGACGCGACAAGTGGAAGTGTGGCGCAAGCAGGCTGGCAGCAATAAAGGTTTGATCGAAAATCAAATCGGTGCTTTGTGGAGCGACAAAGATGGCAAATTATGGGTCGGGACTCGCTCCGGTTTGGTTCTCTTCAATCCCGACAAAAACGAATTCAAACCCGTCTTCGTGAGTGAAGAACCGAACGATAACTACATCGAGCGCATCATTGTGGATCGCGATAATACGATGTGGATTTCGAGTCGCGGTGGCATTCATCGACGCCGTGCCCATGAGTCGAGTTTCAAAACCTTTCGCCACAATGCGAACCAAGCCGATAGCCTAGGAAATAGTTGGTCCTTAACTTTGATGGAGAGTAGCAAAGGTGTACTGTGGATAGGCACCATGAACGGTCTCGATCGCTATAACAAAGATAGCGAAACCTTCACGCACTATCGTCATGATGATAGTCAAGTCGGCACCATCAGCCACAATCGCGTTCATGCTTTGTTTGAGGATAGCAAAGGCCGCTTGTGGGTCGGCACCTCCGGTGGTCTGAACCTGATGGAAGAACAAGCCGATGGCCAAGTGCGCTTCCGTTTCTTCCCAACACAGAGCGATGGATCGGCTGAGTCAATCGGCGGCATTCTAGAAGATAGTGCAGGGAATATCTGGATTAGTAGCACCGCTGGAATTTCTAAATTGAACGTCGCCACTGGGCAATTTAAGAATTACACGGCACGCGATGGCATGATTGATGGTTCTTTTCTCATCGGTGCCACGCTCATGACCGACGACGGTATCATGAACTTCGGTGGCTGGAATGGTTTAACCAGCTTCCGTCCAGAAGACATTCGCGACAATCCTGTGCCACCGCCTGTGGTCATCACGGATTTCTTAATTTCCAATCAGAGTATTCTGCAAAGTCGATCGAATGAAAGTAAACAAAACGCGATTGCGCTCTCTGAACTTAAACGTATTACCCTCGATCACACCGAATCAATTTTCTCGATTGAATTCGCCGCACTGCATTACGCCGATCCCAGTGCCAATCGTTTTAGTTACAAGCTAGTAGGATTTGACGACAAGTGGGTGGAAACTGGCGCGAATAAACGCTTTGCAACTTTCACGAACTTAGATCCGGGCACATACACATTCCAAGTTAAAGCCAGCAACAAGAACGGCATATGGAATGAAGAACCGACCAGCTTGGAAATCGTCATCACACCTCCATTCTGGAAAACCTGGTGGTTCCGCCTGAGCCTGTTTCTCAGTATTGCCGGACTCACGTATGCGGTGTTCTTATACCGCGTCCGCCAACTGTTACAACAAAAGACCCAACTCGCTAGCTTGGTCAAAGAGCGTACCTTAGAGCTAGAAGAACAAAAAGCCTCTATTCAGCAACAGAAGGAAGTACTCGAGCACGCCCACAAAAACATTTCATTGTTAAGTGAGATCGGTAAAGATATCACCTCAACACTCGATACTGAAGCCATCATTGGACTACTATATCGCAACGTCAACGAACTGATGGATGCCACTGTGTTTGGGGTCGGCTTCTATGATCCACAAAGGCAAATCATCGACTTCCCCTTTGTCACGGAAGCGGGCAAGCGCTATGAACACTACACCCGCGACTTTCGTCAGAAAAATCAACTACCGGTCTGGTGTATCGAGCATCAAAAAGAAATTTTTATTAATGACCTTCGCAACGAATATCAGAACTACATCGATGATTTAAGTCTGACCGAAGACCCCGAGAAATGGGGCGCAGTTTTGAAAGATGGCACCAGCACGCCAAATCCGCAATCGATTCTGTACGTTCCGATTTTCGTAAAAGGTGAGATTCGCGGCGTGGTGGGTGTGCAAAGTTACAAATGCTTTGCTTATTCGAATACCGATCTCGACATCCTGCGTACACTGGCTTCTTATGTAGGAATTGCAGTCGACAATGCGGATGCTTACGAACAGTTGAAAGAAACCCAAAACCAACTGGTCGAACGTGAAAAACTAGCGGCACTGGGGTCTTTGGTGGCGGGGGTTTCTCATGAATTGAATACGCCGCTCGGCAATAGTTTGCTAATCGCAAGCTCGATCGAAGACAATATTGATCGCATTAGCGAGATCATTGAGACCGGCCCTGTCAAACGATCCGATTTCAAACTATTCGCCACACGTTGCAAAGATGCCTGCGTGTTACTGCTCAGGAGCCTACGGACCAGTGCCAATCTAGTCAGCAGTTTCAAACAAGTCGCGGTCGACCAAGCCAGTGCTCAAGCCCGTCACTTTAACTTGCAACAGACCTGCAATGAGGTAGTTGCGACGATGATGAATCAAGTACGTCAGGCCGGCCATCAACTGAGCATTGATGTACCGAAGGATATTCAACTTTATAGTTATCCTGGGCCACTCGGCCAAGTCTTGATTAATCTATTGCAGAATGCCCTGCTGCATGCCTTTGATGGACGCCAAAACGGGGAAATGCGCTTGAGTGCTGAAATGTTGAACGAATTCGAGGTTAGGCTGCGCTTCCACGACAACGGGGTTGGTATTCCTGAGGAAAACCTCAACCGCATTTTCGAACCCTTCTTCACGACCAAATTAGGTTATGGCGGTTCCGGTTTAGGGATGCACATTACTTACAATATTGTGACCCAGGTCCTTGAAGGCAGCATTCGCGTCGACTCTGAAGTCGAGGTCGGCACGACTGTCACGATTGACATTCCAGTTCACCTTCATCCCGCCATTGCCGAGGGGATTTAATCCTCGGTCTTCACACAATCTGTAAGGTCTCTTCTCCACCCAAGCTATCGAAAACATGTGGGTGGAGAACAGACTTTTACATCGAGGTGCTGTAAATACGGCTTAAGCCTCAGGCACCGCAGTGACTAATCCCTCTTTTTTTGCGGATTGAATAATCTCTTTGACCTTCTTCTGGAATTCACGTTGTTTCAATTCCATCTGTTCGCCAAGGCGCCCCATTTCTTCACCGAGTTGCTCCATTGGTTTGCTGGCGTCTTGCATTTTGGCGCTGTAAGCTTTGAGGGGTTCTAAAGACTTCTGCAGAGCTTCTTGATCGATATGCATATTCGCTACTTCAGCTTGCAATTTCTTCGACATTTCTTGCATCTGTTCCTGCATCTTCTGCATCGCGGCGCGGTCGCCTTCCCGCGCCTCATCGTTCTTACGATTTGCCATACGTTCTGCGATCACTTCCATCTTACGACCGAGCGCTTCCATTTTACGTTCAAAGGCTTGCATGCGGGCGTCGTTCGCACGATCGAATTTGGGCTCTTTAATCTGCACGGATTCCATCTGTTTACCGATTTCTTCCATCACCTTGCCCTGCGCCTCCATTTTCTTGCCTTGCTCTTCCATCTGTTTGCTGACCGCCTCCAATGGCGCTTGAGCATCATGTAATTGAGCGATCACTTTAGGATCACGAATCACAAATGACTTGCCATCTTCACGGAACCAGAGAAACGCACCTTTATTGTCACGCTTAAGTTTCTCGACCATCTTGCGATCGCTGCGGCCGCCGCTCATGTAATGCACATCTTCTTTCGCTGGATCCACTAAAGCCATGGTCAAAGCATCTTTTTCATCGTCGCTCTTGCTGCGCTTCGCCACTTTTTGATCTGGCTCAGGCACGGGTGGCAGCGCCTCCATACCACGCACCTCACTAAGCGCCTCGGTGATGGTCGATGCTGCGGTTGGTGGTGGCGCAGAGATGACGGGATTGGCGATACTGAGCGGAGCGCTATGTGCTACCACCAATGGTGCGATGGTCGGTGCGGTGCTTGCGACCATTGCCGGTTGCGCGGCCGTAGTTGGCACGCTTGCTTGCGCTACCAAAGCCGCACAAGCAGCTGAAATGCTCAACATAGGCAAAGCTAATTTCCAAGCGAAAGGCTTCGCGGAAAGCTCGGGTTTAATTAATCGTTTAATGCGTAACATCAGATTTTCTCCTCGGGCCGATAAGGCCGGTTGGGGGTTGATGAACTGGAATTGTTCCAGCTCGGACAAGGCAAGAGCCAGGCGCCGCGGTTCGCCTAGTAATCCTGCTGCTAAATCATCGGCAATTTGTTCGCGTTCTATGCGTATCTGCTTGGAAATCCACCAAACGGCAGGGTGATAGAACAGCGCGATCTCGACCACGCTTTGCAACAAATTCACTAGGTAGTCGAAGCGCTTGATATGCGCCACTTCGTGCGCCAATAAAGCTTCGACTAATTCAATCGGCATGCCGGTCGCTAGTGCGCTTGGCAAGATCACCATGGGACGCCACCAACCGGCGGTCATCGGTGATTCTAAGTGTTCGGAGAGACCGATACGAATCGGCGTCTTAATGTATAAAGCCTCGGCAAAGCGATCAAGTTTCGCTTGCCATTCAGCACTCGGACTTTGTTTGGCATGATTCACTTGTTGCTGGACCCACACCAGCCCCGCGATGAAACGCAGGAACAATCCCAGCATGCCCAACATCCACACCGTGACCACCACTGGTGCTTGACGCTGCACAAAAGCGCTCAGGTCGATGCCAAGCGTCTCGGCTGCTTGTGTATTATGTTGCTGGAACAGAGCGCTGGTTTCTTGATTCGGTGCGATCTTCTCTATGGAGTTTGCATTTTCTTTCGATGCTGCGGCGCTCATCGCACTCACATCAACACTCGGCCAATGGCTCACCACATAACTCGTCGGAAGCGCGGCACACAGCGCCAGCGCCACACTCGCTACCAAATAACGCCACTTGGTATTTGCACGTCGTAACACAAACAAGAGCAGGGCTGTGGCCAATGCCAACAATGCTCCTTGCCAAACAAAGTGCAGCAACGCGGTTCCCACCACGGGAACCCAAGCAGCGTTCATCGATATCATTTTTCATCTCCATGCAGGAAAGCTTGAATCTCTTGGCGGTCCTTGTCGCTGACGTGTTCTTTCAAGGCCGCCATAATCAATTCTTTTCCCGAACCAGCGAAGGCCTTTTGAATAAAGTCCTTCAATAAATTGGTTTGCAATTTCTGCTGTGCCTGCGCTGCGGCATACACATGCGAACGCGCACTTTCATCGCGCGTCAACAAGCCATCGGCAAACATCATTTGCAACTGACGCAGCACCGTCGCCTGACTAATCTCAGGACGCTCGACCTGGGCCCATTCAAAAACTTGCTTGGCCGTACCTGGACCGTGTTGCCACAAGGCCTTCAATAAAACCAACTCGGCCGGCGTCGGCTTACGTACGGCTGCTGCCTTGTTCTTGGCTACTTTGTTTTGCGTTTCTGTTTTATTAGACATACCCATTTCTCCCATTTCGGAAGTAGCATAAACCATTTAGAAAAAATTTTCTAGAAATTTTTTTCTAGATTGAGTGGGGCAGTTCAATTCAAGCAAAAACCGCATTTTCTGGAATTTGGCACCATTTGGCACTTAGTGAGCTCTCATTCATTTGTTGACGTGGTCATCAAACTAGATAAGATTGCAATCTCCTCACTATGCGTACTGCATTCTTAATACTTCCACTCGACCACTTCCAATTGACATCCTTATGGAAATACATGACATCGACAGAGTACTGCTGTTAATCAAAGAAATAGAAGAGGCGATTGTGACGCACGGATCGCAGGCTCACTCACTCTCCCATGTGTGCAACATTGTTTCATCGAAATCCAAAGAACTCCTGAACTCCACGGACTCTCTTTCGCCCATTTTAAGAACAGCGCTGGTGATCAATTGGAAAGAAAGTGCCATGCAATCTCGCTACAAGAGATTCAAGGAACTATTCCCAGAGGTCACCGATCTTCAGCATCTCAAAAAGCTGATTGAGTCAATCAATGCCTTCGATTTTTGTACTATCTATCTCAACATCAAGCCCAACCCCACAAAGCCCCAAGCGAATCCAAAGTACGCGCTCTTGAAGACACTCACAGATGGTTTTTTGGAATACAAAGATTTGATTGGCGCATCAAATGAAATGGAAGCGCTTCGGCACTGGGCCACACGCGTCAATGTCAAAGATTTGCGTAATGACTTTATCGGAAGAAGAAAAGGCGTTGGAATTGGCGTGGTTGAGAACATCCGCTTAAATCTAGGTTACACGGTGATCAAACCAGATCGACATGTCATTGGGGTGGTTCAACATTTCTTGAAGCTTGATATTCAGCCTGAGAATTACCTGGAGTTATCGCGAGCTCTTGGCATCGATGCTCGATATCTCGACTGCCTACTGTTCGAATATGGAAAGCTCAAAAATATCTCGGCTTAAAGAGCCAAAAGAAACAAAAGAAACAAAAGAAACGAAATTCAGATCGTGCACTGGAAGAGGCATTCGATAACACCACCCCGCTTGAAAAAGATGCAGATGCGACCTTAACGATCATCGTGAAATTTAGCAAGAGCTCAGACAAAGTGAGCATCGAAGTCGCTCAAAGATACTTTCCATGAGACATGGAAACTATCGACAGGACAATCGCAGCCCGGCTGTTCGGCTCGTTTGTCGCGAGCAAGGTCGATTGCGATTTAGGCACAGAGAAAACTTGATGGATCACCTTTTCGTCACCACGCGCATGACGAACAAGGCGTAAACCAAGACCAAAGCTCGCCCACATTAGACTAGGGATTACACTGCGGGCAATGGCGCGGGTCGGCGTATTGGAGATCTTGGCGTTGGCGCATCTCCTCATGCTTACACAATACGCAGCGCAAGGTCTCGCTGAGGTAAGTCGTGGTCGGTGTTCCGCACAATTCGCAGGGCAAACCCGGCTGTCTTTGTACGACTGAAAATCCCGGCGCAGCGCATTGTGGGCAGCACGACAAAATGCGTTGTGCCAAGTCCTCGCTGGCGTGTGCAATATGGCTCATGCGAGTGGGGCTGGCAAAGGCCCGTAGATCAGGCTCGACAAACACTTTGCGGTTATCGGCTTCCATTTGTAGGTTCGTAAAAGCGTCGCCCAACTTTTCCCAACTACCTATGCCTTTGATAAAGCGTGGATCTTTCTCTGATTGCGGACGCATCACGACTTGTTGTTGGGGGAAGCCGAGTTTGCGAACGAACTGTTCGACATCATCCCAATTGGCGGTCAAGATCTGCCCGGCAATGGTTGATCCTTGCGCCATACCGACCACTTCAATGCCCAATTCATCGTCGATCAAGACCATGATTTCACGATTCCACGGCATCATGCCTGTGTAGGGATCGGTGCTAAAACTTCCCTCACTGGCTAAGCCGATTTTCAATCCGGCCAACTCCATGCCCTTACGCGCTTTGCGACGGGCGGCATCAAGTTGAGTACCGCTACGCGGAACATCACGCGTGAAACTACCGAGCAAATCTGTATCGTAGCCGCTCACATGGATCACTTCACATCCCAACACGGGTTCCAGTGCAGCAGCGACGACCTCTTGTTTTCCATGCTGGGTCAGAAAAGCGATCTTCTGACCTCTGTATTTTGATTGGTTCATCGTTATACTTCCTGCGTCTTTGCCAAGCTTTCATCGAGCACTGCTGTCCATCCTTGTTCTGTGTAACGCAACAACGACGTTTGAACAGACCACAAGTGCAACCATCCGTTATTCAGAAGATGTTGCAAGATCTGGTGCTTGCGAATCAGGCTGTCGATCACCTCGGTTGGTGCGGCGATCACTACCGTCAGGCGCAGCGGTTCGTGCAATAATTTTTCTCCATCGTGCAGGGATTGCTTGGATAAGCCGATGCGTAAATCACCGCCATTACCTTCGAACACGCCGAGTCGTCCACCCACTACATTGTGCAAAATCTTATTACCGCAACCGTAGCGTTGTGGCTCACAACTGGAGGCGTGATACTGCCAGTTAATCCAATGCGTCACCAGCATCGGCGCTGTCATCAACAACTCCAGCACACCATGATCCGGATCATTTTCAATCCGATAGTCATGCAAGAAACTACGTCCATCCAGATGCAAACCCCGCGCGCTTGGTAGCATCAAGAACGCTGCGTTATTGGCCAAACCCCATTCGGGGCGCGTTTGTGCCGCATCGTTGGCACGCAGACGCAGCTTGCTCAATAAGCTTTGATGACTACTGCGCGGATTTTCTCCGAGTTTGTGGGCTCGTTCGCGTCGTACTTGATCTGCTGCTTGAGCAAACACGACTGCCATCTTCGCCCAACGCTGTTGTGCCGATGGAGACAATAGATCAAGATCGAAGGTGTCGATTTCATCCGTCGTGGTGTTGTGCAAAGCCGCCATAAATTGCACATGCTCGGGAATCACCACACCCTTGGCTTGCAAACCCTGACGTACAGCTGGCGTATTCAGGATAGCGACCAGACTACGCACATTGACCTCACCGGTTTGGCCACAGCAAGCACCGCAATCGAGTGCCGCGGCGTGAGCATTATTGGCGCTCTGGCTTCCATGTCCGACTAGCATCACGATGGGGGCAAAATCACTCTCTAATCCCATCGCGTGCAAGACCTTCGCCGAGAGATCGACTTGTTGTTCTAGCCTCAAACCCATCAAGCGTGGCCGGCATACAGATTGTTCTACGGCGGACAAGGCATAGGTATCCGCACTGAGGCGCGCTGCCTGTTGCGGTTTCCAACTGCGCCACAATTTTCCGAGATAAGTCCAGCCGGCAGCCTCGACATAGTTAAACGCTGTGCTTGGACGTTGGCTGGTATTCGACCATTGGCGATCGCGCGCGAAGCGCTGTTGACGGCGCTCTGATATCGTCGATCGTTGTGCTTGCGCCTCGACTGTCTCCGTTTGATCCAAACCAGCCTCGGGTCCGACCACCACGCATTCGCTGATCTGCATCGCCGCCGGTAACAAGCCCGGCAATTGCGGACGCTGTAAGGCACTCGCCATCGGCGTATAGGCGGCGGGTACACCAAAGAAACCGGCGAAGCCTTTGGTTTGAATCGCTGGATCCACCGCTTCGAGGGCACGTCGCATCGGTTCACTACGAACATCGATACAGAACACCGCTTGCATTTCCCATGCGCTATCGAGCTCGTTCGATGTTGATGCTGATGCTGATGTAGATACTGAAGGCACTACTGTTTGCAATAGTTGTTGTGCCAGTTTCGTTTGGTATCCACGCTCCAAAGCCAACTGCCATACTTCGTCGACCAACAAAGCATCCTCCGCTTGACGCAAACGTGCTTTGTGATTTTCCCATTCACGCCGTAACGCGGAGAAGGCCAAGCTAGTTTGTGCGTCGTGTTGAAGCTCGCGTCGGCATTCCAAAAGTACGATGCCCCAAGCCAGACGAATCGCCAGCAATTCGCGTAAATGCTGATCGCTGCCACCCGCCAATTTTGCCTGCCACGCCAAGTACGCGCAGCTCGAAGCCCACCCGTTCACCGTCAACAAGACCGCTTCTAAATAGTCGGTCCACGCATCTTGCGGCAAACCCAAATGCTGCATCACCCACACCTCAGCGTCTTCATGCTGTTGCGGTAGCAAGTGCAAGACTCGCCCAAGATTCGGTAAGCCCATCAAGGTGCCGATGCCGTGATCATGCGTGATCGTCTCACGCCAAAAAGCATAGAGACCAGAAGCTCGCTCAGGTTGCCATTGCGCTTGATGATGATCGAAGTAAGCGGCACAGGTTTGGCTGACTTGATGCGTAATCGCGGAACGCCATGATAGACGGGTGTGACGATCAGGATCGATATCGAGCACATCAATCAACAAGGGCAACTGATTGATTTTGACGTCCTTTGATAAGGCATCAATACAGAAGTCCATATTCAATTGTCGCTCACGCGCCGCTGGAATTTGGCGGATCGCCGAATACAAATCAACCTCGGTGATGCGTTTGCTTTCCCATGCTTGGCGTTGATAATCACGCGCTGGAAAGACTTGAATACCACCGAGCACGGCCATACGCGCAGCCACTTCACGCACAGGGCGATCGACCCGCTGCCAGTGTGGATTTACAGCAATGGCTTGATCGAGCGGCCAAGCGGGTGCGATAGTTTGACAAGCTGCTTCACAAGCGAGGCTGACAGCGCGACGAAACTCACTCCATTTTTCTGCATTGACGACCGTCGGTTCTATTGTCGACGTCGATGTTTCTTGTGCTGCTGTGTGATCCAATGTGATCATGATTTTTTCCTTGGTCAGGATTTATTTGCTGCAAGAGATGTGATCTGTGCGCTCTGCGCTCGCAAACTCGTTTTCTGCGCTTGTTCATTCTTGCGTTGATCTTCTTTCAGATCGTGGAACGGGCAGGTTTGCGCTTGAACCCAAGTGGTCGGCCAAATCCGCAGACTCAAGCGGGTGTACCATTCGTCGATATAGAAACCGGCGTAACTCCAGCGACGCCATGTTTCGAGGAGTGGGGCTTGCGCTTCGATCAGCGCCAAAATCAAGTAGAGCAGTGCCATACCAAGGAAGGCGATCGCACCAAGCACGTCCGAAGGAGCATCAAGCAGGCCCAGCGGTAAGTAGTGCAGCAGGACTGCCAAGATCGCAACACTGAGTACCATGCCAGCGCCGTGCAGCAAACGCATGAGCGTGTTGCCACTCGCCGTCCACAACAAGGGCGCCAAGGCGAAACCGAGAATCGCATTCCACCACCAAGCCCAACCTGGTGCGCCAAGATATTCAGCGCCGAACTGGACCATGAACACCAGGGTCAGACTGAGGCAGGGTGCGAGCATCAAACTCCAAGTCGTGTTGCGTACTGTCCCACGCATTTGCGCCAAGCGCGTTTCGTAGACCACATTCGAGGACAACAAGAAAGCATGCGCCTTATAGAGCGAGTGTCCCAAGATGTGCAAGGCGGCGATGCTGTATAAACCCGCTGCGCATTCGACCAACATAAAACCCATTTGCGCCACGGTCGACCAAGCCAGACGTAGTTTGATACTGACCCGCGTCAACATGACCATGCCCGCCAGGATCGCTGTACTTAAGCCAAAGGCAAGCAAGATCGAACGAGCCCACAGCGCTTGATCGAGCAAGCTCGCAAAGCGAATCAACACAAAGCCACCAAGATTGACCACACCAGCATGCAGTAGAGCCGACACCGGTGTCGGCGCTTCCATCACTTGAATCAACCAGCCGTGGAAAGGTAGGGAAGCAGTACGTAAGACTACGGCTAACACTAGCAACACCGCACTGACTTGCAAGGCCGTGTTCATTCCATCGCGGGCGATCGCCTCAAACAAGACATGCAAAGAACCACTACCGACTTCGCGCCAAGCGAGGACAGCAGCGAGAATTAAAAGCACGTCCGCCAACACATCAGCGATACGTTTTTTATGCGCCGCCAGTTGCGCGAAAGGGCGTTCTTCGTAAAAGCACAAGAGGTGCTGCAATGCAAAGCCCACCGCACTCCAGACCACAATCAGAATCACCCAATGATTTGCCATCAGCAGCAATTGCACGGCCGCCAGCACCGTTGCCATGGCCGCCATGTAACGTAATTGATGCGGCTCGCCTGCTAAATAACGGGATGAGAAAGCAATGATCACACTTCCGAGGAACTGCACCAGCACAGCCAAAACCAAGCCGAAGGGCGTCACCGCTATCCAATCGTTAAATAGCGAATTTGCAGCGGCATTTGCATTGAAATTTTGCGTCAACCAATGAGCCCAGCCTGCATTCACCGCATACATCGCACTCACGACATGCAGGGCCAGCAAAACCAGCAATCCACACAGTACGAGGTGCGAACTGATCGCTAGGCGTCGCCACCAAGCCGTGATCACTGCGCTATTTGGCGACGATAGTGACCTGCCATACTTGGCTAAGACGAACACCAAAACAATCGCCACGATCAACATCACTAAGGGCGCAAGCCAGACACCTATTTTGATGCTCGGTACGATGATTTGATCCAACATTTCCCCACCTCTTTGTTGTGTACTTATCGGTTTTCTTGATTGGGGCGCATTGTGGGGGGAGATCAATTCTTCTGTAAAATACAATGATTGGAACGTTTTCATCGATAAAACAGAACATACAAGGCATCATTTTCGGCTTATTGCACAATGATTAATCTCAAACAGCTCAATTTCCATCATTTGTTCTACTTTTGGCGCGTCGCCAAAAATGGGCATTTGACGCGCACCGCGGACGAATTGCATACCTCGCAATCGGCCTTATCGGCGCAAATCAAGCAGCTAGAAGATCACTTAGGGCAAGCCTTGTTCAAGCGCGATGGGCGACGTTTATCACTGACCGAGAATGGCCAGATCGTTTTTAGTTACGCCGAAACCATCTTCGGTTTGGGGCAAGAGATGCTGGGACGTCTGCGTGGACAATCGGGTGCCACCCGCCATATTCGCATCGGCAGCGTTTCCACCATGTCACGCAACTATCAAGAAAACAAAATCCGCCCATTACTGAGCAATCCCGCCATCAGCCTAAGCTTAGAATCCGGCCATTTACACGACTTGCTCGACCGTCTCCATGAACATCAGCTCGACCTCGTGCTGGCCAATCAAACCCTTCCTTCCAATGCCAATCGCCCCTTGCACTGCCAATTTTTGGGGAGTCAGACGGTCTCCATCGTCGGGCCCGCCGAGATTTGGAAAGACAAACAGCTCGATGTGCCTAAGGATTTGGATGAACTAGAAATGGTACTACCGGGTCCGAACAACGCCATCCGCGCCCAGTTCGACGCCCTCTGTGCAGCTAGCAATGTAAGTCCACGCTTACGTGCAGAAGTTGATGATATGGCGATGCTGCGTTTGATTGCGCGTGATAGCGGATGGTTGGCCGTGGTGCCAGAGGTGGTCGTGCAAGACGAGTTACGACTTGGGAGTTTAGTCTGTGTCGGTCGTTCGCCCGAGCTGGTCGAGCACTTCTACGCGATTACGACACCGCACCCACATCGTATGGAATTGCTTAGTTTGATCGCGCAATGAGGCGATAAAACTAACGCAATTCTTTGCGCAGTACCAGTTTCAAACCTGACCACACTTCTGATACTGCACACACTTTGACATCGACCATGCCAAGCGGCAAGGCGATTTCGCGGATCACATCCTCGGTCACGTAGGTCTTGATCTTCGCTGCTTTTTTCGGCCACGAGACCCAGATCATGAGATCGGGGCGCAATGGTTTACTTTTTTGCACACCCATTTGCTCGCGTAATTGTTGCAAGCCATGTTGAAGTTCTTGCCGGTCTGTCGTAAAAAGGTGCACGAGGTCGACCGCTTTCGACAGATGCGTGACGAATTCCACTTGCTCGGGCAAGGGCGCAAGCCAGTCTTGATACTGCTCAGGCGCAGCTTGAAACCAGACTGTACTGCCGGCTTTGATGCCGAGCTTCTTGCTCAAAGGCGTTCCTGAATATCCGACAGTCATGGGCTTTCTCTGTGCGATGAAATAGGCATGCTCGCGCTTTACACCGAGATTTTCTGCTTACGCTCGTCGGTAAAATCCCACCACAGCTTGGGCGGTTCTCCCGCCATAAAGCGCGTCACTGACATGAACACATCAATCACGCAGGGATCATGACGCACACCCGTCTTCAAGCACAACTCATGGTACATCTGGAAGGGATCAGCGCCGACCAAATCTTGCGGTCGCTGATAGCCCAATAAAACGAGATCCGCTGCACTCGCTTTGCCGATATTCGGCAGATCCGTCAACTTATTCAGTTTTGCGCGATCAACTTTTGTAGGATGCATGACTGATTCCTTTCAAGCTTGCTGCAATATGTCGCCGATAAAAAATCGCAATGCATGGGATACATGCATTGCGACTTATTTTCATGCTTAACGATTTCTACGCAGCTGATGGATTTATTTACTTAGCACGCGCCTTACCGAATGCATCGCCTGGTTTCCACGCTGGCATCTTCGGTGAATTCGCCACTTCACGGCCCAAGTTCAAAGTAAATTGCGCTTGTTGCACCATGCCTGATAAATCCCAGCTTGGATCAAATTCGTCTGTCACTTGATGATAACGTTCACCGTAAGCTTTGGCTTTCGCGGTGGATGCAGCCTGATCTTTCAAGAATTCACGACCGCCTTCGATCGAAAACGCTGGCACACCGTTCTTCGCAAAATTGAAATGGTCACTGCGGAAATAACCACCGGCCAAATCCGGCTCGGCTTTGGCGATTTGCATGCCCATCGTTTTCGCCACTTTCGCTGCCATTGCACCGAGGTCGGTGCGCTCACTACCTTGCGTACCGATATCACGCGTCATACCGACAAAATTCAGACTATCTAAGTTCAAGTTCGCTGCGGTTTTGTCCAACGGCCACAAAGGTTGCGCACCATACAAAGCACTACCCAACAATCCTTGCTCTTCTGCGGCAACCCACAGGAACATCTGACTACGCTTGGTTGGATGAGCGACGGCTTCCTTCGCCATCGCTAACAAAGCCGCAGTACCCGAACCATTATCGACCGCGCCGTTATAAATCGTATCAGCACCGCTACCTTGCTTGCCGAGGTGATCCCAATGGGCGCTATAAATCACGACTTCGTCTTTCAGTTTAGGATCCGTACCAGGTACTACGCCAGCGATATTATATTGTTCAACACGACGAATCGCGGCCTTGGTTTCACCTGTCAATTTCGCTTGCAAAGGCACGGCTTGGAAATCTTTCTTCTCGGCTGCGGCACGCAATTTATCGAGATCTTGACCTGCAGCGGCGAACAAATTACGCGCCGTGTCTTCGGTCATCCAACCTTGCAAACCCGTGCCTGGCGCAGCGCCATCGAGTTGAAAACGCTCGTTCAACCAACTGTTCTGCACTACCGACCAACCATAGCTCGCGCTCGGTGTTGTGTGAATCAACAAGACACCCGCCGCGCCTTGGCGTTTAGCTTCTTCAAACTTGTAAGTCCAACGACCATAGTAAGTCAGTGCTTTACCAGCGAAGCGATTGGGCTCTTCTGCAGTCGGTTGCGGATCATTGACCATCATGATGACGATCTTGTTCTTCACGTCGACATTCTTGAAATCATTCCACTTTTCTTCTGGAGCCGTAATGCCATAACCAACGAACACCAGATCGTGATCAAACTTGTGTTCAGCGACCGCATCACCCGGTGCCCAGACCCAATCTTTACCGAAGCTAATATCAAGCGCTTTACCGCCAGCGACGAGCTGCGCGGAACTTTGTTCTGGCAGCGATTTCACGCCAGCGATTTTGACTAACTGACGGAAAGAATTGCCGTTCGCTGGTTTTAAACCGACAACCTGCGATTGGCTTTCGAGATATTGCACCGTCAGATCACCACCACGTTGACCCGTGCCACGACCTTCGAAAAGGTCGGAGGCCAACAAAGACAAATGGGCACGCAAGATGGGTTCTTGGACTTGGGCACCTTTTTGGGTAACTGCTTTTGCTGTCGCAATTTGTGCCGTTGCCAGCATTGGAAATGCTGCAACTAAGCTCACGGCGATGATGGACTTCACCGCTGTTGATTTGATCGATTGTTTCATAATGCTCCTCATTCTTATTCTCAAAATCTAAAAACACCTGTTTGATCTAGCTCGCGCTCTGACGTCGTGCCGGGTACTTTAGTTCCCACATCAATGTAGGGATGAGTTCCCAACTATGACGACGCGCAGAAGTCTGGTCGCGAACTATGCATGACAATTTGGCCTTTAGCAAGCATCTCTGCGACCTGCTGCTTGGCACCGACTTCAGCTGAATTTTCGCTCGGTGTGACCAAGGCGCGCATGCCCACCCAGGCATTACGGCCACCACCTTTGGCAGCATACAGGCAGTGATCCGCCAAGCTGATGACTTGTTCCCACGCAAAGAACTCGGCTTTCTCGCTGAAGAAAGGATAGGGTGCAAACCCGATTGAACAACTGCGTTGTATCACTTCACCATCTGACATAGTGAAGCGATGCGTATCCACTTTGAGGCGAATACGTTCAGCTAAGTCTTTAGCTTCTTCATAGTTGGTGTCACGCGCGAGGATCAAAAACTCTTCACCGCCCCAGCGAATGATGGTGTCGCTTTCTCTGACGCACTCTTGCAAGATCGCCGTGGTTTGCGTTAAGACTTGATCACCGGCGGCATGTCCGTATTGATCGTTGACCGATTTGAAATGATCAATATCGACCATCATAAAAATCAAATCGCCGTGTGTACTTGGGCCCTTGGCATAATTACGCTGAACGCGCGCCAAGTCCTCATTAATGCAGTAGTGCAAATAGCGTCGGTTGCGCAAACCCGTCAATGGGTCAGTCAAACTTTGCTGCTCTAAAGCACGGCGCGAAGCTTCTAATTCGCGTGTACGCTGCAAAATCACATTTTCCAACTTACGATTCTTCTCACGCAGCGCCCACAAACGCCACCGTATCAAGCCGAACACCAGCGCACTAAAGAGCGCTAAGTACAAGAAGTAAGCCCACCAAGTTTGATACCAAGCCGGGAGCACGCGCACATTCAAGGTCAAATCTGGTTGAGTCCACACGCCATTCCGGTTCGAGCCACGCAAATGCAAACGATAATCGCCTGGTGGCAAATTGGTATAGGCGGCGAGGCGCCGTGTCGCATCGGTTTCTATCCAATCTTTATCGTAGCCTTCTAAGCGATAGGCATAGCGATTATGGTCTGCCGCGGTGAAATCCAAGGCAGCAAATTCCACCACCATGCTGTTGGCATCTGGCTGCACTGTAAGTAGTTCGGCCTGCGGACCCACAAAACGATTGTGATTGACCGCCACCGTTTTGCCGCCAATTTGGACATTGGTCAGCACCAAGGGAGGTGAATATTGATAAGGTCGCACCAAGGCTGGGCGGACGATGGTGAGTCCGCCAACTCCACCAAAAATCAAATTGCCATTAACCGTCTTCGCTCCCGAAGTCGCCCAATAGCCGGTGATGCTGACGCCATCAGGTTCGCCTAAAGGCGTCAGCTCCAAGGTTCGGCCATCGATACGCGCTAAGCCTTCGTCCGTGCTCACCCAAATATTGCCCTGATCATCCTCAAGGATTTTATTCACCAAGTCATTCGGTAGTTTTTCTGCTTTTCCAAAATGGGTGAATTCAAACTCACCAGGCTTTTTCCCTGGACGCAGCAAATCTAACCCGCCTCCTTGCATACCGACCCACAACCAAGCACGACTATCAAACAACATGCTCGACACATTTCTGTGCGTCAGAGCGCTCTTGCTCTTGCCATCAGGTTTGATATTTAACAGGCTCTGCGTTTTTGCGTCATAGCGATATAGCCCATCTTGCAAAGTGGCGATCCACATCGCACCATCTGGGGCTTGCTTAAGCTCCGTGATGAATTTTGTCTCGATTGCCTTAGCCCATGGAGGTTGCACAGCTTTGTCTTGCGAGGATCGCAAATCCATTTCCCACAAGCCCTCGGGGCCACCCACAAAGAGACTAGACTCAACCTGAAGCAGGGCGGCAACACGTAAGCCCGGATTACGTGGCGGCAAACTCAAACGACGCGTTGCTGTGCCTCGCGCGTTACTACGATACAAGCCTTTGTCCGTGCCAATGTAGACATCTTTGTCGCCGACCGGATACATGGTAAAGATCGTGCTCTGGGGCATTGATGTTGGACCGCGAGTATCATCGAATTTCAAACTACGGAATTGAGCACTATCAGGCTCAAGAATACTGACGCCCTGATTCTGCGAACCCAACCAAACAGTGCCATCCGGCGCGCCATAGGCCGAGAAGAAATCAATGCCTTGCAGGCCATGTGAGCGAGTATCACCACCAAACAAACTCAGAATGCCCTTCGAAGAAGGATCATGAATACTGATACCGCGTTGTCCACCAACCCACACCAAGCCAGAACGATCTCGCATGATCGACCATACTGAATTATCAGCTAAGCTGCTTTGACGATTCGTTTCATGTTGCATGCGCCGGGTATCAAAGGTTTTGGTGTTGACTGCAACAATGCCTGCACCGTAGGTGCCCAGCCAAATTTCATCGTCACCAACTTTCTGGATGTAGAACACGTTCTCATTGACGAATTCTCTATCTTTGCTAAATGGTTTTTGTACCAATAAGCGCTTCGGTTCCGGATCATCGGGTGCGATATAAAAAGCGCCCGAATCAAAGGTGCCAACCCAAACTTTACCGTCGACACCGACGCAAATCGACACCACACGCTGTGATCGCCCCGCGGGAATCGGCAGCGCGACCCTGGTCATTTCATGCGTGATGGCATGAATTTTAAGTAAACCTTCACTGGTACCAACCCAGATAAATTCGCCTTGATCACGGGTCACCGCTCGCACCAAATTACTTGGCAAACCCGTTTCGCTCTTGCGGAAAATTTTCACTTCACCGGTTTCAGGCCGATAAAAGTTCAGTCCATCACGGGTCGCTAGCCACAGATCCCCACGTTGGTCGCTCGTAATGGAATTAATCGTCACATGACTTAAACCCTGCGGCCCAGTCGGCACGCGCAGAAAGCGATCGGCTTTTTTATCGTATTGCGCCAGTCCACCACCATTCGTCCCTATCCACAAACGCCCTTTCACGTCTTTGTGCAAACTCATGATGTAGTTGTCTGGCAAACTCGTTGGGTCGTTCGCGAGCGGCAAGTAATTACGGAAGCGATAGCCATCCCAACGCGCCAATCCGCCTTGGGTTCCGACCCAGATAAAGCCATCATCATCTTGAGCCAATGAAGTGGCACTAAACTGAGGTAAGCCATTTTGCACGGTGAGATGACGGAATACGGTATCGGTCACGCGCTCCCAATTTTCTGCTTTGGAAATCGGTACCTTAGCAGCACTCACACCTGACTCGATGGCGCTAGTGGCGAAGCTTGCAGGCGCCACTAGGACGACACCGCCTAAGCCTAAGCCCAAGCAGAGGCCTAACTCAAGTGTAAAGTGACGGGCATACTCCAGAAGAAAGGGTTTCTTCTTTGCTTGGCACCATAATGTTTGCCGCATCCACAGCATTGTCGTCACTTCTCCCACTTTGCTTGTCTTTAGCTTATTCGCGCCGCTGTTTGACGACGGTGACTGTACATTCCGCCTCAGCCACCACCTGCGAAGAAACGCTGCCGAGATAACGCCTCAAGGTGGAGCTACCGCGCGAACCGATAATAATTTGATCGACACTATTGTTGTGGGCGTATTCAATAATCGCTGCTGCAGGATCATGCGATTCCAAAACGTGGAAAGTAATTTTGTCGTTTCGTACCTGCAATGGTCGAGCCCAATGCTTCAATTCGATCAGCTGCTTCACATGGATGTTTTGACCATCTTGAACCATCGCATCATCGAGCCCGATCCGACTAGTTTTTCGAATCGTCACACAAGCGAGGCGAGCCCCAGGCTCAGTCTGTAGCATGCGTCTGGTAATCATACGAATTTCATCGGTCAATTCCGTGTTGCTCTCACTTAGATGCAAGGCCACCATGATGATGGGAGCCTGAGCCAAATGATCATGCAGGCTATAGCGAGCAAACGGCTCTACTCCCGCCGCTTTGAAGCGACGTTTAAGAACGGAAATCATACCGTCTTGCGCCTGTTTTTCAGCGCGTGTGGTGAGCGGTATTTCGTTTGGATTTTGCAGCATGAAGGCGAGCTGGCCCGCCGTGTCAAAACGGTCTTTGGGATCGACTTCCATGCAACGCAAAATCACTTCTTGCAAAAATTTCGGGATCTGCGGATTGTGGCTACGCGGTGGAATAGGATCACGATACAAACGCTTCTTCAAGCCTGTCACCGAAGTAGGGTGACCGAAAGGACGCTCGCCCGTGGCCAAGTGATACAGCAACACACCAAGAGAAAATTGATCGCTGCGTGGTTCATTGCGAATCCCAAGTACTTGCTCGGGAGCGATATACGGTCCCGTTCCCATTGGCAAGCGGAATTCCTCGCCCAGCAAATCTGGCAACTTATCGTGACGTGACAAGCCATAATCGATGAGCACCGCATCGCCCTCTGGCCGAAACATGATGTTCGACGGTTTCAAATCGAGGTGAATGACATTTTGGCGATGCAGATCTTGTAAAGCGGTGGCGACCCGAATCCCCACATTCACCACCTCATCAATCGGCAAGGGCGAGGCGTCGAAGCGACTCCGCAGCGAGGTACCGGCGATATGCTCCATCACAATGAAGGGCTGGGTGTCGAAATCACCCGAGCCAAAATAACGCGGCACGTGCTTGCCTTTGAGCTTGGGCATAATCATTTGCTCAACTTCAAAGGCAACGATCGCCGTGGGATCATCGATGCTATACATCAGGGGCACTTTCATGATCAGCTCTGGATCTTTGCCCTCGGCACTGCGATAGCGATTCTGTAAATCTGTAATGCGCCACAGGGCGGCCATGCCACCCACATGCAATTTTTCTTCGAGGCGATAGCCATCGACCACCATGCCGACTTGCAAGCGACGCGGGGTTTTGGCTTGTGCCTTCGGAGGCGTGTTCGGCGGTGTATCGGGTGAATCCGGTGTCTGGACTACTGTTTGCTGATTGGCCGGTTCCACTTTAGTGGCGGGCACTTCCGCATCAACAGCAGTCGAAATCGAGTGTGGATCGGACATACGGGCTAACCTCCATGAAGTAGTCGCTGTGCCAGACTGGCAGGTAGACCGGCTGCCAATACTTTTTGGGAAGCGGTCTCAGCATCATAGGGTATGCGATAAAAAGTGAGCTCTTGTTGAAGCGAATCAAAGATCGCGTAACAAGCTGCCGGATTTCCATCCCGTGGTTGTCCAACCGAGCCAGGCTGCACTAGCCAACGGCGCAAGCGGCTTAAGGGAACACCGACATTGGGCACGGGCGTGAATTCGCCGACTTTGCCACTTTGATTCATGTGATACAAACTGGGGGTATGAACATGGCCGCAAAAGGTGATCGGTGCGGTCGTGGCATTCATACTTCGTGCCGCTTCCATGACGCCATCGACGTACTCCCATTTTTCGGGAGCCCACGCATTGGCGTGCACAAACAAACAGCCTTCCATCTGAAAACTCATGGGCAATTCGCGAATAAAGTCGCAATGGAAGGGGCTGAGCTGCTCGCGCGTCCACTCGACGACAAAACGAGCGGTGGCATTCATTTCTTTACGATCTTCTTGCAAGATCCCGATATCGTGGTTGCCCATTAATACCTGAGCGCCTTTTGCCACATACGAAATCACCGTATCGAGAACCCAGCTTGGGTCAGCACCGTAGCCGATCAAATCGCCGAGGAAAGCATATTGTTCCGCCCCATTCGCTTCTGCATGAGCAAGGCAAGCCTCGACCGCTTCGCGGTTTGCATGCAGGTCAGTGAGTACGGCCAAACGCATATCAAAGGGCTTTCAGGTAAGAAATGAATGACGATTGTAAGTGAAAGCATTGCACAAAAGAAGCAAAACGCCGTCGTTTGTGACATTTCGCCACGCAAAAATCCAATCCTATTCACTTCCGTCATTTTCTGCCGATAACGCGCTTGCAGGGTGCTTACCGCCAAATGTCGTTTACATGTAAAAAGTTCCGGTTAGAATGAGCTTTTATGGCTTTGATTCAGTACATGCTTCGCTCTTTTCTTCTCTTGCTCGGCTTTTTCGGAGTCGTCCTCAACAGCCATGCTCAAACGCCTTTACGCGCCTGTGGGGGCGATAGCACATGGCCGCCCATGTCTTACCTGAACCCGAAGGACAAATCAGTACAAGGATTTTCCATCGAAGTGTTGAAAGCGATCTTTGAAACCCCACCGCGGGTGCAGTTGCGGCCATGGGCTCGTTGTCTGGCGGAAGTCGAAAACATGCAGGGCAGTGACATTCTCATCTCGGCCTTCAAAACCCCTGAGCGCGAAGCAAAATTTCTCTTTTCTCGCCCGTATTTCAGCTTAACGCCGGCTTACTTCTACGCTAAACACAAATTTTCCACGCCTCCCATCAGCCAAAAATCAGATTTGGCTCGCTACAAAATTTGTTCACTTCATGGTGCTGCAATCTCTTATTCAGGTCTGTCGAACGAACAGATTGAAAGTGGCGCAACCAATTATGTCAGTCTCTTCAAGAAAATTGAGCGGGGACACTGTGATATCGTGGTTGATATGGAAGAGGTCTTTCTCGGTTTCGATCATTTAGGAACCGTCAACTTTGCTGCTAAGGAATTTGAGATCCGACCGCTGCCAGACACGGAGCGTTTTCCATTGCATTTCGCCGTCAGTTTGACGCACCCTCAGGCTCACCGCATTATCGAGCAGATCAACAGGGGGATCGCCTCGATTCAGAAAAATGGTCGCCTCAAACAATTACAAGATCGCTTTCAAGCTCAACGCCGCTGAAATGTATCAATAAGTCGATAGGTCGAACCTGGCTTGATATATCAGCTGAAGCAGCGCTTTTCATTTCGTATTTTTTCTGCCAAAAATACGTCGGTTTTTCCAAAAAGAAAGACCATTTTTTATTATTGTGGCTTATACTAAAAGAATTGATATTGGGAAACATTTCCCAAACGTAGTGATTTCACATCCTGCCCACGCACTATGACGGAAGCACAGACACACTACATCGAACCAGCGCAATTGCGAATTGGTATGTACATCTATCTCGATATGGGATGGATGGATCATCCTTTTCCCGTCAGTAGCTTTGAAATTCGCAATGAAGAACAATTGCAAAAACTACGCGCACTGGGACTCAGCAAGATTCGCTACTCGCCTGAGAAAAGTCATGTGCTCGAAGAAGCAGCTCCCGCCGCAACAACCACCGCAAAAGTCATCGATATCACTGAATCTGCTGAAGCAAAAGCAGCCAAACTCAGAAAAGCTTTACTAGCCCGCCAACAAGCCAGTCTCATCGCCTGCGAAAAACAATTTGGCCAGGCCACTCAAGATTTCAAACATCTCAGTGAGGTGGTGCACGCCCAACCCAAAGTCGCCAATGAAACCGCCGTCAAACTCGTGCAAGGTATGCTGGATGGCATCTTGCAAGAAGAAGAAACCGCCATTCGCCTGCTCTCGGAAAAAGCCGGAGAAAAAACCGCCTTACATTCGGTCAATGTCACTTTGATTTCACTACTTCTCGGAAAGGCACTCAACCTCCCCAAGGAAGATATGTTGGAACTCGGCATCGGTGCTTTGTTGCATGACGTTGGGAAAATGGAATTACCCGACCGACTCCGCTGGCTCGATGATTTGAGCAATATGGCGGAACGGCAGCTCTACCAAAGTCACGTGGCCCATGGCGTCAATTTGGCGCGCAAAATGCAGCTGTCACCGAGCGCCACTTTATTGATTGCACAGCATCATGAAAATGCCGATGGCAGTGGTTACCCAGGACAAATTTCGGGCGAGCGAATGACTTCGCTCAGCCGCATCATTTCTTTGGTGAATCGTTTCGATAATCTCTGCAATCCCAGCAATGTCGCCCTCGCAGTGACGCCACACGAAGCGCTGTCGCAACTGTTCACCAAAAACAAGACCCAATCTGATACACATACGCTCACTACTTTTATCAAGATGATGGGTATCTATCCACCTGGTTCAGTGGTGCAACTCAGTGATGAACGCTATGCAATGGTCGTATCGGTCAATTCCGCACGACCGATCAAACCGCGCGTTATCATTCATGACCCCCAAGTACCGGTCGAAGAAGCGCTCGTCATCAATCTCGAACACGAATCAGAAGTTGGCATACGTCGCAGTCTTAAGCCTTTGCAATTACCGAAGGCGGTCTATGATTATCTTTCCCCCCGCAAACGCCTCTGCTATTTCTTTGAACGTGCCAGCGAACTCAATGGCATAGAGACTAACCCTCAACTTGCGGCGATGCGATAATGAGTCATGCATGGGAAGGCCTGATCGAAGGCATGTTAGAAGCGGTATTGCTGGTCGAACCGGTACAACTCACTGTGGTCGCCGCTAATCGCGCCGCCCATAAAATCCTCGGTGTACCTTCCCATTCGCTACCAGGTCGCTCGGTGGTGGACCTCGCCGCCGCCCCCGAGGATATGTTCTTTTGGGAAGACGTTGCCGCGGGTCTCTCCAACAATATCTATTCCGAAACACTGTTACGCCGCGCCGATGGACAAGCAATCCCCGTCATGCGCCGTGTTAGTTTAGTGCGCTTTGATAACGCCAGCTCGATGTATGTTGTGGCCATTCGCGATCACACTGATCAACGCCAAGTTGAAAGCGAATTGGAAAAACTGATTTCCGAATTACGCGCCACTTTGGAATCCACCGCCGACGGTATTTTGGTCACCGACCTTGACGGCAGCATTCGCAGCTACAACCATTTATTTTCAAAGCTGTGGGGCCTACCCGAAGAACTACTGACCAGCCGCAATGATGGTGCCGTCTATGCGTGGATGGACAATTGCATGGTCGACGCCAGTCATTACAACGAACGACTGGCCTTAATCCGTCGCTCACCGCTAATGGAAGCCAGCGATGTTTTAGTACTGCACTCGGGTAAAGTTTTAGAACGTGTCACCTTACCGCAATACGCTCGCGGACGCCCCATTGGCCGGGTCTATTCTTTCCGCGATATTTCGCAAAAACTGGCCGATCAAGCACGCTTACAACTCGCCTCAAAGGTGTTTGAAGCCAGCACCGACGCGATCTTCATTACTGATGAAGAACAAAGAATTATCACCACCAATCCAAGCTTTGAGCGCCTCACCCAATTTTCGGAAGTGGAAATGCTGGGCCTAAGTATCAGCGATTTCTTCCTTGGCCACGGCAATGCCGATATTCTGAAACGCATGTTAGACGAGCTCGCACTTGATGGATACTGGGAGGGAGAGTTATGGAATCGCCGACGCGATGGTCACGCTTACCTGTGCATGATTTCCTTGGTACGTGTTCAAAATGAAGATGGTAAAACCATTCATACCATCGGTTTCTTTAAAGATCGCACCGAGAATTATCACGCCAAACAAAAGATCGAAGAACTCGCTTTCACTGACGCGCTGACGGGTCTTCCTAATCGCATGCTGTTGGAAGAGCGCATCTCACAATCGATCACTCATGCTAGTCGCGATCAAGGACAATTTGCTTTACTGTTTCTCGACCTCGACAATTTCAAACAAATCAACGACTCCTTAGGGCATCCTTTCGGCGATCGCGTGCTGGTGGAAGTCACTGAACGGCTAAAAAGATGTTTGCGTCAAGTGGATACCGCAGCACGCCTAGGTGGTGATGAATTTGTTCTTCTGTTACATCAAGCTGACGCGGCTGGCGCCGAGATTTGCGCACGTCGGGTATTAGCCGACCTCAGTGCACCTTTCAATTTGGACGGTATTGATTTCACTGTGACCTGCAGCATCGGTATTGCTTTGTATCCCGAAGATGGCACACAAATGCAAGACTTGATCAAGAACGCAGATAGTGCGATGTACTATGTCAAAGAACGCGGTCGCTCTGATTTCCGCTTCTACCAACGCAAAATGAATATCGGTTTGTTGTCACGCATGAAGATTGATCATGCGATGCGACAAGCCTTGGAACACCAAGAATTCCGCCTGCACTATCAACCTTTATTTAGCCTCGACAATAAGAAAGTTTTCGGGGCCGAAGCCTTAATTCGCTGGACCGATAAAGAGCTTGGCGAAATCAGCCCAGCCCAATTTATTCCCATAGCCGAACAAACCGGACTCATTATCGCCATTGGCAATTGGGTGATGCAGACTGCCATTGCGCAGGCCGCAGCATGGAATAAAAACGGTCAACACATGCTGATTTCCATTAATGTCTCAGCTCTACAGTTTCAACAGGTCAACTTCGTCGAAACCCTCTCCAGCGCTTTATGCGAAGCGCATCTGGATCCGTCTTGCATCGAATTGGAATTGACCGAATCGATCCTGATTCGTGACGCACAAGAGACCTTGAAAAAACTGGAAGCGATCGCGAAGCTCGGCGTCAAAATGGCGATTGATGACTTCGGAACCGGCTATTCCAGCCTCAGCTACTTAAAACGTTTTCCGATCAATAAACTAAAGATCGATCGCTCCTTCGTCATGAATTTGCCGGAGGACGAAAGTGACGTGGCGATTGTCACAGCGATCATTAGCCTCGCACGAGCCCTTAAACTACAAGTCATCGCAGAAGGTGTTGAAACCTTTGAACAACAAGATTTGTTAGCGAAATTAGGTTGCCATCAAATACAAGGCTATTTGATTGCCAAGGCACTCGATCCTCTCGCTTTCGAAGCTTTATTTCTTGATGGCAAGGAAGCAGCCTTGCGTTCCATTACAGCCTAAACGCGGCTGAACCTCAGCCTCAGTGCCTTGAAAAAGATTGGCTCAGTCGAGATCGGCATACTGTTATGCCGCGCATCGTGCGCAAATTTTCGCTGCGATGCAGCACAAGAGCTGCAATAAACGTTACACTTCCGTCTACCATTTTTGAGTCACATTTCGATCAAGGACAGATACATGAAAAAAAGCTCGCTCGCCATTGCCGTCGTTGCCGCATTAGCGGTTGCTTATCCTGGAGCCGCTTGGCTTACGGGCAAACGCTTGGAAACCAAGTTGAACAAAGCGGATAAGAATGATCCTGTGCTGTCTAAGTTCAAAATCGTCAAACAGAGTTATAAGCGCGGTGTGTTTAGCTCGACGCAAGAGCAAACTTTCGAACTGCGTGTAGAAAACTTGTTCGCGTCGACTCTACCCAACGCAAGCAGCGCTTCCGCGTTCCAAGATAACGAAGGCGAGGCAACAGCCGAGGCCACCGTTGATGAGCAAACGATGCCGCATGCAATGTCTGAGCCTATTCAAATTAGCGTAATTAATCACATCACCCACGGCCCATTCCCAGGCATGTTCGGTGTTGCTGCTGGTAAGGTTGAAACTGAATTGGTGTTGGATCCTAAAGTGCTCGCCGAAATTAAGAAAGTGTTTGGCGATAAGAAGTTCTTGCAGATCACCACACTCCTCAATTATGGCGGTGGTGGCACGATGAAGTTGAGCAGCCCGGACGCGACTTTCAATGATCCAAACGGCAGCACAAAGGTCGAGTGGAAAGGTGTCAAAGCAGAGATTGGCTTTGACGAAGATTACAAGAAATTCCAATTCAATTTCTTGACGCCTGGCTTTAAGGTCACGGATCAAAAAGAATCAGGTAACTTCAGCATTGGCGAAATGAAAGCAGACGGTAACATTGATCGCGCCTTCGGCAATAGCATGTTATATCTCGGGAAGACAACTGCATCGATCGCCAGTATCGAATTTAGCAGCGCTGCCATTGGTGGCTTCAAGGCTGGCAATATCACTCTGGAATCGGATAGCACGGCCAAAAAAGACTTGATCGATATGGGCATCAAGATGGGCATGGCTAGCTTAAAGTTTGGCGAGGCTGAGTTCTCTAACTTCCACTACGACTATTCTTTGCACAATATTCACGGTGACACTTTGAGCAAGATGTCGAATGAATTTTCCGCTGTTGCAAAAACCGGTGCCACTCCAAACGAGCAAATGCAACAGATGCAAACGATTTGGAAAAAATACGGCATGGAACTGCTCAAATACAATCCAAGCATCTCCTTGGATCGCTTGAGCGTCAGCGGTAAGAGCGGTGAATTTAAGACGAACGCATCGGCAAAATTGGTAGGCGTGACCGAAGCAGACTTCAACATGCCGCAATCCATCTTGCAAAAATTAGAGGCAGAAGGTGATCTCAGTTTTGCAGAAGCGCTGATCGAAGAAGTCGTGAATATGACGCAGAAAGACCCCAACGCCCGCGCTATGGCACTAACCATGGCAAATGCGACGATTACTGGTTTCCAAGCGCAAGGCTATCTCACACGCAAAGAGAAAGCCTTAACATCGCATATGGAATGGAAACAAGGTAAAGCAAGCATCAATGGCAAACCCTATCCACCGGTGATGAGTGCTGCACCAATGCCTGCAGATGCAATGCCACAAGAGTAAGCGGCAAGAATAAGCTGCGAAAATCAGCTGCATCAACGCCGCACTGAGATGCACTCAAACTTGCATCTCAGTCGATATCGCGAGCAATAAAAAACGGCCAGTCTTTCGACTGGCCGTTTGTTTTTTCATGCATGTTATTGCCACACTTGCGGGCTAGATTTGACTCTCTTATTGTTGCCAACCAGAGAGTCTTCGCCGTGCAAGCTTATTTCACACCATGCATCAATTTTTGCATCAACGGTGCGATCAAGAACAGAACGATACCGGCACCCATCAGGGAATAGAAACCGAAGGTGTAACCACTCAAAGCTGAAGTGATCGACATACCTGCATCACCACTGACATGGCTCGCGAACATACCAGACAAGTTATTCCCCATGCCTGTCGACAAGAACCAACCACCCATGCCCAAGCCAACCAAGCGCGCTGGTGCCAATTTGGTCACCATCGACAAGCCAATTGGAGACAGGCACAACTCACCAATCGACTGGATCACATACACCATGAAGAGCGGCCAAAATGGAATCTTGCTGTTGCTATCAACCAAACTCGACAAAGCAAACATCAACAAGCCAAAAGCCAAGCCATTAAAAATCAAACCCAAACCGAACTTACGTGGAATCGATGGATTGAGTTTAACCTTGTCCAAGGCTACCCAAATGTAAGCAACCACTGGCGCGAACAAAATAATCGCCAAGGAATTCACACTCTGGAACCATGCTGTCGGAAACTCCATAAATCCTAAGTTGCGGTTCACAATTTGATCTGCCAAGAAGGTGAATGAGCTGCCAGCCTGTTCAAAGAACATCCAGAACAAGATGTTGAACGCGAAAATCAGAAGCATTGCGATCACTTTGTCACGCGCTACATTGCCATTGCGCACGCCTTCAATGAGCAACATGACAATCAAACCTACGAACAAGACTGTCAAGAACACTTGCAGTTTTGCGGCACCCATAGACAACAAGAAATACGCAACAGGGATCACGCACAATGCGCCAAGCGCAACGTAGATCACACGTGACATACTCTCCGTACCTTCAGCTGGAGCGCCAATGCCTTTCAAAGTACGACGGCCAATCGCGAACCAGACCAAGCTCAACAACATTCCGATACCAGCGGAGATGAAAACGATCTTGTATGCTGGAGTATCGCCGGTGTTGAACACTTTCTGCGCCAACAACTGGGTAAAGATTGGGGCCAAGAAGCCGCCAACATTAATACCCATGTAGAAAATGGTGAAGCCAGAATCACGGCGTGGATCAGCGATGCTGTAAAGCTTACCGACCATCGTTGAAATATTTGGTTTGAACAAACCGTTACCTATAATGATGGTCGCCAAACCTGCGGTGAAGATGTCTTTATTGGGGAGCGATATCATGAACAGACCTGCTGCCATGAACACTGCGCCAACCAAAATCGAGCGCTGATAACCGATAACACGGTCCGCCACGTAACCGCCGAACAAAGCCGCTGCATAGACCAAGGCGAGATAGGAACCATATAAAGCATTCGCAGCCGATTGACCGCTGCCGTCGCCGTTATAGAACTGCGCAACGATATACAACACCAAAGCCCAACGAATTCCGTAAAACGCGAAACGCTCCCAGAATTCAGACATAAACAACATCCACAGTGGGGCGGGATGTCCCATAATTTGTTTAAATTCCGGTACTGGTGTCTCTTGTCCCGGCGTGATTGCAGCACCACTCATGCAATTTCTCCTCTAGTTTCCATGTTCTTCTTAGTCATCACTGATTCGTGATGGCAATTTGACGTCTCGTCCTGCATATCAAAAATGTTATCTTTCAATACAGGGTCTTGAAATGACGCTGCATTCTAGCCTAGAAATGCTAGCCTGCAGCTCATTTTGACAAGGAATTCATAGAACATCGATTGCGCGTTGCGGAAAAACTGCGACTCGTCAGAATTTTTCCTAGAGTTGCGGAAACTATGGGCGAGGAATCCAATTACTCAGCGTTTCATTCAAATTGCCAGTGGCCTTTTTAAATGGAATCTTAATTTTGAAATGCGTTTCGCGATACTGTCCCAGGCGCACCCCGAAAGCCGTCTCCGCAAATCTGACCTTACTATCCAATTCAACCATGAGCGGGATCGACATTTGGATATGGTAACTATAGACCTCACCAGTTTCTGGATGCACCCATAGTTTGGCATCGATACTTTGCACGCCACCTTCCTTAATTTGAAAGAGCGTCGCATTCAAGCCTTCAAATTTTTGAGCGTCCATCCGTGTCACTTTGGTTTGCTCAGTGAGCATCAACTTGAATACTACTTTCATCACATCTTCGAAATCCACGACTTTCGGCGTCCCTCCGTCCTTCGGTTTCGGATCCGCACTGATCACGGTATACACAGGATTTTTATCTTTCCAAGCAGTCTGCTGAATTTTCATCACGACATTTTTCTTTTCTCCATTCCCCTCCGCCTCGAGTTTTTGGTCGATATCGTGCGCCACATAGTTCTGTGCTTTCTGCAGATGCTGTACCGTCTTTTGCCACAAAGGATCGAGCACTTGAGCTGCTGAGTAAGAATATGTCGATGCCAACATCAACAGAGCTGCCAATTTAAATATTAATTTCATTATCATCTCCGATGAGCACTCTCGATGGTGAAAGGAATAGCCGAGCCTTACCCTCACCACGAAAGCAAAAAAATTAAGTTGATTTTTGAAGTATGGCGCGATCAGAAAATCGCACCGAGTGAGCGCTTGCTACATCGGCTTGAAGCGCCAGGCGTAGGCTTGACTCACCTTGAGCGTCTCTTTGGTACCGCGCAATTCAATCGTGACTTTGCCGAGTTCATCACGATGGGCTTTGGCAATTGCATCAGCGCGGACCACGGTACCACGATGCACTTGCCAAAAAATTTCAGGGTCCAAACCATCGATAATTTCCTTCAATGGCTTGCGTACATGGGCTTCATCTTCAGTGGTAACGACCCTTGTGTACTTTTCATCCGAAGTGAAAAAAATGATTTTGTCGATAGGGAACATCTTAATCGTATCGCCAACGCTGGCGCTAATCCAACGAATGCGCTCGACGTTTTGGGGGCGCAAACGCTTATCCAATTCCGCCATCAAGGTACTTAAATCACTTGGCGCAGCCTGGCTAGCGAAGCGCTGTTTCAAGCGATTTATTGCTTCGATCAATCGGTCTTTTGCAATAGGCTTGAGCAGATAATCAATCGCCCCAGTCGAAAACGCTTCCAGAGCATGGCTATCGTACGCCGTCGTAAAAACGACTTGGCAGTGTCCCTTGCAGGCATTCGCCACATCAAGTCCCGTCATACCTGGCATACGAATATCCAGAAAAGCGATGTCGGGTTGATATTGATGGATGGCTTCTAGGGCGTCAGCGCCATGCTCCGCCTCCGCCAAGATTTCCAACTCTGGCCAGTGTTCGGCCAGCATCCGACGTAAATCTTTACGTGGTAAATCTTCATCATCCGCAATAATCGCGCTTACTTTCATTTCTATCTTCCTTGTCTCGATGTTCTTTTTTGCAACAGCGTCAGTATCAGTGTCAGGCTTGCAGAGGCAGGACAATGATTGCCGCAACGCCACCTTCAGGTCTTGCCTTTAAGGTTAAGCTAGCTCGGTCTCCATACATGGACTCCAAACGCTCCCGGATATTCGCTAGACCAATTCCAGAACCGGAAGTGGTACCCCCAAAACCAACCCCATCATCGGCCACACAAACCTCTAATTTCTCTTCCTCGTCGGCGTCAAAATAACGCGCGCTCACCTGAATATGTGCGGGACCGATTTTGGGCTCAATGCCATGTTTAATCGCATTTTCTACCAAAGAGATCAACAGCAGCGGCGGGAAAACTGCATCCTTCACTTCACTCTCAATCGTAAAACTGAGACGTGGAATACGCGCTTGCATCAAACTCAAATAGGCTCTCACCGTCTCCAATTGCTTGGCCAAGCGCCCTTGTTCAACACTGCCATCGCCACGCATCTGTGGGATCGTACTACGCAGATAATCAACTAAATGGTCGACGATCGCGGTTGCGCGTAAGGGTTCGGTCAGGATCGCTGAACGTACACCCGCCAAAGTATTGAACAAGAAGTGCGGTTCCACTTGTGCGACCAACACAGAGAGCTTTAACTCAGCTTCGCGGCGAGCATTTTGTTCTCTTTCCAACTCTTGTTTTCGCAGGGCCTCAGCCAAACGGCGACGCTGACGGAAATAGACGATCAGATCAAAAAAGCTCCCCCAATAGAAACCCGCGATCGACATTGGGAACCATGCTAAGAAGTTTGCCACCGCATTCAGAACCGGGCCGCGCGCCTTAACGCGCTCTTCACGAGCCGCTTTTAGGATACGTTCATTCTCTTCAAGAATACGTCGACGCTCACGCTCTTGCGGACTGAGTGTGGCTGGCACCGAAGCAGTTGCGGAGGCATCTGCTCGCTTCACAAAACTATCCGCGCTGTGTTCTCGGAAGGTGTCCACCGCGCCATGCGCCAATAGGGCTAAAGCGATACTCAGCAATAAGCCAAACACCAAAGCGCTGGTGATTAAAGCGCCTTCTTTACGCTCGGAATAATGACGTTGACGCACCCACACTGCCAGTCCTTGTCCTATCGTGAAAAGGCCAGAACCAAATATAAAAAACGGCATAGTCCAACGCATGTATTCGACCCAGCTATCCTGCGTCAGCGTCGTCACCAAGGTAATCACGACCCACAACACGAAAAGCGTCGCAGCAAAAGCGATATTCCGATGACGATACCAAGTGCGAGAAAAGACCGGATAATTTCTATAACGATTCATCCACGTGTCACTTTGAATCGAGACCTCAGCTGGCAAGGCATCTTCGGACAAACGTGTTTCAGGCAATGGGGTAGAGCTTGGCATGGCAATTCCTTTATCGATTGCCGCCACTGTATCAAGAACCAAAGGGATGCGGGAGGTCTGCGACAAAATCGATGAGTGGCAGATAAACCTCAAAAAATACGGGATAAATTAAACTTTATTCCGAACTGGCTTCAGGATTTGCTTCAGGCTTAGCAGCCTCATCAGCGGACGGCGAAACTTCCTCAGTGGTCTTCTGTTTCGCACGACTCTTACTGGCAATGCGCAGAACCGTGTTACGAATCGACATTAACACCGCCACTGCATTAAAAGGTTTTACGATGAAACCCACCACTCCACGATTTTGCGCCTCTTTAATCACCTCGGCGTCCATTTTGGCTGACACCAAAAACACCAAAGACTTGGGCAAGTGATTACGCAAAGAGTCTAGGAGGGCAAGTCCAGCTTGGTCAGGTTCACCAATATCGACACAAATAATTTGCGGTTGCAGCTTGACCATGCGTGCAATATTACTCGGGCTATTATTCCCGTCTCCAATGACCTCGTGACCACCATTGGTCAGCACGGTCCCCAACAAATTGCGGGCCACTGCTTGGTTATCGAGAATATAGGCTTTGAGCATGGACTGAAATCAAACTGAGAGATTGACGTCCCATCATAAAGTAAAAATATTGTCTTGTGCCAACATTCACCGCTACAGCGTCATGACTCTGCGCTTCTGCAACACTTTAGCAAGTTTAAGCATGTGGGCTCGACTTATTAGCTCAACTATTAGCTCAACTATTAGCTCAATTATCAGCTCAATTTATCGATTCGACGCTGGCTTGGCGTTCTTCACATAGCGACTCATCCATTGATCTTGTTCCCATAGCATATGCAGAATCGACTCCCGGGCACGATAAATGTGGCTCTCATTGGGCAGCATGACCAACCGCGTCGGCGTCCCTAAACCGGCCAAAGCCTGATACATGCGTTCGCTTTGCAGCGGGTAGGTACCGGGATTATTGTCGTCTTCGCCATGTATCAAGAGCAAAGCTTCATCGATTTCATCGGCGAAATGGAAAGGTGACATTTCCAAATAGGTCTCTTTAGCGCGCCAATAAGTCCGATCTTCCGACTGAAAGCCAAATGGCGTGAGGGTGCGGTTGTAAGCTCCTGAACGCGCGATCCCAGCACGGAACAAATTCGTATGTGCCAGCAAATTCGCCGCCATAAAAGCGCCATAGCTATGGCCACCAATCGCGATCCGATTACGATCGGCGACACCGAGTCGTACCACTTCATCGACCGCAGCCTCAGCATCCATTTTTAATTGTTCAACAAAGGTATCGTTCGGCTCGCGACGACCTTCGCCAATAATCGGCATGGTCGGGCCATCCAAAACGGTGTAACCACGCGCCAGCATCACCATCGGTCCCTGCACATTGATGCGGTTAAAGCGATACGGCGAACCACTGACCTGACTCGCGGCTTCTGCCGATTTAAATTCTCTCGGATAGGCCCACATCAGCATCGGTCGCGGGCCATCTCGCTTCGGCTCATATCCTGGTGGTAAATAGAGCGTCGCGCTCAATTCGACCCCATCTTCGCGCTCATAGCGTAAGCTCCGTTTTTGTATCCCTTTCATTTGCGGCGTTGGATGGGGAAACGCCGTCAACGCGCTGGCCTTCACATTGGGTCCCGCCAACAAATTTCGAATATAAAGATTCGGTCGTTCATCAACAGATTCTCGACTAGTAATAATTTGCGTCCCGTTATCATCCAAGATGCCCAGAACTTCCTCATAATAAGGCGCTTTAGATCGCCACAATCGGGTCGTTTTTTCCGTTGCTAGATGCAATTTATCGAGGAAAGGACGATCACCTTCTGGACTAGCGCCCGTGCCCGTCAGGAATATATATTGACCATCGGGCGTGGTACGAATCACCGAACGACCGAATTGATTCAGGCTCATCACGGGCACACCAGGATTAGCATATTGATCTTCGGTCTTGCGACTGAAAATTAGCTCGGGCTTGATCAACGGAGCGCCCGGATGAATGCGCCAAGTACGTGTATCGCGCGTCTTCGCCCAAGTCTCCGTCACCAAGGCCAAATTATCATTGCCCCATTGCACCGAGCTAAAACGCCATGGCAATTCGATCAATTTTTGCGGGGGAGCGGAGAATGGCGCGGCCTGCTGCACCATCACATCGTGCACCCTCGAATGCACTTCTGGATCACCACCTTCCTGCGCTTCCAACCAATACAAGGTCGCTGGCTCATCGTTGCGCCACGCAAACCCACGCGGTCCTGCTTGCACCGCATCGACGCCATTCGGCATACGCTCGCGCATCGCTTGCTCAGCAATGGTTTTCAGCTTCTTGCCTTGCAGCGTCCAGACTTCCACACTTTGCGCGAAACGCTCCATCGGTACTTGATAGGAATACGGGCGTCGCAACTGTGAAAGCAACACCAATTTCCCATCTGGCGAAGCTTGTGCGCGGCTCAGCACCATATTAGGTCCGAACCGGCGTACCGTACCATTGACATTGACCACCGCCAATTGGGTTTGCAATTGCCAATCCAACATATCGGCATCACGAGGCGTACGCAGCAAATCTTGAAAGGTACGATTCTGGCTCAATTTGCCACCGCGCGATTCTTGCGTGGCGGGGCCATCTGGCAAGCTTAAATTAAAAGGCATGGTCTTTTGTTGACGCGGCAATAGTCTGACCAATAATTCTTCCGAACCATTCAGCCAAGAAAAGCCCGCCCCGGTCGTGGCATTCAAGCGCTCATAAATGAGACGACGTGCGCGAGCCTCCTCAACGTCCAGCAACCACAGCTCCACCCCATTTTTGCCCCATACACTAAAGGCTACCCAGTCCTCATCTTCAGACCAGACCGTATCGGCAATTTTGACTTTCGCTGGCAGACCTTGCACTTTACGCATCTTGCCAGTATTCAAATCCAACAAGCTCAAGCCATCACTAAAGTTGACGCGGCTAGCGGCACGCATTTTCGGATTGATACGCAAACCCGCGAGTCGAAGCTCGGGCTGAGACACTTCACTGATACTGGGCAAATTAGGCAAGCTGATCAATAGCGCCTGCTTATTTTGTGGCCCCAGTTTAAATTCTGGGCCACGTGGGGCGTCAACAAGAGCCTGTAGCTCCGCTGGCGGCAATTGATATTTGCCATCAATCGCATAGGCTTGATGAAACACGGCGACACCACTGATCGCCAAGCTCAATAACCAGCGACGACCGTGCTGCAAACTGAAAATTTTTAGACAGGAAACAAGGGGAGAGACTGCATTCATAACATGCTCATCAACTTGCCAGAGTTCGTGCAAAATACACAACAATGGTCAACTCGTGGAAAACCGCGATTGTACGCCAAGGGCTTGCTATTAACACGTTTTGGCCATAATCGACTTCGCATGCATGAGAAAAGCGCAATTCCATTACCCAATTCAAGGTTTTTGTCGTATCAAACCCAATCGAGCGCCGTAGTGACGGTGCTTTCAGTTAGACTACACAATCTGCTGTATCTTCACTTTTCGCTCATCATGTCTGAATTAAACCCCGAACAAATTGCGCAACGCCTCCAACACTTGACGGAACTCAGCGTCGAGTTAAATGGCATTAAGGACGTGAATGCGCTGCTCGAGCGAATTCTACAAACAGCAAAATCTTTGACTGGTGCTGATGGTGGCACTTTGTATCGCCTCAGCGAAGACAAACGCCAATTACGCTTCGACATGGCGATCAATGACACCTTGGGCATGCATTTTGGTGGTTCGCATCCACAAGCCAGTACGATTCCGCCGATTCCTTTGTACACGGAACATGGTAGTCAAAACCTCAACGCTGTGGTGGCCTTCGCGGCGAATCTGAAGCAATCGGTCAATATTGAACACGTCTATCAAACTCCCTTATTCAACTTTTCAGGGATGCGTAAGTTTGACGAAGACAATAATTATCACTGCCAGTCCTTACTGACGGTGCCCATGTTGGACCACGAATCTGAATTGATTGGCGTTTTACAGCTCATTAATAAACTCGATCCGGATACCAAACAAATCCTGCCTTTTTCACGTACCGATCAAGGCTTCATCGAGGCTCTCGCATCGCAAGCAGCGATCGCCATGAGTACCCAAGAATTGATTTTTCAGCTGGAAAATTTGTTCGAGTCTTTGGTGAATTTGATCAACATTGGGATCGATGAAAAATCCCCTAATACAGGACGGCATTGCCAACATGTTCCTGAACTCACCATGATGTTGGCGGAAGCGGCACATCGCCATCAGGAAGGCGAACTCAAAGAATTTCGCATGAGCGACAAAGACCGACGCGAACTGTGGTTAGCCGGCCTGTTGCATGACTGCGGCAAGATCACCACACCGGTGCATGTGATTGAAAAATCGACCAAACTGGAGACCATCTTCGATCGCATTCACTTGATCGACACACGTTTCGAAATTTTGCGCCGTGATTTAGAAATTGCCTTCCTCAGGGAAGGTGATCACAGCGAACCGCGGCAACAACGCTACCAACAAGATCTCGCTAAATTAGATGCAGAGCGCGCTTTTCTACGCCATGCCAATGTAGGTGGAGAGCGCATGAGCGATGATGACCAAGCACGTGTTCGCCAAATCGCACAACGTACTTGGACCGATAGCCACGGTAGCGCGCAGCATCTGCTGAACACCGAAGAGACAGAAAACCTCACCATCAAAGCGGGCACTCTCACTGCAGAAGAACGCAAGATTATCAACAACCACATATCCGTCACGATTCGCATGTTAGAGGCTTTGCCTTGGCCTAAGCATCTTAAAAATGTGCCTGAATATGCGGGTGGCCACCATGAGAGAATGGATGGCAAAGGTTACCCACGTGGCTTAACGCGCGAGCAAATGTCGGTGCAGGCGCGCATCATGGCGATTGCCGATATTTTCGAGGCACTCTCTGCCCGCGATCGGCCTTACAAGACCGGCAAAACCCTGACCGAATCACTCAACATTCTCGGCAATTTCAGCCTCAATGGTCATATCGACCCCGAGCTCTTTCATGTATTCGTGAAAGAAAAAGTGTACTTGGAATATGCGAAGAAATTTATGGATCCATCGCAAATTGACCAAGTCGATGAAAGCAAGATTCCGGGCTACCTGCGTACCACATCCGCACCATAAACCGACCGCACATGAAAGCCTCAGCGCGCTTTATACATGTCTTCACTTTAATCGTAGCCCTGCTGGCAAGCTTCGAAGTACTGTGGCCACGCTACTTGCTGAAACCGGAAGGCAAATTTTCGGATTGGCTGGTCGAAAAGCATGCAAAAACACTGAAAGCTGATACTGATATTGTGTTACTCAGTATCGATGACCGCAGTCAAACCCAGATGGAAGGTTTGGTGGGGCGCTGGCCGTGGCCGCGCTCCGTCTATGGCGAGGTTGTCGAGGCGATCCACCGCCAAGGTCCTAAAGCCATCGTTTTCGACTTAACCTTTAACGAGCGCGACACCGACAGAACTGAGTGGGATGCGGCCTTTAATAATGCGATCCGTGGTAAAACGAATGTGTTCTTCCCCTATGTCAGGCGAGAACTCAACCAAGCCGCCTATGTGGTTCAATTAAGTAAGTTTGCACCCATCTTGGGATTGAGCGCGACCAAAGATGCTGATCCCGATGCGCGGGGCGCTTTCTTACTACCCCTGGCGATCGAAAAGAGTGAATGGCGCGTCGGGACTGTCAATTTTTTGGAGGACGAAGATGGGGTGGGGCGTCGCTATGAGCTCTATACCAATCTCTCGGGCTGGCTAGTGCCTTCATTACCGGCGCGCGTTGCTCAAGATTTGGGATATCAGGTACCCCAGCGCGACAACTTTATTTTGCGCTGGCATGGGGAACTCAACCCCTACAAAACCATTTCCTTCAGCGACTTCTACGCAGACATTGATCGCGAAAAACCACTGCGCTCCAACACCGAATTTAAGGACAAAATTGTCATCATCGGCGCCGATGCATCTTCCCTCACGGATCAACGCGTCACTCCTATCGATAACCGCTATTGGGGCAGCAATATACTCGCCACGGCGATTGATAACCTGAAGAATCAAGTGTTCGTTCACACACCGCCGGCGTGGACCATGCTAGTCGCCACCTTACTAAGCATGTTCGCCATCTATGCATGCTTTCTATGGCGGATTAATGCTCTATATCCCGCCATCGCACTGGCCTTACTTACACCCTTAGCGATTTTAGTCACGTACTTCTTGCTTGGTCGCGGCATTTTGGTGCACATCTTCATTCCTTTGGTGTTCGTTTGGTCATATTACTTTGCCTTGGCACTGCGCGAATATTGGATTGTGCACCGCTCGTATCAAGCCACCATTAAGGAATTCGGACGCTATGTTAATCCACACGTGGTGAAAGAATGGGTGGCTCGCGAGGGGTCAGAACACATGGGTGAGCGAGCTGAGAGCCGCGAAATCACCGTGTTGTTTTCTGATATTCGCGGGTTCACCACGCTCTCAGAAAGTCGCACCCCTGAAGAAATTGTTGATATTTTGAACCGCTACTTCACGCTTCAAGTTGAAGTGATCTTCCGCTACAACGGCACCATTGATAAGTTTATTGGTGACTGCATTATGGCGTTCTGGGGCGCACCGCTCGATAATCCGCAACATGCAAGCGATGCCGTCAAAGCGGCGGTTGAAATGTCTGAAGTTCTCGAGAAATTCAAACTCGAATTGGGCGATTTGGCGACCGACTTTGATGTCGGCATCGGTCTACATTCAGGGCCTGCGGTGGTCGGCTCCATCGGTTCCTCGGAACGAAAAGAATTCACTGCAATTGGTGACACGGTTAACCTTGCCAGCCGCATCGAGGGCCTCACCAAAGGCGTTTCGCGTATCCTAGTATCGAAGGAAACGATGTTGTTATGCGGCGACGCGCTTGACTTTGAAGCCTTTGGCTCCTATAAGGTGAAAGGTCGTGAACAAGAAGTTGAATTATTTGCCCCTAGTCCAAGGAAGCTAACATGAAGTACTTCATAACTCCCATTCTCATCGCTGGCAGTCTGTTGTCGCTACAGGAGGCGAGAGCGCAAAGCCAAGCAACCGTGGTGCGCAGTGCCGAGCTCAAAGCTAAACCATTTAGCGACGCTGAGACAGTTAAAGCGCTCAAAGAAAACGACAAGCTGAACGTGTTGTCGCGTAAAGCGAGTTGGACTGAGGTTAAGGCACAAGACGTGTCCGGCTGGGTAAAAATGCTGAGCTTGCGTTTTGAAACAAGCGATGCGAAAAAGACGGACCTCAACGCACTTGTTGGTTCCGGTCTCTCCTTAGGTAAGGGCACTGCAACGGGTAGTACCACCACCACAGCGGTGAAAGGCTTGGACAAAGAGAGCTTTAAAAATCTCTCGCCCAATATGGAACGTTTCCAAAAAATGCAGAGTTTTGGCACCAGTAAGAGTGAGGCCAAGAATTTTGCCGACCAACAAAAACTGGTCGCGCAAGAGCAGGCTTATGTCAGTGCAGAAGGAGAGAAATAATGAAGAGATATATCCTTACAGCGACAGCCCTTGCTATCAGCCTACTTACTCAAACCGTCAATGCCGTACCCGGACCGCAATTCAATTTGAATAAGCTGCTAAAAACAGCCACGGATGGAGTGAAAGCAATCAAGGAATTCAACGAGGCGGAAGAGATAGAGCTTGGCCAAGAAGTGACTGCGAACTTGCTCAGCTTAGCCCCCCTACTCGATAACCAAGAAGTACAAGCTTACGTCAATCGCGTCGGCCGATGGGTCACGATGCATAGCGAACGTCCTGATCTTCCATGGACTTTTGTAGTGCTCGATATTGAGGACGCCAATGCTTTCGCCGCGCCAGGCGGTTACATCGTTGTTACTAAAGGCCTCCTCCTAAGATTAAACAGTGAAGCGGAACTAGCTGGTGTATTGGGTCATGAGGCTTCCCACGTCGTAAAAAAGCATCACCTCTCAGCGATCAAAAAAGCCGATGCCACTGCCTTTCTAAAGAGTGTTGGCGATACTACCCTAGAGGCTACTGGCAATGCGAATAGTAAGAACAAAAATATTCTTGCGGTGCTCAACACCGTCATCGGCTTGTATGGCGTCGGCTTAGACAAAGATTCTGAGTTTGAAGCTGACCGCATGGGCGTGGTACTGGCCACGCGCGCCGGTTATGAACCCTTTGGGCTACCGGCAGCGTTACAAGCGATTCAAGGTAGAAGTGGCTCTGATCTCAACTTGTTACTCTCTACTCATCCCCCAGCAGGAGAGCGACTCAACCGTCTTGACCGTGTAATGGGTTCTAAATTCGATCGTTACGACACCCTTCCTGCAGTTGAGGATCGTTACTTACATATCAAAGAACTCCTGACTGGCAAGAGAAAATAAGTCATAAAAAAACCGCGAATATTCCCTAATTCGCGGTTTTTTATCAGCAAAAATCGCAACAACATTTCATCGATTCCGCACTACATATCACCCGAGCCAGACGTTTCCTATCAGGCTTGAGGCACGCTACATCCCTAAGAAATGTGATTCAAATACCCACTACTTTCCTTATTTGAGTCACACGGGCCTCATCGAAACGACCTAGCATCATTCACCAAAATTCATGAATTTCAGAATTTGGTTATCAAATCATCTACTTTTATACCCTCTTTGTCGTCGATAAACAACGGAAAACACCCGTAATTGCAAAATAAAATTTTGCAATCTCATAGGGAAATGTCAAAAATTTTGCACTTTTTTCAACTAAATTGATTGAAGTTTTGCTTTATACATTTTGAGAAATTAAATTACACTTTTCATACAAATTAAGAAGCCTGTCATTGTTGCTAGAACGGGCCTAGTGATAACACCGCCAGAAAAAGACATCACCACAAGTGATGTGTATTGATTCAACAAAATCAATTCGAATTTCAAATATGAGATTCCGAGATTTCAGCGGATCCAAAATCAAACAGAATGGGGACTTGAAACTATGTTACAGAAACACAATTTGCTGACTAAGCCACTTTTATTGGCATCCTTAATTGCAGCCGCCTTTAGTGCGCAAGCAGCACACCGCGATGTCATGAAAGCCGTTCCAGGCAATGGCGCAGCACATGCTCATGCAGGTTTGGCACAACACGAATTGCGCGCAGAACGCGGCATGAACTATGCAAACGGTTTGACAGTAACTCGTCACCAACAGCTCTATCAAGGCGTTCCAGTCTGGAATGAAACAGTGGTGGAACATAAACAAAAAAACGGTAAGAGTCATTTGACTGGTGCCGTTTTGCGCAATATCGATCGTGATCTGGCAAGTGTGACTCCGGTCTTTTCCAAGTCCGATGCATTGTTACAAGCCAAAACAAAGACTCAAATTTTCGACACGGAAAACGATCAAGCCACCTTGTATGTTCGCCTGAACGATAAGGGCCAGGCACACTTGGTGTATGTTGTATCTTTCGTTGCGACTGCAACGGATGAGCCACGTCGCCCATTCGTCATGCTCGACGCTAATACTGGTGTCGTGGTCGATAGCTGGGAAGGTATTCATAGCACAACGATCGGTACAGGTCCTGGCGGCAACACCAAAACTGGCCAATACGAGTATGGCGTGAAATATGGTAATTTGGATGTCAAACAAGTTGGTACGACATGCTCGCTCGACAGCACCAATGTCGCGACCTACAACATGAATTCTCTGAGCAAGACGCCATCTGCACCTCATAGCTTCACTTGCCCACGCAATACCGTGAAAACGATTAATGGCGGTTATGCGCCAATGAATGACGCACACTATTTTGGTGGCGTGGTCTTCAATATGTACCAAGCATGGTTAGGCGTACGTCCTATCAGTCAAAAATTATTGATGAAGGTTCACTACAAACGTTCTTACGAAAATGCATTCTGGGATGGTACAGCAATGTATTTCGGTGATGGCGCGACAACTTTCTATCCATTGGTTTCTTTGGACGTGACATCGCATGAAGTCAGCCACGGCTTCACAGAACAGAACTCCGGCTTGGTTTATTCCGGTATGTCTGGTGGCATGAACGAAGCTTTCTCCGATATGGCTGGTGAAGCAGCAGAATTCTTCATGAAGGGCAGCAACGACTTCCAAGTTGGTGCTGAAATCTTCAAAGCATCGGGTGCCTTACGCTACATGAACAATCCGCCCCTCGATGGCCGTTCAATTGACAATGCCTCTAAGTTCACCAGCACTTTGGACGTTCACTACTCCAGCGGCGTGTATAACAAGGCTTTCTACTTGTTGGCAACCAAGACCGGTTGGAATACACAAAAAGCATTCCAAGTCATGGCTGACGCCAATCGCTTGTACTGGACTGCCAACAGCACTTTCAACCAAGGTGCTTGTGGCGTTGAGACAGCCGCTGTCAATCGTGGCTATGTGAAAGCTGACGTGACTGCAGCGTTTGCTGCGGTGGGTGTGAGCTGCGCGCCTTAATCAAAGGGGCGTAGGCCACACGTCGCACAAGTAAACGTTTTCCTTCTAGCGTGTTCCCACTTGTTGGGACACGCTTTTTTATTGTCCTTTTTGTTTTTTTATTGTCTTCTTATTGTCTTCTTATCGCCTCGTTATCGCTTCGTTATCGCTTTTCAATTGCGAGACTTCAAGCTGTTATCACAAGTTTAGTATTTGTGATCCTTATAACCCGCACAACATCAAACCTCAATTTGTTTGAGCAACGCTAAAGCATCCTTAAACGAGAAATTTTCAATTGCAGCGTTTAATTGCTTTTCAAGCTCTGGCGCCAATGCAGTAATCGCACCCCGCAACTCCGCATATAAGCTACTCGCATCGAGATCGTCACTCGCCAACAACTGCTCCAATTGCACAAGACCTTCACGCAATTTTTCAGCATCGACCAGTGCCGGAGTCAGCTCATTTGGCAGCACCGCCACCAGCTGATTAATCACATGATCAAGTTGCTTAGCCAAGGATTGCAAATTCGGTTCCAGCTCCGACATATTGACCGCCTGCACAATTTTTTTCTCGAGTTCCTGCGCTTCACGTTCGACCAAGCTAAAGCCTAAAGTGGCAGCCAAACCTTTCAGCGTATGCACAAGGCGTTTCGCGTCTGCTACTTGGGCTTGTTCAAAATGAAGACGAATCTGTTTGACTTCGTCGCGATGATCATCAATAAAACGATGCCACAACTGACACAAGCGCTTTGAGTTCCCTGCGACAGAGCGAAGCGCACGCGACAAATCCAAGCCGACGATCGATGTCAATTTCTGCTTCAATGGGCCACCCTCAAGGGCCGTCAATGACGGAGCGTCCGCTCCCACTGTTCCCTCATCGTTTTCGAGCAAATCCGGTAACCAGGTTGCCAGAATCCCCGCTAACAAAAATGGATCCACTGGTTTCGCCAAATGATCATTCATGCCCGCTTCAATCGCTGCCGTTCGATCTTCCGCGAAGGCATTAGCGGTCATAGCAATGATAGGCAGATCTTTTCCTTGCGGTAGGGTGCGGATATTGCGAGCGGCGCTTAGGCCATCCATGACGGGCATTTGAATATCCATCAAGACCAGCGCATACGAAGTCTCGCGCACTTTATCAATGGCGATTGCACCATTGCCAGCAATGTCCACCTCAAACTGTAAATCACGCAATAATTCGCTGGCGACTTCTTGATTGAGTTCATTATCCTCCACCAACAAGATCCGCGTACCGGGCTTAAATCGATGACGCTGTTGATGTTTGGAGTGGCTGTTAGAAACGACCTGAGCTTGTCCCCAATGTTTCTCAATGACTTCATGCAACAATGCAGGCATAACTGGTTTCGGGATAAATGCAGCAAAACCACCCTGCAAAGCTTCATCACTCGGGCATCCGCTGCTGCCACTCACCAACACACAGACCGGCAACAGATTAAGTGCTTGCAAGCGAATTCTCTGCCACGTCTGCGTACCAGTCAAACCAGGCATTTGCCAATCGGTGAATATCATTTGATAGGGATCGCCGTCAGCATCTGCTTTCACCACGTAATCGAGTGCCATCACACCATCGGGCACCGAATCAGCACGCGCGCCCATGGCGGTCAACATATCGACCAATAAAGCGCGCGCCTCCTCCATATCATCGATGACTAGAATTCTGGTCCGTGGCGGCAATGGATTGGTGCGAACCGGTACTGCATGATCGTTCACGATCATCGGCAGCTCAACCCAGAAAGTACTGCCTTTGCCAAACTCACTTTGAACACCGACCGAGCCGCCCATCAAGTCAGCTAAGCGCTTCGAGATCGCCAATCCCAAACCCGTGCCGCCGTACGTCCTTGTGGTAGAGATATCGGCTTGTTGGAAGGCTGCGAATAATTTTGCCTGCTGAGTTGGCGTCAATCCTATTCCCGTATCGCGCACTTCAAACCGTAAAACTACCTGATCGTCCTGCCGCGACACGACCCGTCCATGTACCACTACACTACCTTTATCAGTGAACTTGACGGCATTCGCCACAAAGTTCAAAAGAATTTGCCCGAGTCGTACTCCGTCGCCGTGTAACATCGGCGGTAATCCACCAATACGAGCCACCACTTCCAAGCCCTTGGCTTCGGCTTTTTCGCTCGTCAGCGCAAACACATTAGCAATCACACGTTCCAATTCGAAATCGGTTGGATCAAGCGTGAGTTTGCCCGCTTCTATTTTTGAGAAATCAAGGATATCGTTAATGATCGATAGCAAATGCATCGCCGCACCCGCGACTTTATCCAATTGATTGCGCTGTTGATCACTTTGCGCATCTCGACGAATCAAATGAGTCAGCCCAATAATGGCGTTCATTGGCGTACGAATTTCATGACTCATATTCGCCAAGAACGAGCTCTTAGCGCGGTTGGCCTCCTCTGCAGCATCCCTAGCAAGCTTCAGTTCTTCATTGGTTTGCAACAGTTCAAGTGATTGTCGTTCAAGTGTCGAAGTGGTCGCTTCTAGTTTCGCCGTACGGTGCGCAACCAAAACTTCAAGCTCATCGCGATATTGTGCTAACTCTCTCTCTGCCTGTTTACGCTTGGTAATGTCTACCCAAACACCGCTGAGGACTGTTCCTGAGCGCAGCTGCAATGGTCGTATCGAGATCCAAAATTCACGCACTTCGCCTTGCTTAGTGCGATGCTGATTTTCAAACTCAGCGCCACCGTTCTGGATGATTTCATCAATTTTTGAATTGACCTCTGCTTGACTCCAAATCGCCTGAATGTCATACAAAGTAAGTAGCTTGAACTCGTCGCCTTCAAATCCAAGACTCTTCAACATCGCGTCATTAAAGCTCGAAAAGTGGAGAGTATCCAAGTCCAAGGTCGCTATTCCAATCGGCGCCTGACCAACGATGCTGGAATATAGATTTTCACGTTCCTTTAATTCGAGCTGGGTTGCAGTACGCTCCTCTTGGGTTTGTCGAAACACGAGAACAGCATTGGCCAAATCGCCAACGATTGAAGTCTTCTTGCGTGCGATCGATTCAATCGCTTGAAACACATCCTGTTGCTGATGGCCGTGCACATTTCCTAAGGTCAAACGACGCAAACCACGATTAATCAAATCAATTCGACGCGCTAACTTCATCGAAATTGCAAGCCAACATAAGATCATGAAAAGCGTGCCTATCCAACTCACCATGGTGAGTTGCAACGATAAACTCGCCAGCGTCTTGCGCGACTCTTCACTGGTTTGTTGGGCTTGATTGGTGTATGCGAGCGTAATATCCGACAGCAGTAAATTCAGCTCGGCGAATTGTTCAGCCGCGCGACTCAAATGTGCTCGAGCTGTTTTAGGATCAATCGAAATCAGATCCGTGCTTCGAATAACAAACTCACGAAAGCCGACAAAGGCTTTGCCAGCTGCCGGCATTTTTGTCTGAATCAATTCACTCCCATGCGCGCCACCAAGCATGAGCAATTGTTTTTCTAGCAGAGCGACACGATCCACAACCAAGGTATGGATACGATAGGCTTCCGCTTCATCAATTTTCCCGATCTCTGCCTGGGTCAAAGATTCCGTGACCATTTTTTGCAGTTCGGTCATGTCGCGTCCCATCGACGAGGCTAATTTGGCGGACTGTAAATCCTGCTCTTGGTCCTCAGCTAGTGCTTGTTGGGTCTGACTTAATTGACGACGAGTCTCAATATCAAAAGCGGCACCCGCAATCAGAGCAATAGCAACAGGTATAAAAAAATAGAGGAGAAATCGAATGGAACGAGAATGAGGTTCAGGATGAGCTTGTGACATACGAAGACCCCTGGCCTGATTACTTCACAAATTGTTCTAGCAACTTGGGCGGAATACTTGCGACATACTCAAATTGCTCGCCTTGAGGCTTCAAAACCACGATAGTGCCCTCTGGCTTCACGAAGTATTTCATTAGATCTGCCAAATTCGGCGCATGCGATATCAACATGCGGTTCGTTTTGTCTGCTAAAGGCTTGGTAATGAGTTGCTTCATCTCTCGCAGCATCTGTACTTTTTCTGCGCTGGTAAGATTGGCGGACGAAGCAAGTGCACGATGAGATCGAAGGTGAATTTGTGTGCCTTGAAATGCTAGCTCAGCGGTTTCGCGAGTTCGACACATCGGTCCAAAAAATACTTCAGCAATGGGGATCTCAGCCTTACGCAAAAGTTGGCCAATACGGGACGCAAGCTTGCGTCCCTCATCATTCAAAATACGCTGTGAATCGCAATCATTGAAGTTTTCGATATGTACTTGATCAGCACGACTGTTATCGGTGGTGCCATGACGCATATAGAGAACATAACCACCTTTTTTTATCTCATTAAATAGGTTTGCGTCTGCAAAACGTTCGACGAATTCTGACTTAACATCTTGCGCCAGGCTAGAGTTTGAAAGGGTCGAGAAAAATATAGTCAGGCAGAATAAGACAAGAGATTTATGGGCGGATGGCATCGATATCATGGCTGATCTCCAATGTTCGGTAAATCAGCATAGCGCATCGCGATCTCAAGGAACTTGTCCTTAATCAGAACAAATGCATCAAGGATGTCTGGGTCAAAGTGCTCGCCGCGCCCCTCTCTGATCAAATTCACGGTGTCCTCGAAGCTGAAAGCGCGCTTATAGTGTCGTTTCGACATCAGCGCATCAAACACATCGGCGATTGCCATGAGACGAGCAGGGAGAGGAATGGCGTCGCCAACCAAACCCAAAGGATAACCACAGCCATTCCATTTTTCATGATGACCACCGGCGATCTGTTTGCTAATCTCTAAAAAGTCGAGAGCACGCAAGGTAGCTGGCTCGGTCTCACCTAGTTCGGCTTGAGCGCGTTGCACGCTCATGATCGCTTCTTGAATTGTTTGCGCGCCAATCGCCGCGTGCGTCTTCATAATTTCAAACTCATCGGGAGTCAATTTCCCGGGCTTCAAAAGAATCGCATCGGGAATGCCAACTTTACCAATGTCGTGCAAGGGTGCCGCTTTGCCGATTCGGCGTCGCGTTTCGGGATCTCTCAATTCTTGCTCAAAACGTGGATGCTCTTTCAAAACTTCCATCAGAGCTTCGACGTAAGCTTTGGTTCTATGCAGGTGATTACCAGTTTCGTTATCGCGCTTTTCGGCGAGGGTTGCCATCGCATGCAGGGCAAAATCTTTGATGAGATCATTTTCCGCCATGCGCCTATGCACCTCCGCATCAAGGTAAGCGTTTTGATTGGCGAGGAAATCACGAGCTGCTTTCAATTCCAGCTGGGTCTTTACGCGTGCCAGCAGCAAAGCGGGTTTCACTGGCTTGGTGAGATAATCGACGGCCCCCAAGAGTAGACCATGCTCCTCATCCTCGTCTGCATCCATGGCGGTGACAAAGATCACCGGAATATCATGCGTTGAAGGATCTGCTCTGAGCCGACGTAATACTTCATAGCCATCGATTTCAGGCATCATGACGTCGAGTAGGATCAAGTCAGGTTGGGGTTGTGCGAAGGCGATCTCGAGTGCTCGTGCACCAGAGTTGGCGACGCGCACATGATAAAGAGGGCGTAGAAGATGCCCTATGACTGTGAGGTTTTCTTTGGTGTCATCCACCACCAAAATGCTAATGTCTTTTGCTTCTTGCGCTTGCTGTACCAATCCCATAAAAATTCGCCTTATCAACTGCGCCAGCGTCACTATTTTTGTACATACAGACAGCTCTAAGGTGTATTTTTATAATTAAGAGGCTTTAATCTTTACTTCGCTAAAGCTCTCGAATGTCTTGTATCCGATCAAGTTATACCTTGATTAAGAGGTAAATTCAATTCAGTAAATACATAAAAAGATGTTTTGTCATTTAACGATGGGCGCCTACAACAAAAAACAAAAAACCCATCGCAAAGGATGGGTTTTTTAGTCAAGCGGGGAGCTCCCAAAACATCAAGAGACACCTCATTTGAGTTGCGAGTTGCGACTTAACGCTCTATCGCCAATGCCACCCCCATACCACCGCCGATACACAAACTGGCGAGACCTTTCTTCGCATCGCGACGAATCATCTCGTGAATCAAGCTCACCAAAATACGGCAACCAGATGCACCGATAGGGTGGCCAATTGCAATCGCACCGCCGTTGACGTTAATCTTGCTCGTATCCCAGCCCATCTCTTTGTTGACGCCAATCGCTTGTGCCGCGAACGCTTCGTTGATTTCCATGAGATCGACTTCTTCATGTGTCCAACCAGCTTTTTTCAAGCACAGTTGTGATGCTGGAACTGGACCCAAGCCCATGATCGTTGGATCTAAGCCTGCCGATGCATAGGCCTTGATGCGAGCCAAGACCGGCAATCCCAATTCAGCCGCTTTTTTCGCTGACATCATGATCACTGCGGCTGCGCCATCATTCAAACCAGAGGCATTGCCGGCGGTGACAGTACCTGCCTTATCGAAGGCAGGACGCAATCCAGCGAGTGATTCTAAAGTTGTACCATGTTTGATGAATTCGTCAGTATCAAAGACAGTTGTGCCTTTCTTAGTGACGATTTCGTACGGGATAATTTCATCGACGAACTTTCCCGCTTTTTGTGCAGCTTCAGCCTTGTTCTGAGAAGCAACCGCGAATAAGTCTTGCTCTTCACGTGTAATGCCGTGTTTCTTGGCGACGTTTTCTGCAGTGATGCCCATATGATAGTTGTTATAGGCGTCCCACAAACCATCCACGATCATGGTATCAACCAGTTTTGCGTCCCCCATACGGAAACCATCGCGTGAGCCATTCAAAACATGGGGGGAGGCGCTCATATTCTCTTGACCACCAGCGATCACAATCTCCGCATCACCAGCCATAATGGCTTGCGCTGCAAGGTGCGTCGCTTTCAAGCCACTACCACATACTTTGTTGATGGTCATCGCAGGCACCATGTCTGGCAAACCCGAACGTATTACGGCTTGACGGGCCGGGTTTTGACCCGCACCCGCTGTCAACACCTGACCCAAAATCACTTCGCTGACGGCTGCGCCACTCAAGCCTGTTTTCGCCAGCAAGCCCCTAATCACATGCGCGCCTAATTCAGCAGCTGGAACCTTGGCTAAGGAACCACCAAATTTACCCACCGCGGTACGTCCAGCGGCCACGATAACGACGTCTTGCATGTGAAACTCCTCTTAAGTGTGAAGTGTGGATTTGAAACAGAGACAGTAGATTACACCAGTCTGCGCTTGTGCGCTGCAAAACCAAATTCAATTCGGGTTGCAAGAACAAAAGTTCAGGCTAATTTATTGTATTGCAAAAATGTGGGCGAAAAAAAAGCTCTCCGGGGGAGGGAGAGCTTTTCTTCTGCTTTAGAACAAAGTCATTTGAACGAAGTCCAAATTATTTTTTCTTTGCAGTTGTTTTTTCTGCTGCTTGTGTGAATTGCTTAGTTGCGTTCGCGAGGTTGTCTTCCAATGTTGCAACAGCTTGTTTTGTTGCTTTGGACAATTGTTCGTAACCTGCATTAACGTTACCAACCACTGTTTTCAAAGCTGCGACAGCTTGTTCGGAACCCGCTGGTGCATTCTTAGTAACTTCGTCGATCAAAGCGATAACTTTCGCATTTGTTTCAGCGATGTGTGCTTCAACTGCTTTAGTGAATTCTTGCTGTGTTGCAGAAGTGATTGTTGCCAAGTGACGGCCGTATGCCAATGCTTTTTCTGCGTTTGGTTTCGCTTGAGCTGCTGTCAAGTTGAAGAATTCTTGTGCGTCTTTCGCGTTAACCAATTGTTGTGCTGCTGCTGTACCTTCTTCGAAAGTCGCTTTAGCTGCGTTCACGTTCAAAGATACGAATTGTTCGAAACCTTCGAATGCTTTTTTGTTCAATGCTGTCAAAGCAGCGAATTGCGCTTCAAAACCGTTTTTGGAAGCAGCGAGGAATTGTTCTGGTGTTGTGTACATGGAATGCTCCGGTAAATAACTTGTTCAAAAAAAGAGAAATCACAAAAATTTCAATTTGGCAGTGGTTCCCGAAAATACCTTTGGTGCACCGCAACAAAATCTATTCTACTGACTATTTTTTAGGCGTCAAGCTTTTTTTGTGCATTGCATCAAAAAACTTGTAAGCGTCAGCATTTGTGTGTTCTTTCAATTAACTTTTCACCGGAATTCATGGCCTTTTAGATCATTTTTTATGATTTTGCCAACCATTGGCTTTCCCACTCCAAAAGCCGTCGTTTGCGCTCCAAACCACCGGCATAACCTTGCAAATCACCATTCCCCGCAATCACGCGATGACAGGGAACGATGATCGAGAGTGGATTGCGGCCATTAGCCGCACCAAGCGCTCGCACCGCTTTGGGACGACCGATGCTTTGTGCGAGCGCACCATAACTACGCGTTTCACCATAGGGAATGCTACGCAGCGCCTGCCACACCTCTTGTTGAAAGGGCGTACCGGAGACCTTCCCGATGGGCAGGTCAAACTGCTGCCGCTGTCCGGCAAAGTATTCTTGAAGCTGGGGTCGCGTTTTTTGAAAAATCTTCAAAGCATCATCTTGTACCCACTCTGGATCAAAAACCTGATGTCGATGATCTTCAAAAAACACCCCGCATAGACCCTGCGCATCCGCCACCAAGCAAAGTGGGCCTACAGGGCTTTCCATCATGCTGTAATACCGTGTCATATCGTCTTCCGCATTTCTTCAAAAAGTTTGAGTCCAAGCGAGTTACGCGTGATGACTCAAGGATTGCCATAACAGCAGGGCCGCATAAGAACGCCAAGGCGACCACGCCTGCGATCGTTGCCATAGTTCTTTTTCCGTGCAGCGCTGCTCAGCGCCCGGGACCATTGCCTTTTGCAAACCGAGATCGCCAGCTGGGAAGGCGTTTGGAAAACGCAGACCGCGCATCGCCACATACTGCGCCGTCCACTCACCAATACCCGGCAAAGTTTTAAGCTCGGCGACCACGTCTTCCAAAGTGCAGTGTGGATCAAACTCTAAACCGCCGCGCGCCGCAAACTGTGCGAAGGCGATGATCGTTGCGGCGCGTTTGCCTGGCATACCAAGCACGGCAATTTGATCAACCGTCGCTTCCGCCAAGACCGCTGGACTTGGGAAATGCGCACTCAAGCCAACCGGCAAAAGCGTATCGCAAACCACAGGCTGACCGAATTGCGCCACTAGACGCGACGCCACCGTGGTCGCTCCGGCTACACTTACTTGCTGTCCTAAGATCGCGCGAATCGCTAGCTCAAATACATCAAATGTCCCCGGTACCCTCAAGCCTGGTGTTCGTGCGATTTGCGCTGCCAAAATGGGTTCTTGTTGTAAATGATTCGCTACCATGGTCGGATTGGCTTCGAGATCGAACTGATTCCGCACTCGTTCAATCAATGGCATCAGAACCGGCTGTAATCCATGCGACACCGTTAACCCTAGTTGCTGACTATCTGGCAAATGTTGCACACGTATCCAACCTTGGTGTTTGCCTATTTGCACGGTGCGGGCGTAACTCTCCGCCTGCAAATCAATACTCTCGATACCGTTCATGGCACGGCCTTGCAAGTACACCAAGAGTTCCCTCCAGGCCAAGGGCGGGCGATATGCCAAACGCAAGAAAAGGAGATCATCGACGCGCTCCGACTGGCGCCGGATCGAAGCAGGCGTCATGTGATAGCGTTCCTCAAATAAAGCATTAAAGCGCCGTAAGCTGCCAAAACCCGCGGCAAAGGCAACATCGATCATCGGCATATTCGTTTCCTGCAATAGCTTCTTGGCGAACAGCAAACGCTGGGTTTGTGCCAGCTCAATCGGACTGACACCGAACTCCTGTAGCATCACACGCCGTAATTGACGTGAAGACAAACCGATCTGCTCTGCAAACTCCTCAACACTCAGTTCGTTCAAAGCACCACTCGCAATTTTGCGCCAAATGGCATGCGCCAAATTCTGCTGTATTGCATACGGTGCCAACTCAGGGCGGCAACGGAGGCATGGACGAAAACCCGCCGCCTCGGCCGCCGCTTGTGAGGAAAAAAACAGGCACGACGATTCGCGCGGAGTTTTGACGCGGCAAATAGGACGACAGTAGATACCCGTCGTTTTTATGCCGGCGAAGAAGACCCCGTCGAAACGCGGATCTTTTGCCACCATGGCGCGATAATATTCCGTGTGCTGTTGCATACACTTACTCGTTAAATTTTGTGATTTTCTAGGCTTTTACACGGTTTCCAAGCGAAATGGTATTCGTTTGTACTAGCTCCAGAGTAATATATTGACGTTATACGTGACAGCAACGGAAAGCTCTAGCCGTTTTCGGACGTGAAATTTGGTCCAACAATCGAGGGGTCGCAAAAACCAATCGCGTCACTCGACAAAACTAGGAATAATTCAGCCATTTATGAATGAAGCTTTGCAACGGATCGAACACTGTGCGCGACGCCATCCACATCTGGCTAAACGTTTGTTCGAACGTGCGGAGCAAGAGGCGAAGGCATCAAACGATACCAAAAATGCACTCAATGCTCTGATCCGACGTTTCTTTATTGAAGAGCGTCTCGGACATGCCATCAAACTCAGCGAGGACCTCATCGCAGGTCTGCAACAAGCCGAAGTTCATAATCTCCCATATCAGGCCGGCAAGCTCATGCTTTGCCTTGGTCGAGTCCACTACACCCAAGGAATCTATAAAGAGTCGATCCGTTTTTGGACGCGTTGCATTGATTTATGCAAAATCACCCACGATACCGAAGTCCAAATTGAGGCACGTATTGGTCTCGGACAAATTTATGACGCCCTCGGTGATTGGGAGACGGGGGCGCGTTTTCATGCTGATGCTGGCAAACTCTTAGAGAAATTTGATCGTCCTTATCTGAAAAGTAAGCAGGCCATTAATCTGGGGGTGAATTGCCTCAATATTGGCAAAGTTGAACAAGCATTCGAGCTATTCACTCAAGCCAAACAGCAAGCAGAGCGTGGTCGTATCAAAGAGTATATCGCCGAAGCTCATTGGCATCTCGGAACGGTGGCGCAACGGCTCGGCAAACTCACGAAAGCAGCCGAAGAAATTAACACCGCGATCGGTTTAGCCAAGTCTTGTGGTTACGAATGGTTGCTCGGCATGGCGGCCAATTCACTTGGCGCCATTCACACTGCGCAAGGCAATCAGGAGGCCGCCATCGAGGTCTTCCTTGAAGCTCTTCAACACGCGGAACAAATTGGTTCGCGCCATCAATGCGCACACTGTTGCAATGCTTTATCGCACCTGTATGAAGCACAACAGCAACCTCTCAAAGCTCTTGAATATGCTCGTCGATATCATCAAATCAATCACGAGATCGCCGAGTTAACGGTCGTTGATAAATTCCGTGAACTACGTGAATACGATCTCTCACGTAAACCCCCAGTTGAACTTCTCTTGGACTTGTCCTCGGACAGTCAACTGGAGGAGAAAAGCGTGGTCGAAGCCTTGCAAAGAATCGCCCATGAAGCACAGGCGATTCTCCAGGTTGATTGTGTCGTGGTTTGGCTACGCGATGAAGACGTCAACCGACTTCGTTGTACTGTCGCCCAGGCTTCGATTGCTTTGCCGATTGAAGCCGGACAATACCTACAACAAACCGATTACCTAAAGTATTTCCAAGTTATTCAAGCATTGCAAACACCAAATGCGGCGCATGATGTGCGTCTTCATCCTGCTGCGCAAGAACTGAATCAGCTTTATCTCGGCTGCAATCTCGCTTCTATTTTGGAAGTATCGATACGTATGCATGGCACCCAAATCGGGCTGATTAGTTTTGCTAACTTTGGGGCCGCACGCAGCTGGTCTCGCGAAGATGTCTTGTTTGGAAGTCACATCGCCAATCTGATTCAACAAGTACTGAGCCATGACGAATACAAACAAGCGCAAAATAAGCTTGAGAATCGGGTAAATGAGCGAACCAAGGAATTACAACAACAAACCGAACTGCTACGAACGGCTCATAACAACATCTTTATTTTGAGTGAATTAGGACGTGAAATTACTTCTCAGCTGAACCGTGAAAGTATCATGTCCACGCTGTATCATCATGTGATTCGTTTAATGCCGGCTGAAGCTTTTTCTATCGGCATCTATAAACCGGAACACGACAGCATTGCTTTTCCGTGCAATATCGTACGAGAAAAAAGTCAACGCCCTTATACGAGAGATATGCATGATCCGGATTTGCTCTCAGTATGGTGCATCAAGCATAGACGTGAAATCTACATTAATGACATTCGCGAAGACTACATTCACTACATCGGCTTTGAAGGCTTAGACAAACTCACCTCGAACGACGCTTACTACGAAGGTGATACTCGCTTCGAACCGCTTTCATTTATTTATGCACCGTTAATTATCAAGGGGCGCATACTCGGCCTTATTTCGGTGCAGAGTTCTCAAGTTCACGCCTTCCAACGTATGCACGTCGATATGCTGACGACGCTTGCTGCTTACACCGCGGTCGCCTTCGATAACGCGGACACCTACCAGCAACTCTCATCGGCGCAACAACTTCTGATGTCAAAGGAAAAATTGGCTGCACTCGGTGCTTTGGTGGCAGGTATCGCGCATGAAATCAACACACCGCTCGGCAATTGCCTGCTGACTTCGACCGCATTAAAGGAGCAAACCAATCGCTTCTTAATCCAACTCGAAGAAGGAACACTTAAACGCTCCGGCCTCAACCATTTCACCACTGCTCTCAGCGAAGCGAATGATATGTTGACGAGGAACTTGCTTACAGCGAGTGAATTAGTCAGTAGCTTTAAACAAGTGTCAGTTGACCAAACCAGTCAACAGCGGCGCGAATTTAATCTACAGAAAACCAGCCAAGAAATTATTCGAACCATGCAGGGACGAATTAACAAACAAGGTCACACTCTGGAAATCGATATTCCCGATGAGATCATGATTGATAGTTACCCTGGCCCTTATGGACAAGTCATTACCAACTTTATCAATAATGCCCTCATTCACGGCTTTGAGGATATTGAAGGAGGGATGATGAAACTCAAGGCAGAGCAAATCAATGCGGACTACATTCGCATTCAATTTAGCGATAACGGACAAGGTATTAAACCTGAGTATCTGCGACGAATTTTCGATCCGTTCTTTACTACAAAATTAGGGCAAGGTGGCAGTGGCCTCGGCATGAATATTGTGCACAATATCGTCAACGACTTATTGGCTGGCACGATTGAGGTCGAAAGCGAAGTCGGCCAAGGTACCCGTATCACGCTTGTCTTACCGACCCATCCCGCCTAAAAAATAGCAAAAAAAAACGCCTCCCAAAAACATCTGAGAGGCGTAAATCCCACCAAGAAACCGTTTTGGACGTAATGTTTTTTCGAATACGTCCCTTTGCATTTACTCGAAATTAAGAGTGATATGCGGACTCACCATGGCTAGTGATATCCAAGCCTTCACGTTCTTCATCTTCTGGAACACGCAAGCCGATCACGATATCCACCAATTTGTAAGCGATGATAGAAACCACCGCTGACCAGATAATCGTAATACCGACTGCTTTCGCCTGCGTCGTTACTTGTGCAACGATTGAATAAGGATCAGCAGACAACTTATTCGTCACGTAATCGAAAATACCGACGCCGCCCAATGATGGAGATGCGAACACGCCTGTCAGTAATGCGCCCATGATGCCGCCAACACCGTGCACGCCGAAGACGTCGAGAGAGTCATCTGCGCCAAGCAAGCGTTTCAAACCGTTGACACCCCACAGGCAGACTACACCCGCCAACAGACCGATCACCAATGCACCGGATGGCCCGACGAAACCGCATGCTGGTGTAATCGCCACCAGACCCGCTACCGCACCGGAAGCACCACCCAACATTGAAGGCTTGCCCTTTGTGAACCACTCGCCAAAGACCCAAGATACGGTCGCTGCAGCGGTCGCTAACAAAGTGTTGATGAAGGCCAAAGCTGCTGTGTCATTCGCTTCGTACGCAGAACCTGCGTTGAAACCGAACCAACCCACCCACAACAGAGACGCACCAATCATGGTCATTGTTAAAGAGTGTGGCGCCATCGCTTCGCGGCCATAACCAACGCGTTTGCCAATCATAAAGGCACCGACCAAACCAGCCACCGCAGCGTTGATATGTACCACCGTACCACCAGCAAAATCGAGTGCACCCATTTGGAAAATATAACCAGCTTTCGCTGTTTCGGTTGCCAAAGTTGCGGCATCTTTAATCGCATCAGGGCCGGTCCAGAACCATACCATGTGAGCGATTGGCAAATAGCTGAAAGTGAACCACAAGACGACGAACAGCAATACTGCTTTGAACTTAGCACGCTCAGCAAAAGCACCGATGATCAAACCGCAAGTGATGGCTGCAAAGGTCGCTTGGAAGGCCGCGTATATGAACTCTGGAATCACCACGCCTTTACTGAAAGTCGCTGCTGCAGTGAAAGTCGCTTTTGTGGGATCAAAGATACCAGCCAACATCACTCGGTCGAATTTACCGATGAAAGCGCTACCTTCGGTAAAGGCGAGGGAGTAACCATAGATACACCACAACACGATGATCACCGCGAAGATCATGAAGACTTGCAACAAGATCGACAGCATATTCTTCGAACGAACCAAGCCGCCGTAGAACAATGCTAAGCCTGGAATCGCCATCATGATCACTAACAAGGTGGCAACCATCATCCACGCTGTATCGGCTTTATTTGGAACTGGTGCTGGCGCTGCCTCAGCGGGTGCAGAAGCCGCAGCTTCGACCACTGGTGCTGAAGCTACTGAGGCAACCGAGGCTGCAGCGCTTGGTGCGACTGCTGGCGCAGAAGCTGGTGTTACTGCCACACTGGCCGATGCGCTAGCGGCTGCCGCTGAAGCACTCGCTTCTTCGGCGTTAGCGAGATGGACTTGACTCATACACAGAGTCAGGGCGATCGCCGCGAATGATTTCAAAAAGCTTTTCATTATGATCTCTCTCTATCTCATTCTTATAAGGCTTCGTTACCTGTTTCACCAGTACGAATCCGGATGACCTGGTCTAAGGAGTACACGAAGATTTTGCCGTCACCAATTTTGCCGGTGCGTGCCGAAGTCTCGATCGCTTCAATAGCACGTTCAACGATACTGTCTTCGACCGCCGCTTCAATTTTGGTTTTCGGTAAAAAGTCGACCACGTACTCCGCACCACGGTATAACTCGGTGTGACCTTTTTGACGTCCGAAACCTTTCACTTCGGTGACAGTAATCCCTTGCACACCGATTTCAGAGAGCGCTTCACGGACTTCGTCAAGCTTGAATGGTTTGATAATTGCAGTAATTAATTTCATGATGTTCTCAATCGATTTGCGCAGATTAGAAAGTCTTCACAGCCAACAATTGAAGGCTCGTTTTGCCGGTGAACTTGGCAGATGGCGTGACATACAATTTGTCGTCCGCATTGGTGCCGATCACTGACAAAGAGAAATTCACGCCACCAAGTTCTTTGGTCACGCCGATTTTCCAATCGTTGTACGCATAGGCACTGTTGTTCTTCAAAGTCTGACGACCTGCGTGTAAGTTCAAGGTATAGCCATCGGACATTTCCAGATTCGCGCCAACGTCGAGGTAGCCACTACCTTTACTATCAACAAATGCGAATGTGTTCGTGAATGAGTGCGAGTATTTGATATACACAGGGCCATTACTCAACTGTCCGTAAAGCTCAGTGGTGTTGGCATCAACAAAACCCTTTACCTTGCCCAAATCATTGGAAGGATAGACGTAGGACAAAACGCCGACGTCATAAGTAATGCCACTAGCGATCTCACCACGCTTACCCGCGTAGAGATCCACTTCGACGCTACCACCACCACCTGCGTCTTTGGTCCATTTAATGGTGGACAACCATGCGCCGGCATACAGTCCGTTCACGTTATTGGTGTAGTCTGCACCGCCTTGTAGGGCAGGCTTCAGACCAGATTGTGAGATTCCGCGGTAACGGTAATCGGTGACGGCACCGAGATTAAAACTCACTACATGTTCTGGTTGGGCTTCGGCCGGTTTGGCGTCGTCCGCGTGAGCAACACTTCCCATGAAAGTACTTGCGACCGCTGCACAGAGTAGAATTTTCTTCATTTCGTTTCCCTTAATTATGTAAAAGTCAATCAATGCTGGTTCAACAATACTTAAATCTTTGTACTTCTTCGTTGCTTACTGCTGTCTTAGCAGGACTCATGCCAGCTTTTCATTTTGCAGAGGAAATTCCAGCCGCGACCAAAAAGTGGTATCGTTCTTGTGCGCTGCACACCTAGTAAAACGAGGTTTTTCAATTAAAAAGTGGTTTTCTAAAAAAAGACCAAATTTTGTTCAAAGGCGTAATAAATTGCTATTGAAATAGAGTAGGCTTATTGAGATCGCACCAAAATGGCACTGATTTGGTGCGTGGAGCAGGCCAATTTGCACTATTCCGGTACTTATTACGGCAAGAATGACAAGCATTTCAACGGATAGACAAAAAATGGACGCAAATAATTTTCTAAATGATATGCAAGCGAAACTCCATCAGGTATTGGAAAGTTCGCCTGCCAAGGATATTGAGAAGAATGTCAAAGCCATGATGACCCAAGGTTTTTCAAAACTTGATCTCGTTACACGCGAAGAGTTTGATATCCAAGCCCAAGTCTTAGCCAAAACACGCGCCAAATTAGAAGCCTTAGAAGCACGCGTCGCGGCACTTGAGGCGCAACTAAGAGACGAGGCCTAATGAGTTTAGCGGTGCTTAAAAGTCGCGCATTGAGCGGCATGTCAGCACCGCAAGTGACAGTCGAAGTCCATCTTGCGAATGGGCTTCCTGCTTTCACCATCGTTGGTCTTCCCGAGACCGAAGTCAAAGAATCAAAAGACCGTGTGCGGGCGGCGATTCAAAATTCTCGTTTTGATTTTCCAGCTCAAAGAATCACGGTTAACCTAGCTCCTGCCGAACTCCCCAAAGAATCGGGGCGCTTCGATTTGCCCATCGCCCTCGGGATTTTGGCGGCCTCCGGTCAAATCCCGAATGATGCTTTTGACGATTATGAATTCGCTGGCGAGCTATCTCTTTCTGGCGAATTAAGGCCAATTCGCGGTGCTTTAGCGATGACCTTTGCGATTGCGCAAAGTCATCAAATTGATCCGTCTGCACGTCTTCCCCATGCAGCCTTTATCCTACCGATTGCCAACGCCGAAGAAGCTGCTTTGGTTAAGCAAGCCCGCATTTTGCCCGCTCAAAGTTTGCTGCAGGTATGCGCCCACTTCGCTGCAAGATCCGATGAGCAAAGCTTAGTTGCATATGCCAGCGCCGCAGTTGGAAGGCTCCCATGCTATCCAGATTTGCACGAAGTGAAAGGGCAACAGAAGGCCAAACGAGCCCTTGAAATAGCTGCCGCCGGCCAACACAGCGCCTTAATGATAGGGCCACCAGGGACGGGCAAATCGATGCTGGCATCACGGTTTCCTAGCATTTTACCAAGTATGACCGACGTCGAGGGTTTGGAGTCAGCCGCTGTTCAATCACTCACAGGTGGCTTTTCTATCGAACGCTGGAAACAACGGCCATTTCGTAGCCCTCATCACACGGCGTCGGCCGTGGCGCTAGTAGGCGGTGGCGGCAATCCTCGCCCAGGTGAAATCTCGCTGGCCCATCGCGGTGTTTTATTTCTTGATGAACTACCAGAGTTCGACCGCAAAGTCTTAGAGGTGTTACGCGAACCCCTCGAATCAGGGCACATATGCATCTCACGTGCCGCGCGCCAGGCCGAATTTCCGGCACGCTTTCAATTGATTGCCGCAATGAATCCCTGTCCCTGTGGTTACTTCGGTCATTTTAATGGGAAATGTCGGTGCACTCCCGATTCGATCGACCGCTATCAGGGCCGTTTGTCTGGGCCATTATTAGACCGAATTGATATGCAAATTCCGGTCAACGCTCTGCCACACGAAGATCTATTAAAGCTTGCCGATGGTGAATCCAGCGACCAGATCCGAGCGCGTGTGGAACATGCATTTCAACGGCAGATCGAGCGTCAAGGGAAGAGCAACAGCCTACTGTCCACTAATGAAATTGATCAGTATTGTCAATCGGAGCAAGCTGCTATCGACCTGCTCCAAAACGCCATGAGCAAGTTCAACTGGTCTGCTCGTGCCTTTCATCGTGTGCTTAAACTCGCACGAACTATTGCTGATTTATCAAACCATGCGGTCATAAAACAACAACATGTGGCAGAAGCGATACAGTATCGACGAGCCCTCAAAGAACATTAATCTGCAGCAATAAGATTTTCACATTTTTTATGGCATTGCCTTACACTGTTACTTAGCAGTAAGAAAATTGGGGCGACTTCAAATGCACTTGAAAAGTATCCGATTCGATATTCGCTGTCACTTAAGGACTATCGTCGTCACGATATTTGACAAAATCAATTTGCTCTCAGCCCTACAATAGCAAGAACTTTGTGTTCCAACAAAGCGTGTCTCATTTTCAAAAGTAATTCACTGACGTTATCCGGAAACGAATAGCGCGCTTCACTACCAAATTCGCCACTTGAGGAATTGGTATAAAAGCTCACTCCTAGACGTTTTCACTAACAACATAAGTCGAGGTTTTTTGATGAGCATCAAACGCAGAATCTGGGCGCTCCCTATCGTCGCCACCGTCATTTTTGGTGTGGGAATTGCCGCCAGTGTGTATTTTTCTACAACAGCGATCAACTCCATTAAGACTACTGAAAAGATTGACTATCCTGTGTTGGATAAGGTCAAGGTCATTCAGACCGATGTCCAAGGCATTGTGGACTCCCTAAAACAGGCTGTCGGCGAAGATGACAAAAAAGGCATCGACGCCGTCGGTGAGCGCGCCAAGAAGGTTCGAGAGAAATTCAAAGCTTTGGGGGCGCTGCCTGGCCAACAAGCCTTAGGCGATCGCTTGAACAAGGAGTTCGATGCCTATTACGGTCCCGCTGTGACAGTAGCCAAGATCATGTTGGGTATGGACCAGGGCGACCCACAAGCAGCCATCGGGCAAATGCAGAACTCGCTCAAGGTACTTGAAACAGACATTAGCAAGACCGTCGAAGCCGCTCAGAATCAATTCACTGCGGGCGTCGACAACAGTAATGACAATGTGCGTCGCGTACTGTGGACCGTGATCATTTCTGGCGTCTTTGTGGTTTTGGTTTTGGGTGTGGTGTCCTTCTTTATTATTCGCACTATTTGGCAACAACTAGGCGGCGAACCTGAGTACGCACAAGAGATCGCCTCAGCAGTCGCGTCAGGCGATCTGACTATGCGCATCGATGTGGAACCAGGCGATACCAGTAGTTTGTTGGCCGCTCTCAGCGAGATGCAGACTCGCTTGCAAAACATGGTGTCTGACATCAAGACTTCAGCTGAAACGATCAAAGTCGCTAGCGCTGAAATCGCCTCGGGAAATACTGACTTGTCGTCAAGAACTGAGTCTCAAGCAAGCAGCTTAGAAGAAACTTCTTCGTCAATGGAGACGATGACCGAGACAGTCAAACAAAATGCCGACAATGCTCGTCAAGCCAATAAGATGGTGGAAACCGCCTCTGAAGTTGCGGTGAAGGGCGGTGAGGTCGTTAGCCAAGTCGTTACAACCATGGATGACATTAATCAGTCATCTAAGAAAATTGTCGACATTATTAGCGTGATTGATGGCATTGCGTTCCAAACCAATATTTTGGCCTTGAATGCGGCCGTTGAAGCTGCCCGTGCGGGAGAACAAGGTCGCGGCTTTGCCGTGGTCGCCTCTGAAGTACGTAGTTTGGCCCAACGCAGCGCTGCAGCAGCGAAAGAAATTAAAGCCTTAATCGGTGATTCGGTCGACAAGGTCACAGCTGGTTCAGCGTTGGTCGATCAAGCCGGTCAAACTATGGGTGAAATCGTAGCGTCGGTGCGGCGCGTGAGCGATATCATGGCTGAAATTACTGCAGCTAGCCAAGAACAAAGTTCTGGTATCCAAGAAATTGGCTCGGCGATCAATCAAATGGATGAAATGACGCAGCAAAACGCGGCTCTCGTTGAAGAGGCTGCAGCTGCGGCCGAGTCCTTGGAGGAACAAGCCGAATTGCTGACTAAAGCACTTGATGTCTTCAAACTTAATAACGCCCAGGGCTCTATGAATATTGGTCGCGCTCCGGCGGCAAGACCAGCGCCAGCGCGAGCTAGCGCTCCTCGTATCGGCGCCAAGCCAGCGAAAGTGGCAAACGATGATAGTGGCGATTGGGATGAATTCTAAGCACTGATTTTGCACCAAAATTTTTCATCATAAAAACACAAAGGGCAGATTTCGATCTGCCCTTTGTTTTGATAATCTCGCATGACACATTAATTTTGCTAGTGTCCGTATTGCTGGTACCAGTTGGACTTATTTTGCAAAGTACTTCTGCACCAGGCTTACCCAATAACTTGCACCGATCGGTAGTAAGTCATCATTAAAATCATAGCTAGGATTATGTAAATTGCAGGGGCCTAAGCCATGCCCCGCACTTCGATGATCACCATCACCATTCCCTAAAAAGACATAGCAACCAGGTTTGGCTTGCAGCATATAAGCGAAATCTTCCGCTCCCATCGTCGCTTCCACGTTCGCGTTGACTTTGTCGCTACCCACCAAGTCTTGCATCACCTTTACCGCGAATTCGGTTTGAGAGGCATGATTCACCAAGGGAGGATAATTGCGCTTAAACTGAAACTCGACTTGTGCATCAAAGGCGAGGGCGGTTTGTTCCGCGATGGTTCGCATCCGCTGCTCGATCAAATCAAGGGCAGCGATGCTAAAGGTTCTGACTGTGCCGATCATTGTTGCATCATCTGGAATGACGTTGGTAGCGCTCCCAGTATGAATTTGCGTGAGGGATAAGACGGCAGGTTCGAGGGGATTAAGGTTTCGACTCACAATGGTTTGCCAACTTTGCGCGATTTGCACTGCGATCATCACTGGATCGATACCTTTTTGAGGTTGTGCTGCGTGAGCGCCTTTACCATGCACGATTACTTTAAACTCATTAGAAGAAGCCATTAAAGCGCCTTCGCGTACACCAAAACTTCCGGCGGGAAGGCCAGGCCAATTATGCAGTCCAAACACCGCTTCCATTGGGCATTTTTCGAATAGACCCTCGGCGATCATCCGTCGTGCACCACCGCCGCCTTCTTCCGCGGGTTGAAATATCAAATACACCGTGCCATCAAACTCCGCGTGGTACTGCAAGTAGTGGGCTGCGCCAAGCAACATCGCGGTATGGCCATCATGACCGCATGCATGCATTTTTCCCGGGTGGACTGAAGCGTGTGGGAACTGATTAATTTCTTGCATTGGCAAGGCATCCATATCAGCGCGCAAACCAATTGCACGACCCGCTTCGCCTTTTTTGATAATGCCGACTACCCCAGTATCTGCTAAGCCTTCGATGTAACTAATTCCCCATTCGGTCAATTTGGCTTTGACCAATTCCGCCGTCTTTACTTCTTCAAAGCAAAGTTCAGGATGTGCATGGATTTGTCGTCGAATTTTGATAATTTCTTCATTAATACTGAGAATTGGGTCAAACACTTGCATCTGCATCTCCAGATTTATTCTGTCTTTCATGATTCATTATTTTAAGGAAGGAACTTAGAATTTGGCATAAGTAATTCATATAACTTAGCGGCCATTCTTCTGGGCTCAATAATGAACCGATCTACTCGGTGATTTAGAGGGTGATTTCTAATTTTAGTCGGCGTTTTCAGCTTCACTGGGGAAAAGTCAAAATAGCCCAGAGATATTCACGAAAATGATGATTGATATACGAAAAAGCAGCGAGACTATTTTGCTGCACTGCGATACATTAATACCTGTCTCCTCCAACACCTCCCAAAAAGGTTTGGACTTAAACCCGCAGCCTAGCTAGCGGGTTTTTTTTTGCCTCGTCTAATTCAACATCAGCATGCTAATTTTGCACCGAAGCAGGGTGTCAACGATAGCACAAGTAAAAAGGGAAATGCCAAGCATTTCCCTTTTGTTTTTTTGACTCCAGCGCACCGAGGACGGTATGTTCCAAGCTCTCGCTTGCCAAGCGACGCAAGAAGTTCAATGCAACGAGATATTTTGTCCCATATAGGAATCGAATTTGCCAAGAAATTCATCGATTTCTTCTATGCTTGGTTCGCTTGAAATCAGTTGTTGAACGTCATGCCGGAAGGTTTCTGCGAGCAGCCCCCCTATAAAACATTCACGACGCACTGCTTTGTCCGTAATTTCATACCCACCAAAGCGCAAGGCTTCATGTTCAGACTCAGCACCGAATTCGACCACACTATATTGATCGCTGTTATAAATAATGTTCATTTTATTCATCCTTTCACATTGCGGTGAGTAAGACCAAAAACAAACTTCCGAGGTGCTTATCATTTGATCTGATGACCACTAAACAAGGTCATTTTTTGCAGACACGCTTGCCTATCCGCCTTAATAGTTACGGCACGGCAAGGGTTGAACTTTAGGGAGCAAAAGAAAGAAAAACGAAACTAGTGAATCGCTTAATCAATACATATTTCAAGAAGACAAAATATGCTCTGATTCAAATTGAATAAGCTCTTGGTATGAAGAATCTTGGAGAAATGTCTTAAAAGACGCGAGGTGTTCGGCTAGGCTTAAACCGATGAAAATGTGCGAGGTTTTTGAGCGAATCAAACGATTTAGCACTACTCGGACAACCAGATTTCCAACGCAACAAAAACATCCTGATGCGAGTCGTTCAAGAAGGAGATTCTGACTAGGCTCGAGCAAAAAATCGCCTTGGGGAAGCCCTTCTAAAAGGACGCCAATTTTTTGCGCGGGAAGTTGGGATATTTGATTGCAGATCCATGTTTCTCGGTGTGAGTAAGATGAACCTGCAATCAATGTAACGGTAATCGGCTTATTCGCCGCGCTTACCATATTTAACGGACTCAACACCCAATTGCTTAAGCTTGCGATACAAATGCGTGCGCTCTAAACCTGTTTTTTCAGCAACGCGCGTCATACTGCCGCCTTCTCGATGCAGATGATACTCAAAGTAGATACGCTCAAACGCATCACGTGCTTCACGCAGTGGAAGATCGAACGATAAGCTTCCAAAGTTGTGCTGGTTATTCTGCATCATTTGATTACCGAGAGAGAAATCACGGTTATCGAATGTTTGAGCAGGCTGAGAAAATTGAGCTACTGGCGCTGGACTCGCTGGCGTATCCATTGTGCTGATACGACTAATCGGTGTCACTGGGCGTGGAGGTTCAATATTTCGGGTCAATCCTTGCTGAACTGCTTTTAACAGTTTCTGGAGGGCGATCGGTTTTTCGAGGAAATTCAAAGCACCAATTCTAGTAGCTTCCACTGCAGTATCAATGGTTGCATGTCCCGACATCATAATTACTGGCATCGTCAATAGACCATCGCGCTGCCATTCTTTAAGCAAAGTGACACCGTCGGTATCAGGCATCCAAATATCCAACAAAACTAAGTCAGGTCTTGCTTGAGCCCTTGCTTCGCGTGCTTGTTGGGCATTTTCAGCCAATTGAACAACGTGTCCCTCGTCACCCAAAATTTCCGAGAGTAGTTCTCGGATTCCCATCTCGTCATCGACTACTAATATGTTTGCCATAAATGTACCCTAAACCCTACCACGATCATTTTAATTTGCTGTTCTTCTCTAAGGAAGCTTTCAGCGTTAAAGCCCTGAATTAATTCTTAGGTGTTTAATTCCGGTGCTAACTTTAACAGCAAAATCGATACTTTTGCACCGTTTGTGTCAGTGCGATTTTGAATATCGATTTTACCCCCATGCTCATCCACAATTTTTTTCACCATCGCTAAACCCAAACCTGTACCTTTTGGTTTAGAAGTCGCATATGGTTCAAATGCACGGGCCAGAATTTTTGTGGAAAATCCTGGGCCGTTATCAATCACAGATAGCCTAATCGCTACCCGTTCAGATTTATCAGCGCTGACATAATGCACAATTTCAGTGACAACATCAATCCGTGGAATCTGGTCTGACTTAGGATTTTCCAAGACCGCATCCTGCGCGTTTTGTAATAAGTTGTGAATCACCTGACGCAATTGCGTCGCATCACCCATAATCGTTGGAAGATGAGGGGCTAACTTCAAATGAATAATATCGCGTCCATCACCGGATAAATACAGGTGCAGAACATCATCGATCAGAGCACTTAAATTAATACGAGAGAGAACGGCCTGAGGGATTTTGGCGTAATCACGGAAATCATCCACCATGCGCTTCATCGAACTAACTTGATTCACAATTGTGGTTGTGCTTTTATTGAGAAATTGCGCATCCGACTCGTTTAATTTATCGAACAGCTTCATTTGCAATCGTTCTGCCGACAGCTGAATTGGCGTCAATGGATTCTTAATTTCATGCGCGAGTCGACGTGCTACTTCACCCCAAGCAATGGAACGTTGAGCAGAAATAATATTGGTGATGTCGTCAAACACGATGACATAACCTATACCAGAAGCGATCGGTAGATGAGATCCACGGGCCAACAAGGTGAGACCTTTTTCAACTTCAGATTCCGAACTCCCTTGCGTTTGCCCATCTATTCGAGTCAAGCTTGGATTTGGCAATTCGATTTGCTGTTGCCAGTGCTCCTGTTGTTCACCACCAACTGACTGTGCTTGTTGCTCTGAGAATGCTTTATCAACCGCATCAGCGAACACATGCATACCTTCAATTTGTGCAAGCGGTCGTCCAATATCGGCGTTAAATTGTCGCTTCAAAATACGTTCAACCGAATGATTACAGGTCACCAAGCACCAGTTTTGATCCAGCACCATCACGCCAGCAGACATGTTGCCCAAGACCGACTCTAAGTAGGCTTTTGCATTCTCTAACTCAGTTCGATTCTTTTCAACCGTTTGACGTGCTTCAAATAATTGTCGGGTCATCGTATTGAACGATTGCGTCAAACTACCTAATTCGTCCGATGTGGTCGCGATAGGGCGCGGCGACAAATTACCCTCTGCAACAGCCTTGGTACCCTCGGCTAACATCAGTAAGGGTGATGCCAATTGACTTGAAATTAAAAACGCTGCAGTGATAGCACCAAAGATTGCCAACAACAGTAACAAAGTCAGCGTGACCAAATACATGGTCTTGAGACCTTCACGACTTGATGAGCGCTCTTTAAATTCGACATAAGCGGTTGTGAAAACCTTTGCCTGAGAATCTAAGGATTCTGGTATCGGTTGAATGACTTGTAGATAGTTCGTTTCGTTCTGAAACAGATTGTTCAGGCCCATCGACGGAAGCGCTACGATGACGCGCAAAAACTCCTGATTAGCCGCATCCGCACCTGCTTTGTTATGCGTTTCGGTAAACAGATTCTTACTTGGATCTTCGCCAGTATGATCATTGTGACTACCAATCTGAGCGAATTTCCCTTCCAACTGAGCCGCACGAATCATGCTTATCGATGGCATTTCTGGGATAAAGCTACCGCGTTTGGCGTTCGTTGTTGCGATCAATTTTCCTTTCGCGGAAATAATAGTCGCCTCTTGAATTTGCATTTGTTCGCGAATCCGAGATAGCTTAATTGGAATTGGCAGCAGACTAGCGTCCGATGGATCAGACAATTGATTCGCCATACTACGCGCTTTGGATTCCAAATCTTTCAAGGTGTACTGAAGCGCCGTATCACCGAGATTAATCCCTGAGTTTAAGAGCGGATCCAATTTCACACTAAACCATGAATCAATTGAATGCGTGACGAACTGAACCGAAACGATATAGATCAGTGAACCGGGGAGAATTCCCGCTAGAGCAAACAAAATAACCAAGCGCGTCATGATGCGCGAACCGAATTCGCGTTGACGATAGCGACGTATCAATTGCCAAAGCAATGCTGATACCATCGCGAGGAGACCTGCTGCTACCACCGCATTAGCGATCAATAACAAAGTAAAAGTATTATTGGAGGCGAGAAAACGGCTGGAATTCTCGGTCGCTGTGATGAGGAAAAAAAACAAGACGCTCATCAAAGCGCCGCCGATTAAGAGGCCATACTTAAGAAACCTTGTCACTTCTCTTCCACCTTGAATGTAAACCGCTTCCAATCAGATGAAAGACGCCAACCACTATTGCTCAAGCTCGTGAACAACATAGGTTTTGATAATTGACTACTGTCTAATTTAAGTCGCACAGCAACGTTATAGTTCGCCCCTGCACTCAAGCCATTTTTTTCTGCAACCAACCATCGACGCGGTTGTTTGACCAGATTGATCACTTCATCTAAGGTCGTAAAGTTTTGCTTCAATCCACCGTTCACCGCGGCGGTATATTGCCGTCGCCACAAATCATATTGAATCTTAATGGTCTGTGTAGAACGAATGGTTTTTTCATCAAACCAGTACCACCGCGGTCGATTAATTTCGACTTCGGCAATAAAGGAAACTGGAATACCCTCATTAATAGCCGCGCGGACGTCACTTCCTAATTCAAATGCGAAACCAACCAGCACGCGATAGCCATCATCGGATGCTTCCAATTTTGCGGTGGTGACTTCGATACCTTCGGCACGCACCGAATCAACACAAGAAAAACTCAAACAGAAAATAGCGAGCAGGAGCATGCCTGAGCGAACTACATTGCCCAAGAATGTTTTCCACGTAGCATTTAAAAATTGCTTAACCCACATGTCAGTTTGTTTGATTACGTCTCACCTGTATCACAATTGACATGATAACTTGAAACAAAGTTCATTCCTCTGGTTTTTGAAAGAGGGCATAAAACAAACCATCATGTTCGTTGTCTGGATCTGACGTCGGTAGCAACTGACCAGGCGCTGGAAAACGTCGTGCACCATGTCTCTCAGCAAAAGATTGCGCTTGTTTTTCTGATTCAATCGGCCAAATTGAACAAGTCACCAATAGGAGTTTTCCACCTGGTTTCAGCATCTTCCACAAATTGTCGAGAATTCGGGTCGAAGTGACCGCCAATTGCGCGGCATCTGACTTTCTACGCAACCAGCGAATATCAGGATGCCGTCTCACCACACCTGAGGCTGTACAAGGAACGTCAGCAAGTATTCGATCAAAAGCTTTCCCATCCCACCAATTCATGCGACTTGCGTCGCCTTGCTTAATTTCGGCAAATAATTGTAATCGCGCTAAATTTTCGTGAATGCGCTCAATCCGTTTAGCATCCGTTTCGATTGCTAGTAATTCAACTTGAGCCAGTTCAAGAATATGCCCAGTTTTACCACCTGGAGCGGCACATGCATCAAGCACTCTCATACCATCTTGAAGATCGAGTAGAGGCGCAGCTAACTGTGCTGCCGCATCCTGTACCGAAACAACACCTTGTTCAAAACCAGGAATTTGCGTAACCGGTAATGGTCGCTTTAGCTGAATCGCCGATGGGCCAATTTGTTTAGCCTCAATCCCATGCTCTTTGAGCGTCTTAAGGTAATACTCTATGTTCGAGATCCGGCGATTTACGCGCAAGGTCATCGGTGGTGGCAAATTACCCGACTTGAGGATGGCTTGCCAAGTATCCGGATAAGCAGCTTTGGTTTGATCGACCCACCACTGTGGGTAATTCCACATGGCGGCTGGTTGTTTCAAGACCGTTGGAATGAGACTTTCTTTTTCTCGCAGGAAGCGCCGAAGGACAGCATTGACCATTCCTTTAGCAAATACCATATGACTATTTGAAGAAGCCGCGTTAACGGCTTGATCGACCACCACGAACTCGCTATACGGTGGTGTTTCATCAGCTTCGACAACTAATAAGCTCAGAGCACAGCACAACAAGCTATACAGCAAGGGAGGCTCAACAGGTTTATTCGTCATCAAAGTGATGAGCGCATCAACTCGCCCCACTTGGCGCATCGTGCGATATGAAATGTCTTGAATAGCACCCCGCATTTGCGGCGTGTATTCTTCTTGAGCAAAAACCCGGGACAAAGCCTGTGGAAGGGCCGTCCCATCTAACACGTAAGATACCGCCTGTGCAGCCGCAGATAAGCTAAGAGCTAAGGAATCAGCTTTGAGAGCTAATAATTCTGGTTGATCTGGACTGATCGAAACCCTTGTATCGGGTTTGATATCGTAAGGAGTTTGACGAGGTTTCCGATTTTCATTAACAGTTTGCGAGGCCCGATGAGGTTTCTTTGTGCTAGCTGATTTCGCTAGCTTCGCTGGCTTACTAATGATTGGTCGTGTTAAGGTTTTTCGCGTGGATTCAGTCATAAACTACTCTTTAATAAACTATTCTTTATTGGCTAGGCATCAAATTCTTCTGATCCAACCAAGTTCGTAGATCATCAAAAGCCTTAATGGCATCTAATTCGTTAAATATTTCGTGATAAAAATGTGCATACGTGATTGTGGTCGCACTTGCCGCTGTAAGTCTATGATCCAGATGCTCAGCAAAGTTTTGCGCACCTTTACTGTCTACGATTTGATCATCTCCCGCGATCATCAGTAACAAAGGGACCTTCAATTGATGCGGATGCGCATGAACATACTTCATCGAGGTCAACATGCTTTTAAAAAGAGCTGCACTAATCTTCGTATGGACTAAGGGATCATTTTGATATTCATATACGACCTCATCATCGTGTGATAAATACTTACCGTTAGTGCCATGTGCCACACCTAGATGTGGAAAAAATTTCGATGCTAAAGCAAATAGAAAACTTTGGAATCGATTAATTTTGACAGACAAAGCGGGCGAAACCAAAATCAATCCAGTGATGCTATGTGGTTTACTCAATGCATGATGGCAAGCGAAAAGCCCTCCCATACTATGTCCAAATAGTAGAGGCTCTTGATCAAGCTGCTCTGAAAAATCGTCAATTATGAGGCCTAAATCTTCAAGATTACTTGCAGCTGTTCTGGTATCACCACGGCGACCATCTGATTGACCATGCCCTCTTTGATCAAAACAACGTACAGTGAATCCTAAGGTGCAGAAAAATCGTGCAATGTGAATGTAACGTCCACAATGTTCTCCCAAGCCATGCACGATCACGACACCTATTTTTTTGTGTCGTTTTTCAGGTTTCCAATCGCGCACAAATAAGCGGAGACCATCACTGCTCTGAATAAAAAATTCCTCGGTATTTTCAACATGTGCGCTCATTGCTTAGACGCCCCAAATAACTTCCTTTTGTTTTTTCTGGGCGACTTTGAGCATTTCGTATAGAGGAAAAAGACGTGCAGACAAACTTACGAAATCTCTTTTTTTCTTCTTGTCGATTTCATCAAGTTCATCATCATCAATTTCCACTTCGGTTGCGCGCTGTTGACGATCCTCGGCCATTATTTTTTCAAATGCTTGAATAAAACTATCGAGTTCACCGACCGTAATGACACCTTGTTCGACGTGTTTACCTAATTTTTCCAACACGGGACCAATATGTGATTGGTACATCGTAATTTCGCCTGTTGCAGAAGTTTGAAATGTAACTAGCATAATTATTTTTTATGTTAAGGATTCCATTTATAAGAATCGAAAAACATCTCCGCAGCATCCTGAGTAAAAGATTTTTCGTTACCTAGCATAATTACTTGAATCACATATTCACCTCTTTGTTCGAAGCGCGCTAGCATTTTCAACTTCTTGCCACTAGTCGAGTTCCCGATTGCTAATTCAGTATTGTTTGGCTTAGCTGCATTGGTACCCGAAATCCATTCTCCTTGAATATTCTTGAGCATGCCCATTTTCATAGCATTCAAAGCGATAGCCTGTTGTTTTTTACTATTTTCGATATCGTTTTGATCAGTCGGTAGATGTACATAAGCGACTAAAAAACTAATGTCTTCGACTTCGCTAGCTGTCATATGCATGGTTGTCTTAATTCCATCGAGACTAATGTCACGTTTAAGATTTGCGGCTTTACCTGGCATGAGAACTTGAAAGCGATTTTCCTCCTGCCTAACTTCACGCCAGTCAAACTTCGGGCTACATGCACTAAGCAGTAAAATCAAAGCGAAGAAAAAATTGAGTCTAAACATAGTTTTAATTGAACCATCCAAAAGCCATCATTGTAGGCGAAATCCTCTTTGAAACCCTCAATTTATCTCACCATTAAGTTTTACTTTTCTTAATTCTTGAGGAAAAAGAACCTTAATTTTCCGCATCCCATTTTCCATTTATCTTTTGATTTGACGTTTGATACCCGTGTTTTGTCTCTTAGTCGCAGCCTGCTAGGAACTTGATTTTGTGCTTGCTATTCTGCAGACATCGAAACAGCGTTTTGTTTCTTAACAGGAGGAGAACATCATGGAACTCACACCATCAAACAACAGCGATAAAGTCGAAAAAATCGAACCTCAAATTGAAGACGTTCAGTTTAAAGAAACCGAACAGACTCAAGATCATCAGCAAACAAATTCAAACACACAAGAAGAATTTAATTCTCAACAAAATTTTCGTTCGAATGATTCGCATGACAAATATCGAACACACAATCCTTTACTGGATTTTGTAAAGAACGTTGGTGAAACCGCCGAGTATTTGTGGGAACACTATCTTGATTGGGTCATCCACGTTAGCTGGGGAAAAATGTTCTTAGCGTGTTTATTGATCTTGATCGCTGGCTCATGTCTGTTCTTACATAGCTTGGCAAATTGGTTTGTGTTTGGTTCTCTTTTATTGAAATGTTTCGTTGGTAAAGAAGATCGTCAAACAAAGAACTCGGCTACTGAGCAAGTGAAGCCTGAGGAGAATTAACATGGATACCGGAAAACCAAATCAGGTTTTACCACGATTATTAAGTCTGATTGAAACATCAAAGCGCTTATGGTGGCAATTTTTTGATTGGCTT